>NZ_JBHSZA010000011.1:0-2891075 GCF_042663985.1 Haloplanus sp. GCM10025708
CTCGTGGGGACGTTCGCGGCTCCCGCGACGGCGACAGCCGGCAGTGTTACGGTCGCGGACGTCGGGACCGGGCAGGATCGGTCACACAGACGGTCTCCGTCGTCGGGCGGTCGACGGACGGGGAGACGCCGAATCGCTACGTCGTCGACGTCGCCGCCGCCGTCGATCAGGGCCGCGGTGCGGGACGTCGCCTTCGAGAACGCGGGCGACGACGTCCTCGAACGCGGCCCCGAATACCACGCCGACGACGGGACGGTAACGCTCTCGGTCGGCGAGGGCGACGGGGGCGACGACCGGGTCACGTTCGACGTGACGCTCACCCTCGACACGGACCGCGCGACGCCCGCCGGCGGACTCGAGTACGCCGTCCGGCAGTACGACACGGCGAGAGAAGAGAACGAACGGGGGTCGTGGAACGCCCGGTTCGACCTCCTCGGGACCACCGCGCTCGACGTGGCCAGCACGAACGCCAGCGCGGACGCCGGCGTCGTGACGCACACGTTCTCGTTCGAGATGACCGGCGCGACGACCGCCGAGCGGATCGCCGTCGACACGCCCGGGGCCGACTACAGCAACGTCGAGGGACGCGACGTCAATCTGACCGTCGGGGGCGAGGAGGTCGCGGTCGACTCGGTCAGCGGTGCCGACGGCTCACTGACCGTCGCCCTCGACGGGGCGTCGCTCGACGACGGCGAGGCGGTGACGCTCGACGTAGACGACGCGCGAAACCCGACGAGGTCGATCAAATCGCGCGTCTCGGTCGGCGACGGGCCGCACGCGTTCACCGGGAGCGACGCCATGGTGATCCGGGAGCCGTCGGACGATCCCGACGGGCCGCCCGTCTGGAACACCACGGACGAATCGTCGGCCGACGCGTCGACGGACGGCGTCGCCAGCGTCGAGGAGTTCGGCCTCCGTTCGAGCGACGGCGACGTCACGCTCGTCCTCGCGACGACCGAACCACTCGAGAACGTCTCCGTCGACGTCTCCGGGGAGCACGACACGACGCTCGTCCGGAGCAACTTCAAGTTGGAACAGCGCGGCGGCGTCTTTCGCTACACCGCCGCCGTCGACACGGGGACGTGGGGAACGTACGTCGCCGAGTTACGGAGGGGCGTTCGATCGACGGCGACGAGCTCGGGGGCGGACAGCGGGCCAAAATCACGGTCACACCGCCGGACGTCGGCCGGTTCGAACTCGTCGCTTCCGGCCGGGACGTCGACCTGGTCGTGCGCCTCGGCTCTCCGGTGGAGTCCGCGACGGTACGGATGGGCGGCGGCGCGGTGGGGACGCTCGATCTGTCGGAGTTCACCCGCCGGCGGAACGGATCGCAGTACGTCTACCGCGCGGACGTCGTCACCGGCTACAACGGCCGGTTCGAGGCGTCGCTGACGTCGCTGAACGGACTGTCGACGGGCGACGGCGCGGTCGCGTCGGACGCCCTCACCGTCGACGTCGTTTCGGCGTCGGCGAACGCGACCCCGAGCGCGCCGAACGCGACTGCCAGCCACCGATACACCGTCAAAGTGCCGCCCGGTGCGAACGTGACGAGAAACCCGCTGACGTCGCTCGCCGTGTCCTACTCCGACTCGTTCCGCGCCGCCGACGGCCGGATCTCGCCGGTGAACCGCTCGGACGTCACGCTACAGGTCGTCTCCGTGAACGGCACCACCACCCTCGACGGGGCGAACGGCCTCGCGACCACTCTCGACGACGGCGTCCTCACCGTCTCCTCTCCGGGGTCGATCGGTCGGTGCGCCCGACGCTCCACGCCGGCGATCGGGTCACGGTCACGATCCGTTCGATCCGGAACGCCGACGAACGGGGGACGTACCCCGTCGAACTCCGGTTCGTCGACAGCGCGAGCGGACGGACGGACGCCGAGCTGCAGCTCGACGTGAGCGGACGATCCGACCGACAGCGCGCGACGGCGACGGCCGAACCGACGCCGGCGGCGATGCCCGCTGGTCCGACCCGGCGGACGCGAGTGGGCGCTCCCGCAGCGCAGTCGCCGCCGATACCGAATCACGCCCCGGGAGTCGCGCCGTTCGTCGCGTTCGCCGCCGGCGTCGTCGCGACGGTGTGGCGCTTCAACTGAGCACGGACCGGCTCTCCCGGTTTGCTATCGCGACATACGGTGTATCAGTGGTCCCGAACCGAGTCGAACTCCCCGGTCGCGATGGCAGCGGCGACGGCGGCGTCGTCGACCGAATCGGGCGCTTCGCCCGGGTATTTCCGCTGGAAATACCGGACGACGTTCGACACGTCGCGTTCGAGGAGTTCGCGCGCGTTCTCGTGGTCGGTCGCGACCGCCTGTGGCCAGCCGAAGATGGTGATGCCGTCCTCGTGGACGGCGACGTTGTACTCGCTCATGTCGACGTGGACGTAGCCCGCGTCGTAGGCGCGTTCGAGTTCGCGCAACACCAAGTCGAGTATCGGGACGACCTGTTCGGCGGTGAGTTTCGCCCGCGAGAGTTCGACGCCGGCGAGTTTCTCCATCACGATGGCGTGGCGGTTCTGGTCGACGGGCCGGGGAACGGAGACGTTGGGGTAGAGCGCCTCCAGCACCTCGTGTTCGCGTTCGGCGGCCTTGCGCGCCGTGTAGAACCACGAGACGTGGTGATGATCGGCGGTGTACTCGCGTTCGCGGTTCACCTCGCGGAAGTTGGTGTACCCCTCGCGGTGGAACTTCAGCGCGAACGGCTGGTAGGACTGCACCTCGAAGACGTCGCTCTCCTTGCCGACGCCGAGCGGCGCGCCGACGCCCTGGACGGTCTCGCGTTCGGCGAACGCCCGCAGCGCGAGCGCGTCGTACCCCTCGAAGGTGAGCTGGTAGCCCTCGTACTGCATCGTCTTGCGGCGAATCAGGTCGCGTTCCATACACCGATCCAGCCGGTAGCCGACCTCCTCGCCGGTCAGCCCCGCGTACTCCGGGAGTTCCCCCCGATTCACCCACTCGCTGAAGCGCATCCCCTGCTCGACGCCCGAGAGGAGATAGAAGTCCTCGGACTCGAGCTCGCGCATCACGCCCGCGACGTTCTGGACCATACTGAGCGTGGGTGGGCGAGCCCTAAAAGGAAACCGCGTCGGGTGATGTATCGCATGTCGCTACATCGAATCGCCCGGTCTCCCTCCGCGTTCGCTCCCGGCCGTGGACGTTCGCCTCGCGACCGTGCCGTCGACCGACTGCAGGAGGTCCTTGCCCCGGGCTATATTGACCCCGCCGCCGAATCCAGCCCACATGAACCGGAGCCTGGGACGGTGACCGACTCCACGTCGACCGACGTCGCGGCGTCTCCCGACGAACTTCCGCTCTCCGACGACGACCGCGAGGCGTTCGAGGCCGTGCTGACCGGGCGGGCACCCGGCCCGCTCGCCGTCGTCGGCGCGCCCTTCGCGGGCCGGGAGCGACTCCTCGACCACGCGGAAGAGCGCCTCGACGCGACCCGGATCCGACTCGCTCCCGGCGACGACGCCGGCTCGATCGACGACGCGATCGGGGAGACGCCGGTCGTCGTCGACGACTGCCACCACCTCTACAGACGGGCTATCGGCGGATTCGACTCGCTGGAGGCGTTTCTCGGCCGCGTCGTCGGTGCCGACGCGCCTGTCGTGACGGGATGGAACCGCTACGCGTGGGCGTATCTCTCGGCGGTGAAGGCGCTCGACCGGGCGTTCCCCGCGCGCGTCGACGTCGGCCCGGAGACGGCCGAGCGGCTGGCCGAACTCCTGCTCTCGCGCTACGACGAACTGCCGTCGTTCGTCGACGAAAAAGCCGAGCAGTCGGGGGCGGTCGCCGTCCGCCGATTCGAGTTCGGATGGGGCGACCGGTCGTTCTCGGTGCCGATCCCCGTGCCGACGTTTCTCGCGGCGTCGCGTACGGGGGCTCGTCCCGATCCGAAAGACGTCGTTTTCGAGCGGCTCGCGGCCGTCTCGGGGAAACGTCGGCGTCGCCACCGCCCTCTGGGAACGGGGCCTCGACGACGTGGTCCGCCCGAGCGACGTCGGCGCGACCGGGACCGACCTGTCGTTCGACCGCGAGGAGGCGTTCTGTCTGCGCATCGTCCTCTCGAAAGAGCGCGTCGAGCGCGCGGAACTGGCCGCCGTCGTCGACGCCGATCTCGATCGGGTGCTGCCCCGATTCGTCCGCGAGGGCGTCGTCACCGTCTCCGACGGCGTCGTCGCGCTCGACCCGGCTGCCGTGCCGACCGCCGCCACGGCGACCGAACGGAGGCGGTTCCGGGAGCGCCCCGCCCGCGATCGCCCTGCAGACCGGCTCCGAATCGCTCGGTGTCGACCCCGCGATGCTCGTCAGTGCGGCCGGGGTGCTGGTCGCCGCCTACGTGTTGGCCCGCGTCGTCTCGTACGTGCTCTCGACGGCCGCCGAGCGGAGCGCCCGTCGACGCATCACCATCAAGATGTTCATCCCGCTCACGAAGGTCCTCATCTACGGGACGGCGGTGTATCTCGTCCTCGGTCCGCTGTTTCGGCTCTCGGCGGCCCAACTGCTCGCCGTCTCCGGTCTCGTCGGCGCGGCGCTCGGCTTCGGGCTCAGAGACCTCTTCGGCGGCGTCGTCGGCGGTCTGGTGCTCGTCGTCGAGAAGCCGTACCAGATCGGCGACAAGGTCACCGTCGGCGAGCATTACGGCGAGGTGACGGGCATCGGCCTCCGGTCGACGACGCTCGTGACGCCCGACGACACGGCCGTCGTCGTCCCCAACGACGCGATGTTCACGTCGAACGTCGCCAACGCCAACGACGGCCGTCCGGAGATGATGGTCGTCGTCGAGGTGGCCGTCGCCCGGACGCCGACGTCGCGCGGGCGACGGAGGTGATGGAAGACGCCATCGTCACCTCGCAGTACGTCTACGTCGACGACGACCACCTGGTCGCCGTCCTCGTCGACGACGAGGCGTACTACCGGACGATTCGCGGGAAGGCCTACGTCGCCGACCTGCGCGACGAGTTCGCCTTCGAGTCGGACGTGACCCGGCGGACGCTGGCCGCCTTCGCCGAGCGCGGCATCGAGACGCCGACCGTCCCGCCCCGACTCGGGGAGTGAACGCTTTTCACGCCGGCCGCGATAGTGACCGAGTCGAGTCACCTCGCGCTATGACCGACGACGCCGCGGCCGCCGAAGCGTACTTCGAGTCGCTCGCCGACCCGACGCGGATACGCATCCTCGCCGTCCTCGCCCGGGCGGATGCGGCGGGCGAGACGCCGCTTCCGTACTCCGATCTCCAGCCGCGCGTCGGCGTCCGCGACAACGGCCGCCTGAACTACCACCTCTCCCGTCTCGACGGGCGCTTTCTCGCCCGCGACGACGGCGAGTACGCGCTCCGCCCGTCCGGGCGATTCGCCCACCTCGTCGCCGTCCGGTGTTGCCGCGACGCGGATCGCTCGCCGGTCGAGACCGACGCCGACTGTCACGCCTGTGGCGGCCGCCTCGTCGCCCGACGGGACGACGGGGCGTTCGTCGTCGCCTGTTCGGAGTGCGAGCGGACGGCCGCGCGCGCCGCCACGCCGTTCGTCACCCCGTCGGAAGTCGGCCGCGCGGCGTTTCTCGACGCCCTCGACCGGACGATCCGGGAACGCGCGGGGTTCCTGTCGCGCGGCCTCTGTCCGTGGTGTCGGTCGCCGACGGCGCTCTCGGCGGACGCCGACGGTCGATTCTGTCACCGGTGTGCGTCCTGTTCCGGCGTCCACCGCACCACGCCCGGCGAACTGCTCGTCGACCACCCCGAAGTCGTCGCCTTCCACCGGCGACACGGCGTCGACGTCGGCGAGCGACGGGTGTGGACGCTCCCGTTCGTGGCGAGCGAGGCGGCGTCCGTCCGCTCCCGCGATCCGTGGCGCGTCGCCGTCGCCGTCTCCGTCGACGGGAGCGACCTGACCTGCGTCCTCGACGGCGACGGGGCGGTGGTCTCTACGTCGCGCCGGACGTCTCTCCGCGGGATCTAGCCGTACCGCTCGACCACGGCGTCGGCGAGGGTGTCCCGATGGCCCTCGTTCGGGCCGCCCGCGATGGTGAGCAGGCGGGCGTCGCGGAGATATCGCTCCGCGTCGCGTTCGGTCGTGTAGCCGACGCCGCCGTGGAGTTGCATCGCCTCGTTGGCGTTTTCGACGGCGGCCTCAGTGGCGTGGATTTTGGCCATGCTGAACTCGCGCGTGGCGTCGCGGCCCCGGTCGGCCCGGTCGGCCGCACGGAGCGTGAGCAACCGGGCCGTCTCGACGCGTTCGGCCATCTCGCCGAGTCGCCAGCGGAGGCCCTGGAAATCTGCCACCGGGTGGCCGAACTGCTCGCGCTCGGTCGTGTAGGCGACGGTGTCTTCGAGGGTGGCGCGGGCGATGCCCACCGCTCGCGCGGGGACGTTCACGCCCGTCGAGGTCGCCGCGGTCGACGTAGCCTTCGCCGACGTCGCCGACGCGCGCCTCGTCGGACACGCGGACGCCCGAGAGCGACACTTTCGGCGACTCGACGCCGTGGGCACCGAGGGTGTCCCAGATGTGTTCGACCTCGAAGGCGTCGGTCGGGACGAGGAAGGCGGTGACGTCGTGGGGGTCGCCGCCCGTCTTGGCGTAGGTCAACACCACGTCGGCGTCGAAGTAGTTCGTCACCCAGCGCTTGTGGCCGTCGAGGACCCACTCGTCGCCCGCTTTTCTCGCTTCGGTCTCCATCGAGCGCTTGTCGCTCCCGGCGTTCGTCTCGCTCAACCCCAGCGCGCCGACCGTCTCGAAGCGCGCCATCTCCGGGAGGTACGCCTCGCGCTGGGCCTCGGTGCCGAACCGCTCGATCGCTTCCGCGACGCCGAGGTGGAGGCCCATCGCGCTCGCGACGGGCATCATCGCCGCCGACAGCTCCTCGGTCACCAGCGCGAGTTCGACCGTCCCCTCGCCGCGGCCGCCGTACGCCTCCGGAATCGTCAGCCCCGTCAGCCGTCGCTCGCCGAGTTCGCCCAGGATCTCGGCGGGGTACTCCCGATTCCGGTCGAGTTCGCTCGCTCGCGGGGCGATCTCCGTCCGGGCGAACTCGCGGGCCTCGTCCCGGAGCGCCGCCCGGTCGTCGGTCAACTCGAAGTCCATGAACGGGCCGTCGACGGGGAGGGAGAAAGGTGTTCGGAGAAGGAGCGTTCTCCCGCGACGACACACGACCGGCGCGAACCGCGCACCGTCTACGGGACCGCCCACCGCCGACGCCCGCCCGTCGCGGCGGCGCGGGAGGTCCCCGTCTGTTTATCCGCCTCGCCCGCGTACCGACGCCCATGCCTTCCGACATCCCCGGTATCCACCACGTCACTGCGATCGGCAGCGACCCCGCCCGGAATCTCGCGTTCTACACCGAGACGCTCGGCCTCCGTCTCGTCAAGCGGAGCGTGAACCAGGACGACGTCTCCGTCTACCACCTGTTCTACGGCGACCACGGCGGTTCGCCGGGGACGAGCATGACCTTCTTCCCGTACCAGAACGCCCGGCCCGGACAGGTCGGCCAGGGGCAGGTCAGCACGACGCAGTTTCTGATCCCGACTCGGCGGTCGACTACTGGGTCGACCGCTTGGCGGCCGAGGGCGTCGACGCCGACGACCCCCACGAGCGATTCGGCGACACCGTCGTCCCGTTTCGCGACCCGGACGGCCTCCCGCTGGAACTCGTCGCGCGCGCTGACGCGCCCGCCGGCGACCCGCCAGCCGGCCCCGTCCCTGCGGACCACGCGATCCGGGGCTTTTTCGGCGTCGATCTCGCCCTCGCCAGCACGGAGTGGTACGAGTCGATGCTGGCCGACATGGGGTACGAGGCGACGGCGCAGGCGGGCGACCGACAGCGGTTCGAGGCCGACGGCGATCTGGGCTACGCCGTCGACCTCCTCGAAGACCCGCAGGCCCAACGGGGCGCCCCCGGTGCCGGCACCGTCCACCACGTCGCCTTTCAGGTGACCGAGGAAGAACAGGAGGCCTGGCGACAGGTCCTCACGGACCACGGCCTCCGGCCGACCGAAATCATCGACCGCAAGTGGTTCAAGTCGGTCTACGCCCGTACGCCCGGCGGCGTCCTCTTCGAGTTCGCGACCAAGTCGCCGGGCTACACGGTCGACGAGGACCTCGACTCCCTTGGCGACCGACTCGTCCTCCCCGAGTGGCTGGAGGACCGGCGCGACGAGATCCAGGCCGGTCTCCCCGCCTTACCGTCCCGGTGACGGAAGGTTCTGCTCGGTGGCGACAATTTAACACGATGGCCGCCGACCGTCCACTATGGCTGATGTCCTCGTCGTCGGCGGTGGCCCCGCCGGCCTCAGCGCGGCACTGTTCGCCGGGAAGAACGGCCTCGACGTCACTGTCTTCGACACCGACAAGACGTGGATGCACAAGGCGCACCTGTTCAACTACCCCGGTATCGGCTCGATCGACGGGTCGAACTACCTGAGCGTCCTCCGCGAACAGGTCGACGACTTCGGCGTCGACCGGCAGCAAGGCGTCGCCGTCGACGGCGTCGAGTCGACCGGCGACGGCTTCACCGTCGCGACCGAGGAGGGGAGTTCGACGGCGACTATCTCGTCCTCGCGACGGGGGCGAACCGCGACCTCGCCGAGGGCCTCGGCTGTGAACTCACCGACGAGGGCATCGTCGACGTCGACGTGACCATGGAGACGTCCGTCGAGGACGCCTACGCGACGGGCGCGATGGTCAGAGCCGAGGAGTGGCAGGCCGTCATCTCGGCCGGCGACGGTGCCGCCGCCGCTCTCAACGTCCTCTCGAAGGAGAAAGGCGAACATTACCACGACTTCGACGTGCCCGCCGACGCGACCGAACTGTTCGGGTCGCTGGTCGACGCCGAGTAGTCGGTCACGGTCCCGCGCGCGTCTCGTCCTGGCCCGTGTCCGAGCAGCGCGTAACAGTTCGGACACTGCACCGGCCGCGCCCCGTTGGCGTCTCGGTCGCCGAGAAACCGGCTCCGACTGTACCCGCGGCCGCAGTCGGGACAGGAGAAGACGATGACCATACCGGTACTTTCGCTCGAACGGGTTGACCCCATCGATGTCCGGTCGTCGTGTGGACCGACGGCGTCGCGTCTCGACCGTCGCCACGCACCGTCCTCGACGGATCGCTCACGGCTCCGAAAATTTATATCGCGGTGCGTAATGTCCCACGACGATGACGCTTCGACCGCCGACGGCGGACGACGTTCGGGAACTCGGGGAGCAACTCCATCTGGACCTCGACGAATCGGAAGTGGAAGACTTCAGACGGCTCGTGACCGAGGGGCTCGCGTCGTACGAGACGGTCCGAAAACGCGCCGGATCGACGTCGGCGACGATCTCCGACAGGTCGGTCAGCGGTCGTCCGTCGCCGGACTCGGACCCGCTCAACGCGTGGATCACCCGCTGTGAGGTGTCGGGCGACGCTGACGGTCCCTTGGACGACACCCGCATCGGCGTCAAAGACAACGTCGCCGTCGCGGGCGTCGAGATGACCTGCGGGTCGACGGTGATGGAGGGGTACGTCCCCGACCGCGACGCGACGGTCGTCGACCGACTGCTCGGCGCGGGCGGGCGAATCGTCGGGAAGACCAACATGGACGACTTCGCGTTCACCGGCAACGGGCATTCGAGCGCGTTCGGGCCGACGCTGAATCCACACGACCCCGAGCGACTCGCGGGCGGGTCGTCGGGCGGGAGCGCCATCGCCGTCGCGACGGGCGACGTCGACCTCGCCGTCGGCTGCGACCAGGGCGGCAGCGTCCGCGTCCCCGCCGCCTGGTGTGGCGTCGTCGGTCACAAGCCGACCCACGGGCTCGTTCCGTACACCGGTATCGTCGGCATCGAGAACACCATCGACCACGTCGGCCCCATCGCGCCGGACGTCGAATCCGCCGCCCGGATGCTCGACGTCGTGGCCGGCAAAGACCCGGCCGACCCCAGACAGCCCGACTCCGTCCCCGTCGATGACTACGCGGCCGCGCTCGGCGGCGACGTCTCCGACCTCTCCGTCGCCGTCGTCGAGGAGGGTTTCGAACGCCCCGAAAGCGACGAGGCGGTCAACGAACGAATCCGGGAGGCGCTCGACGCCCTCGCGGCGGCCGGTGCGACCGTCGACTACGTCTCGATACCGATGCACCACGACGCCGTCGACATCTACACCGTCGCGCTGAACGAAGGGACGGTCGCGGCGTTCCGCGGCGAAGGCGTCGGCCACAACTGGGGGGTGGTACAACACGTCCTGGGTCCAGGCGTTCGGCAAATACCGGCGCGCACAGGGCGGAGACCTGCCGCCGTCGGTCAAGTACACGCTCCTGATCGGTGCCTACACGTCCGAGGCGTACCACTCGAAATACTACGCGGAGGCGATGAACCTCCGCCGGGACGTCACCGACGCGTACGACGACGTCCTCTCGGAGTACGACGTCATCGCGACGCCGACGACGCCCCAACTCCCGCACGAGTACACGCCCGACCAGGACCGCTTTGCGTTTCTCGACGACGCCTGGGGAGTCTCGGCAACACCTGTCAGTTCAACGCGACCGGCCATCCCGCCGTGAGCGTCCCGGTCGATCCGGTCGACGGTCTGCCGGTCGGCGTCCAGTTCGTCGGATCGCAGTTCGACGACGCGACCGTCCTGAACGCCGGATACGCCGTCGAGCGACTGGCGTGAGCTACCGTTTGATGCAGTCGACCTGATGGTCGGGGTCGCCCTCGAAGGGTTCCAGCCCCATCTCGGCCGTCTCGCAGCGCGCTTCGGCTTCCGGACACCGGGGCGCGAACCGACAGCCGTCTCCGATGTCTATCGGGTCGGGGATCGTCCCTTCGAGCGGGATGCGCTCCCGGTCGACCGTCGGATCGGGGATCGGATTGGCCGACAGCAGCGCCTGCGTGTACGGATGCTGCGGATCCTCGAAGATCGTCTCCGCGTCGCCGTACTCGACGATGGTCCCGAGATACATGACCCCGACCTTGTCGCTTATCTTCCGGGCGACGCTGAGGTTGTGCGTGATGTAGACCAGCCCGAGGTTGTACTCCGCCTGGAGGTCCATGAGGAGGTTCAGTATCTGCGCCTGCACGGAGACGTCCAGCCCCGAGACGGGTTCGTCGGCGACCAGGAGTCGCGGGTCGACGGCGAGGCTTCGCGCCAGCGAAATCCGCTGTTTCTGCCCCCGCTGAAATCCGACGGATATTTGTTCGCGTCCCCGGGTGAGATGCCCACTTCGGAGAGGAGTTCGCTGACGCGTTCGTCGACGGTCCGGTCGCCCGCCGTCCCGTGGTGTCGAATCGCCTCCGCGATGGCGTCGCCGATGCGGATTCGCGGATTGAGCGTCCGCTGCTGGTCCTGATACATCATCTGGGCCTCGCTACGGAGTCGCTTCCGCGAATACGATTCGATGTCCCGGCCGTCGAACCTGACCGTTCCGGCCGTCCGGGGGATGTGGTCGAGCGCGGCGAGCGCGGCGGTCGATTTGCCACAGCCGGACTCCCCGACGAGCGTCAGCGCCTCGCCTTCGTCCACGGAGAAGTCGATGCCGTCGACCGCCTGCACCGTCTTCGTCCGGCCGAGGAGTTCGCCCAGCAGTCCGGTGTTCTGCGCGAAGTGCTTTTTCAGATTCTCGACTTCGAGCAGCGTCATCGGCTGTCACCGTCCGTCTGCGCGGAGCGGTGTGTTGGTCCCCCGTCTTCGACGTCCGAGTCGCCGCCCACGACGAACTCGCCGTTCTCCATCCGGATATCCGTCGGTGCGCTCGGCGAGGGCGGGACGCGCGGCTGGTCAGCGTGGAGGAAGCATTTCGCGAGATGTTCGTCCTCTCGTTCGGTGTCGAACCGGTAGTACTGCGGTCGGTGTTCCCCGCAGATGTCCATCTCGTCCGGACAGCGGTCCTGAAACACGCAGCCGGTCGGCAGGTCGCTCAGATCCGGCGGCGACCCGCTGATGGTGTTGAACCGCTCGCTCCTGTCTCTGTCGTGTCGCGGAACCGTTTCGAGGAGCGCCCGCGTGTACGGATGTTTCGGAGCCTCGAAGATCTCTCGCACCGGCCCGTACTCGACGACGTTCCCCGCGTACATGACCGCGACCGTGTCGCTCACCTCGGCGACGACGCCCATGTCGTGAGTGACCCAGATGATGGACATGTCTAACTCGTCTTGTAGGTCACTCAGCAGGTCGATGATCTGGGCCTGGATCGTCACGTCGAGGGCGGAGGTCGGCTCGTCGGCGAGCACGAGGTCGGGTTGGCAGATCAGCGCCATCGCGATCGCCACCCGCTGGGCCATGCCGCCGCTGAACTCGTGGGGGTAATTTTTCGCCCGTTCCTCCGGGGCGGGGATGCCGAGCTGTTCGAGCGTCGTGTGGATTCGATCCCACCGCTCGGCTTCGTCGAGGTCGGTGTGGGCCTGCAGGACGTCTTCGATCTGGTCGCCGATGGTGTACGCGGGGTTCAGGTGGGAGATGGGGTGCTGGAAGATCATACTGATCTCGTTGCCCCTGATCTCCCGGAGGTCGGATTCGCTCATCTCCGAGAGGTCTCTCCCCTTGAATCGGGCCGCCCCGTCGACGATGTCACCGTTGTCCGGGAGGAGTCGCATAATCGACCGAATGAGCGACGACTTACCCGATCCGGACTCGCCGACGACGCCCAGCACTTCGCCCTCGTCGACGGTGATCGAGTTGTCGTCGACGGCTCTGATCGGGCCGCTGTCCGTTCGATACTGTGTGCTCAGTCCTTCGACCGCGAGGAGCGTGTTGGTGTTTTCGGTCATCTCGCAGCAGTTACCCCATGATATCTTCTGTCTCGACGGCGTCTCGTTTGTAGAGGAAGATCTCCCGCAGCCCCATCCCGAGGAGATTGAACCCGACGACCGTGATGGCGATGGCGATGGTCGGGAAGACGATGAAGTGCGGGCTGACCAGCAGATACTCCTGTGCCGTGTGCGCCATCGCGCCCCAGGACGGATGCGGTGGCTGGATGCCCAGACCGAGGAAACTGAGCGTCGCGACGTCGATCAACGCGTACGCGACGTCGGTCGTTCCGAGGACGACGATGGGCGGAACCGCGTTCGGAAGGATGTGTTTCACCATCACTCGCTGGTCGCTGTACCCCAGATTCTGGGCGGCCTTGACGTACGTCTCCTCGCGCAACGACAGCGTCGAAGACCGGACGGTCCGTGACATCATCGGGATGTACACGATGGATATCGCGAGCATGGCGTTCCAGATGTTCACCCCGAACGACGAGACGATGACCATCGCAGCAACAGCGACGGGATCGAGACCAGGACGTCGAGCGCCCGCATGATGGTCTCGTCTACCTTCCCCCTGTAGTAGCCCGAGGCTAGCCCCAGCGAGACGCCGATGAGCGTCTCCAACGAGACGACGAACACGGCGATGGCGAGGGCGTATCGCGTCCCGTAGAGGATGCGCGTGAACACGTCGCGGCCGAGGTGGTCCGTCCCCAGCAGGTGGGTCGCACTCGGCCCGTCGAGTTCGTTTCCGAGGTCCTGTTCGGTCGGGGTGTACGGGGTGAGAACGGGGGCGAAAATCGCACAGAACACGAGTCCGAGGACGATAGCCGCGCCGACCGTCGCCAGCGGGTCCAGCCGGACGAGACGATACAGCCGCCTGGGCGTCTGGAGGATCCTCCCCAGCGTCGATGATTCGGGCTGGCGAGCAGCGGACCCGGACATATCGTATCCGTTTGCGGTCCGGTATTTAAATTTGTGGATACGGTCTCCACGCCGTCGACACATTCTCCCGAAGAGGCGGCCGCTGTGCGGTCCTCGGGGAGTTAGCTGTCGGATCGCTTCCCGCTTTCGACGCGATCCCGAACCCTCTCAATTCGAGTCTACTTTCCGCAGTCGCCACCGCTGGAAGCGCAGGTCGACGTCGCCGTCGTCGACCTCGAATTTCGCGGGGAGTCGGGTCCCGTCCGGTGCGATCGTATAGAACGACCGGTCGGTGGGGTCGTCCGTCTCGGGGAGGAGACGGTACGTGGCCGTTTCGAGGAGGTCGTCGAGTTCGAGCGAGAGGGCGGCCCCGTCGGCCGTTACCGTCGCTCGCGCGACGCCCCGTCGGGATTCGTACTCCCCGGAAGCGGCCGGCGTTTCTCCCGTAATCCGAAGTACGAGACCGCTCGCTCGGGCGTCTCGCCGTTCAGCAGCGCGAGGACGCCCTTCCCGACGTTGATCGGGTGACACGGCGGGGCCGTGTTACAGGAGACGGCGATGCCGACCTGCTGTTGTTCGAGGAAGCCGACGTACGACGTCGAGACGGTCACGTCTCCCAGATGGCCGACGAGTCGGTCGCCGTCGAACGGCCCGACCATCCATCCGTATCCGTACCCCTGTTCCGTCCCGTCGATGGCCCGGTTCCACGTCGCGTGGTGCTCGTGCATCTCCGCGACGGCCTCGTCGGAGACGAGGGCACAGTCGTCCCCGAGGAAACACTGGAGATACGCCCCGAGCTCTTCGACCGACGCGAGCAGACCGCCGGCCGCCTGCACGACGTCGTAAAACGGGAACGTCGCCGGCGTCGGCGTCCCCTCGTCCAGCAGGTAGGGCGTCATGCGATCGGGGTCCGATTCGAACTCGTCGCGTGTGAACGTCGCGCGTTCCATGCCGAGCGGTTCGAGGACGTTCTGGCGGACGTAGTCGTCGTATTCCTGGCCGGTGATCTCCTCGACGACGCATCCGAGCACGAAGTAGCCGGAGTTGTAGTAGAAGAACGCGTCGTCGTCGCTGACGCGGTCGCCGGCCGTGGCGCGAAGATACCGGTAGTAGTCGTCCCGGCTACTCAGCGGGATCGGGAACGGATCGGCCCCGATCCCCCGGCTGAGGAGGACGTGCGCGCTCCCGTCGCTCGGCAGTCCCGACGAGTGGGTCAGGAGGTCGGCGATCGTTATCTCCCCGTCCGCTTCGAGGGCGCGGAGTTCCGGGAGATGATCGGCGATCGAATCCGAAACCGACAGCTCCCCGCGCTCGGCGAGCTGCAGTATCGAGAGGGCGGTCATCGACTTCGTGATGGAGCCGATCCCGTACAGCGTCCGCGGCGTCGACGGGTCGTTCGCGCGGAGGTCCCGCGCGCCGTACCCTCGCGTGTACAGCGACTCCTCGGCCGTGACGAGCGCGATGCTCGCCCCCGGGACGCCGTTCTCCGACAGCCAGTCGCAGACGAACGCGTCGATCGCGTCCGTCGTCTCCGCGTCTACGTCTCCCCGTTCGGGCATGGGCTCGGATTTACGATTTCGGACCTTAGACCTATCGCCGGACTCCTTCGTCCGACCGGGTTACAGCTCCGTGCGTAGATGGGGCGCGTCGATTCCGTGTCCCGGGCCCTCGGGTTCGATGTCCGGGGTCAGTTGCAGGTCGACGACGTCGTCACCGAGCAACAGGTTCCCGTCGAGGTCGACATACGAGAACGCCCCGATGCCCGAGACCAGATGGGCGGCCGTGTGGAGGCCGATCGAACTCTCCAGCATACAGCCGACCATGAGGTCGAGATTCGCCGCCAGCGCGATCGACGCGATAGATTGCGCCCCGAGAACGCCCGATTTCCCGAGTTTGACGTTGAGGACGTCCGCGGCTTCGTTCCGGACGATCCGCATCGCGTCGGTCGGCGTGAACACGCTCTCGTCGGCGGCGACGGGGATTCGAATCTGCCGTCGGACCTGCGCCATGCCGTCGACGTCGGTTCGGTGGACGGGCTGTTCGAGCAGCGCGAGATCGACGCCCCGTTCACGCATCGCGTCGGCGAACCGCACGGCTTCTTTCGGCCGCCAGCCCTGATTCGCGTCGACTTTGAGTTCGGCGTCGGGCGCGGCGTCCCGGACGGCGACTACGCGGTCGACGTCGTCCGCGACCGTTCCGCCGGTTTTGATCTTCAGTTCGGTGAACCCCGCGTCGACGAACGTTTCCGCTCGCTCCGCCGCCGTCTCCGGTCCCGCCATGTCGATGGTCACGTCGGTGGTGACCGTCGACGGGTCGCCGCCGAACAGCATCGAGAGGGGAACGTCGTGTTCCCGCCCGACGGCGTCGAGCAGCGCCGTTTCGATGGCGGTCGTCGCCGACACCGCCCCGCGGTATCGGTCCCGCACCGCCTCCACGAGCCGTCGATACTCCCCGAGCGGTTCGCCTCTCAGCAGGTCCGCCGCCTCACGGACGACTTCCATCGACGCGTTCCGACTGTCGCCGGTGATCGGGGGATCGGCGCTCCTCTCCGAGCCCCGTCGTTCCGGTGTCCGTGTGGACGACGACCGCGAAATTGTCCGCGCTCGACTGCGCTTCGAGCGAGATCGTGAACGATTCGCGCATCGCCAACTCCAGCGGCCGGACCGTGACGTCAGAGATCACTGCCATACGGCCCGAGTCGGACACCACGGTTATAACGATGCGGTGGGGCTCCTGCCGACCCGCGGATCGACCGCCTGCGGTCGGATGAGTGCCGCCGTGTCGGTCGCTCTCCGCGCCGCGTCGGCGCGTGGCCGAATCCGCCGCTGACCCGCCCGCGGTGACGGTTCTCGCGGTCGTCCGTCTCCCATCTCCGGAGGGCGTTGGCCGCCCGATCATTTCACCTGTGATTAGTTACATACCCTGCAGTATCGGGACGCTCGCGATACTATTAAGACGTCCCCTCGTCCTGATTTAGCTATGCCTGACGACACCGAGGTAGGCAGTGAACGCCGCCGAAGGTTTCTCAAATATTTGACGGCTACGGCCGGCGCGGGTTCGCTGGCGGGCTGTTTCGGGGGCGAGGAAGCCGGGACGCCGACGAGCGGCGGGGCGACTGACCAGGGTGGCCAGACCGACAGCGGCCAGGACGGATCCTCTGAGAGCGGTGGGGCGAGTTTCACGTACGCGCTCGGTTCGCAACCGGTGAACCTCTCGTGGTGGAAGGCGTACGACGACATCACGAACCCCATCACCGTTCACCTGTACGACACCCTCCTCGAGCTCAACCGGCCGGATATGGAACTGACTCCGGCGCTGGCGAAAGACTGGACCATCGACGACCCGACACATTACGTGTACAATCTGCGGGAAGGCGTGACCCTCCACAACGGCGACGAGATGACCGTCGACGACGTCGTCGCGAGCGCGAACCTGACGACGTCGTCGGAAGCCTCCTCGCCGCTCGCGTGGATGCTCAGCAGCGTCGACAGCTACAACAAAGTCGACGACTACACGCTCGAAATCGTGCTGAGCGAACCCGACGCCACGTTCCAGTACGTGCCGGCGACGCAGGCGATGGGCATCGCGCCGAAAGCAGCGATCGACGAGAAGGGGACGGACCTCGGTCAGGAACCCGTCGGCTCGGGGCCGTTCAAATTCGAGAACTGGCAGAGCGGAAGCCAGGTGACGCTGAGTCGCTTCGAGGAGTACTGGGACGACGACCTGCCGAACCTCGACGAGGTGACGTTCCAGATCGTCCCGGGCGGGACCGGTCGCCTGACGGGGCTGCGACAGGGCGATTTCCACGGCTCCCACTCGCTCTCGACGGACCAGTATTCGGTCGTCGAGCAGATGCAGAACGTCGACCTCCACCGGACGACGTCGTTCCAGACGACGTTTCAGGTCATGAATCTGGAGATGGAGCCGTTCGACAACCCCACGGTCCGCCGGGCCATCAACTTCGCGACCGACACCAAGGCGATCACCGAGAGCGTCGTCGGGAAGTACGGGACGCCGGCCATCAGCATGCTCCCCGAGAACATGTTCGGCCACGTGACCCCGGACGACCTCGAGTACGGCGGCTACCAATACGATCCGGACAGGGCGCGCTCGATGCTCGACGAGGCCGGCCTGACGGGCGACCCTCGCTTCGAGTTCACGCTGATGACGACGAACGCGACGTTCCTTCGGAAACCGTCGATCATCATGCAAGAGCAACTCGGCGAAGTCGGCATCAAGGTGAACATCAATCAGGTCGAGCAGTCGAAGATGCTGAGCGTCTCCCGGGCCCCCTCGACGAGCATCCGGGTATGATCACGTCGTGGTGGGCGTCCGACTTCCCGGACCCGGGCGGCATCCTGAACCCCGTGTTCCACTCGGACTTCATCGTCCCCGACGGGAACAACTGGTTCGGCTACAGCAACCCCGACGTCGACGAACTGCTGAACACGTTGCGGACGAGCGTCGACCAGGCGGAACGGGAACAGGCTGCCAAGGAGGCGAACAAGCTCATCGTGGACGACGCGCCCGCCGTGTTCATGGTGCACCCCGACACGACCCGCGCCCTGAACCAGAACGTCCAGAACTTCGAAGGCGCGATGCCCTCGTTCGTCACCCACTTCAACACGTTCCTCCGCGACGTCGCACTCGAACAGTAGCGCAATGGTCTCGATCCAATCGCTTCGCTATCTGGGCAAACGCCTGATATTCGGCGTGTTCACCGTCTGGGCCGTCACCGCCCTGGTGTTTCTCCTCATGCATCTCGCTCCGGGATCGATCGTCGATACGGTTCTCGGCGGCGGCGTCATCACCGACGAGATGCGCCAGCGCATCATCGAGCAGTACCACCTCGACGAGCCGGTTTACGTCCAGTATCTTCTCTGGGCCGGCGACCTTCTCCGGGGAACCTCGGCCAGTCGTACGCGACCGGACAGCCAATCGCGAAGTTGCTCGCGGACCGATGGGTGATCACGGCACAGATCACGTCGGTGAGTCTGGTGTTCGCGACGCTGCTGTCGATACCGACCGGTATCCTCGCCGGCTACAAACACGGCACCCTGTTGGACCGCGTCCTCACCGTCATCGCGATCCTCGGCGTGAGCGTCCCGGTGTTCGTCAGCGGCGTGCTGGCGCTTCTGGTGTTCTCGTATCACCTCCGACTCGTCCCGCCGTCCGGTGCCGGCGTGGGCGTCGTCGATCGGTTACAGCGACTCGTGCTCCCGTGTCTGCTGTTGGGTGGGACGATCGGAGCCCTGATGTTCCGGATGATGCGGGCGGGGATGCGCGACGTCCTCGAGAAAGATTACATCGAGACGTCCAGAGCGATGGGAATCTCGACCCGGAAGACGGTCGTCAAACACGCCGCCAAGAACGCGCTGGCCCCCGTCCTCACCGTTTCGGCGCTGTGGATCGGATTTCTCATCATCTACGGGATGGTCGTCGAGTACATCTTCGGGATGTCGGGATTCGGACGACTCATCATCAACGCCGTTCAGCAGCGGGACTACCCCATCGTCCTCGTCGGCACGATCGTCACCGCCGTCGTCTTCATCCTCGCGAACATCGTGGTCGACTTCCTCTACACGTGGGTCGACCCCCGGGTCGTCGTCGGTGACAGCGAGTGAGGCGCGCTCCGACTCGGGGCGCGGACCCACGCGCTTCGGGGACGGCGTCCTCGCGGCGTGACGGAAGCGAGCGGCGTAGCTCACAGCGGTAGCGCGAAACCGCGCACTCTACGACACCGCACACAGCGGACCTGACTTTTACTTGCCTGAGGACCGGGAGTAGATGCATGGCACTACTTCGAACCGCTCGACAGCCACGCGTCGACGACTTGCCGGGGGCGGCCGTCGTAGCGCTCGGTGTGCTCGTGTCCCTGATTCCGCTGTACGACACCTGGGACGACGTCTCGAACCTCTCGTGGGCGCTCGTCACGACGTTGCTCGAGAACGCCCCGCTTTTCTTTCTCGCGTTCGGCCTCGTCGGCGGCGGCGTCTGGCTCTCGCGGCGGGACTGGGACCCCAAATACGCCTGGACCGTCGCGAAGTGGAACGTCGGCGGCTTCGCCGCTGTCGTCCTCCTGTACGGTCTCGTCATCTCGCTCCAGCTCTGGTCGATGCACGCGCTCAAGCCGTGGGTACTCGTCCTCGACGGCGTGTTGTTCGGTGCCGTCGCCACGTTCGGGGTCGGCCTCAACAGCGCGCTCCAGCAACGCGCCCGCGACGACCTCGAACGGAGTCGGGAACGCTACCGGACCATCACCGACGACGTCCTCGACGAGACGGAGGTGGCGACGTTCATCTTCGACGACCGGTTCCAGGTCGTCTGGCTCAACGAGGCGGCCGCCGACTACTTCGATCTGGATCGCGAGGCGGCCGTGGGGAGCGACCAGCGCGAACTCGTCGAGGACCACATCGCCGACCGCGTCGCGGAGCCGGCGCAGTTCCGCGAGCGAATCCTCGCCACCTACGACGACAACAGCGACACCGAGCGGTTCGAGTGCCGCGTCGTGGGGACCGACGGCGAGGAGCGCTGGCTCGAACACCGGAGCCAACCCGTCGGGTCGGGGCTCTACGAGGGCGGCCGCGTCGAACAGTACGCGGACGTCACCTCGCTGAAGCGCCGCGAGCAGGAACTCGACATGCGGGAGCGCAAACTCCGGGAACTGTACGACGTCGTCTCGGACACGGCGCTCACGTTCCGAGACCAGGTCGGCTGTCTCGTCGACATCGGCCGCGACCTGTTCGACGCCGAGTACGGCTCGTTCGCGCACATCGACCGGGAGTCCGACGAGTATCGCCTCGAAGTCGTCGAGAGCGAGCGGGGCGACATCGAAGCGGGCGACGTCGTCCCGTTCACTCAGACCCACTGCGAGCGGATGGTACGCGAGGACCGAACGCTCCAGTTCGAGACGCGCCCCTTCGACGTCGATGCCAAGGCGTACGGCACGGACGCCGGCTTCGAGATGTACGTCGGGACGCCCGTCTACGAGAACGACGCGCTCTACGGGGCGCTCTGCTTTCTCGACCGCGAGGAGGCCGACCCATTCGACGACTGGCAGCTCACGATGGTCGAGCTGATGGGGAACTGGATGGGGTACGAACTCAACCGGAAACACCTGCTCGAGGAGAGCCAGCAGCGGATTCGCGAACAGGAGTCCAAATTCGAGGAGTTCGTCGCCGCCGTCGACAACTACGCGATCTTCAGCCTCGACACGGAGGGGCTGGTCACGTCGTGGAATCGGGGGCGAAACGGATCATCCAGTACACCGCCAGCGAGATCGTCGGCGAACACGTCTCGGTGTTCTATCCGGACGAGGCGGTCGCCGACGGCAAGCCGGCGGCGCTGTTGGACGAAGCCGCAGAGACCGGCGAGGCGCGCGACGAAGGCTGGCGGATCCGCGAGGACGGCACGCGCTTCTGGGCCGACGTCACGATCGCCGCCCGCTACGACGAGTCGGGCGACCACCTCGGCTACACGAAGATCGTCCGGGATCTGACCGACCAGCGGGAGTACGAACGCGCCATCGAACACGAACGCGAGCGCCTGGAGTTCGTGAACCGCATCGTCCGCCACAACATCCTCAACGGCCTGAACCTCGTCGACGCCCGGACGGACATACTCGACGCCCAGTTCGTGGCGTCTCCGGACGCCCGACGCCACATCGAGACGATCCGGGACCGCGTCGCGGACATGTCGTCGTTCATCGACACGATCCGGACGTTCATGGACGCCGCCGTCGGCGAGGCGACGCACGAACTTCAGCCGGTCGACCTCCGGGACGCGCTCGACGAGGCCGTCTCGCGCGTTCGGGAGTCGCACCCGGACGCCGTCTTCGACTCGCACGACCTGCCCGACGAGGAGTGCGTCTACGCCGACGAACTCCTCGTCGAGGTGCTGGAGAACGTCCTCTCGAACGCCGTCGTCCACAACGACGAGGAGGTGCCCCGCGTCGAGGTGTGGGCGACCGAGACGACCCGGACCGTCCGCGTCGACGACGAGACGGGAGAGCCCGTTCGCCCGCCGAACGTTCGAGAGACCGAGACCGACGTCGAAGAGCGACCCGCCGTCGCCGTTCACGTCGCCGACAACGGGCCCGGTATCCCCGACGACGAGAAGGAAGCGGTCCTCCAGAAAGGCGTCGCCGAACTGTCCCGTCCCGGAAACGGATTCGGGCTCTACCTCGTGAAGGAGATGCTGCAGATGTACGGGGGGACGGTCGACGTTCGGGACAACGAGGGCGCGGGGACGACGTTCGAGTTGATCTTCCTGCGGGCGGAGTCGGCGGGCGACTGAGACGGGCCGCTCACGGGGCGGCGGACTCGACGGGCCGCCTCGCCATGTCCGAACGTTCTTTCTCCTCGCCGTCCGAGGTACGGACGATGACCGACGACGACCCCGAGGTGCCCATCGTTTGCGAAGCCTGTGGGACGACGACGAGAATTCCCCTCGCCGACGTGGCCGAGATGCTCGACCGACACAACGAACAGCGACACGACGGCGCGGACGTCGCGCAGGTCGACCCCGAACTCGCCGACCAGTTGGCCGACATGGTCGCCGAAGATTTGGGGTTGCTGTGAGGGCCGTCGCGCCCCGCGGCCGTCCGGCCTCGCGTCACTCCGTCCGTCGACTTTCGGGGCCGTCGCTTCCGGGTTCGCCGGACGTTTCGTCCGAATCGCCGGACGCGTCGCCCTCGGATTCGCCGGATGCCTCGTTTGAATCACCAGTCGATTCGTCCGAATCGCCGGACGTCTCTCCGGCCGAGTCGGTAGACGCGCCGCCTCCCGTGCCGTCGTGGGCCCGAATCTCGTCGCGCACCACGTCGGCGAACTCGGCGGGGTCGTACACCTCGTCGACGGAGACGGTCAGGTCGCCGCTGGCTCCGGAGCGAACCGCGACGTTGCCGAGGCCAAACAGGAGTCCCACGCGCTCCGCCGTTCCTCGACGGCTCGTACCTTCTCGTGGGGCACCTCGTTGCGGATCAGCGAGATGAAGCGGTACTCCTCGATGACGCGCTGATTGGTCACGAAGTACGTCGTCAGGGTGTTTCGCCAGTAGCGATGGACGCCGCGCGAGAACAGGTACAGCCCCAGCGCGAGCACCGCCGTCGGGTAGACCAGCGGCGTCTGCGTGAAATACAGCAGGTAGCCGCCGACCCCGAGAAACGGCACGGAGACGAACGCCTCCGCGAGGGCGTTCCGCTGGGCGGGGTCGCGCTCGTCGACGACGGCCTCGTTTTCCCGCATCCGCGGGGCCTCGGGGGCCGCGACGAAGTGGACGTACAGCCCGACCCCGAAGACGAAGAGGCCGAAGACGATCAGCAGCATTCCGACGATCGGCGGCGTCTCCGGTCGCGGTCCGACCACCGGATACCCCCGGCCAGATACGCGCCGACGACCACCAGCGGCAGCGCAAAGAGCGTGCTCCAGACGGCCGGGAGTCCTCGCGCCACTGTCACTCACCCCTGAAGAGTTCGACGAGGATGGCCAGAATCGAGGTGATCGTTCCGATGATCGTCAGCGTCGTCTGATCCAGCGGCGTGTCCCCACACCGGGTGAAGAACCCGCGCTGACAGGTCGGCGCGGGCGTCGCGGTCGGCGTGAGTGTCGGCGTGGGCGTCGCGGTCGGCGTGAACGCCGGCGTGGGCGTCGGCGTCGCGGTCGGCGTCTCGACCCCGTCCTCGACGGTCACGGGCCGGCTGACGATCGATTCGTTGGCGACCCAGACGCTCTGGTCGGTTCGGTGCGCCGACAGCGGGAAGGCCGCGCGCTCGACCTGTTCGTAACTGATCCGGAAGACGACCGTCTCGCGCTCGCCGGGAGGGACCGACGCGCGCTCCGTGGCGACGACGGCCCCGTCGAGCCGGTACGTCAGTCGGCCGTCGAACGCGACCGTGTCGACGTTCCGGACGGTGACGTTGGCGACGTACGTCTCCCCGCGGCGCACGTCGTCGGGGCCGTTGAACGCTTCCGTGACCAGCGCCGAGGCGTCCCCGGTCGGCTCCCCGACGAAACGGACGGCGTCGCCGTCGCGGCGGCCGCCGTCGGCGACGACGGCGTGGTCGTACGTCGTCCCCTCCCGGAGGGTCGCGCCGGCGGCTTCGAGGGCGGAAACCGTAACCGCGAACGCGACCCGCTCTTCCTCGTCGTCCGCGACGGTCACCGTCTTGGTGGTCACGTTCGCCCCGTCGAAGCGGTACGTGACGCGGCGCGTGATCGTCGTGTTCGCGGGGTTCGACAGCGTCGCGAGCACGACGAACGACCGGTTGCGCGTGATCTCGGCGGGTGCGCCGAACCCGCTCACCGCGAGATCGACGTCGGGCGTCACGCGCAGATAGCGGGCGACGCCCGTCCCGCTCTCGTTGCGAACGCCGTGGACGTACGTGCCGACGGCCACCGACTCGTTCGTCGACCGCAGCGACGCGAATCGGACGTCGAACGCCGTGGTCCGCGTCTCGCCGGCGTCGACGGTGACGTTCCGAACGGCGACCGCCGTTCCGTCGAACACGTACTCGATCGACTCCGTTCCCGTGACGTTGCCCCGGTTCGTCACCGTCGCCGTGACGCTGACGTTCTCGCCGCGCCGCACCCGCTCGGGTGCGGTGACGTCGCTGACGACGATCGGCGCGTCCGTCGTTCCGTTCGCCGACGGCTGTGTCGTTCCGTTCGCCGACGGCTGTGTCGTTCCGTTCTCCACCGGCTGTACCGTCGTCGCCGACGGCTGACCGGATGCGGAGACGGGGGCTCCCGAGACGAGGACGAGCGTGACTGCGACGCCGAGGATCACGAGGGAAGGGAACCGTTCAGGGTCTGCGGGCACGCGTCCAGTTTCCAGCCGACTCGTTATAAAACTCCGAGTGAGCGGGTGGTCGCATCGGTGGCGAGGTGGCGCGTCGGACCGAGCCGTCATCGCCCGATTATCCATCTAGATAATCACGGACGAATTTTAAATACGAGCGCGCGGGATCGCGTGCCATGTCCGACGGACCGTCGCTAGAGATCGGTCGCGTCCCCGAGGAAGACGGGGAGGAAGCCGTCCCTCCGCCGCTGCCCCCGGGCGATCCGGACGCGTGGTACGCGACCGACGTCCGCTCGCAGTACGAGATCCACCCGGGCGTCGTCGCCACGATCCTCGAAACCGAACGAGGCTTCGAGTATCGAATCCGAGAACCGAGTCTCGGTCCGCGCGTCGACCGAGCGCTCTCGCGGGTTCGCGACCACTTCACCGTCGTCAACCGCCGCCGGCCGCTGACCCGGGAGGGTGCTGTCGAGCGTGCGGCGCGCGGATTCGAGCCGAAATACCGGCGCGTCCTCGACCGCCTGCTCGACGTGTCGCCCTCGGCGTGGCGGCGCGTCACCTACCACGCGCTCTGTGAACTCCGGTTGCTCGACGAACTGACGCCGCTGGCGCTCGACGACCGCATCGACGTCGTGGACGTCGTCGAGGACGACGGTCGGGTGGTCGTCCACACCGAAAACTACGCGCCGGCGACGACGCGATACGACGCCGACGCGCCGTTCGTCGACCGGGTGGCCGGCGAGCGCCTCCGGAAGTACACCGTCGACTTCGCGGGCTTCGACGTCGAGGTGGTCATCTACCGCGAGAACCTCCTCGGCAACGACCACTTCTCGACCAAGTACGCCGTCCTCGAACCCGACCTGCTGCCGGGCGACGAGAACCTCATCGACGAATGCAAGGAGCGCATCTGGGAGGCGAACGTCGACGACGTAGTCGAGAACCGACACGCTTTCGTCCGCGAGCGTGCGCGACAGTTCCTCTCCCGTCGGCTCACCGCCCGGAACACGCGGGCGTGGCTCGAGGCGACCCGCTACCGGATACGGGCCGCTCTCGCCGAGTACGGCCTCGCGCTCCCGCCGGTCGACAGTCGGTACGCCACCGACCGCCTCGACGACCTGGTCTACTACGTCCTCCGCGACTACGTCGGCTACGGTGCGCTGACGATCCCGATTCGGGACTCGCATCTCGAAGACGTCGAGGCCAACCGCGTCGGGGAACGCGTGAAGGTCATCCCGCGCGCGGACGAACTCCCGGTCGGTCGCGTGCCGACGAATCTCTCGTTCGACGACGAGACGGAGTTCGTCAACATCGTCACGCAACTCGCCGCCCACGACGGCACCGAACTGAACGCGAGTCGCCCGAGCGCGAAGGTGAATCTCGACCCGCCGGGCGTCGAGGAGACCATCCGCTGTGCCGTCGCCCTCCCGGTCATCTCCGAGGACGGCCCGCACGTCTCCGTCCGCAAACAGGCCAGCGACGCCATGACGCCGGTCGACCTCGTGGGTCACGGGGCCATCTCGACCGAGCTCGTGACGCTCCTGTGGCTGCTCTACGAACACCACGGCGTCGTCCTCTTTTCGGGACCGACCGGCGTCGGCAAGACGACGCTCATGAACGCCCACATGCCGTTCGTCCCCTACGACGACCGACCGGTCAGCATCGACGAGGGGTCCCGGGAAGTCCGACTCCCCCACGAGACGGGCATCTCGCTCACGACGCGCGACCACGAGAACGAGTACAAGCGCGTCTCGATGGCGAAACTGATGACCGAAACCAACTACCTCAATCCGGACGTCGAGGTCATCGCCGAAATCAACACTCCCGCGAGTTTCGAGACGTTCGGCGAGACGCTCAACACAGGCCACGGCGTCATCGGCACGACCCACGCCGAGAACGTCGACACGCTCATCAACCGCGTCATCGAGCAGGGACTCCCGCCGTATCTGCTGCGCGAGATCGACCTGGTGGTCTTCCCGCACCACGTCGACGGCGACCGGTACGTCAGCGAGGCCGTCGAACTCCTCTCGGAGTCGGAGTACGAGACGCTGGACGACCGTGACGGGACCGGCCACCTCCGCTCCGGCGTCGTCGAGAAGGGCGGGCGGACGCTCTACTGGAACAGCGTCGCCGAACGCGACACCGACGGCACCTTCCGCCTCGATTACGACCACCCGCAACTCGACGACGATCGGCGGGCGCTCGGCTTCCGCCTCTTTCACCGCATCGCCGACCGGACCGACCGGGACGTCAAGGCCGTCGAAGCCGAGTTCCACCGCAAGCACCGCTACGTCAAGTATCTCGTCCGCGAGGACGTCACCGACTTCGACCGGCTGTTCGGATTCATCTCGGATCTGCGGACCGACGAGGCGGCGACGGTCGAACGCATCCGGCGGCAACGCGCCGACGGCGAACGGGGCGGATCGGCGTGACGGAGGGGACCGTCGCCGCCGCCGAGCCCGCGCCCGCCGCGGCCTCGCTGTCGGCGCTCGATCGGGTGCTGTACGCCCTGTTCGCCCGTAACGCCGACAGCGGACGCCACGCCCGCGACCGACGCCACTACCGCGGCACCGACCTCCGGATCAGTTTCGACGTCTTCCTCGCCCGCGTCTACGGCGCGTCGTGGGTCGTCGCCGTCGTCGTGGCCCTGGTGACGGGACTCGTCGTCGTCACGGCGTCGCCCGACCTGCCGGACGCGATCGCCGCGGTTCTCGAAGCCAGTCTCCCGGTCGTTCGACGGGACGGCCTCCCGTACGTCCCGCGGATCGCCGTCGCTGTCGCCGCCGCCCTCGTCGTCGCTGGCGCTGCCAAGGCGGCGACCGTTCGCCTCGGCGGGCGCTATCTCGCGTGGCGTGCGTCGGCCCGCCGAAGCGACGTCGAACGCACGATGCCCGGTGCGGTGCGGTATCTGTACGTCCTCTCGTCGGGGAGCGACGGCCACCGCGAGATGCTCCGAAAGGTGGCGAGTACGGACGCCTACGGCGAGACCGCGGTGGCGACCCGGAAGGTGTTGAACACGACGGCGCTCACCGGGAGCCTGAACGAGGGACTGCGACGGGTCGCCCGCGATACGCCGTCCCGCGAACTGCTCTCGCCGTTCCTGTTGAAGTTCCGCGAGCACGCCGAACAGGGCGAGGAGGAACTGGCGACGTATCTCCAGATGGAGAGCCGGATGCTCGGCCACCGGCAGGACCGGGCCAGGCAGCGCGCACAGGGCTTTCTCGAACTGCTCTCCGAGATGTTCATGGTCCTGCTCGTGTTGCCGACGCTGCTGGTCATCGTGTTGACCGTCCTCGCGGTCATCGCTCCCGGACTCTCCGAACCGGTCGCGACGCCGCTGGGCACGATTTCCGCGCGCGCCGTCGTCGTCTACACGAGCGCCGCGTTCGTGTTCGTCCTCGGCGTCGGCGCGAGCGCCGTCGTCGGCGAACTCCGGCCGCCGGGACAGACCGTCGCGTACGAACGACCGGCGTCGGCGTCCGACGTCGTGCTGACGGCCGCTATCAACCCGGCGAGCGCGGCCGCCGTCGGCGTCTTCGTCGCCGTCGCCGCGGCCGGCGCGCTCTGGTACGAGGGCTACCGGCCGACGAACGTGGTCTTGCTCGGCTACGTCGCCTACGCGGTGCCGGTCGGCCTCGTCTCCGTCCGCCGGGCGCGACTCGACGACGCGAAAGACCGGCAGATAAAGGATTTCGCCCACGCCGTCTCGGGGCACGTCAACCTCGGGCGGCCGTTTCAGGAGGCCGTCGAGATCGTCGCGCGCGACGTCGACTTCGGCGCGCTGAACCCCGACGTGGCCGATTTGGCGCTGAATCTGAGCTTCGCGACCCGCGAACCCACCGACGTGGACGTGCGGGCCGCGGCGCTCGATCGGTTCGTCTCCCGGGTCGGAACGCCGCTGGCCGAACAGTCGGTCGGGCTGGTGACTGGCGCGCTCGACGCCGGGAGCGACGCCGGCGCGGTGTTCGACACGCTCCAGACCGAAATCGGCCGCCTCTACCACGAGAAGCGCGAACTCCGGTCCAATCTCCTCGTCTACGTCGCCGTCGGATGGACGACGGCGTTGCTCGTCATCGGCATCGCCGTCGCCGTCGGGATGCAGGTGTTCGACGGGTTCGCACAGCTCTCCTCCGTCGAGGGACCGGGCGGGTACGTCCTCAACGCGACGGCCATCGACCTGCCACGGGAGCGCTTTCGCATCTACGTCGTCACGCAGGCGACGATGCTCGCCTCGGGGTGGTTCGCGGGGACGGCGAGCCGCGGTCGGTACGAGGCGCTGTTGCACTCGGGCTCGCTCGTCGCGGTCTGTTACGCCGTCTTTGCCGGGGTGGGTATGATATGACCGCTCGCCGGGGGCAGACGGCCGTCGTCGGCGTCGCGTTGCTCCTCGCGATGACCGTGTTGAGTCTCGCCGCGCTCACGGCGACGATCGGCACCGTCGTCGAGGATAGCTCGCGGGCGGCGGAGACGGGACGGGTCGTCCGCGGCTTCGACGCCGCCCTCGACCCTCACGCCGGGACGCCCCACGAACGACGGATCGCCGTCTCTGCGGCCAGTTCCGAACCGCCGCCCGAACGGTCCGTCTCGTCGACGGCCCACGAACGCTCGCTGTCTGGCGGGCGGACGCCCTCGTCTACGGCGAGCACTCCGCTCGCGTCGCTTACCTCGGCGGTGCCGTCGTCACGGGGCGTCCCGGGAGCGCGAACCTCCGCGTCGAGCCACCCATCTCGACGGGCGAGGGGGCCTGTTCGTCGGTGTCCCGACGCTCGGGACCGACGGCGTAACCGGATTCGCCCCCGGGGCGGACGGCGCGATCCTCCGCACGAACGCCACCCACGACCGTCGGACGTTCACGAAGCAGGTGGGGTACGGTCTCGCCGTGGAGACGGCGACGCCCGGCGTCTGGGAGCGGTTCTTCGAGGATCGCGGCGCGAGCACCTCTCGCCGGGAGTTCGACGACGACGGCGTCGTCAGCGTCGTCGCTCGGTTCCCCGCCGTCGACGAGGCGTCCGTCACCGTTCACGACCTGGGGCTGGTGATTCGGCGTGCCTGACCGCGCCGTCGCGCCCGTCGTCGGCAAACTGCTCGAAGCCGGCATCGTCGTCCTCTTTATCGTCCTGTTGACGACGGTGCTCTACGGCGGCGTCGTGCCGTCCTACCGGGCGGCCGTCGGTGCCGAACTCGGCGATCGGACGCTCGTCTCGGCGGCGGACCGCGTCGAATCGGCCGTCCCGGAGACGGGCGACGCCGTGTCGGTCGAACTCCGCGTCGACCTCCCCGAGACGCTCCGCGGCGCGGGCTATTCGATCCGCGCCCGCGGGCGGGCGCTCGTGCTCGACCACCCGCATCCGCGAATCGGCGGCGAGACGGCCCTCGGCCTTCCGTCGAGGGTCGTCCGCGTCGAGGGCGAGTGGGAGAGCGCTCGGCCGGCCACCGTCGCCGTTCGGGGAAGCGGGGACGGGCTTCGGGTGACGTTACGATGAACGCGCCGTCCCGCAGGGCTCAGGCGAACCTCTTCGCGCTGGTCGTCGCCCTCGTGTTGCTCACGACGGTGACGACGCTGGGCGTCGCCGTCGCCGACGGCGCGCTGGCGGGTGCGGACCGCAGCCCCGCGGAGCGCCACGCAGCGGCCGCCGTCGCAGACCGCCTCGTCGTGGCCGACGCGCCGTGGACCGCCGAGGCGAACGTCGTGAACGGGAGCAGCGTCGAACGGCTGACGGCCGCGGACGTCGACCGTCTCGCACCGGCCGCGGAGGGGCGTCCGCTCCGGATCGCCCTCGACGACGAGACGGTGGTGCAGCGACGAACGCCCGTCTCCGGCGTCACCGTTCGTCGGGGCGTCCTCGTCGCGACGTGGACGCCCGTCAATCGGACGGTGAACGTCTCGCGTAGTCGAACCGTTCGCCTGCCGCGCGGCGTCGAACGCGTCCGCCTGCGGATCGATGCGGGCGCGGATGCGACGGTGAAGTCGGTCCGAGCGAACGACCGCGTCGTTCTCCACGCACAGCGAGGCGTGGTGGGGACGACGACGGTTTCGCTCTCCGCGACCGGGCCGACGACGCTCCGGCTGGTGACGGCGACGCAGAACAGTTCCGGGACGGTCGCGCTCGCGTATCGTCGCCGGGAGACCACGGCACGGACGCTCACGGTGACCGTCGATGGCTGGGGACAGCTCTCGCTGTCGGTGTTCGAGGCGGGCGTCGGCGTCCTCCTGATTCTCGGCGTCGCCGCGGGGTTCGGCCTCGGCCTCGCCGGCCCGCCCACCGACTCGGCACAACTCGATCGGTACGCGGACGACGCGGCGACGACGCTCGGAGCGACGCCGGCGACGGCCGGAAACCGGACGCTCCTCGAAGCGCTCGCGCACACGCCGGCGTCGTTCGAGCGCGAACGGCCCGCGGCTCGGTCGCATCTCACGAAACTCGTCCCGGCGACGGTTCGGATCCACGTCCGGACGCCGGTCGGGACGTTCGGCCCCGCGCCGCCGTCGACGGTGGCCGTCGGCCGGACGACGGCGTCGACGCGGCACGGACCCGTCACCTTGGAGGCGTGGTACGGATGACGGACGCTCCGCGGGGACAGCTCGTCCTCGTGGCCGCCGTCGCCGTGGCCGTCGCCTTCGTTCCGATGCTCGTCGCCTACGTCCAGTTGGGACACCATCCCGACGTCCGGTCGAGCGTCGACGACGCCGACGCCCTCGCGGACGCCGACGGCTATCTCCAGCGGTCGGTCCGGGCGGCCACGGCTGCCACGGCGGGCCAGTACGCGAACGGCAGCGAAGACGTCGTCGCGACGCGGGTCCGTGACCGACTCGCCGCCGACCTGCGCCGACTGGACGACGCCGGCGCTCGACGGGGTCGACTACGCCGTCGCGTTCAACGACACGGCGGCCGATCGGTTCGCCGAGACGCACTGTCCCGGCGGGGAACTGCGCGAGTTCGAACCGTGCGCGGCCACCGGCGGCGTCGTCGCGCAGTCGCGGGCGAACCAGACCGTCGTCGTCGCTGCGGCGTTCGACGTCACCGCCCGGAGCGCCCGCGGCCACGCGTCGGCGACGTACGTCTACTGGGGCGTCAACGGGAGCGTCGCCTCGACTCACGTTCCTGGGGTGCACGGACGCGTCGTGAACGCGGGCGTCGACCCCCGATCCACCGTCGCTCCCGGACCCGCCGAGCGGACGGCGTTCCAGCGGAGCGGTCCGTCCCGTCGCCGTCGCTCCGCTCGCCACGAGATGGATTATATTTCCGAAGAAACGAGAAAATGGGGCTGAACGCACTATTCAGAGCGGATTAATTGAATCAAATTTCATTGTTTCATGGTTTAGCCAAAGATTAATCAGGGGTGGATCAGTGATTGGCATATAGCATGTCGGAACAAGAGCCTACGAGCGGTTCAGAACTGAACGAAGTCGAGCAGACGGACAAAGAGCACGTCTTTGGGACGTGGTCGTTCCAGAAGGAGGTGAGTCCGACCCAGGTCGTCGACTCGGACGGCGTTCGCTTCACGACGGCGGCCGGCGACGAGTATATCGACTTTTCGGGTCAGTTGATGTGTTCGAACCTCGGCCACTCGGCCGACGCCGTCGCGGACGCGATCGACGAGCAGGTACGCGAGACGGCGTACATCGCGCCGAACTACACGACCGAGGCCCGTTCGGAACTCGGCCGGAAGCTCGCGGAGGTGACGCCGGGTGACCTCTCGAAGACGTTCTTCTCGACGAGCGGAACGGAAGCGACCGAAGCGGCGATAAAGATCGCGCGCGCCTACACCGGCAAGCAGAAAATCGTCTCGCGCTACCGCTCGTATCACGGCGCGACCTACGGTTCGATCAGCGTCACTGGCGACCCCCGCCGACTGAAAGCGGAGCCGGGGATTCCGGGGACGATCAAGGCCCCCGACCCGTACGCCTACGGGTCGACGCTCGATCCGATGGAGAGCGTCGGCCTTGTTGAAACCCTCTGGTGATGACAACTCAGCCCATTCTGCCGAGATCTATTCCCTTCTTATTGAAGACGACGCTCACTAAACCAACTGTAGAAGGTTACGGCCAGCCGGTTGGCAACTCGTCCTGATGGTCGTGCATCAATCTGAGAAGGGGCTCGATCTCCTCGAACTGTGGGCCGCGTGTGATAGTCCCGGTATCCCGATCCCAATCGACGAATCCTGCATCGGCCAGTTTTGGGAGATGGGCGTGATAGAGTTGCAGGTGTAGTGTGTCAGCGCGTCACCATCTTCCTCGTGCCCATCCGCGCTCAACTCCGATGCGATGTCGTCCTCATCCTGCGGGTTTTGCTCTGCAACAGCCATGAGAATGCGGCGGCGGTACTCGTGGCTGAGAATCTCGAACAGTTCACTCAGTGATCCGCCATTCCCCTCGATTTTTTTGCTGACATTTGCTGATCGCTCTTGTTGCGAAACGCGTCACCTGGTGATGCGTTCCGCGCAACCGATGCGCGAAGAGAAATGGATGACTGCGAACGGGTACTCCCGTTTCAAGCAGCGCCCACCGTTGGGGCTAAACGCACAGTGTGTGCTGGGCTCCGTACGGTGTCTTGGTTCCCGAGAGGGAAATGGTTGTGGGTGTTGTAGCATGATTGTCGAATTACTGCGACGTGGTTTCAGCAAAGCTACCACGTCTCTTCACCATCCGTCGGTATCGGCACTACGCCGATCCACAGTTGTTCTCGGCGACTGCGAACGCCCGCTCGATGTTATACACGACGCACTTGATGACGAGTTCGCGGAATTGCTTCCACCAGCGGCGCGACCGCACGAACGCGCCGAATTTCTGCTTAATCGCCGCGTTGACTGTCTCGTTCATGTTTCGTCGATTGTAGAGATCGCTGTCCAGTCGGGCATTCCACGCCTTGTGGAGGGGTGTGAACTCGCGGTGCTTGATGACCGGGCGAATATCGAGCTCCCGGGCGAGTTGCCGGAGCTTCTGGTCGTCGTAGCCCCTGTCACCGGTCAAGATCGAGATGTACTGTGCGTTCCGTTTCACTACCTGTGGTGCAATCTGCGTATCGTGCTTTCGCGTTGTCGTCACGTGAACATCGAGAATGGCGTTGGTCGCTGTATCGACCAACAGCGTCGTCTTCAATTGCTGTATGGTGAGGTTGGTTCGCTTCGTGTAGTGAGTTGATGCATGCGCCCGCTCGAATCCGGACGCATCAATGCCGATGACACCGTTCAGCGGCACGTCCGCAAGTGAACCGTTCAGCAGAACCCGCCAGACGGCCATCTCTAAGCGGTCGAAAGCCTTGCAAAGTGTCGAGGGCGCGGGGATCGAATCGAGATCAAGGGCGTCACGAATGCGAGGCATCTCGATGAGCTCATCAACGAGGTCGCGGTAGGTGGTCGTCTTCTTCACCTTGAGACAGAGCAGAACGACGTGCTGGCGGAGCGTGAATCGCTTCCGTGAATATCGAGTCGAAAACCGAGAAACGGTACGGCGAGCCAGCACTATAGCTCGTTCAACGAAACGGAGGAGACGTGACTTCGGAAGGGAAACCATCCTGTCTCAGACTACTCGTCCATCATGTTTGCCAGCAAGGGTTTCAACAAGGCCAGAGCGTCGAATACATCGACGAGATGCTCGAACTCGAGGGCGATACGGTCGCCGCGGTGCTCGTCGAACCGATCGTGGGTTCGAACGGCATCCTCGTGCCGCCGGACGAGTATCTCCCGCGACTCAAAGAGATCGCCCACGATCACGGGGCTCTGCTCATCTGCGACGAGGTGATGGCCGGATTCGGCCGGACCGGCGAGTGGTTCGGCTGCGACGTCTTCGACGTCGAACCCGACATCATGACGATGGCGAAAGGGCTGACCGGCGCTTACCAGCCGCTCGGCGCGACGATCGTCACCTCCGAGATCGCCGAGCATTTCGAGGAGAACATGTTCTGTCACGGCCACACGTACGCCGGCCATCCCGCGGCCGTCGCGGCGGGGAACGCGGCGATCGACACCTACCGCGAGGAGAACCTCATCGAACGCGCGAGCGAGGTGGGCGAGTACCTCGGCGAGCGGATCGAGGACCTCGCGGAGAAACATCCGAGCGTCGGCGACACGCGAGGCGTCGGTCTGTTCCGCGGCATCGAACTCACGAAACACCCGGAGAAACGCGTCCCGTTCGGTACGCGAGAGGACAAGATCAGCCCCGGTAGCACGGTCGTCGACGAGGTGTCCGCGCGGGCCAAAGAACACGGCACGTACGTCGCGAACATGATCAACACCCTGATCATCGCGCCGCCGTTGACGATCACCGAAGACGAAATCGACGAGGCGATCGACGCGATCGACGCCGCGCTCGAAGTCTCCGACGCCGCCATGGATTCGGTCTCTACGACGTAGGCGCTTCGTCCGAAGTTCTCTCTCCTATGAACGACACATTACGGTCGATACCCGACCTCGACGAGACCGACCTCGCCATCCTCGAACGAATCGAGGACGATTTCGACGTCAGCCTGAAGACGCTCTCGGACGAACTCGACATCTCCCAGTCCGCGATCCACTACCGACTGAACAAACTCAAGGAGAAAGGCGTCATCGAGGGCGTCACTGCCGACGTCGACCCGCTCGCGTTCGGCCTGGAGATGGTCGCGATCACCGACGTTTCGGTCACTCACGAGACGGGCTACTCACAGAACATCGGCGAGAAACTGGTCGATATCCGCGGGGTCGAACGGGTCTACTACACGATGGGCGACGTCGATTTCGTCGTTCTGAGCCGCGTCCAGACGCGCGATCAGTTGAACGACCTCGTCGACCGCGTCGTCGCGCTCGAGGGCGTCAACGAGACGTCGTCGAAGTTCGTGATGCAGGAGTTCGACAGCGACGCCGCGGTGGTGGCGAACCTCACTCCGGAAGCGCGGGACGCCGTCCTCGACGCCGACGGGTGAGGAGCCGTCGGCCGTCGACCGGAAATATTGATCTTTGTTCTAGGTTTGGCGATATAGTGACACAATTTTGCTAATGTCGGCTCCTGTCGCTAAATTACTCTGATAATCGAGATGGTGGATCAGCAAATTTAAATGGCGCTATGGTAGATAGGCGAACCGATGTCACGAGAGACAACCGCAAGCGATAGCACCGAGAAAGGCGACCCGACCGGTCAGAGCGGGAACACCCGACGTCGGTTCCTGAAATCCGTCGCGGTGAGTACGGGCGCGGTCTCGATCGCCGGCTGTACGGGACAGTTCGGCGGTGGAGGCGGCGCAGAGCCGATCAAGATCGGGACGCTCTACGACAACAGCGGCCCCATGGGATTCGTCGGCAAGGGGAAGGACGCGGCCACGAAGATGTGGCTCGAAGAGCAGAATCACACGCTCCTCGACCGGGAAGTCGAGTGGATCGACTACAACCCCGCGGGCGACAACACGAAGTACAAGAACCTGACCCGGAAGCTCATCCAGCAGGACGACGTCGACATGATCTTCGGAGCGCTGCTGAGCTCGAACCGGGAGGCGCTCCGTCCGATCGTCGACGAGAACAAACAGCTGTTCAGCTACAACGACTGGTACGAGGGCGGCGTCTGCGACGAGTTCATGGTCCTCAACACGACCCTCACCTCCCAGCAGCGCCCCCTGATCGACTTCATGGTCGAGAACTTCGGCTCCGACTACTACGCGCTCGTCGCGGACTACAACTACGGGCGCGTCAGCAACCGCTACGCGCGACATTACGCCCAAGAGAACGGGGCCGAGCCGGTCGGCGAGGAGTTCATCCCGCTCGAAGTCTCCGAGTTCGGCTCGACGATAAACCGCATCAAAGAGGAGGACCCCGACTGGATCCTCAGCCTGCTCGTCGGCTCGTCGCAGCTGTCCTTTTTCAAGCAGGCCGAATCCGCCGGAGTAGACCTCCCGTACGGGTCGCTCGCGAACATCGCGGGGACGTACGAACACGTCAAATTCGAGCCGCCGGTGATGTCCGACACGTACTCCTGTTTCAGCTACTTCCAGGAGATTCCCACCGAGCGAAACCGGCAGTTCGTCCAGAAGTTCCAGGAGAACAACCCGGATTACACGAAGGAGAACGGCGGGTACGTCTTCCTCTCGATCGCGGACGCGTGGAACGCGATCAGGTTCTACTGGAAGGCAGTCGAGAAAGCGGGCACCGTCGATCAGCAGGAGGTTCTCGCGGCCTACGAGGACGGTCTCGAACTCGAATCGCCGAAAGGGACGATCACGTTCAACGGCGAGACGCACCACGCCACGCAGAACATGTGGCTCGCGAAGGTCAACGACGACCACAGCATCACCTTCCTCGACCAGGGCGGCAACGAGACGGATCAGCCGATCGCCGAGAACGTCCAGACGAGCGAGTGGTTCCGCAACCAGTGTAACCTGGTCGAAGACAGCACGTGGGACGACCCGAAGACGGAGTATCTGACTCCTGACGAGGGTGATCTCGCTTAATGGCAGTCGTCGAGGAACTTTTCCGATTCCTCGTGTTGATGCTGAGTTTCTTCGGGACGCTCGCACTGGCGGGCATCGGCCTCGCCATCATCTTCGGCATCATGGGCATCATCAACTTCGCCCACGGGGAGTTCATCATGATCGGCGCGTACTCGACCTCGATGGCCTACCAGTTCGGACTCCCGCTGATCGCGGCGATCGGCGTCGGCGGACTCGCGACGGGCGTCTTCGGACTCGTCGTCGAGCGCCTGCTCATCCGCCACATGTACGACCGGCTGATCGACACGCTGGTCGCCACCTGGGGATTGAGCCTCATACTGACGCAGGTGGTCCGGATCCAGTTCGGCGGCTCGTTCGCCGGCGTTCCGGTTCCGTTCGGAACCTTCCAGTACGGGGGATTCAGCGCCTCGATGTACAAAATCGTGCTCGGGTTTGCGGCCATCGCACTGTTCGCTCTCGCCTACGTCATCCTCATGTACACCGACTACGGACTGCAGGCGCGTGCCGCGATGCAGAACAAGGACATGGCGCGGAGTTTGGGCGTCCAGACCGACCGCGTCTACATGCTGACGTTCTTCTTCGGATCGGTGCTCTCCGGCGTCGCGGGCGGCCTGTTCGCCCCGCTGACGGTGTTGACACCGTCGATGGGGAGCGACTACATCGTCAAGGCGTTCGTCACCGTCATCGTCGGCGGCGCGAACGTCATCGTCGGCACCTCGGGGGCCGCGCTGTCGCTGGGGTTCATTCAGACGCCAGCGTCCCAGATCTTCGGAACGCTCGGCGGCCGCGTCGCGCTCCTCGTCACGACGATTCTCATCATTCGCATCCTGCCGGAAGGCATCTCAGGGGTGGTTACGCGTGACTGAGAACGCGCTCGCCGTCCGAACCGAGGTGGAGCGCCGTGACTGAGGACGTCACCGACGAGTCGACGGGCCGCATCGCTCGCGTCCGCGATCTGCTCGAAGGGCAAAACACCCTCGGGAACTCGACGAAGTTCTGGTACGGGTTTCTCGTCGTCGTCGGCGTCGTCTTCGTCTACCCGCTCTTTACGAACCCGTATATCCTCAAGGTCAACACCAACTACTTCATCTGGATTCTCCTCGCGCTCAGCCTCGCGGTCGTCTGGGGCTACACCGGGATCTTCAACTTCGGACAGACGGCCTTCTTCGGCGTCGGTGGCTACACCTTCGGCATCGTCGGGATCACCCTCATCGACGTCACCGGCGGGACGAACGTCGCGATCGTCGCCGCCGTCGTCGTCGCCGCGATCGCCAGCGCGTTGCTCGGCTATTTCATGTTCTACGGCGAGATCAGCGGCCTCTACGTCGCTATCCTCACTCTCGCCGTCGCGCTGACCGGGAATCTCATCCTCACCCGGACGACGAACACGACCATCGGCGCGGCGGAACTCGGGGGAACAACGGCATTACCGGCATCCCGTCGCTGACGTTGGGTGCCGGACCGATGTCGTTCAAGCTGGGGATCACCGTCCAGTACTACCTCGTCGCGGCCCTCCTCGTCGCGACGTATCTCGGGCTCAGGATCCTCCTGAACTCCTACTACGGCTACGTGCTCCTCGCGATTCGGGAGGACGAAGACAGGACTCGAATGTTCGGCTACGACGTCCGGAATCTGAAACTGATATCGTTCTCGCTCACCGCCAGCCTCGCCGGGTTCGCCGGCGCGCTCTACGCCGCGTGGGGAACTTCATCGACCCGAGCATCATGGGACTGACGCTCGCGTCGCTGCCGATCATCTGGGTCACGGTGGGCGGTCGCGATACGCTCATCGGACCGATAGTTGCGGCCTACGCCCTGCAGTCGATGTCGACGAAGTTGTCGACGGTCGGCAGCGGCTACACGAACATCTTCCTCGGAGCCGTGTTCGTGCTCGTCGTCCTCTTCTTCCCGGACGGGCTGATTCCGGCCATCGTGAACTGGTGGGAGGACCGCAAACAGGGCGCGGCCGAATCCGACAGCAGGCGATCCGCGGAGGTCGACGCATGACATCACGAGAGCAACCGACATCCGAGACGGACGAGCGACTCATCCTCGAGACGGACGGGCTGACGAAACGATTCGGCGGACTGACCGCCGTCGACGACGTCGACTTCGAGTTACCCGAAGGCGAACTCCGCTGCCTCATCGGGCCGAACGGGGCGGGCAAGAGCACGTTCCTCAAACTGGTGACGGGCGCACACTCCCCGACGAGCGGAACGGTTCGATTCGACGGGGAGGACATCACCGGCCTCGAACCCCACGACCGGGTTCGCCGGGGGATGAGTCTGAAGTTCCAGCAGATCAGCACGTATCAGGCGCTCACGGTCGAACAGAACCTCCGGGTTCCCACCCAGCGGATACGCAGCGGTCAGGAGGCGACCGACCGAGTCGAGGAACTACTCGACATCATCGGGTTGTCGGACCGCCGCACGGAGCGCGCGGGGAGTCTGGCCCACGGGGACCAGCAGTGGCTCGAAATCGCCATGGCGATGGCGACCGATCCGAAGCTACTGTTGCTGGACGAGCCGACGGCCGGAATGACCGTCGAGGAGACCCAGGAGACCGGCGAACTGATTCAGGACCTCGTCGACGAGGGGGTCACGATTCTGGTCGTCGAACACGACATCAACCTCGTCAGACAGATCGCGGACCGCGTGACGGTGTTACACCAGGGTCGGATCTTCACCGAGGGAACCGTCGAGGAGATCACCGCCGACGAGGACGTCAAACGGATCTACCTCGGGAAAGCCGCGGAGGGTTCGGCATGAGCCTGCTCGCTCTGGAAGACGTCAACGCGGGCTACGGGCGAACGCCCGTCCTCCACGACATCTCCATGGACATTCAGGAGGGGAAATCGTCTCCCTCATCGGCCGTAACGGGGCCGGGAAGTCGACGCTGATGAAGACGATCATCGGGTTGCTCTCGCCCACGAGCGGCGAGATCAGCTTCCGCGGTGAGGCCGTCACCGACGATCCGGCGGAGCGCCGCGCCCGACGCGGCATCGGCTACGTCCCGCAGGACAAGGAAATATTCCCCCGCCTCACCGTCCACGAGAACCTCAAGGTCGGCCGCTTGGTCAACGAACGCAGCGACGAAGAACTGTTCGAAGAGATGTACGACTACTTCCCGATCCTGGACGAGCGCCGCCAGCAGCGAGCGGGTACGATGAGCGGTGGGGAACAGCAGATGCTGGCCATCGCTCGCGCGCTGGTCGGAGCGCCGGACCTCCTCCTGCTGGACGAACCCTCGGAGGGCGTCCAGCCGACCATCGTCGAAGAGATCAGCGACGCCGTCAAAGAGATCAACGACGACATCGGGACGACGATCTTCTTCGTCGAACAGCACCTCGAGTTCACCATCAACACCACGGAACGGTGTTACGTGATCGAGACCGGCGAAATCGTCAACGAACTCCCGCCGGACGAGCTCCGGGATTCGGAGGTCGTCCAGCAACACATCACGGTGTAACGATGCCGTCCGAAACGTATCCCACGATCCATCGCCCGCCGCCGGAACGGGTGGCGGCCATCGCCGAACAGTTGGGGCTGGAGTTGACCGACGAGGAACTGGCGGATTACGCCGAACTCCTCGACGGCGCGTTAGCCGACGTCGAACGCATCGTGGAGCTTCCGTCCCCCGAGTTCGAACTCCACCGCCGCACGTACACGGACCGCCCGGCGGGACACCGGCCGACGGACGACGACAACCCGTGTAACGTCTGGATTACGAAATGCACCGTCGAAGGGGACGAACGCGGACCGCTCGCGGGGCGGACGGTCGGACTGAAAGACAACATCGCGCTCGCGGGCTACGAGATGACCTGTGGATCGCGTCTGCTGCGGGGATACGCCCCGCAGATCGACGCGACGGTAGTCACTCGGCTGCTCGACGCCGGGGCGACCATCTCCGGGAAGCTGAACATGGAGGCGTTCGCCTGGTCGGGTTCCAGCGACATCTCGGACTACGGCACCGTCCCCAACCCGCACGACCCGTCGCGACTGGCTGGCGGATCGTCGAGCGGGAGCGGGGCGGCCGTCGCACTCGGCGAGTGCGACATCGCCCTCGGCGGCGATCAGGGCGGATCGATTCGCATTCCGGCGTCGTGGTGTGGCATCGTCGGCCTCAAACCGACGACCGGGCTCGTCCCGTACACGGGAATTTTCCCGCTCGACCCGACGATCGACCACGTCGGACCGATGACACAAAGCGTCGAAGACGCGGCGGTCGCCACGGAGGTCCTCGCCGGCGAAGACCGCCAGAACGGCGTCAAGATGGACGCCAGACAGCCCCGCGGCGTCTCGGCTGACGACTACACCGCCGCTCTCGACGAGGCCGTCGACGGGATGACCCTCGGCGTCCTCGAGGAAGGGTTCGACTGGGACGAGTCGAATCCGGCGGTCGACCGGACGGTTCGCGGCGTCGTCGACGAGCTCGAATCCCGGGGCGCGAACGTCGAGTCGGTGAGCGTCGACTACCACCGGGACATCCTCTCGCTCATCACGCCGATGGAGATTCAGGGCGGAACGCGACTCGTCGAGGAGGCGGGAGTCGGAACGCACCACACCGGGTGGTACTGGTCGGATCTGATCGACGCGTTCGAACCGCGCAAGGAGTCCCGCGCGGACGAACTCCCGCCGACGGCGAAAAACTCGCTCATCGTGGGGACGTATCTCGCCGACGAGTTCGGCATCGAGTTCTACGCCAAAGCCAAGAACGTCATCCTCGAACTCGAGCGCCAGTTGAACGAGCACCTCGACCGCTGTGACGCGCTGGTGATGCCGACGATTCCGATGTTGCCCTACGAGCGAGACGAGTCGTTGAGTCGGGTAGAGCGAGTCGGACGCATCGTCGAGAACCACCGGAACACCGCCACCTTCGATCACACGCACCACCCGGCGTTGACCCTGCCGTGTGGGAGCGTCGACGGGTTCCCCGTCGGGATGCAGTTGGTGGGGAGTCACTTCGACGAACGGACGCTGTTCACCGTCGCCCAGACGGTCGAGGAAATCGCCGACGCCCCCGAACTGCCGGTCTCGCCGTAGACGACGTTCGTCCGCGCGACGGTCGGTGCGTTTTTCGGGGAACCGGTCGTACGCCCGCGTACGACGCGGTCGTACTCACCGGACGCGAAACCATGCTACTCGACGCAATCCGCGAGACGCTCCGGCCCAACCGACGGAACGTCGCCGCCCTCTGTGCGCTCGTCGCGTTCGGCCTCGCGGTGCAGTTCGTCTCGAACACAGCCCTCAGATACGGCATCTATCTCCTCGCGTTCGTCGCGTGGATGGCGTGGTTCGTCGAGACGTGCGTCGAGGTGCTACGCCGCTGGGACGAGGTAGCGTAATTCGAAGACCGTCTACTTCTTGGACTATATCAGGGTGTTATTTTTGAATATTGGATCAGTATTCGACGAACATCGTGACATCGGCGACGATTGGTTAGTAATCAGAACACCTATTTCCCCCTGACCCGTACCGCGTGACTCGAATGGAGCTAACCGATCGCCAACAGGAGATCCTCGCCGAACTCGTCGACGGATACCGGTCGACGGAGGAACCGATGACGGGTGAAGACGTCGCCGAGGCCGTCGGGCGGACGACGGGATCAGTTCGCGGACAGATGCAGAGCCTCACCGCGCTCAATCTGGTCGAGGGCATCCCCGGTCCCGGTGGCGGATACAAGCCCACGGTGAACGCCTACGAGGCGCTCGACGAGCAGTCGCTGGACGACGCCGAATCGCTCGTCCTCGCGCGCGAATACGAACGTCGGGACGTCGTCGTCGACGAGATCGACTTCGTCGACGTCAATCATCCGGAGGAGTGTCGTGCCCGGCTCACGCTCGATCAGCCGGTCACGCAGTTCGAAGTCGGCGACGCCGTCGTCGTCGGCCCCACGCCGCGGACGCGTCTCGTCGTCGCCGGCCAGGTCGAGTCCTTCGACGAAGGCACCAACGAACTCCGCCTCGACGTGGCCAAACTCGAAGCGCCGCTCGAAGCCTGACCTGCGCCCCGCGTTCGGCGTCCGTCGGCCGTACGGACTTTCGGCGACGATCGCCGAGTCGTTCGCGCCCGCGACGCCGAAGCCGGACGCGTCGGGGGATTCCCGCGTCCCCGACGGCGGTCCCGTCGCGCCGAACGCGGCCGTTGTCGCGTACGCAGTTGCCCCGGCGCGGGGCGTTACTCGTCCGATTCGGTCGTCCGTTCGCGGTCCCGCACGTCCGGCAGGTTCGGGTCGCGATACGGGTTTCGCCCGAGAGCGACCCCGCCGACGCCCCGCGACTCGACCTCCTCGCGGAGCGTCCGGTGGAGGCGGTTCAGACTCGTCTTGTCCAGGTCGTGGGCGTCCAGGAGGTCCTCGAAGGCGGCCTCGTCTTTGACGGAGTCGAAGCGGTCGTACAGCGACTGCAACTCCTCGGGCGAGCGGTCGTTCACCCACTCGGTGTCGTGCAGGCCGAGCCGTCGTTTCCGGTCGTCGTCGACGACGTAGCGGATGGCGACCAGCGCCACCTTCTCGATCGCGCGCTGGCTGCCGAACGCCGAGAAGTCCAGGTCGCGGACGATACCGAGGGCGCGGTCACGCTGCCACGGCGTCAGCGACAGGTGACTGCACAGCGCGTGGGTGATGCGGAGTTTGTCGAGGCGGTGCATCCGTTCGCCGTGACCCGCCATCGCGGCGTGGCGCTCGTCGTGTAACTGCCGTACCGTCTCGGAGACGTCCGCGGACGGCGACTCCGCGCGACCGATGAGCGTCGCCGCGGGCGAGACGACGCCCCAGCGCCGCGTGTGGACGTCGCGGTTGGCCGCGGACCGCGCGAGCGCGCCCGAACCCGGACGAACGTCGAGACGAGCGTGCTGCTCCGCCGAGTTTGCCGACGGCCGCGAGCGAGTCGGGATTCCGCGGTCGGTCATTCGGTACGGACTCGTCGCTCGCCGTAGTTCAAACTTCGGTCGCGGGCGCGGCGGCCGGCACGCCCGGCGGCGCGAGCGCTCGAAGCGTGCGGTTCCCGCGAGAAACTCCCTCTATATCTTCCCGTTGTGACGAGAACGACTTAAAGGAACGCGGGTCCCCCGACTCACGCGACTTTCGTCACCGCGTAGTGGGTGCCGACGTCGTGTGCGTTCCGGTCGGCGGCGACCCGTTTGGCCTCGGCGCGCGTCTCGAACGGCCCGTCGACTCGCCGTCCGTCACAGGTGACGTAGTATTCGCCCATGGTTCCGTACAGCGGCGTCGTGACCTTGACTGTAGCGGCGTCGTCGAAAACGAAGCGCCCGCGAACGCCCTCTATATCTCTCCGTTGTGACGAGAACGACTTAAAGGCGACCGCCCGGCGACGTAGTCGACGGTGAGAAATCGCTGGCCGAGGACCCACATCGCGTGGCGGGCGAGCACCGCGTCGCAGTCGTCCGACGTATCGCGGTCGACTCGACGCGCGAGCGACCGTACGCTGTCGGGGGCGGGTGCGTCGGCCGTCGAGGGCCACACTCGGAATCGCTGGTCCATCGGCGCGGCGGCCGCTCCGCGGCGGGTCACGAGGTAGAGGCCGGGGTGGCCGGGACGGCGCGTGGTGAGTTCGACGCCGCCCGCGTCGAGCTGTTCCGGACGGAGCACGGTGCTCAGATTACAGTACGGGAGCGGAACGGCGATGTTGACGTCGCGGATCCCGTCGTGGACGTGGCTCGCATAAAGGGCGACGAAGACGGCGTTTCCCGTCGCGGCATCGGTTCGAATCCACGCCCGCGCACCGTCGCGCGGGTCACAGTCGGTGCGGAGCGGGACGAAACGGCTCTCGAGGTGACGCACCTCCGCGTCGCCCGGGCCGGGGAGGTTCAGCTGACGGAGGCGACTCGTGAGCCGGGTAGCAGCGGCCGCGCCGAGGCGGAAGCCGCGGTGCCACCGCACGCGGTAGGCCATCCGGTAGTCGGCCGTCTCCTCGTAGAAGCGGCGGACTGCGGGGGCAACGGCGTCGGGGTCGAACCCCGGCCGTGCGTAGGCCGACAGGTCGTCCATCTCGCCGCGAACCGTCCCCTCGGCGGCGAGCTCGGTTCGGTCGACGAAGTCCGCACCGACGCGACCGCGGGCGACCACCGGCGAGAACGGCACGCCGTCGGGGACGCGACTGTGCGAGAGACTGATCGCCCCCGCCCCGACGCCGAGGGCGGCCGCGAAGAGCCGACGGCGTCGATCCATCGTCGCCGCGTTCACTCCCGGAGGCGGTCGATGCGCTTCTCGACCGGCGGATGCGTCGCAAACAGGGAGCGCAGGAGACCGCGCTCTCCACCGAAAATACAGAGGGCGTTCACGTTCGATTCGACGTCCGCGCCGCCCCGTGCGCCGCGCTGGATCTTCTCCAGGGCGCGAGCGAGGGGTCGCCGCCGCCGATGGCGTCCGCGGCGTCGCTGTCGGCGACGTACTCGCGGTAGCGCGAGATGGCGAGGACGAACACCATCACGACCAACTGGCTCAGCGTTCCGGCGACCATGCTCAGGGCGAAGTCCGCGATGTCGTTGTCGCCGGTGAGCAAGATGCTCCACTGGACGGCGATGCCGACGAGCGACGCGATGCTCTGTCCGAGGACCATCATCACCACGTCCCGGTTGCGGATGTGCGCGAGTTCGTGTGCGAGGACGCCCTCCAGTTCGTCCGGTTCGAGCAGCCGGAGGAGTTCCGACGAGACGACGACGACGCCCGCGCCCTTGCGCCCGACCGCGAAGGCGTTCGGCACGCCCATGTCGGCCACCATCAGCCGGGGTTTCTCGATACCCATCTCGTCGCTCAGGCGGTCGACCCGGTCGTGAACCGTCCGGTGTCGCTCTTCGGACAGCTCCTCAGCGCCGACGCTCCAGAGCGCGACTTTCTTCCCGAGGACGTGCTGGACGCCGACGAACAGCACCGATCCGGCGAGGACGATGGGGAGCCCCACGCCCATGGCGAACGCCACGGCGGCGAGTAGCGCGTAGAAGCCGAACAGGATGCTGCCGACGACGACCATTCGGACCTTCAGCCCGAGATGTCGCATGGTCGAATCCAGCGGTTCTCGGACTTTATGTCCACTGACTCGGGACGAAACGCGACCGGTCGTCCGCGGAGGCGACGCTCGACCGGATACAAAACCCGGGTCCGCCGTGCTACTATTATTTCACGAACCGACCTCTATATCGGGATTTGATATTGAATCATTTAAGAATATTAAGAGTAGGTTTATATCCGAGAACGAAAAGCTCGGTACGAGTTATGGTCCGATCGGATTCGCACCCGTCGACGGACGAACAGCAGTTCGAATGCATCGATTGTCTGGAACGCGTCGTCTCGGACGACCGCGTCAGCGTCTGTCCGGTGTGTGGGTCGCGGATGCAGAACGTATCGCTCCCGCGCGAGTGATGACGACGACGTGCGTTTGAGCTACGAGCAGGCATTTATGCGTTCCTCGCCGAGAGGGCGTATGTCAGATTCCCCTCCCTCCCGACGGCGATTTCTGTCGGCGGTCGTCGCGTCGACCGTGGCTACGGCGCTCTCCGGATGTCTCGGCGCGTTCGACGGGGGCGACGCCGACGACTCGACGCGGGTGCTGGCGCTCACGCTCTCCCGCGACGGCCGATCGCTACGCGAACAGTTCGTCGACGACCTCTCGGAGACTCGGCTCACCCACGACGAACGAGCGTTCGAGGCGGCCCGCGACGGCCGGCCCTACACGACGCGGTACCGGACGCCGTTCGATTCGACTCCGGAGGACCCAACCTACACCGAACGGAACGGCACCTACTACCGCCTCGACTCGGTCGTCGTCGACGAAGCGACGGCGACCCGTCCGGTCCTTCGACTGTCGGACGTCGGCGATCCGAACGACTCGGCGACGCCCGACGGCGTGGCCGCCTCCCGCCTTCCCGCGGTCGACCGGAAAGCCGTCGAAGTCGCGTACTTCGCCGCCCGGGCGCGCGGCAACGAAGGCGGCGTGCCGTGGGGATTGGTCCGGCGCGGCGGCTACGTCTACGGGAGCGGCGAGGCCGTCGACGCGAGCAGGCTGCTGGCCGACGACGGCCCGACTCACGTCACGTACCGTGAGACGGTCTACGCGGTCGAAATCGACCGCGAACAGTTTCACGGACCCGTCTACCGGGCGACAGTCGAACCGGTCGCGGAGTCGCCCGAGCGCATGGAGGCGATTCTCCGGGCGAAGTTCGTCGACGCCCGTATCTCGCGAGACGCTCTCTCGCCGGCGGCGCGGAACGTGATGGAGTCGGCGCGAACCGGGGGTTACAGCGAGTCCCACCCCTACTCGTCGGGCTACCGGGACGTGTTGCGAGCGATGCACGAACGGGCCTACCTCGACGGCGACGTCCGGAAGGACGCTGGCGTCGACGACGAGGGACGCCGGATGCTCCGCTACGACGGCGCGTACTACGACTATCGGCTTCGGTTCCGGACGGAGTGACCGGCGCGGGAGGCGAAGCTTTATTCGCGGGCGGACGGGAGTCCACGCCAATGGTCGAGGCGTTCGCGGTGGCGAGCGGGAAAGGTGGGACCGGCAAGACCACCAGCACGCTCGCGCTGGGGATGGCGCTCGCGGAGCAGTACGACGTGACGGTGGTAGACGCCGACACGGGCATGGCGAACCTCCTCTTTCATACGGGTCTCGACGACGTCGACGTGACGCTGCACGACCTGCTCGTCGAGGACGTCGCCACCGACGTCTCGGCGGCCGTCTACGAGCGATTCGGGATGCACGTCGTCCCCTGCGGGACGAGTCTCGCCGCGTTTCGGGCGGCAGACCCCGAACGCCTCCGCGGCGTCGTCGCCGACCTCGCCGCCGACACCGACGTCCTCCTGCTCGACTCGCCGGCCGCCCTCGGCTCGAAGAGCGCCGTCCTGCCCGTCGTGCTCGCCGACCGCACGGTCGTCGTCCTCCAGCCGACGATCCCCTCGCTCAGCGACGGCCTGAAGGTCCAGGAGTACGCCCGGTCGTACGGGACGGAGACGGCGGGCATCCTGTTCAACCGCATCCGCGACGACGCGGACGTCGACCGCGTGGTCGACCGGGCGGAACGCTACTTCGGCGGTCGGACGCTCGGCGTCGTCCCCGAGAGCGACGTCGCCAGCGACGCCCGGCGCGCCGGCGAACCCCTGCTCTCGTACGCGCCGGAGTCGACGGCGGCCGAGGCCTTCCGCGACGCCGCCGCCCGCATCGACGTCCGCGCCGGCGACAGCGAGGACGTGGCCGACCGCTTCCGGAGCGCCGTCGTTCCCGACGAAGTATGAGAATCCCACGTGGCCGTCTCGTCCGATCGCGGGTCGTCAGCGACCCCGGCGTCGCCCTCGCGTCGGCGCTCGACCGCGAACTCACGGGGTACGCCGTCTTCGAACCGCAGGACGCGCTCCTCCTGGACGAGGGGACCGCCGGCATCGTCACCTTCGACTCGGGGGTGCCGGTGCTCGCGTACAACACGGAGACTGACCGCGGCGGCGCGGACGCCCTCGCCGACCTCGCGGTCCCCGGCCCGTACAGCGTCGAACTCTACGAAGTCGACGCCGCGGCCCTCGAAGACACCCACGACACCCCCGAGCTCCGGGTCGCACCCGACGTCCCCGCCGACCGCCTCGCGGGCGACCTGGCTCTCGCCGAACGCACTCGCGAGGCGGCCCCCGACGACCGACTCGACGCCGGCGACCCGGCCGATCCCGTGGAGGCGTTTCTCGAAGACGAGGAGAAAATCGAGGCCATCCGCGAACAAGCCCGGGAGGAAGCCCGGACCCGCGCCGAGGAGTGGGGACTCTCAGCCGCATTGGACGACGGGTGAGTGGGGACTCTCGGCCGCATTGGACCACTCCGCCGACACGGGCCTGCGGTAGCATTTAGTTCGTGGCAATCGTCCCCGGACGTATGTCGGAGCAGAATCTCGTTTCGTTCGGCACCGAGGCAGTGAGCGACAACGCGACCAAGACGACGGTCGAGGTCCGCGATTTCGAACTGGTAATCGACGAACCCGAGTCCCTCGGCGGCACCGACGACGGCCCCAATCCGCTCGAGTACGTCCTCGCCTCCCTCTCGGGGTGTCTCAACGTCGTCGGACATCTCGTCGCCGACGAGATGGACATCGACGTCCGCTCGATGTCGTTTTCGGCCGAGGGCGACGTCGACCCGCGGAAGTTCCAGGGAACGTCGGACGAACCGCGTGCGGGCTACGAGGAGATTCGCGTCACCGTCGACGTGGACACCGACGCCGATGAGGAGACGCTCGACGGCTGGATCGCGACGGTCGAAGAGCGATGTCCGGTCACGGACAACCTCAGATACGAGACGCCTCTCGACATCAGCGTCTCGACGGCGTGACCACCCACATACTTATGTATCCTTCCACTGCACTGACTGACGAGACGACTCCCTATGCGCCAAGAAAGCGATGATCCGGGCCGGGTAGTTCCCGAATACGACTCCGAACGACGGGTGTACGCGGTCGATTACGAGAAAACGGGCGACACGGAACTCAGCGTGACCGTGGTCCACGCCGTGATGGACGTCACGGGTCGCGACCCGACGCAGGTACATCTCAACGACGTCGTCCAGCCGGACGCCCTCAACGCCATCTTCGAGGACAAACACGACGGCACGCCGCGCCGAGGCGGAGACCTGTCGTTCGTCCTCGCGGGGTGTAAAGTCGAGATCACCAACGACGGCGAACTGCTGATCGACCCGTCGTTCGAGGAGTAGCCGCCGTCACTCGGAGAACTCTTCGACGTACTGCCTGAGCCGTCGATTCCGCCTCGCCGCCGGCGAGAGGGTCACCTCTTTCCCGTCGGTGTCGAACTCCACGAGGCCGGCGTTCTGTAACTGCGGGAGGTGTGAGGCCGCCAGCGCCGTGTACACCCGGTCGCACTCTAACGACGTGAGATCGTCGACCTCGGCGTCGTTCTCGGTGGCGGCGACGCCGGCGGCGAGCGCGCGCAGTCCGACCGGGTTCTCGTGATCGTAGAGGTACGCGAGGATGTAGCGCCGCCGCGGATTGCGAACGACGTCGCGTTCGACGTCCGCGGCCGACGACCGCTCGGCCCCGGCGTCCGTCTCGGACCCACAGACGTCGTCGAACAGCGGCTCGAGCGTCTTTATCGTCCGGTCGTCGTGTCGGGTTGGGTCGAGGTGGACGTGTACACGCGTCCGCTCGCTTGACGTATCCCGTGAGGACGTGGAGGAACTGGAACACCTGCTCGGTGCCGCGTTCGCGGAGCATCGGGGTCAGCGAGTCGACACAGACGACCGTTCGCCGGCCGTCGTCGGCCCAGTCGTCGAGATACAGCGTGATGGCCGTCCCGAGGCCCTGCAGGTCGCCCGGGTCATTCATCGCCGTGAGCGTGACGTTGCTCCCGGGGAGAGACGTCGGCGTCGACGGTGACCGGGCGGCCGAACGAGTGGACTCGGCGAAACTGATGAGGCCGAACGCAGCGGGCATCGCCCCGGAGACGTCACGCCAGCGGTCGAGTACGTCGTCGACCAACTGCGTGTACGTGACCACCAGTACGTTCTCCTCGGCGGGGTCGGCGGCCGTCAGTCGGTGGGCGCAGGCGTCCGCCGCCCCGAGTTCGCTTCGTGACGTGAGCACGAGCGCCGTCGCCGGCTCGGGGTCGCCCTGCCAGTCGTCGCGTTGCCCCGTGGATTCGTCGTCGACGTCGTTCGGGCCCACCATATCGAACGTCCTGTCGGGAAGACATTCCTGTGGACGGACTAATAAATGTGCCGTGTCGACTGTTGGCATCCTCCCTTTCCCGACGCAATCGGGTCACTGCGATCGGTTCCGTCGCCGCGCACGTCGAGGTCGGTTCCGTCGCGCGGACAGTAGTCGTACGACGGGTTCCGGGTGGTGAATCCACACGTCGGACACTCCCTGACGGGCGGTGGCTCCGCCTCGTTCCCTCGGCGGAAGAGCAGCGGCACGAACGGGACGAACAGAAACACCAGCAGGGTGTCGAAGTAGTACCACGCGGCGACGCTCGCGGCGAGGCTGACGGCGAATCCCAGGAGTGCGGTGAGTGTCCGCGACCCGACCATGGTCGGCGATTGTCGGGACACGGACAAGTGCGTGCCGGTACGTCAGTGGCCGGCGGGGGCTCGAACCCGAGCGGCGCGCTCACTCCGGCGCGTACGCCTCGTGGATCCGGTCCATCCGCGCCGCCATCACGAAGTCGGTCTCGTGTAGCCCGTCGATTTTGTGCGTCCACATCTCGACTCGCACCTCGCCCCACGACAGGTGGAGGTCCGGGTGGTGCCATTCCTCCTCGGCCAGCTCGCCGACGTCGTAGGTGAACTCCAGCGCGTCGCGGAAGTCGTCGAACGCGTAGGTCCCTTCGAGATGGTGGTCGTCGACTACCTCCCAGACGTCGCCGTCGAGTTCCGCGAGATAGTCGGCGTACTCCGCCTCCGTGAGCGGTTCGTCCTCCGAGGTGCAGGCCTCGCACTCGTAGTCCGCCAGTGCCTTGTCCATGCCTCCCCGTACGGGAGCCCCGCGCTTGTATTTCACCCCTCGCGTGAGGCAGATTCCGGCGTCGAGCCACCGCAGCGCTCGACGAAGACGCCGCGTCGGTGCGACCCGCGGACGTCGTGGTGGCCGATCCGTCGCCGTTCACACCGGCGAGACGTCCGCCCGGCCCTCGGTGACGACGCCGTGGTCGGCGTCGGCGACGGCGTCGGGGAAGTCGTCGTCGGGATACCGGGAGGCGAGGCTTGCGCGGAGGGCGTCGCGGACGCAGACGCGCGCGGCGTGGCCCACCTCGGTGGCACTCCCGGAGAACGACGTCGGCTCGCCCGACGGGTCGCAGGCGACGACGACGGCGTCGCTGGTCGTCCCCGTGAAGCCGGTGGTGGCGAGCAACGTCGCCGTCCGCGCCTCGGCGACGAGGGCCAGCAGGTTCGCCTGCGCGCCGGCGTCGAGCGCGCGCGTCGTCCCGAGGACGACGTTCACCGTCCCGGGCGTCGGCGTGTCGTCATCGGCGCGGGGGACGGCCGTGCCCCGCGAGTCGGCGTCGACCGGGAGCGCCGCGGGGTTCGAGAGCCCTGCCGTGACGACGGCCTCGACGGGGCCGAAGCGGGCACACCGGGCGTGGCGCTGGTCGACGCCGGTCAGCAGGGCGGGGCCCTCGTCGTCGAAGCCGGCGTCGGTGCACCGTTCGGCGACGAACGCCCCGAGGTCGGTGCGCGAGAACCCCTCGGGGACGGTGACGTTGTAGGCGGCCGGTGCGTCGGTAAAGCCGCCGCCGAAGCCGGTCGAGAGCCACCGCGCTCCCTCGCGCCGGAGGCGACAGACGCCGCGGGCGCGCGTCGCCTCAAACATCCGACAGCGCGTCGAGCAGGCAGTCGTTCTGTGAGGGGCGTTTGACGGCGACGCGGACGTGCGAGTCGAGGCCGGGAAACGTCGTCGCGTCGCGGAGGACGATGTCGCGTTCCCGCGCGGCGTCGATCACCGTCGACGCGTCGTGCGGGGAGACGTCGAGGAGGAGGAAGGGGGCGTCCGAGGGGTGGACGTCGAACCGCGTCGACAGCGCCGCTCGCATCCGTTCGCGCTCCGACTCGACGCGGCGGCGCGTCCGCTCGACGAACTCGGTCTGTTTCATGCAGTATGCGCCGACGTCGGCACAGGGCGTCGAGAGCGTCCACGTCAGCCGCGCCGTCTCCAGGCGGTCGCGCAGGTCGCCCGTGGCGACGGCGAACCCCGCCCGCAACCCCGGGAGGCCGAACATCTTGGTGAGCGACCGCGCGACGACCACGCCCGGCTCGCCCGCGAGGCTGGGGCGGTTGGTGAAATCGAGGAACGCCTCGTCCGCGACGAGGGTCGTCCCGGCCCGCCGGCAGCGCTCGGCGAACCGGACGAGTTCGTCCGTCGGGTAGGCGTCGCCGGTCGGGTTGTTCGGGTTGCAGACGATGGCGGCGGCGTGGTCAGACGGATCGGCGTCGAGGAGTTCGTCGTACGGGACCGCCTCCGGGAGTCCGCCCTGAAGCCTGATCTCCCGGTCGTACTCGCCGAAACTCGGCGTCGGGACCAGCACCGACTCGCCGGCTTCGACGACGACGTTCAGCGCGAGACGGATGGCGGCCAGACCGCCGCTGGTCGGGACGACATCTCGGGGTTCACAGCCGACGTAGGCCCCGGCCGCCGTCCGGAACTCGCAGTAGTCGTCGGCGGGGTACTCGCTCGCGGCCCCGAACGCGGACTCGTAGATTCCGACGACACCCGACGGTCGCTCGGGGTTCGTGTTCGCGCTGAAATCGAGCAGGCGCAGATCGGCTGCCCCCGTGTGCCACGCGCTCGACCCCAGCGACGGCTTCAGGATCCATGGGTGCGGGTGATGTACTGCAATGCCTCAAGTGTTCCGTCCGCGACAACGATTCGCACACACTCCCTCCGCGAGCCAGTGCACGCGGCCGGCGTCCGGACTCGGCGGCCCCGACCCCGTCGTCGTCCGCGACGATCCCTGTCCCGCATCGGGGCCTACGCACACAACGCCGCCGCGAGTTCGACGTCGGACGGTCGGTTCACGTTCACGGCGAGTCGGGCGTCGTAGCTCACGTACGTGGCGTCGTCGGCCTCGCCGACCACGTTGAGCCCGGTCGGCGCGAACTCCTCCCGTCGCGTTCGAACGCCGAATCCGCGCTCGCGCCGAGTCGGCGTTTCAGTTCCGCCGGCACGACAACGGTGAGCGACCCGCCACCGGCGACGGCCAGAGTGCGGTCGACGAGGATCGGTTCGAGCAGTGGGAGGTCCGCGACGGCGGTGAGGACGGGGCGCTCGACCCGGTCGAGCGCGTACTGCAGATCGGCGACGTAGCCCTCGCCTGGGGCGTCGATAACGGCCACGCCCCGGTCGACGAGGTGGCTCCGCGTCGCCGGCGTCTGCGGCGAGACGACGGCGAAGACGTCGTCGGCGTGGCTCGCCGCGAGGGCTTCGATCACCCGGTCGACCATGGGTATCCCGCCGACGTCGACGAGCGGTTTCTCCGCCTCGTACTCGGGACGGAGGCGCGTCCCCTCGCCGCCGCACATCACGAGAGCGTCCACGCGATCACCCCCGCGTGGACGGCGACGACCCGCCCGAGTTCGTTCGTCGCGCCGAGGACGTCGCCGCTCACGCCGCCGAGCCGCCGACGACTCCACCGGGCGACGGCCAGCGCGACGACGGGACCGGCGGCGACGGCCACGACCAGGGCCGGCGTACTGCCGGCCGGCGCGAACGCCGCGGCCGGAAGCGCCACGAGGAGGGCGGGCAGGAGCGACGCCGGTCCGGATTCGTCGACGACGGCGGAGCCGAGCCCTTCGTGTGCCGCGTCGCCGAGGCAGACGACGGTGGCGACGCCCGCCTTTGCGCCCACCTCGGCGGCGAGAGCGAGACGGACCCCGACCGCCGGCGTCGCTTCGGCCATCCCGAGCGCGCCGAACGCGAGCGCCACGAGCGCGAGCGAGAGCGCGAGGACGCCCCCGACGCCGGTAGCGGAGTCTTTCAGGACGGCCCGTCGGCGGTCGGTCGCCGACGGCGCGTCGTCTCCGCCGCCGGTGCTGTGGACGGCCGCCGCGTCGCCTGGGTCGGCGAGGCCGTCGGCGTGGGTGACGCCGGTGACGAGATAGAGGCCGACGAGATAGAGGACGGCCACGGCGGTGACGGGTGCCGCGAGCAGAAACGGGAGCGCGGCGAGCGCCCCGACGACGTAGCCGGCGAGGGTGAACGCGGCGGGGGTTCGACGGAAGGCGTCCCACGCTGCTTCGCCGCCGCCGACGGGCAGGCGCGTGAGGAACGCGAGCGCGCCCCGAAGTGCAGCGGGCACAGCGCGGAGCGTAGTAAGCACAGCGCGGAGCGTAGTAAGCACACCGCGGAGCGTAGTAAGCACACCGCGAAGCACGCTCAGAACCACGCTCGCACCCCCGGCGGGAGACACGCTGCGACGCCGAACGCGAGCAGTCCGGCGCGGCCGACGACGCGGACGCCGCGTCTCGCGTCGTCGACGGACGGGAGTCCCTTCCCGCCGTCGAGCGCGTAGTGGCCCGGTTTCTCGAGGCGGACGCCGAGGACGACGGCGAGCGTCGCCATCGGCCACCCGGAGTTCGGCGACGCCGGCGCGCGGGCCTCGCGGCGGGCGGCGACCAGCGACCCAGGTCGCCCGGCCGCGACGGCGACGAGGACGGCGCTCGCGCGGGCGGGAAGCCACATGACGGCGTCGTCGAGGCGGGCGCTGGCCCAGCCGACCGGTTTCGAGCGGTAGCCGAGCACGGAGTCGAGCGTGTTGACGGTCTTGACCCACGTCGCGCCCGCGGCGGCGAGGGGCGAGAGCGGAGCGACGAGCGCGAAGGCCGCGAGCGGAGCCACCAGCCCGTCGGCGAGGTTCTCGGCGGCGCTCTCGACGGCGGCGCTCCGGACCTCGGCGGCGGACAGCGTCGACGCGTCCCGTCCGGCCAGGGCTCGCAGGTCCGTCCGGGCGGCGTCGAGATCGGCGTCCGACGCCGCGGTGACGCCTCTCGCGGTGTCGAGCAGCAGTCGACGGCTCGTCGCGGAAAACAGGACGAGGCCGGCGGCGACGGCGGCGACGGCCGGGTGGGCGCGCTCGGCGACGGCGACGCCCGCGCCGACGAGGCCGGCGGCGCTCAGCGGCAGGAGGACGGCCACGGCGACGCCGACGAGGCGCGGCCGCGTCCAGCGTCGATCGACGCGTGTGATCGCCCGGCCGATCCACGCCACGGGATGGGCGCGGGCCGGTGGCTCGGCGACCAGTCGGTCGAGCGCGGCCGCCAGCAAGACGGCCGTCGCCACTCCCCGGGAAACGGCGTCACGGCGTCGCCTCCAGTCGCTGTGGGAGTTCGGCGAGCGGGGCGTCGGACACGTCGACGTAGCAGCCGCCGACCGACTCGACGCCGCCGTCGGTTCGTTCGTCGTCGCCGACGTGGACGAGGTCGTCCGCACGCACGCCGAGTTCGGCGGCGACGGCGTGGAAGGCGCGTTCGTCCGGTTTCCGCCAGCCACACCCGACGCTGGTGACGACGGCGTCGAACGCGTCGCGGTCGAGTTCTGCGCGGGCCAGCGCGCGGGAGACGAGACCAGGGACGCTACAGTTCGAACAGAGGGCGACCGGACCGGCGGTGCGCGCGGCGTCGAGGGCGACGGCCGCTCCCTCTCGTGTTCGAACGTCCGGGTCGAAGGCGGCGGCGACGGCGCGGCGGACGACGGCGCCCGGCGCGTAGACGCCGCGGCTCCGGAGCGCGGCCGCGACGTGTGCCGGCAGGGGTGTCTCCGCGCCCGGCGGCGCGTCGACGTGTCGTTCGCGATAGGCGTCGTCCCAGTCGGCGGGGACGGGGACGCCTCGCTCGTCGAGGGCGTCGCCGACGGCGGCCGCCGGGTCCGACGGAGACGGGACGCACACGAGCGTTCCGAAGAGGTCGAACGAGACTGCCACTGCCTCGTAGTTAGCGAAAACGAACTTGAATATGCTGGTGCGAGCGCGCGCCGCTGCTCGACGCCGGCGCGAATCGCTCGCCCCGGCGTCTCGCCCGTCGTCTCGCCGTCGCGGACGACGAACTCGCCGTCGACGAGGACGTGGTGGATTCCCTTCGGATGCCGGCGCGGGTCGTCGAACGTCGCGGTGCTACGCACGGTGGCGGGGTCGAAGACGACGAGGTCGGCGTCCATGCCTGGCGGACGAGACCCTTGCGGTCGAGTCCCATCGCCCGCGCCGGAAGCGACGTCATCTTCCGCACGGCTTCTTCGAGCGTGAGCAGGTTCTCCTCGCGGACGTACGTCCCCAGGATTCGGGGTACGTGCCGTACACGCGCGGGTGTGGTTTGCCGCCGAAGAGGCCGTCCGTGGCGACGCAGACGCGCTCGTTCGACAGGATCTCTCGCACGTCGCCTTCCTCGAGCATGTGGGCGACGATGCTGACGCCGAGTTCCTCCTCCGCGAGGAGGTCACAGACTGCGTCCGTGGCCCGGACGCCGCGTTCGTCGGCGATCTCCGCGATGCTCTTCCCCTCAGGGCGGCGTTCGCCTCGCTCTCGACGTTCGAGACGACGAGGTTCTCCCACCCGGTCAGCGCCCCGAAGTTCTCCCAGCCGTCGATGCGCCAGCGTTCGACGTCGGCGTGGATGCGGTCGCGGGACTGCTCGTCGGTCAGGTGTTCTATCGTCCCGTCCGGGCCGTCGGCGTGGACCCACGGCGGTAACACGACGGAGAGCATCGTGCTGGCCGCGGTGTAGGGGTACTGCTCGACGGTGAGGTCGACGCCGCGGTCGCGCGCCGCCTCGACGAGCGCCAGCGCCCGGTCGGCTTTCCCCTGTTGTTGGGTCCCGGCGACCTTGCAGTGCGAGAGGTGGAGCGGGATGCCCGCCTCGGCACCGACGTCGACGAACTCGTCGAGCGCGTCCCAGAGCCACCGCCCTTCGCTCCGGACGTGTGCGACGAACGGGCGACCGTACGGCCCGAGGCGGGCGGCGAGTCGTTGCACCTCCGCTCGGTTGGCGTACGTACACGGCGTGTAGATGAGACCGGTCGAGAAGCCGAGCGCGCCGTCTTCGAGGCCTTCGGTCACGAGTTCCGCCATCTCTTCGAATTCGGCGTCGGTCGGATCGCGGTCCGCCATGCCGAGGACGTTGAACCGGACCGTCCCGTGGCCGACGAGGAGGCCGACGTTCAGCGGCACGCCCGCGGCGTCGACGGCGTCGAGGTAGTCCGCGACGCTCCCCCAGGTCCAGTCCACGTTGACGTCGCCATCCAGCGCGCGCAACTGCCGTTGCCACTCGTCCGCGCCGCCGTCCCGGTACATCGGGGCCATCGAGAATCCGTCCTGTCCCAGTATCTCGGTGGTGATTCCCTGCCGAACCTTGGGTTCGAGAAGCGAGTCGAACAGCATCAGATCGGAGTGTGAATGCGTGTCGACGAACCCCGGACAGAGCACCCGGTCGTCCACGTCGACGGTCACGCTGGCGTCGACGTCGGGGGTCGACTCCTCGAGACGGCTGAGACGACCCCGTCCCGCACGACGACGGAGCCTCGGAACCACGGTGCGCCCGTTCCGTCGACGACGCGAGCGCGTTCGAAGACGACGTCCGACATACTACTCGGTTCGGCGAGCGCCGTGAAAAGTACTCCCGTGGTCCTCGCCGGTAGCTTGATGTGAACGATTCACATTGAGGCGACTGATGCGCGAGACACGCTCCGAGCGCACCGGCGGTGAGTCGGGATGAGCGACGACGTCGTTCTCCACGGCGACGTGTGGGACGCGAAACACGGCCTCCGACCGGACCACCGGGTCGTCGTCTCCGACGGTGAGATTCGGGAGGTTTGCGAGGACGCTCCGTCGTCGTCCGCCGAGGCGTACGACGTCGGCTTTCTGTCGCCCGGTCTCGTCGACATGCACGTCCACTACGTCTGGGACGGGAGCGCAGACCCGGTCGCGTCCCTCCGCGCCCAGTCGCGTGCGGAGACGGTCGTCGAGGCGGTCCAGAACGCGCGCCGGCAGCTACGGGCGGGCGTCACGACGGTTCGCGACGTCGGGAGCACCGACGACGTCGCGATAACCGTCGGCGCGGCGATACGCGAGGGACAGATTCCGGGGCCGCGCACGTTCGCCAGCGGTCGGACGATCATCATCACCGGCGGACACGACCCGTTCTGGGGCATCGAGTCCGACGGCGTCGACGCGGTTCGGTCGGCCGTCAGAACGCTCCGGAGTCGCGGGGCGGATCTGATCAAAGTGAGTGCGACGGGCGGCGTCTACGGGCAGGCCGTCGGGGAGGACCCGGGTGCGAGCGAACTCTCGTTCGAGGAACTCGACGCCGTCGTCGACGAGGCGCACCGCTTCGACCTGCAGGTAGCCGCTCACGCGGTCGGCACCGAAGGGATCCGAAACGCCGTCGAGGCCGGCGTCGACACCGTCGAGCACGGCAACCTCATGGACGACGAGACGCTCTCGCTCCTGATAGAGAAGGACGTCGCCTACGATCCGACGGTGTTCATCTACCGCGACATCGCCCGGAGCGACTCGATACCCGGATACGCCGCCGAGAACGCACGGTCGGTTTACGAGCGCCACGCCGAGGTGTTCGCGCGCGCCGTCGAGAACGACGCCCGGATCGTCGCCGGGAGCGACGCGGGGTCACCGAACCTCCCGCACCCGGGCCTCCACCGGGAACTCGAGTGCATGGTCGAGTTCGGACAGGATCCCGAGGACGCACTCGCGGCCACGACGTACAACGCGGCCGTCCAGCTGGACCACCCCGACCTCGGCGTCGTCGAGGCGGGGACGCCGGCGGACGTCGTCGGCTACTCGCGGGACCCACGCGACGATATCGGTGCGGTCGGCTCGCCGTCGCTCGTCGTGAAAGACGGCGAGGTGTACCGTTCGCCGCGCGGATGCTCTCGCGTATGACGCGCGGGAAGCCGTCCGCTCGCTTCGGTCGAGGACGCTTCTCGCTGCTCGTTTCGTTCGCAAGAGAAGTCCGCTCTCCCCGAATTGAACGGGGGCAAGCCGATCTACAGTCGGCTGCTCTACCAGGCTGAGCTAAGAGCGGACGGCTACAGGTAGCGAGGATTCGCGCTTAAAAATTGCCATTCGCGTCCGTCGGATGTCCGCTGACAGACGAGCGACAGACAGTCGTCAGACAGGTGGGAAGATTCAAATAATCCCCGGTCGCATGAGCTAACGATGAGCAAGATAACGTTCCGCGCCGACGACGACCTCGTCGAACGGCTGGAGGCGTTCGACGCCTCCAAGAGCGAGGTCATGCGCGAAGCGTTGCGCTCGTATCTCGACGACGCTGAGGAGGGCACCGCCGACTCGTCGGTCGACGACGCGCTCGCCTCGCGCGTGGACGCACTCATCGCGGAACGGCTGGACGCGGTCGGTGGCCGCGCGTCGCCTGCCGCGCCCGATATCAACGTAAACGTCACGCTCGACGGCGCTACGTCCGATTCACCCGACGCCTCAGTCGAACGTGAGACGGCTGACACGCCGCGTAAGACGCGGGCCGAAAACGCGGGGGAGACGTCGAACGCGTCGCGTAAAACGTGCGGGCAATGCGGCGAGAATCTGGATGGCGAGCACGTTTACTGCCCGAACTGCGGGGAGAAGACGTCCCACCGGGTGTTCTGTGAATGCGGGGACGAAATCCGGTCAGGCTGGGCGTTCTGTCCCAGCTGTGGTCGCCGTACCCCCGCTGCTGACGTCCTCGACAGGCCCTAAACCCCGAGTAAACGCGCTATACTCCGTGTATACGCGACTTCCGAGGATGTGTAAGACAACCGCCGTTACTTTTATAATGTATCCCCCTGTCAATACGATTGCGTAAGACGGCCCGTCTTACATAGCCGGAAATCGCACGGGGACGACCCCAGTGCGGCCGATTTCGGCGTGTAAGACAAATCACGGGGCGCGTCCCTGCCGTCTTACCGGGGGAATGAAACAATGGAGCGTGTGACACTACGAATTCCGAAGCAGCAGATCGAGGAAGTAGAGCAGATGGTCGAGACGGGAGAGTTCCCGAATCGGAGCGAGGCGATTCGCTCGGCCGTCCGTGAGATGCTCAACGAACAGAACGAGTCCCGCGAGTCGCGGAGCAACCGCAGCTGGGCGAAGGTGTAACGATGCAGGGATTCGTTCAGGAGGCGATCGAGCACGAAGAAGCCGAACAACAGCGCGACCTCGACGACGAGGACGACCAGTTCGGCGATCCGCGCATCGTCATCGTCGGCTGTGGCGGCGCGGGTAACAACACCGTCAACCGTCTCTACAACATCGGCGTCGACGGCGCGGACACGATCGCGATCAACACGGACAAACAGCACCTCAAGATGGTCGAGGCCGACACGAAGATCCTGGTCGGCAAGTCCCTCACGCAGGGTCTCGGCGCTGGCGGCGACCCCTCCATGGGCGAGCGCGCCACCGAAATGGCCCAGGGCACCATCAAAGAGGTCCTCGGCGAAGCGGACCTCGTGTTCGTGACCGCCGGCATGGGAGGTGGCACCGGTACCGGTGCCGCCCCCGTCGTCTCGAAGATCGCCAAAGAACAGGGCGCGATCGTCGTCGGCATGGTCTCCACGCCGTTCAACGTCGAACGCGCGCGGACGGTCAAGGCCGAGGAGGGCCTCGAGAAGCTTCGCGGCGAGGCCGACTCGATCATCGTCCTCGACAACAACCGCCTGCTCGACTACGTCCCGAACCTGCCCATCGGCAAGGCCTTCTCCGTGATGGATCAGATCATCGCGGAGACGGTCAAGGGCATCTCCGAGACCATCACCCAGCCCTCTCTCATCAATCTGGACTACGCGGACATGTCCACGATCATGAATCAGGGCGGCGTCGCGGTGATGCTCGTCGGCGAGACGCAGGACAAGAACAAGACCCAGGAGGTGGTGAACGACGCGATGAACCACCCACTGCTCGACGTCGACTACCGGGGTGCCTCCGGCGGTCTCGTCCACATCACGGGCGGCCCCGACCTCACGCTGAAAGAGGCCGAAGGCATCGCCAACAACATCACCGAACGCCTGGAAGCCAGTGCCAACGTCATCTGGGGCGCGCGCATTCAGGACGAGTACAAGGGCAAGGTCCGCGTCATGGCCATCATGACGGGCGTCCAGAGCGCACAGGTCCTCGGCCCGAGCACGCAAAAGCAGGCGGACCGCTCCCGCCAGAGCCTCAACGGTGGCGGGTCGGAGTTCGACGCGAACGCCGGCGATAGCGCCAACGCCGACTCCAGCACTGCGTCGTGGCAGTCCGACGGCGGACACGACCAGCTCGAACAGCGAAACGGCGTCGACGTCATCAAATAACGTCGCCGTCGATCGGTTTCTTCGAGCCCAGCGCCGCCAGCGACGCTCAGAGCGCTTCCAGTAGCCGGCATTTCCGACAGACGTCTCCGCTGGTCGTCGACCCACAGCGCTCGCAGTCGGTCAGGTCGGCTCCCGTCCCGTCGTCGCGGTAGCGCTGGGCCGCGAGCGCGGCGAGTTCCTCGTAGCCCGCCATAATCGAGTGTCGCGTCCCTGGGTGGTTCTCTTCGAGTTCGAGGAGCAGTTCCTGAATCTCGCCGCGGTAGGCCTCCGAGGCGTGGGGACACTCCGCCATATGCGTCGGGAGGTCCATCAGATGCGCGTAGAGGGCGATCTCCTTCTCGGGCACGTCGCGCAGGGGTTTCGCCCGGGGGACGAACCGGTCGGACGCCGGGCGTTCGCGGAGGTCGTCGTCGCCGGCGGCGAAGGGGCCGATGCTCGCGTCGAAATGCTTGGCCATCTGTTCGAGGTCGCCCTCCAGGAAGTTCATCAGCGCGGTCTGGGCCTCGTCGTCGAGATTGTGACCGGTGAGGAGTTTGTCCGCGCCGAACTCGTCGGCGTAGCGTTCGAGGAGGTCGCGCCGGAAGACGCCGCAGTAGGCACAGGCGGCCATGTCCATCGGGTCCGACTCCACCACGTCGTCCATGCGGACGCCGAACTCGTCGTCGTAGGCGACCACCTCGTGGCGCATCTCCAGCGCCTCCGACAGTTCGAGACAGGCGTCGAGGCTCTCGTCGCGGTAGCCCTCGATGCCCTCGTGGATGGTGAGGGCGACGAGGTCGATTCGCGGGTCGCGCCCGAACGTCTCGTCCAGGATGTGCGTGAGGACGACGCTGTCTTTCCCTCCGGAGAGACCGACGACCCACGTCTGGGGGTTCTCGGGCGACGCATCGGACGGAACCAGGGCGTCGCTTCGGATGCGCCGCCGGACGCGTTTCTCGACGGACGTACAGAAGTGGGCGTCACAGAGGTGGGCCCCGGAGTACGCCGCGTGCATGACGGCCTCGCGGTCGCACTTGTCGCAGTCCATTGCCTCCGATTGTCTCGGCGCGGGTATGTCGGTTTCGTTGTCGGACACAGCTTCTATGACGGACCCGTCCGACGGGATGACCTCCGTCGTCTGCGTCCGACCGGTCGCCCCGGCCGGTCCGTTCTCGTTCCCGTAGCGCTCTTTCAGCGCCCCGACCGCAGCCGACGGACGTCACGAACTTCCCTCCGCGATCTGTACGCCTCGCTCGCCAGCCGGTACGCCTCGCTCGCACACCTCCGCGAGCGACGGGTGGCCGCCCTGGCGGCCGCGAACCTCCCTCTCGCCGTCGGCGTCCGCCCGAACGAGAAACGGTTTTCCCCGACGACGGACAAGAGCGGACGATGGACCGCGACGCCGCCCTCGACCGCATGACCGAACTCCTCGACGTCGTCGACTCGGAGCCGATGCCCGTGCCCGTCCGCGAGGTGTGGGTCTACGGCGACGTCGCCCTCGGCCTCGATCCGATCGACCGCCTCGACGTCTACGTGACCAAGGACGTCCACCTGCGCGGCGACGCGGACCGAGAAGACGAATTTCTCGAATCCCACGGCGTCCGCGGCGTCGGCAAGAGCGTCTCGGCGACGTGGGCCGAGCGGTTTCCCGAGTACCTCCGCGCGAACGACAGCGGCCACGCCGCCCCCGAGAAGTGTCTCGCCGCCCACCTCCTCCGCGACGGCGAACCCGCCCACCTCGAAGTCTGCAACGCGAGCTTCGACGACAACGTGATGCAACGCCTCGAAGGCGCGATGGCGCGCGAGGCGTACGAGCAGATTCTCGACCCACGCGGCGTCTGTCTGTGGGTGGACGGCCAGCGAGACGACGAGGCGCTCGCCAAACTCCGCGGCGGCGAACTCCCCTTCCCCACGCTCTCGGGCGCGCTGGAGATGCTCGGTCTCGACGAGGAGACGGCGGCCGACGCCGCCGCGGCGATGCGCGAGTACCGGGCGGCCCAGACCGGGACGACGGTTCGCGGCGACGTGGTCTGAGCCCCTACAGTCATGTCGCGGGGGTGAGTAGTGGTCACCATGTCGAACGGGGGGACGTCCGACGGCGATCCGCGATATCGGCTCCTCGTCGCCGTCGGCAACCCGGATCACGTCGAGCAGCTGATGCGGACGGCCCGGGACGTCGCCGGCGACCGGGATGGCGAGATCCTCGTCTGTAGCGTCGTCCGGCAGCCACAGGCCTCGCCCGTCTCGCTCTACAAGGACGAGGTCATCAAGCGCGACTACGGCGAGAACGAACGCGAGATCGTCGACCGCGCCGTCGAGGTGACCCGGGGACGGGCGTGCCCGTGACCGGCGAGGTACGGGTGGGGGCCGATCCCGGGAAATCCATCCTGCGGGCGGCCCGCGACCACGACGTCGACGCCGTCCTCCTGGGGTGGCGAAATCGGTCTCGCCCCGACTTCCGCCTCGGTCGCACCGTCGACCGGGTCGTCCACCGCGCGGCGTGTGACGTTCTCGTCGAGAAGATCGGCTCCGAGGCGAACGGCGTCGACTCGGTGCTCGTTCCGACGACGGGGAGCACGCACGCTCGCTACGCCGCCACCGTCGCCGGCGCGATCGCCCGCGCGAACGACGCCAGCGTCGAGGTGGTCCACGTCGTCGCTCCGGACGACGACCGAGACCGGGGGACGGACGTCCTCGACTCGACCGCCGCCGACATCGAGGGCGTCCCCGTCGAGACGCGCCTCATCGAACACGGCGACGTCGCCGACGCCATCGTGGCCCGATCGACCGCCCACGACGTGACCGTCCTCGGGGCGTCCCGCGAGAGCGTCCTCGAACAGCTGGTGTTCGGGGCCGTCCCCGAGGCGGTCGGTCGGCGCGCTCACTCGACGGTCGTCATGGCCAAGCGCGACCTCGGTACCTCGCGTCTCGCGCGGTGGTTCCGGGGTTCGCTACGTGACCCGTCCCACGGTCACGTCGACGGGGACGACTTCGATTCGGCGGTAGTCGCCGGCCTGCATCTGCTCGACCACCTCGCGGCCCATCTCCCGCCACTCGCTCCTGATGGCGTCGTACTCCGCGTCGGCGAGTTCGCGCCGGAGTTCCCGCTCGTGATCGGCCAGTCCGGCACCGCTCGCTTTCCGGGTCGCCGCCCTGAGCGACCGCTCGGAGTACGGCGGTTCGATCTCCTTCCGGTGGTAGTAGCGCCGCGTCGAGACGTCCGCCAGACCGACGTCCTCGAAGCGGTCGGCCACCGTCTCGCCGAGGGCGACGTCGGTTTCGACGCCTTCGAGGTAGGCCGCCCGGACGCGGCGTTCGAGGCGCTGCTCGCGGGAGACGGTAGACCGAACGTCGACGGCGCTGTTGTCGGGTTCGACGGCGGCGACGAGATCGAGGAGACGCGGGCGAACTGTTCGATCGCACGCTCGGGGTCGGGGAGGTTCACCAGCAACGCCTGACAGACCACGAGGTCGAACGCGTCGTCGGCGACGGGGAGTCGGCGGGCGTCGCCGGCGACGACCGGTATCCCGGCCGCCTCGCGGGCCACCTCCAGGAGCGCCGGATCGGCGTCGACGCCGACCACCTCGGCGTCGCTCTCCTCGGCGAGGATCCGAGAGAGTTCGCCCGTCCCACAGCCGACGTCGAGGATGCGTTCCCGCCCCGGGAGATCGAGGTCAGCGAGGGCGTCGCGGGAGTCCTCCCACATCCCCTCGCGAGTCCGACTGAGATACGCTTCCGAGAACCTTCGCACGGTCGACCTGGCGGCGAGGGGCATAAAAATCAGTCGTCGGCGTCGCGCGGTCTGCCTCCGTGCCCCGACTCGCGAACCGCGTCACACGGCCCGCGTCGCCGCGTGGGTGAGTCGGCTCAGGCTTCGGCTTCCGCCGCGAGTTCGTGGACCCGGTCGACGTTCCAGGCGAAGCCCCTGCCGTCCTCGGTCGGGGTTTCGAGGACGAACGGTAGGCCCCGGAGATCGGGGTGGGTGACGACGCGGCGCATCCCCTCGACGCCGATTTCGCCCTCGCCGACGTGGGCGTGTTCGTCCTTGTTCGTCCCGCAGGCGTGTTTCGAGTCGTTGAGGTGGATACACCGCAGGGAGTCGACTCCGACCACGTCGTCGAACTCGGCCACCGTCTCGTCGACCCCCTCGCGCGTCGAGAGGTCGTAGCCCGCGGCGAAGGCGTGGGCGGTGTCCAGACAGAACTCGACGTCGAGGTCGGTCGCCGCCTGAACCGTCGCGAGGTGTTCGAAGTCGCCGCCGAGTTTCGTTCCGCTCCCGGCGTCGCTCTCGACCAGCACCGTCACGCCCTCGGGGACGTCGAGTTCGTCGAGCGCGCTCGCGGCGTTTTCGAGCCCCCGTTCGACCCCCGCGCCCGTGTGTGCGCCCAGGTGGACGTTGACGTACGGGATGTCGAGTTTTGCCGCGGCGTCGACCTCCTTTTGCATGCTGTCGATGGACTTCGCCCGCAGGTCGTCTTTCGGCGTACAGAGGTTGACGAGATACGAGGAGTGAATCACCCACGGGCCGTCCAGGGAGTCCCGCGTCCCCCGGCGGAAGGCGGCGGCCTCATCGTCGCCGACGTTCGGGTCCTGCCACACCTGTGGCGAGTGGGTGAAGATCTGTCCGCAGTTGCCGCCGACGTCGAGTTGGTTCGTCACTGCGTTGTCGACGCCGCCGGCGATGGATACGTGTGCTCCGACTCGCATACCATAGCCACCGGCCGACGGAGCAAAGGGACTTCGAAACCGGTCACCGGGGGTGGGGTTTTCCGACCCTCGTCAGTGCGGCCGGCGACGCACCCACTCGTCGCTCGCGTACTTCTCCTCGGCGCGCGTCCGCGCCCGGTCGAGTTCGTCGGCGGTCCACGACCCCTCCGCGGCGTCGACCCACTCGCGAAGCGCCTCCTCCAGCGCCCGCACCGCCTCGGCGCGGGTGATCGAGGCGTGTTCGTCGACGCCGGTCACGCGCTCACCGAAGGTCTCGGCGTCGACGCCGGGGTCCGAAAACACCGAGAGGTGTCGCTCGGGGCGCGTCGAGTACGTGATCGACCCGTGCTGGACGACCGCGTCCTGCCGTCGGTACTGGGCGTTGCCGCTCACCTTCCGTCGCTCGCCGTCCGACTGGACCACGACGTCGTGGGCGGGGTGGAGTTCGCGGAGATAGCACGCCGGCGGGTAGAGCGCCGGGCGCTCCTCGTCGGCGAACGTCGCCGGCACGCCCATGCGGTCGAACGCCTCGACGACGGGCGTACAGAGGCGGTGGTACGACTCCAGCAGGTCGCCCGGGAGTTCCGCGGCGGGCGCGACGATCGAGTACGAGACGTCGCCGTCGACGTCGTGGTAGATTCCGCCGCCGCCGGTCGGCCGTCGGGTGACGGTCACGTCCGCCGTCGCACACGCCTCCCAGTCGACGGTGTCGGGGTCCTGACCGTAGCCGAGCGAGAGGGTGCTCGGTCGCCAGCGATACACCCGGAGCGTTCGCGGGCCGCCCGCGGCCGCCGTCTCGGCCGCGATCTCGTCGAGGGCCATGTTCATCGGCCCGGAGCGAGTCTCCTCGCGTACGAGTCGCCACTCGCGCTCGGCGAGCGACGGGTCGACGTCCATGACCCGTCTACTGCGCGGGGGACAAAGGCGCTTGCGGTCCCTCACTTCCCGTCCTCGACGTCGGTCGGTGACTCGTCCGCCTCGGTGTCGGCCGCAGCGGTCGGGCCCTCGCGCGCCGGCTCCGTCGGCGGCGTGTACGTGTACAGGAGGTCGTCGTGGACGACGTAGAACGCCTCGCCGTCGGGGCGTTCGACGACGGCGTTGTCGGTGTCGATGGCGAAGTCGACGAGGTCGGCGAGGCTGACCGCCTCGGCGCGCTCGCGGGAGGCGACGCTCGCGGGGAGGCGGATGGTCGTGATCCATTCGTCGAACTCCTCGCGGTCGTCGAGGTAGTCGAGGTACTCCCGCTCGGCGGCCGAGAGGTCGAATCGTCCCCGCCGGCGAGCGGCGACGAGGCCGCCGAGGGCGACCAGCGAGAGGCCGAAGAGCGCGGGGCCGCCGCTCGTCCACAGCGGACCGTACTCGTTGGCGACGCCGACGAGTCGGGTCCGCGTCGACTCCGCGGTCAGCCGTCCGGGGTCGTCGACGCGGTAGGTGTCTCCGTCGAAGGCGAGCGCGAGCGCGTCCGTTCGCGTCCGAGAGAGGCGTTGGCCGTTGACGGTCCCCTCGACGGTCAGTCGCACCCGGAGCAGGACGCGCTGTCTGCCCGGGCCGCTCCCGAGCGACTCGCCGATTCGCTGGGTCCGGTTCCGTACCTGCGTGGCGTTGACCGAGAAGGGGACGGTCAGCCGCTGACCCGGCTGGAGGTTCGACGCCGACCGCTCGGCCAGTCGGTCGGTCGTCTGCCAGTGGACCGTCACGTTCCGTGTGTCCGCACCCTCGTCCGGGGACTCGACGCCCTGAATCACGAGCGACGTGTTGGCGGTGACCGCGAGCGACCCGCTCTCGGTCGCGCGGTAGGAAAACAGGTACGCGCCGTCGAGGACGGGCGCGACGGTCCGGAAGTAGACGCTCCGGTTCGACAGCCGCGACCCGACCGGAAAGACGGGGTTGCTCCGAACGACCTGCGCTCCGTGGGTGAACGACCGGCTCGACGACCACGAGGAGACGGTCCGTTCCTCGGTGTGCGTTCCGGGCTCGACGACCGACGTGTACGTGGCCCAGCCGCCGACCCCCGCGAGGACGACCAACAGGACGACGACGACGGCGAACCAGCGACTCATCGCGGCCCGGAACCGAAGTCGGCTCTCACGCATCGACATCGACCTGTCTCCGTCCACGTATATTACTCCTGGTCCCTGACATCAGTAGAGCCTCCTGACGATCGCCCGGAATCCGCCCGCGGCCTCTCGGTCACGGCTCCGATTACGGAGGCGGCCGGTGCCGACGACGGCGCGTCCGAGGAGGTAGAACGCCCCGGCGAGGAGGGCGTCGACGACGGCGATCGGGAGCCACGGGTGGACGCGATAGAGCGCGTCGACGACCGGAGTCGGGAGGACGGCCAGATAGCGGTGCTCGGTGAGGAACCGACGGTAGTAGCCGGTTCGATCCGGTGCCGAGAGGGTGAGCTCTACCGTCTCCGTCGCCTGCCCTCCGACGTGGAGCCGATCCCGGTCGACGGCGACGCCCTGACTCGCCGGTTCGAGGTAGACGACCACCGGCACCAGCCCCGCGTTGGAGACGCGATACGGGAGGGTCTTCGATTCGCCCATCGGGACGACCGTCGGACTCTCCGAGTCGAACTCCGCGCTCACGATGCCGTACTTCTGGGTCCCCGCCGGGACGACCATCGCGGCCGTCGCCGCGACGACGAGGACGACCGCGAGCGCCACGAGGATCACCTGCGTCGAGACGCCCTGGTTGCGAGTCCGCGTCCGATCGCGGTCGCGGTCGGAGGCGTCGCCGGCGAGCAGGTCGAAGACGTACAGCAGCGCCGACAGGGCGAGGAGGAGATACGTCAACCCCTGCGTTCCGAGCAGCGCTCGGCTCCCGACCAGCGCCGCGATATACCGCTGCGTGCCGGAAATGCCGTCCTGTATCGCCATCACGGCCGTCCCGAGGTTCGGAACGACCACGACTCCGCCGCCGAGTTGGAGCGCCTCGGCGACGATCTGGGCGTCTTTCACCGGCGGCTCGCCGCCGTCCTGATCGGTGAAGGGGTTGGCGTCGCCGCGCGTGACGTACCCTCGTTCGGTCTCGCGGACGACGCGGTGGGTCGTGAGGCCGCCGCCCTGTATCTCCTCCGCCCGGAAGACGACGACGTCGCCCTCTTCGACGTCGTCGACGACGGCGGTCGGGACGGCGACGAACCCATCCCCGGATTCAGCGTCGGCTCCATGCTCCCCGTCTCGACGTAACTCAACAACACGGGATAGCCGAGCACCTGCCCGGCGATCAGCGACACCACGAGAGCCACCGCCAGCAGTTCGATCCCGAGCGAGAGGGCGCGCCGTGGTGACATTGAGATGACAGCCATGGTGAGGTGTTGAGCGATTAAAAGTTCTCGGTCATCGGTTTCGGAGGCGACGTCTCGCTACGGTCGCGACGATTGCGACGATTCCAGGGACGACGACGATCGGGAGATTCGGCATCGGTACCTCCCCGTCCCGACACGAATCCGTCGCTCGCCGCCGATCAGCGGCGGGTTCGCTCGTACCGCGGCTCTACTCGACTGCCGTTCGCTACCTGCCGGCCGGTCGTCGGTCTGGTCCGGATTTTCGGCTCGCGGCTCACGGACGTCGTCGACGTCGCGGTCGGCGGCGACGACGGCGAGCGTCGAGGCGTTCGACGCGTTCGCCCTGACCGCGAGACGGTCGCTCCGCTTCGTGACGTTCGCGTCGAGCCTCCGCCACTCGTCGCCGGTGCTCCGGTAGACGGCGAGGCTCTCCGGGGTGACTCCCGTCGCGTCGAGATACGACTGCGAGACGCCGAACCGGGCCTGCCATCCTCGCGTTCCGCCCCTCGCCTCGACGGTCACCGCCCCGAGGAGGTCGCCCCCGGGCACGGCCCGTCCGGTCGTCGCGGTCGGCCCGCCGACGCGGACCGTCACGCCCGCCGAGCCGGTGGTGGTCGTCACGTTGAGGCCGTCGAGCGTCAGATTCCCGCCGCCCGAACTGTCGAGTTCCAGCCGCCCGAGGCCGAGCGAGACGGGCCTGCCGGCCGGGGCGTTCGAGAGGGTGACGTGACGGCTGTCGGCGTTCGGCGCGAACCGTCGAACCGCGGGGCCGTCGTCCCCTCCGTCGGCGTCGATGGTGACCTCCTCCGGAACGCGCGTGAACCGCGACGTCGTCGATCCGCCCGTCCGCCTTCGACCCGGTGGTGTCGACGACGAGGTCCACGGCGACCGAGTCGTTCGGGCCGAGGGTGACGCCGGTCGCCTCGGACTGGATTTCGTGGCCGCGCGCGCGGAACGTGACGGCGTCCGATCCGTGAGCGAGCCAGACGCGGGCGGCGCGGGACCCGCCGTAGCGGAGGCGGAAGACGTCGTCGACGGTCGTGATCGCGTCGGGGTTGACGCCCGCCCCTCGACGTTCGGATTCGTCGCCGAGAGGTCGACGACGAGTTCGCCGTCGGCGAGGGAGGCGTAGTCGCCGTTGGGGCCGTCGCTGGGCGTGAGGTGGACGTTTTCGGTGACCCGGTCGCCGACGGCGAGCGGCGCGGCGACGGAGGGGAGCGCGACCGTTCCCGCCACGGCGAGGGCGAGGGCGACGATGACGGTGCGGTTCATCCCGTGTGGTCCGCGGGCGGCACGGCTACTACGTTCCCGGTGTTCAGATCCGTCGTTCCGACGTTTCCGTCCCCGCCTCTCGAACTGACGCTCGCGTCCGCGTGGACGAGCATCTCGGCCCCCTCGGAGACGGGGAAGAGAAGCGACGTCCCGGGGTCCAGCCCGTACGTCCGCGTGACGAGCCCGACGCAGATGTCCTCGCCGATGTCGAGGGTAACCGCGTTCGCCTGTCCGACGACCTCGCTGCTCGGATCGCCGCCGCGATAGAAATCGATGGCCGGATCTCCGTTCTCGTTTTGGACCGGAGCGACGTCGATCCAGACGTCGACCGGTTGCGTCCCCTGATTGGAGATCTCGAAAACGTCGTCGAAAACCGTCGTCGCGTCCGGATTCACGCCTTTTCCCCGGCGTCCGTCGGCGACGACGGCGACAGGTCGAGAGTCATCGTCCCGTTGGTCGTCGTGACGTAGCCGCCGTTTCCGCCGCTGCAGGGCCTCATCGACAGGAACGCGTTCGCGTCGGCGGCGGCAGCGACGGTCACGTTCCGTTCGGCGCTGACGCTGGTGAACGCGCCCGAGCCGAGGACACTTCCCGTCCCGGCGACGCTTCCGAGTCCGAGAAGGAGTTTGCGTCGTTTCATATCGTCGTCGAAACCCACCGGCGGAATCGAACCGCCGTGCGAGTGCCAACGTGGGCGAGAAACTCTCGATTTACGGCGTCAACTGCGCGTCGGCAGAGAGCGTGACGCTGATATCCTCGGGGAACTCCGCGGGCTCGGCGTGCTGAACGTTCAGACCGAACGTGAACGACTCGCCCGTTCCGAGTACGCGGTCACTGAGAGCCGTCCCCGGATGCTGGTTACCCGAATTCGGCGCCCCGTTCGAGGGGTCGGCATCCGTCCGGTGGTTCAGGATTTTGTAAGGCATCCCCGATCCGTAGACGCCAGTCAGACTGAACGTATCGGGTTCGTTGGGCATACCCGTCGCTTGCGGATCGATGTAGACGTCGCCGACACCCGATCCCGGCGACGGGAATTCTCGACTTTCGCTCGGGAGACCTTCCGCGGTAACGCTCTCTGGGCTGACACCTTTCCCGGGGTCCGGATGGACGTACACGACGACGTCCTGCGTGCCCTGGTTTTTCACCTGGAAGAGATTGAGGAAGTCGCTTTTCGCGTCTTTGTTCACGGAGTCGAGGGTGACCACGACCTCGTCGCCGTCGGAATCCCAGCCCGCGTACGAGCTGTTTTCGCCAACGGACGGGTCCATCTGGAGGTACGCGCCCGTGTCACCAGCGGTACTGACGTTGACCGTCCGAGTCGCTTGGACACTCGTGAACGCACCGGTACCCATTGCGGCCGCCCCGCCGGCGGCGAGCGATCCCATCCCTGCGAGGAACTTGCGTCGTTGCATGGTTGTTCTCTGCACGCCCCTCCGGGCCACCGCAACCCGGGGAACGCGTCACCTGAACGCCATGCACCACACCCCCATTGTTATAAACGAGATGATGGGTTGGCAAACTCGCCATTCGAATCGGAAAAGGTAACTTTTCGAACGAACGGGCGATCTTTCGGAATATCTGCCTCCGATTTCGCCGCATCAAGCCCGGCTTGAAACCCGTAATCGCTCCTTAATCGCGTCACACGTCGGGCCTGAAGAAACGGTATGGAGATAATGATAAAGTACCTGCCTAATCTGGGTAGGGATGGTTCAAACGATGGGTGCCGAACAACAGACGTTCGATCGAATCGTAGGAACGGGTTTCTCCGGGGAAGGGGACTCGCTCTCGACGGACGAACTCTTCGAGGTGTTGAGCAACCGGCGGCGACGCTACACGCTCCACTGTCTCAAGCAGGCGGAGGCGAAGACGCTTCCGCTCCGCGACGTGGCCGAGCAGGTGGCCGCGTGGGAGTTCGGCAAGACCGTCGAGGGACTGCCCTACGACGAGCGAAAGACGGTCCACACCGCGCTCCGACAGCTCCACCTGCCGAAGATGGATGACGTCGACATCGTCGACTTCGACAAGCAACGGGGCACGGTCGAACTCACCGACAAGGCGGCGGAGGCGAACCTCTATCTCGAGGTCGTCGAGGGGCGTGGGATCCCGTGGAGTCTCTATTTCACGCTCTTCTCGGCGTGTAGCGGCCTGTTCCTCTTCTCGATCTGGCAGGGCGTCGCGCCGTTCGGCGCGATTCCGAAGGCGGCCGGGGTCGCGGCCGTCGTCGTCGCGATGCTGGTGTCCTCCGTCGCGTTCCTCGTCGAGAGCCGACTGCACATGCGCGTCGGCTCCGCCGGCCCGCCGCCGGAACTGGACGCCGACAACTGAGACGCACCACGATGTCCGGACGCCGAGCCCTCTACGTCGGACTGGTGATCGCGTGTTCGCTCGCGTTGCTCGTCCAGGCCGGGTCGTTCTCCTCTATGTCGGCCGGGCGCGACGCCCGAGTGGGCGTGGTCAGTGACGACGACGCGTATCTCGGCGTCTCGGCCCGAGGACCGGCGTCTCTGAGCGCCGCCGGCGACGCCGACAGCGGCCACGGGAACGACTGCGACGGCGTCGACGACGACAACCCGGGACGGAGCGGAAAGCGGGTCAACGCGGGCGGGTCACGGGACGTCAACGTCACGGTCCTCGTCCGGAACCAGTTCGCCGATCCGATGGACGTCACCGTGGAAGTCGGGTCCAGAACCAAGTCGCGATACGTCGAAGACGGGAACGAGGTGCCCTTCGAGTTCGAGAACGTCTCCAGTTCGAGCGCCGTCGTCGTGGACGCCGAGGGGCCGGACTTCTCCGCCGACGTCCGGCGCGCGTTGTGCGCTTGAATCACTCGTTTTTCTGCACCAGAAGACGGCCGTCGCAGTGGGCGACGACGTAGTGCCCGCCGTATCGAAACGCGACCGACACCGGCGTGGGCGTCGGCTCGCTCGTTCGCAGGAGGCCGTTCAGCGAGTCCGGATCGAGATACTCCGCCAGCGGCCCGATGTTTCGCACCCGTTCGCCGGTCACTTCGCTGAGGACGTCGACGACGGCGACGCTCGGTTCGACTTCCTCCCAGTCGAAGTGGTCGCGATACACGACCTCGCCGTACCCGGAGACGTCGTCCGCCGGTCGGTCGTTCATGGGTCGGTTCCGGAAGCCCCCGCCCCCGCGCCGAACCTCCCATCCGTCTTCGGTTCGTTCGACGACGGCGTCGAACAGCGGCCGGAGGAGGTGGTAGGTCCGGTCGTCGACGGCGTCCGGTGTCAGGTGGAAGTGACCGCCGCCGTCGATCCCGTCCATCTGCGCCGTCAGCGTGTGCAGGAACCGGAACGCGGTCTCTCGGTCGGCGTACTGGAGGAGCGCGGTGAGCGAATCGAAATCCACGGCCGTCCGGTAGGGTGGTCGCCCCACCCGTCGAGGATTCTCGTGACGGTGACGCCGAGCGCCGTGAGGTCACTCCCGTCGGGGACCGATTCGATTCTCGTCGCGTTTCGGGCGATGTCCGGTCCGTCCGGCGTCCCGCCGCGGCCGACGACCACGACGGCGAAGTTCGCGGGCGGTGCGTCGGCGTGGGATCGCCACGAAGTGGCTCGCTCCGACGCGGAATCCGCGTACGACACCGCCAACGCGTTCGTCTCGGCCGGCGAGCCGAACGTCTGCAACGCCGTGCAGGCGGCCGGATCACCCCCGTCGAGGGCGTCAGAAACAGGACGGTCTCCGACGGGTCGACGTCAGAGGGGATCGCGTCCGCCGTCATCGTCGCATCCCGGTCGCGTTCGGCGTCTCGATCGGAACGGGCACACCGCGTCGGTAGTGCGAGGTCATTGCGAGGCACGACGGTGCCCACGCCAGCTACCCCTATTGGAATACACTCCTTTCGAGATTTCAGGCGCTCCATACTCCCGTTCAAGGGCTGTTTGACCGGCTGCTAACGAACGATTACGACCTGAGCGAGCGGACCTTCTCCACGTTCCAGGCGTATCCCTTGTCGTCTTCCGGCGTTTCGAGAACCATCGGAGCGTCGGCGAACGCGTCGTGATTGACGAACCGCTCGAAGCCCGCGTCGCCGATCGCTCCCTCGCCGATGTGTTCGTGCTCGTCTTTCTCGGAGCCAAGCGGGTGTTTCGAATCGTTGAGGTGGAGGTAGTCGACGCTCTCCAGGCCGACGGCGTCGTCGACTTCCGCCGCCAGCGCGTCGAGGCCGTCGGCGGTGAACTCGTAGCCGGCGGCGTAGAGGTGGCAGGTATCGAGACAGAGCCCGAGCGACTCGTCGCCGTGGTCGGAGCCGTCGATCATCCGGGCGAGCTGGTCGACGGTCTTCCCGAGCGACGTGCCCTTCCCGGCGGTGTTCTCCAGGAGCAGCGTCACGCCGTCGGGGACGCCGAGCTTCGAGAGACGCGTCGCGACGTTGTCGACGCCGTCGTCGACGCCCGCGCCCGTGTGCGATCCGGGGTGGAACGTGTAGTAGTCGATGCCGAGCTCGGCCGTCGCGTCCAGTTCGGCCTGGACCGTCTCGACGGACTTCGCCGCGAGGTCCGGTTTCGGCGTCGCGAAGTTGACGAGATACGTCCCGTGGACGATCCACGGGCCGACGTCCGCGTCCGCCGCTGCCTCCCGAAACGCCTCGGCTTCCGTCGGATCGACGTCGCTCACGGCCCACCCGCGGGGCGACCCGACGAAGATCTGCCCGCAGTTGCCCCCGAGGTCGACCTCGCGTTCGACGGCCTTCGGCACGCCACCGCTGATCGAGACGTGTGCGCCGATACGAAACGTCATCGCGTAGACGTGTGTCGACCAGCACCTTGAATGTCGCCCGTCAGATTATCGTCACGGCGTATGCGAGCGACGACCCGAGCATCAGGGCGACGAGAAGGAGCGTCAACAACTGCTGTCGGTCCATACCTATCTTCCCGACGGAGCCACTTTCCGATTCCGATACCCGCCATCTCGAACCGTCGGCCGATACCGTGTCATCGAACGTGTTCTGCCGTAGGTATTTCACCCCTTACCACGGTATCACGCCACATGGACGTAGACCGACAGTGGCTCTGTCGACGCATCGTCGAGGACGCGGGCGAGGCGGTCATGTTCGCCGACCTGGAGGGCACGATTCGCCTGTGGAACGACGCCGCCGAACGAATCTTCGGCTTCTCTCGGGAGGAGGCCGTCGGGTCGTCTCTCGACATCATCGTCCCCGAGGAGTTCCGCGACCCGCACTGGGACGGCTACTTCGACGCCATCGAGGCGGGCGAGACGAGGGCCCCCGACGACCGACTCACGACCGCCCCGCGTTGCACGCGGACGGCGGACGCATCACGATAGAGACCAGCGGTGCAGTCGTCATCACCGACGACGACGGCGACCCGGTCGGCGTCGCGAACATGATACGCGACGTGAGCAACCGTAGTACCGACTGACAGCTGGCCGTCACGGCGAACGGCTGTCGGCGCTTCCGACCGCCAGTGTAGCCGCCGCGTTTTTCCGTCTCTCGCCCCAAGCGTCGGCCACGATGGAACCGCTAACCGCAGGCATCATCGGCTTCGTCGCGGGGGGCGTCCTCGGACTGATCGTCGGTGTCGTCGCCGGCATCGCCGTCGGCGGCGTCGAACCGCTCGAAATCGTCGAGTTGGTCGGCTGATCGTTCTCAGTGGGCGGGAATCCGCCCGGAGATGTTCGGCAGAACTCACTGGATCGTCTGTTCCGTACGGACAGACGTCATGAGCCGACTCAGCAGACGCGACGCGATCAAGACGCTCGGTGTCCTCGGAATCGCTTCCTCGCCGGCTGCTCCGGGAGCGCCCCGTCGAGTAGCGGATCGGGCGACGGTGATCAGGCCACCTCGACGCCGACGTCCACTCCCGAATCGACCGCGAGCGGCGGCGACGAACAGCCGGCGAGCGGAGCCACGGAGACGGCGGCGACGTCGAGCGGCGGAACGCCGGCGGCCGTCGAGGAGTGGCTCGCCGACGCGAGCAACTACGACGGCGTCGTCGACGAGACGGGGTCGTCGTCGGTGACCGTCGCCGTCGGCACGTCCGGCAACGGCGGGAACTTCGCGTTCGACCCGCCGGCCGTCAGAATCTCGACCGGAACGACGGTCACGTGGGAGTGGACCGGGAAGGGGTCGATGCACAACGTCGCCCACGACGGCGGCGAGTTCGAGAGCGAGATGGTCGACACGGAGGGCCACACGTTCTCACACGAGTTCACGTCCGCCGGCGTGTACAAGTACTTCTGCACGCCGCACAAGTCGATGGGCATGAAAGGCGCCATCGTCGTCGAATAACCCCGCGGTCGGCGTCCGTTTTCACCCCCGTTTCGACTGGACGCGAATATGTTCCCGCCAATCGCAAAGGCCGCTCCGCGTGCAGGCCCGATGATGGCAACACTCTCCGTGCAGGTCGGGTTGGGCGCGTTGATGGGGATCGTTTTGCTCTCCCTCGCGCTGTGGGTGCGTCGCGCCGTCGACTGGCGAACCGCCCCTCCGGCGGGGGGACGGGTCCCCGCCACGAAACCGCGGAGCGGGCGGTGAAACCGAGCGGCGTCCTCCGGTGGCTCACGACGGTCGACCACAAGGACATCGGCCTCCTCTACGGCGTCTACGCGCTGCTCGCGTTCGCCGTCGGTGGCGTCATGGTGACGCTCATGCGCCTCGAACTGGTCGATCCCGGATCGTCGATCGTTGGCTCTGCCACCTACAACGGCCTCCTGACCAGTCACGGCATCACGATGTTGTTCCTGTTCGGGACGCCCATCCTCGCGGCGTTCTCGAACTACTTCGTCCCGATTCTCGTCGGCGCGGACGACATGGCGTTCCCGCGCGTCAACGCCATCGCGTTCTGGCTGCTCCCGCCGGGCGCGTTGCTCATCTGGGCCGGCTTCTTCCCCCTCGGCGACGTCGCTCCCGCACAGACGGCGTGGACGCTGTACACGCCGCTGTCCGCCGGCGTCGGCAACGGCAGTCAGGCCAACGCGGGCGTCGACCTGATGCTGCTCGGCCTCCACCTGACCGGCGTCTCGGCGACGATGGGTGCCATCAACTTCATCGCGACCATCCTCACCGAACGCGCCGAAGAGGTGACGTGGGCGAACCTCGACATCTTCTCGTGGACCATCCTCACCCAGTCCGGTCTCATCCTCTTCTCGTTTCCCCTCCTCGGGAGCGCGCTCGTCATGCTCCTGCTCGACCGGAACCTCGGGACGACCTTCTTCGCGATAGAGGGCGGCGGCGCGATGCTCTGGCAACACCTGTTCTGGTTTTTCGGCCACCCCGAAGTGTACATCCTCGTGTTGCCCCCGATGGGCCTCGTGAGCTACATCCTGCCGCGCTTTTCCGGTCGGCGGCTGTTCGGCTTCAGGTTCGTCGTCTACTCGACGCTCGCGCTCGGAACGCTCTCCTTTGGCGTCTGGGCACACCACATGTTCGCGACCGGGATGGACCCGCGCCTGCGCGTCTCCTTCATGACAGTCTCCATCGCCATCGCCGTCCCCAGTGCGGTCAAGACGTTCAACTGGATCACGACGATGTGGAACGGAAAACTCGAGTTGACGACGCCGATGCTGTTCTGTATCGGCTTCGTCGCCAACTTCATTATCGGCGGCGTCCTCGGCGTCTTCGAGGCGTCCATCCCCGTCGACCTCGTCCTCCACGACACCTACCAGGTGGTCGCGCACTTTCACTACGTCATCATGGGTGCCATCGCCTTCGCCGTCTTCGCGGGCATCTACTACTGGTTTCCCATCTACACCGGGCGGATGTACCAGCGCCGCCTCGGCAAGTGGCACTTCTGGCTCTCGATGGTCGGGACCAACCTCACCTTCTTCCCGATGGTGTTGCTGGGGTACGCCGGGATGCCGCGGCGGTACGCGACCTACGGCGGTGTGACCGCCGGCCCGCTCGAACTGTTCACGCTCCTCCACCAGTTGGCGACGCTGGGCGTCGCCGTCCTCTTCGTCGGACAGGTGATCTTCGTCGTGAACGTCGTCCAGCCGTGGCTGGAAGGGCCCGTCGTCGACGACGGCGATCCCTGGAACCTGGCCGCGAGCGGACTCGTGACGAACGAGTGGGAGTGGTTCGACCGAAAAGTCGACACCGCCGTCGCGGACGGGGGCGACTCCGCCCCGGACGACGACGCTCCCTGACGCGCTCGCGACCGACTCGACCCTCGTCCTCCGCCGATTCGACTCGCCGCCCCGTCGCCGATATCGGCGGCTTCCGGCGAACATCATCGGGGCTACGCTAAGGGCGTCCGCCGACGAACCCTGAACCGATGAGCACGACCGACGACGTGACGGAACTCGACGCCCGCGAAGTGGACGGCGAACCGTTCGACGCCATCATGGAGGCGCTCGACGACCTGGCCGACGGCGAGACGCTCCGCCTGATAAACGGCTTCGAACCCGAACCGCTCTACACCGTCCTCGACCAGCGCGGGTTCACCTACGAGGCGTCCCGGGTCGAGGGGAGTGGCACGTCGCCATCGAACGCGCCTGAATATGTTCGGGACAACCGCTTCCGCCCGTGGAGGCGAAGGGAGAGTCGCATGACGACCGAGACGCTCGACCTCCGCGACGTCCCGCCAGCACAGCGACATCCGAAAATCTTCGACGCCTTCGACGCCCTCGACAGCGGCGAGGCGCTCACGCTGATCAACGACCACGAACCCAAACCGCTGTTCTACCAGCTGCGGGCCGAAGTCGAGAGCTTCGACGCCGAGAACTACGAAGTCGATCGGGTCGCCGACGACGAGTTCGTGGCGACGCTCCCCAAAAGTAGTCCCCGTACCTACGGTCGTTCGAGCGAGAACGGACTGCCGTCTCCCGGTTCCGCGGCGAGGATCGCGTCGATGCGGCCGTGCCACGCGTCGTAGAAGCGGTGCCGCTCTTCCCGGGTCGCCTCGCCGCTGACGAGTTCGGGAATCAGGTTCGCGGCGTCGTCGTCGCCGCCCGGCGGGGCCGTCCCCGTCGCGGCCGGCGAGAACGTGACGCGGACCGGATCGCCGGCGTCGGTCCGCTCGAACTCGAAGGTCCGTCCCTCGTCCCGGCCGTCGACGTCGCCGAAGGCGAGGAGGTTCTCCCGGCCCCCGTAGCCGCCGAACCCCGCGAATCCCGTCTCGCCGTCCGCGCCCGTGAGGTGCGTGACGACGCTCGCCATCGGTCCGAGTCCCGGATCGGACGGGTCGCCGTCGACGGTGACGCGAACGTCGCTTCTGACCGGGTAGGCGTCGGGATAGAGTTCGCCGAGGGCGAGCTGTGTCGCTCGGTACGCGCCGGCGACGGCGGGGCAGGCGTGGCCCGCCGCCTTCGCCACCTCGGCGAACGAGAACACGAGCGGTTCGCCCGCCTCCACCATCCCGAGCAGTTCCGCGAGGGGGTCTCTGAGCGCGATCGAATCGGCCGACGCGCGTCGGTGCCACTGCGTGCCGTCTGCCTCAGCCGTCGGTGGTTGGTCGTGCATTGGGGCTGTCCTCGATCCACGTCGGGGCCCACGTTCCTAAGCCCTGCTCGCGCATATGTTCGGCCGGCCCGTTCGCCCGAAGGCTCACCTGTCTCGCGGGCGAAGCCGGGTCCATGGAGTCAGTGACGGTGACCCGGGAGTTCGACGCGGACGCGGCGGAGGTACGGGCGGCGATGGGCGACGTCGGCCCGTTCATGCGCGCCGCCGGATTCGACGAGGTCGACGTCGCGGACGGCACCGTCCGCGTCGCCAACGAAGTCGGGCCGGTGCGCATCGAACTCCGCCTCGAGGTCGTCGAGGACTCCGAGACGGTCCTCGCGTACGACCAGCGCGAGGGCATCTTCGAGGAGATGACGACGCGGTACGAACTCGTCGACCGCGACGGCGCGACGACGGTCGAGGCGACGACGGAGTTCGCCCTCGACGTCGCAGCGGTCGGGTCGTTTCTCGACGCCACCGTGATCGCGTTCCAGCGCCGCCGCGAGCTGAACGCGCAGTTCGACTACCTCGAAGACCGGATCGCCGGCGACTGAGCGCCGCCGGCGACCGCGCTCTCACTGAACATGTTCCCGGTCAGCCATAGGTCCGCCGGCGGCGAAGGGACGCCCATGACCGGCTTTCCTCGCCGTTCGGCGGCACCGACGACGAGAGCGACGGCGTCTTCGACGCGTACGACGAGTTCGTCCCCGCGCACCTGCCCGAACCGGGGCCGTTCCTCGACGGCCACGAGGTGCTGGAGGGCGACGCCCACCTCGCTTTCCACCGACTCACGAGGGACCTCTTCGAGGAGCGCGGCGTCTACGACATGACGTTCGGCTACAACCTCGCGCGCCTCGACCTCGACGGCCGGCATCCCGACGCCGGCTACCGGTACGCCGAGGAATCCTCGACCGTGCTGCGCGCGGAGTTCACGCCGACGACGCCGTTCTGTCCCCAGAGCAACACCCTGACGAAAGGGTCGTTCCGGGCCTGGAACGGCCTCGTCGACCGCCACGAGTACGACCTGGTCCGCGTCCGCGTCCACCCGATGCACCACGAGAGCGAGGCGACGAACGAGCAGTTGGCGTGGTTAGCGGAGCGGTTCCGGGAGACGGGGTCGGTGACGCACGTCCCGCCCGACGTCGACGGATCGCCGGAACGCGGCGGCCGGGCGAGTCGCGGCGACGCGCCGTTCTGAGGCGGCGGTGGGGCCGACGGCCCACCCGGACGCGTCGCTCCCGCGTCGAAGCGCCCGATCCGCCCGTTCGACGCCGATCCGAGGCCGGACGCTCCGCGGTCGAGTTCAGTCAGTGAACGAAGGGATTTTGGATCGCTCGACCTAACGGGCACAGGGACAGTGAGCATCGTTATCGAGGCCCACATTCAGACGGGATCGCTGTTGGCGGACGGAATCGACCGGATACCGCCGGGGACGCGCGTCGAATTCGACGGCGTCGTTCCCGTACGCGAGGTTCCGCTGCCGTATCTCCGGATTCGGGGGACGACCCGGACGACGTGGCCGACGACGTCCGGCGGTGTGCCTGCGTCGCCGCTCTCGAACTGCTCGACGGGAGCGCCGAGGAGCAGCTGTACGCCGTCCGCTGGGGGACGTTCCGCGGTTCGTCGACTGTCTCCGTGACGCGGAGGGGGCGCTCTTGCGGGCCGTCGCGTCGAACGAGATGTGGACCGTCGAGTGTCGGCTGCCGACGGAGGCAGCGGTCACGCGTTTCGAGTCGTCGTGTAGCGACGAGGAGGTCGACCTCTCCGTCACTCGCATCGGTCGTCGGGGCATCGGGCTGCAGGAATCGTCGGTGACGGAAGAACAGCGAGCGGCCCTCTCGCGGGCGCTGGACGAGGGGTACTTCGAAGTGCCGCGGCGGACGACGCTCGTCGAACTCGCCGACGAGTTCGGCGTCTCCGACTCGGCGATGTCGCAGCGGCTCCGACGCGGCGTCCGGTCGGTGCTGCGCGAGGGCGACGTCGTCGACGAATCCCGGTGAGCGGTCGCCGCTCCGCCCCGGCCGCGTCGCCTCGGCGACGGCGCGTCTTGAGCGGCGCGTGGCCGACGCCCCGGAGTACCGTCGGATCAGACGATGATGCCACCGACCACGAGGAGGGAGCAGGCGACGAGCGCTGCCGCCCGGAAGAACGGGAGCGCGCTCCGTGCCGGCGAGCGGACCTTCCGTTCGTCGAGCCCCGAGAGGAGCCGCCCCGTCCCGGCTTCGACCAGGCCGGTGAGGAGCAACCAGAGAGCGACCATCCCGATGACGAGGTTGCCGTACGTCGTTCCGACGAGGCTCTCGACGGTGTACTGCGCGCCCGCGAGGTGGCCGCCGGTCAGAAACAGGACCAGCGAGGAGGCCCGGGAGACGGTCCGAAGCCAGGACGCCATCGTTCGGAGGGGGTCGACGTTCAGCTCGCCAGCCGTCGCCGTCGGGAGGACGGCGAGGGCGACGAAGACGACGCTCCCGGCCCAGAGGCCGGCGAAGAGCAGGTGGATCGTCGCGACCGCAGTGTCGATGGCTGCCATGTGCGTGGATTCACGCCGACGGTAATCAATCCCATCGTTCGCCCTCGGAAACCGAAACCGATTAAATGGCCGACCACGCAGTTACTCCCGTGCCGAGGTAGCCTGCCCGGCCAAGGCGGTTGCCTCGAAAGCAACTGTCCGAGAGGACTCGTGAGTTCAAATCTCACCCTCGGCGTTTCACTCTCCTCCCGCGCTGTGGCGCGTTTCGCCTGACCGCACGTTCGCTCCTCGACGCCGAGCGTCGCGACGGCGTGACGAGCAGAACCCGTCGCCGTTCGCGTGTCTTTGCTTCAGCCCCCGCGCCCGTCAGGTCGACGGCGACGCCACCCACACCTCGTCGCCGGGTTCGACGCTCGCGGCGGCACCCGCGGGGAGTTCGACCACGACGTCGGCGACGGCGCTTCCGTGTCCCGTCCACGCCGACAGCCGTTTCGTTCGCTCGACGCGGCCGTCGCGGAGCCACAGGGCGTCGACGTCGAAGGGGACACAGAGCATGTGGAGGCGGCGCGTCGCGGCGTCGCCGAAGCGAAAGACCAGCGCGTAGTCGTCGGGTATCGACCGGCGGAACATGAGCCCCACGCCCTGTGAGAGAAGCGAGTCGGCGGTGTCGACGCGGGTGGCGAGGACGCGTTCGCCGTCGGCCCCGCGGTGGCGCAGTTCGGCCACGCTCAGAGCGCGCGCGAGTCGGACCGACGCGTCGGCCGGTTCGGCGCGGGTGCGTCGAGGCCCCGGGCGAACTCGGTGCAGACGGCGGCCCCGGCGACGAGTATCGCCCCCGTCAGGAGGACGCCGAGGGCGAACTCGACGGGCACGGGGACGAGCGTCGTGGCCGCGCCCACGACGCCGACGCCGCCAGTGAGGGCGACGAACCCGAGGACGAGCGCCCCGAGTCGGAATCGGTGCCCGTCGGCGCGGGTCCAGGCGAGGGAGACGGCGCGTCCGAGACTCGCGTCGTCGGCGGCGACGGCGACGAGGGCGAGGGGCAGATGGACCAGGACGACGACGCCCGGGAAGAGCAACAGACCGAAGCCGACGAGCGCGGCCACCGTCCCGAGGACGACGACGGCGACGCCGCGCGCGACGGCGACGAGGGCGTCGACGGCCCCCGTTCCCGCCGAGGACGTCGGCGTCCCGTGCGAACGACCGGACGAGCAAGACCAGCACCGCCGCGCCGACGACGGACGTCGCGGCGAGGATGCCCGTCGCTTGCGGCCCGGACACCGGCAGCGTCACGCCGTAAGTGATCGCGAGTCCGTCCGTCGCTCGCAGCCGAGCGACGACGGTGTTCAGCGAAGCGGTCCAGGCGGCGTAGACGAGGAGGAACGCACCCGTGAGCGCGAGCGCGCGTCTCGTCCGGAACTTCCCGACGCCGCGAGCGATGGCGTGTGTAGCAGGGAGGGCCATGGCTATCTAACAACGGGCGTGTTTCCGACGTATACTTTTTTATCGCTCGCTGATACGTGTCTGACGGACGGCGTCTCTCGCGGCCGGAGGCTCTGATTCGCCGCGCGACGGCGTGTGACGCGCGTCTGACAACAGCGCTACTCTTATTGTGGTTCGGCGGTCGGTTCGAATATGGACCGGAGGAAGTTTCTCACCGTCCTGACCCCGTTCGTCGCCGGCTGCTTCGGTGGGCGGCGCGAACAGCCCGCCACTCCCGCTGACGACGGTACGGAGACGCCAGAACCGACGCCAGAACCGACGCCCGAACCGACGCCGACCGCCTCGGCGGACGCGGCCGAGCAGATCGATTCGGCGCGAGACCACCTCAAGGAGGCCGTCTACGTCTACGCCGGCGGCGTGACCAACGACCTGACGTCGGTGACGGCGGAGAACGGGTCGTTCCGCCCGCGGGACGTCCTCCTGAAACTCGACGCCGTTCAGAAATCGCTCTACGCGGCCGAATCCGCGGCGTCGACGGCGCAACAGCGCCGGACCGTCGAGTCGCTCAAGACGGTCCAGCGGTTCCTCACCCACGCGACGGACCTGCAGTCGTGGCTCATCGACGGCCACGACGCCGCCACGGCCGCCTACCAGGAACTGGAAAACGACGACGTCGACGCCGCGATCGACGACCTGGAACGCGTCGAGACCGCGGTCTCGGAGACGGAGGATCCCCTGACGACCATCACCGAGGAGACGGACGCGGCGAGCGCGGACGCGACCGATGCACTCACGAGCGAGGGCTACTCCGCGAAGGTGACGCAGTTGACGAACGAGCAGTCGGTCCTCGATCAACTGGAGACGTACCTGACCGACATCACCGACGCCGTCGAACTCATCGAGGACGCGCGAAACGAGGAGGACGAGGGTCGCTACGACGCCGCCGCCGACTCCGCCGACCGGGCGTACGACCTGTCGACCGAGGCCGAAGAGCAGCTCTCCGATCTCGCCGACGACCCGCCGGAACACACCGACGCCTTCGTCGACCTCCTCGACGACCTGGCCGACACCGCCGCCAGTTACGCCACCGAGGCCGACCGCATCGCCCAGCGTAACTGATCGCTCGGCCGACTCTCGCCCAGCGCAGCTACTTTCATACGTCCGCGGCCCGAGGCGGGCGTATGGAGCGGACGCCGACCGGGACGCCCGTCGGAGTCGACGACCCCTACGAACACGCGGGCCGGTGTGATCACCTCACCGACGACGGCCGCTGTCGGTACGCCCTCGAACACGCCGGACGGGACGCCGAGTTCGCGGCCGCCCGCCGCGCCGACGACTACGCCTGTCTCGCGGGCGACGACGACTGCGAGTGGCGCGACTGCCCACATTTCCGGTCGACCACCGCCGCCCGGGAGTGTGTCCGCTGTGGCCTCGACGACGTCCGACTCGCCCACGAGGACGCCCGCCCGTTGCTGGAGGAACACCACCTCTCGTACGGGGGCAAACGCGACGCGGCGAGCCGGACGCGGATCGACGGCCGGCCCACGAGATCACGGTCGCTCTCTGCCGGTGGTGTCACGCGAAGGTCCACGAGGGGTGGGCGCGCATCGACGACGACGTCAACCCCGACGCGGAGGCGCTCGCGGCGCGGGAGGCACGCCGGAGCAAGGAGCAGGCGGAGTTCGGCTTCCGATCGGCCGCGGAGCGCTACCGACGCAAGTAACTCGGCTTTCGATTCCCTTTACCGTCGACCGGGCTACCACACGTCAATGACCCGAATCGTCGTCATCGACAACCACGGCCAGTTCACCCATCTCGAAGGCCGGACGCTCCGGGACGCGGGCGTCGACACCGACGTCGTGGACAACACGACGCCGCCGGACGAACTCGACGCCGACGGACTCGTCCTCTCGGGCGGCCCGGCCATCGACCGCATCGGCCGGTGTGCGGAGTATCTCGACCTCGACGTGCCCGTCCTCGGCGTCTGTCTCGGGATGCAGATCATCGCCGACGAACTCGGCGGCCGCGTTGGCGACGGCGACTACGGCGGCTACGCCGACATCGACGTCGAGATCCTGGACGCCGACGACCCCGTGGTTGGATCGCTCGCCCCCGAGACGCGGGTGTGGGCGAGTCACGCCGACGAGGTGAAGGAACTCCCCGACGGGTTCACGCACACGGCGACGAGCGACGTCTGCGACATCGAGGCGATGAGCGACGCGGATCGCGACCTCTACGGCGTCCAGTGGCACCCCGAGGTGGCCCACACCGAGCGCGGCGACGAGCTGTTCGAGAACTTCATCGACCTCTGTGCCCGGCGCTAACTGGGTGGTTTTACGACGCCCCGTTACCAACCGCTGACCCATGACGACGACCCAGAGCGACCTCGCGGGGCTCTCGCGATTCATCTTCACGGCCCCGAACTGGTACTCGAGTCTCGCGTTCGCCCTCGTCGTCGCCGCGATGGCCGGCGTCGCCGCCTTCGATTCGGGACGCGACCCCGCGACGTGGCGGGGGTTGCTCTTTCTCGGCAAGGACGCGTGGGAGGGCATCTTCTTCATCGGCCTGCCGACCGTCGTCGCCAGTCTCGGGACGACCGGCGTCGATCGCCTCGTCGGCGGCAAGCTCACGCCGAACCGGTCGTCGCTCCTGGCGCTGGCCTGCGAACTCATCGTCGTCGTCATCGTCACCGGGGCCGGTATCGTCGCCGTCCTGACGCCCCTGGATCAGACGTTCGTCTACGATGCCCTCGTCATCGCGCTGGCGTCGATTTTCGCCTTCCGGCTGCTCGTGGTCATGGCCGTCTCCCGGTCGTCGCTCCCCATCGCCGCCATCCCGGCGAGCATCCAGACGCTCGCCTCGGCCCTGCTCCTGTTCGTCTACAGCGGGACGCTCCGATTCCTCGAAGTCGGCGGCACGCTCCTGCAGGCGTATCTGATGCCGTATCTCGCGCGCGCCGAACAGGCTCCCCCGAACTCCTGATCATCGGGGCGGACCACTTCGTCCTGCTCGGGGTGACCTGTCTCATCTACGCCGGCGGCGTCTACACCTTCGTCCGCGTCGTCGACCGGCCGTGGCGACAGAGCCTCGGCGTCTCGATGCTGGATTTCATCCGCGGGTTCGTCGGCCACGTCGCCGAGGGGTCCCGCGAACTCGAGGACTTCTTCGAGAAACTCGGCGAGGAAGCCGTCGTCCCGGTGACGGTGCTCTCCTTTCGCCGCGAGGACGGCACCCAGAAGGCCGAGTTCGTCCTGCCGATGATCCACCCCGGGCCGATGGGTGAGATTGGCGGCGGTCACTTCCCCATCCGCGTCGCCGCCCGCACCGACGGCCTCGCCTTCCCGCCCCACGCCACCGCCGGACACGACTTCAACCTCGTCACCGAACGCGAGGTCGACGCCATCCTCGAGGCGGCCGACGCCGCGGAGGAACGCCTCGAATACACCGCGGAGGCGACCCGGAGCGTCCGCACGCAGTCGGGGGAGGCGAAGATACTCGGCCAGGCCTTCGGCGACGACGCCCTCCTCGTCTCGACGTACGCGCCGGGGTTCGCCGACGACGTGGAGTTCGGCGTCGGTCGCTCGGCGGCGACGGAAGCCCGCACTGCCGGCCTCGACGACGTCCTCCTCGTGGACGCCCACAACTCCAACGACGGCCTCCAGGGCGACGACCTCGGCCACGTCACGCCCGGGAGCCGACGCGCCCTCGACATGATTCGGGCCGCCGGAGAGGCGGGCGAAGCGCTCACGGAAGCCGAACGCGGCCCCCTCCGTCTCGGCACCGCCTGGGACCGTACGGAGTGGGAGCCCCGCGACGGCATCGGCCCCCTCGGCATCCGCGTCGGCGTCACCGACGTGCTGGGACAGACCACCGCCTACGTCCTCGTCGACGGCAACAACATGGTCCCCGGGCTGCGCGAACGCGTCGTCTCGACGATGACCGACGGCCCGGTCGACGTCGCGGAGGTGATGACCACCGATACGCACGTCGTCAACACCGTGGAGGCGGACAATCAGGTCGGCGCGGCCATCGACCACGACGAACTGCTGGCCGTGATCCGCCGCCTCGTCGACGAGGCGCTGGCGGACCGCGAACCCGTCACGGCGGCGCTCGCCACCGAACAGGCCGAAGTGACGGTGTTCGGTAACGACCGGACGGAGACGCTCGCCAGCCACGCAAACGCCGTCGTGTCGATGGGCGGCGCACTCGCTGCGGCCGTCACCTTCGCGGCGATGGCAGTGAGCGTCTTCGTCTTCTTGTTCGCCTGAGAGGCGGAGTTCGAGCGCGTCCACCGCGCCACAGCTCGGACAGACGCGCTGGTAGCTGACCCGGCTCCCGGAGGTGGTGACGCGCCACCCGCCCTCGGTGTCCTCGTGGCCACACTCGGGACAGGACGCTCTGGAGTCGGCGTAGTGGGACCTGAGTCGGTCGAACGCGGACGCCCCCGGCTCCTGTGAGGAAGCCATATGGTAACGTATGCCACAGAACGGCTTAGATGTGTCGCCGGAGCGCTTCGAAAGCGCGAGAAGTCACGAGTCCGCGAACAGGTCGTCGACGGCGTCGCGGGCCGCCTGTGCCGCCTCGTCGGCGACGGCGTCAGCGGACGTCGACTGTTGGCCCGTCGAGTCGCGTTCGACGGCGTCCGGGGCGTTCAGGTAGACGTCGACGTCGAGGACGCCTTCCTCGAACGTGACGGTCACGTCGAAGTCGCGGACCGCAGACTGTTTGTAGTAGTCGAAGATGACGCCTTCGGCGGCCTCGGCGGCCGTCTGTACGACCTCTTCGTCGGTCGGCATCTTACGCGCCGCCGGCGCCGCCCGGTCCCATCGGACCGCCGCCCGCGCCGCCCGCGCCCCCTGCAGCATCTGCTGGAGTTCGGACTGGAGGCTCTCGAACTGCTCGCGGACGCGCTCTTCCTGTTTGGACAGCTGCTCGACGCGGACTTCGAGCGAGTCGACCTTGTCCTCGAGGTCGTCGTAGGCCTCGTCGTACTCCGTCTCGACGAGCAGTTCGCCGACCTCGCGGTACATCGTCGTCTCCTCGTCGATGTCCTCGAGGGCGTCCAGCGCCGTCTGGGACTCCTTCAGCGTCGTCTCGGCCTGCTGTTTCTGGGCGGCGACTTTCTGGGCCGTCTGCTGGAGGTCCTGCAGTTCCTCGAGTTTCTCCTGTGCTTCCGGCGGGAGGTTCCCTTGCATGATCGAAGCGTGGAGTCCCGACGTGAAAAAGCCCCGTATTCCGGTCGCGTCGCCCACGTCCCGTGACGAGGCGGCCGCGTCCGCGGATCGAGACGACCTACGTTAGCTCCTCGGCGACGGCGACGAGACGCGTCCAGGTGTTCACGCCGGCGCGGAGCGCAACGAGGTCCGCGGCGTCGACGGCGACGGTGACGGTTCGGCCGTGTCGCGCCACCGACGCTTCGGACCGACTGTCGGCGATCTCGCTGACTTCGACGCGGACGCTCCGCTCGACGATGCGGGCGCGTCGCTCGTCGTCGTAGTCGAAATCGAGAGAAACCGCGTGAGTACGCTCGGCGTCGGTCACGCGCTACCGAACGTCGACTTCCTTGATGGTGGGCGCGCGCTCTTTCAACAGGACGCGGTGCCCGCAGTACGGACAGCGCACGCCGCCGTACTCGTCGAGTTCCACGTCGCGCTTACAGCGGGAGCACTTGTAGCTCATCCTTGCTCTTCTTCGTCGCCCGCGAGGGCGGCGCGAATCGACCGTTGGACGGTGCGTCCGCCGGGGGTCTCGGGGCGGTACGCGCCGCCGGTGAAGAGTTCGCCCGTCGATTCGTTTCGCCAGATACCCGTCCCGACGCGAGTCACGTCGTCGCCGTCGACCGTCGCGTCGTGCATCTCCGCTTCGATCTCCTTGACGCGGCGGCGGGCCACCCGGCCGTAGCGCGCGCCGAAGCGACCGGCGCTCCCGGTCTGTCGTGCCTTGTTCTCGGCCATAGTACCGTTTCGTACCGCCAGCGGACGCATAAACCCTACGAGTCGCGTTCGTGCGGAGCCGCTACTGCAACTCCGCCGCCGCCAGCGCCTCGTTCAGATCGTCACGGACGCGTTCGCCCGTCTCGCGGTCCATCGCCGTCGTCACGACGCGGTTCTCCTGAACGCTCGACCCGTCGCGGAGGAGGAGGCGGACGTTGCCGTTGTCGTCGGCGCGGGTGACTTTCGCCCGCAACCCCGACTGCGATCCCGTTCCGCCCGCGTCGATGGGGCCGGGGACGATCTTCTTCACGTGCGGATGCTCGGCGACGGTGCCGATGGCCCGCCGGCCGGGGCGGCCGCCGATGAGCGTCGTGTGTCGCCCACCGAGTTTCTCGCGCGGCGGCGTCTCGACCACCTCCAGCGCCCGTTCCCCGCGACGGTCGATGACCGACGCCACGGGGTCCTGTCCGTCGACGCGGTAGAACTCGTAATGCAGTTGCGCCCGCGTCTCGCGGATGACTTCGCGGTCCCCCGCCGCGTACACGGTCTCCGGGCGCTTGCGCCGGATCTCGTCGGCGACGAGGCCGGCGAAGTTTCGGAGTTCCACCACCTCCGTTTCGTCGCCCGTCTCAGGGACCGTCGTCACCGTCGTCTCGCCGACGACCGTCTCCTCGGACAGCATCGTCAGCGTCGCCCGGTCGCGCGCGAACTCGCCGACGACGGCGTCGCAGTTGGCGGTGTGACAGACCAGACAGTAGTCGCCCGGCTTTTCGAGCGGGGACCCACACCGCCGACACTCCATATCCGAGGAAAGCCGTCCCCCGGATAAGTCCGTCCGTTCGCGCCGCTTTCCGGGGAAGACACTTACCGGCCGCCGCGACACGCGTCCGCATGGCTCCGCGAAAGATCGTCCTCTCCCTTTTCGTCGTCCTCCTCGCGACGTCGGCCGTCGCGACCGCGAGTCCGCGACCCGTCCCCGTCTGTGGGCCCTGCGACCGGCCCTTCGTCTCCGCCGCCCGCGGTCACGGCGTCGACCTGGAGATCCGCCACAGCACCGCCCACGTCCGCGTCCACGGAAACGGCTCCGCCTCGTGGACCGTCGAGAACCGCGTCGACGAGGCCGCGGCCGAACGGTTCCGCGACGACGCGGCGCTCGTCGACCGCGTCGCCGCCGACTCGCTGGCCGCCCGCGAGGCCGAGGCGGTGCGCGCGTCGGTCGACGAACGGACCGTGACGATTCGCTATCGCACGCCCGACTTCGCCCGAGACGCCCCCGGAAACGTCCTCCTCGTGACCTACTTCCGCGACGACGTCGGGCGCGACTACGACGGCCTCGGTGCCGACCGCCTGACGCTGGTCGCGCCCGAGGGACGGGTCGTCGACCGCGCGCTTTCCGGCGCGTCGGTCGAGGGTCGCGAGATGACGCTCACCAGCTTCGACTCGCACGGCGACGGCCCGTTCGTGACGCTCGTTCCCGAGGGCGGACTCGTCACACCGCTCACGAGTTTCGTCGCCGTCGCCGCCGCCGTCGGCGACGTCGTCGCGCGAAACCTCCTGTTGCTGGTCGCCGTTCCGCTCTCCGTCTACCTCGGCGTCGTCGCGGCCGTCGCGTGGGCCGCCGGCCGGACGGGCGTCGGGGAGCGCGGCCCGGAGCCGCTGGCGTCTCTCGTGGTCGGGATCGGCCTCCTGCTCGCCGCGCATCCGCTCTACGCCGGGGCGCTCTCGCTGCTCGGGAGTTCCTCGCCCGCCCTGTTCGCGGCCGGCGTCGGCGTCGCGGTCCTCGGGGCAGCCGGCCATCCGGCGGTTCGGCGACGCCTCTCGCTCGCCGGCGTCACCGCGCTGGTCGGCGGCGCGTTCGTCGTCGCCGTCGGCGTCGCGGCCGCCCTGCAGGCGACGCAGGTCGCCGACGCCGTGGCGTTCCCGCCCCACGCCCGAATCGTCCGGCACGTCCTGCCCGCGCTCCCGGTGTACGCGACGCTCGCCGTCGGTTACGCCGCGGCCCGGGACGACCTGCGTCGCGGTCTCGCCGTCGCCGGCACGGCGCTCGCGCTCGTCCTCGCCGTCCAGTTTCCACTGTTTTCCTCCGGCGGGACGCTGTACGGCCTGGCCGTCGTCCTCGCCGTCGGCGGGGCCTTCGCCGCCGCCGTCGTCGGCGTGCCGGCGCTGCTTCTCGGATACGCGGTCGAGCGGACGTGACCGGTGGGTTAGAGGTCGAGCGGGTCGATCTTGAGATACTCCCGGAGCACGACGGTGGCGTAACTCCCCGAGGGCAGCGAGAAGGAAAACCGGAGCGGGTCGTCCGTCACCTCGACGTCCGGGCGGACGAGTATCGCCCGGCGGGTCCCCGAGGAGTCGAAGTTGCCGGGGAGGGCGAAGTCGCCGGGATCGACGCCGACGTCGGCGAGGACCCCGCGTTCGATGTCCCCGGGTTCGCCGTCGCCGAGTTCGGTCTCGGTGCCGATCAGCGGTGCGGTGACGAACGCCCGCCCGCGGTCGCAGTGGCGGCGCAGGACGTCCACCCGGTCGTCGGTCGCGCGCTGACGCCGGTCCACGTCGGGGACGACCAGCCCTTCCGGGGCGTCGCGATCGGCGAAACAGACCACGTCGCCCGCGACTGGACGATGGAAGGGGAGGCCACGCCGGAGTCGCTCGCTCAGGACGCGGTTGAAGAGGTACGACTGCGCGGCGTTGACGAACATCCGCTGGAGGTTCGAGGGGACCGCTTCGAGCGCGTAGCGAAAGTCCGCGGGGTCGTCCGTGGCCTCCCGTTCGTCGAGTCGGTGGAGCATCGACCGCTCGTAGCCGAGATAGCGCGGCATCTCGTCGAGAGCGAGCGACCAGTCGGGGTCGTCGCTCGCGGCTTGGTCGTCGGCGAACGCGCGGGCCGCCCGCGTCTCGTCGGGTTCCGTCTCGGCGGGGTTGCCGACGTACGCGAGGACGGCCCCCGCCACTCGCCGCGGACGACGTGCAGGCCCACCTCGTGGGTGACGGGTCGGCGACTGCCGAACCGCTGCTGGCCGAAGTAGTTGGGGACGGCCGCCTCCCCGTCGACGAACGCGCGCAGATCGGCGGTCACGTCGTCGGCACACTCCGGACAGTCGGGGTCGCGCACCCGGACGTCGAAGGCGTTGCCCGCGAGGTCACCGAACTCGAGGGCGCGACCCACCCGCCCAACGGCCTCGACGTCGGCGTCGCGGATTTCGGGCAGGTCGTCCGGCGCGACGCCGCGGACGGTGAACAGCTGTGTCGTCACGGCGTGTTTGTCCTTCGTGCCCGCCCACGAGACGCGCTCGCGGGAGATGCCCAGCGCGTCCGAGATGCGGGCGGCGAAGTCGTTGGTGTCCCACCCTCGGAGGGTGACGCGCAGGAGCAGGTGTGCGTACGCGCCCGGGTCCGCGTCGAGGGGTTCCGGGTCGACGCGTTCGAGTTCGCGCACGCGGAAGTCCGCGGGTTCGTCGCGGAGGTGGCCGCCGACGCCGTCGGCGTCGCTCACGTAGTACTCCATCCCGACCTGCCGTTCCAGCGGGTGTGCCTCGCGCATCGGTCGCTGTTCGGGGCGGAGCGGTTTAGGCGACTCGTCCGACGATCCGCGCGACCGCCTCGCCGCTCCGAACCCCGACACCCTTGCTCCTTCCCTCGTTTTGTTACCGCCGCTCCCCGTCCGATGTAGGAGATGCTCCGGGTTCCGGACCGCCTCGCTTCCATCTGGCGACGGATGGTCGCGCTGGGCTGGCCGATCGCCGTCCAGCAGACCTTCACGACGTTGATGCGGACGGTCGACATCGTCGTCACCGGCCTCTTCTCGCCGGCGGCCGTCGCCGCGATCGGCCTCGCCGACCTCTACGCGCAGATCCCGCTCCGGGTCGGTCTGGGGTTCGGTGCCGGCGCGATCGCGCTCTCCAGCCAGGACACGGGCCGCGGGGCGGGCCACACTCGGAACCGCGCCATCACGCAGGCGCTTCTCATCGGCGCGCTCTGTGGCCTCCCGCTCGTCGCCGTCGGCCTGCTGTTCGGCCGCCCGCTCATCGGCCTGCTCGGAGCCGAACCGACCGTCGTCGAACTGGGAGGGACCTACCTGCTCGTCGTCTTCGCCGCGTCGCCGATGCGAATCGTCGGCCTGGTCGGTGCGCGCGCGCTCCAGGGGGCCGGCGACACGCGGACGCCGATGCTCGTCAACGGCGGTGCCAACGTCCTGAACGTCGCTCTCACGGTGAGCCTCGGACTCGGAATCGGTGTCGTGCCGCGACTCGGCATCCTCGGAGTCGGCGTCGCAACCGCGGTCAGTCGTCTGTTCGAGGCGCTCGCGGTCACCGGCGCGATCGCGAGCGGGTGGACGCCCCTCTCGTTCTCCCGCCCGCGGGACCTCAGACTCACGCGCCAGCTCGTCGCGGTGAGCGTTCCGACGTTCGCGGAGGGGATGAGCACGTCGCTGGCGAACTTCCCGTTCAACGCCCTGTTGCTGGTGTTCGGTACGGAGGCCGTCGCCGCCTACCACATCGGCCGCCGCATCTACCAGCAACTCACGGGGCCGCTGTACCGGTCGCTGGGCACGGTCACGAGCATCGTCGTCGGTCAGCGGTTGGGTGACGGCGACGCCGACGCGGCCCGGTACGCCGCGACGGCCATCCTCGGATTCAGCCTCCTCACGCTGAGCGCGGCCGGCGTGGTCCTGTTCGTCGGGGCCGAGCAACTGGTGTCGGTGTTCACGGACGACCGCACGACGGCCGAATACGCGGTGTCGTTCACCCGGGCCTTCGGCGTCTCGATGCTCTTTTTCGGGGTTTTCTTCCCGCTCGCCGGGGCGCTCCGGGGCGCGGGCGACACGCGGACTCCGTTCTACGCCCGCCTGCTCGGCGCGTTCCTCTTCATGGTCGGCGTCTCCTACGTCGCCGGCGTCGCCCTCGGCTACGGCCTCCCCGGCGTCTACCTCGGCGTCGTCCTCTCGTACGCGTGCTGGGCGGCCGTCGTCGGCGTGGGGTTCGTCTGGGGCGACTGGGCGGAGACCGCCGCGTCGATGATGGCCGAACGCGCGGAGCTCGACGACGTCGCGCGCTGGCCAGGAGCGACTGTCGACGCGGGCCGCCCGGCGTGACCGCCGCTCGGGGGAACGCGTTTTCAGAGCGACTCGCCGCGCCAGGTCGTCCGGTCGTACATCCGGCGCACCTCGCCGCCCTGCTGTTCGATGGCGACGGCGGTGGTAAAGAGGAACGCGCCGACGAGGACGGTGCCGACGAGTTCGATGGCCGTGACGACGGCGGGCGAGACGCCCGTGTACTGCCCGAGTTGCTCGGCGAGGACGACGCCCGCGAAACAGACCAGCGCCGGGAGGAGATGCCGGACGACGGCGGCGATGCTCGTCCCCTCCTCGACGCGGACGGTCAGCACCGCGTAGACGATGGTGTAGCTGGTGGCGACGGTGAGGCCGACCGTCTCGACGGCGTGGACGAACGCGCCCGCGTCGAGGGCGTAACCGACCCACCAGGCGACGATGAATCCGCCGAGGACGACGTAGGGACCCCACGACGGGACGGGGCTCTCCTCGCCGCGCTCCAGCGAGTAGAGGTCGCGGACGCCGAAGGCGAGAAAGAGGAAGAAAAACAACATCGCCCCGACCTGGAACTCGGGGGCTCCCGGGACCGACGCGACGACGTCGGCCAGTCCCGCGACGCCGTAGACGACGGCCGCGCCGACGCCGGCGCCGAGATACCACCACCGCTCGCGGTAGGTGTCCGCGAGCAATCCCCTGACGTAGCCGTACAGTGAGTAGAGCAGGACGAGTGCGCCGACGGTGACCGCGAGGTACGCGAGCGCGAGCGCGACCGTCGCTACCTCCCCGTTCCCGGTTTGCAAGAGCGTCATCGCTCCCGACGTTCACGCCCAAACGGCTTCAAACCGGCCCCGCGTTCGCGCGCTGCGGGAATCGACACAGCGCCCTGCGGTTCAGTACAGCGAGAGATCGCCCGTCACGCGGTCCACGACGTCGTCGTCGCCCGGACCGACGGCGAGGGCCGTCACCGTCCCCGGTTCGAGCTGCGTGTGGCCCGCGTCGCGGACGACGGCGTGGGGTAGTCCCTCGCGTTCGGCGTCGTCCGCGAGTTCGAAGACGGCGGCCTCCCCGTTCACCTTCAGCACGACTTTCTTCTGTCCTTCCCCTTTCCACGCCTTGCGGGTCGGTTCGCTGGCGTCCTCGTAGGCGGACAGCGAGGCGTGGGCGACCTGTGCAGCGAGTTTCCCCTCGCCCATCCCGAGGTCCGCGCGCGCGACGATTGCCTGTTTCATATCCGTGGTGCGGGCGGCCGGCGTAAAGTACCTGCTCCTCTCGTCGCTCAGACAGGGAATTTTTATCCTCCGGCCCCTCCCTCTCGCGTATGATACTCTCGGACGCGGACATCCTCTCTCGCCTCGAATCGGGGTCGCTCGTCATCGACCCCCTCGACGACGTGGCCCAGCAGGTCCAGCCGGCGAGCGTGGACCTCCGCCTCGGCGAGGAGTTCCTCGAGTTCCAGCGGACGAACATCTCCTGTATCCACCCCAACCGCGAGGAGGAGATAAGCGACTACATCACCGAGACCGTCGTCGACGACGGCGACGAGTTCATCCTCCACCCCGGCGACTTCGTCCTCGGGACGACCAAAGAGCGCGTCGAGGTGCCGGCCGACCTCGTCGCCAACGTCGAGGGGCGGTCGTCGCTCGGTCGCCTCGCCGTCGTCGTCCACGCGACGGCGGGCTACATCGACCCGGGCTACCGGGGGCAGGTGACGCTCGAACTGTCGAACCTCGGCACCGCCCCGGTGGCGCTCACGCCCGGGATGCGCATCTCGCAACTCGTCTTCACGGAGCTCAAATCGCCCGCGGACCGGCCCTACGGCGCGGCGCGCGGATCGAAATACCAGGACCAGCGCGGCCCGCAGGCCTCGCGCATCGGGGACGACCCCGAGTTCGACCGATGAAGTTCGTCGAGGAGGTCGTCGTCGACGAGTTCCTGCCCACCTTCCGGTCGATGCTCGCCGAGGACCTGCGCGAACGCGGCTTCACCCAGCGCGAGGTGGCCGACGCGCTCGGCATCTCCCAGTCCGCCGTCTCGAAGTACGCCCACGGCGAGGTGGGGAGTCGCCCCGAAATCCGGGACGACACGCGCGTCCGAGAACTCGTCGAGCGCATCGGCGAGGGCCTCGCCACCGGCGACATGAGCCGGGTGCAGGCCCTCGTCGAGACCGAGGTGTTCATCCGCCGACTGGAGGACGGCGACCTGCTGGCGGCGCTCCACGAGGAGGCGATGCCCGAACTCGAAGAGTACGAGGGCGGCTTCAGCATCCACGACCCGGACAGCCCGCTCCGGACGGCCGAACGCGTCCTCTCTTCCGTTCGTCGCGGCCTCCGGACGCTCACCAACGCGAGCGGATTCGCCGGCCTCGTCCCGAACGTCGGATCGAACCTCGTCGAATGTCTCCCCGACGCCACCGACATCGAGGACGTCGCGGGCGTCCCCGGTCGCATCTTCGACGTCAAGGGCCGGGCGACGGTGCCCGGCGACCCCGAGTTCGGCGTCAGCGAACACGTCGCGTCGGTGCTCCTGTCGGCGCGGGCGGGCGGCGTTCCCGCCCGTGCCGCCGTCAACGTCCGCTACGATCCGGCACTGCTCGAACGCCTCCGGGACGCCGACTATCAGGCCATCGAGTTCGAAGTGGAGGGGACGTCGCCCGCGGAGAGCGAACGCGACGAACCCGTCGACTCCATCGTCGCCGCCCTCGAAGGTCGGTCGACGGACGAGACGTTCGTCCTCTACCAGACCGGCGGCTACGGCATCGAACCCATCACCTACGTCCTCGGACCGGACGCACCGACCGTCGCCCGCGTCGTCCGCGACCTGCTCTGAGACGTGACCCGAACCGGCCCCGCACAGGAGTTCTACTCGCGGTGGGCCACGCCCTACGACCTGCTGGCGAGTCACGCTCCCGGCGTCGGACGAATCCGCGGGGCGGCCGTCGACGCCCTCGACCCGTCGCCGGGCGACACCGTCCTCGAACTCGGCTGTGGCACCGGCGCGAACTTCCCGGCCCTGCGCGAGGCGGTCGGTCCCGAGGGCACCGTCGTCGGCGTCGACCTCACGGCGGGGATGCTCTCCCGGGCGCGGGCGAGAATCGACCGCGAGGGCTGGGCGAACGTCCACGTCGTTCGCGGCGACGCCACGCACCCGCCCGTCGCGAGGGCCGACGCCGTCTTCGCCTCGTTCCTCGTCGGGATGCTCGCCGACCCCGGCGAGGCCGTGCGAACGTGGCTCGACCACCTCCGACCCGGCGGCTGGATCGCGCTGCTGGACCTCGCGCGGAGTACGCGCCCCGTCGCCGGGGCGCTCAATCCGCTCTTCCGGGCGTTCGTCCTCGCGTCGTCGCCGCGGGGAACGCGGCGCTATCACGGCGAGTCGCCGACGCGGGTGTTAGACCGGCGCGTCGCCGCCGCTCACCGGAAGATTCTGGAGTCGTGTAACGCGACGACCCACGAGACGACGGCGTTCGGCTTCGTCCGGGTGAGTTCCGGACGACGAGAGGGCTGAGCGCTACTGGTACGCCTCGGCGTGGTCCGGACAGAACTCCGGATCGCGGAGCTGGGAGTCGACGACGCCCGGTTGCCGGTGGGGGTTGTGGAGCCGACAGCGCTCGTCGTCGCAGAACGCCTCGCCGGTGCGGAGGTAGTGGACGGCCTGCAGGACGTACCCCTTCAGGGCCTCGGTCGTCCGCGGGTCGTCCTCGACGAGGAAGTCGCCCTCGACCTGCGATTCGAGCACCTCGCGCGGCGGCGTGTCCCCCGAGAGCATGGCGTGTCGCTGCTGTTCCTTGTAGTAGTCCTCGGGCTTCGCCGGCGCTTCGTAGAGACCGGGCACCGAGACGAGCGCCGGTTGACCGAGGACGTTCACCCGCTTGTGCCACCGGCCGTCGTGGTCGCCCCACGTCCCGAGCACGCGGTCGAGGAGGGGGACGTGCAGATGGTCGAGGCCGCGCTCGTCGGCCGGGAGGCGAGCGTTGAGCGCCTGCTGGACGTCGACGCCGTCGTAGATGACGCCGCCGGCGCGGTCCGGGTTCTCTATGGCGCGCTCCTCGTAGCGGACGATGCCGAGCATCGTGTTCCCCGTCTCCGGGTCGTACGGCGAGAGGACGCGCGCGTCGGCGAACGCCTCCGGCAGGTCGTCGTCCCGAACCTGGGTGAGCAACCGGTCGCGGACCGCCACCTCGGCGTCGACGCGGCCGCGGAGCCAGCCGGCGATGGCGTCGGCGTCCGCGACGGTCGTCGGCGCGCGGTACAGCGTGACCCGTTCGACCATCGCCTCAGTCGTCGGCGGGCGCTCGGGTGGTCATCTCGACCGGGTCGGCCTCGACGCCGAGTTCGTCGATGGCGGCCTGTGCGGCGCGCTTGCCCGAGAGGAGCATCGCGCCGAAGGTCGGTCCCATGCGCGGGAGGCCGTAGGTGGTGGCGGTGGCCATCCCCGTCACGACGAGGCCGTCGTGGGCGAGACCGGTGTGTTCGACGACGGCGTCCTCGCTCTTGCCGACCCACATCGAGTCGTGGCCGGGCGAGTCGTGACCGGGCGCGCCGTAGGAGTCGTCGCCGGTCTGGTCCATGCCGGCGTTCGACTTCGAGCTCTCGATGCCGGGGGCGTCGAGGACGCCGCGCTCGTCGAGTTTCTTGACGGCCATGGCCTCGTGACCGGTGGCGTCGATGACGAGGTCGGCTTCGACGGCGATGGGGTCGACGCAGGTGATCTCCCGGGGCAGGGCGTGGACCGGCGTCCAGTTCATCACGATGCCGCCGACGCGGTGGTCCTCGCGGATGACGATGTCCGTGAACTCGGTCATGTTCTGCATCTTCGCGCCGGCGTCGCAGGCGGCCTTGATGAGGCCGGAACACGCCTCCGGCCCGTTGGCGACGTAGAGGCCCTCGCTGTCCTGGGACTGTTTGTAGTCCACGTCGAGTTCGTCAAGGACCGACTCGGCGGGCGACCGGACCGTCACCTTGTTCATGAGGAAGCCGCCGAGCCAGAACCCGCCGCCGAGGTAGTTGTTCTTCTCGACGACCATCGTCTTGACGCCGCGTTCGGACAGTTCCTTCGCCGCCATCAGTCCCGAGGGACCGCCCCCGACGATGATGACGTCGCTGTCCGAGAAATCCATGAACTCCTCGGTCCACTCCTGGCCGATGGCTCGCGTTACGTCCGCTTCTCCGACTTCACTGAACTGCTCGAATTCTGCCATACCACTAGGTAATATTACTCCTTCATTAAAACTGTTCTCCTTCCCCAACCGGCAGGCTCATTGTCGGGGCGTGCTACCGAACGACGTGATCATGGCGGAAGCTATCGCCCCCGACGAGTTGTCGTTGACCGCCCCGAAGTTCGAGTTCGGCGAGGGCGTCGTCCGGACGCTACCGGCCGTTCTCGGCCGTCTCGGCGTCGACGACCCGCTGGTCGTCACCGACGAGGGCGTCGCCGACGCGGGCGTCCTCTCTCGCCCTCGAGGCCTTCGACGGGGCCGTCGAGACGTACTACGCGACGACGGAGCCATCGGCCGCCGACGTCGCCGACGTCGACGCCTTCGACGTCGACGGCGTCGTCGCCGTCGGCGGCGGCTCCGTCCTCGACACGGCGAAACTCGTCGCGGCCATCCTCGCCCACGGCGGCGACCCGGCCGACTGGATCGGCACCGGGAAGCTCCCGGGCGACCCCGTCCCGCTCGTCGCCGTTCCGACGACCAGCGGCACCGGCTCGCAGTCGACCCAGACGGCCGTGCTCGCCTTCGAAGGCGTCAAGCGCGGCGTGAGCGACGAACGCCTGCGCCCGGACGTGGCGCTCGTCGACCCGGAACTCACCTACGGGCTGCCCCGCGACGTCACCGCCCGCTCCGGGTTCGACGCGTTCGTCCACGCGCTGGAGTCGCTCACCGCCCGCGACTACCGCTGGGTCGAAGAGCGGCCTATCACCTACCAGGGCGCGAACCCCGTCACCGAGCCGCTCTCCCGGCGCGCGCTCGGGCAGTCCACGGATCGCTCGAACGCGCCGTCTTCGACGGCGGCGACCGGGAGGCGCGTCGGGCGATGAGTCTCGGCTCCCATCTCGCCGGCCTCGCGTTCTCGAACGCCGGTCTCGGCGCGGTCCACGCCCTCGCGAGCGCCGTCGGTGGCATGACCGGCGCGCCCCACGGCGACTGCCTCGCCGCCTCCGTCGAACCCGGCCTGCGCTACAACCTCCCCGTTCGCGAGGCCGAATACGCCGCCATCGCTCGCGAACTCGGCGTCGCCGACGGCACGACCGACCGCACAGCGGCGCTCGCGCTCGTCGAAGAGTGCGCCCGACTCCGCGACTCCGTCGGCCTTCCGTCCTCCTTTGCCGCCCTCGGTCTGGGTGTCGAGGACGTCGACGACGTCGTCGAGAACACGCTCGTCCAGGAACGCCGGCTGAAGACCAACCCCGCGACGTGACCGCCGACGTCGCCGACGCGATCCGCGACTCGTTCTGACCGGTCGCCAAACCCTTATCCTCGCGCCCGCCGAACGCCGAGTACCATGCAGGTGACTCTCGCGTGACGAACATGCTCGTAGACGGCGAGTGGCGCATCGACGTCGACCCGTCGACGGACGAGTCCGGCGAGTTCCAGCGACAGGAGACGGCGTTTCGCGACCGGATACGCGACGACCCGGACGCCGAGTTCCCCGCCGAAGCCGGTCGCTACCACCTCTACATCTGCCGGGCCTGTCCGTGGGCCCACCGGACCGCGCTGACGCGGGCGCTGAAAGGCCTCGACGACGCCATCTCGCTGTCGCTCGTCCAGCCCGAACGCTACGACCAGGGCTGGGAGTTCTCCGCGGAACAGCCCGACCCGCTCTACGGCGACCCGTACCTCCGGGACATCTATCGCCGGGCCGATCCCGACTACACCGGCCGCGTCACCGTGCCCGTCCTCTGGGACACGGAGCGCGAGACCATCGTCAACAACGAGTCCGAGGAGATCATGCGGATGCTCGACACCGAGTTCGACCGCCACGCGACGCGGGACGTGGACCTCTACCCCGAGGGCTACCGCGACGAGGTCGACCGCGTCATCGACGACATCTACGACCCGATCAACAACGGCGTCTACCGCGCCGGCTTCGCCGGGTCACAGGAGGCGTACGACCGGGCGGTCGAGGAGCTCTTCGACGCGCTCGACCACTGGGAGGCGATACTCGCGGATCAGCGCTACCTCGCGGGCGACGTCCTCACGGAGGCGGACCTCGCCATGTTCGCGACGCTGGTCCGCTTCGACCACGTCTACCACACCCACTTCAAATGTAACCGCCGCGCGATCCACGAGTATCCGAACCTCTGGAACTACACGAAGGAACTGTACCAGTTGCCGGGCGTCGAGCGGACGGTCAACGTCGACCACATCGTCCGGCACTACTACCGGAGCCACGCCGAACTGAATCCGAAGCGGCTGGTCCCGATCGGACCGGACGTCGACTTCACCGGGCCCCACGACCGGGACCGGCTACCCGGCGGACCGCCGCCGGCGCTTCAGGACGGCGAGTAGCCCGGCGACTGCGCCTCGATGACGGTTGCGACGTCCTCGAGTTCCTCGCCCACGGTTGCCACGAGGTCGTCGAGCGTCGCGATCCCCACGAGTTCGCCGTCGTCGACGACCGGGATTCGGCGGACGCGTTCCTCGGCCATCTCTTCGGGAAGCGCGAGGGGGTCCGCGTCCGCGGACACCGTCGCCGGGTCCTCCGACATCACGTCGGCGGCGGCCAACTCGGTGATGTCGCCGTGCTCGGCGACGGCGAGCGCGATGTCCCGGTCCGTTACGATGCCGACCGGCCGGTCGTCCTTCACGATGACGACGTCGCCGACTTCCTCTGTCGACATCAACTCAGCGACGTCGCCGATCGGGACTTCTGGCGGTGCTGTTATCGGGTCGACTGCGAGGCTGCTCACTGACATCCCACTCTGGGAGTCGCCGCCGACCGGGAAAAGTTGCTACCCGAGCGACTGAGGCCGGGACGCCCGTCCGGACGGCGCTCCCCGCCGGGCACGTCCCTCTCCGTCGCGGTCGCGCTCCGCCAGTGTCCCCGCCGACTCCGGACTGCCCCGACCGAACGGGCGCTCTCGGATCAGTCGAGTACGCCGCTGCGGATGGCGTACTCGGCCGCCTCTCGCGCCTCGTCGGGGTCGAACGCGGCGGCGATCTCCCGCAGTTCCGCCTCGTCCGCGTCTTCGAGAGCGCGCGCGTGGGCGGTGATGTTCGGGATCGCCCGGACGATGTTGTCGACGACGGGGACGGCCGCCGTCCGTGCCGACCGGGAGAGCGGGTTCAGGTCGACGACGATCTCGATCTTCCCGATGGCGGAGAGCGCCTCCGCTCGGTCGCCGTCCTCCAGCGGGACGAGAACCACGTCGGCGTCGGCGATGCCGTCCGCGTCGACCTTCGCGCGGTCGTGTTCGAGGCCGGGAATCCGGGCGTCGGCGGTCAGCCCTTTGACCGCCTCGGCCCCGTGTTCGTGGAGGTGATCGACGATGGCTTGCATCCGCTCTTCCGTCCGGTGGAAGATGTTCACCTCGACGTCCGCGCCGGTGACTTCGGCGAGTTCGACGATCTCGCCGGGGACGAGCGCCGCGACGTTCCCGTTCACCGCGAGGACGGGGTGATCGGCCAGACGGAGGTGTGCGGCGGCGGCCCGTTCGGCGGCGTCGGCGCTCTCGATGGTCCGTTCGCCGAGGAGGTAGTCGAACGCCTCGCCGCGCCCCTCGGCGATGAGGCCCTGCTTGCTGGTGATTCCCTTCTCGACGCCCGCCTCGATGCGGTGTCGGGTCACCAGCGAGTCGCGCCGAGGGTGCTCGTCCGGAATCTCCACGTTCGCCATACCGGCCGCAGGGTGGCCACAGGTAAAACCGTCCCGTCTCGACTCGCCGCTACTCCAGCGTCGCGCCCGCCGTGTGGGTCCGGCAGGCCGTCGCCTCGTAGCCCGCGTTCGAGAGCCCCGTCCCGAGGGCGAACACCGTCTCGCCGAGCATCGCCATCGACGCCTCGCCGCCCGCTTCCGTCACGTCCGCGATGGTCGACTCGACGCGGTCGGTCAGGAGTCCCGCCTCGCGGGCGAACCGCCGGGCGTCGACCATGAACTGCGACAGCGTGGGTCGGGCGACGAGTCGGGAGAGGGCGTCCTCGCCGGCGGCCGAGAGGCGGTCGGTGTCGCCCGAGAGGACTTCCTCCGTCGAGAGGCTCCCGAGGCTGAGATACTCGACGCGGGCCGTCGTCGGGATGCCGTCGAGTTCGCCGTACGCCGGCGCGCCGGGTTCGAGACGGATGGGGATGCCACCACGCGCCTGCGCGACCACGTCGCCGAGTCCCGTCCCCGCCGCCACCTCGGCGCGGTGTGCGATCGTTATCAGCGAGTTCTCGGAGTAGTCCCGGTCGAAGGCGGCGTTCACCGCGATCGCGGTGCCGAGCGCCATCGCCCCCGAGACGCCGAACCCCGTTCCCACCGGCAGGTCGCTCTCGGCGCGCACCTGCGCGTCGACGTCCATCGCGTCGAGGACGCGCGTGACCGGCGGCATCTCGCACACCTCGCCGTCGAGCGTGATCCGTCGATCCCCGGATTCGACGGTGACGCGGACGCCGTCCGAGAGCGTCAGGCCCGCGCCGCGCGACCCGGCGACCGCGGGGTCGTCGGCCGGGTGTGCGCTGAAAAAGCCCGTGACGTGACCGGGAACGAACGCCGTCGCCTCGTCTCGCCTCCTCGCCGACTCGCGCTCCCGCTCGGACCCCTCGGCTGTCATTGCCAGTACGAGAACGAGACGGCGTTAATCCTTGTCGGATTCGTTCGGGGGTGAAAACGGCTGCGTTCCGACGTGCTCCCGCTCGTCGGCGTGGCGCTACGGAGAGAGCCGCTGGCGATCCGGCGAGACTCGCGTCGCTCGTCTCGCTGGCTCCCAGAGACTTCGCCCTACGGGCTCAGTCTCTGGCGATCTCGCGGGAACAACACCGCTTCGCGGATGTTCGGCAGATCGAGCATCGTCATGACGACGCGCTCGACGCCGTAGGCCCACCCGGCGTGTGGCGGCATCCCGTATTTGAACATCTTCGTGTAATACTCGAACTGGTCTGGGTCGAGCCCCTGCTGTTCGAAGCCGGTGACGAGTTCGTCGTAGCGGTGTTCGCGCTGGCCGCCGGAGACGAGTTCCATCCGCGGATGCATCAGGTCGAACCCCTTCGAGAGGTCCGGGTCGTCGTCGTAGTCCTGAATGTAGAACGGCTTGATTTCCGAGGGCCAGTCGGTGATGAAGTAGTGGCCGCCGATATCGTCGCCGAGGGCCTTCTCGGCCTCCGTCGACAGGTCGTCGCCCCAGACCAGCTGCTCGTCGAGTTCGCCCGTGGCGTTGACGCGTTCGATGGCCTCCTCGTAGGTGAGACGCGGGAAGTCGCCGTCGGGCGTCTCGAACTCCTCGTAGCCGAGGCGGTCGAGCTGCTCCTGGCAGTTCTCGGCGACGCCCTCGTAGGCAGCCTTCAGCGTCCCCTCGCAGACGTCCATCGCCTCGTTGTGGTCGATGAACGAGGATTCGAAGTCGATCATCGTCGCCTCGTTGAGGTGACGCGGCGTGTTGTGCTCCTCCGCGCGGAAGATGGGGCCGACCTCGAAGATGCGCTCCAGTCCGCTCCCGACCATCAGCTGCTTGAACAACTGCGGCGACTGGTTCATGAACGCCTCCTGTCCGAAGTAGGTGATTGGGAACAGCTCGGTGCCGCCTTCCGTCCCCGTGGCGACGATCTTCGGCGTGTTGATCTCGGTACAGCCGACCGACCGGAAGTAGTCGCGGACGGCGCGGAGAATCTCGGCACGGATCTCGAAGATGGCCTTCACCTCGGGCTTTCGCAGGTCCAGCGTCCGGTTGTCGAGGCGCGTCGGCAGTTCCGCCTCGACTTTCCCGCTCGGGTCGAGCGGGAGTTCGGGGTCGGCTTCCGCGAGGACGTCCACCGAGTCGGGCACGAGTTCGACGTCCGTCGGTGCGCGGGGCTCCTCTTCGACGCGCCCCGTCACCGAGACGACGCTCTCGCGGTGGACGCCGAGTCCCGTCTCGACGAGGTCGTCGTCCATCTCGTCTTTCTCGAATTTGATCTGTAGCTTACCGGTCTTGTCCCGGAGGATGAGAAACGCGATGCCGCCGAGGTCCCGAATCTCGTGGACCCACCCGGCGACGGTCACCGTCTCGCCGGGATCGGCGTCGGCCGTATAGGTTCGGTTCTGCATAGGGCGTTGTTCCCGGTGATGGCCCTTAAACGGACCCGTTTTGCTCGCTCCGTCGGTCACGCGCTCCTCGTCGTCGGGCGGTCGGCGTACGTTTAAGTACGATACCGGGACCATCTCGGATCGACGCATGATAGCCGACATCGACACGGCGATTCGAGACGTGACACGGGCCGACGACTGGCCGGACGTAGCTCTCGTCGGGACGCTGCTCGCGGCGACGACGGCGCTCGTCCTCCCGGCGGTGCTGCTGGCGGGCTACGCGGTACGCGTGCTCCGCGCCGACACCGACGATCCGACCCCGGATTCGACGACGTAGAGGCGCTGGCGACTGACGGCGTTCGCGTGACCGGTATCCTCGTCGCCTACTACGTGCCCGTGATCGCCGCCGTCGGCGTCGGGCGAAGCCTCGTCGGGGTGCGTCCGGTCGGCGGCGGGTTCCTCCTCTCGGCGGCGTCGCGTCCGTCGCTCGTCCTCAACTCGTTTCTCGATCTGCTCTCGTCCGCGCCCGTCGTCGCAGCGTTCGTCGCCGCGGCCGTCCTCTCACCGGTCTGTGCGTATCTCTCCACCGTCGCCACGACGCGATACGCCCTGCAGGACGAACTCGGGGCCGCGTTCGACGTCTCGGCGGTCTGGGAGACGGCGGCCGACGCGACGACGGTTCGCCACTGGCTCGCGGCGGCGTTCGTCGCCTTCGCGTCGTCTCTCGTCGCCGCGGCGGCGAGCACGCTCCCCGTCGTCGGCCCGTTCGCCGGTGCGTTCGTGACGTTCTACGGTCTGACGGCGGCGCTCTCGCTGTGGGGTCGGGAACGCCGGGCGGTGTCCGTCGAGCGGTCGAACGCACCCCGCCCGGCCGCGCAGGCGTGACGACGCTCCCCGCGAATCACTCGCCGTGGGCGTCTTTGACGCCGTCGACGGTCGCTGCGACGGCGTCGACGCCCTCATCGTGGAGGAGGTCGCCGACGACGACGGTGTCGGAGTGTTGGCCCATCTCGTAGGCGCTCTCGTAGTCGTGGACGCCGCCGCCGTAGAAGAGCGTCGCCTCGTCGAGGGCGTCGCGGGCCGCCCGCACCTTCTCGGGATCGCCGAGCGTCCCCGAATATTCGATGTAGACGATCTCCTGGCCGAACATCCGCTCGGCGACGGCGGCGTAGGCGGCGACGTCCTCGGCGGTCTGGTCGCAGTCGGCGTCGGTGTACTCCGCGACCGACGCGTCCGGGTTGAGGACGATGTACGCCTCGGTGTGGGTCCGTGCCCAGTCCATCCCGTCTTCGATGCGGACCCACTCCTTGTGCGCGCCGGTGATCCAGAAGCTATCGCTGGCGTTGAACACCGTTGGGATGAGATAGCCGTCGAGGGCGTCCGAGTCGATGACGACGGCCGGGTTCGACGGCTCCTGATACAGCGGCGTGTCGTATTTGGCGCAGGCGTCGACGACGGCCGACATCTTCTCTCTGGTCATCCCCGTCGTGCCCCCGATCTCGATGGCGTCGGTGCCGGTGGCACACACGTCCTCGAACGTCTCGCCCTCGACGAGGTCTTTGTCGGGATCGACTTTGAGGAGGTGGTCCCACTCGTCCCACGGTCCAGTCATTGCGGTGATCTACTTCGGGGTGTTATTAAAATTCGACGTTCGGCCTTTTGCGCGGCGAGCGAGACTACGTGGACGTCTGCGCCGGCCGAGAGCGACAGAAGGTCGTCGTTCAGTCGGCGTTCGCCTGCCAACCCCGGACCGTGTCGGGACCGACGCCGTCGAGTTCGTCCGCGAGGGCGTCCGGTTCGGCGTCCTTGAGGCTCGCGACGTCCTCGACGCCGGCGGCTTTCAGTTTCTCGGCCGTCTTCTCGCCGATGCCGTCGACCGCCTTTAGCTCGGACCCGTTCTGTCGGGCCTGGTACTCCCGGTAGTTACAGATGGGACAGCCGAGTTCCCAGGGTTCCCGGTCGCCGTCCTCGTACGTGATGCGGAGGTGGGGCAGACCGTGCTCGTCGCACGTCTCGTCGGTCACGTCGACGTCGCCCCGGCGCGGAAGGGGAGCGAGTACTCGCAGTCGGGATAGCGCGTACAGCCGATGAGCCGCGACCCGGAGCGCAGGCGTTTGATGGCGAGTTCGCCGCCGTGCTCTTTCCCACACTCGGGACAGGAGCCGATGATTTCGTCCTCCTCGGCCTCGGCCGCTTCGGCCTTGCAGAGCGGACAGCCGTGAACGAACGTCTTGCGCCCGGCGAGCATCTTGACGTGAGCGAGGCCGTGTTCCTCGCAGGTCTCTTCGAGGAGGATCGGCTTGCCCGTCGAGGGGAGCGGGAGCGTGTACGTGCAGTCGGGGTAGCTGTCACAGCCGATGAAATACGAGCCGTGGCGGCTCTGCCGGACGACGAGGTCGCTGCCACAGTCGGGGCACGGACCGACGGTCTTGTCCGCCTTCAGCGACTTCTGGAGGTGGTCGCCGAGTTCCTCGCGGGACTCCATCAGCCGCTCGAAGACGGCGTCGAGCATCTCGCGGGACTCGTTGGTCACGTCGTCGAGGCTCTTCTCGCCGCGGGCGATGGCCTGCATGTCCGCCTCCAGTTGGGCGGTCATCTCCTCGCTCACGACGCGGTCGGCGAACTCCTCGGCCGCCTCGACGACGCCGCGGGCGAGTCGCGTCGGCTTCGGCGGGTCGCCCTCGATGTAGCCGCGGTCGTAGAGCTTCTGAATGACGTCGTGGCGGGTAGCTTTGGTGCCGATGCCCATCTGCTCCATCGTCTCGATGAGCCGCGACTGGCCGTATCGGCGGGGCGGCTGGGTCTCCTTCTCTTCGATTTCGGTGTCGGTCACCGCGAGTTCCTCGCCCTCCTCGACGTCGGGGACGAAGTTCTCGCTCGCGCTGAGATACGGATAGACGGCGTGGTAACCGGGTTCGAGGAGGCGCTTGCCGTTGGCTTTCAGCGACAGCCCCGCCGCGTCGACGACGACGCGCAGGTGTTCCCACGTCGCCGACGGGGCGACGGTGGCGAAAAAGCGCCGGACGACGAGTTCGTACACTTCCCACTCGTCGTCCGAGAGGTCGCTCGCGCCGGGGAGTTCGTTCGTCGGATGGATCGGCGGGTGGTCGGTCGTCTCCTCGTCGCCTTCGGTCGGGTCGATGTCGTCCTGGTCGAGCAACGACTCGGCGTCGTCGCCGAACTTCCGGGCGTCGGCGAACGCGCCGAGCAACTCGCGCGGGTCGAGGTCCTCGGGGTAGACGGTGTTGTCCGTCCGCGGGTAGGTGATGTACCCCGCGGTGTAGAGGTCCTCGGCGATGCTCATGGCGCGCTGTGCGGAGTAGCCGATGCCGCCGGCCGCGCGGATGAACTGCGTGGTGTTGAACGGTGCGGGCGGGTCGTCCGTGCGGGTGCGTCGGCGGACCGATTCGACCGTCGCCGTCGACGCCGATCTGAGCGTTTCGTACGCCTCCGTGGCGGCGTCGTCGTTCCAGACGCGTTCGGCTTCGTTGTCGTCCTCGTCCAAGTAGAAATACTGCGCCTCGAACGAGTCGGCCCCTTTCTCCAGGTCGGCGAACAGTTCCCAGTACGTCTGGGGGTCGAACGCCTCGATTTCGCGTTCGCGGTCCACGAGGAGTTTCAGCGTCGGTCCCTGCACTCGACCGACGCTGATGAAGTCGTCGCCGAGTTGGCGCGCCGACAGCGAGAGGAACCGCGTGAGCGCGGCCCCCCACACCAGATCGACGATCTGTCGCGCCTCGCCCGCCGCCGCGAGGTCGAAGTCGAGCTCGTCGGGGTTCTCGAACGCCTCGGTCACCTCGCGGTCGGTGATGGAGGAGAAGCGCACCCGGTCGACGGGGACGTCCTCGTTCACGTCGCGGACGAGTTCGTAGGCTTCCTTGCCGATGAGTTCGCCCTCGCGGTCGTAGTCGGTGGCGATGACGACGCGCGAGGCGTTTCGCGCGAGGCGGCGAAGCGCGGCGACGATGTTCTCCTGTGTCGGACGTTTCTCTACGGGAGCGTCGATGAGTTCGACGGGTTCGACGTCGCGCCAGTCGGAGTATTCGGACGGGAAGTCGACGCCGACGACGTGGCCTGAGAGGCCGATACAGCGCTTGCCGCCCCACTTATAGACGTTCACGCCGTTGATGCGGTCGGATTCGGCGGACTCGCCGCTCAGGATGTCCGCGATGCGCCGTGCGGCGTTGTCCTTCTCGGTGACGATCAACTCGGGGCCGCGACTCATTAGGGCCTCGTACGCCGAGGACTCGCCTAAAGCTTTCGCGCCCGAAATCGGCGGAGTGGGATACTGTGCGTGGCGTTCCCACGCACGATTTCGAGCGACGTTGCTCGTTCGCCGCGGCATTTATCCGGTCGGCGACGGCGGGACGGCGGCCAGCCGCGATCAGTCGAACTCCGTCGCCGGCGGATCGCGCGTCGCGAAGCCGACGTCCGCGTTCGGTTCCATCGACGCGTCGCGCGCGGTGGCCGTCGCCGCGTCGAGACCGTCGTGTGCCAACTCCAGTTTCTCCATCGCGACGCCCGGATCGTCGGCTCGCAGGTTCGGGCCGGTCCACTCCACCGGAGTCGCCGACGGACAGACCCATCCGACGGCCGCGTCACCCGCGTCGTCTACGAGATAGACGCTGACGGTTCGCGGCTCGACGCCCCCTCCGACCCAGCCCTGCAGCCAGTCCCACAGCACCGGGTCGCCCGTGACGCCGCGCCGCAGTTCCAGGTTCGGCGAGGTCGTTTCGCGCCTCCGCCCGGCCGGACCGCGGTCGACGAGACGATCCAACAGCCCTCCCGTTCGGTTCCACCACCCTCCGCTGTCGGACTCCGTGGTCGACCCGTCCCGTCGGTCGTCGACCGACACTTCGAGGCCTCGGACTTCGGTGAACCCCAACTCGGGGAGTCCGTCGACGTCGACCACGAATCGGTGGCGCTGGCAGGGCCTCCGGGCCCCCAGATCGTCGGGCACGTCCGATTCGCTCATTGGACGCGTTCGAACCCCTCGGTGACGATTTCGAGGGTTTCGAGGGCGACGCCCTTCCCGGTGGCGTCGAGGCGCGGGGCTCCGTAGCGGGCGGGCCAGGCGTCGCGGAACTCCCAGCGCGCTCCCGGCTGTCCCTCCTCGTCGAGGACGACGACGGCGACGGGACGGCGTGCCTCTCCGAGTTTGCCCTGCTCGACGAGCCGATGCCACTCGTACAGTCCCGTTCCGTCGGCGACGCCGCCTTTCAACACGAGCGGACCGTAGTCGGTCGATCCGGCCAACTTCCTGTTCGTCGGTCGACCGTCGTTGCCCTCGCGGTATTCGACTACGTCGGTCCGCGCCGAGGGGAGGCAGCAGACGCTGAAGCCGCCCCGGGCCACCCCGTCGATCTCGAGGAGGAATCGCGTGTTTCGGAGGGGACCGTGTCTGTCGGGCATCGCTACTCGCCCTCCGGCCCCCGCGTGTGCCGGGCCCCGCTGTACTCCGGTCGTTCGGCGTCGATCGCGTGAATAGACAACACGAGGCGTGGAATGCGCCTAACAGGTTAAAATACTGACGTATGTGCACCCATCTCCGCGTTCGGGCGGCCGCTCTGCGTGCGAGCCTACTCGAGCCGTTCGCGGAGCAGTTGGTTCACGGTCCCTGGGTCGGCGCTCCCGCCCGTCTTCCCCATCACCTGGCCGACGAGGTAGTTGAGTGCGCCCTCCTCGCCTTCGTGGTAGTCCTCGACGGCCTCGGGGTTCTCCTCGATGGCTTCCTCGACGGCCCCTTCGACTTCGCCGGCCGCCGCTTTCCCGAGCCCTTCGCGTTCGATGACGGTGTCGGGGTCGTCGCCCTCGTCGAGCATCTCGCGGAGGACGACTTCCTCAGCGTTCTTGACGGTGATGTCCCCGGCGGCGACGAGTTCGACGAGGCGTTTGAACTCGTCGAGTCGGCCGGAGACGTCCGTGATCTCCATTCCGCGGTAGTTGAGTTCGCCGAGGAGGTTGTCGGCGACCCACGTCGCGGCGAGGTCGGGGTCGAACTCGGCGGCGACGTCCTCGAAGAAATCCGCGACTTCCTTCGTCGACGTGAGCTTCGAGGCGGCTTCGGCGTCGAGGCCGTACTCCTCGCGGAAGCGTTCGCGCCGGGCGTCCGGCAGTTCGGGAATGGGAACGCGCTCTTTCCAGTCGGCCACCTGCAGCGGCGGCAGGTCGGCCTCGCGGAAGTAGCGGTAATCTTTCTCCTCCTCTTTCGACCGCATCGAGACGGTGATTCCCCGGCTTTCGTCCCAGTGGCGCGTCTCCTGTTCGACGCCCCGGCCGCGCTCGACGGCGTTTTTCTGCCGGGTCACCTCGTAGGCGAGGGCCTTCTCCGCGCCCTTGTGGCTGGAGATGTTTTTCACCTCGGTTCGGTTCGCCGCTTCCAGGGCGTCCGTCGGGATGGTGCCGTCCGCTCGCGCCTCCTCCGAGGGGACCAGCGAGATGTTGGCGTCGACGCGGAGGCTGCCGTCGCGGGTGGAGTCGAAGACGCCCAGATACTCGAGGACCTCTTCGAGTTTGGCGAGGAACTGCCGCACCTCCGCCGGGCCCCGGAAGTCGGGAGCCGTGACGATCTCCATCAGCGGCGTCCCCGCGCGGTTGTAGTTGACGAGGGTGTAGTCGGCGGTGTCGATCCCCCGCCCTCGTGCTGGAGGCTCCCCGGATCCTCTTCGAGGTGGGCGCGCTGGATGCCGACGTCGCGCCGGTCGCCCTCCACGGCGATCTCGAGCGTCCCGTCCGAACAGATGGGCGCGTCGTACTGCGTGATCTGGAAGTTCTTCGGCAGGTCGGGGTAGTAGTAGTTCTTCCGGTGGAATCGGGTCTCTTCGGCCACGTCGGCGTCGAGCGCCTTGCCGATCTTGACCGCCGCCTCGACGGCCGCCTCGTTGAGCACCGGCAGCGCGCCCGGGAGGCCGAGGCAGACGGGACAGGTCCGGGTGTTCGGTTCCTCGTCGTCGGCCGCCTCCGTCGAACACCCGCAGAATATCTTCGTCGCCGTCTCGAGCTGGACGTGGACCTCGAGCCCGATGACGACGGTGAGATCCCGCTGTTCGAGCGCCTGAGCAGTCATCGGGCGGATTTCGACGGCGGGCGGCTAAAGGCTAACGGGACAGGTCTTCGTCGTCCTGGTCTCCGTCCGTGCGTCAGTCGCTGTCGCGGCCGGCCACTCATCGCCCCAACACGCCCGAGAACCGCCGAAATGATACGCAGTATGGTGGTTGTCTGACGTAGCTTTATACGTCCGGCGACACCGTATGTGTGCATGAGCAACAGGGTGGAGGAGCTCGAATCCCAGGTTGCGGAACTGCAGGCCGCCGTCGACGGCCTCACCGAAGAACTCGTCGAGACGCGAGAGCGCCTTCGTCGACTCGAATCCGAACACGACGTCGAGGTGACACGGAGCCCCGAACCGCGGAGCGACGACGCCGAATCGACGGAGACGACGGCCGAGGAACCGGCGACGGAGACGGAAACCGAAGCCGACATCCCCGCCGACGAGCAAGCCGAAGACGACGGAGAGTCCGACGGCAACGACATCATCGTCGCCTGACCGGGCTGCTCCCCGCGAGCACCCATGCACATAAAAGAGCTCGTCCTCGACAACTTCAAGAGCTTCGGCCGGAAGACGCGCATTCCCTTCTACGAGGACTTCACCGTCGTCACCGGGCCGAACGGGTCGGGAAAGAGCAACATCATCGACGGCGTCCTGTTCGCCCTCGGCCTCGCACGCACCCGCGGCATCCGCGCCGAGAAACTCACCGACCTCATCTACAACCCCGGCTACGACGAGGGCGACGGGGGAAATCCGGTCCCCGGGAAGCGAGTGTCGCCGTCGTCCTCGACAACGAGGACGGCACGCTCTCGCGGTCACAGGTCGTCAACGCCGCCGGCACCGAAGACGTCGGCGACGTCGACGAGATCACGGTCAAGCGCCGCGTCAAGGAGACCGAGGACAACTACTACTCGTACTACTACCTCAACGGCCGATCGGTCAACCTCTCGGACATCCGGGATCTGCTCGCGCAGGCGGGCGTCACGCCCGAAGGCTACAACGTCGTCATGCAGGGCGACGTGACCGAGATCATCAACATGTCGTCCCAGCAGCGCCGGGGCATCCTCGACGAGATCGCCGGCGTCGCCGAGTTCGACGCCAAGAAAGAGGACGCCTTCGAGGAATTAGAGACGGTTCAAGAGCGCATCGACGAGGCGGACCTGCGCATCGAGGAGAAGGAAGACCGCCTCGCCCAGCTCGCGGACGAACGCGAGACGGCCCTCGAGTACCAGTCGCTCCGCGAGGAGAAAGCGGAGTACGAGGGCTACCTCAAGGCGTCCGAACTCGAAGACAAACGCGCCGACCTCGAACGCACGGAGGCGAAACTGGCGGCCAAAGAGGAGGAGCTGGCGGACCGCCAGCCGGAACTCGACGAACGGCAGGGCCGCGTGACGCGCCTCGAAGCCGAACTCGACGACCTCACCCGCGAGATCGAGCGCAAGGGCGAGGACGAGCAACTCCGGATCAAACGCGAGATCGAGGAGATCAAAGGCGAGATCACCCGGCTGGAGACGGCCGTCGAAAACGAACGCGAGAAGATCGAAGACGCCGAATCCGATCGCCGGCAGGCGTTCGTCGACCTCGACCGGAAAAACGAGCAGATCGACGACTACGAGGACGAGATCCGCTCGGTGAAAGTCGAGAAAGCCTCGCTCAAACGCGACGTCGCGGAGAAAGAGGACGACCTCGCTGCGGTCGAAGAAGAGATCGACAGCGTCGACGCCGCCTACGACGAACTGAAAGCGACCCTCGCGGACCGCAAGGAGCGCCTGGAGGAGCTCAAAACGGAGAAAAACGACCTCCAACGCGAGAAAGACCGCCTCCTCGACGAGGCGCGCCGCCGGTCGAACCGCATCAGCGAGGCCCGCGAACAGCTGGAGGACGCAAACGAGCGCGTCCCCGAACTGAAAGCGGAACTGTCGGACCTCCACAGCGAACTCGACAAGGCCGAGAAGAACCGCGAGAAGATCCAGTCGGCCATCGACGACCTGAAAGCCGAGAAACGGGACCTCCAGTCTGACCTCGACGAACTCGAAGACGACCTGCGAGCGAAACAGAACGAGTACGCCGAACTGGAGGCTCGCGCCGACAGCGACGGCGACGACTCCTACCCGCGCCCGGTGACGGCCATCCTGAACGCCGGCATGTCGGGCGTCCACGGCACGGTGGGGCAGTTGGGCGGCGTCGACTCCGAGTACGCCACCGCCTGCGAGACGGCGGCCGGCGGCCGACTCGCCCACGTCGTCGTCGACGACGACGGCGTCGGCTCCTCGTGTATCGACTATCTCAAATCGCGCAACGTCGGCCGGGCTACCTTCCTGCCGATCACGAAGATGGACGACCGCGGCCTGCCGCGCAAGCCCTCCCATCCGGGCGTCGTCGACTTCGCGCGCAACCTCGTAGAGTACGACTCGGAGTACGAGGCGGTGTTCTCGTACGTCCTCGGATCGACGCTCGTCGTCGAGGACATGTCCACGGCCCGCGAGCTGATGGGCGACTACCGCCTCGTCACCCTCGACGGCGATCTCGTCGAGAAAAGCGGTGCGATGACCGGCGGGAGCGGCGGCGGGTCGCGCTACTCCTTCTCGAAGTCCGGCAAGGGCCGCATCGAGCGACTGGCCGAGGAGATAACGGAGCTGGAGGACGAACGGCGTCGCCTCCGCGAGGAGATGCGCGACGTCGAGGAGCGCCTGGACGACGCTCGCGACCGGAAGTCGGCGGCGACTGACCGGGTCCGATCCGTCGAGTCCGACGTCGAGGAGACCCAGTCGGAACTTGACGACGCCGAGGCGGAAATCGAGGAGCTGGAGACGACGATCGACGACTTGGAGGACGAACGCGAGGATGTCGACGAGGAGATGTCCGCCCTCGATTCCGACATCGCCGACTGCGAGGCGGAGATCGAGGCGGTCGAGGCGGAGATCGAGGAAGTCGAATCCGACCTCGCGGATTCGAAGGTGCCGGAACTCACCGACCGCAAGGAGGAGATCGAGGCCGACATCGACGACCTCGAAGACCGGATGGACGACCTGGACGGCCGCCTCAACGAACTCCAGTTGGAGAAACAGTACGCCGAGGAGGCGGTCGACGACCTCCACGAGCGGGTCGAGACGGCACAGAACCGCAAGGCGGAAGCCCGAGAGCGAGTCGAGGAGCTGGAGGCCGAAATCGACGACCAGGAAACGCTCCTCGACGAGAAACGCGAGGCCGTCTCGGAACTCGAAGCGGAGTTGGCCGACCTCAAGGCGGAGCGCGAGGCGCTCCAGTCGGATCTCCGGGAAGCAAAGGAGGCGCGAAACGAACAGCAGGACCGCGTCGCGGCGGTCGAGTCCACGGTCGAGACCCTCCGGGACACCAAAGAACGGCTGGCGTGGGAGATCGACGAACTCGAGAGCGAGGTCGGCGAGTACGACCCCGAGGAGATCCCGGACCACGACGAGGTCGAACGCAACGTCGAGCGCCTCGAATCGGAGATGGAGGCGCTCGAACCCGTCAACATGCTCGCCATCGACGAGTACGACGACGTCCAGGACCAGCTCGACGACCTGCAGGAACGGCGTGACGTCCTCGTCGAGGAACGCGACGGCATCCAGGAGCGCATCGAACGGTACGAATCACAGAAAAAGGAGACGTTCATGGAGGCGTTCGACGCCATCGACGCCCACTTCCGGGACATCTTCGAACGCCTCTCGGCGGGGTCGGGCGAACTCCACCTCGAAAACGAGGCCGATCCCTTCGACGGCGGCCTGACGATGAAGGCCCAGCCCGGTGACAAGCCGGTTCAGCGCCTCGACGCGATGAGCGGCGGCGAGAAGTCGCTGACGGCGCTCGCGTTCATCTTCGCCATCCAGCGCCACAACCCCGCGCCGTTCTACGCGCTGGACGAGGTGGACGCCTTCCTCGACGCCGCGAACGCCGAACGCGTCGGCGAGATGGTCGACGACCTCGCGGGCCGGGCGCAGTTCGTCGTCGTCTCGCACCGGTCGGCGCTGCTGGAACGCTCCGAACGCGCCATCGGCGTCACGATGCAGGGCGACAACGTCAGCGCCGTCACGGGGATCCAGTTGGGCGACGACGCCGCCGCGGAGGTGAGCGCCGGTGACTGACGACGTTGCCGAGGACGCCTCCGACGACCCGATACCCGAGGTCCCCGCCGAGACGGACGACGACGAAGTCGAGCCGGTCGAACTCCTCGTCTCGGCCGCCAAAGACGGCGACATCGATCCGTGGGACATCGACATCGTCGACGTGACCGACGCCTTCCTCGCGCGACTGGACTCGACGGACCTGCGGACCTCCGGCCGGGCGCTCTTCTACGCGAGCGTCCTCCTGCGGATGAAAAGCGACGCCCTCCTCTCGGACGACGAACCGGCGGAAGCGGAGCCGGAACCGTGGGAAGTGGCGATGGAGGGCGGCGACCCCGAGATGCCGGACCACGACCCGATGGACGCCCTCGACGCGGAACTCGACCGACGACTCGACCGCAAACACGCCCGCGGGTCGCCCGAGACGCTGGACGAACTCGTGCACGAACTCCGCGAGGCCGAACGCGGGTCGTGGTGGAAGGAGTCGCGTTCGTACGACACCTCCGAGTCGCCGGAGGGCTTCTCGCGGGGGACGCAGACGCTCGATTACCGCTCTGCGGACGACGTTCGCGAGGGCGGCGAACCCACGGAGTCGGACGTGACGGGCGCGACCCACGCCGAGGACATCGAGGCGGTCATCGACGACGTGCAGGCGACGCTGCGGACGCAGTACGACCACGGCCGCGAGGAAGTGCTGTTCGCCGAGGTGCGCGAGGCCGGCGGGACGCCCGTCACGACGTTTCTCGCCCTGCTCTTTCTCGCCCACCGCGGCGCGGTCCGACTCCAGCAGGACGGCGTGTTCGGCGACCTGTGGATTCGCGACCCGGCGGCCCCGGCCGCCGGCGACGAAGCCGTCGCGGACTGACTACAGGAGCAGTCCGGATTCGAGGGCGGCGATGAGCAGCGTCAACGACGGGATGCTCACCAGCGTCGTCGTCAGGACGGCCGTACTCACGTACTCGGCAACGGTGACGCCGGACCCCCTTCGCCCGGCGACCCGTCGCTCGCGGCGACGCCGACGCGGGTGCTCCCGCCGAACTCGAGGAGGAGCAACAGGGGCGTGATGGCGGCTGGCGTCGCACACTCCAGGACGAACGTGCGCGCGACGGTCTGATTCTCGAAGCCGACCAGGAGGGCGATGCCGACGCCGACGAGCGGGGCGACGGCCATCTTCAGGACGTTGACGACGCCGACGCGGGCGAAGGCGGCCGTGTAGTCCGTCTCGGCGAGCTGGACGCCGAGAATGATGAGCATCAGCGGAATCGACGCGTCGCCGACGAGTTTGAGCGTCACCATCGCGGTCCCTCCGGTGGGCGGGACGACGCCCGCCCACCGGGCGACGAGCGCGGCGACGACGGCGTAGACGAGCGGGACCTTTATCATCTGTTTCGTGTTGGCGAGGGCGCTTCCGCCGCCGCTTCGCGAAGCGATGTAGACGCCGACGGTGTAGGTGAGGACGGCCTGAACGGTCAGAAAGAGGACGGCCGTGCTCCGCCCGACGTCGCCGAAGGCGAACTCCGAGAGCGGGATGCCGTAGTTGCCCGAGTTGGGGAACGTGCTCACGAGGACGAGGGCGCTCAGGACGGGTTCGGATTCGCCGAGGATGCGCCCGACGACTTCGGTGAGGACGAGCATCCCGACGATGTAGGCGGCGGTCGCCACGCCGACGCGGACGAGCGTCGACTGGGCGAGCGTCGCGGTGGCGATGCTGTGAAAGATCAGTGCCGGGAGGAGCAGATACACCGTGACGACGTTGAGCGGGTCGATGTCGACGTCCTTGACGCGCCCGAGGACGACGCCCGCACCCGCCATGGCGATGATGGGGAAGATGGCCGTCAGAAAGATGTCGAGCAGCGCCATCAGTCGTCTCTCACGGTTTCGTATCGGCGGCGTATCTCCTCGAACAACTCCTCGCCGACGTCGGTCCGGAGTCGCGGTTCGGCCGTGGCGAAAAACTCGTCGAGGCGGTCGTAGGCCTCGAACGCCTCGCCATCGGCGGCGTCGTAGCGCCCCTCGCGTTCGTAGTAGAGCGCCTGCAGACACATCTCCACGAGATCCATATCCTTGACGAACCGCGCTTCGGGCGTCTCGCGGGCCTCGTACTCCTCCCAGAGCGTGCGTACCTCCTCGCCGGCGTCGAGCGTCGCCGTCAGGTCGGCCATCGCCTCGCGCTCGCGCCGGGCTTTCTCCGCGGCGGGCATCGTCTCGGCCGCCGGATCGGCGCGGGTGGGGACGTCGCCCACTTCGGCTTCGGCCACGTCGTGGACGACGGCGAGGCGGAGCGCTCGGTCCGCGTCGACGCCCGCGCGACCCGCAAAGCAGAGACAGAGGTAGCTCACGCCCCAGGCGTGGGCGGCGACGGACTCGGGATCGTCGACGCCGCGGAGTTGCCACCCGGTTCGGCGCTCGTCTTTCATGGCGAACGCCGAGAGCAACGCGTCGAGGTCGGACACGCTACACCAGACGCCACGCGCCCCCGGCGGCCGTCTCCTCGGCGACGTTCCGGCGCACCATCTCGGTTAGCACTTCGTCGAGTCGGTTCGGCTGGGCGATCTCCATCTCGATGCGCTCGACGTCGTGGTATTTGCTGAGATAGTGGCGGACGTCGTCGCGCTCGAACGCCTCCTCGTCGGCGCGTTCCATCACGCCCTCGACGAGGTCGACCATGTCCTCGAGGAAGTTCCACGGGTAGACCACCCACGTCCACTCCTCGAGGCGCTCGCCGACGTAGTCGGGTTCGAAGTCGCTCGTCCCGAGCAACTGGAGGGTCGCCGTCCGCACCTCGCCCGCCTCGCGGTCGGTGACGTACTCGTCGGCGCGGCGGATCGACCCGCCGGTGTCGGCGATGTCGTCGATGATGAGGACGTCCTTGCCCTTCACGCTCCCCTCGGGCATCGGATAGCGGACTTCGGGCTCTCCCGCCTTCTGGGCGGTCCCCACGTAATGTTCCATCTTGAGACTCGTCAGGTCGTCGAGACCGAGGAAGTCACAGGCGCACCGTCCGGCGAACCAGCCACCGCGCGCGAGGGCGACGACGACGTCCGGTTCGAACTCGGCCGCCTTCACGTCGTCGCTCACGTCCCGACAGAGACTGTAGATGTACTCCCAGTTCGTGATCGTACAGTTGAAATCGTCCGGGAGGTCGCTCATGGCTTCGACTCGCACCGGGGGACATATAAGGATTTACGGGCGTAACGCGACTGTGTTTGCTCTGATCTCGGTCCCGGTTCTCTCCGTTGCGACCACGATTCGCAAGTTCGGGTGACTTTCAGGGGGATCGATCCCGTCGTGGGTTTTCTCCCGCTGCGACATCATCACGCCGCGGATGCCCTTTTTCGAGACGCTGTTTCAATCCCGTGCTGGGTTTTCTCCTCGCCGCGACGCCAGTCGGCCGGCTACCAGACGTCCTCGGCGGCTGTGTTTCAATCCCGTGCTGGGTTTTCTCCTCGCCGCGACGCTTCGGCCGAGCAATCGCGGCCCGCATCCCGTACGGTTTCAATCCCGTGCTGGGTTTTCTCCCCGTCGCAACAATATGCAGATACAGGGACAGAGTTTGACGAGATAAGTTTCAATCCCGTGCTGGGTTTTCTCCCCGTCGCAACCGGGGGTGAAAATCCGGCGACAAGCCCTATAATCTTTGCTACGGAAGTGAAATCACGACCGTCGTTCGTGGAGGGGGCTGTACACCTAATTCAAAAAGGTCAATGAATCATTCGACAAGTAATCGACCAGTCAAGGTAGGCCGAACGTGCTTGACCTTCCCCTCACGCCAACTTTCGAGGGCTCCACTCGAAACCAGCTCCTCAATGTGACGGGTGATAGTGCTTTTCGAGGCGTCCAACTGTTCTGCGAGCTCCGGGAGTGTTGTTTCATCGGCAGCAACTACTACGGCGAGTGTATCCCGAACAGAAGAGGAAACAGCTGTGGTCAGTCGTGGGAGTCTCCATTCCTCGACGGAGCCATCGAGATCACTGAAGAAAAGAACGCTGTCGATCTTTTCCAGACGTGCCAATACAGCCACGGTAAACGGCAAAAGAATATCTCGCGCTCCACCACCGAGACTTACTACTCGGTCCTCTTCAGCAGCATCGATATAATCTCTGCAGGCGAGCACACCGTGCTCGAACGATCGAGGAACCTCTTCGACGGCTAATGCAACCTCTGGTTCTATTTCCTGAAGTAGTCCCTCGACATCGTCAATCGCTTCAGCTGCGCGGGCATTCTCAGAACCTGCAGGCCGAAGTAGGACGACCTGATCTCCTCCTCGACGCCGCGGCTCAGGATGACCGGACGAGTCACGCTTGTGCTATTGTATCCGATCGGCGCGATGTAGGTCCGCACAGCGCGAATGTGACATGCTACCGCCAAAACTATACCGTTGCATAGAAGTAAAATCGTCTTGCTTCCATTCCAATTTTCTAAATTATGTTACAGGACAAAATTTTAGTGTGCAGTCTTCCTGTACCCAATGTGCGATTTGTATGGAAAGCACGATTCAAGAATCCGAGGAAAGCTCCGCCGGATCGAACTAACCCTCCGTGCCGATCAGCGGTTCGACGTGCCGCAGTCGGACGGCTACTCGGTCTACAGCGCGCTGCTGGCCCTCCTGCAGTCGGCCAACGACGAGGTGAGCCAGCACGTCCACGACTCTGAGATTGGTAGCCTGCACACCAGCGGGCTCCGTGGCCCCTTCGGCGACGGTGACCGGTCGCATCACAAGCGGGTGCTGACGGATACCGAGTACACGCTCTCACTCGGGATCACCGACCCCGACGACGAGGCGATCTTCGAGGCTCTCGTTTCCGCGTTGGTGCTCGCCGACGAGCCGCTTGAGCTGACACACGGCCAGCTCCGGATCGAATCCTTCGAGAGCGAGAACACCTCCCACGAGGCGCTGCTCACGGAGGCCGACGACCTCGATGATCCGACCATCGAGATGACGTTTCGGACGGCGACCTGTATCGAGGAGGCCGGCTCGGTGACGACGATGTTCCCGACGCGGGGGCCGTCTTCGGCAGCCTGCTCGGGAAGTGGAACAACACGGCTCCGGAACTGGAACTCGACGTGAGCCGGGAGACGCTAGCCGAGTCGGTGATCGAGAAACCCGACGCCCGGAGTTACGACACGCACAGCGTGCTCGTCAATCGGGTTGACGATCCCGACGGTGGCACGCAGCCGATTTTCCGGCAGGGGTTTTCGGGGACGTGTGCGTACGCGTTCAAGGATGCGAACGATTCGGTCGTGAACGCAGTGACCACTCTCGCGCTGTTCGCCGAGTATTCGGGTGTCGGGAGTGCTGTAGCGCGTGGGTGTGGGAATGTAAACGTAGAGGTGATCAATGAATGAATAAGCAAGACAACGATCAACAGCAAAATCTCACTGAGTTCGATGGTGAACCAGCGGAGACAGGAACGGATGAATCAAATAGTGAGTCGACAGTAGGCGTTGAATCCTTCTCACCAGAACTCTTTGAAGATCCAGATGAGGCATTTGCTCCGGATGAAACAGAGACAGATGACCAATCTGCCCTCAATGATGTGTTCAAAGAATATCTGTCGGATATCGATGGGAAACTCATTGAGGCTGGCTGGCTGTTCCTTCCGAACAAGAGTATCGAATACGGGAAGGTCGACCAGTCGATGCTCAATCACACGCGAAACCTCGTATTCTTCCTTCATCGATTGGCCACACAAGCCGAAACAGCAGGACTTCCACCGATCTCACCGAACGAACTGCGTGATTTGATCGCTCTCGCAGTCATTCACGACTATCACAAACTCCGAGAGGAAGACGAAAGTCAAGCACAAAGGTTCGATATTACGCTCGCAGAACTAGAGCCTTTCATTGACGAGATCGGCCTTCAAGAGTTCAGTAAAGATCCATCTGTTGATGATTCAGAACTGACAATACGTGACTTTCGGTCGTGTACAGTTGATCACCATGCAACTGATAATGCGAAGTCAACAAAGGTCACGCTCAAATGGAAAGACTACCGTCCTCTCATCCGTCTCGCAGACGGTATGGCGTCGTCGACAACGCCTGAAATGGCAGCCAATTCTCGGACGCAAGAACAGTTCGGGAAATGCTTCCCTGCTGCTGATGTGGAAATCTCATACCACCGAACAGATCACGTAAGTGGTATTTTCACGAACCTACTCAATGCAGCCGTTAGTGACTATCTTGAAGCAGAGTTCGGATACACGCTACTCACGATCTATCAAGATGGCTGTGTCTATCTCGCACCAAAAGAATCACCTCCAGAACTCACGGATGAGATAGTAACTGAAATATATAAAAAATTAAGCGGAAATATTAGCGATTCGCATCCGACATATAGTGATACAGATCTCCTAGCAGAAAGTATTGGGACAGTAAATCTTGGCCATTATAGCCTCAACGCATCTGATTTCTTTTATGCAGGTTCTCAGAGGATGGTGCAAGCAATTGTAAGAAAGGGAGTTAATGACGGTTCTATTGATGATGATCCAACAGATTCCGCGCTGGAATCAATAGAACTTCTAGAACAAGATCTTGGTAGAGAATTATATAAGACAAGTCAGCTATATGGAGTCGCCCGTTTTGTCAGTACTCTTCGCCGAGGGATTCTACCAGAATTTTTGACCGACACTGGAATGAAATCAGAGGAAGGGCTTCGGACTACAGGTCGTATATTAGGACTTTCAGATAGTATTGCGGAGGAACTTATTTCTTTGCCATCAAATTCGAAAGAAAGGCTCGTGAGTGGGAATAAGTGGGAGTTCTCATACGCCTTTGCGCAGGCATTACTTGAAAAGTATGGACAAGGTTCGAAATTCCGCAAATCAGAGCCTGAACTAATTCAGAATATAGAATCTGGATTAAATTCGATCACAGATGATAAGGATTGGATGGAAATTCTTCGAGAAAGCTATTCTGGCGGTTACCGTACAGAAGTAGTTTCATTCATAAAAAAGAATCTTCGAATTGAATCAAACCAGCAAATAAAAATAGACACTCTCACAGATACGTTCCATCAGTATGCAGGAACGTCACGCCGTGGACGAATATGCTCTCTATGTTCCGGTGGATTAAGTGAGTCACATAATCTCGGCGACATGCAACCGTCAGAAGGTGTGACGATGATCCGTGGCGGTTTCACTAACAGAGATCCAATCGGTAGTGGTAAACGAGATAATAGAGTAACGTGTATTCCTTGCCAGATTGAATTGTCTCTACGTGGTGCAGCCAGTTCAAATAGATTTAATGATAGATTATTTATTCATCTCGCCCCAGACTACTTTTATACACCATTTGCTTGGCGTTTATTTAGTCGAATTGTAAATAGATTCACTGGAGAAAACCAAGTCCGAATAAGTCGATTAGCGGAAGAAGTATTCAACATTGAAAATATAGATTCTTTCAATGAAGTATTACAAGAACTCACAAAATCTGAGGGAGGGAGGCCAATGCTTGATTCACTGTCTGGGGGATTTGATCACGAAGCTCAGTATGGTGCTCAAGTAGTCGGTTATTTCAAAGATTTATATTCAGATGAAGGAAATGATACTGAATACCAATTCTTTGGTGCATTTCTAGCGGTTACAATTGGTGCTTACACAGGGATGAGAGTGTATATCAGTTCGTCTCCCATCCCTGAGATGCGATCACGAGACTTCCAAGAATTTGTGAAGATTGGCGGGAGCTTCACACAAATATCTGATTTCTATGGTGAATCAGTTCCACTCTCTGCACTCCAAGATCGACTCCAAGCAGCAGCATCTTTGATCAAATTGGGATACGCCCTACAGGGAGATTCCCGAAAGGACTCATTGTTCGCAAAGTACCTTCGGGTGACGCGAAATGAGCTGCTTCCGGGGTCGCACCTGCTCAAGCGTGCTGCCCAGTCCTCAAGTGAGGGGCCGTATATTCCCGCCCTGATGAGGTACGCAGTCACGCTTGACCAACAGGCTGGTATCAAACAGTTCGGATCAAATATGAGTGACACACCACACAGCCGCATTACACAGCTCGCAAATCTCGCATACGACGCCATTCGTCCTGCAAGTGGACATGGGCGCAAACCCCACCGCGTCGAACGCGTGTTCCGCGAGAGTGTCAAGGCGGTCTCGAAAACAGGCGACCAGTTGAGTCGAGACGATTACGTGATGCTCGTCTCGGGACGACTGCAAAAAATGCTCGATAGACAAGCCGGAGATTCGGTGTATCCAGTGAGTGCAGAGGACTCAAACGCTGGCACACCACTCCAAGACCGTATCGAGGAGTATGCTGGCTTCTTCGTAGATGAGATACTCTACGGAATCGCCAACGGTCGCCCATCACAGCTGAAACGGCTCGAAAACAACCTTTCTGACGGCTTTTTCGGTGCGACACTCCGTGCAGAGTCGGAGTATTACGACGCACGTGACGACGAAAGCCAAAACGACGATGCAGACAACACTCGGAGCAACCAATGATCTCAGACACACTCACCACGGCACTGGAGAACGGCACAGTTTCGATGGACGGCATGACGAACACCCCAGGAACGAACTATACAACAATCCTCGTTCTCCGTGAACTGGAGAGCCATGCAGTCTTCACGACCAACGGGCAAGACGCAGATATTGCGTCGCTGTCCGTTGTTGGTGATGATTCGAGTATCGAGTACTCACCGGGGCTCATGTTTATGCGGAAACAGACGGGGAGTGACCGGCGGATGGGGAAAGCAATTCAGCGAGAGCTACTGGAATACGACCGGCCGGATTCGATGGAAGTCAATAATATGAATCCTCAGTCGGTTGAATCCGCGCTCTACGGGAGTGCTGCTAGCGGTGATGACGATGTCGACATTGGCGTCACTTCTCGTGTAATGTATGATACGGCGTTCACCGTTCGTGATGCCAGTGCGTGTATCGACGAGAAGTTCCAGAACGCGCCCGGCGAGGGGTACGCGAAAGGATCACGTTCAACGATCCGTGAGCCAGACTTCTTCGAACCAGGAACACTGTTCCCGTGTGCGATCACCCTTCGAGATGCGACGCCGGCTGAAGTCGCGTTTGTCGCCGCCATCACGAAACGAAACAAACGGTACGGAGCTGCAACAACGCGACTCGGTCGGGTGAAAAACCACATTCTCGGAGTGTACACTGGCTCTGAGGAAGGGCCTTCAAACCGAGAGCTGACGGCTAACGTTATCACGTCGTTTGCTGCGGATGGTGAACAGACACTCAGTGATGTGGTCCAAGCACCGGCACTCGACGTTGCACAGGCCTGTGAGTATGTCAAAGAGGCCTACGAGGCAGCCTGCGAGAACGAGATTGCACAAGAGTCAGTCGATGAGGAAACGGTCAGCGAACTGCTGTCGCTGGCGGCTGACGATGAGCTACAGGCGGTTCTCGAAGCACAACAGCCACGCTCAGAGGCGTTCATTGATGGCGCAATCGACACTGACGGAAACTAACAATTCCCATGCAAGTCATCGAAGCAACGCTCACCACCCACGGAAAGGTCGGCTTCGCCTCGCGTGAAGTCGGTCGAATGACGGATACGGACTCCTGTATCCTGAATACGGCACTCCACTACGCACTCGGTTTCGCCAGTGGTCGCTACGTCGATGTCAGTCATCAGCCAACCTATATCGAAGACACTGCGGAAATAGTAAATGAAATATACGTTACCCCCGCAGCACCTGCTCGTATCGAACGAGATGAGTCAATAAAAACGGAGTACATCACGACGAATCGAAACGCCCGGAGCGACACCTACGCGACACCGAATTATCCTGCAACGGATGATCCGACTGGGAAATCAAGCAAGAATCTTCCAACGTTCGAACGTGAGCGAGCACTCGCACCTGAAAACGTGTTTCGGTTCTATGTGTTCCCGTATGGTCGGGACGCGACCGAAGTCGTATCGCAGCTTCCGTCATATATTCGTCTGGGGAAAAAGCGTGGGAAAGGACATGTTCGCTACCGGATCGTCGACGGAGCACGGCGTTCCGGGGAGTTCACCCTTGGGCATCCACTCAGTGTCTACGATCATGAGACGACACCTACTGGTGGTGTCGTAATGAAGCAGATGCAGCCGACGCCAGTCTGGTTCGAAGCTGAATTCGATACGGAGTATTACGCTATTGAACCACCATTCCGGAATCAGTCACGCGTCTGCTATCCCGCTGATGCAAAATTCCTAGCTACAAAACGGAACGATGTCTGATCACAATCCAGTTTCGTTTCAGCTTGCAGGGCTCGGTCTGCGGATGTACCCCGGAGAGTACCCTGTAAATGATGTCACTCCTCACAAACATCAGTGGGCACTGCATGATGCACTCACCGACCGTCTTCCAGGACTGTTTGTAGATGATGCCCTGACTGGAGCCGGTAAAACGCTGGCATGGCTTGCCCCCGTCGTCTCTGAAGGGCTCCATACAGTAGCAGCATATCCGACGAACGCGCTTATCGAAGACCAAGTCCGGAATATCGACGAGAAGCTCGAAGATATCGACGGAGGGGATAATGTTCGCGTCCTTGCGGTGACCAGTGAAACACTCCAGAACGAACACGCAGAACGGTTCCCATCGGCTAACTCAAACGGTGAACGGCTTCGAGACCTCCTCAAAGTAGCATTCGATAGCCGGGAGACGGTTATCCTTCTGACTAATCCAGACATATTTGTCCTGCTTCGCCGAGAGATCTATCGGGAGAGAATCGATGCTATTTCTCGGTTTGAGGTGGCTGTTGTTGATGAGTTCCATCGAGCAACACGGAAAGAGCGAAACACCATGCTCTTTCTTCTCGATGAGATGTACGAGACTGACGAAGCGATCTGTCGACTAAATCATCTCGTATTCCTCAGTGCAACCCCTGAAAAAGAACTCGAACGCCAGTTCGAGGAGGCAATGGGTGCGCCGTATTATCGAGTCAGTGAGGTAGACTGGCGACAGATGCCCCTTCCCGAAGTTCCTGATACTGAGGAGTCTGTGATTGCATTCGCCCCTGATGAACTCCCATCGAACTGTCGGGCAGTCCTTCCACCAGTTGATCTGACAATTACACCGGCCCCGACTTTCGAGACTGCAACAGCGATCCTCAACTCGGAAGACGTGTTGCATGATCGATTGCGGGACGGCAGGACTGTGATGATGCTTGATGGGGTTCACGAGGTTGACCGAGTGTATAATTCGTTGACTCAATCAGACCTCGCTGGGACGGTTCGAATCGATGGGTTTCACCGGGAAAACGTGCGTGAGAAGCTCGATTCGTTCGAGACCCTAGTGAGTAATTCTGCGGTCGAGGTCGGCGTCGACTTCGATACAGAGCAGATCATTTTCTCAGGCCACGATGCGGCGAGTTTCTTCCAGCGGCTCGGTCGACTCAGAACCCGCCCGAACCGGTCTACAGCATATGCATATGTCCCACCGTATCTCTTCGACGCGCTTGAATCGATTGCCGACACATATACTGGTCAATGGATTGACCGAGCAACATTTGAAGAGCAGGTTAGTTCAGAATATATTGACGCGTCGACGCCGGAATCGTTCGACTGGCGGTACTCAGCTGTCGAAGCCTACGACCACGTTGAAAATCGGGCAAAGAGTGCACCATCAGACGATCAGCCAGCAATACGGGAGGCAGGCTGGAAACGTATTGAACGTCATTTCTTCTACAGCCACGAGAAAGGACTTACTGAGTCTGATCTGAAAAGATTACACGATGTTGCAGGCACGCCGCTTTTGGATTCGCTCCAAACCTATCGTGGAGACAGTATACAGACAGTAGTTTATAACAGCCAGTCACAGACGATTCAGACATACAGTATCCCACACCTGCTCCGTCATGGGGATGTCTCGTTCCATTCGAAAGACGAGTTTCTTTCTATCCTTCCAGAGCAGCTGCATGACCAGGTTTCACGGCAGAACCATACAGTAGTGGCTACTGTCTCTATCAGGGAGGGTATGAAGATGAAACAGATACAGCGGACAAAGAGGAGTCAACTGGCCGGTTGGTTACGTACAAAGCAACTGGCGAACTGTACTCCTTACTAAATGATGTCTCTCGGGATATTCGAACACCCAAAGTCTGCACTGGACTCGAAATCGAAATAGAGCCAAGTGTCAGCGGTCTCGATTTATTAAAAAAGAGTCTCTCTGATACGGAAGTTCTCTGTTATCCGTTAGAGGGTCACGTCTCCCAGATCCAAAACCAGTATTCGCTCGGCCCGTTTGGATTTATTTATCCACTGTATTACACGGAAGGTGATGCAGCAGTAGCATTCAGCCATGATGCCCTGTATTTACACTGTCGCGTCCAAGATCGGATAGAGGCCGAATCGAACACGATTGACGAGGTGCTTGATTTTTGAGTACACCACAGACAATCGGGCAGCGTGACACACTCGTTCCAGTGAGTGCATTAAATGAATTCGTCTACTGTCCACGCCGGTTTTATTATCAACACTACCACGACGAGATGGGAACCCCATACGAGCTTGTTGACGGTCGATCAAAACACGAAAAACAGTCACAGAGAGGGGGATGGGTTACGGAGAGATATTTCAGAGCACCTGAGCTGGATCTCCACGGAAAGATCGATTTGATTGAATCTGACGGGGACATACTCACGCCGGTAGAGCGGAAGCGTGCCGAAAGCGGACAGTATTTTCCAAGTGACGAGGTGCAGCTGGCGGGTTACTGTATGCTACTTGAAGCCGCAATTGAAGAGCCAGTTAATGTCGGCTATATTTACTTGTATGAAACGGATGAGCGGTACTCAATCAAAATCACAGAAAATCATCGAGAAACAGTTCGAAAAATCATCAATAAAATTCGATCACTGTCCGTCGACGACATCCCACCGTTCACCGACAACCCATCGAAATGCGAGGCCTGTTCGGCACGGGAGTACTGCATGCCCGAGGAGACCGCGATGCTCGAACCCGAGAAAGCCCGCGGGACGGGCTGGGAGGGTGAGGTATGAAAGCCACCGAGGGGATGTTCGACGAGTCGGTCGTCTATGTCACTAAACAGGGCACGCAGGTCCGCACCGACGGCGGCCGGATCGTCGTCTGGGATGTTGACGGCGACGAGGGCGAACTCGCCTCCTTCCCGACCGAGAAGCTGGATACGATCAACGTCTTCGGCGGCGTCAACTTCTCGACGCCGTTCGTCGCCGAGGCGAACGAACACGGGATCATCCTGAACTACTTCACCGAGAACGGGAAGTACCGCGGCAGCTTCGTCCCCGAAAAGAACACCATCGCGGAGGTACGACGCGCCCAGTACGCGCTCGGGACGACCGCCGAGGTCGATATCGCCGCCGCGATGATCGCCGGGAAGATCCGCAACGCCAGGACGCTACTCTCCCGGAAGGGCGTCCACGGGACGGACGTGCTCAAGGATCTCGGTGTTCGGGCGACGACGGTTTCGACGAAAGACGACCTCCGCGGTGTCGAAGGCGAGGCCAGCGAACGGTATTTCAGCCGGCTCGACGAGACGCTGACCGACGGCTGGACGTTCGAAAAGCGAACCAAGCGACCGCCGGAGGACCACATCAACTCACTGCTGTCGCTGACCTACGTGTTCATGAAAAACGAGGTGCTGAGCGCGTTGCGACAGTACAACCTCGATCCGTTCCTCGGCGTCCTGCACGCCGACCGGCACGGACGGCCATCGCTCGCTCTCGATCTACAGGAGGAGTTCCGGCCGATCTTCTGTGACGCGTTCGTCACGCGGCTGGTAAATCGCGGCGTTATCACACACGACCAGTTCACGCAGGACAACCATCTGGCCGACGACGCGTTCAAAACCTACTGCTCAAAGTTCGACGAGTTCATGCAGGAGGAGTTCACTCACCCGTACTTCGAGTACACTGTCTCCCGGCGGAAGGCGGTGCGACAGCAGGCAATCCTCCTGCGGAAAGCGATTACTGGTGAGTTAGACGAGTATCACGCCCTCACGTTCTCGAAATAACCATGCGCTTGGCAATCGCCTACGACGTGAGCGACGACGGGCACCGCCGGCAGGTGTATCGAACGCTCCAGCGGTACGGGGCGTGGCGGCAGTACAGCGTTTTCGAAGTCGATGTAACCAAGGCCGAGCGTGTCGAACTCGAAGACGAACTGGAGGCCAAGATCGAGCCCGATGACGGTGATCGCATCCGGATCTATCGGCTGTGTGAGTCCTGTCAGGACAAGACGACCGATATCGGTTCGGAGCCACCGGACGAACAGTCGAACGTGCTCTGAGTTGAACTACGTCGACCCTTATTATATGACTGTACAGCCCCGGTTGACGTAATCGGGGCGTGATTTCGACTACTGAGAAAGCTTTTTGAGCCCTATAGCCGTATTTTCACCCCCTGTCGCGGCGAGGAGAAAACCCAGCACGGGATTGAAACAAACGGCAGGTTGAAGCGATGGGAGATTAGCGAAAATGTCGCGGCGAGGAGAAAACCCAGCACGGGATTGAAACTCAACTGGATTCAGCGGGTCGTAGAGCCACTACAGGAGTCGCGGCGAGGAGAAAACCCAGCACGGGATTGAAACTCGTCAATTGTCGGTTCGTCGCTCAACACCAGTCGGTTGCGACGGGGAGAAAACCCGGATCGGGATCGAAACTGTAAGTCGGACATCCGTGCGATTGGCAGCGGTGCGTCACCCCTATTGGTCCCTATCTCGTCACACGACACATGACCGAGAACGCCGACAGCCGACGTGTTCTGCTCGTGGACGCGTTCACGGACGAACCGCTCACCGGGAACGCCGCCGGCGTCGTCCCCGACGCCGATGGCCTCGCGGAGTCGCAGATGCAGGCCGTCGCGGCCGAACTCGGGGCCAGCGAGACGGCGTTTCTCCGCCCGTCGGAGGCGGCGGACCGCCGGATTCGGTATTTCACACCCGCGCGGGAGGTGGACCTCTGTGGCCACGCAACCATCGCCGCCCACGCGTTCCTGTTCGCGGAGGGGGTCGTCGAGGCGGGGACGCACACGCTGGAGACGAACGTGGGCGTCCTCGACGTCGAACTCACCGAGGACGGCGTCGTCTGGATGACCCAGGACGACCCGACGGTCGAGACGGTCGACGTCGACTACGACCGGGTGGGAGACGCCCTCGGCGTCGACGCGGCGGCCCTCCGCGACGTGGGCGCGGACCTCCCGGCGGCCGTCGCCTCCACCGGCCTCCCCTTCCTGGTGGTTCCGGTGAACTTCCTCGAACGCCTCGGCGGCGCGACGCCGGACATGAACGCCGTCGCCGAACTCGCCGAGGAACACGACGCCGCCGGCATCTACGCGTTCACCTTCGACGCCGTCGACGCCGACTCGACGCTCCACGCTCGGATGTTCGCGCCCGGCTACGGCGTCCCCGAGGACCCCGTCACCGGGACGGCCAGCGGTGCCTGCGGGGCGTATCTGCGCTCGGTCGACGCGTTCGAGGGCGAGTTGCCCGACGAGATGCGCTTCGAGCAGGGCCACTTCGTGGACCGGCCGGGAGTCGTCCGGGTGCGCGTCGGCGACGACGTCCGCGTCGGCGGCGAAGCGGTCGCCGCCCTCGACGGGTCGCTGTCGGTGCCGCCGGCCGACGACGACGACATCGTCGAGGCCTGAAGGAGACACTCGGCTCCGAGTCGCCTTTTTACCCTGCCCGCTTCGGAACCTTCTTTACCGCCGTGGAGGACACTTCACACACGAAATGGCTGTAGTTTGGCTGGACGACGTACGGGCTGCTGACCTCGATACGGTCGGTGGCAAGGCGGCTTCGCTCGGCGAACTCACAGCGGCGGGGCTCCCGGTCCCGCCGGGGTTCGTCGTCACCGCCGGGACGTACCGGACCTTCATCGAGGAGGCCGGCATCGACGAGGAACTCTTCGCGGCCGTCGACGTCGACTCCGAGGACTCCGCGGCGCTCGCCGAGGCCCACGAGCGGGCCCACGAACTCATCATGGAGACGGAGCTGCCCGAGCCGGTCCGCGAGGAGATCGTCGACGCGTATCGGACGATGGGCGACGACGAGGAGGCGTTCGTGGCGGTCCGATCGTCGGCGACGGCCGAGGACCTGCCCGACGCCTCCTTCGCCGGGCAACAGGAGACGTTCCTCAACGTCACCGAGGAGGACCTGCTCCACCGCGTCAAGGAGTGCTGGGCCTCGCTGTTCTCCCAGCGCGCCATCTACTACCGGAACCAGAAGGGCTTCCCACACCGCGAGGTGGACATCGCCGTCGTGGTACAGCAGATGGTCGACGCCGAGAAAAGCGGCGTCATGTTCACGAGCCACCCCTCGACGGGCGAGCCCCGGATCATCATCGAGGCCGCCTGGGGCCTCGGCGAGGCGGTCGTCTCCGGTGCCGTCTCCCCCGACAACTACGTCATCGACCGGGAGTCCGGCGACGTCGAGGAGGTCACCGTCGCCGAGAAGAAGGTCATGCACGTCAAAAGCGAGACGGGCGAGACGGTCGAACGCGACGTCGGCGAGGACCGCCGCGATCGACAGGTGCTGACCGAGGCCGAGATCGACCGCCTGGTCGAGCTCGGCCGTCGCGTCGAGGACCACTACGGCACGCCCCAGGACGTCGAGTGGGCCATCGCCGACGGCGAGGTGTACATGCTCCAGTCGCGCCCGATCACGACCATCAGCGAGGAGGCGACGGCCGAATCGAACGGCGGCGACGCCGGCGACGGCGACCACCTCCTCACCGGCCTCGGCGCGAGTCCGGGCGTCGCCTCCGGCGCGGTGCGCATCGTCACGAAACTCGACCACCTCGATCAGGTGAGCGAGGGCGACGTCATCGTCACCGAGATGACGATGCCGGACATGGTGCCCGCGATGAAGCGCGCGTCCGGAATCGTCACCGACGAGGGGGATGACCTCACACGCCGCCATCGTCTCGCGCGAACTCGGCGTCCCAGCCGTCGTCGGCACCGGCAACGCGACGCGGACGCTCTCGGACGGCCAACTCATCACGCTCGACGGCGACAAGGGCACCGTCCGCGAGGGCCGCGAAGACGAAGACGTCGAGGAGCGGGAACCCATCGAGGAAGCCCGGCCGAAGACGCCGGTCAAACCCATGACCGCGACGGAGGTCAAGGTGAACGTCTCCATCCCCGAGGCGGCCGAACGCGCGGCCGCGACGGGAGCGGACGGCGTCGGACTCCTCCGCATGGAACACATGGTGCTCTCGTTGAATCAGACGCCCGAGCGGTACATCGAGAGAGAGGGCGTTCGCGCCTACGTCGACCAGCTCGTCCAGGGCATCCGCGGCGTGGCCGAGGAGTTCTACCCTCGCCCCGTCCGCGTCCGGACGCTGGACGCCCCGACCGACGAGTTCCGCCAGTTAGAGGGCGGCGAGAACGAGCCCAAAGAGCACAACCCGATGCTCGGCTACCGCGGCATCCGCCGGAGCCTCGACCGGCCGGACGTCTTCGAGCACGAACTGGAGGCGTTCCGCCGGCTGTTCGAGATGGGTTACGACAACGTCGAAATCATGTTCCCGCTAGTCAACGACGCCGAGGACGTCGTCCGCGCCCGCAACCTCATGGAGGACGCGGGCGTCGACCCCGAGAAGCGCGAGTGGGGCGTGATGATCGAGACGCCGGCGAGCGCGCTCTGCATCGAGGAGATGGCCGCCGCCGGCATCGACTTCGCCTCCTTCGGGACGAACGACCTGACGCAGTACACTCTCGCGGTGGACCGCAACAACGAGAACGTCGCCGACCGGTTCGACGAACTCCACCCCGCCGTCCTCGAACTCATCGAGTCGACCATCGAGACGTGTCGCGACCTCGGCGTCGACACGAGCATCTGTGGCCAGGCCGGGTCCAAGCCACGGATGATCCGCTTTCTCGTCGAACAGGGCGTCAGTTCCATCAGCGCCAACATCGACGCCGTCCGCGACGTCCAGCACGAGGCCAAGCGCGTCGAGCAGAAACTCCTCCTCGACTCGGTGCGCTGACGGCCGCTCCCCCTCGCCGGCGTGGACGCCCCGTGCTAAACCTGAAAGCTTACAACCGGTCGATTGCGAGGGAAGGACGTGTTCCCCCTCGACGCGTTCCTCGTCCTGTCGGGGTGGCTCGAGTTCGTCGAGTTCGACTGGCTGACTCGACTCGTCCGATCGGCCACCGGCTGGGGCGGACTGGCCATCATCTTCGCCTACTCGTTTCTCATCGCTTTTGCCCTCCCCGGCGTCAGCGAGGTCGTCCTCCTGGCACCGCTGGAACTCGGCCTGCCAGAGTGGGCACGACTCGCGATCATCATCGTCACCAGCGGCGTCGGCAAGGCCTTCGGGAGCGTCTTCGCGTTCCACATCGGCCAGGAAGCCAAACAGTCCGGCCCGCTCGTCCGCTGGCTCCGGCGCTCCCGATTCGACGTCATCGAATGGTCCGAGCGGCGAACGGTCGAAATCGCCCGGCGCTGGGGGTACGCCGGACTCGCCGTCGCCCTCTCCGTGCCGTTTTTCCCGGACACGCTCTCGATCTACGCCTTCGCCGTCCTCGAAGAGGACTACCTCAAGTTCGCGGCGGCGACGTTCGCGGGCAGCGTCGGCCGCCTGGTCGTGACCCTCGCCCTGAGCGCGGGCTTTCTCGCGCTGGTTTAGAAGCCGCCCCAGCGCAGGTAGACCATCAGGACGACGATGACGAGCTGGAAGACGCCCTGGACGCCGCTGAGTTTCGCGTTTCGCATCCCGAGGCGGCCGATGCGCTCCGTATCCGGGCTCTCGGACATCATCTCCTGATAAATCAGCACCTCGTTCGGCAGCAGGAAGCCAAAGCCCTGGACGGTGAGAACGACCATGACGGCGAGGATGACGACGATGACGGGTCGCGTTCCGGGGAGCGTTCCCGCGGCCAGCAGTTCGGACGCGAGATAGCCGCCGTTGCCGACGAGGACGAGCGCGAAAACGCCTGCCAGCGGCGGTCGGTGAAGGCGTCGAACACCCGTCCGAGGACGACCGTCGCCGTCACGAACGCGACGAAGGCGAACAGGCCGATCCACGGTCCGGAGTTAGGGAAGCCCCCGAGGCGTACCGCCAGCGTGATGCCGCCGAAGATGGTGACCGTCGCCAGCGACGGCATCAGAAACGTCATCTTCGGGGTGAATCGCTCGAACCAGCGCGCGCGCATCTCGCCGCTCAGTGACCCGAGCACGGGCCCGACGACCAGCGCCATGAACACGTCGATGCCGGTCCACAGGACGCCCGCCATCACGTGCACGTAGGTGTGTATCTCCCGCGTTCCGACCGTCGCCGCGAGCGCGAACGCCGCGAGCGGGATCGCTATCGCCCCGGTTGCGAACGCCGGATTCGCCCGATCCGCCATCCCGCCGATGGTCCCTCGAATCGTCATACGATCACGTGTCTCCCCTCTCGTAGTTATACCCTGCGTGGTCGCACGACCGGCGACCGGTCACGCCGGCCGGACCCGACCGACGACCGAAATCAGCGGGCTTTAGGCCCGTATCCACGACGACACACATATGAGCCACGAGAGCTTCCCGACGGAGAACCCGGCGGTGGTGACCTGCGGATTGCCCTACGCCAACGGCGACCTGCACATCGGACACCTTCGAACGTACGTCGGCGGCGACGTCTACGCGCGGGCGCTGCGCAAACTCGGCCAGCGGACGGCCTTCGTCAGCGGGTCGGACATGCACGGCACGCCCGTCGCCATCAACGCCGACCAGGAGGGTGTCACGCCCGAGGAGTTCGCGCTCGACTGGCACGAAACCTACGAGCGGACGTTCCCGCGATTCAACGTCGAGTTCGACAACTACGGCCACACGCACGACGAGACGAACGCCGAACTCACCCGGTCCATCGTCCGGACGCTGGTCGAGAACGGCCACGTTTACGAGAAGGAGATTCAGGTGGCCTACGACCCCGAAAACGACCAGTATCTCCCGGATCGCTACGTCGAGGGGACCTGTCCCTACTGCGGCGAGACGGCCCGCGGCGACGAATGCGACGAGGGGTGTGGCCGTCACCTCGAACCCGGCGAAATCGAAGACCCCGTGAGCATCGTCACGGGCGATCCCGCCGAGTACCGCACGCGGACCCACAAATTCTTCCGCGTCTCGGAGTTCCAGGAGTATCTCTCGGCGTTCATCGACCGCCTCGAAGGGACGTCGAACGCCCGTAACCAACCCCGCGAGTGGATCGAAGGCGAACTCCGCGACTGGTGTATCACCCGCGATATGGACTGGGGCATCGACTACCCCGACGGCGAGTCCGACCTCGTCCTCTACGTCTGGGTCGACGCCCCCATCGAGTACATCTCCTCGACCAAGCAGTACTCCGAACGCGTCGGCACGGACGCCTTCGACTGGGAGGAAGCGTGGCGCGAGCAACCCGGGACGCCTCCCGGTGCGAACGGCGAGATCGTCCACGTCATCGGCCGCGACATCATCCAGCACCACACCGTCTTCTGGCCGGCGATGCTCGAAGGGGCGGGCTACACCGAACCCCGGGCCGTGATGGCCAGCGGGTTCATCACGCTCAACGGCAAGGGCTTCTCGACCTCGCGCAACCGCGCCGTCTGGGCCGACGAGTATCTCGACGAGGGGTTCCATCCCGACTTGCTGCGCTACTACCTCGCCACCAATGGCGGCTTCCAGCAGGACGTCGACTTCTCGTGGGACCGCTTTCGCGAACGCACCAACAACGAACTCGTCGGCACCGTCGGCAACTTCCTCTACCGGTCGATGCTGTTCGCCCAGCGGAACTACGGCGGGACCCCGACGCCGACCTCTCGGCGGAGGTGCGCGACCGAATCGAGGACGCCATGGAGGCGTTCACCGACGCGGTCAACGACTACTCCGTGCGGGAGGCGGGCAACGCGGCCGTCCGCCTCGCGCAGTTCGGCAACGAGTACATTCAGCGCAACGAGCCGTGGAAGCTCACCGACGACGACCCCGAAGCGGCCGCGCAGGTCATCCGCGACTGCGTCCAGATCGCCAAGGCCGTGGCCATCCTCTTCGAACCCGTCGCCCCGGACAAATGCGAACGCCTCTGGGCGGATCTGAACGAGGACGGATCGGTCCACGACGTGACCCTCGACGCCGCCCTCGAAGCGCCGGCGGCCGACTTCGGCGAACCCACGGAACTGTTCGAGACGATCCCCGAGGAACGCGTCGGGGAACTCAACGAGAAACTGCAGGAGCGCATCGCGGAGACTGAGGCCGCCTCCGAAAGCGAGGCGGCCGGCGACACAGCGGAGGTCGTGGACGAACTCGAACCGCTCGCGGACGAGCGCGTAAGCTTCGACGAGTTCGAGGAACTGGACATCCGCGTCGGTGAGATTCTCGACGCCGAGGGCGTCGAAGGCGCGGACAAACTGGCGAAGCTCACCGTCGACGTCGGCCTCGAAGAGCGCCAGATCGTCGCCGGTATCAAACAGCTCCACGACCTCGATTCGCTCCCGGGCAAGCGCGTCGTCGTCCTCGTCAACTTAGAGACGGCCGAACTGTTCGGCGTCGAAAGCGACGGGATGGTTCTCGCGGCGGGCGAGGAGGCGGACCTGCTGACGACCCACGGCGACGCCCGTCCGGGCGAGAAAATCCGATAGTCGTCTCGGGGGTCCGGTCGTCGGCCGGGCGGCCCGCTATCTCACGCCGGTTCCGAGAACGTCATCGCTCGCCGCGGATTGTCGACGAGTATCCGGTCGATCACGTCGCGGTCGACGCCGCGCCGCTGGAGCCGCGGGACGATGTTCTCGAGGATGTGGCTGTATCCGTAGCCGCCGTACTTCTTCCGGAGCACCTTGTAACAGAGGTCGTGTGCGAACACCAACTGGTCGGCGTAGCCCGAGTCGATGTGTTCGAGCACCGTCTCTATCCGCCACTCGTCTGCGGGGTAGCCGTCCCCGTACGACGCGAGGTAGTTCTCGTTCCCCCAGAGGTCGAACTCCAGAAACGGCCCGCGCTCGGCGAGTTGCTTCTGGTACTCGATCTCCTCGAACAGCGTCGCGTCCATGTGGCTCATCACGACGCGCTCAGGCGGGAGGCCCTCCTCCTCGAAGATGTCCATGATCTCGAGCGCCCACCGCGATCGGGCGTGTGAGCCGTCGAGTTCGTTGTCCGGCGGCATATCGGGCTTGCCCCCGGCGGGTGGACGTTGACCGGAGCGCCCGTCCTGAGGGCGGCGCGAGCACCTGCACGGAGCACCTTCTCTTCTGCCTCGTGGATGGTTCCGCTCACGCCGATTTCGCCGATGAGGCCCGCTCTCACGTCGGTGTCGTCGATCCCGTTCCGAACGTCGCTCACGAACTCCGCTTCGACGTCGTCGACGCTCATCGAATCGATTCGGTCCGGGTGGGCCGCCCGCGTGTAAAACGACGTGCCGTGGACGAACTGGACGCCGGTCGCCCGGGCGATGGCACGGACCTGTTCCGGGTCGCCGCCGGTGTTTTTCGGCGTGACGTCGACGATGGTGTCTCCGCCCGCGTTGTAGAAATGTGACACCTCCTCGACCGCCTCGTCGAACGAGTCCATCAGGAGGTTGTCGCGGTGGGCCATCATGTTCTGACGGACGTAGCCGAGGTTCTCCATCGTGACGGGTTCGTTGGCCATCCGTCGCTTGTAACTCGAGCCGGGTTGGTTGTACCAGCCGCGACTCATGTCGAAGATGACGTGTTCGTGCGTCGTCGTCACACCGAGTTCTTCCGGTGGAATCTGCCCGTCGACCGTCACTACCGTTCCGGCATCGTCGGTCATATGAGTGGTATCATTTGACAAGCCCACTTAACTATGTCTGTAACCCGGCGTCGACCCCGACCGAACGCCGCCCGTCGATCGGGGTGTGGGTTTTCCTCCCTCCTCCGTAGTGCGGGGGTATGCGAAACGCGAAAATCGTCTGTACGCTCGGTCCCGCCTCCGACGACCGGGAGACCATCCGCTCGCTGGCGGAGGCGGGGATGTCGGTCGCCCGTCTCAACGCGAGTCACGGGACGACCGAGCACCGCGCCGAGGTCATCGAGCGCGTCCGCGCCGTCGACGCGGCTATCGACTCGCCGCTCGCGGTGATGGTCGACCTGCAGGGCCCGGAGATTCGAACCGCGCCGCTCGAGGACTCCATCCGAGTCGAATCCGGATCGACGGTCCGCTTTTTCGAAGGCGACACCGCTACACCCGACGAAATCGGCCTCTCGTACTCTCTCTGCCGCGACGCCGGGCGACCGGATCCTCCTCGACGACGGCCGCATCGAGACGACGGTGGAGGCGGTGGAGGACGACGTGGTCGTCGCACGCGTCGACGCCGGCGGGGAACTCGGCGGACGGAAAGGAGTGAACGTACCGGGCGTCGACCTGGATCTCGACCTCATCACCGAGAAGGATCGCCGCGACCTGGAACTCGCGGCGGAGGCGGAGGCGGACTTCGTCGCCGCGAGTTTCATCCGCGACGGGTCCGACGTCTACGCCGTCAGCGACGCCGTCGAGGAGTTCGGCGCGGAGGTGCCGGTCGTCGCGAAGATCGAGCGGGCGGGCGCGGTCGAGAACCTCGAAGGCATCGTCGAGGCGGCCCACGGCGTGATGGTCGCGCGGGGCGACCTCGGCGTCGAGTGTCCGCTCGAGGAGGTGCCGATGATACAGAAGCGCATCATCCACCGAGCACAGGCCGCGGGCGTCCCCGTCATCACGGCGACGGAGATGCTGGATTCGATGGTTCGCTCCCGGCGGCCGACCCGCGCCGAGGCCTCCGACGTGGCCAACGCCATCCTCGACGGTACCGACGCGGTGATGCTCTCGGGCGAGACGGCCGTCGGCGACCACCCCGTCCACGTCGTCGAGACGATGGCCCGCATCGTGCGCGAGATCGAGAACAGCGGGGAGTACGACGAGACCCAGGAGGGACGCGTTCCGACGGCGGATCCCGAATCGCAGACCGAAGCGCTCGCCCGGTCGGCGCGCTATCTCGCCCGCGACATCGGCGCGGCGGCCATCGTCGCGGTCAGCGAGTCCGGCTACACCGCCCGGAAGACGGCCAAGTTCCGCCCGGGCGTCCCCGTGGTGGCGACGACGCCACAGGACCGGGTGCGCCGCCAGCTCGCCCTGGTCTGGGGCGTCGACGCGCAGTACGCCGCCTACTCCGAGCGCATCGACGACATGATCGACCACGCCATCTCGGCGGCGATGGACGCGGGCGTCGCCGAGAGCGGCGACACCGTGGTCATCCTCTCGGGGATGATGACCGAACTCGAGGGGACGAACACGACCAACATGCTGAAAGTCCACGTCGCCGCCGAGGCGGTGGCGACCGGCCGAAAGATCGTCGCCGGCCGCGTCGCCGGCCCCGTCTTCCGGTCCGAGGACGGCGACCTGACCGACGCGCCCGACGGGGCACTGCTCGCGCTCTCGGCGGACTTCGACGGGGAGTTCACGGGCGACCCGAACAAACTGGGCGGCATCATCGACGCCCGCCCCGGAATGACCGGCTACCCCGCCATCGTCGCGCGCGAACTCGGCCTGCCGATGATCAGCGGCGCACCGCTGCCCGACGCCGTCGCCGACGGCACCACCGTCACCCTCCACGCCGAACGCGGCGTCGTCTACGAGGGCAACGTCATCCGGCACGAACGACAGCGGTAGTCGACATTCCTTTCATCTCCCGTCCGCTATCCCGTGTATGAGCGCGTCCGACGCCGACGATAGCGGTGCCGGTGACGACGACGGCGCTGTCGATGCTGACGGCGTTAGTGTCGTCGACGACGGCGTTAGTGCCGCCGATGACGACGCCGAAGACGAGGCGTTCTGGCGATTCGACCCGGACGACGTCGAGTCCTCCCCGCCCGAGACGCTGGAACCGGGCCACCCGGACCTCGAGAACGTCTTTTTCATCCTCCTCGGCGTCGCTCTCACCGTTGCCTTCCTCTGGAGCGCGATGTAGGTTCTTCCTCTTCGCCGTCGATTCCGAGGCAGTAGCCTCGCTGTCGATTCCGAGGCAGTAGCCTCGCTGTCGGTAACGACTTTACCGCCAGCCTCCCAGGTCGGGCTATGGACCGTCTCCCCGGCATCGGCGTCGTCTTGCAACTCGACTTCCTGGGGCCCCAGACGTTCTCGCTGTTGCTCGTCGTGGCGGGGATCGTCCTCTCCGTCGCCGAGGCGCTGGCTCCCGGGGCGCACTTCGTCGTCGTGGGCGTCGCCCTCCTCGCTGCGGGGCTCGTGGGACTGGTGCTCGGTCCCCTGGCCTCGCCGTTCGTCCTCGGCGCGCTCGTCCTCGCGTTCGGCGCCCTCGCGCTCTACGGCTACCGCGAGTTCGACCTCTACGGCGGCAAGGGGTCGGGGCGGACGAGCGACTCGGCGTCGCTGAAGGGACAGACCGGCCGCGTCACCGAACGCGTCACCCCCTCGGAGGGCGAGGTGAAACTCGAGTCCGGCGGCTTCAACCCCTACTACGCCGCCCGGTCGATCGAAGGCACCATCCCGGAGGGGACGGAGGTCATCGTCGTCGATCCCGGCGGCGGCAACGTCGTCACGGTGGAGTCGCTCGACGCCGTCGAGGACGACATCGACCGCGAACTCGCGCGCGGGCGGGAGCGGTCGAGCGAGACGGACGAGGGGACCGTCGCGGACGAGGAGGCGGAGACGGACCGCGCCTGAACGTGCGAACGCTTTTGGGACCGTCGTCCGAACCCTCGGCCATGTTCGTGGCCCCCGCCTTACAGATGAACGTCGGCCTCGCGCCCCTCGTCGTGGGCGTGTTGGTCCTGTTGCTCGCCATCGTCACCGTCTGGCAGATGGTCGAGATCGTCGACGCCTACGAGAAGAAAGCCCTCACCGTCTTCGGCGAGTATCGCCGGCTACTCGAACCGGGTATTAGCTTCGTCCCGCCGTTCGTCTCCCGGACGTACGCGTTCGACATGCGCACCCAGACGCTCGACGTCCCGCGCCAGGAGGCGATCACGCGCGACAACTCCCCGGTCACGGCCGACGCCGTCGTCTACATCAAGGTGATGGACGCCAAGAAGGCGTTCCTCGAAGTCGACGACTACAAGCGCGCCGTCTCGAACCTCGCCCAGACCACCCTGCGGGCCGTCCTCGGCGACATGGAACTCGACGACACGCTGAACAAGCGCCAGGAGATAAACGCGCGCATCCGCAAGGAACTCGACGAACCGACCGACGAGTGGGGCGTCCGCGTCGAGAGCGTCGAGGTGCGCGAAGTCAACCCCTCGCAGGAGGTCCAGCAGGCGATGGAACAGCAGACGAGCGCCGAACGCCGCCGCCGTGCCATGATTCTGGAAGCGCAGGGCGAGCGACGCTCCGCGGTCGAGAAAGCGGAGGGCGACAAGCAGTCGAACATCATCCGCGCACAGGGCGAAAAGCAGTCCCAGGTGCTCGAGGCGCAGGGCGACGCCATCTCCACCGTCCTGCGGGCGAAGTCGGCCGAGTCGATGGGCGAACGCGCCGTCATCGAACGCGGGATGGAGACGCTCGAACGCATCGGCGAGGGTGAGTCGACGACGTTCGTCCTGCCCCAGGAACTCTCCTCGCTGGTCGGCCGCTACGGCAAACATCTCACCGGGAGCGACGTTCAGGAGTACGAGGGGCTGGACAGCCTCGAATTCGACGAGGAGACCCGCGAGATGCTCGGCCTCGACGACATCGACGAGATGCTCGGACAGATCGACGAGGCCGCCGAGATGGACGTCGAGGAACTGGAGAAGGAGGCCGAGGCCATCAAATCGGGGGCCGACACGGGTATCAGGAGCGCCGACGAGGTCATCGAGGAGGCGGGTGAGGAGGAGACCGCCGAGACGAGCGCCGAGGTGGACGCCGAACGGGAGACGGAAACCGAGACGGAGTCGGGATCCGGGTAGTCCAAACCCTTTTACTTCGGTGACACCTATCGGAGGTCGATGACGGAACGCGGGGTAGACACCGACAAGCGGGCGACGTTGCGCCGGTTCGCGGCGCTCGGCGCAGCGACGCCCTCGCCGGGCTGCGCGGCGGCGACGACGACGACGCCCGCAGCGACGTCCGCGACGCCATCGTCGGCTACCTCGCCACGACGCCCGGCGCGCACTTCTCGAAGGTTCGCGACGACCTGAAACTCGGAACCGGCGAGACCCAACACCACCTCCGGCGACTCGTCGACGACGGGGTCGTCGAATCCCGTCGCGACGGCGACTACCGGCGATTCTTCCCGGCCGAGCGGTTCTCCGCGTTCGAACAGACGGCGCTTGGCTACCTCCGCCGCGAGACGCCTCGCGGGATGGTGCTCGCCCTGTTGCGCGACCCCTCCGCCTCGGGGAGCGACCTCGCGGCGACGCTCGGCGTCTCGCGCGCGACGGTGAGCACGTACGCGAAGGAACTCGCCGAGGTGGGACTGCTCTCACGCGACGACGGCTACGCGGTCGAACGGCCGGAGACGCTCATCACGTTGCTCGTCCGCTACGCGGACTCGTTCGGCGTGGATGCGGCGTCGTTCGCGACCGACGCCGACGCGTACATCCGGTACGACCCTTAAACGCTCACTTTCCACGTCGTGCCCGAGGAGTAGCCCCACTTCTCGACGTCGACGTCGAACTCGCCCGTTCGGATCGCGGTCATGTTTGCGCCGACCTCTTTCGCCGTCAACCCCAGGTCGTCGGCGATGAGGCGGGATTTGAAGTAGGTCTTCGTCCGGCCGTTCTCGCGCAGATACCGGAGAATGCGGTGCTGTTTCTCCGAGAGGTCGGTCGTCGCGGGACTCGTGCTCATGGCCGCCTAGAGGCACGAAGCGCTAATAGGGGATTTGGTACGTCCGGTTAACAGCCCGCCGTCTCCCGGTTTTCTTGATTTCGATCCGACTCCGGCCGCCCTCGACGGTCCCGTTGGGTACGGTCGCCTAACAGCGTCACGTCTACGGGCGAGCTTCGACTCGAAACGAAGTTTCTTATGCGTCTCAGCGATATTCGAGGGTATGGGTTTGTTCGACCGCCTCCGCGGCACGGATCATCCGCGTGTCGCTTTCATCGGCGTCGACGGGGTGCCGTTCAGTCTCCTCGACGAACACCGGGAGGAGTTTCCCAACTTCGCGGCGCTCGCCGACGAGGGGAGCGCCGGCGAGATCGATAGCATCGTCCCCCCGGAGTCGAGCGCGTGTTGGCCGGCGCTCACGACGGGCGTCAATCCGGGCGAGACCGGCGTCTACGGCTTCCAGGACCGCGAAGTTGGCTCGTACGACACCTACGTCCCGATGGGGCGGGACGTGCAGGCACCGCGCCTCTGGGACCGCCTCGCCGACGAGGGCCGGCAGGCGACGGTGTTGAACGTCCCCGTGACGTTCCCGCCACAGCGGAACGTCCAGCGGATGGCGTCCGGCTTTCTCTCGCCGGGCGTCGACAAGGCGGCCTACCCCGACGAACTCCGGGAGTACCTCCAGTCCATCGACTACGCCATCGACGTGAACGCCAAACTCGGTCACAAGGAGGACAAAAGCGAGTTCGTCGACGACGCCAACGAGACGCTCGAAACCCGGTTTCAGGCGTTCTCTCATTACCTCCAGCAGGACGACTGGGACCTCTTTTTCGGCGTCTTCATGACCACCGATCGGGTCAACCACTTCCTGTTCGAGGATTACGAACGCGACGGGCCGAACAAGGAGGCGTTCATGGAGTTCTACCGGACGGTCGACGCCTACATCGGCGAAATCCGGACGATGCTTCCCGACGACGTGACCCTCGTCGTCGCCAGCGACCACGGCTTCATGTCGCTCGATCACGAGGTCCACCTGAACGCGTGGCTCGAAGAACAGGGGTGGCTCTCCTACGCGGACGACGATCACACTGACCTGGACGACATCGCCGAGGAGACGACGGCGTACTCGCTCATCCCCGGCCGCTTCTACCTCAACCTCGAAGGGCGCGAACCCCGTGGGAGCGTTCCGGAGTCCGAATACGAGGAGAAACGCGCCGAACTCAAGGAGATGCTGGAGGGCCTCGAAGGCCCCGACGGACGGACCGTCTGCGCCCGCGTCGTCGAGAAGGAAGACGCCTTCCGCGGCGACCACGACGACATCGCGCCGGATCTCGTCGCCATCCCGAACGAGGGGTTCGACCTCAAGGCGGGATTCAAGGGCCACGAGGACGTCTTCGACACCGGCCCCCGGAACGGGATGCACAGTTTCGACGACGCGTCGCTGTTCGTCGATGACCCCGCGGCCTCGATCGTCGACGCCGACCTGCTCGACATCGCGCCGACCATCCTCGACCTGATGGACGTCGAGTTCGCGCGCACCGAGTTCGACGGCGCGAGCCTCGTTCCAACGAAGTAGCTTCGCGGACGGTCGAAACTGGGTTCCGACAGTCGACGCCGAGTCGGTCCGATACCGGCCGTATCAGATCAGGCTGTCCAGTTCGTCGGTTTCGAACGCCGACGCGGCGTCTCCGCGGCGTTGACTCTCGCGCTCGTCGGCCTCGCGCGTCGCCTGTTTCGCACGCTCCATGAAACGGTCCATCCGCTCCGACCCCGTGACGCCGCCGAGCAACACCAGCGACGCCACTTTGTCGCTCGACAGCGGGAAGTCGCCGCCGCGGACCTGCATCGTCTCGATCTCCTCTTCGAGCCACTTGCGGGAGCGTTCGACGCCCTTCCGCGAGATGGCGTCGGGGCGACCGGCGACGACGAGGAGGGCCGTCTCGGCGCGGTCCGTGTCGGGGAGACTCATCCCGGTTTTGAGCGCCTGCCGGGTCGTGCTCGTCACGGTGTTGACGTCGGCCGCGCCGTCGTCGCCGACGAGCGCCTCGGCGTAGCCGAGGGCCGCGACGCCGCCGCTGCGCAGCGTGTTGATGATCTCGCTCGAATCGACGACCGATTCGGCGACGCCATCGACGGATTCGCCCGCCGCGAGCAACAGTCCGACCCGACGGGCGATGGCCTCGTTGATGGCCTCGTAGCCGGATTCGAGGCTCTCGCCGGCCTCGCGCCAGGCGTCGTTCTCGACGAGGAGGGTCGCGTCCGCCTCGCGGACGAGCGTCTTGAGCGAGCGGCCGGCGTTGATCTGGTACATCGCGCCCTCGTCGGCCCCGGGGAGGATGCCGATGCCGTAGACGGGGATTTCGTAGACGCGCTGGAGTTGCTGGACGAGGACGGGCGCACCGCCGCTGCCGGTGCCGCCGCCGAGTCCCGCGACGACGAAGATGGCCTCCGCCTCGGCGGTCACCCGGCCGTCGATGGCACCCATCACTTCCTCGACGTCGTCGCGCATGACCTCCGCGCCGAGTTCGTTGTCGCCGCCGACGCCGTGGCCGTTGACTTTCGCCTGTCCGACGAGCACCGTCTCGAAGGGGATCGAACGGAGGTCGGAGGAGGCGCTGTTCACCGCGAGGGCACCGCGAACCGCGCCGAAGCCGTTTCGGGAGTCGAAGTCGGACAACGCTCGGGCGACTTTGCCGCCCGCCTGTCCGACACCAATCAGGACGGACTTCATGCTCCAGTGGTTCCGCTGAACCCCTTGAACCTTCCCAGACGAAGGTTTACAAACGATACCGCGCCCACCCCGGGCCATGGACGCGGACTCCCTGACCGAACGACTCGCCGCCGTCGAACGCGCCGTGACCGACGGCGACACCGACACTCGCGACCTCGCCTCCGCGGCGGAAGCGAGCGCCCGCATCGACGACGTGGAAGCCGACGTCGCCGACCTCGACGACCGCATCGCCGACGTCGAAGCCGAACTGCAGGCGCTCCGGGGCTACCTCGGTGGCGTCAGCGCGGTCGACGAATCGGTCGAACGCCGGGCCGATGCCGCCCTCGCCGCCGTTTCCCGCCTCGAATCCCAGTTGGTCGACGATCCGGCGCTGACCGTCGAACGGCTCGACTCGGGTCCCGTGGAAGCCGCGGTCGACGGAGACGGCGACGACGCCGAGGCCGACGATCCGGCCCCGCTCGTCGAACGCATCCGGAACGCACTGTGATACGCGTCGTCTTCACCGTCGCCCTCACCGTGGCGCTTTTCGGCGTCGCTGCGCCGGCGATAGACGAGGGGAGCGCCGAGCGGACGGCGACCCGTCTCGACGCGACGGCGACGGACGTCGAACGGACGATGCGGACGCTCATCGCCGCCGAGGACCCGTCTCCCCGGCGTTTCGGGAGCGCGACGCGTCGTCGAGTTTCGTCTGCCGGCCGACGGGTGGGGCGACGCGCCGGTGTCGTATTTCGCCGTCGGCGGTCGACCGAACGGCACCGGCGACGAGAACGCCGTCGCGTATCGCGTCGCCGGTCAGACGGCGCGGACGGTTCGGCTCTCGGGGGTGGATCTGCGGACGCCGGGCGGCCCGGTCGTCTTTCGCGAGGCGGGACGGCACCGCCTCCGTCTGTCGCTGGTCCGGGATCGGGGCGTCGCCGTCGTCGTGGTCCGGCGTGCCGGCGACGCCGATCCGCCCCGGGATTCAAATACGGAGAGGTGACCACGACGGCCCATGCAGTCACTATCCGCGCTGGCGACGCTCCCGTTCGCCGGTGACGACGAATCCTCGGCTGTCGACTGTCGCTGTCGGGCCTCGTTCGAGACGACTGCCGGCGCGTCCGCCGGCGTCGAACTCGTCGTCGAGAGCGGCGACTGCCCCGGCGGAGGCGACCTCGCCGCGTCTCCCGACTGTCGGGAGACGGTCGTCGACGCGTTCTCGACCCGCGACGCCGACGTCGTGCGTACCCGCGCAGCCGGTCGGGAACGCATCTACGACGACGGCGCGGCGGCGACGTTGCTCGCGGCCGGGCGCTTCGTCGAACGCGCGCGGTTCCACGACGAGACGCTGGCCGACCGCGCGCGACGCGATCCCCTTGGTGCGGCCCGGGACGCAGCGGGGCGTGCCGGTCCCGTCGCTCGAATCGCCGCCGAAACGGGCCTCGCGGAGTGTGCGGCCCGCGCCGACGGCTACGACGACGCGCTCCCGTACGCCGTCGCGCCGACGTTCGCCGGGAGTCGGCGCGACGTCCGAGCCCCCGACGACGCGACGCTCGTCGATCGTCGGGACCTCGAAACGGGGGCGACGGTCCGCCTCTACGAGACGCGGACGGGGCGATACTACGATCTCTCGCCGGTGGAGGCCGACCTCTCGGACGACGAGATGGCGACGCTCGCGGCGGCCTACGAGACGCTGGCGACGGGTGGCGTCTCGGGCGGCGAACGCGCCCCCGGCCGGGCGGTCCGGCGCGTCGCCGACGACCGCGACCCGGTCGAGACGCTCGCGCGCGTCCTGCGAAAGCACACGCGAGGTCGCGGCGTCCTCGACGACGTGTTCGCCGACCCGCGCGTTTCCGACGTCGTCGTGACAGCGCCCGTCACGGAGAATCCGGTCCGGGTGCGCCTCGACGACGACCGAGTCCGGACGAACCTCTGGCTGACTCCGGACGGAGCCGCCGCACTCGCCTCTCGGTTCCGGCGGGCGAGCGGTCGAGCGTTCTCGCGGGCGACTCCGACTCTCGACGCCGTCGTGGACGCGCCGGACGGCGGTCGCGTCCGCGTCGCCGGCGTGACCGCTCCCGCGAGCGACGGCTACGGATTCGCGTTCCGCACGCACGGCGACGACGCGTGGACGCTCCCCGCACTCGTCGAGAACGGGACGGTGCCGGCCGACGCTGCCGCCCTCCTCTCGCTGGCCGTCGAGCGATCGGCGGCCGGCCTCGTCGCCGGGCCACGCGGTGCCGGGAAGACGACGCTCCTCGGTGCGCTCCTCTGGGAGTTGCCGCGGTCGGTGCGGTCCGTCGTCGTCGAGGACACGCCCGAACTCCCCATCGCCGCCCTCCGGGACGCCGGCCGCGACGTCCAGACGCTCCGGACGGAGACGAGCGCCGACGGCCCGTCGCTGTCCGCGACCGAGGCGCTCCGAACCGCGCTCCGTCTCGGCGACGGCGCGCTCGTCGTCGGCGAGGTGCGCGGCGAGGAGGCGGCGACGCTGTACGAAGCGATGCGCGTCGGCGCGAGTAGCGGGGCGGTGCTCGGCACCATCCACGGCGACGGGGCCGAGGCCGTCCGGGAACGCGTGGTGACGGATCTGGGGATACCCGAGTCGTCGTTCGCGTCGACCGACCTCGTGGTGTCGCTCGCGGCGGGCGAGTCACGCCGCGTCGTCGCCGTCGAGGAGGTCCGACACGACGCCGACGGCGTCCACTTCGCGTCGCTGTTCGCGGACGTCGACGGCGCGCTCGAATCGACGGGTGCTATCGCTCGCGGCGACAGTCGTCTCGTCGCGGACCTCGCCAAGCCGGCCGAATCCTACGCCGACGTCCGGTCGGCCCTCGACGACCGCGAAGCCCGACTCGCCGACCTCGCGCGGACCGGGCGGACGCGAGTCGACGACCTCGACGTCGGGGCACGGTGGTCGGCGTGACGTCCACCGGGTGGTCCGCATGACGCTCGTCGACGTCGTTCGAGCGCTCGCACGCGCGTGTCCGAAAGACGTCGAGACGAGCGGGGAACTCGATCGAGCGCTCGGCTTTCTCGGGAGCGACCTCGCGGCCGAGACGGTCGTCCGCGCCGGCTACGTGGCGTTCCTCCCGACGGCCGTCGCCCTCATCGCGGTTGGATTGCTCGCCGTGCCGTCCTGGCCGCTCGTCGTCGCCGCCGCGCTCGCGGGCGGTGCGGGCGTCACCCACGCCGTCCACCGGACTCCCGTCGTGCTGGCGACGCTCGAACGCACCCGGACGCTCGGATCGGTCACGGGTCTCGTGGGACGGGTCGTCCTCCGAATGCGGATCGAACCGACGGTCGAACGCGCGGCGACGTTCGCCGCGCGAACGGGAGACGGCGCGCTCGCCGAGAGCCTCGGTGATCATGCCCGGCGAACCGCGGGGACGCCCGAAACCGGGCTGGACGGCTTCGCGACCGAGTGGGGGAGTGGTTCCCGTCGCTGTCCCGAGCGGTCAGTTTAGTCGAGTCGGCGGCCGACGCACCAGCCGAGGAACGGGATCGGACGCTCGATCGGTCGATGTCGGCCGTCCTCGACGGCGTCGGCGACGAGATGGCCGACTTCGCGGGGAACGTTCGCGGCCCGGTGACGGGGGTGTACGCTTTCGGCGTCCTCCTGCCGCTGGCGCTGGTCGGGGTTCTCCCGGCCGCCCGGGCCGCCGGCGTTCGCGTCTCGCTGCTCGGCTTCGTCGCGTTCTACGACGTGCTGTTGCCGCTGGCGCTCTGCTGGACGACGATCTGGCTGTTCGCTCGCCGTCCGGTCGCGTTCCCACCCCCGCGAGTTGGGGGCGACCACCCCGACATCCCGGACGGCGACTGGCTCCCGATGCTGGCCGGTGTCGCGGGTGGCGCTGCTGGCTGGTGGGTGAGTTCGGCCGTCGTCGCCTCGTGGGCGAGCCCCGTCGCGGCCGTCGGTCTCGGCTTCGGCTGCGCGCTCGTCGTCCGGTATCGCCCGGTGAAGGCCGTTCGTGATCGCGTCCGAGACGTCGAATCCGCCCTCGACGACGCGCTCTATCTCGTCGGCCAGCGCGTCGTGGAGGGCGAGGCAGTCGAGACGGCGCTCGACCACGCTGGCGACGAACTCACCGGAGCCACGGGGGACGTCCTCTCCGAGACGGCGAGCCTCCAGCGACGCCTCCGCGTAGGCGTTCGCGAGGCGTTTCTGGGCGACTGCGGATCGCTCGCGGCCCTGCCGAGTCCGCGGACGAAAGGGGCGGCGGCGTTGCTCTCGCTCGCGGCGACGGAGGGGCGACCCGCCGGGGAGGCGATCGTCGCCACCGCCGATCAGCTCACGGAACTCCGGCAGGCCGAACGGGACGCTCGGCGTGAACTCGCGTCCGTGACCGACACGCTCGGAAACACGGCGGCGGTGTTCGCACCACTCGTCGGCGGATCGACCGTCGCTCTCGCGGAGCGTCTGGTCCGGACCGGTGAGGCGACGCGGTTGGCGGGTGCGTCCATCGCCGTTCCGGATCTCGGCGCGGCCATCGGCGTCTACGTCCTGTTGCTAACGGCGATTCTGACGACGCTCACGACGGGGCTATCGCGTGGGTTGGATCGCGCGCTCATCGGCTATCGCGTCGGTGTAGCGCTTCTGCTGGCGACGCCGACGTTCCTCGCCGGGTTCGTCGCTGCCGGCCTGTTCCTGTAGCGGAGGTTTAAGTCGAAAGACGGGACCACCCCGGCCTATGCTCGACGTTCCAGTGGACGCGTGGTACACGTGGCTCGGCCTCGCGGCGGCGAGCGTCGCCGTGTTCGGCGTCGCAGCCGCCCTCCCGATGACGCCCCCGCCGGACGCCGCCGGCGTCGCCGGGACGGTCGACCGCGTCGCCAGCGCCGAGTACACCGCGACGGCCGAACATCCACTCGACGCCGACGCGGTCCGCCTCGGTCGCCGACAGATCGGTCTCCGAAACGACGCCGGAACGACACACGCCACGTTCGCGTTCGGTCCCGTGACGCCCGTTCCGAGGGGGACCGCGCTTTCGGACGTGCTCTACGGCGCGTCGCCGGGGCACGTCTACGACTCCGGCGCGGCGTTCCGTAAGGCGCTCCGGGACGCCCGGAATCGGCGGCCTCGATGGATCGAGTCGGACGGGCCGCTCGTCGTCCGCCGGCTGCGCGTGGGAGGTGACGATGTCACGCTCGTCGGCGCGTAGAGCACAGGTCGAACCGACGGCGGCCCTCGCGGCCGTCCTCGTCGTCTGTGCGGGCGTCGGCCTCTACGCCGACGTCCTCCACGGGGCGATGCCCGAATCCGACCGCGAGATCGCTCCGCCGACGCTCGCGCGCGTTTACGACACCGTCGCCCCCGACGGCGTCGTCGCACCGTCACGGCTCGCGGACGGCCACGACGCCGGCCCCGCCGGCTACCGACGCAACCTCTCTGTCAGGGCCGGCGGCGAGCAGTGGGGCGTCGGTCCGACGCCGCCCCCTACCGCCGAGGGTGCGAGCCGTCTCGTGAGCGTCCGCCTCGGCCCGGCGCGGGTCGTCCCCGGACGACTCCGCGTGGAGGTGTGGTCGTGACGAGTTCCGTCCTCGACGCGACGTTGTGCCTCCTGCTGGTGAGCGCCGCAGTTGTCACCGTCGTCACGTCGACGCCCGAGACGCCGGCGGGAGACGGCCGTGCCGACGCCGTCGCCGAGACGCTGGCGACGACGACGGCGACGGTGAACTACTCGCTGACGTCCGCGAACGCCTCCGAATCGGGCGATAGCGGATCGATCGACGCGTCGCTCGACCGGGCGACTCACGGGACCCTCGCTGGCCTCCTCGCGCGGGCGGCGGTCGCGAACGTCACCGTCGACGGAGAGCGGACGACCCGCGCACACGACGGGTTCCGCCGTCGAATCGTCCGTCGCGTCCAGCGGGTCGTCCGAGCGAATCGGACGAGCGTCCACGCAGTCTGGCGGCCGGTTCGCGGAGTCGGGATACGGGGCGAGGTGCTGGTCGGGGGTCGGCCTCCGCCGAACGTCGCCGTACACGCCGCGGTGCTCACGGTTCCGAGCAGCTATCCGACCGCCCGCGACGCGGCGCTGGACGCCGCCGAGCGCGACGGCATGTCCGGCGTCGCCAACGTCACCGCCGACCGGACGGTAACCGGAATGTTCCCTCCGGAGCGCACGCGGTTTGCCCTGCAAGAGACGTCGACGGCGGCGGAGACGGCCCGCCGTCGGTACCGGCGGGTCGAGGCACTCGTCGGCGAACCTCCGACGAGGGACCTGCGTAGCGGGAAGATGTACGCGGCAAACGAGCGGCTGACCGCGGCACTCGCCGACCGCCTCGAACGCGGCCTTCGCGCGTCGTTTGCTGATCCGGTCGCCGCCGCCCGGTCGGTTCGCGTCGGGAGCGTCCGCATCGTCGTGAGGACGTGGTCTTGATGCGGCCAGCAGACGACCGGCGCGCCCGGATTCCCTTCGCCCTCGTCGGCGTTCTGTTGCTGATCGGCGCGACCGGGTTCTCGGCGACGCTCTCGACGCGCGGGCCGATGCGGACGAACGAAGCCGTGGATACGGCGATGCAGCGAGCCAGTGCCGACGTCGCGCCCGCGCTCCGATCGGCCGTCGCCGACGCGGCCCGGGCGGCCGCGCTCGAACCGGTGACGACGCCCGCCGATACGCCCACCGGACAGATTCTCGATCCGTCGCAACCGTTCCGTGACGCGCTGCGCGTTCGCATCTACCTCGCGGCGCGCGACCGACTCCGGACGGTCCAGTACCGCCATCGAGACGTGAGAGCGACCGCGTCGCTTCCGGCCACGCCGGACGTACGGACGCTCCGCGAGGCGAAACGCCGGGTTCGGATTCGTGGCGTCGAGAACGGAACGGCACTGCGCGTGACGATCCGGAACGTCACCGTCGCTGCCCACCGGAACGGCGATCCCGTCGTTGAGGATTCGACGACCCGGACGCTCACCGTCGCGACGCCGGTACTCACGCTTCACGACAGGGCGGCGCGTTTCGAGCGACGACTGAATCGTCGTCCGCTCGACGGTCCGGGATTCGGCCGGCGGTTGACGGCTCGTCTTTACCCTGTGGTCTGGGCGCGCGCCTACGCGCAGTACGGCGGGACACCCGTTCAGAACGTGCTGGCGAACCGGCACGTCGAGGTGACCGCCAACGGGGCGGTTCTCGAAACCCAACGCTCGGCGTTCGCACGAAGCGACCCGGACGGCCGTCGGGGGCTCCGCCGAGCGATGTCCCGCTTGGCGGCCAAGGAACTGCTCGCACCGACGGCCGTGCCGGGAGGGCAGTGGTCACAGAAGGTCCTCCCTCGCCCGAACGCCCGACAGCAAGCCGGCTCCGCGCGTCCGACGATCGCGACGTTCGACATCGGCGAGTCGAACGCGACGCCGAATCGGACGTTCGAGGTGTCGGTCGGACGGACGGGTGACCGCGCGCTCTCGGAGTTTCTGGCCGGCGAACGAGGGGCGAGCCTGTCGACGACCCTGAAACGCGCCTACCGCGTGAACGCCTCGCTCCGGACGGCGACGGTGCACACGCACGTGGAACCGAGGCCTCGCCCGATCTCGCCGGGCGACGAGTGGTCGCTGAACGACGCGACGGTGTCGACGGAAGTCGCGACGAAGCCGACGGACGGGCCGTCGCCACGGCTGCGCGCCGACGATCACGTCTTCTCGACGTTCACGCAACTGGTCTCGTTCGACCGGACGGTGACGTGGACGTGGAAAGAGGGGAATTCGTCGACGACGACGTCCGCTACGTGGACGAATCGGTACCGCGTCGGCGTCGCCGTCGTCGGGAGGTACGCACCGAACGCGACGGCTCCGGACAGTCCGACACGTCCGCTGTTCGAGCGCGGCGGCCCGCTCGGCGGACCCAACCTCGCGGACACGGGCGAGAAAGCGCGGGCGCTTCTCGTCGAGAGACAGGGCGGACGCGACGACGTCGCCGTTGCTGTCGCCGCCGAATCGCTCGACCGACAGCCGACGGCCGTCCGCCAGTTCCCGCTCGACAGACGGTCGGGCTTCGTCTACGGGTCGCGCCCGCGAAACCTCAGCCGCTGGGTGTACGAAAACGTCTCGTCGCTCCGCAACCAGGTGCAGAACGTCACGACGAACGTTTCGGCCGGCGAAACGGCAACACGTCGGGCGAACCCGGCCGCGACGCTCGCCGACCGTCTCCGCGACCGGCGACTGCTCTCGCCGCCCGACCGGTACGACGGCGTCGCCTCTCGCGCACGGGTAGCCGCGCGGACAGCGTATCTCGACCGGACGATCCGTGCACTCGACCGCCGTGCGACGACGACGCGCGAAACCACGACGGCGTTCGACGACGCTCTCAGGGGCCACGGATTCAGTCCGCTCGGCCACCTGAACCGCGTTTTCGACGCCCGGTCGGACGCCGAACACGGTCGTCGGAAATCGCGCGTCGGCGTCGACGGGCCGGCGGGCGGCGTCCGTCTCGTCCCGGACGGCGACCCCGCCTATCTCACGCTCTCGTCGGTCGACCACGACGTCGTCTCCGCGGTCCCGCCGACCGGGTCGTACCATCCGATGACCGCCCGGAACGAGAACCTCTTCACCGTTCCGTACGGCGATGCGGCCGACACGGCCGCGAAGGCGGCGTTCGATCGTCCGAGGTCGGTCCGGCTCCGCACCGCTGGACGCGCTCTCGTCACCGCCGACCGGACCCTCGCGGCGGGCGACGACGACGAACTTCGGACGCGTCGCGACGACCTGTCGAACGCGGTTCGCGCCGCGCTGCGGCCGGTCCACCGCCGCGGCGAAATCGTCCTCGCGCGGGAGACGGACCTGTCTCGTCCCGAGCGAAGGCGGGTGGTCCGGGACGCCTTCGAGCGCTGGGACCACCGGGCCACCGAGCGCTCGCGGCGTCGAACGGGTCACTCGCCGCCGACGTCGCCGACGTGGCGACCGACCGATCCGACGCCCTCGGCCCGGTCGACGCCGATCGGATCGAAACTCGGTTGCGCATCGAGATGGGCCGAGCAGCCCAGAGCGACGCGGCGGCGGTGTCGGAGCGGGTGACGAACCGAACGGCAGCGCGCGGTCGCCAAATCGCTCGCCAGGCGCTGAGCGACGCCATCTCCAGTCGCGCGGCGAACGCGACGCAGGCGACCAAAGATCGATGGGCGGGCGACGCACTCGGAACCGTTCCTGCGGGGCTCCCCGTCGCGCCCGCCCCCGGCTACTGGTACGCGACGGTCAACGTCTGGACGGTTCACGTCCGCGGCGCGTACGCCCGGTTTACGCTCCGTACCGACCGTGGGACGCCGGCGACGCCCGGTGGAGTGCGGTACGTCCGCGACGGGTCGTCTGTGACGCTCGACGTGGACGGCGACGATGTTGAGGAGCGCCTCGGCCGCGACGAACGGATCGCGTTCGAGACGCGGACGGCCGTCGCCGTCGCCGTCCCGCCGAAGGGGAACGGCGTCGGCGACGTCGACGGCAACGCGGACGAGCGGTCGGCCGGGTGGCCGCGCCCCGCGTGTACGTCGTGGAACCCCCGCGAGTGCCCCTCGGAGTGATAACGGTTATCCCCGTCGCGTCCCCAGTTGAACCATGCTCTACGACGCCGCCGACGAACCCGGATCGCTCTCCACTGCGGACCTCCGGGCGGCGTACGAAGCCGAGTTGCGCACGGTCATCGACGAGCAGGGCGTCGACGCCGTCGCGGCCGACGCCGGCGTCGACGCCGAGACGGTGTCGGCGCTCGCTACCGGCGAGTCGCCCGACGTGACGCTCACCGAAGCGGCCGCGATCCTCGCGGTCGGCGACGCGTCCCCGTCGGCGGACGTCGTCGTCGCCGAAGTCCGTGATCACCTCCTGATGGGGATGACTACGGGCGTCCTCGACGTGGACACCGTCGCCTCGAACCTCGACGACGGCGTCGACCTCTCGGGACAGGAAGTCCAGCAGGCGATCGAGGGGCGGAATCCGATGACGCTGTCCGAACTCGCGGCCATCCACCGGGTCATCGCCGTACGGAACGACCGCTGATGCGCGCCGTCGTCCTCGGCTGTGGCTACGTCGGGCTGGCGTTGGGTCGCCAGCTGACGGCCGCCGGACACGACGTCGTCGGCGTTCGCCGCTCGGAGTCGGGACTGGCCGCCGTCGAAGCGGCCGGCTTCGACGCCGTCGAGGCGGACGTCACCGACCCGGTTTCGCTCGCGGCCGTCCCCGACGCGGACTGGTGGTCTTCGCCGCGGGTTCCGGCGGCCGGGGCGTCGAATCGGCGCGCGACGTCTACGTCGACGGAATGCGGACCGCGATCCAGGCGTTCGCGGCGCGGGACGACTCGCCGGATCGGTTCGTCTACACGTCGAGTACGGGCGTCTACGGCGACCACGACGGCGCGTGGGTGGACGAGGAGACGCCGCTCGATCCGTCGACGCCCCGCGCCGATGTCCTCGCTGAGGCCGAGCGCGTCGCGCTCGAAACGGCGGCCGACCACGGCATCGACGGCACCGTCGCCCGCTTCGCCGGCCTGTACGGACCGGATCGATACCGCCTCGACCGGTATCTGGAGGGGCCAGTCACGGAGGGATATCTGAACATGGTCCACCGCGTCGACGCCGCCGGCGCGGTCCGGTATCTCCTCGACGCCGACGTCGCCCGCGACGACGTGCTCCTCGTCGTCGACGACGAACCGGTCTCGAAGTGGACGTTCGCCGACTGGCTCGCCGACGAGTGCGGCGTCGAGCAGCCACCGAAGCGGACGAAGGAAGCGCACCTCGCCGACGCCGACCTCTCGGCGTCGGCGGCTCAGCGAATCCTCGCGGACAAGCGCTGTTCGAACGCGCGACTCCGCGAACTGGGCTACGACTTCAGCTATCCGACTTTCCGCGAGGGATACCGACCGGCGATCGAGTCGTGGCGGTCCGACGACCGCTGATTTCTGTCGGATTGGAAGCGATTCAATGGGAGAATACTCTTATCGTTCGGGGCTTACCGGTGACGTATGCCGGTTGGGGTAGACGAGGCCGTCGGTCGGATAGCCGGATTCGTGGGGCGGCATCCGGAACTCGCGGCGGCAGCGGTCGTAAGCGTCCTCGCAGTGGGATCTGTGGGATACGCGCTCAAGCAGTTCACCCGGCCGATGGGGAAGCAGTTCGTCGACGCTGTCTCCGAACGCGAGGAACTCGCCGTGTTGACCCACCCGAATCCGGACCCGGACGCGATGGCGGCAGCGATGGGCGTCGCACGGCTCGCCGACGAACTCGGCGTCGACGCGACGATCCAGTTCGCGGGACAGGTCCGCCACCAGGAGAACCGCGCGTTCCGGAACCTCCTCGACGTCGACCTCGTCCAGATCGAGGCGGCCTCGGAGCTGGCCGCGGAGGCAGTCGTGCTGGTCGACCACAACGAACCACGCGGGTTCACGGGTGCCGAGGCCGTCATCCCCTTCGCCGTCGTCGACCACCACCCCGGGGACGGGTCGGGGGAGACGTTCACGGACGTTCGGACCGAGTACGGAGCCTGTTCGACCATCGTCGCCAAATACTTCCGTGACCTGGACGCCGTTCCGGTGCCGCCGGAACGCCACGAGAGCGAGTTGGGCGTTACCTACCCGATCCCCTCGCAGGTCGCGACCGGGCTTCTCTTCGGCATCCTCACCGACACCAACCACCTCACGTCGGGCGTGGCGGACGCCGACTTCGACGCCAGCCGCTATCTCTACCCCGGCGTGAACGAGTCGCTCCTCGAACGCATCGCCAACCCGCAGGTGAGCGCCGACGTCCTGGAGACGAAAGCGCGGGCCATCGAGAACCGAACCGTCGAAGGGCCGTTCGCCATCAGCGACGTCGGATCGCTGTCGAACGTGGACGCAGTGCCGCAGGCGGCGGACGAACTCATCAAACTGGAGGGGGTCACGGCGGCCGTCGTCTACGGCGAGCGCGAGGGCACCATCCACCTCTCGGGACGGTCGCACGACGACCGAATCCACATGGGCCGGACCTTACAGGCGGCGGTTTCGGACGTACCGAACGCTACCGCGGGTGGCCACGCTCGAATGGGGGCGGACAGATCGACCCGGCCGACGAGGAGTCCGCCGTGGCGGCAGACCGGCGATCGGCCCTCGTATCGCGCCTGTTCGAGGCGCTCGAAGGCGACATCTGACGGGGGATGCGGGTCGCTCAAAACACCGGCGACCGGGATCCGACGGCGGTCGCGGCGGTTTCGTCTCCTCGTCGATGGCGGCGAGGCCGCCGAAAAACGTCCCGTCCCCGTCGACCACGGAGAGCGGAGTCGCCGGACCGCTCGCGACCGCGAAAAAGCGGGGGCTTTTGTCCGCGAGGCGGCTACCTCGGCCATGGCGACGACACGCGGGACGTGGGCGTACCGCGACCGGTTCGGCGACCGGTTCGGCCGAACCTACTTCCGCCGGTTCGGCCCGGGCGTCTGTTCAAGCATCGGTATCGGCACCTACCTCGGGGACCCGACCGACGAAGTTGACGACCGGTACGAGGCGGCGCTGGCGACGGCGCTCGACCACGGCATCAACCACGTCGACACCGCCGTCAACTACCGCCACGGCCGGAGCGAGCGCGTCGTCGGCCGCGCCCTCGAACGCGCGTCGGTCGACCGCGACGCAGTCGTCGTGGCGACCAAGGGCGGCTTCGTCCCGTTCGACGGCGACAGACCCGCGGATCCGGCGGCCTACGTCCGCGAGCGGTTCGTCGAGACGGGGCTGGTCGACCCGTCGGACCTCGCGCGCGGATGCCACTGTATCGCGCCGAACTTCGTCGAGGCCATGCTCGACCGGTCGCTGTCGAACCTCGGCGTCGACGCCGTGGACTGCTACTACGTCCACAACCCCGAGACGCAACTCGAGATCCGCGACCGCGAGGCGGTCTACGACCGGCTCGAAGCCGCCTTCGAGCGTCTCGAACGTCGCCGCGCGGCGGGCGACCTGTACGGCTACGGCGTCGCGACGTGGGAGGCGTTCCGGGTGTCTGCCGACCACGAGAAACACCTCTCCCTCCCCGAAATCCTCGCACGGGCCGAGGCGGCCGCCGACCGCGTCGGCAACGACGACTCGGGATTTCTGGCCGTTCAGCTCCCGTTCAACGTCGTCATGGCCGACGCGTTCACGGTCGACTCCCAGCCGACGCCCGACGGCGACGGCCGGACGTCCGTGCTCGAACGCGCCCACGAGGCGGGCGTCCACGTCGTCGCCAGCGCGAGTCTCGCACAGGGCGACCTCGCCGTCGGTGAGGGGATGCCCTCCGAGATCGACGCGGCGCTCGCGGGCGATACGCGGGCACAACGCGCCATCAACTTCGCCCGAAGCGCCCCCGGCGTCACCACCGCGCTCGTAGGCGCGAGTCGCACCACGCACGTAGAAGAGAACGTCGCCGCCGGTACCTTCGATCCGCTCGGGGCCCGGACGTTCGACGCCGTCTTTCGGTAGTCAGCGCAGTTCCTTCCACTCCCGCCCGCACTCGGGACAGACCCGCACGGCGAATATCTCGTCGGGGTCGTTGCGTTTCTTGAGCGTCTTCTCGCACTCCGAACACGTCAGCCGGCCGTACGTGTCCTTGTGCAACTCGCCGTCGCGCAGACCCTTCCGCGTCGATTTCATACCGACATCTTGCGCGCCGCTGTTTAAAAAAGACCCTGGCCGATTGCGGCCGGTCGATCGCGGACGTCACTGGCCGGTGTGTCGGGCGGCGTCCTGCGACCGCAACGCCTAATATCGGATAGTAGCCCAGTACCAGCAGTGCCACTCCAACAGCCCTCCAGCAGAGCGCTCGTCCTCGCAGCGCTCTGTTTCGCCGCGTTTCTGGCCCTCACGGCACCGCCAGTGGATGCACAGTCGACGTCGGTCTCGGTGACGAACGTGACTCACACCCCGCAGACCCCCGTCGTGGGGGAGACGTTCGAAGTCGAGGTCACCGTTCGGAACTACGACGAGTCCGGGAAGTCCGTCACCATCAACGAGATCTACGTCGGACCGCTCGGTTCGGGGACGAAAGTCGCCGACGACCTGGGAGCGCTCGCCCCTGGCGCGTCGACGACCGTGACGTTGCCGATGACCGTCGACGAGGCCGGCTGGCAGACGTTCACGGTCAAGGTAAACGGCGTCGACAACTCGGGGCGGGTCGTGTCCATCCGCCACCCCGTCACGGTCCACGTCGTCGAGGAGTCCCCGCCGCAGGTCGAACTCTCGACGGCGGAGGCGGTCCCCGGTGCGACCCGGCCGATGAACGTCACCGTCGCCAACGGCGGTCCGACCGACGTCCAGCAGATCGCGGTGGACGTCGCCTCGCCGCAGGTGAACTTCTCGCTCGACCGGCGCGTTCGCGCACGGCTGGTCGCGGGCAACGCGACGACGTTTAGCTTCCCCGCCAGCGTCCCCGAGAACGGTAAGTACCCGGTGAACGTGACGGTCAGCTACACCGAGAACGGCGACCGGAAGTCCGTCTCGCGCACGTTCAGCGCGGGCTTCGACGGCCCCGGGAACCCCGGTGAGATCGCGCTGACGGGGGTCGACGCCGTCGCCCGGGGCGGTAGCCTCGAACTGTCGGCGACGGCGAGCAACGTCGGGACGAGTGCCGTCGAGGGCGTCGTCGTCTCAGTCGCCGAGGCGGAGCGCGTCGGCTCCGCCGACTACTTCGTCGGCAGCGTCGACGCCAGCGACTTCAGTTCGTTCACGCTCACGACGAACCTCCGGGGTAACGTCTCGTCGGTGCCCGTGGAGGTCCGGTACGTCGTCGACGGCGTCGAGCGGTCGTACACGACCGAGGTGTCCGTCGAAAGGGCAGTGGTCCGGCGACCGCATCCAAGCGACGGCGGTGGCGGACCGCCGTTGGTTCCGATCGCGGGTGCCGCCGTCGTCCTCGTGATCGGCGTGCTGGTCTATCGCTGGCGACGGTGACCGAGATGGCTCCGAACGCCTCCGACGACGCGCCGATAATCCGCGGCGACGACGTCGTCAAGGAGTACGAGACGGGCGGCCAACTCGTCCGGGCGCTGAAAGGCGTCGACTTCGGCATCGCGCCCGCCGACTTCGTCGCCGTCGTCGGCCCCTCGGGAAGCGGCAAGTCGACGCTGCTGAACCTCCTCGGGCTGCTCGACGTCCCCACCCGCGGCGACGTCAGACTCCGCGGGACGGACGTCGCGACGCTCTCGGACCGCGAGCGGACGAACACGCGCAAGGACACCATCGGCTTCGTCTTCCAGAGTTTCTACCTCATCCCGACGCTGACGGCCGTCGAGAACGTCGAGATGCCGCGGATGCTCGACCGGACGCCGAAGCGGACGCGCGAACGCGCGACCGACCTGCTCGAACGGGTCGGCCTCGGCGACCGACTGGACCACTACCCCGACGAACTCTCGGGCGGGCAGAAACAGCGCGTCGCCATCGCGCGCTCGCTCGTCAACGACCCCGACATCCTGCTCGCCGACGAACCGACCGGGAACCTCGACCGGGACACCGGCGACCGGATTCTCGACCTGTTCGACGAGTTCCGCGCCGAGGAGGACGTGGCCGTCGTCACGGTGACCCACGACGCCTACGTCGCCGATGCGGCCGACCGCGTCGTCAACCTCATCGACGGCGAGGTCCGGCCGGCGGACGAGGCCGCCGCGGAGGGGTCCACGTGAGCCGTCGACGGGGGAACGGCCGTGAGATATCTCCGGCGGATCGCCGCGTCGTTCCCGACGCTCGTCCTCGCGCGCCGGAACCTCTCGCGGGCGTCGGCCCGGTCGATACTGGCCGTCGCCGCCGTCGTCATCGGCGTCGTCGCCATCGGGGCCATCGGCGTCGGCGGCGAGGCGTTCAAACAGGACCAGCTCGACGCCTACGAGGGATTCGGCGGCACCGCGACGGTGAACCCCGTCTGGAATCCGAACGACGAACGGGAGGGCGACCGCACCTTCTCCGAATCCGAAATCGCACGGATGCGACAGGCGTCCGGCGGCGCGACGGTCCTCCCCGTCGTCGAGTCATTCGAGTCGGACGTTCGGACGACGGACGGCGAGGCCATCCCCATGGCGTCGGTGACCAGCCTCGAAGACCCCGGCGAGTTCTACGACGCCGCCGCGGGGGAGATTCCGGACAACTGGCGGCGCACCGTCGTCGTCGGCTCTCGCATCGCGAACGACAACAACGTCTCGGTCGGTGACCGCCTCTCCGTGACCGTCGACGGCGAGTTCGACCGGACGTTCCGCGTCGTCGCCGTCCTCGAACCGCAGGGGTTCGCCGGCCCGCTCCGCGCCGACCAGAAGGTGTTCGTCCCCCTCTCGCAGTTCGACGACCGGGAGTACGACAGCGCGATCGTCCGGGTGAACCCCCAGACGGGGAGCGTCGATCAGGTCGCCACCAGCATCGAATCGGAGTTCAACGCCCGCGAGCACACGGTGTACGTCCACCCGATCCAGCAACAGCGCGAGGCGTTCGAGCGGTCGTTCCGGACGATAAACCAGTTCCTCATCGGCGTGGGCTCGATCTCGCTGCTCGTCGCCGCCGTCACCATCGCCAACACGATGTTGATGTCGGCCATCGAGCGCGAGGGGGAGATCGGCGTCTTCCGCGCCGTCGGCTACCCGAAGACGGCCGTCGTCCGACTGCTCGTCGCCGAGGCGACTATCCTGGGCGTCGTCGGTGCCGTCGTCGGGGTTCCGATCGCTCTCGGCGTCGGGATGGTCGCCAATCAGTTGCTCCTGGGCGATCCGCTGTCGTTCACCGCCACCGGCCTCCGATACGTCGCCATCGGTGCCGCCTTCGGCGTCGGCACGTCGCTGATCGCCGGTCTGTACCCCGCTTGAAGGCGGCCAACAAGCGACCCGTGGAGGCGCTCGACTGATGATCGCGAGCGACTCCGCGTCTCGGCTCGGAGGTGGCCCGTGAGCCAATTCTACCGAATCGCGGGGCTGTTCCCCTCGCTCGTCATCGCACGGCGGAACGTCTCGCGCGCGAAGGTCCGGTCGGCGCTTGCCGCGGCGTCGATTCTCATCGGCGTCGTCGCCATCGGTGCCATCGGCGCGGGCGGGGCCGCGTTCAAGCAGAGCCAGCTCGACTCCGTTCAGGATCAGGGGGCGACGAACGTCTTCGTCTCGCCCGGCGTCGACAAGGAGACGGATTACTTCGACCGCGAGGATCTCCTGGCGATCGAGGAGACGGTCGGACCGGCGGGCGTCGTCGCGACCAAGAGCGCGGACGTGGAGTTCATCGTGCGCGCGGGCGAACGGGAGTCGGCGTCGGTCACCTACCTGGACGATCCGCGGACGCTCTACGACGTCGGGCGGGGAGAAATCCCGACGAACTGGCGGCAGAGCGTCGTCGTCTCCAACGAGTACGCGCGAGAGCAGAGCATCGCGCCGGGCGACCGAATCAAACTGGTCCGGACCGAGAACGGCGTCGAGACGGAGCGGAGCTACCGCGTCGTCGCAGTGCTCGCCCCCACGCAGGCGTTCGGCGTCGACGAATTCTACCTCCCCATCGAGGAGGCGGCGAACGACCGATACGAGCAGGTTCGGGTCACCACTCGGTCCGTCGACCGAGCGGAGACCGCCGCCGAGCGCCTCCGGGAGCGGTTCAACGATCGGAAAGACCGACTGCTGGTGTTCGAACTCACGTCGCTCGTGCGCCTGTTCCAGAGCATCGTCAACGGCATCAACGCCTTCCTCGCGGGGCTGGCGGCCATCTCGCTGCTCGTCGCCGGCGTCTCCATCGCCAACACGATGCTGATGGCCGTCATCAAACGCCGCGAGGAGATCGGCGTCCTCCGCTCGGTGGGGTACACGAAACCCGACATCGTCCGGATCCTCCTCGTCGAGGCGGCGCTCCTGGGTTCGATCGGCGCGGCCGTCGGCGGCGCGCTCGCCCTCGGCGTCGCCTTGGCCGCGAACGCCGTGTTCCTCGGAGACCCCTTCGCGTTCACGCAGACCGCGATCGCGTACCTGGTCGGAGCCGTCGCGTTCGGCGTCCTGACGAGTCTCGTCGCCGGCGCGTATCCGGCGTGGCGCGCGGCGAACGAGCGCCCCGTCGAGGCGCTCCGCGGATAGCCCGCCGCGTCGACCCGCCGTGCTTTTGTCTCGTCGCCCCTCACTGCCCGGTGATGGAGTACGTCCAGGAGCGCGTGACGACGCTCCACGACCTAACGGACCCGCACCCGTCGGCACCGACCGACCGGGCGGCCGTCGTCGTGCCGATGACCGAACGCGAGTACGCCGGCCTCGCGGCCGAACGCGTCCTCTCGGAACTCGAACGCGTCTCTCCGTCGTCGGTCGTCGTTCCGCTTCGCGCCTCCGCCGATCGGGTGGCCCCGTTCCACGACTGGATCTCCGAGTTCGATCTGCCGCTGTCGGTGCTGTGGTGTAACGGCCCGCGCGTCGAGGGCGTCCTCGACGACTACGGCCTCGACGGCGACGCGGGCAAGGGGCGCGACGTGTGGCTGGCGCTGGGGCAGGCCCTCGACGGCGACGCCGAGTACGTGGCCGTCCATGACGCCGACACCGAGACGTACTCGCGGCGCGACGTGCCGCGCCTGCTCTTCCCGCTCGCCCGCGGCTACGACTTCTCGAAGGGCTACTACGCCCGCGTCGAGAACGGCCGCCTCTACGGGCGGCTCTTTCGCCTCTTCTACGAACCGCTGGTCCGGGCGCTCCGTACCGTCCACGACGCGCCCGTCCTGACGTACCTCGACGCCTTCCGCTACGCGCTGGCGGGGAGTTCGCGGCGACGACCGACCTCGCCGCCCACCTCCGCGTCCAGCGGTCGTGGGGGCTCGAAATCGGGACGCTCGGCGACGCGTTCGACGCCGCCGGCTTCGAGGGGAGCGCGCAGGTCGACCTGGGCGCGTACGAACACGACCACCGCGCGGTCGGCGGTCCGACGGGGCTCTCCGATATGAGCCGCCACGTCGCCGTCGCGCTCTTCCGGGTGCTCTCGGACCGCGGCGTCACCCCGGACTACGGATCGCTCCGGGACCGATACCGCGAGGCGGCGGCGGAGTTCGTCCGGGCCTACGAGACCGACGCCGCGTTCAACGGCCTCTCGTACGACCGCGAGGACGAACTCTCACAGGTCGCGACGTACGCGGAGTCCGTCGCTCCGCCCGAGGACGATCGCCGCCTCCCGACGTGGGCGGAGACGGGGCTCGACCCGGCGTCGGTGCGCGAGGCGGCGGCCGCCGACCTGGAGGCGGTCCGATGAGCTTCCGGAACGACGAACTGGCGGGCGTGGTCGACCTCTTCGGGGCGCTGACCCGCGCGGAACTCGAACGCGCGCTCGCCGAACTGGCGTTCAAGGCGGGCGAGGACGTCGACGAGAGGGCCGTCGACGACGCCGTCGCGTCGGCCGTCGAGTCGTACCACCTCGTCGCGGTCGACCGCGGCGACGAGACGCTGCTCGCGCCGGGGCCGGTGGCGTTTCCGACGCTGCCGGCCGACGCCGAGGACCTCCCCCACATCCTCGACGTCGAACCTCGGGAGATCGACCGGGCGTCGGTGGCGACGGACGTCGAGACGCGACTCCGCGCCGACGCCGCTCGGGCCGTCGACGACGGCGACCACGACCGGATCGAACGTCTCCTCGACGTGACCTACGACCTCGAAACGTGGGCCCCGGTCGACGTGAGCGAGGTGCGGACGCGACTCGACGACGCGCTCGACGACTGACGGTCGGGCACTGCGGCCGTGACCGACAGTATAAGACCACCGGCGCACTGTACACTCTATATGGACCTCTCGGTGGTGGCGCGACACGAGCCACAGACGGTCGAAGACGCCGAACGAGAGGCGGCGGTCGTCGCTCCGGTCGTCTCGCGGGCGGACGGGGAGTATCTCCTGTTCACGAAGCGTGCCGATCACCTCGGCGAACATCCCGGGCAGATGAGTTTCCCCGGCGGCGGACGCGAACCGAGCGACGTCGATCTGGAAGCGACGGCGCTGCGCGAGGCCGAGGAGGAGATCGGTCTGCGCCCGGCGGAGGCGGACATCGTCGGCTCCATAGACGACGTGCGGACCGTCAGCGAGTACGCCGTCCGGCCGTTCGTCGCCCGCGTCCCCGATCGGACGTACGAACCCGACGAACGCGAGGTAGCCGAGATCGCCCTCCTCCCCGTGTCGGGGTTGATCGACCTCGACAACTACGAGTCCGAGCGTCGCGACCATCCGTACTACGGCGACATCCGCCTGCACTTTTTCTACGTCGACGGCTACACCGTCTGGGGGCGACCGGCCGGATGCTCGTCCAGTTGCTCGAACTCACGACGGACTGGGAGATGCCGCCCGAGGTCGACCGGGTGGTCGATCCCGACGCCGACTTCCCGGTGTGAGCGGAGCGATAGCCCTTTATCCGAACGCGCGGTAGCGACGCCAACCGTGACCGACGGACGACCTTCGACCAGTCTGACCGACGCGAGCGACGCCGCCGCGACCGGCCTCGACGCCGTGGCGGTGAAACCGACGGAGTGTGCCGTCGAACGGGCGCTTTCCGTCCCCGTCGACCGCGTCGTCGTCGACTTCGAGGGCCGCGACCACCTGCCCGACGCGTCCGTGCTGCGGACGCTCGCCGCCGAGAAGGCGGTGTCGCTCACGACGCCCGTGCGGGCGGACGGCTTCGACCCCTCGGCGACGACAGCCGACTCGACGCCCTGCCCGACGGCGTCGGGCGAATTCTCGTCGCGGGCAATCCGGCGTATCTCTCCGACGCCGAGCGCCGTCGCGCCGTCGCACCGCGTCTGGCCGCCGCTCGCGAGAACGCCCCCGAGGCGTGGATCGGCACCGAGGGCGTCGAACGGGTCGCTCTCGCCGTCGGCGGCCCGCAGTTCGAACTCCTCTCGCGGTCGACGCCCCGCGACGTCCGCGCCCTGCGGACGGCCGGGTTCGAGGACGTCCTCGCCGTCTACGCGCCGACGGTCGTCTCGGACGACGACGACGCCGTCCTCGACGCGCTCGGTCCGTACCTTGGGCGGCGGGCTCCCGTCTCGCGCGCGCTCCCCGACGACCCGGCGCTGTCGGCCGACGCGACGGGGCGACCCCGAGAGGTACTCCTCCGGGCGGCCGACGACTACGCCCTCGTCGGGACGCCCGAGGCGGTGCGCGACCGGGTGTCGTCGCTGGAAGACGCGGGCGTCGACACCGTCGTCGGCTACCCCGCTCGCGGCGTCGACGCGTTCGTCGGCAGTCGCTGAGGCGACACCGGAGCGCGCCGGTCAGGCGGCGTCCCCTCCGCTCTCCTCGCGCACCTCGACGTCGCGGCCGCGGGACTCCTTTGGCACTTCGACCCGGAGCGTGCCGTTGCTGGTGAGCGTCGCGGTGGCGTCTTGGGCGTCGACGTCCGCGTCCGGCGGGAGGGTCACGCGTCCGTCGAGCGAGAGACCGCGCCCCGGAAAGCGCATCTCGAAGCCCTCGTGGTGGTCGCGAAACCGGTCGACGCGCACCTGCACCTCGCCGTCGACGAAGCGCACCTGGACGTCGCTGCTGGTCGCTCCCGGCGCGTCGAAGACGACGAGGTAGGCGTCCTCGCTCTCCAGGAGGTCCGAGGGGAGCGGCTTCCGTTCCTGGACGCGACTCACGCCGCGGCCGACGCGTTCGAGGACGGCGTTGGCCGCCGACTTGCCGAACTCCCTGACGCCGTTCATAGAGCGATTTCCTCCAGACAGTCGGTGCCGCCGCAGTACGGACACGAGAAGTCGTCGACGCCGACGTCCTCGGGCATGTCGTACGTGTAGTGCAGTTCGAACATGTCGAGTTCGCAGTCCGAACTGGTACATTCGACTTCGAGGGTCGTTGGCATGAACGGCGGTAGGGTAGCCAGCGCCATAAGTGGGGCGGGCGACCGCGACCGGGGTACGCGTCGGGCGTCGACGACGGCGACTGCCGTCTCGGGCCACCGTGCGGACCGAGCGTGGACGCGGCCGACGGCGCTCGGCCGGGGACGTCGTCTCGACGGCCGCCCGGAAAAGCGGAATTTAAATATCCCGTTCGCCACTTGTCGGCCGTACTCATGGCTGACCGAGCGGACACACGACGACGGACATTTCTGAAAGGCGCGAGCACAGTCGCCCTGGCAGGTCTCGCCGGCTGTTCCGGCGGTGGCTCCGGTGGTGGTGGCTCCGGCGGCACCGAGAGTTCCGGCGGGTCGGGCGGAAGCACCACCGGTACGCCGGGAAGCAGCGCCATCGACTCGCTGACCGTCGGCGTCGCCACCTCGCTCTCCGGTCCGTTTGCCGTCTTCGGCCAGGCCGAACTCGACGGCGCACGCCTGGCGAAACAGGATCTCGAAGAGGAGTTCGGCATCAGCATCGAGATCGCGACGGGCGACACCGAGGTCACCCCGAGCACGGGCCTCCAGCGGATGAAACGCCTCGTCACCAAGGACGGCATCGACTTCGCGATGGGCGGCGTCTCATCCTCCGTCGCCCTCAAGATGGGGTCGTGGGCCTCCGACAACGGCGTCTCCTACTTCGCGACGGGCGCACACTCCGACCAGATTACCGGCGACGGCTGTACGAAGTACATGTACCGCCCGACGTGTTCGAACTCGATGCTCGCGAACACCATCGGCGCGGAGATGGCCGAATCTGCGGACGACTGGTATCTCCTCTACTCCGACTACACGTGGGGACAGACGGCACAGAAGGCGGTCACGAACGTCCTCGAATCGCAGGGCAAAAACGTCGTCGGCAAGAGCGCCACCCCGTTCCCGAACGACGACTACACGTCCTACGTCAACGAGGCCAAGGCCTCCGACGCCGACGGCATCGGCCTCCTCGTCGCCGGCCTCGAGATGCGGAAGGCTCTCAGCACCGTCATCGACAAGGGCCTCGACGAGCGGACGCTGGCGATGCACCAGAGCGAGGACATCGTCTACTGGGGGCTCGACAGGGAGATGGCGGGCGCACTCGATATCGCCGGACAGGTCTGGGGGACGGCCGTCGACGCCGGACAGGAGTTCAAACAGCGCGTCGCCGACAACGCCGAGTCGGACCCGTACGTCCGCCACTTCCTCGGCTACGCCTCGATGGACCAGGCGGTCCGCGCGGCGATGCGCGCGGAGTCGACGGCGGCCGACGCGATGCGCGACGCCATCGAAGGCCACGAGGTCACCTCGCCGGTCAAGGACATCAAGGGCAGCGGGAAGATGTACTGGCGGGAGTGCGACCACCAGCTCGTCCAGGACACTTACAGCGTGAAGGCGCGCTCCACCGACGAGATGGTGGACGACCCCTACAAGACGTGGTTCGAGACGGTCAACACGTTCTCCGGGGACGACGTCGCACGCTCCTGTGACCAGACCGGCTGCTCGCTGTAACCGCTCGGTCATGAACGGTAACGACCCGAGTTTCGCTCGGGAAGCGACCGACGCCGTCCGCGGACGTCTCGGCTCGCTCACGCCGGCAGCGTGGGCGCTCCTCGTCATTTCGCTCGCCGTCCTCGCGTTCGCGTTCGCCGTCCGCCCCGGGCTGTTCGTCGACAACGCCATTGGGGGACTCGTCTACGGCATGATCTTGGTCATGATCGCGCTCGGGCTCTCGCTCATCCTCGGTCTGATGGGCGTCGTGAACTTCGCACACGGTGCGCTGTTCATGCTCGGTGCGTACTTCGCCTACCAGGTCGTCGGCGCGATGGGTCTCTCGTTCTGGGCGGCGCTCGTCGTCGCCCCCGTCGCCGTCGGTGCCGTCGGACTGGCGATGGAAGTGACCGTCCTCCGGCGCATCTACGACCAGGACCCCATCATCGGCCTGCTGGCGACGTTCGGGCTGACGCTCATGGTCCAAGAAGCGGTCCGTGCCGTCTGGGGGCCGCCCCGCTCGGCTTCGACGTCCCGCGGGCGCTCCAGGGGGGACCGACCTCGGCGTGACGACGGTGGGCACGTTCCGCATCTTCACCGTCCTCGTGGCGACGGTGGCCGTCGTCGCCGTCTACCTCCTCATCTCGCGGACCGACTTCGGGCTGACCGTCCGCGCCGGCGTGCAGGACGACGAGATGACGGAGTTCCTCGGCGTCGACCTCCCGCTGCGATTCACGGCCATGTTCTGTCTCGGCGCGGCCATCGCCGGCCTCGGGGGCGTCCTCCGGGCGGCGGAGTCCGGCCTCGGCACCGGGATGGGACAGACGTTCGTCATCCTCGCGTTCGTCGTCGTCGTCGTCGGCGGCGTCGGCAGCCTCTTCGGGAGCGTCGTCTCCGGCATCCTGATCGGCGAGGCGACGTTCATGACGCCCGTCGTCCTCACCGCGCTCTCGGCGGCGACGGGCGTCGCCGCCTTCGACGTCAGCGGCATCCAGGGACTCGTCCCGTATCTGGTGATGATAACCGTCCTGCTGGTCCGTCCGCGGGGCCTGTTCGGCGAGGAGGGGCTGATGGAATGAGCGCGCTATCGCGCTACCGCGTCCCCGTCGGCCTGCTCGTCCTCGTCGTCGCGCTCCGCCCGGTCGTCGCCCACCAGTGGCTGCTCGGCTTCGGGCAGATCGCGACGTCGATGCTCATCTGGATGCTGTTCGTCGCCGCGTTCAACCTCCTCTTTGGCTTCACCGGTCTGCTCTCCTTCGGTCACGCCATGTTCTTCGGCTTCGGCATGTACGGCGTCGCCATCGCCGTCGCGCGACTCGACCTGCCGTTCGTCGTCGGTGCGGTCGTCGGCGTCGCCTTCGCCGCCGCCTTCGGCAATCTCCTGGGTAGGCTCATCGTCGAGAAAGGCGAGATCTACTTCGCCATGCTGACGCTGGCCGTCGGCGAAGCCGTCTACTTCGTCGTCAACAGGAACCCGCTCGGTCTCACCGGCGGCTCCAACGGCATCAGTCAGAACGCGCTCCCGCCGTGGGTCGAGACGTTCCGCGGCCAGAAGAGCGTCGTCCTCCCGTTCGCCGAGGTCGAGTGGTACTGGGTCGTCGCCGTCGTCTTCCTGCTCTGTATGCTCGCGCTCTGGCAACTGCTCCGGTCGCCGTTCGGCCGGTCGCTGGTCGCCGTCCGCGAGAACGAGGGGCTCGCCCGCGCGATGGGGATGAACGTCGACCGCTACAAGATCGCCTCCTTCACCGCGAGCGGCGCGCTCGCCTCGATCGCGGGCGTCCTCCTCGAAATCAACACCCAGGGGGCCTCCATCGAGACGTTCGGCGTGCTGACCAGCGGCGACGCGGTGTTGATGGCCGTCCTCGGCGGCGTCAACTACTTCTTCGGCCCTGTCGCCGGCGTCTTCGTCTGGCAGTTCACGGCCGAATACCTCTCTGCTTCCGGATGCTCAACCTCCCGACCACCGAGCTGGCGCTCGTGAGCGTCGACGTCTCGGGCGTCCTCCAGCACTGGCGCTTCCTCCTCGGGGCGCTGTTCGTCGCCGTCGTGTTGCTCTCGCCGAAAGACGGCGTCTGGGGCGCTGCGCGACGGCGTTCGCGTCGCCGCCGCCCGTTTCCGGGAGGTGCGACGATGACGGTCCTCGGCCCGAACGAGTCGATCCTCGACCCGCGCGAGGCGGCCCTCGGCACCGAGGGGCTCGTTCGTCGGTTCGGCGAAGTCACCGCCGTCGACGACGTGACCCTCGCCGTGCCGTCCGGCGAACTCCGCGCCGTCATCGGTCCGAACGGCGCGGGCAAGACGACGCTGTTCAACGTCGTCACGGGCCTCCTCTCGCCGACGGCCGGGCGCGTCTGGTTCGAGGGCACCGACGTCACCGACGCGCCGCAGTACGAACGCCCCCACGCGGGCCTGGCCCGCTCGTTCCAGTCGAACGAACTGTTCACCGAGGAGAGCGTGCTTGAGAACGTCCGGTGGTCGTCCAGACGGCCGAATACGGCCCGTTCGGTCTCGATCTCTTTCGCGACGCCGCGAGCGTCGGCCGCGAACGCGCGGTCGAGATCCTGGACCGGGTCGGCCTCGACGCGGCCCACGACACGCTGGCGAAGAATCTCCCGCACGGCGACCAGCGTCGCCTCGGCATCGCCATGGCGCTGGCCACCGACCCCGACGTCCTCCTGCTCGACGAGCCGACCAGCGGGATGAGCCCCGGCGCGACGACGAAGACGGCGGCGCTCGTCGAGGACATCCACGACAGCCTCGGCCTGACGGTGCTCCTCATCGAACACGACATGGACGTCGTCCTCTCGATCAGCGACCGCGTCACCGTGCTCGATCAGGGCCGCGCCATCGCCACCGGCCCGCCCGAGGAGATCCGGACCGACGACGACGTACAGGAAGCCTACCTCGGCGGCATCCGGGAGGAACTATGACCCCGCTACTCGACGTCGACGGCCTCGAAGCCGGCTACGAGACCGGCCAGGTGTTGTTCGGCGTGGATCTCCGCGTCGACCGGGGCGAACTCGTCTCGCTGCTCGGCCGCAACGGCGCTGGCAAGTCGACGACGATGCGCGCGATCGCCGGCGCGAAGACGCCCCGCGTCCTCGGCGGCGACGTCCGCTTCGACGGCGATTCGCTGCTCGGCTCGCCCGCCTACGACGTCGCCGGCCGCGGCATCAGTTTCGTCCCCGAGGGGCGGCGCTGTTTCCCGCGCCTCTCAGTCGAGGAGAACGTCCGCGTGTCCATCAACCACGCCGAGAATCCGATGGCGATGGAGGCGGTCCTCGATCACTTCCCCGAACTCGCCGAGATGCGGGCGAAACACGCCCGGAACATGAGCGGGGGCGAACAGCAGATGCTCGCCATCGCTCGCGCCCTCGCGACCAATCCCCGACTGATGCTGCTCGACGAACCGTTCGAGGGCCTCGCGCCCTACATCGTCCGCCGCATCGAGGACATCGTCGAGGACATCAACGAACAGCAGGACATCACCGTCCTGTTCGTCGAACAGAACGTCGCGGCCGCGCTCGCCGTCGCGGACCGACATTACATCCTCGACGAGGGTCGCATCGTCGAGGAAGTCACCTCCCGGCGACTCCGCGAGGACGAAACACTCCGGCAGCGCTATCTGGGCGTCTGACCGCGATCGACCCAAAACGTGATACCGGTCGGGGCGAACTCCTCACCATGAGCGCGACGACTCGATTCGAGGCTGCTCTCTCGGCGTTCGACGCGACGCTGACGCGGACGCGGACGGCCGACTTCTCCGCCCGACTCGACGAGGTAGTCGACCCGCCGGCTGTCGGGAGTCCGCTCCCCTTCGAGGGCGTCTCGCTCGACGGAACCGACGTCGTCACCGAACCGACGCCCGCGCAGTTGCGCGACGCGACGACGGGCGTCACCGCCGCGGCGTTCGCCATCGCCGAATACGGTACGCTCGCCGTTCGGTCGACGGCCGGCGGCGACGAACCCGTGAGCCTCTACCCCGAGCGTCACGTCGCGGTGGTTCGCGAGAGCGACGTCCTGTCCGACGCCGACGCCGCGTTCTCCCGCCTCGCCGACGCCTTCGCCGACGGCCCCGAGAGCGTCGTCTTCGCGACGGGCGTCAGCGGCACCGGGGACATGGGCGAGTACGTGGAGGGCGTCCACGGCCCGCGCGAGGTGCGCGTGCTCTTGCTGGAGGACCGATGACCGGGCGCTCGGATCGGGCCGAGTCGATCCGGCACACGATGGAGGAAGACGGCGACGCCGTCCACGACCACACGGCGACCCTCAACCGCAACCGGTACGAGGCGATGGCGTCGCTCGACGGGGGCGACGCGTTGCGGCGGCGCGCGCGCGAGATCAAAGAAGACGCCATCGCCGACCTGCCGGAACTCATCGATCGGGTCGAGGCCGCCGTCGAGGCGAACGGCGGACGCGTCTACGTCGCCGACGACGCGGCCGACGCGAACCGCTACGTCCAGCAGGTGGCGTCGGCCCGCGACGCCGAGACGGCGGTCAAGAGCAAGTCGATGACGACGGAGGAACTGGAACTGAACGACGCCCTCGTCGACGCCGGCGTCGACGTCTACGAGACGGACCTCGGCGAGTTCGTCATTCAGGTGGCCGAGGAGTCGCCTTCCCACATCGTCGGCCCGGCGATGCACCGCTCCCGCGAGGACATCGCCGAACTGTTCAACGACTACTTCGACCCCGAGGAACCGCTCGAGACGGCGGACGAACTGACGCGGTTCGCCCGGGACTACCTCGGCGACAAGATCCGTGACGCGGACCTCGGCGTCACCGGCGCGAACTTCGTCCTCGCCGACAGCGGGACGGTCGTCCTCGTCACCAACGAGGGCAACGCCCGCAAGTCGGCGGTGACGCCCGACGCGCACGTCGCCGTCGCGGGGGTGGAGAAACTGCTCCCGTCCGTCGAGGAGCTCCAGCCGTTCGTCGAACTCATCGCTCGGTCGGCGACGGGCCAGTCCATCGCGCAGTACGTCTCCATGCTCTCGCCGCCGACCGACTCCCCGACGCTCGATTTCGACGACCCCAATACGCCCGACTTCGGCGGCGAGGGCGGCGACCGCGAGTTCCACCTCGTCCTCGTCGACAACGGCCGCTTCGAGATGCGCGAGGACGACCAGTTGCGAGAAACGCTCTACTGCATCCGGTGTGGCGCGTGTTCGAACTCCTGTGCCAACTTCCAGCACGTCGGCGGCCACGCCTTCGGCGGCGAGACCTACTCCGGCGGCATCGCCTCGGGGTGGGAGGCGGGCGTCCACGGACTCGAATCGACCGAGGAGTTCAACGACCTCTGTACCGGCTGTACGCGCTGTGTCGACGCCTGCCCCGTCGAGATCGACGTCCCGTGGATCAACACGGTCGTCCGCGACCGACTCAACCGCGGCGCGGACCCCGACGCCTTCGACTCGCTCGTCACCGGGCTGACGCCCGACGACGAACCGTCCGGTTTCGCCCTCGACAAGCGCGTCTTCGGAAACTTCGGCACGCTGGCGAAGTGGGGAGTGCGACCGCCCCCGTCTCGAACTGGGTGGCTGACGCTGGCCCCGCGCGCGCCCTTCTCGAACGGGCGGTCGGCATCGACCGCCGGCGAGATCTGCCGCAGTTCGCCCGCGAGACGTTCGCCGACTGGTACGCCGATCGCGGGTCACGAATCGACGACCCCGACGCCGCCGTCACCCTCTACCCCGACGTCTACACGAACTACGTCCGCCCGGACCGCGGGAAGGCGGCCGTCCGGGTACTGGAAGCGGCGGGTGTCCGCGTCGACGTCTCGCCCGTCTCCGAGAGCGGCCGCGCACCCTCTCGCAGGGGATGGTCTCGACGGCCGAAGATCGGGCCGTGGAGACGCGCGCGGCGCTCGAACCGGCGCTCGACGCCGGATGCGACGTGGTCGTCCTCGAACCGAGCGACCTCTCCATCTTCCGCCGCGAATACGAGCGCCTGCTCCCCGAGGGCGACGCCGCGGCCCTCGCCGACGCCGCCTATTCGCTCGTGGAGTATCTCACGGCGTGCGATACGACGCCGCTGGCGGGCGACGAGCGCGTCGCCTACCACGCCCACTGTCAGGGGCGGACGGTCGGCGAACTCGACGCGTCGGAGGCGTTGCTGGATTGCCTCGGCTACGACGTCGTCACCTCCGCCGAGGCGGTGGAGTGCTGTGGCATGGCCGGCAGTTTCGGCTACAAGGAGGCGTACTACGAACTGAGCGTCGAGGTGGGCGAGACACTCGCGGACTGGGCCGCCGACCACCCCGACCGAACGCTCGTCGCCGGCGGCGCGTCCTGTCTCGACCAGCTCGACGCCCTCGTCGACCGGACGCCACTGCACGTCGCCGAACTGCTGGACCCCGAGACGTAACGATTCAGACGAGTCTGAACACCGCAACGAGGCGAACCCGGTCCGAACCCTGCGGGTCGGGGACTGAAATCTCGGCGACGTACGCGCCCGGCGTTAGCGTCGCGCTCTCGTCGACGTAGTCGACGACTTCGGCGAACGTCCACGCGTGCGTCGTGTCGGGGTCGACGGTGACTTTCCCGTCGCCCGAGACGGTCGGTTCGAGTCGGGTCCACTCGCCGTCGCGGCGTTCGAAGACGCGCCACGAGGAGGGGTTGAACTCAAGCGCCGTCTCGGAGTCGTTGTGAAGCGTCAACTCGACCGACTTCGCCGACTCCGCTTCCGTCGTCGAGGGGCGGAGAGACACCGCGGCGGACTCCGTATCGACGGTGTGCGAGCAGACGACGCCCGCCTCCTCGGGAGCGTACGGCGGGCAGCCGTAGTCGGAGAGGGTCGCTCCGTCGCCCGCGGCCGACGTCTCGCTCCTCCGTAACACGCCCGTACAGCCGCCGAGACTCGCCGTCGAGAGACCGAGCGTGGCCAGCAGTCGCCGCCGTTTCATACTCCTTGACTTGGGGGCCACACTCAAAAATCGATTCGAGACGCAAACGGACGCTTGACTCTCGCCCGCATCCGCACGCCTTTACTCGCTCGACTCCCAACGGGGACCCATGCAAGACCCGGCCGACCTCTCGGTGACTATCGTCGACGGGTACGTGGACGAACCGGCGCATTTCGGCGTGCCGCCGTACATCTCGACGTATCCGCGCTACACCGCCGGCGCACTCGTGGACGCCGGCGTCCCCGAGGCGGCCATCACGTACCACACCATCGACGAACTCCGGGACGAACGGGCGAAGTGGGCCGACGTCGCCGACGCCGACCTCCTCGTCTACGTCGGCGGTATGACCGTCCCCGGCAAGTACGTCGGGGGACGCCCGCCGAACCGGACGAGGTGCGGGAACTCGCGTGGACCGCCGACGGGACGACGCTGATGGGCGGCCCCGTCCGCTTCGGCGTCGGCGAGGAGAACGCCGGCGCACAGGACACCGAGCGCAAGGATTTGGATTACGACTTCGTCGCCAAGGGCGACGTCGAGGCGGCGGCCTACGACCTCGTGGCGTCGGGGCTGGAGGGGTTCGGCGACCGGATGCGCGACAACGCCGAACTCGACCGGTGGGCCGCGAAGGGCGCGTTCGTCGTCGAACAACACCCGAACCACCCCGACTACCTCATCTGCGAGATGGAGACGTCCCGCGGGTGTGCCTACCGCTGTTCGTTCTGTACCGAACCGCTCTACGGCGACCCGGCCTTCCGGTCGGCCGAGTCGGTCGTCCGCGAAGTCGAGGGTCTCTACGACCGCGGCGCGCGACACTTCCGCATCGGGCGGCAGGCCGACATCCTCGCGTTCGGCGGCGACGGCGAAGCGCCCAATCCGGACGCCCTCCGCCGACTCTACGGCGGGATCCGCGAGGTGGCTCCCGACCTCGGTACCCTCCACCTCGACAACATGAACCCCGTCACCATCGTCGACTACCCCGAGAAGTCGAGGGAGGCCATCCGGGTCATCGCCGAACACAACACGCCCGGAGACACGGCGGCGTTCGGCCTCGAATCCGCCGACCCCGTCGTCCGCGAGGAGAACAACCTCCTCGTCACGGCCGCGGAGTGTCTCGAAGCGGTACGCGTCGTCAACGAGGTTGCGGGGTGGCGACCCGGCGAGGACCGGCACGACGCGCCCACGTTCGGCGACGACGCGGCCTCGCGCCTGCCGAAACTCCTGCCCGGAATCAACCTCGTCCACGGTCTGAAAGGCGAACGCGAGGAGACGTTCGAGCACAACAAACGGTTCCTGGAGCAGGTGTTCGACGAGGGCCTGCTGCTCCGCCGGATCAATATCCGGCAGGTGATGGCGTTCGCCGGCACCGAGATGTCGGAGACGGGCGCGGACATCGCGCGCGACCACAAAAAGCGGTTCAAGCGGTACAAACAGGAGGTGCGCGAGGAGATCGATCGGCCGATGCTCAGACGGGTCGCGCCGCCGGGGACTGTCCTGCCGGACGTCCACCTCGAATACCACCAGGACGGAAAGACGTTCGGCCGGCAACTCGGCACCTACCCCTCCTCGTCGCCGTCCCGGGCGAACGCGAACTCGGGCGGACTATCGACGTGGCCGTCGTCGACTACGGCTATCGCTCGGTGACGGGCGTCCCCTACCCCTTAGACGTCAACGCGGCGTCGATGGACGAACTGACGGCCATCCCGGGCGTCGGCAAGCGGACGGCGGGCGACATCGTCGTCAACCGCCCCTACGCCTCGCCGGCGGACGTCGAGGGCGTCACGGAGGCGGACCTCTCGAAGTTCGCGGCGGTCGGCGATCGGTAATCGGACACACGAAGTAGCCGGGGTGTGAAGGGACCGGCATGTACGACCGCGTTCTGGTCCCCGTCGACGGCAGCGACTGCTCGATAGCGGCGGCGCGCGAGGCGGCCGTCGTGGCCGACGTCTGTGACGCCCGCGTCCGGCTCGCGCACGTCCTCTCCCGGTCGGCGGTGCGCGGCGAAGGCGTCGACCCCGAAACGGCCGACGAGGCGGCGCTTCGGGAACTCGCTGCAGACGCTCTCGACGACGCGGAGCGCTCCTCGACGCGGCGGGCGTCCCGACCGACGCCGTGGTCCGCGTCGGAGACGCCGCCGACGAAATCCAGTCGATGCTCGCGGCCGGCGACGCCGACTTGGTAGCGATGGGGACCCACGGCCGGACCGGAGTCAGGCGATTCCTCCTCGGAAGCGTCGCGGAACGCGTCGTCCGAACTGCGCCCGTCCCGGTGATCACGACGCGGGCCCGCCCGGCCGAGGACTGCGGCCCGTACGAGGAGATCCTGCTCCCGACGGACGGCACCGACGCGTCGCTGACTGGCGTCGAGAGCGGCCTCGACGTCGCCGAGGCGTTCGACGCCCGGGTGCACGTCCTCTACGTCGTCGACAGGCGACTGCTGTCGAGCAGCGTCGACGTCGGGCCGGCGCTCGCCGACGCCGAGGAGCGACTCAGAACGCGCGGCGACCGGGCGGTGGCGGCCGTCGCCGACCGGGCGGCAGAACGCGGCGTCGAGGCGACGACGGCCGTCGTCGAAGGCGTTCCTCACTCCCGGATCCGGTCGTACGTGACGGATCGGGGGTGGACTTCGTGGCGATGGGGACACACGGAAAGACCGGAACGGACCGGTGGCTCACGGGTAGCGTCGCCGAACAGATACTCAGAACGTCGCCCGTCCCGGTGCTCGTCGGTCGACCGAAGGCGAACGCACCGGAGTGAGAGCGTCAGAAGTCGTCTTCGATGATCTCGCCGACGGCGAAGTTCGACTTCACTTCCGTGACCTCGATTTTGACGCGTTCGCCGATTTCCGCTCCCGGCACGATGATGACGTAACCGCGTTCGACGCGGGCGATTCCGTCGCCCTGTTTGCCGATGTCCTCGATTTCGACGTAGCGGATCTCTCCGACCTCGACCGGCGGCTGGGGCTCCGACGACGGCTGTTCGGTCCCTTCCGTTTCCGTAGCTTCCGCTCGCTCACTGGAGATGAGGGCGACGCGATACGTCTCGTCGGGGTCGATAGACCCCGTTTCGATCTCTCGGCGCGGGACCTCTATCACGTATCGTCCGTCCTCAGACCGCACGTCAGCACTGAACAGACACAGGAGTTTCTCTGAGATTTCCACCATTTAGACCTCCATCCGAGTCTCTGTCCGAATCGTTAAAGGTGTACCGCCGTCAGAGCGACGTTCCGTCCGGCCGCTTCGCCCCTTCGGAGTCGTGGACGACGACGCCGCCCTCGGCGTCGACGGGGTCGTAGCTGTCCCGAACGGCGATGGCCTCCTCGAGTTCCCGTATCGCCCGCTCTTTCAGCGCGCGCGCCATCTCCACTGCGTCCTCGCGGGCGATGTCGCGGCCGAGGCCCTCGCACTCGTGGGCGCGGACCATCCCTTCCCGTTCCACCGCTTCGCCCATCGGCTGACTCGTCCCGCCGAGGGCGACGCTGAAGGGGTAGGTGCGACAGATGAGCGGCCGGTCCTCGTGGACCGTACACGCGCCGACGCCGTCTGTTTCCTCGTAGAAGGTACAGTCGCCGCAGTCGTCGGTCTGGAGCGCCCACTCGAAGGTTTCGCCCTCGGGGCCATCCGCCCCTTCGGTGAGGCCGTAAGGCATCGGCCGGGCGACGTCCCGCCAGCCGTAGTCGTCGGTCGCCTGTAACTCACGTATCTCGTCGGGGAAGACGGTGGCCGTGTGTGGCTCGTCGTCGTCGGCCGTACAGCAGGCCCCACACCGGGTACACTCGAAGCCGACGGTTTCGACGGCGTCGGCGAGTTCGCTCACGTCGAGTTCGTGGGCCGTGGCGAGTTCGGCTTCGAGACTCCGCATATCCACCCTCGGCGCGCCGGCCGGAAAACCTCGTCGGACGCTCAGTCGTCGGCCGCTCGGCCAGGAGCGACGCGTCCGGCGTCGCGGTCGAACCGGACGCGCCCCTCGGCGGCGAGTTTCTCGACGTGTGCGTGTACCGTCGCGCGCGCGAGGTCGCGCACGCCGGTCAGGTCCTTCTCGTAGACGGCGTCGAGGACGGCGTCGAGGTCGTCGGCTCCCTCGCGAATCGCGCGTTCGACGCGTCGCTCGCGGTCCCGTCGGTGGCGGACGAGGCGTTCGAGAACTCGCTTCGGATCGTCGACGACGGGACCGTGGCCGGGGTAGAGACGCGGCGGTGCGCGGGCGTGCAGGCGACGGAGCGAGACGAGATACGCCCGCATGTCGCCCTCCGGCGCGGGAACGACGACGCTCCCCTCGGCGAAGGCGACGTCGCCCGAGACGACGCCCGACGCCGTGACGAAGGCGACGTGGTCGCTGGCGTGGCCCGGCGTGTCGACGACGCGGACGCCGTTGAGGAGGGTCGTTCCGTCGCCGAACGTCCGGTCGGGGTCGACGCCGGTCGCCGCGGCGAACTCGGCCTCGCGGCCGCGGCGCGCCCACACCGTCGCCCCCGTCCGGTCGGCGTAGGCGGCGACGCCGCCGACGTGGTCGGGGTGGGTGTGGGTGACGGCGAGGTGCGAGACGGTGCGGCCCTCGAGGGCGGCGTCGAGGGCGGCCGACTCCGCGGCCGGATCCACCAGCAGCACCTCGTCGTCGCCGACGACGTAGGCGTTGGTCGGCGCGGGCGCGCTCGTGGGCACCTCGACGGGGACCCGGTCGATTCGTGTCACCGTCCGCCCGTCACTTCTCGATGATGCTCTCCTCGACCGCTTCGCCGAAGTGGCGGGCGACGTCCTCGTAGTAGACGAGTATCTCGTCGCCGGGTTCGAGGTCGGTCACGGCCGTCCGCCCCTCGCGGGTGTGGACTTTGATGGTTTCTGCGTTCTGGAGGAGCGTCTCGATCCGGTCGCTGCGAGCCTCCGAATCCCCCGATTCCGGGCCGTCGCCGATCTCGGCCTCGACGCGGAACATCGGCCGCTTTTCGATTTTTACCCGGCCGACGACGGCCTCGCGGGTGTCGCCCTCGGTGTCGACGACCTGAACCTCGTCGCCGCTTTTCAACTCGGAGAGGTAGCGCGTCCCGCCCTCGGGGTCGCGGACGTAGGCGTGGACGGCCCCGGCGTTGACTCGGAAGGGCCGGGAGGCGACGTAGGGCGACTCGGCCGTCTCGGCGTGGACGAAAAACAGCCCCCGCGACATCGACCCGACGAGCATCCCCTCGTCGTGGTCCATCAGGTTGCCCGTGTCGACGCAGACGCGGTCGGCCATGCCCGTTCGCTCTACGGCCGTCACCTCCGCCCACTGCAGGTCGAGGCTCTCGCGCGAGGCGGCGTCGCGTACGTCGACGGTCTCGCGAATCTCGTCGGGGTCGTCCGAGTCGAGGAGGACGCCGTCGGCCCCGAGTTCGAGCGTCTCGAAGGCTGTCCGGGCCTCCTCTGCCGTCGTGACGCCCGCGATGAGATCCGTCTCGTCGCCGATGCGCGCGATGAGGTTTTCGAGGGGGATGATGGTCCAGTCCTCGCCGACGACGATGGTGTAGTCGGCGTCGCGGGCCGCCGCCTCCGCGAACGATTCGTAGTCGTCGTCGAAAATGCGGACGTACGCGCCCGCTACGCGATCGTCCCGCCGGAGGGTCGAGAGGTCCGCCGAGCCGGAGAAGTCCGGCGGCAGGTCGACCGTCCCGTCGCCTTCGCCGTTCTTACCGACGACGTAGACGTCGGCCGCCTCGGTCTCGGGTTCGGCGTCCTCCACCAGATCGGCGTCCGTCCGGAACGCCGCCACGTTCACGTCGCCGAGTTCGCGCACCCGATCGACGTCCGACTCGTCGACCAGGACCCAGCCGACGCCCGCCTCCAGACCCGCGGTAATCCGTTTCTTGCGCGTCTCCCAGTCGCCGACGTCGCCGTCGGCCTTCAGCCACACGCTCCGTGTCATGACCGGACACACTCGTCGCCGTGGCTTGAGTTTGGCGACTCCGGCGCGTCCGTAGCCCGCGCGTCGTCTGCGAGGCGGGAGGCTCGGATCGACGGCCCCGAAATCGCTCGACGATCCGCTCACCGACACGCTTTACTCCACCGACGACGCTCTATCGGCAGATCATGACCAGCGTCGTCGAGGCGATACACGTCGCTCCCGAGGCGGAAGCGGAGATGGAAGCGTGCGGATCGGTCGAAGCGGTGGCCGGGGCGGGCCTGCGCGGTGACCGCTACTTCGACGCCGGGGGGACGTTCTCGGACGTCCCGGGCGGCGGCCACGACCTCACGCTCGCCGAGGCCGAGGCGATCGAAGCGGTCGAACGCGAGGCGGGCATCTCGCTCGGCTTCGACGAACACCGGCGGAACGTCACCACGCGCGGCGTCGCGCTCAATCACCTCGTCGGCCGGCGCTTCCGCGTCGGCGACGTCGTCTGCGAGGGCGTTCGGCTCTGTGAGCCCTGCTCGCACCTCGAAAACCTCACCGAAGACGGCGTCGGCGACGCGCTCGTCCACCGCGGCGGACTGCGTGCGGACGTCGTGGAGGGCGGCGAGATTCGCGTCGGCGACGACGTCGAATCGATCGAAACGGTGTAGTCAGGCATCAAGCCCGGCGGTCCGGAGGGCCGCCTCGGCGCTCCGGTCGTCGTGGACGACGGCGGAGACGGCCGTCGCGATGGCCTCCGGGTCGTCGTGCTGGAAGATCGATCGGCCCATGGAGACGCCGGCCGCGCCGCCGTCCATCGCGCCGCGAACCATCTCGACGGTTTCGCGGTCGGTGCCGCGACTGCCGCCCGCGATGACCACCGGCAGGCGCGTCCCGTCACAGACCGAGCGGAAACTTTCGGCGTCGCCGCTGTACCCCGTCTTGACGACGTCGGCGCCGAGTTCCTCCGCGAGGCGGACCGCGTGGCCCAGCGCCTCCGGATCGTGCTCGTCGACGCCGGGGCCGCGGGCGTACGCCATCGCCAGCACCGGCATCCCGAAGTCGGCCGCGCGTTCGGTCACCTCCGCGAGGTCGGTCATCTGATCGGGTTCGTGATCGCTGCCGACGTTGATGTGAAAGGAGACGGCGTCGGCTCCCGCACGGACCGCCGCCTCGACGGAGCCTGTGGGGCGTTTGTCCGTCTCGTCGGGACCGATGGCCGTCGATCCGTTCAGGTGGACGACGTAGCCGGCGTCGTTCTTGTTGGCGTGGACGCGCGGCGCGAGTCCCTTCTGCGTGAGGACGGCGTCCGCGCCGCCGCGCGTCACCGCGTCGACCGTCGATTCGACGTCGACGAGCCCCTTCACCGGTCCCATCGTGATGCCGTGGTCCATCGGGACGACGAGGTAGTTTCCGCCCGTCGAGATGCGTTCGAGTCGTGCGCTGAGTCCCGCGTTCATGAGCGTGCTGCCGTGGTAATGCGGGATCATGTGCGTTCCGACCGCGCTCCGCTCGCGGTCGCTCCGCGTCGGGTCCCGGCTTTCAGTTCCCGTGCTTTCTCCTCCAGACGCGCGGCCACCTCGGCCGTCGGATCGTCGTTCTCGACGCCGTCGGCGACGACGTCGATCAGGGCGCTCCCGACGATGACGCCGTCGGCACCGCCCGCGACGATGCGTTCGGCGTGATCGCCGGTCGAGATGCCGAAGCCGACGGCCTTCGGGACGTCGTACTCGCGGAGGCGGTCGAGGCTCTCGTCGGTCGCTCTCGACACGTCGCTTCGCGCGCCGGTCGTCCCGAGGCGCGCCTGCACGTAGACGTAGCCCGACACCTGCTCCATGATGCGCTCCAGTCGCTCGCCGCGCGTCGTCGGCGCGACGACGAACACCAGGTCGAGGCCGTACTCGTCACAGGCGTCACGCAGCGGCCCGGCTTCCTCCGCGGGCAGGTCCGGCACGACGAACCCCTCGATGCCGACCTCGGCCGCCCGGCGAACGAACGGCTCGGGACCCGGTTCGCCCGTCTCCTCGCGGCCGTACTGGTAGACGAGGTTGTAGTAGGTCATGCAGACGAGCGGGACGTCGACGTCGAGGTCGGCGACGAACTCGAAGAAGCGCTCGGGGGTCATTCCCGACTCCAGGGCGCGCGCGATGGCGCTCTGGATGGTCGGCCCCTCGGCGATGGGTTCGGAGAACGGCAGGCCGAGTTCGACGACGTCCGCGCCGCCGCGCACGAGCGCCTCGACGTACGCCTTCGAGGATTCGCAATCCGGGTCGCCGGCGACGAGATACGGGACGAAGGCGGGGCCGTCGGCGAACGCCTCCGCGAGCGCCCGGGAGTTCGCGCGGGTCACTGCAGTCCCCCGGTGAACACGTCCATGTCGGGCGCGTTCGCGATGCCGCGTTCGTGCGTCTCCTCGATGACGGTTTCGAGGTCCTTGTCGCCGCGCCCGGAGAGGTTCACCACCACGAGGTCACCCAGCTCGTCTCCCTCGTCGGCGTCGGGGCCGGCGACGGCCTCCAGATAGCCGAGAGCGTGTGCCGACTCCAGCGCCGGGATGATGCCCTCCGTCTGCGAGAGGCGGTGGAACGCCTCGAGTGCGTCGTCGTCGTCGACGTTGACGGCGGTGACCCGCCCGGCGTCGACGAGGTGGGCGAGTTCCGGGCCGACGCCGGCGTAGTCGAGGCCGGCGGAGACGCTGTGTGACTCCATGATCTGACCGTCGGTATCCTGCAGAACGCGGGTGCGCGCGCCGTGTAGGACGCCCTCGGTCCCCGTCGAGAGCGACGCCGAGTTGGGGGCGACGCCGCGGTCCTCGTCCACGTCGAGCGAACTGCCGCCCGCCTCGACGGCGACCAGGGAGACGTCCCGGTCGTCGGTGAACTCGGCGAACGCGCCCATCGTGTTCGACCCGCCGCCGGCACACGCGAGCACCGAGTCGGGGAGGCGACCCGCTCGCTCCCGGATCTGTTCCCGGGCCTCCTCGGAGATGACCGACTGGAAGTCGCGCACCATCGCCGGGAACGGGTGCGGGCCGACCACCGACCCGATGACGTAGTGGGTGTCTTCGACGTTCGTGGCCCAGCCGCGGAGCGTCTCGCTGATGGCCTCTTTGAGGGTGCCCCGGCCGACGGTGACGGGGTTCACCTCGGCCCCGTTGATGCGCATCCGGAAGACGTTGGGCCGCTGGCGGTTGATGTCGTGGTGGCCCATGTACACCTCGCAGTCCAGATCGAGGTGGGCGCAGGCCATCGCCGTCGCCGTGCCGTGCTGTCCCGCTCCCGTCTCGGCGATGATGCGCTCTTTCCCCATGTACTTCGCCAGCAGGACCTGTCCGAGTGCGTTGTTGAGTTTGTGCGCGCCGCCGTGGACCAGGTCCTCGCGCTTGAGATACACCTCCCTGTCGTAGCGCTCGGAGAGGCGGTCCACGCGCTGGAGCGACGTGGGCCGCCCGCCGAACTCTCGGAGCCGTCGCCGGAACTCGTCCATGAAGCCGTCCTCGTTTTCGAGTACGTACCGCTCGTAGGCGTCTTCCAGCTCCTCGATGGCCGGCATCAACGCCTCGGGGACGTACTGACCGCCGTACTCGCCGAACTTGCCGTCTGTTTCCGTGCTCATGTCTCGCTCGTGAACCGTCGCGTGTTCGTCTCCACGTCGCCGTCCATGATGGCTGTGCCGATGAGGAGGGCGTCCGCGCCCGCCTCGCGCATCCGCCGCGCGTCCGCGAGCGACGTAACGCCGCTCTCCGCGACCAGCGTCACGTCGGCGGGGACCTTCGGTGCCAGTCGCTCGAACGTCCCGAGGTCGACCTCCAGGCGTCCCAGGTCGCGGTTGTTGACGCCGACGACGGACGCGCCGGCGTCGAGCGCCCGGTCGAGTTCCGCCTCGGTGTGGACCTCGACCAGCGGCTGAAATCCCCGCTCTTTCGCGGCCGCGACGAGCGCCGACAGGTCGTCGACGAACCGCGCGATGAGAAGGACCAGATCCGACGCCACGCCGTCGAGTTGGGCCTCGCGAAGCAGGAAGTCCTTTCGCAACACGGGGACGTCGACGGCCGCGCGCACCCGCCGGAGCGTCTCCGTCGACCCGCCGAAGTGGTCGGGTTCGGTGAGGACCGACAGCGCCGTCGCGCCGCCGTCGACCATCGCCCGCGCGAGATCGACCGGATCGTCGTCGCGGACGCCCGGCGTCGTCGGACTCGTCGGCTTCACCTCGGCGATGACCGGCGTCCGCCCGTCCGCCTCCGTCGCCGCGACGGCCGCGGGAAACGGTCGGGCGTCCACCGTCAGTCGCTCGTCGCCGCCCTCGCGCGCCCGCGCAGCCGAGAGTATCGACCGCACCTCCGGCGCGAGGTCTTCTTCATCAGCGTTCATCCTTGTACGTCAATGGACGTATTTGCACATAAGACTTGCGTCCGACGCCGTCGCGAGGCCGGCGCGGCCGTCCGACAGTATCTTCAAGGGTCGACCGACCCACGTCGTGCCCATGGAGTCCGGTATCTACGCGCGCGAGTCGTCGGTGTTGGGGCGGGCCGTCCAGTTCGGACTGGCGAGCGGCCGGGTCATCTCCGTCTCCTTCCCCGAGGCGGTACCCGCCGACGCCGAGACGGACCACCCGCTTTTGGACCGCGTCTTCGACTACCTCGACGGCGCGGAGGACGACTTCGACGACGTCGACGTCGCGCTGACCGTTCCGACGGACCACCGACGGGTCCTCGAATCGGTCGAGGCGATTCCGTACGGCCGGACCGTCTCCGTCCCGCAGCTCGCCCGCCTCGCCGGACTCGACGACGAGGACGAGGCGGACGTCGCGACGGTCGAGGCCGCCCTCCGGGAGAATCCGGTTCCGCTGTTCGTCCCCGACCACCGCGTCGACGGTCCGGGGAGACCCCGCCCGACGTGGCGTCGACGCTCCGCGACGTCGAGGGGCGTTAGGCCCACTCGACATCGAGCGCCTCGTGCACGACGAACTCCAGGGCGTTCACGAGGTAGTGAGCGACGACGACGACCAGCAGGCTCCCCGAGAGGACGAACACGGCGGCGAGGACGACCCCGAGCGCGCCGGTGACGACGACGCCGCCCGGGCCCTGCGCGCCGTGTCCGAGGGCGAACGCCACCGACGAGACGCCGACCATCGTCCACGGCGAGACGGCGAAGCCGGCGCTCAACGCGCCGACGAGGACGCCGCGAAAGAGCAGTTCCTCGAAGCCGGCGATGACCGGGAGGACGACGAGCAACAGGAGCGCCCAGCCACGCACCGACTCCGGGGCCAGCGCCTCTCTGAGCGCCTCGGACCCGCCGAGGCCGAACCGTTCGCCGACGGTCGAGCCGATCTCGTTGACGACGTAGAGGGCGACGCCGACGCCGACGCCGACTGCCAGCGTCCGCGCGTCGGCAGCGCCGACGCCGAGCGCCGACGCCGGAATTTCGGCGTACCACGCGCCGAGAACGAGAAACGCCGCGAACACGCCCTGCGAGACGGCGACGTTCAGGAGGAGGTTCGTCGTCGAGGGCGGTTCTCCCGCCGCGACGTGCGAGTCGACGCCGGCGTCGCCGGCGTCCGTTTCGGCTCCGACGCCGTCGGGCGTCGGCGAGCCACCCCGTCGCCGGTCGGACGTCTCGCCGCCGGCCTCCCCGTGGGGCGTCTCGTGCCCGCCGGTCACCAGACGTTGCGACGCGCGTGAGAGAACGAGCAACGCGAACAGGACGACGCTCGCGAACCCCGCGAACGCCGTCCAGTTCGGCATCGCCTACTGCGGGCTGGGGCTGCTCGGACCCTGGTTCACGTTGCCGTCGAACGCGGAGCCCGTGATGTGCTTGAGGCGATCGACCAGCGAGTCCTTCTCGGCTTCGCCCTCGAGGGCGACGTCGAGGACCTCGCTGATGTGTTCGACCGGGATGATCTCGACCATCTCCTTGTACTCGTCCTCGATCATCACGTCCTGCATGTTCGCCTCGGGGATGATGACCCGGTCACAGCCGGCTTTCGCGGCGGCCTCGATCTTGTGAGTGACGCCGCCGACGGGGAGGACGTCCCCCGCACCGAGAGCGACCCGGTCATCGCGAGCGACTGGTCGACGCCGACGTTCTCCAGCGCGGAGATGACCGCCGTCGCGACGGTGATCGAGGCGGAGTCGCCGTCGACGCCCTGCTGGCCCGTCTGGACGAACTGGATGTGGATGTCCTTGTCGGAGATGTTCTCGTCGGAGAACTTCTTGATGATGGCGGAGACGTTGGAGACCGCCTCCTGAGCCATCTCCTTCAACTGACCCGTGGCGATGACTTCGCCCGGCCCCTGCGAGGGCGTCACTTCGGCCATGACCGGGAGCATGATGCCGGAGTCCTCCCCCATGACCGCGAGGCCGTTGACGCGGCCGACGACGTGGCCCTCGCTGACCTGCAGTTCGTAGTCCTTCCGGCGCTCGATGAAGTCGTCCGCGAGCTGCTGTTCGATGCTCCGCGAGCGACCTTTCGCCTGCAGGACGTGCTCGCGGGTGGTCTCTTCGGCCCCGTCGGCGCGGGCGATGTCGCCCGCGACGCGGACCAGGCCGCCGAGATTGCGCAGTTTGAGCGTCAGGTGGCCCTTCCGGCCCGCGCGGCGCCGCGCTTCGAGGATGACTTCCTCCATGGCCTCGGCGCTGAAGTCCGGCAGGCGGCCGTCCTTGGCGACTTCCTGGGCGACGAACCGGGAGTATTTGCGCCGCATATCGGGGGTATCCTCGATGGTGTCGTCCATGTACACCTCGTAGCCGTATCCCTTGATGCGGGACCGGAGCGCGGGGTGCATGTTCTCCATCGCGTCCAGGTTCCCGGCCGCGACCATGACGAAGTCGGTGGGGACGGGCTCGGTCTGGACCATCGCGCCCGAGGAGCGCTCGGACTGGCCCGTGATGCCGAACTCGCCCTCCTGGATCGCGGTCATCAGATGCTGCTGGGAGCGGATGTCGAGCGTGTTGATCTCGTCGATGAACAGCACGCCCTTGTTGGCCTTGTGGATGGCACCCGGTTCGACCCGGTCGTGGGACGGCGTCTCCATGCCGCCGGACTGGAACGGGTCGTGGCGGACGTCGCCCAGCAGCGCGCCGGCGTGTGCACCCGTCGCGTCCTCGAAGGGCGCGGTGGCCGTGTCGGCGTTGTTCACGATGAGGTTCGGAATCATCGAGTCGCTCCCGCGCGACCCGTAGCGGAAGGCGAGATAGATGATCCCCGCCGCGAGGATGCCCAGCAGGATGTTCCCCGCGATGATGAGCGAGTAGCCCAGCACGATGGCGATGATGATCCACATCAAAAACGAGCGCATCTGGTTGCGCTTGCGGGCTTCCTCCTTGTGGGCCTCGACGATCTGCTCGCCCTTGCCCGCGGGAACGGTCCGCACCTTCGGCTCGTTCCCGTCGTCGGGGTTGTGATAGACGAGGACGTCCTGGAGTTCCTCCTTCGGGAGGAGTTCGGCCATCGCCTTCGCCAGCATCGACTTCCCTGTCCCCGGGGAGCCGATCATCATGACGTGTCGGCGCTGTTTGGCCGCCTTCATCACCACGTCTCGGGCGTGTTCCTGCCCGATGACCTGGTCGACGAGGCGATCCGGCACCTCGATCTCGGCGGACGAATCTATCTGTAGCCCTCCAAGCAGGTCGTCTTCGGCGATCTCCTCGTCGACCTCGGCGTCGATTTCCACCTCGCTGCCGAGGTCTTCGATGGATCCGTCGGACTGTCCGTCGTCGACGGCGTCGCCGGGCTCGACCCACTCGTCGGCGTCGTCTCCAGCGGACCCGGATCCCGCGATTTCGGGCTCCTCCGGGATGCTGTCGTCGTTGTTCGTATCGTTACTCATAGAACGCTGTCGTTGTCACAACTGAAGGGTGCGCGACTGATATACTTTCTCCCCTCCGTCTGCGGGTGTGATCGGTCTGTCACTCCGATATCGGCGCTCTACGCGACGAATTCGGCGCTTTCGACGACTCGTCGTTTTTTTAAATAATCGTCTACTATCTCTCACCGATGCGGGGGTTCTACATCGGCCGCTTCCAGCCGTACCACAACGGCCACCACCAGATGGTCGAAGAAATCGCAGACGAAGTCGACGAACTCGTCCTCGGGATCGGGAGCGCCGGTGACTCCCACACGCGGCGAAACCCGTTCACCGCCGGCGAGCGCGTGATGATGGTGACCAAATCCGTCGCGGAGTTCGACCTCACCACCTACGCCGTCCCCATCGAGGACCTCGATCGGCACTCGGTGTGGGTGAGCCACGTCCAGAGCATGTCGCCGACCTTCGACGTCGCCTACTCGAACAACCCACTCGTCATCCAACTGTTCCACGAGGCCGGCGTCGAAGTGCGCCAGTCCCCGATGTTCAACCGCGACGTGCTCGAGGAACCGAACTCCGCGAGCGCATGATCGAGGGGGCGGCTGGGAGGACCTCGTCCCCGACCCGGTGGTGGACGTGATCGACGAAATCGACGGCATCGAGCGCCTCCAGCGCGTGAGCGAGACCGACACCAACGGCGACTGATGACCGACGCCGACGACCGATGATCACGCTCGCCTCCGACTTCGGATCACCGTATCCCGCCGCGATGAGAGGCGTCGTCCTGCAACGAACCGACGCCCGCCTCGTCGACGTGGCCCACGACTTCCCCGGCAGGACGTGCGCGCGGCCGCCTTCTGGTTGCGCGAGACGCTCCCCTACTTCCCGCCCGCGGTCCACCTCGCCGTCGTCGACCCCGGCGTCGGCACCGACCGGGACGTCCTCGTCGTCCGCGCCGGCGATCACGCCCTCGTCGGCCCCGACAACGGCCTGTTGCTCCCGCCGGCCCGCCACGTCGCCGACGACCTCGACGTCTTCGTCGCCGACCCCGGGGCTCCCGCGTCGTCGACGTTCCACGGCCGCGACGTCTTCGCCCCGCTCGCGGCCGACGTCCACGAAGTCGGCGTCGACGCGCTCGGCTCGACGGACCGGCTCGCCCCGACCGACGAGTTCGTCGACCTCGAACTCCCGACGGCGTCCGTCTCCGACTCCCGCGCCGAAGGCGACGTGCTCGTCGTCGACGACTTCGGAAACGTCGTCACGAACGTCCCCGGCGACTTCCTCGACGGCCGCGAGACGGTCCGCGTGAACGGCGACGCCGTCCCCGTCGGCGAGACGTTCGCCGCCGTCGCCCCGGGCGATCCCGTGGCCACCGTCGGCAGCCACGGCTACGTCGAGTGCGACGTGAACCGTGGCCGGGGCGACGACTACTTCGGCCTCGCGCCCGGCGACGAGGTGACGCTCGACTGATGACGCCGGTGGCCGGGGTCGCGTTTCTCGACGCCGTCCCCTCGGTGGACCCGTTCGCCCTGATGAACGCCGTCGGCCTCGTCGCGTTCGCCGTCGTCGGGTCGCTGAAGGCCATGGAGGCCGACCTTGACGTCTTCGGCGTGGCCGTCCTCGGCGTCCTGACAGCGCTCGGCGGCGGCGTGACCCGCGACGTCCTCGTCGGTCGGATTCCGGTCGCACTCCAGTCGACGACGGACGTGGGCGTCGTCCTCTTCGGCGTCGCCCTCGCCGTCTCGCTCCGTCGGTGGCGCTCGCGTCGCCTGCGGGACCACACCGTCCTGTTGCTCGCCGACGCCGTCGGCCTCGCCGCGTTCGCCGCGACGGGGGCGCTCGTCGGCGTCGACGCCGGCCTCTCGACGTTCGGCGTCGTCACCCTCGCCGCGCTCACGGGCGTCGGCGGCGGGAGCATCTCCGACGTCCTCCTCGACCGCGTGCCGGCCGTCCTCCGCGAGGACTTCTACGCGACGCCGGCCGTCGTCGGCGGGGTGGCCTTCTGGGTGGCCGTCCGTCTCGGCGTCGCGCCCGGAACCGCCGTCCTCCCGTGTGCGGCGCTCGTCTTCGCGCTTCGACTGCTCGCGTTGCGGTACGAGTGGGGACTGCCGACGGTCTAGAGTTTCGTCTGGATCCCGTCTTCGACGCGTTCGACGTTCCGCGCGATGTCCTCGTGTTCGAAGTAGAGCAGTTCGACGGCCACGACGAGGACGGCGAGGACACACACCAGGACGAACGTGTTCGGATCGGTCCGGTAGAGGTGAGCGAGGACGAGCGGAACGAAGCTCGCGGTGCCGACCAGCCCCACCAGCGGCGGCAGCGGATTGACCGCCTCCCTGTCGCGCTGGCGGACGGCGAGGTAACTCACCGCCGCGAAGGCGACGACGAACGCGATCGACGCGAAGTTGGTGACGGCTTCGAGGCTGCCGTAGGCGGCGAAGGCGGCCGTGAGCGCGCCGATTACAACGACGGTCCGTTCGGGGAGGCCGTCGGCGTCGCCGTCGCCCATGCGGTCCGGAAGGAGATCGGAGGAGAGCATTCCTTGGCGAAGTGGCTCGACGAGAACAGCGTCGCGTTGATGGCGCTCCCCGTCGAGAACAGCGCCGAGAACGCGATGACGACGCCGCCGAGGCGACCCAGACCGACGACGCCGGCCACGCGTTCGGCGGCGTCTTTCAGCGCGACGTGGGGGTGTGTAGCGAGGGCGTCGGGCGCGAGATTGTACGTCGCCACCGCGACGAGGACGTAAATCGCCACGGCCAGCGGGATCGAGAGGGCGATCGCCTTCCGGATCGTCGAGACGGGGTCGGCCATGCTCTCCTGGTCGTAGAAGAGGAGCTGCCAGCCCTGGAAGGCGACGAACGAGACGCCCGCCGCGGTGATCGGATCGACGGACGTGAGCGACCCTTTCCCGAGCGCAATCGGGTCGACGGACAGCCCCGCCGCGTAGGCGACGCCGGCGAGGCCGAACGCGAGGAGGACGAGTATCTTGACGCTCACGAGCACCTTCTCGGTCGCCCCGCTCGTCCGGGCCCCGAGGAGGTTCACCCCGACGAATCCCGCGATGGCCAGCACCGCCACGAGCGTTCGCAGCGACGCCCCGGCGTACGTCGCGGGCACGGCGTCGAAGGCGACGGTGAACTCCGCGAAGGCGACGGCGTACATCGCCATCGAGCCGATGTAGCCGAACAGGAGAGTCCACCCGGTCATCCCCGCGAGCGTCGTCCGCCCGGTGAACGACTGGACGAACGTCACCGACCCGCCGCCGTCCTCCGTGAGGGCGTTCAGTCGATCGTAGGCGTAGCCGACACAGAGGGCGACGGCACCAGCGACGACGAACGCCGCCCACGTCGCCGCGCCGGTCAACTGCGTCACCACGCCGAGGACGGCGTAGATGCCGCCGCCGATCATGCCGCCGAGCGCGATAGACGTCGCTCCGGCGAGGCCGAGCGTCCCCTCAGACATCGTACGCCGACGTTGTCACTCGACGCCTAAAGGAGGGTGCCAAAAACGGAATCCGGACGGCGGCCGTTTATTCGGCGGCGATGACGTCGTCGATGCGAGCGATCATCGTCGCGGCCTCGGTGGCGGATTCGACGGCCTCGTGTTTGACCGCGGCGGGGTCGAGGATGCCGTATTCGAGGGGTCGTCGATGACGCCCGATCGGCTCTCGGCGATGATGCCGGCGCGACCGGTCTCCTCGAAGCGCGAGCGGAGGTCGACGAGGGCGTCGATGGCGTCCATGCCCGTGTTCTCCGCGAGGGTGCGCGGGAGCATGTCAACCGCGTCGGCGTACGCCTCGACGGCGAGTTGCTTGCGGCCCTCGATGCCCGCCGCCTCGGAGCGGATGTAATCGGAGATGGCGATTTCCGTCGCGCCCGCGCCGGGGACGACGCCGCCCTCGTCGATGGCGGCGACGGTCACGTCGACGGCGTCGTTGATGGCGCGTTCGAGTTCGTCGACGACGTGTTCGGTGCCGCCGCGCAGGAGCAGCGTCACGGCCCGGGCCGCCGCGCCGCCCTCGACGAACGCGAGTTCGTCCTCGCCGAACTTCCGGAGCGAGATGGACTCGACGTGGCCGAAGTCGTCCGTGTCGAGTTCGGTGAGCGTGCCGAGTTGGGTCGCGCCCGTCGCGCGCGCCAGCGCCTTCCCGTCGTCGCTTTTGATGTTGCTGAAAGCGAGGATGCCCTCGTTGGCGAGGTAGTTCGCCACGCGGTCCTCGATTTTCTTCGTGCAGAACACCACGTCGACGCCCGCCTCCTTCAGCGTCTTCGCGTAGCTTTCGAGTTCGCTCTCCTCGGCTTCGATGGCCGCGTTGAGCTGGTCGACGTCCGTGATGTTGTACTCGGTGTCGACGTCGCTCTCGCGCACGTCGAGTTTCATGTTGAGGACGGCCACGGTGGCGTCCTCGACGGATCGGGGCATGTTCTCGTTGACCGGCTCCTCGTCGACGATGACGCCCTCGACGAGTTCGGTGGCGCTGGAACTCGAGCCCGTCCGGGTCGTGATGTGGATGCTGTCGCGGTCGATGCCGCCGTCTGCGGAGACGTGACGGACGGCCGCGACGACCTGTTCCGCCAGTACGTCCGCGGTGACGTCCCCGGTTCCCTTGCCGGTCATGCTCGACTCGGCGACCTGTTCGAGCAGGTCGTCGTCGAGTTCCTCGTCGAGGGTCTGGGCGTCGACGACCTCCTTGGCCAGTCGGGCGGCCTCGTTGTACCCCTCGACGATGACCGTCGGGTGGATGTCGTTCTCGAGGAGTTCCTCGGCGTGCGAGAGGAGTTCGCCCGTCAGAACGGCCGCCGTCGTCGTGCCGTCACCGACTTCCTCCTCCTGTGTCTCGGCCACCTCGACGATCATCTGGGCCGCGGGATGCTCGATGTCCATCTCCTCGAGGATGGTCGCCCCGTCGTTGGTGACGACGACGTTGCCCGACGAGTCCACGAGCATCTTGTCCATGCCCCGCGGACCGAGCGTCGTTCGGACGGCGTCGGCCACCGCCTTCCCGGCTCGAATGTTCGAATCCTGGGCGGATTTGCCCTGGGTTCGTTCGGTATCCTCTGCGAGAATAAACATCGGCTGATTCATACGTGACGACATGATTCGTAAGCCTCGTTCTATTCAATGTTTGTGGTTCTATATATACGTTGCTGTTGAGCGAGCACCGGAATCGCACGACACCGGCGGAATAGTTACGATATCGACAGGTGACGGTGCGGGCCGAGTGCGAGCTCCCCACCGGTAGGCAAATGTGCCCGCCCCGCGAACTGGCGACGGTGCTGGAGCTGAACACGGGTTCCGCGTGGTCGACGTCGACGCCCGACTCGTTCCCGACGGGGTCGAGGCGAAGCGGGGACAGCCGGCCGCCCCCGACCGGTTGGAACGGGAGATGCAGCAGGCCGGGATCGTCCGCGCCGTCGTCGCGCCGGACGTCGGGGTGTCGGACGGCTACCTCCGTGCCAACAACGCGGTGGCGCGGCTGAGCGTCGACCGGCCGTTCGTCGCGTTCGCCCGCATCGACGGTCCCCGCGACCCCCGCGACCGCCCCGTCGCGAAACTCCGGAACCTCACCGCCTCGCGCCGCGAGTTTCACACCTCGCCCGGCGATGTCGAACAGTACGCCTACGACGATCGGTTCCACGGGTTCGTCCTCGACCCGGTCCGCGACGGCCTCCCCGACGCGGAGACGCTGGATCGCCTCGACGACGTCGGTCTCCCGGTCGTCGTCCGCGCGGGCGACGGCTTCCCCGGCGGCCGTCGAGGCGACGCTCCTCAGCCGGTCCATGCCGGTCGTCCTCGTCGCGTTCGGCGGCCATCCCGCGAACCGAGAGTCGATGGCCGCGGCCATCTCGCTGCTCGACGACCACGACGACCTCTTTCTCGACACCGCGCACACGCGCTATCGAGACGTGCTCGAACGCGCCCTCCGGGAGTTCCCCGACCGGGTGCTGTTCGGCAGCGGAGCGCCGGACGTTCACCCCGACGTCGGCGTGATGGAACTGCTCACGCTCGACGTACCAGAGGACCTGATGCGCCGTGCGTTCTCGAAAAACCCCGGGCGCGTGGTCCCGGCACTGGCCCGCTGCGCCAGTCGTAGCGCGCGACTGCGCGGTCGTCGCGCGAGGAGATGCCCTTGGATTCCGCCGCGGCGTCCGGTCGTCCGCGCGAGCGACGAAGCCGTCTTTCGCGCCGGTCGCGACGCCGCGGAGGACGTCCCGGCCCGTCGCGGCCCACGTCGTCGGCGTCACCTCGCCGCGGAGGACGTCCCGCCCCGTCGAGACGGCGTCGTCGACGGCGTGTCGGACCGTCCGCGTCGCGACCGTCGGTCGGAGGCCGTAGTTCTTGACGAGTCGGTAGGCGAGCGCCCGGTATTTCCAGCCGGCGTCGCCGGACGCGACGCCGCCGTCGGCGGAGTACTCCCGGCGGACGCTCATCCCGCTTCGCCACGCCACGTCGTATCCGAGGCCGGCGAGGCGGTGGGCGAGGTCGCGCGAGCCGCCGGTTTCGAGATACTCGTCGAAGCCGTCGAGCCTGTCGAGGACCGGCGCTTCGAAGGCGACGTTGCCGCCGTCGAAGTAGACGACGTCGCGGTCGGTGACGACGTCGCGTTCGGACGTCTCGGTCGTCATCCCCGCTCGGAGCGTCCGGTGGGTCGGTCCCGTGACGACCGGCGCTTCCGCGACGCCGTCCGCGAGGGCCTCGCACCACGACGGTTCGACGACCAGGTCGTGTCGGAGGAGGGCGACGACGTCGCCCGCCGCCGCCTCGATGCCCGCGTTGCGGGCGACGTTCAGCGTCCGCGCCGACACCTCCACCAGTACGTCGACGTCGTCGCGGTCGCGTACCATTCCGGTGGTGCCGTCCGCCGAGGGACCGTTGACGACGACCACCTCGGCGTCCGGCGCGTGCGCGGCCAGCGCGTCGAGGTTGGCGGCGAGCTGGTCGCGGCCGTTGAGAGTCGGCACCACTACGGAGAGGTCCATACCGGTATCCTGCGTTCCGATGCGTTAAATGGGTTCTCCTCCGTGAGGCCGGGCCTCAGACGCGGGCGTCCCAGTAGGAGACGGAGGCCAGTTTCTCCCCGAGGCCGGAGTCGAGGATGGCGCGGTCGAGGCCCCGGAACTCGTCGGCGATGTCGTTCGGAATCTTCCGGTAGAAGCCGTAGGGGAAGACGAAGTCGTGGGCCTCGTCGTCGAGGGTCAGATTCGAGTCGGAGAGCAGTCGCGTCACGTCGTCGCGGGAGTAGAGCCGCGACCCCATCGGCAACAGCCAGTTGTAGAGGACGCGCGTGCTCCGGTCGTTGAAGGTGTCGAAAAACACCTGCTCGTTCGAGACGCGGGCCATCTCCGTGAGGAACTTCACCGGCGTGTCCGCCAGGTGGAAAAACCGCATCGCGAAGACGGCGTCGAAATGATCGTCGGGGAACGGCAGGCGCGCCGCGTCCCCGCGCATGAACTCGATGCGGTCGTCGACGCCGGCGGCGCGGGCCTTCTCGCGTCCCTGTGACAGCATCGCCGCCGAGATGTCGAGGCCGACGATGTTCGCGCCGCGCTCGGCCAGCATCACGGTGAACCGTCCGGTCCCGCAGGCGATCTCGAGGACGTCTTTCCCCTCGACCGGCCCGAGCGCGTCGAGCGCCGCCTGTTTCTCTCGGCGGTCGATGAGCCGCCCGCCCTTCGAGAATCGCTTGGCGTCGTACTCCTGGGCGACCTCGTCCGCCTGGTACCACTCCTTTCCCTTCACGCTACGTCCGACTCTCGGCCCGAGGACTAAAACCGTACTGGAAGTCCCTCGCCGTCCCGACCGGCGTTGACGTTCGGATAGTTCCCCTCGCCAACGCCGGCGAGAACCGGACGTTCGTGAATATAATTCCCTTAAAGAATCCCGGTTCTTTTCACACATATGGAGATAACCTTTACCACGAGGCGCGGGACACGGGCGGGTATGAGCACCACCGCAGACGCGCCCCCGAGAGAACGCCTCTCCGAGACGGAGTACCGCGAGCGCCTCCGTGAACTGCCGCCCAGCGCCAAACTGGTCGCCAAAGTGCTAGAGGGCGACGCGCCGCTCTCGCAGGGCCGGCTCGCCGAGGAGACTCTGTTGCCGGACCGGACCGTCCGCTACGCCCTGAAGCGACTGGAGGAGTCGGACATCGTCGGCTCCCGGTACAGTTTCAAGGACGCTCGGAAACAGGTGTACTTCCTTCGGACGTAGCCTCGTCGGCCGTCTCGAACGGCTCCGCACACCAGGGACAGAATTCGAGCGTGGGGTCGATCTCCCTGCCGCAGGTCGGACAGGCGTCGGCGGCCCGCGCCGAGCTCGACGTCCGACTGGCGAGCTGATACGCGTCGAACGTGTTGAGGACGAACAGCACGACGAGCGGGACCGTCACCTCTACCGGAAGCGACGCCGGCGTCACCGTCTGCGGGTCCGCGAACGTCGCCACGAGGACGAGCCCCGCACCGAGGACGAACGTGAACCACGCGAGGGCGCGTCGCCACTCGCGGAGGTAAGCGTGTCCGACGCCCGCGATGCCGAGGACCGATCCGACGGCCCCGACCAGTGCGGCCATCAGCGCGCGGCGACGCATGTCCATCTCCAGTACCAGTCTCCCGCGGGATGGTTAACTTTCGGGTTTACGAGAGCTGCTCGACGAGCGACGCGAGCGTCGACAGGTCGTACTGGCCGGGGGCCGTCGCCTTCGCCGGATCGACCGGCGCGTAGCCGATCTTCGACCCGTAGACGGGCGCGACGGCCCGCGTGTGGCGGCCCGCCCGCCCCATCGCCATCGTCGCGACGTCGTCGCCGCGCCGGGTCGCCGCGTACGTCGCCGACAGGAGCGCCAGCGCGTCGCTCCGGTCCGTTGCCGTCACCGCGAGTTTGCCGACGTCGCCCCGCTCGGCCGCCTCCGACAGCAGCGCGGTCAGTCGGTCCTTCGGCGGCGTCGCGTCGAAGTCGTGGACCGAGGCGACGACCGAGACCCCCGGTTTCGGACGGCGGCGGCCGTCTCCGCGCCGGCGTCCGAGCGGAGCGACGTCAGTTCCACGTCTACGGCTTCGACGGCCTCGTGGTCGGCCGCCGTCACCAGGGCGTCGAGGCGCGCCGCCTCCTCGACTGTCGCCTCGCCGCCCTCCCACTCCGGGCGGTTGGTGACGACGAGCGGCAGGTCGCCGTCGTAGTCGTCGAGTTGTTCCCGCGGTCGGTCCGCGAGGTCCATCCGGAACTCCACGGCGTCGGCGTGGTCGCGCGCCGCCGGCTCCTCGTCGAGGTCCGCCGTCGCCGCCGCGAGGACGAACGAATCGAACTCCATGCACGCACACTTGGACGCGGACGCAAAACCGTTACCCGTCGCCGGTCGCCTCGCCGTCGCCAGCGCCGTCGACGGGCGCGTGGGCGAGTTCGTAGCGCCGCGCCGCCGCGGTCGACGTTTCGGCCACCGACTCGACGGCGTACAGGCGGATTCGGCGCTCCTGGTTCGTGACCACGGGGAAGTCGTAGTGGACGGCGTCGTAGTCGGCGTCGTGGTCGGCGACGAACGCGCGATGTCGGTCGAGTCTGTCGCGGGCGCGGCGTCGCGACGCCGCCGGCAGGTCCTCCAGGCGGGCGTCGACCGCGTCGAACAGGTCGCCGTCCAGGTCGTAGCCCACCGACTCCCGCCCCGCGAGCATCGCCGCCAGCGTCGTCGTCCCCGTCCCGACGAAGGGGTCGAGGACCGTCTCGCCCCGGACCGAGAACATCCGGATCAGTCGGAGCGGGACGTCGAGCGGGAACGCGGCCGACCGGTCGCGCCCCTCGGTCGCGAGCGTCTGATCCGTTCCCTGCACGGTCCAGAGGTCCGAGAACCACTCGTTTCGCTCCTCCCAGAAGAAGGCGCTCTCGTAGCGGGCGTCGTCGCCCGCCTCGTACGACCGGGGGTGCCCTTCCGGAAGACGAGGACGTACTCGTGTTCGAGCGTGACGTACGCGTTCGGCGGGAGCGTCCCCGACCCCATGAATTTCGTGAGGCTGTTCGTCGGCTTCCGCCAGAGGACGTCCGGGAGCGGCGTCAGGCCGCGCTCGCGGAGGGCGGTGACGACGCGGGCGTGATTCGAAAACTGCTGGAACTCCTCGCCGACGGAGCGGGTGGCGTCGCCGACGTTGACACAGACGATCCCGCCCGGCGCGAGCACTCGACACACCTCGTCCCAGACGGCGTCGAGCTGGTCGTGCATCGCCTCGAAGGCGGCGTCGCCGTCGCCCGCGTCCAGGGCGTCGCGGACCGACGGGTCCCGGGCGGCGAACAGGTCGTCCCAGATGTCGATCATGGGATACGGCGGCGACGTGACGACCAGTTCGACCGACTCGTCGGCGAGGGCGTCCATCGACGCGGCGTCGCCGGCGCGCAGGACGTGCTCGGTCCGCATTGGCGGCTTCTCCGCCCGGTGACAGGTAGCCGTTTCGGTGTTCGACGGTCGGCGTCGGGTAGCTACCAGTACGTCTCGCGCAGATGCGAGCCGACGCTCGACACCCGATCCGCGTCGTACGTCCAGAAGCCGTTCCACTCGTTGCGGGCTGTTTCGACGGCGAGGAGGGCGGCCGCGGTCGACGCCCTCGAGGGCGACGACCCACGAACGCCGTATCTCCTCGTCGTCGTGGCCGTGGACGTGGACGTCGATCTCCGGGGCGTAGTCCGGGACGCCGTAGAGGTGGACGTCGACGTCGCTCGACGCGAGGCGTTCGTAGACGCGCCGCGTTCCGCGTTCGTCCTCCATTCGCGAGAGGTGCTGGAAGCCGGTGTGGAGGACGCCGTCGTCTAGCTGCCGCGCCGTCGCCTCGATGTGACGGGACATCTCGACGAGCAATAGCTTCTCCCGGTTCGAGTCGGGATACCCCCGGACCGAGAACGTCAGTTCGTCGAGTCCCGCGAGGACGGTCGGCGTCGCCACCTCGTCGACGTCGCGCGTGCCGGTGATGTAGAGGTCCGAGTTGACGAGCAGGACCGTGTCCCTGACCGACTCCATCGTCGAAACGCCGAGGACCTCCTCCCCGTCCGAGAGGACGACGAGATTCGAGTCGGCGTCCTCCCGGGTCGCCTCCTCGATTCGAACCGGCTGATCCGCGAACAGCGACTCCAGCATCTCCTGTACCGCGTCGTGTTCGGTCCGGTTGACGACGGTCAGCGTCCGCTCAGCGTCCCCGGTGTGGCGAACGAAGTCGTCGAGGCGCATCCGTTCCCCACTGTGGGCCTCTCGCGGATAAAACCCCGCCGGGGCGGCGCTCGGCCCCGGCGACGCGACCGGTGAGTGAACTATTTGGTCGTCGCGCCCCGACTCCGGGCTATGACCGCGACGCGCGTCGTCTCGCTCGCCCCGAGTGCGACGGAGACGCTGTCCGCGATGGGCGTCGGGGACCGACTCGTCGGCGTCACGACACACTGCCCCGACGTGGCTTCGGACCCGGCCGTCGTCGGCGGCTGGCTCACCCCCGACTACGACCGAGTAGCGGCGCTCGACCCCGACCTCGTCTGCACCAGCGACGCCCTGCAGGCCGACGTCCGCGACGACCTGCGCGAACGCGGGTTTCGCGTCTCCCACGACGACGCGACGACCCTCGACGGCGTCCTCGACGGCTTCGTCGAACTCGGTCGGGCCGTCGGCCGCCCCGACGCGGGCGAACGCCTCGCCGCCGACGCCCGCGAGCGACTCGCCCGAATCGCTGCCCGCGTCGACGGCGCGGACCGCCCCGTCGTCTACTGCGAGGAGTGGTCGGATCCGCCGATGGCCGCCGGCAACTGGGTCCCCGACGCCGTCGCCGCCGCGGGCGGTCGGTATCCGTTCGCCGACTCCGGCGAGCGCTCTCGCGAGGTGGCCCGCGAGGCGGTGGAACGCGCCGACCCCGACCACGTCGTCCTCCACGTCTGTGGCCACGGCGCGAAGGTCGACGCCGCCCGGTTCCGCGATCGGGGGTGGGACGTCGACGCCGCCGTCCACGTCGTCGACGACGCCTACCTCAACCGTCCCGCGCCGACTCTGATCGAGGGCGTCGGTCGACTCGCGGACGCCTTCCACGGTGCCGGGACGGCGTGACGGCCGACGACCGGGACGGCGCGACCGGCGACCCCGATCACGGCCACTCGGACGCGGGACGACGCGCTTGCGGCCGCGTTCGGGCCGTTTCGTCCCGATCACTCGGTGTCGACGGCGTCGGGGTCCATCACGTTCTCGCGCGCGCCGGCGCTCTCGTCGACGGCTTCGGTGAGCGAGACGTTCAGCGCGAGCATCGAGACGACGCCGCCGACGACGGTGACGACGTTTTTCACCGCGTGGTCGAGGATGGCCGCGCCGAACGCCGCCGGCCCCGTGATGGGGGTAAGACCGGCGACGAGCAGCGTGAAGGCCGCCTCGTAGAGGCCGATGCCGCCGGGCGAGAGCGGGAGGACCTTGGCGAGGTTGCCGACGCTGACGGCGAAAAAGGAGACGGCGACGAGCGTCGTCGTCGGGAGGGAGACGGGAAACGCCGTGAGGACGATTGCCGCCGTCACCACGTCGAGCGTCCAGATGACGAGGCTGCTCGCGCCGATGCGGGTGAACGCGCCCCGACTGCCGGCCACTTTCTGGACGTCGCCGACGAACCGTTCCAGCACGCCGGCCACGTAGTCGGCGTAGGAGTCGGAGCTGAGGCCCGTGACGGCCCGCCGGACGAGGTTCGCCTCCGCGCGGGCGCTGACGACGATGGCTCCGACGGCGAGGACGGCGGCGGCTCCCACCGCCGTCGCGACGACGAGGGCGATGCGGGCGCTCCGGGGGTCGACGCCGACGACGCCGCCCGAGACGGCGGCCACGAGGTCGGCCGCGCCGCCGGTGGCGACGAGTCCGAGCAGGACCGTCCCAGCGAGGGCGGTGATGGTGAGCAGGTCGAAGACGCGTTCGATGGCGAGCGAGGCGAAGCCGGACGGGTAGGGGATGTCGCGCCGCGCTTTCACGACGTAGGCGCGGACGGCGTCGCCGGCGCGCGCCGGGAAGACGAGGTTGCCGGTCTGGCTGATGAACACCGCGCCCGTCAGGAAGCCGAGTCGCTCCTCGTAGCCGAGTTCGGCGAGGATGTCGCGGTAGCGCGCGCCCCGAAGCGGCCACGAGACGAGGTAGACGAGCGCCGCGAGCGCGACGAGCAAGGGGTCGGCGCTCTCCAGTTGCGTCAGCACCGCTTCGGGGTCGAGATACACCGTCATCAGCGCGAGGGCGACGAGCGTCAGGAGGATGCCGACGCCGACGGTCACCCTCCGGGAGATGCGCGGGCGGACGGAGAGCTGCCACCAGAGGCGGAGGATCTGGCTCCCCATCCCGAAGATGTCGCGGACCAGGTCGACTTTCGTGTCGCCTTTCGACTCCCAGTCGACGGGGAACTCCGCGACGGTGAGGCCGTCGCGCTGGGCGCGCACGAGCAGTTCCGTGTCCCAGAACCAGTGGTCGTCCTCGACGTCCTCGTGGAGCGTCTCGAACGCCTCGCGGCTCAGGGCCTTGAATCCGCACTGGTGGTCGCGCAGGCCGGATCGGAGGACGGTCCGCACGAGCAGATTGTATCCCCGACTCGGGACGCCGCGCTTGGCCGGGCGTTCGGCCCGACGGCCGGGCATCCACCGCGACCCGGTGGCGACGTCGGCGTCGCCCGAGCGGACGCGTTCGACGAGCTCTTCCAGGTGTCGCATGTCCGTCGCCAGGTCGGTGTCGAAGTAGACGAGGACGTCGCCGTGGGCGGCCTCGAAGGCGCGTTCGAGCGCCCCGCCCCGCCCCAGTCGCTCGTCGCTGTGGAAGTGGCGGACCCGGGCGTCCTCGCGGGCCATCCGGTCGGCGATTTCGGGCGTCCGGTCGTCACAGCCGTCTTCGGCGACGATGATTTCGAAGGCGTCGGCCGGGAGGAAGGATTCGAGCGTCGCTATCGTCGTTTCCACCGTCTCCTCGATCGTCCGCTCCTCGTTGTACGCGGGGAGGACGACGCTCACGTCGACCGACGGGGCGTCGCCCGCGTCCGCGGCCCCGGGACTACCCATTTGGCGTGACTGGGCCGCCGCGGCGTAAGAACTTTCTGCATCGGTGCGTCGCCCGCCCGTGTCGGCGACGGCCGCGCCGACGCCGAAGGAGCGAAGTTCCCGACGCCCGTAGACGCCCCCGTGCAAGAGTTCGAGCGCAAGCAACTGCTGGAACGCGTCAACCGGGACGGGGCGACCGTCGGCGCGCAAATCCCCGACTCCATCGAAATCCAGGGGAGGAAATCGACTTACAGCAGTTCGTCTTCGAGATCAAGCGCCGCGACACCGTTCCGACCGGGGAGCGCGACCGGGTCGAGCGGGCGAAAAAGAACCTCCGTCGGGAGCGCCTCCAGCGCGTCCAGCGCATCGAGGACGACGAGGTGACGTTCGCGGAGGGCGAGCGACTCGTCGAGTCGATCGTCGGCATCGACCGGGCGCTGAACGCCCTCGAACAGCTCCGCCCGGTCGACGTCGAACAGGAGGCCGAACTCCAGCAGGCCGCCGACCGCAAGCGCTGGATGCAGTTCCTCCGGCAGGCGCTCGGTCGCGAGAAGTCCTCGGGGCGGCGATGAGCCGGAACGCCGAAGTCGCCGACCGGTTCGAGGAGTTCGCCGACCTGCTGGAGGCCAAAGACGTGGAGTTCAAGCCCCGGAGCTACCGGAAAGCCGCCCGGAACGTCCGCGAACACCCCGACCCCGTCGAGCAACTCGCCGCGAAGGGGAAAGACGCCGTCAAGGAGATCGACGGCGTCGGCGACAGCCTCGCCGAGAAGATCCTCGAATACGTTCGAACGGGGGAGATAGCGGAACTCGAAGCGCTCCGGTCGGAGCTCCCGGTCGACATGGAGGCGCTGACGAACGTCGAAGGACTCGGTCCGAAACGCGCCCGGAAATTGTACGACGCCCTCGGCATCACGACGCTCGACGAACTGGAGGCGGCGGCGGAGGCGGGCGAGATCAGAGAGATAGAGGGGTTCGGCGAGAAGACGGAGCAAAACATCCTCGAAAACGTCGACTTCGCCCGCGAGTCACAGGAACGCGAACTGCTCGGCGACGCCCGCCCCGTCGCCGAGGACGTCCACTCGCATCTCTCCGCGGTCGATGCCGTCTCCCGCGTCGAGATCGCCGGCTCCATCCGTCGGTGGCGCGAGACCATCGGCGACGTCGACGCCCTGGTGTCGAGCACCGAGGGCGAGGCCGTCGTCGAGGCCCTCCTCGACTGGGACGACGTCGACGACGTCATCGAGGCGGGGCCGAAGAAAGCGAGCATCCGCGCCCGCGACATGCGGATCGACCTGCGGGTGGTCGTCCCCGAGGAGTTCGGCTCTGCGCTCCAGTATTTCACCGGGAGCAAGGAACACAACGTCCACCTGCGCAACGTCGCCATCGACCGCGACCTGAAGATGAACGAGTACGGCGTCTTCGACGTCTCGGACGTGGACGATCCGGACGCGGGCCAGCGCGTGGGCGAGCGCATCGGCGGCGAGACGGAAGCGGAGATGTACGCCGCCCTCGACATGCCGCTCATCCCGCCCGACCTGCGCGAGGACACGGGCGAGATCGACGCGGCCAGGAACGGCGAACTCCCCGAGCTCCTCGAAGAGGGCGAGATTCGCGGCGACCTCCACACCCACACCGAGTGGTCCGACGGCGACAACACCGTCGCGGAGATGGCCGACGCGGCGGCCGAACGCGGCTACGACTACCACTGCGTGAGCGACCACGCCACCGGCCCGGGGATGGTCGGCGGCGTCGGCGTCACCGACGACGAACTCCGCGACCAGATGGGCGAAATCGAATCGGTCGCCGCCGACGCCGACATCGAGCTGTTCGCCGGCGTCGAGGCCAACATCGACGCCGAGGGCGGCCTCTCCGTCGCCGACGACGTCCTGACCGACCTCGACGTCGTCGTCGCCTCCCCGCACAGCGACCTGAATCAGGACCGCGATGCGGCCACCGAACGCCTCGTCCGCGCCGTCTCTCACCCCTCGGTCGACGTCCTCGGCCACCCGACGGGACGGATGATACACAGCCGTGAGGGCCTCCCGGTCGACCTCGCCCCGGTAGTGGAGGCGGCCATCGAGAACGACACGGCCCTCGAAATCAACGCGAGTCCGTTTCGCCTGGATCTGAACGGCGACGCCGTCCGCGTCGCCGTCGAAGCGGGGGCGACCGTCGCTATCAACACCGACGCCCACCGGCCGTCCGAACTCGCGAACGTCCGCTACGGCGTCCACACGGCGCGTCGCGGGTGGGCCGAGACGGCGGACGTCCTCAACGCCCGCGACGCCGACGGCGTCCGCGAGTTCCTCCATTGAGACTCCTGCTGGACGCGATGCTCGGCAAACTGGCGACGTATCTCCGCATCTGCGGCCACGACGCCGCCTACGCCCTCGATCGAGGGGTCGAAGCCGACGACGCCGTCGCCGACCTCGCCGCCAGCGAGGGCCGGACGTTGCTCACGCGCGACGAGTCACTCGCCCGCGACGTCGACGACGCGATTCTCCTCACCGCCCGCGACGTGGGCGAGCAGTTGCGCGAACTCTCCGCCGCGGGCGTCGACGTGTCGATCGCCGACCCGCCGCGCCGGTGTGGGCGATGTAACGGGCCGCTGGATCGCGTCGCGGCGGCCGTGGACCTGCCGACGTACGCGCCCGACCCGGCGGACACGGGCGTCTGGCGATGTCTCGACTGCGGACAGTGTTTCTGGAAAGGAAGTCACTGGGACGACGTGCGGGAACGGCTGCCGGATTAGTCGGATCGGGAGGTCCACTGCTCGCAGGCGTCCATGTCCTCCATGAGCCCGTCGTGGTAGTCGCAGTAGGGCTGGATTCCGCGGTCGGTCTGGACGTACTCGAAATGTTCGCAACTGCCGCAGTAGCGGTCGGCCTGGGTCGAGGAGCCCCACTTGCCGCCGGAGGCCGAGGGGCCACTACCGGAGGCCGAGGGGCCACTACCGGAGGCCGAGGGGCCGCTCCGATCGCTCGCCCCACTCGCGTTCGACCGAGCCTCCGAACTCCCGGACATCACTTCAGCGCCGCCATCGCCCGACGCGTCCAGGGGCGACTGGATGTCGTTCGCGCTCGCGCCGCCGTCGCTGACGTGGGCGTCGGTGAGCCCCGACGTGGAGCGGGCAGTGCCGCCGGAGACGCCGACGCTCCCCCGCTGGAGTTCCTTCCGATCGACTTCGACGACGCGCGTCTCGCCCTGCCGGGTCACCTCCATGGTGACGGTGCCGCCGGGATCGTTGCGCGTCTTGAAGTTCGCCACGCCGACGAACAGACACCAGAACGTCGTGATCGTCCCGAGGAAGTAGACGCTCACCGTCGGGAGGGTCAGATTCGGAAGCCCGGCCGCGCACTGTGCGCCGGACCACTTGCACGGATAGGCGTGGGTGAACAGGGCGACGCCGAGGACGGCGATGCTGGCACCGATCCCGGCCGCTGCCTTCGTGTTTCGACTCGACGGTAACACGGCGAAGACGCCGAGAAACACCGCCGGCACGCCGACGCCGGCGAGGATGCCGCCGTACTCGCGCACCTGAAGCAGGGACGCGCCCCCGCTTCGCATCACGTCCGTCGCTGCGACGACGATGCCCGCGACGACGAGCGCCGCCCCGACGAGGAACAGCCCTGTCCCCGCATACAGCCGTTTTGGGCCGACGTCACCGTCGCCTTGCCCGTGGTAGACCTCCCCGAGACTGGTCATGGTCGGGAGTACGCGAGCCTCCCACAAAACCCTACGTCAGACGAGCGCATGACGGCGCGCCGACCGGTCTACGCACCGGATAGCTGACGGACCGCCCCGGCGTCGATCCCGACCGACGTGGGTCGAAGGGATTAATGTCGGTGGTGCAAAACTCACGGGTATGGCTGACGAGGAGGAATCCGAGGGTCCCGTGGTCGAACTCGGCGAGGGCGAGCCGGTCGAAGGTGCGCCGATCGCGCGGGTCGCGTCCCGGTTGACGTGGCCCCAGGAGAACAGCTCCGTTCGGGAGAAGGAGGGCGACGCCGTCATCCGGACGCCGGACGGCCCGCGCGACCTCGACGAGGTGCTCGACGAATCCGACGAGACGTATTTCGAGTCCCGGCAGGAGTTCGTGCGCGAAGTACGGGCCATCGTCGGATCCGGCCCGGTCCAGACGGCAGAGTAGGTCGTGTTCGACGGCGGAGTACGGGAGTCCGTGATTCGGACACGGCTCTCGCGCCTCTCGTGGGTTCACCGCTCCCTGCTCGCCGGACTCGTCCTGACCGTCGTGTGGACGGCGTGGACCGTCCCCACCGACGACCTCCGCGCCCGCGCCGTCCGCGATTCGGTGGTCTTCGTCCTGTTGCCGTCGCTGCTGGCGCTCACGCACGGCCGCGACCTCGGCTGGCGTCTCGACTGGCGGGTGGCGCGGAACACGCTCTTGCTCGCGGCGTTCGTCTGTCCCTTCTATCTGGTCGGCTCGTCGCTGCCGACCATCCGCGCGTACTACCCGATGTGGGAGACCAACACCGCGCTGGCGGCGTTCCTCCCCCACGCGCTCGCCCAGTTCGTCGTCGCCGCCGCCGCGGAGACTTACTACCGGGGGCTTCTCTGTGTCGGCGTTCGCGACATCGGCTTCAAGAGCGTCTTCATCAGCCCCGTCGTCTACGCCTTCCACCACCTCAGCAAGCCGCCCGTCGAACTTCTCCTCTCGGGGCCGGCGGACGTACTCTTCGGGGCCGTCGACTACAGGAGCCGCTCCATCGTCCCCTCCGTCGTCGCCCACGGGTTCGGTCTCGCGCTGCTCGACTGGCTCGTGTTGCATCCGCCCCTCCTCTCGCCGGAACTGGTCGTCGGCTGGCTGTCGTGGCTGCCGGTTCCCCTGTAGCCCGCGTCCGTCGACGGTCCGAGCGGAGTGGGTCGCCGAGCGCCGTGCCCTTGTGCCCCGCCACGCGCCGGGACATTTAGGGCCGGCGGCGTCCCACCTACGCGCATGGTGCTCCCGTTCGACCCCGAAGAAGTCGCCTCGGACGACGTCGGCGAGAAGCGCGCGACCCTCGAAATGAACCACGAGGACGCCGTCGAACACGTCCGCGAGGTGTTTACGGACGCCGGATTCGGCGTCCCCGTCGAGTTCTCGGTCTCGGACCTGCTGAACGAGAAAGTGGACGCGGGACTCGACCCGTACTACGTCCTCGGCGCGTGCAACCCGAACATGGCCGCGCGCGCCCTCGACGCGAGCGAGAAGCGGATCGGGTCGCTGTTCCCCTGTAACGTCGTCGTCTGGGAGGAAGAACCGGGCGTCCAGACCGTCTACCACGTCAGCATCATGAAGATCGCCCGACTGACCGGTATCGCCCCCGACGACGAGGCGATGGCCGACGTCGTCGCCGACACGGGGGCCCTCGTCGAGGAAGCGTACGGCAACCTCAGGCCTGCTGCCGGGCGAACGCCGCCACGCTCGCGACGCGCTCTGGACGGTCCGCGCTGGCCGATACAGACGACGACGGACGCCGGCAGCCAGACCGAGGATTTCGGCAGCCAGACCGAGGATTCGGCAGCCAGACGGGGATGCCAGGGACGCCGACGTCGGAGCGGGACCCCTCTCGATCCGCGGCCTCAGGAGAAGTCGGTGAGGCTGGACTGGCGACCCGCGACCATCGTCGATTTCCGACGCAGCGCCGTCGTGGCGACGGGGAGATGTTCGGCGACGCCGCGGACGGCGTCCTCGAACGTCTCCGCCTCCCCCTGTCGCCGTCGAAGGCGTGCCGGACGGCTTCGCGGACCTGCCAGACGCCGACCGGACCCCAGTAGTCGTCTGAGACGTGTCGGAGGACCAGGCAACTGGCCTGTCGCCCCACGTCGTCCAGGTGTTCGAGGACGGCCAGCCGGGCGGCGTGGTACGCCCCCGCCGTCTCGTCGACGTAGCCCGTGCGGCCCTCGTAGCCCTCGTAATCGCTCGCCAGCCACGTCCCCGCTTCGGGGTCGGGATTCCAGACGCTCCCGGGCGCTTTCATCTCGACGAGTTCGAACTCCCAGTTACCGGGTGCGAGCACGACCCAGTAGGCGTTGCCGACGAACTCGTTGCGGTAGACCTGAACGGCGTCGACGCCGGGGTTGTCGCGGACGCGCCCGCGGAGGTACCGGCCGACGGTGTCGTCGACGGCGGTGATGGACCACCGCGTCGGGACGAGGCGACGGGCCTCGCTCCGGCCGAGCGCGCCCGCCGAGAGGATTGTGTTGACGTCGTAGACGTCGAAGCCGCGCCGGTAGAGGTAGTTGATGGCTCCCTCGGCGCGCCAGTCGTCGTCCTCGAGCGTCTTCTTCACGGGGCGGGGCACGTGCGGATTCTCGTCGAGGGCGGCCGATCGGGCCGTGGCTCGCGGTCCCGTCGGCGTCGTCACGTCGTCGACGTCGAAGTCGAGTTTCGGATCGTCGGCCAGACCGATTTCGACCTGCACCGGACGGTCGGCGATGGCGACTTCGCGTCCGACGCCGACGAAGCCGTCCCAGGTGTCGTGGACGTTCACGGGCGCGGCGCGACTGGAGTTGAGGAGGCTCGTCCGCCGGCGGAACACCTCCGGGAGGTCGACGCCCTCGTCGTACCACGCGCCGCTGGTGGCGAATTTCCCCGCCCGCTCCTCGTTGCCGACGGGCGAGAGGATGCCCGCCGAGACGTTCGGATAGTTCGACCGGCCGACGAAGATCGAGGGCGAGACGCTGCCGAACGTCGAGTCGCCCTGGACGGTCTCCTCGAACCGCTCGCGAAACGAGTCGAGGTGGTCGACGACGGCGTAGGACTTCTCCTCGGCGAGGCGGCGACGCTCCGCGCGTTCGTTTTGCTCTATCTCGATGAACTCGTCGAGCCGCATTCGCCCGGCGATACGGGCGGACCGGGCTTCAACGTTCCGCGAAACAGTCGGGGTGCGAAACGATTGCGGGACGTCCTAACTATGGATGCCCATCGCTTCGATCTGTTCCTGGTATCGGTTGCGGATGGTGACTTCGGTCACCTGGGCGACGTCGGCGACTTCGCGCTGGGTCTTTTTCTCGTTGCAGAGCAGCGAGGCGGCGTAGATCGCGGCGGCGGCGTAGCCGGTCGGCGACTTCCCCGAGAGCAGGCCCTGTTCGGCCGTCGTCTCGATGATCTCGTGGGCTTTCGACTGGACCTCCTCGGAGAGTTCGAGCTCCGAACAGAACCGCGGGACGTACTTCTTGGGGTCGACGGGCTTCATCTCCAGCCCGAGTTCCTGGGAGATGTAGCGGTACGTCCGGCCGATCTCCTTGCGCTCGACCCGCGAGACTTCGGAAATCTCCTCCAGCGAGCGGGGGATGCCCTCCTTCCGGCAGGCGGCGTACAGCGCGGAGGTGGCGACGCCCTCGATGGAGCGGCCCCGAATCAAGTCCTCGTTGAGCGCGCGTCGGTAGATGACCGACGCGACTTCGCGCACGGAGCGGGGGACGCCGAGCGCGGAGGCCATGCGGTCGATCTCCGAGAGCGCGAACTGGAGGTTGCGCTCGCCGGCGTCTTTGGTGCGGATGCGCTCCTGCCACTTGCGCAGGCGGTGCATCTGGCTTCGTTTTCGAGAGGAAATCGAGCGCCCGTAGGCGTCCTTGTCCTTCCAGTCGATGGTCGTCGTCAGCCCCTTGTCGTGCATCGTCTGCGTCGTCGGCGCGCCGACGCGGGACTTCTCCTGTCGTTCCTGGTGGTTGAACGCCCGCCACTCGGGACCGGGGTCGATCTGGTCCTCTTCGATGATGAGGCCAGTTTCCTCGTGAATGAGTTCGCCGTCGGCCGTCCTGACGAGGTCCTCCGGATCTAAGTCGTCGAGGTCGACGTCTTCGTCTTCAGCCTCCTCGTCCTCGCCCTGCCATCGCGTCCGTTCCTCCCGCTGGCGGGTGGGCCGTGTCATCGCGTTTTTATAATCGTGTTTCCAGTCGACTTAAAATCTGGGATGAGCCACTTAATGATATCTCGTCGGCTGCGCGTACGAACGGCGGCGTCGTCACGAAACGCCGGCGAACACCTACGCCGACGTCGCCCGAAGCGTCGGCGAACACCTACGCCGACGTCGCCCGAAGCGTCGGCGAACACCTACGCCGACGTCGCCCGAAGCGTCGGCGAACACCTACGCCGACGTCGCCCGAAGCGTCGGCGAACACCTACGCCTCGCCCTCGCCGTCGGAGAGCGAACGGCCTTTGGTCGGGTCGCCCGGATTCGGGAGTAATGCCACTCATCGAGTGCGACCCCGAGGAAGCCAGGCGACGTCTGGAGGCGGCAGGCGTCGAGGTGGCCGCCGGCAACACGGAACACGAACGCTGGCGGGCGGAACGCGGCGACGCCGTCGCCGTCGCCTACGACGAGAAGGTGGTCGTCCAGGGCGCGCGCCCGTCGGATCTGACGGCGCTGCTCTCCGACGCGAGCGGGCGCGCCCACGTCTACTTCGACGGCGCGAGTCGGGGAATCCCGGCCCGGCGGCCGTCGGATGGGTCGTCGTCACGAGCGACGGCATCGTCGACGAGGGGAGCAGTCGCATCGGCGAGACGACGAACAACCGCGCGGAGTACGAGGCCCTCCTCCGGGCGCTCGAAGTCGCCCGCGACTACGGCTTCGACGAGATCGACCTCCGCGGCGACTCCGAACTCGTCGTCAAACAGGTCCGCGGCGAGTGGAACGTGAACGATCCGGGCCTGCGCGAGCGCCGCGTGCGAGCGCGAGAACTCCTCGACTCGTTCGACCGCTGGTCGCTGGAACACGTTCCGCGAGAGATAAACGACCGCGCCGACAGACTAGCCAACGAGGCACTCGACGATGGCTGAACTCCCACAGGACGTGGTGGACGAGGCGGAGCGACTCACCCGCCTCGCCCGCGACGCAGTCGACGAGAGCGAAGCGGCCGCCTACGAACGCGAACGGGCGTCGATGCTCGCCGAACACGACTTCACCGCCCGCATCCGCGAGGAGGACGACACGCTGGTCCTCCACCCCGAGGAGTGGGTCGAAGACGGCGTGATTCGCGTCGAGCGCATCGAGGACGTCGACCGCGGCATCGAGGTGTCACTCGCCGGCGCGGGCGACCCGGACGACTGGGACGCGGTCGAGGAACACAACGCGGCCGTCGTCGACGCCGTCGCCGCGGAGGCGGGCGAGATACACGCCGAAAACGCCCGCGCGTTCGCGGATTTCATGGGCAACCACTACGCCAAGCGCATCGAGCGCGCGACGGCCGACGAACTGCAGGAGTTTCTGGACGAGTACTACCCGCGGAACGCGTGGCCGTCCGACGAGCAACGCGCGGTGATAGCGCAGTCGCTCGAACTCGCGTTCGACGCCGCAAAAACCGAGATGCCCGAGTTTACAGCTGTGCGTCGATGAGGTCACGGACCTCGTCTGCCCGGGAGTCGTCCGTGACGAATTTCGAGAGGACCCACTCGAGGCGGTCGAGGACTGCCTCGTGGCCCTCGTCGGTCAGTTCGTACTGATTGGTCCGCTTGTCGAGTTCGCTCTTCTCGACGAGTCCCATCTCGACCAGGTCGTCGAGGTTGGGGTAGAGACGGCCGTGGTTGACTTCCGTCCCGTAGTACGATTCGAGCTGCCGTTTGATGGCCAGCCCGTACATCGGTTCCTCGGAGAGGATCACGAGGATGTTCTGCTGGAACGCGGTGAGGTCGCGAACGATGCCCGGCTCGCTGCTGACTGTTTGTGCCTCTGACATGCTTATGAAAATGTCATCCTTCTATTTAACGCTTCTCAACTCAGGTCAGAAGTAGCCGTTCAGGGCGCTATTCGCTGTTTTATAACTTCCCCGGTTTCTAACGTATCGCGAACGAGAGACTCGTGGCTGTCTCGACGCCCGGACGTTCCACCCCGAGTTCCTGTCGGGCAACTACCTCGTTCTCGGGGCTTGATAGTGATACGCGTTTCCCTTGCGGACGATGCGAAAGGACTATCTTCGGCTTCTGGGGATGTATCCACATGGTGAACCTCTGGGAAGACCTCGAACCCGGACCGAACCCCCGGAAGAGATCTACGCGGTCGTCGAGTGTCTGAAAGGCGAGCGCAACAAGTACGAGTACGACAAGGACATCCCGGGCGTCGTGCTCGACCGGGTGCTCCACAGCAACGTCCACTACCCGTCCGACTACGGCTTCATCCCCCAGTCCTACTACGACGACGAGGACCCCTTCGACGTCCTCGTCCTCGTCGAGGACCAGACGTTCCCCGGCTGTGTCGTCGAAGCCCGTCCCGTCGCGCTGATGAAGATGGACGACGACGGCGAACAGGACGACAAGGTCATCGCCGTCCCCGTCGAAGACCCGCGCTTCGACCACATCGACGACCTCGACGACCTCCCACAGCAGACCCGCGACGAGATAGACGAGTTCTTCTCCACCTACAAGAACCTCGAAGAGGGCAAGGAAGTCGAGACGCTGGGGTGGGAGGACAAGGCGGCCGCGAAAGACGCCATCGAACACGCGATGGAACTCTACGACGAGACGTTCGCCTGACGGCGACGGTCCGATTCCTCCCGGTTATCACGTTCCGTCCGGCGATGAATTATGCGCATGAGTAATCTTTTTCACCGCGTCGCCCGTAGTTTCGGCCGTCATGAGCGCTTCTCGTCCCCACCCCGGCGTCCGCCACGTCACCGTCGTTCCGGCGAACTACTCCCCGGAAGACGACGACGTGAACGACGCCAATGGGACAGACCGCGAGTGAGCGCCCGGTTCGCTGCGGCGGTTTCGGGCGCTCGGTGACTACAGGTAGCTCGTCAGTTCGGAGAGCGAACGGATCGTCAGATCCGGCGCGGGACCGAACGGGTCCTCGGGCGAGTCCTGTCGATCGAGCCAGATTCCCTGCATTCCGGCGCTCATCGCCCCTTGAACGTCGAATTGGCCGTTCCCCACGTGCGCCATCTCGGTCACGTCGGCGTCGAACTGCTCGGCCGCGTACTCGTAGAGTTCGGCGGCCGGCTTGAACCGCCGTATCTCGTGGGCGCTGATCGTCCGGGAAATGAACTCCTCGGTATCGGTGGTCCGGAGTAACGAGTCGATCATCGACGGGTTGCCGTTCGTGACGATTCCGAGTTCGTACCCCGCGTCGCGCAGTTCGGCCATTCCGTCCCGGACGTCGTCGAACGGCCTCATCTCGTGGTAGACGGCGGTCATCTCGTCGAGCACGTCCGCGGACGGCGCGATGCCGTCGGCTTCGAGGAGATATTCGAGGGCGTCGCGGTGCAGCTCGTAGTACGACTCGTAGCTGCCGGTGAAGTTCGCGACCATGCCGTAAGTGGCCGCCCGGGAGTGCCACCTCCGAGCGAACTGTTTCGGATCGTCGACGTACTCTTCGACCGCCGTCGCCGTGGAGTCGACGTCGACCAGCGTGCTGAACGAATCGAACGTAATGACGGTTACCCGGCTCGGGTCGAAGCCCATGTGTGGCTCTCGTCGGCACGGCGACTTCGTTCTTCCGTCCACGGGTTCCGAACGACGGCCGGTCGCGACGGCCGGTCGCACAGATCCGCTCGAACGGCGGCCAGCGCCCGACTCGGACACACCCTTTTTAAGCCGTTGGGGATTAGGGCCCTGTAATGGCTCAGTGTGAGGAGTGTGGCAGGCACGAGAATCTCCCGTACCAGTGCCGGCGTTGTGGCGGGACTTTCTGCGCCGAACACCGACTCCCCGAGAACCACGACTGTCCCGGGCTGGAGGACTGGAACGACCCGTCGGGCGTCTTCGACAGCGGGTTCGACGACAGCGTGGAGGACGTCGGTGGCAGCGGTCCGGGCGTTCTCGACCGACTCACGGGTACCGGCGGCGTCCTCGGGTACTTCCGGGGCAACGTCGCGTACCTCTTTCTCGCGCTCATGTGGGTCACGTTTCTCGGACAGCTGGTTCTCGGCCCGGTTCTCCAGCAGTATCGGCTCGCACAGACGCTGTTCGTCCTCGAATCGTCGCATCCGGAGTACGTCTGGACGTGGCTCACCTCGATTTTCGCTCACGGCGGCATCTACCACATCGCCGGCAACAGCATCGTGCTCTACTTCTTCGGCCCGCTTGTCGAGCGCTACGTCGGCTCGAAGCGGTTCGCCCTCCTCTTTCTCGTCAGCGGAGTGGCCGCCGGCCTCGGGTTCGTCGCGGCCAGTCTCCTGCTCGCTCCCGGAACCACCGTCTCCGTGGTCGGTGCCAGCGGCGCGATCTTCGCCGTCCTCGGCGTCCTCACCGTATTGAACCCCGGGCTCAGGATCTACCTCTACTTCATCATCCCCATCCCGCTCTGGCTCTTTACCATCGGCTTCGCCCTGCTTTCGATCGTCTTCTTCCTCTCGCCCGGCGCGGCCGCTTCCTTCGGCATGGGGAACGTCGCCCACCTCGCGCACCTCATCGGCCTCGTCATCGGCCTCGCGTACGGCGAGCGCGTCAAGGGTCAGCGACAGGTGCCGGAGAAACTGTCCTTCGGTGGTCCCGGTGGACCGGGCGGCCCCGGTGGACCGGGCGGACCCGGACGGCGGTGATCCCGATGGACCCCGCTCGCCCCGAGTTCGTCCCCGACCCCAGCCAGTCGCGCGAGGAGATGGAGGCGCTACAGACGCGCGTCGCCGAGGCGGCCGTCTTCGAGGACGACTTCGCGTTCGACGTCGACGCGGTGTCGCTCGCGGACGAGGCGTCGCTGGACGGCGATCGCCCCCTCGTCGCCGGCGTCGACCAGGCGTTTCTCGACGATCGGGCCGTCTCCGCGATCGTCGTCATGCGCGGCGGCGAGACGGTCGAACGCGCCCACGCCGTCACCGACCTCTCGATCCCCTACATTCCGGGCCTGCTCTCCTTTCGCGAGGGCGGGCCGATTCTCGCCGCGTTCGAGGAACTCGACTGCACGCCGGATCTCGCCGTCTTCGACGGCAACGGCCGCATCCACTTCCGGCAGGCCGGCCTCGCCACCCACCTCGGCGTCGTCCTCGACGTGCCGAGCGTCGGCGTCGCGAAGAGCCTGCTCTGTGGGACGCCACGGGACTCCCTCGACGACCGGCCGGCGGGGTGGCGCACGCCCGTCGTCGTCGAATCGGACGACGACGTCGACGCCCCCGACGGGACCGTCATCGGCTACGCCTACCAGTCCCGACAGTACGACTCGAATCCCGTCATCAACCCCCTGTTCGTCAGCCCCGGACACCGCGTGTCGGCCGAGACGGTCGTCGATATCGTCTCGCGCCTCGGCGGCGGGTACAAGCTTCCCGAACCGACGCGTCGGGCCGACGAGTACGCCGACGACGTGAAAGCGCAGTATTCGGCGTAGCTTACGCGAGTCTCGTCGGGTTCGGTGACGACGCCTTCGGCCGCCGGGAACCGACACGGGCTTGGCGACTCGTCGCGACGTCACTCACATGCGCGAGTCGTTCCGGGGCGAGGTTCTGTACGCACTCTCGCCGGACGAACTGGACGAGGACGGGCTCACGGACGAGTTACGGGAGTTGGCCACCGCGGAGTCGGGCCACGTGCTCGTCTGCCGACGGGGCGGATGCCCTCGTGGCCGGCCCGACTCCTGCGTTCGTCCGCCGCGACCCGATCGAGGCAGTGACCATCGTCGCCGACGAACCCGTCGACGTCGGCGAGCAGATCACCGTGCCCGTCGAGGAGACCCCGCTCTCCGGCGTCTATCGGGCGACGTGTTCCCCACAGGTCGAGTAGCGACGACTCCACACCGCCGCCCCCGCTGGGAGCGTCGCATCCGCGCTCGGCGGCGATCCGGAAAGAACGCACAGTTAACTGTCCGCCGTCCGACCTCGGGATGTGCAACCGAAGACGGTCCTCATCACGGGTAGTTCGTCCGGCATCGGTCACGCCACCGCCGAGGCCTTCCTCGACGAGGGGTGGGAGGTCTACGCCACCGCGCGCAACCCCGCCGACGTGCAGGCGCTCGGCGACCGCGGCTGTACCATCGCGACGCTCGACGTGACGGAGGACGACGACGTCGACCGCGTCGTCGACCGAGTGATCGAGGAACAGGGGCGCATCGACTGCCTCGTCAACAACGCCGGCTACGCCCAGTTCGGCCCACAGGAAGACGTCCCGACCGACAGCGTCCATCAGCAGTTCGACGTCAACGTCTACGGACCCCACCGCCTCACTCGGGCGGTCCTGCCCCAGATGCGCACGCAGGGGTCGGGCACCGTCGTCAACGTCTCCAGCGTCGCCGGCCGCGTCTCCTTCCCCGGCGGCGGCGTCTACTGTGGGTCAAAGTTCGCGCTCGAAGCCATGAGCGACGCCCTCCGGAGCGAAGTCGAGAGCCACGGCGTCGACGTCGTCCTCGTCGAACCCGGTCCGGTGGACACGCGGTTCACCGAACGCGCCGAGCGCGAGGTCGAGGACCTCGACCGCTCGGGCGCGTACGACGCCTTCTACCGCACCTTCGAGGACACGCAGGCCATCGGCGGCGGCGGCCCGTGGGCCGTCTCGCCGGACCGCGTCGCCGAGGCGGTCCTCGACGCCGCGAGCTCGACGAAACCGCCGGCGCGCTACCCCGTCGGAACGGTGGCGAAGGTGGCCGTCCTCGGGCGGTTCGTCCCCGACGCGTTGCGCGACCGCCTGTTCCGACTGGTCGAGCGACTGTCGTAGCGCGAGCCCGTCGCTGCTCGCGTTGCCAGCCGTAGACGGCGAGGGGTAGAAGGGCAGATACGTCAACGCGCCCACGGCGAGCGCCCGGAACGCAGCGTTCTCCTCGCCGCGCCGCTCGGCGTCGGTGTAGACCCGGTACGCCGTCGCGAACGGGACGACGAGGAAACAGCGGCCGAGTATCAGTAGCTCCGGGCCACCGGGGAGTCCGAACTGGAGGGGGCCACTGGCGCGAACACCGGCGAGAGAGTCCGCCCTTCCGAAGCGACGCCGCGGTCAGTCGAGGCAGGCGGCGACGACGCGAAGCGCCTCCTCGCCGCGCACCTCGTCGGCGAGCAGGGGGACGCGCTTGACGTCGCGGCCGCGAAAGAGCGCCGTCGCTCGGCCGAGCGCCTCCTGCTGGACCTGCCAGCGCCGCTGGCAGAACTCACAGTGGTCCAGGTCGGGAGCGACGACCCACTCCGAGTCGACGTCGGCGACGTCCGCGAGGTTCTCCATGACGCGGTTGACGACGAGCGTCTGGACGGGAATTCCGAACTCGTCGAGGCGGGAGACGAGTCGTTCGGATTCGACGACGCTCATCTCCTCGGGGATCATCACCACCCGGAAGTCGGTCCGGTCGGGGTCGCGCAGGACCGTCCGGAGGCGTTCGATGCGCCCCCGGAGTTCGTCCAGCCCCGGTGTTTCGTCGCCGCCTTCGCCGCCGAACGCGCCCTTGAGCCCCGCCATCATTCCGGAGAACTTCTCGCGGAGCGAGAGCAGTTTACCGACCATCGAGTCGAGCACTTCGGGGAGTTCCAGCAGTCGGAGGGTGTGGCCCGTCGGCGCGGTGTCGATGACGACGCGGTCGAACCGGGGGTCGTCGAGGTGGTCGAGGAGCTGGCGCATCGCCGCCGCCTCGTCCGCACCGGGCATCGTCCCGCCCATCAGGGGGTCCAGTCCCTCCTCGCCGAGCATCTCGCCCATCTCGCCGAGGCCGCCCAGCGGATTTTCCTCCCCACCCTCGCCGAACAGCCCCTCTTCGAGGGCGGCGTCGGGGTCGATTTCGGCCGCGAACAGCGGCATGTCCTCGCGGATGCGCGTCGGCGACGAGGGGATGGACGTATCGAGCGTGTCGGAGAGGGAGTGTGCGGGGTCCGTCGAAACGACGAGCGTCGGCGTCCCGTCGGCGGCGCTGGAGAGCGCCGTCGCCGCCGCCATCGTCGTCTTGCCGACGCCGCCTTTTCCGCCGTAGAGGACGTACTCCGGCGCGTCGACGCCCGCCGGGAGGTCCGTCGTCGCCTCGACTTCGATTTCGGTCGGGCCTCCCTCGCCGCCGGTCGGCCCGCTGTCTCCGCTCGCTTCGTCGTCGACGGGGTCGTCGCCGTCCGTCTCCTCGACGGGTTCGACGTCGAGTTCGGTCATACCGGAGCGAAGCGGCCGAGGTTGGTGTATCCGTCGGTTTTAGAAGTAGTCCGCCAGTCGTTCTGCGGCCTCCGTCGCCCGCGGCGTCACCAGCGCGAACCGAATCCAGTCCTCGTGGGCCGTACCGAAGGTGTCACCGGGCATCCCCGCGACGCCGGCCTCGTCGACGAGGCGTTCGACGTTCGAGAGCGTCCCGGGGAAGCCCTCGAACTTCGCGAGGACGTAGAACGCGCCTTCGGGCGTGGTGTACTCCGCACCGGCGTCGTCGAGGGCGTCGGTGAAGGCGTCGATTCGTTCGCGGAGCAGTTCCCGCGACGCCTCGTAGTAGGAGGGGTCCGTCTCCCGGAGCGCCCGGAGGACGGCCGTCTGTGCGGGCCGACTGCCGGTGACGTTGACCAGCATGTGGCGCGTCTTGGCTGCCTCGACGAGAGCCGGCGGGAAGACGGCGTAGCCGACGCGAAAGCCGGTGATGGCCATCGACTTCGAGTAGGCGTTCGTCACGACGCAGTTGGGCGAGGAGAGCGAGAGCGCGCTCGTGAACTCCCCGCTGAAGTCGAAGTGGTCGTACACCTCGTCGCTCACGAGGAGGGCGTCGTTGGCTTCGGCGACCGCGGCCAGCGCCCGCATCGTCTCGGCGTCGTAGACGGCCCCCGTGGGGTTGTTCGGGGAGTTGACGACGATCGCCGCCGTCGCTTCGCTCGCCGCCTCGCGGAACGCGGCCACGTCGAGGTGGCCGTCGCGTTTCGTCGGCACCAGCGTCACGTCCGCGTCGAGCATCCCCGCTTTCCCCGGGTAGTAGGGGTAGACCGGGTCCGTCAGCAGCAGTTCGCTCCCCGCGCCGCGTTCGAGCGCGCGCGCCATGGCGAGGTAGTTCGCCTCGCCCGCGCCGTTGGTGACGATCACCCGCCCGACGTCGACGTTCCGACGGGACGCGATTTCCTCGCGGAGTTCCTGCAGGCCGTCGCTCGGCGGGTACTGGAACGCGTTGGCGTCGGCGTCGGCGTACTCCCGCAGGCCGTCCCGCAACGCTCCGGGTGGCTCCCAGTCGGGATTCCCGCTCACCATGTCGATGACGTCGCGGTCCGCGGCCGCCGCGTACTGCATGACGTGAAAGAACAGCGGCGTGTCATACTCCATATCCGCACCTCGGCGGGCCGATAGTTGCGTCTTTCGCTCGTGACTACTCGTCGTCCGAGAGTTCGGCGAGTTCCGCGGCGACATCCCTGACGTGTCGTCGATGCTCGGCGGAGAGATTCACGTCTCGGGCCGCGTCCAGCTGTGCGTTCACGACGGCGTTCTGTTCGGCTCCCCACTCCTCGGGTGGAGTCTCTCTGATACGCCTCGCCCAGCTCTTGACTGCTTGGAGCCGTCGCTCGCGGTCGCGCTCGTGTTTCGCCGCGAGTTCGTCACGCACGTTCGAGTCGATCATACTCCTCCTCGACGTCTAACTTCTCGGCCCACTTTTGGAGGCGCTGGTCACTAAGTCTTTTCTCGAAGAGCGTGTAGAGGTGTACGGCGTCTTCGAAATCCTTCTGTGCGCCGAGATATAGCTTGTACGCGATCTGTAGTTCGAGCGGGCCGATCGGTAATGTTTCGCCGCCGATGCGGGCCGTAATCGCGTGTCTCAGTGACGCCTCGTCGAACTCGTCGCGGACGAATTTGACTTCGAGATGGGGAGCGACCTGACCGTCCGGGGCGACCCAGATGTTGTCGCCGTTCGAGAGCATCCCGTACAGGTTATCGAGCGGCATCGCTGGTCCCCAGAACCCACGTGCGGCGAGTTCGGAACGCAGGGCATCGGCGGTTCCGGCGTCGATGGGCTCGATGAGGACGTCGATATCCTCCGTGGCACGCGCGCGACCCGTGAGAATCGCGACGTAGCCGGAGACGTATACGTGTTCGATGCCGAAATCGTCCAGAATCGACGAGAATTCGAGCGCGAGTTCGTCGAGCTGATTCGGCTCGCGCTCCACGACGAGGACGTCCCCTCGGAGGTCGATGCCGCCCATACTTCTCACTCTCCTTGCTCGGGATTAAGTCCCCGGGCTCCCCCGAGACGGTATCCGACGAGTGGGCCCGAAACGACCGGTGCCGCAGTGGAAACGCTTGAGTCCCGGGCGGGCGAAGCATCGCCGGATGAACAAGAAGGGCCACGTCCTCAACGCGGTGTTGTTGAGCGTCGGACTCGGCTACGTCCTCGAACCGTCGCTGACCGTCGCGACGGTCGAAACGATGGTACGGCTCTCGTTACCCGTCGCGCTCGGGGCGCTCTTTCCCGACGTGGACACGGCGTTCGGCAAACACCGGAAATCCCTCCACAATCTCCCGGTCCTCGGCGTCTTCGTCGTCTTCCCGACGTACTTCGCCAACCTCTATTTCGTCTGGGTCGGCATCGCGACCCACTACGTACTCGACGTGATCGGGAGCCGGCGCGGCATCGCGCTGTTCTATCCGTTCTCGAAGACCGAGTACGGCTTCCCGGGCGGCGTCACCACGTCGAGCAAGCACGCCGACCTGGTCACCGTCGCCGTGACGGCGCTCGAAATCGGTGCGTTCGCGGCCGTCCACTACTACGTGCTCCCGCTGAGCCGTGGCGTGAACGCGAACACCGCGCTCGCCGGCCTGCGGGCAGTTGTCGGCGTCTAGTCGTCAGTAAGCGTTCGCATCGTCGAACCGTCCGCGGTAGGCGATGTGGTCGGGGTGGGTCGGCTCCATCCCGGAGAGAAAGAGGCGGTCGAGTTTCCCCACGAGTTCTCGTAGCCGAGGTGGGCGAATTCGGCGAGGCCGGTGAGACGATGACCGACGCCGGACCGGTGGACGACGCGGCGCGGCGCGGCGGACCTGAGCAGGGAGACGAGGTCGGATTCGTCGTCGACGGGGTCCTCGAACTCCGTCCACGCCTCGCCGACGGTTCGGCGGAGATGGGCGTACGACGACCCGAACGCCGGGACGTTCGTGTCGCGTGCGACGGCCTGGGCCTGCCGGTTCTGGTGGGGGAGCGCTTTCGCGTTGTACGTCTCGGCGGCGTCGAACGCGTCCGGGAACTCGCGCAGTTCGGCGGCGCCGACGCTGACGTTCAGCAGGTCGGGATGCGGTGCCAGGACGGTCGCCTCCTGCCGTTCGAACTCGTCGAGTGCCGCCTCCAGGGTGATGAAGTCGGGGACGGGGTCGTCGAGTCCGAGAGCGAGGACGTGCCGACGCCGCCGCCACGTTCCGGTGAACACCTCGCGCGCCGGGATCACGAGGAGTTCGTCGTCGGAGAACGACGCCGCCCGCTCCCGAATCCGGGGCAGGCGCACGAAATGCGGCGCGTAGACGACGGCGTCGAGTCCGCGGGCCTTCGCACGCGCCACTACGCGGTCGTCGAGGATTTTGACGTGCATGTCGACCCGAGTCGGCGCGGACTGCGTCACGGTGAATGTCTGTACGGAGGCGGAAGTTATGGGTTGCTATTCGGTCGCCGAACGTGTGGGAAAATCGACCGCCTACGGGACGGCGACTTCGAGTCCGTGCGGGACGCTGACCGGGGCACGCCTGTTCCTCGCTGTCCCCTCACGGCGACGCCGTTCGCACGGCCCGCGGAACACCGCTCCCCTCAGTGGTTCGACTTGGCAGAGATGGCTCCGTCAATAGACTTCCCCCTGATAATGGTTGTCACCGTGTGGGCTACCGGTGATACGGTGGCGTGTATTCGGCTCATAGCAACCACTTTTTGATACTCATTCGATGCATTGCCCGATGCCCCTTAGTCGAAGGTCGTACATCGGCACCGCTTCCACAGCCCTTCTCGCCGGCCTGGCCGGTTGTAGTTCCAGCAGTTCCGGAGGCTCGGGCGGGTCAGAAACTTCAGGTGGATCGAGCGACTCCGAGAGCGCTCAAACCCATACCGTCGGCTACGGCGACTCCCAAACGGAAATCAGTGCCTCCTCGTTCCCCGACATGCTCTATTTCTACTGCGTGCAGTCGGGGTGGATGAACTGGCCCACGGTCATGGAGAACTTCGAGAAGAACTACGGCGTTGCGGTTCACGACGACGACCGCTCTTCGGGCGAGGCGCTTCAACACATGCGCTCGCACTCGGGGGACATGACCCACTCCGGCTACAACGGTGGCTACACCTACGGTATCGTCGCTCGGAACGACGGGTTCACACAGGCCTACAAGCCCAACGGCTGGGAGAAAGTACCCGACACCCTCAAGACCGACGACGGCCACGTCACCGCGACCCGGCGCGTCACGACTGCCGTCACGTACCGAAAGGACATCTACGAAGAACGGGGCCTCGAAAAGCCAACGACGTGGGAGGATCTCCTCCAGCCGGAGATTGCCAAGGACCTCGCCCTCCAGACACCCCAGGCCGCGGTCGGTCTCGCCGCCGCTCTCTCGGTCAACAATGCTCGCGGCGGATCGATGGACGACCTCCAGCCGGTTATCGACTATTACAAGCAGATTCAAGAGAGCGGTGCGGAGTTCACCGACAACTTCCTCGCGCAGTTCTCCAGCGGCGAGTACTCGACGTTCATCCGGTACGACTACTCCGGCCTCGACCTCAAATACAACAACGACGAACTTGCCGAGGAGAACGTCGGCGTCGCACTTCAGGGGCGAGAACGGTAACCAGGGCGCACTGAACATGCCGTACGGCTACGCTCTGCTGGAAGATGCACCCAACCCCGAGGCCGGAAAGATGTTCATGGACTACGTCCTCTCGCTGGAGGGTCAACAGCACTTCCTCGACGCCTACGTTCGCCCGATCCGCTCGTCGGAACTGGAGATGCCCGACGAGTTTATCGATAGCTCGGAGTACGAGCGAACGGAGTTTCAGGTCGATTACAACAAACTGGTCGACCAACAGGACTCGATCATCCAAGCGATCACCCGCGGCGCGAATCTCTGATGGGAACGCCCAGTGGTCACCCGGACGGGACGTTTTCGGGGGTCCGCGCTCGGATCAAAGCGGGCGTCACGATCGTCGAATCCATCGTCGATCCGCTCACCGAGCGTGATCGGGAGCGTCGCCGGGTCGTGGCGCTGTGTGCGCCCTTCGCCGCCCTGCTGGCAATCGCCGGAGCCTATCCGCTCTGGGAGGTTTTTCGCATCAGCGTTTCCGCAGAGCAATACCGTTCAGTGGGCTTTTCACTGCAGGCTTACCGGACGCTCACGACCGATCCCTACTATCGGCGGGTCGCGTTCAACTCGCTCTGGCTGGCCGGCGGGACGACCCTCGCATCGGTTGGACTGGCGGTCCCCATCACGCACGCACTGGAGAAGTACGACCTGCCCGGCGAGGACGTTTTCGTCACGCTGGTTTCCTTTCCTATCAGTCTCCCCGGAATCGTTGCGGCGTTTATGATCCTCGTGTTGTTCGGGAACAACGGCGTCCTGACGAACCTCGTCGCCGTACTCACCGGTCGAGAGTCGATCGAACTGGCCATCGCGGTTAGCGCGCCGGGGCTATTCGTCGCCTTCTGTTACTCGATGATTCCCCGGGCGACGCTCATTCTCCGCGGGACGTATGCCGAGATCGACCACGCCGCCGAAGAGGCCGCCCAGTCGCTCGGCGCGACGCCGTGGCAGACCTTTCGGCACGTGACTCTCCCGCAGATTCGACCGGGAATCATCGGCGCGCTCATCCTCACCTTTCGGACCGGCCTCGCCATCTTCGGGACGCTCATCGTCATCCAGACGGTCGTCGTCTGGACGCTACAGATTTCCCGTGAACTGGCGACGGGATACGACATCCAGGTCGCCGGTGCAATGGCGACCGTTTATTTCTTCTTCACCTTCGCGTTCACGGCACTGGGCCTTCGGTACACCAGTGCGGAGGTGGGCCTATGAGCGCGACGTTGTCCCGGCAATTCGGGCGACCGGTGGTGACGATGACGCTATTTCTGGTCGTCAGCTTCCTCATCGTCCCCGTCCTGCTCACGTTCGTCGGGTCCTTCGCCGGGGAGTGGAGCGGCGTTTTACCCTCGGATTTCGTCACGCTACGCAACTGGCGTGAGGTACTCGGACTGACGGAAACGGTCGGCTCCCAGCGAAGCATGGGCTGGGATTCGATTCTGTCTCTCGGAGGATACACGCTTGCCGTCCCATCCGAGTTGATATTCAGTGTCGGCCTCGCCCTTGGCGGCGTTCTCATCAACCTCCTCGTCGGCGTCCCCATCGCCTACGCCGTCGCCCGCTACAACTTCCGGGGAAGGAGTGGGTGAACGCCATCTCCGTCCTCCCTCTCGTCCCCGGGGTTATTCTCGGCGTGGCGTTTCTGCGCGCCTATCCAACCCTCTCGGGCACGAGCTTCGGCCTCATCGTCGGCTACTCCCTGCTGAAAGCCCCGTTTATGGTGATGGCCGTTCGGAGCGAGTTCGAGTCGATGCCGCTCCAGCGACTGGAAGAGTCGGCGCGCTCGCTGGGTGCCTCCTGGCCCCGGACGTTTCTGACCGTCATCGTCCCGAACGCGAAATCGGGGATCATCTCCGGAGCGATCATCTGCTGGACGCTCGCCGCCGCCGAGTTCAACTTCTCCTACATCGTGTGGGCGAAGGGCACCCAGCCGCTCGCGCTGTTCCTGCAGCGACACATCTCGAATAGCTCGTTCACCAAGGCCGCCGCTGCGGTGTCGATGTTCTTCTGTATCATCGTCGCCATCACCGTCCTCCTTCAACAGGTCGGCTCGCGCGGCTTCGACACCAGAGGGTAACCCATGGCACGCATCACGCTCGATTCGATTCGGAAACGATACGGCGAAACGATGGCCGTCGACGGCGTCTCCCTGACCGTCGACGACGGCGAGATAGTCGGCGTCCTCGGCCCATCGGGTTGTGGCAAGACGACGACCCTACGAACCGTCGCCGGATTCGAAACCCCGACTGCGGGGACAGTCGCCTTCGACGGCCGGGAAGTTACGAACGTCCCCCGGAGGACCGGAACGTCGGGTTGGTCTTCCAGGAGTACGCCCTCTTCGACAATATGACCGTCCGTGAAAACGTCGCCTTCGGGCTCAAGATGCGAGGGATCGAGAAAACCGCGCGCGACGAGCGCGCCGACGAACTGCTCGACTTACTCGACATCGGTGCGATGGCCGACCGAGACCCGACGACCCTCTCGGGCGGGCAACAGCAACGCGTCGGTCTCGCCCGAGCGCTCGCCATCGAACCGAACGTCCTCCTCCTCGACGAACCGATGACGGGACTGGACGCGAAATTGAAGGCCCGTCTCCGCGAGGAAGTCGGCGAACTCCTGTCCGATCTGGACGTGACCGGCCTCTACGTCACCCACGATCAAGAAGAGGCGATGCTGATGTGTGATCGCATCGCGGTCATGAAGGGCGGTCGGATCGAGCAGGTCGGGACACCGCGGGAGATATACGAATCGCCGGCCACCGAGTTCGTCTCCGAGTTCGTCGCGCTGGATGCCCCGGATTTGCCGTTCGTTCGATGGTGACTCCCGCCGGCCGGACAGCGGACGTCGCGACGTTCGCCCACCGTGGCTTCGCCGGTATCGCCCCGGAAAATACCCTCGCGGCGGCGCGACTCGCCAGTCGCCTCGGTGCCGACGCCATCGAGTGCGACGTGGTCACCACCGCCGACGGAACGCCGGTCGTCTTCCACGATAGTCGTCTGGATGACCGGGGGCCGAGTCGAGGGATTACGGATGCCACCGGCGCAGTCGCCGAGCGCTCGACTTCGACAGTCACCAACACGCACGTACTCGGGACGCGCCAACTGATTCCGACGTTGTCGGCGTTCGTCGAAACCGTGCCGGAAGACGTCGCCCTGAACGTCGAACTCAAACAGCCGGGCACCACGACCGGGACATCGTTTTCGGCCCTCGACGGTGAAGCGAAACGAGATCAGTGGCTGTCGCTCGCCGAACGGGTCGTGGATATCCTCGGCCGACGTCCCAACGAGGTCCTCGTTTCGTCGTTCTCGGAGACGGCCCTCGAGGCGGTTCGTTCCCTTTCACCCGATGCCCGCGTCGCTCCCCTCGCACGCGACCTCGATACCGTCACGACGATGGCCACGTCAATCGACACGGAAATCATCCATCCGGCCATCGAGGGACTGCGGTCGGCAGCGAACGAACGGCCGCCGAGCGACTACACCGTGAACGCCTGGACCGCGCGGACGTGGCAGGACGCACACGACGCCGTGCAGTTCGGTGTCGATGGGCTCATCGCGGACTACCCGAACGTACTGTCGACGACGCCGGAGTGGGGTCCGGACCGGAACGACTGACTGCCCCGAGGCGGCTGGTTTCCGGGCCTGTTTCGGGCCGCGATCACGTATCGGGCGGATAGCTTTGCGCTTGCGGGCGAGTCTTCTCGTTTCGATAGCGGGCGCTCCGTATTTACTGAGACAGTCCCGTTCTCACGGATACCAAATTCGAATCCTGCGTTCGGCACGTCCGTCGAACCCTATCGGGGTTCGACAAGGCCAGGAACTACCGCTCCTCGCTGTCGAGGACGCGAATCTGGTCGCCGCGGACCGTCACCGGAATGGGCACCGTCGCCTCGTACAGTTCGACCGTCACCTGGTCTTTCCCCTCGTCGATGCGCTGGACGCGGGCCTTCTCGCCTTTGAACGGCCCGGCGATGAGTTCGACGATGTCGCCCTCGGCGATACCTTCGACGTCCGGCGTCGGCGAGAGGAAATGTTCGACCTCCGTCAGCGACGAGGTCCCGGGGACGATGCTCCGGGCGTGGGGAATCTCTTCGAGAACCCGTTCGAGGACGGCGTCGTTGTCGGACTCGACCATCACGTAGCTCGTGAGCGAGTCGGGCGCGAGGACGGCGTGCACTTCAGGCTCCTCGCGGCTGGCGATCATGTCGGCCACGGTCTGTTCCTGACTCGCCGTGGTCTTGACGGCGTAGATCGGCATTATACACCCCCGGGCAGGAAGCTCATCACGGCGAAGATGACGAAGCCGAGAAAGCCGATGAGCAGGATGCCCGCGCCGGCGATCTTGGAGATCTGGGAGAACTCCCCCACGAGGGCGTACTCGCCAGTTTCAACACCCGAATGTAGCTCGTAAGGTCGTATTTGACGTCCATGTTATCGGCGGTTGGTCGTCCCGCCTTTTCTATCTATTGCATCGCGGGGTCGAGAACGCGAATCGAACGGACGCGAGTACGCCGCCCGAAAGCAGCGCCGGTCTGTAGCGGTGCGTTCACCGTCGTCGAACGCGCGACGACTACTCGACGTAGTCGATCTCGTCTTTGCGACTGGTCTGGGCCTCCGCCTCGTCGGCTTCCGTCCGACCGTAAATCTGGGGCGACTCGACGCCCGTCACGACGATCATCGTGCGCATCTTGCCGTCGAGTTCCTCGTCGATGGAGGTCCCCCAGATGATGCGGGCGTCGGGGTCGATGCGGTCGTAGATCTCCTCGACGACGCCTTCCGCCTCCTCGATCGCCATGTCGGTGCCGCCGGTGACGTTCACCAGCGCGGAGTTCGCACTCGAGATGTCGACGTCCAGCAACGGCGACCGGAGCGCGGATTTCACGGAGTCTTGGGCCTTCTGTTCGGAGTCGCTATCGCCCAGGCCGATCATGGCGACGCCGCCTTTCTCCATGACCGTCTTCACGTCGGCGAAGTCGAGGTTCACGAGGCCGGGTTTGGTGATGAGTTCGGTGATGCCCTTGACCGAGCGCATCAGCACTTCGTCGGACACTTTGAACGCCTGTCGGACGGGGAGTTTCCCCACGGCGTCGAGCAGTCGGTCGTTCGGGACGACGATGACCGTGTCGGCGACGTCGCGGAGACGTTCCAACCCGGCCTCCGCGTTCGTGCGCCGGACCTCGCCTTCGGCCGTAAACGGGGTCGTCACGATGGCGATGGTGAGGGCCCCGGACTCGCGGGCCGCCTTCGCCACCACGGGGGCCGACCCGGTGCCGGTGCCGCCGCCGAGGCCGGCGGTCACGAACACCATGTCGGAGCCGTCGATGGAGTCGTAGATTTCCTCCTGGGATTCGAGGGCGGCCTCCTCGCCGACCTGCGGGAGCGATCCCGCGCCGCGGCCGCCCGTCTTCTGCTCGCCCATCAGAATCTTGGTGTCTGCCCGGACGTCGACGAGGTGCTGGACGTCCGTGTTCGCCGCCACGAGGTCCGCGCCCTTGATGCCCTCTTCGGCCATCCGGTTGACCGTGTTGCCGCCCGCGCCGCCACAGCCGACGACGGTGATGTTGGTCTGCAGATCCTGTAGGACGTCTTCGAGTTCCTCGTCGGTCATCTTCCCCGACGTCTGCGCGTCTCGGTCGTCGCTCACCGTCTCACCGACGTCCCGCGTCTCCCCATCCCCCGGTTCTTCGGCTTCGTCGATTGCGTCCTCGACAAGAGAGTCCATGTATGCGTCGGATTGCGGCGGCCAGCCTATTTATCTTTCCGCCCGTTGTCATGCGGGCGTCTGACGCACCTCCGTTCGCTGACGTATCTCGCGATGGGAACGCGTCTAACTCGTCTAGCCTGTGACGTATCCGCAGCCGGAGCGAAAGCGGGGCCTAAACGGGGAATCGGGACACGCGCTCGCTCCGGACGGCTTCCGGCGGGATGCGCTCGCCGCCGACTTCAACGGCCTCGCCGGCCGCCAGACGGCCGAACGCCGGCCCCTCGTCGACGCCGAGTTTGCGTGCCTTCTCCGGGTCGAACCCCACCTGTCGGACGACGAGTTCGTCTCCCGTCCGCTCTACCGCGTCGTACTTCTCGCGCAGGACGTCGACCAGAGCGTCGATCAGCGACTCCCGATCGCTTTCGGTCGCGACGGCGGCCCGCCCGACCGGTCGCGTCCCCCCTCCGTCGTCTCGAAGGCGAGGGTGTGCGCCCGTACCGCGTCGCGCGTCGCGTCGGCGTCGATCCCGGCCGCTTCGGCGAGCAACGCGTCGGGGAGGGAGACGACGGCGTAGCCGTCCGTCCCGTTCGTATCGCCGTCCGTTCGGGCGGCGTCGCCGAACCTGAGGCCGTCGTCGACCGACGAGAGGTCGGCCTCGACCGACTCGACGACGGGGAGGGGCACGCCGTCCGTCTCCCGGACCCACGTCTCGCTGACGGCTCGAACGCCCACGTCGTCGAGGGCGGCTTCGAGCGCCGGACTCGATTCCTCGACGAGGGCGTAGTCGGCGTCGCTGGCGTCGACGGCGCGTCCGAGGACGTCGCGATTCGGCTCGGGGTCGCCCATCGCGTCGAGACACCAGTCGGCGGCGACGTGGCCGACGCTCCAGGCCGTCTCGCGGACGACGCGCGTGAACCGGGGCGCGTAGTGGCCGCCGCCGAAGCCGACGAGTTGCCGGTCGCAGGTGGGCGCGACCCCGTCCAGGTCGAGGATGGCGCGGGCGACGGCGCGGGCCGCCTCGGCGTCCGCCCACTGCGGTTCGCCGCTCCCGAGTTCGACGAACATCGACGGCGCGCCCACGTCCGTCGGGCCGTGGTGCGTACACTCGATGGCAACGTCGTACGCCTCGGGAGCGTGCGCGGCGAGCGCGTCGACGACGGCCGACTGGGCGTTCGGACAGGCGCGGGCGAACGCGCCGTCGTCCCCGCCGAACTCGGCGGGGCCGAAGTTACCGGTGAAGTGGGCCGTCAGGAGCGCCCCCGTCTCGCCCGAGTGGCGCGAGGCGAAGACGAGGTAGTCGGGGTCGTCGAACGCCGCGGCGGGGCGGTCGAGGTAGATGTGCAGGTCGTCGAACGTCCGGAGCGAGAACCCCTCGGTCCGGTAGTAAGCGCCGCCGCCTTCGGCGTCCGGGCGACTGCCGTCCTCGTGTTCAGTCCACTCGTGGAGGTCCAGCAGATGGTCGCCGACGTGTTCGGACGCGCCGTCGGCGCGGCTGACGACGATGGCGATCACGGTGGGCAGTACGCGGGAAGGCCGAAAAGTGAGTCGGTCTCGGATCGCGGGTCAGTCGGCCTGGTCGACCGCCGGGTCCGAGGCCGTGAAGGCGTCCTGGATCGTCGTCGCCGTCGTCCGCACGATGCCCTGAGTTCGTCGCGGCGAGCGACGAACAGCACCGCGCCCAACACGAGATAGACGACGGTGTACCCGTCCAGCACGAGGATGCTGAGGTGCTCGGCCCGGGCAGGGTCGGCGACGGTCTGGATGATGGCGTACTCTATGGCGACCTGGGAGACGAACAGTCCGAGGAGCGCGACGGCCTCACGGACGCTGATCGAGAAGTTCGTCAGGATGGCGATGGCGAAGAAGCTCTGTGCGGCCGTGATCCAGATCTCGGCGGACTGTTTGTGGTCGAACGGGAGCGTCCCGACCTGTCCGGCGGCGAGGCTGTAGACGACGGCGAGCGTCCCGATGAGGAGCGTCCACTGGTTGAGCTTCGAGGAGATGAGCGCGTTGAAGCCGGCGGTCGAGCGCGCCTTGTTGACGAGATAGGCCACGACGATGAGTTCCGGCGACTCGGACGCCAGCGGCGCGATCCACTGGATCATGAAAAACGGCGGGACGCCGGCGGCCTGCCCCAGTTCCTCGAGGCCGTGTGCGAACGGGTGGACGGCGGTGTAGATCATCGCCCCGGAGAACGCGAACAGAAAGAGGGTGATGGCGACGCGGTGGCGTCTGGCGAACTCCTGGAGGTAGGCGGGCACGCCGACGTGTTCTTCGTGTTCCTCGACGTCGCCTCTGAGGATGACGCCGATGTAGACGACGTACAGGCCGACGAGAACGACGGTGTCGAGGATGCCGATGCCGCCGCCCAGCGGCACGGCGAGCGCGTACGCCGTCGCCGCGAGCAGGAAGACGATCTCGAGGGCGAGCGATCGGTCGATGTGGACCCGGTCGGCCAGCCACCCGTCGCGCGTCTCGACGGCCGGGTCGCGGGTGCGCTTGGCCTGATAGACGGTGAAGATGGCGATTCCGGACCACCCGAGGCCGATGAGGATGCGGTTAGCGCCGGTCATGTTCGCCACGGCGAGGTTGGCCGCCTCCGCGCCGCGGGGGTGCCCACGTTTGCACCGGCCGTCCACGCGTAGAGGGCGTCGACGGCGTACTCGGGAGCCACCGCGAGCACTGCCAGCACGGCGATAGCGAACGCCCGCGGGACGTCTTTCTCGGCGGTTTCGGCCCCCACGCCAGCAGGAACGACGCGCCGAGAACGGCGACGCCGCTGACTGCGACGGTTCCGAGGTGGCTCAGGCCGTACGCACTCGGCCCGCCGGTCAGTTCGATGTACACCCACGGCCCCGTCAGCAGGAACGCGAAAAAGAGCGCGGACAGCGGATGTCCGAGCCGTTCCCGAATCATGTGGACACCGACACGGATAGCACAGGTAACACTTGTGATTTCGGAGAGTCGGGACGACGCCACAGACGGGGACAGCGTTATGGTCGCGTTGGTCGAATCGACGCCCAGGTGACCGATGTTCAGTCGTATCCTGCTCGCCGTCGACGGGAGCGAGTGTGCGTATCGCGCGGCGACTTTCGGACTCGAACTCGCGGCGACGTACGACGCCGACGTCGAGGCGCTGTTCGTTTCCGGGGGAAGATCCCCCGCCAGCCCGGTGCCGAACCGGACGTGTCCCTCCGCGAACGGGGCGAACGCGCCCTCGACGAGGTTGCGTCGGAGGGCGAGGACGCGGGCGTCGACGTCGAGACGCGCTTCGCCGAGGGGCGACCACAGACGCGCATCGTCGACCGGGCCGACGAGACGAACGCCGACCTCGTCGTCATGGGCCAGCAGGGTCACACCGGCCTCGGCGAACGGTTGCTCGGGAGCGCCCTCACGCGGGTCCTCCGGAACACGGACGTCCCCGTGCTGGCGGTTCCCGCCGGACTGCGGGACGGCGCGCCCGAATTCGGGGACGTGCTGGTCCCGACCGACGGCAGCGACGCGTCCAGGCGGGCGGCCCCGTACGGCGCGGACGTGGCGCGACGGTACGGCGTCACACTCCACCTCCTCAGCGTTCTCGACGTCCAGCGGGAAGCCGGCATCTTCGACGTCGGCGGCGTCAGCGAGGCGTACGTCGACCGACTGCTGGAGCAGGCCCGCGAGAACGTCGACGACCTCTCCGACGCGGCCGGCGACCTCGACGACCTCGACGTCGTGCGCGACGTCGTTCGCGGCCGGGCACACACCGGCGTTCGCGAGTACGTCGAGGCCGAAGACGTCGGACTCGTGGTGATAGCCTCCCGGGGCGAAACCAGTTTCACCGGCCAGGCGCTCGGGAGCGTCACCGACCGCGTGTTGCGCGTCCTCGCCGTGCCGGTGCTGGTCGTCCCGGTGGCGTAGAGCGGGGCGTTTTTCGCCCTGTAGCGCGACGCCCCCGACATGGACGTGTACGGCCTCGTCGGCAACCCCGTCGGTCACTCGCTCTCGCCGCCGATGCACGAGGCGGCGTACGACGAACTCGGTATGAACGCCCGGTACGTGACGTTCGAACCGGACCCCGAGGCGCTCGCGACCGCCGTCGAGGGGGCCGACGCGCTCGGCGTCTCCGGGCTGAACGTCACGATTCCCTTCAAGCAGGACGTCCTCGAACTCGTCGACCCGGACCCCCTCGCGGCCCGCATCGGTGCCGTCAACACCGTCGACTTCTCGACGTCGCCGCCCCGCGGGTACAACACCGACGCCGCGGGCGTCACGCGGTCGTTCGACCGCTACGACGTCTCGCTCGCCGGCCGCGACGCCGTCCTGGTCGGTGCCGGCGGTGCCGGTCGGGCGGTCGCGTTCGCCCTCGCCGACGCCGGCGCGACGGTCCACATCGCCAACCGGACCGTCGACCGCGCGGAGCGACTCGCGGCGGACGTGCGCGCCGCCGAGGACGCGACGGTGACGGCCGGCGGTCTCGACGGGCTCCCCGGTCGGATCGCCGACGCCGACGTCCTCGTCAACGCGACAAGCGTCGGCATGGACGACGACGAGACGCCCGTGCCCGCCGACGCCCTCCACTCGGGGCTCACCGTCCTCGACGCCGTCTACTCGCCCGTCGAGACACGCCTCCTCAGAGACGCCGAAGCGGCCGGCGCGACGACCATCGACGGCGCGTGGATGCTGCTCTTCCAGGGCGTCGAGGCGTTCGAACGCTGGACCGGGCGCGACGCCCCCGTCGACGCGATGAACGTCGCCCTCCGTGCGCGTCTGTAGAGCGCGTGCAGCCATCGGACGGCGCGTCGTACCGTCGGTATTCGGCAGTGCCGGCCGACGCAGCGGCTTTTAATTACCGGGAGGGCATACGGGCGTACAATGGGACTGCTCGACAAGCTCAAATCCATGTTGACTGGGGGCGGGTCCTCCACGGAACGCGAACGCAGTGACACGACGGTCCGCGTCGAACGGGATGTCGGCGAGGACGCCGACGCCGTCGACGAACCGGTCGCCACCGAGACGTCTGCGTCGGCGTCGACCGAATCGCTCGTCGACGAGAGCGCGGAGGGGTCGAAGCGGCCGAACCGGCCGAGGCCGCCGGTCCCGAGTCCGAGGACGTCGACACCGACGTCGAAATCGAGGAGGCGGAACCCGGCCGTCACCCGGACGCCGCCGAATCGGTGGACGTACTCAAGGGCATCGGACCGGCGTACGCCGAGCGACTGGGGGACGCCGACGTTTACACGGTGGGAGACCTGCGCGACGCCGACGCGGCCGAACTCGCGGCGGCGACCGATCTCTCCGAGACGCGCGTCTCGCGGTGGATCGAGCGAGCGAACGACTACTGTACCACGTGAACGGCTCGCTCGTCTCCCGCGACGAGGCGACGGTCGGGGTGACCGGCCGGGGTTCGCGCTCGGCGACGCCGTCACCGTGTCGAGTTTACGGCGGCGACCCGTTCGCGTGGGACGCCACCACCGACCTCGCGGACGCCCGGGTCGAACTCGAACACTACTGATACCGGCAGGCATTTGTTCCGACGCCGATTTTGCGACCACGAGAATGGACGACGAGAGCCGAGTTGCGCCGGTCGAAGACGTGCCCGACGACGGGACGCTCCTGTTCCGATTTCGGAACGGGGGCGACGTCACGGAAGCGATTCTGGCCCGGCTCGACGACGGATCCGTCGTCGCCTTCGAGAACTACTGTCCGCACTGGGTCGACGTCCGCCTCGACAAGGGATCGGGGGCGACGGTCCGGAACGGGGAACTGATCTGTCAGAAACACGGTGCGACGTTCGAGAAGTCGTCGGGCTGCTGCGATTTCGGCCCGTGCAAGGGCGCGACGCTGGCGACGGTCGACGTGACCGTCGAGGACGGGGCGGTGTATCTCGACGACAGCTACGAGTTCGTCGGCCTCGGCCCCGACGAGGACCGCGACCGGTCGTCGAGCAGCCGCATCGGCTTCTCGGGGTAACCTTTTGCCGTCCGATCGCAGACGTGCTTTCATGGCCGCCCAGCCCTCCCTCCCCAAGCGCATCGCTACGGCGTCCGGACTCCTCGCCGCGCTCGCCGGCCTCGCCGGGGCCGTCTCGATTCTGGACGTCTCTCCCCTCGTGACGCGGTACGTCTCGCGGTGGCGGGACGCCGTCGTTCAGGCCGTACGGAAGTCGGGCGTCGCGTACGCTCCCGACGTCGCGAGCGGTCCCTGGACGCTCCCGCCCCGACCGCGCTGTTGGTCATCTCCGCGCTGGCGGTGTTCGCCGTCCGGACGGATCGACGGTGGCTCGTCTGGACGCTCTCCGTCACGTCGACGGCGATCGCCGGCCTCGGGACGGTTTCGTTCGGTGCGTACTTCGCCCTGCCGGCGCTGTTGCTCCTCCTGACCGGCGTTCTCCTCTCGTTTACGCGGGGACGAGACGTGGCCGACCAGCCCGACGTCACCTTCTGAGCCGAGTACGCCCCGGGCGGTGCTCGGGCGTAGCGGTCGACCGGTCTCGTCGAGTGCGGCGGCTCTCGCCGACGGTCGTCTGTGTACAGGGAGACCGACGCGGAAACGCCGTCAGCGTCACCGCCTCGGGCGAACAGCAGCTACGCCTCACTGTTCGCCGGTGAGTGTCGGAGAAGTAGCGGGAAGTGGATTTGAACCACCGATCTCCGGGTTATGAGCCCGGCGGAATCTCCTGGCTATCCCATCCCGCTATCGGGTACAAATCGGGTCGCGGAGTTAAGGGTTGTGATTCGGGTACCGTATGGTAGTTTTCGGCGCGATTACACCCCTCTGGTGACGCGCCACGTGAACAGGCTCTCGGCGACGTAGTTGACGAACGTTCCCGCGCCGATGCCGACGACGTTGGCGACGACGAGCCACGTCCCCTCGCCGCCGACGGGCAGCGTCACCGGCAGGCCGGAGATGACGACGAAGACGGCGGTGGCGACGAGGACGCCCCCGCTCGGACGACGTTCGACCGGAGGAATCTCCCGGCGAACGCCCGTGCCCCCGCCGCGCCCTCCTCGGCGAACGTCCAGTGCTCGTTGATGAGGAACATCAGCACGATCGCGAGTTCCGCCCCGACGAGTTTCGACGCGCCGCGATAGACGCCGAACTGCGTCGTGAGAAGCACCACCGTCGCCGTGTCGAGGACGGCCCCCGCCGCGCCGACGGAGGCGAACTGCCCGAAGCGGACTCCCGAGAGGAGGGCGGTGAGCCGCCCCGAGTCGTTACTCATCGGTCGCCTCCACCGCGAGGCTGTCTATCAGTGCCGGCGGGCGTCGGCGTCGGACGTCGAGCAGCCGATGCAGCGGGTCGTTACGGAGGACGCGCGCCCGATGACGGGCGACGACCAACCCTCCCAAGTCGGAGCGTCGTCTCGACCGGCGACACCGTCGATTCGGGCTGGTCCTCCCAGACGACGGGTACCTCGACGACGCGACAGCCGACGGCGTCGGCCATGGCGAGCAGTTCGATGTCCCACGCGAAGCCGGGTTCGTGGAGGTGCGCGCGGACGCGTTCCCAGGCGTCGCGCGTGAGCGCCTTCGCGCCACACTGGTAATCGTAGAGCTGTACGTCCAGCAGCCTGCGTGCGAGCCACGCGAAGCCGTCGCCGAGATACCGACGGGCGAACGTCTGGTGGGATTTCACCGCCGCGTCGGGATGGCGGCGCGATCCGGTCGCGACGTCCGCCGCTCCGTCGACGACCGGTGCGACCACCTCGGCGAACGACGCCGCGGGCGTGCTCCCGTCGGCGTCGGCGAACGCGAGGACGTCCGTCCCGAGCGCTTCGAAGCCCGCGGTGATGGCCGCGCCCTTCCCGCGTCGGGCGGGTGCGACGTTCACCGCCGCCGGGAGCGAGTCGAGTCGCTCGACGGTTTCGGGGGTCGCCGCGTCGAGTTCGATGCGGATCTCCGCGGGATCCAGTCGCTCCCTGAGCGCGTCCACGTACGTCGTCAACCGATCGACGTCCGGCCGGTACGCCGGGATCACCACCCCCACGGAGCGCGTCATGCACGCTCCTTACGCGACGGCGATAAAAAAGCGTCCGACTCGCCCCGTCGACCACAAACGGTTTACGCGCGCTGTTCCGTTCCGTGAGGTGATGGAGTTCGGTCTCCTCGTTCGTTGGCTCGTCGTCTACGCGGCGCTGTTCGCCGTCGGACTCCCGGTGGCCGCGCGACTGCTCGCACCGCTGGCGACCCGCGGCGTCGGCTTCGCCCTCCCCGTCTCGCTCGTCGTCCTCACCACCGGCGCGTACTGGGTCGGACGCGTCACTTTCGGGCCGCTCGCGCTCGTCGCTGGCGGCTCGCTCCTGCTCGCGGTCGCCGCCGTCGCCGCGCTCGACTGGGGGCGCTCGCGGACCGGGAACTCGCGCTCGCACCCGCCGTCCGCGCGCTCGACGGGCGCCGACTCGCCGCGACGGCGGCCGTCTTTCTCGCCGGCTTCCTGTTGGTCGTCGCCGTCCGGGCGGTCGATCCGTCGGTGCAGCCACTCGGCGGCGAGAAGTTCCTCGACTTCGGCCTGTTGAAGTCGCTCTCGCGGACCACCCGGCTCCCGCCCGAGGACGTGTGGTTCGCTGGCGAACCCGTCCGCTACTACTACGGCGGCCACCTGATGACGACGCTGCTCGCCCGCCTCGCGGCGACGCCGCCGCGCTACGCGTACAACCTCGCGCTGGCGGGCTTTTACGCCTCGCTCGTCACTGCGGCCTACGACCTCGCCGGCGCGGTCGCCGACGAACGCGCCGGGTCGCCCCGCGTCGCCGGCCTGGTCGCCGTCTTCTTCGTCGGCGTCGCGAGCAACCTCGTCACCGCCGGGCGGTTCGTCCTCGGGGCGCTCCCGTCGCCGCTTCGGGAGTCCGTCGCCCGGGCGGTAGCCGATCGGACGCGCTACACCGTCGGCGAGGCGCTCTCGGGGCTCGGAACGTTCTCCTACTGGGACGCCAGCCGCGTCATCCCGGGAACGATAAACGAGTTCCCCTGTTCGCGTGGCTGAACGGCGACCTGCACGCCCACATGATGGGCACGCCGTTCCTGTTGCTCGCGGCCGCGCTCGGCTTCAGTTACTACCGGACGTCCGCGGCGCGGCGGACGCGGCGGCGCGTCCTCGTGTTTGCGGCCGTGCCCGTCCTCGCCGGGATGCAGGTGATCGTCGACACCTGGAGCTTCCCGTCGGTGTTCGGGCTCGCGTTCCTCGCGGTGACGTTCGCGCCGGCCGATCCGTGGACGCTGCTTCCGCGGTTCGTCTCCGCGCGCGTCGACGCGGCGGGCGACTCGCTCGCCGCCGAACTCCGGCGCGTCGTCGGGGCGGCCCTCGTCGTCGCCGTCGCGGGCGTCGTCGCCGCGCCGCTCGTCGGGTCGTTTCTCCTCGGTGCCGGCGGCGGGCGCGAGGTGGCGCTTCTCGCCGCCGGCGAGCGCAGTAGCCTCGGGGCACTCGCCCTCGTCCACGGGGCGTTCCTGCTCGCCTTCTACGCCTATCTCTTCGACCGCCTGCGCGTCGAGCGGATCTCCGCCCTGCTCGTCGCGCTGCCGTGCTGGCGGCCGTCTCGTTCGTCCACGACGCCGCCGTCCTCCTCGCCGTCGGCCCGCTCCTCGTCGTCGGCTGGGTCGCCCTCCGCATGGACCGTCCCGTCGGCTACGAGACGGTTCTCGTCGTCGCCGGCGCGGGACTCGTCACGCTCGTCGAGTTCGTCTACGTGAAAGAACAGGCCGGCCCCTTGCGCATGAACACCGTCTTCAAGACGTACATGCAGGTGTGGGTGCTCTGGGGGACGGCGATGGGTGCCGTCCTCCCGGCGTTCGTCCGCTGGCCGGGTGGGGTGTCCGTCCCGTCCGAGACGAGCCGCTATCTCCGGACCGCGTTCGCCGTCGCGCTCGTCCTCTCGACGGCGCTGTACGCCGGCCTCGCGCTCTCGGCGCACGTCGAGGGCGGACGCGCCGGCGGGCCGACCCTCGACGCGACGGCGTTCGTCGAGCGCGAACACCCCGACGAAGCGCCGGCGATTCGCCGCCTCGACCGTCTTTCGGGCCAGCCGAACATGATTTCGGCCCCCGCGACGCATCGCTATCCCGGTCCCGGCGGGTCCGCTCCCGCGCCGCCCGGAATGTACAGTTGGAACTCCAGTCCGGCGGCGAGTCTCACGGGCATCCCCACCGTCGCGGGCTGGCACCACGAGGTCGGCTACCGCGGTACCGAGGCGTACCTCTCGCGAGTCAGGGACGTCGACGCCATCTACACCGGTCGGACGGACCGGCGGATGGCACTCCTCGAAACGTACGACGTGGTGTACGTCTGGGTCGGGCCGGCCGAACGCGCGCGGTACGGGGACGTCTCCTTCGAGAATACGGCGGGCGTCGAGGTGTTCTACGAGACGGACGCGGTGACGATCTACCGCGTGACTTAGACGGCCAGTTCGCTTTTCGCCTCGACGACGTCGAGCGCGTCGGCGTCGATGGAGTCGACGTCGAGCCAGTGCGGGACGAACTGGCGTTTCTCGAAGGCCTCGCGCTCGTCCTCGGTGCCGATGGTACACCAGAGTTGCACCTCGTCGGGGCCGTGGTAGTCGCCCTGCCGCTGGATGGCGAAACAGATCTGTTCTTCCCCGTCGTACTCGATGATGGCACCCTTTCGGATGCCCGGGTCCCCCTGACGATGAGGCTCTGCATGCGTGCGCGTTCGACGAGTCCGGGCTTAATCGCTTCGGATTGTGTGCCGTGGAGCGGGGTACTGGAACTTCGACGTCTCTCGACTCTACTCCACGGTCGGCTCCTCACCGGCGCGATACCAAACGGGTTTTAACGACCGGTGTCCAAAACCGACCAAGGTAGATATCTATGCAGATGCCACGGCGTTTCAACACCTACTGTCCGCACTGCAACGCCCACCAAGAACACGAGGTGGAGAAAGTCCGCCGCGGACGCGAGACGGGGATGAAGTGGATCGACCGTCAGCGCGAACGCAAGCGGGGCCGCATCGGGAACTCCGGTAAGTTCTCGAAGGTGCCGGGCGGCGACAAGCCCACGAAGAAGACGCACCTGAAGTACCGCTGTTCGGACTGTGGCAAGGCGCACATGCGCGAAGGATGGCGCGCCGGCCGACTGGAGTTCCAGGAGTAACGATGGCCGGGAACTTCGTCCGCGTCCAGTGTGCCGACTGCGGTAACGAACAGGTCGTCTTCGGCAAAGTCTCGACGGCGGTCAACTGCGCCGTCTGCGGCAGCACCCTCGCTCGCCCCACCGGCGGTAAGACCGCCTACGAGGGCGACGTCGTCGAAACCGTCGAGGCGCGATAGACGGGTGGTACTCGCATGAAGTACAGTGGCTGGCCCGAATCCGGCGAACTCGTCGTCGGCAAGGTCGACGAGATCGCCGACTTCGGCGTCTTCATCGACTTAGAGGAGTACGAGGACAAGCGCGGCCTCGTCCACATCAGCGAAGTCGCGAGCGGCTGGATCAAGAACGTCCGCGACCACGTCAACGAGGGACAGACGGTCGTCGCGAAGGTGCTCGACGTCGACGAGAGCGCCCAGCAGATCGACCTCTCGCTGAAGGACGTCAACGAACACCAGCGCAAGGACAAGATCCAGGAGTGGAAAAACGAGCAGAAGGCGGACAACTGGATGAGCATCGCCTTCGGTGAGGACGTCTCCGACGAGCAGTACTCCGCCGTCGCCAACGCCCTGCTCGCCGAGTTCGAGACGCTCTACGACGCCTTCGAACGGGCGGCCATCCACGGGACGGAAGCGCTCGACGACGTCGACCTGAGCGAAGAGGAGATCGACGCCGTCGTCGAGGCGGCCCGCGAGAACGTCTCGGTGCCGTACGTCAACGTCACGGGCTACGTCGACATCCGCTGTCCGACCGGCGACGGCGTCGACCACATCCGCGAGGCGCTGAAGGCCGCCGAAGGCAACGGCGAGGTGTCGGAGGAGGTCGACCTCTCGGTCTCTTACGTCGGGGCTCCGGAGTACCGCATCAAGGTACGCGCTCCCGACTACAAGCTGGCCGAGACGGCGCTCGAAGACGCCGCCGACCGCGCTCGTGAGGCCATCGAAACCGTGGGCGGCTCCGCCCACTACCACCGCGAACGCGAAACCGAAGACGAATGAAATCCGACATCCGGGTGTGTTCGGCGTGGCGCGACTGCCACGAACGCCCGGTGTACACGCTTTCTGATACCTGTCCGAAATGCGGTGCGGAGGCCGTCAACAGCGCTCCGGCCCCGTTCAGCCCGGAGGACACCTACGGCGAGTACCGACGCGCTCTTAAACGCCGCGTCCGGGAGTAGGGCTATGGAAGAAATCGAGGTCGACGTCGTCGCGGAGCCGGACCTCTCCGACCCGGTCCTCGTCGAGGGGCTACCCGGCGTCGGTCACGTGGGAACGCTCGCCGTCGAACACCTGCTGAGGAGTTCGAGAGCGAACTCGTCTGTCGCGTCTTCGCCGACGAGTTCCCGCCACAGGTCACCGTCGACGACGGCGTGGCCGAGCTCGCCTGCGCGGAGTTTCACGCCGTCCAACTGGACGGCGTCGACCTCCTCGTGCTGACCGGCGACCACCAGGCCGGGAGCAACGCCGGCCACTACCACGTCACCGACGCCTTCCTCGACGTCGCCGAGGACTACGGCGTCGAACGGATATTCGCCCTCGGAGGCGTCCCGACGGGCGAACTCGTCGAGGAGTACCACGTCGTCGGCGCGGTGAGCGACGACGCCCTCGTTTCCGACCTGGCGGACGCGGGCGTGGAGTTCCGCGAGAACGAACCCGCCGGCGGCATCGTCGGCGTCAGCGGCCTGTTGCTCGGCCTCGGCGGCCGGCGCGGCCACGACGCGGCCTGTCTGATGGGCGAGACCAGCGGCTACCTCGTCGACCCCAAGAGCGCGCGGGCCGTCCTCGAAGTCCTGCAGGAGGTCCTCGACTTCGAGGTGGACTACGAGACTCTGGAGGAGCGCGCCGAGGAGATGGAGGAAGTCGTCGGGAAGATTCAGGAGATGCAGAGCCAGCAGGCGGCGGTGCCGACCGAAGACGACCTACGGTACATCGGCTGAGTCGGGCGAGCGATTCTTTAGCGCCCGCCGCCAACGGGGTGACGTGCCGGCAGACTGGCTCTCTCATCTCCCACCGTGGCTCGTCGTCGGCCTCGCGGTGGGCACCGTCGCGTCCGTCGCCGTCGCGGGCCTTTTCCTCGTCGCCGGTCGACTCTTCCCGGGTCCACAGACCGAACGGGGGCCGCGCGTCGACGGCGTGGCCCGCCGCCGGGCGGAGATCCGCGCCTATCTCCTCGGCGTCGGCGAGCGGTTCGTCGAGGACCGCGAGGTACACGGCAACCCCGTCGACTTCTACCTCCCCGAACGCGACGTCGCCATCACCTTCGACCCGCGGGCGTACTTCCGCATCGAACGCGCGGGCACGTACGCGGTCCTCTGCGAACACGAGATGCCGGCGTCGCAACTCGGCCGTCGACTCCCGTTCGACGTTCCGGAGCGGGCCGCCCGGGTCGACGCCGACGACCCGATCACGGCGGCGTTCCGGGCGCTCGGACTCCGCCGCTCCGCCGGCGTCGACGAGGTGAAAGCCGCCTACCGGGCGAAAGTCAAGGACGTCCACCCGGACCACGGCGGCGACCAGGAGTCGTTCCGCCGACTCCGCGAGGCCTACACGACGGCGAAAAAACACGCCGGGTGAGGGTCCCGTCGACGGGCGTGTTCGTCGTCCGCGTCCGAGCAGTTATCACGCCGCCGTGAGTCGTGTGAGACGTGACGACCGACGACACCGAACTGGTCCGGATCCTCGACGAGGACGGCGCGGTCGTCGAGGGGGCCGACGTGCCCGACCTCGACGACGAGACCCTCCTCGGCATCTACCGCGACATGCGGTTGACCCGCGAGTTCGACCGGAAGGCCATCAGCATCCAGCGGCAGGGCCGTCTCGGCACCTTCGCCTCCGCCGCTGGCCACGAGGGCGCACAGGTCGGCTCGACGTACGCCCTCGCCGACGACGACTGGATCCTCTATCAGTACCGCGAGCACGGGGCCGTCGTCGTCCGCGACCTGGATTCGTCGTACCTCGAATACTGGATGGGTCACGAACGCGGCAACGCGGCCCTCGCGGACGACAACGTCTTCCCCCTCAACATCACCATCGCCGACCACATCCCCCACGGCGTCGGGATGGCGTGGGCGTCGAAACTCAAAGGGGAGGAGAAGGCGTTCGTCGTCCACTTCGGCGACGGCGCGACGAGCGAGGGCGACTTCCACGAGGGATTGAACTTCGCGGGCGTCTTCGACACGCCGACCGTCTTCTTCTGTAACAACAACCAGTGGGCCATCTCCGTCCCGGCCGAACGGCAGACGGCGAGCGCGACGTTCGCACAGAAGGCGGAGGCGTACGGCTTCGAGGGCGTTCGCGTCGACGGGATGGACCCCTCGCGGTTTACGCGGTCACCCGCGACGCCGTCGAGAAGGCGAAGTCGCCCGAGGAGGACGAACTCCGCCCGACGCTGATCGAGGCGGTGATGTACCGCTACGGCGCGCACACGACGGCGGACGATCCGACGGTCTATCGCGACGAGGCGGAGGTCGAACGCTGGAAGCAACGCGACCCGATCCGGCGGTTCGAGGCGTATCTGGAGGGGACGGGGCGTCTCGACGCGGAACGCGCGGCCGCCATCGAGGCCGAAATCGAGGAGCGGGTCGCCGCCATCGTCGAGGCGGCGGAAGACGCCGAGCGGAACCCGGCGGAGATGTTCGACGACGCCTACGCCGAGTTACCGGACGAACTCCGCACCCAGCGCGAGGCGTTCCTCTCGTTGCTCGACGAGTACGGCGACGAGGCGTTCCTGCGCGACCACTGAGGACGGAACGGGACGGGAAGGGATTAGTCGCTCCCGTCGAGATGGTCGGTATGGAGACGACGGACGCCTTCCTCGGACTCGACTGTACGGCGACCGGCGAGCGCTACGATCCGTCCCACGTCGGGCGGAGCGACGCCGACGCGCCGCTCGATCCGGCCTACGACTACGACGCCGTCGACCCCGCGGCCCTGACCGCCGACGCCGACTCGATGTGGACCTACGACGCGCTCCTGCCCGTCTCGGTCGCCCGCGGCGTCTCGGCCGCCGAGGGGGCGACGCCGCTCGTTCCGGCAGACGAGTTCGCCGCCGATCTCGGGGTCGACCGCGTGTTCCTCAAAGACGAGGGGCGGAACCCGACCGGGACGGTCCTCGACCGGGGGCTGTCGCTCGCGGTGACGATGGGCCACGAACGCGGCGCGGACCTCTACGCGCTCGCGTCGCCGGGGAACGCCGGACAGTCCGCCGCCGCCTACGTCGAACGCGTCGGGGCGGACGTCTACGCCTTTCTCCCCTCGCGCGCCCCGTTCCCGAACAAGGCGATGGTGAACGTCCACGGCGGCGACATGCGCGTCGTCGGCGGCCGCTTCGCGGACGCCCGGTCGGCCCTCCACGAGAACCTCCAGACCGACTGGCACTCCCTTCAGGAGTTCACGACGCCGTACCGTCACGAGGGCGTCAAGACGCTCGCCTTCGAGGTGGTCGCGGACCTCGGCGACGCGCCGGACGCCGTCGTCGTTCCCACGAGTACGGGCGAGGTGCTGGCGGGCGTCGCGAAGGGCTTCCGAGAACTCCGGGCGGTCGGCGCGACGGACGCGCTCCCGCGCCTCTACGCCGCGCAGGCTGCGGGGTGTGCGCCCATCGTCGCCGCCCTCGAACGCGGCATCGACGACCCGGAACCGTGGGAACACCCCGACACCATCGCCGGCGAACTCGAGATCGCCGACCCGGCTGGCGGGCGGTTGGCGGTCCGGGCCGTCGACGAGTCCGGCGGCGACGGCGTCGCCGTCGACGACGAGGACGTCCTCGAAAGCGCCGTCGCCGTCACCCAGCGACTCGGGACCGAGGTGGGTGCGACGGCCGGTGCGGCCGCCTCGGGCGCGTGGGAACTCGCGGACGAGGCGTTCGACGCCGGCGACACCGTCGTCCTCGTCAACGCCGACGCGGGCGTCAAGACGGCCGACATCCTCCGGAGCCACCTGATGGGCAAGGGCGTCTGAGCGGGATTTCACACCGACGCAGTCGTATTCGAGACGACAAGCTTTTCTATTAGACTAGTCTAAACCAGGTATGCTAAGCGACGTCATGGAGGATTATCTCAAGGCCATCTACTCCTTACAGGCCGAACGCGGGCCGCCCGTCTCTACCTCGGCCATCGCCGAACAGATGGAGAAGACGCCGCCGACGGTGACGAGTATGATCGGGAAGCTCGCCGACCGGGGGTTTCTCGAACGCGAGAAGTACAAGGGGGTCGAACTCACGGACGAGGGAGAGGCGGTAGCGCTCGAAGTGTTGCGTCACCACCGACTGCTGGAGGCGTATCTGACCGAGCAACTCGACTACTCGTGGGCGGAGGTTCACGACGAGGCAGACGCCCTCGAACACCACATCAGCGAGGAGTTCGAACGCCGGGTCGCGGAGGCGCTCGGAAACCCGGACGTGGACCCACACGGCGACCCGATTCCGAGCGTCGACCTGGACCCGGTCGACCGCGCCGAGACGTCGCTCCTCGACGACCACGAGGTGGGTGACCGGGTCGTCGTCAGCCGCGTCAGCGACCGCGACCCCGCGGAACTCGACTACCTCGACGACGCCGGCGTCGTCCCGGGGACCGAACTCGTCGTCGTCGACGTCGCGCCGTTCGGGATGGTGACCGTTCGCGTCGGCGACGACGAGCAGAGTCTCCCCGAGTCCGTCGCGCGGACGATCCGCGTCCGCCCCGTCGCGGCCGAGGGCGACCCCGGAACGGCAGAGGAGGTGAACGGCGCGTGACCGGCTGGTTCGAAGTTCTCACCATCGCCTTCGTCGCGCAGTTGGCCGTCCTCCCGGGCGAGAAGGTGCAGTTCATCATCGCCGGCCTCTCGACGCGCTACAACCCGGCGCTCGTCGTCGCCGCCGCGGGGTCGGCTTTCGCCGGATGGACCGCGCTCGAAATCCTGTTCGGTCGGGCGCTCCAGCAGGCGCTCTCGCCGCTCGTCCTCGACGGGTTGACCGGCGCGCTCTTCTTGCTTTTCGCCGTGTTGCTCTTTCGCTCCGCGCCCGCCCGCGGCGCGCCGGCGGAGGCCGACGGCGGCATCACGGGCGTCGCCGACGACGTCGAGTTCCCGACGATCCTCGGCTACGACATCCCCGAGCGCTTCGGCGGCTTCCTCCCCATCTTCGCGATGATGGCGTTCGGCGAGTTCGGTGACAAGACCCAGCTCATCACTATCGGACTGGCGGTTCAGTACGGCGCGACGTCGGCCATCTGGGTCGGCGAGATGCTCGCCATCATCCCGGTGAGCATCGCCAACGCCTACTTCTTCCACCGGTTCTCCCACCGACTGAATCTCCGCAAGGCGCATCTCACCTCCGCCGCGCTCTTTGCCTTCTTCGCCGCGGACGTCGCCCTCAAACTCGTGACCGGCTTCTCGGTGTGGGAGCAGGCGGTGGCGACCGTCTCGAACGCGCTCCTCGCCGCGCTCTGAACGGGCGCGGCGCGCTGACTGGAAGGCTTTTCCACCCCCACAGCGTAGACCGCGGGTATGCCGAATCTCCTCCCGTCGCTCTTTGCGGGCGTCGTCTTCGGACTGGCGTTGGCCGCCCCGCCGGGACCGATGAACGCCGTCATCGCCGAGGAATCCGTCGTCAACGGGTGGACCGCCGGCTTCCGTGCCGGCCTCGGGGCGATGAGCGCCGACGCGACCTTCTTCGTCCTTGCCCTCCTCGGCGTCGTCACGTTCGTCGAGCAGTTCCCGACGGTACAGGCGCTCATGGTCGGCGTCGGCGGCTTCCTCATGCTCTATTTCGCCTACGGCGCGGTCCGCGAGGCGCGCGGCGAGTTCGTCCCCGACGGGGATCTCCCGACTGACGGCGGGCGAACGCCCCGAACGCGGGGGTTCAGGAAGGCGTTCGTCCTCGCGCTCACGAACCCCTATCAGATACTGTTCTGGCTCACGATCGGCGTCGGCCTGCTCCGGCCCGGTCGGGTGGACGTCCTCGGACAGACGCCCTACGTCGGCGAGTCGCTCGCCGGCCTGTTCGTCGTCCAGACCGGCAGCCCCGCGATGCTCGTCGGCTTTTTCCTCGGCATCCTCGTCTGGATCGCGTCGTTTCCGGCGGCGCTCCGGGCGGCCGAACGCCGCGTCGAGGCGTTCGCCCCCGCCGTCGCCGGCGCGAGCGCGCTCGTCCTCGCGGGCTTTGGCGTCCTCTTTCTCTCCGACGCCGCGCGGACGCTCCTCAGGCTGTTGCCGCCGAACGGCTCGTCGGCTCGGCCACGGATCGCTCGACCGACGGGCGACTCAGCGCCCGACCTACACGAAAGGGTTTCAACCGTCCCGCGAGAGATGCCGGTATGTTCGACAAGTCGACGTGGATCAGGCTCCCCGCAACGTCGTCGTCGGTCACGGCGTCATCGACGAGGTGGGAGAGGCCGTCGCCGACCTCGTCGTCTCCGGCCGGCCGCTCGTCGTCACGAGCCCGACGCCGAATCGGGTCGCCGGCGACCGCGTCCGTGCGCAGTTCGACGACCCGGCGACGGTCACCATCGAGAGCGCGAGTTTCGCGGCCGTCGAACGCGTCATCGACGCCGCCGAGGGCGAAGACGTCGCCTTCCTCGTCGGTCTCGGCGGGGAAGGCCATCGACGCCGCGAAGATGGCGAGCCACCGGCTCGGCTGCGGATTCGTCTCCGTCCCCACCGCCGCGAGCCACGACGGCATCGTCTCCGGCCGCTCCTCGATCCCCGAGGGCGACACCCGTCACAGCGTCGCCGCCGACCCGCCGCTGGCCGTCGTCGCCGACACCGAACTCCTGGCGGACGCGCCGTGGGAGCTCACCACCGCCGGCTGTGCCGACATCATCTCGAACTACACGGCGGTTCAGGACTGGCAGCTCGCCCACCGCCTCAAGAACGTCGAGTACTCGGAGTACGCGGGCGCGCTCTCGCAGATGACCGCCGAGATGCTCGTCGACAACGCCGGGTCGGTCAAACAGGGGTTAGAGGAGTCCGCCTGGTGGTCGTCAAAGCCCTCGTCTCCTCCGGCGTCGCCATGTCCATCGCGGGGTCGTCGCGCCCGGCCAGCGGGGCCGAACACCTCATCTCCCACCAGCTCGACCGGCTCGCCCCCGACGCCGCCCTCCACGGCCACCAGGTCGGCGTCGGCTCGCTCGTCACCGCCTACCTCCACGAGGGCGAGACGGGCCAGTGGCGCGACGTCCGGGACGCTCTCGGCCGAATCGGCGCGCCGACGACGGCCGCCGAGCTCGGCGTCGACGACGAGACGTTCGTCGAGGCGTTCACCACCGCCCACGCCATCCGCGACCGCTACACCATCCTCGGCAACGGCGTCAGCGAGGACGCCGCCATCGAAGCCTGCACCGTGACGGGCGTCATCTGACTCGGCGTCCGCCATCGCCCGCGGCGTCCCGTCGGGCGTCGTCTCCGACTCCCCGCGACGAAACCGAAGAGAGAATACGGCGTCGTCCCAACGGCCGGCTATGGCTTCTGCCAGTGTGAGCGGCCCTGCCAAGGACCACCCCGCGGCGGTCACGGCCGTTCTCTCCGTCGTCGGCTACGCGCTCGTCATCGGGACGTTCCTCGGCGTCGTTCCGGGGAGTGTCTTTCCGGACCTGACGCTCGCGGAGGTGAACGCCCTCTCCGACGCCATCGCCGTCGTCAACACCTGTGCGACGCTGGCCCTCGTCGCGGGGTGGCGGTGGATTCGACGCGGCGCGGTTCGGAAACACGCCGCCGCCATGAGCACTGCGTTCGTCCTCATTCTGGTCTTTCTCGTGCTCTACCTGACGAAAATCGGCGGTGGCGGCACGAAGGAGTTCGTCGGCCCGACGCTCGTCTACTACCCCTATCTGGCCATGCTCGCGGTCCACATCCTCCTCTCTATCGCCGCCGTCCCGGTCGTCCTCTACGCCGTCGTCCTCGGGGTGACGCACACGCCCGCGGAACTCCGGGAGACCGCTCACGCCCGCGTCGGCCGCGTCGCCGCTGGAACGTGGGTGCTCTCGCTCTCGATGGGCGTCGTCGCGTACCTCCTCTTGAACCACGTCTACGACTTCGAGTTCGTCGAGGCCGCGGCGACGATCGCCCTGCCGCTCTAAGGTCGGTATCCACCGACTTCGCCGCCGACGCCTACGAGTCGCGTCGTCGCCGGTCGCCGCGACCCGCCGAGTCGCTCCGTTCGACCGACGCCACCGGCGGGGAGTCGGCGAACTCTCGACCGTTCGCCGCTTCGTGAATCAACTCCTCGGCGTGGTCGATCGCCGCCTCGTGGTCCCGGTAGGTCGTCTCCGGGCCGACGGCGCGGCGCGTCCACGCGTTGTCCGTCGCCGCCCGCGTCGCCACGTCCACCCACCAGTAGAGCGTCAGATTCCGCGAGAACTCGGTGACGACGACTCGAACCGTCGCGTCGCCGTTCTCGTAGACGACGCGGGGGTCCTCGACGGTCACCGTCCACTCGTCGGGGAGGCAGATCTCGTACGGATCGGCAGCAGCCCTCGGTTCGGACGCCACGTCACGACTACCCGGCGGTCCCGAGTAACTGTTTTGCTTTCGCGGGACGCACGCTCGGTCCGAGGCGGTCAGTCGTCGTCCCGTCCGTCGGATCGGCCGACGACCAGCACCGGCACGTCGCTCCGGGCGAGGACGGACTCGGTCGTGCTGCCGAGGAGGGCCGTCCTGAACGCGGAGCGTCCCCGTGCGCCCATCACGACGACGTCCACGTCGTGCTCGGCGACGTACGCGAGGATCTCGTCCGGCGGGCTGCCCTCCGCGACGGCCGTGACGACGTCGACGCCGCTCGTCCGCGCTCGCTCGGCGATGGCGGCCGTCGCCTCGCTCCCCTCCTCGTGCAGGCGGACGCGCACCGTCTCCGGATCGACGATGGCGTTGTCGTAGCCCGTTCGCGTCTCGACGACGTAGAGGGCGTGCAGCGTCGCGTCGTGAGCGTCGGCGAGCGCGACGGCGTGGGCCGCCGCGTCGCCGGCGCAGTCGCTCCCGTCCGTCGTCACGAGGACATCCGTGTACTGAGACACGCGCGTCGATACGCCTCGCAGCGGGTAAAACTCCGTCGGCGTCGTCCCGGTGACGGGGGTCGCTCCCGCCTCACTCCGACTTCGCGCCGCTGACGGTCAACACCGGGACGTCGGCCGTGCGCACGACGCGTTCGGTGACGCTCCCGAGGAGGAACCGGTCGAGGCCGGTCCGGCCGTGGGTGCCCATGACGACGACGTCGACGTCGTGGGTGTCGACGTACTCCTCGATGACGTCCTCGGGCGTCCCCTCCTCGACGGCTTCGACGGTGTTCACGCCCCGTTCTCGCGCCTGCGCGGCGACGTCGCCCGTCGCTTCGCGCCCCTGCGCTTCCAGCGACTCGCGGACCCGCTCCATCCCGAGTTCGGGAGCGCTGTGGTGGGTCGCCCGTACGTCCACGACGTAGAGGGCGTGCAGCGTCGCGTCGAAGCGGTCGGCCAGCGTCAGCGCGTGATCGACCGCGGCGTTCGCACACTCGCTACCGTCCGTCGGAACGAGGATGTTGTCGTACACGGTCTCTCGTTCGCCCGCCCCCGATAAGTATCTCGTCCTCCGTTCCCGACCGGCGGGAACGGGCGACGGTGGGGCGGTGGCGACAGTATACTTTTTACGGCACCGCCGCCTGCCGGCGTGTATGCGTGTCGCGTTCGTCTCGGCGTCGACGGCACACCACCGGGAGGCGCGACACCCGGCCCGGTTACGCCGCGTCGCCGAACGCCTCGCGGCCGACGGCCACGACGTCACCTACTGCTGTGTCCAGTGGTGGGGCGGCGACCACGACGCCTTCGAGTACGAGGGCGTCACGTACCGCCGCGTCACGTCCGACCACGCGCCGCGAGCGTTCGCCTCGAAACTCCCGTTCGTCCTGCGGAAGGTCGCCCCCGACGTGATCCACGTCGCTACCGATCCGCCGCTGGCGGTATCGGCGGCCAAGACCGCCGGGCGCGTCCTCCGGACGCCCGTCGTCGCCGACTGGTGGACCACGCCGGATGGCGACGGCGGCGGCTATCGACGCGCCGCCCGGGCAGCGGACGAGATTCTCGTCCCCTCGCGGACCGTCGAAACGCAGGTCCGGGAGTACGGCGTCGCGGCCGACGCCGTGCGAATCGTCCCCGACAGCGTTGACATGGCGCTCGTCCGCGACGTCCCCGTCGACGACCGGGCGGATCTCGTCTACGCCCGCCGCGTCGACGAACACGCCAACGTCGAGAACTTCCTGCTGGCGCTGGCCGAACTCCGGACGCGCGACTGGCGGGCGGTCGTCATCGGCGACGGCCCCGAACGGGCGGCGGCGGAGCGGACGGCGGCCGACCTCCGCATCGACGACCGGGTGGAGTTCCTGGGCACACTCGACCCCGAGGAACGCGTGCCCGTCCTCAAGGGGCGCACGTCTTCGTCCAGACGGCGACCTGGGAGCCGTTCGCGACGGACCTGCTCTGGGCGCTGGCCTGTGGCTGTGTCGGCATCGTCGAGTACCAGGCGGGGTCGAGCGCACACGAACTCGTCGAGGGCGACCCGCGCGGGTCGCTGGTGACGAGCCCCAGGAGATTGCCGACGAGATACGCGCCGCCGCCGACCTGGAACGGTGGGCCGTCGACGAGGGGTACGCGAACTACGACCACGCGGCCGTCGAGCGGCGGTATCTCGACTGCTATCGCGAGGCCGTCGACGACTACGGCATCTTCTGAGGGTGTAGTCCGTCTCGCCCGTCTCCGCGTCGAGAAACGCCGTCAACAGGTCGACGGTCGTGGCCACGTCGTCGACGTGGGCGCTCTCGGTCGGCGTGTGGAGGTAGCGCGTCGGCACCGAGAGCGCGCCCGCGGCCGTCGCGCCGCTACTGCGCTGGAACTGCCCGGTGTCCGTCCCGCCGCTCGGGAGGACTTCGAGCTGGTAGTCGATTCCGTTCGCTTCGGCGACGTCGCGGAGGCGACGGGTCACCTTCGGGTTGGTGAGGACGCTCGAGTCCTTCAGTTTGACGGCGACGCCCTCGCCGAGTTCGGTCACGTAGTCGCCCGCCTCGAAGCCGGGGACGTCGTTGGCGACGGTGACGTCGAGGGCGACGGCGAGGTCCGGGTCCAGATCGACGCCGACCGCCTCCGCGCCTCTGAGACCGACCTCCTCCTGGACGGTGGCGACGAAGTGGACGGTCACCGCGGGGTCGTCGAGTCGCCGGGCCGCTTCGAGCATAGCGAGCAGACACACCCGGTCGTCGAGGGCCTTCCCGGTGACGTGGTCTCCCGTCCGCACCGTCGTCTGTTCGACGGTGACCAGGTCGCCGACGGCGACGCGCGCGCGCACTTCGTCGGCCGGCAGGCCCAGATCCACGTAGACGTCCTCGACTTTCGATCGCTCCTCGCGTTCCTCCTCGTCTAACGTGTGTGGCGGCGGCGATCCGATGACGCCGCGCACGTCGCCGTCGTCGGTGTGGACCCAGACGCGCTGGGCCTTCAAAATCCGGGCGTCCCAGCCGCCGAGCGCGTCGAGTTGGAGGAAGCCCTCGTCGGTGACGTGCCGGACGATGAAGCCGATTTCGTCCATGTGTGCGGCGACGACCACCGCGAAGTCGCTCGCGCCCTCGACGGTGCCGACGAGGTTGCCCATCGCGTCGGAGCGCATCCGGTCTGTCACGCCGTCGAGTTCCCGGCGCACGACGTCGCGGATGCGGTCCTCGTGTCCGGGGACGCCGCTCGTCTCGGTCAGTTCGGTCAGCAACTCGGCGTCGAACGCCGCGTCCGTGTCGTCCATACTGGCGCTGACGGCGGCCGGCGGAAAAACACCTCGCCTCCCGGTATCGACGGTTTCGGAACGCTTTTCCACCTGATTGGACCAGTACCCCCATGGCAGACGAAGACGTCGAAGCGGACATTCGGGCGCAACTGCGCGAGGCGTTGAGCAGTGCTGAATACCCCGTGTCGAGTCAGATGGACCTCGTCCCGGCCCTGCCGGAGGGGCCGGCGACGCGGTTCGAGTCGGGCGACGTGAGCATCTCGGCGATGGAGATGGCGACGAAACTCGGCGGACACCAGGAGTTCCCCTACGAGGACGTCGACGACCTCGTCGACGACGTGATGGCGGCGCTGAAATCCGAGGGTCTGCTCTGCCGAAACGGTTTGGTCGCTCCCGGTCAACGCCGGGTATGTACGAGTTCGACATCGAACGCTACCTCAACGTCCGGAGCGCCCACGGGGCGTCGTTCTCGCCCGACGGCGAGGCCGTCTCGTTCCTGATGGACACCACGGGCGTCCCCCAGGTGTGGACGCTCGACGACGCCGGGGCGTGGCCCGAACAGCGCACCTTCTTCGACGAACGCGTCACCTTCGCCTCGTGGTCGCCCGAACGCGCCGAACTACTCTTCGGGATGGACGAGGGGGGAACGAGCGCGAGCAACTGTTCCGTCTCGTCCCCGACACCGGCGAGATCACCAACCTCACCCTCCACCCCGACGCCAAACACTGGTGGGGCGGGTGGCGTCACGACGGGGAGCGCTTCGCCTTCTCGTCGAACCGCCGGCGGGAGTCGGTCTTCGACGTCTACGTCCAGGACCGCGACGCCGTCGGCACCGACGCCGAGCGCGTCTTCGACGGGGACGGCTGGCTCACCGTCGGCGGGTGGAGCCCCGACGACGACCGACTCGTCGTCACCGAATCGTTCTCCACCTACGACCAGGACGTCTACGTCCTCGACGTCGCGTCGGGCGAGATGGAGCATCTCACGCCCCACGACGGCGAGGTTCGATACCGTAGCGTCTCGTGGGGTCCCGACGGCGAGAGCCTCTATCTCGTCACCGACCGGGACGCCGACACGCTCGCGCTCGCCCGCCTCGACCTGGAGACGGCGGCCCTCACCGTCGTCGAGGACGGGGGCGACTGGAACGTCGACGGCGTCGCCCTCGACGAGGACACGGGCCGGCTGGTCTACTCGCGGAACGTCGACGGCTACACCGAACTCCACGCCGGCGAACTCGTCGCCCCGGACGAACTCCGGTCGTTCCCCGACCCGGACCTTCCGCGGGGCGTCGCCGGCGGCGTGAGTTTCGCCCCCGACGCCGAGCAGTTCGCCCTCACCGTCACCGCCAGCGATGACACCGCGAACGTCTACGTCGTCGACGTCGAAACGGGGGCGAGCGAGCGCTGGACCCGCGCCTCGACGGCCGGCATCCCCCGCGAGACGTTCGTCGCGCCCGAACTCGTCCGCTACCCGACCTTCGACGGCCGGGAAATCCCGGCGTTCTTCTCGCTCCCCGAGACGGACACCGGCCACGGCGAGACGCCCGTCGTCGTCGACGTCCACGGCGGCCCCGAGTCACAGCGACGGCCCTCTTTCGGCCGGGTGAAACAGTACCTGCTGGCCAACGGTTACGCCGTCTTCGAACCGAACGTCCGAGGGTCGACGGGCTACGGCAAGGCCTACAGCCACCTCGACGACGTGGAGAAGCGACTCGACGCCGTCGCCGACCTGCGCGCGGGCGTCGAGTGGCTCCACGACCACCCCGCGGTGGACCCCGACCGCATCGCTGTCATGGGCGGATCCTACGGCGGGTTCATGGTCCTCGCGGCGCTGACGGAGTACCCCGACCTCTGGGCCGCCGGCGTCGACGTCGTCGGCATCGCCAACTTCGTGACGTTCCTCGAAAACACCGGCGAGTGGCGGCGGGAACTCCGCGAGGCCGAGTACGGATCGCTGGAGGAAGACCGGGAGTTCCTCGAATCCATCAGCCCCATCAACAACGTCGAGAAACTCGACGCGCCGCTGTTCGTCCTCCACGGCGAGAACGACCCGCGCGTGCCGGTCCAGGAAGCCCACCAGATCGTCGAGAAAGCCCGCGATCGGGGCGTTCCCGTCCGCGAACTCATCTTCGAGGACGAAGGCCACGGCTTCTCGAAACTGGCGAACCGCATCGAAGCCTACTCCGCCGTCGTCGAGTTCCTCGACGCCCACGTCTGAGTCAGGGTTCGGCCGATCCCCGTTCGGCCCCGTCACGTTCGCTCGCGCCCCCGTTTTCGGCGTCCGGTTCGGCGTCGCCGGTCGACGCGTCGCCCCCACCGGATTCGGCTGCCCGAACGACCACGGTGTCGGCGGCGACGTCGCCGAGTCGCTGTCGGTCCTCGGTGAGGTAGACGACGACGACGCCGACGAGGTAGAACGCCGGGAGCCAGTCGAGGTAGCGGAGGAGGTTCCGGATGGCCGCCTCGCCGAGGCCGCAGTCGCTCCCGTCGCTCCCGGCCACCACGAGGTTCAGTATCTTCTTCCCGAGGGTCTGCCCGTACGTGCCCTCCAGGAAAGTGAAGTAGGCGAACGCGACGACGGTGCTTATCACGCTTCCGACGGGCGCGCCGACGCGGGGGCTTATCGCCGTCAGCGGCGCGGTGATGAGGCCGCTCACGATGGCGAGAAGCAGCAAGTCGACGACGACGGCGACGATTCGCGCGCCGACGACGTCGCCCTGCGTGCCGAGCCGGGGGTCCGGGCGTTCCATACTCGTTGCTGACACGTCTCCTACAAAAACCTACGTGGGGAACGGCTCCGTTAGAGTCAAACACTCACGCTTCGAATCACCGGGTATGAGCGCAGGACAGGAGCAACGCAACATCCGATGTCTGGTCGCGAAGGTGGGACTCGACGGACACGACAGGGGTGCACACGTCATCGCTCGCGCCTTCCGCGACGCGGGGTTCGAAGTCGTCTACTCCGGATTACACCGCGCGCCGGACGAGATCGTCCAGGCCGCCGTGCAGGAAGACGTCGACGTCCTCGGCATCTCCATCCTCTCGGGAGCGCACAACACGCTCGTCCCGAAGATCGTCGACGGGCTGAAGGAGTACGGTGCCTTCGAGGACACGCTCATCCTGGTCGGCGGCATCATCCCCGACGACGACAAGGAGACGCTCAAGGGGATGGGCGTCGCCGAGGTGTTCGGACCGGGGACCTCGATGAACGAGACCATCGAGTTCGTCCGCAACAACGTTCCGGAGCGATGAGTCGGGCGGATACGGCGGACCTCGTCGACGAACTCCTCGCGGGCGAACACCGCGCGCTCGCCCGCGTCATCACGAAAATCGAGAACCGGTCGCCGGGCTACCGCGATCTCGTCTCTCGACTCCACGCCCACACGGGCGGGGCGGAGGTCATCGGCGTCACGGGGAGCCCCGGGCGGGGAAGTCGACGCTCGTCGACAAGCTGGCGAAGACCTACCGCGACGCGGGGTTGACCGTCGGCGTCATCGCCGTCGATCCGTCCTCGCCGTACACCGGCGGGGCGGTCCTCGGCGACCGCATCCGCATGGCGTCGAACGTCGGCGACATGGACGTGTTCTTCCGGTCGATGAGCGCCCGCGGGCAGTTGGGCGGCCTCTCGACGGCCACCGCCGACGCCATCAAGGCCCTCGACGCCTTCGGCAAGGACCGCATCATCGTCGAGACGGTGGGCGCGGGCCAGAACGAAATCGACGTGGTGCGAACCGCCGACACCGTCGCCGTCCTCGTCCAGCCGGGGAGCGGCGACGACGTCCAGATGCTCAAGGCCGGCATCCTCGAAATCGGCGACGTGTTCGTCGTCAACAAAGCCGACATGGAGGGCGCGTCACGGACCGTCGCCGAACTGGAGGAGATGATCCACCTCCGCGAGGACGGCACGAACGTCGACGCGGGCCACCACGGCCCCGACGTGCTGGACGACGTCGCCCCCGCCGAGACGCGTGACGCCGGGAGCGAGGAGGCGTGGACGCCCCGCGTCGTCGAGACGGTGGCGACGTCCGGCGAGGGCGTCGACGACCTCGTCGGCGCGTTCGACGACCACTACGACTACCTCGAATCGACGGGCGCGCTCGAGGAGAAAGCCCGCACGCGCTACGCCGAGGAGATCCGCCAGCTCCTCCGGAGCGACGCGGCGTCGCTTCTGGAGGAGGAACTCGACCGGCGCGGCGGCATGGACGAACTCGTGTCGTCGGTGCTGGACCGCGAGACCGACCCCTACACCGTCGCCGACGACGTGATTCGACCGCTGGCCGACTGCGTGCGCGACCGTCGCGACTGACGGCCGGGGCGACGCCCCGCGTTCGGGAAGCCGGGTCGAGCCAGCGTCGCCGCGGGGTTTCGACCCGCACATGCTATAAGTCCGTGGCTGCCCTCGGTTCCCGTATGAAACTCCGACGAGCCATCGGATACGCCGCCCTCGGCGTCGGTGCCGCTACCGGCGTCCACCGACTCTTGCGCGGACGCGCCGGCGACCTCGAACCGGCGCTCGACGGCGATCAGCACACCTACCGCTGGCGGGGGATGAACGTCGCTTTCACGGCGGCGGGCGATCCGGACGACCCGACGCTCGTTCTCCTCCACGGCGTCAACGTCGCGGGATCGAGCGGCGAGTTCCGCGAGGTGTTCGATCGACTGGCCGACCGGTATCGCGTGGTCGTGCCCGACCTGCCCGGCTTCGGCCGGTCCGACCGCCCGCCGCTTCGCTACTCCGCGGCGCTCTACGAGGACTTCGTCGCCGCCTTCCTCGACCGGTTCGACGAGCCGGCGGTCGTGGCGTCGTCGCTGGCGGGCGCGTACGTCGCCCGCGCCGCCGAGCGAACCGAGGTTTCGGGGCTCGTCCTCGTCTGCCCGACGGCCGTCGCCGGCCCCGATCCGCCGGCGGAGTGGCTCCGCGAACTCCTCCGTGCGCCCGTCGTCGGATCGGCCCTGTTCGACCTCGTCGCGTCGAAACCCTCGATTCGGTACTTCGGCGCGGACCACGGCTACTACGACACCGACCACGTCACCGAGTCGTGGACGGACTACCAGTGGCGGACGACCCACCAGCCGAACGCCCGGTTCGCCCCGGCGTCGTTCGTCAGCGGCTACCTCAACTCCGACGTCGACCTCGGGGACGCGCTCTCGCGGATCGACGCGCCCGTCACCGTCGTCTGGGGGTGGACGCCGACCCGCAGTCGGTCGAACGGGGACGCGACCTCGCCGCGGAGGCGGACGCGCGACTGGTCACCTTCGAGAACGCGAAACTGCTGCCACACGTCGAACACCCCGAGCGGTTCGTCGACGTCGTCGGGGACGCGCTGCGCGCGACGGCCTGATCGGGGTCAGCGCGGGCGGAGGACGAGCAGTCGGTCGCCGGTCGCCTCGTTCCGTCCGACGTCGGGTTCGACGGTCAGGCCCACCTCGACGTCGTCGGGATCGACGTCGCGGAGGACGCCGGTCAGCCGCACCGGCCCGAAGTCCGCGATCGCGGTCACGTACGGTTCCTCGTCCGTGAAGTCCGGCGTCCCGACGTAGACGGTGGTGAACGTCTCGACGGTGCCGGAGGCGGGAAGCGGGGTCTCGGACAGCTCGAACGACCCGCAGTGCGGACAGATGCGACGCGGCGGCAGCGAGCCGTGGCCCTCGTCGCACTCCAGGTAGAACGCCTCGCCCTCGCCGATGGCGTCCAGCCACTCGTCGAAGCCCTCGTCGCTCATCGGTCCACCTCCAGAACGTGCACGACGGCGGAGGCGACGGTGCCGCCCGCGTTGTGGGTGACGCCGACGTCGGCGTCGGGAACGGCGTCGCTGTTGGGGTGGTCACCCCGGAGCAGGCGCGTCATCTCGACGACCTGGCTGCCCCCGGTCGCGCCGACGGGGTGGCCTTTCGCCTTCAGGCCGCCCGAGAGATTCACCGGGACGTCGCCGTCGGCCGTCGTCTCGCCGCGGCGGGCGGCCCCGATGCCCTCGCCGCGTTCGTACAGGCCGAGCGACTCGATGGCGAGCACTTCCGCGATGGTGAAACAGTCGTGGACCTCGGCGGCGTCGACGTCGCCGGGCGAGATGTCGGCGTCGGCGAACGCCTCGTCGGCGGCCTTCTCGGCGGCCGGCGTCGAAGCCATGTCGCGGCGGTCCTGCAGGGCGAGGTTGTCGCCGCCCTGACCGGTGCCCGTGACGGACACCGGCGCATCGAGGCCGTGTTCCGCCGCGTACTCGTCGCTGACGAGGACGAGCGCGCTCGCGCCGTCGGTGACGGGACAGGCGTCCATCAGTCCGAGGGGTCGGCCACCATCGGCGCGTCGAGGGCCTCCTCGACCGTGATCTTGCGGTGGAACTGCGCGTACTCGTTCTCGAAGGCGTTGTCGTGGTTCTTGACGGCGATATGGGCGAGGTCCTCGCGACTCCCGCCGTAGCGCTCGAAGTACGCCCGCGCCATCAGGGCGTACGCCCCCGGGAAGGTCATCCCCTGACGGATCTCGAACAGTTCGTCGGCGGCCGTCGCCAGGCCCTCGGTCACGTCCGCCGTGTCGAGGTTCGTCATCCGCTCCAGTCCGCCGGCGAGGACGACGTCGCTCTCGCCCGACCGGACGGTGCGAACCGCCTCGCGGACGGCCATCCCCGCCGAGGCACACGCGTCTTCGTACCGCGTCGCCGGACAGTCGAGACCGGCCGCCTCCGCCATCAACGGTGCCATGTGGCCCTGTCGCTCCGCCAGTACGCCCATGTAGTTCCCGAAGTTCAACTCCTCGATGTCGTCGCTCGGAACGCCGGATTCCTCGCGCGCGGCGAGGGCGGCCTCTGCGAACAGATCGCGGCCCGTCCGCTCCGGATGCCGGCCGAACTGCGTCAATCCGACGCCAGCGACACGTACGCCTGCCATAAGGTCACATAGACGGATGCGCGAATAAAGACCTGCCGGATAGCGACTCACTCGCCGCGAATCCGAACGTCAGACGTCGACCGCCGACGAGACGAACGTCGATTCCGCGGCCCGAAACGGTTTCCCGCTCGGGGTCGGACTCCGGATATGACGACGTGGATCGGCGAGACGTTCACCAGCGACGTGGGATGGTCGCATCTCGAGCGACTGGTCGACGTCGGCGACCGGATGGCCGGCACCGCGGGCGAACGGGCGGGGCTCGAAGCGACCCGGGACGCACTCGCCGACGTCGGCGCGCGCGACGCCCGCATCGACGACTTCGAGATACAGGGCTGGATTCGCGGCGACAGCGCCGTCCGCGCGGGCGGGGAGACACACGACTGCATCGCGCTCCCCGGAGTCCGGCGGCGACGGCCGAGGGCACCCTCGTCGACCTCGGCGACGGCCTCCCCGCGGACTTCGACCGAGACCTGACGGGCGCGCTCGTCCTCGTCTCCGACACCGTCCCCGACTACTTCGACCGGACCATCCACCGCCGCGAGAAGTACTACCGCGCGGTCGAGGCGGGCGCGGCGGGGTTTCTCTTTCGCAGCCACCTCGACGGCTGTCTCGCCCCGACCGGCAGCGTCGGCTCCGACGACTCCCCCATCGGCGAGATTCCGGCCGTCGGCGTCAGCAAGGAGGTCGGACGCCGTCTGAGCCGTCGGTTCGGCGGCGACCGGGTGGAACTCGCGGTCGACTGCGAGACGCCGCCGGCAAAGAGCGGCAACGTCCACGCGGCGCTCGGCCCCGACACCGAGGCGGAACTCCTGGTCACCAGCCACGTCGACGCCCACGACGTCGCGGAGGGGGCGCTGGACAACGGCGCGGGGACGGCGACGCTGGTCGAAGTCGCCCGCGCGCTCGCGGCCCGCGAGGCCGAACTCGACACCCGGGTCCGGTTCGTCCCGTTCGGTGCCGAGGAAGTGGGACTGCAGGGGTCGTCCCGCGAGGCCGCCCGCGTCGACGTCGACGAGGTAACGGCCGTCGTCAACCTCGACGGCGTCTGTCGCGCCCGGACGATCCAGGTCCACACCCACGGCTTCGCCGACCTCGGCGACGCCACCGAGGCGGCCGCCGACCGGTTCGACCACCCCGTGTCGGTCGTCCCGCGGCAGACGCCCCACAGCGACCACTGGCCGTTCGTCGCCCGGGGGTTCCGGGACTGATGGTCGGCAGCGACGCGAGCAGTCGCGGACGCGGCTGGGGTCACACCGCCGCCGACACCCTCGACAAACTCGACGTGCGAACGCTCCGCGAGAGCGCGATCGTGCTGACCGAACTCGTCGTCGACCTGGCGAGCGAGGACCGGACGGTGGCGCGTCGCCGTCCCGACGCCATCGCCGCCGACCTCGAAGCCGAAGGCGAGGCCGAGGGCTACGACTCACCGGCGACTGGCCCTTCTGACGAGACGCGCTCTCGACCACGAGGCCTTTAACGGACGCGGACGAATCCGCTCCTATGTGGGACGGTGGTCGTGTGGACGTCGCCTTCCGTGGCGAAGCGGAGTCCGTCGAGCGCGCGATCCGCGACGCCGGCGTCGACGTTGTCGCCGAGGCGGACGCCGACGTGGTGGTCGCCGCCGGCGACGCCGCGATCCACTCGCTGGTCGAGACGCCGGCGGACGCGCCCGTGCTCCCGGTGACGCCGGCGGGCGGCCGCTACGCCGTCCCGAAATCGAACGTCGAATCGGCAGTCGCGTCGCTCGCGGCCGGCGACTACTGGCACACCACCCATCCGGTCCTCTCGGTGACCGTCGACGGCGACCACGCCGGCCACGCGCTGGTCGACGTGACGTTGATGACCAGCGCGCCCGCGCGCATCTCCGAATACGCCGTCTCCGCGGCCGACCGCGCCGTCGCCGCGTTCCGGGCCGACGGCGTCGTCGTGGCCACGCCGTTCGGGAGCGACAGCTACGCCGCCGCCGCCGGCGGCGCGGTCCTCGACGCCGGAACCGGACTCTCGGTGGTCCCCGTCGCCCCGTTCTCGACACAGACCGACGTGTGGGTCCTCGACCCCGACGTCGACCTGTCGGTCGAGCGGGAGGGCGACGTCTCGGTTTATCTGGACGGCGACCGACGCCGCGAAGTCGGGGAGGGAGCGGCCGTCGGCGTCGACCGCGCGTCGACGGTCGAATTTCTCACTCCCGACGGATAGGATTGGAAAAACTCTAATGAGTTACCGTCCCAAGACGAGGTATGCAACCGTTACAGTTCGTCGTCCCACTCGGCGCGCTCGAGGCGGTCGAGCCGTACATCGCCCACATCGCGTTCGCCGTCGTGCTGGTGAATCTGTTCACGCGCCAGCGCGCCCACCACTCGTACGTCGAACAGGCCGAACAGGGGGCCGAGACGCTCTCGCGGTACACGCCCCACGTCGTGACGTCGGTGCTGCTGGTCCTGGTGTCTTTCGGCTATCTCTTTCTCAGGCCCCACGGGGGATGGTGCTGACGGTGCTCGTCATCAGCCTCTTTCTCTCGGACTTCTTCGAGTTCGAGGCCCGGCAGGTCGAGGTCCGTAACGGGATGGAACTCGAACGGCCAAAGAGCGCGCTCGCCGCGTCCGTCGTCGTCTTCCTGTACGCCGCCTTCCAGAGCGTCTTCTTCGTCATCCAGCCCGTCTGGAGCGCCATCGTCTGAACCGGTCGATTTCGCTTCGGTCACGCCCGGCGTCACGGTCTTCGCGGACAGTTCACGGTCGACACGCTCCCCGGAAACACGAGCGGTCTCACCGACCTCGACCAACGTGATTCGTTTCGCTGCCGAACGCGGAATCCAGCGCGGCGCTCGCGCCGTGCGCGGGCCCTGCAGGACGGAGACGGTCAGGCGTTGCGTCGGTTCTCGATGGCCGACCGGGCCTGCCGGCCGGCGGGGATGAGCACCCAGAACGCGAGCGGGCCCAGCAGGGCGAGCCAGAAGAACACGTCCATCAGCGTCACGCCGAGCGTGTTGAAGACGCCCGCGCTCCCGAGGTCGATGGTGACCGGTTCGACGAGCTGTTGCGTGCTCTCGAAACTGCTCGTCCGATACCATCCCGCGAGGGTCATCCACAGGAGTCCCGCGCCCGTAAAGAGGCTCAGTCCCTTGACGAATTCGTCAGCCATTGTTGGAGTGTTCGTCGGATTCCTCTTGAGCGTTTCCCATTCCGCGGGCGCGGAATCTCGTCCCGAGGACGTAGACGCCGGCACCGAACGCGATGACGGCGAGGCCGACGACGGCGAAGACGGCGCTGAGGACGTTGGGTGCGACGGAGACGCCGACGGCGGTCAGCAGCGAGACGACGAGTCGGCGGAGGAGGCTGAACTGGAGCGTCGCGGCGTCGAGCAGGACGAATCCGACGACGACGCAGACGACGGCGACGAGCGTCGAGAAGACGATGACCGTCTTGTAAACGCGCATCGGCACGACTACGTCGCGCTCGTCGGAGCGAGACGTCGAATCGTCGGAATCAGACATGAGAAGGCGATACCGTGAACGCGGCTATTTCGGCGGCCGGAGCCGGTAGTACCGGCGGTTCAGGTCGTACATGTACCCCTCGCGCATCGTCTTCAGCACGGCGTAGGTAACGCAGCCGGCGACGACGGGGAGCAGGAACGTCAGGTCAAACGCCAGATTGACGTTCATGGGCAGCAGGTTCTTCGCGGAGTAGACGCTGATGGTAAAGGCGAAGACGACGCCCGTCATCCCGACGGCGGCCCAGAAGGGCTGTTCGACGGGACGTCGGGCCGACCCCTTGTTGAGGAACGGTACGATGGCGATGATGCCGACGACGACGACGTTCGCGAGGACGCCGTAGGTCCGGTCGGCCATCAGTTTCTGTCCGCCGATGATGGAGAGGTTGGGGTTGAGCGGGCCGAGCTTCAACAGGCCGAACGACCAGTAGAGATACCAGTCGGGCAGGATGATGGCCGGCGTCGAACCCGGATTCGCGGGCGGGCCGATGTGCGGCGGCATCGTCGACGCGAGGAACATCATCATCCCGATGAAGAAACTCGCGATCGAGAGGTTACGGACCGTCTCGTGGGGCCACGTCGGGAACGCGAGCACGTCGCGTTCGACGTAGTTCGACTCCTGTCGCAGATCCTGGTCCTCGCGGCGCGAGCGCTCGAAGTACTCGTAGGTGAGTTGCGCGAGCCCCTGTCGCCGCTCTTTGCGTTCGCTCCACGTCGGCGTCTCGTCGTCCGGCGCGACGATGCCCGAACCGTCGGTGCGAGCGTCCGTTTCGTCCGTGGTGGATTGGTTGTCGGTCATGGTTCTTAGTGGGGTTCAGCGATGCCCTGCACCCAGACGATGCCGATGTGAATGGCGATGAGCGTCGTCACCACGAACGGGAGCAGGAACACGTGGATGATGTACATCCGCTGGAGCGTCGCCTGCGTCAGCGAGAAGCCGCCGAACAGCAGTTGGGCGATCCACTCGCCGGCCAGCGGGATCGACAGCGACATCTCGACGCCGATCTGTCCGGCCCAGAAGGCCAGTTGGTCCCACGGCAGCAGGTAGCCGGTGTATCCGAACACCATCGTCAGGCTGATGAGGATGATGCCCAGGATCCAGTTGAGCTCGCGCGGTTCCTTGTACGCGCCGGTGAAGTAGACCCGGAGCATGTGGAGGAACACCGCGGCGACCATCACCTGTGCGGACCAGCGGTGGATGGACCGCAGCATGAAGCCGAACTGGAGGTCGCGCATGATGAACGCGATGGAGTTGTACGCCGTGCTCGGATCGCCCGTCGTCGCGGGCGAGTAGTAGAACCCGAGTAACGCGCCGCTGATGGCGGCGACGACGTACGCGAGCGTCGAGAACGACCCCAGCGCGTACAGCGGATACCAGTACCAGAACTTGTTGTCAAGGTCGTACTGTTCGGTGTGGCTTTTCGGCATCTGGAGGTTGACCCGGTAGTAGAGGGTCTCCAGCAGTTCCAGATAGTCGACGATGCGGAACCGTCTGTCGAGCCACATCAGGGCAGTGAGATACGTCGTCTCGACCGGCGTGAGGTCTCTCGACTTCATCCAGCCCTCGTGGTCGTGTTCGTCTTTTTTCTCAGGCTCATGGCTCACCTCTTGTAGTAGGGGTAGACCGCGCGTTTGATGGCGTCGCCCATGCCGCCGCCTATGGTCTCGCCGTCGGCGTCCTCCTCGCGGACGTAGAGGTCCTCCCACTTGCGACGCCGTTTCTTGACGATGACGACGTCGGGGAGGAACTCCTTGCGGTACAGCGCGAGGACGAACGCGAGGTCGACGAAGATGACGGTGAGGATGCCGCCGAGGAACATGTTCCCAATGTCCGTGAGCGCCCAGCCCGAAACGAGGCCGTAGGCGAACATGAACACGAACACCACCTCGATGACGGTCAACAGGACGATGCCGATCGCGGCCGCGGTGCTCTCTCGTGCCGGTTCGTATCGGTGGATGTCTCCGTACGTGCTTCCACTGGTCGACATTTACTCTCCTCCCGGTTCCGGTGTGTGGTGATTCGCCGTACTTCAGGATGTAGAAGGTGTAGACGATGGTGACGATGATGGCGAGAATCGTTGCCGATCCGACCCAGTGTGCCTGGATCGGGACGCCGAGCTCTTCGAGTTCCTTCTCCCCGCCGCCGCCACCACCTTCGCCGCCACCGCCGCCACCGCCACCACCGCTCGGCATCGCGCCGACGACGACGACGCCTTTCATGCCGAGGGCTTCGTGCGGTTGACAGTAGTATTTGACGACGCCTTCCGACTCGAACGTGTGTTCGAAGGTGAAGCCGGCTTCGGCGGTCAGTTCGCTCTCGAAGCTCGCACCTTCCTCGGCGACGACGTTGTGGCTCTGACCTTTCCCGGTCCACTCCCAGACGACCGTGGTTCCGGGATCGACCTGGATTGCCGGCGGGGCGAAGGCGTAGTTGCCGCCGTTGCCTTCGGCACCGACGCTGACCGTCACCTCGCTCTTGCCGGTCTGGTCGGACACCTCGCTGTAGTTGCCGACGTTACTCATCCAGCCGCCGAAACCAGACTGGGCCGCGGCAGTCCCGGATGCCGCCGCCGTGGCTGCCCCGGCGGTGGCGGATCCACCGGCGACCCGTAGAAAGTCCCGCCTCTTCATACACTGGCTGTCGGGATGGGACTCGCATAAACCCACCGACTCTCCGTTCTCCGGGCCTCACTCCGTCCCTTCGTTCTCGGCGGCGTCGAGCGACGGGACGAACTCGGGGCGTTCGTCGTCTTCGAGACCCATGGCTCGGAGGCGGGCGCGATACTCCCGCGCCCGGAAGCGATCGGAGAGTCGCGCGTTCGCGACGACGCCGAACAGGAAGAGGCCGACGGCGACGAAAAACAGCGACGCCACCGGCGGCACGAGGTTCATCACGCCGCCAGACGAGGGGAGCATGTCCGTAAACAGCCAGACGCCAAGCAGGCCGACACCGGCCAGGAGCTGGGCCGCCGCGACGACCTGGAGCATCGCGTTGCCGAGGCCGCCCGACCCCGCGACGACGTCCTCGGGGTCCGGCAATTCGAAGTCGGCCGGTGGCTCCGGGACCTCGTAGTCGTCCATCGAACAGAGCGCGACGGTCGGTTTCACGTCCCGGAGGACGGTTCCGCGCCCCTCGATGCTCCCGTCGGGGTAGACGAGGGCGTACCCCTCGTCGGAGTACGCCAGCAAGCGCGTCTCGCCGTCGGCCTCGACGCGTTCGAGCGTCGCGAACACGTCGCGCGTGGCGATGCGCCCTTTGAGTTCCTTCTCAACGCGGTCGAGGAGTTCAGCGCCGACTATCCACGACTCGGGGTCGAACGCCGCCTCCCACTCCTCGGCGGTCATCTCGGCCATGTCGCTCGGGCCGAAGTTCTCGAAGTCGTACTTCTCCTCGACCGACTGTCTGAGCGCGTCGATGTCGTCGGCGTCGCCGCCGTCGGCCGTCGGGGAGCCGTCCCCCGACGCGTCGACGTCGGTCCCGTCAGCCGACGTGGGTGACGGGTCTGCCATCGTCGCCAGTTGACGCCACAGGGGTATACGCTTTCCGACCTCCCGTCACGCGGTGCGTCTCACCTGTCTCTGGTGCGTTCCGGACCCATTATATTCGTCCTCTCCCAACCGACGACGATGGTAAGCGAGGCCGCCTACGCGACGACCTCCGCGCTGATGGTCACCGCCAGTTTCCCGTTCTACATCTACGGCGCGTGGGTCGTCATCGACGCCGAGGTGGTGACGTGGGACCGCCTCGTCTACCACCTGCAGATAATCTTCGCCGGCCTCGTGTTGAACACGGTTCCCGTCGTCGGATGGATGATGCCCCGCCTCCTCGATCAGCTCGGCGGCCTCTCGGCGCTCCACGCCGTCCTCGGCCTGCAGGCCTACGCCCTGCTCGTGTTCGCTCTCACCGGCATCGTCCGCATCTTCCAGGCGAAGTACGCGGCCGATCTCTATCACAACCCTGACCAGGACCTGGATCTGAACGACCTCCACGAGAATATGGGCGCGTGGCGCGGCCGGCTCCGCGTCGGCGTCTTCGGCTACGTCCTCTTCTGGATCGGCGCGTACCTCGTCGGCATCTACCGCTATCTCATCCTCTACGTCTTCTGAGGTCGGTCTCGATCGCCGCCGTCGGCGTCGCTATGGCCAGGGTTCGCCGCTGGCGAGGTCGACCTCGTGGTCGAGCTTCGACGACGGACAGACGTCTTCGAGCACGCAGTCCGAACAGTCGGGGTTGCGCGCGGTACAGGTCGCCCGTCCGTGGCTGATACAGAGGTGGGTGAACTGCTGCCAGTCCTCCTCGGGGACGACGTCCATCAGATCCCGCTCGATTTTCGCGGGCGTCGACTCCTCGGTCAGACCGAGGCGACGCGAGAGCCGCTGAACGTGCGTGTCGACGACGATGCCTTCGACGACGTCGTGGCCGTGCTGGAGGACGACGTTCGCCGTCTTGCGCCCGACGCCCGTCAGATCCGTCAGTTCGCTCATCGTGTCCGGTACCTCGCCGTCGTGTTCCTCGACGATGGTCTCGCAGGCGCTCTGTATCCACTCCGCTTTGTTGTTGTAGTAGGTGATGGAACTGATGTCCTCCGCGAGTTCGTCGACGGAGGCGTCGGCGAAATCCGCCGCCGACTGGTACTTCCCGAAGAGGTCCGCCGTCACCCGATTCACCCGTTCGTCCGTACACTGCGCCGAGAGCATCACGGCGACGAGCAGTTCGAGTCGGGTCGAGAAGTTCAGCGAGATGGTGCTGTCGGGGTAGGCGTCGTAGAGCCTGTCGAGTACCTCCGCGACCTGCTTTTCGCGCGTGTCGAGTGGCGTCCCCATAGTCGTGGCTCTCCCCGGGCCGGTTTGAGTGGTTCGAAAGCAACCGTTAAGCCTCCGGTAGCCGAGCAACGAGTATGTCCATAGCGAGCGACTACGACCACGCCTCGTGGCGGGCGGCCGCCGGAACGCTGGCCGGATACGGACTCGTCCTCGCCGCGATGTTCGTCGTCCTGTTCGTCGTCCCGTTTTTGCTCTTTCTGGCGTTCTACTGACGACGCGCGGGCGCGAGAAGCAGACTCGGAAACGAGCGGTCCGACGTCGGTCGAGACGACCGCCGTCAGGCGAACGCGCGGGTCCCGCCGTCGTCGACGTTGCCGTCGGCGGTGAGTTTCTCCCACGCCTCGACGAAGTCGCGCATGTAGATCTCGGTGCGATCGTCGCGGATGGCGAACATCCCGGCCTCGGTACAGACGGCCTTGATATCCGCACCGGAGGCGTCCTCGGCCATCGACGCGAGGACGTCGAAGTCGACGTCGTCGGCGACGTTCATGTTGCGGGTGTGGATCTGGAAGATGATCTCGCGGCCGTCCTCGTCGGGTTTGGGCACTTCGATGAGGCGGTCGAAGCGGCCGGGCCGGAGGATGGCCTCGTCTAACATGTCGAAGCGGTTGGTGGCGGCGATGATGCGGATCTCGCCGCGCTCGTCGAAGCCGTCCATCTCCGAGAGCAGTTGCATCATCGTCCGCTGGACCTCGGCGTCGCCGGACGTCTTCGAGTCCGTGCGCTTCGAGGCGATGGCGTCGATCTCGTCGATGAAGAGGACCGCGGGTTCGTTCTCGCGGGCGACCTCGAAGAGGTCGCGGACGAGTTTCGCCCCTCGCCGATGAACTTGTGGACGAGCTCGCTGCCGGCCATCTTGATGAACGTCGCGTCCGTCTCGTTGGCGACGGCCTTCGCGAGCATCGTCTTGCCCGTGCCCGGCGGGCCGTGGAGGAGGACGCCCGACGGCGGGTCGATGCCGACATCCTCGAACATCCCCGGATGTTCGAGGGGCATCTCGACGGTCTCGCGGACTTCCTGCATCTGGCTCTCCAGCCCGCCGATGTCCTGGTAGCTCACGTCGGGGCTGTGTTCGACCTGCATCACGCGGGCGCGCACGTCAGTCTCGTTGTCGAGCGGTTTGACGATCGAGAGGGAGTTGTTGACCGCGACCCGCGAGTCGGGTTCGAGGTCCTCCCGCATCTCGTCGGTGACCTCGGTCAACGCCTCCTGGTTGTTCCCGTGCTGTTTGATGATCGCTCCCTCGTCGGTCAGTTCCTGGACCGTCGCGACGAACAGCGGGGACTGTTTCAACTTCTTGTTCTCGTGGGTGAGGCGTTCGAGCTTCTGCTGATACTTGTTGTTCTCGGCGCTCGCGTCGAGGAGTTTGTCCCGCATCTCCTCGTTTTGGTCCTCGAGAACTCCGAGGCGCTCCCGCAGAGCCTCGATCTTTTCCTGTTGAGACGCCGCCTCCTCGTCGTAAGGCATATCGACGTCGTCCACAGTGTCGGTCATCACCGTCGTTAAGCGGGAGACTCATAAGAGGCTTCGGGTCGGGTGAACTCCGCCGCTATATATTACCTAAATGCATATATCTGGATAACAAATATTATTACCCCGTATCCCCCACTGTAGCGTACGCATGAGCACGACCGAGGTAGTCGACGCGGAAGGCGTCACGGACCGCTGGGAGGCCGTCCGTGACCTCCCTCCGAGCGCGAAACTGGTGGCGAAGGTTCTCGATTACAACGACACGCTCACACAGAGCCAGCTCGCGGAGGAGACGCTCCTCCCCCGCGGACGGTCCGGTACGCGCTCACCCGACTCGAAGAGGAGGACGTCGTCGAGGCACGCTTCTCGTTTTCGGACGCCCGCAAGCGCATCTACTCCCTGAAGGTTTAACCCCGAGAGCGCGGCAACGGCCGGTGTGGCGAACCCGGCGACGGTGAAAGACGCGCTCGCGTCGCTCGCTGCCGACGATCCGGGAGCGACGCCCGCGTATCGTCGACCTATCGACGAGGCGAGCAGCGCCGCGGACGACGTGACGGCGACGGCGGCGTTCGCCGCCGACGGGGGCGTGGTCCGACTGCGACGGGCGATTCGGGCGGCGGCGCGACGCGACGACGAGGCGGCGGCGACGGCCGGTCGGGAGGCACTGGCGCGGATCGAGCGCTATCGCCGCGCGGCCGTCGAGACTGCCGATTCGACGACGACGACCGAGCGCACAGCTCCCGGACCCCGTGACGGGTCGGCCGCCGATCACTTTCGCTCCGCTCGCGGAACGGTTTTAGGCCGCGATAGACAACGTCCGGACGAATGACACGGGTGATTCACACCGGCGACACCCACATCGGGTATCGACAGTACCACTCGCCGGAGCGACGGGCGGATTTCCTCGACGCGTTCGAGGCGGTGGTGGACGACGCCGTCGAGATGGGCGTCGACGCCGTGGTTCACGCCGGGGACCTGTTCCACGACCGACGCCCCGACTTGCAGGACCTCCTCGGGACGCTCTCGGCGCTTCGCCGCCTCGACGACGCCGGCGTTCCGTTCCTCGCCGTCGTCGGCAACCACGAGTCCACTCGCGGCGGCCAGTGGCTGGACCTCTTTTCCAGCCTTGGCCTCGCGACCCGCCTCGGCGCGGCCCCGTACGTCCTCGGAAACACGGCGTTCTACGGCCTCGACCACGTCCCGCGTTCGCGCCGCGACGACCTCGACTACGCCTTCGACCCGCACGACGCCGACTACGCGGCTCTCGTCTCCCACGGCCTCTTCACGCCCTTCGCCCACGCCGACTGGGAGACGGAGACGGTCCTCCGGGAGTCGACCGTCGACTTCGACGCCGTCCTCCTCGGCGACAACCACGCCCCGGGCACCGCCGTCGTGGAGGGGACGTGGGTCACCTACTGCGGGTCGACCGAACGCGCGAGCGCCGACGAACGCGAGGCCCGCGGCTACAACGTCGTCGAGTTCGGTGCCGACGCCGACGGCCCCGAGGACGCCCCCGCCGGCGTCGACGTCCGTCGCCGCTCGCTCGACACCCGCCCGTTCGTCTTCGTCGACGTCGACCTCGGCGAGGGCGAGGGCGTCGACCGCGTCCGCGAACAGGTCCGCCAGCACGACCTGACCGACGCCGTCGCGGTCGTCGAGGTGACGGGCGAAGGGGACCCGGTGACCGCCGCCGCCGTCGAGGACGTCGCGAGCGAGGAGGGCGCGCTGCTCGCCCGCGTGACCGACCGCCGGGAGTTCGACCCGGTCGACGAGGCGGTCCCCGACGTCCGCTTTGCCGACCCGGACGCGGCCGTCGCCGACCGCGTCCGCGAGATGGGCCTCTCGTCGCTCGCGCGGGACATCGACGAGACGGTGCGCGAGAGCAAGGCGGCCGACTCGGCCGTCCGCGAACGCGTCAGAGACCGGATCGAGGACGCCCTCGACGACCCCGAGGCGTTCGAGGCGGCCGAGACGGACGCCGATACCGACGGCACCGGCGACGGGTCGGCCGAGGGCGACGCGGCCGGGACGGACGGCCAGGTGTCGATGGAGGATTACCTGTGAGGTTCGAACGCGTCCGCCTCCGGAACTTCAAGCCGTACGCCGACGCCGACCTGTCCCTGCGCGACGGCGTCACCGTCATCCACGGCCTCAACGGCAGCGGCAAGTCCTCGCTCCTGGAGGCGTGTTTCTTCGCGCTCTACGGGTCGAAGGCGCTCGACGGCACCCTCGACGACGTGATTACGAACGGGAGCGACGAGGCCGAAATCGACCTGTGGTTCACCCACGACGGGGCGGAGTACCACGTCGAGCGCCGCCTGCGGCGGTCGGGCGACCGGACGCAGACCGCCACCTGCACGCTCTCGGGCCCCGACGTCGCCGTCGACGGCGCGCGAGACGTCCGGCGGTTCGTCACCGACCTCCTGCGGATGGACGCCGAGGCGTTCGTCAACTGCGCGTACGTCCGGCAGGGCGAGGTGAACAAACTCATCAACGCCACGCCAGGCCAGCGACAGGACATGATCGACGACCTGTTACAGCTCGGCCGCCTCGAGGAGTACCGCGAACGCGCGGCGGCGGCCCGACTCGGCGTCAATGACGTCCTCGCCGACGCCCGCGGTCGCCTCTCCGAACTCGATTCACAGGTCGAGGCCAAGGAGGCGGCGGACCTCCACGAACGGCTGAACGCCCTCGAGAGCGAGTTGGCCGAGGTGGAGGCGGACGTCGATCGCTTCGAGGAAAACCGCGACCAGGCGAGGGAGACGCTCGAAGACGCCGAAGACGTGTTGGCGGAGTACGACCGCCGCCGGGAGCAACTGGAGTCGCTGACCGAGGATATCGAGGACCTCGAAGCGACCGTCAGCGAGGACGAACGCGAACGCGAACGCCTGCGCGAACGAATCGCGGCGTGCCGCGAGCGGATCGAGACGCGCCGGGAGGAACTCGATTCGCTGGCCGGGGCGGCCGACCTCGAAGCCACGGACGCCGACGCGGTGGCCGCCCGGCGGTCCGAACTCGACGACCGGGAGTCGGACCTCCGCGAACGACTGACCGACGCCCGGATGGCGGCGCAGGCCCTCGAAAATCAGGCGTCGAATCTGGCCGACAGCGCCGAGGAGAAGGCGTCACGCGCGGAGACGAAACGCGAACGCGCCGCTGACCTCCGGGAGGAGGTTTCGGCGGCCGAATCGACGCTGGAGGAAAAGCGGGCGGAACTCGACGCCATCGCGGACGACGTCGAGGCGGCGAAGGCGGCGTTCGAGGACGCGCCCATCTCGTTCGGCGACGCCGAGGACCACCTCGCGGAGTTGCGGTCGGAGCTCGACGAGCTCCGGGAGGACCAGTCGGCGGTGAGCGCCGACCTGAACGCGGCCAAAAAGCGGGTCGAGGAGGCGGAGGAACTCCTCGCCGAGGACAGATGCCCCGAGTGTGGCCAGCCCGTCGAGGGGTCGCCACACGCCGACGGCATCGACGAGGACCGCGAACGCGTCGCCGAACTCCAGTCCCGGTTCTCGGAGCTCGTAGACGAACGCGAGCGGCTGGAGTCGGCCATCGACCGGGCCGAGAGCCTGCGCGAACGCGAACGCGAGGTCCAGCGTCTGCAGTCGAAACGCGAGAACGCGGAGCGCCTCCTCGCCGAACGCGAGAAGGCCGTCGCGGAGAAACGCGAGCAAGCGGACGAACTCGACGCGGCGGCCGACGAACTCGACGCGGCGGCCGCCGACCAACGCGAGGCCGCCGAGGCGAAACGGGCGGAGCGAGCGGAGAAACGCGAGACGGTCGAGGCGCTCGAATCAGAACTCGAAACGGTCGAAACGCGACACGAACGACTGGACCGCATCGACGAGATGCGCGAGGGGGTGGCCGACGCCGAGGCCGAAATCGACCGTCTGGAGGAGAAACGCGAGAACCTGGCCGCCCTGAACGACGAACGCCGGGACCGACTGGCATCGAAGCGTGACCGGCGCGACGAACTGCTCGAGAGCGTCGACGAGGAGCGGGTCGAATCGGCACGCGAGGAGAAAGAGCGGGCCGAAACCTACCTCGAACAGGTGACGGACAAACTCGACGCGTTGACCGAACGCCAGGACGAACTACGGGAACGGATCGGCGGCGTCAAACAGGACCTCGCGGAACTGGAGTCGCTCCGCGAGGCGCGCGAACGCCAGCAGGAACGCGTGGCCGCCCTGGAGTCGCTCCACGCGGAGGCAGAAGACCTGAAGACGCTGTACGGCGACCTGCGCTCGGACCTCCGACAGCGCAACGTCGAGTCGCTCGAGCGCCTGTTGAACGAGACGTTCGACCTGGTCTACGGCAACGACGCCTACGCCCACATCCGCCTCGACGGCGAGTACGGCCTGACCGTCTTCCAGAAGGACGGCGAGGCGCTCGACCCCCAACAGCTCTCGGGCGGCGAGCGCGCGCTGTTCAACCTCAGCCTCCGGTGTGCCATCTACCGACTGCTCGCGGAGGGCATCGACGGCGCGGCACCGATGCCGCCGCTCATCCTCGACGAGCCGACCGTCTTCCTCGACGCCGGCCACGTCTCCCGGCTCGTGGATCTCGTCGAGGAGATGCGCGACCTCGGCGTGAGTCAGATTGTCATCGTCAGCCACGACGAAGAGCTCGTCGGCGCGGCGGACGACCTGATCCGCGTCGAGAAAGATTCGACGAGCAACCGGTCGTCGGTCGAACGGACGGCGACGCTCTGCGCAATCGATCGACAGCGACCGTCGCCACGTCCGTCGGCTCGTAGCCGCGCTCGCCGTAGACGCGACACTCGGTGACGAGCCCGGCGGCACGAAACTCCGTCAGCAGGCCGTGCAGGTCGCTCTCGCAGAGATCGTAGGCGTCGAGCAGTTCCCGGACCGACGTCGGCCCCCGGTCGACGAGTTCGAGGAGCAGCCCGAGCGCTCGGTCGGTGTGGACGGCGGTGACGGCGCGCCGAATCGGGTCGTCGACGGCCGACGCCGCGACGTCGAGCGCGGCGTCGTCGGCGAACGCGAGTCGGTCGTTGGCGAGGGAGCGCTCCTCGCCGGTCGCGGGGTCGCGGACGCGACTCGACTCCGCCGACCGCTCGAGGAGGATGTATCGGTTGCCCGCGTCGTCTCGGACTGTCGGCATAGGTGCGTAGAGGGCCGCGACGGGGTTAGGCGTTCTGTTGCTCCTCGTCTGCCGTCTGGCCGTCCGCGCGTCGTTCACGGAAGGCGCGGACGTGCTGGGCGACTCGGAAGAGGGCGAACGCACCGACGGCGACGGCGACGCCGCCGGCGATCCACATGCCACGGAAGTAGACGAGCATCAGGCCGAGCGCGAGACCCGCGACGGCGACGTTGGCGAGGACGACGCTGAACCAGAACGCCTCCCGTAGCTCGGCGTCGGCGTCCGCCTCGTCCGTCGTGGGCTCGGGCGTCCGCGGCACCCGCACCAGGTCGCGTTCCGGGTCGCCCCAGCGACGCTCGGGGTCGGGTTCGGTCGGTTCGTCGGGCCACGGCCGTTCGGCCCGTGAGTCGTCTGCCACGGGACGAATCGACGTCGCGTGCGCGCAAAAACGTTCGGCTTCGGGGCGCTCTGAACTCGACCGTACGCCCGAACTCAGGCGTATTCCTGGAGTAACACCGTCGACGAGGCCTCCATCCACGCGAGGGGATTCTCCGAGTCGTAGAAGACGACCCCGTTTTCGACCTCGTAGGACTCGACGGTTTCCGACCCGTCTACTCGCTCCGGACGTCCGATGCCCGTGCTATCCCGCTGGCCTCCGTCGGCGTGTTCTGACATCGTCACGGGGTTTGGTATGCCATGGCATGATATATGTCTTTCCGTCGCCGCAAGTACGCAGGCGGCGAAATACTGAACTTTTTAGCCGGGACCACCAAGGGTGGTGCATGACTGATACGGGGTCCCCCGAGCAGTCTTCGCTCGTCGCGTTCGGGGACGACGGAGGAGACGCCCGTCCGGACGAGGAGGCGATCGCCGTCGCGGGCGAGGCACGCCAGCGCGTGTCCGACGTCGTCGACGCGGCGGATCTGAAGTTCCCCGACCCGGACGGAATGCTCGAACTCTCGGTCACGCAGGTCGACTACACCATCGAGGGGCAGGGCCGCGAGGAGTATCCCGTCATCAACGTCTTCGGGCGCACGCCCGCGGGCGAGCCGGAACACGTCCGTGTCCTCGGATTCGAACCCTACTTCTACGCGCCGACCGAAAGCCTCTCGGACGAGAAACTCGACAAGGACGTCATCACGCGTACGGAGGACGGATACGAGAGCATCCGTGGCGAGGCGTTGACGAAGATCTGTACGCGGACGCCCCGGGATGTCGGCCAGATTCGCGACGAGTTCGACCACTTCGAGGCGGACATCCTCTTTCCCAACCGCTTTCTCATCGACAAGGACGTCGGAAGCGGCATCCGCGTCCCCGAGCGGCGTCTCGATTCGGGCGTCGTCCAGATCCCCCACGACGAAGTCGAGGCGGCCGACGTCGAAGCCGACCTGCGGGTGAACACCTTCGACATCGAAGTCGACGACCGGGCCGGCTTCCCGGAGGACGGCGAGGAACCGATTCTCTGCCTCACCAGCCACGACTCCGAACGCGACGAATACGTCGTCTGGATCCAGGCCGCCCCGGAGGGAACGGGCAAGATCCCGACGACGCTCCCGGACTACGACCCCCTGGACGAGTCGGGGACGGTCGACGTGCGTCGGTTCGACGCGGAGGAAGCGATGCTCGACGCCTTCCTCGAATACGTCGAGGAGACGGATCCCGACGTGCTGACGGGGTGGAACTTCGAGGACTTCGACGCGCCCTACTTCATCGACCGGCTGGAGGTGCTGGACCCGGACACCGACTACGAACTGGACCCGGAACGCCTCTCCCGCGTGGGCGAGGTGTGGCGGAGCGACTGGGGCGGACCGACGGTGAAAGGCCGCGTCGTCTTCGACCTGCTGTACGCCTACAAGCGAACGCAGTTCACCGAACTCGAATCCTACCGACTCGACGCCGTCGGCGAACAGGAACTCGGCGTCGGCAAGGAGCGCTACGCCGGCGACATCGGCGACCTCTGGGAGGACGACCCGGAGCGGCTGCTGGAGTACAACCTCCGCGACGTCGAGCTCTGCGTCGAACTCGACCGCAAACAGGAGATAATCCCCTTCTGGAACGAGGTCCGGAGCTTCGTCGGCTGTAAGCAGAGGACGCGCCGACGCCGGGCGACGCGGTGGACGTCTACGTCCTGCACAAAGTCCACGGGCAGTTCGCGCTCCCCTCGAAAGGCCGCACCGACGCCGAGGAGTACGAGGGCGGCGCGGTGTTCGACCCGATCACGGGCGTCAAGGAGAACGTCACCGTCCTCGACCTGAAGTCGCTGTACCCGATGTGCATGGTGACGATCAACGCGTCGCCGGAGACGAAGGTCGACCCCGAGGCGTACGACGGCGACACCTACCGCGCCCCCAACGGCACCCACTTCCGGAAGGAACCGGACGGCATCATCCGGGAGATGGTCGACGAACTGCTCACCGAACGCGAACAGAAGAAGGAGCGCCGAAACGACTTCGATCCCGACTCGGTCGAATACGAACAGTTCGACCGGCAGCAAGCGGCCGTGAAGGTCATCATGAACTCTCTCTACGGTGTTCTGGGGTGGGCCCGTTTCCGCCTCTACGACAAGGAGATGGGCGCGGCGGTGACGGCGACGGGGCGCGACGTCATCGAGTACACCGACTCCGTCGCCAGCGACATGGGCTACGAGGTGGCATATGGAGACACCGACAGCGTCATGTTAGAAATCGGAGATAACATCGACACGTCCGTCGACGTCCCCGAGAGCGTTCGGGACCCCCATCCCGAGATGCCCGACGACGAACTCCGGACGCTCGTCGCCACCATCGACGCCGCCTTCGACATCGAGGAGCGCATCAACGACGCCTACGACGAGTTCGCCGTCGAGGAGTTGAACGCCGCCGACCACCGCTTCCAGATCGAGTTCGAGAAGCTCTATCGACGGTTCTTCCAGGCGGGCAAGAAGAAGCGCTACGCCGGCCACATCGTCTGGAAGGAGGGCAAACACGTCGACGACATCGACATCACGGGCTTCGAGTACAAGCGCTCGGACATCGCCCCCATCACCAAGGAGGTCCAAAAGCGGGTGCTGGAGATGATCGTCCACGGCGAGGACACGGCGGAGATCAAGTCGTACGTCCACGACGTCATCGAGGACTTCCGCGAGGGGAACGTCTCGCTCGACGACGTCGGCATTCCGGGCGGCATCGGCAAGCGACTCGACGCCTACGACACCGACACCGCCCAGGTCCGGGGCGCGAAGTACGCGAACACGCTCCTCGGGACGAACTTCCAGCGCGGGTCGAAACCGAAGCGGCTCTACCTCGACCGGGTCCACTCGCAGTTCTTCCGCGAGTTCGAGGCGGCCCACCCCGAACTGTTCGAGTCGGCGGACCTCTCGCGCGAGCAACGCCGACGGAAAGACACGTATCTCGAGTTCAAGGACGATCCGGACGTCGTCTGTTTCGAGTACGCCGACCAGATACCCGACGAGTTCCAGGTCGACTGGGACAAGATGCTGGACAAGACGCTCAAAGGCCCGATCGCTCGCATCATCGAGGCGCTGGGGATGTCCTGGGACGAGGTCAAGAGCGGCCAGCAACAGACCGGGCTCGGCCAGTTCGGATAGCGCCGGCGTATTTCCCGAAACCGAAACGAATTTTTTCGAATCCGAACTCAGAGGGGGTAATGCGTAAGCATTATGGGTGGGAACGCCCACATCGTAGGTAGGGAACCTAACCGACTATGGCTACACTCGAAATTACCAATCTACACGCTAAGGTCGCCGAAGAGGACGGAGAGGAGATTCTCCGCGGTGTCGACCTGGAGGTCGAATCCGGTGAGATTCACGCGCTCATGGGCCCGAACGGGTCCGGGAAGTCGACGACGGCGAAGATCATCGCCGGACACCCGGCCTACGAAGTAACCGACGGCGACGTCCTCCTCCACCTCGACGAGGAGGACGTCGCCGACGTCGACGCCGAGATACCCGAGGAGCGGCTGACGTGGGACCTCCTCGACCTGGAACCGAACGAGCGCGCGGCGCTCGGCATCTTCCTCGCGTTCCAGTACCCCGCCGAGATCGAGGGTGTCACGATGACGAACTTCCTCCGGCAGGCGCTCAACGCCCGCATCGAGGAGCGCGAGGAGCTCCTCGAAGGCGAGGAGAGCGAGGCAAAAGCGGACGAAGAGGACGCCGGCTACGAAACGTCGCCGATGGAGGGTCCGGCCGACGAGGGCGAGGTCGGCGTCGCCGAGTTCCAACAGCTCCTCAAAGAGAAGATGGAGCTGCTCGACATGGACGAGAAATTCGCCTCTCGCTATCTCAACGCAGGCTTCTCCGGTGGGGAGAAAAACAGAACGAGGTGCTACAGGCCGCCATCCTCGAACCCACCATCGCCGTCCTCGACGAGATCGACTCCGGGCTCGACATCGACCGTCTACAGGACGTCTCTGAGGGGATCAACGCCCTCCGCGACGAACAGGGCACGGGCATCCTCCAGATCACCCACTACCAGCGCATCCTGGACTACGTCGAACCCGACCGCGTCCACATCATGCTCGACGGCGAAGTCGTCATGGAGGGCGACGCCGACCTCGCGGTCCACCTCGAGGACGAGGGGTACGACTGGGTCCGCGAACAGGTTTACGAGACAGCGTAATACGTCTGCAGTCACAACACCAACACATGAGCTCCGATCAAGACCACCTCAAAGAAACCGACACCGAAGCTCGCTTCGAGTTCAAGAAGGAGCAGAAGTCGTCGTTCCAGGCCGACAAGGGCCTCACCGAGGAGACGATTCGCGTCATCTCCGAGGACAAAGACGAGCCCGAGTGGATGCTACAGCGCCGGCTCCGCGCGCTGAAACAGTTCCAGGAGATGCCGATGCCGACCGACTGGCCCGGGCAACCGGACCTCTCGGAGGTCGACGTCGACGAAATCGTTCCGTACATCCGCCCCGACGTGGAGACGCGCGGCAGCGTCGACGACTGGACGGATCTGCCCGACGAAATCAAGGACACCTTCGACAAACTCGGCATTCCGGAAGCCGAGAAGAACGCCCTCTCGGGCGTCGGCGCACAGTACGAATCCGAAGTCGTCTACCAGAACATGCAGGAGCGCTGGGAGGAGAAAGGCGTCGTCTTCATGAACATGGACCAGGCGGTCCAGGAACACGAAGACCTCGTCCGCGAGCACTTCATGACGAAGTGCGTCCCGCCGAGCGACAACAAGTTCGCGGCGCTTCACGGTGCCATCTGGTCGGGCGGGTCGTTCGTCTACGTCCCCGAGGACACGACGGTCGACATGCCCGTGCAGGCGTACTTCCGGATGAACTCGGAAGGCATGGGCCAGTTCGAGCACACGCTCATCATCGCCGAAGAGGGCTCGGAAGTCCACTACATCGAGGGCTGTTCCGCGCCCAAATACTCGGCGTTCAACCTCCACTCCGGCGGCGTCGAGGTGTTCGTCGGCGAAGACGCCCACGTCCAGTATTCGACCGTTCAGAACTGGTCGAAAAACACCTACAACCTCAACACCAAGCGCGCCCTCGTCGAGCAGGGCGGCCGCATGGAGTGGATCTCCGGGTCGATGGGCTCGAAGGCGACGATGCTCTACCCGTCCACCATCCTGAAGGGCCGCGGCGCGTCGGACAACCACATCACCATCGCCTTCGCGGGCGAGGGACAGAACATCGACACCGGCGCGAAGGTGTACCACAACGCGCCGGAGACGAAGTCGACCATCGAGTCCAAGAGTATCTCGAAAGACGGCGGCCGCACGAACTACCGCGGCCTCGTCCACATCGCCGACGGAGCCGAGAACTCCTCGACGTCCGTCGAGTGTGACGCACTGATGTTCGACAACGAATCCACCTCCGACACCATGCCGTACATGGAGATCAACGAGTCGAAGGTGGACGTCGCCCACGAGGCGACCGTCGGGAAGATCGGCGACGAGGACGTCTTCTACCTCCAGTCGCGCGGCCTCGACGACGACGACGCAAAGCAGATGATCGTTTCGGGCTTCATCGAGCCCATCACGGAGGAACTGCCGATCGAGTACGCGGTGGAACTCAACCGCTTGGTCGAACTCGAGATGGAGGGCAGCCTCGGATAACATGAGCACACAGCTACCAGCCAACCTCTCCGAAGGGACGGTACGTGAGATTTCCGAGCAGCGGGACGAACCGGAGTGGCTCCTCGAAGCGCGCCTGGACGCGCTCGACGCCCTCTCGGATCTCGACCTGCCGGACGTCATCCAGACGCCCGGCCGCCGGTGGACCGACCTCGATCAGCTCGACTTCGAGTCGCTGGTCGACCCGCTGAACCAGTCCGACGACACCGAACGCGTCACCGCGGAGGGCGTCGAAGTCCTCCCGTTCACCGACGCGGTCGAGGAGCATCCGAAACTCGTCGAGGCGGAGTTCGGCTCCGTCGTCGACCCGCAGGACAACTACCTGACCGCGCTCTCGGCGGCGCTGTTCACGACGGGGACGTTCATCTACGTCCCCGAGGGCGTCGACGCCGAGGACGTGAAGATCCGGGCGCGGATGAACTCCCGGTCGCTCTTTAGCCACACGCTCGTCGTCACCGAGGACTCCTCGTCGGTCACCATCCTCGAAGGCGTCGAGACGGACGCGGCCGTCGAGGACGCCCGCTACTTCAGCAACCTCGTCGAGATTGCGACCGGCGAGAACAGCTACGTCCAGTACGGGGCGCTCCAGAACCTCGACGAGGACACCTACCACTACACGCTGAAGCGCGCCGACGTCGGCACGTACGCTACGGTCAACTGGATCGAGGGCAACATAGGCTCTCGCCTCACGCGGTCGGACGTCGAGTCCGAACTCAACGGCGACGCCGCCGAGTCGAAGATCGTCGGGGCCTTCTTCGGCCACAACGACCAGCACTTCGACGTGAACGCCCGGGTCTGGCACAACGCCGAACACACGACGGCGGACCTCGTCACCCGCGGCGTCCTCGACGACCGCGCCCGCTCGGTGTACGAAGGTGTCCAGGACGTCGGCCGCGACGCGTGGGACACTAACTCCTACCAGCGCGAGAACACGCTGATGCTCTCGGACGAGAGCGAGGCCGACGCCTCGCCGAAGCTCATCATCAACAACCACGACACGGAAGCGTCCCACTCCGCGACGGTCGGACAGGTCGACCGCGAAGATCTGTTCTACATGACCTCGCGCGCGCTCCCGGAGCGGATCGCCCGCAACATGCTCGTGGAGGGCTTTTTCGTCCCCGTCCTCGAGGAGATCGCGGTCGACGAACTCCGCGAAGACGTCGAGACGCTCGTCGCCGAGCGCCTCCGGCAGTAAGCCGGAGGGAACGGCTTAAGTCCCTCTCTCTCACCAGTTCGTATGATCGCATCGCACGTCACCCGGGGGTCGCCGCGATGAGCGTCGGCCGTCGGGTCGCCTCGGACCACCAGCTCGCACGCCTCCTCCAGATCGGCATCGTGCTGGAAGAGGTGGTCGAGGCGCGGGCGTATCACCACTACCAGTCCCTCAGTGAGGACGAGCGAGCGCTCGACGACGAAATCGAGCACCTCCTCGAACACGCCGCGGAGGAGTCGGCCGACCACCGCGAACGGCTCGAGGCCCTCCTCTCGGAACTCGACGCCGACAGCATCCCGTTCGAGGACGTCGAGACGCTCGTCAAAGAGCAGTACGCCAAGACGAAACCGGAGGACTTCGACGGCGTCCTCTACGACCAGCTCTGTAACGAGGAGACGGCGTACAAGTTCTACGACGACCTCATCACCGCGATCGAGGAGAGCGACGCGCAGTTCACTCTCGACCGCGAACGGCTCCTCGCGACGTTGCGCGACGTCCGCGAGGACGAGGCCCAGGGCGTCGAGGACGTGACCACAGTTATGGAGCAACGCGGATGAGCGGGGACGACAGATGAACACGGCAGACCAGTACCTCAAGGCGATATACCTCGTCCAGCAGATGGAAGACGGTCCGGCGTCGACCGGCGCGCTCGCGGAGATGCTCGACGTGAGCCCCGCGAGCGCGAACGAAATGATCGGCAAACTCGAATCGCGGGGGTTCGCCGAACACGAGAAGTACAAGGGCGTCAGCCTCACCGACGACGGCATCGTTCGCGCCCGCGAGGCGTTGCAGACCTACTGCATCATCGAACGCTTCCTCGCGAACGTCCTCGCAGTCGAAGAGTTCCGCGCCGAAGCCCGCGAACTCGAGGCCGTCATCGACGACACTGTCGCCGAGCGCCTCGACACGATCATCGACCGAGATGGCGACTGTCCGGACTGTTTCGACCCGGACACCGACGCCTGCCGCCACCTCGAAATCGAGAGCGAGAAGCCCGCCGACTGATCACGCTCGCGCCTCGAGTTCGACCAGTTCGGCCGCCACGTCCTCGGGGTGGACGAACAGCTCGTCGGCGTCGATCGGCTCCCGTTCAGGCGGGTCCTGTCCGTGCTCCGGGCGCAGGAGCCACCCGTGATCGCGTAACCATCGCCGTTCGTCGACGTCGTATTGCACGTGTCGTTCCTCCTTGTCGACGGGCCGCCTTCCCGGACGTCCGTCTCTCGTCTCTCGATAGTGATTCCGTCCCCACAAGTCGACACCCTAAGATGCTCGGATTCGCCGCCGACCGACCCTATCGTCTTCGGATGGCGACGCTCCGCTTCGGAGCGGACGCCCCGCTCAGGCGTCGCCCTCGAACTCCCGCAGGACGGATCTGACGGCGACGGCGAGCTCCTCGAATCGGCCGACAGAGAGCGCGTCCGTCGTCACCCACACGCCCCGGTCGCCGACGATGACCCGCGTGAGATAGCCGTTCTCGAACACGCGGATCGTGAACTCGTACGCCCCGAGTTCCGTGTTCGCGTACGCCTGCTGCGAGCGGAATCCGAGCCGCTCGTTGTCCGCGAACCCGACGAGGTCGGCCGTCGAATCGAGGTCGCCGCGGAGATACACCTGTTCGACGTCGTCCTCGGTGAAGTAGGTGATACTCCGGAGTTCGTCACCGACCGTCGTCCGGCAGGCGCTCGTCAGTTCGTCGGCGAGTTCGTCGAGTGGAACGTCGGACGTCATGTCCGGACGTCGGCCCCACGTCGCCAAGAGTGTCAGGCCGATTCCAGGCGCATGAGACGGACCCGGCTCGACGCTCCGTCGCTTCACGGGCGGTATTAAAACGGCGGCCGCACTATTCGGGACGTATGACCGAGGAGCCGTCCCCCCACAGGCAGAGTCGCCTGTTCACCACCGACGAGGGGAGTTCGACGAACGCAAAGCGAAGGCCGACGCCCTTCCCGTCGAGGACGGCGAACTCGTCAACACGGACGAACTCGCCGACCACCAGGAGTACGTCGAGGGGCGCGGCGTCTACGACGCGCGAAACCGGGTCAACGACCTGACTGGCCGGGAGTGGAAGTTCGCCACGAAGTCAGTCATCCCGGAGCAGTATCCTCCGGACCTCCAGCACGACCTCCGGAGCCGGCACGGCGGCCAGAAGCCGCCGCGGTTGTGTCTCGACCTCGTCCAGCGGTTCAGCAAGGCCGGCGAGACGGTGCTCGACCCCTTCGCCGGCGTCGGCGGCACGCTCCTCGGGGCCAGCCTCGCCGAATACGAGGGGACCGGCCTGCGCGACGCCGTCGGTTTCGAACGCAACCCCCGATGGATCGACGTCTACGAGGAGGTGCTCGAACGGGAGAACGCCGACCGCGACGCCCGGGGCGAGGGCCCGCTCGCCGAACAGGACCTCCGGTGTGGCGACTGTGCCGACCTCGTCGCGGACGTCGAAACGGACGCCGTCGACTTCCTGCTCACCGACGTACCGTACTGGAACATGGACCAGGTCGAACAGACGCGCAACGAACGCGAAACCCGGGACAGCAAACTGGGCGAGTTCGGGGACGACGGCTACGAGTCGAAGGCCGAGTGGCTCGACGGGATGGCGGAGCGGTTTCGGGCGTTCCGCCGCGTCGTTCGCGAGGGCGGCTACGTGGCCGTCTTCATCGGCGATATGTACCGCGACGAGTCGTACGAGATGCTGTCGGCCGAACTCGCGTCTCGGCTCACCGAGGCCGGCTACACGATGAAGGCGAATCTCGTCTGGTACGACCCGTCGAAAGACCTCCACGTCTACGGCTACCCGTTCTCCTTTGTCCCCTCGATGGTCCACCAGAACATACTGGTGTTCCGGAACGAGTAGCGCCCCCGCACGGCCGTGGGTCCCGCGGGGATATATCTCGCTCACTGTCGTTCGCGAGGAGATAGTCCCGGGCGGATTCGAACCGCCGTCAACGGCTCCAAAGGCCGTTATGATTGGCCACTACACCACGGGACTACACGCACCCGCCAGTATCCGTCAGCGGCGTATAAATCCAGCCTTTCGGCGCGGCGTCTGCGGTTCGGGACGGCCGAGCGTCGGGCCGACGCCCGACTCAGACCGGCCGCTCCGCCGATCCGATGCCGACGAACAGGCCGCCCGAGACGACGAAGAGGAACAGCCCCAGCGCCGTCACGACGTCGCCGGTGTGGAACGTCCACGCGGCACCTCCGAGACTCGACAGCGAGAGCGTCGCCCCCGCCGCCATCACTCGCGTGTGAAACTCCGTGAACGCACGCTTCGCTCTGTGATACACATTGTAAGTACTATACTCACAAATAAACATCTGTCCCCGGAACTCCGTCGCTGCTGCGGTCCGCGACCCGTGGGTGCATGAGAAAGCTATTCCGTTTTCAGCGACAATCTGCGGGGCGTCACCGCTCCATGGACCGCTCTCTGGTCGCCCTCGTCGTCGGGCTGTTGCAAGGCGTCTTCGAGTGGTTGCCCATCTCCAGCGAGGGGAACGTCTCTATCGTGCTGACGGCGCTCGGCGAGACGCCGTCCGCCGCGGTGTCGTACGCGCTCTTCTTGCACCTCGGAACGGCCGTCTCGGCGACGGTGTACTACCGCGACGAGATCCGGGACGCCGCCGAATCAGCCGCCCAGTTCGACCCGCGGTCGGCGTTCGACGCCGAGACGGCGACGCTCTCGTTCGTCCTCCTCGCGACGGCCGCCTCCTCGGCGGTGGGGGTGGTCGCCCTCCTCGCTCTGGACGCGCTCGTCTCGGAACTCACCGGCGGTGGCTTCGTCGCCGCCGTCGGCGTCCTCCTCGTGGCGACCGGACTCCTCCAGCGGTTCGCCGGGTCGCTCTCGCTCGGCGCGCGCGAGATCCCGAACGCCGCCGACGCGCTGTTGGTCGGCGGCGTACAGGGGCTGGCGATCCTCCCCGGCGTCTCCCGGTCGGGGACGACCACGAGCGTGCTGTTGGTTCGCGGCTACGAGCCGCCGGCGGCGTTTCGGCTCTCCTTCCTGCTCAGTATCCCCGCCGCCCTCGTCGGGGGCGCGGTCGGCCTCGTCGAATCGGGCGGCCTCCCCGGCGTGTCGGCGACGAACGGTCTCCTCGCGCTCGTCGCGTCGGCCGCCGTCGGCTACGCGACCATCGACCTCCTGATGCGAGTCGTCCGCCGGGTTTCTTTCTGGCTCGTCTGCGTCGGCCTTGGCTCGCTCGCCGTCGTCGGCGGGGTCGCCGTCGCGTGATTCGGCGCGTGCGAACCCCGGCTAACGAGTGATTAACGCCGACGCACGAGCGGAAGGGGCGGCGTGAACGATCGTACGTCGCCCCTACCACGCTCCCGATTCCCGCGAGACAGTCTTAACAGCACACTAACCATATACGATACCGAGTACATTCTATCCGATGCGGACCCGCTGGCGATACCGGCTCGTGAGCGCGGGCGGGACGGCGGCGATCACCGCCGGGTGCGTCTCGGTCGCGAACCACCCGACGCTCCAGCAACTGACCGCCGTCGTTCCCGTCTTCGAGCGGCTTCCGGCGGTGACGCTCTCGAACGGCGAGCTGAGCCTCGCGGTGCTCACGACGCTCGCGGTCGTCCTGGGCGCGCTCGCGCCGCTGTTCAAACCCCGCCCCCGCCGCCGTCTCGATACGGTGTTTCTCTCCGTGCGGCGGGTCGCGCTCGCGGTCGTCGCGCTCGCGGCCGTCGGCTACTTCGATTACACGTATCGCCTCCCGCGGGCGACGCTCGTCATCGCGGGCGTGGCGATGGCCGTGGCCCTCCCGCTGTGGTACGTCACGATCCGGCGACGCCCCGGGTCGACCCGGATCGGGCGGTCGTCGTCGGCGACGACCTGCCGACCATCGCGGAGGTCATCGAAACGACGGACGTGTCCGTCACGGGCTACGTCGCGCCCGGGCGACCGACGTCGCGTCGCGAGCGCGACCGGCGGATCGCGGCGACGGACGGTGGCGGCGTCGGGATGCCGCGCATCGACGGCGTCGAGTGCCTGGGCGGCTTCTCGCGGTTCGAGGAGCTTCTCGTCAGACACGACGCCGACGCGGCGATTCTCGCCTTCGCCTACCCCGACCGGAGCGACTTCTTCGGAGCGCTCGACGCCTGCTACAACGTCGGCGTCCCGGCGAAAGTCCACGGTCGACACGCCGACGCCGTGTTGACGACGGGCGTCCAGCGGGGGAACTCGTCGACATCGACCTGGAGCCGTGGGACTGGCAGGACTACGTCCTCAAACGCGCGTTCGACTTCTGGTTCGCGCTCGTCGGCTTGGTCGTCCTCTCGCCGCTCGTGTTGGTCGTCGCCGCGGCGATCAAACTCGACGACGGGGTCCGGTGTTCTACGAACAGACGCGCACGGCGGAGTTCGGTGACGTGTTCACCCTCCGGAAGTTCCGGACGATGACGCCCGCGGACGAGTCACCGACGCCGGTCGGCGACGGCGAGAACGACCGTATCACGCGAGTCGGGCGAGTTCTCCGCCCGACGCACCTGGACGAACTCCCTCAACTGATCGCGATTCTGCGCGGCCGGATGAGCGTCGTCGGGCCGCGAGCGGCGTGGGTCGACGAGGAGGAACAGATCGAACGGAACGCCGAACTGTGGCGCAAACGCTGGTTCGTCAAGCCGGGGTTGACCGGACTCGCGCAGATCAACGGCGTGTCGAGTACCGACCCCGAGCGGAAACTCACGTACGACGTCGCGTACATCCGCAATCAGTCGTTCTGGTTCGACCTGCGCATCGTGGTCCGGCAGCTCTGGATGGTCGCCGTCGACGCGGCGTCGTTCGTGCGGTCGTGAGTTCGCCCCGGCGCGATGGCCGCCGTCGGCGTAGCTGACCGCCGAGCGAAAGACGGAACTCGCTGCCCGTCGGACGGGCTTCCGAGATGCGTCGCCTGACCGTCCCGCTCGTCGCGCGCCCGCTCCGCTGGCTCGCCGTCCTCGCCGTCGCGGCCGCGATCCTGGTCGGCTCCGTCGTCGACGTTCCCGGAGCCGTGTCGTCGTCAACGCCGTGGTGGGACGAAATCGCACACGCCGTCGCCTACGCGGCGTTCGCGTCGGTGCTGGCGTACGCCACCGTCCACTGGCGCGACCGTCCGTATCGGCGCGCCGCCGTCGTCGTGGGCGTCGCCGTCGGCTACGGCGCGCTGGTCGAACTGGTGCAAGCGCCCGTCCCCCACCGCCGGTTCAGCCCGGCCGACGCTGCCGTCAACGCCGTCGGTGCGCTCCTCGTCACCCTCTGGTTCGTCGCCGAACGGCGGGTCCGCTACGCGCGGGCGTCGGCGCTCGCCGTCGCGCTTCCCGCAACGACTTTGGCGGTTCGTGGCTGGCTCTGGCATGCAGACCGTCGTCCTCGCCGCGGGTGCCGGGACGCGTATGCGCCCCTGACTGACCGGCGACCGAAGCCGATGCTCCCCGTCGCGGGCGAACCGCTCGCGGCCCACACCGTTCGGGCGGCCGTCGCGGCCGGCGCGTCGCGGATCGTCCTCGTCGTCGGCTACGAGGCCGACGCCGTCCGGTCGTACTTCGGCGACGAGTACGCCGGCGTCCCGGTCGACTACGCGCGACAGACCGAACGCCGCGGTACCGCCGACGCGGTGCGCGAGGCGAGGCCGCTGCTCGAAGCCGCCCCGTTCGCGGTGCTGAACGGCGACGCGCTCTACGACGTCCCGTCGCTGTCGACGCTGTTCGACGCCGGCCCCGCCGTCGGGTCGTTTCGCGTCGACGACCCGTCCCAGTACGGCGTCCTCGCGGTGGCGGGCGAGGGCGACGCCCGCGTCACGGGCGTCGTCGAGAAACCCGACGACCCCCGTCGAACCTCGTCAACGCGGGGGCGTACGTCTTCCCCGCCGCCGCGCTCGACTGGCTCGACGTCGGCGAGAGCGACCGCGGGGAGTACGAACTCACCGACACGCTCGCCCGGGCGTGTGCGGCCGTCGACGTCACGCCCGTCCCCTTCGAGCGCTGGCTCGACGTCGGCCGGCCGTGGGAACTCCTCGAGGCCAACGAGTGGAAACTCGGGGAACTCGACCGCGAGATCGGCGGCGACGTCCACCCTGACGCCGACGTCCGCGGCGACGTCCGGATCGAGGCGGGCGCGACGGTCGACGCGGGCGTCGTCGTCGAGGGACCGGCACTGATACGCGCGGGGGCGACGGTCGGCCCGAACGCCTACGTCCGGGGGCGACCCTCGTCGGCCGGGAGGCCCACGTCGGCCACGCCGTCGAGGTGAAAAACAGCGTCCTGATGCGCGGCGCGACGGTGGGCCACCTGAGCTACGTCGGCGACAGCGTCCTCGGTCGGGACGTCAACTTCGGCGCGGGGACGACGGTGGCCAACCTCCGCCACGACGACGGCGACGTCCGGGTGACGGTGAAAGGCGATCGCGTCTCGACCGGGCGGCGGAAGTTCGGCGTCGTCGTCGGCGACGAGGCGAAGACGGCTATCGACACTGCACTGAACGCGGGCGTCACGCTCTCTACCGGCGCGACGACGACGCCCGGCGAGTCCGTCACTCGGGACCGGTAGGCGTCGGCGGCGGATTCGCTCCGCCCCGACGGCGAACCCCCTCGGCGTTCGTTACTGATCGTCGTTCGTGCGTATTCCCCGGCCCGTCGCGGGCGTCCCGTCCTCGCGACGTCCGCTCTCGCCGTCGCCGCGTCGCTCTCGCGGTGCCCGAAGAGTTGATTAGCCCCGCCGACGCGCTCCCTGCCGGGACCGTTCCCCATGGACCTCCTCCACGTCAACAAGTTCTACGCCCCGGAACTCGGCGGCATCGAGCAGGTGGTCCGCACCGTCGCCGAGGGGATGCAGCGTCGCGGCCACGCGAACCGCGTGCTCGTCTCGGTGCCTCGCGGCCGGGGGCGATCCGACGTGGTTTCGGGCGTCCCCGTCACTCGGACGGGCAGTCTCGGCGTCGCGCGCTCCGTCCCGCTGGCACCGACGTTCCCCTTCGCCTCCGGCGTGCGAGTCGGGGGTCGACCTCGTCCACCACCACCTGCCGAACCCGTTGAGCGTCGTCTCCGCGCTCGCGACGCCGCCGACGGACGCGGCGGTCGTCGCCACCTACCACAGCGACGTCGTCAGGCAACGGACCGCGCTGCGGTTCTATCGGCCCTTCCTCCGGCGCTTCCTGGACCGCGTCGACCGAATCTTCGTCACCTCGCCGCGCCTGCTCGAGTTCTCCGACGTCCTCGATCCGCACCGGGAGAAGGCGTCGGTCGTCCCGCTCTCCGTCGACCTCGACGAGTACGGCCCGCCCGCCGACGCCGACGCCGCGGTCGACCTGCCGGGCGACCCCGCTCGCCCCGTCGTGCTGTTCGTCGGCCGACTGACCTACTACAAGGGCGTCGAGTACCTCCTCGACGCGATGGAGTCGGTCGACGCGACCCTCCTCGTCGTCGGCGACGGCGCGCGCCGGGCCGACCTGGAGGCGCGGGCCGCCCGCCTCGGCCTCGAGGACTGCGCGTTCTTCCTGGGCCGCGTCGCCGACGAGACGCTCCACGCCTGTTACGAGGCGGCCGACGTGTTCGCCCTCCCCTCCGTCGAACCGAGCGAGGCGTTCGGCATCGTCCAGCTGGAGGCGATGGCCTACGGGACGCCCGTCGTCAACACCGACCTCCCGACGGGCGTCCCGTGGGTGAGCGTCGACGGCGAGACGGGGCTGACGGTCCCGCCCCGGGACGCCGACGCGCTCGCCGACGCGCTCTCGTCGCTGCTCGCCGACCCCGACAGACGCCGGGCGTACGGGCGACGGGCAGGGACCGCGTCGAGACCCGCTTCGGCCGCGAGCGGATGCTGGAGACGATGGAGGCGGAGTATCGGTCGCTCGTCGAGGGCGGGGGCGACGGAAGCTAACTCGGACCGCGACCGGCGTTAGGCGTCGCTCGGCTCCGTCGCCAACGCCCCGCAGACGGCGTAGAACGTGAACGAACTGACGACGGAGTTGAATAACATATGGTCCCAGAACATGAATCCGAGATAGCCGACGACGCCCGCGAGCGCTGCTCCCCGAACGTAGACATCCGTCGCCTCGGACCTCAGCGACCGGACGCCGCGACGCACGACGGCGACCAGGAATCCGACGTAGAGGACGAACCCGACGACGCCGGTCTCGGCGAGGAGGGTCAGGTAGACGTTGTGAATCGGTAGCTGGTCGGGGATGCCGAACGAGTCGGCGTAGTAGGGGAAGTTCGCACCGCCGATGCCGAAGAGTGGATGCTGGAGGAACAGCGAGATGCCGGCGGCGTACTGGGTCAGTCGTATCCCGAGGTTCGAGAGGTCGAACAGCGGGACGGAGATTTCACCGGTGTCGGTGGTCGCAGTCGACCCGCCGCCGGACGACCCGTCAAGTATCGCCGTCGAGACATCCCCCGCTGCTCCGGACTGCGTCGAGGGAACGAGGACGATCCCGACGCACACGAGGACGACGAACAGGAGCGATAGCCGGCGCGCGTCGAGCGAGCGGTCGCCGGACTGCGACCGGAGCAGGACCCACGCCGCGAAACAGCCCATCGCCAGCATCGCCGCGCCGCGTCCCGCGTCCGTTCCGGTCAATCGGAGCGCGAGGAGCACGACGAACGCCGACGCCGCGCCCAGGAATCGCGACGTCGGGCTCCGTTCGAGCGTCTGCGCGAGAACGAACGGGACGAGGAGGACGACGAGGCTCGCGAGGAGAAACGACATGCCGGAGAAGCCGGACACGTAGGTGCCGACCGAGAGCGATATTCCGCCGAGAGAGAGCGTGGCGACGGTCACGGCGAGGTCCGACGAGAGTTCCCCGAGTCGGGTGAGGCCGAACGACCCGCCGCGAACGGCCTCGGCCAGCGCGAACCAGGACTTGAACAGGAGCGTACAGGCCAGGATGCTCAGCGTCGTTCTCGGAGCGACGGGGAGGACGTCGTGCGAACGCCGAACGGCGGCGAAGATCAGCCCACCCCAGAGGACGAACAGCGCGAAGTAGAGCGCGGCGTCGATCCGAACCGGTCGCGTCACGAGGGCCGCGACCACGACCCAGCCGACGAACGCCGCAAGGAGTATCTCCGCTCCGGAGACGCGGCGGAACCGATCGCTGTCGCGGAGGACCAACAGCCCGAGCAGCGCGAGAAGCGGGAGATGCACGAGCCAGACGTTCGGCCCGAGATCCCGCGTCATGCTCCGGAGGTATTCGTTCGAAGCGAGCGGGACGTTCGCCGCGAACGTCATCGTCACGAGCAGGGCGGCGTACGCACCGACCGTGACGCGGCCGATCACGGCGGCGACGACGCCGTAGGCGACGGCGAGCAGCGCCGTCCACGCGAGCGTCGGCACCGGCGTCGCCAACGAGAGGATCGGGACGACGAGCGCCAGCCCCGCGGCGAGACAGCCGCCGAGCGCGAGCGCATCGCCTCTCGGTGCGTAGCCCGTCTCGGCGAACTGAACGCGTTCGACGAGCCGTCGCCACGTCATGAGAGCGCGTCGTTCGTGATCTCCCGGATCTCTCGCTGGAATCGTTCCCGGCCGAATCGCTCCTCGACGTCCGGCAGTCGCTCTCGGACGTCGCGCTGTACCGCCTCGTCGCTCAGGACGCGGTCTATCTTCTCGACGGCGTCGTCGACGGAGTCGTACAGGACGTCCTCGCAGCGGTCGACGACTTCCACCTGCCCGCCGCCGCGGGGCACGAACGGAATCGTCCCGCCGGCGACGAGTTCCGCGACGGCGATGCCGAAGTGTTCGTGGTCCATCCCGTGGAGACCGTACTTGTGCGACTGGACGAGTTCGACTAACCGTTCTCGGCTGACCTCGCCTTCGAGGTGGACGAAGGGGTAGTCGGCCGCGCGGGACTCGACTCGGTCCTGGTAGCTCTCGAACGGGAGAGGACTTCCTCGGGAGGGTCCGAGGATGTGGTAGTGGACGTCGTGCCCTCGTTCGTCGAGTCGGGCGAGTATCTCGATGTTGCGGAGCACGTTCTTTTCCGGGCTAACTCGTCCAATGGTCACGAAGCCGTTCTCTCGACCGGACCATTCGTCGGCGCGAATATCATCTGTCAACACGGGCGGATAGACTGTCTGCGGGCGTTCGCCGAGTATCCCAGCTATCCGGTCACCCATCCAATCAGAGTTCGTGAGGTACTGCACATCGCTGCTATCATCGGGCGCGTGGGCGACATATTCACAGAGAGCATCATAGACAGAGTAGACCGATGTCGGATATTGCCTGCCCATGCCATCAACGACGGTTCGATTGAAATTTGGGTGATGGATGTACTGGATGGATGGATATGGGATTTGGAGATCGTTGTACGTACTGAAAACGAGATCGTACTCTGAACCGATCTCGTGTTTAGTAAGGTATCTGTTCAGTAGCGACACCTTGAATCGCGTGAAATGCATCGTCGGAATCCGTTGGGCGATGCCAGTCCCTCCGTTGAGAGGACGAACGCCAACCGCGGAAACCGAAGTACCGTAATATGCGTTCAATTCATCGAAATCGGGAATCTCGGAAGTGAGTAGATCGACGTTGTAATCGACTTCGAGCGCCTCAAGAACGTTCATACAGACCGATTCGCCGCCGCCTTTCGCCATCAGCGTCGGATGAACGACGAGAATATCGGCCATGAGTAGCCTGATGGAGACTACCTTCGTTAAGGTTAGGGTGATGAACAATCAGTGCATCTTATAGGATCTAATCCCCGGTTCTGCTATTCGTCCTCGCTCCCGAATCGGCGAGAGCACCGTCGTCCACGAACGGCGGGTCTCGATACGTCCTGTCGCCGATAGCAGGTAGCGACCTCCTCCGATGGACTGGCAGGTATGGTTCGGTTTGCTGCCGATTAACAGGGAATTACTGATGCCGTTTCCGTTTCACTTGCCACCAATGGGAATTCAGGATCGAGTACCGGAACGACGCGGTCACGGGGGAGGTCCCAGTGACGCACTTCGAAGAATGGATTCACCCGGAATCCGGCCCTGCCAGTAGCTCACTTTAGCGTGAAATATGATCGACCGACCCCGCCACGGGCTGTTTCTCATCTCCCTTTCAGTGCTACTGCTGGTCGTCTCGTTCGGCGGTGCGTGGGCGCTCGCGCCCACACAGCAGACAGACACGAACCGCCCTCTCGTGATCGGCGTACAGGGGCCAGGGGACGACGGTATGGTCGTCTCCTTCGATCGGAACGGGACCGAACGGTGGCGATACACGAGCGGCGTCGCCTATCACGACGTTTCGCGACTCCCGAACGGTTCGGTGTTGACGGCCGTCTTGACCGAGAAGCGATCTGACTGCGGCCCCTATTCACCCCCTTGTTTCCACACTGGCTACCGTATCATCTCCCCCGATCCGAATCCGCACGTCGTCGAGGAATGGACGTTTCCCGTGAGGACAGGTCTCAACAGCGAGGTTCACGACGTCGAGGTGCTGCCGTCGGGAAACGTCGTCGTCGCGGATATGGATGCCGAACGAGTGTTCGTTCTAAACCGATCGACGGAGCGTGTCGTTTGGCAGTGGAACGCGTCGAGTTTCTACGACCCGCCAGCCGATCCGACGCGAACGGACTGGCTTCACATCAACGACGTCGATTCCCTCGGTGACGGGCGGTTTCTCGTCAGCGTCCGGAACGAACACCAACTGCTCGTCTTGAATCGAAGTCGGAACGGCGTCGTCGAGGTCATCAACCAGAATCGCTCTACGGACGTTCTCAATGCACAACACAATCCACAGTGGCTCGGAGACGGGGCCGTGCTGGTCGCGGACAGCGAGAACAGACGGATCGTCGAATTCCATCGAACCGGCGGCGAATGGCGTGTTGCATGGACTGTCAGGTCTGCTAATGGCGTTCGGTTCGACTGGCCGCGTGACGCAGATCGGCTCTCGAACGGACACACACTGATCACGGATTCGCGAAACAACCGCATCGTCGAAGTCGACGAACGGGGTGAGACCGTATCGGTTTCTCCAACGCCACCCCTGCCGTACGAAGCGGACGACCCGCGCGTCGGCGAACCCGTCACCGGCCCACATCGGACGAACAGCCAAACGGCCGACAGTGGATACCACCCGTCGTTCCCCGTCTTTCGAACGCTCCTGGCTGCTACGCGGGATGTCGTCGCTCTCCCGTTCTGGGTTGGTGAATTACAGGTCGCCAGCGTGTTTCTGAGTGCCGGCCTCGCTTTGCTCGGCGTCGGTCGTCTCAGTCGGTCCACACTCCGGCGGTTCGGGCGACGTTGGCCGCCACGGGACGTTCCGACCGATCGACTGCGCGCTGCTCTCGGGGGCGTGCTTGCGCTATCGGGTCTGGTGCTCTTGATCGGAACCACGATCGCGTCGCCAGTGACGACTCTCCGCCTCGGTGTCGCAGGAGGGGCGTTGATCACGAGTCACCGACTGGTCCGAGACGTGGAGTGGCTTCCTCCGACCGTCCGACAAGGACTGTCCATATTGGCATACGTCGGCGCGCTACTCGGGTCGACTGTACTCATCCGAGGAGCCGTAGTTGGACAGAGAGCCAATGCCCTGTTGTATGCGGTCTTAGCCGCCTGGATCATCGGGTCGGCATGGGGAGCGACTTTCGATGAATCGGGTTAGTTACGAACGCTGTCTCCGCTACCAGTCGTAGCCACCTATCTCACCCACTGCCTTCCGCAGTTCGTCACCCTCGATTTCGCCGAACGCGACGAGCACGCCGGCGTACGCTCCGAATCCCACGACGCCGGCGAGAAGCGGCGCGACGAGCGGGGTCGCGTCCACGAGATAGCCGGCCCAGCCGATACCGGCCATGACGCCGCCGGCGACGGCGACGTGGGCGATAGCTCGCTTCGAAACGGTCCAGCGGACGGTCCGAAACGACGTGACGAACGCGAACCCCGCGTAGACGGTCGAACTCGACAGGGTGGCGACGGCCGCGCCGACGTATCCGTACGGCGGGATGAGGAGGTAGTTGCCGGCGACGTTGACGAGGACGGCGACGGCGATGCCGAGGGTCATCGTCCCGGTCGATTCGGCGAGTTCGAGGCCCTTGTGGCCGAGCATGGCGAAGTTCCAGAGAAACAACGCGGGGGCGATTATCGGGACGATCACGTAGCCGGGGTGGAACGCCCGCCCGAGGACGAGGGCGCTGAGCGGACGACTGATGACGCCGGCGAACACCGTCGCGCCGACGCCCAGAAGGAGGAAATAGCGGCTGTACTCCGCGATGAGACCGCGCATCGCCTCGTGATTGTCACCGGACCACTCGGTCATGATTGCGGGGTGGGCGGCCTGAACGAGCGGGGAGAGTACCAGCGGAAGCCCGGTCTGGACGAGCGCGTAGTTCGACGAGTAGATGCCGACGGCGGCGGTCCCGGCCAGCAGTTCGATCAGCACGCGGTCGACGAACGTCAGGAGCGTCAAGCCGAACAGCCAGCCGATCATCGGAACCCCGTAGCGAGCCAGTTTCCGGAAGGTGTCCCGGTCGAACTCCCCGACCTGTGCGTCCAGTCGTGCGACCATCGCCGCGACGCCGACGACGCTGCCGATCGCAGCCCCCAGAGCCACCCCGCGATGCTTTCGAGCAGGAGCACCGAAATGGCGAGCCCCGTCCCGAGTTTGAGCAGCGCCCGCGTCGCCGTATACAGCGTGACTCGCCCGGATTCGAGCCGCGCCTGGAAGATCGCTCGGCAGACGCGAAACGACCCCGTCCCCACGACGGCGACGACCGCGGCCAGGTAGAACGGACGGAACGCGCCCAGTCGGGGCGTTCCCCACACTGCGCCGATCGCACCGACGACGGCGATGCCGACACCGACCAGGAGGACGACCGTGAGCACGGTCGGAACGATCGGTTCGGAGTCCGATTCGAACCGGAGCACCGCCTGTTCGAGCCATCCGAACGCGGCGGTCGCGCTCACCGTCACGAAGACGATAGCCAGCGAATATCGGCCGTACGCGGCGGCGTCGAAGAGCCTCGTGAACAGGACGAGCCCGAGCAAGCCAAACGCCGCCGGAACGAACCGGGTCAGCGTGTAGAATCCGGTGTCTTTCGCGAACCGAGCGAGTACGTTCCCGTCCGGACCCTCCCGCCCCATCGAGTGCAACGTACGAATGTCTCTATCTTAACACTTCTTGTGGTGGCGGCCCCCTCAGGTCCACGACGCGTACTGCTCGCCCGCGCCCGACGAGCGCGTGCGTGATGCCGCTCGCGCCCACGCCGAGGCCGACGGGGAGGCCCAGGAGGACGAGCGCGGCCGGCACGAGCATGGTCGTCACGAGGCCGGCCAGGACGACGAAGGCGACGTAATCCTCCCGGGTCGTCCGTCGTTCGAGGAAGTAGCCGAAGGGGACGAACCACACCAGGGTGCTGACGAGGTGGCCGGCCGTCGCGTGGAGGGCGGGAGCGAGCAGCTGGACGATCGCCCGGAGCGGGAACGCGTCGACGGTGACGAGCTGTCGGGTCGTGATCCCGAGGGCATAGGCGGCGTTCTGTTCGAGGCGGAACAGCGCGACGAAGACGAACGTGAGGAGCAGCGTCGTCGATTCCGCCGGAACGTCGGTCGTCGGTCGCCGCCCCCGTGCCATCGCCCGCCCGAACGCACCGGGCGCACTTCACTCTCTCGGCGGGAATCGTGACACCTCCCCCGATGACTTATGTCGCAGCGATCACACGAGTTCGACGATGGACGCGCCGACGGGACACGGGGTGAGACGCGGTGGGTGACGCCGACGGACTGCGTCGCTTGCTCGACGAGCGCCCGGATCTTCGGGGAACGCTCGAACGACTGCTCGACGTGGACGAACGCGCCGACGCCTGGCGGCCCGACGCCGAGGGCGTCGACCCGGAGTCCGTCGCGACGCTGGTCGAAGCGGGCCACGTCGAGGAGGCGTCGTCGGGGTACCGGCTTCGGGATCCGGCGGCCGTCCGAGCGGCGCTGGACGCGTCCCGGACGGCGTCACGGACGCGGCTCCGACGGGCGCTCGTCGCCGGCGTCGCCCTCCTCGTCGCCGTGCGTCTCCTCCCGATTCCCGACGTGTTCCGCGGCGACTGGGTCGTGCTCCTCTCGAACGACCCCTACATGTATCGGTACCTGGTCGACCGGTCGCTCGCGGGGGCGTCGTCCCGTCGCTTCCCGCGTTCGCCACGCGGGGCGAACCGCTTCTCGTGGCGCTGCTGGCGGCGGCGTCGGCCCCCGTCGGCGGCGGGACGTGGGCGTCCGGTGCCGTCGTCGCGTGGTATCCCGTCGTCGCCGCGGCGGCGACCGGGCTCTGCGTCTACGGCATCGCGACCCGACTCACTGGAGACGTCCGGTCGGGGCTCGCGGCGCTCAGCCTGCTCGCGGTGACGCCGGCCCACGCCTACCGGACGTCGATCGGCGTCGCGGACCACCACGCCCTCGACTACGTCTGGCTCTCGCTGACGGTCCTCGCGGTCGTCGACCTGCTCGCCCGGGACCGGGAGCGACGGGAGACGTGGCTCGTCGCCGGTCTCCTCGGCCTCGGTCTCGCCGGTCAGACGCTCTCCTGGGAAGCGGCACCCCTCCTCTTTTTCCCGCTCGTCCCGTCGCTGGCGCTCGTGGCCCTCGTCGAGGCCCGTCGCGACGGGAGCGACCGACTCGCGCCGATCGTCGGCGGCCTCGGCGTCGCCGCCGTCCTCGCACACGGCGTCCACCTCCTGGCGGGGTGGCAGTACGCCGAGACCGTCTACGCGCTCGACCTCCTCTTTCTCGGCGGCCTCGGGCTCTGCGGCCTCGTCGCCGCTGTCGACCGCGGGGGATGGTCGTGGCGGGTCTTGCTGGGGTTCGAAGCCGCCTTCGGCGTCGTCGCGGCCGTCGCCTGGCGATACGTCCCCGGGCTGTCGGCCCGCCTCGCCCGCGGGCTGGCGTTTTTCCGCCCCGGGCGCTCCATCGGCGAACTCTCCTCGCTCGGGAGCGCCTACGGGGCCTTCGGCCCGCTTCTCATCCTCGGTTTCACGCCCTTCCTCGCGGTGCCGACGCTTCTGTGGGCGGTCCGGCGCGGCTGGCGGCGATCCGAAGCCGGCTGGCTCGTCGTGAGCGTCTACGCCGTCTTCTTCGGCGCGCTGGCCGTCGTCCAGCGGCGGTTCGCCGGCGAGGCCGCGCCGTTTCTCGCCGTCCTCGGCGGCGTCGGATTCGTCGCCCTCGCGGCGTGGTTCGACCTCGTTCGCGTCCCCGCGCCGCTTCGCTCCGATAGGGACTCCCCTCCCGCCGCCGTCGACGACATCCGCGTCCCCGACCGCACGCGCCTCCTCCTGCTCGGCGGGTTCGGGGCCGTAGCTGTCGGCACGGGCGGGCTCTACACCGCGCTCATCGACCGACTGCTCGTCATCGACGACGCCTCCTACCGCGCCGCCCGGTGGATGCACGACCACGCCGAGGAGCGCGGCTGGGAGTTCCCCGAGAACTACGTCCTCAGCAAGTGGGGCCGCAACCGGATGTACAACTACTTCGTGAACGGGGAGGCCCGGGGCTACGGCTACGCCCAGCGCAACTACGAGGACTTCCTGTTCTCCAGCGAGGGTCGGGAGTGGTACCGGCGGTTCGCGGGCCGCGTCGGCTTCGTCGTCACCCGCGATCTCCCGCATCTCGGCGGCGTCCACCCGGCGCGGTTGCAGGCGCGCCTCCACGAGCGCTACGGCAGCGCCAGCGAGCGATACGGCGGCGTCGCTCACTTCCGGGCCGTCTACGCCGCGGACGACGGGTCGCGAAAAGTGTTCACCCTCGTGCCCGGAGCCACGATCGAGGGATCGGCCGACGCCGACGAACTCTCCTCTCGACGCGCGTCTCGATCCCCGGTGCCGAGTTCGACTACGTCCGCCGGGTCGCGCCGGAAGCGGGGTCGTTCGCCGTGACGGTCGCCCACCCGGGGACGTACGACGTCGGCGGGTCGTCCGTCGCGGTCGACGAACGGGACGTCCTCGAGGGCGCGACGGTTCCCCTCGATTCCGCGATAACGGACGATTAACTATGCGATGGCGACCCGGTGATGGAGACGACTCATGTCCACACTCAGCGAACGCGTTCCCCGATTACGTCAGCCGGAGTACACCGGGGAGAACCGATGCATCCCGTGCACGCTCGTCAACCTCGCCGTCGCCGCCGCCGGAAGCGGGGTCGTGGCTGTCCTCGCTGGTCCGCCCGCGGGCGTCGCGGCGTTCGCCGTCAGCCTCGCGCTCGTCTACTTCCGCGGGTATCTGGTCCCGGGGACGCCGACGCTGACGAAGCGGTATCTCCCCGATTCCGTGCTTCGGCTGTTCGACAAGGACCCTCAACCCGCAGCGCGGTCGACCGACCCGTTCGACGTCGAGACGGTGCTTCTCGAAGCCGATCTGGTCTCGGAGTGTCGCGGCGGCGAGGACCTCTGTCTCACGCCGTGGTTCGAACGGGAGTGGAACGACCGCATCGACGGACTGCGCGACGCGGCGGACGAGTCGAGCGTCGCGGACCTGTTCGACAGCCTCGACGTCGACTCCGACCGGGTCTCGATTCGGGCCCACGGCGACGCCTACGAGGCGTACATCGACGACATGCGCGTCGGGCAGTGGGAGTCGCGCGGGGCCTACCTCGCCGACCTCGCGGCGGAGGCGGTGCTTCGCGATCACTACCCGGGCTGGCAGCAACTGGGCTTCGACGCCCGAGCGGAGGTACTCGGATCGTTGCGGTTGTGGCTCGACCGCTGTCCCTCGTGTGACGGCACCGTCACGATTGGCGAGGAGACGGTCGAATCGTGCTGTCGGTCGATCGACGTCCTTGCGTCGACCTGCGAATCCTGCGGTGCCCGCGTGTTCGAGGCGCAGCTGTCACCGGACGCGATGGCCGCGGAGTGAGGCGGCCCTCACGGCGGCCGACTCCGGCGGAGTCCGTCGGGTCGTTCTCTGTGGCGGCGACCGACTCACGCGTCGTGTTCGTCGAGGATGCGCTGGAAGTAGGGCGTCATGACCTCTCGGGCCTGTTCCCACTGTCGCGTGTCGTGGAGTTCGTTGCCGAGGGCGTACCGGGTGGGTTCGGGGCCGAAGCCGCCCTGCCCGTGTCGGGGTTTGTTCGGATACGCCGGATTCTGCAGCGCCGCGCGGAACTCCAGCATCTGGGCGGTCATCATCGGCGTCCAGTAGTCGCCGCCGACCTTGTGCTGGATCCACGCGTCGGTCGTGAGCGAAGCGTATCGGGGTCGATCTCGGCCGCCTCGGCCCGCCGTTCTAACGCCCGTTCGACCGACGACCAGTCCGCCGACCGAAGCTTGTCGGGGTCGAGTTCGCCGTTGACTCGACAGCGCTCCTCGACGTCGTCTTTGGCCCACAGCGCGTCCACGTAGCCCGCGGCCGCCCGACGGGCGGCCGAGTCGTCGATGTGATCGAACTGCAGCTCGTCGACCACTGCGAACGCCTCGACTGCGCCGTCGTAGTCTCGCTGGTCGTGGGCGATGAACCCCTTACAGAGGTGGTCGGCCATCGTCGCTGCCGAACGGTCGACGTTCGTGGGAGACGAACGTTCGTCGCGTCTCGATTCAGGAGAGCGGTGACTCATTGCTCTTGTTTGAAACGGGGACTCTTGAGAATAAAGGATTCGACCTAAATATCATTCGATATAACTATAAGCATGGGGCCGAGAATGTGCGCGGAAGAGCGTCTCTTCCGGGTATTTTATGAATAGGCCGTTTTCGACGGGTGCTATCGATCCGCGATCGACCACGGGGGCGTGGTGCGATCTCACAGCAACTGCTGGAGGTAGAGCCAGCGTCGCGTCCAGAACTGATAGAACGTCGAGGCGGCGATCACGAGGAGGAAGCCGCTGGCCCAGAGGAGGGGTCGACCGCGGCGACGACGGGCGCGTTCGTCGACGACAGGACGATACTGAGAAGCGCGAGCGTGCCGACTGCGCGATAGTACGTGGCCCACGTGACGCCGTACCGGGTGACGACCTCCATGTAGAGGTCGACCTGCCGCGCGGGTCGCTGGAGGCTGATTGTCTTGCGGTCGCTGTCGTAGTCGACGATGCCGGCGTCGTCGAGTTTCGGCAGGTGGGTCTGGTGGAGCGAGACGTAGACGCTGTCGCGGATGTTCGACGGCGGTGGCGACTCGCCCGTCTCTATTTCGGCGATGTGCTCCGTCAGGTCCCGGAGCGACACTTCGTGCCCGCGGTCCTGGAGACACTTGATCACGTTCCGTCGCCGGTCGTTCCGGAGGATGTCGTGGATGTCCGTCTCGGGGAGCACGTCGTCCGTCTGGAGTAGTCCGATGTTCATGGCTGGCGTCCGGGTGTCCCCGCCTACACGACAGCGGGGAATAGTTATCAGGATGTTAACGACTGAACGGCCGTGCCTGAAGATCCCGGACGCGACCGGTTCGGTGCGCTTACCGCTCCCGCCGATCTCGGGGGGGCGGCTTAATCGATGCGTTACCCCGGCGCGCTCCGCGCGGACGACGGTCGACTCTCGGCGCGCCGCGTCGCGGCGTTACACCGCGTTCGGTGCGCTAATCGGTGCTTTACTCCGCTTATTCCGACGTTATGTGAGCGAATTGGCGATTAGCTATGGGGGTGGGTGTTATGCGTAGAGGTGTCGGCAGCCACCCACGTCGGTCTTCGCGACGGCTCCGGTTCGGACGGAGGCCCGTCCCGCGGCGGTTCGACTCCGTCGGTGGGTTTCCCCGTGAGGGGAGGTACAAGAGATGACGGAAGAACGATTCAACATATCGCGACGGAAGGCCCTCGGGGCGCTGGGGACGATCGGCGTCGCCTCCGCCGGTGCGGGCCTCGGAACGAGTGCGTACTTCTCCGATCAGGAGACGTTCGAGAACAACCAGCTCACCGCGGGCACGCTGGACATGAAGGTCGACTGGGAGGAGCACTACTACGACGGGTCCGCGGGCGCGGACCTGGTGACGATGAGTGATCCGGGCGCGGATACTTCACCCATCGTCGACCTCGGTACCGGGACGGTCGGAGCCGAGGGTGAGAACATCACGCTCTACCCGAGCGGCGACGCGACCAAAGACGAGTTCTGGGACGCGACGTCCGTCGAGGCGCTGCCGGACTCCGACGACGACGGGATCCAGGACCCGGTCACCGACCCCTGTGGTGAGAACAGCAACCTCGTGGACGTGGGCGACGAGGACAGCGGCCTGTCCTCTCAATACCGAACCGAGGATAGTGTCGGTGAACCCCTGATCGCCCTCGACGACGTCAAACCGGGCGACTTCGGCGAGGTAACCTTCAGTACACACCTCTGTACGAACCCCGGATACCTCTGGATGACCGGCGATCTCGTCGAAGCCCGCGAGAACGGCGTCACCGAGCCCGAAGCCGAGGACGCCGACGAGAACGGAGCGACGGACGAGGTCATCGAGGACGTCAGTGGCATCTCGGGCGGGAACGTGGAACTCCTCGACCAGATCCAGGTTCGCGTCTGGTACGACGACGACTGCGACAACCAGAAAGACGGGAACGAAATGGAGGAATGGTCGGGCAATCTCGGTGAGTTCCTCATCGATGCCTCCCCCGACGCAGCGAGCAGCGCCTCGGCCGACGACCGCGGGATCCCGCTGGACGGGACGCGGACGTACGAAGGCGGGCTCGGTGGATACGACGACTTCGTTCGCCTGGGTGTCAACCATCTCGACCTCAGTGACGACGGCGACAGCGACGTCGTGTTCGAGGACGCGACCGATCCAGCGGGAACCTCCGAACAGGTCGTGTACGGACACTCCGTCGGAGGTAGCTCGCAGGACTACGCGACGACCGTCGCCGCGCTCCCGGACGTGACGCTTCAGGACATCGCCGACGGCGCGACCCTCACGTACGACTACTACCACGGTCCCGCCCACGGTCACGCCGCCCCAGACGAGGTGTGGCTCCTGCTCGAACACCCCGACGGGACGCGAACGACCGTCCGCCGGACGAGCAACGACGACAACCCGGTTTCGGGGAGCGCCCGGACCCCGAAAGCTGGTACACGCGCAACGTCCACAACGAAATTCTCGGCAACCCCGACTTCAACGGCGGCTACAACTGGTTCGACGCGGACGGCCAGGTCGCTGGCGGAAACACGGAAGATCTCACGTCGGAATACGATCCGGCTACGAAGATCCTCCGCGTCGGCATCGGCCTCGGTAGCACCAGTGGCGCAGAGTCGGACATCTACTACCGCAACCTCACCTACGACGGCGACGACGTCGAGATCCCGACGCCGGACGGGACGCGCGGCTGCTTCCCCGGTCAGGCGACCCACTGCTTCGGCTTCCAGTGGTGGGTTCCGATCGACCACGGCAACGAGATCCAGGGCGATTCGGTCGCGTTCGACGTCGGCTTCTACACCGAGCAGTGCCGCCACAACGACGGCACCGGGATGGCCCCGGAGACGGCGACGCCGACGCCAACGTCTGAACCGACGGGGACGTCGCAGTAGTCGCACAGCACCCGAACGACCACGACCCATTCGGACACGGCGTCGCGCTCCGCGCCGACGGCGGTTCGACTCCGCCGGTGGGTTTCCCCGGGATGGGGAGCGAGAACAATGGCACACGACGACCTGAACATCTCACGACGGAAGGCCCTCGCCGCACTCGGCACGATCGGTGTGGCGTCGGCCGGCGCGGGCCTCGGTACGTCCGCGTACTTCAGCGACCAGGAAACGTTCCAGAACAACCGGCTCGTCGCGGGCGAGCTGGACCTCAAGATGGACTGGGAGGAGCATTACTACGACGGGTCCGACGACGAGTTCGAAGGGGTCGACTTCACGATGGACGATCCCGAGGAGCTGCGGACTACACGCGATACCCGCCGGGCGTCACCGAGGATACGGAGGGTCTCCGATCTGTCTGGGTGGCCAACGGCGACGTCCCGCAGTTTCAGGATAACACGTCCGTCGAGGCGTTCCCGGACGACGACAACGACGGCATCGCGAGCTACGGCGACCTGGTGGAGAACAACGCGGGCGACGACGGCTTCCCGGGTAACGACTCGAGCGACATCGCGCCGACCGCCTGTAACATCCTCGCGGACGTCGGTGCCGACGACAGCGGGCTCAGTTCCGACACGCGGACGAACGGAACGGTCGGCGGACAGACGACCGAGCCCGGCGATCCGCTGATCGACATCCAGGACGTGAAGCCGGGCGACTTCGGTGAGGTGACGTTCAGCATCCACCTCTGTGACAACGACGGCTACGTCTGGATGAACGCGCCGGGCGGGCTGACCACGGACGAGGGCGGCGTCACCGAACCCGAGGCCGACGACGAAGACGAAGACCAGCAGGAGGACGGGTCGCCCAAGGAGGGCGTTGAATCGCCGTCCGTCGAACTCGCCGATAACATCCAGACGTCCATCTGGTACGACAACGACTGTGACAACGTCCCCGACGGCGAGGCGGAGCCGGTCGATCTGATGGTCATCGCGGACACATCCAACTCGCTCGGCGACAACCCGAGTGATCCGGAGGGCGACCAGCTCGCGTTGCTGAAAGCCGCCGCGGACGCATTCGCCGAGGAACTCCCGCAGGGGACGCTCACGAGCGGCAATCGAGCGGGCGAGGAGATCGTCCGCGTCGGGCTGATGTCCTTCGCTGGTGGCGAGAATCTCAACGCGATCAACCTACTGAACCCCGTCGCTCCCGTCGACGACTACCTGGACAACAGCGATAACGGCATCGCCAGCACGCTGTTGCCCGACCAGACGGCGGGTGACACGCCGATGCCACACGCGCTCGATATCGCGAGAAAGATTCTCAACGATCCGAACTTATCCGGCATTCGGGGGAGCGACGTCGACAAGAAGATTCTGCTCGTCACTGACGGTGCGCCGAACTACGGGTACGTCTCTGGAGGGACCTCGTACACTGTCACGTATGATAGCACGCCGGTTACCTCGGCTTCGTTCACTGCCGGCCAGTACGTCGAGGACGACAGTAACGTCGGTGGAGACGGTACGCCGAATTCGGGCGATCCGTTCGAGGGTTCCGACGCTTTCCCCGACAACAACAACGGAGACTCCTCGTCGGACGAGGAACGCTACGAGACGTGGCAGCTCGCCCAGGCCGGGTCCAATCCGGTCAACGGCGACACGACGAACGACGACGACGGCATGGAGATTCTCGTCGCCGGCATCGCGAACGAGGGGTCGGTCTCGGCGACGACCTCGACGCCTACCTCCAGCACTACGTCGCCTCTACGCCAAACGACTTCTACGACACCAACTTCTCGTCCGACCTGACTGCCACCGCCCGGCAGGTCGCTCGCGACGTCGCCACCACCAGCGGCGAGAAATACATCTTCCAGGGGCGTTCGCTACGGGAGGCGATCGACTTCCTCACCGACAACGATGGTCGCGGCATCCCGCTCGACGGCGATCGAACGACGCCGTTCGGCGAACTCGACAGCGAGGAGAGCGGCGAATCACGCGACTGTTTCGACGCTTCCGCGACCCACTGTATCGGCTTCTCGTGGTGGCTCCCGCTCGACCACGGCAACGAGGTGCAGTCCGATTCCGTCTCGTTCGATCTCGGCTTCTACACCGAGCAGTGCCGCCACAACGACGGGAGCGGCATGAACAGCGAGGAGGTCGACGCCTGAGACGGCATCCCCCATCCCGACCTCGCCCACGCTGGCGCGGGCGGGCTCTCCGGCGTCGCCGGCGACCCCGTCCCACGGCGGTTCGATTCCGCCGGTGGGTATCCCCCGACCGGGGGCTAACCGAACGACGACCACGGAGCAAGCACAATGTCACACGACGACTTCGAACTTTCACGACGGAAGGCCCTCGCCGCACTCGGCACGATCGGTGTGGCGTCGGCCGGCGCGGGCCTCGGTACGTCCGCGTACTTCAGCGACCAGGAAACGTTCCAGAACAACCAGCTCACCGCGGGCACGCTGGACATGAAGGTCGACTGGGAGGAGCACTACCACGACGGATCCGACGACGAATTCTCGGCCGGCGACGGCGAGATCGACTGGACAATGGAAGAGCCGGGGACGCCGAGCGACTACTACTCGTTCCCGGTGGGCGCGCCGGACGCGGACAAGAGCGTCTGGGTGAATCAGACGGACAGTCCCGGCGACGGTGACGCCTCCTCACGTGACCTGTTCATGGACAACACGTCCCTGGAGGCCTATCCCGATTCCGACGACGACGGGGTGCAGGACAGTTTCGACCAGGCCGACGTCTGTTCGGACACCGACATCCTCGCCGACGCGCCGGACGACATGGATCCCACGTCGGCCGGAAGCGGCCGGACCGAGAACGACGACACCTACGACAGCGACGGACAGGAAGTGCTGCCGCTGATCAATCTGCAGGACGTGAAGCCGGGCGACTTCGGCGAGGTGACGTTCAGTTTCCACCTCTGTACGAATCCCGGCTACGTCTGGATGAACGGAGCCAACGTCCAGGCGGCCGAGAACGGACACACCGAGCCCGAAGCCGAAGACACCGACGAGGCGGGGTCGAGCGACGAGACGGCGGTCGGTCGGGGCGAGATTCAGAACGCGGAGATCGAACTCCTCGACGAGATCCAGACGGCGTTCTGGTACGACGACAACTGTAACAATCTCGTCGACGGCGACGCACGAGAAGCTGGGGAAGATCCCTGCGTCCAGCTCGTCCTCGACGCGTCTTCATCGATGTCTGGCGATCGAAACGCCGATGCGATAAGCGGCGCAAAGACCCTCGCCGAGGAGATCATCAACGCGGGTGGCAAGGTCGGTGTGACGTTCTTCAGCACGGACGATGACGACGCAACGGTGCAACAGTCGGTCGGCTCGGCCGACGCCACCGACGTCTCGGCGACGCAGGGCGTCATCGACGGCCTCCCGGCAACGGGGGAAGCACCGCCATCGGTGAGGGTATCCTCGCGGCCGACGACGATCTACAGAACTGCGAGAACGGCGAGCAGCCCATCCAGATCGTCGTCACCGACGGGCAGAACAACACGGGTACGGCACCGTCGACGGCAGCCGACAACGTCACCGGCAGCGATACGGACGACTACACCGACGAAATCTTCGCCGTCGGGACCGGCGGGGCCACTGAGGGCAGCTTACTCGACTTCGCCCGTCCTTCCGACGACGACCACACCTACCTCACTGCTGGCAGCGAGACGTTCGAGGACGTGCTCACCGAACTCGGCGGCGAAATCGTCAGCGCCGAGCAGGTGTTCGCCACTATGAGCCTCCGGGACGCACTCCTGGAACTCACAGACGGCAACGGCATCCCGCTCGACGGGGACCTCTCGACCAACTTCGACGAACTGACCGGCGACGACGACGCCGAGGCCCGGGACTGCTTCCCCGGAAACTCCACGAAGTGCATCGGCTTCTCGTGGTGGCTACCGGTCGACCACGCCAACGAGATCCAGTCCGACTCCGTGCAGTTCGATCTCGGGTTCTACACCGAGCAGTGCCGCCACAACGACGGGAGCGGCATGAACAACGAGGAGGTCGACGCCTGAGACGCCACACTCCATCCCCCATTCACCCACGCTCGGTGCGCGTGGCCTCAACCGAGGCCACGCACGACGGTTCGACTCCGTCGGTGGGCCTGTCAGATGACCACAGCTCCGTTCACACGACGGCGGATCCTCGCCGCGGTCGGGAGCGTCGGCGCTCTCTATCTCGGCGTGGACCGGGTCGGGGCCGCGCTCGGTTCCGAGACGGTAGAGACGAACCAGCAGACCGTCAACGGGACGTACGCGCAGTCGACGGAGTTCACGAACGCGCCGCCGCGGATCGCGCTCGCGTGGCGGGAGACGGTCAACGGCGCGGTGCAGGAGGAGACCGATCTCGCCGCCGACGGCGAGACGGGAGCGGTCGGCCTCGTCGTCGACGAGGCGGTCGTGCCGGGCGACTCGGGGGCGGTGACCATGCGAGCGCGGCTGCTCGAGGATCCCGAACAGACGACGCAGAACGCCCGGCTCTACCTCCGGTTCCGGCTCTCGGAGACGGCGGAGAACGGCATCAACGACCCCGAGCGGGTCGCGGGGGACGGTACGCCGGACGCGGGCGAACTGGACGACGTCGCGGAGATCCGAATCTGGAAAGACGACGGCGCGTTCGGGAGCGGCGACGGCGAGCCGACGTGGGCGGACGTCCCGATCGTGGGGGATACGGAGATCACCGACGGCTGGCAGAGCCTGGCCGAGGTGGCCGACAGCGGGACGTTCGACGGGGGTACCAGCTGTCGACCTGTCTCGACCCGGCGGAGGAGCCGGAGGTGTACGTCTCGTTCAGGTGGGAGATTCCGCAGTCGCTGCCGGCCGACGCGCCCGGGACCGACATCAACGTCATCCAGGGCGATTCGGCGACGTTTCAGGTGGGAATCGATCCGCGGCCGTGTGCCGGACAGGGGGGATAACGATGGCAAAACCGACGGTTAATCGGTCGTTAACGGCGGTCCACGGTACAGAGGGTTCGCCCGGTATCAGCCCGCTCGAGCGGGCGACGCCCGCGTATCGCTGTCGGAAGTTCTCGCCGGGATCAGTCGCGGCTCAGGCTCCCCTTACCGCGCTCCCTTTCGTGTCAAAGCGGCGGATAACTAAGGGCACGACGGGGCTCTGTGAGTGTAATGGGTTCGACGGGGGACGACGACGGGAGAGCGGACCGTGCGTGGACCGACTGCGACGGGGCCGCGACGGCCGGCGAGGGGGTGGGCGACATGAGTGAGAACGACCGCACCACGCTCCGCTTCCTGGCGAACGTGCTCGGCGTACTCGTGTTGCTCGCGGCCGTCTCGCCGTTCGTCGTCTACGCGGTGCCGCAGGTGGTCGGAGCGGACCAGGGGCTCGTGGTCCTCTCGGGCAGCATGGAGCCGAAGATGAGTCCCGGCGACGCGGTGATCGTCCGTGACGTGCCGGCCTCCGAGATCGAACGGAACGACGTCGTCACGTTCAAGCGCGCCGGGAGCGAGACGCCGACGACCCACCGCGTCGTCGAGATCAGACAGACCGGCGGGACCGAGGTCTACGTCACCAAAGGCGACGCCAACGAGGGTGCGGATCCGGGGACCGTCTCCTACGATCGGGTGATCGGCGAGGTGATCTTCGTGATTCCGTTCATCGGCCATCTGATCCAGTTCGCTAACACTCAGCTCGGCTTCCTGGCGCTCGTTCTCACGCCGATGGCGCTGTTCGTGCTCTCGGAGCTCTGGGAGCTGGTGAAGTCGATTCGAGGGCCGTCGTCGACCGAGACGTCGGCCTCGAGCGACGCGCCGTCGGACGCGACGACGCCCGCGGCGTCGAACGACGCGGCGGACGTCGCCGACGGCGAAACCGACGCCGACGGCGGTTCGCTCACGCTGACGCGGTCGAGCCTCCAGTTGCTCCTGTTGCTGCTCGGACTGTACGTCCCGTACAGCGGCTACGTCGCCTACACGACTCGCGAGGCGTGGTCGATCGGTGCCGCGACGGCCACGGCCGTCGCCTTCCTGTTCTGTCTCGTGATCTACGTCGCTAGCCTCGGCTCCGGCGGCGACTCGCCGGCCTCGACGGAACGGACTCCCGACGGGATCGTCCGACAGGGAGAGCTCCCGGCCCGGCTCGACGAGCGGACGACGGTCCCGCTCGCGTCGGTCGAGTCGCTGATCGAGACCGCGGTCGACCGTGACGACTGGGTCGTCTACGACGACGAACGCGAGACCTACTACTTGACCCAGGACGACGTCCTCTATCTGCACCGGGCCGCTCCCGAACCCGACGGCGGGACGACCGTCTCCGCGGCCGGGGAGCCCGACGAGACGACTCCGACGGGTGGTGGGAACGCGTGACCGACCGCCGTCCGCTGTCGCGTCGGAAGATCCTCTGGGCGCTGGCTACCGTCGGGGCTGCGGCGTCGACCGGAAGTGGGACGGCGGCCGTGGTGGCCGACTCCGAGAGTCTGCAAAGTGCGCTGACCGCTGGCGTCTTGGACCTCGACTCGAACTGGGGAACACGGACGCGACCGACGGCGCGTCCCCGATATCGATATCCGGTCCCGAGGGGCGAGAGACGGTCGCCGTTTCCGTATCCGGCAATCCGTCCTACGCCTGGTTCCGGACGCGCTGTAAGCGATGCACCGCCGCCGAAGAGGAAATCCAAGTGCGGTTCGGCGTGGACACGGACCGCGACGGGGTAGTCGACCGGTGGCTCGACGGATTCGACGGCACCGACGACGGCTATCGGTCGCTCCGCGTGGCCCGCGAACGGCTCGGAGAAGGGCACCTTCTCGGCGAACTCTCTCCCGACGTCACCTGGGACCTCGTCGTCGAGTGGACGACGGGAACGGTGACGTCCGACCTCGACGTCGAGTTCGATTTCGGTTTCTACGCCACACAGACCCGACACGCGATGAACTCGGCGGCGGTCACTCCCGACTGGAGTTGCCCCGGCCGACTCTGTGGGACGTCCACTCCCCCGTCTTCGGCGGGCGAGATCAGTTGGATCGCTCTCTCGTGTCCCTCCGAGATCACCCCGCAGGACGTGACGCTCGATCTGAGCGACGACGGCGGAACGGTCGCGGTCGTCGGGCTTTCCGAGTCGATCACCGTCGAGACCGTCCTGCTCAAATACGGTCAACGGTTGGACGTGTTCGAAGGCCCCGTCACCGAGGGCCAGACGTTCACGACGGGCGAGGCGGCTGCCACCTACACACAGGAGAAAAGCGCGTTTCCGGAGACGAACACGACGCCGCCGAGAAGCAACAGCAACCCCTGCCCGGAGAGCTACTGGATCAAATACGAAACCGACGAGAACCGGTGGTTCACCGGGGGCGACGGGAGCAAAAACGAGGGACCGTCCCCGAACGGCACCGGCCAGACCGACGGAGGTCAGACGTAACCATGTCCTCGGCTGACGACCCCGGACTGGACTGGGCGGCGGTCGTGACGCTCCTCGTTACGTTCGTCGTCGTCGCCTCCGTGTCCGGCGCGGGGACGTACTCGTCGTTCCACGACAACGAATCCGCCGCGGCGACGTTACATATCGAGCCGACGGTGACGTCCGGATCGGTCGACATCACCCGGGTGCAGTGTACTCCGAGCATGACGTCTGACAACGAGTCGACGGTCGATATCGACGAGGTGGAAGTGGTTAGTTCGGAGAGCGTGACGGAGTCGGATCGCTGTGCGAGAATCACGTTCTGGCTCGGCTCGTTCGTGTTCCAGTCGACGAACACCACGCCGGAGTCGGCCGCCATCGTTCACAAACACCGGGGCAAGTGGTGGAAACTCGACACCACGGTCGGCCGTGAGACGACGTCGCTGATCAAGTTGGTCGCCTTCACCGACACCTTCAGTCCCTTCGCGGTGGTCGTCCCGGACCAGTCTCCGAGCACCGCCCAGCAGCCGAACGGGACGGTCAACGGGACGACGAACGGAACAGTCAACGGGACGACGAGCGGAACAGTCAACGGGACGACGAGCGGAACAGTCAACGGGACGACGAGCGGAACAGTCAACGGAACGACGAACGGGACGGTCGACGAGACGAGCACGTCGCCGACCGACGGCAACGAGACGGGACAGGGAGCGGGCACCGGTCCACCGTCCGAAACGCCGACCGGGAACGAGACGGGATCGGCTGGTGGAACTGGCGAATCACCGTCCGATTCACAGGGAAGCTCCGACGGCGGTGAGGACACCACGAACGGCGAGACGGGCGATCAGTCCGGCGGTTCCGGAGAGTCCGAAACGAGCCAGGGCAGCGACACCGATGGCGAATCGAGCAACGGGGCGACGTCGGACGGCGGATCGAGTTCCGACGGCACTGAATCGTCGGACGGCGGCGCGGACGACGGAAGCGGATCGACGGAGGGCGAATCGAGCGGTGATGGATCGAGTAGCGACGGGTCGAACAGCGATGGAACGAGTGACGAGGAGTCGACGAACAACGGCGAGAGCAGCGACGGATCGACGAGCGGTGACGGGTCGACGAGTGATGGGACGAGCGATGGGACGAGCGGCGATGGATCGACGAGTGATGGGACGAGCGATGGGACGAGCGGCGATGGATCGACGAGCGATGGGACGAGCGGCGATGGATCGACGAGTGATGGGACGAGCGGCGATGGATCGACGAGTGATGGGACGAGCGGCGATGGATCGACGAGTGATGGGACGAGCGGCGATGGATCGACGAGTGATGGGACGAGCGGAGATGGATCGATGAGCGGCGATGGATCGACGAGTGATGGGACGAGCGATGGTACGAGCGGTGACGGGTCGAGTGATGGGACGAGCGGCGATGGATCGACGAGTGGCGACGGATCGACGAGTGATGGGACGAGCGGTGACGGGTCGACGAGCGGTGACGGATCGACGAGTGATGGGACGAGTGGCGACGGGACAAGCGGTGACGGATCGACGAGCGACGGGACGAGCAGTGGGGGTTCGACGGATGGTGAATCGGAATCCGGCGGTACGTCGGACGGTACGACCGGCGACTCGGGAGCAAAATGACGCCCGAAGAGCTCGAACTTTCCCGCGTACGCGATAGGATTCGGGGGACGGTTCTCGGTTCGTTCAGCCGCCTCCCGTTCGCTACGCTCGGGTCGTGGTGTGTCAGGCTCCCCGGGATGCATCCACACGCCCCCAAGCGAAACGCGATCGTCGGGATGATCTACCTCTATGGGGTTTCGGTTCTGCTGTCCGTTATTTCCGTTTGACGGCCGATAACGTTTAGGAGTCGACTCCGCCGCGATCGGCGAACTGGGATCGTCGGGACCGTCCCTTCAGAACAGCTGCTGGAGATAAAGCCACCGCCGTGACCAGAGCTGATAGACGGTGGATCCGGCAATGACCGCGAGGAAGAAGCTCGCCCAGAGCAGGACGTCTATCGAGGAGACGACCGGGAGCTGCATGGCGGCGAAGAGGACGGTGATGAGTGAGAGCGTCCCCAGCGTGCGGTAGTAGGCCGCCCACGTTATCCCGTATTTGGTCACGACTTCCATGTAGAGGTCGACCTGCTGAGCCGGCTTCTGGAGCGAGATCGTCTTGCGGTCGCTGTCGTAGTCGACGATGTCGGCGTCGTCGAGTTTGGGGAGATGGGTCTGGTGGAGCGAGATGTAGACGCTGTCGCGGATGTTCGACGGCGGCGGCGACTCCCCGTCTCGATCTCCGCGACCCGGACAGAGAGGTCGCGGAGGGACACCTCGTGGTTCGTCTCCTGGAGCTGTTTGATGACGTTCCGCCGACGGTCGTTTCTCAGGATGTCGTGGATGTCCGTCTCGGGTAGGTTTCGATCCGTTCGAAGGAGGCCCATCATGGTCCCGTGGTAGTGGTAGCGATCATCGGTGATACGAGAGGAAGATAATGATATATCCCTATAGTTATCTACCACTTAACAGAACGGAAAGCTACCCTTTCCGTCTGCGGCGAATCCGGTACGGAGTGCCCACGGTTGGCTTAATCACCCATTTTCGACCGAATCGACGCGGCGGAGCCGCCGAGGGCTGCCGTGGAACTCTCCCGCCGTAGGTGCGAGAACCACCGGCTCTCTTCGAGACGGCGACGGTCGGACAGCCGAGTCTCGCCGGGGCCGGCGCGCTCGCGAACGTCGCGCCGTTTCCCTCCGCCGATCCCGTGTTTTCCCTGCCGCGGCCGCTACATCACCGACGGCTCGCTCGTGTCCCGACTCGCCTTCTCCTCGTCGATGATGGCGTGGAGGTTCGAGAACGGAACGAACGCGACGAACTCGCCGTCCTCGTCGTACAGTTCGACGCCGTTCCCCGCTTCCTGATAGCGGTCGCACTCGATCTGGCCTTCCGGAAAGAGAATCTGATACATGGTCGTCACTACGGCGCGCTCCTCCGTCAGTGTTGCCCGGGACGCCGGTCTCAGAGCGACATGTATTAACCGCCGGTGCCGCAGAGTCGCACCCAAGGATGTCGTTCGTCGGGCGTGCCCGGACGTTGGTCGAGGTGGACAACCCAGGTCTGGTCTGGTTGATGAGTCTCGCGCACGGCTTCAACGAGTTTTTCAGCATCATCGTCCCGCCGCTGTTTCCCTTCCTCGTCCCCGGGTTGGACATCAGCTACGCCGACGCGAGCCTGATGGTCGTGGTGTTTTTCGTCACGTACTCCGTCTTCCAGCTCCCGATCGGTCGCCTCGTCGGCGTCTACAGCTCTCGGATGCTGCTCGCCGTCGGCATGGTCGGCCTCTCGGTCAGCATCGCCCTCGTCGCGTTCGCACCGTCGTTTCCGCTGATGCTGGTCGGTATGGCCGTCGCCGGCGTCGGCGGGAGTACCTACCACCCGACGGGGATGTCGGTCATCAGCGACCTCGAATCCGCCGACACCCACGGCCGGAGCATGGGTATCCACGGGATGCTCGGGACGTTCGGGTCGATGGCGGCCCCGATCGTCGTGGCCGGCGTGGCCGTCTCCTACGGGTGGCGCACCGCGCTGCTGGTGGGGAGCGCGCTCGGCCTCGCGTTCGGCGTCGCCCTCTATCTTCTCTACCCCCGTATCGCGCCCTCGCCGCCACCGTCGACGGGGTTCGTCGCCGCCGTCCGCGCCGAGTTCGGTCGGGACTCCGTCGGACAGGTGCGCCGCGCGCTCGGCTTCGTCCGATCGCCGACGGTCCTCGGCCTCTCGCTTCTGTTCGTCGTCATCGGCGGCGAGGTGCGGGCGGTCCAGACGTTCACGCCCGTCTTCGCCTCCGAACTCGTCGGGGACGATCCGGCGTTCGGGAACGCCATGCTCTCGCTGACGATGGTCGCCGCGGGCGTCGCCTCGACGGTCGCCGGCTACTGGGTCGACCGGTTCGACCGGCGCGTCTTCGCCGCGGGGTGTTTTCTCCTGACGGCCGGCGTCGTCGCCGTCCTGGCGCTGGTCCCGTTGGACCGCCTCCTGTTGCCCGTCGCTTTCGTCGTCCTCGGCGTCGCGATGTACTCCATCTACCCCGCGGCGAACGCCATCACCGCCGGGGCCTCGACGGAGGAGTTGAGCGGGTCGATCTTCGCGGTGACCCAGACGGCGGCCGCTATCGGCGGGGCGGGTGGACCCTTCCTGCTCGGCGTCGTCGCCGACGTCGCCTCGCTCGAAATCGCCTTCCTGACCACCGCCGGCATCGCCGTCTTCGGCGTCGCCGTCGTCGCCCTCGCCAGCGACGAGTTCGCCTGCCGTGGACGAACCGGCCCGCTCCTCGAAGCGGTCGTACGCACGGTCGAGCTCGCCGACGCTCTCTCCTCGGCCGGCGGGTCGCTCGGAACGTTCTGGCGTCCGAACGAGCGGCGTTCGAACACCCGTACTGTCGTAACGCCTAAGAGTCGAACACTCCTTTTTTCAGTAATGACCGAACGACACATCGAACGGAGGTGGGATCGTGGGCGTCGAGATTAAGGAGTCCCCCGTCTCGGACGCGGAGTTCGAGGCGATGGAGGAGTTCGTCTACGACTACCTCACCGCGAGCGTCGAGAACGAGGACGACGGCGGACGGATGCGCTGGTACCCCTGGCACAGCGCCGACTACCGGTTCAACCACATCCTGAACGTCGTCGACCTGGCGGGGCGCATCGCCGAACACGAGGGGGCGAACGTGGACGTGGTGCGCGTGGCCGCCCTGTTTCACGACATCGCGAAACTCGAAGCCGAACAGGAGCGACACGCCGACGAGGGCGCACGCGTCGCCCGCGAGTATCTCGACACTCACGGCGACTTCCCGCAGTCGTTCGTCGAGGAGGCGTGTCAGGCGATCCGCGACCACTCCTATCAGGGCGAACTCGACGACGTCTCGCTGGAGACGCGGTGTCTCATCGAGGCGGACGTCCTCGACAAGGTGGGGGCCAACGGGACGGCGCTGATGCTCCTCCGGATGGGCTACGAGGCCCGGTCCCACATGGACGCCGCGGAGATGGTCGAACGCGTCCTCGAACGCGGGAAAGACGCCGCTCGGCGCGTCGAGAGCGAGACCGCCGAGAGCATCGCACACAAACGCCTCAAGCGCGTCAAGTGGTTCCAAGAGTGGCTCGAGATGGAAGTGCCCGAGATGGACCACGACGAGTTCGAGGAGCTGTACCGCTCCGACTGAGCCCGGGTCGTTTCGGCCGACGGCGACGGCTCAGTCGTCGCTGGTGGCGACGCCCGTGTCCGTCCGTGAGGACCGTGCGCCCTCCGCGGCCGGCGGCAGGTCGGTGCGGACGTCCGCTCGGGACCGCTCGGCGATGACGTTCGCGTACGCCTCGGGCATCACCTTCGTGAAGTTTCGGACCTCGTCCGCCCAGTCGTCGAGCAGGGCGGCGGCCCGGTCGCTGTCGGCGTAGGCGGCGTGGTTCTCGACCAGGCGATGCAGCATCGCCTCGTCCGACTCTTCGAGTTCGTCGTGGAGCGTCACCATCTCGGTGTTCGTCTTCCGCGCCAATTCGCCGTCGGGGTCGTAGACGTAGGCGACGCCGCCGGACATTCCAGCCGCGAAGTTGCGCCCCGTCTCGCCGAGGACGGCGACGACGCCGCCGGTCATGTACTCACAGCCGTGGTCGCCGACGCCCTCCACGACGGCTTTCACACCCGAATTACGGACGGCGAAGCGCTCGCCAGCGAGGCCGTTGACGTAGAGTTCGCCCTGGGTCGCGCCGTAGAGCGCCACGTTGCCGACGAGGATGTTCTCCTCGGGTTCGTAGGCGGCGTTCTCGGGCGTCTTGACGATTACCTTGCCGCCGGAGAGCCCCTTGCCGACGTAGTCGTTGGCCGCGCCGGTGAGCTCCATCGTCACGCCGCGGGCGAGGAACGCGCCGAAGCTCTGTCCGGCGACGCCCTCGAACTCGCAGCTGATGGTGTCGTCGTGGAGGCCGCTCCCGTCGTAGCGCCGCGAGATGCGGTTCGAGAGCATCGCCCCGACCGCCCGGTTACGGTTCTCGATGCTCCGCGAGATATGGACTGGCTCGCCCTCCTCGATCGCGTCGGAGGCCTCTTTGATGAGCTTCCGATCGAGGTGGGTGTCGATGTCGGCGTGGGTCTGATCGCGGACCTTGTACCGTGCCCTCGGCGGGGTCGGCGACGATGGCCGAGAGATCGAGCCGTTTCGCCTTCTCGTGGTCCGTCTCGCGCTGAGCGAGGTAGTCCGGCCGGCCGACCATCTTGTCGACCGTCCGGAAGCCGAGGTCGGCCATGATCTCTCGCAGCTCCTGTGCGATGAACGTCATGTAGTTGATGACGTGTTCGGGCTGGCCGGGGAAGCGGCCGCGAAGCTCCTCCTGCTGGGTCGCGACGCCGGTCGGGCAGTCGTTCGTGTGGCAGATGCGGGCCATCACACAGCCGGAGGTGACCAGCGGCGCGGTGCCGAAGACGTACTCCTCGGCCCCCAGCAGGGCGGCGACGGCGACGTCGCGGCCCGTCTTCATCCCGCCGTCGGCGGAGACGCGGATGCGGTCGCGAAGCCCCGTCGCGCGGAGCATCTGGTTCGCCTCGGCGAGGCCGAGTTCCCACGGCAGGCCGGCGTTTTTGATGGACGTCTTGGGCGACGCGCCCGTCCCGCCGGAGTGGCCGGAGATGTGGACGACGTCGGCTTCGGCCTTGGCGACGCCGGCGGCGATGGTGCCGATGCCGGCTTCCGAGACGAGTTTGACGTTGATGTCCGCCTCGGGATTCGACGCCTTCAGATCGAAGATGAGCTGTTTGAGGTCCTCGATGCTGTAGATGTCGTGGAGCGGCGGCGGCGAGATGAGGCCGACGCCCGGCGTCGCGTAGCGGACGTGCGCGATCATCTCGTTGACCTTCTTGCCGGGGAGGTGGCCGCCCTCCCCGGCTTGGACCCCTGTGCCATCTTGATCTGGAGTTCGTCCGCCGAGGAGAGATACTCCGAGGTGACGCCGAACCGGCCGGAGGCGACCTGTTTGACGTTACACTCCTTCTCAGTGTCGAAGCGCTCGGGCGGTTCGCCCCCTCGCCGGTGTTGGACTTCCCGCCGAGGCGGTTCATGGCGACGGCGTTGTTCTCGTGGGCCTCCGGTGAGAGGCTCCCGAGCGACATCGCCGCCGTCGAGAACCGCTCGACGATCTCGTGGACCGGTTCGACCTCCTCGACCGGGACCGGGTCGCGGTCGGAGTCGAACTCCAACAGCCCACGGAGCGTCTGGAGCCGCTCGGTCTGGTCGTTGATGCGGTCCGCGAACTCCTGGTACTTCTCGTAGTCGCCCGACCGGGCCGCCTGCTGGAGCGTGCCGACGGTCTCCGGGTTCCACTGGTGGTGGATGCCGGCCGATCGGTGTTCGTACTCGCCCTGTCGTTCGAGGTCGGGGTCGCTCCCGTAGGCGACGGCGTGACGGGCGAGCAGATCCTTCTCGATCTGTGGAATTCCGATGCCTTCGGTGCGAATCTCGGTCCCCTCGAAGTACTCGTTGACGAACGCCGAGTCGAGCCCGACCGCCTCGAAAATCTGGGCTCCCTGGTAGCTCTCGACGGTCGAGATGCCCATTTTCGCCATCGTCTTCAGGAGGCCGTCTTCGAGGGCGTTCTTGTAGTGGCCGATGGCCGTTGCCTCGTCCGCTCCGTCCGGGCCGGCGACGACGTCGCAGATGCTCTGGTAGGCGAGATACGGATTGACCGCGCCCGCGCCGTATCCGACGAGCGTCGCGAGGTGGTGGACCTCGCGGGGGTCGCCCGACTCGACGACGAGTCCGGCGTGGTTTCGCAGGCCGTTGCGCACGAGCGAGTGGTGGACCGCGCCGGTGGCGAGCAGGCTCGGGACGGGGACTCGTTCGGGGCCGGTGTTCCGGTCCGAGAGGACGACGATATCGGCACCCTCCTCGATGGTCCGGCGCGCGTCGGCGCGGAGGCGGGTCACGGCGTCCTCCAGGTCCGTCGCGGGGTCGTACGTCGCGTCGACGACCGCCGAGTCGAACTCGCCGTCGAGGTCCTTGATGGCGGCCGTCTGGGCGTCCGTCAGGACGGGCGAGTCGAGGACGAGCTGCCGGGCGTGTTCGCGCGACTCGCCCAGGAAGTTGCGCTGGGGGCCGAGCCGCGTCTCCATCGACGTGACGAGCTTCTCGCGGATGTAGTCGATGGGCGGGTTCGACACCTGCGCGAACAGCTGTTTGAAGTAGGTGAACAGCGGGCGGTTGTGGTCTTCGAGGACGGAGAGGGGGTGTCGTCGCCCATCGACCCGACGGGGTCTTTGCCCTCTTTGGCCATCGGTTCGACGAGGTGGTCGAGCTGGTCGTAGGTGTAGCCGAAGGCCGTCTGCTCGGCGCGCAGCGACTCGACCTCGCCGCGGGGTTCGTAGGTTTCGTCGAGACCGTCGTCGAGGCGTCGCTGTTCCTCGTCGACCCACTCGCCGTACTTCTCGTCGGTGAGGGAGGCGAACACTTCCTCGTCGGGGACGATGCGGCCCTCCTCGGAGTCGGCGACGAGGAGCTGTCCCGGCTGGAGGCGGTGGCGTTCCTCGATGTTCGAGGGGTCGACGTCGAGCGCGCCGACCTCGCTCGCCATCACGAGGCGGTTGTCCTTCGTGACGTCGTACCGGCAGGGACGCAGGCCGTTACGGTCGAGCACCGCCGCGACCTGTTCGCCGTCGGTGCCGACGACGAGGGCGGGGCCGTCCCACGGCTCGACGAGGCTCGCGTGGAAGTCGTAGAAGTCGCGGCGCTCCTCGCTCATCGTCTCGTCGCCGCGGTAGGCTTCGGGGATGAGCATCCGGAGGGCGTGTGGAAGCGATCGGCCGCCCTGCACGAGGAGTTCGAGGGCGTTGTCGACGGAGGCGGTGTCGGACTGGTTCGGGTCGTTGATGATGGGTTTGAGCGTGTCGAGGTCTGCTCGCGGGGTTTGCCCGCTCGCGTGGTCCGAGGAACGCCGCTCCTCGCTATCCGAACCGAAGTCGGGATGGGCGAGGTCGGTTTCCCGGGCCCGCATCCAGTTGATGTTGCCCCGGATGGTGTTGAACTCGCCGTTGTGGATGATGTTCCGGTAGGGATGTGCGAGATGCCACGCGCCGAGCGTGTTCGTCGAGAAGCGCGCGTGGACGAGCGCGAGCGACGACTTCACCCGGTGGTCGGTGAGATCGGGGTAGTAGTCGGGGAGCTGCTCGGCTTTCAGCAGTCCCTTGTAGACGACGGTCTTGCGGTCCAGCGAGCAGACGTAGAAGCGGTCGGCACCGACGGAGCCGAGGACTCGACCTCGTTCTCGACGGCGCGTCGGCCGACGTAGAGCGCTCGGTCGAACTCGTCGGCGCTCATCTCCTCGTCCGGGGCGACGAACACCTGCCGAACGTCGGGTTCGGAGTCGAGGGCGGTCTGTCCCAGGTCGCCGTTGTCGGTCGGCACTGCCCGCCAGTGGAAGACGTCGAGGCCGCGTTCGGCGAGCGTCCGCTCGAAAATCGTCATCAGCCCCTGCCGGGCAGCGGCGTCCCGGGGCATGAACACCGTGCCGGCGGCGTACCGCTCGGGCAGGGCGGCGTCGACGACGTCGGAGAAGAAGTCGTCCGGGCGCTGGATCAGGATACCGGCACCGTCGCCGGTCGCTTCCTCGGCTCCCGTGGTCCCCCGGTGTTCGAGGTTGATCAACAGGTCGAGGCCGTCGGCCACCGTCTCGTGGGTCGCTCCGTCGTCCAGGTCGACCACGACGCCGACGCCACAGTTCGATCGGCTGTCGGCCGGGTCGGCCAGACCGACTGAATCGGCGTTGGCGTCTCTCTGTGGCTTGGTCATGGCATCCCGTTTCGAACCTCTCCATATGAGCGTATTCCTGAAAGAATAAGTGTTCATTAACCACATTTAGAGACCCTATTATCATTACATCCTCATCGAACGACGATGAACGTTAGCGCGCCGGCCGTCGCCGAACGGAGTCGGGCGCTCAGTACGACTTCGCGAAGAAGGCGGTGTCGACGGCGTCGTCGCCGCAGACGGCACACGCCTCGCCGTGGTGGATCGGTTCGACCGCGCCCTCGCCGTCCTCGAAGGGAACCATCACGATCTCGGCCGCGATCTGTTCTTTGATCTCCGTCTCGCAGTCCTCGTCGCCACACCAGGGGGCCTTGACGTAACCGCCGTGCCGGCCGATGGTGCCGAGGATCTCGTCGCGCCCGTCGGCCTCTCGGACGTCCTCCGCGAGGGTCTCCTCGGCGTCGGCGTAGAGTTTCGCGTAGATCTCGTCGAAGTGGTCGCGGACCGTGGAGACGACGCCCTCCCGCGACTCTTCGGTGCTCTCCCCGTCCGGTCGGTGAACGAGCGTGAGCGTCTCGTCCTCGACCTCGTTGGGACCGATCTCGATTCGGAGCGGGACGCCTTTGAGCTCCCACTCGTTGAACTTGAAGCCGGGATTGCGCTCGTCCCGGTCGTCGAGTTCGACGCGGACGCCGTCGCCTCGCAGGTCTTCGGCGACGCCCTCGGCGTACTCCAGGACGTCCTCCTTGGTCTCCTCCTGCCAGATGGGGACGACGACGACCTGTTCGGGGGCCACCGTGTGCGGGAGCACGAGTCCCTGGTCGTCGCTGTGGGTCATGATGAGCGCGCCCAGCGCGCGCCACGACAGGCCCCACGACGTCGTGTGGGCGACGCGTTCGTTCTCGTCCTCGTCGGTGTAGGCGATGTCGAACGCCTCGGCGAAGGAGGTGCCGAGGTAGTGGCTGGTCGCGCCCTGGACCGACTTGCCGTCGGGCATCAGCGCCTCCACCGTCGTCGTCGTGTCCGCGCCGGGGAACTTGTCGTGTGGCGGTTTCTTCCCGCGGAGGACGGGGATGGCCAGGACGTCCTCGTAGAGGTTCTCGTACTGGTCGAGGCGGGTCATCGTCTCGGCCCACGCCTCGTCGCGGGTGCGGTGGGCCGTGTGGCCCTCCTGCCAGAGGAACTCCTTCGTGCGGAAGAAGGGCTTGGTCTCGGTGGCCTCCCACCGGACGACGCTACACCACTGGTTCACGCGCAGGGGCAGGTCGCGGTGGCTCCGCGTCCAGCGACTCATGTAGGGGGCGATGATGCTCTCGCTGGTCGGTCGGACGGCGAGGCGCTCCTCCAGTTCCTCGTAGCCGCCGTGGGTGACCCACGCCACCTCCGGGTCGAACCCCTCGACGATCTCCTTCTCGCGTTCGAGGTAGGACTCGGGGATGAACATCGGGAAGTAGACGTTCTGGACGCCCGTGGCCTTGAATCGGCTGTCGAGTTCCCCCTGGAGGAACTCCCAGATGGCGTACCCGCGCGGGCGCGTGACGATGAATCCACTCATCCCCTCCGGCGCGTAGTTGGCCAGCCCCGCCTTCTGGACGATTTCGGCGTACCACTCGCCGGTGTTGTGCGCTTTCGACTCGGTGATGCCGAGTTCCTGCTCGTCGCTCATTACCGGATGGTAACGGCAACGCGGCTTAAAACGTGCCTCTTTCCCGCTCACCGCTCGTCGACGTCGACGGAGAACGGACTCTCGACCTCGTTCCATCCCCACCCGGGGAGGCGCGTCTGGAACCCCGCCGCGAGGGCGGCGTCGAGGTCGTCGCCGCCGGCGGGGCCTTCGGTGTGGGTCGTCACGTCCGCGAAGTGGAAGGTGGCCTGCGCGAGGAGATGTAGCGGTTGTCCGCCGGCGACGGTGGCCGCGAGTTCCCGGCCGAGCACCTCGTCGACGACGAACCCCGGATAGTCGTCTTCCACGTCCAGATCCCGGAGGAGGCGGACGTAGGCGGCGACGTTGACGCCGCGGGTGCCGTCGGCGAAGACGGCGTCGACCTCCTCGCGGTACTGGGCCTGGGTCACCTCGTCGACGTCCGTCTCGAACAGCTCCCCGAGTCGGTTGCGCGTCTCGTTGACGACCGAGACGATCGCCGGGGCGCGTTCGCGGGTCCACTCGTACTCGGCGACGACGACTGCCGGTGTGATCTCCATACCCTCGCCTCGGTGGCGAACGGCTTCAGGTTTTGCGAAGGCTTTTATACCCGGCCACGGTTAGGTCCTCGTAAGCGGGTTTTCGCTACTCTTCCCGCAGTCGATAACTTCCCATTCGGAATCCGTTCACTATGGTGTCCCACGACACGACTGACGTCGGCTATCGGCCGACTTTGCGCGCGTCAGCCACGGCCGTCCGTCCCGTAGTCGGGAGCCGGGACTCCGTGAGACGGGTTCACCGCTGCCACATATGAGTTCAGTAGATAAGCAACTCGAGGACTTACGAGCAACGATCGAGGACGAACTTCCCGACGACATCTCGGTGTCCGACGTGAAATACGAGGGCCCCGAACTGGTCGTCTACACGCGCGACCCCGGAAGTTCGCCCAGAACGGCGACCTGATCCGCCGGCTGGCGAGCAAACTCCGCAAGCGCATCACCGTCCGTCCCGACCCGGACGTGTTGATGGACGCAAAGACCGCCGAAAAGCGGGTGCTCGACGTCATTCCCGAGGACGCGGGCGTGACCGACCTCGACTTCCACGTCGACACCGGCGAAGTCGTCATCGAAGCCGAAAAGCCCGGGATGGTCATCGGCCGTCACGGGTCGACCCTCCGGGAAATCACTCAGGAGATCGGCTGGACGCCCGAAGTCGTTCGGACGCCGCCCATCGAGTCGTCGACGGTGTCGAACGTGCGGAACTTCCTGAAGCAGGAACGCGAGGAGCGACGCGACATCCTCGAACGCGTCGGCCGGCAGATCCACCGCGAGGAGATGGCCAACGACGAGTGGGTGCGCATCACCACGCTGGGCTGTTGCCGCGAGGTCGGGCGCGCGAGTTTTATCCTCTCGACGTCCGAGACGCGCATCCTCGTCGACTGCGGCGACAAACCCGGCGCGGAAGGCGAGGTGCCGTATCTGCAGGTCCCCGAGGCGACGCCGCTCAACTCCATCGACGCCGTCGTCCTCACCCACGCCCACCTCGACCACTCGGCGCTGATCCCGCTCCTGTTCAAATACGGCTACGACGGTCCGATCTACACCACCGAACCCACCCGAGACCTGATGGGGCTGTTGACCCTGGACTACCTCGACGTCGCCGCCAAGGAGGGCCGGACCCCGCCGTACGAGAGCGAGATGGTCCGCGAAGCCATCAAACACACCATCCCCCTCGAATACGGCGACGTGACCGACATCGCGCCCGACGTGAAACTCACGTTCCACAACGCGGGACACATCCTCGGGAGTGCCGTCTCTCACTTCCACATCGGCGACGGCCTCTACAACGTGGCGTTCTCCGGCGACATCCACTACGAGGACACCCGCCTGTTCAACGGCGCGGTCAACGACTTCCCCCGCGTCGAGACGCTCGTCCTCGAATCGACCTACGGCGGGCGCAACGACTATCAGACCGACCAGGAGGATTCGGAGCGAAAACTGCTCGACGTCATCAACCGGACCCACGAACGGGGCGGCAAGGTCGTCATCCCGGCGTTCGCCGTCGGTCGGTCTCAGGAGATCATGCTCGTCCTCGAAGAGGCGATGCGGTCGGGGAAGATCCCGCGGATGCCGGTCCACCTGGACGGGATGATCTGGGAGGCGACGGCCATCCACACCACCTACCCCGAGTATCTCCGCGACGACCTGCGCGACCGCATCTTCCACGAGGACGAGAACCCCTTCCTCGCCGACGAGTTCAACCACATCGACGCCGGCGAGGACGAACGACAGGAGGTCAAAGACGGCGGCCCGGCCATCGTCCTCTCGACGTCGGGGATGGTGACCGGCGGACCGATCATGTCGTGGCTCCGCCACATCGGTCCGGACCCGGACTCGACGCTCGTCTTCGTCGGCTACCAGGCCCAGGGGACCATGGGCCGTCGCATCCAGAACGGCTGGGACGAGATCCCCGTCAGCGATCGGAACGGTGCCGGCCGATCGGAGTCGCTCACACTCCGGATGGACGTCGAGACGGTCGACGGCTTCTCCGGCCACGCCGACCGGCAGGGCCTCGAGAACTTCGTGAAGACGATGAACCCTCGCCCGGAGAAGGTGCTCTGTGTCCACGGCGACGAACGCTCGGTGCAGGACCTCTCCTCGGCGCTCTATCACAACTACAACATGCGGACGTTCGCGCCGAAGAACCTCGAAACGTTCCGATTCAAGTAGCACGCGCCGCGGCCGCGACCGGCGGCGTTCCGCGCCGATCGACGTCGCCGTTTCACGCCCGTTGAACCGTCCCGGTCCGGACGACCCGGCCGCCGCTGCCGACAGCCTCCTCGCGCGCTACCGTCAATGCCCTGAACAAACATTATGTACGTCCGGATAGAAGAGGGATCGACCCATGGCCCAAACGTACCTGGTGAGTTCCCTCGTCATGGGGGTACTGCTCCTGTTCGTGGTCGGATACGTCGCCCGGAGCAACGACTGGCGAGGGCGAATCGCGTCGCGGACGAACCTGGTTTCGGAACCGACGGCCGGGCCCGACGTCCGGCCCGTCGTCGCCGTCGCCGCCTTCCTCGCCGTCGTGTTGGTGACGAGCGGAATCGGTGCCGTCATCTCGGGGTCGACCACCGGCTTCGGCGCGTTCCTCGGCTTCCTCGCGGGGATGCTCGTCGTCTACGTCGTCTGGGGCGTCTACCACATCGCCCAGGCGCGGGGCCTGAAGTTCGCCCAGTCGGTGGGCGTCGGACTGTGGTTTTTCGGTATGCTGTTGCTCGTCGCCGTCGTCGCCAAACTCCTCGTCGGCTGACCCGGCCGTGCCGGGACCGGATCAGCTGATCGAGTAGGCGGCCGCGAACGTGAGCGCCAGGACGGCGAGCAAGCCGCCGAGCATCACGAACGACACCGACCGCGGTTCGTATTTGAGGTGCTGGTAGTAGCCGACGACGAACAGCGCCTTGATCGCCGACAGCACCATGATGACGGCGAACGCCGCCCAGTACGCCTCCGAGAGGTAGCCCGCGCGCTCGACTGCGACCTGTGCCGTGGCCAGGACGAACAGGACCACGTATATCGCCGTGTAGAGTTTTGTTGATGTCATTGGTTCACCTCACAGGATGTAGAACAGCGGGAAGAGGAACAGCCAGACGATGTCCACGAAGTGCCAGTACAGCCCGAAGTACTCGATCGGCTCGTCGTTCCCGAGGTAGGCCCCGCGGGCGGCCCGCACGATCATGTACAGCGTGATCAGCAGACCGACGGCGACGTGTGCGCCGTGGAGGCCCGTCGTCAGGTAGAACGTCGACGACGCGATGTTCGTCGAGAGGTCCCACCCCTGGGGGAACGCCTCGCTGTGGACGTGGAACAGATGTTGCCACTCCAGGGCCTTGTTGACGAGGAAGGCGACGCCGAGGACGAACGTCGTGACGAGGCTTCCGAGCAGCCAGCCCTTCTTCTCCTTCTGGGCGGCCACCATCGCGACGACGACGCTGAAACTGCTCGTCAACAGCAGGTAGGTGTTTATCAACCCCGGGAGCGGGACGTGCGCCGCCGGGATGAGGTGGTGCCAGTCCTGCCACCCGTAGGCCACCCGGACGAAGGCGTACGATCCGATGAACGCCCCGAACAGCACGACGTCGGAGGCGAGGAATATCCACATCCCGAGCTTGGTGTTCTCGACGCCGTCGAACGGCCACTTCTCGCTGTGGGTGACGTCGGGGCCGTGGAACGGCTCGACGGTCATCGCGACGAGACTACCGAGGGTGACGACGGCCCCGGTCAGCAAGAGTCCGAGGTAGACGCCGCCCATCCCCCCGTCGACGAGCGAGCCGTTCCGGAACCCTGACGCGCCGAGGAGCGTGAGGAACGACCCGACGCCAACGACGAACGGCCAGATGCTCGCGTGGCTCACGTGGTGGTCCTCGTGCCCCGTCTCGTGGGCGAGTTCCCCGCCGCCGGAAGCGGTGTCGACGACGCCACCGTCGGCGGCGGCGTCCGCGGAGTCGTCGCGGAACGAGAGGTGGCCGTCGGTGTAGTCCGGGATGCCGGGGAAGTTCTCCAGCGGCGGCGGCGAGGGTATCGTCCACTCGGCGGTGCTCGCGTACTCCCACGGGTTGTCGGACGCGATCTCGCCGTCCCACACACTCCGGTAGAGATTGTAGAACATGACGAGAAACGACGATCCGAGGAGGAAGCCGCCGATGGTCGCTATCTGGTGCCACGGCGCGAAGCTACTCTGGTAGGCGAACACTCGTCGCGGCGTCTCCCACACGACGAACATCGGGAAGTAGAGCAGATTGAACCCGACGAAGTACATCGCGAAGTGGACCTTCCCGAGGAACTCGTCGTACATCCTCCCGGTGATCTTCGGGAACCAGTAGTACAGCCCCCGACGAGGGCGGTGACGCCGCCGACCATCACGTAGTGGAAGTGCGCCACCACCCAGTAGGTCCCGCGGAACTCGTAGTCGAGGACGACGGCTCCGAGGAAGACGCCGGTGATGCCGCCGACGATGAACAGCACGAGCGCGCCGAAGGAGAACAGGAAGGGCGTCTTGAATCGGATGTCGCCTTTCACCAGCGTGTAGATCAGGGCGAACACCATCAGGTCGAACGGGAGCGAGATGCCGATGGTCGTCGCCATGAACAGCGTCTTCGCCTGGAGGTTGATGCTCGTGAGGAACATGTGGTGCATCCAGACGCCGAAACTCTGGAGCGCGACCAGTATCATCGCGCCGATGAACCACTTCCGACCGACGATGCGCCGCCCGGTGAACGTCTGGAACGTCTCCGCCATCACGCCGAGCGCCGGGAAGAAGACGATGTACACCTCGGGATGGCCGAAGAACCAGAACAGGTGGGTCCACAGCATCGACCCCGCGTCGTTCGTCTGGGCGAAGTAGGTCGTCCCGAGCAGCCGATCCGACGAGAGGATCATCAGCGCCGCCAGTAGCGCCGCGAACGCGAACAGCATCATCCACACCGTCAGCAGGATGGTCCACGTGAACAGCGGGAGGTCGCGGATGGAGAGCCCTTCGCGCGCATGCGATGCATCGTGGTGAGGAAGTTGACCGAGCCGATGGTCACCGAGGCGACGAACAGCACCAGCGCCAGCACCGACGTCGTCGCGCCGATGCTCGGTAAGAACGACGGAACGCTCAACGGCGCGTACATCGTCCACCCGCCGGAGAAGGCCGACCCCTGGAAGAAGGAGACGCCGTACAGCAGGCCTGAAAAGAGGTAGAGCCAGTAACTCAGCGCGTTCAGCCGCGGGAACGCGAGGTCTTTCGCCCCGATCTGGAGCGGGACGATGTAGTTGGCGAAGCCGAACGCGAACGGCGAGAGGAACCAGAAGACCATCAGCAGGCCGTGGGCCGAGACGGCCTGATTGTACGCGACGGGACCGAGAATCCCCTCGCCGGCCGCGCGCGGAACCCACAGCTGGATCCGCATCAACAACGCGAGGACGCCGCCGAAGACGAGGAAAAACAGCGACGTCGCGAGATAGAGGATGCCGACGTCTTTGTGGTTGGTCGTCACCAGCCAGCGCTTGATCGACGCCGAGTCGGGGAGACCGTCCGTCTCGAAGAACCCCCGGTGTCGTGATCGACGGCCGGAACCTCCGGAGTCACGGGGTTGCCGGCCGCTTCGGCGCTCCCGCCGTCGGCCTGTGCGTGACCGTCGGACGCGCCCCCGTCCGGCCGCGTCGCCTCGTCGTCGCTCATGCGTTCACCCCCGTCGGGAGGCGCAGTCGACCGTGGTCGCTCGCGCCGTCACCCGACGGTGTCGCCGTCGCGTTGCTCGGCGTCGTGTTGCTGTACCACTCCTCGTACGCCTGCTGTTCCATGATGCGCACTTCCGCGTCCATATACGAGTGGCCGGAGCCACAGAGTTCGTAGCAGTGGGCGGTGTGGGTCCCGGTCTCCTCGGCACGGAACCACGTGTCGGTCTGCTGGCCCGGAATCGCGTCGGTTTTCACCCGGAGCCCCGGGACGCCGAAGTTGTGGAACACGTCCGCGGACGTGACCCTGAGTTTCACCTCCCGGTCGACGGGCGCGCGCAAGGTGCGACTCTCGTGGCCGTTCGGGTAGACGAACGTCCACATGAACTGCGAGCCGACGACCTCGATGACCAGTTCGTCCCCGCCCGTCTCCTCGACGCTCGGACTCTCCTCGACGAACAACAGCGTCCCGTAGGTCCACGCGATGAGCGAGACGACGATGATCGCGCTCATGCTAAACGAGACGAACAGTTTTCGTCCCCCGCCGCTCCCCTGCGGGAGTTCGCCCAGGTCGGGCCGGTCGACCGCCGACTCGTCGACGTGGCCGCCGCTCGCCCGGTACTTGTACGCCTTCCAGCACATGTAGGCGATGACGACGACGCCGACGGCGGTTCCGAGCCAGAGGAACACCTGTAGAATCTGGTTGAACACCTCGGAGCGCGAACCCCGCGGGACGATACTGCTCTGAAGGAGAACCACGAGAGCCCATACCGTGGCGTTCGATAGCATCCCATCACACTCCTGCACAAACTTTAATAATTATTGCGGTGGGGTGAGTCGATGCGCAAGTCGGTCGGTGGCGGACGGGAACGCTACACGTCGTGCTGGGGAATGCCGGTCGTCCCGTCGAGGACGCGTCCGAGGACGAGGCCGTAGACCCAGTGGGCGAGCAGCGACACGACGAGGAAGACGGCGACGACCGTGAGGCTCTCGTCCGGCCAGAACGCGGGGACGAATCCGGTCCAGAATATCGTGGCGAAGGTGACGCCCCGGAGGTAGCGCGGTTCCTTCGGCGGCAGGAACCCACCCACGACGACGAACGTCAGCGGGAGGACGGTCGCTCCGGTGGCGACGAAGAGGCCCGCCCCGAGCATCACCGACTGTTCGAAGCCGACGTACGACAGGAAGGTCGCGAAGTTCTCCAGGGGTTCCGTCCGGAACAGATCGAAGACGATCGGCACGCCGACCAGCACTGGCACCATCAGCAGCATTCCGATCAGCCCACCGAGCATCGCCGACCCGACGACCTTGATCGTTATCGGGATCTCCGCCTCCAGCGTCGCCTCGTCGACGACTGGTTCGCCAGTACTCGCGAGTTCGTCTACCATGATCGATAATCATGTTATCACTCCTCCGTGATAAATGGTACCACCGAACATATGCGGCGTGTGAACGCGAACCTCGCCCCGGTGGATTCACGAGGAGGCGTCTTCGGTCGTCGACGCGGGGTCGACGACGCTCCCGTCGAGTTCGTCGACGCCGACGCGGTCACAGCGGTCGTACAGCGGACAGGCTTCGGGGCCGTCGAGACACGCGGGCTTTCTCGCCGTACAGTACTCACGCCCGAACTGAATCGTCGCCGTATGTCCGAAGCCGCACTTCTCGGGCGGGACGGCCTCTTCGAGGCGTTCGCGCACCGTCTCGTGGTCGGCGTCCGGTGGAGCGAGACCCAGCCGCCGAGCGACGCGGTGAACGTGGGTATCGACAGGGAAGACGCCGCCGCGCCCGCCCGAAAACAGGAGGACGCAGTCGGCCGTCTTCGGGCCGACGCCGCGGAATTCGAGGAGTCGCGTCCGTACTTCGTCGGCGTCGCCCTCGGTCACGAACTCGTCGAACGCCGACGCACCGCCGAACACGTCGACGATCTCGGCGGCCACCTCGGTGATGACTCTCGACTTCTGGTTGTAGAGGCCCGCCGGACGGATGACGTCCGCGAGTTCCGAGCGGTCGGCGTCCGCGAGCGTCCGCGCGAGGTCGCCACCGCCGTACCGGTCCATCAGGGCGTCGTGGGCCGGCTGGCTGGCCACGTCGCTCGTGTTCTGACTGAGCACGGTCCGGACGAGACACTCGAAGGCGTCCCGTCCCCCGTAGGCCTTCTGCCAGTACAGGTCGCCGAGGACGTCGACGACGGCTTCCGCGCGGGTCGACGCCTCGCCGGCCTCGAACTCGGCGTCGACGCCGCCGTCTGCACCGCCGCTTATGTTCTCCGTCGGTTCGTCTGCCATGGGTGCCAGTGGGCGTCGCCGACGGAAAAACCGACCCGTTACTCGACGGCGAGCGTCAGCGTCAGGTCCGCACCGTCCGCGAGGGCGGCGATCAGCTCGCGGTCGAGGTCCGCGGCGGCGGCGTCGGCACCGACGAGGACCGTCCGGTCGTCGACGTAGTCGCTGGTCCGTCCGACGGCGCTTCGGCTGCTGTCGAACGTGAGGTCGGGATGGCCGCGGCCGACCACCCGCTGGGCGCGGCCGTCTACCTCGACGATGGCGACGATCCGGGCCGACTCGTCGCGACAGGCCTCGACGAACGCGGCGTCGAAGTCGGCGGGGGCCCGATTGGCGTCGACGCCGACGATGCAGTCGCCGGCGGGAGTGAGCCAGTCGTCCGTCGTCACCTCGAACGTGCTCTCGTGGCGCGCGGTGACGTTCTCGTGACCGTGGGCGCGGATGACTTCGTCCATGCACCCGCTCACCGGTGGCCGGATATAGGGGTTCCCTTACGGCCGGACGACGGTGACCGTCACCGCACCGCAGCCACACTCGTAGGCGCGGCGTTCGCCGGCGTCCGTCCGCATCGCGATCATCAGCGACTCGTCGTCCAGCGGACGGTCACAGCCCTCGGCCTCGCACGTGCACGTCACGTTTCCGAGCATACCTCCAGTCGGTCGCGATGGGTTATCAAATCGCGCCACGTGCGCGGTGGAAGTGAAAGTAGTCGGACGTGTCGGCCGTCGGTTTATATATACTCTCCGGGAGCGTGAGATGCCCTCACACGGACGCTGTCGCGGGGTTTGGTAGCTGTTTACACTGGTCCAACCACCGAAGTACTTATGTATGTAACCGTCTTACCGAGTAGTACCAGAGCGCCTCCGGCGTCTCAGCGGAATCGCACGCAGAATGATCGGGAATTCTTATCCACGGCTGGTCGCATCACGACGAGCCGCTGGCACGCCCGGAGCGGTGATGGTATCGAGGTTTCAAGCATGGTAACACAGGAAGACGTTCTCAACGAGTACGACGTACAGAAACTCGACGCGAGTAACAACGTCGAGCTCACGGAAGACAAACTCGACGACGGTTCGAAAGGTCAGCTCATCAAACTCGCCGGTCAGCTACGCGACCGACGAAACGAGCTGAACCAGATGGCCTCCGAGAGAGCTTCCAAGCGGGACGACCTGAACGCGAAGACGCGCGAGAAGGTCGACGAAGCGCAGGAGCATCGAGAGAAACGCGACGAGCTCAACGAGCAGGTCCAAGAGCACAAGGAGAAGCGAAACGAGCTCAACGCGAAGGCCAACGAGCTGTTCGACGAGGTCGAGCGGATGAAACAGGATCTCGAGCTCAACGACGGCAAAGATCTCGAAGAGCTCGAAGAGGAGATCGAGCAGCTCGAGTTCCGCCAGCAGACCGAGGTCCTCAGCGCCGAAGACGAGCGCGAACTCATCGAGAAGATCGAGGAGAAGCGCGAAGAGTACCAGGAGCGCAAGGACAAACTCGATGACTCGAGCGAGCTCGAAGACCTCATCGAGGAGGCCGAGGAGGTCCGCTCGGAGGCGAGCCAACACCACCAGAAGGTGACGGAACTCGCCGACGAGGCCCAGGAACACCACAACCAGATGATCGAGGCCTACCGCGAGGCCGACGACATCCGTGACGAGGCCGACGCGATGCACGAACTCTTCGTCGAGGCTCAGGAGGCGGCCGACCGCCACCACGAGGACTTCGTGCGCGTCCAGAAGCGCCTGCGCGAACTCGACAAGCAGGAAGAAGAGGAGCAGCGCGACGAGCGGGAAGCCGAACGCGAGGCCGCCAAGGAGGAGGCCGAAGAGATCTACCAGAAGTTCAAGGAAGGCGAAACCCTCGATACCGAAGACCTGATGAAGCTCCAGAAGACGGGGCTGCTCTAAACGTCTGTTCTGCCGGTTGGGGATTTATACCGACTGCCGCCCCAGCGACGTGTATGCGTGGTGAGACTGCGTGACAGACAGAGCCGCGTCCGTCGGCCGACTGTTCGTCGTCGCGACGGGCGCGATCGTCGCCGCCGTCGTCGGCTGGATCGTCTTCTACGAAATTCCGGGCTCGCTCGCCGACCTGGTCGGCGTGCTCCTGGTCGTCGGCGTCGCCCTCCTCGGGATTCGCGTCGCCGGCGACTACGCTCGGACGGCGTTCCCCGACTACAACGTCGGCGAAGTCGCCGTCGAGGGGCCGATCACTCGCGACGGCGGCACCCCGGCCCGGTTCCGTCGCGCGTGGTCGGCGCGCCGGCGGACGACGTCGTCGAACAGATCCACGCGGCCGACGAGGACGACAACGTCCGCGCCCTCCTCGTGAAACTCAACACGCCCGGCGGCCAGGTCGTCCCCAGCGACGACATCCGTCGCGCCGTCGACGCGTTCGACGGGCCGACCGTCGCCTACGCCACCGACACCTGCGCCAGCGGCGGCTACTGGATCGCGAGCGGCTGCGACGAACTGTGGGCCCACGAGGCGAGCCTCGTCGGCAGCATCGGCGTCATCGGGTCGCGGGTGAACGTCGCCGAACTCGCCGACGACCTCGGCGTCTCCTACGAGCGGTTCGCCGCCGGCGAGTACAAGGACGCGGGCGTCCCCCTGAAGGAACTCTCCGAGGACGACCGCGACTACCTCCAGGGCATCGTCGACGAGTTCTACGACGACTTCGTCGAGCGCGTCGCCGAGGGACGGGACATGGATCCGGAGACGATCCGCGACACCGAGGCCCGCGTCTACCTCGGCGAGACGGCTCACGACGTCGGCCTCGTGGACGGCCTCGGCTCTCGCGACGACGTCGAGGAGTCTCTCGAAACGCAACTCGACGAGGAGGTGTCGGTGCGGGAGTTCACTCCGTCCCGTGGCCTCGCGACGCGCCTCCGCGGCGGCGGGCAGTCGCTCGCGTACGCCTTCGGCGCGGGGCTCGCGAGCGCCTTCGACGACGACGCGGAGTTCCGATTCCGATTCTGAGCGCGCTCGTCCCGGAACGACCGCGGACGGTGCGTCGACGCCGGCACGCCCTCCGCTGACGGCGAGGGTTATTTATTCTCCGGGGTGTTCGACTCGGCTGTGACGACGCTCGTTCTCTGTGTCGACCGCGCGAACGACATCGGCCGCAAGGTCGGCCTCTCGATGCCCGTCGTCGGGTGGGAGGCCGTGCAGTCTCTCGTCATCGACGTCGGCCTCGCCGACCCGGAGGATTCGAGCGTCAACTCCCTGCTGGAGTCGCTTCGCGTCGCCCGCGACCTCCGCGACGACCGGGAAGACGCCGTCGTGGCCGTGGTCTCCGGGACCGGCGACAGCGCGGTCGGTGCCGACCGCTCGGTCGCCGCCCAGCTCGACGACCTCGTCGAGTCGCACGACCCCGACTCGGTCGTCGTCGTCACCGACAGCGCCGAGGACGAACGGCTCGTACCGGTCATCGAGAGCCGACTCCCCGTCGACTCCGTCGACCGGGTCGTGGTCCGGCAGGCCCGCGACATCGAGTCGACGTACTACCTGCTCAAGCAGTTTCTCGCCGACGAGGAACTCCGCTCGACCGTCCTCGTCCCCCTCGGAATCGGCCTGCTCTTGCTCCCCGTGTTGCTCGTGCGGTTCTCACCGGGCGTCGCCCTCGCCGGCCTCGCGTCCCTGCTCGGAGCCGCCCTCCTCTACAAGGGGCTCGCGGTCGACGAACACCTCGCGGACCTCCCCGAACAGGTACAGCAGGCGCTCTACTCGGGTCAGGTGTCGGTCGTCACCTACGTCGTCGCCGCCGGGTTGGCCCTGGTCGGCCTCTTTCTCGGTGCGCTGGCCATCTCCCCGACCGGGTCCGGCGTCTTCGTTCCCGTGATGGAGTTTCTCTACCGCGGCGTGCCGTGGCTGGCGCTCGCGGCGCTCACCGCCAGCGCGGGGCGGCTCCTCGACGAACTCATCGAGTCCGAGGGTGTCCCCGCGCCGTATCTGAACCTCCCGTTCGGCGTGGTCGCGCTGGGGCTGGTCATCCGGGGGTTCGCCGGCTACTTCCTCGAACGCGAGGGCGTCCTCCCGAACCTGGTGTTGTTCGGACGCGTGACGCTCTCGCCGACCCAGCGCCTCGCGCTTTTCGTCGTCTCCGGGCTGGTCATCTCGCTGATCGGCGTCAAAGTCGCCGCGAGTCTGCGAGACGAGTCGATAGAGGATGCGGTCGGACCGTAGTCGCTCCGGCGAGGTGATTCCGTAGTCACCCCGGCGGCGTGCCGGGGTGACCACCTCCCCGGCGGCGTGCCGGGGGACCATCTCTCCCGACGACGTGCCGGGGGACCGCCTCACCAGGGCGCGAAGTCGGGATCGACTCGGCGATCCGTGCGGTCGATGGCGTCGATTCTCTCGACGTCCTCGTCGTCGAGTGCGAGCGAGAGCGACGCCCAGTTGTCTCGAATGTGGTGCTCGCTCGTCGCCTTCGGGATGGCGGTGACGCCTTTCTCGCGGAGCCACGCGAGCGACACCTGCGCCTCGCTGATGCCGTGTTTCTCCGCGATCTCGGTCAGTTCCGGCACGTCGAACACTCCGCCCCGTGCGAGCGGCGAGTACGCCACGACTTCCACGCCGAGTTCCGCGCAGTGCTCGCGGAGTTCGCGCTGCTGGAGGAGCGGGTGGAGTTCGATCTGGTTGGCGAAGATCGGTGCGTCGGCGACGTCGACGGCCTCGCTCACCTGTTCGGGTTCGAAGTTGCTGACGCCGACGCGTTCGATGCGGCCCTCGTCGTACAACTGGTCGAACGCCGCGAGGGTTTCCTCGGGGTCGTACGCCCGCGCGGGCCAGTGGACGTACAGCAGGTCGACGTAGTCGACGCCGAGTGCGTCGAGGCTCTCCTCGGTGGATTCGAGGACGTCGTCGTACGCGAGGTCGTCGGCCCACACCTTCGTCGCGAGGAAGACGTCGTCGCGGGGGACGTCCGCCGCGGCGAGGCCGTCGCCGACCGACTTCTCGTTGCCGTAGGCCTGGGCGGTGTCGACGTGGCGATAGCCCGTCTCGAGCGCCGTCGCGACGGCGTTCGCACACGCGTCGGGGTCGGTGTTCTCCCACGTCCCGAGGCCGAGCACGGGCATGCCGTCCGCTCGCGGAACGTCGTCGCTGGTGGGTGCCGTCATGTGTGAAATCGGAGGGTGCCACCGCGAAAGGCGTTGTGGAACGACTGGTTCGTGCCGGTAGCGTCACTCCAGGAGGCGCTCTTTCGCAAATTTCCCGAGGAGAGGGATGTCGCGAAGGTGGAGGAGTTTCAGCATCGCACGGACGTTGCCCGCGTTGACCTTCGCCAGCAGATCTCTGTCGGCGGCCCGAAGGTCCGCCATCAGCGTGTCGTACCGCTCGTTTGGGGCGAGATAGAGGAGTTCGGTCATCAGCAGGCGCTCCCGCATCCGGGGGCGACCTCGCTGTGCCACAGCTTGCTGTAGACGGACATGGCTTCAGCGGAGGTGTCGGGGTCCGCCTCGGTGAAACACCGGTCGGCGGTGATGGCGGCCATACGCCCCGATTTCATCCCCTTGTGGATGCCCTCGCCCCACAGCGGGTCGATGGTCGGCACGGTGTCGCCGATGGCCAAGAAGCTGTCAGTACAGAGTTTGCCCGGCATCTGGATGTGGGCCGAGCCGCGGTGTTGCTGTTTGTCGGCGATACGTTCGGCGTCGGCGAATCGCGGGTCGGTTTCGAGCCAGTGGTTGAGGTAGTCGTCGATGCTCGCGCCGTCGCGGCCGTACCGCTGGTGGCTCTCGTTTTGGATGTAACACAGCCCGACCTTCGCAGTGTCGCCGCCGGTGTGAAAGATCCAGGAGTAGCCCCCGGGGGCGTACTCGTGGTCGAGACGGAGCATCATCGTATCAGTGAGGTCGGCGTAGTCGGAGTGGTCGACGTCGACGCCCGCCATCTCCCACTCGATGCCGATCGCCTGGCGCTCCCGTTTCAGGTCGCTCACGCCGAGTGCCTTGGAGAGCGGTGCCGCGGGACCCGTCGCATCCACGACGATGTCGGCGTAGACCTCCTCGCCGCCCGCGTACCGAACGCCAGTTATCTTTTCGTCCTCCATGATCGGACCGCTCACGCGGGCGTCGAAGCGATAGGTCGCCCCCTCGCCGCGACCCTCGCTGACGAGCCACCGTTTGAAGTCGGCGAACTCCAGGACGGCACCCGGCTGGTGCTGGACGTAGTGGGCGTTGGGAGATTCCAGAATCACGTCGTCGGTGTAGTTCATCACCACCTCGTCCGGCACGCCGAAAGATGCCATCATGGAGGGGAAGGTGCCGGCGGTAGATTTGTTGCTCTGGCGGGGGAATCCGTCTTCGGCTTCGGCTTCGAGGACGAGGACGTCGTAGTCCCGCTGAGCGAGATCGCGGGCACACTGGGCCCCAGCAGGCCCGGCACCCGCGACGATAACGTCGAAACGGTCGGACATATCTTCCGATACTACGAGAGCGTAATCAGTCTTGCTGAACCGGGACGAAGAACCGTCTCCAATGAGCGACACGCGAATCGCCCGCCGTCATCGGAGCGCCACGCGTCCGACTGCCTCACGAGGGAGTCGCTCGCTGCAACGTCGCTTCCGGCGGCTGGCCCGGCCTCGTTGAGGCGGACTGTGAGGGTGTCCCCGGCGCTCACCGCCGGCTATTTGGGGGTCGAGTGGTAACAATGAACACTATGCCGCGCCTCACGCCCGAAAACACCAACGCCGTCGCCCACCGCATCGCCGGGGATTCGTTGATGTACGAGTGTCCGAACTGCGACTACGGTGAGGTCCCCATCACGGCGCTCATCGAGGCCGACGACGCTCGCTGTCTCGACTGCGGAACGCGGTACGAACTCCGCGTCGAAACGGCCTGATCCGCGTCGGCGTCGCCCTCGTCGGCGTTTTCGCGGCGTCGCCCGTTCGACTGCTCGCAACTCCGCCGACACAAACTGTCAAGTGCGACCGGGCGTATATCGGGGCGATAGCCGTGAGTAGCCACCGGATACTCGTCCCCCTCTACAACACCGATCCGCCGTTCGGGGCTCTGGAGTTCGCGCTCGACGCCTACCCCGCCGCGTCCGTCACCGCCCTCTACGTCATCGACCCGTTCGAATCCGACCACGCGGGACTGGTCCCGCCGCTCCTCGGCTACTGGGGCGAGTGGTACGAGACGGCCCGCCAAGCGGCGGACGACGCCCTCGGCCGGGCGACGGCGCTCGCTGACGGACGGGACGGCGCGGTGAAGACCGACGTCGTCCACGGGCGTGCACCCTCGGCCATCGCGACGTACGTCGACGCCCGGGGATGGATCACGTCGTGATCGCGCCGCGGCGGACTCGCGGGTGCGGCGTCTGCTCTCGGGCGGCGTGGCGCTGAGCGTGGCGCGAACCGCGCCAGTGCCGGTGACGGTCGTAAAGTGAGCGCCGTCAGTAGAACTCGCGGACGAGGTCCATCGCGTCCTCGGGCGCGCCGTCCGGGATCTCGGTCATGTCGCTGTCGAGGCCGTGGCGCTCGGCGTAGGAGACGGAGGCGTCGTCCTGATAGAGGACGCCCTGATACTCCTTGTCGGCGGCGAGGATTTTCTCCTTGGCGGCCGTTTCGTCAGTCGGGTCGTGGTCGGTGTCGTCGACGTCGACGATGTGGTCGCGGAAGTAGTCGTAGGTGTCGACGTCGTTGAACGTCACGCAGGGGCTGAAGACGTTGACGAAGCCGAAGCCGTCGTGTTCGATGGCCTTCCGGACGATTTCGGCGTGGCGCTGGGCGTCCGTCGAGAACGACTGCGCGATGAAGGTGCCGCCGGCGGCCAGCGCGAGCGCGAGGGGTTGACCGGCGGTTGCTGTGGGCCTTCGGGCGTCGTCGACGTCTCGAAGTCCTCGCGGCTGGTGGGCGAGGCCTGCCCCTTGGTCAGGCCGTAGATGCGGTTGTCCATGACGACGTAGCTCATGTCGACGTTGCGACGGACGGCGTGGACGAAGTGGCCCGCGCCGATGGAGTAGCCGTCGCCGTCGCCGCCCGCGACCATCACTTCGAGGTCGGGGTTGGCGAGTTTGACGCCCGTGCCGACCGGGAGCGCGCGTCCGTGGACGCCGTGGAGCGCGTAGGAGTGCATGTACGTCCCGATCTTGCCGGAACAGCCGATGCCGGCCACGACGAACGTGTTGTCGGGGTCGTTGCCCGTCTGGGCCAGCGCTTTCATCATGCCGTTCATCGTCCCGAAGTCGCCACAGCCGGGACACCACGTCGGTTGCTTGTCGGATTTGAAGTCCGTGAATCTAACGTCTGAGCTCATGCTGTTGCCTCCGTCTCCGCGAGGGTTGCCTCGATCTCTTCTGCGAGTTCGTCCGCCTTGAAACGCACGCCGTCGTATTTGTTGACGCGCGAGACGCGCTGGAGCGCGTCGTGCTCGACGAGGTCAGCGAACTGCCCTCGTTCGTTACACTCGACGACGATGACGTCGTCGGCCGCCTGCATCTCCTCGCTCAGGTCCGGGCGCGGGAAGATGTACGGGACCGAGAGGAAGCGCACGTCGATGCCGTCCTCCGCGAGTCGGTCCATGGCCTCGACGATGGCCCCTTCGTTCGACCCCCACGAGACGACCAGCGTGTCGGCGTCCTCGTCGCCGAACTCGCGGGGCGACCAGTCCTCGCGTTCCCGCGCCGTCTCGACTTTGCGGTTCCGCTTGTCCACCTGCTCGACGCGCATGTCGGTGTCCTCAGTCCGCCGACCGAGTTCGTCGTGTTCGAGGCCGGTCGACATGTGTGCGCCGCCCTCGGTGCCGGGGAACGCGCGCGGGCTGACGCCGTCCTCCGTGAGGGCGTGGGGCTGGAACTGCCCTTTCTCGTTTTGCCACTCGTCGATGGAGTCGTCGTCGACGACCTTGCCGCGGTCGATCTCGACGGCGTCCATGTCGAACGCCTCGGGCGAGAAGGTCTGTTCGGTGACGGCGAGTGCGAGATCGGAAGCGAGGTAGACCGGAACCTGATATTTCTCGGCGAGGTTGAACGCCTCGACGGTCTTCTGGAAACACTCCGCCACCGTCGTCGGCGCGAGGACGAACCGCGGCACCTCGCCGTGGCCGCCGTAGAGCAGCATGTTCAGATCGCCCTGTTCCTGTTTCGTCGGCATCCCGGTCGAGGGCCCCGAGCGCATCACGTCGGCGATGACCAGCGGCGTCTCGGAGGTAGCGACGAGGCCGAACGTCTCGGTCATCAGGTCGATGCCGGGGCCGCTGGTGGCCGTCATCGCCCGGGCACCTGCGCGCGCCGCTCCGAGGGCGATGTTGATGGCGGAGAGTTCGTCTTCCGCCTGCACGACGTGGCCGCCGTACTGTTCGATGCGGCCGACGAGATACTCCATCACGTTCGTCGCGGGCGTGATGGGATAGCCGGCGTAGAAGCGACAGCCGGCGGCGAGCGCGCCCATGCCGATCGCCTCGTCGCCGTTGAGGAGGACGTAATCCTCGTCCGTGGTTTCGAGGTCGTAGTCGAAGTCGTGGTCGAACTCCGCTTCGACGTAGTCGCGCCCCTTCCGGGCGGCTTCCTCGTTGTTCTCGACGATGGACGAGCCCTTGTCGCCGAAGCGCTTCTGGAGGGCGCTGTCGAGGTTTTCGATCGGGAAGCCGGCGACGGCACAGGCCGCGCCGAGAGCGACGACGTTGCGCATGATCGCGCCGCCGGCCTCCTCGGCCAGTCGCTGGAGCGGAACGTCGAGGCCGACCATCCCGTCGGGGATTTCGACGTCCTGCATCGTCGTCCGCTCGCCGTCGTAGATGATGACGCTCCTCGTGGAGTTCGTCGAGGTTCTCGTCGATGGTCCGCTGTGTCAGCGCGATGAGGACGTCGAGGCGGTCGACGACGCTCTGTACCCGGTCGACCGACGTCCGAACCTTGTACGCCGTGTAGCCTCCGCGGATCCGCGACGCGAAGTCTTTCGAGGTGAACACGTGTCGGCCCGCTCTCGACAGTGCTTGGGCGAAGATTTTCCCGGTGGAGTCGATGCCGTCCCCGGCCTCGCCACCGACTGCCCAATTGAAGTCCGCAGGCATGTTGGGTTGGACTTCCAACGGCCGTATCAAAAGCCTTCTGAAAGGCCGATTTCCACCGTAAGGCGACGTGATATGGACGAAGACGGTCTGACCGAGGGAGTAACGCTACGAACGGTCGGTTGTGATCGATGATGAACGTTATCTCCGAATGCGAAGGCCCTTGACCGGCCCGATCCAACGGCGGCTATGGATGCCACCGTCGTCGTCACGGACGTACAGCCCGTCGGCTCCGACACCGTCGCCATCCGCTTTCGCACGCCGGCGGGATTCGAGGCCCTCCCGGGCCAGTTCGTCAAGCTCGCCGCCACCGTCGACGGCGAGGAGTACGCCCGCTTTTACACGCTCTCTTCGCCCGACGTCGCCGACTCCTTCGAGGTGACCGTCGGCATCGACGCCGACGAGGCCGGCCCCTTCAGCCGGCATCTCGCCGACCTCTCGCCGGGCGACGAACTGGAGCTCTCGGGGCCCTTCGGATCGAACCATTACGAGGGCGAGGCGCGCGTCGTCGTCGTCGCCGGCGGCCCGGGCATCGGCCCCGCCGTCGGCATCGGCGAACGCGCCCACCGCGACGGCAACGAGGTCGCGATCGTCTACCGCGACGACGACCCCGCTCATACCGCACGCCTCGACGACCTGCGCGAGGCGGGGGCGACGGTGACCGTCACGGACGGTCCCCTCGCCGACCCGCTGGCCGACGTCATCACGAGCGCACCCGGGGAACAGGTGTTCGTCTACGGCTTCGACGACTTCGTCGATGAGGCACGCGAGGCCATCGCCGCCGCCGGCGGCGACCCCGACGACGCGAAAGTCGAGAACTTCGGCTGAGCGGGCGCTCCGACCGAACGCCCGTCGGATTCCGGTGGCCATTGTCAGCGGTGAGTGTGGGGTGCCAACACCACCCAAACCCTTAATTCGTCGTCGCCCTCACCGTATTGACATGTACGACGACGACGAACTCGCCGACATCCGCGAGGCGCGCCGGGAGTGGGAACGGGAGACCCGCGACCCGGTCCGCGAGCAGTACGGCGAGCGGAAGGGACGCTTCGCCACGGTTTCGAACCTGGAGATCGACGATCTCTACACGCCCGACGACGTCGTCGACCTCGACTACGAGTCGGATCTGGGGTTCCCCGGCGAGGAACCGTTCACCCGCGGCGTCTACCCGACGATGTACCGCGGGCGGACGTGGACGATGCGACAGTTCGCCGGCTTCGGCACGGCCGAAGAGACGAACGAACGCTTCCACTACCTCGTCGAACACGGACAGACGGGCCTCTCGACGGCGTTCGACATGCCGACGCTGATGGGGAAGGATTCGGACGACCCGCTCTCGGACGGCGAAGTCGGCAGGAGGGCGTCGCCGTCGACACCCTGCGCGACGTGGAAATCCTCTTCGACGGCATCGACATCGGCGAGGTAACGACGAGCTTCACCATCAACCCCAGCGCGCCGGTCGTCTACGCGATGTACGTCGCCCTCGCGGACCGGCGCGGCGTCCCCCGCGACGAACTCGACGGTACCTTCCAGAACGACATGCTCAAGGAGTTCATCGCCCAGAAGGAGTGGGTCGTTCCCCCGGAACCCTCGCTGTCGCTGGTCACCGACACCATCGAGTTCGCCGTCAGGGAGACGCCGAAAATCCAGCCCGTCTCCATCTCGGGCTACCACATCCGCGAGGCCGGATCGACGGCGATCCAGGAGCTCGCGTTCACCCTCGCCGACGGCTTCGCCTACGTCGAGGACGCGCTCGACCGTGGACTGGAAATCGACGAATTCGCGCCACAGCTCTCCTTTTTCTTCAACTCCCACAACTCCATCTTCGAGGAGATCGCGAAGTTCCGGGCCGGGCGGCGCGTCTACGCCCGGATCATGGACGAGTGGTACGACGCCGCCGACCCGGCGTCGAAGCGCCTCAAGTTCCACACCCAGACGGCGGGCGCGGCGCTGACCGCCCAGCAACCCCTCAACAACGTCGTGCGCGTCACCTTGCAGGCGCTCGCGGGCGTCCTCGGGGGACACAGAGCCTCCACACGAACAGTTTCGACGAGGCGCTCGCCCTGCCGAGCGAGGAGGCCGTCCGGGTCGCCCTCCGCACTCAGCAGATCATCGCCGAGGAGTCGGGCGCGGCCGACAGCATCGACCCCTCGGCGGGAGCTTCATGATCGAGTCGCTGACCGACGAGGTGGAGGCCGAGACGATGGCCTACCTGGAGGAGGTACGCGACATGGGCGAGGGGTCGATGCGCGAGGGCGTCCTCCAGGGCATCGAACGGGGGTATTTCCAGCGCGAGATCCAGGAGGCGTCCTACGAGTACCAAGAGCGGGTCGAGACGGGGAAGAAACCGTCGTCGGCGTCAACGAGTACGCCGTCGAGGAGGACACCCGCCCGGACATCCTCACCGTCGACGAGGAAGCGCAGGAGCGACAGCTCGCCCGCCTCGACCGGGTCAGGGCGGAACGCGACGACGACGCCGTCGCGGACGCCCTCGCGGACGTCGAACGCGCGATCGCGAACGACGAGAACGTCATGCCGGTGCTGGTCGACGCCGTGAAGGTCTACGCGACGATGGGCGAGATCATGGACGTCTTCGCCGACGCGTACGGAACGTATCAGGAGACGGCGAGCGTCGTTTGAGGCGGGTCGTCCGCCGCTGAACCCCGCCGGCGACGGCCGTTCGAACTCCGTTCGCCCCTTCGCAGTGTGTCGATTCGCCCCGTCGATTCCGAAATCGTATTGTCGGCCCCCTCCGAATCCGCGCTCGTGGAAGCGTGCGTAAGTTTATCACGAAGGATTTGATTATTTAGCATGAACATGTCCGACGCTGACGTCGAACTGGAAGCCCGGCAGAGGAACAGGAGGCGTTCGAACCCCCGGCGTCGTTCGTCGACCAGGCGAACGTGTCCGACGAGAGCATCTACGAGGAGTTCGAGGAGAACTGGCCCGACTGCTGGACGCAGGCGGCCGACATGCTCGACTGGGAGCGCGAGTACACGGAGGTGCTCGACGACTCGGACGAGCCGTTCTACGAGTGGTTCGGAGACGGCACGCTGAACGCGTCGTACAACTGCATCGACCGGCACCTCGAAGACGGGAACAAGAACCGCGTCGCCATCAAGTGGGAGGGCGAACTCGGCGAGACGCGCACCTACACGTACCAGGACCTCTACCGCGAGGTCAACGAGTTCGCGGCCGCCCTGCGCGAACTGGGCGTCGAGGAGGACGACGTGGTGACGATGTACATGCCGATGGTCCCGGAACTCCCCATCGCCATGCTGGCGTGTGCCCGCATCGGCGCGCCTCACTCCGTCGTCTTCGCCGGATTCTCGTCGGAGGCGCTGGCGACCCGGATGAACGCCGCCGACTCGGAGTATCTCGTCACGTGTGACGGCTACTACCGACGCGGCGACGCCCTCGACCACGTCGAGAAAGCGAACGAGGGACTCGACGCGGTCGACCACGGCGTCGAGGCCGTCGTCGTCAAAGACCGCCTCGGCGACGAACTCGACCACAGCCTGAAGGGCAACCAGTACGACTGGGACGACCTGATGGCCGACCACCTCGGCGACCGGGTCGACCCGGTCGAACGCGGCGCGGAGGACATGCTCTTCCTGATGTACACCTCGGGGACGACCGGCAAGCCGAAGGGCGTCAAACACACGACCGGCGGCTACCTCTCGTACGTGACGTGGACCTCCCACGCGGTGTTGGACATCGAACCCGAGGACACCTACTGGTGTTCGGCGGACATCGGTTGGATCACCGGCCACTCCTACATCGTCTACGGCCCGCTCTCGCTGGGCACGACGACGGTCATGTACGAGGGGACGCCGGACTACCCTGCGCGCGACCGCCTCTGGGAACTGGTCGAGAAGTACTCCGTCGACATCTTCTACACCGCCCCGACGGCCATCCGGGCGTTCATGAAGTGGGGCAGTCGCTTCCCCGAGGAACACGACCTGTCGTCGCTGCGCTTGCTCGGCACGGTCGGCGAACCCATCAACCCGCGCGCCTGGAAGTGGTACTACAAGCACATCGGCGGCGAGGAGTGTCCGATCGTGGACACGTGGTGGCAGACCGAGACGGGCGGCATGATGGTCACCACCCTCCCGGGCATCGGCACGATGAAACCCGGTTCGGCCGGGCCGCCGCTGCCGGGCATCGACGCCCGCGTCGTCGACACCAACGGCCACGAAGTCGACGCCGGCCGGGCGGGCTATCTCACCGTCGACAAGCCGTGGCCGGGGATGCTCCGGACCCTCTACAAGAACGACGAGCGATTCGTCGAGGAGTACTGGGAGGAGTACTCCGACCCCGAGGAAGACGAGTGGGTCTACTTCCCCGAGGACGGCGCGAAGATCGACGACGACGGCTACATCACGGTTCTCGGCCGCGTCGACGACGTCATCAACGTCTCCGGCCATCGGCTGGGAACGATGGAGATCGAGTCGGCCATCGTCGGCGTCGAGGGCGTCGCGGAGGCGGCCGTCGTCGGCGGCGACCACGAGGTGAAAGGCGAGACGGTCTACGCCTACGTCATCACCGAGGAGGGCTACGACGAGAGCGAGGACCTCCGCGCACGCATCATCGAGGGCGTCGAGGACGCCATCGGCCCCATCGCCCGCCCGGAGGAGGTCGTCTTCACGCCCGAACTGCCCAAGACGCGCTCGGGGAAAATCATGCGCCGCCTCCTCGAAGACATCGCGAACGACGAGGAACTCGGCGACACGTCGACGCTCCGGAACCCCGACGTCGTCGACGACATCCAGCGCAAAGTCCGAGAGCCGTAGTCGGACGCTCCCGCACCGGGAGCCCGGTGTCTCACGTTCTTTCGCGGACGACGGTGATCAGTTCGTAGACGAACACGAGGACGACCAGTCCGACCGATCCCCAGACGACGGCGGCGAACGCGAGCGGCGAGAGCGGGGCGAACGCGAGCGTCGGAGCGACCATCAGGGCTCACCTCCGTCGTCGAGGCGGCGGATTTCGCGGGCGAGGCGGGTGAGGTCGTATTCGCCGCCGTAGAGGCGGGCCGTGAGCACCGACAGGCCGACGGAGAGGGCGGCGGCGGAGAGGAACGACGAGACGTAGGCCGGGGCGGGCAGCGCGCCCGCGCCGGGGAGTGCCGAGACGATCCCTCGCGCCGGCGGAAACAGGAGGAGACCGACGACGAGACCCACGGCGCTCGACAGGAGGACGCCGCCGGACCACGCGCGTTCGGCGTAGAGACCGTAGAAGAGGGGGAAGAACGTCGCGGACGCGAGCAGGTCGGCGAGCAGGAAGAGCGTGAGGACGCTGTACCCCTGTGCGCCGACGACGGTGGCCGCGAGGGCGACGACGACGGTGAACGCGCGTGCCGCCGTCGTGAGCGCCGCGCCTTCGACGCCGAACAGCCGCGGAAGGTCGGCGGTGACGACGCTGGCGATGGCGTTGAACAGGGTGTCTGCGCTGGAGACCACGAGGAGGACGGCGAGGACGGCGACGGCGGTCACCGCCCATCCGGGCAGGACGTCGTTCACGACGAGGAAAAAGGAGATGCTGGCGTCGCCGGGTTCGGAGACGAGTCCGAGGCCGACGGCGATGGGGCCGAAGACGCCGGCGAGCAGCACCATCGGGACGACGGCGACGCCGGCGAGGAGGAACGATCGGCGGAGCGTCCGTTCGTCGGCGGCGGCGTAGACCCGTTGCCACCAGGCCTGATTGAGCAGTTCCGCGGCGACGACGGCGACGACGACGTAGGCACCGAAGGTGACGCCGGGGAGGTAGCCGGGAACGAGCAGTTCGGGCGACGAGGCGGTGATCGTCTCGTGGACGCCGCTCGTCCCGCCGAGGGCGAGCAGCGTCGCGACGACGGCGACGACGAGCAAGGGGAGGATGAGAAGCGTCTGGACGGCGTCGGTCACCATGCTCGCACGGAGGCCGCCGTAGGCCGTGTAGGCGAGCACCGTCGCGCCGACGAGCGTCGCCGTTTGCCACCCCGGTACGCCGGCGACGAGCGAGAGCGCGCTGGCGATGCCGGTGAACTCAGCGGCGAGGAAGACGAACATGTAGGCGACGCTGACGACGAGGACGTAGGCGTACATCGCGGGTCCGTACCGGGCGTAGGCGTACTCGGTGAGGCTGTGGCCCTCGGGGATGAGCCGTCGGATGCGCGGGCCGAGAACGGCGTAGGCGACGAGTGCGAGCGACGAGCCGATGGCGTAGCCGAAGACGGCCGTGAGGCCGCCGAAGGCCGCCCCAGCCTCGGCCGGACTGAACAGGATCCACGCCCCCATGCTCGAGGCGACGATGGTGGCGGTCAGCGTCCCGCCGTGGGCGCTGTTTCGCGCCGTGATGAAATCTTCGACCGTCTCGATGCGTCCGCGGGCGTACCACGCGCCGACGGCGGCGAAGCCGACGAGGACGACGCCCACGATGCCGAGGAGCGCGCCGGACGTTACCATGGCTTCCCTCGATTCATACCGGTCCGTCGGGCGCACCGGATTAATACCTTATGATACAACCGGGTAATCACAGGTACGCGGCGTCCCACCGCGTCGCTTTCCGGCGGTTGTCGCAGTCGTTGCAGACGACGCGGCCCATCGAGTCCATCGCGATGGCGAAGCTCTCGCAGTTGCCACAGACGTAGCCGTAGCGTTCCTTCCGTTCGCGGTCGAGATACACCGTGTAGAACGGTCCCCGCCTCCCGCGAACGCTCTCGTCGAACGCGACGTAGACCTGTCGGCCGTCCGGAGTCGTGCGCGCTTCGGTGAGGACCTGCCGCGCTTCGCTTTCGCAGAACTTCGAGTAGAGGCGTTCGACGAACGGTTCGTCGCCGATCTCCACCGTTCGCTCGCCGACCAACTCGAAGTCCTCGTTCTCGTAGAAGTCGGTACCGGCCTCGTTGGCGGCGAGGACGCGACCCTCGATCCGGGAGACGTCGTGTTCGAGCAGTCGGGTCTCGAGCGCTTCCAGCAGGTCGTCACCGACTCCTCCCCACGTCGGTTGGGAGCGACGTGGAGCCAGTCGATCTCGCCGACCGTGTCGCGCCGGTCGACCACGTAGCTCTGCGCGAAGCCGACGACGTTTCCCCGTCGACGGCGACGAGGAACTCGGTGTTCGCGTCGGTGAGGTCGTCGGCGAGCGTCGCTTCGTCGTACCACCGCTCGACGGCCTGGGAGATGATGTCCTCGTCGAGAGCGTGTCCGTAGGAGGCTGCCAACGAGCCGTGTGCTACCTCGCGGATTCCGGTGATATCGTTCGTCGTCGCGTCTCGGACGTCCATGTGTAGTAGTTCGCCGCGAGCGATTAACAATCCCGTTGGTTCCGGCAACGTTTTGAACGAAGACGGCGCTTCGCGCCGGGGACAGCGCTCCGCGTCGGGAAGCGCCGCGTCGGCGGGGGAGAGGCTAAGAGGCTGGCGTGCGACGGCCTGACTATGGCAGGGCTCTGTTTCGACATGTACGGGACGCTGTGTGACACGAGTAGCGTCAGCGACCGCCTCGCGGCGGAACTGGACGTCTCGGAGACGCTCGTCGACGCCGTCGACCGAACGTGGCGACAAAAACAGCTCCAGTACTCCTACCAGGTCGCGCTGATGGACGCCTACGAGCCGTTCTGGAACGTCACCGAACGGGCGCTGGCGTACACGCTCGACCAGTACGAACTCGACCCGGGCACGGAGGGGCGGAAGCGCATTCAGGAAGCGTACAACCATCTCGATCCCTTCCCGGACGCGGCCGAGGCGCTCGAACGGCTCGGCGACGCCGGACACGACGTCGTCGTCCTCTCGAACGGGAACCCGGCGATGCTCGAGCGGCTGGCGTCGAACACCGGCCTCGACGCCCATCTCGACGGCATCATCAGCGCCGACGAGGTGAAAACGTTCAAGCCCGCGCCCGACGTCTACGAGAACGCCGCAGACCGGCTCGGACGCGACCTCGGTGAGTGCCGTCTCGTCTCGTCGAACGCGTGGGACATCGCAGGCGCGGGACAGGCCGGAATGGGAACCGGCTGGGTCAACCGACACCGTGACCCGCCCGAAGCCGTCGGTCCCGACCCCGACGTGGTCGCCCGGTCGTTGAGCGAACTGGCGGATCGACTCGCCTGATCGTCGAGCCGGATTTCGCGGGCCGTCCTGTCGTATTTCATATTAGGTATTTAATTATACGGAGATGTGTATTAGGCAATATGTTCGGAACAATTATTAACGTCCTGTCCGGCGAATGTGCTATGGTACGTGATAGCAAACCGCTAAACAGACGTGACGTGTTGAAAGTAGCTGGCGTTGCGGGGACCGCAGGGATCGCGGGGTTGGCGGGATGCAGCGGCGATGGCGGCGGCGGAGGCGGTGGGGGCGACGGCGGCGGTGACGGAGGCGGCGGAGGCGGCGGGGGCGACGGCGGCGGAGGCGGCGATGGTGGCGGCGGTACTGACTATCCCGAGCTCGGTAACTTCCCGGTCGAGAGCGACGAGGTCGTCTACGGGTTCAACGTCCCCCAGTCGGGGTCGTACTCCCAGGAGGGAGCGGACCAACTCCGTGCGTACAACCTCGCCAAGCAACACCTGAACAACGGCGGCGGCTGGGTCGACAACATGGACGACCTGTCGGGCGGCGGCGTTCTCGGGAAGACGGTGGCGTCCGTCGAGGGCGACACGGCGACCGACCCGGACACCGCACGGCAGGCCGCACAGCGGATGATAAACCGCGACAACGCCATCATGGTCACCGGCGGCTCCTCCTCGGCAGTGGCCATCGCGGTCCAGGAACTCTGTCAGGACGAGAAGGTCATGTTCATGGCCTGCCTGACCCACTCCAACGACACGACGGGCTCGTCCTGTGTTCGCTACTCCTTCCGGGAGATGTTCAACGCGTACATGACCGGACAGGCACTCGCACCGGTTCTCGCCGAAGAGTACGGTGAGAACCTGAACTTCTACCAACTGTACGCCGACTACACGTGGGGACAGACCGTCCAGTCCTCGATGCAGAAGTTCTTCAACGAGATCGGCGGCTGGAACCAGATCGAGGCCGTCCCGACGCCGCTCGGGACCTCCGACTACTCGTCGTACCTCTCGGACGTTCCGAGAGACGAGACGGACGTGCTCGTTCTCGCCCACTACGGGCTGGACGCCGCGAATTCGCTGCCGCAGGCGATCAATCAGGGACTGGACGAGGACATGGAGATCGTCGTCCCGCTGTACAATCGCCTCATGGCGCAGGCGGCAGCGGACTCGATCGGCGGGATCTTCGGCACCGCGGAGTGGAACTGGCAGTACTCCGACGGCCCGTCCCAGACGTTCACGCAGGCGTTCCGCGACGAGTACGACAAGGTCCCGTCGTACGCCGCGCGACTGGCGTACTTCCAGACGCTCCAGTACTCGGCGGCCGCCGAACGCGCGGGGACGTTCTATCCGCCCGAAGTCATCCGGCAGATGGAGGACTACGAGTACAGCGGCTTCGGCGTCGGCAGCGAAGTCCTGCGCAAATGCGACCATCAGGCCATGCGCGAAGTCGCCGTCACGCGGGGGCTCCCGCCGTCCGAACAGACCGAAGACAAGCTACTGGAAGTCGTCGGCCAGACGTCGCGGGACGACTTGGGCTATGACTGCAGCACCGGCCCCGCGGCCGAGTGCGAACTCGGCCCGTACGAGTAACGCCCCGACGTCTCGCTTTCTTCGGCGATGCGGCCGGAGGCCCAAACTGACGGCTCACCGATAACTATTACAACCAGCAACAAACTGAACTACAGGAACGAACATGAGCTTACTCTCACAGGCAGTAACGATTCTCCTCAACGGGCTCCAGCAGGGCGCGGTCTTCGCGCTACTGGGTATCGGATTGACTATCATCCTCGGCACGATGGAGTTCCTCAACCTGGCACATGGGGCGCTGTACCTCATCGGGGCTTACGCCGGACTCCTCGTGTTCAAGGAAGCCGCCCTCACCAACGGGCTGTTGTACAACTCCGGGATACAGCAGGTCGGCCTCGGTGCCGGCTTCCTCGCCGCGCTCGTTCTCGTCCCGATCATCGGCTTCGTCGTCGGGGCGCTGATGGAGCGGTTCGTGGCCGAACCGTTCTACGACCGGGCCGAAACCGACCAGCTGCTCGTGACGTTCGGCCTCGCGCTCATCATCGAAGAACTCGTCAAGCAGGTCATCGGCGGCAACACCTTCCAGTCCATCCCGCCGGAGACGCTCCTCGGCGTTCAGGCGTCGGGGCCGATCGGGCTCCCCATCGTGGGGTCGTTCCCGCGCTGGCGGCTCTACATCGTCCTCATCGCGGGCGTCGTCATTCTGGCGACGTACTTCGTCATCGAGAGGACGGACTTCGGCCTCGTCGTGCAGGCGGGGACGCGCGACTCGGAGATGGTCCGCCTGCTCGGCATCCCCATCGACCGCTCGTACACGCTGGTGTTCGCCATGGGAGCGGCGCTGGCGGCGTTCGCCGGCCTCATCGGGGCGTCGTTCCAGACGATAAGCCCGCAGATCGGGATGGAACGGGCGCTGGTCCCGGCGTTTCTGACCATCGTCGTCGGCGGCGCTGGTTCGGTCGTCGGCGCGATCGCCGGCGGGATGGTCCTCGGCGTCGTCGTCGCCGCGTTCCAGCAGACGTACTCGCAGTGGGCGTTCATCGTCATGTACCTGCTCGTGGCGCTGGTGCTCGTCTTCCGCCCGCAGGGCATCTTCGGTAGCGTCGAGGTGGGAGAATGAGCGACGACACGGAACCCGACGGCGGGCCGGTCGTCGACGAGGCGACCGAACGCGTGGACGGGTCGACCGACGACCTCCTCGAACGCATCCTCGCCCGCGACGATCTGGTGGTCGTCGGTTTCGTCCTCTCGCTGTTCGTCTTTCCCTACCTCCTCGTGAATCTGCTGACGCAGATCGGCGAGGCGATCGGCTTCTCTATCGGCGGCTACGTCGGCCTCCCGACGCTGGTGCTCATCTTCGGCATCGTCGTCATCGGCTTCAACCTCCTGCTCGGATACACCGGCTTGCTCTCGTTCGGCCACGCCGCCTTCTTCGGCGTGTCGGCGTACGCGGCCGGCATCTTCACGGCGGAGGCGACGGCGTTCCTGCCGACGGCCGTCGCCCACAGCCCGCTGGCGATGGTCGGCGTCGGGACGTTCGCCGCCCTCGTCATCGCGTGGCCCATCGGCTTCGTCTCGATTCGGCGGAGCGGCGTCTACTTCGCCGTGCTCACGCTCACGTTCGGACAGATGCTCTACTACTACGCGCTCGGACCGGGCGCGTGGCTCACCAACGGCGACAACGGCTTCTCCGACGTGAACGTCGGCCATCTCCTCGGGACGTTCGAACTCGAAGAGGCGATTCTGGGGGCCGACTTCCTCAGGGCCTACACCTGGCAGTACGTCTTCGTCGCCGTCGCCGCCGTCTTCGCCCTCTGGATGGCCAATCGCATCATCAACTCGCCGTACGGCCTCATCTTCAAGGCGCTCGGACAGAACGAACAGCGCGTCTCCTTCGTCGGCCTCGACGTCTTCCGGTACAAGCACATGGCGTTCATCATCTCCGCGGGCTTTGCCGGTGCCGGCGGCGCGCTGTTCGCTATTCACGAGACGTACATCCACCCGACGACGTCGCTCTACTGGATCACCTCCGGCGACTTCGTCATCATGACTATCCTCGGCGGTACCGGTTCGCTCGTCGGGCCCGTCCTCGGCGCGCTCATCTTCGAGTACGTCTCGAACGTCATCTCGGGCGTGAGTCTCCCGGTCATCGGGGCGATCGGCTCGCTCTGGCGGTTCGTCCTCGGCGCGGTGTTCGTCGTCATCGTCTGGGTGTTCCCCAAAGGCGTCTACGGCGGCGTTCGTGACGTCGTCGTCGCCCTCACCGGGCGCGGCGACGACGACGGGGGTGAGGAGGCGTGAGCCTGCTCTCGACGACGAGTCTCGTCAAACAGTTCGGCGGACTCACCGCCGTCGACGAGGTCTCGTTCGAGGTCGACCGCGGGGAGACCCGCGCCGTCATCGGTCCCAACGGAGCCGGGAAATCGACGCTCATCAACTGCATCACCGGGATGCTGGAACCGACCCGCGGCACCGTCGAGTTCGACGGGGAGGACATCACGGGGGTGGAGCCACACGACGCGGTCCAGCGCGGCCTCTCGAAGTCGTTTCAGACCGCCTCTATCTTCCCCGAGATGAGCGTCGAGGAGAACGTCGAAATCGCGGCACTGGCGGCCGAACACGGCTCGTTCCAGCTCAACTTCCTGAGGAAACGGGAGTCGTTCGACGAGGTCCACCGCATCTCCGAGCGGATGCTCGACGCCGTCGAACTGCTCGACCAGCGCGACCACGAGGCGGCGAGTCTCCCCTACGGGGACAAACGCCGCCTCGAAATCGCCATCGCGCTCGCGTCCGAACCCGAGATGCTGTTCATGGACGAACCGACCGCGGGGATGTCCCCCGGCGAGACACACGCGACCGTCGAACTCATCGAGGAACTCCAGGACGACCTGGAGTTGACTATCCTCATCGTCGAACACGACATGGAAGTCATCTTCCGCATCGCCGACCGCATACTGGTGTTGAACCGTGGGCGGGTCATCGCCGACGCGACACCCGAAGAGGTACAGGGTGACCCCGAAGTGCAGGAGGCGTATCTCGGAGGTGTCGAACTGTGAGCGCCGACGCCTTCCTCGAACTCGACGGCGTCGACGCGTACTACGGACAGAGCCACATCCTCTGGGACGTCTCTATGGAGGTCAGGGAGGGGAAATCTGCGCGCTCCTCGGCCGTAACGGGGCCGGGAAGACCACCACGCTCCGCTCGATAGCGGGTGCGCGGCCGCCGGACGTGCGCTCGGGGACGGTGCGGTTCAAGGGCGACGACATCACCGACGAATCCACCGAGAACATCTCCGCGCGCGGCGTCTCGCTCGTCCCCGAAGAGCGTCGCATCTTCCCGAACCTCACGGTCGAGGAGAACATCCACCTCTCGGGCGTCTCGCGGAACTGGTCGAATCGCGTGGGGCGTGCGCTCTCCTTCGCGGAGGGAGGGCTCTCGAACGAGGAGGTCTACGCGCAGTTCCCCCGACTCGACGATCGACGCACCCAGCAGGCCGGGACGCTCTCGGGCGGCGAACAGCAGATGCTCGCCATCGCCCGCGCCCTCAAGCAGGGCGGCGACATCATGATGCTCGACGAACCGTACGAGGGTCTGGCCCCACAGATCATCCAGAGCGTCGAGGACGCCATCCGCCGCATCAGCGAGAACGGCATGACCATCCTGCTGGTCGAACAGAACGCCGTCGCCGCGATGAAGATCGCGGACCGCGCGTACGTCCTCGACCAGGGCGAGGTCGTCTTCGACGGCACCGCGGAGGCGCTCCGCGAGGACGAAGCGACCCGCGAGAAATACCTGGGTGTCTGAGATGGACGGAACTGGAGCCCTCGAAGACGCGCTCGACCGGCTCATCGCCGCCGGTGCCGTCCACGAAACCGACGACGGGATGCTCTCGACGACGGGGAGTTCGAGGCCGTCCGCGACGTCTACCGCGACACCTACGGCGACGCCAAGGAGTCGGTGTTCCGGGCCGCTATCGCGGAACTGTTCGACGTCGACCGGGAGACCGCCGCCGAACGCATCGACCGCGAGGGCGTCACGCGCGAGGAACTGGTCGCGTATCTCGCTGTGCAGTCGTATCTCGACGATCCGCCGGACCGGGATACGCTCGCGCACATGGCCGCCGTGATGGTCGAACTCGGCCCGGGATCGCCCGTCCCAGAGCCGCTTCCGGTGCTCGACGACGACACGTACGAGTCGTTCCTCGCGGACCACCCCAACTCGCTGCTGTCGGTGTGGACCCACGGCTGTTCGCCCTGCGACGCGATGAAAGACGACCTCGACGCCGTCCTGTCGGCGCTGCCAGACGGCGTCGCGGCGGCCGGTCTCGACGGCGAATCGGCGGTCGAGTTTCGTCGGGAGTTCGAGGTCGACGCCGCGCCGACGATGCTGCTGTTTCGCGACGGTCGTCTCGAAGCGACGATGGCCGGCCGCCACTCCCCGGAAGCGCTCGAAGACGCGTTCGCGGACGTCTACACTTAGTCGGTCGTCTCTCTGACTTCGGCCGTCTCTTTGACTTCGCCCGCCACCATCACCGGGATGTCGGCGTTCAAAATCACGGACTGCGTGACGCTCCCGAACAGCACCTTGCCCGCCGGCGAGCGTTTCCGTCCGGCGAGGACGATGAGGTTCGCACCGATCTCCTCGGCGGTGTCGAGTATCTGCTCGGTCGGGTCACCGCTCGATTCGGCGACCTCGTACTCGATGCCCTGTTCGTCGAAAAACTCCGACACTTCGCGCACGGAGCGGACCTGCGTGGCCGACGCGCCGCTCGGGTTGTTCGTGAAACTGTGGATGACCGTCACCGACTTCTCCGCGGCGTCCCCGGGCAGGTCGGCGACTGCCTGCGCACAGGAGCGAGCCCGTTCTTCGTCGTCGTCGACACCGATGAGGACGGTGTACATATTCGGAAATCAACGAGATTGGGCTTAGTCCTTGGGGTCGATTCACGCCGCCCGGTCGTCTCCCCTCGACACGAGGACGACGAGGAGCAACGGGACGCCGAGGCCGACGCCGACGGTGACCGCGCCGAACACGGCCAGTCCGGTCGGCGTCGGCGGGAGGGAGACGAGAAAGAAAAGCGACGGCGCTCTGAGGTCGGGGACGAACGTTCCGACGAAAACGCCGCCGACGGCGCTCAGGAAGACTACGACGGCGTAGAGGACGAGCACCAGTCGCCGACCGTCCAACTGCGTCCGTGACACGACTCCCACTCGCCGGGCCGGCCGATTAGCCCTTTCCTTTCGGACCGACGGGCCTTTGGTACTCGGCGCTCATCGTCGACTATGACCGATACGGATCTGCTCGGCATCGTGCTCGGGGGATGGCGCTGTTGATGTTCGCGACGGGAATCATCCTCGTCGCCTGAGCGAGAAGCGACCTGCGAACCGAACGCCGACTCAGGCGTCGTCCCGCTCTCCGCCGCCGTCAGCGACCACGGACTCCTCTTCGCCGCCGTCGGTCACTGCGGTCTCGATTTTCCGGTCGAACCACTCCCACTCGGCGGTGTGCATCCCCGTCTCTTCGAGGTTCCACGGGTCGCCGTCCTGGACTTTCGGCCCCTCTATCCACGAAGTGGCGAAGTTGTACGCCCAGATGATGGTGCCGGCGGCGAGGATGAGCGCCCCGACGGACGTGAGCTGGTGGAGCGTCGAGAACTGCGGCAGATACGTGGCGTACCGGCGTGGCATCCCGGCGTAGCCGAGGATGAGCATCGAGAAGAACGTGAGGTTCGTGCCGATCATCGTCAGCCAGAAGTGCCACTTGCCGAGGCGGCGCTGGTACATCCGTCCGGTGTAGATGGGGAACCAGTAGTACATCCCCGCAAAGAGGGCGAAGGCGATCGCACCCATGATGACGTAGTGGAAGTGTCCCACGACGTAGTAGGTGTCGTGGAGGATGAGGTCGACGGGGATGGAGGCGTTGAAGACGCCGGTGACGCCGCCGACGATGAAGTTGGCGACGAAGCCGATACAGAACAGCATCGGAGTCGTCAACTCGAGTTTTCCGTTCCACATCGTCGTGATCCAGTTGAACGTCTTAACTGCGCTGGGAATGGCGATGGCGAGCGAGACGGCCATGAAGGAGGCGCGCAGGCGCGGGTCCATGCCGGTCGTGAACATGTGGTGTGCCCAGACGCCAAAGGAGAGGACGCCGATGGCGAGCGTCGAGTAGACGACGAACTTGAAGCCGAACAGCCGCCGACCGGAAAAGCGCGGCAGGATGTAGCTCACGAGGCCCATCGGAGGCAACACGAGGATGTACACTTCGGGGTGGCCGAAAAACCAGAACAGGTGTTGCCAGAGCATAGGGCCGCCACCCTCCACGGCGAAGAACGTCGTCCCGAGGTTCCGGTCGAGCAGGAGCATGACGAGCGCGCTCCCGAGGAGGGGGAACGCAAAGAGGATGAGTCCGGACTGGGTGAGGATGGTCCACGAGAAGATGTCGAGGTTCGCCCACGTCACCTCTTCGGCGCGTTCGGTGATGATGGTCGCGATGAAGTTGATGGCACCCATCGTCGCCGAGACGCCGGTCAGGTGGAGGCCGAGTATCAGTAGGTCGACGCCCGCGTTGGCCTGATTGCCGTTGCCGACGCCCGCCGCTAACGGCGTGTACAGCGTCCACGCCGTCTGTGCAGGGACGATATCACCGAGCGGGAGGAAGCCGGCCCAGATGAGCAACGCGCCCGGCGGGAGCAGCCAGAACGCGATGGCGTTGATGCGCGGAAACGCCATGTCGTCCGCGTCGATGAGGAGGGGAACGAAGTAGTTCGAGAACGCCGCGATTATCGGCGTCCCGAACAGGAACAGCATCGTGATGCCGTGGTTGGTCAGAAGCGAGTTGTAGAACGATTCCGAGATGAGCGTCGCGCCCGGGTCGAAGAGTTCGATGCGCATCCCGAGCACCATCAGGCCGCCGACGACAAAGGAGATGATCCCGAAGAACCCGTAGAGGATGCCGATGTCTTTGTGGTCGACGGTCGTCAGCCACCGGATGACGCCCGACGGCTTCTCGGCGTGCCCGGTGCCGTGTGCGCCGCCGCCGCCACTCGCGAGCGGCGTGTACGACCGCCAGTTCTCGACGCGTGCGAGCCACGCGGCGACACCCACGAGAAAGATTCCCATGAGGACTGTCAATGCTAGCTGTCCCGTGATTTGCATACGCGACGTTGTGGAGTGCAGGGTAAAGAAAGATTCGGGACCGGTCCGAGTGGGGTGGTCGCCGGCGCTACGACTCGCCGCCGGCGTCGCCCTCGATCGCGCCTTCGGACTCTCGTTCCTCGATCGGCTCTGCGCCCGAGACGGTGGCCTGTCCCGGCAGGTAGACCGGTCGTTCGTCCTCGGCTTGCGAGATGGCCTTCCCGGAGAGGTACGTCAGAACGGCGAGCAGGGCGAACGGAACGACCAGCAGCGCGAACTGGAGCCCCGACGCGAGCGGGTCCCAGCCGAACGGATTCACGACGGCGTAGCCGACGACGAAAAACAGGATGATGGCCAGCGGGATGAAGTTGACAGTCAGGTCCAGGATGGTTTCCCGGTCGAAGATGCGAGTCGTCATGTGGGGTGGTCGAACGGCGCGACCAAATAGGTTGTCGGTTCGACGCGGTCAGACGACGGCGTCGTCGGGGAGAAAGAGGCTCCCGCCGACGGCACCGACGGCGAGGACGACGCCCGCGGTGGCGACGGCGTAGCCCCGCGTCACGAGTTTGACGTCGGTGAACACGAAGGCGACGCCGATACCGACGAGGACGACGGCGAACACGCCCATCGCGAGCCAGGGCGAGGAGACGTACTCCGATTCGCGCAACAGCCCGGCGACGCTCCCACAGAACAGGAGCAGCCCGGCGACGGCGACCGGAAACACGTCGAACAGCACTCCCAGTTCCGCGATGGGGATTCCGAGTGCGACGAACATCGGCCACGGACTCGCCATCCGATACTGGTCGCTCAACCCCGGTTGCTCGTTCATACGCCGCCTGCGTGTCGCTGCTACAAAGCGCTTCGGAACGACCGCCGGCCGCGTCGGCGATTAGGCGATGTTCACACCGTCGCGCGCGAGGAAGTCGCTCACTTCCTTGATCTCGATCGGACTCCCGATGATGCGACAGTCGACGTCGTCCGTCGAAAAAACCGTGACGGCGAATTCGGCTTCGAGGTCGGAACGCAACCCGTTGAGTGCGTCGCACGGCACGACGATCTGCGTGCTGTCCCGGAGGCTCTCGGGATCCGGCATCTATCTACCCTACGGATATCTGGCCCCTCGTATAACCGTGTCGAAACACTATCACTTGTCGAGCGCCTACGTCGTCTCGTGAACGTCGGACGAAGCGGATTCGGAATGGAAAGGGTTTTTCGCCGTACGCGGCGGAGTTTACGCTAATGGGACTGGAGGAAGAGATCGAGGACCTCCGCGAGGAGATCGCCAACACGCCCTACAACAAGGCGACCGAAGCGCATATCGGGCGACTGAAGGCGAAACTCGCGGAGAAAAAGGAGAAACTCGAGAACCAGTCCTCCGCCGGCGGCGGACAGGGGTACGCCGTCGAGAAGACCGGCGACGCGACCGTCGCCCTCGTCGGGTTCCCGAGCGTCGGCAAGTCGACGCTCCTCAACGCGCTCACGAACGCCGAGAGCGAGGTCGGCGAGTACGAGTTCACGACGCTCGACGTCAATCCGGGGATGCTCCAGTACAACGGCGCGAACATACAGATGCTGGACGTGCCGGGCCTCATCGAAGGCGCGGCCGACGGCCGCGGCGGCGGCAAGGAAGTCCTGTCGGTCGTCCGCACGGCGGACCTCGTCGTCTTCCTCCTCTCGGTGTTCGAGATCCAGCAGTACGAACGCCTCAGCGAGGAACTCTACTACAACAAGGTCCGTCTGGACACGTCGCCGCCGAACCTCTCGATCTCCAAGAAGGGCAGGGGGGATCCGAGTGACGAAATCCGACGACGTGGAGCTTGACGAGGACACGATAACGGGCGTCTTGCGCGAACACGGCTACGTCAACGCCGACGTGACGGTTCGTGGCGACCTCTCCATCGACGAGCTCGTCGACGGCATCATGGACAACCGCGTCTACCTCCCGTCCGTCGTCGCCGTCAACAAGGCGGACCTCATCGACCACGACTACCTCCCGACGGTCGAGGAGAACCTCCGCGAAGTGGGCGTCGACCCCGACGACGCGATCTTCATCAGCGCCGAGGACGAGAAAGGGCTGGAGGCGCTGAAAGATCGCATCTGGGACGCCCTCGGCCTCATTCGGATCTACATGGACAAACCGGGCCGCGGCGTCGACTACGACGAACCGCTGGTCCTGCGCGAGGAGAACACCGTCGACGACGCCTTGCACAAACTCGGCGGCATGCTCGACGAGCGCTTCCGGTTCGCGCGCGTCACCGGGCCCAGCGCCAAACACGACGAACAGCAGGTGGGCCGTGACCACGAACTGCAAGACGAGGACGTTCTCCGCGTCGTCGCCCGGAAGTAATCACTCCACGCGGGCGATAGCCACCAGTCCCGCTATGAGAATCAAAAACCCGGCCAGCGACAGGCGCGGAATCGTCAACAGGCCGTCGAGCAGGGTGTACTGAATCCGAACGCAGCTCTCGCCGCCGATGGAACACGTCTTGGCGGGGTTCGGCGCGACCTGTAGATACGAGTGGGAGGCCGCGACGGCGACGCCCGCAACCGACAGCGGGAGCGCGGTTAGCCAGACGCGGGGCCGGTTCTCGACGGCGGCGACGCCGAGGACGACGACGAGGGGGTACATGAGTATCCGCTGATACCAGCAGAGTCGACAGGGCGTGAGTCCGCGTCCGAGGCTGAGCCAGAGGCTCCCCGCCGTGGCGACGGCGGCGACGACGGTGAGTCCGACGAGCGTCGCCCGGAGTCGGCGCATGCTACCCATCCGCCACCGGACGGAATTGAACCTGTCGAGTCACTTTTTTCGGCGTCGCCGTCGGCGTCTTCGGTCGCTCACTCCCCGAGAGCGACGCCCGTGCCGTAACCGTCGCCGACCGGACGGTGCGACGGGAGACGGGACCAAACCCCCGAACTCGTCGTCCCGAACCGTACTGATTTTGCCATCCGGACCGAACGCCCGGCCGTGTCGCGCTCTCCCCGTCGTGCCGTCGTCGCCCTCTTCGCTCTCCTCGCCGTCCCGTGGACCGCCCTCGTCTACGAATCGGGGTACGTGACGCTCGTCTTTCCGTGGGGGCTCGCCACCCCCGCACAGGGGTCGGTCACGTCGCTCTATCACTTCCTCTTTCGGTACACCGCCGGGCTCCCCGAGTTCATCCTCGCGTGGCCCCTTGGGGTTCTCTGTTACGTACTCGCGCTCGCGAGCGCCGTCGCGGGCGTCGTCACCGGCCGCGAGGACGTTCGCGTCACCGCCGGCCTCCTCGTGTTCGCCGGCGTCGCCGGCCTCTCGGTTGCCTCCGGCTTCTCCGTTCAGCCCGGACGCGTCGCCTACCCCGTCGGAACCCTCGTCCTCTGGGCCGTCGCGTGGTGGTTCTACCGACCGCTCGTGTGCGACGCCTGACCCGCCTCCGGTAGCCTTTTCGACGCCGCGCCCCACCGCTCTCCTATGTCCGGCACGCTCGACCACGTGATGATGCGCGTCGCGGACCTCGACCGGTCGCTGGAGTGGTACCGGTCCCACCTCGACTACGAGGAGAAAGACCGCTGGGACGGAGACGACTTCACCATCGTCTACCTCGGCCCCGAGGAACTGCACGAGGAGGGTGCGATGCTCGAACTCACTCACAACGAGGGGCGGTCCGACTACGAGATGGGCGACGCCTGGGGCCACATCGCCGTTCGCGTCGAGGACGTCTACGACGCCTACGAGGAACTCATGGACGCGGGCGTCGAGGATTACCGCGACCCGGACTCCTGTGGCGGCCGCTACGCCTTCGTCAAAGACCCCGACGGCCACGAAATCGAAATCGTTCAGCGCGACCACGGCACCCGGTGGAGCATCGACCACACCATGATTCGCGTCGAGGACGCCGACGAAGCCATCGGCTTCTGGACGCGCAAGTTCGAGTACGAACACACGGATCGTTGGGAGGCCGACACCTTCGCCAACTACTTCATGAAACCCGAAGGCGCGCCCGAGGAGGCGATGGCCGTCGAACTCACCTACAACTACGACGGTCGGACGTACACGATGGGCGACGCGTGGGGTCACCTCTGCGTTCGCGTCGACGACTTACACGACGACTGGGAGCAGTTGCTGGTCCGCGAGGCCGAGGAGTATCGCGACCCCGAATCCTGCGACGACGTGTACGCGTTCACGAAAGACCAGGACGGCCACGAAATCGAGCTCATCGAGCGCGAATCGCTGGAACCGCCGCTGTTCCCCGAATAAGCGGGATTCTTTTCACCGCTCGCCTTCCGGATACGACTATGCGAATCGGCGTCGTCGTCAACCCCATCGCCGGCATGGGCGGGCGGGTCGGGCTGAAAGGGACCGACAGCAAAGTCGCGGAGGCCCGCGAACGCGGGGCCGAACCGCGCGCGCCGGGCCGGGCGCGGCGGGCGTTGCGTGCGCTCCCGGACGGCGTCGAGATCCTGACGTGGGGCGACCCGATGGGCGGGGGCGTCGCCCGCGACGCCGGCTTCGATCCCGAAATCCTCGGCCGGCCGGAAGGATCGGAGACCACGGCCGACGACACCCGCCGGGCCGTCGAGACGTTCGTCGAGGCCGACGTCGACCTCGTGTTGTTCGTCGGCGGCGACGGTACCGCCGCGGACGTCGCCGAGACGCTGGCGGACACGGACGTCCCGATGCTCGGCGTCCCCGCGGGCGTGAAGGTGTACTCCTCGGTGTTCGCCGTCTCGCCCGAGGACGCCGCTGCCGTCGTCGCGTCGTTCGAGCGAACCGAACGCCGCGAGGTGCTCGACATCGACGAGGACGACTACCGCGACGGCGAGGTTCGTCCGGAGCTCCGCGCCGTCGCGCACGTCCCCGTGGGCGAACAGCTCCAGTCGTCGAAGCAACTCGGCGGCGGCACCGTCGAGGCGCTCGCGGCGGGCGTCGCCGCCGACGTCGAGCCGGGCGTCACCTACGTCCTCGGTCCGGGGAGCACCGTCGGGGCGGTGAAGGAAGCGCTCGGATTCGAGGGGTCGCCCCTCGGCATCGACGTCTGGCGCGACGGCGAACTGCTGGTCCGCGACGCGAGCGAACGCGAGATACTCGCCCACCTGGGCGACGAAAACGTCGTCGTCGTCTCGCCCATCGGCGGACAGGGCTTCGTCTTCGGCCGCGGCAACCCACAGCTCTCACCCGATGTCATACGACAGTGTGAGATCCACGTCGTCGCCTCGCGGGCGAAGCTCGACCAGCTGGGCGAACTCCACGTCGACACCGACGACCCGGACCTCGACGAACAGCTCCGAGGCTGGACCAAGGTCAGGGTTGGCCGGTTCGAGCACCGACTGATGCGAATAGATTGAGACCTAGTAGCTCTCCTCGCTCGCGCTCTCTTTGTACATGATTTATGAAGTTTAAGGTCACAGAGTGAAACTTAAGGTCTCCGGACTGCTTACGGAATCGTATGGAAACGCGGAAAGTGCAACGGCAGGGGCCGTCGACGCTGGCGATGACGCTCCCCGCGGAGTGGGCACAGGAACACGACGTGGACAAGGGCGACGAGGTGTCGATCCGGATGGGCGGGAAGGGGACGCTGACCGTCCTCCCGGAGTCGGCGAACACCGAGGATTCGATGGCGACGATCCGGGCGGACAACCTCGACTCGGACTCGCTCGAACGCGCGATCGTCGCCCAGTACGTCCTCGGGCGGCGCGTGATCCACGTCGAGAAGAGCGAGGGGGCCCTCGACAGCGAACACATCAACGCCGTCTACCGCGCCGAGACGCAACTGATGGGCCTCGGCGTCATCGAGGAGACGCCCGAGCGCATCGCCATCCGGTGTTCGGTCGACCCGGAGGACTTCACGCTCGACAACCTCCTCGAACGGCTGGAGAACACCGGCAGTACGATGCGCGGCGAGGCGGTCAAGGCGCTGGCACACGGTAACCCCGACCTCGCTCAACGGGCGCTCAACCGCGAACGGCAGGCCAACAAGATATTCGTCCTCCTCCTGCGGCTCATCTTCATGGCCTACCAGAATCCGAACCTCGCGCGGGCGGTGGGTCTCGGTTCCGGATTCCCCCTCATCGGCTACCGCTCGGTGGCGAAGAACCTCGAACTGACCGCCGACAACGCCGAGGACATCGCCAACATCGCCCTCAACGCCGAGGGCCACACCCTCGACGTCGACGGATCGACGATGCGGCGCATCCGCGAGTTCACCGATCAGGTCGACGAGATCACCGTCACTGCGGTTCAGGCCGTGGTCGAGCGCGACTACGACCGCACCGTCGAGGTCCGACAGCTGTTCCGCGAAATCAGCGACCGGGAGCAGGAGATCCTCGACGACCTGCCGGAGATGCCCAACGAGGAGCTCTTGCGAATCCGCGAGGTTCTCGTGAGCCTCCAGCAGACCGCCCAGTACGCGATGCGGAACGCCGAGATCGCGGCGAATCTGGCGCTCAACGAGGAATCCGATCACGTCGCCATCGAGTGACGCCCGATCGCGGACGACTCAGTCGGCGGTCGCGTCGGCGGCGTCGGTCGCCGGCCCCGTCCGTTTCGTCCCCGTCAGCGGACTTCGGCTCGAAACGTCGCAATCGAACGCCGGATGCTCCGCGAAGTGCCGAATCAGCATGTGCCGACGAGAGCCCGTGATGCCCGTCCGACTCACGTCCTCGGCGGTGAACGTCGCCGGCAACCGCTCGTAGAGGCGGCGCAGTTCGTCGAAGCTTCGGAACACTTTCTCGTTGCCCGTCGACTCCGCGCTGCGTCGCGAGACGACGTAACTCCCGTCCTCGCGGTACTCGCCGGCGGTCCGGAAGAACTCGCGTTTCTCCGTGAGGGCGTCACCGAGGGCCGCCTGCAGGTCGGCGGCGTCGCCTCTGGACAGTTCACAGGCGTCGTCACCAAACTGCACGAGAATCGATTCGTCGTCGGTCGTCACCGAAACCGCTGTCTCATCGCACGAGAAGAACTCGATCAGGAGCCTGGCTACTCCGTGTCATGTACGACTACGTAGGGGCGTCCGGAGTGAAAACTCTATCGGCGAGGACGGTCAGACGTCGAGCAGGCCGCCGTCGGACGTCGTCTGGTTGTCCGATCCGTCGGGCGTGGGCGTCGCAGTCGGCGTGGGCGTCGCGGTCGGCGTAGGCGTCGCGGTCGGCGTGGCGTCGACGAGTCCGTCCGAGGGCGGCGTTTCGGTCGGCGTCGACGTCTCGGTCGGTGTCGACGTCTCGGTCGGTGTCGACGTCTCGGTTGGTGTCGACGTCTCGCCGTCTCCCGACTCGGTCGGCGTCCGCGTCGCAGTTCCGTCGTCTTTGTTGTCGAAGATGTCCGTCTCGAACGTCTTGGTGTACGTCAGCGCGTCCATAGGTATCCGAACCGTGGTGCCCCGAATCTCCAGTCGGAGATAGAAGTCCATCCGGAGCGTCGTCGTTTGATTCCGTTCGAGGTGGCTCACCCACCACTCGTCGATGGCGTCGTTCTGGATGTACGTCGTCGCCCGGAGGGTCCGCGTCGACTTCGGCGGGACGGTCCCGTACCCCTCCGTCGCTCCTTCGCCGACGCGGACGCCGTTCATGTCGATCGTGTAGCCGAGTTCGGCCACCGGGATCGGATAGGATTTGGGATTGTAGACGGTGAAAGACGTCCGGATCGGCGTCCGAGCCGACGTGACGTTCCCCCACTCGGCGCTGGTCTCGTTGACGTACATCACGGGGTCGGACACCAGCGGCTGATCGGCGTTCACCGGTCGGGTCTCCGTCGAGTTGAACCCCGAGAGGACGTCCGTATCGATCGACTTCTCGACTTTGGGCGCGCCGAACGACGCGCCGACGGCCGAGGAGTGAACGTCCGCGTGGACGGCGAGGGTCGTCTGTTCGCCGTTTCTAACGTGGCTCACCCACCACTGAGGGATCCGTTCGTTCGACAGATACGTCGTGAACGGGAGCGTCGACTGTCCGCTGCTCACGGCGACGCCGTCTTTGGTCCCGTTGGCCATCCTGATGCCGTTCATGTCGATGGCGTAATCGACCGTGAGGCCGCCGAGCGTCGCCCCGAACGGGTTCGGATTCGACACCTGAAGGTCGCTTTCGACGACCGTCGTCGACGCGTTGACGCCGCCGAATCGGTTGTCGACGCCCGTCACCGACGGCGCGCCGAGGATTCCGAGTGCGACCGCCGCGCCGACGCCGACGACGAGGAGCGCCACGCCGACGGCGATCACTCGACATCGGTTCGAGAGCAGGTCCGACAGCACCATGTCCGATGTCACGGCGGAGGTCGGGGTAACGTTTGTGGCAGCGGACGCGACGTCCGCCGGACGGGGGCGGCGAATCGAAGGCCGTCTCGCGACCCGACAGCCGAAAATATAAGTACGCGCCCTCGAACCCTCGACTATGGTGCGGAATACGGTTCAGACCGACAAGGGAATCGGCTTCGGCGCGTTGTTCTCCATCCTGGCCGTCGTCGGCGCTGTGGCGATGCTCGCCGCCCCCGGCCAACTCGGCAAGGCCGCCGGCTTCGCCGTCGCGATGATCGCCGCGTCGCTCGCCGTCGTCGGTGCCCAGGTGTACGGCTAGCGTTAGGGCGGGGAACTAACGGGTAATCGTTAATACCGTCAACCGTCTGAGGGGTGAACGATGACGGAATACACCGAAGAGGAACGGCGCATCCTCAGCCACCTCCGCGAGAGCGTCTCGCACGGTGAGCGGTATTTCCGGGCGAAGAACATCGCCGACGCCATCGGCCTGACGGCCAAACAGGTGGGGTCGCGCCTCCCTCGACTCGCCGAGAAATCCGACGACGTGGATATCGAGAAGTGGGGTCGCGCCCGGTCGACGACCTGGCGGGTAACCCGGTGTTAATCCCCGGATTTTTGTCGACTCCGGCAGACGTACCCCTATGACTGTTCGTATCCGGCGGACGTTCGAGTTCGACGTTCCGGGCGAACGCGTCTGGGAGTTCATCGCCGACCCCGGGAAACGCGCCGGAGCGATAAGCGTCGTCGACGACTTCGAGACCGACGACCGGTCGACGACGTGGCACGTCCGCCTCCCGATTCCCGTGTTGAACTCGACCGTCACCGTCGAGACGGAGGACGTGACCCGCGACGAACCCCGGTACGTGAAGTTCGTCGGGCGGTCCCGGGTCATGCACGTCACCGGCGAACACACGATCGAGGAGACGCCGGACGGCTGTCGCCTCCACAACGAGTTCGTCGTCGACGGCCGGTTCCCGGGCGTCGAACGCTACTTCGAGCGCCACCTCGACGACGAACTGGCGAACCTCGAAACCGCCCTGCGGCGCGATCTCGGACTCAGAGCATGAAACTCGCACTCGCACAACTCGACCAGACCGCCGGCGACGTCGATGGCAACCTGTCCCGAGCGGAAACCGCCATCGCCGACGCCGTAGATCGCGGGGCGGACCTCGTCGCCCTCCCGGAACTGTTCACCGTCGGCTACTTCGCCTTCGACTCCTACGCCCGCGACGCCGAGCCCCTCGACGGGCCGACGTTCGAACGCCTCGCCGCCCTCGCCGACGAGTACGACGTTGGCCTCCTCGCCGGCAGCCACGTCGAGGACCTCGACGCCAGCGCCGACGCCGGATTCTCGGTTCCCGACGAGGAAGGACTGGCGAACACGAGCGTCTTCTTCGACCGGACGGGAACGCGCCGGGCGGTCTACCGCAAACAGTATCTGTTCGGCTACCAGTCCGCCGAGACGCGGCTCCTGACGCCGGGAGAAGCCCTCGAAACCGTCGCGTTCGAGGGATTCACGGTGGGGATGACGACCTGTTACGACCTGCGCTTTCCCGAGCTGTATCGGCGGCTGGCCGACGCCGGCGCGACGCTGGTGCTCGTTCCGAGCGCGTGGCCCTACCCCCGGGTCGAACACTGGACGACGCTCCCGCGGGCGCGGGCCATCGAGAACCTCACGTACGTCGCGGCGATCAACGGCGTGGCCGAGTTCGAGGACGCGGAACTGCTGGGTCGGTCCGCCGTCTACGATCCGTGGGGGACGCCGGTGGCGCGCGCGGGCGACGACCCGACGGTGGTCACGACCGACATCTCCCCGGACCGCGTCGAGTCGGTCCGCGACGACTTCCCCGCGCTGCGCGACCGGCGGTGACGCCGACGCGGGCCGGAGGCTTTATTTGCATCACCGGGATAGATACTCGTGCCGACAGTCGACGCTTTTCTCGTCGAGTGTTGGCAGACACACCGCCAGCGTCTCAGGCTCGCCGGACCGCCCGCCGTCGGTCTCACAGGGACTTCCGGTCTCACCCCTCGCCCCCTCACTCGTCTTTCGTCTTGATGTCCGCCGAGAGCCCCTGAGCCATCTGTACCTCCGTCGAGTTGTTGACCGTCCACGCGGTGCGTTCGGTGACGGCCTCGATGACCTCGCGCGCGCTCGGATAGCCGTTCCCCGACTTCTTGACGCCGCCGAACGGTAACTGCACCTCCGCGCCGATACAGGGCAGGTTGGCGTACGCGAGGCCGACTTCGGCGTGGTCGCGGTAGTAATTGATCTCGCGGTAGTCCTCCGAGACGATGGCCCCCGCGAGGCCGTAATCGGTGTCGTTGTGTATCTCGACCGCCTCCTCGACGTCGCCCGCGTATTCGAGCAGGGCGACGTGCGGGCCGAACACCTCCTCGTGGGTACAGCGGAGATCTGCGTAGGGGTCGGCCTCGTAGACGAACGGCCCGACCCAGTTCCCGTCTTCGTGGCCGTCGGGAATCTCGTCGTCCGGGAGTTCCTCCCTGTCGACGAGGACGGTCACGTCCTCCGTTCGCGCGAGTTCGTTGTACCGCGCTACCTTCGCCACGAGGTCGTCGTCGATGAGCGGCCCCATGAACGTCGCCTCGTCCAACGGGTCGCCGACGGCCACCGACTCGGCGACGTCGACGAACCGCTGTTTGAACTCGTCGTAGACGTCCGTGTGGACGACGAGTCGTTCGGAGGAGACACAGCGCTGCCCGGTCGTCTTGAAACTCGACATCACCGCCGAGTGGACGGCGAGGTCGAGGTCGGCGTTCGCGGTGATCACGATGCCGTTCTTGCCGCCCATCTCGCAGGCGGCGAGTTTCCCGGGTTCGCCGCCGACCTTCCCTGCGATCTCGTGGCCGACTTCGGCCGACCCCGTAAAGAGGACGGTGTCGACGCGGGCGTCGTCGACGATGGCCGCGCCGGCGTCGCCGAACCCCTGGACCATGTTGAAGACGCCGTCCGGGATGCCGACGTCGTCGAACATCTCGGCGATGATCTGCCCGCACCAGGGCGTCTGCTCGGCGGGTTTCCAGACGACGGTGTTGCCCTCGACCAGGGAGACGGCCATGTGCCAGAAGGGGATGGCGACGGGGAAGTTCCAGGGCGTGATACAGCCGACGACGCCCCGCGGCTTGCGCCGCATGTACGCGTCCTTGCTGGCGATTTCGCTCGGGACGACGTCGCCGTGCGGGTGGCGGGCGTCGCCGGCGGCCCACTCGACCATGTGGAACGCCTCCACCACGTCTGCTCGCCCTTCGCTTATCTCCTTGCCGCACTCTTTCGTGACGATCTCGCCGAGTTCGTCCGTCCGCTCGCGGAGTTCGTGGTAGATGTCCCACAAATACTCCGCCCGGTCGACGTAGGAGAGTTCGCGCCACCCCTCGAACGCCGACTCGGCGGCCGCCAGCGCCGCGTCGACGTCGTCGGTCGTTCCGCGCCGGAAGGTCCCGAGCGACTCTCCCGTCGCCGGACTGACGCTCTCGAACGTCTCGGTTCCCGTCCCGTCGGTCCACTCGCCGTCGACGTAGTGCTGCGAGGCACCCGTGGTCCGTTCGCTCATACCGAGGAAGTTGTAGCCGAGGCGATAAAAACCTCCCCGCCCGGCCACATCGCGGTGCGGAGCGTGGACGGGAGGCGCGTTCCGACGGGATCGAACTGCACCGCCGACCGCGGACGGCGACCGGGAGTCGCGCGCCCGCAATGTTTGTACGTCGCCCGGCCCTCGTTCGGAGTAGTGAGTCCCGATGGTCGAGCAGATCTCCCCCGAACGCTGTACGACTGGCTTGACGCGCGGAAGTTCGCCCTCGTCGACACCCGCCCCGCCGAGAGCTACGACGCCTGGCACGTTCCGGGCGCGGCGAACTTCCCCTTCGGCCCGGACGAGTCATTCGACGAGGAGCGTCTGGCGACGTTTCGCCGACTGGCCGACGGGACGCGCCCCGTCGTCACCGTCTGTGCGAAGGGAGTCACGTCGCTCAGACTGGCCGAGCAACTCGAAGCGACGGGCGACTACGACGACGTCTACGCCGTCGACGACGGGATGCGCGGCTGGAGCCAGGTCTACGAGGCTGTGCCGGTGGAGGCGGCCGACGGCCTCGAACTGCTGCAGGTGCAGCGCGTCGCCAAGGGCTGTCTCGGCTACGTCGTCGGCTGTCGCGAGACCGGGACGGCCGCCGTGGTGGACGCGACGCGCCACGTCTCCGAGTTCGAGGACGCCGCCGACGCCGCCGGTCTGGAGATCGCGCACGTCCTCGACACGCACGTCCACGCCGACCACGTCTCCGGCGGCCGGCAACTGGCCGAACGACTGGACGTCCCCTACTACCTCGGTGCTCGCGCCGAGGAACGAGACGTCGCCTACGACTACGAACCGCTGGCCCGAAACGAGGTGCTCGACGTGGGGAACGTCGCCCTCAAGGCGCTCTACACGCCGGGGCACACGACCGAAGCCGTCAGCTATCTCGTCGACGGCGACGCCGTCTTGACGGGCGATACGGTGTTCGTCGACTCGACGGGACGGACGGAACTCGAGTTCGGGGCGGAAGGCGCACGAACGGGGGCCCGCCTGCAGTACGACTCGATCCACGGGACGCTGTTGAGCGAACCGGACTCGGTGACGGTCCTCCCGGGCCACGCGACGGTCCTCGACTCCGGGGAGTGGAAACACGCCACGCCCGGCGACCCCGTCTCGACGACGATCGGCCGACTCCGGACGTCGCTCGACGTGCTCGAACTGGACGAGGAGGCGTTCGTCGACTACGTTCGCTCCCACCTTCCCGAGAAGCCGCCGAACTACGAGGCGATCCTCGCGGTGAACCGCGGCGTCCTCGACCTCGGAAGCGACGCGGAGGCGACGGAACTGAGAGCTGGGACCGAACCGCTGTTCTGCGTCGTGATCACTCCGTCAGTGCCGTCCGAACGAACCCGGCGGTGAGGCTGCCGAGCGCGCCGACGACGCCGACGCCGACGCCGGTGGTAGCCAGGTCCGTGTTCGCCGTCAGCAGAGCGGCAGCGGCGAGAATCGCGCCGACCCCCGCCAGCGACTCGAACGTCGCCGCGACGCCGCCGAGTAGCGCATCCGTCTCCCCGAGGGAGGCTGGCACTCGCATCCTGTTTGACATTATCTATCGTGATATAAGCCAGTTCCGCCGGTCGGCGGTCGCATGGGCGTCGCCGCCATCGGCTTCGGTCCTCTCGTGGCGTGTGAGACGGTCGTAGGGCCACTCGCCGGGGTCGTGGTCGATCCGCACTTTGCCAGTTCGCTTTTACGTATCCGCGGCGAACTGTGACGAGATGACCCGTCTCCGGGCGCGTGGTCGCCAGCTGCTCACCGACCGATCGGCCCAGTCCGAGGTGGTCGGCTACGCACTCGTTATCGCTCTCACCCTCGTCGCCGTGACGTCCGTCCTCGTGTTCGGCGCGAGCGCTCTCGACGACACCCGCTTGCAGTCGGAGATGGACCGGGCGGAACAACAGATGACGCTGCTCGACTCTCGGGTGTCGACGGTCGCCCTGGGCGAGGCCGACCAGCAGTCCATCTCGGTCCCCACCAGCAGCGGCCAGTACGAAGTGGATTCGACCGCCGGAAGCGTCGAGATCACGCACATCAACTACGACGGAAGCGGATCCAACGCGACAATCCTCCCGGAAACCGACCTCGGGGCCGTCGTCTACCGCAGCGGCGACAGGAGCATCGCCTATCAGGGCGGTGGCGTCTGGCGGTCGGATTCGACGGGTGACAGTCGACTCGTCTCGCCGCCGGAGTTCCACTACCGCCAGGCGACGCTCACGTTCCCGATCATCGTCGTCAACGGCAACGTCGCCGGGTCGGGCGAGACTCGGTTGCGATTCACACAGACGGCGAGCAGCGTCCCGGTCTACCCGGCGAACGAGACGTATCCGAACGGCGACGAGTTCGAGAACCCCGTCGAGCACGGGCGCGTCCAGGCAACCATCCAGAGCGAGTACGCCGAGGGCTGGGCGGCGTACTTCCGCAGTCGGACGAGCGGCAACGTGACGATGGTCGACGACGAGACGGTCCGGGTCGAACTCGTCACAACCGGGACTCGGGGCGACTTCCGGATGCCCGCCGAGACGCAGTCGATCTCGCTCCGCGGGATGGACAGCGGCCACTCCCTCACCGACTTCTCTTTCACCCTGCGCCCGCAGGACACCGAGAGTTCGTCGTTTTCCAACCTCGACTGGTCGTTCTACGCGACGCAGGGCGACCGGGAGTTCGAGATCAACATCGAGGCGTCGGCGAACGACTGCGCCGAGGACGTCGCGCTCGCCATCTACTACAGCGAGGACGGCGGCGACACGCACCAGGGCTGGTACGACCCCGACGCCTTCCAGACCACCTGCGGCGAGGTGAACGGCAAACCCGCAGACGGAGACGAAATCTGGGTGAACGTCGATCTGGTGCCCCCGAACGGGAGCCACACGATGTCGTACCAGGGCGTCAAGAAAGACCTCGTCCACCACAAACGCGGCACGAACAACCTCGTCTCCGGGGCGTCGTTCACGCAACACCCCGCCGACCCCGGCACGTCGTACACGTCGGGCGATTCCGAGGACCTCGCGCTCATCACTCGGCACTACTTCGCGATGCTGGGACCGGACATCGACCTCGCCGTCGCCGACCGGAACAACGCGGGCATCAGCGAGACGGCGTCCAGCGGCTACGTCTACTACAACGGGAGCGGGAAGGTCATCACCTACCTCCACGTCACGCAGAACAACGTCACCGCGTCTACGAACTGAACCCAACGGCGATCCGCGTCGTGGTGACGTACAGTTCCTCGCTGTTGAACGTACAGGTGACCGTGCCGCCACTCACGGTACACGGATCGGCCGCGTTGGTGTGTGCGTCGTTCCAGTCGATCTGTTCCTCGAAGTACCTGTTCCACGCGACCGCCCGGTCGGGCGTCGTCTGGAGCCGCAGCGTCAACACGACCGACGAGGGGACCTCGCGCGCGGTCAACACCCGTGAGACGGTCCGGACGCCCCGGACGAGCACCGTCGAACTGCCGGAGACTCGGTCGACCGTCGACGACTCGGGTTCGATGTAATGGATGACCGTCCGCTCCTCGGAAATGAGGAAGTTCGGTTCCCGGAGCATCACCGCGCCGTCCCGCTGTGACCGGACGATCGCACCCCCTCGTAGACGATGTCGGTCTCCGATCCGGCGCTGAAGACGATCGGGCGGAATTCGGACGGATACGGATCCGCCTCGTCGCTCGCGTTCACCGAGAGGTCGACCGTCTCGGCGAGGGTCAGCGACGTCTCCGCGAGCTTGATCTCGGTCGCTCGGCTCGGTGCGCCGCCGCGCGCGATGTCGTCGAAGTTGTCCGCGAGGACGTCGAACGCGCGCTCGGCGTTGTTGATTCGTTCGTCGGTTCTCGCGTCTTCGAGCGTCGAGATCCCAAACACCGTCACGACGCCCACCGAGGTGATGATGAGCGAGAAGACGAGGACGAAGCCGACGACGTCGCTCACGGCGCGGTCAGGCACCGCGAACCACCACCTCCGCCGGCGCGGCGTCGGCGTCGTATTCGATGCGCAGCCGGCCGCCGCTGACGCGCGTCGGCAGCCGAATCGGGGTTCGGTGCCTGACGGTCACTTCGACCACGACCTCGGACTCGGCGGCGGTCAGCGTGAGGACGGCGACTTCCGGTAGCGTCGGATGCGCCCGGATTTCGACGATGTACGCTTCGCCGGCGATGCGTGCGGGCAGGTCGCTGACGAGGCTGACGTCGACGTCCGTCCCCGCGGTGACGAGTCGGTCGACCGTCGCGACGTCGCTCGCGAGTTGCTGGCCGGCGACTCTGAGACCCGTCCGGGACGCCCCGTCCCGCTGGTCTTCGAGGACGTTGCCGCCGGCCATGACCAGCCCGGAGATGAGGACGACCGAGATGCCGAGCGTGATGACGTAGCTGACCGTGACCGAGGTCGCGCGCTCCCCCTCACGGCGGACACCCCGCGTCGTCGCCATCAGTTTCGTGTTTCTCCGTCACCGAACGCCGATTGCCTGCGGCGTCGACGACCGTCGTCACGACCCGGTACTGGCTCACGTCGGGACCGGAGATCGGTATCACCGTCGAGACGCCGCCCGTTATCGACGTGTTCGTCGTGTTCTGCGTCCCGGTGGGGCTCACGAGCTCCACGCTGGCAGTCGAGAGCGCGCCGTTCGGATCCGTCGCGTTCACGGTCACCGTGAAGTCCCCGCTCCGTCGTCCGAGACGCTCAGGCTCTCGAATCGGGGGTCGGACGGCGGCGAACCGCGCTCGGCCGGTGCGATCCGCTCGTCCGTCCGATACGTGGTGGTCGTGCTCGCGAAGTCGAGGCGGATCGTCGTCGAGTAGACGGCCGGCGTCGTGTACGGCGTCGCCGTGGCGTTCGGCGCGTAAACGGGGTGCACTGGTTCCCGTTCGTCGCACGATTCGCCGACCTGCGAAGCGGCGTCTCCAGACGGTCCACCGTGAGCGAGTAGGTTCCGTTGGCGCGGTCGCCGTCGACGAACCGCACGTCGTACGCGCCCGACGGCGACACCCGCGTCAGCGGCCGGCAGTCCCGCCCGTCCGCGCGTTCCCGAAACACGTCGATCCGCCCGTTCGGGACGTCGCAGGTGCCGTACTCCCCGGTCGCGTACTCGTAGACGAGCAGTTGGGCGTCGCCCGTCGAGGAGTTGTTGTAGACGGCGACGGCGGTGGGGCTGCTGTCGTTGACGACGACTCGAAAGACCCCGTGGAGTTGCTCTGCAGGATGTTCTCGATGTCCGACGCCGACTCGCTCGGGAGGCCGGCCGAGACGTTGACGTCGAACACCAGATTCCGGGATTTCACGTCCGGTGCGACGGTCCACGTCGCGTTCCCGTTCCGCGGCGTCATGGTCGTCGACGCGTTGTCGTCGACGACGCGAGTCCCCTCGTAGCCGGACTCCGGCGTGACGTTCGTGTATCGCCCGTCGGTCACGGAGTAGTTGGTTCGAAGCCCGCGCCACGCGTCGAGGAGTCGCTCGTATTCGGCGTATCGGTCGGTGTAGTTCCGGTCACCGTTTCGGTTGACGTACTCGACCGCGTCGCCGACGCCTCGCTGGGCGTCCAGACGGTAGGTGACGGCGCTGTCGGCGTCGACGTTCGTCTGTCGCGTCGCCAGGTTCTCCGTGTAGATGACCGAGTTCAACAGCACGCTCAACAGCAGGAAGATCGTCGCCAGCGACAGCGCGCCGACGAGCAACAGCTGTGCGCGACTCCGATTCACATCCGCCATAGGACCACCTCCACCCGGATCACGTTGTAGAGCCCGGTCGACGACGTCGGCGGGGCGTAGAAGTTCCCCGTCCCGTTGACGGTGTTCGAGGTCGGCCGCTCGTGTTCGTCGTACAGCGCCTCGTCGTCGTAGAGCGTGACCGTTCGCGTCGCCGTCACGGCGTGGTCGCTCGCCTCGCCCCGGTAGATGAACTGCCGGCGCTCGATGCCGCTCGTCGTCTGGTAGGCGAAGTAGACGTTGAAGATGACGCCGCGCGGTTCGAACGCCCGGACGAGCATCCGTCCGAGCGTCGTGTTGTTCACCCGTCCGGTGGACGTGTACGCCACCTCGGGCGGGAGGTTGTGGAAACTGCCGGTGGTCGAGTTCCAGTACCGCACGGCCCGTTCGAGCGCCCCGTTCTCGCTCGCGGCCGTGAGGACGCCCTCTCCGGTCGCCAGCTGTTGATTCTCGATGTGCTGGTTCGAGGTACTCGCCGAGAGCGGCGTCACCGCCGTCACCTGCAGGGCGAAGACGACGCTCGCGAGGATCACGACCCCTGCGGCGACGGCTTCGAGCGTGTGTGCCTGTGCCCTCACGGTTACCACATCCTGACGAGGACGAACGCGTCACGGCCGTCGACGTAGACCGCTCGCCTGCTGACGACGTCCGCCCCGTCGGACGGGACCGAGTCGCCGGCGACGAATCTGGTTCGACAGGACGCGCCCGGTGCTTCGACGACGCGTCCCGCCGCGGTCCGACAGAGGAGGTCGCGAGTGCCGTCGCCGTCGGTGTCCTGGCCGACGATGCGGACGTTTATCCGCTGGCGGTCGTCCAAGCCCAGTCGCTCGCGAACGGTGAGTCCGCCGTCGAATCCGCAGGCGGTCGTCCCGTTGAAGAAGGCCTCGGTACACGTCTCGTTCAACAGATACGGCGTCTCGGGGCTGCCGAGCAGATCCTGGGCGAGCGTCGCCGCCGCCCGGTCGACGGTCGCTATCTCCTCCTGTGCGCCGCCGGTGAACGGCTGGAGGATGCCCGGAACGAACGCGATCGCGAACGCGACGGTGAGCAGAAAGACGCTCGCGCCGACGGCGTAGTCGATGGTGGTCTGTGCGCGCATCAGCCGACCACCAGCCATACCGAGACGGCGATCGTCTGCAGGACGACCACGAACTTGACGCCGGAGAGCAGGTCGGCCGTCCGGATGTAGCCGCTGATGAACCCCGAGAGGAGGGCCTGGATGGTCACTGCGTGGAAAAACAGCAGCGACAGCAGGTTCGTGTCGATGCCGCCGGCGAACTGCATCGAGCCGGCGCTCGAACCGCCGGACCCTGACGCCTGCTGGGTGAGCCCGGACATCACGTCGAGGAACTGCGTCTTCAGGATGGCCATCACACCCAGCAGCGTCAGGTAGGTCATGAGGATGATCGCCACCTGCATCCGCGTCCGGGAGCGCCGTTCCCGTTCGATCTCGTCCTGATTCTCGCTCGCCTGGGCGGCGGTCGTCAACACCTCCGAGATCTGGCTCGACGCCTCCTGTGCCTTGCTGATGAGCTTCATCGTTCGGGCGAGCCGCGGAACGTGGTATCGGTTGTTGAACTCGATTATCGCGTCTCGGAGACTCACCCCGTAGTTCACCTTCGCGTACATGATCTCGAACTCGTCGGCGAGCTTTCCGGAGGAGGTGTTAGAGACGGAGCGGATGGACTCGAGGAGCGTCTGGCCCGTGTCGTTCGCACTCGACAGTTTGCGGAGCGTGTCCGACAGGTTCCCGGTGACCGCCGTCCGGGAGCGGACGTTCCACTCGTAGAAGGCTCCGAGCGGGATCAACACCACGTACAGCGGGAGATAGACCCACACGAACGTCCCCCAGACGGGGGCCTGTATCATCCCGTCCCACGCGGTAGGGACGACGCCGGTCATGACGGCGATGGCGACCAAGACGAGCGCTGCCGGTACGGAAAACGCGAGCGTGAACAGGGGATTGTCGCGGAAGAAGTGGTGGGGGTGAGCGAGCAGTTGCTTCGTCTTGTGGGTCCCCTCGCGGGAGTGAATCCGGTCGAAGATGCCGAACTGGCCGACGTAGCTCTCGACGAGGCCGAGGTGGACGAGCCCCTCCTCGTAGCTCTGTTGCATCCGCTCGCTCCCGCCGGCCGGCTCGAGATAGCCGTCGCCCGGGTCGTCCTGTTTGACCGTCGAGACGAGGACGAGGAAGCCGACGCCCGTGAGCGGTATCAACACGTACACCGTCGCGTAGAGGAGCCGGTCCTGCGCCTCGCCGAGCATGCTCATGATGACCAGGATGATGATGAGCAACAGCGGGAACAGCGACAGCGTCATGTACATCTCGCCGAACAGTTCGAGGGTCTCCAGCGTGACCTCCTGTTCCTGCTTGGCGGTGCGCATGTGCTTTTCTTTCTTGTCGGAGAGAAACTGCTGCATGTCGCCGCCGGAGTTGATGATCGAGAGCATGTCCGCGAGGAACTGCGAGAGTTCGTCGCTCGGCGTCATCGTCGACTGTTTCTGGACGGCGTTCCGGTAGTCGGTGCCGAAGTAGTCCGTCTCCGCGACGATGCTCTGGAACTCCCGGGCGACCTCGCCGTAGGTGTCTTCGGCTTTCGCCATCGCCTGCAGGATCTCGAGTTGGTTCAGTCCGCCGACCGAGAGGGCGTACATGAACGACACCGAATCCGACAGGAGCATGTTTATCTCGCGCTTCCGGTCGGACGCCCGCGAGTAGGGGATGGCGACGAGCGTTCCGAAGCCGGCCGCGAATCCGATCGCACCGAAGAAGAGCCCGGTTATTCCGACGATCGCCGGAACCTTGATCCGTTCGATGATCCCCACGAGCGCCTCGCTCGGTATGTTCGCCGAGGTGCTGAACGTCTCGGACGAGACGATTCCGAGCGTGAACATCCCGTAGCCAAGGAGCGTCCCGGTGATCCAGAGGACGATCCCGACGAGGACGCCCACCGCCAGCGCTCGCGACAGATAGAGCTCCACCGTGTGTGGCATCCGCGCCTGTTCGAGTTTCGTCTCCATCTCCGTGACGAACTCCCCGTCGGCGTCGAACAACCACTGAAAGAGCGGGTAGAACAGGTCGCCGACGCTGCCCGCGCTCGACAGCCTCGATCCCGGTCCCGTGTCGAGGCTCATCTACTCTTCCTCGCGTTCGACGTCGCCGAAGCGCCACGCCTCGTCGACGCTGGCGTCGGTTTCGTCCGCCGATTCGTCGTCGTCGGCGTCGGCCGCCGGTTCGGCGTCGGTCGCGTCCCCCTCGTCGACGGCGGCGTCGGTCGCCGGTTCGGCGTCTCCGGACGCCTCCGTATCGTCGCCGTCTACCGATTCACCGTCTTCGGTCGAATCGGTGAAGAGTTCGGTCGGGTCGGAGAACTCGACCGTCTCCTCTGTGGACTGGCCGCTCGGCGCGTCGCCGGCGTTCGGGGTCACGTCGCCGGGCGCTGCCGCATCGCCCGTATCGATGTCCGAGAGCAGCGAGTCCGCCGACATCTCCGTCGCCTCGGCGACGACGTCCGGTGCCGTCTCCAGCCCCGTCAGGGCGGATTCGACGCCCTGTAGATCCTCTCCGCGGAAGTTGTCTAACACCTCCTCCTCGGCGCGGTCGAGGACTTGCTCGCACTCCTCGAGCACCGCCTCGCTCGGGTCGGGACGAGGGACCATCTCCTCTTTCTCGGGGTCGATGTCGATGAGGACGGACTCCATCTCCCGGAGGTCTTCGAGGCTCGCCTCGAGTTTGTCGTTGGCGACGAGCGTCAGAATGGTCTCCTCGTCGTTGATGAACGCCTGTAACGTCGCCGCCACCTGGGTGTAGGTGTTCAGCCCCTGGTCGATGAGATACGCGAGGATGACTTTCCGCCGGAAGAGTTCCTGGTCGAGTCGCGCGCGGGACCACCCTCGGTCGAAGCGAATCTGGTCGAGTGTGTTCGAGGCGCTCATCTTCAGGAACTCGTCGGTCTCCGCCTGCCACTGGTAGACGTCCTGGACGTTGATCTCGTCGTTCTCGGCGTCGTAGAAGTTTATCTCCGTGATGTTCTTGTTCCGGCGGACCTTCGATCCCTCGACGCGGGTCGACGCCTGGATGGAGACCAGATTCAGCGCCGTGAACATCGTCTTCGAGACGTTGATGGGGTCGGTCGTGAAGCGCTTGAGCACCTCGCCCACGGAGTCGGCGTGGAACGTCGTGAGCGTGGTGTGGCCGGTCGACATGATCTGGAACAGCGTCCGCCCCTCCTCCCCGCGCACCTCGCCCATGACGATGTACTCCGGGCGCTGGCGGAGCGCCGCCTCCAGCAGGTCGAACTCGTCGATGTCGCCCTTGCCGTCCTCGGAGAAGGACGGGCGGGTCACGGAGGCGATCCAGTTGCGCTGGGGGAGTTCCACCTCGCGGGTGTCTTCGATGGAGACGATCTTCGATTTCGAGGGGATAAAGAGCGACACCGCGTTCAGGCTGGTCGTCTTTCCCGAGGCCGTCCCGCCGGCGAACACCAGCGACTTCTGATTCTCGATACAGAGCCAGAGATACGCCATCTCCTCGAGCGAGAACGTCTTCCAGTTGATGAGGTCGACCGGAGTGAAGGGGACGTCCTTGAACTGCCGAATCGTGTAGTTCGTCCCGTGGCCCGACACTTCGCGGCCGAGCGTCAACTGAGCGCGGGAGCCGTCCGGGAGCGTCGCGTCGACCTGTGGACGGCGTTTGCTGATGCCTTTCCCGGATCGCTGGGCGAGTTTCACCACGAAGTCGTCGAGTTCCTCCTCGTCGTGGTAGATGTTCGTGATGATCTGCTCGTAGTCGCTGTGATAGACGAACACCGGCGAGTTGTAGCCGTCACACGAGATGTCCTCGACGTTGATGTCGTGTTTGATTGGGTCGATGCGTTCGTATCCGACGAAGTCGCGTTTGAGGTAGTAGAGTAGCTTCTCGACCTGATACTGCGAGAGCGTCTCGGGGTCCTGTTCGAGTATCGCGGGCTCCGGTCTGGCCGAGATGTGTCCGAGTTCGTCGGCGTCGTCGCTCGGCCCCTGCCAGCCGAGGCTCCCGAGCAGCCGTGCGGCCGTCCCCGTCTCCTCCTCGACGCCGAGCTGGTCCGCGATGGCGTCGAGGAGCCCCCCCCGACGCCCGTGAGTAGAGGTCGTAGCGCTCCAGCAGCGTGTACGTCTCGTCTTCGATGACCTCCTCCCTGCGGTCGACTTTCTCGTCGACCCCGCTCACCTCCGAGTACTTGATCGCCGTCTGGAGTTTCCCCGTCAGGAACTCGACGAGGTCCTCCTCGATCGGGTTCGTGTACGGCTGGACGGCGTAGTACTTGTGTTCGTTCTCCTTGACCGACCGGAAGATGATGATGAAGGCGTACGGTTTGTTCACCCAGTAGCGATTCACTTCCTCGAAGTGGAGTTTCTTCTCCTGTGGGACCGTCTTCTCCAGATCGTAGCGGTTGACGACGGTCGTCCCTCCGCGCGCCGTCGTGAAGAAGGCGTCCTCGTCGAACTCCTCGTTGACCGCCACCGTTCGGTGGTCCACGACGCCGTCGAGCACCTCGGCGTGGAGCGCTCCGCCCGCCAGCACGTTCTCGACGCGCTCCGGGTCGAATCCGAGCGCCTCCGTCCGGTCGACCGGCTCGTCCGACTGGTACTCCTGTTCGTAGTCCGCCCACGTCCACCGGTCTTTGGCGACGCGTCGTTCCGAGACGTCCATCGCCGACTGCGTCAGTCTGTCGAGGCTGCCGGCGACGTCGTGTGCGATCGCGAGGCGGGCCGGGAGTTCGTCCGGAGCGAAGCCCAGATACTCCTCCGGGTCGAGACCCGAACTCGCCAGCGGGTCGGCGTCGTCCGACTCGACTCCGTCTTCGGCGTACTCCTCGACGAACTCCGCCCACGTGTACTCCCCGGCGCGAACGGGGCCGTCGTCCCGTTGGCGACGCTCGGCTTCCGATGACCGACCTCCGCTCAGGTCACCGGATTCGGAGCCGTCAGCGTCGTCGATAGCCATGCTGTGGTATGGTTACTCCGCGCGTATAAAGCCTGTCGGCCTATTTAACCACCCGTTAAAACGTCTCGGACGGCGCGACGCCAGCGGGACGCGGCCGCCGTCGAGCATCTCCCACGGAGATTCGGGCTCGCAGCGTGGGTCTCACGCTCCGACTCGGAGCGACGACCGTTCAGTGATCGCCACCCGAATCTCAAGTTCCGGGACGGATGGCCGGGTGTTTTTGTCCGCCCCCTTCCGGATTCGACACGAGCGTGAATCACCTGCTCGACGGCGCGATGCTGCTCTGTGGACTCGCCGCTCTCGTCTACGGGAGCGACCGCGCGGTCACGTCGGCGACGGCGATCGCGCGTTCGCTCGGGGTGTCCGTCTTCTTCATCGGCGTCACGCTCGTGGCGATCGGGAGTTCGCTCCCCGAGATAGCGACCTCGATATACGCGGCCGCGTACGGTGCCGGCGACCTCCTGGTGGGACACATCGTCGGATCGGCGACGTCACAGATAACGCTCGGCATCGGCATCGTGGCGCTCGTGTCGCCGCTGTCGCTCGCTCGCGAGAAGGTCCGCACCTACGGCGGCGGCATGATGGCCGCGATGGGTGCGATGCTGGTCGTGTTGTGGTCCGGCGACGTCACCCGGATTGAAGGCGTCGTGCTGGCGCTCGGCTATCTCGGGTTCGTCCTCGTCCGATACGAACACGCCGACTACCGCGACGACGTCACGCGAATCGCCGATCCGAACGACGTTTCGCATCCACTGGTGTGGCTCGCGGTCGGCATCGGCTTCGTCGTCGCCGGCGGGCATCTGCTCGTGACCGGCGCGACAGCACTCGCGACCGACCTCGGCACACCGGACTACCTCCTCGGCTTGGTGACCGGCCTCGGTACCACCGCCCCCGAAATCGCCATCGCGGCGCTCGCGGTCTACCGCGGACAGAGCGGCATCGCAGTCGGCACGTTGTTCGGCAGCAACATCACCGATCCGTTGTTCTCGCTCGGCGTCGGTGCCGCGGTCGGCGGCGTTCAGGTCGCTCACCGGAGCGCGGCGGTGACGTCCGTGGCGTACATGCTCGTCGCGTCTGCCGCTGTCGTGGCGGTGTTTTATCACCGGGAACGCGTGGGACGGATGGACGCGATGGGGTGTCTGTTGTTGTACGTGCCGACGTTCGTGTTCGTCTAACGCGTTTCCCGAGACGGGCGAGACCTGCACCGCTACGAACTCCGGCGACAGGAAGACGGCGACCTGGCCGCGGCGAGCCTGAAGAGTATCACTCCCCCACGTCGTTTTCGTCGCGATACCGTTGGTAGTAGGCTTTCTCGACGGTTCGGAGATCGAAACCCCCGGATTCCGGTCACGCAGTTCGGCAAGGATCTTCGGATAGTCCGTGACTCGCAGCTTCCGATCTTCGCCGAATAGCTCGTGAACCATATACCGATCACCGACGGCGTAGGTTTCGGGATCGTAGAAGGAAAGTACGACTGTGGCCGTCGCTCCACCGACCCCGGAATCGACCGCAGCGTCTTCAACTGTATCTTCGGATCGTCGACCAGGAACGCGGCTTCGCTCACGCGCTGGATAAATTCGTCAGGGACGGTGTTCACCTTCTCGATATTCCGATCACGTCGGCCCTTCTGACCGTTCAGTTTCCACCGAATTACGTCTTCGAGTCCGTCTCGAGTGAGACACTGTTGGTCGGGGAGTGTTTCGTTGAAACGCTCTTCGATTGCTTCGAGATCGTCGTCGTACACCTCGTCGTACTGCTCACTCCAGTGGCGAATCTCGTCGGCGTCCATACTCGCCAAACCAGTCGGCGGTGATATACATCCTCCGACACAACCCTGTAGTCGTCGAAGGCGATGCGAGACTCGTCGCCGCTCGTCTCGCGTGATTCGAATCCCGCCATGCCGGTTCGCTCGCTTCGTTCGCTGCACGGGCGTGGCGGGATTCGAACCCGCGGTCGAGGGGTTAGGAACCCCTCGCCCTATCCGCTAGGCCACACGCCCTAGACGAGAATAGGAGAAGGTGAACAAAAAACGCCCCTTTCCGTCCGGCGGCCGGACTCACTCGCGGGTCGTCTCGGTTTCCTCGTCGGACTCTTGCTGGGTCGTCGATTCGGTCGTCGACTCCGTCGTCGAATCAGCCGTCGATTCCGACGACGTGCCGGCCGGTTCGTTCATCTCCTGCAGTTCATCTTCGATCTCCTCGCGGCCGCGCTTGAACTCGCCCATCGCCTGACCCGTCGAACGCGCGAGCTTCGGGATCTTGTTCGCCCCGAACAGGAGGACGAGGACGAACAGAACGATCAGCAGCTCCGGCCCGCCGGGCAGCCCCGGGAACAGTGGGATGACTGTCTCGTGCATCACTACGAGAGCCTGCCTTGTGGTAATTATAGGCTTTTTGCCTTTCGCGGTCTGCGCGCCCGGAATCGGTGGTGCCCGGTTGCGGCGGCGTTCGACCGACGAAACGGGGTGCACGCTCGACGCCCTGACGGACCCGGGCGTCGCCGACAGGATCCCCGGTCGCTTTTCTCCGCGCCCCCGTGAGTCGAACGTATGAGCACCGACGACGAGGGCCGCCACTACGATCCCGACGCCGACCACGCCTTCCCCGACGAGAAACTGAACGAACTCCTGCCGGTCGTCGCCGAAGATCCGGTGATACAGACCTACCTCGAAGCGCAGAACGTCAACGCGGTCACGCGGAAGGGGTACAACGACCACGGGCCGAAACACATCCAGATCGTCCGCGATCGGGCGCTCGCCCTGTACGACCTGCTCAAGGCGGGCGGCGTCGAGTTCAACGGGGCGAGCGAACAGGGACTCGAAGAAGCCGACGAACCGGTCGTCGTCGCGCTCGCGGCGACGCTCCACGACGTCGGCCACGTCGTCCACCGCGACGGCCACGTCTACTACTCGATTCCGCTCGCTGCGGACGTGCTGGACGACCTGCTCCCCGAGTTCTACTCCGCGACCGACGCCGTCCGCGTGAAGTCGGAGGTGCTCCACGCCATCCTCTGTCACCACACCGCCGAGGACCCTCTGACGCGCGAGGCGGGCGTCATCCGCGTCGCCGACGCCCTCGACATGGAGCGAGGTCGATCTCGAATCCCCTACGAGAAGGGCGGCCGCGGCATCAACACCCTGTCGAGTCAAGCCATCCAGAACGTGACGCTGAAACCCGGCGGCGAACGGCCCGTCCTCGTCGAGATCGAGATGGTCAACGCCGCCGGGGTCTATCAGGTCGACAACCTGCTGAAGGCGAAACTCGAAGATTCGATGCTCGAAGAACACATCCGAATCGTCGCGGTCAACACCCGTGAAGAGGAACAGTTGGTCGAGCGAATCGAGTTTTAGCCTTCGAGCCGGTCCAGCCCCGAGACGTCGAGCGACCCGCCGATGGTTCGGTTCGGGTAGGGGATGTCGATGCCCTCCTCGTCGAAGCGCTCTTTGACCGCCTGCGTGTACTCCGCGCGCGTCTTCACGAAGTCGGCGCGGCTCGGCTGGTCGATCCAGACGCGCGACTGGAGGATCACCGACGAGTCGCCGAGCTCGGTCAGCCGGACGGAGGGTTCTGGATCGGCGAGGATGCCCTCGTGGTTCTCGGCCTCCTCGAGGATGATGTCCGTCGCGAGTTCGATGTCGTCGTCGTAGCCGATGCCGAAGGGTATCTTCAGGCGGAGTCTGTCCTTGGCGACGGGGTTTTTGATGACGCCGTCAGTGAGTTGCGAGTTCGGGACGGTCAGCAGTTCGTTGTCGAAGGTCCGGACGCGGGAGACCCGGAAACTGATGTCCTCGACGACGCCGGAGTTACCGTCCCACTCGATCCAGTCGCCGATGCGGAACGGTTTGTCGGTGAAGATGAAGACGCCGGCGACGAAGTTGGCGATGACGTCCTGCATGGCGAAGCCGATGGCGAGCGTCGCCGCCGCGGCGACGGTGGCCAGCGACTGCAGGAAGTCGCCGTAGTCGGCGAAGCCGAAGGCGACGGTGATGGCGACGAAGAGGATGAGTATCTTCGCGATCTTCTGAAGCGGGCGCTTCGCGTGGGTTTCGAGGCCGCGGGCGTCCATCGCGCGGTTCAGCAGAGGGACTGCGACGACGCGCCCGACGAGGTAGACGACGACGAGGGCGACGACGAACGCGACGGCAGAGCCGAGGGCATCGGCGTATGGGACGCCCTGCCGTGCCAGGAACTGCCCGATCGCGCCGCTCCCGGCCTGGAGCGGTATCATCGGTAGAGAACGGCGGTGTTACCCCGGGTTTCGACCACGTCGGCTTCGACCCGATCGGCGAGGTCGTCGGCCAGTTCCTCGACCGTGGTGCCGCCCCGGGCCGCTCGCAGGAACTTCACCTTCACCAGCTCGCGGTCCGCGAGCTGGTCGTCCAACTCGTCGACGACCGCGTCGATGCCGCTCTTGCCGACCCAGACCGTCACGTCGAGGTCGTGGGCCCGCTTTCGCAACTCCTGTCTGTCCATGCGCGTCGCTTGGGTTCGCAGGAATTTGTAAGTTTGTGATACGTCTCGTCAGTCGTAGGGATAGCGTGCGATTTCGCCGCAGTCGCACCGGATGACGACGTGTCCGGACTGGAGGCGGACCTGTGCGTTGACGCCCGGAACGAGGTAGGCGTCGCAGGCGTCACAGGTGAACCGGCGAAATTCGCGCGGGAGGCGCAGTCGGTTCCGCTCCGCGATGCGGCGGGCCAACCGGACGTACTCCTGTGATCGGTCGACGTCGCCGGCGGCGGCGGCTTCCCGGGACTGCTCGTGCAGTCGCTCGATGCGTTCTTCCGGGATGCCCATGCGTACTCGCGGGCGGGCGCGAGTATATGCCTTCTGGCCTCCGTCCTGCCTTCTGGCCTCCGTCCCGGTGCGGCGGTTCGGTCATCCGGTCGCATCGCGTCCCCGGACCGGGAACCGCCCGACGGAGTCGGTAGGGTCAAGAACGTCGACGGCGAAGCCGACGCCGTGCGCGCGCTCAACTACCTCGAACTCGAATCCCGACTCCAGCGAAGCGGCATCGGGACCGCCGCCAGGCAGCAGCGCGCGGCCCTCGAAACCACCGACGTCGAGGTGGTCACGTCGCCGTGGCGCGACGGCGACCCCGGACGCGCCGCGCTGAATGCCCTCCGTGGTCACAGTCCGTTTCGCGACTACGACGTCGCCCACTGCAACCTCATCGGCCCCGGCACCCTCGCCGTCGCGCGCCACGCCAAGCGACACGATGTCCCGTTGATCCTCCACGCCCACGTCACCCGCGAGGACTTCGCCGGGAGTTTCCGCGGATCGAACTACCTCGCCCGGCCGCTGGGCCGGTATCTGAAGTGGTTCTACTCGCAGGCCGACCTCGTCCTCTGTCCGAGCGAGTACACCAGACGCGTCCTCGAATCCTACCCCGTCGACGCGCCCGTCCGCCCCGTCACGAACGGCGTCGATACGGAGGCACTGGACGGGTTCGAGGACCTCCGCGGGGAGTATCGCGACCGGTACGACCTCTCGGGGATGGTCGTCTTCGCCGTCGGCAACGTCTTCGAACGCAAGGGCGTGACGACGTTCTGCCGACTCGCCGAAGAGACCGACTACGACTTCGCGTGGTTCGGCCCCTACGACACCGGTCCACAGGCCTCCGAAGCGGTGCGCCGCTGGACCTCGGACCCGCCCGCGAACGTCACTTTCACGGGGTGGATCGACGACATCCGCGGGGCCTACGGCGCGGGCGACGTCTACCTCTTCCCGACGAAAAACGAGAACCAGGGCATCGCCGTCCTCGAGGCGATGGCCTGCGGGAAGGCGGTGGTCCTCCGGGACATCCCCGTCTTCGAGGAGTTCTACACCCACGGCGAGGACTGCCTCAAATGCTCGACCCGCGCGGAGTTCCGTCGCGCGCTCGACCTGTTGGCCGGCGACCCGGACCTCCGGCGTCGCCTCGGCGAAAGCGCCCGGGAAACGGCCGCCGAACACAGCCTCGACCGGGTCGGCGAGCGGCTCGAAGCCGTCTACGCCGAGGTCACGAGCGAGTAACTGCCCACCCGCGAGCGCGTAACCGCTCACTCATAAGTCACAAGCGATTAAGTGCCCTCTCACGAACCCACGCCCATGCGTTCGGTCGCCGCGTTCACCGACACCTATCTCCCGACGGTCAACGGCGTCACCTACACGGTACAGACGTGGCGCGACCGGTGGGAACGACGCGGTGGCCGCATGGACGTCGTCTATCCCGAAACCGACGACCACACGCCCCGCGTCGGCGAGTATCCCGTCCGGAGTCTCCCCTTTCCCTTCTACCCAGGGTTCCGCCTCGGCGTGCCGAGCATCCCCGCCGCGTCCGCGACGTGGAACTGGTCCACACGCACACGCCGTTCGCGCTCGGACTGGCCGGCCTGCGTCTCGCGGCGCGCGCCGACGTCCCGCTGGTCGCGACGTACCACACGCCGACGTCGGAGTACGCCAGCTACCTCGCGGCCGGCGGGCGTCTCGGCGGCGGCGTCGAACGGCTCTCGGAGGCGTACGAGCGGTGGTTCTTCGACCGGGTCGACGCGATCCTCGTGCCGAGCGAGGCGACGCGCCGACATCTCACGGAGTCCGTCGGCGTCGAGAGCGAGGTGACCGTCCTCCCGAACGGCGTGGACCTGGACCGGTTCCGCCCCGTCGACGCGGCCGCCTTCCGCGAGCGATACGGCCTCGGCAGCGGCCCGCTCGTCGGCTACACCGGCCGCCACGGCTACGAGAAACGCCTCCGTGACGCGGTGGACGCCGCGGCGAACGTCGACGCGACGCTGGTGTTCGGCGGCGACGGCCCCGCCCGGGACGACCTCGAAGCGCGGGCGGACGACCGCGGCGTCGACGCCCGATTTCTCGGCTTTCTCGACCGGGACGAGCTCCCGGCCTTCTACAGCGCCCTCGACGCGTTCGTCTTCCCGAGCCCCGTCGAGACCCAGGGCCTCGTGGCACTGGAAGCCGTCGCCTGCGGGACGCCCGTCGTCGCCGCCGACGAGGGCGCGTTGGCGTCGACCGTCGTCGACGGCGCGACCGGCTATCACTTCCCCACGGGCGACGTCGACGCCCTCGCGGCGACGATAACGCGGACGCTCGACGAACGCGAGTCGCTCGGGGAGCGCTGTCTCGAACTGCGAGGAGAGTACGGCGTCGAGCGGGCGGTCGACCGACTGCAGGCGGTTTACGACCGCCTCTAGTCCTCTTCGATGGCCTGGGCGATGCGCTGGAGCTGACGGGTCACGTCGCGAACCTCGTCGCGGAGCTGGCGGATCTCGCGGACGACTTCCTCGTTTCCGGCCGACTCTTCTTCCCGCTCGCGGCCACCGGGGCCGCCGCCCATGCCGGGGGCCCGCCGCCCATGCCGCCGGGACCACCGGGTCCGCCGCCCATCATGCCGCTCATCATCTGCGCGAAGGGGTTGCCGCCGGGGCCACCGCCGCCGCCCATCATCTCCTCGGGACTCGGACGTTCACCCTCGCCGCCCTCGCCTTCCTCCCGTTCCTCGGCGCGCCGCTGTCGAATCTCCTCGACGCGCTCACGGAAGGATTTCTCTTCGCCGTCCTCTCCTTCCGCGTCGCTACCCTCTGCCTGCGTCTCTTCGGGTTCGTCTTCGGACATGCCTCGCCGTTCGTAATCCACCCCGAAAAGGGTTGTCGTCCGCGAACGTCAGCGGTTCAGAACGCGCCGAGATTCGACTGGAGGCTCCGGGTCGTCCCGCCGGGTTCGACGTCGTAGCCGACCAGATCGCGCACGTCGACGGCGTAGGTGGTGCCGCCCGTTTCGAGGACGAGCAGCCGGCCTTTCGTCCCGCGAACGGTCCCCGTCGCGAGCGTCTCGGCTATCGGTCGCTCCGAGAGGTCGAGGCCGTAGTCGAACGCGAAGGCGTCGATCGGGTCGAACGAATCGAGGGCGGAGTTCCACGCCGCCTCGTCGACGGACCGGTGGAGCCCGCGTCGCTTGACGGGGACCCGAACCCGGTCGGTAATGTCGAAGTCAGCCGCCAGTCCCGCCTCGATTTCGCGAGCGATGCGGCCGTCGGCGACCGTTCGGACGTGCGCGGCGCGGTCGGCCCCCTGTTCGCGGAGGCGCGTCTCCAGCCGCCACAGGCGCGTCACGCCCACCTTGACGACGTCGGGCGCGAACGCCGCGAGGTAGACGGCGTGCTCCTCGTCGCAGTCCATCTCGTCTTTGAGGCAGGTGCCGGTACACCGCGCACAGACCCACGTACGCCGGTGGTCGCGGCAGTAGGGCGCGTCCGGCGCGTCGCAGGCGACGTGTCGGCCCTCGTGTATCGTGCCCGCACAGCGTCGCTCGCCGAGTCGGTAGTCGAGGTCGGTTCCGGGGTCGAGGGCGAGCGCCTCCACGTCGCCGTCGGCGTCGCTCACGAGGAGGTGTCCGTCGGCGGCGTCGTATCCCACGACCTGCACGTCCTCGGCTTCGTCCCCGCGAAATAAAGCGATGTCCCTCTTCAACCCCGCAGTTCGGCGACGAGTTGGCGGGTGGCCCGCCGGACGGCGTCGTCGCTCGACGCCGGCGGCTCCCACTCGAGCGCGGAGAGCTTCTCGACCGAGAGGCGCATCTTCGGCACGTCGCCGGTCCAGCCCCGATCGCCGCCCGTGAATTCGTAGTCCGGATCGACGCCCATCTCGTCGCTCACGATGTCCGCGATGCGGACGACGGAGGTGGTCGTCCGCGACCCGAGGTTGTAGACGTTCAGGTCGGCGTCGGCGTTGGAGACGACGTGACAGATGGCGTCGACGCAGTCCTCGACGTGGAGGTAGGACTTCTCCTGGCGGCCGTCGCCGAGGATGGTGAGCGTCTCGGGGTCGTCCAGCAGTTTCTCGATGAAGTCGGGGACGACGTTGCCTCGCTGGTGCGGGCCGACGATGTTGGCGAAGCGGAACACCCACGACGTGACGTCGTAGGAGTGGGCGTACGTCGAGACGAGGCCCTCGTCGGCGAGTTTGGCCGCGCCGTACTCGCTGATGGGTTCGAGCGGGGCGTAGTCCTCGGGCGTCGGACGGGGGCTTCCCCGTACACCGTCGACGAGGAGGTGAAGGCGAGGGCGTCGACGCCCACCTCGTCCATGCGTTCGAGGACGTTGTAGGTCATCTCGGTATTCTCCTCGAACAGCTGCCGTGGGTTCGCGTAGTTCGTGTCCGTGTAGGCCGCGAGGTGGAAGACGGCGTCGACGTCCTCGGTGACGACGCGAGCCACGTCGTCCCGGTCGCGCATGTCGGCCCGGACGAACTCGGCGGCCTCGGGGACGCGGGAACGGTCGCCTTTCGACAGGTCGTCCGCGACGACGACGTCGTTGTCGTCCACGAGGCGGGCGGCCAGATGCGATCCGATGAGCCCCGCGCCTCCCGTGACGACGACGCGCTGGCCTGTGAGGTCCATGTCGCGAGATGCTCGGTCGCGAGTAAGTGCCTTCCGGTCACGGATTCCGGGGACGAGCGCGTCGCGCCCGGCGAACTCGCCGTCGTGGAACCGGTCGATGGCGAGGAGGCGATTGTACTTCGCGAGGCGTTCGGAGCGGGCGAGCGAGCCGACCTTTATCTGGCCGGCGTCGAGCGCGACGGCGAAGTCGGCGATCGTGGCGTCGCACGTCTCGCCCGACCGGGCGGAGACGACGGTCGCCCACCCCGCCTCCTTGGCCGCTTCGACGACGCGGCGCGCGCCGGTCAGTGTCCCCGTCTGGTTCGGCTTCACGAGGACGGCGTTCGCGGCGTCGGCGTCGACGGCGCGGTCGAGGCGGGACTCGTTCGTGACGAGGAGGTCGTCGCCGAGCACCTGCACCTCGTCGCCGATGCGATCGGCGAGCGTCGCCCACCCCTCCCAGTCGTCCTCGGTGAGTGGGTCCTCGACGGAGACGAGCGGGTAGTCGTCGACCCACTGGGCCACGAGGTCGACCATCCCGTCGCGGGTGAGCGACCGGCCGACGCTGTCGAGGACGTAGCGGTCGGTCTCCGCGTCGTAGAAGTGCGCGGCGGCGACGTCGACGGCGAAGGCGACGTCGCCGCCGAGGTCGTAGCCGGCGTCGCGGACGCCGGCCGCGAGGAGGTCGAAGGCGTCGTCGACGCTCTCGACGTCGGGCGAGAAGCCGCCCTCGTCGGCGACGAGGGCGACCCGTCGCCGGCGATTCGGTCGCCGACCGCCGAGCGAACGTCCCAGACGACTTCGAGGGCGTCGGGGTAGGCGTCCGCCCCGACCGGCACCACGAGGAAGTCCTGGATCTCGGGCCCCGGGACGCGTGGAGGCCGCCGCTGACGACGTTGACCATCGGTAGCGGAATCCGGCCGGGGCTGTCGCGCGCGAGATACTCGTAGAGCGGTTCGTCGCGGGCGGCGCTCGCGGCGTGGGCGACGCCGCCCGAGACGCCGAGGGCGGCGTTGGCTCCGACGGCCGAGAAGTCGTCGGTGCCGTCGTAGTCGGCGAGAGATTCGTCGACGCCCGTCTGATCGGTGACGTCGCAGCCGACGACGAGCGGGGCGAGTTCGTCGCGGACGGTCTCGACCGCCCCGCGAACGCCCAACCCGCCGTATCGATCGCCGCCGTCGCGGCGTTCGACCGCCTCGTGGTCGCCCGTGCTCGCGCCGGCGGGGACGGTGAACGTCCCCGTCTCGCCGCCGGCGGTCACCTGTACCCGGACCGTCGGATGCCCGCGCGAGTCGAGGACTTCCCACGCGTCGACGGCGGCGATTTCGGTCATCGCGCCCGCGCCTCCTCGCGGATCGCCGTCGCGACCCCGTCCAGCGTCTCGATCCCCTCCGTGAGCGTTCGCTTCGCGGTGCGGCGGAGAGCGTTCGCCGTCGCCTCCCGGTCGACGTACTCGACGGGGACTTGCCGTCGACGCGAGCCAGCATCAACACGCCGAGTTCGGCGACGGTGGCCGCCTCGACATCCCAGTCGACCCGGTCGACGTACGCCCGCCAGAACTCGAAGGCGGCGTCGAGATACGCCGCCTGTTTCTCGCGGTTGTACGCCGACTTGATGAACAGGTGGTTGAGCAGGAACGCGGTGTCGAACGCGGGGTCGCCCCAATGGGCTACCTCGAAGTCGATGATCCAGGGTTCGGGGGCGGCCCCCGTCCGATCAACGAGGACGTTCTTCGGGCTGTAGTCGCCGTGGACGAGCGTCCTCTCGACGCTCCGGACTCGCTCGATCTCGGCGTCGATGGCGTCGGCGACGTCCGGGTGTCGGCGCGCCGTCGTCCGGTGGTACGGGTCGATTCTGAGCTGGTCGAACGGGCGCTTGCTCGCGAAGTTCGCTCGCACGTCGTCGTCGCCGGCGGCGGCGTCGTGGACGGCACCGAGGACGCGCCCGACTTCGTCCGCGACGGCGACGTCGACGCGACCGTCGAGGAGTTCCTCCTTCCACGTCGGCGCGTCGCCGGGGACACACTCGACGCCGACGACGTTCTCCGTCTCGTCCTCGAAGACGACGTCCGGGACGTGGGCGTACTCCAGCGACGTCGCCTCGATGACGGCGGCGTACGTCCGGGCCGCCGCCGCTTCGTTGTGGACGCGTTCCACGTCGGCCGGCCAGTCGTCCTCGACGGCGAGGTTCGGGAGCGGCTGTTTCACGACGACACAGCCGCCGTCCCACGACACCGCCAGCACGTGATTCGAGACGCCACCGCCCAGCGGTCGGGCCTCGGCCGTCGCGTCCGCCGAGAGGAAGCCGCGACGCTTCAGGTAGTCCACGGCGTTCCCCGCCGAGAGTTCGAGACGGCGCGTGTCACTCATGCGCACGACTGGCGTCCGGGAGGTATTCACTGTTGTCCCCGCGTGGAGACAACTTGATTCAACTAAATTCGCGTTCTGTGACATTTATGCCGAAGCGTCCCCAACTACCGGACGCCGACGCCGGGACCGGACCGATTCGGCCCGCACGGTACGACCGACGCTCGTCGCGTCTCCCCGATGACGCACCCTCCTCCCGTTGGTATCACCCCGACGCTCCACGGTTCGTCGACCGTTCACGAGTCGATAGCGGCGTGACGGATAGGGCCAAATGTTGCCGCTCTCTGTCTCTCATCGCAAATTTTACTGCATATGCGCGGAACCCTCCACCGATGGACGCCAGTGACTGCCCTGAGGACGGCGACGCCCACGGAGCGGTTTCGCGGTGGATGCATCTGGAACGAGACTGGAAAGCAGTCGTCGTTGGCTTCGCCGTGTCGGCCGTCGTCGCACTCGATGTTCCGGTTCCGTGGTGACCGCGCGCGGGAGGAAGCGAGGCGTTTCGCGCCGGGACTCGCCCTCCTCGTCCTCGTCGGCGGCGTCGCCCGACTCGTCGCCGACGCCGTGCCGGGCGCGAACCACCTCCTCCTCGCGATCGTCGCGGGCGTCGTCCTCGCGAACGCCGTCGGCGTCCCCGAGTGGGCCGAACCGGGCGTGGCGACGCACGGACTCCTGCTGGGCGCCGGTATCGTTCTCATGGGGGCCCGTATCTCGCTCGCCGCCGTCGTCGACGCCGGCCTCCAACTCCTCGTTCTCGTCCTCGCCGTCGTCGCGTTCACGCTCGTTCTCACCGAACTGCTGGCGCGCACCGCGTTCGGCCTCCGTGGCTCCCTCGCGTCGCTGCTCGCCGCTGGCCTGAGCATCTGTGGCGTCTCGGCCGTCGTCGCGGTCGCCGGCGGCATCCGCGCCGAGGGCGAAGACGTCACCTACGTCGTCGCCACCGTCCTGCTGGTCGACGCCGTCACCCTCTTTCTCTACCCGCTCGCGGGGGCCTGCTCGACCTCTCCGCCCGGACGTTCGGTCTCTGGGCGGGCGTGAGCATGTTGAGTACGGGACCGGTGGCCGCGGCGGGGTTCGCCTACGCTGACGTGGCGGGACAGTGGGCTGTGGTGACCAAACTGACGCGGAACGTCCTCATCGGCGTCGTCGTGGTCGTCTACTCCGTCTGCTATCTCCGGCCGTCGGCGTCGGACGTCCGCGGGTCGCTTCGCCAGCTCTGGGTCACCTTCCCGAAGTTCGTCCTCGGTTTCGTCGCGATGGCCGTCGTCGCCAACGCCGGTCTGCTCTCGGAGGCGCGGATTTCCCACCTCACGAACGCCTATCGCTGGTGTTTCCTCTTCGCGTTCGCCGGCCTCGGCCTCGACGTTCGACTGTCGAAACTGCGGGCGGCCGGGCTCCGTCCTGCCAGCGTCGCGTTCCTGACGCTCTGTATCGCGAGCGCCGTCGCACTCGCCGCCGTCACGGTGCTCTTTGGCTGACGGCCCACACCGCGGCGCGACGTCCCCGGACCGACCCTCGCGGGACCGTCCGCCGAAATCCGTCGTCCTGCGTTCGTCGCGGCCCGCCGTTTGCCCTCCCGAGGCGCTCACCGCGTTCGCGCCAGCGAACGCTCGTACCTTCTTCACTGCCAGAAGTGGACTCGATGGGGTCCCGTGAGCGGAGCGAACGGGACCAAGCGAGGAACGGAGTGAGTGGACTCGCGGGGATTTGAACCAGAGGAAGACGGTCGCCTCGCTACGCTCGGCGCTGCGACTTCCAGGGTTCAAATCCCGGCTCGACCATTCTCGCTCCCTCGAAAACTCGGTCGCTCCGATGGACTCGCGGGGATTTGAACCCCGGGCCTTCCCCGTGCCAGGGGGATGATCTACCACTGATCTACGAGCCCTCGAGCGCACTCTACCGTATCGCGGTTTTGGTAATAAGGGCTTCGACTCCCGCTCTCGGGGAGTCGAAACGGTTTAGTCGTCGACCGCACTGAGGACAAACGGGAACAGCACGGCCGCAAATCCGACTCGCCCACGCGGGCTTGGGATTGCGGAAGTGCACCGACAGACGTCGGTCACGCTCTATCTAGCGGTCTGTGCAGTTCCAATCAGAAATATGGCACGAATGCACACCCGCCGCCGTGGCTCGTCCGGTTCGGACAAGCCGGTGGCAGACGAACCCCGGAGTGGAGCGACGTCGACGCCGAAGCCGTAGAGGAACGCGTCGTCGAACTCGCAGAGCAGGGTCACGACCCGAGCGTCATCGGGATGAAACTGCGCGACGAGGGCGTGAAGGGCACGCCGGTCCCCGACGTGAAGTTGGCGACCGGGAAGAAACTCACCGAGATCCTCGAGGAGAACGACGCCACTGGCGACCTCCCCGAGGACCTGCGGAGCCTGATGGAACGCGCCATCGGCCTGCGCGAGCACATGGACGAGAACCCGCAGGACCACCAGAACAAGCGCGCCCTGCAGAACACCGAGTCGAAGATCCGCCGCCTCGCGGACTACTACCGCGGCGACGAACTCGACGCGGACTTCACCTACAGCTACGACGTCGCCGTCGAACTGCTGGAGGAGTAGATGTCGTCAGCGCGCTCCGCCTCGGAGACGCCCGCCGCCGACGCCGCGGCACTCCGCGAGGCCGCCTTCGTCACGGTGGCCGCGAGTGCCGACGGTGACTCGCTGGCGGCGAGTGGCCTCCTCGCGCGAGCGCTCCGTGACTGCGACGTGCCGTTTCAGGTCCGGGTTCGGGAGCTCCCCGACCCCCGCGCACGGACGACGACCTGCTCGTGAGCGTCGGTGCCGCTGGCGGCGACGTCGCCATCCCCGGCGACGCCCGCCCGGCGAGCGTCGACGCCTACCGCACCGCCGCCGAACTCGCCGCCGACGTCGACCCGGTGCTCGCACTCGCGGGCGTCGTCGCCGCCGGCGAGATGCCGGGCGGTGGCGACGCCGCCGATCTCCTGGAGACCGCCGAGCATCGAGAACTGGTCGAGCGCCGCCCCGGCGTCGCCGTGCCGACCGACGGCGCGGTGGACGGCGAGGGCCACCTCGCCGACGGCATCGCCCACTCGACGCTCGTTCGCGCGCCCGTCTCGGGCGACGCTGACGCCGTCAGCGCGGCGCTCGCCGGCCTCGATCTGCCGGCGACCCTCGACGCCGACGCCCGCCGACGCGTCGCCTCGTGGATTGCCGTCGAAACCGTCGACGCCGACGGGGCGTCGCCGCGCGCGGCGGAAGCAGTCGAGCGGTTCCTCCGCCCGTACGCGACGCCGGACGGCCGGTTCGCGACGGTCGGCGGCTACGCCGACGTCCTCGACGCCGTCGCCCGGGAACGGCCGGGAACGGGCGTCGCCCTGGCGCTTCGGGACGCGCCCGAACTCCGTGCGGACGCCCTCGACGCGTGGCGGGCGCACGCCCGAACGGTCCACGCCGAGTTGGCGGGCGCGACGACGGGCCGATACGACGGCCTGTTCGTCGCCCGGGTCGACTCGGGCACCGTCGGCCAACTCGCCACGGCCGCGCGACTCCTCCGCGACTTCCGGTCGCCGGAACCGGTCGCACTGGTCGTGACGGAGGGCGCGGCGGCCGCCGCGAGCGTCGAGGACGCGGCCCTCGGCGACGCGATGGACGAGGCGGCGACGGCGATGGACGGCACCGGTCACGGCGGGTCGCGACGCGGGCGAGCGCGCTTCGACGACGGACTGGAAGTATCGGGGTTCATCACGGCGTTCAGGGGGCGCTATGAGGCGCGCCAACGTCCGGACGGAACACGAGGCCGCGGCGCTCGTCGCCGCCTCGCTCCGCCCGGACAACACCGACTCGATGACGACGACGGTGGACGGCGACTACGTCGCCACCGAAATCGAACGCGAGACGACGGGCGGCCTCCACGCCACCGTGGACGACTACGTGGTGAACCTGACGGTCGCAGAGACCGTCGCACAGACAGCACACACCTATCGAAATCATGAGTGAACGCTCAGTATCCAAGCAGAAACGCGGCAAGCGCTGGTACACCGTCTTCGCGCCCGAACAGTTCGACCGGGCCGAACTCGGCCAGACTGTCGCAGACGAACCGGAGAAGGTCATCGGACGGACCATCGAAACCACCCTCGGCGAGATCACCGACGACGCCGGGGCCAACAACACCAAACTCACGTTCAAGATTACGGACGTGGGGAGCGACTCCGCCTACACGGAGTTCGTCAAGCACGAACTGACCCGCGACTACCTGCGGAGCCTCGTGCGCCGCGGTGCCTCCAAGATCGCCGCGAACGTGACGGTCCTGACGACGGACGATTACCGTATTCAGGTCCAACCCGTCGCGTTCACGACGAAGAAGGCCGACCGCAGTCAGGAGAAGGCCATCCGGCGGGTCATGATCGACCTCGTCGAGGACGCCGCCACCGAACGCACCTTCGAGAGCTACGTCGACAGCGTCGTCGAGGGCCGCCTCTCCTCGGCCATCTACGGCGAGGCCAAGACGATCTACCCCCTCCGACGGGTAGAGATCCAGAAGCTCACCCTCGAAGCGCACCCCGAGGAAGTCGCCGCCGAAGAGGAGGCGTCGGTCGACGTCGACGAAGCGGACGTCGCCGTCGAGGAGTAGTCCCGCCGGCAGCGGCGTTCGCGGCCGATTTTTCCACCCCACCGAGCGACGGCCGTCCCGACTCGTCCGTGACGGCCGCTACCCCTCGACGACTATCTGCCCGACCATCCCGCCCTGTTCGTGCGGGATGCAGAAGTAGTCGTACGTTCCCGGAACCTCGAACGTGTGTCTGTAGGTTTCGCCGCTGTCGATCGCACCCCGCATCCCGTCCCACGCCTCGCGGGCGGCGGCCTCGGTGTCGAAGTCGCCGGTACAGAAGAAGTCCGCGCCGTCCGACAGCGACTTCTCGTAGGCCGTCACCGAGTGGGCGCGGACGCTGTTGTTGTACCAGACGACGTCGTCGCCGACGGCGACGGTGAACGTCGCGGGCCGGAACGCCGTGGCCGTCATGCCGACGTCGCCGTCCACGTTCCGTGCCGTTCCGAGGCTGGCACAGCCGGCACCGCTCGTCAGGGCCGCCGCGCCGACGCCAGCGAGAAAGCCTCGCCGATTCATACGTCAGCGTCGGCGGCGCGCGAATAAATGCGGCGTGGTTCGACTCCCGAAAGCGGTGGTAATGTAAAAACGTAAGCCGCCGGTGTTCGAGGCAGGTGATATGCAACCCCGGTTCGTCGGCCGACTCGGCCCCGCGGACGCCGTGACGGCGGGGAACGCCGTCCTCGGCTTTCTCGCGGCTTTCACCGCGACGTTCGACGCGACGCTCGCGGCCCGCCTCCTGCTGCTGGCGGCCATCACCGACGGACTCGACGGCGTCGTCGCCCGGAAGTTCGGCGGGACGCCGGTGGGGCCGCACCTCGACTCGCTCGCGGACGTCGCCTCCTTCGGCGTCGCGCCAGCGCTCCTCGTCGCCTGTCACGTCACGGCGATGCCCGCGTGGTCGCTCGACGGCGGCCCGGTCCGCTTCGCCGTCACGCTCGGCCTCGGCGGGGCGTTCGTCGCCACGGCCGTCGTCCGACTCGGCCTCTACACCGTCTACGACAGCGAGGACGACGCCACCGAGGGCGCGCCGACGACGCTCGCCGCTACCATCCTCTCTGCGGGCGTCCTCGCGGGATTCGTCGGTCCGGCGATCCTCGTCGGCCTGAGCGGCGCGCTGGCCGTGCTCATGGTGTCGACCGTCCAGTATCCGGACCTCCACTCACAGGATGCCCTCGTGATGGGCGTCGTTCAGCTGTTCGCCATCGTCTTCACCGGCCGCCCCGGCGAGGTCTTCGCGTTCGCCATCCTCTTTCTCTCGCTGGCGTACACGACGCTCGCCCCGCGGTTCTACTGGGGGCGGTAGCGCGGAGCCGTCACATTCCCATGTCGGACGCCGCGTCGGGGATCGGGAGTGCTGACGGGGCGACGTCAAGTAGTTCCGCCGCGTGGTCGAGCGCCACGTCGAAGCCGTAGTAGCGTTCGAGTTCGTCCCCGTCGACGCGCCGGCGAACCGTCACCATCGCGTAGCCGTCCGTGTTCTGGACGAGCACCGCTGTTCGGCCGTCGCGTTCGAACCTGAGGACGCGTTCGTGGTCGGTTTCCGTGTAGCGGGCGGCGATACCGTCGGACTCGACTTCTTCCCCGTCGTCGCTCATGGCCGTCGTTCGCGTCGCCGACAGTGAAAGCTGTCGGTCTCGCTCCGTCGCCCTCAGTCGAGCAGCTGGTCGGCGATGGTGTTGCGCAGCACCTCGCTCGTTCCCTCGTAAATCTCGTTGAGTTTGGCGTCGCGGTAGAACCGCTCGACGGGGAAATCCTTGGTGTAGCCGTAGCCGCCGTGGATCTGGATGGCCTCGTTCGCCACCTCGGTGCTCACTTCGCTCGCGTAGAGTTTCGCCTGTGCGGCCTCCTTGACGAACTTCTCGCCCCGCATCTTCTTGTCCGCCGCCCGGTGCATCAGCAGTTTCGCCGCCTGCACCTTGGTGTCCATGTCGGCCAGCTTGTGTCCGATGGCCTGGAACTCGCCGATGGGCTGACCGAACTGCTCGCGCTCGCCGGCGTACTCGCGGGCCTCCTCAGGGCGGCGCGGGCGATGCCGACGCCGCGGGCGGCGATGGTGATGCGGCCGCCGTTGAGCGTCTTCAGCGCCTGGACGAACCCGTCGCCCTCCTCACCGAGGCGACGGTCCGCCGGCACGCGCATGTCGTCGAACCGGAGTTCGGCCGTCGGACAGCCCTTGTCGCCGAGTTTGTGCTCCGTCCCCTCGACGAAAAACCCCTCGTCCTCGTCGGGTCGAACGACAAACGAGGAGATGCCCTTGCTGCCGGCGTCCGCGTCGGTCTTGGCGAACACCGTCACCGTGTCGGCGACGGAGCCGTTCGAAATCCAGAGTTTGCCGCCGTCGATCGCGTACTCGTCTCCTCCCGCGTCGCCGTCGTCTCCATCGCCGGCACGTCGCTGCCCGCGCCCGCCTCCGAGAGCGCGAACGCACCGATCTCCGTCCCCTCCGCTAGCGGCGTCAGATACTTCTCCCTTTGTGCCTCGCTCCCGAACTCGTAGAGCATGTTGCCCGCGAGGCTGGTGTGGGCGGCGACGACGGTCCCGATCCCGCCGCTACCGCGACTGATCTCTTCGAGGCCGATTGCGTAGGCGTGGTAGTCGAGCCCCGCCCCCGTACTCCTCGGGGAAGGGCATGCCCATGAGGCCGAGGTCGGCCATCTCGGCGACGACGTCGTCGGGGAACTCGTCGTCCTCGTCGATCTCTGCGGCCCGGGGGACGATCTCCTCGTCGACGAATTCGGCGACCATGTCGCGGATTTGGCGTTGCTCGGCGGAGAGGCTGAAGTCCATGCCTCACAGTACGTCCCGCTCTGCTTAGGGTTTTCCACGGGCCGTCCGCTGACCACGCACGCGGTCGACGGGCCGCTCACGAGCGCTGACGAGGATGCCGTCGTCGCCCACGAGGCTTTTTATCCCCCGGGCGTAACCCGAAACCACTCCGAATGTCTAGAGATGCAGCCCGACCACCCGGTGACGACGCCGACCTCGACTGGTGTCACGAGGCGGTACAGGGCGTTTCGCGTACTTTCGCGCTGACGGTCGACGTGCTCGACGAACCGATGGCCTCGTACATCTGTATCGGTTATCTCGTCTGTCGCGTCGCCGACACGGTCGAGGACGCCGACCACATCCCCCCGAGGAACAGGCCCGTCTCCTGCGCGTCTACGATCGGACGCTCGATCCGGACGACGAGACGGACGTACACGACTTCCGCGACGACGTCGACGAGTGGTTGCCCGAGGCCCGGTCAGACGACTGGGACGTCGTCGCCGCGGCACCCCGTATCGTCCGCACCTTCCGCAGCCTCCCGGCCGACGTCCGCCGGGCCGTGACACCGCCGGCCCGCGAACTCGTCCAGGGGATGGCCATGTTCGTCGAACGCTACGCCGACACCGGCGGCCTCCGTATCCAGTCCCGCGAGGAACTGGAGGAGTACTGCTACTACGCCGCCGGCACCGTCGGCACCCTCGTCACGAACCTCCTCACGCGCGGCGACGTCTCGCGGGAGCGACGCGACGCCCTCTACGACACCGCCGAACAGTTCGGCCTCCTCCTCCAGCTCGTCAACGTCGCCAAGGACGTCTACGACGACTACACCGAGGAGAACAACGTCTACCTCCCGGCGGAGTGGTTGGACGCCGAGGGCGTCCCGCAGGACGAAATCATCGCCCCGAAACACGAGTCGGGGGCAGCGGCCGTCGTCCGCCGGACGGCCGCCCACGCCCGGTCGTTCGTCGACGACGCCCAGACGTACCTCGAAACCGTCCCGACGACGGACGGAAACACCCTGGAAGCGTGGGCCATCCCCTTCCTCCTCGCGGTCGGAACGCTCCGGGAGCTGCTCGCCTCGCCCGAGGACGCCCTCTCGGCGACGGGCGTGAAAGTCTCTCGCCAGGAGGTGTTTGCCGTCGTCACGACGATGACCGGCGCGAACGACCGGAACTCGCTGGACGAACTCCGCGAGACCATCGCCGGACAGCCGTTCCACCGGGTGTCGACGAGCGCGGACTAAGGGCGAATCAGGCGGCGAACACCGCGTAGGCGAACAGGAACCCGAAGTAGATGACCACCAGCACCCCCAGCGCGACGATCCGAAACCGATCGATGTCCGCCTGCTCCTCTGCGTACGCCCGCTCGTAGGCGTCGCGTTCGCCGTCGGAGACGTCGTCCGGGTGGGCGAGTCCGCGATGCAAGACGAGGTACTTCTCGCGCGCGAACGGCCGGCCACAGTACGAACAGACGTGCGCCTCGGCGTCGGCGGGCACGTCGGTGTCGACGTCGGTTCGGGTCATGTGGCGATGAACGGCGGCGGAACGTACGGTTCGGAGACGATCCAGAGGCTGGTCATGGTGTAGAGCACCATCACGAGCGTCACGGCGTACTGGCTCCGGACGGCCTGGAGCCGCCCGGGGAACGCGTCGTAGGCCGTCGCGTGAGCGACCCAGACGGCCAACAGGTGTCCCACGAGGACGAACGCGAGTTCGAGGCCGCCGAACCAGCCCGGCAGTCCGGCGAGTTGCGGCGGGTTCAACGGCGGCGAGAGCGGCGACGTCGCGACGGCGACGAGCGTCGGCGACAGCAACAACACCGAGCCGAGGTTGTGCGCGAGGTGGTAGCCGGCGGCGATCGCGAGCAGCGACGGCGCGAACCGACGGGCGAGATACTCCGGCGTGAGGTAGCTCTCGGCGCGTCGCCGGGCGTCGCGCGCGGCCCAGCGAAACGCCCCGAGAAAGAGGACGAAGCCGCCGAGATACGCGCCGAGATAGATCAGCGTCGGGGGACGCCGACGCCGGCGACGGTTCGGGCGATCGTCGCCCACAGTCCCGTGGCGACGAAGCCGTCGTACGTCGTCACGAACAGGAGGGCGACGACGAACGCCACCTCGTCGCGCCCCGACACCGCCGTCTCGGGGAGCGCCGCCCCGGGAAGCCGGAGTCGGAGGCCGTCGTCGGTGCGCTGGATCGGCGCGACGTGGCCGTAGTAGCGAAACGCCCGCGAGAGCGGGTCGACGGAGGTGAACCACCGCTCCGCCCCGACGACGACGGCCCCGCCGACCGTGACGAGCGTGTACACGAGGACGACGGTCGCGAGCAGTCGCGGGTCGTCGGCGAGGGGGCTCACCACCTCGATCCAGACGAGCGCGAGCAAGGCGGCGACGCTCGGCCACGCGCCCAGCCGCTCGGGATAGGGCCGATCCAGCGACGGGAGGGCGTCTGCGAGCGCGCGGACGGGGTTGAGCGCGGGCCAGGCGTTCCCGAGGAGATACGTCGAGGCGACGAAGCCGCCCCACCAGGCCACCCAGACGACGAGGATGGCGAGGTTCCGGAGCTGTTCGTCCGGGGCGACGAAGCCGAAGGCGACGGTCGACAGGAGGACGCCGACGGCGGCGAGACGCGCCGCCCGGGTGACGAAACGCCCGGGCGTCGGGAGCGATCGGTGCCAGGCGTGGAGCTGTTCGACGAAGCGGCGGTCGGTGACGAAACTGGCGAGGAGGAAAGAGGCACCGACGGCCCCGCCGCCAGTGAGCAGGAACAGCCACGTCGGCACCGCGAGCGACTCCTGGGTCGCGCCGCGGAGGCTCCCGCTGTGAGCGGCCGCCGTCCCGGCGAACGCCGTGGCGACGGCGAGGGACGACAGCGTGGCGCGCAGGCGACGGCGACGAGCCATAGTCGGCGTTCGGCGCGTCGACGGGAGTAGCTTCCGAAACCGTCTCGGGGCGGGCGATATTTCTCGGACGCGCTTGGGAGGTTTTTGGTAGTCGAATCGCAACGGTCCGATAGCATGAGTACCGAAGACGCACACGACGACCACGGCCATCACCTGCCGGCCGTCGAGGACTGGCCTCGCGGCTTCGGTGAGGCGAGCTGGTGGCCGTTCATCACGGCACTGGGCGCGGGGGCATCTATCTCGGCGCGGCGCTGTTCATCGTCGCGAGCGGGCAGGACTCGACCATCTCTCCCGCCCTCGCTCCGGCGGCCCTCGTCGGGAGCGTCGCCGTCTTCCTCGTCGGTCTCTACGGGTGGCTCTATCACGCCTTCGTCTCCGCGTTCTGGTCGCGCGAGGCGAGCGAGACGAGCGGCAAGGCACTCAGGTGGGGGATGATCGCCTTCCTCGGCTCCGAGGTCGCGACGTTCGGCGGCGGCTTCGCCTACTACTTCTTCATCCGGACGGGCGCGTGGCCGCCACAGAGCCTCCCCCATCTGCTGGGGTCGCTCGTCGTCGTCAACACCCTCCTGCTGATCGCGTCGAGCGTGACGCTCCACTGGGCGCACGTCGCGCTCCGTAACGGCAACCGCCGGAACTTCCTGATCGGGCTCGTCGCGACGCTCGTCCTGGGCGTGATTTTCATCGGCGGGCAGGTGCTCGAATACTACGAGTTCATCGTCCACTCGCAGTTCACCGTCACCTCCGGCATCTTCGGCTCCGCCTTCTACGGGCTGACCGGCCTGCACGGCCTCCACGTCTCGCTTGGGGCCGTCCTCCTCGGCATCGTCTTCGTCCGTAGTCTCGCCGGCCAGTACTCCGCCGAGCGCCACGTCTCGGTCACCACCGTCTCGATGTACTGGCACTTCGTCGACGCCGTCTGGATCTTCCTCGTCGTCGTCCTCTACGCCGGCGCGCAACTCGGGGCCTGAACGCCCCCTGCGAGGGTAGCTGTCACCCTCCGTGGTTTTATATGGGTCGACGCGACAGGAAACCGCATGGACGCAGAAGATTTCGACCAACTCATCTCGTCGCTGACGCCCCGCGAGGAAAACGAGGAGTTCAAGCTCTATCAGAACACGGTGGCGGTAGCCTGTCCGGTCTGTGAGGAGCCGTTCGACGACCTCGTGGTGTGCAAGGGCGCGTCCACCAGCCTCGACCAGACCGAGCCGCTCGGGCTCTGTCTGACGACGCAAGAGGAGCGGCCGTTGTTGTTCACCCACAAGCACTGACCGGTTCGGGCCGACGCCGGCGCGCTCGCCGTCGTCCACCGGAGTTAACACGTCGCCGTCGGTACGGCGGGACATGCCCCGAGAGGTCACACACACGGCACACGGACCGCGGATTCTCACCCCGGCGGACGTCGACGACGAGAAAGGAGACGTCGCCATCTGCCTGTGTGGGCTGAGCGAAGAGTACCCCTTCTGTGACGGCTCACACCGACGGACGGAGGACGAATCCCCGGACACGCTGTACAAGTACGTCGACGGCGAGCGCCGCGAAGTGACCGTCAAGGAGGAGTGATCGACGGGCGACGCCGCGCGTTGCCGGAAAGTATTTCCCCCGCTTGCGGACATGATAGTGCAAATGGAGAGCGAAATTCTCGACGCGATACGCGAGTGGAGTCCACACCCCGTCGCCGACGGCTACGCGGGACTGCACGACCTCGCCGACGAACGGTTCTCGGGTGCCGTCACCGCCGGGGACGCGTGGGCGTTCCTGCTCAACGGACGCGTCGTCGGCGTCTTCGACGGCACGATCGAGGCGTTCGAGGCGGCCGACCTGGACGCGTACGTCGCTCCCGACGAGGCGCTTCCGCTGCTCTACACGATGCGTCTCGGCGACGGGCAGACGCGCGCGAAATACTACACGAACGAGACGCCCCTGTCGGAGGTCGACGAGACGCTGTCCGACGGCGGCTTCACCGGCTACGTCGAACTCTCCGAAAACGTCCTCTCCGGCGACTACTACGTCGTCTACTCCGGCGGCAAGTCGATGAGCGTCGCGTTCGTCGGCAACAGCCGTCGCCTCGTCACCGGCGACGAGGCCTTCGAACGCGCGAACGACGAAGTCGGCATCTACGAGGTCAAGGAGGCGACGATCGACGTCGTCGACGTCCCCGAGCCCCCGGAACCGGAACCCGAGGAGCCGTCGACCGACGTCGAGGCGGTGACCATCGCGGGCGACGAGACGGCCGACGCCGACGAGGGTAGCGCTGACGAGACAAGTGCTGACGAGACCGGTGCTGACGACGAGGCAAGTGCTGACGAGACCAGCGCCGAAGCGGCGGACGACCCGGCCGAATCGGGGGACGGCGAGACGGCCGGAAGCGACGACACCGCCGCCAGTCCGTCGGGCGCGGCGTCGACCGGAGACGCCGAGGCTGACGCCAACCAGGCGGACGCGGCGTCGACGACGCGAACCGGGGACGACGCTGTCGACGCCGGGACGCCGTCCGCTGGCGAGAACGCGGACGCGGGGGTAGCGCCCGATTCCACGGAAGATATCGAACTGACGGCCGCCGAGGAGGCCGAGGCGGACGCCGCCGAGCACTCGGCGTCGGCGACGGACGCGGAATCGGCGACGGACGCTGCGTCGACGACGGGCGGCGACGACGCGACACAGCAGGAACGGACCGATCCGTCACGAGCGGCCGAGGTCCCGGCGTCGACGGCGGACGCGTCCGCCGCTGCCGAACAGTCCAGTGAGCCCGTTGGACAGCGAACGCAACGCACGCGGCCCCGCGCCGACGCGCCCGTGGCAGGGCGGCGATCCGACGCGGACCCGGAGCGGACGCTGTCGCCCGAGGAGGCCCTCGCCGGGACGAACCTCTTCGTCCGGTACGAGACCAAGAGCGCGGGGACGCTCCAGGGGGTCCACGAGGGACAGACGACGCGGGAGACGGTCGACGAGAACCTCGTCCTGGATTACCACGCGAACGTCGACACCGACGGCCTGTACGTCGACGGCGCGCCCTACGAGGAGTTTCTCCGCGGAACCGTCCACTACGAGTTCGTCCGGTGGCTGGTGACCGACCTCTTCTACGAGATCCGCGACACCGGGAGTCGGCGCGTTCTCGACAGGCTCTACGACGCCGTCCCCGACGTCGACCGCATCGACTTCTCGACCGCAGTCGAGGGGGCCGGCGAGGAGTACACCTTCGACGTGGTCTGTTACGACAAGATGGGGAACCCCTGCTCGTCGCGGACGTCAACGACTCGCGGGAGCCGACGACTCGCGGGATGATGCAGTCGCTCGTCGATCAGGCGACGACGGTGACGGAGGCGGTCGACTCGCTGGCGGCGGCGTTTTTCCTGACGACCAGTTACTTCGACCCCGACGCGATGGAGGTCACCGCCGACGCCACCGGCGGCGGGCTGTTCAGCCGGACGAAACGGAAAAGCTACGTGAAGATTTCGCGGACGCGCGGATTTCACCTGTGTCTCGCGGAGGCACGAGACGGTGGCTTCTACCTGACGGTTCCGGATCTGTGAACTAGGATTCGACTTCGGCCGTCTCCTCGATTTTCATCGAGTCGAGTTTCCCGACGATGTCGTCGATCTTCTCGTCGAGTTCGTCGACGAATTCGGCGGTTCGTTCGGTCGTAATCGCGCCCTGGCTCGACGGCTCGATGAGGTTCTCCTCCTCGAGGACACGCAGTGAGTAACGGACTTTGTGGTGAGGGTAGCCGGTCTCGTTGGACATCTTGACGATGCCGATAGGCTCGTTGCCGATGACCATCTTCAAGACCTGCAGGTGCCGTTCGAGCATATCTACTTCTTTCTCAAGCCTGTCTATCATGCCATTTGTTAACTTGTCTTTGCGGGTTTTAAAAGTTGCTCTTGATCCCACACTCAGAGAACCGACACCGTACACGTACGTCCTGTGGGTGGTTAACGTTTCGGTCCGACGCGGCCGCCTCGCGACCGTAATCGGTTTAGCGGGCGGCGAGAAACCGTCCAGCGGACATGACAGTCACCATCGTCGGCTCCCAACTCGGCGACGAGGGCAAAGGTGCCCTCGTCGACCTCTGGGGTGGGGAAGCCGACATCGTGGTCCGCTATCAGGGCGGGGACAACGCGGGTCACACCGTCGTCGAAGGCGGCACCGAATACAAACTCTCGCTCGTTCCGAGCGGCGCGGTACGCGGCAAAGTGGGCCTCCTCGGCAACGGTTGTGTGGTCAATCCGCGGACGCTGTTTTCGGAACTCGACGACCTGCGCGACCGGGGGCTCGACCCCGACGTCCGGGTGGCCCGCCGCGCACACGTCATCATGCCGTACCATCGCGTGCTGGACGGCATCGAGGAGGAAGCCAAGAGCGATTCGGATCTCGAGGCCGGCACGACCGGGCGCGGCATCGGTCCGACCTACGAGGACAAGGTCGGCCGCCGCGGCGTCCGCGTCGGCGACCTCCTCGATCCGGACGTTCTCCGCGAGCGACTGGAGTACGTCGTCCCGCAGAAGCGGGCGCTCGTCGAGGACGTCTTCGGGATGGAAGCCAGCGAGGAGTTCGACGTCGACGCCCTCCACGAGGAGTTCGTCGATGTCGGCCAGCGCCTCGAACGCGAGGACATGACCGTCGACGCCGGCAACTTCCTCGGGAACCGCCTCGACGACGACGCGAACGTCCTCTTCGAGGGCGCACAGGGGACCTCCATCGACATCGACCACGGCATCTACCCCTACGTCACGTCGTCGAACCCGACGGCCGGCGGGGCCTGCACCGGTAGCGGCGTCGGCCCGACGGTCGTCGGACGGGGCGAGGTCGTCGGCATCGTCAAAGCCTACCTCTCGCGGGTCGGTACGGGGCCGCTCCCGACCGAACTCGATGGGCCCCTCGCCGACGAGATTCGCGAGCGCGGTGGCGAGTTCGGCACCGTCACGGGCCGCCCGCGCCGCATCGGATGGCTCGACGTCCCCATGCTCCGCCACGCCGCCCGCGCCAGCGGCTTCACCGGCATCGCCGTCAATCACCTGGACGTCCTCGCCGGACTCGACGAGGTGAAAGTCGGCCACGCCTACGACCTCGACGGCGAGACGCTGACCACGATGCCCGCGACGACCGAACGCTGGGCCGAGTGTGACCCCGTCTTGAAGGAGTTCGACCCGTGGCCGGACGTCGACTGGAGCGCCGTCGCCGAGGACGGATACGACGCCCTCCCGGCCGAGGCCCGGACGTATCTCGACTATCTCGGCGACGAAGTCGGCGCGCCCATCTACGCCGTCGGTATCGGTCCGGATCGGGCCGAGACGATCGACCTCGTGAATCCGTTCGAGCGGGACGGCTAGCGGCCGGGCGATACGGCTCCCGTTCGGTGACGAGACGCGACGGTCGTGAGCGACCCCCGCCCGTCGACGTCCGGGAACGCCTCGCCGCTCGACCGTCGTGACGAACCCGCGCCACGGTTGTTCCGGGGATCTGCGGTACCGGCGGACTACGCCCCGATCTGGGGTGGCAACCCGTAGGCTTTTACCGAGTGGGTCGCCTTCTTCGGACGATGAAAGAATCCCTGATGGACATCCTCTGTGACCCCCTGGACAAGAGCGAACTCGAACTCGAAGTCGACGAACGGGACGGCGAGGAGATCATCGAGGGACGACTCGTCGGCACCGTCACCGGCGAGGTGTACCCTATCGAGGACGGCATCCCGAACCTCCTCCCGCCCGACATGCGCGAAGAGTGACCTGTCCGACGACGCCTTCGGGAACTCACGGCAAAACGACCCCCGAGCTTTTTCGTCCCCCGGTGCGTCGGGCCATCCGTGCCACCGTCGCTATCGGTCGAGTTGAACCGCGGGAGCATCCACGAGGTGGACGCTCCTGCGGAGTTTCACGTCGCAGGCCCGTTCACGATACGGCTTCGCAACCACGGTGAGGCCATCCACGTCCATCTCAATCTCGACGACGATCTCTCCTCGGCCGCCGCGCTCGACTCGGGCGGGAACTACTTCGTCGAGGGCGAATCCGAGACGGCCGTCGACGTCGACGTCCGGTCGGTCGACCAGTCCGTTCGCGGCAAACTGAAAGTCGTCACCGCCTACGGGAACGAGACAGCCTACGTCGACGTCGTCGTCGACCCCGAGGACGACGACCCGTCCGTCGACGTGGACGAGAACCTCTCTCGGCCACCACAGCCGGAGCCACGACCGGATCCGCTCACGACGCGAATCGCTCGCCGACTCCCCGCGCGGCGAACCCTGCCGGTGCTGACGTTCGCTCTCGTGGCCGTCGGCATCGCCGCTGCCACCGCTTTCTCCGTCGAGAGTCAGGTCGTGACGCTCGGCGTCGGCGTCGTGGTTCTCGGCGTCTTCCTCGCGCTCATCTTCCTCTGGAAGTAGCCGGACGCGTCGGTCTGGAAGTAGCCGGACGCGTCGGGGGTGCGAGCGTTCCTCGCCCGACGCAGGTGGAGGCGACGACCGTCAGGACGAACGCCGCGACAGCGGCGGCGACGACCGGATACGACACCGCGTACAGAGCGACAGCGGGGACGAGTGCTGCGAGTAGCGAGCCGAACAGCGTCCGCGGGAACCGATCTCGGCGACGGGAGGGCCGGGGTCGTCGCATACCGTCGGGTCGCCCCGGGACGCCATAAGTGTAATCTGAACGGCGTTTCTGTAACGTATTTTATGCTTCTGTCGGCGGGTTCGGCGCGTTTTTGCCGGGGCGGTGCGAGATACGCGCCATGTCACTCGCCGCCGAAGCCAGAGCGGCCGTGGACGCGCGCCCGTTCCTCCGGGACGCTCTCCGGGCGGGCGTCGTGAACTACCGCGCGGCCGCCGACTTTCTCGACGTGGGCGACGCGGACGCCGTCGCGGCCGCCCTCCGACGGTATCGAGAGGATCTCCCCGCGTACGACACCGAGAGCCGGGACGTCCGCGTGACGATGCACCGCGGCGTCGGCGTCGTCGACGACGCCTCGGACGCCATCGTGGCCGTCGGTGGCGTCGGCGTCGTTCCGGACGCCGGATCGCGGACGGCCGTCGTCGCCGTCGGCGACGTGGACGCCCGGTCGCTCTCGACCGCGCTCGGCCGACTCGTCGCCGACGGCGTCGACGTCGACGCGGCGGGCGTCGCCGCGGATTCGCTGGCCGTCGTCGTCGGCCGCCGCGGCGGGGCGACGGCGCTCAGGGCCGTCGAGAACGCCCTCGACGCGGTGCCGACGTGACCCGGTCCGACGGCTTCGACCGCACGGAGCCGTGCGACCGCCTTGGGAGACGGTTACAACCGTCCTATCGAACGTACAACTACTAAAGGCTCGACGCGGAAGGGGTGGACGATGACGCTGTCCGTGACCAACACCCTGACGGGCGAACGCGAGGAGTTCGAGCCAGCCGGCGACGAAGTCTTGCTCTACGTCTGTGGGTTGACGGTCTCGGACGACGCCCACCTCGGTCACGCGCGGGTGTGGACGCACGCCGACGTGATGCATCGGTGGCTCGACCACCTCGGCTACGACGTCCGCCACGTCGAGAACTTCACCGACGTCAACGAGAAGATCGTCGCCCGCGTCGGCGAGGACGGCCTCGGCGACGCCGAACTCGAGGTGGCCGAACGGTTCGTGTCGTCGGTCATCGAGGACATGCGAGGGCTGAACCTCCGTCGGGCGGAGGTCTACCCCCGCGTCTCGGAACACGTCCCCGAGATCATCTCGCTTGTCGAGACGCTGCTCGAGAAGGGGTACGCCTACGAATCGGCGGGTTCGGTCTACTTCGACGTGACGTCGTTCGAGGACTACGGCAAGCTCTCGAACCAGCGCGTCGACGAGATGGAAGCCCAGGGCGACCCCGCAGAGCGCTCGGAGAAACGCCACCCGGCGGACTTCGCGCTCTGGAAGGCCGACGGCGTCTCGCCCGCGGACATCGCCCAGCACCGGACGGACGGCCGGCCGGTCGGCGAGGACGTCCCTTCGGGCGAGACGTGGGAGTCGCCGTGGGGAGAGGGCCGACCGGGGTGGCACGTCGAGTGTTCCGCGATGAGCATGACCCACCTCGACGACACCATCGACGTCCACGTCGGCGGCCACGACCTGGTCTTCCCGCACCACGAGAACGAAATCGCCCAGAGCGAGGCCGCCACCGGCCAGCGGTTCGCGCGCTACTGGCTCCACACTGGTCTGTTGGAGACGGCGGGCGAGAAGATGAGTTCGAGCCTCGGCAACTACTTCTACGTCGCCGACGCCCTCGACGAATTCGGCCCGAACGTCGTGCGGACGTTCTACCTCGGGACGGGGTACGGATCGAAACAGACGTTCAGCGAGGCGGCGATGCGCGAGGCCGAAGAGCGCTGGGAGCGTCTCGAACGCGCCTACGAAACGGCGACGGACGCCTGCGACAGCGTCGACGCCCGGACGAAAGTCGAGGACGCGTCGCTCCGGGGAGCGGTCGAGGCGACGCGGGCGGAGTTCACCGCCGCGATGAACGACGACTTCAACGTCCGCGAGGCGACGGCGGCGCTGCTCGAACTCGCGTCGGCGATCAACCGCCACGTCGACGACGCCGACGCGTACGACTACCGCGGCCTGCGCCGCGCGATCGAGACGTTCGAGGAACTCGGCGGCGACGTCTTCGGTCTCGCGTTCGGCGGCCGCGAACGGGAGGGTGCGGTCCGCCTGGCGGAGGATCTGGTCGAACTCGTCCTCGACGTTCGCGAGACCGAACGCGAGGCGGGCAACTACGAACGCGCGGACGAACTCCGGGACGAACTCGAAGCCCTCGGCGTCGACGTCGAGGACAGCGCCGACGGGCCGACCTACCGGTTCTAGTCCACCGTCGCCGGAGCGGGGCGAGCGAGCCGGACGGCCATCACCAAACACGTCTACGTCGGCACCAAGCCGTGCTTCTACAACGGCGGGGAATGCCCGTTCGACCGGGTACCCGAGATCTGCGAAGCCACGTACTGGGCGCACGCCTCGAAGTGTCCCTTAGCAGTCACCCGTTTCCCGTTCGTCGAAGTGCTTGTAAACAGTACGTTGGCGGAAATATTTATTATTCAGTAAGGGTGTAGTGGCTATGGCTGTGTCTTGTTCGCCGCGATGGGTCGGGTCACTGGTAGCGATATTTGGTGTGATAACAACCGGCATTCATCACTTTTTGTTATTCTGGTATCCACAGTCTTTCATCGGCACAGAATCCGCACGCGTCGCGTATCTCGATTCTTGGTTCCCTCTCGTGAGTACGGTTGGTTTCGGCCTTCGTTTTCTCCTGATTCCGTTGTTGGCGGCCATCGGTGGGTTCTATCTCGTCTACATCTGTAAGGAACCGATACAGCGAGTCACCGGATGGTTTCTCGTTGCAGGCTTCGTTTTCGGGGTGGGCATACTCTCGCTCGATTGGATAGTAGCAGAACCGTCCTTTCCAATGTCCTTGAGTGCCGCCACGCAGTATGGTAGTTTACTGGTTATCTCAATCGCAATGCCTGCATTGATTGGCGCCACCATCGGGTACATTTCTGACGAGAGCCCCCGCTCGTTCTTTACCTAATCCATCAGAACCGACCGATACGCACTCCTACTGAGCAGGTGTTTCATTCCGAACCGTGTCTGGAAAAGAGGGCTTCAACAGAGACAGTAACTCTTCCTGTCTGATTCGGTAGATTCCGGGGAGTGACGAACTGCCTCCATAGATGATTTTCTGAAGTAATAACACGGGGAAGAGTAACGGCAACTGAACGGGTTCGGGATGTCCGACGCCATCCCCGATTCCTTTTCTGAAACCGCACGACTGCGCAGTACCGTATCCGTCATGGAATCAAATGTTTCCGGCAAAACAGGGTGGAGAGACCTACTCAAATGTCTCCAGCAGAGGCTACCTTGAGAGCAATATTCGAGTCCGAGCGCCGCTAACAACGGTTAACGATCATTAACGAGGCGAAGCCGAAGTTAAGCCGGTGGAGGGATTTGAACCCTCGGCCTATTCCTTACGAAGGAATCGCTCTGCCAGCTGAGCTACACCGGCGGGGTGTGCATTGTCCCGTACTTCGATTACTCCAATAAGGCTTCCGAAACCCGGTGGGACGACTCACCGCGACAGCCGAACGTCGAGGCAGACGTTCAGTTCGTGTGGGGCGTACGACCGCACGACGCGTTCGGTTTCGACCGTCACGTCGTAGCCGTCGGCGGCGTCGCGGACGGCGCGTTCGCCGGGACCGAACGGGTCGTCCTCGTGTTGGATGTCGTAGTAGTGGAGGACGCAGTCGTCGCCGGCGAGGGTCACGGCCGAGTCGAGGAAGTCGTCGGCGCTGTGCGGGAGGTTCATCACGACGCGGTCGGCCCAGCCCTCGTACTCCGGGGCGACCTCGCGGACGTCGCCGTGGACGGCGGTCACGTTCTCCTCGACGCCGTTCCGGCGGGCGTTCTCGCGGAGATACTCGACGGCCGCTTCGTTCAGGTCGACGCCGACGGCGTCGGCACCGCGAGCGGCGAACGGGACGACGAAGGGGCCGACGCCCGCGAACATATCGAAGGCGTGGTCGCCGGGTTCGGCCTGTTCGGTGACGCGGCGGCGTTCGGTCGCCAGCCGCGGCGAGAAGTAGACGGTCGAAATGTCGAGCAGATACTCGAAGCCGTACTCGCGGTGGACCGTCTCGGTGCCGTCGCCGGCGAGGACGTCCCAGTCGCGCACTCGGAGTTCGCCTTTCACCTTCGAGGCGCGGTTGACGACGGTGTCGACGGGCAGGTCGGAGGCCATCACCGCGTCGGCGATGTCGGCGGCGCGGTCCGGGTCGTTCTCGTCGAGGATGACGATGTCGCCGAGGCGTTCGTAGGAGGGTTCGAAGCCGAGGACGTCGGCGGGCGTCCGCTGGCGGGTCCGCGTGGGCACGTCGCGGGTGACCACCTCGAACTCCCCTGGCACGGCATCGGGATCCGTGACCGGGACGAAGACGGACTCCTCGTCGGCGACGATGTCGTACTCCTCGTCGACGAGGTTCGCGGCCGCGAGGGCCTGTCGCGTCTCCTCGCCCTCGTCCCGGGGCGCACGAACGCAGGGTCGTTCCATGGTCGACTCTCGCCGTCGCGGGGAGTAAGGGTGACGTTTCGACGCCGGCGGTGACGCTCGACGGCGACGACCGGCATCGACGGACGTCGGCGGCGTCGACGCCCCGTCGGCTACGACCGGTCGGGGGACGGGCGATCCTCGCGTCGAGGCCCCCGTTGCCGTGGTCGACCGCCGCCCGAACCGCCTCGATCGCCTCGTCGGGGCCGACGACGGTGCCGCGTTCCCGCAACGCTGCGTGCGTCCGGGCGGCGGCCTCACCGGCGTGGTTGCGGGCGGCGAACGGGCGGCCCTCGACGACGACGAGCGAGTCGGCGGCGAGCGCCGCCTCCAGGTTCGGGAGGTTCCCCGATCCGACGACCACGTCGGCGACGAGGACGGCGTCGGCGGCGCGCACCCGTTCGTCGACGGCGGCGCGGGCTTCGTCGTCCACGGGCGCGTACGGCGGGACGGTGACGGCGTCGCAGTCGAGGCGGTCGGCCACCGACGCGTCGGTGTCGCCCTCGTTCACCGCGCCGACGGACACCTCGTAGCCGGCCGCGTCGAGGGCGTAGAGATAGCGGGCGGCGGCCCCACCGCCGCCGACGACGTGGACGTGCCCCGTCGCCGCCGCGGCGTCGGGGAGGGCCACCACCTCGGTCGACCCCGTGACGGGGTTCTCGGCGACGGCGGCGGACGTGTCGAAGGCGCGTTCGACGTTCGATTCGGAGAGCACCGTTTCGGGGGAGCCGTCGGCGCGGACGGTGCCGTCGTAGAGGAGACGGAGTTCGTCGCAGTAGCGCGCCGCCAGGTCGAGTTCGTGGATGGCGGCGACGACGGTGCGCCCCTCGTCGGCGAGTTCGCGGACGAGTTCGAGCGTCCGGATCTGGTGGTTGACGTCGAGGTTCGAGGTGGGTTCGTCGAGGAGGAGCACGGGCGTCTCCTGTGCGAGCGCGCGCGCCAGGAAGACTCGCTGGCGCTCGCCGCCGCTCACGTCTGTGATCGAGCGGTCGGCGAACTGCGTCACGTCGGTTCGCTCCATCGCGCGCTCGACCGCGTCGCGGTCCGCGGGCGTCGTCCCCTCGAACCGGTCGACGTGTGGCATCCGTCCCATCTCGACCGTCTCGCGCACGTCGAACGCAAAGGAGAGCGACGGCGACTGGGGCACCGTCGCCACCAGTCGGCTCGCCGCCTTCGAGGAGAGGTCGTGGATGCGTTCGCCCTCGATCAGGACGGTGCCGGCGTCGGGCGTGAGGACGCCGTTGAGCGATCGTATGAGCGTCGTCTTGCCGGCCCCGTTCGGGCCGACGAGACCGACGAACTGGCCGCGCTCGACGCTCGTGGTCACGTCGTCGAGGATGCTGACGCCGCCGAGCGAGACGGAGAGATTCGAGACGTCGACGGCGGGGGTCACAGCGCGTGCACCTCCCGCTTCCGGAGCAGGTAGAGAAAGAAGGGCGCGCCGACGGCGGCGGTGACGATACCGACGGGGAGTTCGGCGGGCCCCGACCGGGCCACGGTGTCGGTGGCGACGAGGAAGGACGCGCCGGCGAGCGCGCTCGTCGGCAGGAGCACGCGGTGGTCGGGGCCGACGAGCAGGCGCATCACGTGCGGGACGACGAGGCCGACGAAGCCGATGACGCCGGAGACGGCGACGGCGGCGGCGGTGACGAGACTCGCGAGGACGAGCAACACGCGTTTCGTCCGCTCGACGTCGACGCCGAGGGCGTGGGCGTCCTCCTCGCCGAGGAGGAGGACGTTCAGGTCACGGGCGAACAGGTGGAGGAGGAGGACGCCCGGGAGGGCGACGACGAACGCGGCCTGCGCTTTCGGCCACGTGCTGTTGTGGAGGTGGCCCATCAGCCAGTAGACGGCCTCGTTCATCTGCCGGCCGGCGTAGACGAGCAGGTAGGAGATAACGGCACCGAGGAACGTCTGGACGGCGACGCCCGCCAGCAGGAGCGTCGCCACGGGCGTCCGGCCGCCCTCGGTCGCGATGAGATAGACCCCGAAGGCGGCGACGAGCGCGCCGGCGAACGCCGCGGCCGGCCGGCCGAAGGGGACGGAGATTCCGGTGACGATGACGGCGACTGCGCCCGTCGCCGCCCCCGCGGAGACGCCGACGATGGAGGGGTCGGCCATGGGGTTGCGGAAGAAGCCCTGCATCACCGTCCCCGCCGCCGCGAGGGCGAAGCCGACGACTGCTCCGAGGACGATCCGCGGCATCCGGATCTGGAGGACGATGGTCCGGGCGGTGTCGGGAGCGGTGGTAGAGAGCCACGGCAACGGCGAGAGCGCGACGCTGGCGACGGTCCGGAGCGGAATCGACACCGGGCCGATGGTCGCGCTCACCAGGGCGACGGCGACGAGTAGCACCGCCAAGCCGACCAGCCACGCGCCCGTTTCCAGCCTGTGTAACGCCATTGTCGAAACCCCCTTGCAGTAGGTAAATACTTGTTGCATACGTCGATGGGCATCACCACCGCGACCGGCGTTCCAAAATCGTATTACGGCTGGGCGCGGGTGGGTTCGTATGGTTGAGAACGTCATCTGGCCCGCGTACATCGACGCGTCGTTGACGCGTGCCGAGGGCCGTCGCGTCCCCGAGGAGGACGCCGTCGAGGACCCGACGGTCGACGAGATCGCCGAGGCGGTCAGACAGGTGGGGTACGACGCCGTCATCGAGCGCGACGTCACCTATCCGCGCGAGAACGAACCCCGCGGGCGCGTTCTCGTGAAGGGCGCGGAGGACGCGACGAAAAACGACCTCGTCCAGGCCGTCGCCGCCTTCGTGGCGCTGCTTCGCGACTGATGCGCCGACTCGGCACCGTCGACCGGACGGCACAGGGCCTCGCCATCGTCCGGTCCGACGACGACTCCCCGCATCGGCACCGAAGCGGTCGACGAGTCGCTCTCGACGGTCGGCCGCGTCGTCGACGTGTTCGGCCCCGTCGAGCGGCCGTATCTCGCCGTCTCGCCCACCGACGGCGTCCGGCCGGCCGACCTCGTCGGCGAGCGCCTCTACGCACGGTGAAAACGACGTCGGGACGCGGCGTCCCGACGCGCGGCGAGTCGCAACCCCCAAATCACTCCTCTCCCAACGGCCGGCCATGGACCTCCGCGTCGTTCGTGGCGTCGCCTTCGCCGCCCTCGTCTTCTTTCTGGTGCAGGTCGGGGCGCTCTCGCTCGTCGAACCGTTCCAGTCGGCTGGCTACCAGGCCGTCGAGGATCCCTCGGATCCGACGAACAGCCTCGTCTACCTCGGCGCGATTCTCGTGGCGACGGGGTTCATGCTCGCCGCGTTCAAATACGACTTCGACCGGGCGGTGAAAGGCGTCGTCCTCCTGTCGAGCGCGCTCGTCTCGTGGTACGTCTTCGGCGTCGTCGTCCCGCCCGTCGTCACCTACGGATCGCTGAACGTCCTCGCCGCGGCGTTCGCTCTCGCCGTCGCCGGTGCGCTCCTCGTCTACCCAGAGTGGTACGTCGTCGACACCGCCGGCGTCGTCATGGGCGCGGGGGCCGCCGGCCTGTTCGGCATCAGTTTCGGCCTCCTGCCGGCCGTCGTCTTGCTCTCGGCGCTCGCCGTCTACGACGCCGTCAGCGTCTACGGCACCGAACACATGCTCGACCTCGCCGAGGGCGTCATGGACCTGCGCGTTCCCGTCATTCTCGTCATCCCGCTCTCGTGGTCGTACTCGCTGCTCGAAGACGACTTCTCGGGCGCGAGCGGCGTCCACGATGAGGGTGACGGTGGGACGGAGACGACGGATTCGGCGACGACGGATTCGGCGACGGGACCGCCGGAGACGTCCGACGGGGGCGACGCGGCGGCCGAATCCGAGGCCGAATCCCCCGTCTCGGAGCGCGACGCCTTTTTCATCGGCCTCGGCGACGCCGTCATGCCGTCGGTGATGATCGCGAGCGCCGCCTTCTTCTCGCCGGCGGCGTCGCTGGGCGTCTCGTGGCTCCCGGCGCTGAACCTCCCCGCGCTGACCTCCATGGTCGGCACCTTCCTCGGCCTCGGCGTCCTGCTCTGGGCCGTCATGAAGGGCCGTGCACACGCCGGCCTGCCGCTTCTCAACGGCGGCGCGATCGCGGGCTATCTCGTCGGTGCCGTCGTCTCCGGCGTCCCCCTCGTCCGGGCGCTCGGACTGGCACCCTACCTCTAATCCCCCGCGCCCTTCCGGACTTTCACCGCCATCCCGGCGTCGAAATCGAGCATCGCGTCCGCCGCGAGCTCCGCCCGTCCCACGCCGAGGACGTCGCCGTTCTCGTGGACGACGGCCACCTCGTCGTCCGGCCGGACCGCCTCGTCCACGTCGCGGACGAACTTGGCGAAGACGTTCTTACCGTCGCGGACGAACGGTTCGCTCTCCGACCCCACGACGACGCGGTTTCGCGGCGCGTCCGCGGCGGCGACGAGGCGTCGGCCGCCGGCCAGTCCGAGGGTGAATCGGCCGTCCGTCGCGTAGGTCACGATTCGCTCCTCCGCGGCGTGGATCTGCCGCGGGCGACCGCTCGTCGACCGCGAGATCGAAAGCGGCGTCCCCGGCGGAAAGAGCGCCTCGCCCGCGTCCGCTCCGAACTGGTAGTCCGCGACCGTCCGCAGGTCGGCCAGGTCGGATTCGTCGCTGCTCATGTCCCGCCTTCTCCCTCCTCGTTCAAATCCCTTCCTCCTCGGCCACCGACGCCGGCGAACGGAAAGACCTACCACGGAGAGCGGCCTCGGTTCGACCATGACCGGGAACGTTCGACTGGCGGCGGCCGGCGTCTGTCTGTTGCTCGTGAGCGGGGCCGCCTTCGCATCGCTCGGCGTCGGGGCCGCTCTCCCGACGGCGCTCCTCGGTCTCGCGTCCCTCGGGGCCGTCGGGGCCGCCGTTCGCTTCGGCGGGAGCGCCCCCGCCAGTACGCGCTGAACACCAGTTTTATGTGACGACTCGGCGGCCCTACAGCCATGGCCGTCATCGAATCTCTCCGCACTGCCGTCGACGCGCTCTCTCGGAACCGCGTCCTCTTTCTCGCCGGACTGGGCTACGGACTCCTGCTCCTCCCCCAGAACGCCCTCCGGTTGGCCCGGGTTCCGCTCGCGCCGACCGCGGTGAGCGCCCTCTCCTTTTTCCTGACGCCGTTCGTCGTCGCCGGTCTCCTCGGGATGGCCGACGAGTCCATCGACGGCGACACCTCGCTCTCGACGATGGTGTCGGTCGGACGCGACCGGTACGTCCCGCTCCTCCTCGGCAACCTCGTCCGGTTCGGCATCCACGTCGTCTTCGCCGTCGTGGCGATCGTCGTCCTCGTCGCGTTGCTGTTCACCACCGGGTTCGCGTCCGCCGTCGCCACCGGCGGCTTCACACCCGGTGCCGTCGGTGCCGCCGTCCTCCTGCCCGCCGTCGCCGTCCTCGCGCTTCTCGCCCTGCTTTTCTTGCTGGTCACGCTGTTCATCCAGTTCTACGACGTCGCCATCGTCGTCGACGAGGTGGGCGCTACCGACGGCTTCGTTCGGAGCGTCGGCTTCGTGCGCGACAACTTCCTCGGGACCGTCGGCTACTCGATCGTGAACCTGACCGTCGCCATCGTCGTCAATCTCCCCGTGGCGGGCTACGTGGCCCTGCGGTCCGTGAGCGAGTCGGGAACGTCGGCCGGCGCGTCAGTCCCGACCGACGTCGCGCAACTCGGGCCGGGGGCGTTCGGTGGCGGCCCTCGCCGTTCTCGACGCCGGAGATCGTCGGACTCGCGGTGGCATCGCTGCTGACGTCGGCGCTGTTGCTCGCGTTCAGAGGGACTTACGCGACGGCGTTCTACCGTCGGGAGAACGCGTCCGTCGAGGAGCGGGTCCTCGACGAAGCCTGAGCAGGAACGTCTCGGGGCGTTCGGACAGGTCGAGGAAAGTGTCGGCGGCGTCGACGAGCTCCTCCGAGGTGGACTCCTCGAACGCCATCACCTCGACGCGGACGCCCTCGTGGCGGAGATGCGAGCAGAGACGAGAGAAGTCACCGTCGCCCGTACAGAGGACGACCACGTCGACGTGGTTCGCGAGAGTGACGGCGTCGAGGCTCATCCCCACGTCCCAGTCGGCCTTCTTCGTGCCGTCGCCGAACGTCTTGATGGCCTTGATCTTCGTCTCGAAGCCGATGTCCTCCAGGGCCTCGAAGAAACTCTCCTCCTCGGGGAGTCCGCCCGGATGACGTACGCGATGGCGCGGACCAGTTCCCGGTTCGAGACCCCTTTCTCCAGCAGCGCCGAGTAGTCGATATTCCGAGAGTAGATGCTCTGAGCGGTGTGATAGAGGTTCTGCGCGTCGGCCAACATCGCCACGCGCTGGTTCGGATGTATATCGGTCACGCGTCGCCGTACGAACGGTGGTGATTAATTACTTGCCCCGGCGTCAGCGCCGCCGCTACGCCCGGCGAGCGAGTCAGGGTCGGCGGGCCACGGATATATGGCACCGGCGGACGACGTTCGAGTATGTACGACCGTATCCTCTTCCCGACCGACGGAAGCGACGTCGCGGATCCGGTGTTCGACTACGCGCTCGACGTGGCCGACGCACACGACGCCGAGATTCACGTCCTCCACGTCGCGGATACGACACAGGACAGCGTGACGGTCGTCGGCGGCGACGTCGTCGACGTCCTGGTGACGGAAGGCGAACGCATCGTCGCGGAGACGGCCGAGCGGGCGACCGAGCGCGGCCTCCCCGTCACCACCGAAGTCCTCCAGGGCCACCCGTCCGACGGCATCGTCGACTACGCCCGGAACTACGATATCGACCTCGTCGTCATGCCGACCCACGGGCGGGAGGGCCTCAAACGCGTGCTCCTCGGGAGCGTCACCGAACGCGTCGTCAACGACGCCCCCGTCCCCGTCCTCACGGTCAACCCCGACGCGGAGGCGTCCCCGTACCCCGCCGCGAACGTTCTCGTGCCGACGGACGGCAGTCGCGGCGCGAACCTGGCGCTCGACGAGGGCATCGGCGTCGTCGACGCGACGGACGCGACGCTGCACATCCTCCACGTCGTCGAGACGGGTGGCCTCGGCATCGACGTTCGCTCGGCCGTGGCGGAGGATCGACTCGCGGAGCGCGCCGACGAAGTCGTCGCCGACGCGGCCGACGCCGCCGCGTCGGCGTCGGTCGACGCCGTCACCGAGATCGCACACGGGGGAGCCTACCGAAAGATCCTGGAGTACGTCGAGGAGAACGATATCGACCTCGTCGTCGTCGGGACTCACGGCCGGACCGGCTTCGACCGCTACCTCCTCGGGAGCGTCACGTCGAAACTCGTCCGAACGTCGCCGGTGCCGGTGTTGCTGGTGCGGGCTTCGACGGACGACTCGTCGGCGTGAGGCGGTCGAGACCGGACTCCTGGGGTAGGCGGCTGGTTTTTGGACGTGGTACGTGACCTTCGGCACGAACGCTCACCGAGGAGAGACCGCGCCGGACTTCGAACTGCCGGGCACGGACGGAGACGGGGAGTTCGAGCTGTATCGACTGTCGGACCGCGGCGACGCGGGCGCGACGGTGCTGGTGTTCTACCCGTTCGATTTCAGCCCGGTCTGTACAACGGAGCTCTGTCGGTTCCGCGACGCCGAGTGGCTCACGATGACTCCCGACGTCGACGTGTGGGCGATCTCGCGCGACGGCGGATACGCCCACCAGCGGTTCGTCGAGACGTACGACCTCTCGTTTCCGCTCTTGAGCGACGTCGAGGGCCGAGCGGTCGACCGATACGACGTCCGATACGACGAGTTCGAACGCCACGGGGGCGTCGCGAAGCGCGCCGTGTACGTCGTTGACGCGGACAGAACGATCCGCTACGCCTGGGACACCGAGGACCCCTACGACGACCCCGACGTGAGCGAACTGGCCGAGGTGATCGAGTCGCTGCCGAGGGTGTCGATAGACGGGGCCGACGATTAGGGCGACGCCGGGACGCGGGCCGAACGCGATGCCGGTGGCTCGACGATCGATGCGCAAAATATAAGCGGCTCTCGTCCGACCGTTCGGACGTGACACCATCCACCGTCGCTTGCGGCACGCACCGGTCGGGAGCGACGCGTGGACAGTCCGCTCTTCTGAAAAAACGCGCCCGGTGACGCTCGTGGCGGGAGTGGCGACCCCGTCTCGGGCGACCTCCGAGGGCGCGTAGCCGACGACTACACCCACCGAACACGACAGACATGACACTCACCGAACTCCGCGGGGTCTACCCCGCGATGACGACCCCGTTCCACGAGGACGGCAGCATCGATTTCGAAACGCTCCGGACCGACGCCCAGCGACTCGAGGCCGCGGGGGTCGACGGGCTGGTCCCCGTCGGCTCGACCGGCGAAAGCGCCACCCTCTCGCACGACGAACACATCGAGGTCGTCGAGGCGGTCATCGACGCCACCGACGTGCCGGTCATCGCCGGCTCCGGGTCGAACAACACCCGCGAGGCGCTCTCGCTCTCGCGTCGCTCCGCCGACGCCGGTGCCGACGCGCTGCTTCTCATCTCGCCGTACTACAACAAGCCCGAACCCGAGGGGATGTACGAACATTACCGCACCATCGCGGACGAGGTGGACGTCCCGCAGATCGTCTACAACGTCCCCAGCCGAACCGGCCGGAACATCGAGGTGGAGACGACGGCTGAACTCGCCTCGCATCCCAACATCCTCGGCTACAAGGCCGCCAGCGGCGACCTGAATCAGATTTCGGAAGTCGTCGAGCGAACGCGCGACGAGGAGTTCTACGTCCTCTCGGGCGACGACGGCCTCACTCTGCCCGTCCTCTCTATCGGCGGCACGGGCACCATCAGCGTCGTCGCCAACGTCGAACCCCGGCGGACCGTCGACCTGGTCCACTCGGCGCTCGACGGCGACTTCGAACGCGCCCGCGAGGTCCACCACGAACTCGGACCGCTGACGCGGCAGTTGTTCGCGGAGACGAACCCCGTTCCCGTCAACGAGGCGATGGAGATTCGCGGCTACGCCCCCGGCCACGTCCGCCTCCCGCTGACGCGGATGCGGGAAGGGGGCGCGAAGAACTGCGGCGCATTCTCGACGACCTCGACCCCGTGGGGGACCAGCCGTGACGCGCCTCGCGGTCACGGGTGCCGGCGGGCATATGGGTCGCGAGGTCCTCGAAGCCGCGGCCCCCGCGACGACGTCGACGTCGTCCTCGCGGTGAACCGCCCGCCCATCGAGGAGGTCGCGGGCTACGACGTCGAGGACGAGGCCGACCTGCCGGATCTGCTGGCCGCCCGCGACCCGGACGTCCTCGTGGACTTCACCGTCCCCGAACCGAGCGTCCGGTACGCCGAGGCGTGCGCGGAGGCGGGTGTCGCCGCCGTCGTCGGCACCACCGGCTTCGACGCCGACGAACGCGCCCGGTTGCGTGCCGCGAGCGAGTCGGTGCCGGTGCTGAAGGCGGCCAACTTCGCCCGCGGCGTGGCCGCCCTCCGGCGCGCCGTCCGCGAGGCCGTCGCCGCCCTCCCGGGCTACGACGTGGAACTCACGGAGACCCACCACAACCGCAAGCGCGACGCGCCGAGCGGCACCGCGAACACCCTCCTCGACGACGTGGAGGACGTGCGCGGGGAGACGGACCGCGTCCACGGCCGCGAAGGGGATCACCCCCGCGAGGACGGGGAGATCGGCGTCCACGCGAGACGCGCGGGCGACGTGACCGGCGAACACGAACTACTACTTGCCGGGAACAACGAGGTACTGTCGCTCACGCATCGCGCGGAGTCCCGCGGCGTCTTCGCGGCGGGGTCGCTCGATGCGGCAGCATGGCTGGCCGGCCGCGACGCCGGCTGGTACGACTTCGGAGACGTGCTGACGATGACGCTTGAAACCGACATACTCGACCTGTGGTACCGATACGACGAAGGCGACGTCGACGCCGAGAGCGCGGGGATCGACGAACTCGACACCCTCGACGCGTTTCTCGACGCGCTCGAAGCCGGCGAGGTGAGAGCCGCCGAGAAGCGCGGCGGCGAGTGGCAGGCCAACGAGTGGGTCAAACAGGGCATCCTGCTCAACTTCGGCCTGCGCGAGACCCACGCTCGGACCTACGGCGACGTGGCCTACCACGACGTCCTACCGCTCCGCGAGACCGACGACCTCGGCGACCGTGGGACCCGAAACACGCCCGACGGAACGACGATCCGGCGCGGGGCCTACCTCGGTTCCGACTGCATCATGATGAGCCCCTCGTTCGTCAACGTCGGCGCGTACGTCGGCGACGGGACGCTGGTCGACTCCTGTGACACCGTCGGCTCCTGTGCACAGATCGGCGAAAACGTCAAACTCGGCGCGAACACGCTGATCGGCGGCGTCCTCGAACCCGTCGAGGACGCGCCCGTCGTCGTCGAGGACGGCGTCGCCCTCGGTGCCGGCTGTCGGGTCACTTCCGGCTTCGTCGTCGGCGAGAACAGCGTCGTCGGCGAGAACACCCTGCTCACGCCGCGCATTCCGGTGTACGATCTGGTCGAGGAGGAGGTCATCTACGGCCGCCTCCCGCCGGAGCGGCGCGCGTTCACCCGGATGGTCGAATCCTCGCTCGGCGATCACGACCTGTTCGCGGGCGGGGCGTACAAGCCCGCCGTCGTGGCGCTCGACGTCGAGGAGCAGACCCTCGACGCGACCCGCCGCGAGGAGGCGCTGCGGGAATGAGCGGCGGCGACGTGCGGCGACTCGCCGACTGGGACGCCGCCCGTCTGCACGCCCTCGCCGACGAGTACGACACGCCCCTCTACGTCGCGGACCTCGACCGAGTTCGGGAAAACGCCGATCGGCTCCTGTCGGCGTTTCCCGACGCCCACGTCAGTTACGCCGTGAAGGCTCACACCGGACGGGCCGTCCTCGAAACCGTCCGCGAGGCGGACCTGGACGCCGAATGCGCCTCGGCGGGCGAGGTGAAGCGAGCGCTCGACGCCGGGTTCGACGGCGAACAGATCCACTACACGGCCGTCAACCCGCCCGCCCAGGACCTCGATTACGTCGTCTCCCGGTGGCGGGACGAGGACGAGATGACCGTCGTCGCCGGCGCGGTGGACACCCTCACGCGCCTGCGGGAACGCGGCTTCGACGGCCGACTGGCGATTCGGGTCAATCCCGGCGTCGGCGCGGGCCACCACGAGAAGGTCCGGACCGGCGCGAACGCCAAGTTCGGCGTCCCCTACGGTCGAGTCGCCGACCTCCTCGCCGACGCCCGTGACGACTTCGACGTGGTCGGCATCCACGCCCACGCCGGGAGCGGCATCTCGGCCGACCAGCTCGAAGACCACCGCGAACTCGTCCGCCGGATGGGCGAACTGGCGCGGTCGGTCGGCCCCTCGAGTTCGTCGACGTGGGTGGCGGCTTCGGCGTCCCGTACCGCGAGGACGAGGACCCCTAAACCTCGCCGCCGTCGCCGACGCCACCCGCGAGGCTCTCGGCGACGTGGACGCCCGTCTCGCCGTCGAACCCGGGCGCTACGTCGTCGCCGACGCGGGCGTTCTGCTGACGCGGGTGAACACGGTCAAGGAAGCGAACGAGACGACCGTCGCCGGCGTCGACGCCGGTATGACGACGCTCGTCCGGCCGGCGATGTACGGCTCGTACCACGCCATCCGGAATCTGGACGCCGGGAGCCGACCGCGGCTGCCGGTGACCGTCGCCGGTCCCGTCTGCGAGAGCGGCGACGTCCTCTGTGAGGACCGGCCGCTCCCGCGTCCCGAACGGGGCGACCTGCTCGCCGTCGGCAATGCCGGGGCTTATGGCTACGAGATGGCAGTACCTACAACTCGCGGCCGCGCCCGGCGGAAGTCGCCCTCGACGGCGACGAGGCGCGCCTCGCCCGCCGGCGCGAGACGCTCGCGGAACTGACGGAGCTGAAAAATGACCACGATACCCATCGAGAAGTACCACGGCACCGGAAACGACTTCGTCGTCGTCGAGGCCGACGCCGACGTCCCCGATAGGGAGGCGTTCGCGACGGCCTACACCGACCGGGAAGACGGCGTCGGCGGCGAGCGAACGGGCGCGGACGGCGTCCTCTTTCTCGGACTCGAACCGCGAGAGAACCCCGTCCGCGTCGAGATGACGCTCGTCCAACCGGACGGCTCCGTCGCGGAGATGTGCGGCAACGGCGCGCGCGTCGCCGCCGCGTGGGCCGCCCGTCGGACGGGCGCGCGGGAGGTCGTCGTCGACACGCCGGCGGGCGAACGGCGGGCAGTCGTCCGGTCCGAGGGCGTCACCGTCGAGATGGGCATCCCCTCCTTTGCCCCCGAGGACGTGCCTCTCGCCCGCGACCGACCGCTGGTCGAGGAGGACGTCGAGGGCCTGTCCGTCACCGCGGTGAACACGGGCGTGCCCCACGCCGTCGCGTTCGTCGACGACGTCGACGCCGTGGACCTGGAATCCGTCGCGCCGCCGGTGCGCTCCGCCGACGTCTTCCCCGAGGGAGCGAACGTGACGCTCGCGGCGCGGGACGACCCCGTCGAGGCCCACGAGAGCGCCCCCTTCGCCGCGGCGGCGTTCGACCAGCGAACCTACGAACGCGGCGTCGAGGCGGAGACGCTCGCCTGCGGAACGGGGGCCGTCGCCGTCGTCGCCGCGGCCAGGCGCACGGGGCGCCTCGACACCGAGGAACCCGTCCGCGTCTCGCCGCCCGGCGGCGACCTCGTCATCGTCGTCCCCGATTCGGGGCCGGCGACGCTGACCGGCGACGTCACGAGGGAGTTCGAGGGCGAACTCGAGGTGCTGTCGGGGTGACGTTCGATCCCGTCGAGTTCCTGACCGAAGCCGTCCCCATCGCCTCCCACGAGGACGTCGGCGAGATGCGTTCGTACCTCGTGGCGACGCTCGAAGGTCACGGCGTCGACGCCGACGTCGACGACGCGGGCAACGTCGTCGCCTCGCGCGGCGAGGGTTCGCCACACGTCGTCTGCAACACCCACGTCGACACCGTCTCGCCGCACGTCCCCTACGAACGCAACGGCGACGTCGTCTTCGGCCGCGGGGCGTGCGACGCGAAGGGGCCGCTGGCGGCCCTGCTCTCCGCCTTCTTCGCCGTCGACCCCGAGAGCGGGACGGTGACGCTCGCGGTGACGCCCGACGAGGAGACGCTTTCGACGGGCGCGGCGGCCCTCGACTTGGACGGCGACATGTACGTCGTCGGCGAACCCACCGGCCTCGACGTCTGCAACGCCGCGAAGGGGCGGTTCGAGGAACGCTGACGCTCTCGGGCGTCAACGCCCACGCCGCGGAACCCGAATCCGGCGCCAACGCCGTCGACGCCGCCGCGGAGGCGCTCGTCTCCCTCCGATCGTTCGACGAGGGACGCGACCCACACCCGGAACTCGGCCCGGCGACGCTCACGCCCACCGTCGTCGACGGCGGCGAGGCGACGAATCAGGTGCCCGCCGCGTGTCGGATCACGCTCGACCGGCGGAGCGTCCCGCCGGAGACCGCCGAGGGGTTCCGCGAAGCGCTCGAGCCGCACGTTCGCGAGGCCGTCCCGGGCGACGTGGGCGTCGACTTCGCGTTGACCGACCGCCCCACGCCGTTTCTGGAGGCGTTCGACACGCCCGCCGACCACCGGCTGGTGCGAACGCTCGCCGGAGAAGCGCGGCGGGCGAGCGAGGGGTCGGGCGGCGACGTCCGCCCGTTTACCGCCGCCACGGAGGCGTCGTATTTCGCGCCCGCGCCCACCGTCGTCTTCGGCCCGGGCGTCCTCGCAGACGACGACGGGGCGGTGGCTCACGCCGACCGGGAGTACGTCCGACTCGGCGAAGTCGAGGCCGCCGCGGACGCCCTCACCGCGACGCTCGAAACCCTCGTTTAGAGGGCGGCCAGTTCGTCCCGTATCTCCGCGGCGAGTTCCTCGAAGTCCGGGTTCTCCTCTCCTTTGACCCACTTGTAGGCGACCGTTCCGTCCTCTCTGACGACGAAGACGCTCCGGTTGGCCACCTCGAAGTAGCCGTACATGTCCTCCAGAACGACGTCGTAGGCCCGGATGACCTCCCGGTCCTGATCGGCCAGCAGCGGAACGTCGATGCCGTCGCGTTGCATCCAGACGTTCTGGGCGAACGAGAGGTCGGCGCTGAGGCCGTAGACGCCGGCGTCGAGCTCCTCGAACGCGGCGAGGGAGTCAGTGAACGTACAGAGTTCGTCGGTACAACCGCTCGTGAACGCCGCCGGGACGAACGCGAGGACGACCGGGCCCTCCGCGAGCGCGTCCGAGAGCGAGAACTCCTCGATGTCGTTGTACGCCCGTCCCTGTGCCATCGGCAGACTGAATTCGGGAGCGAGTTCGCCTTCGTCGACCATACCGAATCATCGGTCGCGCGCGACATAGGTGTGGGGGACGCCGGGGACCGCACCGTCCCCTCGGTCGACTACTCACCGTTCACCCTGGCGTCGTTCCTCTCGGGTTTCAGAACAGTCAAGGGCGTGCGTGTTCCTGTCTCACGGGACATGAAGTTCGGACTGTTCGTGAATCCGCAGGCACCGGCCGGCACCGCGCCGACGGCGCTCGCCGACGACCTCCTCGCGCAGACGGAGGCCGCACGCGACGCCGGGTTCGACCTCGTGACGACCGGGCAACATTATCTCGCCGACTACGCCCAGCTCCAGTTGATGCCGCTGCTCGCCCGCATGACCGCCGTCTCGGGGTCGATGCGCGTCGGATCGGGCATCGTCCTCCTGCCGCTTCACCACCCCGTCGAGATCGCGGAGCAGCTCACGACGCTCTCGGCGCTCTGTGACGGCGTCGTCGCCGGCGTCGGTGCCGGCTACCGCGACGTCGAGTTCGAGAGCTTCGGGATTCCCAAGGAGGAGCGCGCCGGCCGTCTCGCCGAGGGCGTGGAACTGATGAACCGCCTCTGGACGGAGGAGAACGTCACCTTCGACGGTGAGTTCTACAGCGTCGACGACGTCTCCATCACGCCCCGTCCGGCGGAGAAGCCCGACGTCTGGGTGGCCGCCAACGCCCGCCGGGCCGTCGAACGCGCCGCCCGCATCGGCGACGCGTGGTTCGTGAATCCACACGCGACCGTCGCCGAAATCCGGGAACAGAAACGGCAGTACGACGCCGTCCGCGAGGAACGTGGCGAGGACACCGACGTGCCCGTCTTCCGCGAGGCGTTCGTCGCGCCCACGCGAGACGAGGCCGTCTCCGCCGCCCGCGAGCATCTCGAAGCCAAATACCAGCGCTACATCGAGTGGGGCCAGGACGAGGCGATGGAGGACCAGGAGGACCTCCACCGGTCGTTCGAGGAACTCGCGGAGGACCGCTTCGTCCTCGGCACGCCCGAGGAGGCGTGTGCGGAGATCGAGCGCTACGAGGAGGAGTTGAACGCGAGCGACGTCGTCCTGCGCGTCTGCTGGCCGGGGATGGACAACGAGCGGGCCGTCGAGTGCATCGAGCGCATCGGCGACGACGTGATCCCGCACGTCTGAGCCCGGCCTCGCGTCCACAGCGTCCACTCGCGGCCGAAGCGCAAACCCCAAACGCGCGGCCGTCGCACGGTAGGTCATGTACGAGGCGGCCTACGTCTACCCCGACGGCGACAGCACGACGGCGCGGTTCGCCCACGCCGCCGGGGCCGCCGGCTACGACGGCGTCGTCGTCCGCGCCGTCGACGGCGCGGGCCGGCGTTCCGCGGGTGGCCCGGCGTACGACGCCGTCCGCGACGCCGCCGGCGTCGACGTCGTCGACGGCGCGGAGGTGGTCGCGCCGGACCCCGAACACGCGAGCGGCGCTATCGGCAACCTCCGCCCGAAACACACGCTGTTGCTCGTCCGCGGCGGCACCGACCGCCTGAACCGCTTCGCCGTCGAACAGGAGCGCGTAGACGTCCTCGCGCGGCCGATGGCCGACGACGGGGACTTCAATCACGTCCTCGCGAAGACGGCGACGCGAAACGCCGTCCACGTCGAGTTCGACTTCGGGCCGGTGCTCCGGTCGGAGGGGGCCACCGGGTGCGAGTCCTCCAGCGCCTCCGCAAACTCCGCAAACTGGTCGAGAAGTACGACACCCCCTACGTCGTCTCCGCCACTCCGGACGTCCACCTCCGGCTGCGCGCCCCCGCGAGATGAAGGCGCTCGGGGAGCAGGTGGGCTTCACCGGCGACTGGATAGAGCAGGGACTGGAAGCGTGGGGGAACTCGCGGCCCGGAACCGACGGCGACGGTCCGAGTCGTTCATTGAGCCGGGGGTCGAACGTGGCAGATATGAAAAAGACGATTGAGGAACACGCCGAACGCTTCTCCGAAATCGCCCCCGACTACGACGCGGACCAGTCGCCGGAGTACCGCGCCTGCGCCGACCTCGTCGTCTCCCGCGCCGCGCCCGACGCCGACGACGTCGTTCTCGACCTCGGAACCGGGACGGGAGCCATCGCGCTCGCCCTCGCCGACGACGCGAAACGCGTCGTCGGACGCGACATCAGCGAGGAATGCTCGCACAGGCCCGAGAGAAGGCCGCGGAGCGCGGCCTCACGAACGTCGAGTTCGGCGAGGGGCGGTTCAGAGCGCCGAACTACGACGGCGAGGTCGACATCGTCGTCTCGAACTTCGCCATGCACCACCTCAGCGACGCGGAGAAACGCGAGGCCATCGAAACCGTCGCCGCCCTCGGCCCGCGGAGGTTCGTCCTCGGCGACGTGATGTTCTTCGAGGGCGACGCCGACGCCGACGTCTACGACCCCGAGGTGGACGATCCGGCGACGGTGGGCGTCCTCGCCGACGCCTTCACGGACGCGGGGTTCTCGCTCACGGCGGTCGACAGGGTCGGCGAGGCTGTCGGGGTGTTGACGGCCGAACGTCCGGGTGAGCGCGCGTGAAACACCTGCCGAAACACCTCCGGCCGCGGCGGCGATATCTCGCGGTCGAGCTGGAGTCGTGGCCCGACGCCGACGTCTCGCGCGGGGCGTTCCAGCGCGAACTCTGGTACGCGGCCCAGAACCTGCTCGGCGACCCGGGGAGTGCGGAGGCGGACCTGTCGGTCCTCGGGTTCGAGTTCGAGGACGGCGCGGGCGAGACGGTCGTCCGGACGCGCGTGGGCGACGTCGAACCGACGCGGGCGGCCCTCGCCTGCGTGGACGAGGTCGACGGCCATCCCCTGTGGGTGCGCGTCCGTGGCGTTTCGGGGACGATACGAAGTTGTGAAGAAAGGTATTTAGGACGCCGGGCCGGAATCATCGGCGAGAGCAACGTCGTGTTCGAGAACGGCCGTCGGACTGCGTTCGTCCGGGACGACGCCCTCGACGTGCGGACGCCGGCGGGGTTCGCGGGCGCGACGAAACTCGATTTCGAGTGATACTATGCAGGGACAAGCCCAACAGCAGGCATACGACCGCGGGATAACGATCTTCTCGCCTGATGGCCGCCTCTATCAGGTCGAATACGCACGGGAGGCCGTCAAACGAGGGACGGCGAGCATCGGCGTCCGGACCGAGGACGGCGTCGTCCTCGCGGCGGACAAGCGCTCTCGGTCGCCGCTGATGGAGCCGACGAGCGTCGAGAAAATCCACAAGGCCGACGACCACATCGGCATCGCCAGCGCGGGCCACGTTGCCGACGCCCGGCAGCTCATCGACTTCGCGCGGCGACAGGCCCAGGTCAACCGCCTCCGCTACAACGAGCCGATCGGCATCGAGACGCTGACGAAGGAAGTCACCGACCACATCCAGCAGTACACGCAGGTCGGCGGCGCGCGACCGTTCGGCGTCGCCCTCCTCATCGGCGGCATCGAGGACGGCGAACCGCGCCTCTACGAGACGGACCCCTCGGGCACGCCCTACGAGTGGAAGGCCGTCTCTATCGGCGCGAACCGCGGGGACCTCCAGGACTACCTCGAGGAGAACTTCGAGGAGGGCCTGACGCTTGAGGAGGGCCTCGATCTGGCCCTGCGCGCCATCGCGTCGACCAACGAGGACACGCTGGCACCCGAGGGCGTCGACGTCGCCACCGTCCCCGTCGAGACGGAGACCTTCGACGAACTCGACAACGAGGAGATAGAGAGTCGGCTGGCCGAGCTCGACCTGCTCGAAAGCGAGACCGACGAGAACGGCGAGGAGTAACGCCGACGCTGCGGTCGTTCCCTGACCGAACGCGGGCGACGCTCCCGCCGGAACCAGCCGCCAGCGAGGGCGCGTCGGACGGCGACCGACGTCCCGGTCAGTACTCTTCGTACGCGAGATTCATCAGCCACTGCGAGAAGGCGTCGCTAGTCGGATCGATCTCCTCCTCGCCGATGAACGGCGAGAGCATGTCGCCCGCCATCAACAGGGAGAACTCGAGGTCACGCGCCCTCGGCATCAGAAAGTAGGTGTTGTGGCCCTGGTAGACGGCCTCTTCGCGCTGGACGAGTCCCGCCTCTTGGAGGCTCTCGGCGATGCGACTCCCCTTCCGCGAGGAGACGTCGAGTTCCTTCCACAACTCGCTCTGGTGGAGACCGCCCGTCTCGCGGACGAGTTCGAGCGCCCGCCGTTCGTCCTCCGAGAGCGTCTCCTCGGCGCTCATCGTTCCACCTCGACCACGGCAGTCGCGTTCATGTGCCTGACGACTCGCAGTCCGTTTAAACCTGACTTTCGACTGGCTCGAACGGCGTCTCGCAGGGCGGCCCGGACGCGAACCAGTAGCGGACGCCGTCCGCGCCGAAGCGGAGCAGCGACGACGAGCGGGTGCCGTAGCCGTCCTCGTGGACGCAGACGCCGTAGTCGTGATCACCGAGGACGACCCGCGCCCGGTCGAGCCACGAGTCGGCGTCCTCGCCGGGTTCGGGCGTCAGTGCCGTGCGGACCGCGCGGGCGTTCTCGGCCTGCGCCTGCCCGCGTTCGGGCCGTTCCTGGGGCGTGAAGAAGGAGTCCGTCAGCGCGCCGCCGCCGCCGAGGGCCGCACCGACGTTGACGACGACGTGGACGCCGGGGTCGAGCGGCGTCACGGAGAGGCGGCCGTCCCACTCCAGCAGGAAGGCGGCCGTCTCGTCGGCGACGACGAGGTTGAAGCCGTCGTAGGCGTCGTCGTCGACGGCCCGTTCGACGTACCGCACCGCGGATTCGGCGTCGGGGCGACGCAGGGCCTCACGGACGAGGAGGCCGCGCGACCGTTCGGCGGCCAGCCCGACCACCCAGCGGTTCGTGACGCCGGCGAAGACGCCGTGTTCGTTGTAGCCGATCCAGGTCCCGCCCGCCTGCGCGTCGCGCGGGGCGACGACGGCGGGATCGGAATCGATCCTCGCCGGCGGTTCGGAGGGTCGGTCCGCGAGTTCGTCGCGGTTGGCCGCGACGACCAGGGCGCGTCGACGAACACCTGCCACGCGAGCGTGAGGGTACACACGAACGCGCCTACGGTCGGGGCGCTCTTAAATCACGCCTCGTCGTTCCAGGGGCCGGCGTCGGGGTCGGCGGCGGCGATGGCGGTGCGGACAGCGGCGACGTTCTCGGGGACGTCGTGGACGCGGACGACGTCAGCGCCGCGCTCGACGGCGACGGTGCTTCCGGCCACGGTGGCTGCGCGGCGGTCGCCTGACCCCCGCCCGACGTGTTCGAACATGGATTTGTGGGAGTGCCCGACTAAGAGCGGACAGCCGAGGGCCTCGAACTCGGAGACGCGCCCGAGTAGTTCGAAGTTCTCGCGCGTCGACTTGCCGAACCCGATGCCGGGATCGACGAGTATCTGGTCGCGGGAGAGTCCGGCTTTCTCGGCCAGGAACACTCGTTCGCGGAGTTCGTCGACGATGTCCTCGACCACGTCGTCGTACTCGACGTCCTTGTCCGGGACGACGGGTGCGTCGATGCTGTGCATCACGACGAGGGGGACGTCGTGATCGGCGGCGACGTAGCGCATCTCCGGGTCCGCGAGACCGGTCACGTCGTTGAGGACGTCCGCGCCGGCGTCGAGGGCGGCCCGACCCACCGCGGCCTTCCGCGTGTCGACCGAGACCGTGACGTCGAGGTCCGAGAGTTCCTCGACGACGGGGACGACGCGGTCGATCTCCGTCGCGGTGTCGACGGGCGTCGCCCCGGGGCGCGTGCTCTCGCCGCCGACGTCGACGATGGCGGCACCGGCGGCGGCCATCTCACGCGCGCGTTCGACAGCGGCGGCGGCGTCGAAGAACTCTCCGCCGTCGTGGAAGCTATCGGGCGTGACGTTCAGGATGCCCATGACGCAGGGTGGTCCTCCCACGGGTAGCCGCGGGAGCGCGCCGGCGCGTCGAGGCCGACCTGCGACCGGACGTCAGCGGCGACGGACGAGAGGCCGAGCCCCCGGTCGGAAACGTCGTCGAGGAGGGCCCGGAACTGCGCGCGCGTCCCCGAAAGAACGACGTTCAGCAGTTCGCCGTCGCTCCGGTGACCGGAGACGACGCAGGTGCCGCCGGCGCGCGCCATCGCGCGTTCGAGGACCCGTGCCTGGCGGCGCTCGACGCGGGTGCGGACGACGCCGTGGACGCTCTCGTCGACGGCCTCGCGCACGTCGCGGCCGGTGGCGTGAGCGGCCGACAGCACGTCGCGGGCCGCGTCGGTCGATTCGACCCGTTTCGGGACGACGGCTCGCGTCCACGTGGTCCGGGCCTCGGCGACGCCGAACAGCGAACCGACCACGAGGACGCAGTCGTCGGGGCCCGCGCCCTCGCGAGCGGCGTCGAGGGCGTCCACGACGGCGTCGCCGACGCGAACGGTCGACGCCCCCGCATCCTCGAACGCCGCCGCCAGGACGGCGGGGTCCTCCGCGCGTTCGAGGTCGGGCGCGCAGGTGACGACGGCGGCCGCTTCGGGTAGGGCGTCGACCATGCCGCGGTGGTCCTTGTCGTGCATCGCGCCGAAGACCAGATGCAGGTCGTCGTAATCGAACGTCGAGAGCGTCTCGGCGACGGCTTCACAGGCGCTCGGATTGTGCGCGCCGTCGAGGACGACCAGCGGGTCGCGCTCCACGATCTCGAACCGGCCGGGCCAGTGGGCGTTCCGGAGGCCGCGCGCCACGTCGCCGTCGGCCACGTCGCCGATCTGTCCGGCGAGGGCGGCCGCGACGCCGGCGTTCCGGGCCTGATACGCGCCGAGCATCGGGACGGCCGTCTCGACGCGCCAGCCGTCACCGGCGAGTGTGACGCCGCCCTCGTCGTGGGCCGTTCGGCCCTCGTAGGAGACGACGACGTCGGCGTCCGCGTCGGTGTCGACGGTCCGGACGTCGTCGGTGACGCGCCGGACGGCGTCGAGGCTCTCGCCCGTCGCCGCCGTGACCAGCGGTGCGCCCGCGGGGGCGACGGCGGCTTTCGTCGCCGCGATCTCGTCTAAGGTGTCGCCGAGGACGTCCGTGTGTTCGAGCGTCACGTTGGTGACGGCGGCCGCCTCGGGGAGACGACGCTCGTCGCGTCGAACTCGCCGCCGAGACCGACTTCGAGGACGGCCACGTCCACGTCGGCGCGGGCGAACTGCCAGAGACCCATCGCGGTGACCGCCTCGAAAAACGTGATCGGGGTGCCGTTGGCCGCCCGCTCGACGAGGGACGGGCGAACCGTCTCGACGAATTCGGTGAGGGCGGCCTCGGAGATCTTCCGCCCGTCGACGCGGATTCGCTCGCGCACGTCGTCGAAATGCGGCGAGGTGTAGAGGCCGACCCGATAGCCGGCCTCGCGGAGGATCGATTCGACCATCCGAGCAGTGCTGCCTTTCCCGTTCGACCCCGCGATCTGGACGCACCGAACGTCCTCGTGCGGGTCGCCGAGTTCGCGAAGCAACCCCGAAGCGCGTCGGTTCCCGGCCTGACCCGAAAGCGGCGAAGGTCGAAGAGAAAGTCCACCGCTTCGAAACACTCCATGCCACAGGAGACGACTGCGTGCCTTTTTACTCCGTCGGGTTTCCGCGGTCGAGGCGTCGGCGGCAGCGTGAAACGGTGGAGAACACACTTATCGTAGGCGGTCGATCTCAGGTGTATGCGCTCTCCGGCCACGACCCGCCGCGCCGTCGTCGTCGCCGTCGTCTCGGCCGGTGCGGGATGTCTCACCGGACAGTCCCCCGGTACGCCGACAGGGAGTCAGACGACCGGTGAACCGACTACGTCGCCGACTCCGCCGACTCCGTCGGAGACTCCGGCGGACGACAGGACGCGAGCAGTCGGCGACGCGTACGAGACGGCCGAGGGGTGGACCGTGACCGTCGAGAACGTCGCCGTCCGCCACGGCGTCAGGAAGTTCGGCACCGTCCACGTCGACCCGGTGTGGGCGGACGGCGCGCAGTTCGTGGTCGCCGACGTCGTCGTCGACGGGGACGGTCCGGACGTGACCGACCTCGACGTGGCCGTCGAGGTGGATACGCTCGACCGGTCGGGACGCATCTACGTCCACTCCGAGCGAAACGCGGACGAGACGCGCCAGCGATTCGGCTACGCCGTCCCGACTGATCCCGCCCCCGAACGGGCGGCCCTCGTCTGGCGGCCCAACGCCGGCCCGACCGTTCGCTGGGCGCTCGACTCCGCCGCCGTCCGCGCTCTCGGGGCCGCGCCCGAGTTCAGCGTCGAATCGTTCACCGCCCCCGAGACGGCGACGGGAAGCGAGTTGGAGACGACGCTCACCGTCCGAAACGCGGGCGAACGCGACGGCCGCTTTCTCGCCGAAGTCGGCGACGCCGCCATGTCCGACCAACCGGAGTTCGCGCTCGACGTCCCCGCGGGCGAGACGGCGACGGGACGTCCGACCGTGTCGGCACATTTCGACGACGACGAGGTAACCGTCGTTCTCCGGTGGGAGAACGGAACGAAAGAGCGCCGGGTCCGCCGGTCGAAGTGAGACGCTCTCGTTCGTCACGGTCGCCGAGCGAGTGAGACGCTCTCGCTCGTCACGGTCGCCGAGCGAGTGAGACGCTCTCGTTCGTCACGGTCGCCGGATGAGAAGTCCTAACTATCAACGAAGTCCACACCCGTAATCTCGAAGCGCGCACCGCCGTCGTCGCTGTCGGTTACGGTGACGTCCCAGCCGTGGGCCTCGGCGACCCGTGCGACGACCGAGAGGCCGTATCCGGTCCCGTCGTCGGCCGTGGAGTAGCCGCTCTCGAAGGCTCGTTCGCGCGCGTCCGTCGGGATACCGGATCCGTCGTCGGCGACGTAGAATCCGTCGTCGAGGTGGCCCACCGAGACGGTGACGCCGGCCCCGCCGTGGACGACGGCGTTCTCCAGGAGGTTCTCGACGAGCTGTCGGAGGTGGCCGTGGTCGGCTCGAACCGCGCGGTCGGTCGCGACCGAGAGCGTCGCGTCGGCTGTCGTCAACCCCTGCCAGCAGGTCTCGGCGAGGTCGTCGAGAGCGACCGGCTCCATCCCGTCCGATCGGACGTCGTCGCGAGCCAGCGCGAGCAGTTCGTCGACGAGCGCCTGACTCCGCGAGAGCGCGGACTCGACGCCGTCCAGATGGTCGCTGTCACACTCGCTTCGAGCCAGCTCCAGATACCCCTCGGCGACGCCCAGGGGGTTCCGGAGGTCGTGGGAGACGATGCTGGCGAACTCGTCGAGCTGGTCGTTCTGCCGTTCGAGCCGGCGTTCGTACGCCTTGCGATCGGTGACGTCGTTGTAGATGACGTAGCGCTCGGTCCCGGACTCGTCCGGAGACAGCGGGACTACGTACAGCAGGAAATCCCGCAGTCCGTTCGCCGTCTCCCGACGGACGCTCGTTTCGATCGGCTCGCCGGTCCGTATGCGGTCGTTGACGTCGGCCGCTTCCGATCGGCGGTCGTCGGGCACCACGAGGTCGTCGAGATTCCGCCCGATCGCTTCGCGGCCCGCGTACCCGAACACTCGCTCGAACGCCGCGTTCACGTCCTCGACGATCGGCTCGCCGCCGTCGAACTCGATGTACACCATCGCGACCGGCGCGTTGTCGAAGAGGGCTTCGAGTTGCTGCTCGCGCTCCTTTCGGTCGGTGACGTCCTGTACGACGCCGACGGCGTCCGTCGCCGTTCCGTCCTCGCCGAACTCGATGACGGCCCGTTCTCTAACCCATCTCGTCTCCCCGCCCCCGGTCACGATCCGGTGTTCGATATCGTACTCCTCGCCGTCGAGCGCGGCGTGCCACTGCTCGCTGACGAACGCCCGGTCGTCCGGGTGGACGTATCGAATGAACCGTTCGGGGTCGAGCTGTCGCTCGTCCCGTTCGGCGTCGAAAATGTCGTAAATCTCGTCGGACCAGTAGATCTCCTCGGCGGGGACGTCCATGTACCAGCTCCCGATGTCCGCGATCATCTGTGCCTGCCGGAGATGCGACTCCCGCTGTTCGAGTTCGCGCCGCGCTCGCGCCCGTTCGACGAGCGTTCGAATCCGGTTCGCCAGCAGCTCGTACTGCTCCGAACCGGGCGACTTCTGGAGGTAGTCGCTCACCCCCATCGAGATGGCCTCGCTGGCTATCTCCTCGCTTCCTTTCCCGGTGAACAGGATGAACGGCGTCGTGAGACAGTTCTCGCGGACGTCCTCGAGGAAGTCGAGGCCGTTGCAGTCGGGCATGTCGTAGTCGGAGACGACGCAGTCGAATCCGCCCTCCACGAGCCGATCCAGCCCCTCGCTCGCGCTCGTCGCCGTTTCGACGTCGAACCGGTCGTCCGCTCGTTCGAGAAACGTCGCCGTCATCTCGGCGACGCCGGGGTCGTCGTCGACGTGGAGGATACGGATCGTATCCGCGGTCGACAGATACATCGCGTCGACCGACGCCGAGATTCGACAAGAAAACATCGGCGAAATTATCACAGATAAGAATCGTACGCCATCGCTTCGCGGACCCTCCCGTCGAGATAGACGGGTATCATCGACAGCCCCCTCGTGCGTCGTCTTCGAGGACGAGTACGAGGCCCTGTGAGCCCCGACAACGCCGGGGGTCACGTCCAACTGTGGCCGCTACCGATGTTTGCGAAGGATCCGTCTGCGGGTGGACTCACGGATTCAGCGGGCTGAGTCGACCACTACACCCACAGCTACTACGAAGGCATCGAACCGCGCTATCGAAAGCGCATTTACAAGTGGGGCGTCTAAGTCGGACCATGACCGAAACTTCTACGGACGCCGCCTGGTTCCGAGGCGCGGAGTCCGGGGACTTGGCTACGGCCCGTGATGCCATCGAACACGGGAGCGCAGCGGAACCAGCGGATTGGCCGATGCAGGCGGTCGAGGCCGGCTTCGCGGACGACGAAGACGACTACTATCGCCTGCTCCATGCTGCTACTGTGAACGCGGCGCGGGAAGCGGTCCGGGAGCGAGAAAGGGCAGACGATCAACAACTTCGGCATGGTGTTCGTGCTATGGACGACGCCGAACGCACCGCCAACGAACTCGCCGAACGGGCCGTCGAGTGGGCCGGAACGCTCTTCGACGAGGTGTCCGGCGGCGTCGAGGGCGCACGCGAAATCGCCGATCGGACCCCGGAGACGACGGCCGAGCATCGGGCCGTCTCGCTGTCGAGACGCGTCCGAGAGTTAGACGACGAAGCCGCCGACCTGCGGGCGTTCATCGAACGGACCGCACCCGCCGTCGCGCCCAACCTGTGCGAGATGGCCGGCCCCGTCCTCACGGCCCGTCTCGTCTCCCTCGCAGGTGGGCTCGAACCCCTCGCGAAGATGCCGAGCGGAACCGTACAGGTCCTCGGCGCGGAGGACGCCCTCTTCGCCCACCTCGCCGGCCGCGCGCCGTCGCCGAAACACGGCGTCATCTTCACCCACGAGTACGTCCACGGAACGCGCCCCGAGGACCGCGGTTCGGCGGCGCGCGCCTTCGCCGGCAAACTCGCCATCGCCGCCCGCATCGACCACTACTCGGGCGACTACCGCCCGGAGATTCACGAGGAGTTGGCCGACCGCATCGCCACCATCCGCGAACGGGGTGAGCGATGAGCCTTCCCGACGGCGTGACGCGCCGCGACTTCGACGGGCGCGAGGGCCTCGCCACGCGCGGGTCGCCCGTCTACGGCGAACCGACCGACGGCCCGTGGCGACGCTGGGACCCGAACCGCTCGAAACTCGGTGCGATGCTCGAACTCGGGATGGAGACGGGGCTCGGGGGCGGCGAGTCCGTCCTCTATCTCGGCGCGGCGAGCGGAACGACGGTCAGCCACGTCGCCGACGTCTGCGGCCCGACGTACGCCGTCGAGTTCGCCCCGCGGCCCGCGCGCGACCTCCTCGACGTCGCCGAGGACCGGGGGAATCTCTTCCCCTCCTGAAAGACGCCCGGAAACCGCGGACGTACGCCCACGTCGTGGAAGCGGGTCTCGACGTTCTCGTTCAGGACGTGGCCACGCGCGGACAGGCCCGCGTCGCCGCCCTCAATCGGCAGTTCCTCGCGGACGACGGCCGGTTGCTCGCGGCGATCAAAGCCCGGAGCGAGGACGTCACCGCCGCCCCCGAGGACGTCTTCGAATCGGTGCTCGACGAGCTGCGTGAGGAGTTCGAGATCGTCGAAACCGAACGCCTCGAACCGTACCACGCCGACCACCTCGCCGTCATCGCACGTCCACGGTGACGGTCGTCGCCCGAATCAACACCTTGTGATACAATCCGGTGATAACGTTCTTGGTCCTCCGGCGACGTCGCCCAGTATGGCGTTCACTGACGAACTGGAACCGGAGGCCGAATCGATATGGCAGGCCATCCTCGACCACCCGATGGTCGCGCGGTTGGGCGAGGGCACCCTCGACACCGACCCGTTCGAACACTGGGTCCGGCAGGATTACGTCTACCTGACCGAGTACAGTCGCGTCTTCGCCTACGGCGCGGCGAAAGCCCCGTCGCTCGACCGGATGGGGACGTTCGCCGAACTGCTGTCGGAGACAGTCAACACGGAGATGGACCTCCACCGGTCCTACGCCGCCGATTTCGGCATCAGCGAGGACGAGTTGGAGGCGACGGAGCCCTCGCCGACGACGCGGGCGTACACCGACTTCCTCGTTCGCGCCGGTGCACACGGGACGTTCGGCGACGTCGTCGCCGCCCTCCTTCCCTGTATGTGGGGATTCAACGAGACGGGTCGCCGCCTCGAAGCGCGGGGCATGCCGGACGACGAACGCTACGCCGAGTGGATTCGGACCTACGCAGGCGAGGAGTTTTCGGAACTCACGCAGTGGTGTCTGGATCTGATGGACGACGTCGCCGCCGACGCGACGGCGAGCGAGAAGGAACGCTACCGCGAGTTGTTTGTCACCTCCGCCCGCTACGAGTATCGCTTCTGGGACGCCGCGTGGCGCGAAGAGGAGTGGTCAGTGTGACCTTCGCCGGCGGCGACGCCGAACGATTCACCGCCTGGCTTCGGGAGCGGTCGGAGCCGAGGTGGTCGGAAGCGACCCGACACCGGTTCACGCGCGAATTCGGCGACGGGGCCGTTGACGGCGTCCCCCTCGGTACTCCGTAGTACAACCGTGTAATAACACTTTACTCGTTCGGCGGCAAGACGGCGACATGACCGACTCACAGGGCGCGGGGTCGCTGTCCGCGACGCTCGAACGGATGGGGCCGACGTGGCAGCGGGCGCGATCGCCGCCGGCCCGGCGACGATGGCGAGTCTCATCACGGGGGGCGCGACGTTCGGCTACGCGCTCCTCTGGATCGTCGTCCTCTCGGCCGTGCTCGGCGCGCTCGCCCAGTATCTCGCGACGCGACTCGGACTCCTCTCGGGGACGACCGGCATCGTCTCGACCGTCGAGGAACATCTCGGCGAGACGTGGGCGTGGATCCTCGTCGTCGACGCCGTCCTCGCGGCGGGGCTGGCCCAGCTCGTCATCATGAAAACCGTCGCCGACGTGAGCGCGGCGGTCACCGGCGTCGACGCCCGCGTCTGGGGCGTCGCGTGGGCCGTCGCCCTCGCGGCGGGGTTGGCCGGCGGCGGCTATCGCGTCGCCGAACTCGGCGCGAAACTCCTCGTCTCCGCCGTCGTCCTCGCCTTCTTCGCGTCGCTGTTCGTCGTCCCCATCGACGCCGGCGCGGCCGTCTCGGGACTCGTGCCGCACGTTCCCGCCGGCATCGACGGCGCACTCGTCGCCGCCGGCATCCTCGGCGGTGCCGTCCACATCACGCTGGTGACGATGCAGTCGTACACGATGCGCGCCCGCGGATGGACCCGCTCGGATTACGGCCTCGCCAAACTCGACGTCGGCGTCTCGATGCTCGGCGCGTTCGGTATCTACAGCCTCGCGATCTTCCTCGTGACGGCGAGCGTTCTCCACGACCCCTCGATCTCGGCGGGCGAGTTGACCGCGACGGCCGCCGCGCAGGCGCTCGGCCCGCTCGTCGGCCCCGCTGCGCAGTGGCTCTTCCTGCTCGGTCTCTGGGGGCGGCCGTCTCGACGCTCGGCGGCAACACCGTCGTTCCGCCGTATCTCGTCGCCGACAAGTTCGGCTGGGAGACTGACGTCTCCGACTCCCGATACCGGGCGCTCCTCGCTTTCGTCGCGCTCCTCTCGGCCGGCGGCGCGTTCCTCGGGGGCGCGTTCTTCCCCCTGCTCGTCCTCGTCCTCGCGTTCGGCCTCGTCGGGACGCCGTTCGCCATCGCCGTCGTCCTCGTCCTCCTCAACTCCGAGACCGTCTCGGAACCGACGCCGACGCTGGCCAACGTCGGCGGCGTCGTCCTGTTCGGCGTGGCCAGCGTCACGGCGGGTTCGTTCGTCCGCGAGCAGTTGCAGTCGGTCGGCAGCGACCCCGCGGCGACGTTCGTCGTCGCGTTCGCCCTCGCGATGACGCTGGCGACGGTCGGACTGGTCGTCAAGTACCTGCTCGGCGGGACCGCGACGGCCGGCGCGCCGACCGGCGACCGATGAGCGGGTCGCTGCCGTTTCCGCTGTCGGGGTCGACGCTCGTCACCGGCCCCGCAAAGACCGGCAAGACCCGTCTCACCGCCGCCGCCCTCGACGCGTGGGTCGATCGCCACGGTCCCGAGGGCGTCGCCGTCTTCGAGTTCGCACCCGAAGTCTACCGCGACGGCCAACTATTCGGCGGCAGCCTCTCGCGCTTTACGACCGTCCCCGCCGACTCGTGGCAGGGCGTCCTCGACGCGCACGCCCCGCGGGCCGACAGCGAGGGCGACGAGGCGCGCGCGCTCGAACTCGCCCGCGACAACGCCGAGCGCGCCGTCGACCTTTTCGACGCCGCTCCGGCCGACCCCGCGGCCGTCTTCGTCAACGACGCCACCATCCCGTTCCAGCACCCCGACTCGTCGCCGTCGCGGCTCACGGGCTACTGTGACCGCGCCGAGGCCGCCGTCGTCAACGCCTTCGAGAGCGACGAACTCGGAACCGATGACCCGGTCTCGCGGCGCGAACGCGAAGTACTGGACGCGTTCGCGTCGTGGGCCGACAGGCGGATTCGGCTCGGGGAGTAGCGACACGCGACCGGCGGGATATTTAATCGGGGCTGTCCAAAGAGTGGCCGATGGATCTGGGTTCGCGGGACGCGTTCGCGCGGATGGGAACGCTCGGCATCGAGGAGGAGTTTTTCGTCGTCGACGAGACGGGCCGGCCGACGTCGGGCATCGACGACCTCGTCTACGGGAGCGACCCGCCCGACGTACTCGAGGGGCGACTCGACCACGAACTGTTCAAGTTCACCATCGAGACACAGACGCCGCGCATCGAATCGCTCGACGACGCGCGCCCGGCCTTGCTGGAGGTCCGCGAGGCGCTCGTCGACCACGCGGCGGAACACGGCTACCGCGTCGCCGCCGCCGGCCTCCACCCCACCGCGAAGTGGCGCGAACTCGACCACGCCGAGAAACCCCGCTATCGCGCCCAGCTCGACCGCATCCAGTATCCCCAGCACCGCAACACCACCGCCGGCCTCCACGTCCACGTCGGCGTCGACGACGCCGACAAGGCGACGTGGATCGCGAACGAACTCCGGTGGTATCTCCCCCGCTTCTCGCCCTCTCGGCCAACTCCCCGTTCTGGAACGGCTTCGACACCGGACTCGCCTCCGCCCGCGCCAAAATCTTCGAGAACCTCCCAAACACCGGCGTCCCGACGGCGTTCGAGGACTTCGAGAGCTACCTCGACTTCGAACGCCGGATGGTCGAGACAGGGTCGATAAACGACCGGGGCGAACTCTGGTTCGACGTGCGCCCCCACACCGGCCACGGGACCGTCGAGGTGCGTACCCCCGACGCGCAGGCCGACCCGGACCGCGTCCTCGCGTTCGTCGAGTACGTCCACGCGCTCGTCCTCGATCTCGCGGCACGCTACGAGGACGGCGAATCGGGGACCGACCTCCGGCGCGAGTTCCTCGACGAGAACAAATGGCGTGCGATGCGCCACGGCCACGACGCGTCGTTCGTCGACCGCTCGGGCGACGCCACGGTGTCGTTGCCGGCGGTCGTCGACCGGGAGACCGACCGCCTCGGAGTCGACGCGCTGCGGACGCTCCACGAGACCGAGAGCGGGGCCGAACGCCAGCGTCGCATCCTCGAACGGGACGGACTGGATGCCCTCTGTGAGGACCTGGCGCTCGCGTAGCGGAGAAAGGCTTTTCCGAGGTTAGTTCTGACCTTCGGCGTAGAACATATGTCCGACCACGATCCCGGCGACGGCACGACCGAAGACGGAGCGAGCGACGGCGACCCGGCCGACGAGGGGCGTTCGAACGGCCCGACCGACGGCCGCGTCGCCGAGGACGACGCGTCGTCGGCTCGCGATCGCCTCGAAGCGGAGGCGGACCGCGCCGTCTCCGAGTTCGACGAGGGCGTCGTGGATCTGCTGGCGTGGCTGCTCGACACCGAGACGCGCGCCCGCATCTACGTCTACCTGCGCCAGCATCCCGCTTCCACGAGCGAAGAAGTCGCCGACGGTACCGGTCTCTATCCGAGCACCGTCCGCGAGGCGCTCGCCCAACTGCACGAGGAGGGGACTGTCACGCGGAGCAAGCGAGCGAGCGCCGGGGCCGGTAACAACCCCTACGAGTACGAGGCCATCGCGCCGAGCGACCTCGTCCGCAACGCCGTCGGACAGGTGCAGTCCCAGCTCAACACCGTCTTCAACCTCGACCGACGCCTCGGCGGCGACGAGGACGCCGATCAGGAACCGGTTCGAATCACCGTCGAGGAGGCCGACGACGCCTGACCCGGGAGCGACCCGTTTAAGTGATGCCGTTCCGTGTCGTCGGTATGCACGTCGCGCTGGGGGGACGTTCGACCCGATCCACGACGGCCACGACGCTCTGTTCGAACGCGCGTTCGAACTCGGCGACGTCACGGTCGGACTGACGAGCGACGAACTCGCCCCAGAAACGCGCCACGAACCGCGACGCATCCGTTCGTACGAGGAGCGCAAACGTGACTTAGAGGAGGAACTGGAACGGTACGCCGAGAAGTACGACCGGGAGTTCGAGGTACGGAAACTCGACGACCCGACCGGCATCGCCACCGAACCGCAGTTCGACGCCATCGTCGTCTCGCCGGAGACCCGGAAGGGCGCAGAGCGGATCAACGACATCCGCGAACAGCGCGGCTTCGACCCCTTCGCATCGAGGTGGTCGACCACGTCCCCGCCGAGGACGGCGAACGCATCTCCTCGACGCGCATCGTCCGCGGCGAGATCGATCGCCACGGCAACCTCACGCCCGAGCGCTCCGGCCGTCCCGCCGAGTGATCACCACTCCGGCGGCTCGAATCCCGCGTCCGCCAGTATCCCCTTCCACCGATTGTGAACGCTCAACCGGGCCACGTCCATCGCGTCGGCGACGGCCGACTGCGACCGTTCCTCGCCGGCGACCAGCGCACCCGCGTAGAGACTCGCCGCAGCCACCGCTCGCTTCGACCGCTCTTTCTCCGGAACGTGTGAGAGAAAGAGGTCCGTCGCCGTCGTCTTCGCGCGCGACCCGAGGCCGAGGCGGTCCGCCGCCCGGTCGAGTTCGGCGACCCACTCCTCGTTGTCGACGTGGTCGCTCGCGCGGTACATACCACTCCGTTGTCCGCCACCGTACATAAACCTCGGTCGTTGCGTCGAGGCGGCGACGCGCACTGCGACGGCGTCCCGGTCGCTCGCCGGCCGCCTCGTCCCGTTCGTACCGGACGAGCGTCTCCGCATCGGCGAGAACGACAGTTACTTATCCGAAATCGACCCAGTTGCGTCTGCGCGCGGGTAGCCAAGCCAGGAAAAGGCGCAGCGCTTAGGACGCTGTCCCGTAGGGGTCCGCCGGTTCAAATCCGGTCCCGCGCAGTGACTGAGTTTTCGAGCGGAGCGAGAAACGAAGGAACGAGCAGACCGGATTTGAAGCAGGGAACGGAGCGAAGCGGAGTGACTGAGGTTCAAATCCGGTCCCGCGCAGTGAGCGAAGAGACCGAGCGAACGAGCGGGAGATTCTGTCGTCCCGACCGAGTCGCGCAACCGACCGTTCGATCCGCGAAACGTATAAGCCGGCATGTGAGAGAAGTCGCCGTATGCGAACGCGCGTTGCTCAGGTCGATCCCGCGTTAGGCGCCGTGTCCGAGAACGCGAACAAACTCGAGCAGTCGATTCGCCGCGCCCGTCGGGACGACGTGGAGCTGCTCGTGTTCCCGGAGATGTACCTCTCGGGATACGACCTCTCGCTCGCGGACCGCGATCCGACCGCGATCGCCGCCGAGGCGGCCGACGAACTCGACCGCGTGGCTCGGCTAACGGACGACGTCACCGTGATCGTCGGGACGCCGATCGCCGACGACTCCGGCGTTCGGAACGCCGCGGCCGTCCTCGACGACGGCCGATGGACCGATACGTACGCCAAATCTCACCTATACGACGCCGAAAGCGAGGCGTTTGCCCCCGGAGACGCGCTGCCCGTGATCGACACGTCGGCCGGTCGACTGGGCGTGATGATCTGTTACGACGTCGAGTTCCCGGAAGTGGCCCGGAAGTTGACGCTCGACGGGGCGGAGGCGCTGATTTCGATCTGGTGTCAGATGCGTCCGTTCGAGGACTACATGGACGCTTTCCTGCGCGCCCGAGCGATGGAGAACGTTCGGCCACACGTGCTCTGCAACAGGATCGGAACCGAGGGCGACCTCGAGTTCCACGGCGCGAGCGGCATCGTCTCGGCCGCCGGCGCGCCGCTGGTCACCGCCGGCGAGGACGTCGAGGTGGAGATCACGGCGGACGTCGACCTCGACTCCGGGGGTCACGAGACGTTGACGTATCTCGACGATCGCCGGCCGGAGATGTACGAGTGAGCGACCGTCGGTGAGTCGACGGACGCGCCGCGGCGACGGCGGTCGTTTCGCAACGCCGTCGCGTCGAAGCGGTCACGTCGTGAAGAGGTCGGTGTCGTCGGGGACGGAAAACAGGCCGAACCGGACGCCGGCGTCGAGCCAGCCGTAGCCGTAGGAGTACGACGCCAGCGCGTTCACGGGGTCGCCCTCTTCGCGGAAGTGTCGGCCGTCGTCGAGGTACGACTCGGCCATCTCGCGGCACTCGACGGCCGCGTCGCCGAGGGGCGTGCCCGGCGGGGCTCGGATCTCCGCGACGTCGAGCGCGTCGGCAGCATCCGCCCGTACCGGGCCGTCTTCTCCTCCAGGTCGGCGGTCATAGGCGTCGAAACCGGCGCTGGCGGGGTAAGCACTTCGCCTCGCCGGCCGCCCGACAGCGCAAAGTATAGACGGCACGACGACGAACTCCTCCCCATGAGTGACGCTACGAGCGACGTCGTCGAACATCGACGACTCATCGTTGCCGGGACGGGGATCGCCGGCCTCACCGCCGCCATCTACGCCGCGCGGTCGAACAACGACCCGCTGGTGTTCGAGGGCGACGAACCGGGGGCCAACTCACGCTGACGACGGACGTCGACAACTACCCCGGCTTTCCAGAGGGGATCAGCGGGCCGGAACTCGTCCAGAACATGAAAGAACAGGCCCGGAAGTTCGGCGCGCAGGTGGAAAACGGCGTCGTCGAGTCGGTCGACGACTCCGAACGCCCCTTCCGCGTGACGATGACCAACGGCGACGTCTACACGGCCGACGCCGTCATCGCCGCCTCCGGCGCGAGCGCGCGGACGCTCGGGGTCCCCGGCGAGGATGAACTGATGGGCTACGGGCTCTCGACGTGTGCGACCTGTGACGGCGCGTTCTTCCGCGACGAGAAGATTCTGGTCGTCGGCGGCGGCGACGCCGCCTGCGAGGAGGCCGTCTTCCTCACGAAGTTCGCCTCGACGGTGTATCTCGCTCACCGCCGCGAGGAGTTCCGCGCCGAGGACTACTGGGTGGACAAACTGATGGACCACGTCGACGACGGGGAGATCGAACTCATGCTGAACACGGAGGTGACGGAGCTCCACGGGTCGAAAGAGGAGGGCGTCGACCGCGTCACCCTCGTCCGGAACCCCGAGGGCCACCCGACGGAGCGACCGGACGATCCGGAGACCGAGGAGTTCGACTTCGACGTCGGGGCCGTCTTCTACGCCATCGGCCACACGCCGAACACGGAGTACCTCGAAGACACGGGCGTCCGGATGGACGACGAGGGGTACATCCGGACGGAAGGCGGCGACGGGGCCGGTCAGACGGCGACGGACGTCGACGGCATCTTCGGTGCCGGCGACGTCGTCGACCACTACTACCAGCAGGCGATCACGGCGGGCGGGATGGGCTGTAAGGCCGCCATCGACGCCGACACCTATCTCGAAGACGTCGAACGCGAAGGGGTCGAGGCGGCTGAACCCGCGGCCGCCGAATCCGACGACTGAGTCACAGCGCCGCGTTTCCGACGCTCGATAGCCGTCGCGTCCGCGACGCGACTCACGCCGCGCGGTCGTCGTCGGATTCCGCGCCGTCACCGACCGTTCCGTCCGCGTCCGGGGGTCGGTGCCGATGTCGACGGCGGCCGCGGTGGCGGCGGTCACGTCGTCGCCGCGGACGAGTTCCGGGAAGGCGACGTTCGCGAACTGGACGACGACGATGGCCAGCAGCGGGCCGTAGAACAGGCCGTACCAGCCGAACAGCGCCGTTCCGAGGACGTACGAGAAGAGGACCAGTCCCATGTGGAGCGTCCGCCCCGCGACGTACGGTCGGATGAGCGACTGCGGGAGGATGTCGAGGAGGACGAACGATGCGCCGAGAAACGCGGCCGGAACGCCGAGGTTGCCGGCCCCCGTCCGGAGCGTCTCCCAGACGAGATAGCCCGTCGCCGGGAGGTAGACGAGTTTGCCGACGACGAGGGGAACGAACGTCGCTGCCCGGTCAGCAACGCGAGGAGAGTGGGGACGGGAAGTCGAAGCGCGGGCGGGACGGCGGCGTTGAATCCGTTGTAGACGAGGACGGCGAAGCCGGTGACGATGAGCACCGTCAGCAGGTTGCCGAAGTAGACCGCCTCCAGGTCGCGATCGATGGCCTCGACGAAGGCGTACACGCTCGTTCCCTTGCCACCGATCTCGTTCGCGAACCAGCCTTCGAGGCGGGAGCCGTCGCGGTAGAGGAAGAAGGCGAACGCCAGCGCGAGGGTGAGATGCACGACTCCCCGGACGACGACGCCGAACTGCCGGAGCGTGACGAGCAGATTCTCCTGGAGCTGGCCGAGGCGTTCGAACTGGACGAGAAACGCCACCGGGTCCCGGAGGAGGTCGCTGAACGTCCCCGAGTCGAGGGCGAGCCGGGTCAGGATAGCACGGGTCACCTCCGGCCCCGCGACGGCGGCGAGTTCGCGGAACGCGACGACGGCGGCGTAGCCGAGAACGAGAAGGCCCGGGAGCACCAACACCAGTACCGTCGTCGTCGCGGCCAGCGTCTTCGTCAGGCGGCGTTCGAGCCGTCTGTGGAGCGGCCGGGCCGCGTAGTAGACGAACAGCCCGGAGACGAACGTGCCGACGAACGCGTACAGAAAGAGGGCGACGATGCCCAGACTCACGCCGCCCACCGCCCACCAGCCGGCGCGTCGCCGTCCCGGGGCCGAAACCTGGATGTCCATAGCGTACGATTCGCTTCCGGCGAGTTGAGCGTGGCGGACGAACGCCGGTCGATGGACCGGCGGTGGCGTCAGCGGCGGACGCCGACCGAACGTCGCCCGGCCCGCTCCACGGCGTCGACGGGACGGTCGATCGCCGCGCTTCCGAACTTCGAGCGGCGTTCCCACCGACCGACGCCGCGACAGATATTTATCCGCCGGGAGTTTAGGCTGGCCTAATCATGTTCGGTGACGTCTACCGACAGCTCGCCACGTCGCGGAGTCAACGGCGATCGACCCTCTGTGTCGCGCTCTATCGACAGACGTTCGACGTGGACGTGGACGAGGACCGACCGCCCGAGGGCGAGTAGCGGGGTGTCCGACGGGACGCTCGGACGCTGGCCGAGAGGCGTGGGTACGCGCCGGAATCCCACAGACCCTTACGTCGGGGCGTCCGAGGCAGTCTATGGTCGAGACGTACACCATCGAAGCACCGAACGGAGACACGGACACCGTCGAACTGCCGGACGGTCTGGTCGACGTCCTCTCGGAACAGGACGAGTCGCCGGCCACCGTCGTAGCGGAAGTCGCTCTCCTCTCGTTCGTCCAGCGAGCGCACTCCATCGTCCACCACTCGGAGGGTGAGGTTCCGGAGGACCTCGTCGAGATCAGCGAGAAGGCCGAAAGCCTGTTCGAGGAGCGGTTCGGCGTCTCCTTCGCGGAAGCGACCGGCCACCAGCACTAAACGAACAGCAAGGGGACCATCGCCGCGACGCCGGCGACGACGCCAGCGGCGAGTTCGCGCTTGCCGCCGCCGGGAAGTCCTCGCCGATTTCGAGCGCTTCGGGAACGAACTCGGTGACGACGAGAAAGATCATCGCGCCGGCGGCGAAGCCAAAGCCCATGGGGAGAAACTCGCGCGCGACACGGACGAACCCGTAGGCGAGGACCGCGCCGAGGGGTTGCGGGAGACTCGAGAACACCGCCCACCAGACCATCCGCCACTCCGAGACGCCGAGCGTCCGCAACGGAATGGAGATGGCGAGTCCCTCGGGGACGTTGTGGATGGAGATGGCGACGGTCATGAAGATAGCCAGTAGCGGGACGACGAAGCCGAACATCGCGACGGCGTCCGGCCCGCCCGCGAGTCCGAGGTCGGCGAAGGCGACGCCGACGGCGACGCCCTCCGGGAAACTGTGGACCGTCAACACGCCGAGAATCAGGAGCAGTTTCCGAAAGTCCGCCTTCTCGTACCGTTTGGGGTTCACCTCGTACCCCTCGATGATGCGGTGGGCGACGACGACGAGGACGACGCCGGCGAGGAGACCCGGGACAACCTCCAGCGGCGACGCCGCCTCGGCCAACCCCTCGAAGATGAGGCCGAACACCGACGCCGCGACCATGATCCCCGACGCGAGCCCCCACAGCGCCACGTTCCAGCGGTCGCTCACGTCGTCGACGAGGAAAAACGGGAGCGCTCCGATCCCCGTCGCGAGCGCCGTGACGAGGCCCGCGATGAAGACGAAAACGAAATTCTCCAGGAGTGCCATCGGCGAAACGTCGGCAGCGACGGGAATAAGTATTATCATTTCTCCGATACTTTTGGCGAGCCTAAACCCGACGACTCCACGCCGGCGAGGGGGCGACGTCGATCGAATCCGGGAATCATTAAGGGGTAGCGGCCCGTCGGGGAGGCATGCATCCGAGAGCAGAGGAGTTCGCGTCGCGCGCTCGGGAACGATACGGACTCGACGTCGACATCCGGGAGTTCCCCGAGGGGACGAAGACGGCGGCAGACGCCGCCGACGCCGTCGGCTGTGAGGTCGGCCAGATCGCCAGCAGCCTCGTCTTCGACGTCGGCGAGGATCAGGTCGTCGTCGTCACCAGCGGCGCGAACCGCGTGAGCGAGTCGAAACTCGCGTCCCACTTCGACGTCGAACCGGACGCCGTGACGATGGCCGACGCCGACGACATCCGCGAGACGCTGGGGTGGGCCATCGGCGGCGTCCCGCCGCTCTGTCACGAGACCGACCTCCCCATCCTGTTCGACGAGACGCTCACCGCGTACGACACCGTCTGGGCCGCCGCCGGCACCCCACAGGCCGTCTTTCCGATCTCGCCCGACGAGCTGCTCTCGCTGTCGGGCGCGACGCCCGCCGACGTCACCGAATGAGACCGGCGTGGCCGACGTCGAAGGCATCATACGCGGTGGCGACGTAGACGACGCCGAATGACAGACGATTCGGTCCGGGTGTGGCTGGCCGAACGCACCTATTCGGACGACGAACAGAACATCATCATCCTCGTCTACGCGACGCCGGACGGCCGTCGGTATCTCCGCAAGGAGCGCTCGTTGACGAGTTTCACGGACGTCCGGGATACGACGGCCGCCGTCGACGCCGAGCCGTCGAACCTCGGCACCGTCGACGACCCCGAGACGCGCGAGCGATACGCGACGGAAGTCGAACGAACGCGCGAGAACCACGCACCCGACGACCTGGTGTAGCGTCGCTCTCTCCGCCGCGGGGAGTTCGCACCTGCTTTTATGCTTCGAGGGAGCGACTCGGGAGACGATGGGAGAAGCATCCGCGCTGTTCGGTCCCGAACGGGTCGCCGTCGTCGGCGCGACCGAACGCGAGGGATCCGTCGGTCGGGCGATCGTGGAGAACTTGCGCGCGGACTTTCGCGGTACGGTGGTCCCCGTCAACCCGAACTACGAGACGGTTCTCGGTATCCCCTGCGTCGACGACCTGTCGGCAGCCCGGGCCGACCTCGCCGTCGTCGTCGTGCCGGCCGCCGCCGCCGTCGACGTCGTCCGCGAGGCCGGTGAGGCGGGCGTCCGGAACGTGGTGGTCGTCAGCGCCGGCTTCGGCGAAACCGGGAGCGAGGGTGCCGCTCGCGAACGCGAACTCCGCGAGGTGGCCGAACGCTACGACCTGAACCTCGTCGGCCCGAACTGCCTCGGCATCATCAGCACGCCCTCGGGGCTGAACGCGACCTTCGCTCCGACGAACGCCCGACCGGGATCGATGTCTTTTATGAGTCAGTCGGGCGCGTTCGTGACCGCCGTCCTCGGCTGGGCGAGCGACCGAAACGTCGGCTTCAAGGACGTCGTCTCGCTCGGCAACAAGGCCGTCCTGGACGAGACGGACTTCGTCCGGGCGTGGGGCGACGACCCCGAGACGGACGTCATCGTCGGCTATCTGGAGAGCATCGACGACGGGCAGGCGTTCCTGGAGGCGGCCCGCGAGGTGACCCGCGAGACGCCCGTCGTCGTCGTCAAGTCGGGGCGCACCGATGCCGGCGCGCAGGCCGCCTCCTCTCACACAGGGGCCATCGCCGGCAGCGACGAGGCCTACGACGCCGGTCTCGAACAGGCGGGCGTGATCCGCGCCGAGACGGTGCAGGACCTCTTCGACGCCGCACAGGTACTCGCCGGCCAACCGCTCCCCTCGACTGACGACGTGGCCGTAATCACGAACGCCGGCGGTCCCGGCGTCATGGCGACGGACGCCGTCGGCGACTCCGACCTCTCGCTGGCGTCGTTCGCGGGGAGACGATCGACGGCTTACGCGAGGTGCTGCCCGAGACGGCGAACGTCTACAACCCCGTCGACGCCATCGGCGACGCCGACAACGACCGGTTTCGCCGCGCGCTCGACGTCGCCCTCGCCGACGACGACGTCGGCTGTGCGGTGGTCCTCGCCGCCCCGACGGCAGTCCTCGACTTCGAACGCCTCGCCGAGGACGTCGTCTCCCTGCAGGAGAGCCACGGGACGCCGATAACGACCTGTCTGATGGGCGGCGAACGCGCCCGGCGGGCCGAGTCCGCGCTCAACGAGGTGGGCATCCCCAACTACTTCGACCCGGCGCGCGCCGTTCGGAGCCTCGAAGTCCTCGCGCAGTATCGCCACGTCCGCGAACGCGAGTACGAGACGCCGACCGAGTTCGACGTCAACCGGGAGGCCGCCCGCGAGATCCTCCAGCGGGCCGAGGAGCGCGACACCACCCGTCTCGGCGTCGAGGCGATGGGGCTGCTCGACGCGTACGGCATCGAGACGCCGGCTGGCGAGGTGGTGGACTCGCCAGTCGACGCACTGGACGTGGCCGAATCCATCGGCGGCCCCGTCGCCATGAAGATCGTCAGCCCGGACATCCTCCACAAGTCCGACATCGGCGGCGTCAGAGTCGGCGTCGCAAACGAAGACGTCTACGACGCCTACGAGGATCTGATCACGCGGGCACGGAACTACCAGCCCGACGCGACCATCCTCGGCGTGCAGGTCCAGGAGATGGTCGACATCGACGCCGGCGTCGAGACCATTGTCGGGACGACCCGCGACCCGCAGTTCGGCCCCCTCCTGATGTTCGGCCTCGGCGGCATCTTCGTCGAGGTGATGGAGGACACCACCTTCCGCGTCGCGCCCGTTTCGGGGTCCGACGCCCACGAGATGACCGAGGAGATCCAGGCGGCCCCCTGCTGCGCGGCGCGCGCGGCCGCGACCCGGTAGATCGGGAGGCGATCGCCGAGTCCATCCAGCGCCTCTCGCAGCTGGTCACCGACTTCCCCGCCATCCTCGAACTGGACGTCAATCCCCTCGTCGCGACGCCCGATGGCGTCGAGGCCATCGACGTCCGACTCACCGTCGACCCGGAGAAGCTATGAAAACCATACTCGTCACCGCAACGGACGAAAGCACAGGCAAGACGGCCATCACCATCGCACTCGGCCGCCACGCGAAAGAGCGCGGCCTCTCGGTCGGCTACATGAAACCGAAGGGGACGCGCCTCCAGAGTCGCGTCGGCAAGACGCTCGATCAGGACCCGCTGTTGGCCCGCGAACTCCTCGATACCGGCTCCGAGATGCACGAGATGGAGCCGATCGTCTACTCGCCGACGTTCGTCGAGGGGGCGATGGAGGGGCGCGAACGCCCGGACGAACTCCACGACCGGGTGCGCGAGAGCTTCGACGCCGTCGCCGAGGGGCGCGACCTGATGCTCCTGGAGGGCGGCGGCCGTCTCTGGACCGGCGGAATCGTCGATCTGACCGACCCCGACGTGGCCGAGTTGCTCGACGCCGACGTCGTCCTGGTCGCCGAGTACGAACGCCCGGCCGACGTCGACGACATCCTCGCGGCCGCCGAATACGTCGGCGACCGACTCGCGGGCGTCCTCTTCAACCGCGTCGCCGACGCCGTCTACGACACCGTCGAGAGCGAACTCGTGCCGTTTCTGGAGAGTCGCGGCGTCCCCGTCCTCGGCGTCCTCCCGCGGGAGGCCGACCTCGCGGGCGTCACCGTGGCCGACCTCGCGGACGAACTCGGGGCCGACGTCCTCACCGACGCCGAGACGGACGACCTCGTCGAACGCTTCCTCGTCGGCGCGATGAGCGCGGACGAGGCCCTACGATTCTTCCGCCGGACGAAATCCGCCGCCGTCGTGACCGGCGGCGACCGGGCCGACATCCAGACCGCCGCCCTCGAAGCGCCGGGCGTCAAATGTCTCGTCCTCACGGGGGCCACCGACCCTCCGCGACGGTCATCGGCAAGGCAGAAGAGAGAGGCATGCCCGTGTTGCTCGTCACCGGCGACACTCTCACCACCATCGAACGCGCCGAGGAAGTTATCCGCGGGGGTCGCACCCGCGACGCCCACACCGTCGACGTGATGTACCGCCTCCTGTCGGAACACGCCGACGTGGAGTCGCTTCTCGACGTGGACTGACGCTTCGACTTCAGCACCGCCACCCGCGGTCGGTCCGGTTCAGTCGCTCACGGCCGTCCTCGGTGACGACGACGAGGTCCTCGATGCGGACGCCGAACTCGCCCGGGAGGTAGACGCCGGGTTCGACGCTGAAGACCATCCCCGCCTCCAGTTCGGTGTCGCTGTCGGCCGTGATGTACGGTTCCTCGTGGACCGAGAGGCCGACGCCGTGGCCCGTTCGATGGACGAACTCGTCGCCGTAGCCCGCCCGTTCGATAATCGACCGCGCCGCGTCGTCGACGTCGCCCGCGGTGACGCCGGGTTCGACGGCCTCGACGGCCGACCGCTGTGCCTCTCTGACGAGGGCGTGGACGCGTTCGAACGTCTCCGAGGGGTCGCCCCCGAACACCAGCGTCCGGGTCTGGTCGCTCGGATAGGCGTCGACGCGCGTCCCGAAATCGAGGACGACGGGGTCGCCCGCGCGTATCTCCCTGTCGCCGTGGGCGTGGTGTGGTTTCGCACCGTTCGGCCCGGATCCGACGATCGTCTCGAAGGCGACGCTCTCGCCGCCGTGGGCCGCGAGGCGCTCCTCGACGTAGCGGGCGAGGTCCCGCTCCGTCGACCCGATGACGTCGGCACCGCGTTCGCGGAGGTCCTCGACGACGGCGTCGGCGACGTTCGCCGCCCGGCGAAGCGCCGCCAGTTCGGCCTCGTCTTTCCGACGCCGGAGCGCCGAGAGCACCTCGCTCGCCAGGCCGAACGTCGCGTCGGGGAGGCGGTCGCGGAGGTCGTGCGTGAACTGCGCCCACATCGTGTCGTCGACGAGGACGTGGTCGTCGCGGAGCGAACAGTTCGCGACGGCAGCGTCGATGGCGGCGTCGGGGCCCGCGTCGTCGCTCCACGTCCTGACGTCGGGGACCCACGTCGCCTCCCTGACCTCCTCCCCGGAGAGTTCGGGAACGACGAAGACGGGGTCGCCCGACGCGGGAACGAACAGGAGCAGCGCCCGCTCGGTCGGCTCCTCGTCGACGCTCGCGGTGTAGTAGAGGTTCCGACTCGGGAAGAGGACGAGTCCGTCCGCGCCCGCGTCGTCGAGGCGTCGCTGGACCGCTCGCGTCCGGCGTTCGAACGGCGTCATGCCCGGACTTACGGCACCGTCCCGAAAAGCGTTTTGAGCTACCACCGGGTTTTTGTCATCTCACAGTACAGGTAGGCTATGTCCTGGATTGCGTTCGAGGCCCTCAGCGACGCGCGGCAGGCGACCGAAGACTTGCTCCTCCCGATCGATCGCGGGACGTGGCTCCGGTTGGCCGTCCTCGCGTTCTTCCTCGGTGGCGGCGGTGGCGCGCCCGCGCAGGGCGGCGGTACCTCGGGGACGACGCCCGGCGACGTCCCCGCGGAGGAACTCCCCCAGGTCCCCGCCGTGGAGTCGCTGCTCCTCGTCGTCGTCGCCGTCGCCCTCCTGGCCGTCGCCGTCGTCGTCGCGTGGATGTTCGTGGGGGCGGTCATGGAGTTCGTCCTCGTGACGGGTCTCCGCGACCGCGAGATTCACCTCCGCCGTCCCTTCCGCGCCAACCTCGGCCGCGGTCTGTGGCTGTTCGGGTTCCGCCTCGCCCTCGGCCTCGTCGGACTTGCGCTCGTCGCCGTCCCCTTGCTCGCGATCTTCGGTCTCGGATTCGGCGTCACTCCCGCCGCGTTCCTCCTCGTTCTACCGGCCGTCGCCGTCTTCGGACTCGTCGCGCTCGTCTTCGGCGTCATCAACCGTCTCACGACGGACTTCGTCGTGCCGGCGATGCTCGTCGAAGACCGGGGCATCCTCGACGGCTGGCGGCGCGTCTGGCCGCTGGTCCGGTCGGAGTGGAAGGAGGTCGGTCTCTACGTCCTCCTGCGGTTCGCCCTCGCTATGGGCGCGGGCTTCGCCGTCGGCATCGCGACGCTCTTGGTCGGACTCGTCGTCGCTATCCCCTTCGCCCTCGTCGGCGGAGCCGTCTACCTCGGACTCTCGGCGCTCGGCGGCCCGGGGCTCGCAGGCTGGGTGGTCCTCGGCCTCCTCGGCGTCCTGTTTCTCCTCTCGGTCCTCGTCGCGTCGCTCGTCCTGCAGGTGCCCGTGCTGGCGTACCTGCGCTACTACGCGCTCTCGGCGCTCGGACGGATCGACGCGACGCTGGACCTGGTCGGTGTCGAGACGTCGAGCGCGGACGGCGACGCCGAGGGCGGCGCGGCCTGACTACTGGAGGCGTTGGGTCGCCTCGACGAGGGGTGGCGGGCGTAGTCCACGACGTCGATGTCGTCGATGGATTCGAGCCCTTCCTTCTCGGCGGTGCGTTGCATGCCGAGTTCGACGGCGTCCGCCGCGTCGACGACGATGACGTAAGCGTCCATCTCGTCGATCCCGGTCTTGCGGGCGGCCATCACGCGGTGGTGGCCGTCGGCGAGGAGGAGGGTGCCGGCGTTGTCGATGACGACCAGCGGTTCGGCGAGGCCGCGTTCGAGTTCGTAGCTCCGCCCTTCGAGTTCGTCGGCGTAGACCCGCGCCTGCGTCGGGGTGAGGTTCGCCAGACGCACCGTCCGCTGTTCCTCCGTTACTTCGATGTCGTGGATCTGTTCGAGCGTCCGCATCAGTTTGCCCACCTTCTCCGGGGTGGCACGCTCGATCTGACTGCGGATGACGTCCGTGTTCGAGATGATGCCGACGAGGTTGCCGGCGTCGTCGACGACGGGGAGTTTGCGGATTCCGGACCGGAGGATGACCCGGGCGGCGTCGTTGACCTTCATCTCGGGGTGGGCGACGATGAGGTCGTCGGCCATCACGGTGAAGATGCGGGCCTCGGGGTCCGTGAGCAACAGGTCGCGCGCGCTGACGAACCCCTCGACGCGACGGCCGTCACAGACCGGAAAGCCGTTGTGCCCGTCGCTCTCGACGATCCGTCGCGACACCTCCGCGACGGTGTCGTCGGGCGAAACGGTCGCCACGTCCTTGGTCATGTAATCTTTGACTGTCGCGTTCCCGGCCATTACCCGTGGTATGTGGGGATAACTCAAAAGGGTGCCCTTACGAGCGTTCGTCGAAGGGAAACTCGAAGGCGATCTCCTCGGTCGAGACCGGCGGGCGCGGCGCTGTTTCGAGCGCCTCGAAGAAGCGCTGGGCGACGACGTCGTCGACGACGGACGCGAGCGACTCGTCCGCCTGGTCGCCGACGTTCGAGAGGATGCCGAGCGGGATCTGTGCGCCCGCCATGTCGGCGTGCCCGCCGGCGTTCCCGATGGACCCGAGGGCGTCGCGCAGCGTCTCGCCGAGGTCGACGTCCGCGCCGCGGGCGCGGGCCGACGCGTAGACGGTCCCTTCCATGAAACCGTAGACGAGCGTGATCCGGATCCCTTCCATGTTGAGGAGGTGTTCGGCCGCCTGCGCGAGAGCGTCGCGGTTGCGGATGGCTCCGACGCCGGTGGCGAGGACGTCGTCGCGGACGCGCCGATTTCGAATGGCTCGCGCCAGCGTCTCGACGACTTCCGCGCTCGTGCTCGGGGATTCCACTTTTTCGAGGATCTCCGTGTCGACGTACGGGACGAGGAACGCGGCGGCCTCGAAGTCGGCCTCGCCGGCCTCGCGGGTGAAGTTCCGGGTGTCGATGCGGATGCCGTACAGCAGCGCCGTCGCGAGCTGTTCGTCGGGTTCGATGGCGAGCCGTTTCAGATGCTCCGTGAGGAGGGTACTCGTCGCCCCCGCTTCGCTCCGCAGGTCGACGTACCGCGCCTCGATGGGCGCTCGCGGCGGGTGGTGGTCGACGACGACGTCGACGTCGGTGTCTTCGTCGAGGCCGTCGTTGACGCCGGGACGCGAGTGATCGACCAGCGCGATCCCCGTACTCCGCGAGGTCGTCCGGCGACGTGACGTTCCGGAGGTTCAGATCAAGGAGATTGACGAGCGCCCGGTTCTCCTGGTGGGAGATGTCGCCGAAGTAACACGGGTCGGCGTCGACGCCGACGGTTCGGGCGATTCGAACGAGGGCGATCGCCGACGCGATGGCGTCCGGGTCGGGGTTGTCGTGCATGACGACCGCCAGCGACCCGTCGATGCTCCGGAGGACGCGAAGGAGGTGGTGGATGCGCGTCGCCGCGTGGCCCGTGGCCACGCCCGTCACGTGGTCGGTCAGCAGCGACCGGGCGTCGACGACGTCGTCCGCGACGTCTCGAATCGCTCGCCGGTCCGCGTCGTCGGCGTTCCTGTCGACGAACGCCGCCAGGTACGCCGCCGGGAACCGGTCGCGGGCGCGGGCGGCCGCCCGACGGTTCGTCGCGGCGTCGTCACCGAACACCAGCACGACGTCTACGTCCATCTCCGGGTACGCCGCCGGATCGGCGGGATCGCCGACTGTCGCCTCCACGCCCGCCTCGCGGAGCGTCTCCGCCTGACTCTCGTCGGCGACGACGGCACGAGGCGACTCCCCACGGGTCGAGAGCGACTCGACGACGCGCCGCCCGACGGACCCACAGCCGAGCACCAGCCGACTGACCATGCTCTCCCGTCGTCGTCGTGCCGGAAAATCCTACCGTCACGACGACGGGGTCGTGCCGGAAAACCCTCCCGTCACGACGACGGGGTCGTGCGCGTCGTTCCGTCACGTGACCCCCCGATGGAATTAACATCTCGTGTGGGTTGCTAGTAAACACCATGGAAGCGACAGCCGAGTTAGCGGACTCGTCGCTGGGCGAGCAGCTGCGAAGCGCCTGCCGGACCGCCGTCGGCGACAGTCTCCGGAGCATCACGTACTTCACGCCCGACGCTTACGAGCAGGTCTATCTCCGTTCCGACCTCGAAGCCGACGCCGACCTCGCGGGTTTCGTCGAACTCGAATCGCACGGCTTCCGGACGCATACGGCCTACCGCGGATCCGAACTCGGCGACTACCGCTACACGATCCGGTCTTTCGAGAACGGCTACGTCACGCGCGTCACCGTCGGCGACCACGGGGTGTTCGTGACGACGGACGGCCTGACGATGCGCCGGTCCGAAGACGTCGCCGAAGCGTTAGAGAGCGTTCTCTCCTGACCGTCTCGTTCTCAGCGAAAAGAAGACCGAAACGCCGGTTCAGGCGAACAGCGCCGTCGCGGCGGTCTGGGCCGTCTCGACCACCGGTCCGAAGCCGGGGAGCAACAGGAGCGTCCCGACGGCCGCGAACATGACGGCGACGTAGAGGCCGACCGGTTTCGATTCGAGTTCGAACGGCGTGCTCGGTTCCTCGATCCACATCGCCTTGACGACGCGGGAGTAGTAGAACAGCGAGAGCGCGCTGTTGATTGCACCGACGGCGGCGAGCCACCAGAAGCCGCCCTGCACGGCCGAGTAGAACAGGGCGTACTTCGAGAGGAAGCCGCCGAACGGCGGGAGGCCGGCCAGCGAGAACATGAAGACGGTCATGGCGGTACAGGCCACCGGGGCCTTCGTCGCCAGGCCGTTGTAGTCCTCGAAGGTGCGGCCGACTTCCCAGTGTTCGACGAGGGCGATAAAGAGGAACGCCCCCGTGTTCATGAAGCCGTAGACCAGCAGGTGAGCCATGCTCGCGCCCATGACCTGGCCGTTGGGGCCGCCCTGCGAGAGGGCGGCGAGGCCGATGAGCGCGTAGCCGGCGTGCCCGATGCTGGAGTACGCGAGCATCCGCTTGACGTTCTCCTGTGTCGCCGCGGCGAAGTTGCCGAGGGTCATCGTCACGACGGCCAACACGGCGAACAGCAGCGGCCAGTCGATGCCCATCGGAACCACGGACGCGATGGGGAACGCCTCGACGAAGACGCGGAAGGCGACGGCGAAGCCGGCGGCCTTCGACGCCGAGGAGAGGAAGGCGCTGATGGGCGCGGGCGCGCCTTCGTACGCCTCGGGGGCCCAGAAGTGGAACGGCACCGACGCCGTCTTGAACGCGAACCCGCCGGCGATCAGCAACACGCCGACGCCCGCGACGCCGACGAAGTCACCGGCGTCGACGAGGCCGGAAGCGACGTCAGACAGCAGGAGCGACCCGGTGACGGCGTAGACGAGGCTGATGCCGAACGCGAACACCGCCGACGAGACCGCGCCGATGAGGAAGTATTTCAGCCCCGCCTCGACGCTGCCCTCGTTGCGCTTGAGGAACGCCACCAGCGCGTAGGAGGGCAGCGAGGCGAGTTCGAGGCTGACGAACACCGACGCAAGCGAGTTCGAAGACGCCATCAGCGTCATGCCCGTCGCGGCGAGCATCACCAGCGAGTAGAACTCGGCCTGGTAGGTGCGTCCCTTCAGGTAGTCGTAGCTGGCGACGATGACCATCGCCGCCACGCTGGCGAAGATGACGGAGAAAAACAGGCTCATCCCGTCCACGACGAGGGCATCGCCGTAGAGGAGGATAGGCCCGCCCGTCGACGCCTGTCCGGTGCCGGCCAGCAGATACCAGCCGGCGAGGCCGAGCGCCGAGAGCGCGCCGAGCGCCGAGATGCCCGCGAGCGCGGAACTGTGCGTCGAGTCGGGGTCGATGCTGTCGAGGCCCAGCAGGACGAGCGCCGTCAGCGCCAGCACGAGCGCCGGCCCGAGCGCCGCCCAGCTCGGCAGTTGCATCTGGAGCGGGATCACGGGAGACCACCTCCGACGAGGGGTTAACGGCGTCTTGGATCATCCGGAAGAAGAGACCCGGATCGACGCCGAGCGCGATGATACAGAGCAGGAGGACGAACATCGGCACCGTCTCGTGGAGCGCCGCCGTCGTCACCTCGTAGTCGGTGTCGAGGCGGAACGGGCCGAACAGCGTCCGCTGCATCGCAAAGAGCAGGTAGCCAGCGACGATGACGATGCCGAACATCGACGCCGCGGTGAACAGCGGCATCGACGCGTGCACCGTCGACGCGAACGCGCCCTTGAAGATGAAGAACTCGCCGGCGAAGCCGGCCATCAGCGGCAGACCCATGTAGCCGAACGCGCCGGCGACGAAGATGCCCGTCGTCACCGGCATCCGGTCGGCCATGCCGGACATGTCGCCGACCATCCGCGTGTGGGTCGTGTTGTAGATGACGCCGACGCCCATGAACATCAGGCCGGAGATGAGGCCGTGGGCGATCATCTGGAAGGTGGCACCGCCGACGCCGTAGGTGTTGTACGCGATGAGGCCGAGGATGACATAGCCCATCGACGACACCGACGAGTAGGCGACGATGCGCTTGAGGTCCTGTTGAGCCAGCGCGAGTATCGCGCCGTAGATGACGCTGAGGACCGCGACGGCGGCGATGGGAACGGCGAAGGCCGTCGCCTGGTCGGGCATCATCGTGAAGTTGAACCGGAGCAGGGCGTAGGTCCCCATCTTCAGGAGGACGCCCGCCAGCACGACGGAGGCGGGCGTCGGGGCTTCGACGTGGGCGTCCGGCAGCCACGTGTGGAAGGGCACGATGGGTACCTTCACCGCGAAGCCGAGGAACATCGCCACGAAGGCGACGGCCTTGAGCGTCTCCGCGGACACGCCGTAGAGCGATCCGAGTTCGCCGCCGCGCAACGCCCGGGAGATCGCGGGCAGATCGAACGACGACACGGAGTCGCCGAGGCCGAACACCAACGCCGCGAAGCCGATGAACATCACCAGCGAGGCGATGTTGGTGTAGACGAAGAACTTGATGGCGGCGTACTTCCGGCGCGGCCCGCCCCAGATGCCGATGAGGAAGTACATCGGCACCAGCACGGCCTCCCAGAAGATGAACCAGACGAAGAAGTCGAGCGCCATGAAGACGCCGAGCAGGTTCGCCTCCATGAAGAGGAACAGGCCGTAGAACTGCGACTGGCGGTCGTCGATGGGCGTCCACGCGCTGAAGATGGCCAGCGACGTGAGAATCGTGGTCATCACCACCAGCGGCATGCTGATGCCGTCGACGCCGACGTGCCAGTGCAGGGTGTACCCCCGAGTTCCAGCCACGGAACCATCGTCTCGAACGCGACGGACCCGCCCGTGAGGGCGTTGCCCGCGGCGTCGTAGCTACTCCACATGTAGAGGCTCCCGAGCACGGGGAGCACGCTGAGCGCCGCCGCCAGGCGGCCGGCGACCTCGTCGGGGGCGACGAAGACGACCAGCGCGGCGACGAACGTCACGGCGATGAGTGCTTCGATGATCATACGAACCACCCTCCCATGATGCCGAAGACGAGAACGAGCGCCGTCAGCCCGAGGGTGAGGAGCGCGGCGTAGTTACTCACGATGCCGGTCTGGATGCGCCGGACGCGACCGCCGGCGAAGAGGCTCACGCTGGAGACGCCGTCGACGACGCCGTCGACGACGCCCTGGTCGAACTTGTCGGCCGCCCGCGCGAGCGGTCGGACGACGCCGTCAGCCAGCCAGACCTGGAGTTCGTCCTGGTAGTAGTTGTTGTACCACAGCGTCTTGATCGCCCCGAGTTTGTCGGTGTGACGCTCGGGCGAGGGGACGTTGTAGAGGACGTGTGCGAGGCCCGCGCCGGCGAGCGCTGCCCGAGCGACACGAGACCGGGCACCAGCGGGCTCAGATGCGTCGCGTGGTAGTCGGCCTGCTCTTCGAGCAGGGTGACGTAATGTTCGCTCGTGGTCATCTCGATGCCGCCGTGGGCGAGCCACTTGTGTAGCAGTTCGATGCCGGGCATGCCGAGCATCTCGGCCACGGGCGTCATGTTGACGAGGCCGGCCGTCGCAGCGAGGACGCCGAGGACGACCAGCGGCCCCTTGACGTTCCAGCGGACGCCGTGGGGTCCCGTGCCGTCTCCGTCCGGGGTTCACCGTGGAAGGTCAGGAAGACCATCCGGAAGGTGTAGAAGCCGGTGAAGAAGACGGCGACGAGGCCCATGGCGTAGGCTCCGAGCAGGAGCGTCGAACCGCCGAGTCCGTGGACGAGCGCCTCGTAGAGAACCTCGTCTTTGGACCAGAAGCCCGCGAAGGGGACGATGCCCGCGAGCGCGAGCGACCCCGAGAGGAACGTGTAGTAGGTCACGGGCATCTTCTCTTTGAGGCCGCCCATGTCCCACATGTTCTCGTTGTGGTGCATCGCGATGATGACCGACCCCGCGCCGAGGAACAGGAGCGCCTTGAAGAAGGCGTGGGTCATCAGATGGAAGGTCGCGGCGACGTAGCCGCCCGCCCCCAGGCCGAGCATCATATACCCGTACTGGGAGATGGTCGAGTACGCCAGCACCTGTTTGATCTCGCGCTTGACGACGCCCATCGTCGCGGCGAACAGCGCGGTGAAGCCGCCGATGAACGCGATGATGGCGAGCGCCGTCGGCGACAGCGCGTAGAAGCCGTACATCCGGGCGACGAGGTAGACGCCGGCCGCGACCATCGTCGCGGCGTGGATGAGCGCCGAGACGGGCGTCGGGCCCTCCATCGCGTCCGGCAGCCACGTGTGAAGCGGGAACTGCGCGGATTTGCCGACGACGCCGCCGAGGACGAGGAGGCCGACGATGGTGAACCACGTCCGCGGATCGAAGCCGAAGGTGTTGACCGCGCCGTCGGGTGATTCGCCGCCGGGCATGGCCAGTTCCGCGATGTGCGGGAAGGAGTCCGGCCCGGCGAACGCCGCCGTGCCGAAGGTGGCGAAGACCGCGACGACGCCGACGAGGAAGAAGTAGTCCCCGAAGCGGGTGACGAGAAACGCCTTCTTCGCGGCGCTCGGCGGGCCTTCCTGACGGAACCAGAAGCCGATGAGCAGGTACGAACAGAGGCCCACCAGCTCGAAGAACATGAACGCCATCAGCAGGTTGTCGGCGACGACGAACCCGAGCATGGACGCCGTAAAGAGGCCGAGGCCGGCGTAGTAGCGCGGCAGACCCGTCTCGCCTTCGTCGTTCATGTAGCCGAGGCTGAAGACGTGGACGAGCAGGGCGACGAGCGAGACGATGATGAGCATCATCGCCGACAGCGGGTCGAGCAACAGCCCGAGCTCGAGACTGACCGTCTCCTCGCTCACGCCCGCGACCCACGTGTAGAGCGTATCGTTGTGCGTCTCCCCGCCGCTGACGGTGAGGAACACCCAGACGGACAGCAGGAGCGACCCCGCGGTGGCGGCGATGCCGCCGAAGGCCCCGCCCTTGGGGAGGTACTTCCCGCCGGCCAGCGCGACGAGGAACGAGAGGAACGGTAACAGGACGATCGCCGGAGCGTAGTCGAATGCACCTACCATGAGTTACCACCTCATCGTCGTCGCCTTGGTGACGTCGACGTCCTTGAAGTTGCGATACAGTACGAGGATGATGCCGATGCCGACCGCGACTTCCGCGGCCGCCAGCGCCATCGTGAACAGGCTGAACGCCTGCCCCGTGACGTTCCCCCAGAAGACGGAGAACGCGACGAGGTTGATGTTGGCGGCGTTGAGCATCAGCTCGACCGACATCAGGAACAGCAGCGCGTTGCGCCGCGTCAGGATGCCGAACAGGCCGATGCAGAAGACGGCCGCCGAGAGCAGGAGATACCACTGTGGCGGTACCATTACTGCTCCCCTCCTCGTCTTCGGTGGCCGACATGGCGCGCCGCACCTCGCGGCCGCCGTCGGCGAGCAGCGTCACGACGCTACCCTCTTCCTCGCGCCGGGCGAGCATCACCGCGCCCGCGAGCGCGGCCACGAGGACGAGGTCGATGATCTCGAAGGGCACGAGAAAGCCCTCCGCACCGACGGCCCCGAGGTCGATGTTGAACAGCGCGTAACCGATACTCGCGGTGATGTTGGCGTCGGCCGGGAAGCCGGCCGGTTCGCCAAAGGGTGCACCGAGGAACGCGGCGGCCATCACGACGAACAGCGCGACTGCCGCGAGTCCGGGCACGAGATGCGACCCGAGTTTCAGTTCCGGTTTGGTTGTCATGCGTTACTCACCTCCGGCTGTGTTCGCGTCAGCATCACGGCGAACGTGATGAGGATGAGGACCCCGCCCACGTAGACGAGCACCTGCATGGCGGCGAGGAACTCCGCCTGTAACATCACGTAATGCACCGCGACGCTCAGCAGCGCGCCCCCGAGCAGGAGTGCGGAGTGCCAGACGTCCCGCACGAGGACGACGCCGAGGCTGCTGCCCAGGGTGACGAGGGCGAACAGCGCGAACGCGATGGTTTCGTAGACCATTGTGTGAAATCTCTTTGAGGTATTCCTTTGAACGTTTCGAGATTCCCCGCTCCGACACGGAACGGGGCTCCCGAAGTTCATCTCACTGGTAATCGACCTCGCCTTCGCCTTCCCCGACCCACGCGCCGCGGTCCGGGTTCCGTGACGCGAGGGGGTCGATGCCCTTGTACCACGGGACGTTCTTGAGCTGTTCTTTGTTGTAGACGAACTCGTCTTTGGTGTCGGCGGTGAACTCGAAGTTCTGCGTCAGCAAGATCGCGTCCACCGGACACACTTCCTCACACAGGCGGCAGTAGATGCACTGCCCGATGTGGAGGTTGTACTGTTCGCCGTTGCGCTGGTCGTCCATCACGATTTGGATGGTGTCGTTCGGACAGACGTTCTCGCACTGCCGACACCAGATACACCGCTCCTGGCTGAATTTGTGGACGCCGCGGAATCGCGGCGACACCTCGGGTGCGACGTCGGGATACTCGACGGTGAACGTCTTGCCGTCCAGCGCGTGTTTCATCGTTACTGCCATGGACTTGAGGATTCCAATCATGCGATCACCCCCACGATGATGGCCGTGAGAACCAGGTTGGCGAAGGAAAGCACGAGCATTCCTTTCCAGCCAATTTCGATGAGCTGATCGATGCGCACGCGGGGCACGGCCGACCGCGCCCACTGCGTGAACAGGAAGAACGCCCAGATCTTGATGACGAACCAGACGAACCCCGGCAACACCGGCCCGGCCGGGCCGCCGAGAAACAGCGTCGCCATGATCGCCCCGCCGAGGAAGATGTGGATGAACTCCCCGAGGTAGAACAGGACGAAGTAGACGCTGGAGTATTCGGTCTGGTACCCGGCGACGATCTCGGTCGGTGCCTCCGGGATGTCGAACGGATTCCGGCCGATCTCCGCCATGTTCGCGATCAGAAACAGCACGAACGCGAACGGGTTGACGAACGCGTACCACTGCGGGATGGAGACGCCGGCGACGGAGACGAACGTCTCCGTCTGCGCGGCGACGATCTCGCTCATCTGGAGCGTGCCGGCGAAGATGACCACCGACGCCGCCGTGATGACCAGCGGGATCTCGTAGGCGATATTCTGCGCGATCGAGCGCAGTGCGCCGAGCAGCGAGTACTTGTTGTTCGACGCGTAGCCCGCCATCACCAGCCCGATCGAGGCGATGGAGGCGACGGCGAAGACGAACGCCAGCCCCGTCTCGGGGTCGGCCAACTGCAGGCCGCTCCCCATCGGGATAACGGCGAAGCCGAGCAGCGCCGAGAACGGGAGCACGATGGGTGCCAGGTCCCACGCCGGCCGGTCGACGTCGTCTGGGACGACGAGCTCTTTCGAGAGCAGGCGCACCGCGTCCGCGACGATGATGAGCAGGCCGAACGGTCCGACGCGGTTGACGGCGATGCGGTCGGTGAACGCCGCCGTGATCTTCCGCTTCGCCCACGGCCCGGCGACGGCCGTCATGACGAGCATGATGTTGGCGACGATGAACGCCGCGATGAAGCCGCTCACGACGTCGACGAGGATGCCGTTCCCGCCGAGGACCCCGGCGATCGTCTCGGGGAGCAGCGTCGGACCGGTGGTCGCGGAGGCGTTCGCCGTCGTCGTCTGCTGGAGGAAGACGCCCCCGACCATCAGCGGTCCACCTCTCCGAGTACGATGTCGAGGCTCCCGAGTGCGGCGATCAGGTCCGGTACGTACTCGCCGTTCGACATCTCCGGGAGCGTCTGCAGGTTCGAGAAACACGGGCTTCGGATCTTGAAGCGGGCGGGTTTGTCCGTCCCGTCCGCGCGCATGTAGATACCGAGTTCGCCCTTCGCGCCCTCAACGGCGCGGTAGATCTCCTTGTCGTCTTCGGGTCTGAGCGTCCGCGGGACGTTCGACTGAATCGTCCGCTCGTCCTCGGGCCAGTCTTCGAGCAGGTCGATACACTGCTCGATGATCTTCGCCGACTCCTCGACTTCTCGCAGGCGCACGAGCAGCCGCGAGTAGTTGTCACAGCCGTCCTCGACGCAGACGTCCCAGTCGAGTTCGTCGTAGTAGCCGTACGGGTCGTCGCGTCGCAGGTCGTAGTCGATGCCCGACCCGCGAGCGACCGGGCCGGTCGCGCCGTAGCTCTTGGCGACGTCCGGCGGGAGGACGCCCGTGCCGACGGTGCGAACCTGTAGGATCTCGTTGGTCGAGATGAGGTCGTGGTACTCTTCGAGCGCCTCCGGCAGTTCGTCGAGGAAGTCACGGACCTTCTCGAAGAACTCCTCGCGGGGTTCGGGCAGGTCCCAGACGACCCCGCCGAGTCGGAAGTAGTTGAACATCAGCCGCTGGCCGGTCAGGTCCTCCAGCAGGTCCTGCATCTTCTCCCGGTCGCGGATGGCGTACATGAAGATGGCCGTGAAGTCGCCGTAGACGTCGAGTGCGAACGTCCCCACCGCGAGCATGTGACTGGCGATGCGACACATCTCCGCGCCCATGGTCCGGATGACCTGTGCGTACTCGGGCACGTCGATGTCGGCGAGGTCCTCGGCGGCGCGCGCGTAGGCGTACTCGTTGAGGAGGCCGGCGGAGATGTAGTCCCAGCGGTCCGGGTAGGGCATGATCTGGTAGCGGTAGGTCCCCTGCTGGGCCATCTGCTCCTCACAGCGGTGGAGGTAACCGATGTCGGACTCGACGTCGATCACCTGTTCGCCGTCCAGCACCGTCTCCAGGTGCAACACGCCGTGGGTCGCGGGGTGGTGGGGGCCGATGTTGAGGAACATCGTGTCCCCGTCGTCGTCCTCGTGGTCCTCCTGGAGCGGGTTGGCGTGTTCGCGGAGCGGCACGATCTGTGGCCGATCCTGGTCGTAGTCGAGTCCGAGGGGATGCCCCTGCCACGTCTCGGGGAGGAGAATCCGTCGGAGGTCCGGTGGTCGTCGTACTCGATGCCCACGAGGTCGTACGCCTCCCGTTCGTGCCAGTCGGCCGTGCGGAAGACTGGCTCGGCCGACTCCGAGACCGGGTCGTCCTTGGCCGCGGGGACGACGACGCTGACCTCGTCGGTCGGGTCGTCGAACTTCTTGAGGTGGTAGATGGATTCGTAGCGGTCCTCGTACTCCTGGGCGCTGACACAGGAGAGGTGGTCGTAGCCCGCCTCGTCGCGCAGGCGAAAGAGGACGTCCTGGACGCTGTCCGGGCGGATGACGAACCCCGGCGCGTTGACGTGTTCCTCGCGATCCAGGAGGTCGTCGCCGATGAGGGCCGCGACGTCGTCGGCCGTCGTCGGTTCGGTCGTCTCCGGGAGCGACTCTCCTTTGCTCATGGCGAATCAGCCCAGTTGTAGCGCATGACGAGGTCGTCTTCGTCGATCTGGTCGGCGAGTTTGTCCACGACTTCGTCGCGGTCGAGGTCGCTGAACTGTTCGAGTTCGTACGGTTTGACGGTCACCGGCGAACTCTCGCCGTTGGCGATCCGCTCTTGCAGTTTGGCGACGCCGTAGACGAGCGCCTCCGGGCGCGGCGGACAGCCCGGAACGTGGATGTCCACCGGGATGACCTCCTCGGCACCCTTGACGACGTTGTACCCCTGCTGGAACGGGCCGCCGGAGATGGTACACGACCCCATCCCGACGACGAACTTCGGCTCGGGCATCTGGTCGTAGACGCGCTTCATCCGCGGGGCGAACTTCGAGACGATGGTCCCCGGGACGATGATGACGTCCGCCTGTCGCGGCGAGGCGCGCGGCACGCCCGCCCCGAACCGATCGAGGTCGTGTTTGACCGCGTAGGTGTGCATCATCTCGATGCTACAACACGCGATCCCGAACTGCAGCATGAACATCGAGGACCCGCGGACCCAGTTCATGAACTTGTCGAACTTCGTGAGGATGAACGGAGACGAGCCGAACGCCTCTCGAAGCTTCGAGTTGAACCGGTTGTCGGTGCCCGCACCCGTGCGGGCCTCGCGGGTCTCGGTCTGTACGTCTCCGGTCGTGTGGAACGGTCGTTCCTGGTCGCTACTCATTGTTGCCTCTCCGTTTTCCGTCGGAGCGCACGCGGACTGGTCACCCAACTGACTGCGCCGTTGCGCCACGCCCAGACGAGGCCGACGACGAGGACGCCGATGAACACCAGCATCGGGACGAGCGCCTTCGACAGGCTGACGCCCTCCGCGAGCGCGGACCGGTAGATGACGGTCCACGGAAAGATGAGGACGGTCTCGATGTCGAAGACGAGAAACAGCAGCGCAACCATGTAGTACTGAATGTTGAACTGGATGCGCGCCGTCCCCGTCGGCACCTCGCCGCTTTCGTAGGTGGCGGTCTTCCCCTGTTCTGGTACCCTCGGGCGTATCAACGCCGACGCCACCATCATCCCGATGGGGAGGGCGACGCCGACGACCCCAAGCATACCGATTGCTATCCATTGATTCATGCCTGATTTCCCTGTCAATGCGGCGGTTAGAAGCGCTCCCCCATAAGCATTGATTAATGTCCCGTCACGAGATGCGGGGCCTGAGGCCCTCGAATCCGGCTGTTTCGGCCGCTTTCGAGAATCCCGTTCGGCCGTCGTCAGCCGTCACGGCTCCGGAACCCGTCGATACCGAGGTCGTGTAAATCGCGCGACACCGTCGCGACGCCGCCTCTGAGGTCGTCGTGGTACGCGTCGAGGCGGTCCACGAGCTCCTCGTGTGCGCGGGCGAGAATCTGGCCGGCCGAGAGGCCGGCGTTGAACGACTTGCCGGCGTCGACGGCGACGAGAGGCGCGCCCGTCGGCATCCCGATGACCGAGTCGACCGACTTCTCTTGGACGGGGACGCCGACGACCGGGATGGGGTAGGCGATGGAGGCGGTCATGTTCGGCAGATCGGCGGACTTGCCGCCCGCGCCCGCGATGATGACGTCCAGTCCCCGGTCGGCGGCCGCCTCCGCGTAGGCGTACATCAGGTCGGGGGTCCGGTGGGCCGAGACGACGTAGCTCTCGAAGGTGAACCGGGAGTCGGGCGGGTTCTCGAAGTCGGTCTGTTCCTCGAAGCCGAGTTCGCGGAGCGCGTCGAACGCCCCCGCCATCACGTCGAGGTCCGAGTCCGACCCCATGATGATGCCCACGTCGGGCGTCGTCTCCGGGTCGCGTTCCTGTGCCGCCTCCGCTCGCAGGTCGTCGATGAGACTCTGTACGTCACTCATTGGTGAAAGTCAGTCCGTCCCGCAGGTCGCGGGCCGCGGACAGGAGTCGGTTCACGTCGTCGCCGCCGGCGAACTCGCTCGTCGCGGTAACGTGGCCCATCTTGCGGAGCGGACGCACCTCGCGTTTGCCGTACCAGTGGAGGTGCGCGGCGTCGGCGTCCAGCACCGCTTCGACGCCCGAGAGCCGCGCGGGCTCGGGTTCGGCCACGTCGCCGAGGACGTTGACCGACACCGTCGGGGCGCGCAACCGGGTCGACCCCAGCGGCCACCCCAGGACGGCGCGGACGTGCTGTTCGAACTGCGAGGCCGTCGCGCCCTCGATGGTCCAGTGGCCAGAGTTGTGGGGCCGGGGCGCGATCTCGTTGACGAGTATCTCGCCGGCCGCGGTCTCGAACAGTTCGATGCCGAAGACGCCCCGACCGTCGAGGACCGAGAGGACGTCCCGGGCGACGGCGTCGGCGCGTTCGCGAACGTCTTCGCTCGTCCGCGCGGGAACGACGGTCTCCCGCAGAATCTCCTCTTCGTGGACGTTCTCGCCCACGGGGAAGGTGCGGACGCCGTCGGCTCCCGCGACGCCGATGACCGACACCTCGCGTTCGAAGTCGACGAACGCCTCGGCGACGGCGTCGGGGTCGTCCGCCGTGCCGACGGCCTCGCGGAGGGCGGCCGCCGCCTCGTCGGGGTCGGCGACGGGGGCGTTCCCGCGGCCGTCGTAGCCGCCGTGGCGGGCTTTCAGCATGACACTTCCGAACTCCTCGACTGCGGCTTCGAGGTCGGCCACGCCGTCGACGCGGCGGTACTCGGGGACGGGGATTCCCGCCTCGTCGAGCAGTTCCTTCTCCGCGAGTTTGTCGCCCGTCTTCCGGAGCGTCTCGGGCGACGGCTGGACCGGGACGCCCGCCTCAGCGCTGGCGGAGCGGATGGCGTCGGCGTCGGCCAACTCGATTTCGAACGTCAACGCGTCGACGCGAGCGGCCAGTTCGCGGATCGCGTCCGCGTCGTCGAAGTCGCCGACGATCTGGTCGCGGGCCACCGGCGCGGCCGGGCAGTCCGGTGTCGGGTCGAGGACGACGACGTCGACGCCGAGCGGGGCGGCCGCCTCGGCGAGCATCCGCCCGAGTTGGCCGCCGCCGACGACGCCGAGCGTCGGTCCGGGTACGGTGACTGTCACGGGACGCATTCGTGGACATTACTGCATAAACGTTGCCACCTTCTCCGACGAGATGTACACGTCTGTGGTCACATCCGTGCGGGGCCGGCCCCACGTCCGATCGCGTCAGTCGGCCCGTGCGGCCGCCAGCTCCGACTCGTCGACGAAGACGACGATGCGATCGCTCCAGAGGCGGAAGTCGTGGGTGTTGGCGCTGTAGCCCGACACCTGCTCGGCGACGTCAGTCTCGTTCCACGAGTAGGCGACGATGACCGGCGGCGGGTCCGACGGGAGCGTTCCCTCCTCCGGCGGCGTGCTCGTCACCGTCGCCCCGTAGCGTTCGAGATACCACGGCAGGGGAGCCGGGTGTGCCACGCCGGCCCGCCCGCCGGAGGTTGCCGGAGGCTGCTCTCGTTCTCGACGTAGAACCTGACCGCCCCGCCGCTCGGCGTGGTCGTCCCGTAGAAGAGGACGTCCGGTTCGTCCTCGTTCGCCCGGGCGACGACGCGGACCCGGTCGAGCGTCTCCTTCAGGTCGTTTTCGGGCTGTGCCCACTGGAGTACCTGCTCCGTGTCGTCGCTGGCGCTGTTCATGTAGGCGGCGTTCGCCCCCGCGACGCCGACGGCGGCCGAGAGGAGGAGCACCGCGGCGACGACGGCGCGACGCGACTCGGGGGTCGCCAGCGAGTCGGCGCGGGCGCGGATCGACCCGTCGCCGGCGAGCGTCGGCCGGCCGACTCGGTAGAGGTGGGCGACGCCGACGGCGGCCGGAATCGCCAGCGGAACGACGGCGTGGACGACGGCCCACGGCGCGCGGATGTCCGTCGCGACGGGGTAGCCGAGGACGCTCACCGCACCCCAGTAGGCGGCGAAGGCGACGATCTCACGGTAGGCGTCGTCCAGGTAACCGTCGACGGCGACGCCGACGGCGGCGAACGCGAGGACGACCGGTGCGCCGTAGACCAGCGTCTCGAGGTAGTCGTAGAGGAAGGGGAGGTAGTCGTGGCTCTGGTGTGCCCCTCGACCCAGAGGCCCCAGAACTGCTCCCACGTCCCGAGGGTGGCCGTCTCGACGACGCCCGGGAGGAGCGCCGGGTTCGCGAGCGCCGTCCAGAGGTCCGGGCGCGGCGCGTAGAAGAAGACGATGACCGCGAAGAAGACGGCGGCGGCCCCGGTTGCCACGGCGGCGGTGACGGCGAGGCCGGCGGCGACGCTCCCACCCCAGCGCTGGAGGCGGTAGGCGAGCGCGAGCCGCCAGTCGTCGAACAGGACGGTCCGGACGGACCGGCCGGACTTGGCGGCGCGAAACAGCCGGTGGTCGAGGAGGAGAAACCCCGCCCCCAGAAAGCAGAGGACGTAGATGAGGGCGTTCTCCTTGGCGGTGAAGGCGAGCGCGAGCGACGCCGCGGAGGAAGACCGGCCACGTCTTCCCGGCGTCGACGGCGCGGACGAACAGCGCGAGCGCGACGAACGCAAACGCCCCCACCAGGACGTCGTTGCGCATGAACCGCGAGTAGTAGACGAGAAGGGGATTCGCCGCGAGGACGGCCGCGAGGGCGACGACTTCGGCGTCGCGCAACCGGTCGCGGAGCAGCCACGCCGACAGCGGGAGCAGTCCGCCGACGAGGGCGACGACGAGACGGGCGCTGAAGTCCGACGGCGGGAGGACGGAGAAGACGTAGTCGTTGGTGACAAAGAGGAAGGGACCGTGGACGATGGGCCGATACGAGAACTGGCCGCTCTCGTGGTAGCGGAGTATCCAGTAGCCGACCCGGCCCTCGTCCCAGTGGAAGATGCGGGTGCCGAGGCCGATGAGGCGAACCGCGAGCGCGACGGCGGTGACGGCGAGGACGGCAAACAGGGTCCGGCCGGTCCCCTCCTCCGAACGCATGGTCGTACTCTCTCGCGGGGTGGGATACAACTCTTGTGCTTTCGCACCCCCGTTCGACACCTCTATCATCCGGCGCGGCGACCCGGCGACTATGGTCACACTGGGACTGGTGGTCGCGGCGTTCAACGCGTCGGTCACCGAACCGATGGAGGAGGCCGCCCGCGAGGCGGCGGACGAACGGGACGCGGCGGTCGTCGACGTGGTTCGCGTGCCGGGGACGTACGACTCGCCGCTGGCGGCGGACCGACTGGCCCGCCGGGACGACGTCGACGCCGTCGCCGTCGTCGGTGCGATAGTTACGGGCGACACCGACCACGACCGGGTCATCGCGGACGCGACGGCGCAGGCGCTCACGGACGTGAGCCTCGACCGGGATACGCCGGTCAGCTTCGGCGTCAGCGGTCCGGGGATGAGCGGGGCCGAGGCACGGGAGCGCGTCGAGAAAGGAGCGGAAGCGGTAAACGCCGCGGTTGAGTTGGTCCAGTCGCTACCATGAGCGAATTCGACTTCGCGGCGCGCGTCGAGCGGGTAGAACCCAGCGCGACGCTCGCTATCAGCAACCTCGCGAGCGAACTCGAAGCGGAGGGCGTCGACGTCGTGGACCTCTCGGTCGGCGAACCGGACTTCGATACGCCCGAGAACGTCTCGCGGGCGGCCAAGGACGCCCTCGACGCCGGCCACACGGGCTACACCTCGTCGAACGGCATCCCGGAACTCCGGGAGGCGATCGCCGAGAAACTGCAGGCCGACGGCATCACCTGCGGCCCGGAGAACGTCGTCGTCACGCCCGGCGGCAAGCAGGCCCTCTACGAAGTGTTCCAGTCGCTCGTCGACGGCGACGACGAGCAAGGCTCGTCAGCCCGCGGGACGTCGTCCCGCGCTGGGGACGAGGTCGTCCTGCTCGACCCGGCGTGGGTCTCCTACGAGGCGATGGCGAAACTCGCGGGCGGGTCGCTCAACAGGGTCGACCTCGCACCCTACGACTTCCAACTCGAACCCGCGCTCGACGACCTCGCCGAGGCAGTCTCCGACGAGACGGAACTGCTCGTTGTCAACTCGCCGAGCAACCCCACGGGCGCGGTCTACTCCGAGGCCGCCTACGAGGGCGTCCGCGATCTCGCCGTCGAACACGACGTCACCGTCATCTCCGACGAGATGTACGAGCAGATCACCTACGGCGTCGAACAGCCGAGTCTCGCCGCGTTCGACGGTATGGAGGACCGCACGGTGACGGTCAACGGCTTCTCGAAGGCCTACGCGATGACTGGGTGGCGGCTCGGCTACTTCTGCGCTCCCGAGTCGCTCGTCTCGCAGGCCGGCAAACTCCACTCGCACTCCGTCTCCTGTGCGACGAACTTCGTCCAGCGCGCGGGCGTCGAGGCCCTCGAAAACACCGAGGCGGCCGTAGACGAGATGGTCGAGGCCTTCCGCGAACGCCGCGACATGCTGGTCGACCTGTTCGGCGACCACGGCGTGGACGTCCCCGTCGGGGACGGCGCGTTCTACATGATGCTGCCGGTCGACGAGGACGATCAGGCGTGGTGCGAGGGCGCGATTCAGGACGCCCACGTCGCCACCGTCCCCGGGAGCGCGTTCGGCGCGCCCGGCTACGCCCGCATCTCCTACGCCGCCAGTCAGAGGCGCCTGCAGGAAGCCGTCGAGCGACTGGCCGACCACGGCTACCTCTAACTCTCGGACGGGGAGTCCGGCCCGGCGACGACCGGCCACTTCAGCCGGCGGTGCGCGAGCGGCCGAAAGGCGCGAGTCAGCCGGTGATTTATATACGAACGCGATCCAGAGACGAGTGATGCACGTTCGGGACCTCCCGCTCTCCGGGGAGGTGATCGACCACTTCGAGTCGCGAGGGATCGAGGATCTCTATCCGCCACAGGCCGCGGCCGTCGAAGCGGGCGTCACCGACGGCGAACGCCTCGTCGCCGCCATCCCCACCGCGAGCGGCAAAACTTTCGTCGCGGAGCTGGCGATGCTGACGGCGGACGGCCCCGCGCTCTACATCGTCCCCTCCGCGCGCTCGCCCGCGAGAAGTACGAGACGTTCGACGCTCTCCCCGGCGTGAGCGTCGGCATCTCGACGGGCGATTTCGACTCGTCGGCCGAGAGCCTCGCCGGCCACGACGTCGTCGTCGCCACGAGCGAGAAGGTGGATTCGGCCATCCGCAACGGGGCGGACTGGATCTCCGATCTCGCCTGCGTCGTCGTCGACGAAGTGCACCTCCTCGGGAGCGAAGGAAGGGGGCCGACGCTGGAGGTGACGCTCTCGACGCTGCAGCGGCGGACGCCGGGCGTCCAGATCGTCGCCCTCTCGGCGACGGTGGCCAACCCCGACGAGATAGCCGACTGGCTCGATGCGACGCTGGTGGAGACGACGTGGCGGCCCGTGGATCTGCGGACGGGCGTCTACGCCGACGGAACCGTGAACTTCGACGACGGGACGACGCTCGACGTGGGCGCGAGCGAGGACGCCACGGAGGCGACGGTCGCTCTCGTCGCGGACGCCGTCGAGTCGGGCGGACAGTCGGTCGCGTTCGTCCGTTCGCGCCGAGAGGCCGAGACGCTGGCCGAACGCCTCGCCGAGGCGGACGTCGCGGCCGCCCCCGACGTCGCGGCCGACGTTCGGGACCTCGACGGGACGGCGACGGGGCGTCGCCTCGCCGACTGCGCGAGCGCGGGCGTCGCCTTCCACCACGCGGGGCTACGGAACGCCCACCGCGTCGCCGTCGAGACGGCCTTTCGAAATCGCGACCTCGCGGTCATCTGCGCGACGCCCACGCTGGCGGCGGGGGTGAACGTCCCCGCGCGGCGCGTCGTCGTCCGCGACCAGCGACGCTACACGGGGGCCGGTATGGAGTGGCTACCGACGCTCGAAGTCCACCAGATGTGTGGTCGGGCGGGCCGTCCCCACCTCGACCCGTACGGCGAGGCGGTCCTCGTCGGCGACGAGAACACCCGCGAGGAGCTCCGTACGCGGTACGTGGAGGCCGGCCCGGAGGCGGTCGAGTCGAAACTCGCCGATCGGCGGGCGCTCCGGACGCACGTCCTCTCGGTGGTCGCCTCGGGATTCGCCGACTCCCGGGAGAGCGTCCTCGACTTGCTCGACGCGACCTTCTACGCCCACCAGACGCCGGGCGTCGACCTCTCGGACACGCTCGAAGCCGTCGTTTCCGACCTCGTCGAGATGGAGATGGTGGCCGATTCGGGGGCTGGCGGCGACGGAACTCGGCGCACAGGTGTCGAAGCAGTACGTCAGCCCGGAGACGGGCGCGCGCATCGTCGACGGGGTCCGAACCGCCGACGGCATGGCCGAGGCGTCGGCGTTGACGGCGCTGGAGATCGTCTGTGACACGCCCGACATGCAGGACACCTACCTCGGCAACCGCGAACGCGCCGACATGTACCAGTTCGCCCGGACCCACGCCGCGGAGTTCACCACGCCGATGGGGGAGACGGAGGCGTTCGAGGAGTGGCTGACGGCCGTCAAGACGGCCCGCATCGTCTACGAGTGGAGCGAGGGGCGGACGCCGAGGAACTGGTCGATCGTTTCCGCATCGGGCCGGGCGACCTCGAATCGCGCCTCGAACGCGCCGAGTGGTTGCTCGGCGCGGCGGACGCCCTCGCGACCGTCGTCGACGTCGAGATACCGGAGTTCAGGGCCGTTCGGGCGCGGCTTTAGGCGTCCCGGATCAGGGCCGCCAGCGTCGCCTCGTCGCGGACGCCGACGACGCGCTCGGTCGGATCGCCGCCCGAGAAGAGGAGCATCGTCGGCACGCCCTGGACGCGGTACTGCGACGCCAGCGTCTGGTGGGCGTCGACGTCGACTTTGGCGACGGCGGCGTCGGTCTTCGCGGCGAGTGTCTCGACGGTCGGCTCGAGCATCTGACACGGCCCGCACCAGTCGGCGTAGAAGTCCGCGAGGACGACGTCGTACGACTCGATCACGTCGGCGAAGTGGTCGCTCCCCTCGACGCGAATCGGCTCGTCCGGGACGCCCGACTCGTCGGCGGCCCCCGCCGCGGCGTCGCCGTCACGGAGTTTCGCCTCCAGTCGCTCGCGCTTTCTCCGTCGGATGTCTTCGAGTTCGTCTGCGTCGCTCATCGCTCCCCTTTCGGTCGCGCCCGAGTTAACAGTTTTGTACGATTCGAACAATTCAGTACGGGCCTGGGGTTAGCTTCGTTCCTCACGGTCGTACGCGCCCGCTTTCCGGAGGCGTCCGACGGCGTCGAGGACGTCGGGCGTCCGGCAGACGCCGTCCGCGCCCGTGACCTGCGGGACGGTGCAGTTGTTACACGACCGGCAGGCGGCGCGAGTGTCAGCGCCGGCGTCGAGGAGTCGCGCCGGGAGTCGCGGTTCGGCGTAGAAGGGGCGTGCCCTTCCGACCATGTCGCAGTCGCTCCCGAGGAGCGAGTCGATCTGTCCGCGGTCGCGGATCCCGCCCTCCGCGAGAACGGGGACGTCGACCGCGTCGCGGATGGCGGCGCAGAGCCCGGCGTTCCACGCGGGGTCGAAGTCGTAGGCGAGCGACTCGACGCGGTTACCGAGGGCGACGAGTTTCGCCCGGAGGCGGCCGCCGAAGGCGTCGGCGTACCCCGCCCGGAATCGGTCGTCGCGCCACGCCCGTTCGGGGTAGGCCCCGCGGACGATGCTCATGTCCCAGAACACCGATCCGACGACGGGGACGAGGGCGTCGAAGCCGCGCTCGGCCAGCCGTCGGCAGACGTCGACGGCGTCCGCTTCCGAGAGGCGTCGCCGGACGAACGGCGGGGCCGCAGTCTCGGCGGGCACCTTGGTCAGCAGCGGGACGTCGCCCGCCGCGGCCCGGATTTCGTCGTGGACGACCTCGAGAAAGCGGACGCCGTCGCCGAACTCGTCGTCGCGACGGTTGTAAAGGGTGACAGGAACTGCTGGACGACGCCCATGTTCGCGCCCGCCAGGTGGACGGCGTCGTAGCCGGCGTCGACGGCGTGTCCGGCGGCGCGGCCGAAATCCGCCGCCAGGTCGTACACCTCCTCGGTCGTCATCACGCGCGGGTCGTACGAGAGAAATCCCACGCGATCGAGGAGGCGAAGCGGCCACGGCGGGCGAGAGACGGCCAGTTGCTGGACGTCGGGGTTCGCCTCGCGGTAGCCCGCGTGCCACGTCTCCATGCTCCGCAGGCCGCCGTGTTCGAGCTGGATCGCGATGGTCGAGCCGTGGTCGTGAATCCGGTCTGTCAGCCGGGAGAGCCGAGAGACGAACGCCGGGTCGTGAACCCGAGTCATTCCGGGGCGGCACAGCCGCCCTCGCCGCGAACGACGGTCGCGCCCTGGCAGACGAGTCCGGCACCCGCTTCGGCGGCGGGTTCGAGCTCCGAGACGAGACGGTCGACGGCGTCCTCGCCGTTGCCCGCACATTCGAGGAGCGGGGCGCGATAGAGGCGGTTCGGTATCGTCAGCCCGCCGATCGTTACCGGATCCTCCAGACGCATGATCCGTCCGTCGGACGCACGCCGGAAAACCTCTCCCCTCGGTCCGACGTGACCGAACGTCTCTTTGCCGCCCCTCGCCCAGGCCGCCCATGGACGAGACGGGACGCGATCATCTCGCTCGCGTGGCCAAACGGGCCGCGCGGGCAGGCGGGGAGTTCCTCGCCGACGAATTCCGGGCCGGCCCCGTCGCGGGCGAGTTCGGAACCGACGACGTGCGTGCAGACGTCGACCGGGCGGCTGAACGCCGCGTCCGCGACGTCATCCGCGACGCGTACCCCGACCACGCCTTCTACTCCGAGGAGTCGGGCCGAAACGACGGGGAGGGAATCGAGTGGGTCGTCGACCCCCGACGGCACCAACAACTTCGCCAGCGGTATCCCCTCTTTCAGCACTGCCGTCGCAGCCCTCCCCGAAGGCGGCACCGACCCGCTGGTGTCGGCCATCTACGAACCCGTGCCCGACGCGCTCTATCTCGCCCGTCGGGGCGAGGGAGCCACGGTCAACGGCGACCCGCTGTCGGCCGACAGCGAGCTGTCGCTCGACCGCGGCACGGTCTCGCTGGTCGTCGGACTGCCGGCGATACGCGACCCCGACCGCGCCGCGACGGCCCAGCGCATCGAGCGATCGCTCCGCGAGCAGTCCAAGCGGGTCATCCAGACGTGGTCGCCGACCGTCGACTTCGGCCTGCTGGCTCGGGGCGCGATCGAGGGGCTGGTCTACGTCCACCCGCAGGGCCACGAGCAGTACGCGGGCGCGTTGCTCGCGTCGGAGAGCGGCGTCGTCTCGGGGGAACGCGACGACGTCTACGTCGGCGCGTCGAACCCGGAAACGCTCACGGCCATCCGCTCGGCCGTCGCGACGGCGACGTAGTTAGCCCCGTCGCCGCCGGAACAGAAGCAACGCCGCGAGGAGCGGGCCGCCGAACGCGAGGACGTAGGGAGCGGCGTACGCCGTGCCGACCACCAGTGCTCGCAGGACGACGGTGACGCCGTGGACCGAGTCGAGGAACGCACCGAGGACGGGCGTGTCGTACCACTGCTCCGGCGCGGGGCGGTCCGGTCGCGGTTCCTGCAGTTCGACGGTGATCGTCGAGTAGGCCACCCGCTGTTCGAGCGTCCGGAGTTTGGCCTCCGTGCGCTCGATCTCCCCTGCACGTCCGAGAGGCGCTCGGCCACCGCGAGGACGTCCTCGGTGTCGTTTGCCTGCTGGTAGAGGGTCCGGAGTCGATCGCGCTCCGCCCGGAGATTATCGAGCCGGGCGCGAAGGTCGACCACGCGGTCGGTGACGTCCTGCGTGTTCGTCTGCGACTCGAGGACTCGCCCCTCCGCCTGGACCGTCGTCATCATCGCCGAGAAGTTCTCTCTGGGCACTCTGATAGTCACGCGCCCCGAGGTCCACGTCGCCTCGCCGTTCCGGTGGACCTGCTGGCTGGCGTCGCTCACGTATCCGCCCCGGGCTTCGACTGCCGCGGTCAGATTCCGGCGAGCCGCGCCGTAGGAGTCGACCTCCAGACGGACGGTTCCCGTCCTGATGACGATGCGCCCTGCCTGCACCACCGCGTCGTCGCCCGTGGCCTGGCCGGCGTCGCCGCCCGCTTCCTGGGCCGCGTCCAGTCCCTGTGCACCGTCGCCGCCCGCGCCGCCACTGCTCACCGCGGCCCCGCCGGAACCGCCACAGCCGGCTACCAGGACCAGCACGGCGAGCGAGACGACGACGAGCGTTCGTCGTGACATGGGCGGCACTCGACACGCGAGCGTGATAACGCCTTCCAAAGAACAAACGGGGTTTTTACTAACCCTGCTCTCGGCCGGTCGGGGTCGGACCGCCGGGCGTCTCCGACCGGCTCCGTGGGATACCCGGGGAAATCCGTCGGGGCAACACACTTATCGGGCAGTCCTGCGGATTGCCCATCGGGATGAATCGGGACGATACGGACGCCGGGCTTCGGGGGATACCAGTCCGGTCACCCGGCCCGCGACCGGCCGACGAGCCGCGACGGCGACCCCGCGACAGCTATGGCTGATCGGCTCGCGTCCGCGCGGCGCGTCGTCGAACGGGAGCGCCGGGAGTGCGGGGACGAACGCGAGGCGTTCCGCGCGTTCCGTCGGCGCGTCGGCGAACTGACGCCCACGCGGGTTCCGGCGACGCGACGAGCGCCGCGCTTGAGACATACCGACGGCTCGCTCGATAGCGTCCGTGAGGCGTACGAAGAGACCGTCATGTCCGTCCCGCACTACGATCGGGAGTACGGCGACGGATACGCACAGAGCCTCGCCACCGAGTTCGGGAACGACGTCGCCGCCGCCGTCTTCGGATCGCAGACGCTCACGGCCGAACTACAGGACGCGCTGACGGCGGCGGCCCGGTCGGCGGCGACCGACCGAGCCGAGTTCCTCGACCTCCTCGACCGGGAGGCCGAATCCGTCGCCGTCGCGGACGCGGAACTCGACGAGCTGCGCGACGACTTGGTCGCTCTCGACTCGACGCCCTCACCGACCGCGGCTTCGACGAACTCGTGGAGTTGCGAACCGCGATCTGTCACGTCGAGTCGCGTCTCGACCGCGTGGCCGCCCGGCGACAGGCGACGCTCTCCGCCCACCGACGAACCCTCCCGGACCTCGACGTGGACGTGACCGACTACCTCTACGCCGACCACGACAGCGTCTACCCCGTTCTCGCGGCCGTCGCGGCGTTCGGCGACCTCGTCGATACGGCCCGGCGACGGGTCGAGCGCGCCATCGCCAGCACGCCGTGACCGACGGCCGACGGCGCGCGATCGGCGTACGCGATCCCGCGATCGAGGGCCGGGAGCACCGTAACGATCGCCGTCGCCCTAACGTTGACGTGCGTGCCCGCCGGACGGTCGGGCATGACGCCCGAAGCACTCCGCGCCGACATTCCCGCGCTCGGCCGCGGCATCTACTTCAACACCGGCGCGTCGGGGCCCGCCCCCGCCGCGTCGTCGAGGCGACGACGGAGTTCGTCGAACACCACGAGTACGAAGCGCCCGTCGGCGAGGAGCCTACCCCGCCGCCTTCGAGACGTTCGACGACGCCCGCGCCGCCGTGGCCGACTTCGTCGGCGCGAACGACCACGAGATCGCCCTGACCGACAGCACCGCCGACGGCATCAGTCGCGTCGCCGCCGCGATCGACTGGGAACCCGGCGACGTCGTCGTCCGCACGGACCTCGAACACTCCGCCGGCGTCGTCCCGTGGTGGAACCTCGAACGCCGCGGCGTCGAGGTCCGCGTCCTCGAAACGAACGAGGGGAGAGTCGACATGGACGAACTGAAAGACGCCGTCGCCGACGCTCGGCTCCTCTGTTTCAACTCGATCACGTGGAACTACGGGACGCGCCTGCCCGTCGAGGAGATCGTCGACGTCGCACACGACGCGGGCGCGTACGCCCTCGTCGACGCCGTGCAGTCGCCGGGACAGACGCCCGTCGACGTCCACGAATGGGGGCCGACTTCGCCGCCGCCGCGGGCCACAAGTGGATGCTCGGGCCGTGGGGGCCGGCTACCTCTACGTCGACGAGGACGTCGCCGACTCGCTCACGCCCGCACAGGTGGGCTACCGGAGCGTCGTCGACGCGTCGGCCGACCACCTCGAACTGAAATCCGGTGCGCCCAGATTCGAGGTCGGCACGGCCAATCCGGCCCCATATCAGGGGTTGATCGAGGCCATCGTCACTCTCGAAGACGTCGGCCTCGACACCATCACCGGGCGCATCGAACGCCTGACGGACCGGCTGAAGGCCGGCCTCGGAGACCGGCTTCTCAGCCCGGAGGCGTACGAATCCGGCCTCGTCACCTTCGACGCCGACGATCCGGAGGCGCTGGTCGAGCGACTCGCGGAGTCGGACGTCTACATCCGATCGCTGCCGTATCCCGACGCCGTGCGCGCCTCCGTCCACGCGTTCAACACGCCCGAGGACGTGGACGCTCTCCTCGACGCCCTCTGAACCGTACTTATTTGCGCACCCCTCCGGAATCACATCCCATGACAGGTCACCCGCCGTACTGCCGCGTTCCCTCGCGCCGCCGATGAACCGACTCCACCCCCGCGTGCGACGCCTCTGGGCCGCGCAGGCGCTTCTCCTCGCCGCCGTCGTCGCCGTCGCCGTCTTCGTCGCCGGGCGCGTCGTCTTCGACGGCCGGATTCCCGCGGGGACGCCGCTCGCGGTGTTCGCCGTCCTCGCGCTCGCCGGCGTCGTCCACGCCGCCCTGCGCTACCGGGTGTGGCGCTACGAGATTCGCGACGACGCGATCTACCTCGAACGCGGCGTCGTCACCCGGGTCCGAACGGTGGTCCCGTTCGTCCGCATCCAGCACGTCGACTCCTCGCGCGGCCCGATCGAACGCGTCGTCGGCCTCGCGAGCGTCGTCGTCTACACGGCCGGATCGCGCGGCGCGGACGTGACCGTCCCCGGACTCGCCCCCGACGGCGCGGACGACCTCCGGGAGCGGCTGAAACGACTCGCCATCCGGGCCGAGGGCGAAGACGCCGTATGAATCTCTCGCCACTGACCGTCCCGTACCGGATCCTCCAGCGGGGCGCGAGCGTCGCCGTCGCCGCCGCCGTCGCCGTCGCCTCCGGCGCGTCGGCGCTCGTCGGCGCGATCGGCGGTGTCGCCGTCGCCGTCGTCCTCGTCGGCGTCGCCGTCCTCGCGCTCGTCGGCTACGAACTCGCCCGCTACCGGCGGTACGAGTATGAACTCACGGCCGACACCTTCGACATCCGTTCGGGGGTGTTCGCCCGGCGGAACCGGGAGATTCCGCTCCGGCGCATCCAGAACGTCGACATCCGGCGAGGCGTCGTCCAGCGACTGCTCGGCATCGCCGCCGTCGACTTCGAGACGGCCGGCGGGAGCGAAACCGAGGCGGCCATCCGGTACGTCTCCTTCGAGGAGGCAAAGCGCCTGCAGGGGGAGATCCGCCGGCTGAAACGCGGCGCGGCGACGGCGGGGAGGAAGCCGCCGAGGAGAGCGAACTCCTCTTCTCGCTCTCGAACGGCGACCTGTTGCTCGTCGGCGCGTTCGCGTTCGATCTGCGGGTGCCCGGAATCTTGCTCTTCCTGTTCTCCGGAGTCGGGTCCGTGCTCGCGCCCTACCTCCCCGACTCGGGCGGTCTGGTCGTGCTACTCGGCGGCGTCGCTGCCATCGCCGTCGGCGTCGCACTCGTCTCGTGGATCGTCGGTGCGCTGGCGGCGATAGTGAACTACTACGGCTTCCGCCTCACTCGCGTCGGCGACGAACTCCAGTACGAACGCGGCCTGTTCCAGCGATACGACGGGTCGATCCCGCTCGACAAAGTCCAGACGCTCACCGTCACGGACGACCCGCTGAAACGCCACTTCGGCTACGCCACCCTCGCGGTCGAGACCGCGGGCTACACGCCGGGACAGGGCCAGGGGCAGGGACAGCAGTCGGCGTCGGTGATTCCGCTCGCGTCCCGCGACCGGGTGTTCGCGCTGGCGAACGACGTCGAAGCGTTCGGGACGCCCGAGTTCGAGCGACCGCCGAAGCGGGTCCGACGGCGCTACGCCGTTCGCTACGGCCTCGCTCTCGCCGTCCTCGCGGGCGCGCTCTACGGCGTCGAGGCGTTCCTCGCCGCCGGTATCCCGTGGTACGTTCCGCTCTCGGCCGCGCCGCTCGTCCCGGTGGCCGCCCACGCCAAGTGGAAACACCGGGGCTACTGGCTCGGCGACTCACACGTCGTCACCCGAAACGGCGTCCTCAAACGCCGGACGAAGGTGGTGCCCTACTACCGGATTCAGACCGTCATCGACTCGCGAACGGCGTTCCAGCGTCGCTGGCGCGTCGCCACCGTCACCGCCGACACCGCGGGGTCGCTCTCCGTCGCCGGCCACGACGCCGCCGCGGTGGACGTCGACGCCGAGACGGCGACACGCCTGCGCGAGACGCTGTCCGACCGACTCCGGACGGCGCTGGCCGCGCGAAAGCGCGCGACCGAGAACGGCGACCCCTCGCCGGCGACCGCGGACGGCGGCGGAGACGGTTAGTCCGTCCGCGGGATGACGGACGCACCCACGGCGAAGACGACGGCGGCGGCGACGACGACGACGAGAAAGTCACCGGCCCAGTCGCCGCCGGCGGTGAGCGCTCGGACGCCCCGCGAGAAGTAGGTGAGCGGCGAGGCGGCGACGACGGGGCGAAACCACGACGGCAGCATCGACGGCGGGACGAACGTCTCCGAGAGCATCCACACCGGGAGGGCGACGGTGTTGCTCGCGGCGATGACGCCGTCCTGCGAATCGGCGACGCGACCGAGAACGGCCCCGACGCCACAGAACAGGGCGACGGCGGCGGCGACGAGGGGGACGAGCACCAGGAGCGCCGGCGACACCACGACCGTCGCGCCGGTGACGAGGAGGACGAGCGCGAACAGCAGGAGGCTCGACAGGCCGATGATGACGACGTTGACGGCCGTGTGTGAGAGCAGCCACTCCCAGCGACGGAGCGGCGTCACGGCGAGTCTCTCGAATCGGTTGCCGTCGCGGTGGCGGGCGATGGTGCTGCCGACGCGGGAGAGGGGCGTGAACACGACGACGACGGCGAGATAGCCCGGGACGTAGTAGGCCGGCGGTTCGGCGAACAGGCCGCCGCCGACGGACTGCGTCTGGACGACCGCGCCGAAGATGAGGATGATGAGCACGGGGAAAAAGAAGGTGAAAAACACCGCCGTCTTCCGCCGGAGAAACGAGCGGAGGGCGGCGGCGAACTCCGCGCGAATCCGCCGGATGCGGCTCATCGCGCACCACCAGCCCGGGCGTCGGCGTCGAAGTCGTCGAGCGTCTCGCCCGTCAGTCGGAGGTAGACGTCCTCTAGATCGGGCTCCGTCCACGTGAAGGAGTCGAACGTCACGCCGGCCGTTTCGAGGGCGCGCACCACGTCGCCGATGTTCTCGGCGGCGACGTCGTAGACGACGAGTTCGCCGTCGACGAGTTCCGACTCGTAGCCGTCGGCGAGGGCGTCTGCGCCCGCTCCCCCGTCTCCACGACGAGTCGGCTCTCGCCGCCGTACTCCGCGACGAGCGCGTCGGGGTCGCCGACCGCGACGAGTTCGCCGTCGCGCAGCAGACCCACCCGGTCGGCGAGGCGTTCGACCTCGCCCATCGAGTGGCTGGTGAGGAAGATGCTCGTGCCGCCGGCCGCGAGGTCCGAAAAGAGGTCCCAGAGCGCGCGACGCCCGGCGGGGTCGATGCCGGTCGTCGGTTCGTCGAGAAAGAGCACGTCCGGGTCGTTGACGAGGGCCGCACCGACACAGACCCGACGCCGTTGCCCGCCCGAGAGGTTCTCGTACCACTGGTCGGCGGCGTCGGTCACGCCGACGTCGGCGATGACGGCGTCGGGGTCGCGTGGCTCGTCGTACAGGCCCGCGTAGTACCGGACGAGTTCGCGCGCGGTGAGGCGGTCGGCCGGCCGGAACGACTGGGGGAGCAACCCCACCCGGTTCGGGTCGAGAGCCGGCGGCGACGCGCCGAGCACCCGGATCTCCCCATCACACGGGGTCGTCCCCGTCAGCGACCGGACGAGCGTCGTCTTGCCCGCCCCGTTCGGGCCGACGAGGCCGAACACCTCGCCCTCCGCGACGGAGAACGACACGCCGTCGACGGCGACGGCGTCACCGTAGCGCTTGCGGACGTCTTCGGCGACGAGTGCCTCAGCCATGCTCGACAGTCGACGCGGTCCTGAGGTAAGGGTTCTGTTACGTCCCCACTTCGAACCGCCTCACACGTCGGGCGCGTCGCCTGCGACGTCCGCACAGTCCCCGATACGCGCCCTCCTCAGGCCGCCGCACCGACCGCGTCGGCAACCCGGTCGACGATGGCCTCCACGTCGAACGCCTCGTCGGCCTCGTCCTTGTCGTACACCGTCTCGCCGTCGACGTCGACGTGGAAGACGCCGTGTGCTCCCGTCACGAGAGCGACGGCGTCGAGTTCCTCGCCGAACCGTTCGAGAAGGGCGTGTTGCACTCGCTCCGCGCGTTCGAGGAAACCACACGGCACGCAGTACTCGATCTCCACGCGTGTCATGATGTGACGTACCATTCGAACGGGGTTAAGCACTTGGTGTGTCCCACCCGACGAACGGTCGCCAGTAGAGCAAGGCGACGGTGACGAGGAAGACGAGCGTCGAGAGGTCGTACGAGAGCGTCGTCACCGCGCCGGCGACGGCCGATCCGCCGCCGAGGAGGGACGTCGAAAGCGACGCCAGGACGGGCCACGAACAGGAGACACAGGAGAAGATGCCGACGACGCCGGAGACGGCGGCCCCCGCGGCGTCGACGGCCGTCGCGTAGATCAGATACGCGAGGGCGAGGTAGCCGACGACCCGTGCGGGCATCAAGACGACGTTCACCAGCGTCCCGCCGTAGACGAGCGCCGGCCCCCAGCCGGGCGGGAGGAAGGCGACGCGGAAGCCGGTCGGGCCCATCGGCCCCGACGCCGTCACCAGGCCGCCGGCGACGGCGAGGACGGCGAAGTAGCCGCCGGCCAGTAGCCGCGCGCGCCGTCGGGTGCCGTCGCTCGCCGGCGGGACGCGCGTCGCCGTCACGGCGACGACGCCGACGGCGATCCACGTCAGTCCGTAGAGCGCGTAGCGCGGGGGCCGAGCGGGCCGTCGGCGACGACGACGTAGAAAAGCGTCGACAGGAGGAGGCTGTTGACCAGCAGCGCGCCGGCGAGATAACGGCGGTTCATCAGACCGCGACGGCGTCGACGACGATTGCGAGCAGGAGGGTTCCGAGGTAGGCGTTCGAGGCGTGGAACGCGCGGAACGCCGCCGACTCGGTCTGTTCGTAGTGGAGGCGGACGACGGCCCAGAGGAACGCTGCGCCGAAGACGACGCTCGTCAATACGTACGCCCAGCCGAGGGCGTCGGCCAGCGCGAGGCCGCCCGCGGCGGCGAGCGTCGCGCCGAGCCACCAGAGGATATGCTTTCGCGTCTCCGTCTCGCCGCGGACGACGGGCATCATCGGGAAGCCGCCGGCCGCGTAGTCGTCCTTGTAAGCGAGTGCGAGGTTGTAGAAGTGCGCGGGCGTCCACAGGAAGATGACCGTCGCGATGGCGAGGCCACCCAACCCGATTTCGCCGGTGATAGCGGCCCAACCGATGAGCGCGGGGAGCGCGCCCGCGCCGCCGCCGATGACCGTGTTCTGGACCGTGTTCGGCTTCAACACGAGCGTGTAAACGACGCTGTAGTAGACGATGGCGGCGAGGCCGAGGATCGCCACGAGGAGGTTGACGGAGGCGAAGAGCGCGAGCGATCCGACGGTGAGGAGGCCGCCGAACGCGAGCGCGTTGCGCACGGAGACGAGGTCGACCGCGAGCGGTCGGTCGCTGGTCCGGTTCATCCGCCGGTCCACGTCGCGTTCGAGGACGTGATTGAACGTCCCGCTGGCACCGATCGAGAGGACGCCGCCGCCGAGCGTCGCCAGCGCGGTCCGCAGGGGCAGGTCGGAGCCGGGGCCGACGGCGAGCGCCATCCCTGCGGTCGCGACCAGACAGAGGAGCCACATCAGTCGGGGCTTCATCAACCGGACGTACGCGCGCGCCGTCGCCGTCGCCCGAGCGACCGTCCCGTCCGGGACGGCGGGCGTCGGTCCGGCGCTCGCGTCCCCGGCGTCCACTCGCGCCGGGCCGGGCGCGGTTTCGTCGGGCGTACCCGTCGCGAGTTCGAGCGTCCACGCGAGGGCGGCCACCAGGCCGCCGAAGATAGCCATCCCGACGATCAGGTGGGTAGCAGAGAGGAGGAGCGACTCCGCGCTCGTCGCGACGAGCGCGCCGACCCCGGCCTGCACGGGGTAGAGCGCGAGCGAGGCGGTGAGGGCAATGCGGACGCGGGTCGCCGCGTGCTCGCGCCAGGCGAGGGACGCGACGGCGACGACGAGGAGGCCAACGGCGACGGCGGCGACGCGGTGCCCGACGGCGAGGAGGCCGCTCGTCGTCCGCGGGAGCGTCCAGCCGTCGCCGCAGGCCGGCCACGCGGCGCAAGCGGACGCGGCGTCGGTCACGGCCGTCGTCGCGCCGACGAGCAGGAGTAGATAGACGCCCATCGCCGTCGCCGCGAGAAGCCCGTGAAACCGGGGGAGGTGTTTCCTGACACGGCTACGTCACTGACGGCATAGTTTGGAACCCCCGTATTTAGAATCCGCGCTTTCACCCCTCTATCGCCCCGCCGTGAACGGAGTCAGTAGCTATTTACGTGGACATTTCCAACGGCCGATAGAGTATGAAACGGTTGCGCCTCGCGCTGTGCCTCTGCTCGGGTTGGCGGTTCTCTCCCTCGCTGCCGAGCCGGTGGCCGCGCAGACGTCAGTGACGTCGGAGCTCATCAACGGGCTGAACAACAAACTGATGTGGGTCGCCGTACCCATCACGATCCTGGTCGAGGCCATTCTCCTCTACACGGTGCTTCGGTTCAAGGACGCCGACGAGGCGAAGCCGACGAAGGAGAACCGCCGCCTCGAGATCACGTGGACCGTGGCGACGGCCGTTATTCTCCTGTTCGTCGGCGTCGCGTCCTACGGCGTTCTCGCCAACGACAACGTCGTCTTCCAGAACGACAAGCAGGAGATCGCGCCACAGGAAGACGACGTCGTCGTCCACGCCGAAGCCTTCCAGTGGGGCTGGCGGATGAGCTACCCCGAGGAGAACGTCTCGGCGAGCGGCACGACCATCGTGATCCCGAAAAATCAGGACGTCTACATCAACGTCACCTCGACGGACGTGATACACGCGTTCCACGTCCCGAAACTCGGCCTGAAACAGGACGCGATGCCCGGACAGGTGTCTACCATCAAGACCGTCGCCCTGGAGGAAGGCACTTACCAGGGTTACTGCGCCGAGTTCTGTGGCGTCGCCCACTCCCAGATGATGTTCACGGTGGAAGTCGTCTCCCAGGAGGAGTACGAGCAGTACATCCAGGAGCAGAAAAGTTCCTCCCAGAACGTCGAGCCACAGCAGTCGGCGACCACTCTCGCGGCGAACTGACGCCTAACAGCGCTCGTCGACGATTCGTTCGATGATCCGTCCCGTCGAGAGGAGTTCGTCCTCGTAGCGTCGCTCCCGCGCCGAGGCGCGCCGCACCTCGCAGTCGAGGCCGCGGGCGTCGAGCGCGTCGCGGAGCGTGTCGGCGTCGTGGTGTTGGTCGTAGCCGAGGGCGATGACGTCCGGGTCGAGGCGTTCGATGGGGACGAAGATGTCCTCGGGGTGGCCCAGGTGCGCTTCGTCGACCATCTCCAGTGCGTCGACCACCTCGCGTCGCTGCCGGTCCGAGAGGACGGGTTTCGCCTTGTGCGTGACGTTCTCCCGCCGCGCGATGATGACGTGGAGTTCGTCGCCCATCCCGGCGGCGTCGGAGAGATAGTGGAGGTGACCGGGGTGGAGCAGGTCGAACGTCCCCTGTGCGATGACCAGCGTCATAGGTCGGTGTCGAGATCCTCCTGCGTGAAGTCGAAGAAGGCCTCGGGGTCGTCGAGGTCGACGTCGAGGACGTCAAGCGAACGCGGCTCACCGCCGCTGTCGAACGCCCGCCAGTCGTCCGGGCCGTAGGGCGCGCCGAGGATGATGTGGACGTCGCCGCGGTTGAACGTGTTCAGGTCGGCGTCGCTGGGCTGGAGGACGCCGTTCGGGTGGGAGTGAACCGATCCGACCGCACGGACGTCGTTCGGGATCATGTCGGTCCTGACGGTCGCGCTGACCGGGTTCGACGTCGTTCCGGGAATGATGAGGACATCCGTGATGACCGTGCCTTCGCGGTCGAGGCCGAGACGGCGTGCGTCCTCGCCACGGAGGAGGCCCATATACTCGTCGGGGTGGGTTTCGGCCGCCGAGTCGCGGACGAATTCGAGGGTTTCCGCGGCGATGCCGAGGAGTTCGCTCGACCGGAAGAGCCGCATGATCGAACGTCGGTGGCGTTTCCATCTAAGGGTTCCGGTAGGTCGCCGGGACATTCTGTAAGGCTTAACACCGGCCACGCACCTGCACATCTATGACTGTTGGGAGCGCCGGGGATTCCGGCACCGCCGATTCACGTCCTACCGTCTACGATCTCGCGCCGAACTGTACGCGTACCGACGTCGAGGAGGGCGAACGCTACCACGCTGTCGTCAACGGCGTCGTCGAGTACGGCGTCTTCGTCGACCTCTCGGACGACGTCTCCGGACTCGTCCACGAGTCGAATCTCGCCGGGTCGTACGGTGTCGGTGACCGACTCATCGTCTGCCTCGACGAGATTCGAGAGAACGGCGACCTGTCGTTCGTCGAGGAGACGCTCGAGGAGTACCGTACCGTCGCCGTCGACCACGACCCCGACGTCACGCCGGTGTCGGACCTCGCCATCGGCGACGCCGTCACCATCGAGGGAACCGTCGCGCAGATCAAACAGACCGGTGGACCGACGGTCTTTCGCGTCGCCGACGAGAGCGGCATCGTCGCCTGTACCGCCTTCGAGGAGGCGGGCGTTCGCGCCTACCCCGACGTCGAACTCGACGACGTCGTCCGCATCTCCGGTACCGTCGAGAAACACGACGGCGCGCCCCAGATCGAGGTCGATTCGCTCGACGCCCTGACGGGGGACGTCGCCGACGCCGTCCGGACCCGTCTCGAAGCCGGGCTGACGGAACGCGCCGAACCGCACGCCGTCGAGCCCCTGATCGAGTGGCCCGCCTTCGAGAAACTCCGTGACGACCTCGAAGAGGTGGCCCGACAGCTCCGGCGGACGGTGCTCGAAGGGCGACCAATCCGGGTGCGTCACCACGCCGACGGCGACGGGATGTGCGCGTCGCTGCCCGTTCAGCTCGCCCTCGAACGCTTCATCGCGGAGGTCCACGAGGACGCCGACGCGCCGCGACACCTGTTCAAGCGCCTCCCGAGCAAGGCCCCCTTCTACGAGATGGAAGACGTCACCCGCGATCTGAACTTCGCGCTCGAAGGGCGGGCCCGCCACGGACAGAAGCTCCCGCTCCTGTTGATGCTCGACAACGGGAGCACCGAGGAGGACGTCCCCGCCTACGAGAACCTCGCCCACTACGACATGCCCATCGTGGTCGTCGACCACCACCATCCCGATCCCGAGGCGGTGAATCCGCTGCTGGACGCCCACGTCAACCCCTACCTCTACGACGAGGACTATCGCATCACGACGGGGATGATGTGCGTCGAGCTCGCGCGGATGATCGACCCGACCGTGACCGACGAACTCCGCCACGTCCCCGCCGTGGCCGGTCTGTCCGACCGCTCGAAAGCCGAGGCGATGGAGTCGTATCTCGACCTCGCCGCGGAGACCGGCTACGACCGCGGCGACCTCGAACGCATCGGCGAAGCCCTGGACTACGCCGCCCACTGGCTGAAGTACAGCGCCGGCAAGACCCTCGTCAGCGACGTGTTGAACGTCGGCTGTGAGGACGAGGGTCGGCACCGCGAACTCGTCGAGTTCCTCTCGACCCGGGCCGAGCGCGACGTCGACCGGCAACTCGCCGCGCTCGAACCGCACGTCGAACACGAACGCCTCGCCAACGAGGCCCACCTCTACCGGGTCGACCTCGACAGTTTCGCCCACCGGTTCACCTACCCCGCGCCGGGCAAGACGACGGGCCAACTCCACGATCGGAAGGTGACCGAAACGGGAGACCCCGTCATCACTATCGGCTACGGCCCCGACTTCGCCGTCCTCCGGTCCGACGGCGTCCGCCTCGACATCCCCGAGATGGTCGCGGAACTCAACGAGGAAGTCGTCGGCGGCGGCGTCTCCGGCGGCGGCCACCTCGTCGTCGGCTCCATCAAGTTCGTCAAGGGCATGCGCGACGAGGTCATCGACAGCCTCGTCGCCAAGATGGCCGACGCCGAACTGGACGAGGAACTGTCGAGTACCGCGTCGCTCGACTAATCCGGGTCGAAGCGGAGCCGGCGGCTGGCGACGGCCGCGGCCACGAGGACGGCGAGGCCGACGGCGACGGCCACTGCCGGCGGGAGTTGCGGCCCCCGCTTTTCCAGTCCGCCGTGACGACGCGCCGGAAGTACGACGCGACGCCCTCCCCGTCGAGGACGACGACGACTTCGCGATTCTCCCCGCGGACACCCGATTCCAGTTGAGGCTGCCGACGGCGACGGCGTCGTCGACGACGAGCCCCTTCGCGTGAATCTTCTCGAACCGGCCGTCCGGGGTCGCCACCTTCGCCCGGAGCGGGAGGTCGCGGCGGTCCGCGCGCCGGTTCAACTGCTCGACCAGTCGCCGGTTCTCCTCGGCGACGTACCACGCGCCCGAGAGGAGGATCCGGACCTCGACGCCGCGTTCGGCCGCCCGGAGCGTCGCCTGCAGGAGCGGCGTCTCACGACCCCCGATCGTCGGCTGAACGACGGCGACTCGGGAGTCGGCGCGATCGATGCGGGCGACGAGGGCGCGTTCGGCGTTCCCCGGGGCCGTGAGGACGGTGACGCGGTCGGCCCGCACCCCTCGCGGGTCGACGTTCGCGGGATACGAGTCGTTGGCGAGGGCGCTCTCCTCGAACGCCCGTCCGGCGCGAAACTGTTCCCACGGGACGGTGTCGCGCCCGTCGGCGTCGTGCTCGAAGAGCGACGCGAGGTCGGTCGCCACCGCCGCCGACCGGACGACGACGCCCCAGCCACGACTGCTCCGACCGCCGACGCCGGCGGGCTTCCAGTTCTCGGTCATCACCAGCGCCCGGTCGTCGGCGACGGCGTACTTGGCGTGGTGGAAGCGAAAGCGGGCGCGGTCGCCGGCGACGACGGCGACGGGGACGCCCGCCGCGACGAGTCTATCGAGGACGGCTGCCTGGGTGGCACTGATGCCCCCGACCGGTTCGCCTTCGACGAGGACGCGCACCCGAACCCCGCGGCGGGCCGCGTCGACGAGCGCCGTGGCGACGCGCTCGGAGGCGAACGTGTAGCCCGCGAGCAGGATGCGTTCGTCGGCGCGACGGAGCGTCTCGACGGGGACGGCCGGTGAGTCGGGGAGGACGAACGCCGTCGCGTTCGCCGCACCGAACGCGTGTGGGTCGCGGACGTCGAGGCCGATCGGTCGCCACCGCGTCTCGCCGTCCCGCCGGACGACGCGTTCGCCCTCCGGCGCGTCCTCGTATGCGAGCGTCGCGACGGCCACGCCGTTGCGGCGGAGCGTGAGGGTCTCGCCCGCGTTCGAGAGGGCGAGCGAGGAGACGTCGACGACGGGCAGGTCTCGAACGATCGTCTCGGCGGTGGAGGGATCGGTCGCGACGGCGACGGTCCTCGCCGGACGGTCGTCCGGGATCGAGACGACCGTCTCGCCGTCGGTCAGACTCCAGTTCGACGAGTCGGGCGGGAGGCGAACGACGACGAACTCGCCGACGTCGCCGTCGGCCGAGGGGTTGGGGTACGCGCCGACGAGGCCGGCGTCGCTGGCGACGCCGCCGGACGACTGAGCGCTCACGGGAGCGACGACGGCGGAAACGACGACGAGGACGACGAGGGCCTGTCTGAACACGGCCCGGAGTGGCCCCGTCTTCCGTGATAAATCTCCTCCGGTGGCTTTTTGCCGCCGTCCCTCGCGTCAGTGCGCATGGTAGCGGTGGCTAACGTCCTCCGACTCGCGGGATACGCACTCGGCGCGCTCGGCGGGGCGCTGGTGTTCATCGAGTTCTTCCAGTTGCCGAGCTACGTCGAGTTCCACGAGGAGTTTCGTGATTACAGCGTCGACACCAAACTGGACGACGCGTCGGAGTACACCTGGTTCGGCCGGGTCGGGGCGTTCTGTATCGCGCTGGCGTTTTCGCTGTTGTTCGTCGCGGCGTTTCTCGGGAGCTGGGCCGCCTGTGCGACGGCCAACGCGTCGGCGGCCCGTTCGGCCTCGTTCTGGACGAGGAACGACGGGTCGTCCTCGTACTCGGCGGCCGCTTCGAGGGCGCGTTCCGTGCCGATCTGGCGCAGCGCCCACGCCGCGGCGGCGCGGACCCGATCGCTCTCGTCGTCCGCGAGGGCGTCGGCGAGGGGGTCGACGGCGCGGGTGTCGCCGATGAGGCCGAGCGCGCGGGCGGCGTAGGGGCGGACCTGATCGTTGTCCATGACGAGTTTGTCCGCGAGCGCCTGCGTGGCTTCCTTGCTGCCGATCTCGCCGAGCGCCTTGAACGTCACCTTCTGGAGTTGCGGGTCGGAGTCGGCGTCGACGTATTCGACGAGCGTCTCGACGGCGTCCTCGGCGGCCATCTTGCCCAGCACCTCGATGCCGGGCTTGTCGCGCTTGCCGGCGCGCTGGTGCATCGCCTCGAAGGCCGCGTCGTCGTTCATCCGGGCGAGCGCTTCGAGGCAGTGTCGCTCCATGAAGTCCGACTGGAGGCTGTCGAGGGCGAGCAACACCATCTCGACGTTGCCACGCTTCTCCCACTCCTTGAGTGCGGCCCACTCCGGCGGGAAGTCCTTGTAGTGGCCGAGGACGTCGTAGTAGCCCTGCGCCCGAAGTTGTACGTGGGTCTCCAGGTCGTCCCACTCCTCGGCGGCGTCGAGGCCGTCGACCAGTCCGTCGGCGGCGTCGAGGAGCGCGGCGACGTCGTCGGCGTCCTCGTCGGGGTCGAGGGCCGCGTCGCTCACTGCGTCGGCGACGGCGTCGACCGCGTCCACGAGCGCCTCGACGTCGCGGCCGTCGGGAGCGAACGACCCGTCGAGTGTCTCGGCGACGTCGTCGGCGAACGCCTCGACGGCGTCGACGATTTCGTCTTCGCCCGTCTCGGTCCACTCCGTCTCGGCGAGCGTCGTCGCCGCCTCGTCGAGGACGTCGACCACGTCCTCGGCGTAGGGGCCGCGCGCGTCGTCGAGAGCGTCACGCAGGTCCGCGAGACGGGACTCGAGTTCCTCGCGGGGGTCGGCCTCGTCGTCTTCCTCCGGTTCGGGGAGGTCCGCCGATTCGAGGTCGGCTTCGACGGCGTCGAGCGTCTCCTCGACGTCGTCGAGGTCGGCTTCCGTCTCGGCGGCGTCGATGGCGTTCTCGGCCTCGTCGAGGCGCGTTTCGAGGTCTTCGGCCGTGACGTCTCCGGTCTCGTCGGCCCCCGACTCCTCGTCGGCGGGCGTCTCGTCGTCCCCGTCGGTCATATATTCGGGAACTGCGTGTGACGACCAAAAGAGCGTTTCCCTTCTGTCCAACCCCGGACGCCGCCCAGCGGCAGGCGCCGGTATCCGGTGGGATCGGCTGACCGACCGCGCCGCGGGAGTTAGGTGGTCGCGCCGCCTACCCCCGGTATCCATGACCGCCGAGGACGACCTGCGAACGCAACTGGACGAACTCGAACGGACCCTCGACGCGCTGCGCGAGGAGCTGGACGGGGATCGACCGGGAAGGCCCCGGCGGCGGCGACCCCGTCCGCCGTCGCCGCTCGAACTCCTCCGGTTCACGGAGTCACACACCCTCCCGACGCTCGTCGCGACGCTGGAGGCGACGATCGAGGCGCTCGAACTCGTCCGGGGACTGCTCCGTCTCGCCGATCCGGCGGCGACGGACGACCGGGCGCGCGAGCTCCCGCCCGGTGCGAGAGCGACGGTCGGGCGCGCACTCTCTGACCTCCGGTCGGCGCTCGAAGGTGCGGACCTGCCCGACGATCCGGCCGCGCGCGAACTCGTCACCGACGCGCGCGACCTCGCGGCCGACGTCGAGGCGCGACTCGACGACGCCCGGCGTGGCGCGGGCGAACCGTCCTCGGACGCGGGCGTCGACGTGCGCGAGGCGGGCGAAGACGGCGGTTCGACGGCCGACGTCGCGGATTCGACCAGTTCCTCGGACGTCGACGTGACGTCGGAACTCGACTCGATACGGGACGAGATCCGCGGCGACGACGCCGACGAGTGAACTGAGACGGAGGGCGGCGTTCAGGCCGCAGTCGCGCGGAACGACTGCCCGTCGCGGGCGACCAGGCCGCGTCCGCGGAGACTGTCGAGGACGGGGTAGATGGTTATCTTCTTCATGCCGAGCGACTCGTGCAGGTCGTCGACGGTCGCGCTCTCACACGACCGGAGGTAGAAGTACACTGCTTCGATTCGGCCGACACGAGTTCGGCGGGCGGGGTACGACTCTGCGTTCGGGTGGATTCCGTCGCGCTCATGGCTACCTGAAATGTTGGAGTTCTAAGTAATAAGCGTGGCCCATATATGGTGCATATTCGGTATATTGTAATATTGTGATTATATGTCCTTAGTGAAACACGCCCGCGAGACGGTCAGTTCACGGCGGGAGCCGCTGGTACCGTCGGACGACTCGTCGCTGGCCCGGACGGGGCGGCGACTACGACGTCAGTTCGATCGCTTCGTCGACCCACTCGCGGACGCGGGACTCGGACACGTCGATTCGGGACGCGAGGTCGGCGGGGTCAGCGTCGGCGAGGTCGGCGAGCGACCTGACGCCGGCGTCGTAGAGCCGTTCCGCGTAGGCGGCTCCGACGCCGTGGACGACTTCGAGGTCCTGGATCTCCTCGGCCTCGACGGCGACGTCCTCGGCCTCGACGGCGACGGCCTCCGTCAGGGCCTCCGCTTCGACCTCCTCGGGCTCCGTCTCGATCGACGACCGGTCGGCGTACCACTGGGCGACCTCCGGCCAGAGGTTCTCGTGTGCCGACCGCGAGACCGAGAGCCCGATGTGACCCGTGCTGTACTCCATGATCTCGGTGTCGTCGCTGCCGACGGCCTCGTTGAACGGCTTGCTCGCGTCCGGCGGGATGAGGTGGTCGTACTCGCCGACGACCTGTAACACCGGCATGGTGAGGTTCCCCAGGTCGACGCGTTCGTCGCCGACGTAGAGTTCGTTCTCGTAGAGCTTGTTCTCCTGGTAGATGTCCTCGAGGAACTCGCGGTAGGCAACGCCGGCCAGGTCGACGCCGTCGTTGAGCCACTTCTCCATCCGGGCGAAGTTCTCCACGAACGCCTCGTCCTCCAAGTTGTCGTAGAGGTTGGCGTACTTCGTGACGTAGTTGTGGACCGGGTCCATCAGGGCGAAGCCGACGTCCAAGAACTCCGAAGGAACGGTTCCGAACGTCTCGGCGACCGTCTCCGGGCTGTAGTAGTCCTCGTCGCCCCACAGTTCGAGGATGCCGCCGGTCCCCTCGAAACAGAGCCCGGCCGCCATCAGGCCGAGGTTCCGCACCTTCTCCGGGTGGAGTGCGGCGTGCATGACGCTCATCGTCCCGCCCATGCAGTAGCCGAGGACGTTGATGGCGTCGACGCCCGAACGCTCGCGGACCTCGTCGACGCAGTTGTCGATGTAGCGCTCGACGTAGTCGTACAGCGACAGCGACGCGTCGAGATTCGAGGGCTCGCCCCAGTCGATGAGGTAGACGTCGAAGCCGGCTTCGAGCATCCGCCGGACCACGCTCCGGTTCGGCTGGAGGTCGAGGATGTACGGCCGGTTGATGAGCGCGTAGGTAAAGAGGATGGGGACGTCGTACTGCTCGTCGGTCATCGGTTCGTAGTGGAGCAGTTTCAGTTTGTTCTCCTCGTAGACGACGTCGCTCGGCGTCTCGCCGACGCCGACCTCCGTGAGGTCTTCGAGGCGGTCCGGCGCTACTTTCGCGCGGTCGACGTGTTCCGTCGCCTGTTCGACCATCCGGCGCTGTGCGTCGAACGGGAACGTGAGGGGGTTCATCGCTCCTCTAACAGTCGGTCGAGTTTGGATTCGATGGCGTGCGTGCGGCGCTCGAGTTCGACCAGTCGTTCGCCGACTTCGCGGACGTCGCCCACCGTCGCGAAGCCGACGGCGTGCAGCGACTCCTCGGTCATCTCCTCGACCTGCTGCTGGGCGTTCAGCGCCTCCTCGACGGACTGGCCCGTCGCGGCGGCGAACGCCGTCGTCGCCATCGTCTCCTTGAACGCCTCGTTCGCCGACGCGAGCCAGATGTCGCGGAACTCCGCGGCGTCGACCTCCTCGCCTTCCAGCGCGTCGCCGAGGCGGTCGAACGAACGCTCCGCCGCGTTCATCCACGCCTCGTAGGCCTGTAGCGATCCCTCGTAGCTCTCGCGGACGTTCTCTTCGGAGAGGTTCTCCTCGGTGGCGTCCATCCACGCCTCCATCAGTTTCGGCTGGGCGTCGAGGTTCTGGTCGATTGCGTTCATGTACGTCTCGGTCATGCGCTCTACGAACGACTCCATCTCCCCGTCGAACGCGGAACTCGCGTCGTTAACCATGGTTGAAATAGCAGGTGTACGGCAAAAAACCCGCGCTCAGGCGGATTCGGTCAGTCGCTCGGCAGTTTCCACGGCCTCCTCCGCGGTCTGCTCGGCGTCGGACTGCATCTCCAGCATCGCCTCGAAGCCGTCTTCGACCATCTGGAGTTGCGCCTCGCTCAGTTCGTCGAAGGAGTTCTCGGCCTCTTCGAGGCTCTCCAGCACCGCGCTCCAGGCGTCCTCGTGGAGTTCGTCGACCGCTTCGTACTGTTCGTCGACGGCGACGCGGAGTTCCTTGACGGACTCCTCCGGGAGGACCGTTCCGAGGCCGTCGAGGTAGGTCTCGACGGCGCGCTTCGAGAGCGTCAGACCGCTCTTCTGGAGGGATTTGGTCGTCTCGACGCCGTCGAAGAACGTGTCCGTCGCGACCCGCTGGGTCTTGAGGGACGCCTCGATGGCTCGCTGGCTCTGGTCTATCATCGTTCGCTGCATCTCGAACGCCGACGTGAAGGGGTTGTTAGCACTCATAGCTCACTCGTTGTTTCGTTTGACTGGGATGACGATCGTCTGCACGATGTCGCCTTCCTCGATGCCGACGGCCTCGCGCTCGGCGTCAGGGATGCTGATGCGGCCGCCGCTCTGGACGCGAGTTTTGAACACCGCCGTTCCCATGCTCATCGCACCGAGCTGGGAGAAGCCGCCGAACCCGCCACCCGACGTGGACTGTTTGAAGAGTTCGAGCTGCTGCTGGAACGCGTCCTCGCTCGCCTCCTGCATCTGCTTCGTGAACGCGGCCGGTGACCACATCGGTGACTCGTCGTCGTTCGTCATCCTTGCCCGATACGATGGGCCCCACCTGCATAAGCTTTACTTTCGATGCCATCTAATTCCATTCAATGACATTCAGTGGAATGGGCCAGGAATACACCCGAAGCGACACACTCATTACGACCATGGCTAACAATCATCGCAATATGGGCGATCAATCGCGATCCACCGCGTCCTCGATGCAGGCGGTCACCGAGGCGTGGATGGAATCCGGGAAACACTTCTCGAACAGCGTCGGCCACCTGTACAAGGGGTTTTTCGAAGCGAACCCGTTCTTCCCCGCCGTCGCCAACGGTGAGAGCGGAAAGCGCCAGCCTGCGGAGACGCCCGAGCAGCGTACTCGACGCCGGAGTGGGACGTCGAGCGCACGACGGACGTCCCGGGGAAGTCTCCGTCGGCGACACCGTCCGGTTCACGAAGCAACTGACCGAGGAGGAAGTCGCACAGTTCGCCCGCGTCAGCGGCGACACGAACCGGCTCCACCTCGATCCGGAGTTCGCCGAGGAGACGCGGTTCGGCCGGCAGATCGTCCACGGGACGCTCGTCTCGGGACTCATCAGCGCCGCACTCGCGCGCCTCCCCGGCGGTATGACGGTGTATCTCTCCCAGGACCTGCAGTTTCTCCAGCCCGTCGACGTCGGCGAGACGGTGACCGCCGTCTGCGAGGTCGTCGAAGACCTTGGCGACGGCCGTTACCGGCTCACGACCGTCGTCGAGAACGAGGCGGGCGACGCAGTCATCGACGGCGAGGCCATCGTCCTCATCGACGGCCGGGCCGAGGAAGAGGCCTAAACCGGTTCGAACCGGTAGCCGTCCCACTCCTGGCTCTCGGGTTCGCGGATGCCCGCTCCGGGTTCGCGGAGTTCGTCCACGTAGACCGGTCGGATCTTGTCGCCGATCTCGATCTCCTCTGTCGTCACCTGACCGATGGCGCGAACGGGCTCGCCGTCGACGTCGAACTCGACGATGGCGAGCGTGTTCGGCGCGCGCACGCCCGGCGGCGTCGCCGTGCTCCTCGTCCACGTGACGACCTCGGCCGTGTACTCGCTCAGATCGACCGTGTCGACCGGTTCGCTGCCGTCCGGCCCGATGTCGTGGCCGGGGTAGGTGATGCTCCCGTCAGAGTAGCGGTATGCTTCCATCATGCTTGCTCCAGTATGGTGGTGATGACGCAGTTGCCGAAGCCGCCCACGTTACAGGTCAGACCGACCTCGGCGTCGACCTGCCGGGGGCCGGCCTCGCCCTGCAGTTGTTCGTAGATTTCGACCGCCTGTGCGACGCCGCTGGCACCGAGCGGATGACCTTTCGACTTCAGACCGCCCGAGGTGTTGATCGGCAACTCGCCGTCGCGGTCGGTGACTCCTCCTCGACTGCCTTCCATCCCTCGCCCTTCTCGAAGAAGCCGAGGTCCTCGCTCTGGAGGAACTCGAGGATGGTGAACATGTCGTGGAGTTCGGCCACGTCGATGTCGTCGGGACCGTAGCCCGACATCTCGTAGGCCTGGTCGCTCGATTCGACGACGCCGCGCATCGTCGTCGGGTCCGCGCGTTCGTGGACGACGTGCGTGTCCGTCGCACCGCCGACGCCGGAGACGAGCACGTAGTCGTCGGCGTACTCCTTGGCGACGGACTCGGGACAGAACATCAGCGCCGCGCTGCCGTCGGTGATGGGACAGAAGTCGTACAGTCGCAGGGGGTCTGCGACGATCGGCGACTCCAGCACCGTCTCCAGATCCACCTCCTTCTGGAACTGCGCTTTGGGGTTGTCCACGCCGTTCTTGTGGTTCTTGACGGCGACTTTGCCGAGGCTCTCGCGGGGCGCGTCGTACGTATCGAGGTAGAGTCGCGCCGTCAGGCCGGCGAAACTCGGCAGGGTGACGCCCTGTTTGTACTCTACCGGATGCGTGAGCGACGCGATGACGTCCGTCGCCTCGGCCGTCGTCTTGTGGGTCATCTTCTCGCCGCCGACGAGCAACGTCATGTCGCTCGACCCGCTCGCGACCGACTGCCACGCGTGGTAGACGCCCGCGCTGCCGCTCGAACTCGTCTGGTCGATGCGGGCCGTGTACGCCGGCACCGCCGAGAGGTCGTGAGCGAGGGCGTTCGGGACGCCGGTCTGTCCTTCGAACTCTCCGCTGGCCATGTTCGAGACGTACAGATGCTCGACAGCGTCGGGCGCGACGCCCGCGTCGTCGAGACACGCCGTCCCTGCCTCCGCGAGCAACTCGCGGACCCAGCTGTCTCGCTGGCCGAACTGGGTCATCGAAGCGCCGATTATCGCTACGTTCTCCATAATCCAAGCGCGTATTCCTCCGCTTTACCGTTTACCCTTGCGGCACGACAGCTCCCGGACGGCGGAGCCACCCACTGCCGCTCGTCGGTTGTCACAACCGTTATCCCGACCGGCGATACAGTGGCCGCTATGGAACTCGAACGCGCCGCGCCGATCGCCGGCATCGCCGGCTGCCTCGCGGTCGTGCTCACGTTCGCCGCGCCCTACGTAGCCGCGTCGGGCTGGGGGCCGAACTCGGGCGGTACTACGCCGCCGGCCCCGTCGGTGTGACGGCCGTCGTCTTTTTCGCCCTCCTTGGTGTCGTCGTCTTTCTCGCGGCGGTTCGAGGTCGCACGGATCCCGACGTCGCCGCCGGTCTCGCGCTCGTCCTCGGCGTCGCCATGGTCGCCGTCGCCGTCGCGTGGGCCTCGACCGTCTCCCTCGACGCCGTCTACGGCTACCCCGGGTCGTGGATCACCGACCACCGCTGGTATCTCGTCGCCTCGACGGCCGTCGTCGGCGTCGCCGCCGCCGTCTACGCCCGTGCCGTCGTCTGAGAGCCATCGTGCGATTTCGTGAAAAGTCGAAAGGCCCTTATGAGCCAACGGAGTAGGATGGAGTGGACTAGGTCGGGCAGTTAGGCCCTGCTCGTTACCCGCGATATGGTCTTTAGCGGGGACCGAACTCGGGGGCGTCCGGTCAGACCGGTGCGGGCCCCGGGAGCCAACGTAGAAACCTCGTCCTTCGGGGACAGCGGTTCGTGGTACGCGTCCGCAGGGACGCCCCGCCACGATTCGTCGGTGGTACCCCGCCAGGCGCGGAAGCGAGCAGCGGACCGCCGAACGTGCGTCGCTCGAAGGGCCGCGGGGTGGAGGAGGCAACCGGGATTCCCCGCGCCGGAACGCCGGGCAAACCCGCCGTCCACATTCATACTTCGAACAGTAGACTGGCCAGCGACGGCGCTATCGGACCAGTTCCGCTTCGACGTCGGCGTCCGTAACGGCGTCGGCACTCGGCCGGGCCGTCGATTCCCGGATTTCGCGTTCGACATCCTGTCGTCCGCGCCTGAACTCCCCCATCGCCTGACCCGACGACCGCGCCAGTTTGGGGACCTTGTTCGCCCCGAACAACAGGACCACGATGAGGAGGACGACCATCAGCTCGATGCCGCCGGGGATTCCCGGAAACAGAAGTACGTGTACCATGAACGCCACCCCGTACGCTTCCCCATTATATCAATCTCTCTATGATATCTTTGTTCAGTGACAGGTGGCTCACGAAGTGGGCTTAGTCTCCCGATTTTCGGAAATATACGCCGTCCGTAGCGGCCCGTACGGAGTCCATACCTATACGATATGAAACGTTCTGCGTCCTTGCTAACACTCGCGCTTCGAGTTTCCGCCACTAGTCGTGCCGGAAACACCGCCGGCCGGTGAACGCCATCGCCATCCCGTGTTCGTTCGCCGCTTCGACGACGTCGTCGTCGTTCACCGACCCGCCGGGCTGGACGACCGCTTCGATGCCCGCCTCCGCCGCCTCCTCGATGCCGTCCGGGAACGGGAAGAAGGCGTCCGAGGCCATGACCGCGCCCTCGGCGTCCTTGCCTTCGGCGTGTTCGTCGGCTTTCATGGCCGCGAGACGGACGGCGTCGACGCGGCTGACCTGCCCCATGCCGATGCCCACCGTCTCCGTCCCGTCGGCGAGGAGGATGCCGTTGGATTTGACGTGTTTGAGGACGCGCCAGGCGAACAGCATCGTCTCCAGCTGCTCGTCGGTGGGTTCGCGTTCGGTGACGACTTCGAGGTCGTCGACGTCGGGTGCCCACAGGTCGCGTTCCTGGACGAGTCGGCCGCCGACCAGCGGCTTCTCGGTCAGCGGCTCCGTCCGATCGCCGAGTTCGCCGACCGAGAGCACCCGGAGGTTCTTCTCCCCGTCAGGACGTCGAGGGCGTCGTCGGTGTAGCCCGGGGCGACGACGACTTCCTTGAACGAGTCGACGACGAGTTCGGCGGTGTCGGCGTCGCACGCGCGGTTGAGGGCGACGATGCCGCCGAACGCGCTCATCGGGTCCGTCGCGAGCGCCCGGTCGTACGCCGCCGCGAGGGTGTCGGCGGTGGCGCAGCCGGCGGGGTTGGTGTGTTTGATGACCGCCGCCGCGGGGTCGTCGAACTCCTTGATGAGGTTCAGGGCACCGTCGGCGTCGTTGTAGTTGTTGTACGAGAGCGCCTTCGCCCCCTCGTTCAACTGGTCGGCGTGGACGACGCTCGCCTCGTCGCAGGTGGCGTCTCGGTAGACTGCGGCGTCCTGATGCGGGTTCTCGCCGTAGCGGAGTTCGTCGGCCTTGTCGTCCGAGAGGACGCGCCGGTCGGGGAACGCCCCGCCGGCGTCGCCGTCGACGGTGACGGTGTCGCCCTCGACTGTGACGGCCCCGTCGGCGAACCAGCGGACCGCTCGCGGGTACGCTCGGAACTCCCCTCGTAGAGGATGCGGTCCTGCAGGTCCTCGCGGGTGTCGCCCTCGTAGACGGGGACGGCTTCCTGCGTGACGACGGGGCCGCCGTCGACGTCCGCCTCGACGACGTTGGCCTCGTCGTCGGTGGCGTCGGTGACGACGTGGACAGTACATCCGGACACCGCGACGCCGGTGTCGAGGGCGTCGCCCCACGCGTCCGTCCCCGGGAACGAGGGGAGGAGAGAGGGGTGGACGTTCAGCGTCGTCGGCATCGAATCGAGGAACGTCTCCGAGAGGATGCGCATGTAGCCGTCGAGACAGACCAGGTCGAAGTCGTACGCGTCGAGGGCGTCGACGACTCGCCGTTCGTGGGCCGCCCGGCTCTCGCTTTCCTCGCGAACGACCGTCTCCGTCGGTACGCCGCGCTTTTCCGCCTCCTCGACGACGGGCGCGTCCGCGGCGTTCGTGAGGACGACGGCGAGTTCGACGTCGCCGGGAGACAGGTCGGCGATGTGCATCAGGTTCCGGCCGCGATTCGAGGCCATGCCGGCTAGCTTCATAGTCGGTGTCGCGCACGCCACTCTCAAATGTATTGTGTTCGCCGCGACCTCGATATACACGAGTGTGGCTATATCCCCCGCGTAGGCGATCATATTCGACTCTGATATGCACGGACGTGGCTTCGGACCGACACGCTCTTGGGGACAGTCGCCGCAGTCGGAGACATGACCGACCGTGGCTCCCTGCACGCCGTCTCACCGCTGGACGGTCGCTACGCGCGTTACACCGAGCCGCTCGTGCCGTACGCGAGCGAAGGCGCGCTCATGCGCGCCCGCGTCCGCGTCGAAGTCGAATACCTGCTCGCGCTCGCCGACCTCGACGCGACGCCCGTCGCCGTCGACCCCGACGAACGCGCCTCGCTTCGTGCCTGCTACGAGGAGTTCGACGCCGACGACGCCGACCTGATCAAGCGCCTCGAAACCGAGGGCGCTCGGGGCTTCGCGGCGACTAACCACGACGTCAAGGCCGTCGAGTATTTCGTCCGCACGGAGTGTGAGCAGTCGCTCCACCCGTGGATCCATTTCGGCCTCACGAGCGAGGACGTGAACAACCTCGCCCACCGACTGCTCGTCAAACCGGCCGTCGAGGACGTCCTCCTCCCCGCTATCGCGGACGTGCGCGACGAGCTCGCGACCCTCGCGCGCGACTACCGCGACACGCCCATGCTCGCGCGCACGCACGGCCAACCCGCGACGCCGACGACGTTCGGCAAGGAGATGGCCGTCGTCGCCGCCCGCCTCGGCCGGGCGATGGGTCGCGTCCGCGACGCCGCCGACGGGCTCTCGGGCAAACTCGCGGGCGCGAGCGGAACCTACGCGGCCCACGTCGCCGCCTACCCCGACGTGGACTGGCGCGCGTTCGCCCGCGAGTTCGTCACCAGTCTCGGCCTCGACCACACGCCCCTCGCCACGCAGGTCAACCCCTGTGACGACCTGGCCACCCTGTTCGACGCTCTCCGCGGCGTCAACAACGTCCTCCTCGATCTGGACCGCGACGCGTGGCTCTACGTCTCCGACCGCTATCTCGGGCAGGAAACGGTGGAAGGTGAGACGGGGTCGTCGACGATGCCCCACAAGGTCAACCCCATCGACTTCGAGAACAGCGAGGGCAACCTCTCGAAGGCCAATTCCGACCTCGTCTTTCTCGCCGATTACGTCACCACGTCCCGCCTCCAGCGCGACCTCTCGGATTCGACGGTGAAGCGGAACGTCGGGGCCGCGCTCGCGCACTGTCTCATCGGCTACCGGAAGGCCGAAATCGGCCTCGGAAAAGTCGTCCCGAACGGGACGGTCATGCGCGAGGAACTGGAAGCCAATCCCGAGATCATCGGCGAAGCGGTCCAGACCATCCTCCGGCGCGAGGGCGACACCGAGGCCTACGAACGCGTCAAGGCCCTCTCCCGCGGTCAGCGGACGACCCTCGACGACTTTCGTGACCTCTTTGCCGACCTCGACGTGGACGAGTCGGTGCGCGAGGAACTCCGGGCGTTGACGCCGGCGGACTACACGGGCGTCGCCGCCGATCTCGTCGACGACCTCTGAACCGCCGACGGCGTACGACGACCCCCGCGAACGGCGGCGGGCGCGCGTCGCAATCCATATCCGTCGGCCTCCCGTACGTAGGGATATGACGTTCCAGCCCGGAAACGAACTCGACCAGGAAGAGGTCCAGGAACGCGTCGACGAGGCCATCGACGCCAACGACGTGGTGCTCTTCATGAAAGGTAATCGGCTGATGCCCCAGTGTGGCTACTCACAGAAGGCCCTCGACCTCATCGGCCAGTACGTCTCGGAGTTCGAAACCATGGACGTCCTGCCCGCCTTGCCGGAGTACCGGGCCGCCCTCGAATCCCACAGCGGGTGGGAGACGATTCCCCAGACCTACGTCGACGGCGAGTTCGTCGGCGGGAGCGACGTCCTCGCCGAACTCGACGAGCGCGGCGAACTCGAAGCGACGCTCACGGACGACTGACCGTCGTGTCGTGACGATGAAGGAAAGAGTAGGTCATATAAGTACACGACCCGTACCACCAAGTAGACGGGTGCAGTCGCGCCACGTTCACCAGTAATTATGTCAGGCCGCGTATATCGACTCCATTCGACGCTGGAATTGCCACTCGAAGACGTCCAGACATACTTCGACGACGATCCGGAACTCCCTCGGAGATTCAAGACGTCGACGTCACTCGACGGAACAACACCCTCATCCTGAAAGCCGTCGCCGCCGACGGCAACCTCAGCAAGTACACGCCGACTGCGCAGTTGAAAGCGAGCGTCACCGAGACCCGCGTCTACGAGGAGGAACCGCCGCGCGCCGGCGGTCCGTGGGACGAAGAGGAAGAAGAGATTCCCTCCGAACTCGTCGAGTTCGCCTGTTTCAAAGGCGACCGCGAGACGGTGCTCCAGAACACCGCCCTCCAGTACCCGATGTTCGAGGTCCTCTGTGACATCGCGCTGCTGGCGGAGAAAGGCGCGCTGACCGCCATCGTCGAAGACGACGGCGATCTGAAGGCCCGCCGCATCGTCGAAGGGGAGGACCGACCGGCGTCTATCGAAGTCGTCGAGAACCCTCAGCACGACGGGAACGGCGGTAACGGCGTCAACTGGCGCGACAACAAGTTCATCAGCTAAGGTCGATTCTCGACGCTCGGCACCGTGGGTCGTTTTCCGGCAGTTCCTCCCGTAGAGTCCTCACTTCCGACGATCGGCCGCTCCGGGAACCGAAGCAGCTATTAGCAGTTCAAGGTTACATTCCTGACATTTCTGACCCCCGGTCACGGATTTCCGACTGGATGCGGGAATCACCGTTCACCGAGAAACTGAAGGTGACCGCCGCGACGATCGCCGTCGTCGGATTCCTTCGGCGAGCCGTCCTCTACGGCTTAGACGTGTTGATGGGGATTCTCGGGATCAGGGACCCACGTCGGCGAGCCTCGTCAGGGAGACACGAGAGACCATCTCGTCGATTCCCCGTCCGGTCCTGTGGCTCGCTGCAATCGGCGTTCGCGTGGCCCTGAAGCGGTTCCGTTCGGCGTCGTAACCGCCCCGACGCCAGCCGTCGGAACTCCAAAAACACTTTACGCCGCTAATTAGATCTAATTACACGATGAGCGAGGACTTCCCCGACTACCTCGACGTCGACTACACCGACGGCGAGGGCGAGACGCCCGAGACGTATCCGACGCTCGAAGACAAAATCGAGAAAGCGATCGAGGTGACGCGCATCGGTCTCGAACAGTACCGCAGTCCCGCGGTGATGTGGACCGGCGGCAAGGACTCGACGCTCACGCTCTATTTCATCAAGGAGGTGGCCGAGCAGTTCGGCTACGAACTCCCGCCCGCGGTCTTCATCGACCACTTCCAGCATTTCGACGCCATCCACGACTTCGTCGATCGCTGGGCCGACGAGTGGGGGTTGGACGTGATCTACGCCCGCAACGACGACGTCGGCGAGTACGTCGAGGAACACGGCCTCGAACCCGGTGACCAGATACCCGTCGCCGACCTCTCGGACCACAATCGGCACCACGTCCGCGAGATTCTGGAGTACGAGGACGACACGTTCCCGTTCCTGCTCGACACCTACGTCGGCAATCACCTCCTGAAGACCGTCGCCCTGAACGACGCCCTCGAAACCCACGACATCGACGGCGTCATCTCGGGCGTTCGGTGGGACGAACAGGAGGCCCGCGCCGACGAGACGTTCTTCAGTCCGCGCCACGACCCGGACATCTACCCGCCCCACGACCGCATCCAGCCCATCCTCCAGTTCGCCGAAGCCGACGTCTGGGACGCCTTCTGGAACTACGTCGTCCCCGACACCGTCGACGAGTTCCCGGACGACGGCTACGTGCCGACGGGCGCGGACGACCTGCCGAACGGCCTCACGCAGGAGGACGTCCCCGTGAGCCCCAAGTATTTCGCCGGGTTCCGGTCGCTCGGGAGCGAGATCAGCACCGAGAAGTCCGACGACGTGCCCGCGTGGCTGCAGGACCTCGACAACACCGTCGAACGCGCCGGCCGCGCGCAGGACAAAGAGGATCTGATGGAGCGCCTGCGCGACCTCGGCTACATGTAGTCACTCGGGGGACGGCGACTCGGCGTCGGAGAGATAGCCCGTGAGGTCGGTCGTCGTCACCATGCCGATGAGCCCCTCCGTCTCGTCGACGACGGGGAGGTGGTGAAAGCCGTGCGCGATCATCACGTCCGCCGCCTCCCGGGCGGTGTCCTGTGCGGTCACCGTGACGACGTCCGTGCTCATGTACGTCGAGACGGGCGTGCGGTCCTTGGGCTTGCGTTCGGCGACGATCCGGACGAAGTCCGTAGTCGTCAGGATCCCTTCGGTCTCGCCCGCCTCGTCCACGACGACGACCGATCCGATTTCGTTTTCCAGCATCTCCCGTGCCGCGTCCTCCACGAGCGTGTCCGGCGACACCGTGTAGATCGAGGTGGACATCAGTCGTGCGACGAAAACGTCTTCCATGGCAGTGAGTATCGTGGGCGTTCCATAAGGGTTGTCGTCGGCGACTTCTCGACCGTAGCCCGTAAACCCCCACACTGCGTACGGAGACCGATGACAGACGAGCGAGCGTGGGCGAGCCTCTTCTCCGGCGGCAAGGATTCGTCGTGGGCGCTCTACCGGGCGCTCGAACGCGATCTGAACGTGACTCGGCTGGTGACCGTTCATCCGGCCGGTGATTCCTACATGTTCCACGTCCCGGCGACGCGGCTGGCCCGCCTCGCCGCCGAGAGCGTCGGCATCGACCTCGTCGAAATCGAACCCGACGACTTCGAGGCCGGCGACGTGACGGATTCGGGCGCGCAGGGAGACGCCGAACTCGAACCGCTGGAGGCCGCCCTCCGGAATCTCGACGTCCCCCTCGCGGGCGTCACCGCCGGGGCCGTCGAGAGCGAGTACCAGACCTCCCGTATCGAGGCGATGTGCGACCGCCTCGGCGTCGACCTGTTCGCGCCGCTCTGGCAACGCGACCCGCGAACGCTCGCCGACGAGATGCTCGACGCCGGCTTCGAGATTACGATCGTTCAGGTGGCGGCGGCCGGTCTCGACGAGTCGTGGCTCGGCCGCACCCTCGACGCCGACGCCCTGTCTGACCTCGAAGCGCTCAACGAAACGTACGGCGTCCACCTCCTCGGCGAGGGGGCGAGTTCGAGACGCTGGTGACCGACGCGCCGCACATGGACCGCCCCATCGACCTCTCCTACGAGACGGTCTGGGAGGGAACGCGAGGATATCTCGACGTCACCGACGCCCGACTCGGATAGGTTCGTCGCGACCGATTCACTCCCCGTTGGTCACCGTCGAGTGCGCCCCGATGAGGGCGTCCGCGAGGTCGAGGTTTTCGAGCGTGGTCTCCTCGTCGACGATGGTCCGCCGGATGTCCGAGTTCCGGATGGTCACGTCGGGGAAGATCACGGAGTGATCGACCGTCGAGTCGACGATCTCCGCGCCGGTCATCACGTGGACGTTGTCGCCGAGCGTCGCGTTTTCGAGCGTGACGTCCGTCGCGACGTGCGCGTCGCCGTCGAGATACCACGCGACGGCGTCGAGGTAGCTCTCGGGCGTCCCGATGTCGAACCACGCGCCGTCGAAGGTGAACGCGTAGACATCTTCTCGCGGCTGGAGCCACTGGACGAACCAGCCGGGTTCGTCGGGATTCTCGCCGGCGTCGAGATACCGCTCGAACAGGGGGAGCGTCTCGGCGGGGAACGCGTAGCAGGCGATGGAGACGAGCGTGCTCTGGGGGTCGTCCGGTTTCTCCTGAAAGTCGACGACCCTGTCGTCGTCGAGTTGGACCAGGCCGTACGACCGGGCGCGGTCTTTCGATCCGACGTCGTAGGCGGCGATCGTCGGCGACGCTCTCGCCTCGAAGAAGTCGACGAAATCGGAGATGTCGAAACTGATGAGGTTGTCGCCGGCGACGACCACGAGATCCTCGGAGATGCCTTCGCGGTCGATGAGCTGGGCGAGCGCGCCGACGACGCCGAACTTCTCGGACTCCGCGGTGGTCTCCTCGACGGAGAGCGTCGGCTTCTCGAACGCGCTGTCGGAGAGGTACTCCTCGAACTCCTCCGCGAAGCGTTCGTTCGTGCTGACGAACACCTCGGAGATGCGCTCGTCGGCTTCGAGGTCCGCGAAGATGGTGTCGATGACGGTCTCCTCACCGACCGGGAGGAACATCTTGGGCCGATGTTTCGTTATCGGCCAGAGACGGGTCGCGTACCCCCGCAAGGACGATAGCCTTCATGACTGGCTCGACCCGCTACGTCGATAAGTTCTTTTTGCATCGGATGGAAAGCCGGATGATCCCTCACCCCCGAGGACACGTATGGAATCGACGACCCGACAGCGCCTCGCCGACGAACTCCGCGCGGAGGCGGCGACGGCGAGCGCGCTCGCGTCGACGGTCGGCGTCCCCGGAGCGTGGTCCTCGACCACCTCCGGCACGTCGCCCGGTCGCTCTCGGACGCCGACGAGCAGTTCCTCGTCGCGCCGCCGACCTGCCGCGAGTGTGGCTTCGACGGCTTCGACGACCCGATCAACGACCCGTCGCGCTGTCCCGACTGCAAGAGCGAACGCGTCGAAGAGCCCGCGTTCAAAATCGAGTGACTCGCGACGCCGGCCGCGGCGTCAGTCGTCGCCCGGCGCGTCACGGGGCGCGTCGGCTTCGAGGTGGCACGCGGCGGCCCGTAGCGGGTCGAAGGCGTCGTAGAGCGTCGCCGCCGCGGCCTCGTAGTCCTCCGACAGGAGCGAATCGAGCGCGGACGCCACCGCGCGCTCTGCGTCGCCGTCGGGCAAACGGTCCGGAACGCCGAACGCCTCGCGGACGCGCCGGCGGCGTTCGGCGGGCGTCCCGGCGTCTTCCTGCCGGCGTCGATCGCTCGAACGGTCTGCGGACCGTCGCCCCGCGCTCTCTCGCTCCGCGAGCAGCGCCGCCACCGACTGCGGGTCGTCGTTGCACTGGGCCGCCAGCCACGTCCGGAGCGACCGAATCGCCGTCCACTGGTCGGCGTCGAGGTCCCTTCCTGGAGGCGGAAGCCGGGGCGTCGCTGCCGGCAGACGGTGGGAAACGCCGCCGCGAGTCGCTCGACGGCGGCCTCTCGGTCGCCGGCGACGACGGCGTCGAGGGCCGACGAAAGCGCGCGTTCGGCCGTCGCGTCCGGGAGTTCCGGCGGCACGTCGAACTCCTCGCGGATCGCCTCCGTCACGGCGTCGGGGCCCGCCTCCCCCGTTCGGTGACGTACTCCTCGACGGCTTCGAGGTCGATGCCCTCGGTCTCGACGCGGAGGCGGAGGTCCAGTACCGCGCGCCACGTCGCCGACGACACGTCGTAGTCGTCGGGCGGGATGACGGCCGGACACCGGGTGTGGAAGCGACACCCCGGCGGCGGGTCGGACGGACTCGGCACGTCGCCGGTCAGGACCGTCCCCTGTCCGCGCCGCCGGGGGTCGGCAATCGGCGTCGACCCGAGGAGCGCCTCGGTGTAGGGGTGGCGCGGGTCCTCGAAGATCTCCTCGGTCGGCCCCGTCTCCACGATCTCGCCGAGATACATCACCGCCACCCGGTCGCAGATCTCCCTGACGACGCCCATGTCGTGGCTGATGACGAGGAGAGCGAGGCCGAACTCCGACTGGACGCGTTCGATGAGGCGGAGGATGTCCGCCTGCACGCTCACGTCGAGGGCGCTGACGGGTTCGTCGGCGACGACGAGATCCGGGTTGATGACGAGTGCGCGCGCGAGGGCGATGCGCTGTTTCTGGCCGCCCGAGAACTCGTGGGGGTAGCGGTCGAAGTCGGCGGCGTCCAACCCCACCCGGTCGAGGAGGTCACCGACGATGGCGCGCCGACGGTTCCTGTCGCGCATCCCGTGGACGCGCAGGGGTTCGGCGACGGCCTCGCCGACGCTCATCCGCGGATCGAAACTCGACGTGGGGTCCTGGAAGATCATCTGCGCCCGCCGGCGGAACCGCTTGAGTTCGCGGTCGTCGTAGCCCGTCACGTCTTCGCCGTCGAAGACGACCCGTCCGCCGGTCGGCTTTTCGAGCCGCAGGAGCGAGGTGGCGGCGGTGGACTTCCCACACCCCGACTCGCCGACGAGGCCGACCGTCTCACCCCGGTCGACGGTGAAACTGACGCCGTCGACGGCGCGGACGCGACCCACCTCCTTTCGAAGCACGCCCTCGGTGACCGGATAGTGTTTCCGCAGCTCGTGGACGTCGAGAATCGGGCGGGTCACGGCTCGTTCCCCCGTCGCCGCTCTCGCCGTCCGGATCGTGCCCGCCGTCCCCGACGTGCGCGTCGTCCCCGACGTGCCCGCCGTCCCCGGGACCGACGGCCGATCCCGCCGATTCGTCGCCACGGACGACCTCGGGGTCGCCGTCGGGCCCGTAGTGGACACAGGAGACGTCGTGATCGTCGCTGAGGGCGTACAGCGGCGGCTGTCCGCCCGTCCGGCAGGCGTCGACGGCGTGGTCACAGCGGGGGTGGAATCGACACCCCGGCGGGGGTCCGTCGCCGACGGCAGGCGGCCGTCGATGCCGTCGAGCCGTCCGCCGCGGCCCGGCAGACACCGGAGCAGGGCCCGCGTGTATGGATGAGACGGGTTCTCGAACACGTCGAAGACGTCGCCGCGTTCCATCACTTTCCCCGCGTAGACGACGACGACGCGGTCGGCGACTTCCGCGACCACGCCCAGGTCGTGGGTGATGAGCAGGACGCTCATGTCGAACTCCTCCTGTAGCTCCTCCAGGAGGCGGAGAATCTGGTTCTGGATGGTCACGTCGAGCGCCGTCGTCGGTTCGTCGGCGACGAGGAGGGCCGGGTTCGTCGCCAGCGCCATCGCGATGGCGACGCGCTGTTTCATGCCGCCGGAGAACTCGTGGGGGTAGTCGTCGAATCGACGGGTCGCCTCCGGGATGCCGACCCGGTTGAGCAGGTCGACCGCGCGGGCGCGGGCCTCCGCCTTCGGAACCTCCTCGTGGAGTCGGATCGCCTCGACGATCTGCCAGCCGACGGGGTAGACCGGGTTGAGCGCTCCCTGCGGGTTCTGGAAGATGTGGCCGACGCGCCCGCCGCGGAGGTCCCGCAACTCCGCGTCGCTCATGTCGAGGACGTCCCGCCCGTCGAAGTAGATTTCGCCGCCTGCGACCTCGCCCGGCGGGCTCCGAACGAGGCGGGTGAGAGACTCGCCAGTGACGGTCTTTCCACTGCCGGACTCGCCGACGAGACAGACCGTCTCGCCGCGGCGGACGTCGAAGCTCACGCCGTCGACGGCGCGAACGACGCCCTCGTCCGTGTGGAACTTCGTTTCGAGGTTTCGGACCGAGAGGAGTGGTTCGTCTGCCATCTATGTCTCCTGTCGCGGGTCGAGCGCGTCGCGGAGGGCGTCGCCCACGAAGTTGAACGCGAGGATGGTCGTAAACAGGAAGAGGCCGGGCAAAGTCGACACCCACCACGCGGTGCCGAGGTCGCTCCGGCCGGCCGCGATGACCTGTCCCCACGAGGGGACCGTCGGGTCGCCGAGCGAGAGAAAGGAGAGCGCCGCTTCGAAGAGGATGAACCCCGGGATGAGCAGCGTCGCGGCGGTGATGACGCTGTTCGAGACGTTCGGGACGAGGTGGCGACGGATGACGTAGAGGGTGCCCGCCCCCGCGCTGTCGGCGGCCGTGATGTACGCTTCCTCGCTCCGCTGGAGCGCCTCCGACCGGACCAGGCGAGCCATACTCCCCCAGCCCGTGAGCCCGAAGATGACGATGAACATGAACAGGCTCCCGCCGAACAGGTAGTTCAAGAGGAGATAGAGGAAGAAGGCGGGGAAGACGAGCTGGACGTCGACGTAGCGCATCAACACCTCGTCGACGAGGCCGCCGGCGTAGGCGGCCACCGTCCCCACCGTCGTACCGATGGTCACCACGAGCAGCGTCGAGATGAGGCCGACTTTCATACTCACCTGCATCCCGTAGACGACGAGGACGAGGACGTCCTTCCCGTCGCTGGTCGTCCCGAGCGGGTGGGCCCACGTCCCGTGACACATCCCGCTGGCAACGTCGCCGAGGCAGTTGACCGGCACCGCCGCGTTCACCGCCGTATACACGGGCGGTTGGTGACTCTGTGCGAGCGCGAGCTGGGGCTTCGAGAGGAAGATCGGTCCGACGACGCCGACGAGAAAGACGGCGGCGAGATAGACGAGGCTGACGACCGCGAGGCTGTTCTTCCGGAACTCGGCCCAGTAGTGCGCCGTCAGGCGTCGGTTGCTGTACAGCGGGACGGCGACGTAAAACAGGAGCGCAAGCAGGGTGACGATAAAGAGCCAGTCGAGCTGTGTGACGTTCCAGCGGATCGGCCACGTCAGGGTCGGTCGGTCGGCGGACAGCAGGTGGTAGTCGTAGCCGAAGGCGGCGGCGACGAGGGCCAGGGACGCGATCGCCCCCTGTCCCGTCGCGACAGCGTCGAGAACCGGCTGCCCGTCTCGTCCCAGTCCACCGATTCGAACGTCTCGGCTGGTTCGTCCGCCGACATCAGCGGTCACCGTAGTCGATTCGCGGGTCCAGGATCGTGTACGCGATGTCCTGTATCAGGTTGCCGATGACGGCGACGAACGTAAAGATGAGCGTCGTCCCCAGCACCAGCGCGGTGTCCTGGGCGAGGATGGCGTTGTACGAGAGCTGGCCGAGCCCCGGGATGCCGAACACCACCTCGACGAGATACGACGCCGCGAGGAAGATACCGAGGATGTCGCCGATGAGGATAGTCATCAACGGCACCGCGGCCGGCCGGAGGACGTGGCGGGTGAGGATGCGGAATTCGCCGGCCCCCTTCGCCTTCGCCGTCTTGACGAACTCCGCCTGCACGTACTCAAGGGCCTCCGCCCGGGAGTAGCGCATCACGCCCGCGATCGTCCCGGTCACCAGCACGACGACCGGTAAGACGAGTTGGTGGGCCATCGCGAACCCGACGAGCGGCACGTCGGGGTCGAACACTACCGGGAACCACCCCAGTTGGACCGAAAACACCAGCAGGAGAACGATGGCGAACCAGAAGTTGGGGATGGCGTAGCCGAAAAACGCGAAGAAGGTGGCGGCGTAGTCGGTCCTGGTGTACTGGTGGGTGGCCGAGTAGAGGCCGATGCTCAGACCGAGCAGGACCGAGAGGATGGTCGTCGGCACGGAGTAGACGGCGGTGTAGGGTATCGCCCCCGCGATGGCCTCCATCACGGGCTGGGATCGACTGTCCGACCACCCCAGTTCAGCGTCACCATGTTGACCATGTAGTCGCTGTATCGATCCCACAGCGGCCGATCCAGCCCTCGACGCGCCTCGAACGCCTCGCGCGCCGCCTCCGCCGACCCGCCGCAGCGGCCGCCCGAAACTGCAACTGCTCGGCCGCCGGATTCGGCGTCAGCGCCAGCAACCCCCACGTCACCGACAGGATGAGATACGTCGCCACGACGGCCCAGAGGACCCGCCGGACGACGTACCAGCGCATGCTCATGTTACCTGAAGCGCCACGTCTGGGAGTCCCAACCGGTGTTGAACTCCTCGTCGTAGCCGACGACCCGTTCGTCGTAGCCCGATATCGACGACGGCATCGCGAGGAAGCCGAAGGGCTGTTCCTCGCTGATGAGCCCGAACGCCTCCCCGAACAGCTCCTGTCGCCGCGCCTCGTCCGTCGTCTGCGACGCCTGCTCGTAGAGCCCCGCGATGTCCGCCTCGGGGTAGTAGCCGTAGAAGTTGATCCCCCCTGCTTCTCGAAGAAGCCCTTGCTGGAAGCGGGCGTGAACGGGTAGGTGTTGAACTGGAGATTGATGGACATGTCCCACGGTTCGGCGCTCGTGGCGACGTCGCGCGGCCCCCGTTGAAGACGCCGGCGCTCCACTCCGGTTCGACTCCCTGTGGAGGTGAGGTTTTCACGAACTTGTCCTGGAACGTCGACGTCGAGATGGACTTCGGTTCGACGGCGATGCCCGCGTTCTGCTGGATCTCCTGGGCGACGAACTCGCCGATGGTCTGTTCGGTCGGCTGGCCCTGGTCGAAATACAGCGTGAGCGTCACCTGCTCGCCCGACCCGTCGACGAGGGCGTCGCCGTCGTAGGCGTACTCCGTCTCCGAGAGCGCGTCGGCGAGGCGCGAACGGGTCGTCTCGGAGCCGTATCGATCGCCGACGCCGTACTCGACGACAGTGCTGTCGTCGTACCACTTCGACCACCTGGGCTGCATGGTCTGGGCCACCTCGGCGTAGCCGCGGAGGACGTTCTCGACGATGGCCCGCTTGTTCACCGCGAACGCGAGCGCCTGCCGGACGGCCTTCGCCCGGAACGGCTCCCACCCGTTCGCGCGCATGTTGTAGACGAGGATGCGGGCGTACGGCTGTGGCGTGACGTTGACGGAGACCGACTCGAGGGTCTCGAACTGCGACGCCTTGTCCGGCGGGATGCCGGCCGAGTGGACGTCACCCGCCCGCAACGCACCGAGGCGGGCGCTCTCCTCTTTGAGGATCTGGAACGCCTTCTCCTCGAAGTAGGGCGCGTTCGTGAACCGGTCCGGCACGTCGGCGTCGTGGAGGTAGTAGTCGTCGTTGCGCGTGACGACGTACTGCGAGGTCCGATCCCACTCCTCGAAGGTGTAGGGGCCGAGATTCCCCGTGTACGCGAGCGTGTTGAGCTCCTCGTCCTGCCGGAGACCCTCGCCGTCCTTCTCGGGGACGTACTGCTCCAGCAGCGCCCGCGGGATGCACTGCTGTCGCCACATGACCGGCTTGAACGGAAACGACGGGTCGACGTCGAACAACTGGATCTCGAAGGTGTACGTCCCCGTCTTCTCGACGGGGATGGGTTCGCGCTGTCCCGAGTCGGGGTTCTGCCGGAACCAGTCGCCGGCGTTTGGGTAGCCGCTCCAGTTGGGCTCGGCCTGGAAGACGTTCCGGATCATGTAGACCCAGTCCTCGGCGGTCTGTTGGCCGTAGTCGCCGCCCCACCGGAGGTTGTCCCGGAGTTCGATTTCGTAGACGCGGCCGTCGTCCGTCGAGACGTCGGCCCACAGCGGGAAGATCTCCTGTCCCGGCTTGATTGCCCACGCGCCGTCCAGCGTCGCCGTGACGAACGCCCCGGAGGTGGAGTCCGCCGTCGTCAGCCAGTTCAGCGACTGCGCGTCGACGCTGCTGGCGCTCGTGTACGTCACCTGGTCCGACCGTCCACCGCCGGCCGACGTCCCCGTCTCGGCACCGGTCCCTGTCCCCGTTCCGGCCCCGCCGTCGCCGGAACAGCCGGCGAGACCCGCCACCCCCGCCGCCCCGAGGAGCCTGAGCAGGTCCCTGCGGCGCGACGTCTCCCCGCTCGACGCCCGTCGACGGGTGTTAGCAAGCCACATACTCGTCTAAAACGGTGGTTCGCACAAATACCCATCGGTCGGCGCAACCGCGGAGAGACGACGGCTCGCGCGACCCTTAGCCGTCGCCGTACGGGTCGGTGACGACGACTTCGCCGTCGACGACGTCGACGTTGATGAGCGTCTTGACGCTGTAGTCCGCGTCGTCGAGTTCGTTCGGGCCCGCCTTCTTGATGACGGCGACGACGTCGATGACCTCCGCACCGATGTGCGAGAGGGCGTCGAGGACGGCCTTCATCGTCCCGCCGGTGCTGAGGACGTCGTCGAGGACGAGGACGCGGTCTCCCGCCTCCACGTCGTTGATGTACATCTCGCTCTCGGAGTAGCCCGTCTGTTGGGCCAGCGACACCTCGCCTTCGAGGCCGTACTGGCGTTTGCGGATGACCACCAGCGGGATGTCCGTCATCAGCGAGACGGCCGTCGAGATGTGGATGCCCATGGCCGCCGGCGTGACGATCTTGTCGATGTCTTCGAGGTCCGCCTTGCGGATGATCTTGATGACGATTTCGCGCAATAGCTCCGGCCGGAGCATCGGCACGCCGTCGCTGATGGGGTGTACGAAGTACTGGTAGTCTCCTTCTCGATGATCGGCGCGTCGAGGAGCGACTGCCGCAACTGGTCCATGTCGTTCGTAGCGGGGGTCGGGAATAAAAGATGGCGATTCCCGGCGTCTCCGCCCCGTGCGACCGCCCTGCTAGGCGGGGCGTCTCACTCCCCGCCCCGTCGGTTCGACGCGTCGCCGACGTGCGTCGCCACGGGATCGAGTCTCGCGACGCCTCCGGCCTCGTCTCGTTTGACAACACCTAAGTCCAATCTCTCCGGAAACACGCACGTGCCACCGACAACGGACGTCGTCCTCGCCGTCGTCTTTCTTCCGTTCGTCGCTGCCGCGGTCACGCCGCTCGTCTTTCGTCTCCTCGGCGAGCGGACCGCCTACTACGCGGCGGCCGTCGCCCTCGCCTGCTTCGCGCTCGTCTCGAAACTGTATTTCGCGGGCGCGCACGGGAGCGTCGCCGTCGAGTGGATCCCCTCGCTCGGCGTCTCGCTCGCCTTTTACGTCGACGGTCTCGCCCTGCTCGTCGCGTTTCTGGCGAGCGGCGTCGGCGTCCTCATCCTCACGTACTCCGGCGGATACATGCACGGCGAACCCGGACAGGCGAAATACTACGCCTCGCTGCTGGCGTTCATGGGGTCGATGCTCGGCGTCGCGCTCGCCGCCGACCTCGTCGCACTGTTCGTCTTCTGGGAGCTGACGAGCCTCTCGTCGTTCCTCCTCATCGGCCACTACACCGGCGAGGAGGCGTCGAAGTACGCCGCCCGGAAGTCGATGCTGATCACCGTCTCCGGCGGACTGTTCATGCTCGTGGGATTCCTGGTGCTCGTCTGGGCGTCGGGGCAGGCCCTGCCCGAGACCACCTACCGGATTCCGGTCCTGATCGAACACGCCGACGCCGTCCGCACCGCCCTCGGCGACGCCGGACTCCTCGTCCCCGTCCTCCTCCTGCTCGCGCTCGGCGCGGGCACCAAATCCGCGCAGGTACCCTTCCACATCTGGCTCCCGAACGCGATGGAAGCGCCGACGCCCGTCTCGGCGTTCCTCCACTCCGCGACGATGGTCAAAGCGGGCGTCTACCTCGTCGGCCGATTCCGCCCGCTCTTTTTACCCCCAGAGGCCCCGATCCTCGGCGAATGGACGACGCTCTTTGCCGTCCTCGGCCTCCTGACGATGACCGTCGCCGCCGTCCTCGCCGTGAGCGCGACCGACATCAAGGAGCTGCTCGCCTACTCGACGGCCTCGCATCTCGGCCTCATCGTCGCCGGGTTCGGCTTCGCCAACGCCTACGGTGCCGAGGCCGGCGCGTTTCACATCCTGAACCACGCCTCGTTCAAGGCCGCGCTCTTTCTGGTCGCCGGCATCGTCGCCCACGAGGCCGGAACGCGCGACATCGCCAAACTCGGCGGCCTCCGCAAACACCTGCCCGTCACGGCGGTCGTCGCCGTCGTCGCCTCGCTGTCGATGGCGGGGGTTCCGCCGTTCAACGGCTTCTACTCGAAGGAACTGCTGTTCGAAGCGACCTACTACGCCGCCGAAGAGATGGGCGGCGTCGGGTGGCTGTTCCCGGTCGTCGCCGTCTTCGGAAGCGTCTTCACGTTCCTCTACTCCATCAAGTTCGCCTCGCTGTTCTTCGGTGACGAACCCGATGGGTTGGGCCACGTCCACCGTCCGCCGGTGACGATGCTCGTCCCACCGGCGGTACTCGGCGTCCTCGTGCTGGCGATTTCGGGGCAACCGAACGCCTTCATCGAGGGCCTCGTCGGCGGCGTTTACGGCAGCGTCGTCCCCGGAGATGCGCACTCCTTTTCCGTCCACTTGCCGACGGAACTGTCGCCGTACTTCGTCATGAGCCTCGTCACGATGGCGCTCGGCGCGGTTCTGTTCCCCTTCTACGACCGCATCCACGCCGGCGTTCGCACGCTCCTCAGCGGACCGGTGCGGGCGAACTGGTGGTACGACAACGCCGTCGACGGCGCGACGGCACTGAGCAAGCGCGTCACGCCGCTCGTCCAGAACGGCCTCCTGCGGACGTACGTCATCTGGGCGCTCGCGGCCGTCTGTGCGCTCGCGCTCGGCGGCTACGCGGCCCTCGGCGTCTCGCTCCCGCCGCTGACGGAACTCGCGGTGACGACGCCCATCCTCCTCGTGTTGCTGGTGGCCGTCGTCGGGGCGTTCGCCGTCGGCATCGCCCCCTCGCACGTCGCGGGCGTCCTCACGCTCTCCATCGTCGGCTTCATGGTCGCCATCTTCTACATCCTCGCGGACGCCCCGGACCTCGCGTTGACCCAGCTCGTCGTCGAGACGCTCGTGCTGGTCATCTTCCTGCTCGTCCTGGACCGCCTGCCCGCGTTCTACGGGCGGCCGCGGGCCGCCGTCGCCGTCCGCGACGCCGCGCTCTCCCTGGTCGTCGGCGTGACGGTGTTCGTGACGGTGCTCGTCTCGACGGCGTCGAACCCGAACAAGGCGCTCGCGCAGTTCCTCGCCGAACGCGCGGGCGTCCCGTCCGAACACGGATCGCTCATCGTCGACTACGGCGGCGGGGGAACGTCGTCAACGTCATCCTCGTCGACTTCCGCGGGTTCGACACCCTGGGCGAGATCTCGGTCGTCGCGATGGCGGCGATCGCCGTGCTGACGCTGATTCGGATGCGCTCGAGGGTGAGACGCAATGAGCGACGACGCGCCCGCGAACGAGGACGTCGCCGCGGCCGAATCACCCCGGCCGAGCGACGTCGACCGGTCGACGACCGTCGTCGCCCGGACCGTCGTCCGCGTCGTCGTCCCGATCATCCTCGTGACCGCCATCTCGCTTCTGTTGCAGGGCCACAACCTCCCCGGCGGCGGCTTCATCGGCGGGGTGCTCACGGCGACGGCGTTCGTCCTCGTCTACGTCATCTTCGGGCTGGACTACCTCCAGGCGACGATCCTCGACAGGCGCGACGAAGTCGACGAAGGCATGGTCTCCGTCTACCGCCGGCTGTTCGCGCTCGGCCTGGCGCTTGCGGCGGGGAGCGGCCTCGCTCCTCCTGTTCGACCTGCCGTTTCTCACGCAGGCGGTGCTGTTCGTCGAACACCTCCCGCTCTACGGCGAACTCGAAGTCGCCTCCGCGCTCGCGTTCGACCTCGGGGTGTACTTCACCGTGGTGGGTGCGCTGTTGACCATCATCGCGGAGGTGGGAGCCGAATGACCCAGTTCGTCCTCGCGACGGTCCTCGGCCTGCTGTTCGCGCTCGGAACCTTCCTCGTCCTCCGGCGCGACGTGGTCCGGGTCGTCTGGGGCGTCACCATCGTCAGCCAGTCCGCGAACGTCTACCTCGTCACGATGGGCGGCCTGGAGGGCCTCGCGCCCGTCGGCCACGGTCACGGCGGGGGCGGCACGGCCGTCAGCGACCCGTTGGTGCAGGCGCTGGTCCTCACGGCCATCGTCATCGGCTTCGGGACGAGCGCCCTCGCGCTCGTGCTCACGTATCGCGTCTATCAGGAACACGGAACCATCGACGTCTACGAACTCGGAGGCGACCAATGAGTACCACCGTCATCGCACCGCTGCTCGTCGCACTGTGTACCGCCATCCTCACGCTGTTGACCCGCCCGAACCTCCGCCTCCTGCAGGGAGTGAGCCTGCTCGGAGCCGTCGCCTACCTCGGAGCCGTCGCCGCTCTGTTCGACCGCGTCGTCGGCGGCGAGACGCTCGTCTACCAGGTGGGCGACTGGGCCGCGCCCTTCGGCATCACGCTCGTCGGCGACGCCCTCGCCGCGTTCATGCTCGGCCTCGCCGCCATCGTCTCGGTCGGCGTGCTCGCACACGCCGTCCTCTACGTCGACGACTTCGGTCAGCGGCTCTCTTTCCACCCGCTGTATCACTTCATGATGGTCGGCGTCTCCGGCTCCTTTCTCACCGGCGACATCTTCAACCTCTTCGTCTGGTTCGAGGTGATGCTCATGTCGAGTTACGTCCTCGTCCTCTTCTACGGCGGGAAACAGCACACCCGTGCGGCGCTCAACTACGTGGTGTTGAACCTCCTCGGGAGCGCCGTCATGCTCGTCGCCATCGGCGGCATCTACGCGACGACGGGCACGCTCAACATGGCCGACCTGGCCCGTCGCCTGGCCGATCCGGCCGCGTACGACGTGAACGTCCTCCCCGTCCTCGGCCTCGCGGCCGTCCTGTTCTCGGTGTTCGCGCTCAAGGCCGGCCTGGTCCCCTTCCAGTTCTGGGTTCCTGCCGCGTATCGCGCCGCGCCCGCCCCCGTGACGGCGATGCTCGCGGGCGTCGTCAAGAAGGTGGGCGTCTACGCCGTCGTCCGCCTCTACTTCACGATCTTCGCGGCCGCCTCGCTCCCGCGGGCGCTCTCGCTCCCCGGTCTCGCCGGCGACTCGGCGCTCGACTTTTTCGGCCCGGTGTTGTTCCTCATGGCCGCCGCGAGCGTCCTCTTCGGCGGCGTCGGTGCCGTCGGCCGCGACGACCTCGATTCCGTTCTCGCCTACTCATCTATCAGTCAGGTGGGCTTCATCGTCCTGCCGCTGGCCGTCGCCGCCACCGTCCCCTCGGTCCGGATCCTCGGCGTGACCGCCTGTCTCGTCTACGCGTTCAATCACGGCCTCGCCAAGAGCCTGCTCTTTCTCGTCGCCGGCACCGTCCGCGAATCCGTCGGCAGCACCGACTTCGCGGACCTCGGCGGGGTCGCCGGCCGGTCGCCCGTCCTCTCGGCCGCCTTCTTCGTCGGCGCGCTCTCGCTCGTCGGCGTCCCGCCGCTCTCGGGCTTTTTCGGGAAGTTCCTCGTCTTCGACGTGGCCGCCCGCGCGTTCGCCACGGGCGCGGCGGGCGCGGCGGCGACGCTCGCCGTCGCCTTGCTCGGAGCCGTCCTCACCATCGCCTACTACACCCGGGCGTGGAACGCCGCCTTCTGGGGTGAGCCGTCCGAGCGCGTCGAGGAGTTCCTCGGCGACGACGGATCGGTCGTCCCCGACGGCGGGCAGTCGACGGCCGAAGCGGCGCTCTCGCTCGGCGGGATGGTCGTCGTCCTCGTCGCCTTCGCCGTCGCCGTCGTCGCGTTCGGTATCGGCTTCGACGTCCTCTACGGCGCGGCGGAGGCCGCCGCCCGCGCCGCCGTCGACACCGGCGGCTACGTCGACGCCGTCGCCCCCGCGGAGGTGGTCGAATGAGCCGTCGCTGGCCCCTCTTCGGGTTCGTCCTCGCGGTGCTCTGGATCTTCGTCCGCGGCGTCGAGTTGACGCCCGTTCGGTTGGCCGAGGAGTTCGTCATCGGCCTCGCCGTCGGCTTCCCCATCGCCTTCGCCATCCGGCGGTTCTACGCGCGGGAGACGCAACTCGATCGGACCGTCCGAGTCGCGCCCTACGCCGCCCTCTACATCGCGGCGTTCCTCTACGAACTGCTCACCGCCAACGTCGACGTGGCCCGGCGCGTCCTCTCGCCGTCGATGCCGATCAACCCGGAGGTGGTCGAGGTCCCCCTGCGCGTCGAGACGGGCCTCGCCGTCACGACCATCGCCAACAGCATCACGCTCACGCCCGGCACGCTCACCATGGATTACGACGACGACACCAACACCCTGTACGTCCACAGCATCGACGCCACGGATCCCGAAACGGTCCTCGAACCGATCCGCCGGTGGGAGGATTACGCCCTCGTCATCTTCGACGAGGCGCGCAAACCCGGCGATCCCGTCCCCGAACGGGAGGTAGAGCGTGGCGACTGACCTCGCGGCGGCGCTCGACGTCGCCCTGCAGGCGGCGCTCGTCGTCGCCAGCGGACTGACGCTGTTCGCCGGCTATCGGGTCATCCGCGGGCCGACGACGCCCGATCGGGTGGTCGCCCTCGACACCATCGGGACGAACGTCGTCGCCATCGCCGCCCTCTACTCGATGGCGACGGCGCAGGGGTTTTTCATCGACGTGAGCCTCGTGCTCGCCATCATCGGCTTCATCAGCACCATCGCCGTGGCGCGCTACGTCACGGAGGGGGACATCATCGAATGACCGAAGCAACCGCCGCGACCGCAGTCGGCCCGATTCGCGCCGCCCTCGTCGTCGCCCTCGTCACCGTGGGGTCGCTGTTCCTCCTCGTGGGGACCATCGGTCTCCTGCGCTTGCCGAACGTCTACAACCGGATGCACGCGACGACGAAGGCGACCACGCTCGGTGCCGCCTCGGTCGCTCTCGCCGGGTTCGTCTACTACGGCCCCGGCGGCGACGGCCTGATGTCGCTCGTCACCGTCGTCTTCCTCTTTCTGACAGCACCGACCGGCGCGCACATGATCTCGCGGGCCGCCCAGCGGATGGGAATCCCCTTCATCGAAGGCGCTTCGTGGCCCGGCGAGACCGGGTCGACGCCCGACGAGCCGGCCGACGACTGAGGCCGCTGGCACCGACGAGCCGGCCGTCGATCGCTGCGACTGGTACCGACGAGCCAGCCGTCGAGTACAGCGGCTGGCACCGACGACTACGACAGTTCGTCGGCCAACGCCTCCGCCACGCGAGCGCCCAACCCCTGCTTGTCGCCGCGATACTCCGCGACGTCCTCGGAGACCAGCAGCGCGCGCGTCTCGTCGTCGCCCATGACCGAGGCGTCGTTGGCGACGACGAACGCGAGTCCGACCCGGTCGCGCAACGTCCGCGCCCGTTCGACCATCGCCTCGTCGTCGCCGGAGGTTTCGGCCTTGAAGCCGACGATCGGGAGGTCGGGGTTCGCCTCGCGCACCGTGTCGACGAGTTTCGGCGTCGGTTCGAGATCGAGCGTCAGCGACTCGCCCGACCGGATTTTCTCTCCCGCCGTCTCGACGGTGAAGTCGCTGATCGCCGCCGCCGACACGAGGGCGTCGGCGTCCTCGGTCGCGGTCGACACCGCCGCTACCATCTCGGCGGCCGACTCCACCTCGACGACGTCGGCGTAGGGGACGTCCGGCCCGTCGTGGACGAGCGTCACGTCCGCTCCGCGGACGAAACAGGCCTGCGCGACGGCCCGCCCCGTCTTGCCCGACGCCCGGTTCGTGAGCGTCCGGATGGGGTCGATGGCCTCGCTCGTCGCGCCGCTCGTGACGACGACGTGAGCGTCCGAGAGCGACTGGGACGTCGTCGCGCGGGCGACGTGGGTCAGGATGGCCTCCTCGCTCGCGATCTTGGCTTTCCTCCTCCAGTCGGGGCGGGACGAAGTCGACGCCCCACGACTCGACGCGGTCGATGGCGTCGGCGACGCCGGGGTGGTCGTACATCGGTTCGTGCATGGCCGGCGCGACGACCACCGGTACGTCCGCGCCGAGCGCCGTCGTCGCACACGTCGTCACGGGCGTGTCGTCGACGGCGGCGGCCACCTTGCCGACGGTGTTGGCCGTCGCCGGCGCGACGAGGAGGACGTCGGCCCACCCCGCGCGCCCGCAGAGGTCGACGTGTTCGACCGCGCCCGTCAGTTCCGTCACCGGGTCGCGCTCGGTGGCGAATTCGAGCGCCCACGGGTGGACGATCGACCGGGCGCTCTCGGTCATCACGCCGCGGACCGAGGCACCGTGGCGCTGTAACTCGTGGACGAGTTCGACCACTTTCACCGCCGCGATGCTGCCGGTGACGCCGAGCGCGACGTTGCGACCTTCGAGCATTCGTGCGATGTTTCGGGCGCGGTTACTTAAATACGGTCGCGGTTTTCTACTCGTCGTCCGCGAGGCTCGGATGCGGCGTCGGTTCGTCCGGGTGGGGCTCGGAGAAATACTCCTGCATCGCCGCCATCGACTCGCGTTCGCGGGCGCGCCGTTCCGTCTCGTCGATCTCTTCACAGCCCGGCGGCACCTCGCGCCCACGGTCGGTGAAGTAGCCCTCGGGGGCGACCCAGTCGTGATAGAACGGCGTGTCGCTGTCCTGGACGAGGGTGATGCCGACGCGCGCGCCGTGGCCGGCGGCGACGATGGCCTGGTGGTACTGTTCGGCGAGGCGGCCGGCGGCGTACAGCCCGTCGACGTCGGTGCGGCCGTCGGGGTCCGGTTGCAGGAACGCCTTGCTCCCCGCCGATCGGACGCTCACGTCGAGCGCGGAGAGATACGATTCGTCGGCCCACGAGGCGGCGACGACGCGGTCGGCCGACAGCGTCTCGCCGTCGTCGAGCGTCACGTCGAAGCCCCCGTCGGCTTCGTGGACGCCCGTCACCGCGCTCTCGATCCGGTCACAGCCGTTGCGCGACGCCTGCGCTTCGAGCATGTCGGCGAACAGCCGGGAGTTGACGCCGGCGGGGAAGCCGGGGAAGTTCTCGAGGTGAGCGTTCCGGCGGAGAATCGATTCGCCGTGATCGACGACGAGCGTGTCGAGGCCTGCGCGCGCGGTAAAAATGCCAGCGGTGAGACCGGCGACGCCGCCGCCGACGACGATGACTTCACGCGTCTCTTCGGACATGGGACGTCGTTCGGTGACGTGGGTCATGGAAGTAGCGATTCGCGGCGCAATCCTTACCCACGCCGACGCGAAACTCCCCCGTGGACGAACTCGTGGTCAGCACCGTCGTCTGCCTCCCGCCCGACGAGGTGTACGACTTCCTCACGGAGTTCCCGCGCTACGCCGACTACTCGGAGCATCTCCGCGAGGTGCACGCCCACGGCGACGGGTCGCCCGGGACGCGCTACGATCTGGAGTTCGCGTGGTGGAAACTGACCTACACCGCTCGCTCCGAGGTCACGGCGACGTCGCCGCCGACCCGCATCGACTGGCGGTTGGTCGACGGCCTCGACGCGGGCGGGCGCTGGCGGATCGACCCGCTCGACGACGTCCCGCCGGAGGTCCCCGACGACGCGGGGGCGGCCTCTCGCGTCTTCCTCGAAGTCGAGTACGACCCCGACTCGGTGGGCACCGGCACCGTCGACCTCCCTCGGTTCGTCTCGCTCGACCGGGTGGTCTCGAAAGTCCGTCCGCTCGTCCGCTCCGAGGCCGAACGCGTCGTCTCGCGCGTCGTCACGGACCTCGAAGGCCGATCACGGGACGTCGCCCTTCGGATCCACCGCACGCCGGACTGATCGGGAAGCGAAATGATGATACGTCCGTCGGGGCGAACGTCGACCATGAATCGGGGAGGTGGCCCGCCGTGCGGATAGTCATCGTCGGTGCCGGACAGGTCGGGTCGAGTATCGCGGCCGACCTCGACGACACGCACGACGTCGTCGTCGTCGACCGCGACGCCGAACGCGTCGAGGAGATGACCTACTCGCTCGACGTCCTGGCCGTCGAAGGCGACGGCACCTCGCTCTCGACGCTCGAACGCGCCGAGGTGGAGAAGGCGGACATGGTCATCGCCAGCACCGACGACGACGAGACGAACATCGTGGTCTGCTCGACGGCCAAGGCCGTCAGTTCGGCGTTCACCGTCGCCCGAGTGAAAAACATCGAGTACCTCCGCACGTGGCGCCGCTCCGAGCCCGCTCTCGGCGTGGATTTCATGGTCTGTACCAACCTCCTCGCGGCGGAGTCCATCGTCCGCGTCGTCGGCCTGCCCGCCGCGCGCGACGTCGACCCCTTCGCCGACGGACAAGTCCAGATGGCGGAGCTGGAGATTCCCGAGGGGAGCCCCGTGGCCGACCAGACGGTGATGGAGGCCGACCGCTTCGAATCGCTCACGTTCGCGGCCATCCTCCGCAACGGCGACGTCGAGATCGCGCGCGGGGGCACGGTCATCCGGGCCGGCGACCGGGTCGTCGTCATCGGGACGCCCGAGAGCGTCCAGAAGTTCGCCACCTCCCTCGCGCCGGACGAACCGCCGGGGACCGCCGAGGAAGTCGTCATCGTCGGCGGGAGCGAGATCGGCTACCACGTCGCTCGGCTGCTGGGCGAACGCGGCTTTCGCCCCCGTCTCATCGAGCAGGACCCGGACCGCGCCCGGCGACTCGCGGAGGACCTGCCGAACACTGTCGTCCTGGAGAGCGACGCCACCGACATCGACTTCCTCGAACGCGAACACGTCGGCGACGCGGATCTGCTGGTGGCCGCCCTCGACTCCGACGAGAAGAACCTCCTCGTCTCGCTGCTCGCGCGTCGACTCGGCGTCGAACGGACCGTCGCGATCATCGACACCGCCGCCTACGTCGAACTGTTCGAGACCGTCGGCGTCGACATCGGCGTCAATCCACGGGAAGTCGTCGCCGAGGAGATCACCCGGTTCACCCGCGAGGGCGGGGCCGAGAACGTCGCCCTCATCGAAACCGACCGGGCGGAGGTGCTCGAAATCGAGATCGACGAGGCGTCGGTCCTCGCCGACCGATCCATCGAGGAGTCCGTGGCGAATCTCCCCGACGGCGTCGTCATCGGTGCGATCATCCGCGACCGTGAGTTCGTCACGCCGCGGGGGACACGCAGATCGAACCCGGCGACCACGTCGTCGTCTTCGTCGACGCCGACGCCGTCGACGAAGTCACGCCGGCCCTGTAGGTCGCGTTCGGGCGGGATAGTTCAGTAGTTTAATGCGCGTGACCCACGAGTTCGAACCGTTGCCGTGATGAACTTCCGCGTGGACTACCGTGCGAGTCTCAGCCTCGTCGGGACGGTCCTCAAGTATCTCTCCGTTCCGCTCGTGTTCCCCCTCGCTGTCTCCGTGTTCTACGGCGAGACGATAGCGCCGTTTCTCGTCACGATCGCCGTGACGCTGGTGCTGGGTCGAGCGCTGGAGTCGCTGCGTCCCGTTCCGGACATCCGCACCCGGGAGGGCTTTCTGATGGTCGCCGTCACGTGGCTCGCCGTCGGACACGTCGGCGCGATCCCGTATCTCGTCGAGGCCCACGGCGTGCCGCTGCTCGCCGCGCCCGTCGCCCCGACGTCGACGCTCGCCAACCCCGCGAACGCCCTCTTCGAGAGCATGAGCGGGTTCACCACCACCGGCGCGACGGTGCTTGGCTCGATCTCCGTGGAGACGCACACCCGCGGCGTCATGCTCTGGCGACAGCTCACCCAGTGGCTCGGCGGGATGGGGATCGTCGTCCTCGCGGTGGCGATCCTCCCCGAACTCTCGGTCGGCGGTGCGCAACTGATGGACGCCGAAGCGCCGGGCCCCGGGATCGAGAAACTGACGCCGCGCATCGCCGAGACGGCGCGCGCGCTCTGGGGGCCTACCTCGGCTTCACCGTCCTCCAGATACTCCTGCTCTACGGCCTCCACCTCACCGGTCACGCCGACGCGATGACGTTCTACAACGCCGTCTCGCACGCGCTGACGACGATGCCGACCGGGGGATTCTCGCCCGAGGCGCGGAGCATCGAGGCCTTCTCCGCGGCCGTCCAGTGGGTCGTCATCCCCTTCATGGTCGCCGCCGGGACCAACTTCGCGCTGTTCTGGCACGTCCTCACCGGTGAGCCGGAACATCTCGTCCGCGACTCCGAGTTCCGCTTCTACGTCGGGGTGATGGGCGCGATAACCGCCGTGCTCGCGGTACTGTTGTTCGTCGGCGGTGGCCTCCTGACGCAGGCCCCGACCGGCGGAACCTTCGACGCCGCCTACCTCTCGGGCGTCCGCGAAGCCGTCGTCGCCGGTGTCGAACCGTCGCTCCGACACGCCGCCTTCCAGGCGGTCTCCATCATGACGACGACCGGGTACGCGAGCATGGATTTCAACGCCTGGAGCGCGCCGGCGCAGTATCTCCTCCTTTTCGTCATGTTCGTCGGCGGCTCCGCGGGGTCGACCGGCGGTGCGATCAAGGTCGTCCGCTGGTACGTCATCCTCAAATCCATCCGCCGGGAGCTGTTTACGACCGCTCGCCCCGAAGCGGTTCGCCCCGTCAGACTCGGCGGCCGCGCCATCGACGAACGCGCGATCCGGGGCATCTACGCCTTCACCGTGCTCTATCTGCTCATCTTCGTCGTCGCCGTCGTCGTCCTGTTCACGGACGCCCTCCGCACCGGCCTCTCGCTGTCGGTACTGGAGGCGATGAGCACCGCCGCGGCGACGCTTGGCAACGTCGGCCCCGGATTCGGCCTCGTCGGGCCGATGGGGAGCTACCTCGACTTCTCGAACGCCGCGAAACTGTTCCTGATCTGTCTGATGTGGGTCGGTCGGCTCGAAATCCTCCCGGTGCTCGTCCTGTTGACGCCGGAGTACTGGCGCGGGTGAGGCCTCAGAGCCGGGGTTCGAGGCCGTAGAGCATCGACCGGACGAACGCGAGGACGGGGATGATCTCGAGGCGGCCGATCCACATGTTGAGGACGAACATCGCTTCGATCAGCGGCGACATGGTGGGGCCGGTGATGCCCGTCGAGAGCCCGACGTTGCCCTGGGCGCTCGCCACCTCGAAGAGGGCGTCGGCGTAGGTGAACGACGGCCCGGCGACGTTGACGACGACGAGACTGCTCACCGCGAGCAGGCCGAGCCAGAGCAACGAGACGATGGACGCCTCGCTGAACTCGCGTTCCATCGTCTCCCGGTCGAGTCGCCGTCCGCCCATCTCGACGCTGATGACGGCGGTGGCTGGGAGGAACACCCGCGAGAACTGCCAGCGGATGCCGCGGCCGATGGTGTACGCGCGGATGATCTTGATGCCGCCGACGGTGCTCCCGGCCGCCCCGCCGACGACCATCGCGCCCGAGACGACGAGTTTCCCGCCCGCGGTCCACCGTCCGATGGGTGCGGACTGAAAGCCCGTACACGAGAGCGCGCTGACGAACTGGAACGTCGAATCGCGGAGCGCGTCCGTCTGGGCGTTCGAGAACCCGACGGCCGACAGGCCGAGCCAGTCGGTGCCCGTGGCGAAGGCGTCGGTGGCGACGTCGACCGTCGCGGCGTTCTGCACCGAGAGGACCACGACGCCGGCGGCGAACAGCACGAACAGCCAGCGCGTCTGGAGGTCGGAGACGAGTTCCCGGACGTTCCGGTCGTACAGGACGGCGTAGTGAACGGGGAACGCGATGGCTCCGAGCGCCATCACCGGCAGGAGGACGCCCTCGACGAGGGGCGAGCCGTAGGTCGCGATGGAGTCGTCGGTGACGCTGAACCCGCCGGTCGAGAGGCCCGTCATGGCGTGGTTGAGCGCCTGCCACCCCTGTTCCCAGAGCGGGAGGGTCGCCCCGTAGTCGCTCGTGTGGATGGCCGCGAACAGGGCGACGACGGCGACGACGGTGTAGAGCAGGAAGATGCGCCAGACGGTGTGGACCGTCGAGACGACGCTGGGGTGGATCTTCTCCTCTCGCGCCTCGCTCCGGTAGAGGGCGTAGCTCCCGCTCCCCGGCCGAGCGAGGATGGACACCGTGAGGACGATGACGCCCACGCCGCCGACCCACTGGATGAGCGAGCGCCACCACTGGAGCGTCCGCGGCAGCGACGGTTCGTGGACGGCCATCGTCAGCCCGCTGCCGGTCCAGCCGCTCATGCTCTCGAAGAGGGCGTGTAACGGATCGCGGAAGTATCGGAGGCTCGAGGCGTACTCCGCGCCGGCGGGGACGAAGCCCGCCGCGGCGGCCGGCGGCGTCAGGTGTGCCGTCAACAGGAACGGCAGCGACCCGAAGACGGCGGTGGCGAACCACCCGCCGGCGGCAATTATCATCCCGTGTTTCATCACCGGGTCCGGGGCGTCGGCGAAGCCGCGTCGCGCACCGAGACCGACGCCGGCGGTGAGGAGGCCGGCGAGCGCGAACGTCCCCGCGGCGTACCACTCGCGGAAGGCGAACGCGACGACGACCGAGAGCCCCATCAGGCCGGCCTGCATCGCCAGCAACGACCCGACGTCACGTGCGATGGTCGCGAGGTCGGACGGCACGCCCGAGACGGTCCGACGCCGCGGCATCAGCGGTCCTCGAAGTGGCCGAATACGTCCGTCACGTCCGGCGTCGCCCCGCGCTCGGAGTAGACCGTCAGCAGGTCACCGGCGCGGATCTCGGTGTCACCGCGCGGCGTCACCGGGTTCGCCTCGCCCTCGCGTTCGACGGCGACGATGAAGATGTCGTCGGGGAGCAACTCCTCTCGTACCGCCGTCTGAATCGTCTTCCCGACCACGTCGGCGTCTTCGGCGACCTCGATTTCGAACACTTCGGCCGTCTCGCCGATGCGCATGTAGTCGACGATCGAGGGGCGTTTGACGGCGCGATAGAGATACTCGGCGATGAGACGCTGGGGGTTCTCCATCGTGTTCACGCCGATCTGCCGGAAGATGTCCATGTGGTCGGGGTTGTGGACCACCGAGACGATGTCGGGCACCTCCAGCTCCTGCCCGAGGAGACAGACCATGATGTTCGTCGCGTCCTGGTCGGTCGTCGAGATGAGGGCGTCGGCCCGGTCGGCCCCGGCGTCGACGAGCGTCTCCTTCGACGTCGCGTCGTCGTTGATGACGAGGCAGTCGTAGTTGGCGGCGACGTCGTCGGCTTTCGCCTCGTCGCGTTCGATGACGACCACCTCGTTGCCGCCCGTCGTCGCGATCTCGGTCAGGGGCGTCCCGATGTCGCCCGCACCGACGATGACGATGTACATTCGTCGTAGGCTGGGTCCGGCGGTGACGAAAAGATACCGCCTCTAATCGAACCGCTCGATCGAGAAGGGCGCGAGATCCGACGACGGCGACACGCCCCGGATCGCCTCGGCGACGATTTTACCGCTGTAGGGGCCGATCGTCAGCCCCGTGGGGCCGTGTCCGGTCGCCAGATACGCGCCCTCGACGTCGGGAACGCCACCGAGGACGGGGACGCCGTCGGCCGAGAGGGCGCAGGCCGACCCGCAGATCGGCGAGCGTGGCGTCGTCGACGCCGGGCGCGACTCTGAGCGCCTCGTCGAGGACCTCGCGGACGCCGGCGGCGGTGAGGCGCGCGTCGAAGCCGCTTTCGGTCTCTCGCGTCGCGCCGACGATGAGCCGACCGTCCAGTTGGGGGACGATGTAGTGGTCACGGAACGCCGTCACGATGGGCCAGTTCGCCGTGTCGGCGTCGACCGAGAGGTGCGCTATCTGCCCGCGCTGTGGGTCGACCGGGACGTCGACGCCCAGCTGCGAGGCGAACGCGGACGACCACGCCCCGCCGGCGATGACGACGTTTTCCGTCTCGTAGACCGTCGTCCCGTCGTCGCCGCGAACGACGACGCCCGTGACCCCGCCGGCGTCGGTACGGATCTCCTCGGCGTCGGCGCGTTCGACCTGGAGGCCGTGGGTCGTCGCGGCGCGATACAGTGCGTCGGTGAACGCCTGCCCGTCGAGTCGCGCGGCGTCCGTGTACCGGAACGCCCGCCGAACGTCGCCGAGCGCCGGACAGGCGTCCGTCGCTTCCGACGGAGAGAGCTCTTCGAGGGTCCCCTCGGCCGGCGTGCCGAGGCGGTCCTGCCGGTCGCGGATCTCTTCGACTTTCGCCTCGAACGGCGCGAGTTCGTCGTCGTCGATGGCGACCGTGAGCAGGTCACAGTGGCCGTAGCCCGTCTCGACGCCCGCTTCCTCGCGGAGGCGTGCGTCGAGCGCGTCGTAATACCGTGCCGCGTCCGCGCCGAGTTCGAACCACGAGTCCGGATAGTCGTGAGCGACCGTCGCGGGCGAGACGACGCCCGCGCCGGCCGACGTCGCTCGTCCGTCGTCCTTGCGGTCGACGAGAAGCGTGTCGACGTCTTCGCGTGCGAGGTGATAGGCCGTAGAGGTGCCAACGATACCGCCGCCGACGACAATACAGTCGTACATGCGTGGGCCATCTCAGCGGGGGATAAAACGTTCACTCCCGCCGGCCGGGAGTTCGTTCGGCGGCGCTGATCGCCCGGACGGCCGGGGCGCTCACTCGGCGGCGCTGGCCGCCCGGACGATCGTCGCCTCGCCGAACTTCGGGCCGACGAGCTGGAGGCCGACCGGGAGGCCGTCGACGTCGCCCGCCGGCACGGAGACGGCGGGGAGGTTCGCGAGGTTGACGGGGACGGTGTTGGCGTCGGCGAGGTACATCTGCAGGGGGTCGTCTAAGCTCTCGCCGAGTTCGAACGGCGGGACGGGCATCGTCGGCGAGGCGAGGACGTCGGCCTCCGAGAAGGCGTCGTCGAAGTCCCGCTTGATCCACTCGCGGGCGTCCTGGGCCTTCGCGTAGTACTTGTCGTGATAGCCCGCCGAGAGGGCGTACGTGCCGAGGAGGACGCGCCGTTTGACCTCCGCGCCGAACCCCTCCTCGCGGGAACGGGCGAACGACTCGTTCCAGTTGCCCTCGTAGCCACCGGAGACGCCGTAGCGGACGCCGTCGAAGCGAGCGAGGTTCGACGACGCCTCCGACATGGCGATGACGTAGTACGCCTGGACCGCGTGTTCGACCGAGGGGAGGTTGACCTCGTGGTAGGTCGCGCCCTGCGACTCCAGGTCGGCGACGACGTCCCAGAACGCGTCGAGGACGCCGTCGTCCGCGCCGTCGAGGAGTTCGGTGGGAACGCCGATGGAGAGGCCGTCGACGTCGCCGTCCGCGGCGTCGGCGTACGACGACTCACGTTCCACCTCGCGAGTCGTCGCGTCCCGTTTGTCGGGGCCGGCGAGGACGTCCAGCAGTTCGGCCGCGCCCTCGACGGTCGGCGCGATGGGGCCGATCTGTTCGAGGCTGTTCGCGTAGGCGACGAGGCCGTAGCGCGAGACGAGGCCGTAGGTGGGTTTGATGCCGACGACGCCACAGAAGGCGGCGGGACAGCGGATGGAGCCGCCGGTGTCGGTGCCGAGGGCCAGGTCGGCCTGCCCGTCGGCGACGGCGGCCGCACTCCCGCCGGAGGATCCGCCGGGGACCCGCGATTCGTCGACCGGGTTCTTCGTCGGCCCGAACGCGGACGTCTCGGTGGTCGTGCCCATGCCGAACTCGTCCATGTTGGTCTTGCCGACGACGGTCGCGCCTGCCTCCTTCAGGCGCTCGACGACCGTGGCGTCGTACGGCGGGACGTACTCCTCGAGCATCTCGGAACCACAGGTGGTGCGGACGCCCTCGGTGCTGATGTTGTCCTTGACGGCGACGGTCCGCCCGGCGAGGGGGCCCTCGTCCGCGCCGTCGATCGTCTCCTCGGTGATGAACGCGTTGAGGCTCATGACACCCGCGGTCCTTTGAAGTAGCCGTCCTCGGTTTCGGGAGCGTTCCGGAGGGCTTCCTCCTGTGTGAGACCCTCTCGTACCTCGTCGGGGCGCATGACGTTCACGAGGTCGGTCTCGGACTCGACTTCGGGCACCTCGTCGAGGGCGTCGAAGTAGTCGAGGATGTCGGCGAACTGCGCGGCGAACTCCTCGAGTTCGGACTCGTCGAGGTCGACCCGCGCGAGGTCGGCGACGTGACGCACTTCCTCGGCGTCTACGGGCGTCTCGCTCATATGTGAGGCCAGCCCCGGACCGGCACTAAGGGTTTCGATTGGGTGACTCCGCCGGAGTCGGAAATCCCGAACTGTCGTTGTCGAATCGGAAACTGTCGTTCTTGCTCCGTCAGATATAAGTTCGTCGGCGTCGAAAGGTTTATCGAACCAGAGAGTCATCGCGGTTTTTCTCTCACCATCCAAACCAATGACTGAAAGTGTACGCGACCGGTCGACCGAGCGTACTCGCGCGCTCGAAGAGGAAGACGAGACAGCCGAGGGCGAAACGCTCCGATGTCCGGAGTGTGGCGGCCACCTCGCTACCGACACGGAACACGGCGAGACGGTCTGTACCGAGTGTGGTCTCGTCGTCGAGGAGGACGAGATCGACCGCGGCCCCGAGTGGCGCGCGTTCGACTCCAAGGAGAAAGACGAGAAGTCCCGCGTCGGCGCGCCGACGACCCAGATGATGCACGACAAGGGGCTGTCGACCAACATCGGCTGGCAGGACAAGGACGCCTACGGGAAGACGCTCTCCTCGCGCCAGCGGGAGAAGATGCAACGCCTGCGCACCTGGAACGAGCGGTTCCGGACCCGCGACTCGAAAGAGCGCAACCTGAAGCAGGCGCTCGGCGAGATCGACCGGATGGCCTCCGCGCTCGGCCTCCCCGAGAACGTCCGCGAGACCGCGAGCGTCATCTACCGCCGCGCGCTCGCCGACGACCTGCTCCCCGGCCGGTCGATCGAGGGCGTCTCGACGGCCGCCCTCTACGCGTCCGCCCGACAGGCCGGTACGCCGCGTTCGCTCGACGAGATCGCGAACGTCTCCCGCGTCGACAAGGACGAAATCGCCCGCACCTACCGCTACATCGTCCGCGAACTCGGCCTCGAAATCAAGCCCGCCGACCCCGAGCAGTACGTCCCGCGGTTCGCCTCCGAACTCGACCTCTCCGACGAGGCGGAGCGGCGCGCCCGCAAACTGCTGAAGACGGCCAAAGAGCAGGGCGTCCACAGCGGCAAGAGCCCCGTCGGCCTCGCCGCCGCGGCCGTCTACGCCGCCGCCCTCCTCACCAACGAGAAAGTCACCCAGAGCGAGGTCTCCGAGGTGGCCAACATCTCCGAAGTCACCATCCGCAACCGCTACCACGAACTCCTCGAAGCCGAAGAGCAGGTCCAGTTGCCCTGATCCGCTGCCGGTCAGTCTCCGGGACGGCGCGGTTCGGGCGACCGCCGCGCCACTCCGCAACGCCGAAGCCACCGCGTCGCCTCTCGTCGCTATGGAGACGACGCGACACGTCACCGCCACGGCGTACATCGTCAACGAGGGAGCGACTGCTCTCCACGCCCACCGGCGACTCGGCCTCCGGCTCCCGCCGGGCGGCCACCTCGACCGGGACGAACTCCCGCACGAGGCGGCGATTCGCGAGGTGCGAGAGGAGACCGGCCTCGATCCGACGCTGCTGACCGACTTCGACGACGTTCGCTCGCCGACGGTCCGCGCCATCCCGCGCCCCCGACATCTCCTCCTCGAAGATGTCAACGTCCACGGCGGACACGTCGGCCACCAGCACGTCGATCACATCTTCTACGCCACGGTCGACTCCCGCGACGTCGACCCCGCGGACGGAGAGGAGAGCGCGGACGCGTGGCGCTGGTACGAGCCGTCGGATCTCCGCGGGAGCGACCTGGATCCGGACGTCGTCCGCCTCGGACTGGAGGCGATCGACGTCGCCGGCGAGTGATCACTCGGCCAGCGAACGGACGTACTGTCCGACGTGGTCGTCCATCCGGCGTTTGAAGCCCGCCCGGCGCGCGAGGCGGTCGAGTTCGCGGGCGACGAGGCTCCCGTACTGGACGGCCTTCTTGTCGGCGTCGACGACGGCGTCGGGGAGCCAGCCGTCGGCCGCCCGACGCAGGGCGATTTTCCGCTCGCCAACGTCGGCGAGCAGGCGGCCGGGAAGGGGAGCGCCGCCCGCACGACCCGGTCGTGGAGCAACGGCGCGACGGGGTCGACGCCGGCGGCCCGGAGGGCGAGGACGTCGCGTTCGAGCTGGGCGGGGAGCGTCTCAACGCATTCCCGGACGGCTCCGCGGACGGTGTCGGCCCCGACGCGGGGGTCGTCGCCGGGGGCGGCGACTTTGTCGTATCCGCCAAACAGTTCGTCCGCGCCCTGCCCGACGGCGAGTCGGTCGTAGCCGTCGGCGGCGGCCGCTTCGGCGGCGAGATAGAGCGGGAGCGCGATCTGGACGTCCATCGCGTTCGTGCGCCCCGTGGCCCGGACGAGTTCGGGGACGGCGCGTTCGAGGTCGGCGTGGTCGAGTTCGACCACGCGCAGGTCTCGGTTCATCGCCTCGGCCGCGGCGCGCGCCGCCTCGACGTCGTGTGCACCGGGGAAGCCGACGACGTAACACGGCGCGTCGGGGACGCCCGCCGCGACGACGGCGGAGTCGACGCCGCCGGAGAAGGCGACGGCCAGGTCGTCGGCGGCGACGTCCCCGACGCTGGTCTCGACGGCGTCGCGGACGGCGTCGAGGGCCGTCTCGGCGTCGCGCGGGGCCGGCTCCGGGAGCGTCCAGACGCGTTCGTCGCCGGCGGCGGTGCGGACCGTGCCTGCTGGCACGCGGCGCGGCGACTCCAGTGCCGTGGGCTCGAAACTCCATCGCGACGGATCGTCGGCGTCGGAGAAAAGCGGGTGGCGGCCGAGGACGTCGCGGACGAGGCGGCCATCGAGTTCGCCGGCGAAGCCGGCGGTCCCGGGCAACGGGTCGGCGTCGGAGAGCGCCCGCCGGACCGTCTCGGTCGCGGTGCCGCGAATCACAGCAGGTTCCCGAAGCCGCGTTTGAGCCGGCGTTTCGCGCCGCCGGCGGCCTGACGGAAACTGATGTGCCACGGCGTTCGCGTACCGACGACGCTCGTCCGGCCGTCGAGGATGGCCTCCAGGATGCCGGCGGCCGTCCGCGTTTCGACGTCGACTTCCGTGATCGCCTGTCCGACCATCTCGCTGATGTGCGCGTCGCTCCCGGCGGTCATGGGGAGGCCGCGTTCGACGGCGAAGCGCTCGGCCTTGCGGTTGGCGAGGCCGGTGAGGAGGCGCGAGTTGTACACCTCGATGGCGTCCGCCTCGGCGAGTTCGTCTCGGGAGACGCGCGCGCCGACGCCGTGGCGCGAGGACTGGAACGGGTGGGGCACGACGGCGACGCCGCCCTGGTCGTGGATCCGATCGAGGGTCTCGCCGAACGGGAGTCCGGCGGGCACCGCCTCGCGGACGCCGAGGGCGAGGACGTGCCCGGCGGCACACGTCACCTCCATCCCCGGGATGCCGACGAGGTCGTACTCCGGGGCGAGATCGACCGCCTCCAGACTGGCGTCGATTTCGTCGTGATCCGTAACGGCGACGGCGTCGAGTCCGATCGCTGCGGCCTGCTCCAGCAGCATATCCACCGGATCCCGGCCGTCGTGGGAGAGCGACGAGTGCGTGTGCAACTCGACCGATAACACGGGCTTCTATTCGTGTGGTGCGTAAAAAAGGCCCCCGGTCTGGGCTCGCCCGATCCCCGATCGATTGTATCCACGTCCGTGCGCATAGAAAGACATTACATCCGTGGTTATGAACACAGGGATGGATGAGCCTCCCGACTCGGATCACGACGTCATCGTCTCCGAACTCGGCCGCGACCCGACGGCCGCCGAGGCGGCCCTGTTCGAGAATCTCTGGTCCGAACACTGCGCCTACCGATCGTCCCGGCCGCTGCTCTCGGCGTTCGACTCGGAGTCGCCCGACGTCGTCGTCGGCCCCGGCGACGACGCCGCCGTCGTCGCCCTCGACGACGAGACGTACGTCACGATGGGTATCGAGAGCCACAACCACCCCTCGTACGTCGACCCGTACGACGGCGCGGCGACGGGCGTCGGCGGCATCGTCCGCGACACCTTGTCGATGGGCGCGTACCCCATCGCGCTCGCCGACTCCCTCTACTTCGGCTCCTTCGACCGCGAGCACTCCCGATATCTCTTCGAAGGCGTCGTCGAGGGCATCGCCGACTACGGCAACTCCATCGGCGTGCCGACGGTGGCGGGGAGCGTCGACTTCCACCCCGACTACGAGGGGAATCCGCTGGTGAACGTCGCCTGCGTCGGCCTCGTCACCGACGACCGACTGGTGACCGCCGAAGCGAAGCGTGCAGGCAACAAACTCGTCCTCGTGGGCAACGCGACGGGCCGCGACGGCCTCGGCGGGGCCTCCTTCGCGAGCGAGGACCTGAGCGAAGACGCCGAGACCGAGGACCGCCCCGCGGTGCAGGTGGGCGACCCCTACACGGAGAAACTCCTCATCGAGGCCAACGAGGCGTTGATCGACGAGGATCTGATTCGGTCGGCTCGCGATCTCGGGGCGGCGGGCCTCGGCGGCGCGTCGAGCGAACTCGTCGCCAAGGGCGGCTTCGGCGCGCGCATCGAACTCGACCGGGTCCACCAGCGCGAACCCGATATGAACGCGCTGGAGATCCTGCTGGCCGAGTCCCAAGAGCGGATGTGTTACGAGGTGCGCCCGGCCGACGTCGACCGCGTCGAGGCGATCGCCGAGCGCTTCGACCTCGGCTGTTCGGTCATCGGCGAGGTGGCCGAGGGCAACTACGTCTGTACGTTCGAGGGCGAGACGGTGGTCGACGTGCCCGCCGAGTTCCTCGCGGACGGCGCGCCGATGAACGACCTCGACGCGGTGGAGCCGACACAGACGGAGCGCGACCTGCCGAACGCGGATCTCGGGGAGGCGTTCGAAGCGGTCGCGTCGAGTCCCAACACGGCGAGCAAGCGCTGGGTCTACCGGCAGTACGACCACGAAGTCGGCGTCCGGACGGCGCTTCGCCCGGGCGACGACGCGGCCGTCGTCGCCGTCCGTGAGGCCGAGACGGGCGTCGCCATCTCCGCCGGCGCGAACCCGAACTGGACGACGGCCGCGCCCTACGAGGGGTCGCGCGCCGTCGCCCTGGAGAACGCGACCAACCTCGCGGTCAAGGGGGCCACCCTCTCGCGGCGGTGGACTGTCTCAACGGCGGCAACCCCGAGAAACCCGACGTGTACGGCGGCTTCGAGGCCATCGTCGACGGCCTCGCGGAGATGTGTTCGACGCTCTCGGTCCCCGTCGTCGGCGGCAACGTCTCGCTGTACAACGACTCCGTCGCGGGCCCGATCCCGCCGACGCCGACGCTGGCGATGGTCGGTGCCAAGGACGGCTACGACGCGCCGCCGCTGTCGCTGTCGGGTGGGGAACTCTCCTCCTCGTCGGCGCGGACGGCGACGCCCTCGGCGGGTCCGAATATCTCGCCCAGGTCGGCGGCAGCGACCGGTTCCCGGCGCTCGCCGACGATCCCGCGGCCGTCGTCCGGACGCTCGCGGCCGTCGCGAACTGGGAGTCGACGCTGTCGACGCACGACGTGAGCCACGGCGGTCTCGCGGTGGCGCTGGCGGAGATGGTGACGGCCGAAACGGGCGTGGCGGTCGAATTCGACGACGCCGTGGCGGCGTTCGACGAGACGCCCGGCCGGGCCGTCGTGGAGACGACCGACCCCGAGAGCGTCCGCGAGGCGTTCGAGGGCGTCGCGCCCGTCGAGACGCTCGGCACGCCGACTGACGACGGCGCGCTGTCGCTCACCGTCGGTTCGGAGACGCTGAACTACGCGGCCGAGGAACTCGCGGACCTGCGGTCGGTCATCGAACGCGAACTGGACTGAATCGGCCTGTTCCTCCGGCGGGACGCGCAGACGCCGTAACCGCCGACATCCGGAGTCACTGGATATTTGAACGCGACTCCGATAGAGGCTGTCATGTCGGACGACCACGGTGGCTTCGAACACGTCCGCGACAACGTCGACGGCCACCCGATGGTGAGTCTGCTGGCGTACGCCCGGACGTACTGGGTCCGGTTGACGCTCGGCGTCGGCGCGGCGTTTCTCACGCGGTTCGCCCGACTCATCCCGCCGATCGTCGTCGCGGCGGCGATCGACCGGGCCGTCAGGGCGTCCGGGGACGCGGGGCTGTTGACCGACGTCGGCCTCCTGCCGGCCGGGCAGATAACGGGACAGGCGGCGCGGCTGGCGATCCTCGAACGCCTCGTCGCGATCGCCGTCCTCGCGTATCTCGTCCGGTCGGTCACGCGCTTTGCCTCCCGCTATCTACTGCAGTCGACCGCTCAGAAGGTACAGCGAGACCTCCGCAACGACACCTACGACCACCTCCAGCACCTCTCGATGGACTTCTTCGTCGATCACCAGACCGGCGGGATGATGTCGATTCTCAACAGCGACATCAACCGCCTCGAACAGTTCCTCAACACGGAGTTCCGACAGCTCATCCGCGTCGTCGCCACCGTCGGCGGCATCGCCGTGATCCTGTGGACGTACTCCCCGAAACTCGCCGCGATCGCGCTGGCACCCGTCCCGCTCATCGGGCTCGCGAGCGGGCGGTTTCTCACCTGGATCGAGCCGCGGTACAAGTCCATCCGCGAGACGGTCGCCCGACTGAACACCCGCCTCGAGAACAACCTCGGTGGAGCGGCCGTCATCAAGGCCTTCGACCGCTACGATTTCGAGCGCGAACGGGTCGCGCGACAGAGCGAAGCGTATCACGACGAGAAGATCCACGCCCTGCGCATCCGCCGGGGCTTTTTCGCGACGCTCCGACTGCTCACGGGCGTCGTCTTCGTCCTCGTGTTGTACGTCGGCGGCACGGACATCATCGTCGGGACGCCCGGCGAGAACGGCGTGCTGACGCTCGGCGGATTCGCCCTCTTCTTTCTCCTGCTTCGCCGGCTCTACTCACCGATGCGCCGGGTCGGCAAATCCGCCAACAAATACCAGCTCGCCAAATCCAGCGCCGAGCGGGTGTTCGGGCTTCTCGGCCGCGAACCGACGATCACCAGCCCGACGCCGGCGCGCCGCCCCGAGACGATCGAGGGCGACGTCCGCTTCGAGAACGTGACCTTCGCCTACGGCGACCGCGATCCCGTTCTCCACGACGTCTCGCTCGACGTCCCCGCGGGCACGACGGTCGGCCTCGCCGGTGCGACCGGCGCTGGCAAGTCGACGCTGTTGAAGCTCGTCGCCCGGTTTCACGACGTGGACGAGGGGGCCGTTCGCGTCGACGGCGTCGACGTCCGGGAGTACGACCTGCAGGCGCTGCGCGACGAAATCGCCATCGTCGAGCAGAACCCGTATCTGTTCTCCGGCACGGTCGCGGAAAACGTCGCCTACGGCGATCGCGCCGCCCTCGAAGCCGAGTGGAACGGCGACGCGACGGCGCGCGAACGCGTGAGATCGGCCGCCGAGGCCGCGGAGGCGGACGCCTTCGTTCGCGAACTCCCCGACGGCTACGACACGCAGGTCGGCGAGCGCGGCGTGAAACTCTCCGGCGGCCAGCGCCAGCGACTCGCGATCGCCCGGGCGCTTTTGAACGACCCCGCGATCATCGTCTTCGACGAGGCGACCTCGGACGTGGACACGGAGACCGAGGAACTCATCCAGGAGAGTCTGGACCGACTGGTCGAGGACCGCACCGCGTTCGTCATCGCCCACCGGCTGTCGACGATTCGGGACGCCGACGAGGTCGTCGTGATGGACCGCGGTCGGATCGTCGAACGGGGCACTCACGACGAACTGGTCGAGGCCGGCGGGGCGTACGCCGACCTCTGGAGCGGGCAGGCCGGCGCGGCACCCGGTCCCGCCGACGACTGACCGTCGATGGCGTCGCCGACGGCGGTGACCTCACGCCAGCAGCGGCACGCCGAAGACGACGGCGAGTCCGACGAGCAAGACGACGAACCCGGTGCCGACCTGTCCCATCGTGAACTCCTGCATCGGTGACGTGACGCGCCCGTCCTCGGTTTCGTGGTCGTGATCGTCCATGCGCGGGAGTGCGGCGTACCGATACAAAAAGACACCTGAACTGGGGCGGCCGCGAGTCGTTCCACGGCCGTCGGCGGCGCGAATCGCGTCAGCGCGATTCTGCGAGAACGATGGGTCGACGGGATCGGCCCGGGAGCGTTCGGTGACGTGGCGGTACCGCCACGCGCTGTCACGGCCGCCAGTGGATAGCGTAAACCCCGTCCCCGGTGTAGTGCCGGCATGGACGTCCCCGACCTGACTCTCCGGCGACTCGCCCGGGTAGCCGCGACGCTGGCGGCATTCGCCGGCATACATCACGTGCTGTACCTGCTGGGCGCGTTCGGCCCCGTCTCCTGCTGGGAGGCGCAGTCGGCCAGCGGCACCGCCTCCGCCAACGGTTCCGCAACGACTACCACGCCGACGGTCACCCGCGGGTGCGAATCCGGAATCGACTTCCTGCTCGGGTCGTTCGGACCAGCCGGCGGCGGCAACGCCGGCGTGCTGTTCTCCTGGGCGCTCGTTCTGTCCGTCCTCGTCGCGCTCGGCGTCTACGGGACCTGGACCGAGCGGCGGTACCTCGTCGGTACGACCGTCGTCGCGGGCGCGGCGACCACCGTCGTCGGCGTGTTCAGCATCGGCTGGTTCTTCTTGCTGCCGACGCTGTTCCTGTTCGTCGCGGCGACTGCGCTCACCGTCGAGGCGCGACGAGAGCGGGACTAACGCGGACAGCGACGGCGACACCGCGCCCGGATTGCGCGTATCAGACGACTTTTGACGGCCGACGACGCATCTGGAGGTAGGAAATGGCCCTGACCAAACGCATCATCCCCTGCATCGACGTCGACTTGGACGAGGACGGTGACGCCGCGGTCTACACGGGCGTCAACTTCGAGGACCTGAAGTACACCGGCGACCCGGTGGAGATGGCCCGAGAGTACAACGCCGCAGGGGCCGACGAGTTCGTCTTCCTCGACATCACGGCGAGCGCCGAGGGCCGGGCGACGATGCTCGACACCGTTTCCCGCGTCGCCGACGAGGTGTTCATCCCGCTCACCGTCGGCGGGGGCATCCGCACCCGCGAGGACATCAAGGAGACGCTCCGAGCCGGCGCGGACAAGGTGTCCATCAACACGGCCGCCCTCCAGAACCCCGACCTCGTGAACGAAGGCGCGGCGGCGTTCGGCAGTCAGTGCATCGTGATCAGCGTCGACGCCCGCCGCCGATACGACGAGGCCGGCGAACATTACGCGACGGTGGACGGCGAGTCCTGTTGGTTCGAGTGTACGATCAAAGGCGGCCGCGAAGGCACGGGCGTGGACGTGGTGTCGTGGGCCCGCGAAGTCGAAGACCGCGGCGCGGGCGAACTGTTCGTCAACTCCATCGACGCCGACGGCACCAAAGACGGCTACGACATCCCGTTGACGGCGGCGGTCTGCGACAGCGTCTCGACGCCCGTCATCGCCTCCTCGGGCTGTGGCGGCCCCGAAGACATGTACGAGGTGTTCACCGAGGCGGGTGCGGACGCCGGCCTCGCGGCCTCGATCTTCCACTTCGACGAGTACTCCATCCGCGAGGTGAAGGAGTACCTCGACGAACGGGGCGTTCCCGTTCGGCTCTGAGCGGGGCCGCAGGAAGTTTCAAATAGTCAACTGCTTCTAGAGGGCGTATGTCCCGCCCGACTCCGTCGACCAGTCTCGGAGTTCGACTCGTCGTCGCACTCTACGTCGCCCTGGTGCTCGTCGTCGTCACGGCCTCGCTTGGGTGGACGGTCACGTTCGCGCCGCCCTTGCGCGTCCCGGCGTTCGGGAGCATCGCCGAGGTGTCGATCCCGCCCTCGGGGCTGGTGCAGGTCCCCGTCGCGGTCTACGTCTACAGCCTCCTCGGTGCGCTCGCGTACGCCTTCACGTTCCTCATCCGCAAGTTCGACTGCGAGACGCGCGCGCTCGTCTCGAACGCGCTCCGGATTCCGGCCGCCCCCCCCTCGCGGCGGGCGTCTACCTCTTTCTGGAGTTTTTCGTCGGCACGGAGCCGGCGGGGTCGAATCTCGGACCGACTATCGCCGCCACGTCGTTTCTCACCGGACTCTACGTCAGTCTGATACTCCACGGGTTCCGGACCCTCGGCGACCGGTTCTACGGCACCTCGACGTCGATTTCGCTGCCGGGCGGTCGGTCACGGGAGTCGGTGACGATCGGTCGCGACGCGGTAGACGACGCCGAATCGCCGTCAGGAACGACCTCCGATACGACGGCTACCGGGGCCCTGACGGGGACGCGCCACGTCCGCGAGGCGCTGTCGGCGCGCGTCCCCCGGTCGCTGCGCGAGGGGTACGCGAACGCCGATCTCGGGCGCACGGGGTTGCTGTTCTCGTATCTCCTCGCGCTCGCCGTCGCGGTCGCGCTCTCCGCTGGCTGGCCCGCGTCGGGACGGTTCGCCGTCTCGCCGCTCGGAGCGGGGCCCGTCGTTCGCGTGGTGCGGGCGGTGCCCGACAGCGCCGCGTTCACGCCGGTCCACGTTCCGGAGTACGTCTACCTGTTCAGCCTGCTGGGTGGCCTCGCCTACGTCTTCACGTTCCTCTTTCGCATGTGGCGCGACGAGGAGGCGCTCGCTCGGCTCACGTCCCGTCGACTGCTCGCGCTCGGCGTCCGGCTCCCGGCGGCGGTGACGCTCGGAGCGGGGATGTATCTCGTCCTCGATTCGGGGCTGCTCGTCCTCATGGAGGATTCGACGCTGGTCCGGGAGACGATGGCCGGCGCCGCGTTCCTGACCGGGCTGTACGTCCAGCTCGCGCTGAAGCGACTCGAGCGGATCGGCTACCGACTCGCCCGCCTCGGCAACCTCGAGTTCGTCGACGTCCGACCCCGACCGGAGTCGGCCGAGGGCGAGGAGCGACTCGTCTTCCGGAACACCGGCGGCGGCGCGGTCGACCTCGACGGCTGGGAGGTGCGCGTCTACCACGGCGACGACGAGACGCCGGTCGGCGGATACGCGTTCGATCCGGCGGCGCTCGACCCCGGCGACTCGCTGGTGGTGTTCACGACGCCCGCCGACGCCGCCGACCGGGGTACCGCGGCCGAGACGGCGTTCGTCCAGCACTGGCCCCGGGAGTCGTCGTGGGGGCCTACGGCACCGACGTCCGGCTCGAACTCGTGGACTCGGCCGGCCGCGCCGTCGCCTCGAAGGCGTTCACGATGCCCGGCCGTCCGGCCGCGGCGACGGCGTGACGGACGCCCGTGGCGAGGAGAATCAGGCCGCCGACTCGAAGGCGGTGCGGAAGTCGTCGGTCAGTTCGCGCACCCGTCCGGCGGCGTCACCGACGGCGTCGAGCGGGTCGACGTCGCCTTCGGTCTTCACCGAGAGGATGGGTTCGGTCTGTCCCCGGACTGTTCGGGGTTCATGTCGTACGTGGCGGCGGCGACGCCCGCCGTCTCCAGGAGCGCGCCCTTGAGGACGTTCATGAACGTGTGGTCCTCGCCGGCGATCTCCATGCGAAGTTCGTCGTCGGTTTTCTCGATGACCCGCAGTTCCATACCCCATCCTACCCCCGTGACGAGTTTCAAGGTTTCGTATACTCCCGGACACGTAGCGACCCTCGAAAACGGGCCCACACAGCGGCGGACCCGTGAGAATCGGGACCGAGCCGACAGTCCCGGACTGACCAAGCCGTGCTGCGAGGAGCACCTTCTCGCAGACGCGGTGACGCGCCCGGCGTCTCCGACCACGCGCGTCGATTCTGTAATCTGCATATGTCACAAAAAGATTGCTGATTGGATCAATATCAGCCACTACCCAGAGAATACTTCCTCATATACCACACATATCCTCATATTACGAAACGTTCGGTCGGTTCAGAAGCCGCCTCGGGCGTCGTTTTCGACGTCCGGTCGATCGCGGAGCGCCGACGAGGGTTCGCTACCGGGGGCGTCAACGGACGAGGTAGGGTTCGCTACCGGGGAGCGTCAACGGACGAGGTAGGGTTCGCTACCGGGGAGGAAGCGGCCCAGGTCGCTCTCCCGCCGGTAGTCGGTCGACTGGAGTTCGGTGAGGCCCTCGACGAGACGGCTGTGATCGCCCGATTCCCACTCGTTCGGGTCGCGCACGGGCACCACCAGCCAACCGCTACCCAGTAGCTCCTGACCGTGGAGGCTCACCATGTCGACGGTGACCTTCCGGGCCTGTGCGGTGTACTGTTCGAGGACGTGCCGCGTCGCGCGCTCGCCGACCGGCAGGAGGACGTGGGCGGCGATGGCGCGGAGTTCGGCGTCGAAAAACCGCTCAAGGTTGGCGTAGGCGTCGTCCGTGGGCGTCCCGTCGGCGACGCACATGTGTAGATACGAGAGGAACGTCGCGTTCACGTCGGGGGCGTCGCCGACGGAGTCGAGGAGGTCCACCTCGGCGAGCGCCCGCTGGAGGCGGTAGCCCGCCTCGCTCCCGGTGAACGGGACGCCCGTCTCGGCCCCGCCGTGGACGCCGGGGTGGTCGCCGACCACGTGGAAATCGGCGTTGGCGTCGCCGTATCCGGGGACGTACCGCTCACAGGGGGTCGCATGCCGAAGGGGTTGCTGATGCGGTCGGTGACGTTCTCCACGCGTTCGGTCACGTCGTCCGGATACGTAAATGACGCACGTCGACGCAGACGTTGCCGCTGAGTTCGACGCCCGAGGGGATGAGACTCTCCCGCCGCAGGAGACTCCCGTCGGCGTCGTAGACGAGCAACGTACTTTTCTCGTACGTGACGACGTTCTCGCCGTCGATGCTGATCTCGACGCGATAGCGCCCGTCCTCGTCGGCGGACTTGCCGTACTCGCGGGCGGCCTGGACGAACCGCAGTACGTCCGCCGCCGTCTCGTTCAGTTCCAGGAGGAAATCGCCGGTCAGGCGATTCGTCACGGCGACCACGCCCGTCGCGTCCGGATCGTCGAGTGATTCCTGTAGGCGGAAGGCGACGTCGGTTTCCGACGCCGAGAGAAGCTTTCCGTCCGCGCTCATGAGGCGTTCGTAAAGCATCTCCTCTGGCCCGTAGAAATCGATCTCTACCGTCGGCTTGCGGGGCGGGTCGTTGGTTTCGACCCAATCGACGTTGTACACGTCCAACTCGAAGTAATCACGCCTCATTCCGTACTTGCGTCTTGGGGTTCACGCGGTAAGTACGTAACGCCCGTGACAACTGCTACCGATTCACAATGACCCGACGGGTCGGTGGATTTTATTCGCTGGCGCGCGCGACAGAGACTATGGTGTGGGTCCGTTCGGAGTACGCCGGCGAACTCGCGGTGTTAGTGACCTGGCTGGCCGTCTTGGTGCCGTGGAACGCGACCTACTCCCCAGACGTTGTCGGCGGCGTCCTCTCGGTCTGGTTCCCGTTTTTCGAGGTGCGCTACGTCGTCGGCCTCTCGCCCGTCGGCGGCCTCACGATTCACGATTTGTTCTCGGCGCGGGCGCTCCAGTCGGGCACCTCCGCGTACGTCGGCTACTCCGTCTGGGTCGTCGGCGCGATGCTCCTCGCCGTCGCCGTCGCCATCTCGCTGCTCTACTACGTCGACGAAGCGCGCGTGGAAGCTTCCCCGGTCGATCCGGTGCGAGCACTCGGTGCCTGCCATCTCCTCGCGGGCGTCGCCTTCGGCGCGGCGACGTATCTCGTCACCACTCGCGGCCTCCCCGGCTACCCCCTCCCGATCGGCGTCCTCCTGTTTCTCGGCTTCGGCGTCCTCCTGTTGACCGTCGAGCGGACGTGATCGCGGGCGATCCGCGTCGGTCGAGCGCTCACCGGCCGCCATACCCGGATTTAAGTCCGCCCGAATCGTACCTCGCGTCGAACGGGGATCATGTCCGGGCACCGAGTCGGGCTGGACGTCGACAGCGTCAGGCGACAGCTCGTCCGCACGTACGAGACGCTTCGCGGATCGGCCATCGACGTCCGGCCGTTTCGACCGGCGGATGACGGGACGCTCGCGACGTTTTCGGTGCCGTCGGACGAGGAGATCGTGGAACGGTACTGGGTGAACGCGCCCTTCGCGTACGTCGTCCTGACGTACGACGACGAGGAGAGCAAGCACCGCTACTACGCCGTCGAACCCGACGTCGAGGGGTTCGAGGCGACGCTCCTGGACCGGGTTCGCAACGACATCCGCGATCCGCTCCTCTACCGAGACGACCAGGGTGACTCCGAGGAGGCAATCGTCACCGAGGAGCTGAAAGCCCTCCTCGAACAGTACGGCGTCGAGGTGGACATGAACACCTTCTACACGCTTCGCTACTACCTCCTGCGAGATTTCCGCGGGTACGACCGCATCGACCCGCTGATGCACGACCCACACATCGAGGACATCTCCTGTGACGGCTACGACCTGCCCATCTTCGTCTATCACGACCGGTATACCGACGTCGAGACGAACGTGACCTACGAGCAGCCGGAACTCGACGACTACGTCATCCGACTCGCACAGCGTTCGGGACGCCACATCAGCGTCGGCGAACCCGTCCTCGGGACGACCCTGCCCGACGGGTCGCGGGTCGAACTCGCCCTCGGCGAGGAGGTGACCCCGCGCGGGTCGGCGTTCACCATCCGGAAGTACGCCGAGGAACCGTACACGCCCATCGACCTCATCGAGTTCGGGACGTTCAGCGTCGAACAGATGGCCTACCTGTGGCTCTGCATCGAGAACAACAAGAGCCTCATCTTCGCCGGCGGGACGGCGTCCGGAAAGACCACCTCGATGAACGCCGTCTCGATGTTCATCCCGCCGCGGGCGAAGGTGCTCTCCATCGAGGACACCCGCGAACTCGCCCTCTACCACGACAACTGGCTGTCGAGCGTCACGCGGGAACGGCTCCACGAGGGGGCCGACATCGACATGTACGACCTCCTCCGGTCGGCGCTCCGCCACCGCCCCGAGTTCATCATCGTCGGCGAGGTGCGCGGGGAGGAGGCGATGACCCTCTTTCAGGCGATGAACACCGGCCACACCACCTTCTCGACGATGCACGCCGACAGCATCGAGACGGTCATCAATCGCCTGGAGAACGAACCCATCAACGTCCCCCGGGCGATGGTCCAGTCGCTCGATTTGCTCTGCGTGCAGGCGCTGATCCGCATCGAGGGCCAGCGCGTCCGTCGGTCCCGCGCCATCGGCGAGATCGGCGGGATCGACCAGCGAACCGGCGAACTCGACTACTCGAACGCCTTCACGTGGCAGGCCGAACAGGACGCCTTCCAGCGACACGACAGCAATCTCCTCGACGAGATCCAGGACGAACGCGGCTGGACGCGGACCCAACTGCTCGAAGAACTCCGGGATCGGCGGCGGTTTCTCCGGTTTCTCCTCGACCGAAGCGTCACCGACTACCGGCAGTTCACCGCCCTGGTCAACGAGTACTACTCCCACCCCGACCGCGTGATGGACCGCGTCGAAGCCGAGCTCGACGGGGACTGAGATGCTCTATCTCCTCCCGCTCGCGGCGGCCTTGCTGCTCGTCGTGCTCGTCGCGTCAGTGCCAGTCAGTCGCCGGGTCGATCTGTTGCTCTCATGGGTCGCACTCCCCTCTTCGGCGACTACGTCTCCTCGGAGAGCCCCCGGAAGTCGCGGCAGGTGTCCCGCCTCCGGGCGGCACACGTCGGGGAGACCCACCGGATCTACGCCTCGCGGACGCTGTTGCTGAGCGGGCTCGCCGGCGTCGTCGGGAGCGTCGTCGGCGTCTACGCCGCCGCGTGGCTCCTCGAACTCTTCGCCGTCAGCGAACCCGCTCTCCGCGCGACGCTCCCGCCGGCGCTCCGGTTTCTCTCCCCCTCGCGAACCTCTCTCGGGTGACTCCCGTCGGCCTGTTCGTCATCCTGCTGTTCGCCAGCGCGACCATCGGGAGCCTCCTCGCGTTCGGGACGTACTGGGGCCGGTGGACCTACCTCAATCAGCTGGCGTCGGCGCGCGCGAGCAAGATCGAGGCGTCGCTCCCCCGGACGATCGCGTTCACGTACGCGCTCTCGCGGAGCGGCATGCCGTTCCCGAAGGTGCTGGAGGCGCTCGCACGCAACGAAGACATCTACGGCGAGGCCGCGCGGGAAGTCGGCGTCACCGTCCGGGACATGGACACCTTCTCGACGGACGTCCTGACCGCGCTCAGGCGGATGGCCCGGCGGACGCCGAGCGACGGCCTCGAGGAGTTCTCGGAGAACCTCGCGAGCGTCCTCGGCAGCGGGCGTAACCTCTCGTCGTTTCTGAACGCGCAGTACGAGCGCTACCGCGAGGAGGCGGAGGCCCAGCAACAGCAGTATCTGGAGCTCGTCTCGACGTTCGCCGAAATTTACGTCACGGCGCTGGTGGCCGGCCCGCTGTTTCTGATCACGGTGCTCGTCGTCATCGGCCTCGTCATCGAGAACACGCTGACGCTCACCCGCGTCGTGGGGTATCTCGGCATCCCGCTCGGGAGCCTCGCGTTCGGCGTCTACGTCGACAGCCTGACACAGAAAGAGCAGGCGGTCGGTACCCTCGAACGGGAGGAACTCGAAGCCAGCGCCGCCGCGCAGACCGAGACCGCGGCTACCGACCGGACGGCGGCGACGGCCGACGGCGGCGTTACCGAGCACGCCGGAAACCGCGACCGACTGGCGGCGTACGACCGCGTGCAGTGGCTTCGGCGGTGGCTCGACGAACCCCTGGAGTCGGTCCTGCACCGGCCGGAAGTAAGCTTGCTCCTGACGCTGCCGCTCGGACTCGGCTGGATTCTCGCCCGCTCGATCCCGATCCCGCTCGGACCGTCCGCGCTGCAGACGCTCGACCACCCGTTCCTCGAGGCGGCAATCGTCGTCTTCGCCGTCTACGCGCTCTTATACGAGACGCACAAATACCGACGGCGACGCATCGAAGAGGCGACGCCCGACTTCCTCGACCGGATGGCCAGCGTCAACGAGGCCGGCCTCACCGTCGTCGAGAGCCTCGAACGCGTCTCCCGGAGCGAACTCGGGGCGATCGAAGAGAACGTCAAGCGGACCTGGCGCGACGTCCGGTGGGGCGGCGACACGCAGACGGCGTTCCGTCGCCTCGCGATCCGCGCCCGAGCCCGGATGGTGTCCCAGGCAGTCGTCCTCATCACGAACGCCATGCGCGCGAGCGGTAACATCGCGCCCGTCCTGCGCATCGCGGCCGACGAGGCACAGGACACTCGCAGACTCAGACGGGCGCGCAGACAGGAGATGCTCACCTATCTGCTGGTCATCTACATCTCCGTGTTCGTCTTTCTCGGCATCATCGCCGCGCTGACGGTGGCGTTCATCCCCGCGGTGGCCACAGCCGGTCAGGCGACGAGCCCGACGACCGGCACCGTCAGCGGGATCCCCGGTCTCTCGCTCGGCGGCGCGGACGTCCCCACCGAGGCCTACCAGCTCCTGTTTTTCCACGTCTCCGCGATTCAGGCGGCGTGTTCGGGGCTCATCGCCGGGAAGCTCGCCGAGGGCGGCATCGAGGACGGCCTCAAACACGCCACGGTCCTGCTCACCATCACCTACGTGGCGTTCGCGATGCTCGTTTAGGTCGACCGCTCACTGACCCGATCACCACGTCCGCCAGTCCGTCGACGCCGACGGCGGCCTCCGTCCCCCACCGCCTTTACTCGCGGCGCTCCTGTGCCGCGTATGGACCACGATTCGGACCCACGGACCGACTCGGCGACAGAGGCCGATTCGGACCCACGGACCGACTCGACGACAGAGGCCGATTCGGATCCACGGACCACCTACGACCGCATCGCGTCGCATTTCTCCAAGACGCGGGAGTATCCGTGGCCCGAGATAGAGACGTTTCTCGACGGCGCCTCGGCGGACGACGCTCTCGACGTCGGCTGTGGTAACGGGCGTCACACGGAGTTGCTCGCCGATCGGGCCACGCGCGCGGTCGGCGTCGACGTGAGTCGGGGACTCCTCGACGAGGCGCGCGCCCGAGCGTCGGCCCGGGGTTCGACGCGGCGTTCGTGCAGGGCGACGCGTCGGCGCTCCCCGTTCGCGGGGGGCGATTCGATCTGGCGCTCTACGTGGCGACGCTCCACCACCTCCGGCCGCGCGAGCGGCGCGTCCGGAGCCTGGACGAACTCGCGCGCGCCCTCGGACCGGCGGGCCGTGCGCTCGTGAGCGTGTGGAGCGTCGACCACGAGCGATTCGACGCGACGGAGGGGTTCGACACCACCGTCGACTGGACGCTCCCGAGCGGCGAGACGGTCCCCCGATACTACCACATTTACGACGCCGCGGAGTTCGCGGCGGACCTCGAATCGAGCGCCCTCGACGTCCGCGAGTCGTTCGTCTCCAGCGGCAACTGTTTCGCCGTCGTCCGGCCGGATTGACGCCGCGGACGCATCGTGGCTATGCGTTTAAACCCCCGGCAGTACAAGTGAGCGTCGATGACCGAGACAGACCGCGAAGACGCGACGCGATTCGAGGTAGCAGTCGTCGGCGGCGGACCGGCGGGCCTCACTGCCGCGCTCTACACGACGCGACTCGGGCACGACACGGTCGTTCTCGACCGCGGCGGCGGGCGGGCCGCGATGATGCTCGAGACGCACAACGTCATCGGCGTCACCGAGGACGTCTCGGGCAACGAGTATCTCCAGACCGCCCGCGAGCAGATCCAGGAGTACGGCGCGACCTACCGCCGCGATTTCGTCACGGGCGTCGAACGCGACGGAGACGGCCGCTTCCGCGTCGAAACGAACGAGGACGGTTACACCGCCGATCAGGTAGTCCTCGCCACCGGCTTCAGCGACGCACGCCCCGACCCGCCGCTCCCGCGGACGGGGCGTGGCCTCCACTACTGTCTCCACTGCGACGCCTACATGTTCGTCGACGAACCGGTCTACGTGATGGGCCACGGCGAGAGCGCCGCACACGTCGCCATGATCATGCTCAACTTCACTGACGACGTGGACCTGCTCCTCCGGGGCGACGAGCCGACGTGGAGCGACGACACCGACCGCCAGCTCCGGGCCCATCCCGTCGACGTCGTCGACGACGAGCTTACGGGCATGAACAAGCGCGAGGACGGGTGGCTGGAGAGCTTCGAATTCGAGGACGGAAGCGTCCGCGAGTACACCGGCGGCTTCGCGATGTACGGCGCGGACTACAACACCGACCTCGCGCAGGGCCTCGGCTGTGACCTGACCGACAGCGGCACCATCGACGTCGACGACCACGGCCGAACGAACGTCGACGGCGTCTACGCCGTCGGCGACGTGACGCCCGGCCACAACCAGATTCCCGTCGCGATCGGCGAGGGCGCTAAAGCCGGCCTCGCCGCGCACATGGAACTCCGGGAGTTCCCCGGAGCCTCGACGAGATCGACGCCGACGGGCCCGTCACCGAAGGAGACGTCCCCGGCATCTCGCCCGCCGTCCGCGAGGCTGCGCGGGCGTTCGGTACCGGCGACGACTGAGCGGCCACCCTACGTACGTAGGCCCCACTCGTATCGGGCGGGCTCACGAACCTCCGAGCGTCCGCCGACCGACTCGCAGGGAGGCACCCCACCCCTCACGGCCATTGACATGGACGGTCGGCGGGCGGACCCACGAGGCCCCCTTCCCAACCCCTCTTTCGTTTCGGTAGGACGAAAGCGCAAAGCGCACTGCTCGAGCGACTCGCGCGTCGTCAGGTCCACTCCGGGAGCGATATCGGGTCCCGACTCGACAGCCACGACTGGTTCGTCTCGTCGGTCGGGTCGTACAGAACGAGTCCGACGTCGTTCAGCGGGAGGGCTCTACAGCGGCTATCGTCGGTCCGGGTCGGTCCGGACGGGGCGACTGGCTGATGCATTGGCTCGAACGTCGTCACCGTCCAGTTCGTGTCCGACGGTGATAAGGCAGTCGCCTATCTCGGTCGGTCGTCTGTCTTCCGGGTAGAGGCCCTCTATCGGGCGATTCCCGGTCGGACTCGGCCGTGTACGCGGCGACGACGTCGCGCCCAGTAACGTAACCGTCTTATTGCGGGCTTTTGAATGTTCGAGTGCGAACCGGTGCCCTGCGGATGGCGGAGCCCGGACGCGAACGACGTGAGCGCCGGTGGTCTAGTGGTAGGACCTGAGCCTTCCAAGCTCATGGCCCGGGTTCAAATCCCGGCCGGCGCATTTTCCGAACGGAGTGAGGAAAATCGCCGAGAGGGTTTTGAACCCTGCAAGTCGCAGCCCGGAACGGCGCGAAGCGCCGCACGCCCGGACCGTCTTGCTTTGGTTCAAATCCCGGCCGGCGCACTCCCTGCGGTCGTGCGCCGCCCGACGTTCACCTCGCTTCGCTCGGTGAACTCCCGGCCGGCGCACTTTCTGTCGAACGGAGCGAGATCTGACGACAGGGTCACGATCGTCAGCCGACGTCGTCCGGAGGGACGGCACACCAGAGACGGGACAGTGAGCGTGGTCACAGGCTTCCTTCAAGTCGGTTGGGGTGTGATCTATATCGGTCGGATTTGTGGGTGGCGTATGCTCAGCATGACGTCCGCGGAGATCGGAGGGTTTCTCGAACGACAGGAGACGGGCGTCCTCGCGAGCTGTTCCGACGGCGACGCCTACGGGACGCCGGAGTCGTTCGGCTACCGAAACGGCAGAATCTACTTCCTGTTGGACATGCCCTCGAACAGCCAAAAGCGGGCGTTCGTCGACGATACGGACACCGTCTGTTTTACCGTCTACGAGGCGAACACGCGGCGGGAGTTCGCGAGCGTGCTGGTTCGCGGCACGCTGAATCGACTCCCGGAGGACGGTGCCGAAGCCGAGATCGCTGTCGGGCAAAACGAGCAGTTCCCTTCCGAACACGTCTTTCCGGAACGCGGGGGCGACACGCTCCGGGAGTACGAACTGGTCGTCGAGGAGATCTCCGGCAGAAAAGGCCCCGATTTCGAGGTCGAGACGGCGCTCGCGCCCGTCGTCGCTGATGCCAACTGAAGCCGGCTTCACGGACCGTTCGGGGGACACGCAGATACCCCTACGGGAACGCACGAGGCGTTGTACGGCGATTCACGTAGGTTGCAGCCCGTAGAGGATGAATCAACTGCTCGGCAAGTGCCAAATATAGCAGTAGCACTCGGAGCCCTCGCCATCATAAACTATATGCGCGGGAGAACTCAGTGGTTGATTCGTGTCGACTGAATCCGGTCCCACTTCGGTACATCTCCGAGAGATGCTCAGAGAAGGCGGGATAATCGCGGCTATCGTTCTTTTCTGGGGCGCACTTGCTCTCGTCGGCTTCGCTGGAGTTCCGAATATCGGATACTACAGACCCAGGAGTTTCTTCTGGTGGATTGGGAACATGCTCGGGTGGGCGTTCGTGGTTACTGGGGTCGCTGCGTCCTGATCTACACGATCGCTCGCGGTATCCAACTTTCCCGCCGATAGCCGATTTACGCCCCGTGCCCGGCGATCCGTCGGTCGTCAGCGACGACCGATCTTCGTCGTCCCCCTCGTCAGGCGGTCGTCGCTGAACGCGCGCTGTGTATCTACGCTCACCTCCGGAGAGCGTGGGAACTGGTCGCCTCGGAACGCACGCAAGTTCCGCCCACGACGGGCGGACGCGATCGAATCACCGCCGCGGTCCTCGGAGGGGAAACTGAATTGTACCTCACCGGTGATGTAGCAGACGAGATCTCGTGACCGCTGCGACAGGGACCATCGTTTTGGTCGTGACCATCATGGGGCTGGGCGTCGTCGCACAGGTCCTCGCGGACAAGTTGTCCGTTCCGAGCGTCCTGTTTCTCGTTCTCGCGGGCGTCGCGGTCGGCCCCGAGGGACTCGGGATCATAGACCCGGCAGCGTTCGGGGACTCCTCCCGGCCATCGTCGGGCTCAGCGTGGCCATCATCGTCTTCGAGGGCGCGTTCCACCTCCACGTCGACCGCCTTCGCGAAGCGCCGTCGGGAACGATCAGACTCGTCACCTTGGGCGCGGCGATGTCGCTGATCGGGACGGCGCTCGCCGTCCGATATGCGCTCGAGACGACGTGGGGGCTCGCGTTTCTCGTCGGCGCGCTACTGGTCGCGACGGGGCCGACGGTTATCACACCGGTCATGAACGTCGTCGCCGTCCGCGAACGGGTCGCGACGACGCTCGAGACGGAGGGCGTAGTGAACGACGTCACGGCAGCGATTCTCGCGATCGTCACGTTCGAATACGTGGTGCTGGAGGACCACAGTTTCGCCACGCTCGTCTCCGAGTTCGCCCTGCGATTCGGCATCGGCCTCGGTGTGGGGGTGACCGTCGCCGGCGTCGTCTGGTACGTGTTGCGACACGTCGACCTGTCGGCGGAGAGCGCTCCCCAGAACGCGCGTCTCGTCGTGCTCATCGCGGCGTTAGTCTCGTACGCGCTGGCCGAACTGATCGCGGTCCAGTTCGGCGCGTCCGAGGCGGGCATCGCCGCGGTCGCGACCGCGGGGTTCGTCCTCGGGAACGCGGAGATTCCCTACCGGGAAGAGATCGAGCGATTCAAAGGCGACGTGACGCTGTTGGTGCTGGCGTTCGTCTTCATCACGCTGGCGGCGCTGCTGTCGGTCCGCGACCTGCTCGCGCTCGGAGTGGGTGGGTTGGTCGTGGTCGTCGTGGTCGCCGGCGTCGTCCGCCCCGTCCTCGTGTTGCTGTGTACCGTCGGTGAACGGTTCACCTTCAGAGAGCGATTGTTCATCGGAGCCATCGGCCCCCGGGGGATCATCCCCGCGAGCGTGGCGACGCTGTTCGCGCTCGATCTCCGGGCTACGAATCCGGAGGCGGCGTCCACGCTGGTCGGAACGGTGTTTCTCGTCATCCTCGCGACCGTCGTCTTTCAGGGCGGATTCGCACGACATATAGCACAGGCCTTGAATGTGATTCCCATGCGAATCCTCGTGATCGGCGGTGGACGGGTCGGGCGCGCGCTCGCCGAACGCCTCGAAGACCGAGGTGAGGAAGTCGTCGTCGTCGACAACAACAGCCAGGCGGTCCAGGAGGCCCGCGAAGCCGGCTTCACGGTCAAGCACGGCGACGGCACGGACGTCGACGTGCTCGAAGCCGCCGGCGCGGGGAACGCGAAAGTCATCGCTCCCGCGACCGGCGACGACGACGTGAATCTCTTTATCGCCCAGCTCGCCAAGAGCCAGTTCGACGTCGAGACCGTCATCGCCCGCGTGAATCAGCCCGACAACGTCGACGCGTTCGAAGACCTCGACATCGAGGCGGTCCCGACCGGCATGTCCGTCGCGTGGTCGATGGACAACTTCATCGAACGGCCCGGGATCGCCCACTGGATGACGGAGATGGACCGGATCGGCGACGTACAGGAGATCGAGTTGACCGCGGGCGAGGCCGTCGGCAAGACTGTCGCCGAACTTGGCGACGAGCTGTCCGACGAGTGCTACGTCGCGCTCATCAGCCGAGGCGGCGAAAGCCGGATCCCACACGCCGACGACGTGCTGGAGGCGGGCGATCACGTCACCTTGATCGGCCGGAAGGAGGCCGTCCGAGACGCGATTTCCTACTGCCAGTCGAGGTAGCTCGATCCCCGAGGCCCGTCTGCCGGAGCGTCCCGGATCGAGATCAGGTCATCGACTCGTTGAACCGGCGGATCCCGTCGTCGGTCCCCGCGATGACGAGTTCGTCGCCCGCTTCGACGCGAACGTCCGGGCCGACTTCCGTGAGCACGTCTCCGTTCCGTTCGATGGCGACGACGGTACAGCCGGTCTTCGATCTGACGAGGGCGTCTCCGATCGTTCGGCCGACCAGCGCCGGCGCACGCGTACGAACCACCTCGATCTGCTGGTCCAACGAGAGCACGTCCTCGTCTTCGAGTATCTTCGAGGCGATCATCCGGCCGCTCACCGTGGCCAGCGACAGGACGTAGTCGGCACCGGCACGGTACATCTTCTGGATACTCCGGGGCTCTTCGACGCGGGCGATGACCTCCGTCTGTGGGCTCGCGTCCCGTATCACCAGAGTCGCGAACTCGGTCGTCGTGTCGTCGGGGAGCGCGAGAATGACCGACCGGGCGTCGGTGATGCCCGCCTCTCGCAGCGTCTCCGGGTCGGTCGCGTCGCCGACCACGTCGACGCCGTCCATCTCCGTGTGATCGACTACCGTCCGGGGAGACCGGCGTCGTCCAACGCGTCGGCGATCGTCCGGCCGACCTGTCCGTATCCGATGACGATCGTCTCGCCGCGGTCGAACCGCCGGACTCCCGAGCGCGTGAGTTCCTTCAGCTGTTCGAGTTGGTCCTCGCGACCGGTGACGAGCAACACCGTCCCGTTCGTGAGCGTCGCCTCGGGACTGGGCGGCGTTTCGAATTCGCCGCGGAACCACGCACCGACGACGTTGACGCCGGCCCGTTCCCGAATCTCGCTCTCGGCCAGCGTCGTGCCGACGAGCCGACTCCCCGGTGGATCGGAAGCTCCGCGATTTCGAAGTCGGCCCCGATTTCGATCGCTTCGCCCAGCTCCGTCGTGACAGACGCCGTCACTTTCGTCGCGAGGCTCTCACCGAGGAGCGACCGCGGGGAGAGCACTTCGTCGGCGCCTGCGAGCCGGTGATAGGCCGTTCGATCGGGCTCCTCGACGACGCTGATTATCGGCACGTCTTCGGCGACCTCCTGGGCTGTCAGAACGATGCTCGCGTCTACCTGGTCGGAGACGTCGGCGACGAGCGCCCGAGCAGCGGCCAGTTGCGCCTGTTCGAGTCCGTCCACTGATTCGGGGTCCGCGTGGATGACCGTGTACTCGTCCTCGTAGAGGTCGGTGGCCCGCTCGCGGTCGGGTTCGACGACGACGTAGTCGACGTCCCAGGACTCGAGTTCGCCGATGAGCGCCTCGGCACGCGACGTGTACGTGCAGATGACCACGTGATCCTCGACGCCGTTCTCGACGGCTTCCGGGACGGTCGTCGAGAGGATGTCCTCGAGCAGGGGGAACGCGAGGACGGGGAGCGCCATGAAGATGAGAACCACCCCGGTGAGGTCCATGAGGATGACCAACGCGTTCATCTCGGGGCTGGTCCACGGCGCGTCCGAGCCGAACCCGGTCGTCGTGAACGTCTCGACGACGACCTGGAGGGAGTGGAGAAACGAGAGGGACTCCCCTCGAAGATCCGCATGCCGTTGTGATAGAGAACGGCGTAGACGAGCATCACGCCGGTCAACGCGAGCGAGTAAATGATGGTCCGTCGCTGCCACTTGTCCATGGCGAACGTCACTCGGTCGGCCCCATTAAACCATCATGGGAGCGCCGTGGTGACGCCCGAGCCGCTCCCGCAGGGCCGTTCGAGATCGCCGACGTCGCCGGAGCGGCCTCGGCGCGGGACCGTCCGCTCAATCCTCGGTGAACTGGGACACGGCGTCGTCCATTCCTCGGCGGTCGAGCGCGGCTCGGACGAGAAGCTGTCCCGCGATGCTCTGCGGGCTGATGACCGTGTCGGCACCGGCCCGTTCGAGCTTGCCGATGTTTTCCCGGTTCGTCGCGGCGGCGACGACGTAGACGTCGGCGTTCAGATGGCGGGCCGTCAGGACCGACAGCGCGTCCTCGGCGTCGTTGTTCGTCGCGACGAGAATCGCCCGCGCGTCCCCGATGTGAGCGCGAGACAGGGTCTCCTCGTCGCTCGGATCACCGATCAGCACGTCGAAATCGCGGTCAGAGAGGCGTTGGGCCTGTTTGCTGTCCGGTGTAATGAGCAACACCTCGGTCTCGCCGTCGACGTCGCGCGTGAACTCCTCGAGAATCGCCTCCGTGAGGTCACCGTAGCCCAGAATCAGGACGTGGTTGTCGAGTAATTCGAGCTGTGAGTCGGTCATTCGTCCGAGTGCACGCGATAGACGGGCTTCAATTGCCGGGCCGAGTAACGTCCCGAGCGCGAGCGCGAAGCTCGCGGTGCCGAGGACGACGACCGACATGCCGAAGAGACGAGCCCCCTGCGAGGTCGGCGCGGCGTCCCCGTAGCCGACGGTGCTCGCCGTGACCAGCGTGTAGTAGAACGCGTCGACGGGCGTACTGACAGTCGTGAAGTCGTCGCGGAGCGCGTACGTACCGACCGTTCCGTAGATTTGGGCACCGACGATCGCGGCCAGCGCGGTCAACTGGGATATCGAAAGATCGAGTCCGCGGTCGAACCGTCGGCGATTCGCCACGGCGTTCGGGAGGGCGATGAGCGAGAGGCCGATGAGCGGAACCGACAACGGGCTGGACTGCATCAGCCCCTGGAGCGCCGTAACCGGGAGCAAAACGACGGTCGAATACCACGCGAGGCGGAGGCCCCGTCGGAGGCCGATCGCACTCGTGAGCATCAGAAAGCCGGTGAGCGCGCCAGTGAACCCGGCGACCCGTTGAACGGACGGGGGAACGAACGCGGCGAGCGGCCCGACGACGCTCTGTGCGCCGATATTCGCGATACCAGTCAGCACCGACAGGAGTGCGACGGCCAGCGTGAGCGCGACAGTGAGCCGAGCACCGTACTGGTTCCACCGGGCGTACAGGGACATGTGACGTACTGAACGATAGGCCGAGGCACTGTTTAAAGGCACAGTCCATCGAGTCGTTCGCCACGGCGCGAAATCCCCTCCGGGCGATCCGGTCGCGGTCCCGTCGTCGCAGTTCGTCGCCGTCCGCGGTGAGCGCCGTCGGGAAAGGTTTATACCGTCCCTCGGGTAGTTTTAGTTGCACGATTCCAACCGTTCGGACGTCGGCGGGGCGTCCCGTCCGTCTCGCGCTCGGGGAGACACACTCCATGACGAGGAGACCGACCCCGACGCGCCGTCCGAACCGACGACCACGAAATCGCCAGCGGATTCCGGCCGGAAGATGCGGCTGCCACTCCCCGATTAATCCGTCGTCCTCAGCCGTCGAACGCACATCTGTATGAGTACTAACGAAAACCCGATCGAAGCGGTTCGAACGAAACTAGAAGCGGAGTTACCAGCCGACCTCACCATTTCGCGGGTCACGTACGAAGGCCCCGAACTCGTCGTCTACACGGAGACGCCCGGGAAATTCGCCGAGCGAGACGGCCTGGTTCGAGAGTTGGCCAGCACCGTCCGCAAGCGAATTACCATCCGACCGGCGGCGGGAACGCAGTCGCCCCCGTCCGAAGCGAAACCGAAGATCCTCGACCTGATTCCGGACGAGGCGGGCATCACGAACCTCCAGTTCTACCCGGAGACCGGCGAGGTGCTGATCGAAGCCGAAAAACCCGGCCTCGTCATCGGTCGCCGGGCGAGCACGCTGCGAGAGATTTCGCAGGAAGTCGGGTGGTCGACGGAGGTACTACGGACGCCGCCGATGGAATCCTCGACGGTCGACAACGTGCGGAACTTCCTGATGCAGGAACGCGACGAGCGACGGGAGTTCCTCGAACGCGTCGGCGAACAGATCCACCGCGAACCGATGCACGAGACCGAGTGGGTCCGCGTGACGACGCTCGGTTGCTGCCGGGAGGTCGGGCGAGCGAGTTTCATCCTCAGTACGCCCGAAACGCGCGTCCTCGTCGACTGTGGCGACAAACCCGGCGCGGAGGGCGAAGTCCCCTACCTCCAGGCCCCCGAGGCGAACCCCATCGCGAACCTCGACGCCGTCGTCCTGACACACGCCCACCTCGACCACAGCGCGCTCCTCCCCTCCTGTTCAAATACGGCTACGACGGCCCCGTCTACACGACGCAGGCGACCCGCGACCTGATGGGCCTCCTCCAGCTGGACTACCTCGACGTCGCCGCCAAGGAAGGACGGACGCCGCCGTACGGGAGCGAGATGGTCCGCGAGGAACTCAAACACACCATCACGCTCGACTACGGCGACGTCACCGACATCGCCCCGGACATCAAGCTCACGTTCCACAACGCGGGCCACATCCTCGGGAGCGCCGTCTCCCATTTCCACGTCGGCGACGGCTTCCACAACGTCGTCTTCTCCGGCGACGTTCACTACGCCGATACGCGCCTGTTCAACGGCGCAGTCAACGACTTCCCGCGCGCCGAGACGCTCGTCATGGAGTCGACGTACGGCCGTCGCGACGACTACCAGACGGATCAGGAAGACAGCGAGCGAAAGCTCGTCGATCTGATCGGTGACACGTACGACGACGGCGGGAAAGTCGTCATTCCCGCGTTCGCCGTCGGTCGGTCACAGGAACTCATGCTCGTCCTCGAAGAGGCGATGCGGGAGGACAGACTGCCGACGATGCCCGTCTACCTCGACGGGATGATCCGCGAGGCGACGGCGATTCACACGGCCTACCCCGAGTTCCTCCGCGACGGCCTCCGCCAGCGGATCCTCCACGAGGACGAGAACCCCTTCCTCGCCGAGCAGTTCCAACAGGTCGACGGCGGACAGGAGATGCGCGAGGAGATCGCCAGCGGCGAACCCTGTATCATCCTCTCGACGTCGGGGATGGTGACCGGTGGGCCGATCATGTCGTGGCTGGAACTGCTCGGAAGCGACCCGGAGAACACGCTCGTCTTCGTGGGCTATCAGGCACAGGGGACGCTCGGGCGGCGGATTCAGAGCGGCCGCCGGGAGATTCCCTTCAGTGACCGTGGCGGCCGGAGCGAGCAGTTGACGCTCCGGTTCGACGTCGAATCCGTGAGCGGGTTCTCGGGCCACGCCGACCGACAGGGTCTCGAGAACTTCGTCGGGACGATGACGCCCCGTCCCGAAGAGGTCCTCTGTGTCCACGGCGACGAGGCGTCGACGGACCAGCTCTCCTCGGGGCTCTACCAGGAGTTCGACGTCCGAACGTACGCCCCGAAAAATCTGGAAACGTTCAGATTCGACTGAGGAGGCCGCCCCCGACGACCGGATGACCGCCCCGCCGTGGGCGGCATCGAACGGAACGAAATCGATTTATCACGGACGGGCGAACGGGTTGCCCGTATTACGGGCTCCGCCCCGTCCTTTCCTCGTTAGCCCATCGGTTCGCCGCCGCGTCGGAGGCGTCCTTCGATGGCACTGCTCTGAGATGCGCCGTGCCGGATGCCGTCCCCACTGGTGGTCCCTGGGTTTCCTCGACGGGGCTTGGGCACGTACCCCAGACCATGCACGAAAGAGACCTCCCCTGTTCGGACTGTGGCACGGACCTCGTCGAGCGCACGGCGCATGCCCGAGAACTACCGATTTCGGCCCGCTGGAAGGGGTACGTCGACGTTGCCGAGCGTCGCTCGTGTGGTGCTCGCTACTCCCCGAAACAGGCGGTATCGAAACAGCCTGGAACGTCGAACGACCCGCGTCGCCGAGGAGACGGCTGAACCGTGACGGGCGGCAACTCCGGCGGCGCTGATAGAGCGCCGTTGCAGGTCGATAGCTTCCCCACGGACGTCGACGCTGGGTCGACCGTCCTCGTCGCGAGTGCGGGCGACCCAACGCGGTACGCCGTGGGTCTCCGCCTCCTCTGTGAGTACGGGACGGGCGACGATGCGGCGCTCGTCGTCACGACCACCGAGGGCGTCGGCGAGACCCTCGACGCCTACGACGCGCTCTGCTCGGAGTCGAATCGGCCCACGCTCAGAGTGGTCGATACGGCGTCGGAACAGCAGTCGGTGTCGGCGCTCCACGGCGAGACGCCGGTCGTCTTCACGCCGTCTCCGGACGACCTCGAACGGCTGGTGTTGGCACTCTCGGACGTGGCCGAAAACGCCCTCGTTGCGGGCGGGGATCGGCATCTCGTCGTCCGATCGCTCACGCCGGCTCTGAACGCAGCGTCGCTCGCGCACGTCCGTACGGTCCTCGAACGGATCACCGAATTTCGGTCGGGGGCGGGGCTCTGCCTCCTTTGGGTGGATTATACGGCACACGACGAGGGGGCGATGGAGGCCGTCGCTGAACTCGTGGACGGCGTCCTCTGGGTTACACGATCAGGGAGTCGGATCGAATTCGACTACCGTTCGACGAGGGGGCGCTACGACCCCTTATCCGACGGTGGTGACGACTGACGGCCGCGCTACGGTACGTAATCAGGACGACCGCACGCCGTCGGCGAGTCTCTGTGCGGTGCGACGTTCGGCGTCCGAATACGCGATCACCCGAACGTCGTCCAGCGTCGCGGGTTCGTACTCGTGGACCGCCTCGCAGACGATTTCCGCTCCGCGCTCGAAGTCGAAACCCGCCGCTCCCCGTCCCGAGAATCGGGACGACGAGCGACTCACAGCCCAGTTCGTCGGCCTTCGCGAGCGCGTTCCGCGTCGCGTCGCGGATGCTTTCGGCGGTGGCCCGTCCATCGCCGCAGTGGGGCATCGCTGCGGCGTGGATGACGTAGTCGGCGTCGAGGTCGTATGCGTCGGTGACGGCGACCGCTCCGAGGTCGATCGGCCCGTTCGAAACCGCCGCTTCGCCGATCGGTCCGTTCGCTCCGCGTCGGAGTGCGCCGGCGACGCCGCTCCCCATCCGGAGACTCGTCCCCGCGGCGTTCACGAGCGCGTCGGCGCGCTGGGCGGCGATGTCGCCCTGGACGACTGTGAACTCCATCGGCGGCGTGTACGTCGTCCAGACAGTAATAGCCTCGCCGAGCGCGGCCGTACACGACGCTCGGCGGTCACGCTCTCGCCCGAATCGCGTATCGGACGTTTTTAATCGGTGACGGCCTTTCTCCACGTATGGGTTTTGGGAGCTACGACGAATCCGAGCAGCAGAATCAGGAAGTCAACGCTGACGACAGCGAGGGCGTGAGCGTTCACGAAAACGACCACGACGGAGAGGTCACGTTCGAATCGGACGCGTCGACCGACGACCTGGTCGACAGACTCGCCGACATCAAAGACGACGACGAGTAGCCGACGGCGGCCCCGTAGTGCGCGTCGGTCGGCGCTCGCTACAGGTCGAGTCCGGTCGCGTCGTCGACGTCGAATCGGACGACTTCGGGCTCGCCGGCGAGGAGGTCGGGGAGGCGCTCCTCGAACTTCCGGAAGTGGGCTGTCTGCGTGTGGGCCTCGAAGGCCGCTGCGTCTTCGTACTGTTCGAAGAATCTGATGACGTTCGGTTCCTGAACGTCCGTCGTCGCCCGGTATTCGATCATGCCGTCCTCCGCCTGCGATTTGTCGACGAGTTCGTCGACGAGATCGAGGGCTTCGTCACGGCGCTCCGGATCGATCGGGAAACTCGCGTGGAGTACGATCATCGACAGTCCGGAGCACAGACTGACGGCATAAAATACTGTTCGGTGTTCGACGCCAGCGCGGGCGATCGATTCCGGGCGACGGGCGGCGCGTCCGTCGAGGATTCCTTCGCGGGCGTCAACGGTGACGTTCCGGATGACACCGTTCGATGGCCTCGCGGACCGCGGTGCGGCGACCGACGAACGTGAGGTGGTCGCCACGGCGAAGGGTCACGTCCGATTCCGGGAGCTGAGAGTCGCCGTCCCGACTCACGAGTGCGATCAGGACGCCATCCGGGAGTTCCTCGTCGAGATCGCTGATGGTCTTGCCGACGAGGCTCTTCGCCGTCACTTCGATCTCCTGGACGTCGCCGGTCCGACCGAGTTCGGTCATCCACTCGGAGAGCGCGGGGCGTTCGATCGCGTTGTCCATGGCGTACGCGATCGACTCGTCGGCGGAAATCGCCCGGACGCCTAACTCCTCGAACGCCTCGGCGTTCCCGGGCGTGTTCACGCGGGCGAGCACCGTGTCGACGTCGAACTTCGACTTCGCGAGTTGGGCGACGAGCAGGTTCGCGTCGTCGTCTCCGGTCGCCGCGGCGACGATTTTGGCGTTGTCCGCGCCGGCGGATCGGAGCACCTCCGTGTCGGTTCCGTCGCCGTGGTGGACGGTGAACCCCGCATTTCGCGCCGTTTCGACCTGTTTCTGGTCGCTGTCGACGACGATGACGTTCTCTCCGCGATCCTCCAGCCGTTCGGCGAGGCCGCGACCGACGCGGCCGCCGCCAACGATGATGACGCGCATTGGAAGTACCTCGAGTAGTTGTGCGATGTGTCGGGCGAAGCCGCCTTCGAAGACGACCGTCGTCAGGATGACCAGAAAGACGGTCCCGACGAGGATCGTCGCGGCTTCGGGATTCGACGACCGAAGGTCGAGCGCGAACAGCGTCGCCACGCTCGCGGGGATGATCCCCGGGGGCCGACCGCGCTCATGAACAGTTGCTCGCGGACGGAGAACTGTTCTCCGTGCGTGCAGAGCAACACCGCCACGGGCCGAACGAGGACGGTGACGGCGACGACGACGAGAACGCCGCCGACGCCGAGCGAGAGGAGGTCGTCCAACGACAGCAGCGTCGCCAGCGAGATGAAGACGAACGAGAGGACGACGAGCGTGACGTCGCCTTTGAACGCCGCGATCTCGTCCTCGTAGGGAAGGTCGGCGTTGCCGAGGAGGACACCCGCCGTCGCCGCCGCTGCGATCCCCGCTTCGGCGGCGATCGCTTCCGCGATCCCGAAGGTGGAGATCGCACCGACGAGGACGACCAACCGCGAGTTTCGCACCGCGTTCGACGCCGAGAGATCGGCGTGTTCGAGGAGATACCAGAGGACGCCTGCCGCCACGGTGCCGACGAGGACGCCGACGCCGAGCCGGGAGACGAACGCCTGTAACAACGCGGGGATCCCGATCCCGCTGGCGACGACGCCTTCGAAGACGGCCACCGCGAGGATCGCCGCAGTGACGTCGTTGACGATCCCCTCGGTCTCGAGTGCGGCGGCCACGCGGTCGCGGACGGGAACGACGTTCAGAATGGGCGTGATGACGGTCGGACCGGTTGCGATGAGAAGCGATCCGACGAGAAACGACAGCTCCCACGACGCGCCGAGCGCGAATCGGACGGCGAGCGCCGTCCCGACGAGCGAGATGCCGGCACCGAGTGTGACCAGCCGAAAGGCTTCGCGTGGGGTCTGGCGCAGTTTCGAGAGTTTGAGATGGAACGCTCCCTCGAAGATGATGATCGCCACCGAGAGTCCGACGATGGCCGATAGCGGTTCAGGGCCTCCGAACGCGTCCAAGCCGACGACGTCGAGCCCTTCGGGGCCGACGGCGATGCCCGCGAGAATGAGAAAGAGGACGCTCGGGATCTCCAGTCGGTCGGCTGCAACTGGGAAGCGACACCCAGCCCTAGGATGGTCACGACGAGGGGAGTAATCCGGTCCCTGAACTCACGATGTCCGGATGAATACGTTTGTGAGATAAAAGCTCCGTGAAATCGTTTGTGAGATAAAAGCTCCGTGAAATCCTCGTCAGTAATTGGGGAGAATTCTTCGTGGAACCCCCGATATGGTGAAGACTTCTCCAAACGTTCAAAAACGGTTACGATGCTGGTCGCTCCCGACGAAACCACCACCGAGACGCGAGGGGAACGACGAATTTCACCGACTATTTACGTCGTGGCCACCGACCTCTTCGTAACCGAAACACGTGTTATCCCCGAGACGGACGCGTGCTCCCTGCGATTTGGCGGCTCCGATCTCTGATCGGTCGTCGAAACCGGATCATCGTCCGTCTCTCCTTCATCAGGCGTACTCTGCGACGGGTTCTGGGATCGCTCTGATCGGACCCAACTATGGAAATCGAAATTGCAACTATTGGCGGCTACGAGGAAGTCGGACGTCAGATGACCGCTGTCCGTGCCGGCGACGACGTCGTCGTCTTCGACATGGGACTCAATCTCTCGAAGGTACTGATTCACGACAACCTCCAGACCGAGAGCATGCACTCGTTGGACCTCATCGACATGGGCGCGATTCCCGACGACCGCGTCATGTCGGAACTGGAAGGCGACGTGCGAGCGATCGTCCCGACGCACGGCCACCTCGACCACATCGGCGCGATCAGCAAGTTAGCACACCGGTACGACGCCCCGATCGTCGCCACGCCGTTTACCCTCGAACTCGTCAGAGAGGAGATTCAGGACGAAGGGAAGTTCGTCGTGGAGAACGACCTGGTGAAGATGGAGGCCGGCGAGACGATGCAGATCGGCGAACGCTGTGAACTGGAGTTCGTCAACGTCACCCACTCCATCATCGACGCCATCAACCCCGTCCTCCACACGCCGGAGGGTGCCGTCGTCTACGGCCTCGACAAGCGGATGGACCACACGCCGGTCATCGGCGACCCCATCGACATGAAGCGGTTCCGCGAGATCGGCCGCGAGGGCGAGGGCGTTCTCTGCTACATCGAGGACTGCACGAACGCGAACAAGAAAGGACGCACGCCCAGTGAGGCCGTCGCTCGGGACCAACTCCAGGACGTCATGCGGAGTATCGAGGACTACGACGGCGGCATCGTCGCGACGACGTTCTCCTCGCACATCGCCCGCGTCTCCAGCCTCGTCGAGTTCGCGAAAGACATCGGCCGCCAGCCCGTCCTGCTCGGGCGGTCGATGGAGAAGTACTCCGGCACCGCCGAACGTATCGACGCTGTCACGTTCCCCGACGATCTCGGGATGTACGGCCACCGGAAATCGGTCGACCGCGCGTTCGAGCGGATCATGAACGAAGGCAAGGAGAACTTCCTCCCCGTCGTCACGGGCCACCAGGGCGAACCGCGCGCGATGCTGACGCGGATGGGCCGCGGCGAGACGCCGTACGAACTCGACGACGGCGACAAGGTCATCTTCTCGGCCCGTGTCATCCCGGAACCGACCAACGAGGGCCAGCGCTACCAGTCCGAACGGCTCCTCCGGATGCAGGGAGCGCGCATCTACGACGACGTCCACGTCTCGGGTCACCTCCGCCAGGAGGGTCACTACCAGATGCTGGATGCCCTCCAGCCTCAGCACGTCGTCCCCGCCCATCAGGATATGGCCGGGTTTTCGGGCTACGTCGACCTCGCTGGGGGCCAGGGGTACAAAGTCGGACGGGATCTTCACATTACGTCGAACGGGAACATTCTCCAGTTAGTGTAATCTGGCATCGGTGCGCCTTCCACTCTCTCGGTTGGTTTCCGTCAGTTCGGCGAACTGTGGCATCCCGAGAGACAGTTCGCGTCGAACGGGTCGCTCACGGACCACGTCGTCTGACGCTCGTCGGGACGCGTTCGCGACGCGGCGGGCGTTCGTCGCGCCCGCCGGTGCGAGCGTGCGGGCCCAACACATATTTATACGTCAGTGTCGCTTTGCGAATTATGGCTCCACAGGATCAGGACACGGGCGAGTTCGGCGAATTCGGCGGCCGCCACGTGCCCGAGTTACTCGAAGGACCGCTCGACCAGTTGGCGACGGCGTTCGAGAACGTCGCCCAGACGCCGGCGTTCCGAGCGGAGTTTCTCGACGTGCTGGAGGAGTACGCCGGGCGGCCGACGCCGCTCTACCACGCAGAGAACCTCTCGGCGGAGTACGGGGCCGACATCTACCTCAAGCGCGAGGACCTGCTCCACGGCGGCGCGCACAAGATAAACAACGCCGTCGGGCAGGCGCTCCTCGCGAAGAAGGCGGGTCGGGACCGCCTCATCGCCGAGACGGGCGCGGGTCAGCACGGCACCGCGACGGCGATGGTCGGCGCGCTATTCGACCTCGACACGGAGATCTACATGGGAGAAAAAGACGTCGAGCGCCAGAAGATGAACGTCTTCCGGATGCGTCTGATGGGGGCCAAAGTCAACGAGGTGACCCGCGGAAACGCGGGCCTCGCGGACGCCGTGGACGCGGCGCTCGAAGATCTGGCGGAGAACGTCGAGAACACCCACTACCTCGTCGGATCGGTGGTCGGTCCCGACCCCTTCCCGCGGATGGTCCGGGAGTTCCAGTCGGTCATCGGCGACGAGGCACGGGAACAGATACTCGACCGGACGGGCGAACTGCCGGACGCGGCCGTCGCCTGCGTCGGCGGCGGGTCGAACGCAATCGGCCTGTTTCACGCCTTCCGCGACGACGACGTGGCTTTCTACGGCGGCGAGGGCGGCGGCGAAGGGGCGGAATCCGGACGCCACGCCGCCCCGCTGACGGAGGGGAAATCGGACGTCCTCCACGGGATGAAGACCCGCGTCATCGACGAAGACGTCGATGTCCACTCCGTCTCGGCGGGCCTCGACTACCCCGGCGTCGGCCCCGAACACGCGATGTTCCGCGCCGTCGGCCGGTGTGAGTACCGCGGCATCACCGACGAAGAAGCGCTGGAGGCGTTCCGTACCCTGAGCGAACTGGAAGGAATCGTCCCGGCACTGGAGTCTTCGCACGCCATCGCGCTGGCGAAGCAGATCGCGGACGACCACGACACCGTCGTCGTCAACCTCAGCGGCCGCGGCGACAAGGACATGGAACAGGCGGCCGAACTGTTCGACCTCGGGTCGTGATCGGCGCTGACGGCCGATCGACGGCGGTGATGGCCGTGTCCATGACAAGTATTAACACGGGTCGACGCCTACGGAGTTTCCATGTCGAAACCCTCCTCGTACGTCTGCAGTCGGTGCGACCAGCACGTGAGTTCGCTCGCGTACCGAGCGCGCTGTCCGGAGTGTGGGAGCGGCCTCCGGACGGCGACGTACACGTAACTGCGGCCCCGCCCCGAGATGACCGACGACGCACCGAGCGGAAGCGACGATCCGACGACCGTCGTCTCCATCGCCGTTCGATCCGAAGACGTCGTGACGGCTCTCGAATCGACGCTCCGGAGCAGCCAGCGGACCGTCCTTCGCGTGACGCCGCCGTTCTCCGGTCGAATGCGCGCCCGGCTCCACCGGCCGTCGAACGGCGACGCCGCCGAGTCGCCGAACCCGATCCACGTCGGTCCCGAAACGCTGGTCGAGGAGATCCCTCCGTACCCCGAACTGGACGACACCGAAGACAGACTCAGACGCGAGGGCGCTTACTCCACGGAGGCACACCGTGACGCGCACGTGACGGCCGTCGAGGCGTGGCGCGACGCGGTCCGTGACGCGATCGTCGACGTCGCCACCGTCGAGACGCCAAACGGACCACACCGGGTCGAGGTCGACCAACTCGGGTGAACCCACCGAAACGTATATATGGTACTCGTTCACACGCCTATCGGAGTATTTCCTCATATTCGGGCGTATATGGCCGTGTAGTGCGGGATTTACCTCTCGACATACACCGACATTTTTATATCCTTTACGGTCTTACTCATCGTAAGGACGACCTTCGCTCCGGGTTTTCTCGTATATTCTCTTCGAGGGGTTCGTCCACACGGAGCATCCCACATGAGCGATACGAAACCGGTAACACAACGGCAGGCAGAATCGGACGAGCGGGAACGCGACGACGCGTCCCGGACGACCACGTGTCCGGAGTGCAGCGGGCACCTCGTAACCGACGAAGAACACGGCGAGACGGTCTGTGAGGAGTGCGGTCTCGTCGTCGAAGAGGACGGCATCGACCACGGTCCCGAGTGGCGCGCGTTCGATTCGAGCGAGCGCGACTCCAAATCTCGCGTCGGCGCGCCGACGACGAAGATGATGCACGACAAGGGGCTGTCGACCAACATCAGCTGGCAGGACAAGGACGCCTACGGGAAGACGCTCTCCTCGCGCCAGCGCCAGCAGATGCAGCGACTGCGGACCTGGAACGAGCGGTTCCGAACCCGTAACTCGAAAGAGCGCAACCTGAAGCAGGCGCTCGGCGAGATCGACCGGATGGCCTCCGCGCTCGGCCTCCCCGAGAACGTCCGCGAGACCGCGAGCGTCATCTACCGCCGCGCGCTGGACGAGGACCTCCTGCCCGGGCGCTCCATCGAAGGCGTCGCTACCGCGGCGCTCTACGCCGCCGCGCGGCAGGCCGGAACGCCGCGTTCGCTCGACGAGATCGCGAACGTCTCCCGAGTCGAGAAGATGGAACTGACGCGGACCTATCGGTACGTCGTTCGGGAGCTGAAACTCGAAATTCAGCCCGCGGATCCCGAGCAGTACGTCCCGCGGTTCGCCTCCGAACTCGACCTCTCCGAGGAGGCAGAACGACAGGCGCGGCAACTGCTCCGGGCCGCCAAAGAGCAGGGCGTCCACAGCGGCAAGAGCCCCGTCGGCCTCGCCGCCGCGGCCGTCTACGCCGCCGCCCTCCTCACCAACGAGAAAGTCACCCAGAGCGAGGTCTCCGAGGTGGCCAACATCTCCGAAGTCACCATCCGCAACCGCTACAAGGAACTCCTCGAGGCGCAGGATCTCCCGGCGTGAACGGGCGGGCGCTCGCCGGATACCCGGAGACGCGGCGATAGCCGCCGTCGCCGCCGGGAGCGCTCCGCCTCGACCGACTCGCTGGCGAACCGCGTTCGAGACAGACGTCGTCCGAGCGACAGCGGTTCGTACTCGGCCGGCACATCCGGTCCACAATCTATATCATGGCCGATAGTTTCTCATAGGACGAATTCAATGACGGACGAGGACGAGCGCCACGGAGCTCGTGGCAATCGACGGGTATCCCGCCGCGCTGCGCTGAGGGGAGTCGCGGCGGCTGCGGGAACGGGTATGACCGGATTCGCCGGCTGTGTTGGCGGAGTCGGCGACGGAAGCGGCGGGGCCATCAAGATCGGCCTCCAGGCCGACCTCACTGGAGCGCTGTCGATTTACGGCTTCTGGCACCGCCGCGTCCTCGAAAACTACGTCGACCATCTCAACGCTAACGGGGGCATCGGCGGCGACGACGTCGAGCTGCTGGTCGAAGACACGGAGACGGATGCGAAAGTCGGCGGACAGGTGTTCCGAAAACTCGTCCAGCAGGACGACGTCGACTTCGTCATCGGATCGCAGTCGTCCGGCGTCTCGATAGCGACGAACCCGTTGGCAGATCAGTTCGAAATTCCGTACTTTCCCCTCGGCGAAGCGCCCTCGATCACCGGCGCGGACGGGAACCGGTGGGTCGTCCGGAACAACCACAGCACCGAACACGCGGCACAGATCGCCGTCGAACACGGCATGGACAGCGGTTCGAAGTGGACGATCGTCTATCAGGACTACGCCTTCGGTCAGCAGTATCGCGACGCGGTGAAGGCGGGCGTCGAGCAGCGCGGCGGCGAAGTCCTGTCGTCGATCGGTGTCCCGGTGGGCGAGAGCGATCTGACGTCGTATCTCAACAAAGTCCCCGACGACACGGAGGTGCTGTTCAACGCGCTCATCGGCGCGTCGTCGCTGAATTTCCTCCAGCAGAGTTCGGATCTCGGAACGCCGGGCGAGCGTCTCGGTGCGATCGCGTCCGTCGAGGGCGTCGACATCAGCAGCATCGGCGGCGGGGCCGAGGGCGCGGAGTACGTGACGATGCTGCCCCGGAACCCCGGCGAACACGAGACGGAGGGGACGAGACATCTCCGGGAGATGGCGAACCCGTCCGAGACGGACAACGTCTACCTCGGCGGTCACATCAACGCCTCTTACGAGGCCCTCTCGTGGATACGGGACGCCGTGTCCGCGACCGACTGGGCCGGCGCGAGCGACCACCAGGCGCTCATCGAGTGGTTCGAGAGCGGGCCCGCCGTCGAGGGCGGCACGAAGTACCCGCAGGGACCGAAGTTCTTCCGCGGCGAGGATCACCAGGCGTTCATGAACATGTTCATCGAACGCATCGACGGCGGCGCGCTGACCAAACTCAAGGAAGTCGTCGTCGACGAACCGAGCTTCGAGCCGCGGGCTGACCTGAAAGGCCAGTCCTTCTGATCGCCCGCTACGCGTTCGGGGCGACGTTCGGGTGGCCGACGTGGCGATTCGGCTTCCAACTCCGGCCTCGTCCGTCGGTCTTCCCGGTAGCGCGTCCGAGCACAGTTGTGTCGTCGGCCGTGTGTCGTGATACCCAGTCGGTTTTGCGTTCCCTCTCGACGCGTCGGAGGATGGGTATAAATCGGCAGTCGTCGCGAGCGGGCCGTTCGCGGGAGCGGGACGCCCATGCAGTGACCGAATTCGATGGCCGACAGGAGCGGGCCTCGATCCGGGACCGACCGTCGCCAGCAACATTTATATCGCCACCTTCGAAATCACCTGCCCGAGTTATGAGAACCCATCCCGGTGGGAGAGGCCTCACGAACGAGCGCCGGCCGGCCTGGCGACCCGACGGTGCCCAGGCGGGGAACGGGCGGTCTACCGCGGGACGGACCCGCCGGACGTCCACTGTCTGCCTCTGAGATGGCGCTCGCGAGCGACGTCGCGGTCGCGGTGCTCAACGGAGTCACGTGGGGGCTGATCGTCGCCTTGATCGCGCTCGGGCTCAACCTCATCTTCGGGCTGCTCGAGATCGTCAACATGGCCCACGGCTCGCTCTACATGCTCGGTGCCGTCATCGGGTGGTTCGTCATCGACGCCACCGGGAGCTTCTTCGTCGCGCTGTTTCTCGCCCCGCTCGCCGTCGGGATGATCGGAGTGGCGATAGAACGCGGCGTCCTCCGACCGATCGAGGACGACGTCTCGATCACGTTGATCGCGACGTTCGGGCTGTTGTTGATCTTCCAGCAACTGGCCCTGATGAGCTTCGGACCCGGAACCCGCTCCGTCGCCGCGCCCATCTCGGGCACGGTGTCGTTCGCGGGCGTCTCCTACTCGACGTACCGATTGAGCGTGGCGGTCGTCGCGGTCGCCCTGATGGCCGGACTCTACCTGTTTCTGTTCCGGACGCGCTACGGGACGTGGATGCGGGGCGTCCGCCAGAACCGCGAGGTCGCGAGCGCGCTCGGCGTCCCCACCTCGAAGGTGTACGCCTTCACGTTCGGTCTCGGGTCGCTGCTCGCCGCGCTGGCCGGCGTGTTGCTCGCCCCCATCGTCAGCGTTCACCACCTGATGGGACTCGACGTCCTCGCCGTCGCCTTCATCGTCGTCATCGTCGGCGGCCTGGGTTCCCTTCGGGGGTCCTCGTCGCCAGTTTGACGTACGCGCTCGTCGAGAACGTGGGTGCGCTGTTCGTGACGCCGGTGCGGGCGCGCATCCTGACGCTGACGCTGATGATCGCGTTCGTGTTGGTTCGACCCGGCGGCATCTTCGAGGGGGACGCGGTATGACGGAGTCCCACGAGACGCCCGTCGGTCGGGTGACACCGAAACGCGGGGCGTGGGGGCTGGTCGCCGCCGTCGCGGTGGCGTTCCCGTTCGTCGCCGGGGATTTCCTGCTGTTTCTGGCCGCTTCCGTCCTCGCCCTCGGTCTCTACGGCGCGGCGTTCGACCTGCTGTACGGCTACACGGGGCTGTTGAGCTTCGGCCACGCCGTCTTCTTCGGTGTCGGTGCCTACGCCGCGACGTTCGCGATAACGGACTTCGGGCGGGGCGTGTTCGTCGGCCTCGCCGCGGGCTTTCTCGCCACCGCGCTCGTCGCCGTCGGCCTCGGCCTCGTGGCGACCCGGGTGAGTTCACACGGATTCGTCATCGTCACGATCCTCATCGCCCTCATCGCGAACCTCGCCGCGGTGAGTCTGACGTCGATCACCGGCGGCACCGACGGCCGGAGCGTCGCGGTGCCGCCGGTCGCCCTCCCCGGCCTCGGGGACCTGTCGTTTTTCGACCCGGTCTTCCGGTATTTCTTCACCCTCGCGGTCGTCGTCGCGTCGTTGCTGGTCATGTATCGGCTGGCGAACTCGCCGGTCGGGCTCGCGTTCCGGATGATCCGCGACAACGAACGGCGCGCCCGGATGCTCGGCTACAACGTCACGGCCTACAAACTGTTCGCGTTCAGTGCCAGCGGGGCGTTCGCCGGCCTCGCGGGCGTCCTGAGCACCTACGTCACCGGCTTCGTGAGCGCCTCCGAGTTCTCCCTCGTCGTGTCGGGCGACGCGATCATCTACACGCTCGTCGGCGGCCGGGCGACGCTGTTCGGGGCCGTCCTCGGGGCCGTCCTCGTCGAGGGCGCGTCAAACTTCGTCAGCGAACTCACGGACGCCTACCCCCTCGTCGTCGGCGCGTTGCTGTTGCTCACAGTCGTCTTCGAACCCGAGGGACTGGTCGGAGTGGCCGCCCGGATGCGCGAGCGGTTCGGGTCGCCGGACGCGACGTCGGCGGCCGACGACGGAGCGCGGGCCGACGACGGAGCGCGGGCCGACGACGGAGCGCGGGCCGACGACGGAGCGCGGGCCGCCGAGTCGGAGTCCGGGACGGACGCCACGGGGGACGAGCACCGATGAGCGACGCGATCCTGCGGACGGAGAATCTGACCCGGCGCTTCGGGGAACTGGTCGCCGTCGACGCCGTCGACCTGGAGGTCCACGACGGCGAGATACGCGGGCTCATCGGGCCGAACGGGGCCGGCAAGACGACCGTGTTCAATCTGCTCTCGGGCATGCTCGACCCGTCGTCGGGACGGATCTGGTTCGACGGCGAGGACATCACGCACACTCCGCCCCACGAGATCACCTCGCGGGGGATGGCACTGGCGTTCCAGATTACCAGCATCTTCCCCGAGTTGACTGTCGTCGAGAACGTCCTCGGCTCGATCAACGGACAGAAACGGCTGCTGAGCCCGATCGCGCGCTACAGCGACGACCGCGAAGGCATCGACCGCGCCACGGGAATCCTCGGTCGCGTCGGCCTCGAACGATACGCCGACGAGACGGCCGAGAACCTCTCGCACGGCGATCAGAAGCTCCTCGAACTGGCGCTGGCACTCGCGAGCGACCCGGACCTCCTGTTGCTCGACGAGCCGACGGCGGGGCTCTCGGCGAGCGAGACGCGGACCGTGGTCGAACTGCTGGAAGAACTCCGCGGCGAGGTGACGATCGTGCTCATCGAACACGACGTGGACCTGGTGATGGAACTCGTCGACAGCCTGACCGTCCTCCACCGCGGGCGGATCGTCGCCGAGGGGACGCCGGCGGAGATCGAACGGAACGAGACGGTCCAGCAGGTCTACTTCGGGAGGAGTACTGATGCTCGACGTCGACGCCATCGACACGTACTACGGCAAGAGCCACATCCTGCACGACGTGAGCTTCGAGGCGGGCAGCGACGAGGTCGTCGCCCTCCTCGGACGTAACGGCGTGGGAAAGACCACGACGATGCGGTCCATCATCGGGCTGACGCCGCCGCGGACCGGGACGATACGGTTCGAGGGCGAGGTCATCTCCGGCAAGTCGCCGCCGGAAATCGCCAACAGGGGGATCGGCTACGTCCCGCAGGATCGGGGGATGTTCCCGGAGCTGACCGTCGAGAAGAACCTGGAGATGGGCCTCGGGACGGCCGATCGGGACGACGACGTCGTCCGGGCGATCTTCGACCGATTCCCCCGCGTCGAGGATCGACTGGATCAGAAGGCGGGGACGCTCTCGGGCGGCGAACAGCAGATGGTCGCGATGGCGCGGGCGCTGATGCGAGACCCCAAACTCGTGTTGATGGACGAACCCACCGAAGGACTGATGCCGTCGCTGATCCCCGAGATCGCCGGGATTACGCGCGACATCGCCGAGTCGGGGTACAGCATCGTCGTCGTCGAGCAGAACGTCGAACTGGTCCTCGACATCGCCGACCGCGTCTATCTGATGGACAACGGCCGTATCCACGAACAGGCGACGCCGGCCGAACTCCGCGAGAACGAACGGACACTGCAGGAGTACCTCGGCGTCGGTCTCTGACCGTCGCCTCGGATCCGGTCTCCCACGTTCGGGCCGACCGTACGGTCGGGATCGCCGCGGGCGACGCGATCGAGACGTGACGTCGGGCGGTAGCGGACAGCGCTGGACCGGCTTTCGACCGTTCCGCGGCGCTCTCGAATGGCAATTACACTCACGGGCTCGTCGCCCGGACGTACGGCCGATGAGCGGGGGAGATGCGAGATCGACGCTCTGTCCGAGAGACACGATCTCGACGAGCGATCGACGCGGTACGAGTCCATCGACGACCGCCTGCTCGCCCGGTGGACGGGGGCCGGCGGGACCGAGCCGATCGGTCGAAACCCGGACGCCGCTCGAGATAGGCAGCAAACCTTTATTGACGCTCCGCGTCGCACACGGCGTATGGTCGAAGCGTTCGTGCGATTACTGTGTCCCGAATGTGGTAAAGACTGGGAGGAGACTCCTACCGAACTACCGTCCCACCGCGAGAACTTCTCCTGTCCGTCCTGCCACGCGACGCGTCGACTCGCCGAGTTCATGCGTACGGACCGCGACCTGGAGACGTTGAAACAGTTCGACTAACCGAACCGCGCGCGAGGAGCGCGCGCGACCACGCCGCCATCGCGAGCGCGACGCCCGACACGCTTCCGACGAACGTCGCCGTGGTCGACGGGGGTCTCCTCGTGACGAGCAGCGACGGCGGTTCGGAACCGAGGGCGGCGAACTGCTACTCCGTTCACTGACTCTCGATCACCATCGCGTTGCTGGTCCGCGGAGCGCGTCGAATTCCCGCGAATCGAGCGCAACCCACTTCGTACTCTGGGACTAGCGGTCGGCATGGAACTGGTCGTCTTCGGCGCGGGTAGCCTCGGAAGCCTCGTCGGCGCGCTCCTCTTGCGGGTACACGACGTGACGCTGGTGGGGCGCGACCCGCACGTCTCGGCGATTCGCGACGCCGGCCTCCGGGTTCGCGGCGTCGAGTCGTTCGTCGCCCGTCCCGCGGCGACGACGGACGGCACCGGGTTGTCCGCCGACCTCGCTCTCGTGACGGTCAAGTCGTTCGACACGGGCGACGCCGCCAGCGACCTCGATACCGGCGACGTGGGTGCCGTCCTGTCGCTCCAGAACGGGATGGGAAACGAGGCGGTTCTCGCCGACGCGCTCTCCTGTCCCGTCCTCGCGGGAACGGCTACCTACGGGGCCGTGAGCGATGCCCCCGGCGAAGTCGAGTGGCGCGGGGGCGGTGACGTCGTCCTCGGTCCGTGGACCGACGACGCCGACGCCGCCGCGTCCCGCGCCCGCGACGCCTTCGCGTCGGCGGACGTTCCGACGACGCTCGCCGGCGACGTCCGCCGACGACTCTGGGAGAAGCTGGCCGTCAACGCGGCTATCAACCCGGTGACCGCGCTCGTCGCCGCGCCGAACCGCGCGCTGACCGAGGGGCCGGCGTCCGATCTCGCGCCCGTCGTCGCCCGGGAGTGTGCGCGCGTCGCCCGTTCCGAAGGAGTCGACCTCGACGGCGCGAGCGCGATCGCCGCGGTCGAGCGCGTCGCTCGGGAGACGGCGGGAAACCAGTCGTCGATGCGTCGCGACCTGTCCGCGGGACGGCGGACCGAGATAGACGCGATCACGGGCTACGTCGTCGAGCGCGCGGACGTTCACGGCATCTCGGTTCCGGTGAATCGGACGCTGCTGTCACTCGTCCACGCGTGGGAACGCGAACGTGGACATCGGTGAGTCGAGCATTAAAGACGCCCGCGTGCGAGCCTCCAGTATGCCAACTGTCGAGACGATCCGGACCCACTCGGGCGAGCCGATTACGATGCTCACTGCGTACGACGCGCCGACGGCGGAGATCGTCGACGAGGCCGGCGTCGACGTGATACTCGTCGGGGACAGTATGGGGAACGCCGTCCTGGGCTACGAGTCGACGCTCCCGGTGACGTTCGACGAGGTGGCGAGTCGGACCGCCGCGGTGGTCCGCGCCGTCGAGGACGCGCTGGTCGTCGCCGATCTCCCGTTTCTGAGTTACGGCACCGACGAAGCGACGAGCGTGGAGAACGCCGGCCGTTTGTTGAAAGAGGCCGGAGCGGACGCGGTCAAGCTGGAGTGTGGGCCCCACACCGTCGACCTGACCGAACGGCTGGTGCAGTTGGGCATCCCCGTCATGGGGCATCTCGGCCTGACGCCACAGCACGTCAACCAGCTCGGCGGCTACGCGAGGCGGGGGACGGAGACGGAAGAGGCGACGGAGATTCGGCAACTCGCCCGTTCCCACGAGGACGCCGGCGCGTTTTCGCTCGTCCTCGAACACGTCCCTGCGGCCCTCGCCTCGCAGGTCTCGAACGACCTCGACGTCCCGGTGATCGGCATCGGGGCGGGATCGGACGTCGACGGACAGGTGCTCGTCCTCACGGACGTCGTCGGGCTCTCGAAACGGTCGCCGCCGTTCGCCGAACAGTTCGGTGACGTCCGCGAGGAACTGGCGTCCGCCGTTACCGCCTATCGAGACGCCGTCGTCGACGGGACGTTCCCCCGGTCCGACGGCGGGGACGAACCGGATAGCTAGATATCCGGCACCGAGGAGAGCGCGCCACAGGCGTCGCATTTCATCACCGTCGTCCCTTTCTCCGTGACGAGATGGGTGTCGGGCGAGCCACACTCCGTGCAGGTGACGAACGTCTCGACGTACTCGTCGAGGGCGTTCTCGATGCGGGCCTGCCGGAAGTCACCGGTCAGGCGGACGCGCCCGCTGTCGTCGATCTGGGCGCTCGTCCCGAGTTCCGACTGGAGGAACTTCATCAGGTGGTTGGGCTCCCGATTCAGTCGGTCGTGCGTCGCCTGGAAGTTCTCGTACACCGTGGCGTTCCCCTCGCTTCGAATCTCGGGGATCGGAACCTCGAAGCGACTCCCCGTACTCTGGATGTCCGGCGACTCCGAGAGCGCCCGGTCGAGACTGTCTTCGTAGTCCATACGTGTACGCTGGCCGCCGCGAAACTAAAACGTTTCAGGAGGCACGGGCCGAACCCGGGAACTCTTATCCACGGACCGTTTGAAGCGGGTATGTTCGAGGACCGCTCGGACCGAATCACTACCAACCCGCCGTTTCGGGGGTACGGCGTCGCAGTGACGCCCGCACCCGACGGTCCGCGCGCGTACGTCGCCGGATTCGGTCAGCCGAACCGATTCCTATCGTGGCGCGACGGCGAGTTCGTCGACGTCTCCTGTGGCATCCTCGCCGACGAGGGGAACCACGCGCTCGGGGTGGCCGCCGCCGACCTCGACGAGGACGGCCGGGAGGAGGTGTACGTCCACAACGGCGCGTCGTTCGGCGGCGTCTCCCCGAGCCCGACCTGTTGCTCGACCCTGATGACGGCCGGTGGACCGACCTCTTCTCGCACACCGTCAACGACGGACGAGCGAACCGCCGGGTCGGTCGGTCGGTCGCCGCGATCGACCGCCTCGGCACGGGTCGCTACGGAATCTTGGTGACGGGGTACGGTGCGCCCGCCCGCTTCTACGAACTCGGCGACGACCGGGAGATAACCGACCTCGCGGAGACGGTCGGCCTCGCCGTGACCACGGGTGGCCGGTCGCTCGTCACCGGGCCGATCGTCACCGACCGCACGGACGTGTTCGTGGGCGTCGAGCGCGGTCCGAACCTCCTCTTGCAGAACGACGACGGGCGCTTCGTCGACGTGGCCGACGACTACGGCGTCGCCGACCCGCACGGCCACGCCCGCGGCGCGACGCTCGTCAGCCCGACCGGCGGTCCGCGGTTCGACCTCGCCTGTTGCAACTGGGAGGGGAGAACCACCTGTTCGAACGGACGCGAGACGGATTCTGCGACGCCACGCCGCCCGCGTTCGCGACGCCTGGGCGCGCCCGGACCGTGGTCGCCGCCGACTTCGACAACGACGGCAGTCCCGAACTGTTCATCAACTGCCTCGGCCAGCGGAACCGCCTGTTCACCCACCGCGACGGCTGGACGGCGGTCGACCCCGGAGCGGCGACCGAAGCCCGCGGCTACGGCACCGGTGCGGCGGTGGCCGACTTCGACGGCGACGGGACGCTCGAACTGCTCGTCGTCCACGGCGAGAGCGAGGCCCAACCACTGTCGCTGTACGCCGTCCCGAACGACGGTGCCTGGGTTCGCGTCCGGCCGACGACGCCCGCCGGCGCGCCCGCCCGCGGGGCGCGGGTCGTGCTCGAAACGAGCGACGGCCGACAGACCCGCGCCGTCGACGCCGGCAGCGGCTACCTCTGCCAGATGGAGCCCGTCGCGCACTTCGGTCTCGGCACGGCCACGCCCGACCGGGCGAGGGTCCGGTGGCCCGACGGGCGCGAACGAACGGTCGAGTCCGTCCGCGCGCGAACCACCGTCGACGTCCCTCATCCGAGCGCCTGAATCGCCGAATAGCGGGTTTCAAGTGCCGGTCGCGTCATACCACCGGGCATCATGGTAGATCCGACGTCGGACCTCGGCGAAGACGTGGACGAAGACGACGCCCCGACCTGCGTGACGTGCGGGAAGAAAATCGTCGAGGAGCCGGCTCACCGGGTCGTCTCGTGGGTCGAAGGCGGCGTCGTCGAACACCGCCACTTCTGTAGCGACGAGTGCGAGTCGTCGTGGCACGAGACCAATCCCGCACAGTGAGCCCTGCGCCCCGCGCTGTCGATCCCCGCAATTGAAGTAGCCGTTCTGCGGTGTACCGACGATGAGTACCCGGGTCGTCAGTCTGTTCGAAGTCGCCCATCCCCGGCGGGTGCTTCTGTTGAGCGGGGCACACGCCATCAACGAGTTCTACAGCGTCGCGCTCCCGCCCATCTTGCCGCTTCTCGTCGCCGATCTGAGCGTCAGCTACGCCGAAGCCGGCTTCCTGGTGACCGTCTTCTTCGTCATGTACACGATCTTTCAGCTTCCGGTCGGCTTTCTCGCCGATCGGACGTCGAAGCGAGCGCTCATCGTCGGCGGGATGGTCGTCCTCGCGGGCGGGATGTTCCTCGCGAGCTTCGCCGAGTCCTATCTAGTCCTCGCCGCGTCGCAGGTGCTCGCCGGGATCGGCGGGAGCACCTACCACCCGGCGGGGATGTCCCTCGTCAGCGACATCGAAGGCTCGGAGACGGAGGGGAAGGCGATGGGTCTCCACGGACTCGGCGGCATCGTCGGGACGATGCTCGCACCGGCGCTGGTGGGCGGCCTCGCCGCCGTTTACGACTGGCGCACCGCCCTCGCCGGTAGCGCCGTCGTCGGCGTCGGCTACGCCGTCGTGTTCGTCGCCCTCTTCCGATCGTCGGCGGAGACGTCCGCGGAGAGCGGGGGCTCCGGCGGCTCCGACCTGTCGCTCCGCGAGCGCCTCCGCGAGTCGCTGTCGGGCTTTGCGAAACTCTCCCTGACCGGGTGGGTCGCCGGCCTCGTCGTCGGGAAGGTGCTGTTCAGTTTCCAGTTCGGGGCCGTCCGGACATACACCACCTCCTACGTCTTCGCGCGGGCGGGCGAGTCGGCGTCGCTGTCGAACGTCGTCTTTTTCGTCTTGCTGGTGGGCGGTGCCGTCGCGTCGCTGTGGTTCGGGAGCCTCGCCGATCGGTTCGACCGCGCCAAGTTGCTGGCGGCGACCTTCTTCGTCGCCGGCGCGTTCGTCGGCGTTACGATCCTCCTGCCGCCGAGCGTCCCCTTCCTGCTGGCGTGGTTTTTCGCCGTCGGCGTCGCCGTCTACGCCACCCTCCCCGTCATCAACACGCTCGTCTCGCAGTACGCCCAGCGCGAGTCGAGCGGTAGCCTGTTCGGCATCACGCAGACGGCGTCGGCGGTCGGGAGCGCCACGGCACCGGTGGTGTTCGGTGCCGTCGCCACCCGCTACGGCATCGGCGTCGCCTTCCCATCGATCGCCGTCGTGAGCGTCGGCGGCGGCCTCGTCCTCCTCGTGTTCGCCTACCGCGTGTTCACGTGAGGAACCGATCCAGCCCCAGCGAGAGCATGTCGGGGCTCACGGGCTGGAACTCCTCGCGTTCGTACGCGGGGAGATACTCGCGCACGCCGTTCCAGCGCTCGCGGGCGTACCGTTCGTCGACGAGGACGCGCACGCCGCGTTCGTCGGGGCCGCGGATGACCCGACCGACGGCCTGCCTGGCCTTCCTGACCGCCGGCACCGTCAGCGCCGTCTCGAATCCGCTCGCGTCGAAGGTGCGGTCGTAGGCCGTCACCAGCGCACGAGTCCGCGGGCTCGTCGTGTCGATGAGCGGGACGCCACAGACGACGGCGGCGTGCAGGCGGTCGCCGCGGTAGTCGACGCCCTCGGTCAGCGTGCCACGGAGGCTGGTCACGAGCACCTTGTCGCCGTCACCGAAGAAATCCGTCTTGAGCGACTCCGTCTTCCCGTCGTCGCTCGATTCGTCGAGGAGGACCGGCTCGTCCAACCGGTCGTCGAGTGCGCCCGCCATCCACTCGGCTTCGGCGTAGTTGGGCATCCCCACGAGGACGTTCCCCGGGCGCGAGGCGACTTCGGCCGCCGCGTTCACGTAGAGGCGACGCGTCTCGTTTTCCTCGCCCGTGGGGCCTCGGTTTTCGTAGGTGAACGCGGGCGCGTCGACGGCGAAGCTCTCGCGGTTCTCGGACGGGAACGAGAGGCCGTACGTCCGTTCGACCACGGGTCGCCCCTGCCGTTCGAGGCGGTCCAGCCCCGTGACCGTCCGGAAGACGTCGAGCGGTTCGAGCGTCGCGCTCATCAGGACGCCGCCGCCGAACTCCTCTAAGCGGGCGGCGATGGCGTCGCCCGGGACGCAGTTGTGAAGCGAGAGACGGGCGTTGTACGCCCGCCGCCACGAGTCCGGCGGTTCCGTCTCGTCCCACGTCCGTTCGAGGTCGACCTCGCGGAAGTAGCGCTCGTGGTCGGCGTGGTACCACGCGCCGAGGGCCCGACCGACCGCCGGCGACGCCCGGCGTTTGTCCTCCGCTTCGACCGAGTTCAACGTCCGCTCGACGACGGCACCGACCGCCTCGGCGCGCACCCACACGTCGTCGTAGCCCGCCTCCCGCGCCCACTCGGAGATGGCGTCGGGTTCGGGGGTCTCGGGGTCGCGAAGCGGGATTTCGTCGTCGTCGAGGGCCGTCAGGTCGGCGCGCCACCCCGGGTACTCCCTCTCGAGGTGGGCGGTGACCCGGCGGTCGAGTTCCTCGCGCAGGGCGCGGACGAACTCGCGGGTCCGCTTCAGTTCGTGGAGGGTCACGTCCGCGTCCGAGAGTTCGGCGCGCACGAGTTCGGCGTCCGTGTCGACTACCTCCCGCTCCTCGTCGTCGAACTCGACGGGCTGAATGACGCGCGTCAGCTCCGTCTCCGCGTCCCGGAGGGTCGCGTCGGCCACGCCGTCGCTGACGAGGTCCCGGACCCGCGGCTCGAGCATGTGCGCCTCGTCGCAGACGACGAACGTCGAGTCGTCCAGTAGCGCGCCCGTGAACGAGCCGACCGTCTGCGGATCGAACGCGTGGTAGTAGTTGCCGACGACGACCTCGACGTGCGGGATGATCGCGCCGAGCATCGAGTGGGGGCAGGTGCCGTGGCCCGCCGAGAGGGCGACCAGGTCCTCGACGTCGACGAGGCCGCGGCCGTCGAAGTCGAACGGGACGGCCTCCACGGGATCGCCGTCCTCCGGCAGGTCATCGAGGAACTGCGCGTAGAACGGGCAGTACTCGGTATCGCCGGACTCCGGGAGTTCGGGCAGGTACGGCGTCGGCTCGCCGGCGGTTTCGAGATACGACGGCCCGCCGCGCCCGGAGTCGGCAAGGCCGGTCTGGGCGCGGCGGGCCTCGGCGGCGAGCGCGCTCGCCGTCGTCGAGTCGGTCAGGTTGCGCGTCCGTTCGCGGAGGCCCTCACAGCGGTCGTAGACGGTGGCGTCGTCGACGTCGGCGACGTTCTCTCGGCTGTACGGACAGACGTCCGCCTTGCCGACGAGCGTGACGCCCGAGACGGGCCGCCAGTCGTCGGGCAGATTCTCGTTTATCGTCCGGAGGTCGGCCTCGAACTGTCGGAGCTGCTGTTTGACGCTCGTCAACACCAGGACGCGCTCGTACGACGACTCCGGGTCGCGAACCCGGTCGATGCCGGCCGCGAGAGCGAGCATGGTCTTCCCAGTCCCGCACGCCCCTTCGACGACGGTGAACCCGCCCGCGTTCGCCGTCTCGATGGCCGTCTCGATACCGTCTACCTGTTCGGGATAGGGGTCGTCGTGACCGAACACCGTCTCCCACGTCTGCCCAACCATTGGCGTCGTACGATGGATGGCGTCGGCTTCGAATAAAAAGCCCGGCTCGGTCGACTCAGAGGAGACTGCGCCCGAGGACGATCACTGCGAGGTTGTTCGCGAAGACGGCGAGTCCGACCGCCACCAGCGACCCCAGCCAGAGTTCGAGGAGGAGGGCGAAGTACCGCGACTGCGGGGCGGAGGTCCGACGGAGACGGCCCATGAGGACGTGGAAGGTGACGCTGACGAGGACGACGACGCCGAGGTGGACGGCGACGACGACGCCGAGCGACCGGCCGAGGAGCCACCGCATGAGCGGATTGCCTTCCGCCGACCGTCCGACCACTTCGGCGGCCGCGAGCGACGTGAGCAAGTCGACGGTGACGAGGAGAAAGAGGGCGACGGTCACCCAGTCCCAGTACTCGCCGATGCGCGACTCGTCGACGGTTCGCCCGCGGCTCATACAGTCCCCCGTTCGTCTCCGGACGGGGTGTAGCTGTCGATCCGGCGGCGTCGTCGGCCGTCTCGGAAGTCCGATCGCGACCGGCGTCGTCCGATCAGTTCCTCCTGTCGTCGTCCGGTTGTCTCTTGTTGTCCGGCTGTCTCCTGTCGTCGTCCGGTTGTCTCTGCTCGTCGTCGGCCGGTCGCTTCTCGCTGTCGCGCTCGTCCCGGGTGTCACGTCGGCCGGAAGCCCGGCGCTCGTCGTCCCGGCCCTCCGGTCGCGTCTCGTTGACGCCGGCGGCGCTCTCGGCGGACGTCGGCGACGCCGTCCCGTCGACGGCCGTCGACCCGGCCCCGCCGTACGTTCGGACGTCGTCGGTCGAGAGGGTACGGTCGGCCGGCGGGGTGCGGTCGGGCGTCGCGCGGGTTCCGACCGTCGACGCCGCGTCGACGGCGGCGAGGGCGTCGATGTCGGTGTCGTTCCCGGCCGTCCGTTCGAGGATGGTCTCGACCTCCGACGGCGAGAGGTTCCGATTCCGCGACTGCATCAGCGCCGCCGTTCCGGCGACGTACGGGGCGGCGGCGGAGGTGCCGGCCAGCGCGGGGGCAGCGTCGGTCCACGCCCGACTCGGCGCGGTGACGTCGACGTGGCCGGTGGCGTCGCGCGAACTGTACGGTCGGGGCCCCTCCTCGCCGGCCGCGCCGACAGCGATGGTCCGGTCGCTCGTCGCCGGAGCGACCATGCTCCCCCGCGCCGTCGTGTATTCGAGCGAGTGATACGCCGCGAACAACTGGACGGGGCGGGGAGCGTCGACGCCGCGGTGGGCGTGGACGGCGACGTAGTACCGCCCGCGAGGGACGGCGACGTCGATGGCCTCGACGGTCCGTCCCGGGCCGGTTTCGCGGGCCGTCGACGCGGCGACGACGCTGTCGCCGCCGAAGCGGCCCCGCCGGTAGAGATAGAGATCGTAATCCGCCCCGGAGGCCCACCGTAGCCGGAGCGACACCCGTCCGCGCGTCGGCGATCCGTTCGCGATGGCGTTCGCCTCCACGCCGTCGTCGAAGGCGACCCACCCGTCGGAGACGCCCTGCCCCGACCAGTGGCGACGGGCGTAGTTGCCGGCCGACGTGACGAAGACGACGCCAGTCTCGACGGCGCGTTCGGCCGCGTTCGTAATGCGCGCACTCCGCCCGCCGACGGTTGGGAAGTAGCTTCCCGAGTCGACGACGACGCTCACGTCGCGTTCGACCAGCCACGAGACGGCGTCGGCGTACTCGGCGGCCGTCGGAGTCCGTCCGACGGACGCGAGATAGAGGTCGGACGACGACGCCGTCTCGGAGACGACTGCCGCGACGGCGGTGTCGTGGGCCGTCGCTCGCGGGCCGAAGGTGTCGTCGGAGAAGCGCCGGTGAGCGGCGACGTGGGGTCCCACGACGCGGTTCGCGGCGTCGAAGCCGCTTCCGATGACGCCCACGCGGACGCCCTCGCCGGTCGTGCCACGGTCGCTGACGTGATCCGCGCGGATGGCACGGACGCCCGCACCGACGCTTCCGGCCCCGGGGTCCGGTCGACGGCGCGTTCGACCTTCTCGGACAGGTGGTCGTCGGCGGCGAGGGCCGGATCGCGGGCCTGTCCGGCGTTCGCGCCGCCGAACGCCGGGACGACGCCGGCGAGGACCACCAACAGGACGACACACGCCGTCGCGTCGATTCGGGGCATCCGTCGGGGTTAGCTCCGGTGGTGCCACGCCGCGACGAGCGCGAGCGCGAGCGCGCCGCCTACGAAAAAGGCGAGCCCCGGTGGGAGGAGGCCGAGAATCGGTCCGGCGGCCCCGCCGACGCTGTCGCCGACGCGCGGGGCGGTCCCGGGGCCGCCGAGGTCGACGACGCCGGCACCGAACGCACGCTGGACGAGGAAAGCGACGCCGGCGAGGAGCGCGAACGCCCCGATCGGCCGTTCCAGCGAGTCCAAGAAGCGTTCCTTGTCCGTCTCGGAGCCGACACAGACGACGAGAGAGTCCTCTGTCGGCGCGTAGACGTTCATCTCTCGCCCCTTCACCGAGTACCGAGTGTCGGCGACGCGAACGAGTCCGACCTCCTCGAGCTGGCCGAGGTGGTGGCGGATGTTCTGAAGCGACGTCGATACCGACTCGGAGAGTTCCGACGCCGTCGCGGGGTCTTCGTGGAGGGCGGCTACGATAGCGCGCGCAGTTTCCGAGGAGAGCGACCGGATGAGATGGGCCGCGTCGTCGTCGGTCAACGAGAGGACGCGGAGCCCCCTCTTCGGTCGCCACGTCGTGATCGGACTGGGAGGGTAGCAGCCCTGACATATGCGAACCCGTTCATGTCCTCGGTACTAAGTTCTTCGGAACCACATCGGGAGCTGATACGTCTCGACCGTATCGCCCGCCTGCAACAGTTAGTTACCTGTCGGTATCCTGTCTGAACGGTAGAGGACGACGAGGACGATCACGAACAGGACGAGGCCGGTCGCGAACCCCCGGAAGACCGCGTCGAACGAGCGGCCCGCTTCGGTGAGGAAGCCGACGACGCTGCTCCCCGTCGCCTCGAACAGCAGCGCCACGCCGCCGTAGACGGCGTAGGCGCTGGCGCGGTTGTCGGGGACCGTCTCCAGCATGTACGTGTCGAGGGTCGGGAAGAGCGCGTGGATGGAAATACCGAGCGCGACGCTCACGAGGACGAGAAGCGGGCCGTCGCCGACGGCTGTCAGCGCGAACACGCTCGCGGCGAAGGCCGAGACGATGCCGATGACGTACGGGACGTGTGGCAGACGGTCGGCGAGACGCCCACCGAACCAGAACGCCGGCGTTCCGGCCGCGAACACGACTGTCAGGAGGGTGCCCGCGTGTCCCTGGCTCACGCCCTTCGCGGCGACGAGGTAGGTCACGTAGAAGTTGAAGACGCCCTGCCAGACGAACCCCGCCACGCCGACCATGGCGACGCCGGCGAGGATGACGCGCCAGTGGGAGACGGCGGCGAGGAAGTCCCGATCGGGTTCGGCGTTAGCGCCGTCGCCGCCGTCGCCGAAGGCGACGAACAGGAGGGTGACGACGACGCCGGTCGCCGCGAGCAGCCAGAACACCTCGCGCCAGGACGCGAACGCGACGACGGCGACGGCCACCGTCGGCGCGACGACGGCGGCCAGCTGGGCCGCGGTGCCGTGGAGGCCGACCGCCCGCCCCACGCGGTCGGGAAAGAGGTTGCCGACGAGGGGGATGGCGGCCGCGTAGTAGACGCCGGAGGCGACGCCCACGGCGAACGCGCCGAGGCGGAGCGTCGCCAGAGACGTCGCCGTCGCCGTCGTCGCCGCCGCGACGACGAGCAACGTCCCGGTCGCGACGACGATCCATCGGCGCGACACCCGAGTGAGGAGATAGCCCACGGGGATTCGCGGGAGCGCCGTCCCGATCCACACCAGCGATGCGACGACGCCCACCGCCGCCGGGCCGACGTCGAACGCCGTCCGAAACGTCTCCAGCAGGGGTGCGAACGCGACCCGTCCGAAGTTGACGAGGAAGACGAAGCCACAGAGCGTCCCGAAGAGGCGTCGCGTCACACCCACGATTCGGCGATACGCGTCACAAACGTTGCGACTCGTGGCGTCCGGCGGCGACAGTCAGTGTCGGTGGTCGTGACCGTGCGAGTGGCCACTCCTCCGCGTGGCCCTCGGGGAGGCTCTCGGTGTGGGCGTGCGGGTCGCCGTCGACGAACTCGTGTGCGGAGCGGTCGCCCGCTTCGAACTGGCCGACGCGGTCGGTGAGTTCGCCGGCGTCGAGCAGGTCGCGTTCGACGAGGAGTCGCTCCAGGGCCGCCAGCCACTGCCGATAGTAGACGTCGTCGGCGTCGCCGCCCGCCTCCAGGTCGGCGTCGACCTCCTCGACGAGCCGGGTCTGAAACTCGTCCCACGGCAGGTCGTCCTCGTCGGTGAGGGCGACGGCGAGGGCGAACGCGCGGGCCTGCCACGGCGCGTCGAACGTCGGGGCGTCCTCGCCGACACCGGACGGGAGCGAGCCGTTCATACGAGCCGCTCCGCGCCGATCATCGAGTTCCGGGTGACGAGTTCCGCGAGTTCGCCCTCGCTCAGATCCGCCGTGCCGGGCGGTCGCTGCGGCAGCACCATATACCGGATCTCCGAGTTGCTGTCCCACACCTGTATCTCGACGTCGTCGTCGAGATGCGTGTCGAACTCCTCGGCCAGCAGCGCGCGCGGTTTGTCGACGGCGCGGGAGCGGTAGGCAGGCGTCTTGTACCACGTCGGCGGGAGTCCGAGCACCGCCCACGGGTAACACGAACAGAGCGTGCAGACGACGAGGTTGTGCGTGTCGGGCGTGTTCTCGACGACGCGCAGTTCCATCACCTCGTCGTTGACGTCGGCGTTCACCTCCGCGACGGCCTCGATACCGTCGGACGTCAGCCGCTCCCGGTAGTCGGGATCGGTCCACGCCCTCGCCACCGCCTTCGCGCCGGTCAGGGGGCCGATGTCGTCCTCGTAGGTGGCGATGACGTCATCGACGGCCTCGGCGCTCAACAGCCCCTTCTCGATCAACAGCGACTGGAGGGCGCGAGCGCGGGCTTCCGGGTCGTGGTCGCGGAGGCGGTCGGCGGTCGATGCGTCGGTCGTGTGGTGGTGGTCACTCATCTTCGGCCTCGATGTATCGTTCCCAGAGTTCGATGCGAACCGCGTCGGCGTCGGTGTGGTCCGCGCCCCAGAGGTCGGCGGCGTCGAATTTGACGTTGTACAGCGGTTCGACCGCGTCCTTGCCGTGGGCGTGCGCGTCGGGGTAGACGTGCGTCCCGTGGTGGGCGACGACTTCGCCCGCGGCCCCGCGGACGTACCGCGGACACCGGGTGTGGCCCGACGGGTGCTCTTTCAGAACGCGAACCCGGTCGCCGACCTCGAACGCGGGCTCTTTGGCCCGGTCGGGTCGCGCGGACCAGTAGTGATCGGCGACGCCCGGAACGAGTTCGGACAGCGACGGTCCCCCGTCGTCGGGCAGCTCCGCCTCGCCCGCCTCGAACGCAGCGGTGCGTTCTTTCAGCTCCGCCTCGTCGACGACGCCCGCTTCGACGAACAGCTGCGAGACGGCGGTCAGCCATCGCTCGTAGTAGGGCGTCCCCAGATAGTAGGTCGGGTCGTGTCGTTCGAGGCGGTGGCGGAACTGGTCCAAGTTGAACACGTCGTTGCCGAGGCCGGCGATGTACGCCGCCTGCACGCGGCCCTCCCATCCCTCGTGGAACGGCGACGCGTCGTCCGGTTCGTCCGGGGGCAGGTCGCCGAAGCCGTCCATGCCGCCCAGGTCGTGGATGCCGTCCATGCTCTCGACCATCGTCCCCGGAGACGAAAAGTTTGCGCCCCGGTAACGTGGTGCGTCGGTGGCTGCACCGGACCCGAGAGATTAACGGACGGGCGTGCGAACCCCCGACCATGATTACGGCAGCACGCATGGCCGCGGTCGACGAGAACGCGGCCGCCCTCGGCGTCCCGCGGAAACAGCTCATGGAGTCGAGCGGGAACGCCGTCGCCGCCGCCGTCCGCGAGGTGACCGCTCCCGGTGACGCCGTGTCGCTGGTCTGTGGCCGCGGCAACAACGGCGGCGACGCGTTCGTCGCGGCGCGCTTTCTCGGCGACTACGAGGTAGTCGTCCACCTCGTCGGCCGGCCCGAGAGCATCTCGACGGATATCGCCCGAGAGAACTGGGACGCCCTCCGGACGGCCGAGTACGACGCCCGCGTCGTGCGCGACTCGCGGTCGTTCGCGCTCGGCGACCCGGACGTCGTCGTCGACGCGCTGTTGGGGACGGGCGTGACGGGCGCGCTCCGCGACCCCGAGGCGGCGGTGGCGGACCGCGTCAACGACTGCGAAGCGACGGTCATCTCGGTCGACGTCCCCTCCGGCGTCGACGCCGACACGGGCGAGGCGGCGGGGGTCGCAGTCGAGGCGGACCGAGTGGTCACCTTCCACGACGAGAAGCCCGGACTCGCGGCCCTCGACGCGGCGGTCACCGTCGCCGACATCGGCATCCCCGCCGCCGCCGAGACGTTCGTCGGCCCCGGCGACCTGCGACGCCTCTCGCGCCGACCCGCGTCTCACAAGGGCGACCACGGCGAGGTGCTGGTCGTCGGCGGCGGTCCCTACACCGGTGCGCCCGCCCTCGCGGGCCAGGCGGCGATGCGGGCGGGTGCCGACCTCGTTCGCGTCGCCTGCCCCGACTCCGTCGCGCGCGAAGTGCAGGCCTTCGAGGAGGGCCTCGTCCTCCGCCCGTTCGAGGGCGACCGCCTCACGCCGGCGCATCTCGACCGCGTCCGCGACCTCGCGGCCGACCACGACGCCGTCGTCTTCGGACCCGGACTCGGCGACTGCGACGCCACCCTCGACGCCGCCGCCGACTTCCTCGACGAGTACGAGGGGCGGGTCGTCGTCGACGCCGACGCCCTGCAGGTCGTTCCCGAGGTGGCGACCGACGCCGACCTGATATGCACGCCCCATCAGGGCGAACTGCGAGCGATGGGCGGCCCCGTCGCCGACGACTGGGAGGAACGGGCGGCCCTCGTCGCCGACTTCGCGGCCGAACTCGGGCACGTACTGCTGGTGAAGGGCGCGTACGACGTGATCTCGGACGGCGAGACGACGCGCGCGAACCGGACCGGGAATCCGGGCATGACCGTCGGCGGCACCGGCGACGTCCTCGCGGGCGCGGTCGGCGCGCTCGCGGCGACTCGCGACCCCCACCTCCCGCTTCTGGACGCCGCCGCTGTCGGCGCGTACGCCGCCGGCCGCGCGGGCGACCTGATCGCCGAGGAGAGCGGCTACGGCCTCCTCGCCTCCGATCTCCTCGATCGGCTCCCTCACGCCCTGCGAGGTGACGTCGATGAGTGACGACGCGACGACGGGCGAGGATTCCACGGCGAGCGAGGACGCCCGCGACGAACTGACTCACACCGACGAGTCAGGTAACGTCCAGATGGTCGACGTGGGCGAGAAACCGGACACGTCGCGTCGGGCGGTCGCCCGCGGCGAAATCCGCCTGCAGGCGTCGACCGTCGAGGCCATCCGCGCCGACGAGATCGGGAAGGGCGACGTGCTGGCGACGGCCCGAATCGGGGCCGTACAGGCGGTCAAACACACCTGGGAGACCGTCCCGATGTGTCACCAGATCCCGATCACCAACGTCGAGACCGAGTTCGACGTTCGCGACGACCGGGTGGTCCTCACCGTCGCCGTTGAGACGACGGGCAAGACCGGCTGTGAGATGGAGGCACTGGAGGGCGTCACGACCGGCCTCAACGTCGTCTGGGACATGGTGAAAGCCGCGGAGAAAGACGACGCCGGACAGTACCCCGACACCGGTATCGAGGACGTCCGGGTCGTCGAGAAGATGAAGCGAGAGCGGTAGCCGGAGACGCTAATCGGCCAGCAGCTCGTCGATGCGGCGTTCGAGTTCGTCGAGTTCGTCGCGGATCTCTTCGGCCGCTGCCTCGTCGGTCGCGGCGAGTCGGTCGCGCAGGCCGCCGAGTCGCCGCTCTTTGGCTTCCTCCGAGACGCTCGTCTTCTGGGCGTACACCTGCGTCTCTACGTCGTAGACGGCGTCCGAATCGAGGTCGGTCACCGCCAGCACCACGTCGAGTTTCTCCCGGTCGATGCCGAGGACCCACTCGTGCGGGATGCCTTCCTCGTCCAGGGCGGACAGCACGTCTTCCTCGTCTTTCAGGTGGCGACGCTCGCGTTCGGTCCGCGCCACCGTCCCGAACCGGCCGCGGAGGCTGTCGCCGTCCGTCCGATCGAGGAGTTCGTCGCCCGTCGTTCGGCGCAGGTCGTCGGCCTCGCGGTGGACGTCGGAGAGGAGGACGTACAGATCGACGAGGGCGTCCGTCGAGAGGTCGTCGAGGCGGTCGACGTCGACGTCGCGTCGTTCGAGGAGCTGCCGGAGGAGGAGCGTGTCCGCCCGCAGGCGGTCGAACCCGGTCCGCTCCTCGCGCTCGACCGTGAACGGGCTCCCCGGTGACGGCTCTTCGACGGCCCGCAACGCGTCGTCGTCGACCGCGTAGGCCGGCAACAGGCTGAGAACGGCGACGTACGGTTCGACGCCCGGCGGCAGGTCCGAGAGCGAGACGCCCGCCGAGTCGGTCCGGATCCGCTCCGCGAGCAGTTCGAACTGCTCGCGCCAGAGGGCGCGTTCGGAGCCGTCGGCAAAGCGCACGTCGACGCGGTTCTCGCGGGCGTCTCGGACGGTGAACTGGCGGTCCGTCGCCGGCGTCACGAGCGTCGGCCGTCGCTCACACCGCTCCCGGACGTCGGACCAGACGTCGGCAGTCATCGTCCCTCCGTCGTGGCGGACAGCGCCAGCATCCCGGTCACGCCAGATGCTCCTCGAACCAGCCGGCCGCGAGTTCGGCCACCTCCTCCAGTTCGCCCGGCCCCTCGAAGAGGTGACCCGCGCCCTCGACGACGGATAGGTCCTTCTCGCACTGGAGTTTTGCGAACGCCTCGCGGTTGAGTTCGAGCACCTGCGTGTCCGCGCCGCCGACGATGAACAGGGAGGGGGCGGTCACCGACGGGAGCACCTCGGACGCCATGTCGACGCGGCCACCGCGGGAGACGACGGCGTCGACGTCGCCGTCGAGTCGGGCCGCGGCGCGGAGGGCGGCCGCCGCGCCCGTGCTCGCACCGAAGTAGCCGAGGTTCAGGTCGCCCGCGTCCTCCCGCTCTCGGACCCACTCGGTCGCCGCGACCAGCCGGTCGGTCAACAGCGGAATGTCGAAGCGGTTCTCCCGTATCTGGTCTTCCTCTTCCGTCAAGAGGTCGAACAGCAGCGTCCCCAGCCTCCGTTCGCGGAGCGTCTCGGCGACGTAGTTGTTCCGCGGACTCTTGCGACTGCTCCCGCTTCCGTGCGCGAAGACGACCAGGCCCTCTGCATCCTGTGGCACTACGAGTTCGCCCTCGAGTTCGACGTCGTCGGTCGGAATGGTGACCAGGGGGTCGGCCATACGCCGCATATCGGGTGGTCTCGGGAAAACGTCCGCGGCTAACCGGGTCGCCTCGTGGCGCGACGGAGCCGTGTAAGCAGTCGCACGTTTTATGTGACCGCACTACTCCCTTCACCTATGAGTACACCGACGAACGTCCGGAGCGACGTCACACAGGAAGAAGCCGCCGAGTTGCTCTCCGACCTCGTTTCCTTCGATTCGCAGAACCCACCGGGGCGGGAAGCAGCGGTCGCGAAGTTCGTCGCCGGCCGCCTCGACGAGTGGGGGATCGACGCACAGCTCGTGCCGCGTCCGTACGAGGACAGACCGCAAGTCGTCGCCGAAGTCGGCGACGGCGACCCGGAAGCGGGGACGCTCGTCCTCAACGGGCACCTCGACGTAGTCCCCCGGGCGACGCCGAACAGTGGACCCACGACCCGTTCGGCGGGACGATCGAAGGCGACCGGGTTTACGGTCGCGGCGCGAGCGACATGAAGGGTGGCGTCGCCGCGGGCATGCTCGCGCTCCGAGCGGCACACGAGGCCGGCGTCGACGGACGCGTGATTCTCACCTGCGCCATCGGCGAAGAGACAGCCGAACCGGGGACCAAAACCCTCCTCGAAGAGATCGACGGCGACTGGGGGATCGTCCTCGAACCGACCGAACTGATGGTCGACACGGTGGGGAAGGGCCTCGCCTGGTACGAAATCGAGGTCCGCGGAACGTCCAGCCACGCCAGCCAACCACACCTCGGTGCGAACGTGCTGGACGCGCTTTTCGCGTTCAGCGAGCACCTACAGAGCTACCGCGAACGGATCTCGGAACGGGAACACCCGCTCGTCGGGACGTCCCTGTGTTCGCCGACGATGCTCGAAGCGGGCACGAAAGAGAACGTCATCCCCGACTCCGCGACGCTCACCCTCGACCGGCGGTTCCTCCCCGACGAGGACGTCGCCGACATCGACGACGAGATCGACGCGCTCTGCGATCCGCTTCGAGCGGACGGATTCGACGTCTCCGTCGAACGGACGCGAACGTACGAGGCCGCCGAGATCGACGTCGACGACGAGATCGCGGAAGTGGTTCGAGAGCACTCCGCGGACGTCGCCGGCGTCGATACGGCACCACACGGCAAAGTCGCCTCGACCGATCAGCGAAACTTCGTCAACGACGCGAACATCCCGGCCATCATCTGGGGTCCGGGAACGAGCCCCAGTCGCACACGGTCGACGAGTGGGCCCGGACCGACCTCCTGGTCGACGGCGTCGAGATCCTGTGCCGGACCATCGACGACCTCTGCACGAACTGACGACGGGAGGAGAGAGCGGCGGTCGTCGACGCCGCGGCGGCGCGCTACTCGTCGCTCCCGTGTTCCGCGGCGCGACGCAGTCGCTCGACGCCGTCGACTTCGTCGACGACGGGCGGGACGGCGTCGGGGACGAGCCGTCGCCAGTCCTCGCCGTCGAGCATCCGGCGGCGGATCTCGGTTCCGCGATACCGCTCTCGGTCGAACAGCTCCACGCCCCGCACTTCGTAGCCCTCGCGTTCGAAGAGGTGCTCCACGAGCGGGTTGTTGGAGTAGACCACCTCGAACGGCGGACAGATGGCGGCGACGTGGGCGACCCAGACCGCGTAGCGGTCGATGTCCTCGATGGGGACGGCCATCGTCGTCGCCGGGACGTCGGCGACGGCGTCGTGGACCATGCTGATCCGCTCGCCCGCCGTGAAGGGATTCTCGACGGTGTGTGAGGCCTGGGCGCTGCCGATGCCGATCAGCACCTCCTCGACCTCCGTGACGATCGACTCGACGAACCGGTAGTGGCCGAGATGGAACGGCTGGAACCGGCCCACGAACAATCCGCGCATGTGCCCGCGTACGGACGGCGTGACAAAGTTCCTCGGGCGGGTGTCGTGACGACCCCGGATTATCCGAACAGGTCGGGGGTCACCCCAGCATCCCGGCAGCGACTCCGAGGACGCCGACACCGGCACAGACGAGGAAGGCGAGGAAGTAGACGCCGGCGAGTTCGTCCACCGAGAGCGTCTCGTCGGCCACGGCGGGCGTCGCGTCGGGCGGGAACAGGCGGTCGGCGACCGTCGCTCGCCGGTCGGACAGCGACGCGAGAGCGTCGCCGAGGCGACGCACCAGCACCCCGAACGCGAGGAAGGGGACGCAGCGACGAGGAGATAGAGGCCGCGGGCGAGCGAGAGGCGCCCGAGCGCCGAAACGAGCGTCGAGGCGACGAGGGCGACGTACAGCACCGAGACCAGCACCGTCGCGTAGAGGAGCGTCGTGCGGAGACGGTGGTTCTCGTCGAGCAGCCGATAGCCCTCTGTGAGGGCGTCCGCGTCGACGGACTCGATCGCCGTCCGGTCGCTGTCCGGGCGATCGTGTGTCGATACGCCCTCCCCTGTGTCGTCGTCCCCGTCGGCGTCCTCGACCGGTGGATCGTCGTCCCCGTCCGGCGGCACGTCGTCTGCGGTCATGTCCACGACGACTCACGCCGTCGGCAAAAGTGCACGGTCGTCTCTCGCGCCGCCGCGATACAGTTAATATATTGGGAAAACAACACGTACGGCTGCCATGGTAGATCCACTCACACCGGCGGCGGAGTTGGCGACGCGCATCCGACGCGGCGACCTCTCGCCCGTGGAGGTCGTCGACACGTACGCCCAGCGAATCCGGAATCACGACGACGTGAACGCCTTCACGGCGACCCGACTCGACGAGGCGCGCGAGGAGGCGAAGGAGGCGGAACGCGCCGTCGAGGCCGGCGAGCGACTCGGCGCGCTACACGGCGTCCCGGTGGCGCTGAAAGATCTCTTCGGCTTCAAGGAGGACCTGACGAACACGTTCGGGTCGGCTCCCCTCCGCGACTTCCAGCCGCCGTACTCGGCGATCGTGACCGAGCGACTGGAGGACGCGGGGGCCATCATCCTCGGGACGACGAACGTCCCCGAGTTCGGCCACAAGGGCCTGACCGACAACGAACTGTTCGGGCCGACCAGCACGCCGTTCGACTTCGACCGCAACGCCGGCGGGTCCTCGGGCGGGGCGGCGGCCGCGGTCGGCTACGGACTCGCTCCCCTCGCACAGGGGGCGGACGGCGGCGGATCGATCCGCATCCCGTCGGCGTTTTCGGGGGTGTACGGCATCAAGCCCTCGTTCGGACGCGTCCCGCTGAAGGCGCGCCCGGACGCCTTCGCCAACCACACGCCATACACCCACCACGGCCCGCACGCCCGGACCGTCGAGGACGCCGCCCTGATGCTGGACGTCGTCGCCGGCCCGGATCCGGAAGACCCCTTCAGCCTCCCCGAGGGCGACACGGATAGCTACGTCGCCGCGAGTCGACGCGGCGTCACCGGCTTCGACGTGGCGTACAGCCCGACTTTCGGCGACTTCCCCGTCGACGAACGCGTGCGGGCCGTCGTCGACGACGCCGTTTCCGCCTTCGAGACGGCGGGCGCGAGCGTCGACGAGATCGACCTCGACCTGGGCCACTCCCACGCGACGCTGACGGACGTGTGGATGCGACAGATCGGCGTCCTCTACGCGGAGATGGCCGCCAACTTCGAGGCGGGCGGCGTCGTCGACCTGCTCTCCCGCCGCGACGAACTGACGCCCGAGTTCGCGGACCTCCTCGATCTCGGCAGTTCGCTGGACGCCGTCGAGTACAAACGGGACGACGTCATCCGCACCGACGTCTACGAGGCCGTGCAGGGCGTCTTCGACGAGTACGACCTCCTCGTGACGCCGACGCTCGCGGTCCCGCCCATCGCGAACGCGGACGAAGGGACGACGCTCGGCCCGACGGAGATCGACGGCGAAGAGGTCGACCCCTGCCTCGGGTGGTGTCTGACCCACCCCGTCAACTACACCGGCCATCCGGCGGCGTCGATCCCGGCCGGATTCACCGCCGGCGAGTTACCCGTCGGGATGCAGATAATCGGCCGGCGATTCGCCGACGACGACGTGCTCACAGCGAGCGGCGCGTTCGAACGCGTCCGGCCGTGGCACAACCGCTACCGGAGTCTCGTCTGAGCGGGCCGAACCTTCCGTCTCACGCAAATGAAATTGGAGGTACATTTAATGGGCCGTTCGGCGTAGTTTCGCACGGATCTATGACGTCACAACGGAACCCGTTCCGCGAGCTCGAGCGGCTGTTCGATCAGATGTCCGAGCAGTTCGACCAGTCGAGTCGGTGGAAGGAGACGCCCTTCGGCGTCGAGAGCGGCGAGTCGATGAGCATCGACCTCGAGGACCGGGACGACGAGTTCGTCGTCACCGCGGACCTCCCCGGGTTCGACAAGGACGACATCGACGTCCAGCTCACGGACGACACGCTCGAAATCCACGCGGACCACGAGGAGGAACACGAAGAGGAACAAGAGGGCCGATACATCCGACAGGAACGGACCCGGCGGTCGATGAGCCGGTCGATTCGGCTTCCGGAGGCCGTGGACAAAAGCGAGGTGACGGCCGAATACGACAACGGCGTGCTGACGGTGACGCTCCCGAAAGCGACTCCCTCGGAGGGCGGCGAGCAGGTCGAGATCGAGTGACGCGCCGGATTCCGCCTCGATTTTTGCCGTCGCCGTCGTTCCGGCCGAAGAGCTATAGGTCGTTGTTACCGAACAACACGTATGAGCCACGCCGTCGCCTTCCTGGACGAACTGGGGCTGGCGGACGACCAGATTTCGACGACGAGCGCCGACCGGACGGATCACGCCCACGACTGGGGGACGCCTCGCGAGGACGGCGTCGAGCCGGACGTGGTGGTCTGGCCCGAGAGCACCGCGGACGTCGCCGCCGTGCTGCGGGCGGCGAACGACCACGGCGTCCCGGTGACTCCCTACGCCGCCGGGACGAGTCTCGAAGGCAACGCCGTTCCCGTCGCGGGCGGCATCAGCCTCGACATGAACCGGATGGACGCGGTCCACGACGTCCGGCCCGACGACTTACAGGTGGACGTCGGGCCGGGCATCCTCGGATCCGAGGTGAACGAGGCCGTCGCCAGACACGGGCTCTTTCTCCTCGCTCCCCTCCTCCGGAAAGATTTCGACCATCGGCGGGATGCTCGCCAACGACGCCAGCGGGATGAAGACGGTCAGATACGGCGAGGTCTCGGACTGGCTGCTGGAAGTCGAGGCCGTCCTCCCGACGGGCGAGGTCGTCACCGCGGGGAGCAAGGCGGTCAAGACGTCGAGCGGCTACAACCTCCGTGACCTCGTCGTCGGGAGCGAGGGGACCCTCGCCGTCATCACGCGGGCGACGATGCGCCTGAGAGGCCGTCCGGAGCAGATCCGAGGCGGACGGGCCCTGTTCGACGAGCTGACGACGCCGCCCAGGCCGTCTTCGACGCCGTCCGGTCCGGCGTCGACGTCGCGAAGATCGAACTCATCGACCGCCTGAGCGCGGAAATCGCGAACGACCACCTCGACGCCGGCCTGCCAGACACGCCGATGGTGTTCGTCGAGTTCCACGCCAACCACGGCGTCGAGGCGGAGATCGACTTCTGTCGGACCGTCTTCGAGGCCCACGACGTGCGCCGGTTCGAGGTGGCGGACGACGAGTCGGGGATGCACGACCTCTGGGAGATGCGCCGCGAACTGGCCGAAGCGCTCGCACCTTACAGGCCGGAGATGAAGCCGTTGACGCCGGGCGACGTGACCGTCCCCATCAGCGACTATCCCGGCATCATCGACTACGCGAAGGAACTCGGCGAGAAACACGACCTGCTGATACCCTGTTTCGGCCACGCGGGCGACGGCAACCTCCACTACACCGTCTACGTCGACCCGACGGACCCGGACCACGTCGCCCTCGGCGAGGAAGTGTCCGCGCGGATCGTCGACCGGGCCATCGAACTCGGCGGGACGTCGACCGGCGAACACGGCATCGGCCTCGGGAAACAGACCTACGTCGCGAAAGAACACGGCGAGGCGGCCGTCGACGCGATGCGCGCCGTCAAACGCGCGCTCGATCCGAACGGCGTCCTCAATCCGGGGAAAGTGTTCGACGGCCCGGAGCGATGACCGAGTCCGCGCCGCCGCTCCGGGAGGCGTCCGCCGACGCCCTGTACCACGGTCTGGTCGAATTCCCGGACGGGACGGCCCGAATCGGCGTCGTCCGTCGGCCGACGCGGGCCGTGCTCGCCGTCGTCGACGAGAACCGGCCGGAACTCGGCCCGCCGGAGTCGCTCCTCGACGAGTTCACCGCGGAACGCGACGACCTGAAGATGCGGGGCCTCTGCGAGGAGGGCGCGCACAACGCCGCGTGGGAGAACGTCTCGTTCGACCGTCGCTACGCCGACTACCTGGACGCCTCCGAGGCGGCGCGGGAGGCACTCGCCGACCTGCGCCGGCGACGCGACGACGGCGAGGAACTGGCGCTCGTCGGCGAGAGCGGCGAGAAGAAACGGAGCCACCGGGCGATACTCCGGGAGCGGCTCTAAGCCCTCCAGATCGCCGTCACGACGGCGTCGTCGGCGTCGACCGTCTCGTATCGGTAGCCCCGGTCGTCGAGTCTGGGGAAGAGATGCTGTGGCGCGCGGTCGTTCAGTTGTACCAGCACCGTCCGGTCGTCGAGTTCGGCGAGGCGTTCGAGCGTCCGCCGGAGGGTTCCGGCGGCGGTGCCGTCCGCACGTCCATCGTCTCAGTAGGTCGGTCGGCGGGCGCGTCGGTCGCTTCGAGGCGGATCGGAGTCGACGCCATAGTCGAACCGAGGGGCGGAGCGAACAGGTAGCCATCCCCGAACGTGTTCGCCGCCGGGAAGTGCTCGTTCGTCGCGTCGGCCACCCCGTCGGTCGGCTTCGTGCCGCTCGAATCCCGGTTCGTCGGATTCGGTCGTGTAATCGCATCTCCGCCGGCCGCACCGGCGCGGTGGGAGACGCCGCGGCTTTCACCGGACGCTCCGTCGAACACGTTCGGGAGTTCGCTTTCCTCCACGGGAACCGAACGCAGAGCCATGAGCGAACGAGACACGGCAGCGGCCGAACGACACGACACCTCGTGGTCGGCGAATCTGGAGACGCCGCGTCACGCCGCGGATCGGGCTCTCGTCGTCGAGGAGGCGCTCGACGCCGTCGCGGCGACGGTGCCGGGCGTCCACGTCAACCTCGTCACCCACGGCGACCACGGCCATCCCGAGTCGTATCTCTACCCCGCGCTCGAAGACGCGGTCGGCGACGACGCGTCGTGGGAGTACGTCGACCAGTGTGGCTGTGGCGGCCACGTCACCCGGGTGGACGTCGAACCGTGAACCGCGCCGTCGACACCGACCGCAGGCCGTTCGTCCTCGTCTGGGAAGTGACACGGGCCTGCGACCTGGCGTGCAAACACTGCCGCGCGGACGCCCGGCCGAACCGCCACCCCGACGAACTGACGACGGCGGAGGGGAAGGCGCTGCTCGACGAGGCCCGCGAGTTCGGCGAGGGACAACTGGTCGTCCTCTCGGGCGGCGACCCCTCTCGCGCCCGGACCTGTTCGAACTCGTCGACTACGGCGTCGATCGGGGGCTGAACGTGACGCTGACGCCGAGTGGCACGTCGTCGCTGACGCCGGCCGTCGTGGACCGCCTCGCCGACGCTGGCCTCCGCCGGATGGCGCTCAGCGTCGACGGAGCCAGCGCCGCCGCCCACGACGAGTTCCGCGGCGAGGACGGCAGTTTCGCCGACACCGTCGCCGCCGCGGAGGCCGCCCGCGACGCCGGCGTCCCGTTGCAGATCAACACGACGGTCTGTGCGGAAACGGTCGACGAACTCCCCGCACTCGCGGACCTCGTGGCGGAGTTGGATGCCGTCCTCTGGTCGGTGTTCTTCCTCGTTCCCGTCGGTCGCGGGACGGTGCTCGATCCCGTCTCGCCCGAGGCGGCCGAGCGGGTGATGGAGTGGCTGGCAGAAACGAGCGAATCAGCGCCGTTCGGCGTCAAGACGACCGAAGCCCCCACTACCGGCGGGTCGCGATGCAGCGCCGACGCGACGGCGGGGCGACGCCGCCGGACGGCCCGGAATCCGACGGCGTCGGCCGCCGGACGGGCGTCACCGCCGGCGACGGATTCGCGTTCGTCAGCCACACCGGCGAGGTGTTCCCGTCGGGCTTTCTCCCGGCGTCCGCCGGCAACGTCCGCGAGGAGGGACTGGTGGACTGCTATCGCGACGCGGGGCTGTTCCGGTTTCTTCGCGATCCCGACGGTCTGAAGGGGAAATGCGGGGCCTGTCCGTTCCGACGTGTCTGTGGCGGGAGTCGATCCCGCGCGTTCGCGTACACGGGCGATCCGCTGGCGAGCGACCCGCTGTGTCCGTACGTCCCGGCGGGGTACGACGGACCGATGCCGACCGGCGGGCGGTGGGAAGCCGATGCCTGAGCGCGCGCTCGTGCGCCCGCCGGGCGGGGGACGTTCGCGGGAAGCGAGGACGCCGCGGACCGCGAGGCGCTGGCCCGCGTCCGCGCGCGGACCGAGGCCGTGAAACGACGCGAACTCGACCGGGCGCTGTCCGAACTGGAAGCCGCGGGCGAACTGACCGACGGCCAGCGGGAGACGGTGGCCGCGATGGCAGACGCCGTCGTCTCGTCGATCGCGTCGGTCCCGGCACGGACGCTCCGGCGGGCGGCGGACGACGAGACGCGACGGGCGATGCGGCGGATGTTCGACCCCGAGGGTCGAGACGGGCCGCCGTCCTCACCGTAGTCCGCCGACCAGACGGCGGAAGGTCGCTCCCAGGACGAGTTCGGAGAGCGAGTGCGGGCCGTGATTTTCGAGGACCGAGACGACGTTCGCGCCGAACAGGGCGAAGCCGACGACGGCGACGCCGCCGGGGAGCGTCGTCGGCAGGCCGACCAGGTCGCCTCCGACGAGGCCGCCGACGCCGACGACGCAGGCGACGAGGTCGGCGCGAGCGAGGCGGTCGTCGTAGAGGTCGTCCACGAGCGGCACCCGCTCGAAGCCGAGTTGGTCGCTGTAGCGGTGGACCCAGACGATGAAGGGGACGACGTGATAGAGCGTCCCGAGGACGACGAAGCCGACGCCGCCGAACAGGAGCAGGTGCGCCGTTCCGGGAGCGCCGAACAGCGACGACGGAGCGAGCGGAGCCGAGAGCCACGCGGGAGCCGTCGCGACCGTCCAGAGGGCGAACGCGACGGCGGCGACGGCGTATCGCCGGAGGACGGGCGAGGGATCGACGCGCGCACCGACGAGCCGTCGCGCGAAGAAGGCGAGGAACGCGGCGAGGCCGACGAGGAGCGCCGCCGCCCCGACGCGGGCCACGGCCGCGTGGCCGATCAGTCGCCCGCCCGCGAGGACGGCGACGCCGGTAGGATACGTCGCCGTCTCGACGCGGCAGAGTGCGTCGTCGACGCGTCCCCGTTCCGACTGGGTGAACATGCCCCCGAGCTGGTAGAGCGCGCCGAGCACCGTCGTCAGGACGGCACCGAAGACGGCCAGCGTGACGTGTGCCGCGCGGACGGCGGGACGTGCCAGCCCCCACCGAGGGAGAAGCGGCGTCGCGAGGTCGGCGGCGAGGAGGACGCCCAGCGCGGGGACGACCAGGAAGAAGCCGAGTGCGATCGCGAAATGCCGCTCGGTCGCGTCGAGGCCGCCGCGCGGGAGCGTCCGTGCGACGTTGTAGACGAACGCCCAGAATCCGGCGGCCATCAGGAGGCCGAACGGGAGCGTCCACCGAAGCGCCCCCGCCTGCACGCTCGCGACGAACCCGAGCAGTCCGCCAGTGACGAGCGCGAGTTGGGCGGTGGCGAGTCGGCGCGAGTGGAGCGTCGTCCCCGACCAGACGGGGACGAACTGCGTCATCGCGCCCATGATCGTGACACAGATCCATCCGGCCAGGAGGAGGTGGACGTGTGCGAGCGCAGAGGATTCCGGGAGGAACGCCACGCCGCCGCCGAGAACCGCCAGTCCGACGCCCACGACGAAATGACGGAGGGGGATCGTCATCGGCGGTTGCTTCTCCGCGTCGACGTCGCCAAGGAACGCGCTCATAGGCGGACGGAGGGGCCGAACGACCCTGCGCCTGTGGGCGAACGTGTTCGCCGGCGGCGCGGCTGCTCGGTCGGCGGCGAACGCGGCGACTACTCGCCCCAGTCCTCTTCGAGTTCCGGAGCCGATTCGAGAACCGGCGGTTCGACGTCGATGACTTCGAGTTCGGCACCGCAGGTCGGGCAGTCGACGATCTCTCCGACTTCCAGCGAATCAGGGAGGGACACTTCCGCCCCACACTCGACGCATTCGGTCATGGTTCGTTCGAGTTCACGCGGTTGGGGAGTTTAAAATCACCAGATTCCGATTCGCGCTCCGCGGGGAGCGCCGCGAACGTCGCGCCGCCTTCGACCCGGACGTCGAGCACGACCGCTGGGGGCTACTCCCCGGCCTGGCACCGCCAGCCAAACTCAAGTCACTCTCGCCCGAACTACGACCATGGAGTCCGCTCACTTCCTCTTCGTCTCGGCCGACGCCGCACTGATCACCGACCTCGCGTGGCAGGTTCACCGCGAGGGTCACGACGTCAAGTATTACATCGAAGCGGAGAGCGACCGGGAAATCGGCGACGGGTTCGTGCCCAAGATGGACGACTGGCGCGCGGAAGTCGAGTGGGCGGATGTCATCATTTTCGACGACATCTGGGTCGGCTCCGACATCGGGACTGGCGCGCTCGCTGAGGAACTCCGCGAGGACGGGAACGCCGTTGTCGGCGGGACGCCGAACACCGATCACCTCGAAGAGGACCGGGGATATGCGATGGAGATTCTCGAAGACCACGGCGTGAACACCGTCGAGCACCACATCTTCCACGACTTCGATGCCGGTATCCAGCACGTCCAGGAGAACCCAGCCCCGTACGTCATCAAGCCACTTGGGGAAGTCCAGAACGTTAAACGACTGCTCTACGTCGGGAACGAGGACGACGGCAGCGACGTCGTCGACGTGCTCCGCGCCTACAAGAAGGCGTGGGGACACCGGATGAAGGGGTTCCAACTGCAGCGGAAAGTCGAAGGTGTGGAGATCGCCATCTGCGGGTTCTTCAACGGCAACGAGTTCATCGACCAGGTCAATTTCAATTTCGAGCACAAGAAACTGTTCCCGGGAAACATCGGCCCTCAGACCGGCGAGATGGGAACGTCGATGTTCTGGGCCAGCCAGAACAAACTGTTCAAAGAGACCTTCGGGAAACTCGAAGACTGGCTCGCCGAGGAGGGCTACGTCGGGAGCATCGACATCAACTGCATCGTGAACGAGACCGGTATCTATCCATTGGAGTTCACGCCGCGGTTCGGATATCCGACGATCGCGTTGCAGGAAGAGTCGTTCGAGTCGTCGACCGGCGAGTTCTTCTACGACCTCGCCCACGGGAACGATCCCGAGTTAGAAGTTCACAACGGCTACCAGATCGGCGTTCGGGTCGTCCTACCACCGTTCCCGTTCGACGACGAGAAGACGTACGATGAGAACTCTCGAAACGCGGCTGTGGTGTTCGAGACGGAAAGCCGAGAAGGGATTCACCTCGAAGACACGAAGAAAATTGATGGCCAGTGGCGGGCGGCCGGTAACAACGGCATGCCGATTGTCGTGACGGGCAAAGGAGCGACGATGCACGCGGCGCGCGAGCAGGCGTACGACCGCATCGACGACATCGTGATGCCGAATATGTACTACCGCGACGACATCGGCGAGCGGTGGATCGACGGCGACGGCGACCGGCTTCTGGCGTGGGGGTATCTCGGGCCGGGAACGTAGTCCGTGCGGACGTGGCCGGGTGACCCGGTCGGCGGGTCTCCGGGAGGGAACTGCTCTTACGTCTGCGAGCCGAAAGCGTCGACCATGCCCGGCTCGATTCAGGTGCTCCACGTCGACGACGAGCCTGGATTCGCCGAGCTGACTGCGGCCTATCTGGAACGCGAGAACGACCGCATCGAGGTCGTGACCGAACCCAGTGCGAGGGCGGGGCTCGACGCGCTCGGGAGCCGCGACGTCGACTGTATCGTCTCCGATCACGACCTGCCGGAGATGGACGGCGTCGAGTTCCTGGAAGCGGTTCGCGAGGACGACGCCGAGTTGCCGTTCATCCTGTTCACGGGGCGAGGATCCGAGGAGGTCGCGAGCAGGGCCATCTCCGCGGGGGTCACTGACTACCTCCAGAAAGGGAGCGGCACCGACCACTACGCGTTGCTGGCGAACCGGATCGAGAACGCGGTCGAGCGCCGCCGCTCGCAGCGGGCCGTCGAACGCCAGAAGCGACGGCTCGAAACCCTCGTCAGCAACCTCCCGGGGATGGTGTATCGGTGTCGCACCGAACCGGGCTGGCCGATGGAGGACGTCGAAGGCGAGTGCGAACGGCTCACCGGCTACGCGTCGTCGGCACTCGAAGACGGCGACGTGAGCTGGGGCGCGGACGTGATTCATCCGGCCGACCGGGAGGCGGTCCGGGCGGAGGTCCTGGACGCGCTCTCGGACGGGGACGCCTTCCAGTGTACCTATCGGATCCGGACCGCCGACGGCGACGTCAAGCGGGTGTGGGAGCGCGGCCGCGGCGTCGACGCGTCGGGCGATGCCGGGACGCTGAGGGGTTCGTCATGGACGTCACGGAGTCCAGGCGACGCGAGCGGCGCTTCGAGGCGATCTTCAACGATCCGAACCTCCTCGTCGGGCTGTTGGACGCCGAGGGCACCACGCTAGACGTGAACGAGACGGCGATCGAGTACGTCGACGCGACGAGAAGCGAGGTGATCGGGGAGCCGTTCCCGACGACGCCGTGGTGGTCCGACGACCAGCAACGCGACGTCGAACGGTGGATCTCCGAGGCGGCGTCCGGGGAGTACGTCGAGTACGAGGCGGTCCACGGGACGGACGAAGAGATATCGACGGTTGTCGAAGGGAGTTTCAGACCCGTCACCGACGACGGGACGGTGACTGCGATTGTGGTCTCCGCGAACGACGTCACCGAGCGCAAACGACGCGAGCGCGAGCTGAAACGGCGGAACGAACGCTTCGATGAGTTCGCCAGTCTCGTCTCCCACGACCTGCAGAGTCCCATCTCGGCAGTCCGTGGGCGGCTGGAACTGGCTCTGGAGACAGGGGAGTTGGAACACGTCGAGAAAGCCGCCGAAGCGATGGATCGCGTCGACGACCTCCGAACCGAACTCGTGGACACGCTCCGGACTGGGGAGATCGTCTCGGAGACGGAACGCGTCGACGTCGGCGACGTAATCGAAGACGTCTGGATCGCGATCGACCCGCCCGACTCGGCGTCGTTCACCGTTGTCGGCGACGCCAGTATCGAGGCCGACCCCGACGCGCTCCAGCGGTTGCTGGAGAACCTCGTCGGTAACTCGGTCGAACACGGTGGCGACGACGTTTCCGTTCGAATCGGGCCCTGGGCGACGGGATATACTACGAAGACGACGGACCGGGCATCGACCCGGCCGACCGCGACCGCGCGTTCACGCCCGGATTCTCGACGAAAGACGGGGATGCGGGCGTCGGGATGGGACTGGCGAGCGTCCGACAGATCGTCCTCGCGCACGACTGGTCGGTCCACGTCGACGACGCGGAGATCCTGGACGGCGTCCGGTTCGAACTCCGGCCGGAGTGACCGGCCGCTGGCGCGACCCGACCTTACTCGCCGAGTCGCTTCCGGACCACGAGGACGGGCGCGACGGAGCCCTCGGCGACGCGTTCGGCCTCGTCGCCGAACAGCGCGGCGAAGAGTGACTCCCCGCCTTCACCCATCACGACGGCGTCGAACTCTCCGGAGCGTTCGACGATGGCTCGGACGGGGCTCTCGACGACGCTCGTCTCGCCGGTGATCCGGTCGGCCGGAAGGCCGCGTTCCGTGAGCGTGGCGACGGCGTCGTCGACGGCGCGTCGCGTGTCGAAGTCGGACCCGCCGGCGGCGAGTCCCCACACGGTCACCCGGCCGTCCGTGGCGGCAAGGAGCGTCGCCACCAGGTCGGCGAGTCGGTCCACGTCGACGAACCCACGGAGCGGGACGAGCACGTCACGGATTTCGCCCGTGGGGTTCGGCAACGCGACGGCCGTCGCGCCGACGTCGCTGGCGACGCGTTCGACGGTGCGGTCCCGGTCGTGGGTGAACGCCACCCGAGTCTCGACGTCGTGCTCGCCCTCGCGGAACACCCGAGCGATGTCCTCGACGGCATCCTGTGCACGGTCCTCGAACTGCAGGCTCGCCTGTTCGGCCGGCGTCTGTTCCGGGATGACGTGGTAGCCGAGGACGACGACGTCGGACGGGGCGAGGAACTCGACGAGCGGTTCCGGAATCGTCTGCCCTTCGAGTACCGCGACGGGCACGAGCACCAGCGGCGGTTCGCGGATGGACGGGTCGGCCATTCAGATCACCCCTTGAGGGCGACGTTGGACGCGTAATACTTGTACCAACCGGCGGACGCGGCCATGATGGCGAGGCCGATTATCTGCGAGGCGGGCTGCATGAAGGCGATGAGGCCGAAACTGGAGAGCCCCCGAGGCCGGCGACGAGGGGGTAGACCGGGACGCGAAAGTTCGGATCGTACCACTCGGGTTCGTCGCGGCGCATCGCGACGAGGGCGACGCACATCAGGCCGTACATGACGAGGTGGAGAAAGGAGGCGACTTCCGCGAGCACCTCGACTTCGCCGAGCGCGACCAGCACCAACACCGGCCCGCCGGCCATCGACAGGGCGACGTGGGGCGTGCCGTAGCGCAGATTCATCCGGCTCGCGAACTTCGGCAGGAGGGCGTCGCGGCTCACCGCAAAGACGGCCCGCGACGTCGAGAGGATGGAAGCGTTGGCGCTGGAGACCGTCGCGAGGAGGCCGGCGAGAAGGATGGCGACGGCACCGAACCGACCGACGAAGGCCCGCGCGACTTCGACGATGGCGGTCTCTCCGAACCCGGCGAGGCGAGCGCTTCCGAACGCGCTCGTGGAGACGAAGATCGTCGCGACGTACAACACGCCGACGACGAGGACGGAGCCGATCATCGCCAGCGGGAGGTTCCGACCCGGTCGTTGGATGTCGCCCGCGATGGTCGCCACCTGTGCGAAGCCGAGATACGAGGTGAACACGAGTGCCGCCGTCGTGAACATCGGCATCGGGCCGAACGGCATGAATCGCTCGGGCGTACTCGCCGTTCCGAAGACGCCGACGGCGTCGAGGCCGCCGTAGCCCAGAAAGAGGACGAGGATCGTCAATAGGAGGCCGACGACGTAGCTCTGGAGTTTCGCCGCGTTTTCGGTCCCCATCACGTTGAGTAGCGTGAGAAACGCGCCAAAGAGGAGCGCGAGCGGGACGACGACGGGGACGCCGCCGATCGCGACGCCGGCCTCGTCGAGGACGGCCGCGGCGTAGTTACCGAAGCCGACGAGGTAGAAGGCGGTGGCGAAGACGAGTCCCAGCCAGATGCTGATGCCGACGACGGCCCCCGGGAGCGCGCCGAGGGCCCGGGAGATGAAGTAGTAGCCGCCGCCCGATTTCGGCATCGCCGTCGCCAGTTCGGAGGCCGGCAGCGCCACCAACAGGGCGATGACGGCACCGATGGCGAACGACCCTGCCGCCGCCGGCCCGGCCCGACCCGCCGCCAGTCCGGGAAAGACGAAGATGCCGGCACCGATCATCGTCCCGACGCCGACGGCGATGCCGCCGCCGAGACCGATGGTCCGTTCGAGTTCCGTCCCCTCCTCGGTGACCGACACCTCGCCGTCGCCCGGCGTCGCCGGCAGCTCCGACTCGGGGGCCTCCCCCACCCGATTCGCGTTTTCCGGGGCCGTCCCCGTCTCGTGTGCCGTTCCCATGGACGTGTATCAGTTTCCGGATAGGAATAAAATATCGCCACCTACGCAGTTAGCCCCGTCGACACCGGAGTGGAATTAAGTTCTCCGTGGGCGGCGGTAGATTAACGCGGAGCTTCACGGTCGGTGAAATCTGGAGCGTTCCCGTTCGGATCAACACCTCGCTGTTGATCTTTCTCGATCCTCGCGCGGCTCATCGGAAGCGTCCAGCAGATCGAGTTGTACGCCGCACTCATCGCAGGGACGACGGGCGTCGGTTTCGCGTTCCTGTTCGCCGTCGTCGGCGTCCTCAACTTCCAGATCATCCTCGTCCCGCTCGCTTTCTTCGTCTACGGGGCGGCGACGACCGAATCCCGGGCCGTCCTCGTCGACGAACTGCCGGAGGGGATCACCGTCGGCGGCATCGCCACCCGTGAGGCGGCGTCCGTTCCGGCGACCACGTCTCTCGCGTCGTTGGGCGACCGGATGCTGCGCGAGCGGACGACCGTCCACGTCGTCACCGACGAGAGCGGTGCCGCAGTCGGCGTCGCGAGCGAGCGCCGGCCCGGTGCGTGAGCACCGTCGGGGACGTTAAGCCGGATCCGGCCGAACTGCCCCGTATGATTGTCCCGGTTCCCGTGAGCGACGTGATGGCGACGGACGTCGTCACCGTCTCCCCGGACGAGACGGCACGCGAGGCGGCGCGGCGCTTCCGCGAGGAGGACGTCGGATCGCTGGTGGTCGCAGGCGAGGACGGCCGACCGGTCGGCATCGTCGCCGATTCGGACCTCGTCTCCTCCTCGCCGACGACCGCCCGCTCGAAACGACGGTGAGCGAGTTCATGTCCACGGACCTCGTCACCGCGTCGGCGTCGGAGCCCATCGAGGACGCGGCCCGGCGGATGCGCGATCACGGCGTCGATCAACTGCCCGTCCTCGACGGCGACGACCTCGCGGGCCTCGTCTCCGTCCGACTGCTCTCGTACTACCTCCCACAGGTCCTCCTGCGTCAGGTCGGAGCGCCCGACTCGGACGTCGAGGACTGGGAGTTCACCTACAGCGACGAGTCGGAGGCCGGCCTCGACGTCGGCGACGTGGCGACGTTCAGCAAGACGCTCTCGGTGGGCGACGTCGAGCGGTTCGCGCGGGCCAGCGGCGACACCAACCCGCTCCATCTCGACGCCGACTACGCCCGCGAGACGCGCTTCGGCCGCCGCATCGTCCACGGCGTCCTCGCGCTGGGCGTCGTGAGCGCGGCGCTGGCGCGCCTCCCGGGGCTGGTCGTCTACCTCTCGCAGTCGGTCCAGTTCGTCGCACCGGTCGACGTCGGGGACACCGTGACCGCACGCTGCGAGGTCATCGAGCGCCTCGGGAAGAACCGCTATCGCCTCGAAACCACCGTCTCCGACGGCGACGGCGTCGTCGTCGAGGGGAGGCGACGGTTCTCGTCGACCCATCGTCGCCCGAGGAGACCGGCGTGGACGTAGCGATCCCCCGACCGGAGTAGCCGGTCCCCGACTAACTCTCGTAGTCGCGCTGCGAGACGTCTTCGACGTCGCCGCCGCTCTCCTCCCACGCCGTGAATCCACCCTCGAGGTGGACGACGTCCTCGTAGCCCATCTCGGAGAGGCGCTTGGCGGCCAGCGCGGACCGACCGGCCTCGTTACAGAACAGGACGTATCGCCGATCGGGGACCATGAAATCCCGGTAATACTCGGTGTCGGGGTCCGACCAGAACTCCAGCATCCCGCGCGGGACGTGTTTCGCCCCCGGAATCGTCCCCTCGCGCCACAGTTCGCGGACGTCGCGGATGTCGACTGCGGTACACGTACCGGCTTCCAGTTCCTCGCGCAGTTCCTCGACGGTGACCGAAGGCACGTCCGCCTCGGCTTCCTCGACCATCCCCCACGCGGACGCCGTCAGTTGAGTCATACCCCTACTCGTGTGCCGACGGAAAATATGTGTTGGCATCCCGCACTCGTTCGGGAGAAGACGTATCCGTCCCCCGCCCAGACGACCGGCGATGGCCGACACACCGATCCCCGACGAGTGGGCGCTGGACGTCGGCGGCACGGTCGACCGGCCGCTCTCGCTCGACCGGGGCTATCTGCGGTCGATGGCGACCGAAACGACGGACGAGGCGTTCTCCTGTGTCCACAACGACGACGCCGAGGGGCGGACGTGGCGGGGCGTTCCGGTCGGCGCTCTCCTCGCCCGCGCCGGGCCCTCGGACACGGCGACGCACGGCGTCGTTCACGCCGCCGACCCGTCCTACGCGTGTCGCTTCCCGCTGGACAGACTCGGCGGCGCGCTCCTCGCTCTCGAACTCGACGGCGACCCGATACCGACCGACCGCGGCGGGCCGGCCCGCCTCGTCCCCCGCGACGCCGACGGCGACTGCTGGGAGAGCGTCAAGTGGGTCACGCGCATCGCCCTCGAGGACGAGGTGGACCCCGCGGCGGACACCGCGCGGAAACTGGCGCTCTCGCGCTAAGTCGTCACCCACGCCAGCGCGTCGCCGCGGCGGAACTCGTCGCCCTCGCCGTGGGCGATCTCGTCGAGTTCGCCCGTCGCGGGCGCGGGGACGTCGACGCTCACCTTCTCGACCTGTATCTCGCAGACGACGTCGCCCTCCTCGATTCGTGCGCCCTCGCGGACGAACCAGTTCGAGACGACGCCCTCGTCCTCGTCGGTGTCCTCGGGCCAGACGGCGGCCGAATCCACCGCGACGCGGGCACCGGTCATCGGGTCGCCCGGACCGCGGCGGCGATGTCTTCGACGCCCGGATTGACCTCCTCTTCGAGCGGGCGGGCGTATGGGATGGGGACGTCGGGCATGGCCACCCGTTCGACCGCTTCGAGGTCGGCGAGGGCGTCCTCGGCGGCGCGGGCGACGATCTCACCCGTGACGCCGTAGGAGCGATAATCCTCGTCGACGACGACGAGACGGCCCGTCTTGCGGACCGACTCGAGGACAGTCTCGGCGTCGAGGGGGACGAGCGTCCGCAGGTCGATCACCTCGGTGTCGATCCCCTCGTCGACCAGTTCGTCGGCAGCCTCCATCGCGCGGTGGACGTGGAGGCCCAGGGTGACCACCGTCGCGTCCGTCCCCTCGCGTTTCACGTCGGCCTCGCCGAACGGAATGGTGTAGTCGTCCTCCGGGACGGGCGTCTTTGGCCCCTCCGGTGCGGGCATCCAGCCCAGTCCCATCAGGCGCTTGTGGAACATGAAGACGACCGGGTCGTCGTCGCGGATGGCGTTGTGCATCAGCCCCTTGGCGTCGTAGGCGTTCGACGGGACGACGACCTTCATCCCGGGGAGGTGGGCGAACGTCCCGTAGAGCGTCTGTGAGTGCTGTGCGGCGTCGTTGTAGGTGCCGCCCACGGCCGTCGTCAACACCATGGGGACGGAGACCGACCTGCCGGACATGTAGGTGTTTTTGGCCATGTTGTTGTAGATCTGATCCATCGCGACGCCGAAGAAGTCCGCGAACATCAGTTCGACGATCGGGCGCATTCCGGCCTGGGCCGCTCCGACGCCGGCACCGATGAACCCCGTCTCGCTGATGGGGACGTCCATCACGCGGTCGCGGCCGAACTCCTCTAAGAGCCCCTGCGTGCTGTCGAAGATGCCGCCGTAGTCGGCGACGTCCTCGCCCATGACGAACACCTCCTCGTCGGCCGCCATCTCGCTGCTGATGGCCTCGACCATCGCTCGACTCATCGTCAGTTCGCGCTCGGTCGCCACGGGTTCGCCCGGCGTCTCGGACATCAGTCCTCACCCCCGTAGCGCCCGCCGGCGGATTCGTGAACACGTCCTCGTAGGCCTCTTCGGGGTCGGGTTCGGGTTGTTCCTTGGCGAACTCGATGGCTTCCTCGACGCGGGCGCTGGCCCGGTCACGGATCGCCGTCAGTTCGTCGTCGTCGACGCCGTGTTTGCGCAGGTCCGCGGCGAGGCGCTCGACGGAGTCGCGCATCTCCGCCGCCTCGACGTCCTCGTCGGGGCGGTAGCCCTCGGCGTCGCCCATGAAATGCCCCATCCGGCGGTGGACCTGGACTTCGAGTATCGTCGGGCCGTTGCCGTCGCGGGCGCGCCCGACGGCCTCCGCGGCCGCCTCGTAGACCGCGACGGCGTCGTCGCGGTCGACGCGGACGCCGTGCATGTCGTGACCTTCGGCGCGCTGTGCGCCGTTCGACACGTCCGTCACGCGCTCTTTCGGCATGCTGATGGCCCAGTCGTTGTCCTCGACGACGAACACGACGGGGAGGTTCCGGACGCTCGCGAGGTTGAGCGACTCGAAGAATCCGCCCTGGTCGATGGCTCCCTCGCCGAGGAAGGCGACGGCTACCTCGTCGGTGTTGCGCTTTTTCGCGGCCATCGCCGCGCCGACGGCCGGCGGGCATCCCTGGGCGATGATGCCGCTACACGCGAAGTTGACGTCGGGGTCGAACAGGTGCATGTGTCCGCCTTTCCCCTTGGAGAGGCCGGTCCGGCGACCGAAGATCTCGGCCGTCATCCGGTTCAGGTCCACCCCTTCGAGATGGCGATGTGGTGCGGTCGATGCGGTGCGGTGACGGTGTCGGCGTCGCGGAGGTGCTGGCAGACGCCCGCCGCGGACGCTTCGTGGCCCGCCGCGAGGTGGAGTTCGCCGGGAATCGGCCCCGCCGAGATGTCGAACGCCGGTTGCTTTCCTCGAGATACTCCTCTTGCAGGCGTTTTTCGTAGCGACGGGCCGTCACCATCTCCTCGTATATCTCGCGCAGTTCGGTAACGCTTGGCATGGTAACTCTCCGCAGAACGGCGTCGCTATCGGCAATAAGTGTTGGTATAGTAACTGGATCGGGGTGCGAAGCTACCGCGGTTCGGCGGGGTCAGCTCCCCGGCTTTCGCGCGGGCCTCGTCGACGATGGCGGGTCGGGCCTCGAACTCGACGACGACGTGGTCGGTCTCGTAGGATTCGTTCTCGACGTGGGCGTGGTCGTGGACCCACGAGACGAGGCTCATCGTCTCGTCCGTCATCGGGAGTACGAGGCGCTCTTCGCGCCAGTCGGGGAGTTCCCGTTCGATTCGCTCCCGCAGGTCGTCCACGTTCTCGCCGGTGAGCCCGGAGACGACGACGGGGTTCGGCGCGAGGGCCTGAAGGGCCTCGCGCTTGTCGGCGAGTTCGTCGTCGTCGACCCGGTCGACCTTGTTCAGCACCGTCACGATCGGCGCTTCGTTCCGCTCGTAGAGCGTGTCGTGACACGTGACGAGCTTCTCGCGCATCTCCTCGACGGACTCGCTCGCGTCGACGACGAGCAGGACCAGGTCGGCGTAGTAGACCGAGTCGAGCGTCGACTGGAACGACTCGACCAGCCAGTGGGGGAGATCGGAGATGAACCCGACCGTGTCCGTCACGAGGACGTCCCGGGTACCGACGTCGGCGCGGCGGGTCGTCGTGCCGAGCGTGGTGAACAGACGGTCTTCCGACTCCGCCGTCGGATCGAGGTCCGGGTGGAGGTCCGCGTTCTCGTCGACGTCGAGTTCGGTCGCGAGACGGCGCATCAGCGTCGACTTCCCCGCGTTCGTGTAGCCCGCCAGGGCCACGAGGTCGAAGCCGGACTCGCGCCGCTTCTCGCGGCGGGTTTCCTCCTTCTCGGCGATGGAGTCGAGCTCCCGCTTGATGTCCGAAATCTGTGTCTTGATGTCGCGCTCGCGGCTCTCGTCGTACTCGCCGAGACCCATGAATCCGGGGCGTTCGTCGCGTTTCGCGAGGCTCGCCTTGGCCTCCGCGCGCGGCAGTTCGTACCGGAGTTCCGCGAGTTCGACCTGTAGCTGGGCCTTCCGCGTCTGGGCTCGCTGGCCGAAGATGTCGAGGATGAGCGTGAACCGGTCGACGACTTCGGCGTCGGCGGGGAGCTTCCCGCCGATGTTGAAGGTCTGGTACGGCCCGAGTCGGTTGTCGACGACGAGGGCGTCCGCGTCCGTCTCGGCCACCAGCGCGGCCAGTTCGTCGACTTTTCCTCGCCGAAGCCGTAGGCGGCGTCTTCCGTCCGAGTCTGGCCGAGCGTGGCGACCACCTCGTAGCCCGCGGCGCGGGCGAGGTCCGTGATCTCGTTCAGGTCCGGGCTCCCGGAGTCGACGCGCTTCGCGACGACCGCCTTCATGCGTTCACCTCGCGACCCGTAGATATGTAGCTCTCCTGCACTGTCTCGACTCGAACTAGTCGCTCGACGTACTTAAACTCCGCTCGGGACGGGCTTTCAGGGGCGGGGGTCCGTCACCTCGGTTGTCGCGGCGTCACACATGCGCCACCGTTGTTCGCCCTGGGTCTTGAACCTTCGTGAGCACTCCGTCTCGCCACAAACGACTTAACGCACTGCGGCGGAGATACGGTATGGACGTGACGGCACTGAGCATGGCGTGGGCGCAGTTACAACTCGGTCTCCTGCAGATAGACCTCCAGCAGCTCGGCCTGGAGTTCGGCAGCGGGGCGGTGATCGGCGGCGTCATCGGCTTCGCGGCCAAGAAGGTGGCCAAGATAATCGCCCTGCTGGTCGGTCTCGAACTCGCGCTGTTCAAATTCCTCGAATCGCGCGGCATCCTCACGGTGGACTGGGGCCGACTCACCGCGGGGTTCGTCGAGTCGGGACAGAGCGCGGCGGGTGGCGCGCCGCCTGACTGGGCGATGACCGTCCTCTCGACGCTCTCGATCTCGACCGGATTCGCCGGCGGCTTCTTCCTCGGGTTCCGGAAGGGTTAGCGGACGTTCAGGTCGTCCGAGTCCTTGATGATTCGCGTCTCGGCCTCGCCGCTCGTGAGTTCGTTCACGAGGTCGTAGAACTCGTTTTGCATCCCGGCGGGGAAGGTGAGGACGCCGACCCACGACCCGTCGTTTTGCCACTCCTCGCGCTCCAGGTCGCCGAACTTCCGGATTCGGGCCTGCGCGCTACCGGCGTGGTCGGCCGGGACCTGGACGGCGACGGTCACCTCCGCGAACCGGATGGGGATGACGGGGCGGAGGGCGTCGAGGGCGTCGTCGACCTGTGTCTCGACCGGTTCCATCGGGTCGACGCGAAAGCCCGCTTCCTCGAGGGCGCGCTCGATGCGCTCCGGCGGGTGGGGAGCGTCGTCCATCTGAGGGTTGACCGCGTTGCGAGCGATGCGGTTGATGAGTTGCTTGCGCTTCTGTTCTTGCATCTCGCGGCGCTGTTCGGCCGTGATCTGGATCTCGCCGCGCTTGACGACCTCCGGGATGATCTCCATCGGATCGGTCGTCCCGAACACCTCTTCGAGGTCGTTTTCGGCCGGCCGGTCACCGCGCGAGGCGTCCTCGAAGACGTCCTCGGCGGCGATGACGTCCTCCAGGTCCCCCTCGAACTCGCCACGTTTGATCGAGAGGGCGGCGTCGGGGTCGATGAGAACCTCGAAACGGGTGCCGTGTGATTCGAGTCGGGCCGTCACGGCCTCGTCGAGTGAAATCATACGACGGCCTACCACCCCTGGCGTTAAAAGTTCTCGCCGACGGCGGTTAGGCGAGGCGCTCGACGATTTCGACGAGGTCGGCCTTGTCCTGGACGCCGACCAGGCGTTCGTCGGGTTCGCCGTTCGCGTAGAACTGGAGGGTCGGGACGCTCCGGACGCCCCTGTCGCGGGCGAACTCCTGCAGTTCGTCGATGTCGACTTTCACCACGACGGCGTCGGTTTCGGCTGCGACCTCCTCGACGGTGGGTTCGAGCATCTTGCACGGACCGCACCAGTCGGCGTAGAAGTCCACGAGGACGACCGGATGCTCCGCGACGAGTTCCTCGAAGTGGGCCTCGCTCTCGACGTGAATCGGCTCGTCAAGCTCCGCAGTGGGCGTGCTCATGGACGGGGATAACGGCCGGGGACCCTTAACGGTTGAGTAGTGTGTCGACGCCGCGCACGACCGGGGCGACGCCGGGCGCGAACGCGTCAGACCGAGTACGAGAGCAGAACGCCGTCGTCGAGACGCTCGACCGACGCGAGCGTCGGCCGCGGGAACTCGTCGGGGTCGGTGAACCCCTCGCCGTCGGCCAGCGTCGGCGCGTCGCGACCGCCGACGACGACCGACCCCACGAACACCGAGAGTTCGTCCACCAGTTCGGCCGCGAACAGCGAGAAGATGAGTTCGCCGCCGCCCTCGACCATCAGTCGGTCGACACCGCGGGAGTCGAGTTCCGAGAGGGCCTTCGGCAGGTCGACGCGGGCGTCGCCGGCAGCGACGATTTCGGCCCCGGCGTCGTCGAGGGCCGCCGTCCGTTCCTCGGGGGCGGCGTCGCTCACGAGGACGTACGTCGTGGCGGCGGCGTCGAGGACTCGGGCGTCGGGCGGTGTGCGGGCGCGGGAGTCGGCGACGACGCGCGCCGGGTTCGCCGGGCGGCCGTTCCGCAAGCGACTCACGCGGCGAGGCTCCTCGTCGACGGTGAGGTGCGGGTCGTCGGCGAGGACGGTGCCGACGCCGACCATGACGCCGTCGGCGGCGGCGCGCAGGCGGTCGACGCGGTCGAAGTCCTCCGGGCCGCTGATTTCGACTTGCATCCGGTCGCGCGTCGAGAGTTTCCCGTCGACGCTCGTCGCGGCGTTGACGACGACCTCCATGCGCGAGGCGTCGCGGCGGGGAGGAAAACCGCTTTCGGTGCTGGCAGGTACGACGGTTTTTATAACGTCGGGACGTACCTCGCGGCGATGCAACTCGACGACCATGCCGAGGAACTCGCCTCCGACCTCGGTGTCGACAAAGAGGAGGTCAAATCCGACCTGGAGAACCTGCTCCAGTACAGCGTCCCGATAGACGAAGCCAAACAGAGCGTCCGCCGGAAACACGGCGGCGAGGCGACGAGTTCGACGCCGACGGCGATGGACGTCGCCGACGTGACCCCCGATAGCGGCGCGGTAACCGTCACCGTCCGCGTCCTGACGAAAGGGACCCGGTCGATTCGCTATCAAGGTGACGACCAGGTCATCCGCGAGGGCCAACTCGCCGACGAAACCGGAAAAATCTCCTACACCGCGTGGCAGGAGTTCGGCTTCGAACCCGGCGACACCGTGACCATCGGCAACGCCAACGTCCGCGAGTGGGACGGCGAACCCGAACTCAACCTCGGCGCGAACACGACGGTCGCGATGGCGAGCGACCCCGTGGAGGTGCCGTACGAAGTCGGCGGCGACGCCGACCTCGTCGACCTGCGACCCGGCGACAGGGGGCACAACGTCGAGGTTCAGGTGCTGGACGTCGAAGATCGAACCATCGACGGACGTGACGGCGAGACGGATATCCGGTCGGGCGTCCTCGCCGACGAGACGGCGCGTCTGCCCTTTACCGACTGGCAGCGACGCGAGGAACTCACGGAGGGTGCGATCCTCCGACTCGAAGACGTCTACGTCCGCGAGTTCCGCGGCGTCCCGCAGGTGAACCTCACCGAGTTCACGACCGTCGCGACCCTCGACCGCGAGGTGGAAGCCGTCGAATCCGCGACGCGGATGCGCATCGACGAGGCCGTCTCGACGGGCGGGCTGTTCGACGTGGAGGTCGTCGGCAACGTCATCGAGGTGCGCGACGGGTCGGGGCTCATCGAGCGCTGTCCCGAATGCGGGCGCGTCGTCCAGAACGACCAGTGTCGCGTCCACGGGGACGTTCAGGGCGAGGACGACCTGCGCGTGAAAGCCATCCTCGACGACGGCCACGGGACGCTGACGGCCGTCCTCGGCTCCGACCTCACCGCCGAAGTGTACGGCGGCGGCGTCGAGAAAGCCAGGGAAGCGGCCCGCGAAGCGATGGACAAGGACGTCGTCTCCGACGAGATCAGTGACCGCCTCGTCGGCCGCGAGTTCCGCGTCCGCGGGACGCTCTCGGTCGACGAGTACGGCGCGAACCTGGACGCCGACGCCTTCGCCGAAACCGACGACGACCCGGCCGACCGGGCGAAGCGGCTGCTCGATTCGCTGCCCGAGAGGGGGTGGCAGAATGAGCGAGCGCGACGTCCCCGGGCGCGAAGTCGCACACCGCCTGTTCGCCGCGGAGTTCGACGACGCCACCGTCTCCTACTCCGAGAGCGACGAGGAACGAGCGCCGAAATACGTCGTCACACCCAGCGGCGCGCGGGTGAATCGGCTGTTCGCCGTCGGCGTCCTCACGGAAGTCGACGACGTCAACGAGGAACTCCTCCGGGCGCGCGTCGTCGACCCGACGGGCGCGTTCGTCACCTACGCCGGCCAGTACCAGCCCGACGAGATGGCGTTCTTCGACCGGGCGGAACGACCGTCGTTCGTCGCCCTGACAGGGAAGGCCCGGACCTTCGAACCCGACGACGGCGATCGCATCTTCACCTCGGTCCGTCCCGAGAGCGCCAGCACGGTGGACGCGTCGACCCGCGACCGCTGGGTCGTCTCGGCGGCCGAGGCGACGCTCGAGCGGGTGAGCGCGTTCGACGCCGCACTCGACCTCGACGCGACGGGCGCGGAGTTGCAGTCCGCGCTCCGCGAACGAGGGTACGGCGAATCCCTGGCCAGCGGGATTCCGCTCGCCGTCGAACACTACGGGACGACCCGCGCGTATCTCGACGACCTGCGCCGCCTCGCCGTCGACGCGCTGGAGGTCGTCGCCGACGAACGCGAGAGCGTCCGCCCGCTGGACCGCGCCCCGGGCGAAGGCGACTCGACGAGCGTCGGCCCGGTCCCCGACGCGCTCGCCGCGGAGCAGTCGACGACGCCGGCGGCCGCGTCGACGGAGACGGCGAGTGAATCGACGGCGTCGGACGAACCGAGCGAAGAATCGATCGCCGCACCGACGACCGACTCCGCACCGACGACCGACTCCGAACCGACGACGACGGCGGCCGAGTCACCGTCGACGGAGTCGGCGACGGCCAGCGCTGGTGAGGCCGACGCCGAGACCGACTCCGACGACGGGGCTACCGACGAACTCGGCGACTTCGACACGAGCGGGTCGGTCACCGAGGGAATGGCGGACGAAACGCCGGACGGGACCGCGTCGGAGGCGGCGGACGAGCCCACCGGTGACGACCAGTCGGACGTCGAGGAGGGGATGTACGAACTCAGCGAGGAGGAACGCCGCGAAGTCGAGGCGAACCACGACGTCGGCTTCGAGAGCGCCGCCGACGTGGGTGACCCCGGCGAGGCCGGCATCGACATCCCCGACGCGGACGAACTGTCCGAATCGGTCGACGCCGAGGCGACTGAATCGGTCGACGCCGAGGCGACCGACGCCACCGACGTCGACGAACCGCTGGCGGGCGAGACGACGGCGGACGGCGACGCGTCGACGGGGACGGACGCCGACGCGTCGACTGACGCGTCGGTCGACGACCTCGATCTCGAAGCCGTCGTCGTCGAGGCGATGGACGAACTGGACGACGGCGACGGCGCGGACCGGAGCGCGGTCGTCGCGGCCGTCGTCGACGAGCACGGCGTCGGCGTCGACGCCGCCGAGGACGCCATCGAGAACGCGCTGATGAGCGGGAAGTGTTACGAACCGACAGAGGACAGCCTCAAGGCGATCTGACGGTGTCGCTGGTCGAACCGGTTCCGAACGAACCCGCGGCGACGGCACGGATCGGTGGCGAACGCGCCCTCGTGGTCGCCGACTACCACGCCGGTATCGAGGCGGGTCTGCGGTACGAGCGCGGCGTCGAACTGGAGAGCCGGGCCGACGAACGCCGGGCGCGCCTCCTCGCCCTCTGTGACCGCACTGACCCCGATCGGGTGATCGTCCTCGGCGACCTCGCTCACCGCATCGGCGACCCCGGAACCGTGGAACGCAAGGAACTGACGGCACTCGTGGACGCCGTGACCGACCGCGTGCCGATGACGCTCGTCCCCGGCAACCACGACGCCGGCCTCGACGACGCCTACGGCGACCGCATCGACGTCGCTCCGCCGGAGGGCGTCCGCCTCGGCGACGTCGGGTTGCTGCACGGCCACACGTGGCCCGACCCGACCGTCCTCGGCGCGAAGACGGTCTGTCTGGGGCACGAACATCCGGCCGTCCGCCTACGGGACAGCGTCGGCGGTAGTCGCGTCGAACGAGCGTGGCTTCGCGGTCGACTCCGCCGCGGCCCGTTCGAAGAGCGCGGGGACGACGCCGTGTGGAACGACCCCGAACTGGTCGTCTTCCCGGCGTTCAACGACAGGTCGGGCGGGACGTGGATCAACGTCGACGGACAGTCGTTTCTCGCGCCGTTCCTCCCCGACGCTGTCGACTCGGCGGAGGCGTATCTCCTCGACGGGACGCGCCTCGGGCCCTACCGCGAGGTCTGAGTCGCGTCGAACGGAGACCTTAATCCCGTCGCCCCGCTGGGCCGGCCGATGGCAGACCGAGCGGTCGCCGGCATGGACGCGTTCACGCATCTCGGCGAGGCGGTCCGTGATGCCCTCTCGGAGCGCGGATTCACGACGCCGACGGAGCCACAGCGCAGAGCGATCCCGCCGCTCGCGGCGGGCGAGAACTCCTCGTCATCGCCCCGACGGGGACGGGCAAAACGGAGACGGCGATGCTCCCCGTGTTCGACGCGATCGCCCGCAGGGAACCGACCTTCGGCATCTCGGCGCTCTACGTGACCCCGCTCCGGGCGCTGAACCGCGACATGCGCGAGCGACTGGAGTGGTGGGGCGACTATCTCGACGTCGAAGTCGACGTCCGCCACGGCGACACCACGCAGTACCGACGGGGGAAACAGGCCGACGATCCGCCGGACGTGCTGGTGACGACGCCCGAGACGTTACAGGCGATGTTGACGGGCAAGAAACTCCGGAGAGCCCTCTCGGACGTCGAACACGTCGTGATCGACGAGGTACACGAACTCGCCTCCTCGAAGCGCGGCGCGCAGTTGACGGTCGGGCTCGAACGCCTGCGCGACCTTTCGGATCCCTTCCAGCGCATCGGCCTCTCGGCGACGGTGGGATCGCCCCGCGACGTCGGGGACTTCCTCACCGGCGGGCGCAACTGCGCGCTCGTCGAGGTCGACGCCGGCAGCGACGTGTCGTTCGCGGTTCGCGACCCCGACGTGACGGACGAAGACGAGCGACTGGCCGGCGAGCTGGCGACGGAGGCCGAAATCGCCAGCCACGTCCGGGCGATACGCGACGTCGTCCGCGACAACGAGTCGACGCTCGTCTTCGTCAACACCCGGCAGACGGCGGAGGCCCTTGGGTCGCGCTTCAAGGCGCTCGGCGAACCCGTCGGCGTCCACCACGGGTCGCTCTCGAAAGAGGCCCGCGTCGACGTCGAGGAGCGATTCAAGACCGGCGAGATCGACGGCCTCATCTGTACGTCGTCGATGGAACTCGGCATCGACGTGGGACGGGTCGACCACGTCGTCCAGTACGGTAGCCCGCGCGAAGTCGCTCGCCTCCTCCAGCGAGTCGGCCGTGCGGGCCACCGCCGGGACGAAGTGTCCCACGGGACGATCGTCACGGGCCACGCCGACGACACCCTCGAAGCGATGGCCATCGCCCGCCGCGCCGCCGCCGGCGACGTCGAGCCCGCGCGCATCCACCACGGGAGTCTCGACGTCGTCGCCAACCAGATCGTCGGCATCGTCATGGACCACGGCGACGTGAGCGCCCGTCGGACCTACGAACTCGTCACCCGCGCCTACCCGTTCCGCGACCTCTCCGAGGAGCGATTCCGCGAAGTGGTACGCGAACTGTCGAAGAACCGCTTGCTGTGGCTCGACGAGGAGAAGGACCTGCTGGAGAAATCCGGGGGACGTGGCGGTACTTCTACGCCAACCTCTCGATGATCCCCGACGAGGAGACCTACGAGGTGTACGACATGTCCTCGCGGACGCAGGTCGGCACCTTGGACGAGCGGTTCGTCCTCAACTTCGCCGAACCGGGCGAGGTGTTCATCCAGCGGGGGAGCTGTGGCGCATCAACGACGTCGACGAGGACGAGACGCGGGTGAACGTCGCACCGATCGAGGACCCCGGCGGCGAGGTGCCGTCGTGGGTCGGCCAGGAGATTCCGGTGCCGGCGGCCGTCGCGGGTGAAGTCGGCGAGATGCGCGGCGTCGCCGCCGACCAGTTCGCGGCCGGGGGGACCGCTCGGGCGTCGCCCGCGAGTTCCGTTCGCGGTATCCCGCCGACGAGGACACCGTCTCGGAGGCGCTCGACCCCTCGAAAAACAGGTCGAGGCGGGCGTTCCGATGCCGACGGACGATCGACTCGTGGTCGAGGGCCGCGCCCGGACGGTGGTGATGAACGCAGCCTTCGGCCACCGGGTGAACGAGACGCTCGGACGCCTCGTTTCGGCCCTCGTCGGCCAGCGCACCGGCTCCTCGGTCGGAATGGAGGTCGACCCCTACCGAATCGAGTTCGAGATGCCGTCGAAAGTGGGGCCGTCGCAGGTAGTCGACGTGCTGGAGTCGACTGACCCCGACCACGTCGGGGCGTTGCTCGAACTCGCTTTGAAGAATTCGGACACGCTGAAGTTCACGCTCGCACAGGTGGCGGCGAAGTTCGGCGCGCTCAAACGCTACCAGGGGGAGGGGCGGTTCGGCGCGGACCGCCTCCTCGCGGCGCTGGAGGGGACGCCCGTCTACGACGAGGCGGTCAGGGAGGTGTTCCACACGGACCTCGCAGTCGACGAGGCGGCGGACGTACTCCGTCGGGTTCAGGACGGCGACCTCGACGTCGCGACCGTCGGCGAACTGACGCCCGTCGGGACGGGCGGCCGATCCAGCGGCCGAGAGTTGCTCGTCCCCGAGAACGCCGACGCCAGCGTCATCGAGACGATCAGAGAGCGCATCCGGAACGACCGGGTCATCCTCCTCTGTCTGCACTGCGCGGAGTGGGAGCGACGCACGAAGGTCAAGCGCGTCCCCGACCGCCCCGAATGTCCCCACTGCGAATCGACGCGGATCGCGGCGCTCAACCCGTGGGACGAGGAGACGGTGCAGGCCGTCCGATCGAACGACAAAGACGAGGAACAGGAGCGACTGACGAAGCGGGCCTACCGGTCGGCGAATCTCGTCCAGAGCCACGGCAAACAGGCCGTCGTCGCGATGGCGGCCCGCGGCGTCGGACCACACAACGCCGCCCGCATCATCGGAAAACTCCGCGAGGACGAGGACGACTTCTACCGCGACATCCTCGCGCAGGAGCGCCAGTACGCCCGAACGCAGTCGTTCTGGGACTGAGTTCCGGCCGCTACTCGGCGAGACCGGCGTCGGCGAGGTACGCCTCGACGTACGGGTGGAGGTCGGGGAACGGCGGCGAGAACCGCCGGAACTCGGCGTGCTGGTCGTCGGGAGCGAACGACTCGGACTCCGGGCGGACGACGAACCCGTTCGCGAGGTAGTGTTTGCTGTCGACGCCGTCGAGTTCGGACGTGTCGTAGAGGTGTTCGTACGCGCCGAGTCGGCGTTCGACGGCGACGTCGACGCCGAGTTCCGCCCGCGCGACGCGGTGAACCGCTTCGTCGAGTCGCTCGTTTTCCTGACCCGCCCGCCGGGGACGAACCACTCGCCGCTCGCGGGGGATTCCGGCGTTTTCCGAGGAGTACGCCGCCTCCGATGTGCACGCCGTCCTCGCCGTGCATACCGTCCTCGACGTGTCCGTCGTCGCCGACGCGGACGACGAGGTCGACGGAGACGATCGGCGCGTTCGCGACGATCGTCCGCCACTCGTCGTCCGGAATCCAGTCGTCAGTCATCGCCGACCGATAGGGTCGACCGGGGTTTGAGGGCGTCGATGCCGCCACCGAGGACGCGACGGCCGCGAAGTCAGCCGATCGACGGCGGCACCACGTCCAGGGCCGCGCGGAAATGTTCGGCGCGGACGACCACCTCGTCGGCGTGGGCGTTGGCCGCCGGACCGGGATACCGTTCGGCGACGTCCTCGACGGCCCGGAGGGCGGCCTCCCGGCAGACGGCTTCGAGGTCGGCTCCGGTGTATCCGTCCGTCCGGGCGACGAGTTCGTCGACGTCGACGTCGTCTGCGAGCGGCGTCTCCCGGGTGTGGACGTCGAGTATCTCCCGCCGGGCGTCCGCCTCCGGCGGCGGAACGGGGACGTGAGATTCGAGGCGTCCGGGGCGCAACAGCGCCGGATCGAGGGCGTCCTTCCTGTTCGTCGCCGCGAGGACGACGAGGTTCGGATTCTCGGTGAGGCGGTCGAGTTCCGTCAGCAGTTGCGAGACGACGCGCTGGCCGACGGCGTCGTCGCCGCCGCTCCCGCGTGCGGTGGCAATGGCGTCGATCTCGTCGAAAAAAACGATGGCCGGCGCGGCGTGGCGGGCCCGATCGAACACCTCGCGGACGGCCTTCTCGCTCTCGCCGACGTAGCGGTCGAGCAGTTCGGGGCCGGCGACGTGGATGAAGTTGACGCCGCTCTCGGCGGCGATAGCCCGCGCGAGGAGCGTTTTCCCCGTCCCCGGCGGGCCGTGAAGCAGGACGCCCGAGGGCGAGTCGGCGTTCGCCGCCTCGAACAGGGGGCCGTAGGTGAGCGGCCACGTCACCGCGCGTTCGAGGACGCGCTTCGCCTCGGCGAGGCCGCCCACTTCGTCGAACCCCGCCGTCGGCGACTCCGCGACGTACTCGCGCATCGCGCTCGGATCGACGGAGACGAATGCCGCCTCGAAATCCTCGCGGGTCACTTCGAGGCTCGACGTGTCCAGGTTCTCGCGGCGGGCGCGCCGGAGGGCGGTCATCGCCGCCTCGGTCACCAGCGACTCCAGGTCGGCACCGACGAAGCCGTGAGTGCGTTCGGCGAGTCTGTCGAGATCCACGCCCTCGGCGAGCGGCATCCGCCGCGCGTGAACCGAGAGGATCTCGCGTCGTCCCTTCGCGTTCGGGACGCCGATCTCGATCTCGCGGTCGAACCGGCCGCCGCGACGGAGGGCGGGGTCGATGGCGTCGACGCGGTTGGTCGCGCCGACGACGACGACGTCGCCCCGGGCGTCGAGGCCGTCCATCAGCGAGAGCAGTTGGCCGACGACGCGGCTCTCGACGTCGCCGCCGTCCTCGCGTTCGGGCGCGATCGAGTCGATCTCGTCGAAGAAGACGATGGCGGGTGCCGACCGGGCCGCCTCCTCGAACGTCTCGCGGAGGCGCTGCTCGCTCTCGCCTTTGTACTTCGACATGACCTCGGGCCCCGAGACGTGGAAGAACGTCGCGTCCACCTCGTTGGCGACGGCCTTGGCGATGAGCGTTTTCCCCGTCCCCGGCGGGCCGTAGAGCAGGACGCCCTTCGGCGGGTCGATGCCGAGGCGGGCGAACAGCCCCGGTTCCGAGAGCGGGAGTTCGATGATCTCGCGCACCAGGTCGAGTTCCTCGTCGAGGCCGCCGATGTCCTCGTAGGTGACGCCCGTCTCCGGAGCGAGAGCCGTCGACGGCCCGGTGGCCTCTCGACGCGCCGCGTCGCCCCCGTCCTCACTGGTGGTCGAATCGGGGAATCCCTCACTGGTGGTCGAGTCGATGGACTCCTCGCCGGTGTCCGCGTCTCCCCGCGACGGCCACGAGACGGAGACGGTCGTGCGGTCGGTGATGCGGACCGTCCCCTCGGGGTCGGTGTCGGCGACGACGAACGGGGCGTCGCCGAGCCGCGGAACGCGGACGCGTTCGCCGACTCGGACGGGGCGACTCCGGAGGTGGGACGCGAGCGCCGACCGGGCGTCGTCGCGGTCGGCGTCGAGGCCGGCGGGCGCGCGGAACGTCGCCGACTCGGCGTCCGTCACGGACGCCCGGCGGACCCGGACGGTGTCGCCGATGCTGACGCCGGCGTTCGACCGCGTGTCGGCGTCGACCTGTATCGCGCCGGCATCGACGCCCGCCCGCGCGGGCCAGAGTTTGGCGACGGCCGGGCGCTCGCCCTCGACGACGACGGCGTCGCCGCTCAGGACGCCCAGTTTGCGCCGGGCCGCCTCCGGCAGGCGCGCGATGCCGCGCCCGGCGTCCCGCTTTCCGCGCCGCGAACCGTGAGTTCCACCGCGCCGTCGTCTGCCATGGGGAGTGATTCGCCGGCGGACCATTTGACGCTTGGCCCGCGGCGTGACGGCAACCGGGACAATCGTTTTATCGCGGGACGACACACGTTCCCGTATGGTTTCCACGACCGAGCGGGACGGCATGACGTGGTACAAGTGTGACGTGTGTGGAATGCTGTTCGATTCGAAAGAGGACGCCGGTCAACACGAAGAGAACTGCGACGAGTCGGACCCGTCCTATCTCCAGTAGGCTACCGGTGTTCGGCGAGCAACCGCTCGGCGTGTTTCCGCGAGGTCGCGGTCGTCCACCTGACCTTCGAGGCGTCGCCGTAGGCCAGCGCCTCCTTGAGTTCGTCCCGTAGCACGCCCGCGTCGATCTCGACCGTCTCACCGCTCTCGTCGCCGAGTTCGTAGACGCCGTACCGGTCGGGGGCGTTCGCCACCGTCGACCGATCGAGTTCCTGCCAGCGTTTGCGGAGGCTCATTCGCCGACGATCTCGTAGGAGTCCTCGCCCCAGTCGTCCTCGACGAAGACGAACACGCGACCCCCGGCCGTCTCCGGATCGGCCTCGACCTCCGTCCGCTGTCCCTCGCCGCTGCGGACGGTCACGCCCGGGAAGAGTTCTTCCTCCTCGCCGGCGTCGAGGATGATGCGGCCGACACCGGTCGATTCGAGGACGTCGTCGTGGGTCTTGTGGTCGTTGACGTACATCATGACGCCCTCCGTCTCGGTGGGATCGGTGACGAGGACGTGCGTCCGCTTTCCGGGGGCGTCCGGAGCGTCCCGGTCACCGCCTCGGGCACGCCGCGATAGAGGACGGTCCGGCCGTCGAGATACTCCACCTGCACGCCGTGTTCGAGGAGGTCGACGCCGAGGGTGCTCGGAGCCACGTCGTTTCGCAGTTGCATACCGGTAGCTACCGCTGGCGGAGGGAAAACGTCGCGCCATGGCTCGGCCACACATATATATCGGTCGCGTTCGATGGGCCGGCATGGAACTCTCACGCCGGGATCTGGTCGGTCTCTGTGCCGGCCTCGGCGTCGGGGCTGCGGGCTGTCTCTCGCGGGGTTCGAACGTTCGCTACCCGAAGACGTCCGGCGGGAGCGACGCTCGGGCGCTCGTCGACTCGGGGTCGACCGCCGCGAACGAGGCCCCCGCACAGGTCGACGAACCGCCGAGTCACCGTCGCCTCGCGACCGAACTCGAACGCATCGACGGGGAGATAGCGTGGTTCGCCCGGCAGTACGACGACGCCGTCGAGGCCTATCGTGACGCGCTCGCTCGGGCCATCGCCACGATAGAGCGCGTCCGTCGCGACGCGGAGATAAACGCCAACACGATCGAGAACGTCGCTGCCGCCGCCGAGGACGCCCACTCCGTGGCCGAGACGGCGCTCGGCTCACACTTCGACGTCGAGGCGCTCGTCGAGGAGGAGGCGTCTCACCACCTCGACACGATCCGGAAGTTCTCGGGGCGCGGTGACCTCGACAGGGTCGACGAGGAGTTGGCCCGCCTCGCGACGTTCTACCGCAGCATCCGGAACCAACTGTTCATCAAACGCAGCCTCTCCGACCGGCAGATAGACAACCGGCTCTACCGGTGGCTCCACGACAGCGACGGCGACGGTTTCGGCGACGAAGACGATGACGAAGACGACGAGGACGAAGTCGCCCCGGGGCTCTTCGAGTTGTACCACGGATCGACCGGATACCGCGCGTACGCCTACAACGGCCCCCGGTACGTCGAGCGCGACCCGTTTCCCGACGCGACGCTCGCACCGGTTCGCGACCGGTTCGAAGCGGTCGGCGAATCCGACGGTCGCGAGGAGTACGTCTACCTGCTGTCGTACGCGGTTCCGCCCGCGGACGACCAACCGGAGACGCTCGACCCGACGGCGTACCGCTCGACGTCGCTGTTCCTCCAGCGGTTCACCGACGCGGCCGCGTCCGGGCGGGCCATCGCGAACCTGACCGAGGGGCCGGTGGCCCAGGAGGGGACGTACTCGTTCGGCCGCGACGCGTGGCGACGCATCTACTACACCTACGAGGGCGACGTCGTCTACGCGTTTCTGATTCGAGCGGGCAGATACCTGCTCGTCGCCGCGCCGTCGCGGGTGGCGTGGGAGGAACGCGTCGGCTGGAGCAGGCCGCTCGACCGGACGTGGCTCTGGAGACGATAGATGTCGTCGAGGTCCGCCACCAGACAGTTGTGGTTGGTCGTCGGCGTCTTCGCGGCGCTCGGGGCCGCGCTCGGGGTCGTGAGCTACGCGGCGACGGACTGGGCGCGCGTCCAGTTCGCCTCGGCCGCCAGCGGCGCGACCCTCGCCGAGTTCGGGCCCGTCTTCGTCTCGCTCTCGGCGTTCCAGACGACCGTGACCCTGTTTCTGGCCGGACCGGTCGTCGGCACCGTCGTCGGCGTGCTCGTCGGATCGCGGTTTCTGGACTGGCGGCTCGCGGGCGGCGTCGCCGGCGGCGGATCGCTCGTCGGGTTTTTCGTCATGGCCGGCCTCGGAACGTTCGGCCTCTCGCTGGTCGGCGGTCCGGGCACGGAGCAGATCTACGCCGTCGACCAGGCGATCGGGCCGCTCCTCGTCGCCGGCGTCGCCACGGGCGTCGTCGGCGGGGTGAGCGGCCTCCTGGGGTCTGCGTTCGTGCGGTAATCGCTACACCTAACTGTCCGGTCCGCGCGCCTATCGGTATGCAGGCACAGGGCCGCGCAGTCGCCCTCGGAGCGGGGACGGTCCTCAACGCCCTCGCCACGGGGACCGGATCGGCGTTCGCCATCGACGCGGAGACGACGGCGACGGTCACGCTTGACGACACGAGCGGCGTCGACGGCGACGTCGACGGCGCGCCGGAGGCCGACACGCGCCTCGTCGAGCGCTGTGTCGAACTCGTAATCGAGCAGTTCGGCGACGGCGAGGGGGACACGTCCACACCGAGAGCGACGTGCCGATGGCGGCCGGTCTCAAGAGTTCGAGCGCGGCGGCGAACGCGACGGTACTGGCGACGTTCGACGCGCTCGGCGTCGACGTGGGCGACGACTCCGATGCGGCGGTGTCACGCGTCGACGCCTGCCGACTGGGCGTCCGCGCCGCCCGCGAGGCGGGCGTCACCGTCACCGGCGCGTTCGACGACGCCAGCGCGTCGATGCTCGGCGGCGTCACCGTCACCGACAACGTCGACGACGAACTCCGCCGGCGCGACGAACGCGACTGGGACGTCCTCGTGTGGACGCCGCCGGAACGGGCGTTCAGCGCGGAGGCACCCGTCGACCGCTGTGAACGCGTCGCGCCGATGGCCGACCTGGTCGCCGAGCTCGCTCTCGACGGGCGCTACGGCGAGGCGATGACGGTCAACGGACTGGCGTTCTCGGCGGCGCTCGGCTTCCCGACGGATCCGGCGGTCGAGGCGATGCCCCACGTCGCGGGCGTCTCGCTCTCGGGGACGGGTCCGAGCGTCGTCGCGGTCGGCGAGCGATCGGCGTTAGAACAGGTGCGCAACTACTGGAACGAACGTGAGGGAACGACATGGCTGACGACAACACGAACGGACGGAGCACGGACGATATGACTACCGACGGGATGACGCTCGACGAACTCCGCGAGGAGATCGAGGAGATCGACCGCGAACTGGTCGAACTCGTCGCACGTCGGACGTACATCGCGGGAACGGTCGCCGACGTGAAGGCGGAACGCGGCCTGCCGACCACCGACGAGACACAGGAGGAGCGCGTGATGGAACGCGTGTCCGAACTCGCCGAGCGGTTCGACGTCGACCGCAACCTCGTGAAGGCCATCTTCCGGTTGCTCATCGAATTGAACAAGGCGGAGCAGAGAGAAAATCGGTAGCTTCCGCCACGGTGCCGTCTGCAAAATAGTTCTGGTAGCCGGTTCGACCGACGTGTGGTTTTCGCATCGAAGTGGGATCACCAGAGGAGTCGCTATTCACACGAACAGAAAGTTGATGAACGCCGTCGGCCGGATTTAAGAGGAAGCATGCACCGACTCAGGAAGCCGCTCGAAGCGGGAAGCGCGCTAATTGCGGTCGTTCTGGTCATTAATCTCGTCGAATTCGTTGGGCTTGCCGGTCGGTTCCCGGGGTCGGCATCATCGGGGTGTTCTCTCTCGCCATCATCGGCGTTTCGGCGATCCTGTTCGCAACGATCATCTATCCGTTCAGTCGCTTTTCGCGTACCACCTCGAAAGCGTTCGTTAAATTCGGTCTCTTGCTCGTGCTGGGTTACGTTCCGTTGTATCTGGTGTTCGGATGTGTATTCTACGGGTGCCCCGGTTGAGAAATCGTACTGGGCACGAGCGGAGGTCATAACTGGTTAGTTCGACTAGTATATTCTGTCCACCGTAAGACACAGTATCCTGTGTCCCCACAGTTCTACTATGCCCACCATCACGGTCAACGTAGACGATGCACTCAAACAGCGGATGGAGAAGCACCCGGAACTCAACTGGAGCGAGGTCACTCGGCAGGCCATCCAAGATAAAATCGAGAAACTCGAACTGATGGATGAACTCACTGCGGACAGCGAACTCACGGAAGCCGACGTAGACGAAATTTCCGCCAAAATCAACGAGAGCGCACGGGAACGCCTCGAAGAAGAGTCGGAGTAACATGGACGGATGAAGTTGGTCGTCGACGCGAACGTCGTCATCTCGGCACTCATTGCCGACTCGAAGACCCGAGAACTCATTGTCACCCTCAAACCGGACCTTCTGACACCCGAAGTCGTCCACGACGAAATCGGGAATTACGAAGGTCTCATCGTCGAGCAATCGAGACTGAGTTCGGACAGAGTTCAACAGTTTATCGACCTCTTGTTCCAGTATATCGAGGTGGTGCCTGCCAGCGAGTTCTACCCGTACATCGAGGAGGCAGAAGACGCGGTAGGTGATACCGACCCGGACGACGTGCTGTACGTCGCCTGTGCGCTCGCTCGTGACGCTGGGCTGTGGAGCGACGACTCCGACTTCGATGCACAAGACCTCGTGTCGGTGTTCACGACCAGTGAGGTTATCGAATCGTTCGAGCCGGTGTGACTTCCTGACGCCGGGAATAGTGAACGAACCGAAAAAGTACGCAGCTTCGAATCATGGGTTTTAGCTACCTGAACAAGGCCGAGCAACGGGAATCTCGGTAATCAACGGATTTCATCGATGGAGCGAATCAGCGCCTCATCAGGCGGAGGTCTCCGAGTTCTTCCGTGAACTCCCACTGCGCGTAGAAGCCAGTCATCTCTTCGAGACAGTACAGTTCGAAGTGTTCTACGTCGGCCAAGCGGGGCTCACCGAGCACTTCGCTCATTAGTTGCGCTCCGAGCCCTTCGTTCCGATGCGGTTCAGCGACGATGAAGTCGAAAATAAGCGCCTTATACGTGTAGTCGGTGAGGACGCGGGCGAACGCGACGAGTTCTCTCGAATCCGCGTTCTCGATCCCGAACAGTTCGTCGGAACTGGAAAGCATCTGGGGGAGTTCTTCCCGGTCTCTCGTCTCCGTCCACCACTCGTTCTGATACAGCCGGTGGAGGTCGTCGACGTGTCCGGTCGAGAGCTCCTCGATTCGTCTCGTTTCCATACACCGACGTCTCGAAGGCGGATATACAATCTTTGCGTGACACCGAGCCTCGAGGAACGCGGTGTGTGAAGAATGGATGCGGGATCTGTAACACCAGTTCGAGACCCGAACGAGGCCGAGAAACGCGAAAGTCGGTGCTGTAAAAGGCCGCTCAGGCTGTGTATCGTCTGTTCGGCTACGGAATTTCTTTTCGATAGCTGTTCTCCGGATCCGCGGTGGCCGTTCCCGTTCTATCCCCGGGACGCTCTGTCGTGCCTTTACCGGAATTCGTCGTAGATGGACGACCTGTGACCGACCGCACCGACCTGCATCTGTTGGTTTTTGCGGTCGAACCGGACTATCGCCCGGTAGTCACCGACCCGTAACGACTGCCACGGCTTCGCGCCGGTCAACGGTTTAGCGAAATCGGGCGGGTCGCGGAACTCGTCCGAAACCACGTCGTCGAGCTTATCGAGGATTCGCTGTTGCGTCTCGGCGTCGAGTGCTCCGAGTCCGTCCGCCGCTCGGCTCGAGAGTTCCCACGCCCACTCCTCACCCATCCGTGCCGAACCGTTCGCGGGCCTCTTCTGCACTGACCGTCTCGCCTTCCTCGAACTGCCGTTCACTCTCCAGCAGGTCTTCGAGTGCTCGCTTTGAGAGTCGCGTCCCGTACACCGCGTCGCGCAAGGCCTCACGCATGAACTCGGAACGCGAATTGTACCCCTGTTCTTGCCACTGCTCGTCCAAGTCGGCGAGGAAACCCTTCGGTAGCCGGAGGTTCACCTTCTCGTCGTTCCCGTTGGCAGTGGCGTCGGACTGAGCCATATTTTGTACTACGGTAGTACTACACAAAGGCCTTCCGTGCGCTCGTTTCCGATATCGAGTGACGCTGGTGCCAACACTACTGCTCACGACGAACGCGGCAATCTATGCAAAGCCCGTGATGCCAGTTCGAGACCTGAACCAGGCCGAGAAACGGACGCGTCGCTGACAGACGCCGTTCAGTACTCCCAGCGGCGACGGATCCGCGATTCCACGTCCGGATGCGCCGCCCGCAGCCGGTCGACGTCCCGTTCCCCGTCGACGTTGATCACGTGGACTTCCCCTCGCTGGCCGCCGTAGACGTCCTGGAAGTCGTAGACGACGCCGACGACGGTGACGTCATCGGTTACCTGCTCGCTCGCGACGAGGAACTGTACCTGGCGGTCGACGTTGTACTCGACGAGACGATTTATCGCTTCGTCGCGGCCCAGGTCTTCCGGGAGGGCCTCCACCCCCGCTTCGAGATGCGGTTTCAGCAGGTCGAGGCAGTGTTCGATGCCCGGTGGCTCGGAGAGTCCGTCGGTCAGGGCGTCGTACGTCGCGGTGACGGCCCCACAGCCGGTGTGTCCCATCACGACGACGAGGTCCGTTCCGGTGTGGGCGATGGGATAGAGGACGTCGCCGGAGACGACGTCGCCGTCGGCGGTTCGCTGGACGACCCGGTTGCCGATGTTGCCGCACGTGAAGATGTGCCCCGGCCGGTCGTTGTCCCAGACGTGGTCCTGCAGGACGCGGGAGTCCGAACAACAGACCGTGACGGCGTCCGGACGCTGGGCGTCCTGAACGTCGTCGAAGCGGGAGTCGAACGTCTCCGCGTGGTCAGCGTTGCGTTCCAGCAACTCGACGAACGCCTGATGCATGGGTGTGCGAACGCACTCGTCGACATAGACTCTGTCGTTCCGCGGTGACAGCCTCGCGGCGTCCGCTGCAGTGACCCCGCGGGCGTCGCCGGCCTAGTACGACTCGGCGAGGGCGTCGAGGGACTCGTGGTGCTCAGTGGTGTGGGGCGCAGTCAGCGGCGAGACGGAGATCTTCCCGTCGACGATGGCCCGTCGGTCGGTGCCCTCCGGATCGGGGATGTCGCCCTCGCGCATGCGCTCCCAGACGTAGTCGTGCAGTCGAATGGTTTCCCCGTTCGGTTCCGCGCGCATGTCGTACAGCGTCGAGGGGGTCGTGATCTCCATCGGCGCGGGGCCGTCGCCGGGGAGCGGGGCGTTGACGTTCAGATACTCCGCTCGGTCGAAGACGCCGGCGTCGGGGGCGTTCTCGACGAGATACGCCGTCGCCCGCGCGGCGTCGCGGTAGTCTTCGGGGTCGGTCGCTTTCTCCCGCCAGTCGCTGTCGCCGAGGGGGACGTACAGCGAGACGGCGATCGCGGGGACGTCGAAGAAGGCCGCCTCGACGGCGGCGCTGACGGTCCCGGAGCGCCCGAGCACGTACGCACCGAGGTTGGCTCCCTTGTTACAGCCGGCGACGACCATGTCCACGTCGGGACAGAGCGACTCCAGGCCGGCGACCGTACAGTCGGCGGGCGTTCCTTCGATGGCGTAGCCGAGTTCGTGTTCCCTGACAGCGACTTCGTTCGACATGGCGCGGCCGACGGCGCTCTTGTCGGCGGCCGGGGCGACGGCGGTCACGTCCGCGAACGCCGAGAGCGCGTCGTAGACGGCTCGAAAGCCCACGCTCTCGATGCCGTCGTCGTTCGTCAGAAGAACGCGAGGGGATTCCATGCCACCCCATCCGACGGCGGCCGAAAAAGGCCCATCGATTCAGCCGACCCGGTCGACGACCGTCTCGCCGTCGACGACGAGGTTGTACGCCTCCTCGTCGTCGTTCCAGAGGACGAGGACGTTCTCGAACGCGAGGACGTCGCCGTAGTCGGCGGTCCGCAGGTCGCGGTTCAGCGACGACTCCCGGGTACAGACTGCGTACTGTTCGACCGACTCGCTCCCGTCGCCCACTTTGTAGAGGGAGTTGCCGTCGTCCGCGAGGTCGCGACTGAGTTTCACCGCCAGCACGTCCACCCGTTCGGTGACGTGGCGTTCCATCTCGGCCATCTTCGCGTACCGATCGGCGTCGGCGCGCCCCTCCCACCGTCGCTTTCCGTCCGTCCGGGCGACGAAGTAGGAGAATTTGACGGACGTGTTGACGAACGTGCCGTCGGCATCGCCGGCCTCGTCGAGTCGCCGCTGCACTCCGGGCGCGTCTATCTCGGGGCGTTCGTCGAACGACCAGCCGACGTCCGACGGGGCCTCGCCGGACCAGAGGCGGAGCGTCGGCGAATAGATCGTCACGTCGCCGTCCGGCGGCGCGACGGCGCGCTCCATCTCGCGGAGTCCGACGCTCGTGTTGCGGTCCGCCGGGGCCAGCGCGACGAGCGACCCGTCGTCGGCGACGGCGTCGAGATAGCGTTCGACGACGGCGACGGGGTCGTCGAGTTCGCTGAGGACGTTCGCCAGCAAGACGAGGTCGTACTCCCCTCGGGGTCGAACGTCTCGGCGCGGTCGTCGTGGACGGCCGTCCGGAAGTTCCGCCGCGTCTCGTCGGCGAGGCGGGTGAACACGTCGGCGGCGTCGCTCGGTTCGACGGCGTGGTAGTCGACGACCGAATCATCGGGGAGGTAGTCGTGGAGGCCGAACGCGGGGCCGCCGACGCCCGCGCCCACGTCGAGGACGCGGAGGCGACGCGGGAGCAGCGACCGCTCGGCCAGGTCGTCGAGGACGTAGCCGACGGCGGCGTAGTAGTCGGGGAGGTGGTAGATGGCGTAGCCGAGAGCGGCGTCGTAGTCGTACTCGACGGGGTTCTGGTGGTAGTAATCCGCCTTGAGTCGGCTGACGACGTCGCGGAGGTGGTCGCCGGAGGGGCCGTCGTACCACTCGATGCCCCAGCGTTCGACGAGGAGGTCGGCGAGGGCGTCCTCGTAGCGCTCGGGGAGGGCCTCGGGAGTCCACCCCGGCGGAACCGGGTCGTCGGCTGCGGGGACGAACGTGCCGTCGTCGCGTTCGAAGAGCGCGAGGTCGTAGGCCTCCTCGCGGAGGACGCGCCGGACGACGGCCGGGTGGGGCTGGCCCTCGACGTAGTCGGCGATCTCCTCGGGGTCGATCGGACGGACGTTGCGGAGGTACTTCGCGTTCGCGCGGACGGCGTCGCGGTCGATCATTCGCCCTCGGTTCGGCGGGTCCCGGCCTCGGTCGTGGGGTGGCGGCCGGCCTCGCGGTAGAGTTCGTCGAACGCTTCACCCTCGGCGGCGGCGAGGCGGCGCGCGGCGTCGGCGACCCGGTCCGCGCCCGCGAACATCTCCTGAATCTCGCGATAGACGCGCGGCGTGTCGCCGGTGACCGTCCGAACCAAGTCGTCGAGGCGGGCGGAGACGGGCGTGGCGAACTCGTCGCGCACGTCCTCGGCCGCGAGGGCGTACGCGAGGATGGCCGTGTGTGCGCCCGCCTGGACCGTCTCCATCGCCTCGTCGTGTTCGGCGGCCGTCGTCTCGAAGCAGTCGTTGCCGGCGGCCCGGAAGTCCTCGCGGACGGCGTCGGTCACCGGGCCGGGCGCGTCGGCGACGACGGCGACGTTACCGGGCGCGTTTGCCGCCGCGAAGAGGGGGTGGATGCTCACCCGTTCGCGGTCGGGCAGCTGTTCGCGCATGGCGCGGAGGGGGCGTCCATCACGCCCGACACGTCGAACATGGCGCGCTCGGCGCGGGGGCGTGCGTGGCGACGGCGTCCGCGACGGTCGAGATGGGGACGGCCAGACAGACGGCGTCGAACGTCTCGTCGGTGCCGATCGCGACCGACCGGGCGTCGAGTTCGGCGGCGGCCGCGTCGGCCGTCGACGGGTCGACATCGGCGAGTGCGACGTCGGCGTCGACGGTCCGGGCGACCCATCGACCCATCTCGCCCGCCCCGACCACCAGCAGATCCATGTAGGTGCTCTGATTCCCGACGTGCAAAAAGGGTTGGTCACGCGACTCGACCACGACCGCCGTCGTCCGAAACGCCGCGAACGGCCGGCGCTCGGGAGAGCTAGCTATTCGTCGGTGGGGCCCGAAAGCTCACGTATGGAACCAGTCACGACGGACGACGCGCCCTCGTTCACCGACCTCTATTCGCTCCCCATCGGCCAGGGCGTGATTCACGGCGAGACGCTGTACGTCGCCCAGCTCCCCGGCGATCCGGAGACGGGCGAGATCGTCGGGGAGACGATGACCGAACAGGCAAAGCGAGTCCTCGAGAACGTCGACGCGACGCTCGGAGCCGGCGGCGCGTCGTTCGACGACGTACTCAAGGTCACCGTCTACGTCACGGATTTGGCCGCCTTCGACGAGTTCAACGAGGTGTACGAGCGGTACGTCTCCGAGCCGTATCCGGTCCGGTGTGTCGTCGAAGTGGCGGACCTCTACGAGACGAGCGTGGTCGAACTCGACGTCGTCGCCGCCGTCGCCCCGATCACAGGCCGAGGCGGAAGGCCCGATTCGCCGCGAGCAACGAGAGGCCGACGGCCATGACGCAGACGAGGAGGCCGTACGCGCCGGCCCACCCGACGGTGTCGGAGAGGACGCCGACGACGACGCTCCCGGACGCGCCGAGAATCATGTAGACGGTGCGGACGAGGCCGAACGCGGCCCCGCGCTCGTCGGCCTCGAAGCGGTCGAAGTAGCGCGACTGGAGCGGCGCGCCCCATGTCATCGCCACGCCGACGAGGACGACCGCGGGGATCATCCCCACGTCCGGCCCCGCGACGAGCAACCCGAAGCCGAGGACGCCCGTACTCATGTTGGTGACGACGGCGGTGTCGGGCGCGAACCGGTCCGAAACCCACCCCATGATCGGTTGTGCGACGCCGTTGACGACGAAGTAGAGCGAGAAGAGGAGCCCCGCAGTCGTCTCGGGGAGGCCCCGGTAGGCGACGAGAAACGTCGGCAGAAACGAGGCGGTCGCCTGCCACGTGAACGCCCCCGCGACGGCGAGGGCCGTCGTGTAGGCGATGGCGGGGCGGGTGAGAAACTCCGTGAGCGGTGAGAGGGCGACGCGTTCGCGCATCGGTTGGTCGGGGCGGACCGGGGGAGTCGGTCGGACGCGCCAGAGAAACAGGCCGAAGACGGGGACGGCGACGACGGCACCGAGAGCGAGCGCGGACCGCCACCCGTATCGCGCGGCGACGGCGGTGACGGCGATGGGCGCGACGAGGCCCGCGATCGGCCCGCCGGCGACGTGGACGCCGATGGCGCGGCCGATGTCGTCGAACTCGCGCGTGAGCAGCGTCGTCGCGACGCTGTAGTGGAGTCCCGCTCCTGCCCCGAGGACGACGACGACGAGGGCGAAGGCCGGAAAGGAGGGGACGACCGAGAGCAGGAGACTCGCCGCTGCGGTGACGCCCACGGCGGCGAGGATGACGACGCGTTCGCCGTATCTGTCGCCGAGGATACCCGACGGGAACTGCGTGACTGCGTAGGCCGCCCACATGCCCGAGAGCGCGAGCCCCACGGCCCCTGTCGAGACGTCGAAGCCGGCAGTGACGTCGGGGACGACCGGACTGATGACGAGGCGCGCGACCATCGTCGCGGCGAACGCGAGCGTACAGAGCGCGAGGACCGTGTGTCGGTACCGCCAGTTCACAGTCGCTCTCCGTCCATCGCGGTAAAGTCGCTTGTGGTACCGGGAACGTCGGCTGGAACATCCCAGTGGGCGAGCGCCCTCACCGAGTCAGACCACGAATTCGATCGGGTAGTCGGTGAGGTTCTCGTAGCCGTCGTCGGTGACGACGACGAGGTCCTCGATTCGGACGCCGCCAACGTCGGGGTCGTAGAGGCCGGGTTCGACGGTGACGACGTGTCCCGGTTCGAGTTCGCCGCCGTCGGGGCTCACCCTCGGCAGTTCGTGGACGTCGAGGCCGACGCCGTGGCCGGTGCTGTGGATAAAGCCCGTCTCCGCGGCCGGGTCCGACCGAAGCGTCGGATGTCCGGCGTCCTCGTAGACGTCGCAGACGGCGTCGTGGACGGCCGCGCCCGTCACTCCCGGTTCGATGGCGTCGAGGGCGGCACGCCGCGCCTCGTCGGTCAGATCGAACCACTCCCGGAGCGTCTCGCCCGGGTCGCCGACCGCGAACGTGCGAGTCATGTCGGCGTGATAGCCTGACGCCTTGTCGCGCGGGAAGATGTCGACGACGACCGCTTCGTTCGCCCGAATCGGGCCGCTTCCCCGGTCGTGAGGATCGGCCGCGTCGGCCCCGCAGGCGACGATGGTCTCGTCCAGCGCACACCCGTTCCGGAGCAGCGTCAGTTCGATCTCCGTCCGTATCGCCTCGCTCGTCAGGGGGTCGCCGTCGCGATAGAGGACGCCGTCGTCGACGCTGGCGGCCGCGAGCAGCTCCTCGGCGGCGGCCATCGCCGCCTCGTTCGCGCGTTGTGCCTCACGGATGCGATCGAGTTCGTCCGGCCGTTTGACGGCCCGTATCTCGGTCACGACGTCCGCGTCTTCGGGGGTGACGGCGACGCCGGCGTCGCGCAGGGCGTCGGCGGGACCGAGCGGGAAGCGAAACGGCGTCGCCACCGACGACGCGCCGCGGGCGTCGAGGAAGTCGGCGATCGTCTTCGCCCGGCCCACGGTGCGGCCGCTGGCGTCGACGTGGTCGTGATAGCCGTGATCGACGAGCCGCGACACCGAGTCCGCCCGGCTCTCCTTTCGCGCGCGGCCGTATTCCAGCCCGGAGACGAGGAGGTGCGTCCAGTCGGGCGTGTACAGGGTCACGAAGGGGTCGGGCGCGTCGAAGCCGGAGAGGTAGCGCTGGTCGGAGTCGGTGCCGTCGGCGTCCAGCAGGTAGCCGTCGTAGTCGTCGCCCAGAAAGTCGTCGAGGGCGGAGAGGTCCGGATCCATGCCGGACCGTCGGGCGGCGAGGTGAAAGGCGTTGGCTTCGCCACGGTCGGCGGACGGGAGACCGACGCCGCGAGCGACCGCCCCGCGAGCGACCGCGACGCCGACCGGCCGAACCGCCATCGTCCGGTACGCTGATACGCCTACCCGCGCACCGCACGGTATGGACGTCACGATATCCCAGTCCTCGGTTCGGGGTGCCGCGAGGGCTCCGCCCTCGAAGAGTTACACCCACCGCGCCATCCTCGCGGCGGGGTACAGCCACGGCGCGCTCGTCTACGACGCCCTCGACAGCGCGGACACGCAGGCGACGGCGCGCGCCGTCGACGCCTTCGGCGGCGACGTCGAACGCGACGGCGACCACGTCGAAGTGACGGGGTTCGGCGGCCGGCCGGCCGTCCCCGCAGACGTCGTCGACTGCGGAAACAGCGGGACGACGATGCGGCTCGTCACGGCCTGTGCCGCGCTGGCCGACGGCGTCACCGTCCTGACGGGCGACGACTCGCTCCGTTCCAGACCGCAGGGGCCGCTTCTCGGCGCCGTCGACCAGCTCGGCGGGCGCGCCGAGAGCACCCGCGGGAACGGACAGGCACCGCTCGTCGTCGAGGGGCCCGTCTCGGGCGGCGAGGTGTCCATCCCGGGCGACGTCTCCTCGCAGTATATCACCGCGCTGTTGATGGCCGGCGCGGTGACGGAGGAGGGGATAGGGGTCCACCTCGAAACCGAACTCAAATCCGCGCCGTACGTCGACATCACGCTGGAGGTGCTGGAGGCGTTCGGCGTCGACGCCGAGGCGACGCCGGACGGCTTCGCCGTCGCCGGCGGGCAGTCCTACGAACCGCCGAACGGCGAGTACCACGTCCCCGGTGACTTCTCCTCGATGTCGTATCTCCTCGCGGCGGGCGCGCTCGGCGCCGAGGAGGGCGAGGAGGTGCTCGTCGGCGGCGCGCATCCGAGCGCACAGGGCGACACGGCGATCGTGGAGATACTGGAACGGATGGGTGCGGACGTCGACTGGGACCGGGACGACGGCCGCATCGCCGTCCGGCGGTCGGCGCTCACGGGCGTCGAGGTGGACGTCGGCGACACGCCGGACCTCCTGCCGACGATCTCGGTTCTCGGCGCGGCCGCCGACGGCGAGACGCGAATCGTCAACTGCGAACACGTCCGCTACAAGGAGACGGACCGGGTGAGCGCGATGGCGACGGAACTGGAGAAACTCGGTGCCGAGGTGACCGAGGAGGCGGACACGCTGACGGTTCACGGCGGCGAGACGGACCTGCGGGGCGCGACGGTCGACGGCTACGACGACCACCGCGTCATCATGTCGCTCGCCGTCGCGGGCCTCGTCGCCGACGGCGAGACGACGATCCGCGGGGCCGAACACGTCGACGTCTCGTTCCCCGGCTTCTTCGACGTGCTTTATGACCTGGAGCGGTACTGTCCCGTCAATGAACGGAAATCGTTTCGGCCGACTGTTTCAGGTCACGACGTACGGGGAGAGTCACGGCCCGGCGATGGGCGTCACCGTCTCGGGGTGTCCTGCCGGCCTCGAACTCTCCGAGGAGGACGTCCAACGGGACCTGGACCGGCGCAAACCCGGGCAGTCGATGATTACGACCAGCCGGGGCGAACCGGACGAGGTGACCATCAACTCCGGGCTTCAGGACGGCTACACCACGGGGACGCCCATCGGGATGGTCATCCAGAACAAGGACGCCCGCTCGGGCAAGTACGAGCCGTTCGTGACGGCACCCCGCCCGAGCCACGGCGACTTCACGTATTCGGCGAAGTTCGGCACGCGCAACTGGGGCGGCGGCGGGCGGTCGTCGGCGCGCGAGACGGTCAACTGGGTCGCCGCGGGCGCGATCGCGAAGAAGATCCTCGACCAGCAGGGGATTCAGATCAAGGCGCACGTGAGCCAGATCGGCGACATCGAAGCGCCGAAGGTCACCTTCGAGGAGATGCTCGAACACTCGGAGGAAAACGAAGTGCGGTGTGCGCACCCGGAGACGGCCGCCGAGATGCGCGAACGCATCGAACAGTACCAGGAGGAAGGCGACTCCATCGGCGGGGCCATCCACTTCGAGGCCCACGGCGTCCCGCGCGGGCTGGGCGCGCCGCGGTTCGACTCTGTGCCCGCCCGTCTCGGCAAGGCGCTGATGGCCGTCCCGGCGGCGACGGCGTTCGAGTTCGGCCTCGGGGCGGAAGCCGTCAGCTATACCGGGTCGGAACGGAACGAGGACTGGGAGTTCGACGGGAGCGAGGCGGGGAGCGCCTCGGAGTCGAGCGGCGACGGGCCGCGAGGCGACCCGACGCCAGCCGGCAACAAACACGGCGGCCTGCAGGGCGGCATCACGACGGGGCAGCCGATTTACGGCGAACTGACGCTCCACGCCCCCACCTCTATCCCGAAGACGCAGACGACGGTGGACTGGGAGACGGGCGAAAGGAAGGAGATCCAGGTCGTCGGCCGACACGACCCCGTCCTGCCGCCGCGCGGCGTCCCCGTCGTCGAGGCGATGGTGGCGCTGACGCTCGTGGACTTCATGCTCCTCGGCGGCCGAATCAATCCGGATCGTCTGGACGATCGACCCGGCGAGTACGACACCGACTACCATCCGAGTAGCCCACAGAACGAGTAGGTGCGTCGTCCGCCGAAGCCCCATGAAAGATCGCCCACGATTCATTAGCTATATTAGGTCCTTCATCATCTTTCCTTGGTAAAGCATAGCAAAGGCTTTAGTCAGGCCATCGTAAATCATCCCGGTAGTGGCCCGCGAGGGCCGTGATTCACATATGACTGACGACGAACTCATCTGGCGAATCGCGGGTGGTTCCGGTGACGGGATCGCGTCGACGAGCCAGAACTTCGCAAAGGCCCTGATGCGTTCGGGGCGACACGTTTTCACGCATCGTCATTATCCCTCGCGCATCCGTGGCGGTCACACGTACACGGAAGTACGTGTATCGGAAACACCGGTACGTGCGCGAGGCGACGGATTCAACTTCCTGTTAGCGCTCGGAGACTCCTTCGCGCGGAATCCGTCCGAGAACGCCTACTACGGCAACGAGGAACTGAAACCGCTCGAAGAGAACCTCGACGAACTCCGCGAGGGCGGCGTCATCGTCTACGACACCGGCCTCCTCGACGCCTCGGAGATCGACGACTTCGAGGAACGCGCCGAGGAGAACGACTGGCACGTCTACCCGATGGATCTGCGGAACATGGCCCGCGACTTCGGCCGCGAGGTCATGCGTAACACCGCGGGCGTCGGGGTGACGGCGGCGCTCACCGGGATGGACCTCAACCACATCGAGGACCTGATGGGCGAGGCGATGCCCGACGAGATCCTCGAACCGAACGTCGAGATCCTCCATCACGCCTACGAACGGGCACAGGAGGAGTTCGATCACACGCACGACGTCGCCGTCCCCGGCGGCGAACACGACGAAGAGCAGGCGCTGCTCTCGGGCAGCGACGCCATCGCCTACGGCGCGCTCGACGCCGGCTGTCGGTTCATCGCGGGCTACCCGATGACCCCGTGGACCGAGGTGTTCACCATCATGTCCCAGAACCTGCCGGAGGTGGGCGGCATCTCCGAACAGGTCGAGGACGAGATCGCGGCGGCGGCGCTGGCGATCGGTGCCTCGCACGCGGGCGTGAAATCCATGTCCGGATCGTCCGGCGGCGGGTTCGCGCTCATGTCCGAACCGCTCGGCCTGGCCGAGATGTCGGAGACCCCGGTGGTGCTCGTCGAGGCGATGCGCGCCGGCCCCTCGACCGGGTTGCCGACGAAACCCGAACAGGCCGACCTCGAACACGTCCTCTACACGAGTCAGGGCGACTCGACTCGCGTCGTCCTCGCACCCGGGACGCCGGAGGAAGCCTACGACCAGACCCGCCAGGCGTTCCGCCTCGCCTACGAGTATCAGCTCCCGGCAATCGTCCTCTACGACCAGAAACTCGGCGGCGAGATGACGAACGTGCCGGCGAGCCACTTCGACCGCGAGCCGAACCCGGACCCCGGCAGCGTCATCACGGAAGCGGAACTGGAGGACGCCCCCCACGACGCGACGGGCAAATACCAGCGCTTCCAGTACGACGCCGAGAAGGGTGTCACTCCGCGCTCGCTCCCCGGACAGAAGGACGGCCGCTTCCTCGTCACCGGCAACGAACACCACCAGCCGGGACACATCGACGAGGACCCGGAGAACCGGGTGTTGCAGATGGACCGCCGCCTCGGCAAGTTCGACCACATCAGCGCCGACCTCGAGGAGGAGGACAACCAGACCTACTTCGGCCCCGAGGACGCCGAATACGGGATGATAACGTTCGGAAGCCAGCAGGGAACTGTCAAGGAAGCCGTCGACCGTCTGAACGACGACGGCCACTCCGTCCGCGCGGTCAGCATCAGCGACATGGCTCCGTTCCCGACGGCGGAGCTCGCGGAGTTCCTCGACGGCGTCGAGGAGGCAGTCGTCGTCGAGATGAACGCGTCGGGACAGCTCCGCGGCCTCGCTCAGAAGGAACTCGGCCGCTACGGCGAGAAGATGTCGAGCCTCCTCAAGTACGACGGCGAACCCTTCCGGCCCGACGAAGTGGTCGAGGGCTTCAAAGCGAGCATCGACGGGGAGGACCTCCCCGGGCAGAACACGAAATACGTCCCAGCAGCAGGTGACTAAACATGAGCGCGTTCTCAGCAATCGGCGAACGAGGAGAGGTAGAGAGAGAGGAGTTCACCCCGGGGATGGAGCCACAGCCGACGTGGTGTCCCGGATGCGGTGACTTCGGCGTCCTGAAGGCGCTGAAACAGGCGATGCCCGAGGTCGGGCGCTCGCCCGACGAGGTGTTGCTCTGTACGGGGATCGGCTGTTCGGGCAAACTGAACAGCTACTTCGAGAGCTACGGCTTCCACACCATCCACGGCCGGTCGCTTCCCATCGCTCGGGCGGCGAAACTCGCCAACCCAGGGCTGGAGGTCGTCGCGGCCGGCGGCGACGGCGACGGCTACGGCATCGGCGGCAACCACTTCGTCCACACGGCCCGCGAGAATCACGACATGACCTACATCGTGTTCAACAACGAGATCTTCGGGCTGACGAAAGGGCAGACGTCGCCGACGTCGCCGAAGGGCCACAAATCGAAGACCCAGCCACACGGCAGCGCCAAGTCACCGATCCAGCCGCTGTCGCTGTCGCTCACGTCCGGCGCGTCCTACGTCGCTCGGACTGCGGCGGTCAATCCGAACCAGGCCAAGGAGATCATCGTCGAGGCGATGGAACACGACGGATTCGCGCACATCGATTTCCTCACGCAGTGTCCGACGTGGAACAAGGATGCCCGGCAGTACGTCCCCTACATCGACGTCAACGAATCCGACGACTACGACTTCGACACCACCGACCGAAGCGAGGCCTCCGAGATGATGCAGAAGACGGAGGAAGCGCTCTACGAGGGCGAAGTCCTCACCGGCCGCTTCTACGTCGACTCCGATCGCCCCTCCTACGGACAGGAGAAACGCGCCATCGGCGAGATGCCCGAGGAACCGCTGGCCGAACGCTACTTCGACGAGGAGTACGACTGGGAGCGCTCCCACGACCTGTTCCTCGACAAGCACAAGTAGTCCCGGGCGTCTCTGTTTTCTTCGGTCGAGAACCGTTTTTTCGCTTCGCAACATATTTTTTCGGGGGAACAAAGTCATCCGATATGGGAACCTCGTCTACGGAACGTCGCATCCTCTCGGTGCTCGAAGAGGATGCACAGGCGTCCTACGCGGATATCGCGGAGCGTGCGGGCGTCTCGAAGCCAACCGTGCGAAAGTACATCCAGCGCATGGAGTCGGAGGGCGTCATCGTCGGCTATTCGGCCGACGTCGACCCGAAGAAACTCTCCGGACAGTCGATCGCGTTCGTCGGCATCGACGTCGAGAGCGAGCGCTACGTCGAAGCGACCCGTGCGATAAAGGAACTCGACTCCGTCGAGGCGCTCTACACCTCCTCCGGCGACCACATGCTGATGGCCGAGGTCCGGGCCGCCGACGGCGACGCCCTCGGCGACGTCATCAGCGAAGACATCCTCGCCATCGACGGCGTCACCGCCGCCCACCCGTCGTTCCTGCAGGAACGGTTGAAATAAACTCCTGACGAGGTTCACTTTCGCTCCGGAAGGCCAACGTTGAGGGCCGTCCAGCGCGGACGGTGAGTATGGGCACGGAGACGTTGCCCGGTGCGGACGCCGACGGCGGTGAGCGCATCGTCCTGCACGTCGACATGGACTGCTTTTACGCGGCCTGCGAGCGACTGCGCGATCCCGATCTGTGCGGCGAACCCGTCGTCGTCGGCATGGGCTACGAGGACGGCGCGACCCACGGTGCGGTGGCGACAGCGAGTTACGAGGCCCGCGAGTACGGCGTCGAGAGCGCCCAGGCTATCTCCGAGGCAGTGCGGCGGCTCCCGCCGAAATCGACGGCCCGAGCGGATCCGGACCTCGACGCCACGGACGCGGGCCACTACCGCCCGGTCGACATGGGATATTACGAGTCGGTCGCGGCGGACATCAAAGCGATCCTCCACGACTGCGCCGACGTGGTGCGCGAGGTGAGCGTCGACGAGGCCTACCTCGACGTCACCGACCGGACGGCGTGGCGCGAGGCGAACGGCCGGCCGCTCGCGGAGGGCTACGCCCGTCACGTCAAAGAGCGCATCGAACGCAAGGTCGGCGTCACCGCGAGCGTCGGCGTCGCGCCGAACATGAGCGCCGCCAAAGTGGCGAGCGACTACGACAAACCGGACGGTCTCGTCGTCGTCCGCCCTGGCGAAGTCCGGGAGTTCCTCGCGCCGCTCCCGGTCGAGGACGTCCACGGCGTCGGTCCGGTGACGGCGAGCGAACTCCGGTCGCTGGACGTCGAGACGGCGGGAGACCTCGCCGCGACGGACCCGGCGCGCCTCCGGGACCGCTTTGGCGAACGCGGCCGCGCCCTCTACGACCGCGCCCGCGGCGACGACGACCGCCCGGTGACGCCGACGGGCCGACCCAAGAGCCTCTCGCGGGAGTCCGCGTTCGCCGAGGCGACCGACGACGCGGAGCGACTCCGCGAGACGGTGCGATCGCTGGCGTCGGACGTCGCCGAACGCGCCAGAGAGCGGGGCGCGACCTACCGAACCATCGGCATCAAAGTCGTGACACCGCCCTTCGACGTGAACACTCGCGAGCGGTCGCTCCCTGGCCCCGTCGACGACGCCGAACTCGTCGCGGACGTCGCGCTCGACCTGCTCGCGGAGTTCTCGGAGACCGCGGTGCGCAAGGCCGGCGTCCGCGTCTCGAATTTGAGTTTCGCCGACGGCGAGCAAGCGCGCCTCGACGGATGGGACGGCGAAGGCGTGGACGCCGATCCCGGGGACGACGGTACGGACGGCGTCGACGCCGGCGGCGACGATCCACCAGAACCGGCCGGCTCCGGCGACTCGACCGCCGACGCGCCGGCGGACCGCTCCGACGTCGCACCCGAGGGACAGGCCACGCTCACCGACTTCGACGGCGAGTAAACCGGGTTCCGTCCCGGGCAGTCAGACGGCCGTCTGACGCGGAACTATGGGGCCGGCCGTCGTCGATTCGCCCGATCGAATGACGGAGACGGAAACCATCACCGTAGCGGACGTGAGCGACGGACCGGGCGGTAGCGGAACCGACGGCCCCGGAACGCCCGTGTCGCTCCCGGTCGTGGAGCTGCTCACGGGACGGGGGTTCATCACGGGCAAATCCGGGTCCGGCAAGTCGAACACCGCGTCGGTGGTCGTCGAGAACCTCCTGTCGAACAACTTCCCCATCCTCATCGTCGACACCGACGGGGAGTATTACGGCCTGAAAGAGGAGTTCGAACTCCTCCATGCGGGGGCCGACGACGAGTGCGACATCCAGGTCAGCCCCGAACACGCCGAGAAACTCGCGAGCCTCGCGCTCGAGGGCAACGTGCCCATCATCCTCGACGTGTCGGGCTATCTGGACGACGACGTGGCGAAGGAACTCCTCCTGGCGACGGCCCGCCAGCTGTTCGCCAAGGAGAAGAAACTAAAAAAGCCGTTCCTGATGCTCGTCGAGGAGGTCCACGAATACATCCCCGAGGGCGGCGGTCTCGACGAGACGGGGCGGATGCTCATCAAGATCGGGAAGCGGGGGCGAAAACACGGCCTCGGCATCGTCGGCATCAGTCAGCGGCCGGCCGACGTGAAAAAGGACTTCATCACGCAGTGCGACTGGCTGGTGTGGCACCGCCTGACGTGGAACAACGACACCAAGGTCGTCTCCCGCATCATCGACGCGGAACACGCCGACGCGGTGGAGGACCTCGACGACGGCGAGGCGTTCCTGATGACGGACTGGAGCGAGTCGGTGCGCCGGGTGCAGTTCCACCGCAAGCAGACGTTCGACGCCGGGGCGACGCCGGGACTCGACGACTTCGAGCGGCCGGAACTCAAGTCGGTGAACGCCGAACTGGTGGACGAACTCCGCGACATCACCGACGAACGCGAACGCCGCGAGAGCGAACTCGCGGATCTGCGACAGGAACTGGAGAAAAAGGAGCGCCGGATCCGCGAACTCGAGGGGAACTGGAGGAGGCGCGCGACCTCAAGCGGATGGCCGACAAGTTCGCACAGGCGATGCTCCAGAAGGCCGAAGCGCCGTACCGCGGCGGCGACCCCCGATCGGCTCCGGCCGAACAGGCCGACCTCTACGCGTACGAGGACGCCGACGCGGTCCGAAACGGCGCGGAGATGGCGGCGGACGCCGACGCGGCGAGCACGTCGGACGGGGACGCCGCCAGCGGCCAGACGGCGGACGTCACGATCGACCCCGCCGACGGCGACAACGGCGCTGGGGACGACGCGGACGACTCCGACGCGGTCGAGGAAGATCCTGACGCCGTCGACGCGGTCGAAAACGACGCTGGGGCTGCCAGTGACGCCGACGACGAGTCGGGGTTCGACTACGAACGGGCCGACTGGCCGGACGTGTCGTCGGTGCCGTCGACGACGGACGGGACGACGGACGCGCCGGAGCCCGGCACGCGCGCGGCCGTCGTCCGAAAGCTCCGCTCGCGAATCGAGGACCTGCCGGACATCTCGCTGGCGATGCTCCGCCACTACCGCGAGGCGGGGACGGCCGAACCGGTCGACGCGCACGTCGCCGCCGGCGGGAGCAGCGACTCGACCATGGCCTACGGGCGGAACCGACCGCTCAGACGGCGGAACCTGATAGAGCACGCCGGTCGCGACACCTACCGCTACGCGGTACCGGATCTGGTGCGCGACGCCTACGACGACCGACTGGACGGCGAGAAATTGGGCGTCCTCGTCGCCGCAGTCGAGAAGGCGTTCGTCGAGGAGGAGACGCTGGCGGCGGAGATGTCGGCCGGCGGCCCGCCCGCGGACGGCGAGGACGACGACGTGGAGTTCGTCGACGACGAGTCCGTCGAGGGAGACGACGGGTTTGTCGAGGAGGACGCCGAAATCGTCGAGGAGTCGTACCCCACCTTGGACGACGCCGAAGACGCGGACGACACGGACGAGACCCCCGCGGACGAGGATGACCGGCGGGACGCGGAGATCATCGAGTAGCGACTACCGGGCGGTGACGAGACTTTCGAGGGCCGCCCGGGGGTCGTCGGCCTTGGCGACGCCGCTCGCCAGGAGGACGCCCGACGCGCCCAGCGATTCGGCGGCCGCGACGTCGTCGCTCGTCGAGATGCCGGCCCCGCAGTAGACGTCGACGGCGGGATCGACGGCGTCGGCGGCGGCGACCGCGGCCTCGACGATTCCCGGGTCGGCGGTGCTGACCGAGACGTCGCCGCCGATGAGTTCCGGCGGTTCGACGGCGACGGCGTCGGGCGAGAGGGCAGCGACCGCCCCCACCTGTTCGGGGTTGTTCGCGCAGACGACGGTGTCGAGACCCGCGTCCGCGGCGGCGTCGAGGCCGGCGTCGATGGCCGCGAGTTTCAGGCGGCGCTCGGAGTGGTTGAGGAGCGTCCCCGTCGCGCCCGCGTCGGCGACGGCGTCGGCGAGGGTGCTCCCGGTGTGACTGCCGTGTTCGACCGGGGAGACGTGTTGGGCCCACGTCTCGACGCCGGTGTCGGCGACGGCGTGGAGGTGGACCGCTTGCGGGGCGACGGCGATCGGGACGCCGCTCTCGTCGCTCACGTCGCGGGCGGCGGTCGCCACTTCGACGGGATCACACGGGTACGCCTTCAGATTCACGAGGACGAACATGCCCGGTACGAGAGGCGAGTGGGAGAAATAGGTTTATACTGCCGCCCGCCGGGCGTCGATCAGAGCGCGTCGAGGACGTCCTCGAAGAAGGCCTCCTCCCGGTCGACGACATCGCCGAGGACGCTCGCGGCCTCCGCCAGTTCGTCCGACGGGTCGCCCGGGTCGCGGTGGGCCTCCTCGAACAGTTCGCGGACGGTCCGCCACTCGTCGGCGACGCTCCGCATCGTCCCGGCCCGCCCCCGCCGATCCTGGCCCACGAGGAGAGTTCGTCGATCGCGTCGGCGTAGAGTCCGCGGAGCGCCGCTCCCTCGCCGTGCCAGCCGACGCTCCGGACGGCCGCGCCGACGGGGCCGACGGCCGCGAGAGGGCGTCCCAGGCCGCCACGTCGGCCGCGAACGACTGCATCGCCGGAATCCCCTCCTCGCCCGGACCGCCGGTGGAGAACCCGGCGTCGAGGGGGACACCATCCCCGTCGCCGTCGCTCGGACGCCCCGCGTCGCCGCCGTCTGCATGTCTTCGAGCGTCTCCGGGCGCGTCACGGCGAGGAAGCCGTACGCGTCGTCGTCGCGTTCGGCGACCCACGCCTCGCGGAACGTCGCATGTGACACTTCCTGTGGGTCCTCGCGGGTGGCGTCCGAGAGCAGGACGGTGTGGTCGTCGTAGCCGACGGCGAGAGCGACGTGTGGCGGGAGGTGGTCGTCGTCGAGATACGGCAGCCGACCGGGATCGAGATACACCACGACGGGGTCGTGGTCGTCGAGGCGGTCCGTTACGTCGCTCCAGGCCTGGTCGGCGTCCTCGTCCTCGCGGGCGAGGTGCGGGACGTCGAGGTTCTCGAAGAAGGCGCGTTCGAGCCACGCGGGACAGGGGCGGAACCGACGCCACGCCCCCTCGTCGGCGGTGACGAATCCGACGCCGCCGCCGACGCCGAAGCAGACGGGTTCCGAGTAGCCCCAGTCGTAGTACTCCGCGAGGTTTCGAAGCGCCGCCGCTCCGCAGTGACGGCCGCTCTGGTGGTCGAAGTCGGGTACGCGGTGCATACGCGGGTAGAGGACCGACCGAAAGTTAAGAATCCAGCCTCAGAACCGCATCGACGCGCCGCGACGGGAGGCTCAGTCCTTGCGCTTGACGACGTCGCCGAGCGTCGTCGTCGTCGAGGAGCCACCGGACCAGTCGTCGTCGTCGACGTCGGTGCCCTCGGTGAGCGAGATGTCGAGTTCGCGTTCGAGTTTCTCCTGGACGCCGTCGCTCGGGAGGACGTCCCCGCGTTCGAGTTTGCGGATGAGACTCGTCTTCTCGTTGAGTTCGTTCGCCAGGTCTTCCTGGCTCAGCCCGCGGCCTTCGCGGGCCTGGCGGATGCGTTCGTCGTAGTCGGAGGCGACCTCCTCCATGTCGTCGAACATGTCGCGCCGACGGCGGGAGCCGGAGCCGGACGAACCGCCGGAGTCGGAGTTCGAGGCCCCGCCGGACGAACTCGACGACGTCGAGTATTTCGTCGAGGTGGAACCGCCGCTCGACTCCGAACGGACCTCGGTGCCGAAGTCCGTACAGTCGTCACAGAGTTCCAGCTCGGCCCCCTCGACTTTCGTGGTCGTCAGCGACGCCCCCGTGGCGCCGCACATTTCGCATTGCGGCATACCTCCCCGTAGCGGGTCCCCCGGTATAAAACGTGCGCCCGCCGTCTCACTCCCCGGAGACGAGGACGACGGCGAGAACGGCGAACCCGATGCCGGCGAGCTTGCGCGCGGTCAGCGACTCGTTCATGAAGGCGATGCTGATGAGCGAACTCGTCACGAGGAACATCGCGAAGACGGGGACGACGACGCTGACGGGGCCGAGCGAGAGGGCGTGGTAGTACGCGAGGATGCCGACGGCCAGACAGATGCCGGCGGCGTAGAGATACGGCGACTTCGGGTGGGTAGCGTACGTGAGGACGTTCTGGTTCTCGTAGACGACGACGGCGACGGTAGCGACGACGAGGATGCTGTTGGTGTAGAACGCGGCGACGAAACTCGGCACTCTCGCGTCGCCCGTCGTGGCGTAGCCGACGAGGGGGCGACGAGAGAGTACGCCACGAGGGCGAGAACGGTCCACGGGAGGTAGCTCATGCCGGTGGGGCGTCGGCCACGGAGTATAGCGTTTCGGTTCGTCAGATCGGATCGTGGACGGCGACGTGAGTCAGCAGGTCCTCCCGGTCGGCCGTCTGGCCCGTGGCGACGTAGTACGACGTGCAGGCGTTGCCGAGGGCGAGCGAGGTCTCCCACCCCCACCCCGCGGCGAGACCGCGAGCGAGGGCGGCGGAGAACCGGTCGCCAGCGCCCGTCTCGGTCACGTTCCGGATGATCTCCAGGTTCGGCACCTCCATGCCGCCTTCGGGCGTCGCCGCGACGGCGACGCGTTCCTGGTGGGCCACCACGGCGTCGATCCCGGCGTGCCGACGGATGCGGTCGAGGAGTCCGTGGTCACGCCCGCGCCGTCGACCTCGGCCCCGTCCGTCACTTCGACGAGCCGACGCCACTCGTCCGCGTTGATGCTCAACACGACGTCGAACGGGGACGCGAGGCGTTCGAGCGCGGTCAGCAGGGCGTCGAGCCGGGACTCGCGGACGGCCGAGATGGGACCGGGGTCGAGGACGAACGTGTTGCCGTCGTCGGTCGCTGCGGCCATCGCGTGGAGGGCGTCCGGGAGGCCGAACGCGGAGGCGAAGTTGGCACAGCAGATGGCGTCGCGTTCGAGAAAGTCCGACACGCCGTGGACGCAGGCGTCCCGGAGGTCCGCGAACGTCCAGTTTCTGACGTCGGCCGACTCCTCGACGAGCATCAGGTCGTCGGCGTCGAACAGGAGGACGGAGACGACGGCGGGCGCACCCATCGAAACGGTCTCGAAGTCCAGGTCGAAAATCGGGTGGTCGAGGTGGCCGTACAGCGTCACCTGATCGCCGAGGGCGGCCGCCTGCCGAGCCATGTTCACCGACTGCCCGCCGGGGTCTGTCATGACGTGTTCGAGGCGGAAGGAGTCGCGTCCGGAGAGGATCGCCTCCGCGATGGCGTCCCGGGAGGCGACGTACGATTCCGCGTCGCGGACCCGGTAGTACTCGTCGACGCTCCCGTCGGGGAGCGCGCCGACGGTGACCGATCGCTCGTCCTCGCGGAGGAGACGAGCGAGTTCGTCGTACGGCATGTCGTCGCGGTACGACTGCCAGCGGGAAAACCCGCCCGGTTCAGTCCATCCAGAGGGAGGCGAAGGCGTCGAAGAACTCCTCGTCGGTGCGGACGGTGACGTGTGTCGCCCGGAGGTCACGGCACCGCTCGGCGACGGCTTCGACGTGTTCTTCGAGCCGCTGGCGGTAGCGCTTCTCGAGCGTCGTCCCGAAGTAGGTCCGTCGCGTCAGGTCCGACTCCAGGTCCTCGAAGATGGTGTCGCCGCCCGCGTCCGGATCGAGTTCCTCCGGCGCGAGGACGTGGACGAGGAGGACGTCGTTGCGCGAGAGGGCGGCGACCCCCGTCTCCAGGGCGTCGAGGTCGCCGAGGAAGTCGCTGACGACGACGACCAGCGATCGGGAGCGGATGGATTCGGCGTACGCCTCGAAGGCGGTCCCGAAGTCGGCGTCGCCCGAGGGTTCGACGTCGTTCAGTCGGTCGACGAGGCGGAGCACCTCACCGCGGTTCGACTTCCCGGTGTCGAGGCGTTCGGGCTCGTCCCGGAACAGCGAGAAGCGAAACTCGTTGTGTTCCTCGGCGGTGAGGTAGGCGAACCCGAGGCCGAGTTTCGCTCCGTATTCGAACTTGTGGTGGTCGCCGTCGCCGAAATCCATCGACCCGCTGGCGTCGACGAGGACGTGGACGGTGAGGTTGCGCTCCTCCTCGAACTGCTTGACGAACAGTTCCTCGGTGCGGGCGTACAGACGCCAGCCGACGAGCCGGGTGTCGTCGCCGGGGGCGTACCGCCGGTAGTCGCTGAACGTGAGTCCCTCGCCGACGTTCGGCGACTCGTGTTCGCCCTTCTTCAGCGAGGAGGTCTGCTGTTTCAGCGACGCGTCGAGGCGGTCGAGTTCGTCGAGGAAGTCGGGGTCGATGGTCATACGGCGTCGAGGAGTTCGCCGACCACGTCGTCGGTGGTGCGGCCCTCGCGCTCGGCGCGGAAGTCGAGGATGATGCGGTGGCGCAACACGGCGGGGGCCATCGCCTCGACGTCCTCCCAACTGACGTGGTTGCGTCCCCGGAGGAATGCGCGGGCTTTCGCGGTCAACACGATCCCCATGCTGGCGCGGGGGCTGGCTCCGAACTGGATGTCCGCTACCTCCCGGGTCAGGCGGACGAGTTCGATCGCCCGGTCGCGGATGTCGTCGGCGATGGGGACGTCGCGGGCGAGCGACTGGGCCTCCCGGATCTCCGCCTGCGTCAGTACCTTGTCGACGGGCGGGGCCGGCGTGCCCGCCGTGTAGAGGTTCACGATGTCGCGCTCCTCCTCGAAGGAGGGGTAGTCGACGAGGATCTTCAGCAGGAAGCGGTCTGTCTGTGCCTCCGGCAGGGGTAGGTCCCCTCCTGGTCGATGGGGTTCTGCGTCGCCAGCACGAAGAAGGGACGTGGCAGGTCGTGGGTCTCGCCGGCGGCGGTGACCTGTTTTTCCTGCATCGCTTCCAGCAGGGCGGCCTGGGTCTTCGGCGTCGCGCGGTTGATCTCGTCCGCGAGGACGACGTTGGCGAAGATGGGGCCCTCCTCGAAGACGAACTCCCGAGAGCCGGCGGACTCGCGGATGATCTCCGCGCCCGTGATGTCCGACGGCATCAGGTCGGGCGTGTTCTGGATGCGGGAGAACTCGAGGTCGGTCACCTCGGCGATGGTCCGCACCATCGACGTCTTGCCCAGGCCCGGATTCGACTCCAGGAGGGCGTTGCCGTCCGCGAGGATGCAGACGAACAGCTGTTCGAGCACGTCCTTCTGGCCGACGATGCGCTTGCCGACCTCTTCGCGCGCCGCTGAGAGGCGTTCCTGGATGGTCTCGACGTCGGTCTGTGGGTCACTCATTCTCTCTGATTCTCAGGTTGTACTCACGGATCAGTTCCGCGTCTTCGAGCCGTTCGGTCTCCGAGAAGCCCGCCTGCTGGCTCTCGACGGTTCCACCCGCGGCGAATCCGCTGGTGTCGTACGCGCGCGGGACGTCGCTCGCGTTGCCGGTGCCGTCCCCGCTCGTCTCGATGCCCGCCTCCAGTTCGTCGTCGCCGGCGGAGACGTTCGTCGGATCGCCGAGGATCGAACTGCCGTTCTGCAGGCCGGTGTACGTCGACTCCCGGTCGCCGTTGGGCTGGGGGTGGCCGAGCCGTCGAACCCGCCGATGGAGACGTCGACGACCGCCACCTGGATGTTCACGAAGCTCAACGCGATGACGAGGGCGAGCGTCACGGCGACCCGCCGGACGTCGAGCAGCCCCACGCTCGACGCGTGTCGCAACTCGTCGAGGACGTCCTCGTACAGCGACCGAGCGATACGGTTCTTGAGGCCATCCTCGACGGCGTCCCTGGCCGTCCGAAGCGCCTCCCGAACGTCGGGATTGGCCGCCTCGAACTGCTCGACCAGCGGCCGCCGGGCCCGAATCACCGCCTCGGCGGCGAACACGAGAAGCCCGACGACGACGCCGACCACCGACGCCGCGGCCACCGTCGGATCCGACAGCGCGACGCCGACGCGTTCGAGCGCAGTCACGACGACGTCCGGGAGCGGGAGGCGTTCCGGGACGACGGGCACGTCGAGAATCTGCAACAGCAGATTCGAGAGCAACGTCGCGACGGCGGCGTCGACGACGGCGTAGACGACGGCTATCTTGTACCCCTCGCGGCGGATCTGGCGGATGGCCCGACGCATTCGCGGGGCGGCGGTTTCGTCGTTCATCGTCAGACCAGACTACACCCGCTGGGTTTGCTGCCGTTGATGGCGTTGCAGGCCTGCTGGAGCGCGATCTCCAGGCTCTCGATGCGTCGTTCCCTCTGACTGAGCTCCGTTTCGAGGCTGCTGATCTCGCTGTTCAGGTCGTCGATGTCCGCCTGCAGGTCCTCGACTTCGTTCTGGAGGTCGCGCTTGTCGGCCCGCAGTTCCTCGTTCGTGGTTTCGAGGGAATTCACCTGATCGCGGAGTTGGGCCGTCCGGCTCTCGAGTTCGTCCACGCGCTGTCGCGCCGATTCGAGGTTCTGCCGGGTCTGGGCGAGGTCCGTCTCCGTGGCTTCGAGCTGTTCCTCGGTGCTCTCGAGGTTATCGGACACCTGTTCGACGTCGCTTTTCGTCGTGTTCAGGCTCTGGTTCAGTTCGCGGAGGCGGCCTCTCGCCCGTTCGAGTTCCCGGTTCGTCTGCTCGAGGTCCTCGCGGAGTTGTTCGTTCTCCCGGTGGAGCTGGCTGTTCTCGGCGTCGAGTTCGCCGACAGACTCCTGGTAGAACAGCGTCGCTCCCGCGGTGCCGGCGACGGCGACGCACAGCAGGAGGACGAGCGCGAGGTTACTCGAACGGCCAATCAGGGTCATGGCAAGCCACTCTCGTGCCGTGTACGGCCTTGGTACACTTGAAGTCGCCGAACGACGACTTCGGCGAGGAAGGCGAGCAACGCCGCGAGGTAGAACAGCCAGTCCCACGACTGGCGCACGTCGCGCACCCGGGTCGACTGCTGGCGGGCGAACTCGGCGATGGCCGCCGACTCGGTCGGCGCGAACTGCCTGCCACCGGTCGCTCGAACCGCGGACGCCAGTCCGGGAGCGGGGCCGAACGCGCCGTACTCCGCGGGGTAGTTCGCGGCGTAGTCCGCGCCGAGGACGGTCCGGTAGCCGGGGGTCGTCGGCGTCACCTGCGCCTGGTAGACGTCCTCCCCGACGGCGCTGAACTGGACGCCCGGAGCCGAGGGGCGGGTGGACCCGCGGTAGGTGATCGTCGTCGACTCGCCGACGCGGGTGTCGGAGATGGACGTCACGCCCGTCTCCTTGCGCTCGGGGTCGCCGATGGCGTAGTTGACGGACTTCGTCAACAGCAACGAGTCGGGTTCGCGGAGGAGGCCGTCGAGCGTTCCGTCGGCTCCGTAGGCGGTCAGCGAGACGACGCGCCCGAGGCCGTAGCGCCACGACGTCAGCGCGGGGCCACCGTCGGCCGTCGCCACGAGGTAGTCGGCTCCGCTTCGCACCGACACGTCGTTCGCTCTGCCGGGGTTGGACTCGAGCGTCACCCCCGAGGTGATGAAGGAACTGGTGTCGACGACGGTCAGCCCGTCGCCCGCAAAGCGACGGGAGGCACCGCCGAACAGGAGTCGCAGGCGGTTGGTCTGGTCGGCGCGGAAGTAGTTCCCGCCGGACTGGGAGGCGATGCGGCGGAGGGTCTCCTCTTTCGGATTCGGCCCCGCGCCGACGGCGATGACGCGGGTCCCCTCCCGCCCTAGCTGGTTGGCGACGACGGCCGATTCGGGGCTGTCGTCGCGCCCGTCGCTGATGAGGATGATCGTCCCCTCGCGGCTCCCGAGCATCTCGTCGGCCCCGCGGAGGCCGGTGGCGATGCTCGTCGCGCCGCCCGCCTGGAGGCGACGAATCCGGTCTTCGATCGCCGACCGGTTCCGCGCCAGCGGTCGGGGATCGGCGACGCTGTAGGCCCGGTAGTTGAAGCCGACGACGCCGACGGTGTTCGTGTCGCCGAGTTGCGAGAGGGCGTTCAGGGCGATGGACTTCTGGACCTGCATCCCCTCGCCGGCGCTCCCGGAGACGTCGATGGCGAAGACGATGGTCGTACTCCCGACGCTGGACTCGCCGAACGTCACGGGGAGCATCGAGGCGATGGGGGCGTTCTCGTAGCCGCCGTTCTCGTAGGCGTTGTCGCCGCCGACGACGAACAGCCCGTTGCCGTCGATGACGAACTCCTGTAACGCGTCGACGTTGCCGAGGTCGGGGGCGGCGACGTCCTGGACGACGACGGCGTAGTACGGACTGAGATCCGCCGGCACCGACTCGGCCGTCTCGACGTCGTAGAGCTCGCCGAGGTAGTCGCGGAAGGGGTAGGACCCCCGCGAGACGTAGAGGATCTTCGGGCGTTCGACCACCCGGACGGTCTTGCGGTAGACGTCGTTGGCCCGGTAGAAGTCGCCGCCCTCGACGGAGGCGGTGACGCGGTGGGACCCCGTCTCGTCGAACTCGTGGACGAGTTCGACGCTGCCGGCCCCTCCTGAAGGGTCTGCGAGAGCGCCTCCTCGCCGTCGACGGAGACGGAGACGGTGACCGGCCCCGCCGCGTCGGTCCGGACGCCGTCCACCGAGACGAGGAACCGACTCTCGACGCCGACGCTCGCCTTCGCCGGGCCGGCGATCGACACGTGCCGTTCGGTCCGAGCGGGCGACGCCGGCACCGAACTGATGGTGGCGTTCAGGCCGACCGCCATCTCCGCCGCCTCGCCGAGGCTTCGACCGGCGGTCACCTGGCCGTCGGAGACGACGACGACGCTCCCGTTCTCCTGGAGATTCGCGGCGACGCCGTCGCCAATTCGGGACTCGTTCCCCTGAGCGACGGTCGCCGTCGTCACCGGCACGCCCGCCTGCTGGATGCCTTCCTCCAGACGCGACACGACGTTCTGCGAGACGTTCATGCTGGCGGACCGGTCGACGAGGAGCGTCACGTTCGGATCGCCCCGGGTCTCCGCCGTCACGACGGTGTAGGGGCCAGCGGCGGCGACGACGACGAGCGTCACGACGAGGAGTCGCGAGAGAAAGAAGAGCCGGCGGCTCCGGGTGGTGGCCGCGCCGTCGGTCCGGCGGAAGACGAGGAAGTACAGCGCGACCGCGACGACGGGGACGAGTATCAGGAGGAGCGGCGTCTCCAGCCCCGCGACCATTCCGTTGGGGAGCGTCACCGACGACATCAGAGATCACCTCGCGCTCGGAGGTAGGCGACTTCGCCAAGGGCCACCGCGAGCGCCGCGAGGGCGACGAGACCGGAGAGCGGCCGGGGGACCTGTCGTTCCTCCTCGCGGGCGGGGATGCCGCCGGCGTCGCGGCGGGTCGAGAGCGGTCGGGCGTTCACGCTCGACTCACGGTCGCTGTAGAGCGACACGCCGAGTCGGCGGTTCCCCACCTCGTAAAACCCCGTCCGGTCGAGCGCGAGCGTCGTCGTGGTGACCGACCCGTCCGGCCTCTCCACCGTCGTTTCGTCGTCGAACTGGAGGCGCGATCCCGTCTCTCGGTTCAACTCCGAGAGCGGGTCGCGGCCGGCGAGGTAGTACACTGCCCGCTTCCAGAAGACGGGGTACTGGTAGTTGTGTTTGAACGTCGAGAACTCCTCGATGAACCCGTAGTAGAGGACGCGACCGCCGCCCCGCTGGGAGGTGGCGAGAAGCGGCGTGCCGTCCTGGGTCTGCACGAGGGAGCGACCCTCGCGAAACGATCCGGTGAGATACTGCTCCGGCGGCGGGAAGTTGATTCCGCGCGTCAGGTCGTCCGACGCCGCCGGGGAGAGCGTCGGTGACGTCGCCGTCCCCGACGGCGAGAGCAGTGACAGGTCGCCGTACTTGTCGGGCATATCGGTCTGGGCCTGGATGGCGACGCCGCCGCCGTTCTCGATGGTGTCGCGCCCCGTTTCGACGTTCCCGCGGAGCAGGCGCTCGTTCCGGAGGTTGCTGTAGACGATCACGTCGTAGTCGCCCTCGATGGCCGTCGGCGGTGATTCGACGGTGAGCGAGACGGCGTCGATGACCGAGAGCGCGGCGGTCAGATACCGGTTCCGGTCGTTCGTGAGGAGGAGGACGTCCACCGTCGCGTCTGGCGGCGCGGAGATGTAGGCCGCGTCGTCGGTGGGGAAGGAGTCGCCGGGAGTCATGCGGAGCGTCCCGCCGCCGGCCGGGACGGAGAACGCCGCCGACGTCACGTCGTCGGGGGCGAGCGACACGGACCGGCGCTGGTTGCCGAGGGCGAGCGTCCGATCGGCGGGGTTCTCGCCGAAGTTCTTGACCGTCACGGTGACGTTCCCGCCCGAGAACGACCGGTCGACGATGCCGACGTTGTCCGCGCCGCCGCCCGCGAACTGCTGGAGTTCGACCCGGAGGCCGCGCGCTCGCGTCGACCGGACGGCCTCCTCCCACGAGGTGTCGTCGGCGAAGTCGCTGTAGACGAGCACCTGAGCGTTCTCGCCGGCGATCGCCGCCGCCTCGGAGATGGCCGTCCGGAGGTTCCCCTCGGTGTCGGTGACCGAGAGGCCGTCGAGCGCCGCCTGGGCGTCGGCGGCGGTGCCCTGACGGAGGACGATCCGACTCTCGCTCGCGGCGAAGACGACGGAGGTGGTGCCTGTCGTCGCGTCGCGTGCCGCGGCGACGGCCCGGTCGAACCGGGTCGCGCCGTCCGCCTGCGTCGCCATGCTCGCGCTGCCGTCGACGACGACGACCGTCTCTTCGACGGTCGTCTGCTCGGAGACGGACACGTAGGGCGTCGCCAGCGACGTCGCGAGCAAGACCAGCACGGCGAGCTGGAGGAGCAACAGGAGGCTCCGTCGGAGTCGCTCGAGGAGGGGTTCGACGCGTCCCGCTCCCCTCTTCGAGGAGGAACCGGAGGGTCGGCAGTCGGATCTTCCGGGGGTCGGGCTGGACGAGATAGAGGACGACGACGGGGACGAGAGCCGCGAGGGCGACGAACCCGAGCGGTGTCAGAAAGCCGAATCCGTCCGAGAGAGCCATAGAGACCGTATCGAGTCGGTGACGTATCCGTCTTTTCCCCCGACGCCGCGACGACCGGTGGCGCGGCGGCGGTGAGCAAACCCTTTTACGCCGTGTCACGACAGTTCCCGCATGGACGAGAAGCGGGAACTACTCGACCTGCTGCTGGAGAACGCCCGCGAGAGCACCGCGGACCTGGCGCGACAGACGGAACTCTCCGAGGCGGCGGTCGAGGACCGCATCGACGAACTCGAATCGGACGGCGTCGTGCGCGGCTATCAGGCCGTCGTCGACTGGGATCGGACCGACCGGGACCACGTCGAGGCGGAGGTGGAACTCAACGTCGAACTCGATCGGGAGACGAAGTACGACGACATCGCGGGACGCATCAGCAAGTTCTCCGAGGTGTCGTCGCTCAAACTCATCTCGGGCGACTACGACTTCGCCATCACCGTCGAGGGGGCATCGATGCACGAGGTGTCGATGTTCGTCTCGGAGCAGATCGCGCCGATCCCCGAGGTGACCCAGACGGTGACGCATTTCGTCATGGACACCTACAAGCACCGCGGCATTGAGTTCGCCGGCGGCGACGACGACGACCGACTCTCCATCTCGCCATGAGGACGGCAGACCGCGTCCAGCAGGTCCCGCCCTCCGGTATCCGTCGATTCTTCGAACTCGCCGAGGAGATGGACGACGTCATCTCGCTCGGCGTCGGCGAACCGGATTTCAGCGCACCGTGGGCCGCGCGCTCGGCGGCCGTTCACTCGCTGGAGCGGGGTCACACCTCCTACACGGCCAACCGCGGGCGGCGTGACCTCCGGGAAGCCATCGCCGACCACGTCACGAGATACGACCAGGAGTACGATCCGGACGAGGAGGTGCTGGTGACGACGGGCGCGAGCGAAGCCGTCGACCTCGCGATGCGCGCGCTGGTGAATCCCGGCGACGCCGTCGCGATTCAACAGCCGAGTTACATCTCGTACGCCCCGGGCGTCATGTTCGCCGGCGGCGAACCGCTCGCGGTGCCGGCGCGCCAGGAGAACGACTTCGTCCTCACGTACGAGGACCTCGACCGCGCGGGGGCGGCCGACGCGGAGGCGCTGGTCCTCTGTTACCCCAACAACCCGACGGGCGCGACGGCCTCGCGAACGGAGCTGGCGGAAATCGCCGAGTTCGTCCGCGAACACGACCTACAGGTTCTCGCCGACGAGATCTACGCGGCGCTCACTTACGACGGCGACCACGCCTCCATCGCCACGCTGCCGGGGATGCGCGAGCGAACGGTCGTGTTCAACGGCTTCTCGAAGGCCTACGCCATGACGGGGATGCGCCTGGGCTACGCGCTCGGCCCCGCCGACGCCGTCGACGCGATGAACCGCATCCACCAGTATACGATGCTCTCGGCTCCGACGACGTCGCAGTACGCCGCCGTCGAGGCGCTCCGGACCTGCGATGACGCGGTCGCGGAGATGCGGACGCAGTACAACCGCCGCCGCCGGTTCGTCCTCTCGCGGTTCCGCGAGATGGGGCTCTCGTGTTTCGAGGCGACGGGAGCGTTCTACGCCTTCCCGGAAGCGCCGTACGACGACGAACGGTTCGCGGAGGACCTGCTCGAAGACCAGCGGGTGGCGCTCGTGCCCGGAGGCGTGTTCGGCGAGGGTGGCGACGGGCACCTCAGAGTGTCCTACGCGACGGGGATGAACGATCTGAAAGAGGCGATGAACCGCATCGAGACGTTCCTCGACGGTCAGTAGGCCGCTCGTCGGGAACTCCGCGCTGACGCCCCTGACGGAGGCGATCGACCGCGGTACGAAAAGTATTATTTACTGTCGTTTCATCTACCCGACTGATGTCTTCGGGTGGTGGGATGGGAACGGACGACGATCGGGCCGTGAGTTTCGCCCACGCACTGGCGACGCTGAAAGAGCAAGGGAGCGCACTCCTCGTCGTCGGGACGGTCCCGGAGGAGATGTACGACTCCGCGTCGACGCAGATGCTCGGTGACCCGGACGCCGACGACCCGCGACGCCGACTCGTCGTTACCACCCGGTCGGAGCGGCAGTCGGCCCACGACAAACTCAGATCGACCGGGCCGCTGACGCCCGATTTCGCACGACTCGTCACTCGAAACAGCCCGGCGCGGAGCGCGGCGGCGACGACGGCGTCGGGGACGAAGACGCTCCCGAAGACCGACGTCGTCGAGGGTAGCGTCGCCGACCTCGGCACGACTATCTCGAACGTTCTCGAGGAGTTCGACCTGTTCGCTGACGGACTCGACCCCGCCGAACTCCGGGTGGCGTTCGACTGCCTCTCGACGCTGCTCACCGAATACGACAGGGAGACGGTGTTTCGGTTCGTTCACGTCCTGACGACACAGATTCGGCGGATCGGCGGGCTGGCGCATTTCCGTCTCCCGCGGGATCCGTCGAGCGAACTCGTCCGCCTGTTTTCTCCCCTGTTCGACGCGACGATCCACCTCCGGCTCGACGGCACCCAACTGAAACAGCAGTGGCACTTCCGGGACCGCGACCTCGTCTCGGACTGGCTCCCGCTCGAACGGCGCGAGGAGAGTACTGGAACGTGACAATACGTTTTTGTGTGACACCGTCAATTACTAGAGACGATGAGTAGGACAGAGGGACGGGGCGACGTCGCACCGAGCGGCACCGACGGCCGACTGGAGGTGTCGTTCTCGGCGCTCGACGAGGAACCGGGCGTTCGCATCAGCGACCCCATCGAGCGACACCAGTTCCGTCTCCTGACTGACACGCCGGTCCGTCCGTCGCCGTCGGACGCGCCGCCGTTCCGGTTTCCGGTCGACGCCGCGACGCGGATCTCCGCCCGAAAGATCACCCTCCCGACGGTCGTCGCGGTCTACGTACGCGACGCCGAGGGGTCGATGCTCGCGGAGGCCGAGCATTTCGCCTACGAGGAGTTCCCCGCGGGCACGTACAGCATCGAACTCTGTGCGCCCATCAAGCTCTACCTCCGGGTCGACGCACCGGTCACCGTCGCCTCCGACATGGCCCAGACCCGCATCGAGTTCGGCGAGGAGACGACGGTGTCCGTGGGGGCGCGGTCCCACCACGAACGCCCGGCGGCGACGATAACGACGACGTCGGATCCACACGACGTGATGACCGCCGTCTCGGCGTTCTCGTCCGCGCTGAAGACGACTTCGTCGGAGCGGTCGTATCCGACGCTCCGTGGTCACCCGCCGCTGGTCGAACTGGGGGACCACCTCGACGTCCCGTCGGGGGTAACGCCGCCGGACACCGGCGTCGACATCGAGATCCCTCCCGACTACCGCTCGATCTACGTGGCCGCACCGCTGTCGTACTATCTCGGGGCCGACCTCGTTCCGGGCGACTCCCCGCGCATCGTCGCCCCCGGCGGCTTCGAGCACGGCCTCGACACCGTTCGCGGATTCGAGGGCGAGGTCGAACGCGTCCTCAAACAGACCTTCTTCTTCGACTGTCTCACCCGGACGGAGGGCTACTACGAGGTCGATCTCTACGAACGAAACGAGATCGAAGACGCCGTCGACGTCGACTTCGACGCCCTCTACGGATGGCCGCTCGCCGAGCAACTGCGGACGTATCTCGACGTTCCGTTCAGTGCCATCGAACCGTACCTCCCGGAGTGGAAACTGACGACGCACGTCTCGCCGACGCAGGAGAACGTCGAACTGCTGCCGTTCGTGACCGACGACCTCGCCATCGTTCGCACGCCGAAAGGCGACGCCATCTCCCGGTCGGAGGTGCAGACGGCGGCCGCGGGGAGTTTTTCCGCGGCGACGCCCTGACGCGAAGCGCCGCGCCCGACGACGGGGGCGACCGGTCGTACGTCCAGCCGGAGGCGGCCGACTCGCTCGAACAGGCGTGGATCGGCGAGGGCGCACCCATCGGCGCGAGCAAGGCGACGAGTCGAGCGTTCCACAACCGACTCGACCGCTCGCCCGCCGAGGGGGACATCGGCATCACCGTCGTCTGCAACGACCACCGGATGACGGAGGAACGGGACACCGTCGACGACGTCTACGGATCGCGGGAGGACCTCCCGTTCGACGTGGGGATGTTCCACGACCTGACCTGTGCCGAACTCCGCGAAGTGCTGACCTCCCAGACGGACTTTCTCCACTACATCGGTCACATAGACGGCGAGGGATTCGAATGCGCCGACGGAAAACTCGACGCGACGACGCTGGACCGGGTCGGAACCGACGCGTTTCTGTTGAACGCCTGTCAGTCCTACGAGCAGGGCGCGGCCCTCGTCGAGGCCGGCGCGATCGCGGGCATCGTCACCCTGACGGACGTGTTGAACAGCGGAGCCATCCGGATGGGGCGGATGCTCGCGCGCCTCCTGAACCGGGGGTTTCCGATCGGCAGCGCCCTCGAAATCGCGCGCGACGAGTCGATAATCGGCGACCAGTACACCATCGTCGGCGACAGCGGCCTCTCGCTCGCCCGGACCGACGGCGGCCCGCCGAACCTCTGTGTCATCCGCCCGCAGGAGGACGGCTACGAACTCGACTGGCGAACCTATCCGACGACGCGTCTCGGGATGGGGAGCCTCGTGATGCCGTGGATCCACGACGAGGACCAGTACCACCTCTCGTCGGGGGCGTCGAAGACGTTCGAGATGACTCGCGACGAGCTGAACAGTTTCTCTCGCTCGAGACGGTGCCGGTGAAAATCGACGGTCGGCTGCGGTGGAGCGACGATCTAGACGAACTCTAGGCCGGCGACGCCGCCGCCGTTGCCCGCTGCCACGGTTCCGGCCTGCGAGAGCAGGAGCATCGCCGTGAACAGGACGCCCATCATCCGCGGGTTCTCTTTCAGGTACGTTGCGACCTTGGTGTCGTCATTCTCTGACATCGCAACTGATCGATCGAGCGACAGTAAAATATAATTTTTCGAGAATATCTGATAAAAATTGTAATCAATTTAGTTACGATAGTAATGACAGAAAGTGTCAGTCGAGCGTTAATCGCACGACTGCGTGGAGATGCGTCGAAAACGGGTCGGAACTACCGGACAGGAGACCTTCGAAGCGCCACGAGCGTCGAGCGCGGCCTCAGTTCAGCGACTCGTCGTCGAAGTCGCGGTAGAGCGCGGAGAGATCGTCCTGTTCGCCGAGCTGGAAGAGCGTATCGTCGAGGTTCTCCCGGAGCCGTTCGAGGTCGGTCGCGAGCTCCTGGTACTCGTCGTGCGCTTCGAGTGCCGCGGGGCTTTTCTCCGTTTCGAGGAGCGCCTTCTTCGAGGCGAGCGCGAACAGTTCCTGGACGCCGTCGTCGTACTCCTCGCGCAACAGGAGATTCGAGACGGTCTGGACGAGCGTCTCCCGCGAGACGGGTTTGACGACGTAGTCGTCGAAGCCCATGGCGAGGACGTCGAAGTCGGGGTCCGCGGCCGTTACCATCGCCACGCTACAGTCGAAACCCCGTACGCGGACGGCTTCGAGCACCTCGTCGCCGGAGAGGTCCGGCATCCGCCGGTCCAGCAGGACGACGTCGACCTCGTCGTCGAGCGCGTCGAGGGCGGCCTCGCCACCGTCGGCCACCCGAACCCGGTAGGTGTCCGAGAGCCAGGTCGCATACAGATCGGCGAGATCGGGTTCGTCTTCGACGACGAGGACGAGTGGAGTGTCGGTGCGCATGAATTCGAGCGAGGCGGTGATCTACGGCTCCCACTGGTTTCTGGATCTATATCAAAATACCCCTTGTGGCGAACCCGTCGCCGAAGTGACACTCCGGGGCGAGCGCCGGCGTCCGGCCTACTCGCCGGGGCTGTAGTTCGGCGCTTCGTCGGTGATCATCACGTCGTGCGGGTGGCCCTCGGTCTGACCGGCCGCCGAGACGCGGACGAACCGTGCGCGCTCTTTGAACGCCGGGATCGTCTCGGCACCGACGTATCCCATGCCGCTTTTCATCCCGCCGACGAGCTGGTGGAGTTCGGATTCGAGCGTTCCCTTGTACGGCGTCGCCGCCTCGACGCCCTCGGGGACGAACTCCTCGCCCTCGTCGGTGTCTTTGAGGTAGCGCTCGCCGCCGCCCGAGCGCATCGCCCCGACGCTGCCCATGCCGCGGTACTGCTTGTACTTCTTGCCGTTCATCGTGATGACCCGCCCCGGTGCCTCGTCGGTGCCGGCGAAGTAGGAGCCGAGCATGACGGCGTCGGCACCAGCGGCGATGGCCTTGATGGCGTCGCCCGAATACCGGATGCCGCCGTCCGCGATGACGGGGACGTCGTGTTCGCTCGCGACGTCGGCCACGCCGGCCACGGCGGTGATCTGGGGCATCCCCGCGCCGGTGACGACGCGCGTCGTACAGATGCTCCCGGGGCCGATGCCGACCTTGATGCCGTCGGCGAAGTCCACGACCGCCGCGGCCGCTTCGGGGGTGCCGACGTTGCCGACGACGACGTCCGCGTCGACGAGCTCGCAGATCTCGCGCGCACTGTCGATGACGTTCCGGTTGTGCGCGTGCGCACAGTCGATGAAGAGGACGTCGGCCCCGGCCTCGTCGGCGGCGACGGCGCGGTCGTCCTCGAAGGGGCCGACGGCGACGCCACACCGCAGGCGACCCGCCGCGTCGCGGGCGGCGTTCTCGTGCTCGCGTCGCTGGAGGATGCCTTGCATCGTCACCAGGCCGACCAGTCGGTCCGCGTCGTCGACGATCGGGACGCGTTCGATCTTGTGGTCGTACATCAGTTCGAGGGCGTCGCGAGCGGTCACGTCCTCCGGCGCGGTGATGACCTCGTCGGTCATCGCTTTGCGCACCTCGTCGGACTCGCCGACTTCGAGGTACGGCCGGATGTCCGTCCCCGAGATGATGCCGAGCACGGTGTCGTTGTCGTCGACGACGGGCGCGCCGCTGACGCCCTCACGTTCCATCATCGCGTCGACTTCGCGGACCGTCTGGTCCGGGGACGCGGTCACCACGTTCTCGCGGCGGATGATGAGTTCGTCCGCGCGCTTGACGCGCTCGATTTCGACGACCATCTCGTCGATAGTCATGTTGCGGTGGAGCACGCCGAGCCCCCTGTCGGGCCATCCCGATGGCCATGCCGCCCTCGGTGACGGTGTCCATCGCCGCCGAGAGAACGGGGGTGTTGAGTGCGACGTTCGTCGAGACGCGCGTGGAGACGTCGGCGTCGTCCGGTTCGACGTGGCTCTCCATCGGGCGGAGCAGTACGTCGTCGAACGTCAGCGCTTCCGGGACCCGGAGTTTCTCCGAGAAAGGTTCGGCGTCGGGAACGTCGTTCGCCATATAAATCGTCTTCTAGCCGGAGCAAAAAGCGTTGCGAGACTTTTCGCGGATGCACGGGAGTGGCAAACACGCGTCGAAACGGCGTCCGTTCGTCGCCTCGAATTCACCGACGGACGTGTCGACCGACTCGATAGAATTCGGTCATCGTTTGTAAACTCCCGACGATTAGTGTAGATATTCAACATCGCTTAAGTATCGGGTGTGGATTTCGGTAGACGTGTGGCGATGGCTCCCACGCAACGTTTAATAGTCTCACCGGCTACAGTTCGAGTATGGACTCCCAGAGTTCCATCGCACAGCGCATTGCCGGTCGGACGAGCGACCTCGCGGTTGCCGGCAGTATTTTTACAGCGATGGATACATTCAAACGGGAATTCAAATCGGAGTCCACCGCCAACGGCCGCCCCGGTGGGTCAGTTGGCTTGCGCTCACATCTCCGCTTGGCCGATGGTGACGGCCTCAGTACGAGATGAGCGTCTCTCGGCATCCGATAGCACTTCGACTCGAGCAGCAGGTGGGCGGCGCGACGAGGCTGCTCGCGACCGTCATGGTCCTGCCGCTGGTGGACGGGATCTTCCCGGCGCTCGTCATCGCCGGCGCACTGACCTATCCGTTCGGCATCATCGAGACGGGACTGCTCATCTTCGGCGGTTCCGCCACCGTGGCGGTCATCCTCGCCGAGATGGACGGCTCCCCACGCGAGCAAGCGAAGGCCATTCTCGTGTTGGGTGCGGTCCTGCTCCCCGCAGCGGCGGTGGAGGCTGCGCTCGCGCCGACCATCCAGAGCGCCCTCGACATGGCCATCTTCCCCCGGTTCGCCGGCCTGGTCATTCTGACCGTCGCCGCGAAGACCGCGAGTTCGCGCGTCGGTGAGTACCTCCCTCGCCCGGCGGTCATCATCGGCCTCGGGCTGATCGCCAGCGTCCAGCCCGGCAGCGCGGAACTCGCGTTGACGACCGACGCCGCACTCGTTGCCCGGGCGACTGCTGCCGCCGGCGTCGGCGTCGGCTTCGCGCTTCTGGTGGCCCTGCTCGGCCCCCGTCTCCGCGGCGCGGTCGACCTGGATCGGTTCCGATTCGGGAGTTCCGTCGCCCTCGGGATGCTCGCCCTCTCGGTGCTCGGAGTGATGCCGACCGACGCGCCCGTCGCGCTCGGCGTCCTCTGTGTGACCGCCGTGTTCTCGTTCGACCCCGACGCCGCTGGCGACGCGGTGGCCGACCGATCGGCCGCCGAGTCAGAGGCGGCGGTCGCGGACGGCGGCGACGCGGACGACGACGCGGGATCGAGTCACGCCTACCTCGGTGAGGAGGAGTCGCGCGCACCGTGGCTGTGATCCGGTGACGGAGGGCTTACCCGTCTCCGCCGTGCACACCTCCCCATGAGCAACCGCGTCGTCCAAGGCAGGATGGTGACTCCCGAGAAACTCGCCGAACTGATCGAAGGCGAACGGCCGATGGAGGCGGAGTCCATCGAAGACGCCGATCGACAGTGCCCCGAGTGTGGCGGTGACGTCCTCTCCGTCGGATACATGCCGTCAGTGACGGAGTTCGTCACCGGCTACAAATGCCAGGACTGCGACTGGGCCGACGACGATCGATAACCGAAATCCCTTTAGTACGACCCCGGTTACGAACTGGTGCGCACGGCGGGGTTGTGGCCAAGCCCGGGATGGCGACTGACTCCAGAGGCTGCGCCCGGTGACGAACTCCAGACTGATATACCGAGCGACCGACTGATCATCGGTCGTGTTGACGACCCTCTGGAGTACCGAGGCGAACCGGAGATATCAGTCGACCGGGGGTTCAAATCCCTCCAACCCCATACTGTATAAAAGTATTGCGGGGAATATTGCCGCTGTTCTCCCGCAATACGCTTACAAAACGTAAACGCGAGCGACGGCTACTCACCGACGGTGGATCACCCGTCGACATCTCCACCGAGGAGCTTCGAAGCCGACAGTTCGGTATCGGTGAGACCGAGAAGGAGTGTGAATTCCGCTGTCCGATCTGCGACGCTCGGTGTACCGAGTATCAGCCCGACGCCACGGAATTAGGCCATCTGACCGACTGTCCGCGCCGCCCTGACGAGTTCCCACGTAGAGGAAAGCAGTACAACCCGAATAACGATGCTCTCGCCACCGACGGAGGTGAGAAACGGTGAGCGTCTTCGAGACTCCTGGCGATCTCCCCGAGTGCCCCAGTGCGGAAGAGGTGTCCACGCGACGCCCTGCACCGGCTTCAGCGATCACCTCCGACCGTGTACATCATCCCCGAAGACGTTCTAAAGCCATCTCACGTCGACGAGAGCGACGACCGCGAGCACGAACTCGTCGCTGACGGCGGAACGCCGCTCGTCTGTGACGTGGAGGTGTGCGAATCCCGACTGCCGTCCGTGTCTACCCGACGAACGGACGCACGAACCACTCCGCGTATCGGTGTGGGGACTGCCTCGACGACGACCGGAATCGAGATCACTTCGACGAGTGGTGGCGCGCGATCGAGCGTGACCGTCTCGAGACCGATGGCGGGGTCGTCGCTATCCGACGCGAGGCCGACAGCGCCGGGTTAGTGGGCGCTTAACTAAGTGTGCCGCCCCCGATAGATCGCCCGGGGTGCCTCTTTGAGGCTGTCGCGACCGGGGAGCGGCCCGGACGCCGTCGGTATCTCGAACCGGGCTTAAGCCGGTGGCGGTCGACGGTACGATACGATGACTCGCGAGACGACTCGGCGGGTAGCCACCTGCCTGTTAGCGCTGGCGATCACGGCGTCGCTGGCGACGTCGGTAGCCGCCGTGGCCGAACCCCGGCAAGAGCCGGCGAACACGTCACCGCCCGTGACCGTCTACGTGAGCGAGACGCTCGATATCTCGTCGGTGCAGATGACCGGCGGCGGAACGATCGGAACCGAAACGACCACGTTCGTCGACACCGCGGACGGCCACACGTTCAACGTCAATCCGCCGAGCGCGGACTTCGACGACATCGAGCAGGGGGCGTACTACGCCGCGAAAGACGGCGACGAACGAGCCGAACTGATCGTCGTCGAGCCCCGGGTCACGGATCTCGTGCTCCGGAACGAACGCGGGGTGAACGTCACCGGCGACACCGTCCCGCCCGACGACCTCGAAGAACTCCGGATCACGGCGCGCTACACGTTCGAAGACGCCGACCGACTCGACGTCACCGCCGACAGCCCGTCCGGACTCGACCTCGCCGGGAACCGACGCATCACGTCCAGCGGGCAAACCGTCGTCGTCGAAATCGGCGACGTTCGGCGGGGAACGTACACCGTCACCGTCGAGGGAAGCAACGTCGAGGCCGGAACGCGGACGGCCCGAGTGACCGTCGGCGGTGGCGCGACGCCGCCGGCGACGGCGACGCCTACGCCGACGGCAACGCCGACCGCTACCTCGACGGCAACGCCGACCGCTACCTCGACGGCGACGCCGACCACGACGCCGACGGCAACTCCCGCGCCGACGCCCACGCCGACCACGACGCCCACCCCGACGACGGGTGACGGAGTGGGCTTCGGCGTCACGGTAACCCTCCTCGCACTGGTGGCTGCGACGCTCCTCCTGTGGCGCGAGAACTGACAGTCGGGTGCGACTCGACGCTCAGTCCATCGAGGGTGCCCGTCTCAGGAACCGTTGCCAGATCCGAACGCTCTCCTCCCACGTCTGCCAGGCGAAGCACCAGGGGCCGAGGACCCGTCGAACGTCTCCGTCCGCCAACCGCCGGGACGTGACGGTGTATTCACACTCGGGACAGAGATACCGCGTCTCGCGAGCCGACTCGACGAGATTCCAGTCGCCGTCGGATCGACTCTGATGACCACAGTCCGGACAGAAGAGCGTCGACTTGGCCGGCGCGTCGCGCGCCGGCGGCGGATCCGGATCGCTCGTGTGTAGAGACAGGAGCGAGACGTTCGAAACTCCCACCTACGAGGAAGCCATATTCATTAAACACCGTAGAGTGGCCCCTGCGCGTCCGTCAGACTTCGACGGCCGTCTTCCAGACGTGGTAGATGGCGTCGCCGTCCCGGACGTATCGGCCCGCGTTCGGCACCGCCGGGAGGGTTTCGAGCGTGTCAAGCAACCCCGAGAACGCCGCAGAGAGGGGGCGGTCCTCCTCGTATCGCGACTCCCGGATCGCCCGCCGGAGCAGCTCGCGCTGTGCCGCCGACAGCGACAGCGACGAGACGGTACGGACGTACGCGGAGCGGAGATGGTCGCGAAAGGCATCCGCGCCGTCGGCGACGTGCGAGAGCGCGTAGCGAACGTCGAGTTCGGTCACCTCGTCGATTCGCTGGAAGGTGACCTCGAAGACGTCGTCCTCGTAGTCGACGGTTACCGTCTTCTCGGTGACGAACCGCGATTCGGCCGCGACGCTCCGGTTCTCGAACGTGTAGAGGAACGTCCCCGCGAACGGCGTCCCGCGTTGGCGGTACTCCTCGGTGAGGCCCGCGCGGAACACCGCCCGGTCGCGCGACGAGAGTTCCGAGAACGGGACGCCCTCCCCTGCGTCCGGGAGAGCACCTCGACGTGGAACCGGTGGACGGTGCGAGGTCGCTGGGCCAGCGTCTCGCGCTCGACGCGGAAGAACTCCCCGCCGAGGCGGACGAACGGTTCGGATGCGAACGGGAGCCGGTCGCTCCGGACGACGTTCGTTACCGTGTACGCCCCCGTCTCCCGGATTTCGTCGAGGGCGTCCCGCTGTGACCGGGACAGGTCGTCGAAGGTCTCGACGGCCGCCTCGGCGACGTCGGGGACCGAAACGGGTTCGAGGTGGAGCGAAACGGTGGACGGTCGGTAGGTCGGGCGGGCGGTGGTCGGGCTCCGTGTCGGCGTCCCGGTCGGCGTTCCGGTCGCCGTCGGCGTCCCGGATCCGTCCGCAGCGAGACAGCCCGCGAGCCCGAGCGTCGAGAGGACGCCCGCCCGCAACAGCGTTCGTCGCGTCGGCATGGGCGGCGACACTCGCCGACGCGAAAAGGGCCTTGTGGGCGACCGCGGAGTCGTCCGAGCGCGGACGTCGACCCGCCGGGTTCGGACCGCGGCGATGCGGCGGGTGGACCCGATTCCGGCAGAGGGTAGTCGACGCTCTCTCGAATCGAGATTCCGTAGCCGGGGAACGAAGTGCGCGGTTCGCATGCACCCGATAAACAGTCTTTTTACGCCAGGTGGAGTCGGTACGGCCATGTCAGAGCGACCTGAAGTCGGAGAGCTGACGCCGCCGGACCGGACCCTGATGGGCCCCGGCCCGAGCAACGTTCACCCGCGCGTCCTCCGCGCCATGAGCACGCCGCTGGTCGGCCATCTCGATCCGTACTTCCTGGAGATCATGGACGAGGTGAAGGAACTCCTCCGCTACGCGTTCCGCACGGAAAACGAGTGGACGTTTCCCGTCAGCGGGACGGGGACGGCGGCGATGGAGGCGGCCGTCGGAAACCTCGTCGAACCGGGCGACACGATGCTCGTCCCGGGCAACGGCTACTTCGGCGGCCGGATGGCCGCGATCGCCGAGCGCGCGGGCGGTGACGTCGTTCAGGTCGACGCGCCGTGGGGCGAGCCCTCGACCGGGTCGACGTCGCGGCGGCGTTCGACGAGCACCAGCCCGACGTGTTCGGCTTCGTCCACGCCGAGACGAGCACGGGCGTCCTCCAGCCCGACGTCTCCGAACTGACGAGCATCGCCCACGACCACGACGCCCTCGTCGTCGCGGACTGCGTCACCTCGCTCGGCACTGCCGAACTCCGCGTCGACGACTGGGACGTCGACGTGGCCTACTCCGGGTCACAGAAGGGCCTCTCCTGCCCGCCGGGCGCGAGTCCGGTCACCCTCAACGACCGCGCGGTGGACAAAGTCCAGTCCCGGCCGGAGCCGCCCCGGTCGTGGTATCTCGACCTCTCGCTGCTCGAAGACTACTGGGGCGAGGAGAGCGCCTACCACCACACCGCTCCCGTCACGAGCGTCTACGCCCTGCGCGAGGGCCTCCGCCTCGTCGCCGAGGAAGGCATCGAGGCGCGCTGGGACCGCCACCGCGAGGTGGCCGGCGAACTGAAGGCCGGCGTCGAGTCCATGGGCCTCGAGATGAACGCCGCCGACGAGTACTGGCTCCCGGCGCTGAACGCCGTCCGCGTTCCCGATGCGGTGGACGCCGACACCGTCATCAACCGATTGCTCGACGAGTACGACGTCGAAATCGCGGGCGGTCTCGGCGACCTCGCGGGCGACGTCTGGCGCATCGGCTGTATGGGCTACTCCGCGAACCGCCGGAACGTCACGTATCTGCTGGCCGCGCTGGAGGCGGTCCTCGACGACGAGGGCTACGACGTTCGCGAAACGTCGACGGCCGCCAACTGACGCCCGTTTCGTTCCGGGTTTCGCCGGTCGATCCGACCGGTTTCAGTCGTCGCCGACTTCCGGCGCGGGCGCGTGCATCTCGACGATGGTGTCGTGGTGCCGGCACGTCTCCAGGGCGTGTTTGGCGTCCATGCCGGCCGCCGCGGCCGTCGCCCCGCGGCCGACGCCGACTTTGAGTTCGACGCCGACGGCCTCCTCGACGTGGGCGATGGCGTCCGCGTAGTCGGCTTCGCTCATCTCGGGCGTCGCGGCGATGATGTTGTCGCCGCCGACGAAAAACGAGAGCCCGCCGTACTGCTCGCGGAGGTAGCGCATCAGCGTCGCGTACCCCTGTTCGATCTCGATGAACGAGTCGAACTCGTTGAGGCGGTCGGTGTACTTCTCGGTGGCGTCGTTGACGTCGAAGTGGGCGACGTGGACGTCGTCGGCCGTCCGATCGTCGATGGGGTCGCCCGCGAGCACCTCCCGCCGGTCGACGTCTTGGGCGCTCCCGGCGCGCTGGAGACCCGTCGTCGCCGCTTCGAGGGCGTCGGCCGGGTTCGGGTCGACGCCGACGCCGAGGCTGACCGTCACCGGGTAGCGGTTGCCGACGGTCTCTTGCAACTGGGCGTGGTCGGTCCGGTCCATCCCGTTGGTGACCGCGACCATGTTGTCGAACCGAGTGAAGAAGACGTAGCCGTCACGGTGGCCGACGAACTGCGCGAGGTCGGCGAACAGGCGGGACTGTAGCGTCTGGAGATCCATCTCCCGTCGGGGTTCCGGTGTGACGGTCCACGGCCCGTAGTTGTCTATCTGGACGAGCGTCAACTGCGTGTTCGTCACGGTGTTCGTAGGGAGGGGCCGGCACACACATTGCTCTTTGGTTCTCGAACGGCCCGCTCCGACCCGCGAGATTCAACACCCGTCGTCGCCTGACTCCGGCGATGACATACCGCGGGGTGGTACTCGACGTGGACGGCACGGTGGTTCGCGGCGACGACCCGATTCCGGGAGCTGCTGAGGGCGTCGACAGACTCGCCGCCGCCGGCCTCCGTCGCCTGTTCGTCTCGAACAACCCGACGAAGCGACCGCGGGCGTACGTCTCCCGTCTCGGCGACGCCGGCTTCGACGTGACGCCCGACGAAGTCGTCACCGCCGGTTCGGTGACGACGGACTTTCTCGCCGACGAACACCCCGACGACAGCCTCTACGTCATCGGCGCGCCGTCGCTGGTCGACCAGTTCGAGGACGCGGGCCTCGCCGTCGTCGAGGACGCCGCCGCCGCCGACGTCGTCGTCGCCTCCATCGATCACCGATTCGACTACGACGTGCTGTGCGAGGCGCTCTGGGCGCTCTCGGACGACGACGTTCGCTTCGTCGGCACCGACCCCGACATGGTGATTCCGGCCGCCGAACGCGACGTCCCGGGGTCGGGGGCCGTCATCCACGCCGTCTCCGGCGTCGCCGGGCGCGACCCGGACCGCGTTCTGGGAAAGCCCTCGGCGGAGACCCAGCGAGTGGTCCTCGACAGACTCGACGTCCCGCCGGCGGAGTGTCTCGTCGTCGGCGACAGACTCGACACCGATATCGCCCTCGGGGAGCGCGCGGGGATGACGACGGTGCTGGTCCGGACCGGCGTCACCGACGACCGGACGCTCCGGGAGTCCGACGTCACCCCGGACTACGTCCTCGACTCCCTCGGCGACGTGGGGCGCGTCCTCGACGACTGACTCACTCGTCGGCGAGGGGCAAGACCACGGTGACGACGGTGCCGCGGGGTTCGTCGTCGATGACGATCTCCCCGCCGTACTTGCGGACCGTCTCGCGGACGAAGTAGAGGCCGAATCCGGACCCGGGGTTGGTGTCGCCGGTGACGCCGCGTTCGAAGATGCGGGCGCGTTCCTCCGCGGGGATGCCCGGGCCGTTGTCCGCGACGCTGACGGCCACCTCCCGTTCGCGGACGTCGACGGAGACGTCCACCTCGGCGACCGGGCGATCGTTGTGCTGGACGGCGTTCGTCAGGACGTTCTCGAACACCGCGTCGAGGAGCGCGTCGCCCTCGACGGTGACGGCCGGGAGGTCGTCACAGCGCACCGCGACATCGTCGTGGTCGCGCCGGAGTTTCCGGAGACACGCGTCGAGGACGTCGTCGAGTCGCCTGGGTTCGAACTGGTGGTCCTCGTCGGGAGAGACGATCTTCATGAACGACCGCATCATCCCGACGAACTCCGTCATCTCCTCGGTGCGTTCCTGTATCGTCTTGAGATGGGCCATCGCCTCGGGGTCGACGAACCCGTCGAGGAGGCTCGCCCGCGACTGGACGACGTTCAGGCCGTTGAGGAGGTTGTGTCGCAGGATGCGGTTGACGAACGCCAGTCGCTCGTGCTGGCGTTCGAGTTCCACCTCGCGCTGTTTCCGCGCCGTGATGTCCTGAACGAGCGCCATGCCGCCGCTGACCGACCCGCCTTCCGTGAGGGGCGCGGTTCGTATCTCGAACGTTCGCCCGTCGTACTCGGCTTCCAGCGACCGAGACTCTCCCTGGAGCGTGTCGGCGTAGGCGTCGGCGACGCGGTCACGAAGGTCCGCGGGAACCGTCTCGACGTCGTGGACGCGCCGTCCCACCAGTTCCTCGGAGAACAGCGGGAACTGATCGTACAGGTTGCCGCCGACGCGCGTGTACCGCAGGTCGGTGTCGAACATCCCCACGCTCCCGTCGGGCAGGTTCTCGACGAGCGTGCGATACTGCTGTTCGCGTTCCCGGAGTTCCTGGCCGCGCTCGACGGCCGTGATCGCCATCCCGATGACCCGGCCCAACTGAGTGACGGCCTCGCGCTCCCGGCCGTCGAACGCCCCGGTGCGCGACGCGTAGACGTTCAACACGCCGTACTGCCGGTCCTGGTGGACGATGGGCACCGCCGCGGACGAGCGATACCCGATCTCTCGGGCGTAGTCGGCCCACTGCTCGTAGTCGGGGTCCGTCTGGGCGTCGTGGACGACCTGCGTATCCCCGGTGCGCAGTGCCCGCCCGGTCGGCCCCGTGCCGTGTTCGCCGTCGACGGTGATCGTCACGCTGTCGAGGTATCCTTCGATGCCGGCCTCTTCCCGTGCCACGACGGCACCCTCCTCGGTGTCGCCGATCCACGCGAACTCGTAGGAGTCCGAGTCGGCGAGGCGAGCGCAGACCACGCGTTCGATCTCCTGGCGGGTCGACTGGCCCGCCAGTTCGTAGTTGATCGTTCGCGTGACCGTGTTCACCTCCTCGAGGGCCGCGAGGCGCTCGCGCTGGCGTTCGAGTTTGGTCTCCCGACGCCGGCGTTCGATGGCCGTCGCCAGCACGTTCGCGACTCCCTGCACGAAGTCGGCGTCCTCCTCGCCGTACGCTCGCCGCTCCCGGTCGTGCGTCCCGAGAACGCCCCACGGGTCGTCCCGGGGGCCGATGACGACGCTGATGCCGCTGGTCACGTCGTGGTCGAGGAGGAGGTCCGAGCCGGAGAACCGCTCTTCGGCCGCCACGTCTTCGACGACGACTGGGCCCTCGGATTCGAGGGTGTAGCCCGCCTGCGATCCGCGGTCGGTCGGAACCGTCGCGTTCCCGACGAGGCCGTCCTGCCAGCCGACCCCCGCCCGGAGCAGCAGGTCGTCGTGGTCGGGGCGGCGGTCGAGCACCTTCGCGTAGTCGTTGTCGAGCGTCTCCGCGACGGCAGTTACCGCCTCCTCGAACAGGGCGTCGAGGTCCGGCGTCTCGAGCGCCATCTGCCCGAGTTCGGCGACCGTCGTCTGCTGTTCGGCCCGCCGTTCGAGTTCGCGCTCGTGTTCGACCTTCTCGGAGACGTCGCGGAAGTAGACGGAGAGCCCCGTCTCCGAGGGGTACGCGTGAACCTCGAACCAGCTGTCGAGCGGCGAGTACTGCGCCACGAACGTGACCGGGGACTGCGTCTCCATCGCCTCGCGGTACCGGTCTTCGAACGGCGTCCCGACCGCCGCCGAAAAGACGTCCCAGACGGACTGGCCGAGCACGTCGTCCGCGTCGACGTCGAGGAGTTCCTCCGCGCGCTCGTTGAGGTGCGTGAACCGCCACTCGGCGTCGAGGGCGAAGAAGGCGCGAGATGCGCCGGTAGATCTCGTCGAGTTCGGCCGCGAGTTCGTCGCGCTCCCGTTCGAGTTGGCGCGCGTAATGTTGCCGGTCGGTGACGTCCTCGGAGGCGACGACGGTGTACTCGAACTCGCCGGACGACCCGTCGCGAACGAGGCTGTACTCCCCGCCGGTGACGTCGATCGGCGCGGCGCTAACGGACACCCAGCGGGTCCCCTCCGGGAGTTCGATCCGGTGGAGTCGGTCCTCGACGACGACGCCGTCCGCGATGGCCCGGGCGTGTGGTCGCTCGTCCGGCGGAACCGAGTCACCGTCGGCGTCGTAGAAGTCGAGGTCGTCGAGGTCGTACGACCCGTCCGCCTCGTCGATGTCGAGTCGGTCGCATGCCCGTTCGTTCGCCCAGACGACGCGCCCGTCGCGGTCGGTGACGAGAACGCTCGTCGGGGCGATCTGTTGGGCGAGGCGATGGAAGGCGGCGTCCCGACGGCCCGCGTTGCCGTCGTCTCGTCCGTCGACCGCCCGTCGAACGTGGGTCGCGAGTTCGCCGTACGGCGGGTCGTCGCCCTCGAAGGGCACGTATCCGTCGACGCCGCCGGCGACGGCCTCGCGCGCGACCGCGACGCCGTTCTCCGCCGGCGCGAGGACGACCGGCAGATCGCCGTGACGCCCCCGAACCGTCCGAAGCAGGTCGACGCCCTCGCGGGTCGCGACGTCTCGGCCGACGACGACGCAGGCGGGGGTGTCCTCGGCGAGGCGGGCGAGCGCCTCGTCGACGTCGGTCACCGCGTCGACGACGTCACCGTTTAGTTCGGCTTCGAGTCGACTCGCATCCCGCCTCGCGGCAGTACCCGGACCGACGTAGAGGACCGGCCTCCTCGAGTCCCCACTCATCTGACTTTCACGGGCTACAACGTAGCCTCAAAAAGCGTTGTGCAAGCACGTGCCCTCCACCGGTCTGATTCCTGTCACGAGCGCCCGCTCACACCCGTCGGACCCCGGATATCGCGCAAATATTTATATACCCGCGTGATTCTATACCACGGTATGGAACAACGTGACACGACGTACGTCTTCCGCGACGAGATAGAGGACCCGCCCGAATACGACCCGGAGGAGCGGGAGGTGGTCATCGTCGACGGGCAGGCGATGAGTTTCCGCTGGTACCGCCGATAGACGTGGATTCTCACGGCGCTACATCGCCGCGAGCGGCGGCGCTGTCGGACGCCCGAAACGCCCCGCGGCGTCGCCGTCTCGGGCGAGCGCGGTGGCCGCGAAGGAACCGCTGGCCTCAGAACGCGTCGCCGTAGACGTCGACGTCCGCGTGGAGCCCCTCGCGGAGGGCGGCGTGGACGTGACAGATGTCCTCGGCGCGGTCGACGATCTCGGCGAGTTCCTCGTCGTCGAGGTCGGCCTCGACGTGGAGAGCGAAGCTAATGGATTCGAGGTCGTCGTCGTCGTCGAGGTCGGCGGTGGCGTCGATCTGGAGTTTGCCCAGGTCGTCGTGGTCGCGCTGTTGCCCGCCGACGCGGAACGCCGGGAGGAAACAGGAGGCGTACGTCGCGACGAGGGTGGCGTTCGGGTTCGGCCCCGTCTCGTCGGTGGCGTCGATGGCCAGTTCGAAGTCGCCGACCTGGCTGGTAGACGCGTATCCCTCCTCGCTGACGGTCGTGGTCTGGATGTCGCTCATTGCAACGGTCGAGTGGGCCGCGACCGCCCTAAAGATTGCCAAAGGGGACGACGTAGCCGGTGTCTCTCATCGGGACGCGCCCGCCACCAGTCTACGCGTCGTAGCGTCTCTCGAGGACGTACGTCTCGTCGCCGTCGAGGACGTGCACCTCGGCGTCGCTCCCGGTGCCCGCCACCTCGCGCTCGAAACGTTCGACGTCGATCTCGATCGGCGGGAACGTGTCGTAATGCATCGGGAAGACGTGGTCGACGTCGAGCCAGTCGGTGGCGACGGCGGCCTGCATCGGTCCCATCGTGTAGTGGTCGCCGACGGGGAGGGCCGCGGCGTCGGGTTCGAGATACGGCGCGATGACGTCGCGCATCTCCGTCATCAGGCCGGTGTCACCCGCGTGGTAGAACGTCAGCGACTCCTCGTCGGTCTCCTGTGTCGGTTTCACGTCGCTGATGACGTAGCCGGCCGGCATCCCGGCGGCGTACTCGTAGTCGGTGTTGATGCCGTTGGTGTGGTCCGCGCGGTGCATCGTCACGAAGGCGTCGCCACACTCGACGGTACCGCCGAGGTTCATCCCGACGGTGTCCTCGACACCCATCTCCGCTGCGACGTACGTCGCCAGTTCGGGCGTCGCGACGACGGTGGTGTCCGCGAAAGCGTCCACGTCCGCGATGTGGTCCGCGTGACTGTGGGTCAGTAGAACGTAGTCGGGCGTCCCCACGTCCGACGGGTCGAGCGAGGTGTGTGGGTTGTCGAAGAAGGGGTCGATGAGCAGCGTCGTCTCGTCTACGGTGACGTGCCACGTCGAGTGGCCGTGCCAGGTTAGCTCCATCGTCATGGTTCGTCTATCGATTCTCACGAAAAACACGTCAATGTTTCTCCGGCCCCTCGCCGTCCCCGACGCGTCGTCCGGGGTGGGAAGGCTTAACCGACGTCCGGTCGACCCCTCCCCCATGCGACACGTCAGATTCCGAGACCCCGCGGGCGCGGTCCGCAACGGCGAGTGGGACGGCGATCAGGTGCGCTTCTGTGGCGAGACGTACGGCAGGGACGAAGTGGAGATTCTCGCGCCGACGGAGCCGAACAAGATCGTCTGCATCGGCCTCAACTACGCCGCCCACGCCGCGGAGACGGACTCCGACGTCCCCGACCGACCGATGCTCTTTCTCAAACCGCCGAACACCGTGGCGGCCCACGGCGACACCGTCACCCTCCCGGCGGGCAAGGAGGAGGTGGACTGGGAGGCCGAACTCGGCGTCGTCGTCGGCGAGCAGTGCCGGCACGTCGCCGCGGAAAACGCGGCGGACGTCATCGCCGGCTACACCTGCGTCTGTGACATCTCGAACCGCGACGACCAGCGCGTCGAGCAGAACTGGGTGCGCGGCAAGGCCTTCGACGGGGCCGCCCCTATGGGGCCCGTCGTCGCCGACCCGGAGCACGTCCCCGACGATGCCACCGTCGTCTCCCGGATCAACGGCGAGACCAGACAGAGATCGGACGTTTCCGACCTCATCTTCTCCGTCCCGGAACTGATCGAGGAGATTACCCAGTACATGACCCTCGAACCCGGCGACGTCATCTCCACCGGGACGCCCTCCGGCATCGGCTCTTTCGACGACGGCGATCACTGCGAGATCGAAGTCGAGGGCGTCGGCGTCCTCGAGTTCGACGTCCGAAAACCGTAACCCCGTCCCGAACGACAAGCCATAAGTTTAGGCTCGCCTAATTCCCGCCGATGAAACTGTCACGCGGCGACGGAGTCGCGGGCGGCGTCGGGACGGACGTCGGTGGACGGAGGCCGTTCGCGGGCGACACCGAGAGCCACCAGTATCTCCCGCCGACCGACCCATGAGCGACGTCGCCGACGTCTGCGTGGTCGGGGCCGGGCCGGCGGGAGGGATTCTCGCCGCTCGCCTCGCGGAACGGGGTCACGACGTGGTCGTCCTCGAGGCGGGCCCCCGGTTCGACGGCGACAGACGCGAACGGATGGAGAACCACGTCCGTCCCGGCGGCGGGTCGGTGTGGGAGATGGGCGGCGACCGCGACGCCTACACGTCGGCGGGGAGCAAGTACTACCCCCTGAACGCGGCGCGAGTGAAAGGCGTCGGCGGGTCGACGCTCCACTGGCAGGGGATGGTGATGCGCCTGCACGAACGCGACTTCGAGATGCGGACGCGCCACGGCGTCGGCGCGGACTGGCCCGTCGACTACGAGGACCTGCGGCCGTACTACGCCGCCGCGGAGCGCGAACTCGGCGTCGCCGGGGCCGACGACAACCCCTACGCGCCGCCCCGCGAGGAACCGTATCCGCTCCCCGCCTTCCCGCCCTCCTACAGCGACTCCATCTTCGCCGAGGCGTGCGAACGACTCGGCATCGACATGCATTCGGTCGGGAACGCCCGCAACTCGGAACCGTACGACGGTGCGTCGGCCTGCGTCGGCTACGGCACCTGCAAGCCCGTCTGTCCCTCCGGTGCGAAATACACCGCCGAACGCCACGTCGACGCCGCGGAGACGGCCGGCGTGCGCGTCGTCGACCGCGCGCCCGTCCAGCGACTCGTCCACGACGACGCCGGCGACGAGATCGAGGCCGCGGTCTACGTCAGGGAGGAAACGCGCCGACAGGCGGCCCGCCAGTTCGTCGTCGCCTGCGGCGGCGTCGAGACGCCGCGCTTGCTCTTGCTCTCTGCCTCGCCCCAGCATCCGGACGGCCTCGCCAACTCCAGCGGCCTCGTCGGGCGCTACTTCATGGACCACCTGTTCGCCGGCGTCGGCGGGCGCGTCGACCGGCGGACGCGACAGAACCACGTCGGTTTCAACACCAGCGAGTGCCACGGCTTCTACGACGACGCCGATCCGGTCGAAGGGATGAAACTGGAGTTTCTGAACTACGCCGGCCCCTCGCCCGTCTCGATGGCGCTCGACTCGGAGACGTGGGGCGACGACCTCCTCGAAACCCTCAGGGAGTCGTACGGCACCCACCTCGCCGTCGGCGCGCTGGTCGAGCAGTTCCCCCGCGAGGAGAACCACGTTGCGCTCGACGCGTCGACGACGGACGACCACGGCAACCCCGTTCCCGAACTCCACTGGTCGCTGACGACCGGACGGCGGCGGCCATCGAACGCGCGAACGAGATCCAGCGGCGCATTCTCTCGGAACTCGACGCCGAAGTCGACTGGGTCGTCGGCCCCGAGGAGACCGGGCCGGCGTTCCACCACATGGGCACGACTCGAATGGGGACCGACCCGGCCGAGAGCGTCGTCGACGCCGACTGCCGGACCCACGACCACGGGAACCTCTGGGTCGCGGGCAGCAGCGTCTTCCCCACCAGCGGCGCGATGAACCCGACGTTGACCATCGCCGCCCTGACCCTGCGACTCGCGGAGCGACTGGACGCCGAACTGTGAGCCTCAGACGGGTTCGGGCAGGTCGACGGGGACGTGCCGCTCGAACGCGTGGCCCGCCGCGAGCACCGTCGAGTCGGCGAACCGCTCGCCGACGAGCATCAGCCCGACGGGGAGGTCGTCGACCGTTCCACACGGCACCGACAGCGCCGGATGGCCCGTCACGTCGGACGGTGCCGTGTTGTTTAGCGCGTTCAGCGCCCGTTCGACGACCTCCAGCCGCGAGAGGTCGGTCCGGTGACGGTGGGCGGTCTGGGGCGTCGTCGGCATCGCCAGCACGTCCACGTCCGTCAACTGCTCGTCGTAGGCGGCGGTGAGCTTCCGGCCGAGGTTCTGGGCTTTCGCGTAGTAGTGACTCCGGTACCGGTCGGCGAGATACTGGCCCAGGACGAGGGTGAATTTCACCGTCGTCAGATAGTCGTCGGCGTGGGCGCGGCGCGCCCTCCCGAAGGCGTCCATGAAGGCGGTGTCGTAGTAGCCGTCGCCGTAATGGCCGATACCCTCGGCGTTTATCGTCGCCGTCGTCTCCTCGATGGCGACGCCGTTCCAGATGGCGACGCCGTCGCGGTGCATCGGCACCGACACCTCCTGGACGTCCGCGCCGGCGTCGGCGAACCGATCGAGTGCCCCGCGCACCGCCTCATCGACGCCGGGGTCGCTCTCGTCGTGGGCGAACCCCTCCTCGACGACGCCGACGGTCAGATCCGACGGGTCACGGGACAGCGCGTCGGCGTACGTGTCGTCGGGGACCCATCCCTGCCGGGGATCTTTCGGATCCTTGCCCGCGACGACGTCCATGACGAGGGCGGCGTCGGCGACGGTCGTCGTCATCGGGCCGACGTGGTCGAACGACCGGCCGAGCCCCGCGACGCCCGTGTAGGGGACGAGCCCGTGGGTCGGTTTGTGGCCGACGCCGCCGCTCCACGACGCCGGGATGCGGACGGAGCCGCCCTGGTCGCCGCCGATGGCGACGTCTACCTCGCCCGAGACGACGGCGGCGATCGAGCCACTGGACGATCCGCCCGCGACGTGTTCGGTGCTCCGCGGGTTCAACACCGGCCCCGTCGCCGAGAGTTCGCCGCTCCCCGAGAAGGCCATGTCCTCCATGTTCAGTTTCCCCGTAATCGTCGCGCCGGCGTCGAGCATCCGCGTGACGATGGTGGCGTCGATCTGGGGGACGTACCCCTCGAACAGTTTCGAGCCACAGGTCATCTCGACGCCGGCCACCGAGACGGTGTCCTTGAGTCCCACTTCGTATCCCGAGAGCGGACCGTCGTCCGCGCCGCGCACCTCGCACTTGCGAACGAAGGCGTTCAACGGATCCTCGTCCGCGTCGGGGCGATAGCCCGGATCGCGGTCGGTGTACTTCACGTCCGGCGACGGGTCGGGCAGTTCGTCGAGTCGTTCGTACCCTTCGAGGGTCGCCTCCGCGAGGGCGACGAAATCCTCGACTTCGTCCGCCGAGAGGTCCATGTGGTGTTTCGCGGCCATCTCTCGGACGTCCTCCGGCGTCGGCGGTCTGACGTTCGGCGGGATTTCGGACATGGTATTACAGACCACGGCAGTCCGTATCAGTATTGGGACTCGAACGGTGACGCATTGAGCACCCTTAAGAGTCACCGTCCGCAAGGATTTCCCATGCAACCACGGGACCTGTCGGCGCTCACGCCCTACGTACCCGGTCGCGGTGCCGCGGAGGTCGCGCGGGAACTCGGCGTCGATCCGGCGGACCTGACCAAACTCTCGTCGAACGAGAATCCCTACGGGCCGAGCGACGCGGCCGTCGAGGCCATCGAAGCCACCGCCGAGCGCGTCGGCGTCTATCCGAAGGCCTCACACACCGATCTGACGGACCGCCTCGCCGACCACTGGGGCGTCGCGTCCGAGCAGGTGTGGGTGACCCCGGCGCTGACGGCGCGCTCGACTACCTCGCGCGGGCGATGCTCGACCCCGGCGACAGGGTGCTCGCGCCCGAACCCGGCTTCTCGTACTACCGGATGAGCGCGCGCTACCACCACGGCGAAGTCGACCGCTATCACCTCTCGAAGGACGACGACTTCGCCCAGACGCCCGAGACGGTGCTCGACGCCTACGACGACCACCGAATACTCTACCTGACGACGCCCCACAACCCGACGGGGTCGGAGTTCGCCCGGGCCGACGTCCGCGAACTCGCGGAGTCGGTCGCGGACCACACCCTCCTCGTCGTCGACGAGGCCTACGGCGAGTACACCGAACGGCCGAGCAGCGTCGCCCTCCTCGACGACTACGACAACGTCGCCGTCACGCGCACCTTCTCGAAGGCGTACGGTCTCGCCGGCCTGCGGATCGGCTACGCCGTCGTCCCCGAACCGTGGGCGGACGCCTACGCCCGCGTCAACACCCCCTTCGCCGCCAGCGAGGTCGCTCTCCGGGCCGCCCTCGCCGCCATCGACGATCAGGCACACGTCGACGACGTCGTCGAGAGCGCCCGCCGGATGCGGTCGTACCTCCGCGCCGAACTCGACGCGCCGACGTGGGCCAGCGGCGGTAACTTCGTCCTCGCGGACGTGGGCGACGCCAGCGCGGTCGCCGACGCGAGTCAGCGAAACGGCGTCATCGTCCGCGACTGTTCGAGCTTCGGCCTGCCGGGGTGTATCCGCGTCTCCTGTGGCACCGAACCCCAGACCCGCGAGGCCGTCGACGTCCTCAACGACGTCGTCAGCGAGGTGGAGGCGTGAGAGTCGCCGTCACCGGCACCCCCGGCACGGGGAAGACGTCGGCGACGGACCGCCTCGACGAACCTGTCGTCCACCTCAACGACGCCATCCGCGAACACGAACTCTGGAGCGAACGCGACGAAGAGCGCGACTCGCTGGTGGCCGATCTGGAGGCCGTCCGCGAGTGGCTCGGCGACTGGGACGGCGTCGTCGAGTCGCATCTCGCACACCACCTCGACGCCGACAAGGTCGTGGTCCTGCGCTGTCAGCCTGCGGAACTCGAACGCCGCCTCGAAGCGCGCGGGGAACCGGAGCGCAAGGCCCGCGAGAACGCCGAGAGCGAAGCGCTCGACGTGATTCTGTCGGAGGCGGTCGACGCCCACGGCGAGGAGAACGTCTACGAAATCGACACCACCGACCGGACGCCCGAGGAGGTGGCCGAGGGGATTCGGCGCGTCCTCGACGGCGACCGCGACCCGAGCGCCGGCGAGGTCGACTTCACCGGCTACCTATGACGCTCGATCGGCTCCGGCCCGTCGCCAACCGCGTCCTCGTCCCCCTCGTCGAGGGGGCGGACCGCCTCGGTCTCACGCCGAACGGTGTCAGCGTCCTCGCGTTCGGTTTCGCCGTCGCCGCCGCCGGCGCGTTCTACGTCGCGACGCCCGTCGGCTACGCCGCCGGCGCGCTCTGTGTCTTTCTCAACGGATGGCTCGACCTCCTCGACGGCGAACTCGCGCGGAAACAGGGCGTCGAGTCGAAGGCGGGCGACCTGCTGGATCACGTTCTCGACCGCTACGCCGACATCGTCGTCATCGTCGGGTTGGCGGCGGGCGTCGACGAGTACGTCCTCGGCCTCCTCGCGGTGACGGGTGTGCTGATGACCTCCTACCTGGGAACGCAGATCCAGGCCGTCGGCCTCGGCCGGGAGTACGGCGGCCTGGTGGGCCGCGCGGACCGCCTCGCGCTCGTCGGGGCGGCGGCCATCGGAACGGCCCTGTATCCCGCGGCGATAGGGTGGTACTCGATCGCCGGCTGGCTGCTGGTCGTCTTCGCCCTCGTCGGCCACCTGACCGCGCTCCAGCGATTCTGGGGCGCGTGGAGCGACCTCCGGTAAAACCTTTATTCGCACCGCCCGAACCCCGACCATGACGCTCGAACAGTCCGAATCCGAGTTGCGACGCGGCGACGAGGCACCCGACTTCGAGTTGCCGGGCACCGACGGCGAGACGTACACGCTCGACTCCTTCGCCGACTACGACGCCCTCCTCGTGGTCTTCACCTGCAACCACTGTCCGTACGCGAAAGCGAAGTTCGACGAACTCAACTACCTCGCCGAAACGTACGACAACCTCGCGGTCGTCGGAATCAACCCCAACGACGCCGAATACAAACCCGAGGACTCCTTCGAGAAGATGCGGGAGTACGTCGACGACGGCACCGTCTCCTACGACGTCTACCTGCGCGACGAGTCACAGGACGTCGCCCGCGCGTACGACGCCGTCTGTACGCCCGACCCGTTCCTCTTTCGCAACGACGACGGCAGCTTCCGGTTGGCGTATCACGGCCGCATCGACGACGCCATGGACCCCGACAGCGAACCCGCGGAGTACGAGATGCGCGAAGCCGTCGAGGACGTCCTCGCCGGCGAGGACGTGTCCCTGCCGGACCGACCCTCCCGCGGGTGTAGCATCAAGTGGAAGTAGGGCACGCCGTGCGAAAGCGATAACCGCCGCGTCGGCGTAGACGGAGCCGATGACCGACGCCACAGCGGCCACGAAACCGATCGACGTCGCGACGAAAGCGGGCCTCGATGCCGTCGTCGACGAGACCGACCTGGTCCTCGTGGAGTTCTACACCGAGGGTGTGGCCTCTGTGCGAGTCTCGACCCCGTCCTCGGCAACGTGGCGCGTGCGACGGACGCCGCCGTCGTCACCGTCAACCCCCGCGACGACCCGCCGCTCGTCGAGGAGTACGCGATTCGGAGCGTGCCGACGCTGATCCTCTTCGAGGACGGCACGCAGGTCGGTCGACTCGACGAGGGGTTTCAGGGGACCGAGGCGATCGTCGACTTCGTCGAGAATCAGGGTTAGTCGCGCACCGACTCGAAGGCCTCGCGGGCGTTCTCGACGGCCGCCTCGCGCTTCGCGGGGTAGGCCTCGACTTTCGCCCGGAGCGTGATGCCCTCGCCCTGTCGCACCTCGCCCCGGAAGGCGGTCTGCTTGTCGAGTCGGAGGAAAAACGAACAGTTGTCGTCGACCCGGTCGTCGAGTTCGTCGAGGACGGCGTCGATGTCCGGCAGTTCGGCGAGCTTTCCGAGGACGTGTCGGACGCCGTCGGCGTTCTCGACGCGGGCCGAGAGGACGACGATGCGGTCGCCGTGGTACCCCTCGCTGGTCGTCCGTTCGAGTTCGAACTCCTCGGGCAGGAACGTCCGAAGCGCCGCTTCTACGCGTTTCGCGTCCTCCGTGGCGTAACAGAACGCGCGGAGGTCGACGTAGTGGAATGGAACGGTCGACATGCGATGGGGGAGGAAGTCCTATTCCTCGTCGGCGGATTCGAGCGACCCTTCGGGCACGCCCGTCTCCTGTCCTTCCTCGAAGCTAACGGTGTAGGTGGCGTCGCCGAACATCGTCTCCATCACCTGCGTGACGGTGCCGACTTCGCCGTCATGTTCCGAGTGCTTGTCGTGGAGGACGACTTCGTCGTCTTTCTCGAAGCTCATGGTATCGGAAATTCCCGGCCGCCGGATAAAAAGTCAGTGATACGCCCGCGGAGCGGTCGCTCCCGAGCGTGAGAAAATCGTGAAAGTTCGTTCGCCGCCTGTACGTCCGTTTCGGGTGTGTTCGCTCTGGGATTCAGAGGCGCTGGAGATTCTCGGCGCGCGGGCCTTTGTCGGCCTGCACGATGTCGAATTCGACTTCCTGACCTTCTTCGAGGTCCGGGCCGCCGATGTCTTCCATGTGGAAGAACACGTCCTCGTCAGAGTCCTCAGTATCGATGAAACCGTAACCACCAGTGTCGTTGAAGAAATCGACCGTACCTTTCGCCATTGCCTTTGAAGCATACACGCGGGGACGTAAAAGCTTTCGTATTTCGGGTTGCGCCGACGACACCGCGACCCGCCGGCCGACAGTATAAATACGGCCGCCGCTTCGGCTTTCGTATGGACACTACCCGACGCGCGTATCTCGCCGGGGTCGCGGGGACAGTCGGACTCGCTGGCTGTCTCGGCGGCGGCTCGTCCGGAGCGAGCGGCTGTGAGATAGACGACGAACCGGCCGTCGAGTCGCTCCCGGCACCCGTCCTCGGCGACCCCGACGCCGACGTGACGGTGCTGGCGTTCGAGGATTTCGCCTGTCCCCACTGTGCGACGTTCAGTCTCGAGGTTGTCCCACAACTCCGCGAATCGTACACCGACCCGGGGACGATTCGCTACGAACATCACGACCTCCCCATCCCCGTCGACGAGAAGTGGTCGTGGAAGGCCGCCAGCGCCGCCCGCGGCGTCCAGGACGAAGTCGGCGACGAGGCGTTCTTCGAGTTCGCACACGCCATGTTCGAGAGCCAGGGCGACTACTCCATGTCGCTGGTCACCGAGCTGGCGAACGAGGCGGACGCGCCCGGCTGTGCGATACAGGCCGACGCCGTCAACGAGACGTATCGCCCGGTCCTCGAAGCCGACCGGCAGTACGCGGTCGAACTCGGCGCGGGCGGGACGCCCGCCGTCTACGTGAACGGCGAGTCGGTCGACCCGACCTACGAGTCCATCGCCGACGCCATCGACGCCGCGACGTGAACGGGCGGGCTTTCGCCCCCGGCGTTCGAGAACCGCACCATCGGGCCTATATTCTCCCGTCCGTTACGGGCGGACGATGCCAGTAGCGAGTCGTCACGGACGCGCGGGGAGTGAGCGGCGGTGAACCGCCGCCGGTTGCTCGCGGGGCTGGTCGGCACGGGCGTCGCCGGCGCGGGGGCGTGGGTGGCGACGAACGGCCTCGGCGAGAGCGGCGTCGCCGCCGAAGTCGAGACGCTCGACGCCCGCGGGTCGAACGCGGGGACCCAGCGAATCCCCGTCCCGGGGACGCCGACGGTCGTCGACCTCTTCGCGACGTGGTGTGGCCCCTGCGTCGAGCAGATGGACGCCCTTGCGGCGGTCCACGGGGAGTACGCCGACCGCGTCGCGTTCGTCTCCGTCACCAACGAGCGCTTCGGCGGCGGCCTCACCCGCGAAGACGTGGTCCGGTGGTGGGCCGACAACGACGGCGACTGGACGCTCGGTCACGACCCCGACGGGACGCTCCACCGGGAGCTGAACGCGACCGGACTGCCGTACCTCGCGGTGATAGACGCCGGGCGCGACGTGCAGTGGACCCACGGCGGGACGGCCTCAGCCTCGCTTCTCGGGCGGCAGGTCGAGTCGGCTCTCGGAGCCGAGTAGATGGCCGACGCCGGACTCCTCGGGACGCTGACGTTCGCCGTCGCCGCGGGACTGGCGACGTTCTTCGCACCCTGTGCCTTCCCGCTCCTTCCGGGCTACGTCGGCTACTATCTCAGCCGTAACGATGCCGACCTCGGCGGCGCGCTTCTCCGTGGCGTCGCCGCCGCCGGAGGCGCACTCCTCGTCCTCGGCGGTGTCGGCGGGACGTTGCTCGCGGTGGGACAGCAGTTCGCCCGGCACCTCCCCTTCTCGAACCCGCCATCGGACTCGCGCTGGTCGTCCTCGGGAGCCTCTACCTGACCGGCCGCACGCCCGCCGTCCACGTCGAACTCCCCGAACGCCGGGCGTCGGTGGCCGGCTTCGCCGTGTTCGGCGGCGGCTACGCCCTCGCCGCCGCCGGCTGTGTCGTTCCCGTCCTCCTCGGCGTCGTAGCCCAGTCGCTCGCCCTCCCGACCGGCCAGGCCGCCGTCGCCCTCGGCAGTTACGCGGGCGCGGTCGCCCTCCCGCTGACCGGCGTGACGCTCGCCGCTGCCGCCGGCGGCGACGTCCTCCGCGATGCGAGCACACACGTCGGCCGGGTCCAGCGGGCCGCCGCCGCCGTGATGGTGCTCGCCGGAATCGCCCAGATCGCGGCGTCGCTCTCGTACCTCGGCGTCGTGTAAGCGCCTCGGACCTTTATCTCGGCGTCGTGTAAGCGCCTCGGACCTTTATCTCGGCGTCGTGTAAGCGCCTCGGACCTTTATCTCGGCGTCGTGTAAGCGCCTCGGACCTTTATCTCGGCGTCGTGTAAGCGCCTCGGACCTTTATCTCGGCGTCGTGTGAGTTCGAACGTCTATCTCGACGCCACCAGCGGACGCCGAATTTCGACGCGCGCACCAGACGACACTTGTCGTCGCAGGTGTAACGTCCGTTCGATGCGAACGCGACGGACCTACCTACGAACTGCCGGAACTGCCGGTCTCGCGGCAGTCGGCGGCTGTCTCGGCGGCGGCGACCCCAACACGACGCTCGGGAAGCCAGACCGGAGAGACGGCGTGACGAGCGGAGACCTCTCGTATCCGGCGTGGGGCGAGCAGATTCCGGACGTGACGCTCCCCGACCCGATCGCCGGACGAGAGGTCAGCCTCCGCGACGTCGACCGGCCGGCGTTCGTGACCTTCTTCTACTCCAACTGCATGAGCGTCTGTCCGCGGCTCATCAGCACCCTCCGAGAGGTGCAGATACACAGCATTCAGAACGGTTACGCCGACGACGTGGCCTTCTATCCCGTCTCCTTCGACCCCGAACGCGACACCGCTGGGCGACTGCGGACTTACGCCGAGCAGATGAACGTCGACCGACAGGTCGGCAACTGGCACTTCCTCCGGCCGGACGGCCGCGACCGGGCGAAGGCCGTCCTCGAAGGCGAGCTCGGGTTCGCCTTCCGGCGGACCCAACCGGAGTCGGGGGATGAGTACATGTTTACTCACATCGGCCTCGTCCTCCTCGTGAACGCGGACGGCTACGTCGAACGCGCGTATCGGGGCCGAGAGCCGAGCGAGGAGCGGTTCGTTCAGGATCTAAAGACGGTGCGGACCGGCGGCGGCCTCCTCTAGTCGTGGCCGGAGACGCGGACGGGTTCGTACGGCTCTTCCAGATACTCGACGTCGCTGTCGCTGAGGGAGATGTCGAGCGCCTCGACGGCGTCCTCGAGATGTTCGACGCTCGTCGTGCCGACGATGGGCGCGTCGACCCAGTCCTTGTGTAGCACCCACGAGAGCGCGATCTGGGCCATCTTGACTCCCTTCTCGTCGGCTAACTCCTGGACGCGGGCGTTGACCTCGGGCCCGCCGCCCTCGCGGTAGGGGTGGCGGTGGATGTACTCCTCGCTCGCCCCGCGCGTCGTCGCCTCGACGTCTTCGTGGGGGCGGGCGAGATATCCCCGGGCCAGCGGCGACCACGGGATGACCGCCACACCCGCTCTCTCACAGAGCGGGAGCATCTCGCGTTCCTCCTCGCGGTAGGCGAGGTTGTAGTGGTTCTGCATCGTCAGAAACCGTTCGAGACCGAGTCGGTCGCTCGTGTGGAGCGCGTCGGCGAACTGGTGTGCCCACATGGAACTCGCGCCGAGATACCGGACTTTTCCCCGCCGTACCGCGTCGTCGAGCGCTCGCATCGTCGTCTCGATCGGCGTCTCGTAGTCCCAGCGGTGAATCTGGTAGAGGTCGATCGTCTCCATCCCGAGGCGAGCAAGCGAGTTCTCCAGTTCCTGCTCGATGGTCTTGCGGGAGAGCCCCCCGAGTGGGGGTTGTCCTCGTCCATCTCGTGGAAGACCTTCGTCGCGACGGTCATCTCGTCGCGTCGTCCCTCCAGGGCCTTCCCGAGAACCCGCTCGGACTCACCTTTCGAGTACATGTTCGCCGTGTCGAAGAAGTTGATGCCGAGTTCGACGGCCCGGTCGACGAGTTCGAGGCCTTCCTCCTCGTCTAAGACCCACTCGCGCCAGTCGCTCGATCCGAAGCTCATACAGCCGAGGCAGATCCGCGACACTTCGAGACCCGTATCGCCGAGCGTCGTGTACTCCATACCCGCCGGACGCCTGCCGGCTACAAAAATCTACGCGCCAGTGGCGACTCGCCCGACGCCGACCTCGGATCGTCTTTCGAGGCCACATAACGCCGATGCGGCCCGTGCTACGGTCCGGTCGAACCCCTCTCTGGGACTTTCCCGACTGAAGCGACGCTCCGGGAGATGCACGTCGCTGAAACGAAGAATCGACAGGTACACCTACGGACGCCGTCGCCTGCGTCAGAGCGCCGCCGGGGCGCGTCTACACGCGCTGCAGGTTCTTCGCACGAGGGCCTTTGTCGGCCTGCTCGATGTCGAATTCGACCTCCTGGCCCTCTTCGAGGTCCGAGCCGCCGATGTCCTCCATGTGGAAGAACACGTCCTCGTCCGCTTCGTCCGTCTCGATGAAACCGTAGCCGCCAGTGTCGTTGAAGAACACGACCGTACCAGTCGCCATTGCGGTTCCTATGACGGCGACCTAACAGATAAGGATTCCGGGGGTGCCGACTCACTTTCCGTCGCGGCCGAGCGCGTGGAATTCGTCGTTGGGGCGCATCTCGGCGAACATCGCCATCCGATTGCTCAGATTGAAGAAGGCGGCGACGGCACCGATGTCCCATATCTCCTCTTCAGTGTACCCCACCTCGCGGAGCCGCCCGAGGTCGGCTTCGGTCACGTCGGTCGGGTGTTCGGTGAGTTTCACCGCCACGTCGAGCATCGCCATTCGTTTCTCGCTGACGTCGGCCGATCGGTAGTTGGCGATCAGCTGATCCGCGAGCGTCGGGTCCTCCGCGTAGATGCGGACGAGTGCGCCGTGGGCGACGTTGCAGTAGTAACAGTGATTGACGCCGGAGACGGCGACGACGATCATTTCGACTTCCTCGCGGTCCAGCGTCGTGTCGTCGACGAGGGCGTCGTGGTAGTCGAAGAAGGCCCGGAAGTGCGTGGGTTTGTACGCGAACGCGGAGAAGACGTTGGGCGTGAATCCCGCGCGGTCGGCCTCTTCGGCGATTCGCTCCCGCAGGTCCTCGGGGAGGTCCTCGAAGTCCGGGACGGGGAACTGGCGCATCGCGTCGTCGAGCAGTTCGGGGTCCGACATGCGCGGACGTTCCCGCGGACGGGGCTTAAGGGTTCAGCTCAGTCCGAGGGTCAGTACCGCCGTCGCCGCCGTCGCGAAGACGCCGAGGGCGAACAGGGCGTAGTTCCCGACGGTGCTGTCGGCGCGGACGAGGCCGAGCGAGAACCGCCGCTTCGAGAGGGGCCACAGAAACGCCACGCCCATCGGCGTCAACGCGTCCGCGAGGAGGTGTGCGAGAACCGTCAGCGCGCCGATACCGAACCCGAAGGCCGCGATGCCGACCTGCCCCGGGACGCCGAGGCCGGTGCCGACGGCGAATCCCACGCCGCCGAACGCAACCCCGACGAGGGCGGCGAAAGCGAGCGTGTGCGTCGGGCCGCGGTGGGACACTCCGGGTATTTTGACGTCCACGTCGGGGAGCATCGCGAGCCAGAGCATCACCGCGCCGCCGACGAACGCGAGCTCTCCGTAGCCGAGCGCGAGGAGCGCGCCGCCGACGGGGGCGAACAGGAGGAGCGAGACGCCCCAGTGGCCCTTCCGGTACATGCGGGGAGATGCGTCGGCATCGGACAAAAAGTCGGCGCGTTCGACGGCCGTCGGTGCGGCGGCTTCCGGGACGGCGGCCGGCGTCAGGACTCGTTCGCCAGCCGGCGAGTCGCCTCGGCGTACACCCGCGTTCCGGCGACGACGTCCTCCCACGGCGTGAACTCGGCTTCGTTGTGCGTTTTCCCGTCTTCGCTGGGGACGAACACCATCGCCGCGGGCGCGACGTCGCTGACGTATTTGGCGTCGTGGCCCGCACCGCTCACCATGCGCTCGTGGGCGATGTCGAGATCCGAAGCCGTCTCGTCGAGGACGGAGACGACGCCCTCGTCGAACTCGGTGTGTGGGATGTGCCAGAGCTTTTCGAACTCGTGCTCCGCACCGACGCGGTCACAGGCCGTCTGCAGTTCGAACTGCACCCGGTCGACGGCCTCCTCCACGACGGCGTCGTCGTAGCTCCGGACGTCGACGGTGAACTCGGCGCGACTCGGGATGACGTTGATGGCGTCGGGGTCGACGCTGACGCGGCCGACGGTGGCGACGGCGTCGGAAGACAGGTCGTTCGGCATCGCCTCGACGCGGTCGATGGCGTCGGTGGCGGCCGTCAGCGCGTCAGTCCGCTGGTGCATCGGCGTCGGGCCGGCGTGGTCGGCCTCGCCGTGGACCGTCGCCTCCATCCACGCCATGCTGTAGACGCCCTCGACGACGCCGACGCTCTTGCCGAGCGATTCGAGTTTCGGCCCCTGTTCGATGTGGAGTTCGACGTGGGCGTGGACGCCGTGCGGTTCGCACGGTTCGTCGCCATCGTAGCCCGTCTCTTCGAGCGCCTCTTCGACGCTCACGCCGTCGCGGTCGGTGATGGCGAGCGCCTCGTCGACGGGCGTGTCGCCGACCCACGCGGCGCTCCCGAGCATGGCGTGCTGGAAGCGCGCTCCTCCTCGTTGGTCCAGTTGACGATCTCGACCGGGCGGCGCGTCTCCACGTCGGCGTCCTCCATGGCCCGGAGCGTCTCCAGCGCGACGAGGACGCCGAGTTGGCCGTCGTAGCGGCCGCCGTACGGTTGGGAGTCGAGATGCGAGCCGATCAGAACCGGCTCGGCGTCGGGATCGGTGCCCTCGCGCCGGGCGAACATGTTGCCGAGTTCGTCGACGCGCACGTCCAGCCCGAGAGCCTCCAGGTCGGACCGAAACCGGTCTCGGGCGCGCTCGTCTTCCTCGCTGAGGGTGAGTCGGTGTAGACCGCCAGCCTCCGTCGCCCCGATTTCGGAGTACGTGTCGAAGGCGCGGCGGAGTCTGTCTGCGTCGATTGATAACATACCGTACCCGTGAGACGTGTGAGACATAACTGTTTCGCCGAGGCGTCACGCGAATTCGACCGGCGGCGATCGGCCGAAACGCGCCGGGGACGGCGGCGCAGAATCCTTATCACCGCCCGACGTAATCGTTCCCCATGGACACCCCGAAAAACGACGCCGAATCCATCCGCTATCAGGGGAAGGCGGTCGAGGACTCGGCGTGGATCATCGACTTCCTGTCCAGCCAGGAGACCGGCGTGCTCGGTCTCGTCGACGAGGACTCCCCGCATCTCGTGACGCAGCTGTTCGTCTTCGACGGCGAGGAGAGCGCGATCTTCGTCCACGGGGCGCGCGACGGCCGTGCACACGACGTCGTCGATCGGAGCGAACGGCCACGGGCGTGTTTCACGACGAGCGAGAGGGGTCGGTTCATCCCGGCCGACGAGCCGGTGAATTTCACCGTCGAATACGAGAGCGTCGTCGCGTACGGCCCCGTCTCCTTGCTCGCCGACCCGGGGAGAAGCGACGCGTCCTCGAACAGTTCATGGAAAAGTTCGCGCCGCATCTGGCCCCCGGCGAGGACTACGAGCCGATGACCGAGGAGTCCATCGACCGGACGGCGGTCTATCGCCTCGACGTGGAGTCTTGGAGCGGGAAGCGGGGGTCGAAAGCGCCCGACTATCCCGGTGCCTACGACATCGACGACGTCCGGCGGTCGGAGTGACGCGCGACGGTCACCGGGTCGCCCGACGGTGCAAAAAGAGAGCCAGCGCGAACGCACCGCCGCCCGCGAGCGCGGCGACGCCGAACGCGACGCGGTAGCCGAGCAGCGAGTAGACGCGCGTGCCGTCGACCATCGCGCCGGTCCAGAAGGCGTCGAGCGCACCGCCCATCAGGGCGGGGACGACGGCGGCACCGGCGTAGCCCATGCTGTTGATGGCTCCGGAGATGGTGCCGCCCGCCTCGGCGGGGTGTCGCTCCTTGCCGACGGTGTAGACGAGGACGATGCCGCCCTGTACGAACGTCGACCCGAACAGAATCGCGCCGACGGCGAGAAGCGGGGGCTTGCCGAGGGCGGCGATGAGGCCGTAGGCGGCGGCGAACGCCGCCGTCGAGACGACGACGATGCCCGTCCGCGAGGCGGTGCGGTCGGAGAGCCATCCCATAAACGGCGACCCGAGGAGGAGGCCGACGTTGCCCGCCAGCACGTACGCCGAGGCGCGGGCGACGCTCGCGTCGTAGACGTGGACGATGTAGGGGACGCCCCAGAGGCCGAGGACGGTGAAGTTCGTCCCGAGGACGAGAAAGAGAATCCCGCCGAGAACCCAGGTGTCCCGCCGTCGGACGACCGTCCGCGACCGCGAGAGGACGGTCCGCAGGTCGGGGGCCGACCCCGTGTCGCGTCCGTCGGGCGCGTCGCGGACGAACGCGAGGATGGCGACCCCTCCGAGGGCGCTACAGCCGGCCGTGGCGAGGACGGCGTCCCGCCACCCGACGACGTCGACGGCGAGAGCGAGGGGCGTCGTCGCGGCGACGCCGCCGAGGGCGGCGACGGCGATGGTGACGCCGTTCATCGTGGCGAACTCGTCGGCGCGAAACCAGTTCGCACAGAAGCCGAGGATGGCGACGTAGAGGACGCTCCCGCCGAGGCCGACGAGCGCACGGGCGAGAAAGCCCGCCGCGAGCGATCCGGCGAAGGCGAATCCGGCGGCGGCGACGCTCATCACGAGGACGCCCGTCCCGGCCACCGCTCGCGGTCCGTAGCGGTCGGTTAGCAACCCCGCGGGCAACTGGAGGGCCGCGTAGATGTAGAAAAACGAGGCGTGCAACAGGCCGAGTTCCGTCGCCGTCGCGTCGAACGCCTGCGTCAACTCCCCCACGAGGACGCCCGACGAGACGCGATAGAAGGAGAGAAAGAAAAAGCCCACGGCGAGGAGCGTCCAGAAGAGCCACCGACGGGAGTTGCGACCGATCATCGGCGGAGAAGCCGTCGGCTGACGGAAATGAGTGTCGCTTGCGAGGTGACGGCGCGAAAATGGAGGGAAGGCCCACGGAAGGGGGACCTGGGACAGACGTGAAGGGGTAGCTCACTCCTCGACGATCACCGTCCCGTCGTTCGTTCGCCCCTCGCCGTCGCCGCTACGGCCCGCTCGCCCGACTCCGACGGGGGCGACGTCGGTTCGATCGAGTAGCTTTCGTCTCGTGCGTTGCACGGGATTTAGGCCCGCCTAAAAGCACAAAAGCGCATCGGTTTCGGACGGCCTGTACGCCAGTGTCGGGGTGGCGACCGCTCAGTCCTCGCGCAGGAACCGGTCGAACGCGGAGGCGAAATCCCCTCCCTCTCGACGGCTTCTTCCCACTCGACCAGGCCGCGCTCCCGGCGCGTCCCCTGGACGGTGTTGTCGAGGAAGAAGGCGACGAGGCCGCCGACGGCCATCCCGGTGCTACCGACGACGTAGATGGTGTCGGCGACGAGTTGCGTCCCGAGGACGGGCCCGATGACGGCGACGCCGCGCATCCCCTCGCGGAAGGCGGCGACGCTCCCGACGTTCCCCATGTACGCCGGGACGGCGAGGCCGACGAAGAGGGCGACGCCGACGACGAAGATGTTTCGCGAGGAGTCCAGGTCGACGTATTTCAGATTCGAGAGACCGACGGCGACGATCTGTCCGAACATGGCGATGTAGAGACCGCCGACCACGGGGTCGGGGATGGTGGTGATGAGCTGACCGAAGTAGCCGACGAAGCCGACGAAGAGCATAACGACGGCCCCAATCTGGACGACGTAGCGCGAGGCGACGCCTGTGAGTCCGATCGCGCCGATGTTCTCGGAGTAGGAGGTCGACCCCCGTTCCCATGACGCCCGCGAAGACGTTCATGATCCCCTCCATACCGATTCCGTGGTTGATCCGCCGTTCGCTCGGCGCGCCGACGCCCGAGAGGCGGGCGACGGCGTGGTAGTCGCCGAAGCTCTCGATCATCGAGGCGGCGACGCCGGCGAGCATCCCGATGACGTACGAGAGCTGGATCCCCGGTATCCCCCACTGGAGCGGGTAGATCGGGAGGAGCGCGGGCGCGGACGCCACCGACCAGAGGTCGACGTAGCCCGAGGTTCCGGGCTGGTAGACGCCGGCGACGGAGAGCGTCGCCGCGACGCCCCAGGCGACGACGACGCCGAGGAGAACCGGAAATAGCTGGAACGCCGGGTGGCTGTCGCCGAGATACTGCGAGAACAGGACGATGAGCGCGAGCGTGAGACCGAGCAGCCACCAGTTGCCCGTCGCGGCCGTGATCTGTGGCGTGTCGAACAGCGAGAGGCCGATGAGGGCGATGGTCGGTGCGATGACCACCGGCGAGAGGAACTTCCGGAGGCGACCGAACAGTCCGAGATAGCCGACGACGATTTCGACCAGCGCCGCGACGACGATCGCCCCCTGCAACTGGAGCAGGGCGGCCTGCCACGCCACGCCCGTCGGGTTCGTCGCCTGCACGACGCCGACGACGGCCAGCGCCGGCGCGAGCATCGAGAACGGCGCGCCCTGCACGATAGGGTATCGGTTCCCGAACGTCGTCTGTGCCAGCGTGGCGATGCCGGAGACGACGAAGAACGTGCCGACGAACCGCGGCACGAGCGCCTCGGGCATCCCGAGCGCGCGTGCGAGAATGAGCGGTACGGCGATGTTCGCGCCGACCATCGTCAGGTAATGCTGGACGCCCAGCAACGCCGACGTCCAGAACGGCGGCTTGTCTTCGATGCCGTACTCGACGAACGAGGATCGCCCGGACGGTTCGTCCTCGCTCATGTCCCTCCCGTCCATAGCTGTCGGCAAGAGGTGAGGCCGATATAAATCGGTCACCTTTCGATCGCGGGGCGTGAGGACGTAACACCCGGTCGTAGCGAGCGTCGATGTCAGCGGGCGACTCCGGATCGAGCCAGTGGCTCTCCGACGGCGAAACCTTGCGCGCGACGGCGGCGCTCGACGCGGCGCGGTCGTCGCCGAGCGAGTGACTCCGAGGCTCCGGCGGGTCGGCCGAGAGTCGACGCGGGACAGGGTGCCCTCCCGCGATCACTCGACGTCCCAGCCGACGAACTCGTCGCTCGCCTCGATCCCGACGCCGAGGGCGTCGATGACGCGTCCGAGGGCGAAGTAGCCCGCGGCGGTGGCCGCCGCGCCGACCATCGTCTCCGCGTCGAACCGCTCGGAAACGGCCTCGTGGAGCGCGTCGTTGACGCGCCCCTGCGCGACGGCGCAAGCGTAGGCGACGAGCGCTCGTTCGTCCGTCGAGAACGGGGCGCGGTCGTCGCGGGCGATGGCGCTGATTTCGGCCTCGTCGAGGCCGGCGTCGGTGGCGATGTTGACGTGCTGGTGCCACTCGTAAGTCGAGTCGACTTCGGTGGCCGCGGTCAGGATGACGATCTCGCGCTGGCGGTCGGTGAGCCCCGAGTCGGACCAGAGCGCACCGAGGAAGGCGCGAAAGCCGCCGAGCACCTCCTGATTGTTGCCGATCGCGCTGTAGACGTTCAGCGTCTTGCCCGGTTGGAGCGACGAGACGACGAGGTCCTGATACTCGGGGTCGATGTCGTCCTGCGTGACGTACGGGACGCGTGCCATGGGACGTGGAGACGTGGGGTACGAATAATCCTTGTCGTCCCCGGGGTCGTCGCTACCGTCGGCGTCGCGAACGGCGTCGTCGGCCGGGCCAGCCACGGGAGTTATGCCGTTCGGCGGCGTACCAGTCGCCGATGGAACTGCGTCGGCTGGTCCGGGGCCGCGTCGAGTGGCCGCGGCTCGAACGTGTCCTGGACGAACTCGGTGAGCGGTACGACCGAGAGAACATGCGCGTTCGATTCCTCGACGCGGACAACTGGCTCTCGACGCCGATGGTCGTCGACGAGGAACTGTTCGTGAAGGTCGTCTCGAAGCAGAACTCCCTCGTCCACGCCCTCTTCACGACGGGGCGAAATCTGGGCGTCTTCTCGAGCGGGACGGAGGGGTTTTTCGAGCATTTCGGGACGCCCTACGAGATGGCGAAACACGAACTGGAGGCGACCCGAAAGATGCGCGACGTCGGCCTGAACGCCCCCGGCCCATCGAGGCGTTCGAGGTGGACGGCCTCGGCGTCCTCGTGCTGGAGTACCTGCCCGAGTTCCGGCCGCTCGACGAACTCGATCTCGGGGTCGAAGAACACCTCGCGCCCGAACTGTTCGCGGCCCTGCGGACGCTCCACGACAACGGCCTCGCGCACGGCGACCTCCGGGCCGAGAACGTCCTCGTCCTCGACGGCGAACTCTACGTCATCGACGTGACGAACGTCGCCGAGGGCGGCCGGACCGACGCCCGATCGTACGATCTGGCCTGCGCGCTGGCGGCACTGGAGCCACTCATCGGCACGGCGGCGACGGTCGAGGCGGCGCTGTCGGCGTATTCGATCGAAGAGTTACTCGAAGCGCTCGATTTCCTCGATTTCGTCAACATCCGTCCGGATCACGACTTCGACGCGGCGGCGCTCAAAGGCGAGATCGAGAAACGGGCGTCCTGGGCCGTCTCTCGGGAGGAGTACACCCGTGTCCGCCGCTGGCGTCGGAGCGGGACTGCGTTCGTCGGTCGGCGTCGATCCCGGAACGTCGCACCGCCTCGCCTCGTCGGACCGTCGTCGCCGGCGCGGGAGCGTGGACCTGCCGCCACCCGAAAGCGAAACCGCCTAACGCGCGCCGGCACACGTAGCGGTATGCAGGACTCTCCCGAGGTGACGGTCCTCCGTCTCGGTCACCGACCGGGGCGCGACGACCGGATGACCACGCACATCGGCCTGACGGCCCGCGCGTTGGGTGCCGACCGGGTCGTCCTCGTCGGCGAGACGGACGGCCCGGCGGAGACCGTCGAGAGCGTCGTCGACCGCTTCGGCGGGCCGTTCGACGTCGAGGTGCGCGAGTCGTACCGGCCGCTCCTCCGCGGTTGGGAGGGCGGTGTCGTTCACCTGACGATGTACGGCGAGCGCGTCCAGGACGTCGAGTCAGCGGTGCGGGAGCGACACCGCACGGACCCCATCCTGGTCGTCGTCGGGGCCGAGAAAGTCCCCTTCGAGGTGTACGACCACGCCGGCTGGAACGTCGGGGTGACGAACCAGCCCCACTCCGAGGTGGCGGCGCTCGCCGTCTTCCTCGATCGCCTGTTCGAGGGGCGCGAACTCGACCGGGAGTGGGAGGGCGCGAAACGGCGCGTCGTCCCGGAGGCGGCGGGGAAACGCGTCGAGGAGGTCGACGGGGACGATCGGACGGACGGGTCGGCGTAGGCCGACCGCCACGGTGTGCGCTCAAAAGACTTAACAGCCGTTCGGGCGGAACGTACCGTAATGGCTTTTGAGGAGCTTCTGAGCGACCCTGTCATCCAGAAATACCTCCACGAACTGGTCGGACCGACGGGGATGCCGGTCGCCGCTGCGCCCCCGGACGGCGAGGTGACGGACGAGGAACTCGCCGAGGAGTTGGGTCTCGAACTCAACGACGTCCGGCGAGCGCTGTTCATCCTCTACGAGAACGATCTCGCCAGCTATCGGCGAGTCCGCGACGAGGATTCGGGGTGGCTCACGTACCTCTGGACGTTCGAGTACGAGAACATTCCCGAGAACCTCGAAGAGGAGATGTATCGCCTGCTGGACGCGTTGGAAGAGCGCCTCGAATACGAGCGAACCCACGAGTTCTACCTCTCGGAACCGGCCGGACTGCGCTTCGAGTTCAGCGAAGCGATGGAGTTCGACTTCCAGTGTCCCGAGACGGGAGCCCCGCTCGAACCCATGGAGAACGACGACCTGGTCGACGCGGCAGAAGAGCGCATCGAGGAGCTCCGTGACGAACTCAACGTGGACGTCACCCGCTGATGGTCGTCCTCGCAACCAAGTGTTACGTCGAGGGGGCGCTCGCGAGCGTGCGCTGGATAGTCTCCGGTCGCTGGTCGAAAACGACCTCGGCGACCTCGACGTCGAATCGGTCGTCGGCGTCCGAGACGACGAGTTCGTCGCCGTCACCGTCGACGGCCCGGACGCGGTGGCCGCCCGCAACCTCCTGCGCGAGGAGTGGGGTGAGATCCCGTCCCACTTCGCGGACGGCGAGACGTACGTCGGCACGCTCGAATCGTGGTCCGACGACGGGTTCGTCCTCGACGCCGGCGAGGAGGTGCTGATTCCGCGTTCCGAACTCGGCCTCGACCCCGGAACTCCCGCCCAGATTCGCGACCGGTTCGGCCTCGTCCAGCACCTCCCCATGAAATTCGTCTCCGGCGACCCGCCGCGCCTCGCCGACGAGGAGCGCGATCGCCTCTACGAGTGGACGCGCGGCGAGGGCCGCGTCAACGTCAACAGCGCCACCCGCGGCGAGGTTCGGGCGACGGTCAACCGCGCGGGCCACGCCCGCGACATCGTCACGGTCGAGCGCCTCGGCCTCCTCGAACAGAGCATCGTCTGCAAGGAGTCGACCGATCCGCCGGGACTGCTCTCGAGTATCGGCCAGTATCTCCCGGCCGAACTCAAGTGCGTCATTCCATGAACCGACGGGCCCTCGGCGTCGTCGCGCTCGCCGCGCTCGCCCTCACGTCGGGCTGTATGGGCCTGTTCGGATCGAGCCCTATCTCGGACGAGAAACTCGACGCCGAGCCACCGCAGCCGTACGAGTGGACGGCCGACGAGGACGTCCACATCACGCTGACCGAGGAGGCTCGCTTTCTTGCGGTGTACGACCTCAATCGGTCGTCCATCGAACTGTTCCGCCGGGACGGCCTCGGCGGGCGAAACGCCATCCCCGTCTCGGCGGTCCGCTATCGCTACCCCAACGAGACGGTCATCACGGGGAGCGAATTCGAAGCGCGGGGCGGAGCAGTGATGCGGAGCCAGGAGCGAGTCACCGTCGAACTCCCCGACGACGCGAACGCGTCGGGGAACTCGCGTTCACGTCCGAGAGCACGCCCAAACGGTTCAGCCTGCCGACGTTCGTGAAAGGCTCCTACGAGGTGGTGTTGCCGCCGAACAGGCGGGTCGAAGCGTTCCTCTTCGGGAAAGTATCACCCCCGGTCACGAGGTGACACGATCCGGCGGACAGACGCACATCCGCTGGGAGAACGTGACCGCCGACACCGTCTCCGTGCGGTACTACCTTCAGCGCGACCTGCTGATATTCGGTGCCATCGCCGCCGTCCTCCTCGTCGTCGGCCTCGGGGGCGCGGTCTACTACAAGCGTGCCATCGAGGCGCTCCGGGAACGGCGCGAGGAGATGGGCCTCGACGTCGACACCGAGGACGACGACTTCGGGCGCAATCCGCCGCCGGGGATGTGAGACGCCCGGCGCACTCCGACGCCGGAACGCGATGGATTCTGGACGCTCGTCGCCGAGAGGTAAGCCGACTGCTCCGCGGGCGGGCCACTTTTACCCTCGCTCGTCGAAGGGGCGGTATGCGAGTCGCGGTGGTCACCGTCGGAGACGAACTACTGCGCGGTGACACGGTTGACACGAACGCGACGTGGCTCTGTGATCGCCTGGACGAACGCGGCGTCGACGTCGAGCGGGTGACGACCCTCCCCGACCGGATTGCCGACATCGCCCGCGTCGTCAACGAGTATCACGCCGAGTACGACGCGGTCGTCGTCACCGGCGGCCTCGGCCCGACTCACGACGACGTGACGATGGAGGGCGTGGCGGCGGCGTTCGGCCGCGACGTCGAACCCCACACCGAAGCGCTGGAGTGGCTCACCGAACACGGGGGTACCACGCGGCCGACCTGACCGAAGGGACGACCGACCTGCCGGCGGGGGCGCGGATGATCCCGAACGAAGTCGGCGTCGCCCCGGGGGCCGTCGTCGGGAGCGTCTACGTCCTGCCGGGCGTGCCCGAGGAGATGAAGGCGATGTTCGAATCGATAGCCCGGGAGTTCGAAGGGACGCCCACCTACTCGGAGACGGTCCACACCACGGAGCCCGAGAGCCAGCTCTTGGACCGGATTCGGGGCGTACAGGAGGAGTTCGACGTGACGGTCGGCAGCTACCCCGGCGACGGCGTCCGGCTGAAGATCACTGCCGTCGACCCGGCGACGGTCGAGGCGGCCGCCGACTGGCTGCGCGACCGTGTCGAATCCGAGGACTAACGGTAGAGATACAGCAGCCAGAGGGCGGTGATCAGCAGGCTCACGACGAGGACGACGCCTCCGGTTTCGGCGGCCGGGAGCGATGCACCTTCCGTTGCGAGTGGGATCATATTAGGGGCTTCCGTCGGCACCCGCTTAAGTGTTCGAGTTTCGCGGCTCGGCGGGCGTCGCCCCTGGAACGACAAGGGATTTATTCGCCGACCTCCATCCTTCGCCCATGGTCGGAGCCATCTCTGACGCCCTCGCGTGGGTCGTCGTCGCGCTCTTTCTCGCAGGGAGCGTCGCCGACGCCCGCGATCGGACGCTCGCCCGCCGCCTGACGGTCGGGGCGTGGGTCGCGTTCGCCATCTTCTGGCTCCAGCTCGTCCCCCACTTCGCCTTCGAGCAGAAGAGCTACGTCGAGGAGTTCTCTCGCTGGCCGCCGTGCCGGCGTCGCTGTACGCCGGCCACCTCCTCTACGAGGGGCGTGATTCGCTGCTCGTCCTCTCGCAGGCCGTCGCCGTCATGGGACTGGTCTATCTCCCCTTCGAGACCATCCCCGCCCTGACCGTCGCCGGCCTCTCGGTTCCCGCGCCGCGCGACGTCCTCATCCGCGTCGTCACCGATCAGACCCGCCTGTCGATGGAACTGCTCGGCTACGAACCGACGCTCGTCCGCGGCGACGAAGGCCTGCTCAACACGTTCCGGTTCGTCACCGCCGACGGCCACGTCATCCTCTTTTCCATCGTCCTCGCCTGCACGGGGCTGGGGAGCATCTCGATTTTCGCCGGTCTCATCGCCGCCGTCGACGCCCCCTCGGACGCAAACTCCGCGCCCTCGCCGTCGCCGTCCCCGTCATCTACGCCCTGAACCTCCTGCGGACGACGTTCATCAGCCTCGTGTTCGGCAAGCAGTACATGCAGTGGTTCGTCGACGAGATCCTCTTCCTGTTCGGGTCGACGGACCCGTACATGGTCTCGTTTTTCATCTCCGACCGCATCATCAGTCAGGTGCTCGCCGTGTTCGCCCTCATCGGGGTGACCTACCTCGTCGTCCGCGAACTCCCCGAGCTGCTGACCGTCGTCGAGGACGTCCTCTACATGCTCACCCGCGAGGAGTACGACCTGCGGGAGTCGCTCGATCTGCCGGGCTACGGCGAGCGGGCGGACTGACGGCGACCTGATGCGAACGCTCGCCGCGGTCCTCGTCGTCGTACTCCTCCTCGGAAGCTCCGTCCTCGTCGCGGACTCCCCGTACGACTCGAACGTCGAGTCCGAGGAGAATCCGTTCGCCCCGGAGCGACCGGCGACGCTCGACCGCACGACGGCGACGGCGTATCTCGTCGACTACGAGCGGACCCGCCTCTACAACGACCTGCTGAGTTCGCGGGGCCACACCGTCGACGGGGGCGACGACGTCCGAACGAACTGCACCGCCGTCTCACGCGAACGGGTCACCGAGGACCGATTCCGCGTTCGGCTCCGCTGTCGCGGGGAGATTGCGGACGTCTACCGACTCGTCCAGCCGACCGGGTTCACCTACACCGTCACCTACCGGCTAACCGCGAACACGCAGGAGCAACTCGCGATTCGCGGCTACCCGTACGCCGAGCGAGACGACCTCCGTCCGCGACCGCGGCCGGCGAAGTGAGGCGTCAGGACGCGTCGAGCAACGCTTCGGGCGCGCCCCGAGTTCGCGGAGGGCGTCGGCTTCGACGTGATGGAGGTCGCCGGGAATCACGAGCAGATGGAGCGGGTCACCGAACGCCCGGTCGGCGAGCGCCGAGAGCCTGTCGGCGGCGACGACGGGGTCCGGACTGCCGGCGCGCGCGACGGCGACGGCGAGGGCGTCGCGCCAGCCGTCGGCGAGCATCCCGGCGGCCACGTCGGCGGTCATGTACTCGCCCCGGTCGGCCTTGATGTCGAGGTAGACCAGCGTGTGCAGGCCGTGCTCGCGGTTCGCCTCGACGGAGTCGACGACGCTCTCCGGGACGTCGTCGCCGCCGTGGGCGTACGGAAACGGCAGCGTGACGGCCTTGCCGAAGCGGTAGTTCTGGAGCCCCGACAGCCCGCTGGCGGCCGACTGCGCCGTGACGCCGTGAATCAGGCGCGTCTCGATGTCCCGCTCCTCGGCCCGCAGGCGCAGGTCGACGTGCGTCGTCGAGATCATCGTATCGCCGGCGGTCAGGAAGGCGACGTCGGTGTCCTCGGCGGCGTCGAGAATCGGCCCGGGGTTCCGTTCGATGCCCGCCCGGTCGCGCACCTCGACGTCGACGCCGTGATACGCTTCGAGGTCGGCGACGCTGGCCCCGACGAGGTGGCTCGTGTAGAACTCGGCGAACGCCCGGTCCGCCGCACGGAGGGCTTCCCGCCCCTCGACCGTTATCGAGCGCTCGTCGTACAGGCCCAACCCGATGAACGTGAGCATACGCTCACTGGGAGCGGTGACTGCTTAAGTCACCTGACCGGCGTCGAGTCGACTGCACGGCAAAAGGAGATCACGTCCGTTTCGCCCGGGCTTCGCGGACGTCCGCACCGTCGCGGACCATATCCTCGCAGTTCGGACAGACGCGTGGACGGTCCATGCCATCGGGTGCGAACACCCGTACGTACGCCTCAGTTACGAACGAGCCGCAGTTCTGACAGTTCGGCATGTGTTCGCGTTACTCGTTCGCTCTGTAGTATAAGTTTGGGAAGACGACATCTCGGCCGGATTATCCGCCCCGGTCGACCGCGTTCGAACACCGGACGGGCGGCGTCCGAGGGACGGTCCCCTTTGAAGTACGCCGGACGCGAACGAACGACCATGTACGAGACGATACTCGTACCGACGGACGGTAGCGAGGGGGTAGCGGAGACGGTTCGCCACGCGGTCGAACTGGCGAAGACCCACGGCGCGACGGTCCACGCCCTCTACGTCGTCGACCGGCGGTTCGAACTCGCCGCCGGCGACGACCGGGACGAACTCGTCGAGCAGCTAACGGCGCGTGGCGAGGACGCGCTGGCCGACGTCGAGTCGACCGCCCGAGAGGCCGGCATCGACGTCGTCACGGCGATCGAGGAGGGCGTCCCCTACAAGGCGATCCTCGGCTACGCCGAGGACCACGACGTCGACATCATCACCATGGGGACCCACGGCCGGACGGGCCGTGATCGGCTGGCACACCTCGGTAGCGTCACGGAACGGGTGGTCCAGAACGCGACCGTTCCGGTGTTTGTCGTCAACATCGGCGACGACGAGTGACGGAGGTGGCCCGGCGGCGGTCGGTCGTGACGGCTACGTGTCTGTCTCGTTCTCCGGAGCGGCGTTGTAGACGACGCGCACCGTCGCCGTCACGGACACCGGGCCGGACTCGACGTCCGTCCCCGCGTCGGCGACGGCGGTCGGCGTCGCCGACGCGGCCCCGCCCGCGTACTGCCGCGGCGCGCCGCCGCCCCCGGTCCGGACGACCTCGACGCCGGTCACGGTGAGATTCGCCGCGTCGGCGATGTTCTCGGCCTTCTCGCGCGCGTCGGTCATCGCCGCCCGTCTGGCGTCCCGTTCGAGACTGCGGCGACGGTCCGTCGAGAGCGTGAGCTGGATGTCGTAGATCTCGGTCGCGCCGTTCTGGACCGCCGTGTCGACGACCGTCCCGACGCGGTCGGTCTCGGTGAGCGTGATCTCGAACGCGTGGGAGGCCCGGTACTGCACCCGTGGCTCCGTGCCCTCCTCCCGCGGACGGCGGCGGTCGCGGTTGATGTCGTATCGCATGGTCGTGATCTGGTCGTCGTCGAGGCCGAGATCCGTGAGCGCCGACCGCATCTGCGAGGCGTTCGCCGCGAGCCGCTGGCGGGCAGTCGCGGCGTCGTCCGCCGTCGCGACGACGGCCACGTCGACGACGGCCTGGTTCGGTTCGGCCTGCGTGCTTCCGGTGCCTGCGACCTGAATCGTCCGTTCGTCGGGGGTCGCGGTCGACTCGGCCGACGAACTGCCGCCCGCACATCCCGCGACGAGCAGCAGCGTCGCCAGCCCCACAGCGAGGAGGGTGCGTCGATGCATGACACACGGTCCGTGGAGGCGACGCGGCAAGTATTTCGTGGAGAGTCAAACGCCTCTTGTTGCCACTGTCGTTCACCGCGCGCCGCCCGCTCCGGTGCGGTCGCCCGCCTCGATCTGCGCCACCGAGGAGACGTGTTCGTCGGCTTCGCCGTCGAGGACCACGGCGACGGAGCCGTGCGGACCGCGGTCAGCCCGACTCCGGCTGGCCGGGAGACAGGCCGAGCCAGGTGCCGGTGAGCCGAGCGAACTCCTCCGTCCGGCGTTCCCACGAATTCGGATGGGGCATCGCCGTGACGACGAATTCGCCGACCGTGATGAGGTAGGCGTACATCGTCACGTCGCCCAGCTGATAGAAAAACCGGTGCCAGGAGCGCTCGGCGAGCGTCTCCGTACCGCTGGTCCCGGCGGGGTTCCGGAACAGTTCGTCCCGGGCCTGGCGCGCGGCGGTCACCGAGTCGAACCGCTGGATGTACACCGGCAGAGAGGTGAAGTTCGCCGTCATGCCGTTGACGGTCACGCAGGCTCCGGCCGTCCGGTCGGGATGGCGAATCGGCCCGAAGACGTCCTCGTGGAGCGGCTTGAAGTCGTCGAGGCCGCTCCGCCACAGTTTGGTGTCCTCCAGAATCGTGATGCCGCCGCCCTTGTACGCGTAGAGTTCCCTGCTCTCCGGGTCGTTCTGATGGTCGGTGAGTGTGTGCGGCTGGGAGTGGCCGTGGGCGTGTGCGTAGACGACGTGTCCGGAGGGGAACTCGTGGGAGTGTTGCTGGACGCCGTCGCCGGCCGTCGATTCGGTGAGATCGGGGTGCGCGACGGAGAGAAATCCCTCGTCCGGGTACAGCAGTCCGAAGACGTGGTCTCCCGCTTCCGGCGCGAGCAGTTTCGAGTAGAGAGTGTCGTATATCGGGCGTTTCGACAGTTCGTTCTGGACGTAGGGGCTGGAGACGACGCGCCGATAGAACAACCGCGCCCGTTCGAGCGCCGACCGCTGTGCCTCGCGGTCACCGCGTCTGACCGCGCGTCTGATGTTGTTGAGATAGACGTTGTCCGCTTTCAGCAGCGCCGGATGGACGTCGAAGTGGGGCGCGAGGTTCGCCTCGACGAAGTCGACGACGTCGGTCGACTCGGCCTCGACGGCGTCGACCTGTTCGAGCGAGATACCCGTGCTCGCGTTGAGTTCGTCGAGTCGCGTCCGCAACTGGTTGACGGTGATGACGAACGATCGCATCGTGCTCGAATACTCCGTCGCGAACCAGTCGAGCTCCGACCAGACGTCGGCCATCCGCTGAGCGAGCGTCGGATAGGCCAGTTCGGTCCCGGCTTCCGGCGTGGGCGTCGGCGTGGGCGTCGGCGTGGGCGTCGACGTCGCCGCTTCGCCTCCGTCCCCGTTCGAGGAGCCCGAATTCCCGTCATCGGAGCCGCCGAAACACCCGCTGAGCGCGCCCGAGGCACCGAGACCCGCGATAGCGAGAACGCCTCTCCGTGTCAGTAGCATAGTTGGGTCGTTCGTAGGTCGTTCGAGGTGAAATTAGCTCTGTTGGCCGTCCGAATTGACATTACTCGCGTTCGAGAGACTCGCGTTCCGTCGTGCCGTGGCCGAACGACTCGGCGTCCCAGACGACGTCCTCGCCCCTGTCGCTCCAGTCCGCGTACAGTTCGTCCAGGGTTTCGAGGACGGTGTGGCCGAGTTCGTCGAGTTCCGCGTTCACCCGCGAGTCGACGCCGCCGGACTCCGCTTCGGATTCGAGCGTCGAGACGGCGTCCGTCGACAGCTGCTCGCGCCAGTCGGCCGGTAAGTCGGGCGCTTCGTACTGTAGCCGTTCGTCCTCGGGGCCCCAGTAGAAGTCGAACGCCCGGAACAGGCCGAGTTCGTCGAGCGCTCGGAACTCGTCCTCCGAGAGGTCGGTGTACTCGCACCACTCGTCGAACCCCTCGCGCCACGCGCCGTCTCGGAGCGCCGTCTCCACGGCCTCGCGCCGGAAGTCGCTCTCGCTGCCGGCGACGTCGAACGCCTCGAACGCCGCGGGCACACCGCGGTTGGTCAGATCCGGCGGCATCGGTACGTCGACGTCGAGTGTCATGTTCCGACGGTACGACGGGCGGGCGGATAAATGCCCCCGCCTAACCGGACGAGCGGGCGAACCGGAGGTTTATTTCGCCCCGAACCGGAGTGTGACTGTGAGCGAACACGACCGTCTGCGCATCGACTACGTCGACCACGACGGCGTCGACCGGCTGTTGGATCTCGTCACCTACTGTCTCGAGGGCATCAGCCTCGAGTTCGACCGTTGGGAGGAGGAGTACGTCCGCGGCCCGGGGCTGTATTTCGCCATCGTCTCGGGAAGTACCGTCGCCGACTACGCCGATCCGATGGGCGACGACCGGTGGCCGGTCGACAAGTGTCGGTACGTGTTCGACGACATCGACCTCTTCTATCAGGTCGCCCGGGAGGTCGCGACGTCGAGAGACGGGGCGGTAGTCATCACCGTCGACGGAGCCATCCACGGACAGATGGTGCGGTTCCGCGACCTGACCGACGAGGAACTCGACCGACTCGACGACGTCGACGAAGTCGAGTACGCCGGCTGGATGGGGTCGCGTCACATGAGCGCCGCCGACACCTCCGCCCGACACGAGGTCGTCGCGACGGTCACGCTCAGCGAGGAGGACGGCCGGGTGACGGTGTTCACGGACGGTACCTTCGCCGACGCCGAACGGGCGGAACTCGGCGGCGGCTGGCGCGTCGACACGTAGGCGTCTCGCGGCGGGCACAGTCGTGTCAGTTAGCCGCCAGAACCATGTGGTACGACGGCGTACGACGCCGCATGCGCCTCCCACCGATGACGACCCCGGACGGACTGCTCGAATATCTGCTCGGACTCGTCCTCCTCGCCGCCGTGTTCTTCCTCGCGCTCATCTACGTCGGCGTCATCTGAGCGACCCGCGCCGCCGCCAGCGCCGTCGCCCGTCAGTACGAGCGTTCCAGAACGACCCGGCCGTCGTCGTCGACGACGGTGACGGTGTCGCCGCCGTTGTTCCAGATCGCGCCGTCCGCACCCCAGTAGAGCGCCGACGCCCGTCAGTACGAGCGTTCCAGAACGACCCGGCCGTCGTCGTCGACGACGGTGACGGTGTCGCCGCCGTTGTTCCAGATCGCGCCGTCCGCACCCCAGTAGAGCGCCGACGCCGTGTCCGTTCCGCCGCCGGTGTAGAGCGTCACCCGGTCGCCGGGCGCGAGGACGACGCCGTCGGGGACGCGGTAGGTGTGACCCGCCGCGTCGCGGACGCGCCAGCTCGAGAGGTCGAGCAGCGACGCCCCCGCGTTCTCGAAGACGAGATACTCGTCGTTCCGGTTCTCGTGGTCGTTGCCGGCGGCGTCGGCGTGGACGGCGGCGACGACCAGCGCCGTCCCGCCGTCCGGCAGCGGCGTCGCGGCGTCCGACCCCGTCCGTTCGCCGGCGAACCCCCAGAGGCCGACGCCGTTCGCCCGCGCCTCGGATTCGGCGGCGGCGAAGGCGTCCCGTCGCCCGAACGACGAGTCGTAGAGGCGGGCGTAGCCGCGTTCGAGGAGGCGGCGGTTGAACGTGCCGTCGTCGTCGACGACGTACGCGAGGAGGCGGCCGTATCGCCCGTGGCGGTCCGCCGCGGGGTCGACGACGAGGCGGACCCGCGCGTCCAGGAGTTCGGTTCGGGCGAACTCGCTCGCCCTGTGGCCCCAGTCTCGAAGCCACGCGCGGCCGGCGTCCGTCGTCGGGACGCCCTCGAACTCGGCCGGATCCGTCGCGGTGTGAACCTCGGGCGTGTCGACGCCGAGCAGTCGGACCGTGTCGGTCGTTCCGTTGCGATAGCGCACCTCGAAGGTGTCGCCGTCGACGACGCGGACGACGGTGGCCGCGAGTCCGCCGCCGGGCGACGGGGTCGCCGTGTGGGGCGCGTCCCCGGGCGTCGTCGCACCGGTCGTCGGCGCGTCGGTGTCGCTCCCGTCCGTCGGCGACGGCGTCCCTCCGCATCCGGCGAGGACGACGAGCGCGACGGCGAACGCGACGGTGAGACGCCCCATACGACACGCGACTGGCGCCGACTGCTTGTGCGTTTGGCCTCGGCGTCGCCGACCTGCCGCCGTCGACGGACGGCTACTCGCCGGCGCGGAGCGTCTCGACGACCCGCTCGCTCGCTGGCGGAATCGACGACGCCGTGGCCTCGACGCGGACGTAGTCGGCGGCTTCGTGGCCGACCTGCGCGGCCGTCGGGTCGTCGCCCACGCGCGAGAGCTGGTCGTCGACGAAGCCGAGCTGCTGGGCCGGGTCGTGGACGGCGGTCCGGTTCAGCGTCCGGGGCGGGGCCGAGCGCGTCGACTCGACGGCCGATACCGCGTCGGCCCGCATCGTCCGGACGTCGGCCACGCTCGACACCGCGAAGTTCTCGCCCGACGCCACCCGCTCTCTGAGCCGCCCGAACGCCCGTCGCTGGACGAGCGCCTCGTGGGCCGCCAGCACCGCGTCCGCGAGATAGCCCGCACTCCGGCGTTCAGCGACCTCCTCGCGCATCCAGTCGAGATCGCCGTACGCTTGCTGGAGCACCCACGCCGCCGGCGTGTCGCCCACGTCGCGGTCCACGTACGCCGACCCCTCCGCGGACTCCTCGGGGAGCGTTCGATACTCGGCGTCGACGGCCGATTCGAGGTCCGCCGTCGCTCGGCTCAGCCGGTCGCCGAGGTCGCGGGCCGACGCGACCGACTCGGCGTGTCGCTCGGCGAGGTGGTGGGCGTCGTCGAGCGACGCCCGCGCCCGTTCGAGGCGCTCCGACGCCTCACCGACGGTGAGGGCGTTCTCCGGGCGGGCGAACTCGCCGTTGGTGAGACGCGAGACGTCGTTCGCCGCCGAACGGACGCGCCGTTCGACCGGCGCGTAGACGAGGACCGCGTCGACGGCGTCGCCGCCGACGTACGTCAGTTGGTCGCGGAAGGCGTGCACGTCCTCGGCGAGGGCGGGCGCGGCGTTCACCACGTCAGCGCGTTCGTACGCCTCGTCGACGGCCCGCCACGCGCCGCTAGCGTTCGCAGCGTCGGCTCGGGCCGACCGGAGGGCGGCCATCCGTTCGAACGGCGTCGCCGCCGACGCCGCCCGGTCGAGGGCCTCCCGCGCGCGTTCCCGGGCCCGCGAAATGTCGTCTCGTATCGCCTCGTTCGGGACGTGTCGCGGTTCGAGCGGGTCGGGAACGACGTCGAGGAGGTCGCGGGCGCGCCGCTCCGACCGGTCGAGGTACGCCGGCGCGATCGACACCGGGACCGACTTCGGGACCGACGGCGTCTCGCTGTCCGCGAGAGCCGTGAGTTCCGCGCCGTCGAGACGCGTCGGTTCGTCGTCGAGGGCGTCGCTACATCCGGCGAGGGCCGCGGCGGCGACGACGCCCAGGAATCCGCGGCGGCGGAGGCGACCGGTCACGCCGACCCCTCCCCGTCGGTCGGTCCAGAGTCGGCGCGTTCCTCCGGTGGTGGGTGACAGCCGCGGCCGACGCCCATGCCGTAGGAGTTGATGCTGTCGGTGTCGAGGGCTTCGGGGAGTCGAACGAACGTCGCGTGACCGTCTTCGCTGTCGGCGTCACAGGACGCCTGCGCGTCCCGGAGGCGACGGCTGAACTGGACGTCGACGTCGGTCTCGGACCAGGTGACGTAGCAGAACTCCAGCCAGTAACACTCGTTTATCGACTGCTGGACGTAGTAGACCGTCTCGCTGTCGTAGGTCGTCTCGTCGAGGAACGCCCGCGCCTCGTCGACGCCGTCGACGGGGTCCGCGAACGAGAGGGCGCTCGCCGCCTCGGCGTCGGCGACGAAGCCGTACTCCGGGCGGGGTTCTCGCTCGCCTTCGGCCGTCGACTCGTCGACCAGGAAGACGGGGTCGCCGGTCGGGTTCCGTAGCGACACCGTCGGCGGATTCGCGGCGACGTTCTCCGCGCTCCGCGGCGGGACCGAGTCGCTGTGGCTGGCCGATCCGGAGAGCCCGTTACATCCGGCGAGACCGACTGCGAGGGCGACGCTCTGGAGGGCGCGCCGCCTCGTGAGGGGGACCATACCCCGTCGCACGGGCAGCGTCCACAAAAGGCCGACGACTCGCCGACCGTGTGCCGAAGCTATTTGCCGCGCGTCCCCGAAGCCGGCGCGTGTTCGTCGCCCTCCGCAGTCGCGCCCGCACCGTCCTCTACGAACGCGTCTATCCCGCGCTCCTCGGGAGCGACCGGGACGCCGTCCGCTCGCACCTCCGTACCGCCGCCGCCCTCGCCGGCGTCGTGGCTGCGGCGACCGCCCTGTCGAGAGCCCTCACCGTCGTCGTCAGCCCCGTCGTCTGGGACGCCTTCTTCGGCCTCGCTGCGGTCTCGCTCGTCGGCCTCACCGCCGCTAACGCCTACTGGCGGGGCGGCCTGCTCGTCGGCTACGCGATCGTTTTCGCCCCGACGGCCGCCGGCCTGTTCGTCGCCTACGTCGGCCGCGGCCCCTTCGGGACGCCGGGCCGGACGCTCGGGTTCGGCCTCCTCCTCGTCGCCGCCGTCGCCGCCGTCGTCGGAACCCCGGGGTTCGTCGTCGGCCGCGCTGCGCGGTGGATTCGAGTGCGACGGCGTGCTCGACGGGAGGGCGCGACGTGACTGGCCTCCGTCCGACGCGGCGGCGCGTCCTCGCGGTCCTCGGCGCGTGTGGAGTCGGTGCCGGCGGGGTCGCCGCCGTCCCGCCGCGCCGGATTTCGGCGTCGCTGACGACGTATCGCTGGGTGCTGTCGCTGAACCGCCGTGACCCGCCGGCCGTCCCCGAACTGGCCGATCTCGACCCGGTCGTTCGGAGGGCCGTACGCGACGCCGTCGAGGGCGGCTACGAGTCGGCGGAGCCGCCGACCGCCGTCCGCCGCCTGTTCGACGTCCGCCGGAAGACGTACGTCCGGGTCGAGGGGACGTACTACCGCCTCGACCCGACGCTCCCCGTCTACGAGGTGTGGCTGGAACCCGTCGACGAGTCGACGGCGACGGGAGCGGTGACCCTGGGCGAACTGGAGCAGTGTGCCGATCCCGACCCGCGCGGCTTTCGCACCCCGCCGCTCGAACGGGCAGACGACCCCGCGCGAACCTACTCCCTCGACCCGCGACTGCGCGACTGTATCGAGCGCCACCGGTTCGTGCGACTCGGCGACGGGGACTACTACCGCTACCACGTCGACGTCGACGACCCGGGGAGCCCCTACGCGATAACCGCGACGGAGGTGTCGGCGGCGACAGTCGCCGGCATCGACGCCCCCGTCGCCGACGGAGACGACGCCCTCCCGGAGACGCGGGCGGCGTTGCGCGCGGCGGCGGACGAGACGCTCCGCCGCCAGTCCATCCCCGACGGCGTCCGCGCCCTGGCCGCCGACTTCGACTACGTCAGTCTCGGCGACCGCTTCTACGAACTCGACCTCGGTCACCCGGGCGCGGCCCCGGTCCGGATCGACGTGGCCGTCACCGACGCCCGGGCCCGCGAATTCGACCCGGCGTGGCTGGATCTGTCCGTGACGAACGTCGGGGGTGAGACGGTCACCCTCCAGACCGGCCCGCCGACGCCGTTCGGCGTCCTGCACGGCGAGGCGGACGGCGGTGGCGACCTGCCGCTCTGGTCGCCGACCTACGAGGAGAGTCGCTTCGTCGGGACCCACGCCGGCCGCGTCACGGGCATCGCGGCGGCGGGAGTTTCGACGGCGCTCACCCCCGAGACGCTGACGACGCGGTACGCCGTCCGGAGAAACCCCGGCCGTCTCGACGCCGGCGTCTACCGCGTCAGCGACGGCTTCGGCGTGAGAAGCGACGGCGAGGCGACGCCGTATCCGTACGACGTCCGGATTCGCGTCGCGTAGCCCGGGAGAGCTGCCCGATCTCGGAGACGGCTTCAGACGACGAGTGCGGCGGTACAGCCGACGATGGCGAGAAACAGCAGTCCGATCGAGACGGCCTCGACGAGACAGCCGACTGGTGAGAGAGCGTACAACAGGTCGCGCGACGTCAACTCGATGGGGTCGTACGTCGACATTGGTTGTGCCTCGGGGACACTCTACGTGAGGGACCGACCCCGCATCAAAACCCCAGCAACGTGGTTAGGAAGCGGCGTCCAGAACGGCCACCGCGCACCGATCGCTCCCGTGGGGACGGCAGAACGGCGCGAACGCCCGCTGGTTCGTGCCGCGTCGCCGCCGACCCGTTCGCTGTTCAGAAACAGAATGCAGATACCGATCGCCATGGAGAACGCTTTTGACGCGCGTCGTCGAAGCGTCGGCTCGATGGACTGGAAATCGGGAGGGACAGATCCGGAATCGGAGGGGGCCACGATAAAGAGCATCGACACCTCGTTCGCCGTCGTTACGGCCCTGAGAGACCGAAACGGCGCGGGCGTGACGGAACTGGCCGAGGCGACGGATCTCTCGAAGAGTTCCGTCCACAAGCATCTCCGCTCGCTGATGAAACACGACGTCGTGGTCAAGGAGCGCGAGGAGTACCGCCTCGGCCTGCGCTATCTCGAACTCGGTGCGCACGTGCGAGCGCAGGTCCCTGGCGCGACCGAGATAAAACACAAACTCCGGGAACTCGCGACCGAAACGGGCGAGAGCGCCCAGTTCGCCGTCGAGGAACGAGGCCAGGCCGTCGTCCTCTTCCGGGAAGTGAGTCATGGCGGCGTCTACTCCCGCGGGCGGGAGGGCCGACGGTTCTACATGCACCAGACGGCCGCGGGCAAGGCCATCCTCTCGCAGTACCCGGATCAGTGGGTGCGCGAAGTCCTCGACAGACACGGCCTGCCGAAGGCGACCGACCACACCGTCGACGACGAGGAAGCCCTGTTCGCCGAACTCGACGAGATTCGCGAGGCGGGCGTCGCGTTCAACAGCGAGGAGAGCACGGCGGGTTTGCGATCCGTCGGCGTCCCGGTCACGGACGCCGACGGCGACGTCCTCGGGGCGTTCGCCGTCGCCGGGCCGATACACCGATTCGAGGGTGCCCGATTCGAGACGGAACTGCCGAACGTCGTGCGCAGCGTCGTCAACGAACTCGAACTGAATCTCGCGTACTCGTAGCGACGGTCCGGACGTCTTCCGCTCGGCGCTCGTACCACCGACGCGACGATTTTGCCGACGGGATCTATATCAATCGACACGAACGTCCACTCCTTCGTGACGGTCCCCGTCGCCACAGCCGTCCTCCTCGGTGGCTGTTCGGCCCCCTTCCGGGACTCGTCCACGACGTCGACGCTCCGGCCGGCGTCGACGTCGAAGCCGTCCGCGAGTTCGACCGGACGCTCGGCGAACTCGAAATCGAGCGGGAAGTCCACGTCTACGAGGGCGCGGGCCACGCTTTCGCCAATCCGAGCGGCCTTCCATCCGAACGCGACGGGGGACGCGTGGACGAAGACGTGGCGCTTCCTGGACGAGACTCCGCGTGAAGAGTCGCTCCGGGGTTCCGAACCCCCGTCTCCGCTCACACAGTAACAGGATCTCCGCTCGTGTCGTCGGAGCGCCGCGCCCGAGAGTCCCCTCGCAGTTGGACGAAGGCCTCGGCGAGAACGCCGAGGATCAAGATGCTGAACGGCATCGAAATCAGCCCCGAGATCACCTGTGAGGCGGCCGAATTTGCACCGAATGCGATGGTAAATCCGACCGAGAGGGCTCCGAACACGACCGTAACCGGCACGACGATGACGAGTAACAGCAGGAACAGTCGAAGCCAGTTTCCGCGAGTGAGATACCAACTGTCGACTATGGCCGAGAGAAAGTTCTCGTCCTCGACGGCGATGTAAATCGACGTGAAGAGCAGCGAGACGTACGCGATCACGCCGGGCACGACGAGCAGTAACGTCCCGATGAACGTGAGAAGCCCGTACACGATCCCGCCGACGACGAGATTAGCCACGACCCACGGAATCCGACGCTGCAGGATCTCCCGCGGAAACCGTTCTGTTTCCCCCGCCACGAAGGTCCTCATAGCGACGATCGAGACGTACGAAAGGAGGAAAAACAGGACGACGCCGCTTCCGCCGAGCACGGCGAGCGGTGCCTCGATCGCCAGGCCGACCGACCCGGATATCTCGGCCGGGAAAAACTGACTGGCGAAACTGGTGACCGTAATCTGCCACGCGACGCCGAGCAACGCGGCTATCACGACAAGTACCAGTCCGTTCCGATTGACGACTCGGCGGAGGCCGTCGGTGATCGCGGAGCCAACGTTCAGGGACATACGTTCGCGGTCACGGCAAAACCGAATAGTTGTTTCGATGTCCTGTCATAAAACGCCACTTCCAGGAATCCGCACCTGTTCGCGTCCGAGCGCCGTCCGTTTGTCGGCCCGAAAATCGGTGGGGCTTCGAGCCGCCGGCCACGGCTCAATGCCCGGCCTTATCGGTGTGAGGCCGTTTGCGTACCTATGGCGATTGCAACTGGCGATTCCGTGACGCTGGAGTACACCGGACGACTCGACGACGGCACCGTTTTCGACACCTCGATCGAATCGGTCGCCGAGGAAACCGGGCTGGCGGACGCACAGCCCGACCGGGAGTACAGTCCGCTGACGGTCGAGATGGGGGAGGGACAGATCATCCCCGGACTCGAGGAGGCCCTGTCCGGTCTGACGGAAAGCGAGACCCGTACAGTCACCGTCCCGCCGGAGAAAGGCTACGGCGAGTGGACCGACGAGCACGTTCAGGAGTTCGATACGGAGGAGCTCCGGCAGGCGCTCGGCGACGAACAGTTAGCGGAGGGCGCGTACCTCCAGGCGCAGAACGGCGACCACGGCGAGATCGTCGACGTCGGCGACGAGACCGTCAGGGTCGACTTCAACCCCGAACTCGCGGGCGAGACGCTCGAGTTCGAGATCCAAATCGTCGACGTCAACTAAGGCCTGGTCGGCCGCGCCCTCGTCGACGCGAGACGCGGTTTCCCGCGGCCCGGCCGTCGAACCGCAAGACGGACGTATGACACCCCGCAAACCTTTTTCGCTCGGCGGGAGTGGGTGCGGTAATGGCGACGTTATCGGAGTGTCTCGGTGAACTCGTTCGGGACGTGGACGGGCTCTTCCTGTTCTCGCCGAGCGGTTCGTACTACGAACGATTCGCCGACGCCGACGTCGACCAACTGGTCGTCGTCGCCGCCGAGAACTCCGTCGGCGCGGAGACGTTCGTCGAACTCCCGCTCCAGTTCGACGACGTCGAGGACCGCGTCCGATTCGGTATCGAAGGGTCGATGGACCGTAACCTCGTCGAGGACGGCGACGTCCTCGCCTGCGCGGCGGCCATCTTCGACGACGATCCGGACTCGCTGGTGCGTGTCCGCGTCAACGAGGCGATGCGGTCGGGCCTGTACGGCCTGTTCATGCACTCGCGGGCGGATCCGGGCGTCGTCCGCGACGTGGTCGAGGTGGCCATCGAACTCGGGAAGAAAGGCCAGAAGGGCAAACCCGTCGGCGCGCTGTTCGTCGTCGGCGACGCGGGAAAGGTGATGAACAAGTCCCGTCCCCTCAGCTACAACCCCTTCGAGAAGTCACACGTCCACGTCGGCGACCCGATCGTGAACGTGATGCTCAAGGAGTTCTCCCGCCTCGACGGCGCGTTCGTCGTCTCCGACCAGGGCAAGATCGTCTCCGCCTATCGCTACCTCGAACCGTCGGCCGAGGGAGTGGACATCCCGAAGGGCCTCGGTGCGAGACACATGGCGGGCGGTGCGATCACTCGGGACACGAACGCCATCGCCATCGTCCTCTCGGAGTCGGACGGGATGGTCAGAGCGTTCAAAGGGGGAACCTGGTCCTGGAGCTCGATCCGGAGGAGCACTGAGATGCAAGGGTCGGCGTTCGACGACCTCGCGTCCCGCGTTCCGATACGGTTCTGGATAGCCATCGCCGTCCTCTTCGTCGGCCTCGTCGTCGGGCTGTTGGTACGGTGGGCGACGCGAAAACTGCTCCACGCGATGGGCGTCCCCGGCGCGATCGAGGGGACGACGTTCGACCGGACCGCCCGTAGCTTCGGCACCTCGACGGTCGGCATCCTCGCCAACCTGGCGGGCTATTTCGTCCTCGGCGTCGCGTTGTCCGTCGCTTTCGCCGTCACCGACATCGCGTACGTTCAGCGCTTGCTCGACGCCCTCGCCAGTTTCATCCCGCAGCTGTTTCTGGCCGTCCTCGTCCTCATCATCGGCGTCGTCTTGGGCGACAAGGTGGAGCTGTTCGTCGCCGAACGGTTCCGCGGCGTCAAACTCCCGCAGATCAGCGTCGTCCCGACGCTGGCGAAATACAGCGTCTTCTACCTCACCGCCCTCATCGCCCTCGGACAGGTAGACGTCGCCACGGGCGCGCTCCTCATCCTCCTCGCGGCGTACGTCTTCGCTCTCGTCTTTCTGGGGGGATCGCGTTTCACCAACTGCTCGCGTCCGGGGCGGCCGGCACCTATCTCCTCCTCCGCCAACCCTACACCATCGGCGACGAAATCCGCGTCGGCGAGACGCGCGGCATCGTCCAGGAGATGGACCTGTTCGTCACGCACGTCGAGAGCGACGACGAGGAGTTCGTCCTGCCCAACAGCAAGGTGTTCTCGGACGGATTCGTCCGGATTCGGTCCTGACTCACCGGTCGTCCGGGGAACCGCTGTCCCCGTCGTCCGCTGGTTCGCCGCCACCGTCGTCCGGCGAGACGTCGTCCCGCGACACCTCCCGTGCGGGGACGCCGGCGACAGTCGTCTCCGCTGGCACGTCCTCGACGACGAGGAGTTGGCCGCCACCTGCGCGCCCGCGCCGATTTCGACGCCCGGGAGGACGACGGCCCCCGCGCCGATCATCGCCCGTTCGCCGACGACGACCTCGCCAGTGCGGTACTCCGCCTGGAGGAACTCGTGACAGAGGAGGGTCGCGTCGTAGCCGACGACGACGTGGTCGCCGAGCGTTATCAGCTCCGGCCAGAAGACGTCCGGCGTCGCCTCCAATCCCCACGAGACGCCCGTGCCGACCGTCGCGCCGAGGCGACGCAGGAGCCACGCTTTCAGCCGGAGGCTCGGTGAGACGCGGACGAGGAGGACGACGACGTAGTTGACCATCACCCGCAGCGGGTGTTTCGCCTCGGTCCAGTACCGGAGGGAGTTCAGTGGCCCCGGCGTCGGGTGACGGTCGAGTCGCGGATGGCGGTGGTCGCGGTCGCTCACATCCGCCGTTGGATCGGCGTCGCCTTGAAACCGCCCGTATGCGCCGGGCACGGACGGCGTCGAACGTCGAACTAGGCCGACATTTAATGGCGTCGGGAACGAACGCTCACGGCGTGAAGCCATCCTTCGTCGCCGACGCGACGGGGGCCGTCGAAGCCATGATCCCGCCCGCCGACATCGGACGAACTCTCGACGTCCTGGCCGACGGCGACTGCCGGGCGATCCTGGATACGACGGGCCGCGAACCCATGACGGCCGCCGAGATATCCGACCAGTGTGAGATCCCCCTCTCGACGACGTACCGGAAACTCGAACGCCTGACCGACGAGAACCTGCTCGAAGAGCGGACGCGCATCCAGACCGCCGGTAAACACGCCCGGCAGTACGAACGCACCGTCGAGGAACTCCACATCCATCTCACCGGTAGCGGCGACGTGGAAGTGGACGCGACGCCGACCGACTGAGCGATCCGCCAACCCGGACGATACGGCCCACCAAAAGACGTTAACTCACGGCACCCGTCCGTTCGAGGCATGACCGGACTGAGTTACGAGGACTTCTACGACCCGGCGTACGAACCGGCGGCGAGCGAACTCGTCTGCGAGTTCGCCATCGAGCCCGCGCCGGAGTTCGACGTGGTCGCCGCGGCGAGTCGGGTCGCCTCCGAGAGTTCGAACGGGACGTGGGCGACGCTACAGGTGTCCGGCGACGTCGCCGATCTGAGCGCGACCGCCTTCGACGCCGAGGACGGCCGCGCCAGGGTGGCGTACCCCCGCCCTCTTCGAGGCGGGGAACATGGCGCAGATCCTCTCCTGTATCGCCGGCAACATCATGGGCATGAAGGCCGTCGAGCGCATCCGCCTCCTCGACTGCGACTGGCCGGCGAGCGTGGTCGACGGCTTCCCCGGCCCGCAGTTCGGCACGGCCGTCCGCGAGGAGATCTTCGGCGCCGGCGATCGCCCGATCACGGCGACGGTTCCCAAACCGAAAGTCGGCCTCTCGACGGCCCAGCACGCCGAGGTCGGCTACCAGGCCTGGACCGGCGGCATCGACCTCTTGAAAGACGACGAGAACCTCACCGACCAGGCGTTCAATCCGTTTGCCGACCGCCTCGCCGAGAGCCTCGCCGCCCGCGACCGCGCCGAGGAGGAAACGGGCGAACGAAAGAGCTACCTCGTCAACGTCACCGCCGACGCCGACACGATGTTAGAGCGGGTGGACGCCGTCGCCGAGGCCGGCGGCGAGTACGTCATGGTCGATGTGGTGACGGCGGGATGGGCGTCGGTGCAATCGGTCAGGAGACGCTGTGAGCGACACGGCCTCGCCATCCACGCCCACCGCGCGATGCACGCCGCGTTCGACCGGATCGACGACCACGGCGTCTCCATGCGCGTCCTCGCGCAGGTGGCGCGGCTCTGTGGCGTCGACCACATCCACACCGGGACGGCCGACCTCGGCAAGCTCGCGAACGAGGACACCGTCGGCATCAACGAGTGGCTCTACGCCGACTGCCACGGCCTGAACGACGTCCTCCCGGTCGCCTCCGGCGGCCTGCATCCCGGCCTCGTGCCGACGCTCGTCGACCGCGTGGGGACGAACGTCTGCGTCCAGGCCGGCGGCGGCGTCCACGGCCACCCCGACGGCACCCACGCCGGTGCGAAGGCGCTCCGGCAAGCCGTCGACGCCGCCGTGGACGACGTCCCCCTCGACGAGTACGCCGACTCCCACCCCGAACTCGCGGCGGCCCTCGACACGTGGGGGTCGGAGACGCCGCGCTGATGACGGACCGGTTCGACGAGGCCCGACGCGACGTCTGCGCGTACGGCCGTCGGCTCGCCGACGAGGGGTTGACGACCGGAACCGGCGGCAACCTCAGTGCCCGCGTCGACGACCGCCTCGTCGTCAGTCCCTCCGGCGTTCCCTACGGGGAGATGTCGCCGTCGGACGTCCCGGTGGTGACACTCGCCGGCGATCGCGTCGGCGACGGGCGGGAGCCCTCGGTCGAACTCGACGTGCATCTCGCGGTGTGTCGGGCGCGCGACGACGTGGGCGGCGTCGTCCACACCCACTCGCCGTACGCGACGACGTTCGCGTCCCTGCGGGAGCCGATTCCGGCGGTGCACTACCTCGTCGCCGCCGCGGGCGGTCCCGTCCCGGTCGCTCCCTACGCCCGGTTCGGAACGACGGACCTCGCGGCGAACGTCGTCGAGACGCTGGGCTCGCCCCGAGACGCCTGCCTGCTGGCGAACCACGGCGTCGTCGCCGTAGGTGACTCGCTCGCCGACGCGTTCGAGACGGCCGTCGCCGTCGAGTACTGCGCCCGAATCGCTCACCAAGCGGCGGCTATCGGCGACCCCGTCGAACTCGACGCCGACCAGCTCGCCGACCTGCGGGACGCGCTCGACGCCTACCGGGACCAGGGGTAGCTACTCGCGGAGGCTGGCGACGTGGTCGACGCGTCGCTCGACCAGTTCCGGCTTGCCGATGTCGTGGCGAACGCGGAGTCCGTCGCCGGCGGCGGCGAGGGCGTCTTCGGCGATCGCCTCGGCGGCGGTGACGGTGTCGGCGAGGCCGACGACGGCGAACGCCCGCGAGGTGGTCGTGTAGAGGCCGTCGTCGCGTTCGTCGACGCTGGCGTAGAACAGCAGCGCCTCCCCGCCGTCGCGCGAGGCGGCCGCGACGCTCTCCTCGTCGACGTCGATCCGTGCACCCGCGTCCGGGTCCGTCGGGTAGCCCGCGGGGACGGCGTACTTACAGACCGTCGCCCGGTCGCTGAACCCGAGTTCCGGCAGTTCGTCGCCGTCGCGGGCGGCCGTCAGCACGTCGACGAACGGCGTGTCGAGGACGGGCAGGGTGTTCATCGCCTCCGGGTCGCCAAAGCGGGCGTTGAACTCGACGACTTTCGGCCCCTCGGCGGTGAGCATGAACTGCCCGTAGAGGACGCCCTTGTAGCCGGGGAGGTTCGCCACCGTCGCCTCCATGATGTCGACGGCGGCCGCGTACTCGTCGGGCGTCATGAAGGGGAGGTTGGCGGTCGCGTCGCTGTAACTCCCCATGCCGCCCGTGTTCGGGCCCTCGTCGCCCTCGTAGGCGCGTTTGTGGTCCTGGACGGCGGGCGTCGTTCGCAGGTCGCCGTTGGCGACGAACGCCTGGACGGTGAACTCCTCGCCGACGAGTCGCTCCTCTAAGACCACGCCGTCGTAGTCGGCGTCCCGGAGGTACGCCTTCGCCTCCGCGGCGGTCACCTGGTCGCCGATGACCTTCACGCCCTTGCCGCCGGTGAGGCCGACCGGCTTGACCGCGAGGTCGCCGTCGTAGGCGTCGATGTAGTCGCAGGCGGCCTCCAGGTCGTCGAACGTCTCGAAGTCGGGACAGCCGGGAACGCCGTTGTCGCGCATGAACCGCCGCTGGAAGGCCTTGTCCGTCTCGATGCGGGCTTCCGACGCCCGGGGCCCGAAGGTGTAGACGCCGCGCTCGTCCAGCGCGTCGGCGACGCCCGCTTCCAGCGCCGACTCCGGACCGATCACGGCGACGTCCGCGTCCACCGTCTCGGCGTAGTCGACGACCCCCTCGACGTCCGTCTCGGCAACCGTCTCGAAGCCGTCCGCGAGGCCGGCGACCCCGGGATTCCGGTTGCTGGCGCAGGCGTAGAGGACGCAGTCGTCGGCCAGCGCGCGGGCGATGGCGTGTTCGCGGCCGCCGCCGCCGACCAGGAGCACTGTCTCGGTCATGTTCGAATGGCCCCCACATAGAAGTGTAAAGGTTGCCCTTCAGCTGACCGTCGATATACACGTCCGTGGGTAGAGACGTCGACTTCGCGCCGTGACGGCGGCGAGCGGAATCGCACCGTTGACGTAGGAGCGGCCCGTGTCTCCGCAGGTGACGACGCTTTCGCTCGACGACGGAACGCTCTGGTACGAGACGCGGGGAGAGGGGACGCCGCTGGTGTTCGTCCACGGTGGATGGTCGAACGGCGACGCGTGGCGGGCGCAGATGGATCGGTTCGCCGAGGACTTCCGGGTCGTGACGTTCGACGTCCGCGGCCACGGCCGGACGGGCGTGACCGACCGACGGCGCTACTCCATCGACCTCTTCGCGGCCGACCTGCGGCGACTGCTCGCCCACCTCGAACTGGACCGGCCCCTGCTCTGTGGCCTCTCGCTCGGGTCGATGGTCGTCCAGTCGTATCTGGACCGCCATCCGGAGGACGCGCGAGGCGCGATACTCGCCGGACCGGTCCGGTCGATGCCGCCGGTCGAACTGCCCCCGCGTTCAAGGCGCTCGCTTCGCCGCTGCCGGCCGTCGCCGCGTCGCTCTCGGCCGTCGGCTCGGCGGGGACGTTCCGGACGCTCCTCGGGTCGATTCGCGCGGCGAACGGGGTCCGTGGCTCGCCGCCGACGCCGACGTCCGAGCCGAGGCGATGGACGCCGTCGCCGACGTCCCGAACGCGGAGTTCCGGAAGATATTCCGCGCGCTCTACCGGTTCGACCCGCCGGACCTCTCGCACGTCTCGACGCCCGCGCTCGTCGTCTACGGCGACCGGGAGTCGCCCGCGCTCAAGCGGCAAGGGGTCCACCTCGCGTCGGCGATTCCGAACGCCCGTCGCGCGTCGATTCCGGACGCCGCCCACCTCGTCAATCAGGACGCTCCCGCCGCGTTCAACGACGCCGTCGCCGACTTCCTCGCCGGCGTCGAGGCCGAGACGAGCGTCGATACCGGGGCGGACGCCGTCCGGACGTAGTCCCGCCGGTCCGATCCGCCGACTCGACCCGCCGTCGCGGTTGACTGCATTTACCTGTCGGGGGCGTCTAGGGTCCGCCATGAGTTCGCCCGCCGGCCGCAACCGACTCGACGAGGAGGCGAGTCCCTACCTCCGCCAGCACGCGGACAACCCCGTCCACTGGCAACCGTGGGACGAGGAGGCGCTCGCCGCCGCCCGCGAACGCGACGTCCCCATCTTCCTCTCTATCGGCTACTCCGCCTGCCACTGGTGTCACGTCATGGAGGAAGAGAGCTTCCAGGACGAGGACGTCGCCGCGTTTCTCAACGACAACTTCGTCCCCATCAAGGTCGACCGCGAGGAGCGACCCGACCTCGACCGGGTGTACCAGACCATCTGCCAACTCGTCTCCGGCGGCGGCGGGTGGCCGCTGTCGGTGTGGCTGACGCCCGACGGCAAGCCCTTCTACGTCGGGACCTACTTCCCGCCCGAGCCCCGTCGCGGAATGCCCGGCTTCCGGGAGTTGCTATCGGACATCGCCAACTCCTGGGACGCGAGCCGCGACGAGATCGAACGCCGCGCCGACCAGTGGACCGCCGCCATCAGCGACCAACTGGAGGAGACGCCGGAGCAACCCGGCGAGCCACCGGGGACGGATCTGCTGTCGTCGGCGACGACGGCGACCCTCCGGAGCGCGGACCGAGAACACGGCGGGTTCGGGACCGACGGCCCGAAGTTCCCGCAGACGGGTCGACTCGACGTGTTGCTCCGGTCGTTCGTCTTCGACGGCGACGAAGGGGCGCTGGAAGTCGCCGTCGAGGCGCTCGACGCGATGGCCTCGGGCGGCCTCTACGACCACGTCGGCGGCGGCTTCCACCGTTACACCACCGACCGGGAGTGGGTCGTCCCCCACTTCGAGAAGATGCTCTACGACAACGCCGAACTCCCGCGGCTCTACCTCGCCGGCTACCAGGTGACCGGCGCGCCGCGCTACGCCCGCGTGGCACAGGAGACGTTCGCGTTCCTCGAGCGGGAGCTCACCCACCCCGACGACGGCTTCTACAGCACGCTCGACGCCCAGAGCGACCCGCCGGCGGGGCGAGACGCCGACGAGCGCGAGGGGGCCTTCTACGTCTGGACGCCCGAGGAAGTCCACGAGGCGGTCGGCGACGAAACCTCGGCGGAGCTGTTCTGTGACCGCTACGGCGTCACCGCGGGCGGCAACTTCGAGGGCAACACCACCGTCCTGACCGTCGACGCGAGCGTCTCCGACCTCGCCGAGACCTACGGCCTCGACGAGTCGGACGTCGAGCGGCGGCTACAGGAAGCGCGCGTCCGGGCGTACGAGGCGCGCGACGCCCGCCCTCACCCGCGCCGTGACGAGAAGGTCCTCGCGGGGTGGAACGGGCTGACGATTTCCGCGTTCGCGGCCGGCGCGCGCGTCCTCGACCCGGCGCTCGCCGGCCCGGCGACGCGGGCGCTCTCGTTCGTCCGCGACCGCCTCTGGGACGACGACGCACAGCGCCTGCACAGACGCTACAAGGACGGCGACGTCAAGGGCCCGGGCTACCTCGAAGATTACGCCTTCCTCGCGCGCGGCGCGTTCGACTGCTACCAGGCGACCGGTGAGGTGGACCACCTCGCGTTCGCCCTCGACCTCGCGCGGGCCATCGAGCGCGACTTCTGGGACGAGGAGGCGGGGACGATCTACTTCACGCCCGCCGGCGGCGAGTCGCTGGTGACCCGCCCACAGGAGGTCACCGACCAGTCGACGCCCTCCAGCCTCGGCGTCGCGGCGTCGCTGTTGCTCCGCCTCGACCACTTCGCGCCCGATGCGGCGTTCGGCGACGTCGCCGAGCGCGTCGTCGAGACCCACGCCGACCGGATCCGCGGGAGTCCGATCGAACACGCCTCGCTCACGCTCGCGGCCGACGAACTCGCGCGCGGGTCGCTGAGCTCACCGTCGCCGCCGACGAACTGCCGGACGACTGGCGCGCGACGCTCGCGGATCGCTACCTGCCGACGGCCGTCGTCTCGCGCCGGCCGCCGACCGACGACGGACTCGACTCGTGGCTCTCCGCGCTCGGCGTCGACGAGGTGCCGCCGATCTGGGCGAATCGCGAGGCCCGCGACGCGGAGCCGACCGTCTACGCCTGTCAGTCGTTCACCTGCTCGCCGCCACAGACGGATCTCGCGGCGGCGCTCGACTGGTTCGAATCGCAGTGAGCTCAGGCCGACGGCGCGTCGGCCAACCGCGCGGCGAGATACTCCGCGATCGGTCGGTCTTCCCCTCGACGAACCGGGCGAGTTCCTCGCCGTCGCGCTCGACGACGACGGTGGGGACGTACTCGACGCCGTAGGCGTCGACCTGATCGCCCTGCTTGTCCCGGTCGACCGGGAACTGTTCGATCCGCTCGTCCGGGACGCCCACCGCGTCGAGAGCGGCGGCGAAGTCAGGGAGCCGTTCCTGACAGTCGCCACACCAGTCCCCACCCCACACCTTGAACGTCAGTCGGTCGTCGGCGAGGGGGCGAGGGCGTCTACGTCGCCGTCCCACTCGGGGTTCGGGCTCATCGTTTCGAGGCTCATACCTCGCTTTGGCTCCCCACGGGCTTAATGACCGCGCTCGCGGCCTGCTGTGTAGCGCACACGTTTATCCGACTCCGGGGCAAACGCCGACACATGTTCGACGACCGACGCGACGCCGGAACACAGCTCGCAGCGCGTCTCGCAGACCGCGGCGTCGAGGCCGACGTCGTCCTCGGGATCCCCCGTGGCGGGCTCCCGGTCGCGCGAGAGGTCGCCGCCGAACTCGACGCCCCGCTCGACATCATCGTGGCGAAGAAACTGGGCGCGCCGGGGAATCCCGAGTTCGCCATCGGCGCGGCCGCCAGCGACGGCAGCGTCTACCTCAACGAGGAAGTCATCGAACAGCTCGGCGTCGACGAGGGGTACATCGAGGAGGAGCGCGCGAACGCGGCGGAGACGGCGGCGGAGAAAGCCGAGAACTACCGCGAGGGCGAACCCATCCCCTGGAGGGCAAGTCCGTCGTCGTCGTCGACGACGGCGTGGCGACGGGCGCGACGGCCATCGCCTGTCTGCGGATGGCCCGGCGCGCGGACGCGTCGAACGTCGTCCTCGCGGTGCCCGTCGGGTCGCCCCGGACGATCGACGACCTCGAAGCCGAGGCCGACGAGGTGGTCGTCGTCGACGCGCCGGCGCAGTTCAGCGCCGTCGGCCAGTTCTACCGCGACTTCTCACAGGTGTCAGACGCCGAAGCGCGGACCATCCTCCGGGAGTTCGGGGCCGACGCGGGGACGGACGCTCAGAGCCCCGACGGGTAGAGGTTCGGGACGCCCGCCCGTTCGGCGTGGAGTTCGATCGGGTGGAGCGCCGTCGTCTCGTCGAGATGCAGGAAGGCGTCGTAGCGCTCTCGCAGGTCGGTCGGGACGTAGTTGCCCGACTCCAGCGACGGCCGGTAGACCACGCCGATCGCGCGGTGGCCACGCGGCGTGTCCAGGGCGCTCCCCTCGTCGATGCGGTCCGTAAAGAGGAGGCGGTCCGTCTCGCCCGCCTCGTGGAACAGGTCGCCGTAGCTCCCCTCCCGAGCCTCCGGGACGCGCATCTCCTCCGTCTCGGCTCCCCACTCGTCCGCGGCGATGACGCGCCCGCGGTGGGTGCCGAAGCCGACGACGCCCACCTCGTCGGCGGGGGTCTGCTCGCGGAGGAGTTGGCCGAGGTTGAGGCGGTTCCGCCGCGGCATGTCGGTCGCGCGGGCGTCGCCGACGTGGGTGTTGTGCGCCCAGATGACGCCGGTGCCGTCGCCGTAGTGGTCGGTCAGGCGCGACGCCGTCTCGGCCATGTGCCGGTCGCGGACGTTCCACGAGTCCTCGCCGCCCCCGACCATCGCCCGGTAGTACTGTTCGGCGTTTTTCGCCACCAGCGCGTTCTGCTCGGCGGCGAATCGCTCGTCGGGGTGTGCGCCCTCGTACCGGGGCGCGTTCTCGCGCAGGTCGAGCAGCGCCTCGACGACCTCGTCCTCGCAGGATTCGGGGACGAGCCGCGTCGACCGGGCGTACTCCTGTGCGTCCTCGCCGTACGGCTCGAAACAGCGGTAGCGCTCCCGGGCCAGCTCCGCCGCCTCGGGGTCGACGTCTTCGAGGTGGTCGACGACCGCCGCCATCGACTCGTAGAGGCTGTAGACGTCGAGGCCGTGAAAGCCCACCCGGTCGCCTCCTCGAACTCCTGGTTGTGGACTTCGAGCCACTCGAAGAACTCGACCATCTCCCAGTTGGCCCACATCCACGTCGGCCAGCGCTCGAAGGCGTCGAGCGCCTCTCGCACCGTCGCCGGCGCGCTCGCCATGCCCTTCACGTAGCGGTTGGCGGCGTGACAGCTCGGCCAGTCCCCTCGACGGCGACGAAGTCGAAGTCGGCGTCGACGACGAGGCGGGCGGTGAGATGCGCGCGCCAGCGGTAGAACTCGGAGGTGCCGTGGCTCGCCTCCCCGAGGAGGACGTACCGGGCGTCCGAGAGCCGGTCGACCAGGTCGTCGAGGTCCGTCGGGCCGCCGACCGGGCGTGATCGCTCCCGCAGTTCGCTCGCCGCCGAGTCGACAGCTTCCGGTTCCTCCCACGTCGCGCGGCCGCTGATTGGCGTCATCGTGGTCCCTCCAGGTGGTCGGCACCGACGGCTCCCCGCCGGAAAGGCGTGGGGCCAAACCGCCGGCGACGCCGCCTCGAGGAGCCGTCGGTTATTCGTACCTCCCGGCCGACGTCCGACACATAGTTCGATGGTAGAGGAACCGACGAACAACCCCTACGTCCGGGATCCGAAACTGGCGTTCGATCCGGTCGATGAACTGAGCGAGGACGAGGCGCGCGAACAGGCCGAGAAGCTCCGGGCGGCGATCGAATACCACGATTACCGCTACTACGTGCGAAACGACCCGGTCATCTCCGACAACGCCTACGATCAGCTGTTCGACCGCCTCCAGACGCTCGAATCGGCGTTCGACCTCGACACCGAGAACTCGCCGACCCAGCGCGTCGGCAGCGAACCACTCGACGAACTGGAGACGGTCGAACACGTCGCCGAGATGCTGAGCCTGCAGTCGTCGGAAGACGAGTCCGCGGTCCGCGACTGGGCCGACCGCGTCCGCGAGGCGGTGGGCGACGTCTCCTACTCCGCCGAGCCGAAGTTCGACGGCTTCTCCGTCGAGATCGTCTACGAGGACGGCGAGTTCGATCGGGCCGTCACCCGCGGCGACGGCACCCGCGGCGAGGACGTCTCGCGCAACGTCAAGACCATCGGGAGCGTCCCGCTCCACCTCCCCGAGGCGCCCGACCTGCTCGCCGTCAGGGGCGAGGTGTACATGCCCAAATCGGGCTTTCAGGCGCTGAACGAGCGACGCGTCCAGGAGGAAAGGAGCCGTTCGCCAACCCCGGAACGCCGCCGCCGGCACCGTCCGGCTGCTCGACTCCTCGAAGGTCGCCGACCGCCCACTCGACGTCTACTTCTACGACGTTCTCGACACGTCGGCGTCGCTCGGCTCCCAGCACGAGGCGTTCGATTTGCTCGCCGACCTGGGCTTTCGCCTCGACGAACTCAACGAACTGGTCGACGACGTGGACGCCTTCGTCGACTACCGCGAAAAACTGCTCGACCGCCGCGCCGACCTCGAATACGACGTCGACGGCGTCGTCGCCAAGGTCGACTCGTTCGAGAAACGCGAGCAGTTGGGACAGACGGCCCGCCACCCGCGGTGGGCGTTCGCCTACAAGTTCCCCGCGCGGACCGGCGAGACGACGATACGGCGGATCACGGTCCAGGTCGGTCGGACGGGGAAGCTAACGCCGGTCGCCCTGCTCGAACCGGTGGACGTGAAAGGCGTCACCATCAGCCGCGCGACGCTGCACAACGAGTCGCTGGCGCGCGATCTGGGCGTCTCCGAGGGAGCGACGGTCCGCATCGAACGCGCCGGCGACGTGATTCCCGAAGTCTCGGAGGTGGTCGAGGAAGGCGAGGGCGGGCGCTTCGAGATGCCGGACGACTGCCCCGTCTGCGGGAGCGACGTGCTCCAGGAGGGGAAGTACCACTACTGCACCAACCGCTCGTGTCCGGCGCAGATCCGGCGCTCGCTCCAGCATTTCTGTTCGCGCGCGGCGATGGACATCGAGGGCCTGGGCGAACGGGTCGCCGAGCAGCTGGTGTCGGAGGGGCTGGTCGAGACGGTGGCGGACCTCTACGAACTCGACCGGTCGGAGCTCGAAGCGCTGGAGGGGTTCGGCGAGACGTCGGCCGCCAACCTGCTCGACGAGATCGAGGCGAGCAAGGAGACCGACCTCGCGAGTTTCGTCTACGCGCTCGGCATCCGCCACGTCGGCACCGAACGGGCGCGGGTCCTCGCCGACGAGTTCACCTTAGCGGAGTTGATGACGGCGTCCGAGGCGGAGTTGCGCGCCGTCGACGACGTCGGTCCGGAAGTCGCCGAGAGCATCGTCTCCTACTTCGAGACGGAGGCGAACGTCGAGACGGTCGAGCGCCTCCTCGACGCGGGCGTCTCGCCCACCCGGGCGGAGCGCGGCGACGAACTCGCCGGTCTCACGCTGGTTTTCACCGGTAGCCTCCCCGACTACACCCGCGAGGAGGTGACCGAACTGCTGGAGGCCCACGGCGCGGACGTCACCTCGTCGGTCAGCAGCAACACCGACTACCTCGTCGTCGGCGAGAACCCCGGCGAACGAAAGCAAAAGCGAGCGGACGAGGAGGGCGTCGATCGCCTCGATCCGGACGAGTTTTGCGACCGCGTCCTCTCGCGGATCGAGTGACCCCGCCGACTACCGCGGGACGTCCGGATACGGCGGCAGCTCCCGTTTGTGTTGGCTCTCGCGGTGCATCGCCGCGAACCGTTCGACCTCCCCGACGGGCGTCGCCGTCGCCGCCGCCGTCTCCGCCACCGATCGACCCTCCTCCAGGAGCGCCTTGAGTATCGCGTCGATGGTCTCGTAGGACGCTCCGAGTTCCCCCTCGTCGGTCTGTCCCTCCCAGAGCTCCGCGCTCGGCGCCTTCTCGACGAACTTCTCGTCGAGGCCGGTGTGTCGGGCGAGCTCGTACAGTTCCGTCTTGTAGATGTCCGCGAACGGGCGGACGTCGGCCGCGCCGTCACCGAACTTCGTGAAGTAGCCGAGTTGGTATTCGGACTTGTTCGAGGGGCCGACGACGAGGCCGCCGCGTTCGTTCGCCTCGGCGTAGAGGAGGCACATCCGCACGCGAGCGCGGAGGTTGCCGACGGTGAGTTTGTCGAAGTCGGCGGGGTACGTCTCCCGTGCGGCCTCGACGAGCGGGGCGATTGACGCCTCGCGCCACTCGACGCCGAGGTCCGAGCAGAGTTCGCGGGCGTCGGCGACGTTCTCCTCGATGGACGGGTCGTCCGGGAGAAGGACGCCGACGACGTCGTCCGCGCCGACGGCCCGCACCGCGAGGGCGATGGCCAGCGCGGAGTCGAGCCCCCGCTCACGCCGACGACGTAGGCGTCGGCTCCCGTTTTCTCAGCTGGTCGTCCAGGAACGCGGTTACGCGGTCGGCGGCGACGTCCGCGTCGAACATACCGGTCGTTCGCCCTCGTGGGGCGTAAAGTCCCGCCCTCGTCGCAGTCCAGCACGTGTTTATGTACCGCCTGCATACCGAGGGCCATGGATTCGAGCATCCTCGACACCGTCGGGTCGCCGCTGGTCGAGATCGACGCGCCCGAGGGGACGACCGTGGCGGCGAAAATCGAGTCCAAGAACCCCGGCGGGTCCGCCAAAGACCGTCCGGCAGTCGCGATGGTCGAGGCGGCCGAACGCGCGGGCGAACTCGAACCCGGCGACGGCATCGTCGAACCGACCAGCGGCAACACCGGTATCGGCCTGGCGATGGTCGGGGCCGCCAAGGGGTACGACGTGACGCTGGTCATGCCCGAGTCGAAGTCGCCCGAACGCCGGCAGATCATGGCCGCCTACGGCGCGACGGTCGAACTCGTCGACGGCGACATGACCGACGCGCGCGAACGCGCGGACGAACTCGAAGCCGAGGGTATGGTCCAGATGTACCAGTTCGAGAACCCCGCGAACCCGCGGGCCCACTACGAGACGACGGCCCCCGAGATTTTAGAGCAGGTGGACGACCGACGAATAGACGGCTTCGCGGCCGGCGTCGGCACCGGCGGAACGATTTCGGGAACGGGGCGTCGCCTCCGCGAGGCGTTCCCCGACGTCGAGGTGGTCGCGGTCCAGCCCGAGGCGAACCCGTTTCTCACGGGCGAACCGGGACGGGACGACTTCCAGGGGATGGGACCGGGATTCGTCGCCGACAACGTCGACACGGAACTCATCGACGAGGTAGAGAGCGTCGCCCTCGAAGACGCCGAAGCGGAGTGCCGTCGCCTCGCTCACGAGGAAGGCATCCTCGTCGGCCAGTCCAGCGGTGCGTCCGCGCTCGGCGCGAAACGGACTGCGCGACGCCTCCGCGAGGCGGGGGTCGCGGACCCCCTCGTCGTGACGCTGTTCTGGGACAGCGGCGAGCGCTACCTGTCGACCGGGCTGTTCGACTGAGGGTTCACGTGCCGAACTCGGACTCCGTCACGCGCACCACTACCGTCCCCTCGACGTCGCGCAGATCGTACTCCGGAATCACGCCGCCCGTGCGCGTGACGTACATCGGTTCGACGAGCCGATTCTCCGCGACGCCGTAGACTTTCAGCAGGTCGCCCGTCGCCGCCGGGTCGATGTCGCCGTCGCGGATGGCCGTCGCGAGGTCGCGCGACAGCCACTCGTCCCCGCTCACGCTCGGTTCGCGGACGAGCGCGTCGCTCGCGAATCGCGCCAGATACCAGTTCAGGTCGTTGAGGAGCGAGACGGCCGCCCCGAGGGAGACGGTGCCGACGGCGACGGTGTTCGCGTACGGTTCGTCGACGTCGTACGTCGCGAGCGCCGCCCGCGACGTCTCCCGCGAGAGCAGTTCGTACCGGAGGTCGACGTCCTCGTCGCCGACGAGACAGACCCGCGTCACGACCGGGGATGCGTGGGGCGGCGTCAAAGCCGTTGCGCTCGCTACGCGTCGCGGGCGTCGACGGCGACGACGTCCAGCCGGGAGGCGGCGTCGGCGGCGCGCGCCAGCAAGCCGTCGGGTTCGGCCGCCTCCACGCCGTCGAGGGTCGCGCGCGTCTCCGGGAACTCGGGGTCGACCTGCTGACAGCCGACGGCCATCGACGAGTCCTCGTAAGTGCCGAGTTCGCGCGCCCGTTCGACGATGTCGGGTTTGTCGCACGTGAGGAGCGGCCGGTGGACGGGCAGCGTGGCCGCCGCGTCCGTGACGGCGAGGTTCGCGGCGGTCTGACTCGACTTCTGTCCCAGGGCCTCCCCGGTCACGATGCCGACGGCGTTTTCGTGTTCGGCGACCGCCTCGGCGACGCGGAGCATCGCTCGCCGGAGCGAGAGCATCCGCGTCTCGTCCACCTCGTTCATCAGCGTCTCTACCACGCCGCCGAGGGGGACGATGCGCAGGTCCAGATCGAAGTTGGGGGCGGCTTCGGCGAGTCGCTGGACGGTCGCCAGCGCCCGCGCCTCGTTGTCGGGGCCGCCGAAGTCGCCGAGGCTCACGTACACCGGGATCACGGGTGCGCCGCGGCGCATCAGTTCCCAGGCGGCGACGGGGGAGTCGTGCCCGCCGCTGACGAGGGCGACGACGGGGTCTTGCGTTCCCAGCGGGAGCCCCCGGGGCCGTCGTAGGTCGTTCCGGCGACGTACGCTCGGTCGTTGCGGACCTCGACGCGGTAGGTCCGGTCGGGTTCGTCGAGGTCGACGTCCGCGCCCGTCAGTTCGCCGACGACGCGACCGCCCTCGACTTCGAGATCCCTGCTGGAGAAGTCGTGTTCCGCGGCGTCGCCGACGCGGTTGGCACGGACGGCGAAGGTGCCCTCGTCGTGGTCCGCAGCGGCGCGTTCGAGGGCGTCACGGACGGCGTCGACGGTGGCGGGGACGATCGCGCTCGGCCGCGCCCAGACGACCCCCGGCGCGTCGGCGACGGCGCGTGCGGCCGCGTCGGCGTCGTCGGTGCGGACGACCAGCCGGGACCAGCGCTGGTCGACTTCGGCGGCTATCTCTCGGGCGGAGAGGACGGCGGTGAGGTTGTTTCGCAGCCGGCGCGTCATCTTGGTCCGGACCTGCCGGCTCTTGGTTCCTATCTCGCCGAAACTGACGAGGACGGCCGTCTCGGCGTGCGTCGATTGGTCCACGGTCAATCGAAGGTTACGTGCCGGGCCTACTGGCTCGTTCGGTTCCTGAACGTCGAGAGCTCGCCGTCGATAGTGCGGCGCGTCACGGTCGTCACGTTCGCGAGTTCGCGGTCGACGATGGACGCCACGTCGGGCGCGATGTCGGCGAGGTCGACGTCCTCCTCGGTGACGACCATCGCGTCGGCGACGTGGGGCTGGTCGATGGGGCGGCCGATCTGGCTCAGGAGGCGGACCTGCAGGTCGCGGATGCCGTCGACTTCGGCGACGACGCTCTCGGCGATCTCGGTGCTGAGGAGGTTGTATATCTTCCCGATGTGGTTGACGGGGTTTTTCCCCGACGTGGCCTCCATGCTCATCGGGCGGTTCGGCGTGATGAGGCCGTTCGCGCGGTTGCCGCGGCCCACGGAGCCGTCGTCGCCCTGCTCGGCGCTCGTTCCCGTCGTCGTGAGGTAGATGGCCCCTTCGTCGTAGTCGTCGGCGGTGTTCACCTGGACGGACACCGAGCGGTCGGTGCGCTCCCTGGCGACGGTCTCGACCGTCTCGCGGACGCGGTCGACGGCCGCGCGGTAGGCCTCCATGTCCGGCACGTAGGAGTCGATCATCGCGGCGGCCACCGTCAGGTCGACGTGGTCGCCCTCGCGTTTGCCCATGATCTTCACGTCCGCGCCGAGTTCGGGGTGGTCCGCGGCGTACGGGCCGTTGAGGTGGCGTTCGGCGTCGAGGACGATCTGTTCGGTCTCGGTCAGCGGGGCGTGACCGACGCCGAAGCTCGTGTCGTTCGCCATCGGCACCGTCGCGCCGTCCTCGCCGAACACCTCCTGTAAGTCGCCGCTGCCTTCGCCGAGGCGGACGTCCACGACGACGTCGGTCCCGAATTCGAGTTCCGGGACGTGTTCGTTCAGGTAGTCGCGGGCCGCGTCGAGGGCGACGGTGTCGACGGGCAGGGTCTGTCCGTCGTACCGACGGGTCGCCCGTCCGACGATCAGGACGTGGATGGGTTCGATGACCTCGCCGCCGCCGAACGCGGGTTCGGCGGTGCCGGCCGCGAGCTGCGTCTCGTCCGTGTTGTAGTGGAGCACCTTCCCCACCCGGTCGAGATAGAGATTCGAGAGCGCGCGGGAGACGCTCTCGGCGATGCCGTCACAGAGCGAGTCGGGATGCCCGATGCCCTTTCGCTCGACGATCTCGACGTCCTGGTCTTCGACTGCTCGCCGCTCCATCGAATCGACGCGTACGTTCCGCTCGGTCATTGCCGGTCGTAGTCGCTACCGGGTGCTATAACTTGCGGAAACCATCTCCGGAGTTTATATTACTACTGTGCATCCAACAGGAGGCCGAGATAGGAGGTGCGAATCTGTGCGTCGGGGTCGAGTTCGAGCGAGCGGAGGAGGTCGTACGCGCCTTCGCGGGCGGATTCGAGGGACGCTTCCTCGGCCGCGCGTTCCACCTCGACGAACTCGCCGAGATCGGCGACCGAATCGAGCGTGACGGTGTAGCCCTCGAGCGCGTAGCGGTCGCGGTCCTTCTCGACGACGGCCGCCGGCGAGAACCCGAGCTCGCCGAGGATGGCGTCCATCGTCTCGCCGTCGACGACGCCCGTCTCGAACTCCTCGCGGGTCTTCGACGCCGCCTCGACGAGCGGCCCCTTGTAGGTGATGCGCGTCTCCGTCGTCGCTTCGTCGTGGGCCGTCTCGCGGCGCAGGCGGAGCGCCTCGTCCGTCTCTCCGAAGTCCCGGTGCGGGGCGTCGTAGTACGTGTCGACCTGCGTCACTCGTCCGACGTGTTCCGCGCCGCGGTCGACGAGTCGGTCCCGAACCGGGCCGTGTGCGGCGCGAACCTTCAGTTCGACTTCGTACATACGACCGACGACGGCGGCGACGAGAAAAAGCCCTCTGGAGCGACGTCCCCGGTGTTGCTCACCCCCGGCGGGACCGTCGGCGTCCGGCGGGACCGTCGTCGGACTGTCGCCATGTGGACCTCGCCACGTTCGACGCCCGCCTCGGCGTCGACGCAGGGCGAACCGGTCGACGCTCGAATCCGCGGTGGGGAGGCGTTCCGTCTGAGGCCCGGTCGACCGGCGAATCCGACGGGAACTGGCAGCGGGGCCGAAACGTGATTCTTAAGGGTCGCACGGGAGTTGTCCACTGTATGACTGACGAACAGCAGGCAGAGTCCGCAGAAGAGCAGGTAGACGCAGACGAATCCGAGGAGGAACCGGTCGAGGCCGAGGAGGGACTCGAGGACGGCGACTTCGTCCGCCTCGACTACACCATCCGCACCGTCGACGACGATCAGGTCGTCGACACGACGAAACAGGACGTGGCCGAGGAGGCCGGCATCGACGACGAGGAGTACGACTTCTCGCCGCGCACCGTCATCGTCGGCGCGGGCCACGTCTTCCAGTCCGTCGACGAGGAACTCGTCGGCAAGGAGGTCGGCGACTCCGGCACGGTCGAGGTTCCGGCCGACGAGGCGTTCGGCGAGTTCGATCCCGACGACGTGCGCACCATCAGCGCCGAGAAGATCGACGAGGACGACCGCTACCCCGGCGCTCGCGTCACCATCGACGGGGAGCAGGGCCACGTCGAGACCGTCATCGGCGGGCGCGCCCGCGTCGACTTCAACCACCCTCGCCGGCGAGGACCTCGAGTACGAGTACGAAATCGTCGACGTCGTCGAGGACCGCGAGGAACAGGCCGCGGGCCTCCTCGAGATGTACCTCCAGCAGCCCCCGAGGTCTGGATCCAGACCGACGAGGTCGAGGAGGAACGCGTCGAGGAACCCGAAGAGGAGGGCGAAGAGCCCGAGACGGTGACCGAAACCGTCGAGAAGGAGACGCTGTACATCGAAGCCACGCCGCAGATGGCGATGAATCAGCAGTGGCTCTTCTCGAAACAGCAGATTGCACAGGACCTCATGGACCGTCTCGACCTCGACCGCGTCATCGTCCAGGAGACCATCGAAGGCATGGGCGGCATGATGGGCGGCATGGGCGGCATGATGGGCGGGATGGGTGCCGGCGGCGGCGACGTCGAAGAGGCCCTCGAAGACGTCGACCTCGAAGATATGGACGTCGACGCCGACGACCTCGCCGAGGAACTCGAAGAGTCCGACGTCGACCTCGACGAGGAGTAAAGAGACGGACTCTTCAAGCGCTCGACCGACGCCACGAGCATGGATCTGCCCCAGGAAGCCGTCGACGACCTTCGCGTCGCGGCCGTCGCCGCCGTCTGTACCGTCGCGTTGACGCTCGCGCTCCAGTTCGTGTTCCAGGTCGCCGCGCCCGTTCTCTCCCGTCTCTCGCCGCTTTTCGTCTACTTCGGCTACCTCTTTTTCGGGAAGGGCGACACGGGCAGCGTCGTCGAGCGGCCGCGGCTCTGGGAGGCGCTCACCGTGCTCGCGACGCTCGGGACCCTCGCCTACTATCTGGTCTGACCCGCTCCGTCAGGCGATGTCGCGGCTGGTGTCGATCGTGATGTCCTCGGTGAGCTTGAGCTTGATCGTCTCTTCGAGGGCTTTCCCGCCGCGGAACTTCGGCACGGCGAGGCGATTGACGATCTCGTTGCTCCGGACGTCCGTCTGTAAGTCGAAGACGACGTCGGCCATGTGCGCGGACATGTTCCGCGTCGCCGTCGACGAGCCGTCTTTCATCGCGTGCAGCATCGCGACGCCGCCCGTGTTCACCATGTGATTCTGGAGTTCGTTCAGGAAGGTGCGATACCGCGAGGTGTCCGTCGCCTCCAGCGGGTCCAGCACGTCGACGACGAGGTTCGAGTCCTCGGGCAGATCCTTGACGAGGCGGTTCGCGGTGTCGAGCGGGGCGGCGCTGTCGACGTCGCGGACGGTCAACTGAGAGATGCCGCCGCGATAGCGGTCGACGGCGTCCCGGATCGCCTGCTCGGTCCGGACGGTCGTCAGATAGAGCGTCCGCCGCGTCGTCGCCAGCTCGTACAGAAACAGCTCGGACTGACTGGCCGGCTCTGCGAGCAACAACACGAGGCTCCCCGGAGGTATCCCGCCGTCGAGTTGTCGATCGAGGACGGTGATACCCGTCGAGAGCCTGTCCGCCATCGGTACGACGTACGAGCGGCGACGATAATAGTCCTTCGGGCTATCCGACTCGATCGAGCGCCCGCCGGTACGCCCGTCGAACGGCGTCCGACGACAGCACCGGCGGATCGGCGGGTGGCACCGCCGCGAGGACGGGACAGCCGAGCAGCCCCTCGACGCCGTCGGGGACGACGCGACACCGCGTCATCACCGCGCCGTGGACCGACGTCCCGAGCGCGCGAGCCATCGCCGCCGTCTTCGCGGTGTCCCGCAGGGCGGGCGCACAGAGCGACGTCGCCAGGACGACGCCGTCGGCGAGTCGAAGCGGAGCGGCGGCGTCCGGCCCCGCGCCCGCGGGGCAGTCGACGAGGATCGACGCCGACGTCTCGACCGCGGCGAGTCGCGAGAGATGTGCGTCCAGATTCCGCCGCTCGCCGGCGCGGGGTGCCGGGAGGACGCCGACGTCGTCGCGCCCGCGGACCGACTGGGCGAGGGCGTCGACGTCGCGGTCGCCCAGCGACGCGAGCGTGGGTTCGCGGTCGACGTCCGCGAGCGAGTGGAGGTTCGGCATGTCCCGGTCGGCGTCGACGGCCACGGCGGGGCCGTCGATCGCGCTCGCCAGTCCGAGCGTCGTCGTCGTCTTTCCGCTACCGCCTTTCCCGCCGGCTATCGCGAGCATACCACGGGCTGGCGTCGTCACCCGCCATGAACCTCCGGACGAACGCGGCCGGTAGAATCAGTCGTGACAGCAGCCGCCGGCCTCGCCGCCGAAGTCGACGGCGAGCGGCTCGGAGATCGCCTCGTTTACGGTTTCGAGGCGTTCCTGCAGCGCCTCCTGTGCGTCGAGATACTCCTCCATCACCGGCAGGGCGTGGAGTTTCTCCTGTGCTTCCTGGACCTTTTCGAGGTTCTCCTGTGTGGCCTGGCCGGTCTCGCGGGCCATCATGAACTCCTGTCGGAGCTGTTCGAACTCCGAGATCATCTCCTGTGCCTCGTCGTCGGCCTCGACGGCGCGCTGGGCCTCCTCGAACGTCCGATACTCGGGGCAGTCGGCGATGGCCTCGCCGAGTTCGCGCCCGAGGTCCTCGAGCCGTGTCGCCTCGATGCTCATGGCGCGCCCTTGGATCTGCCGTCGTTTCAACCTACCGACTGACCGCCGAACCAGTCGGCGCTCGTCCCGCGACGTTCCTGGTCGCGGGAAACGATCGAAACGTCGGGGTTAAACGGATCCCTCCCCAGAACGTTTCAATGAGCCAAGACGCGTACTCCGAAGGGGACCTCCGCAAGACCGGGATGTCCCTCAAACACGACCGCGAGTGGGACTACGAACTCGACCGAATCGTCGAGGCCGTCGAGGAGCGTGACGCCGCCACGGTCGGTCTGCAGTTCCCCGAGGGGCTGAAGCGTCGCGCACCGGCCGTCGCCGACGACCTGCGCGAACTCGCCGGCGACGACGTGACGTTCATGATCTCCGGTCAGCCCTGTTACGGTGCGTGCGACCTCGACACCTTCCTCATGCGGCGCTCCGACGTGTTCGTCCACTTCGGTCACTCCGCGATGAAGGAGTCGGACAAGATCATCTACGTGCCGCTGTTCTCCAACGTCGATCCGTTCCCCATCATGGAGGACGCCGTCGACGAACTCGACGGCGACGACGTGGGGCTGGTCACCACCGCCCAGCACATGAACCGCTTCGAGGAGATGCACGAGTGGCTTCAGGACCGCGGTTACACCGTCTACACCCGCCGCGGCGACGAACGCCTCTCTCACGAGGGACAGGTCCTCGGCTGCAACTACGCCTCGGCCGACATCGACGCCGACCAGGTGCTCTACGTCGGCGGCGGGAAGTTCCACCCGCTCGGCCTCGCGATGGAACACCCGGACAAACGCGTCGTCATCGCCGACCCCGTCAACAACGTCGTGAAGGTGGCCGACCCCGAGAAGTTCATGAAACAGCGCTACGCCTCGGTCCACAAAGCGATGGACGCCGAGCGGTGGGGCGTCATCTACTGCACCAAGATCGGCCAGGGCCGCTGGGAGGACGCCGAGAAAATCCTGGCGGAGAACGACGACGCCTACCTCGTCACGATGGACGAAGTGACGCCCGACAGACTCCGGAACTTCGACTTCGACGCGTTCGTCAACACCGGCTGTCCGCGCATCACCACCGACGACGGCCCCCAGTTCCACAAGCCGATGCTCACGCCCGGCGAATACGAGATCGCCGTCGGCAACAAACCCCTCGACGAACTGGAGTTCGACACGTTCCACGGGACGTGGTGACGGCCGGAGCGTCTCACTGATTGCCGGCACGCTCCACGAACGCCACCGCTTCTTCCGCCGACTCGACGTTCTCGACGCCCGGCACGTCGTGCGTTCCGACGCCCACCACGGGTCGGTCGTAGACGAACGAGAAGCCGAGTTCCGAGAGCGTCCCGCCCCCGCCGTCGACGGCGATGACGGCGTCGCCGTTCATCACCACCAGCGCGTTCCGGGCGTGGTTGAGACCGGTGGCGACGGCGACGTCGACGTAGTCGTTCGCGGCCGTGCGGTCCTCGCCGGGGAGGATACCGATGGTTTCGCCGTCTGCGTCCTTCGCCCCGCGACAGGCCGCTTCCATGACCCCGCCGCGGCCGCCGCAGACGACGACGTGGCCCCGCTGGGCGAGCAGACGCCCGACCGCGGCCGCCGTCTCTGCGGTCGCTTCCGTGACCGTGCCGCCGCCGATGACGCTGACGCGCATGGCCGTCGGTTGCGCCCCGTTCGACAACAGTTTTGTCACGTACCACAACGCGTAAACGACGACGCGGCGATTCGGGGTATGGCTCACGAACTCGGCGAGAGCGACTGGGGCGACTGGCTCCCCCGCGCCGTCGCGGACGCCGACCCCGACACCGTCGCCGTCTGGTATCTCGGCTGTAACGGGTTCGTCCTCAAGGGACGCGACGGGACGACGGTGTTCGTCGATCCGTATCTCGGAACGGGCGACCCGCCCCGGACCGTCCGCACGATCCCCGTCCCCTTCGATCCGTCGGACGTCGCGGAGGCGGACGCGGTGCTGGCGACGCACGAACACTCGGACCACGTCCACGGCCCGACGCAGGCCCCGATCCTCGCGTCGACGGGCGCGACGTACTACGCGCCGCCCGCGAGTCTGTCCGTGGTCGGCCGCGAACGCTGGACCGACGAGTGGGGCGTCGTCGAAGACCAGTTCGTCGAGGTCGAGGCGGGCGACGACTTCGACGTCGGGGAGTTCACCGTCCACGTCGTCGAGACGAACGACCCCGACGCCGACCACCCCGTCGGCTACGTCTTCGACCACGAGGCGGGGACGCTGTTCCACGGCGGCGACACGCGCCCGTGCGAGTCGTTCGCGGACCTTGGGCAGCGATTCGACCTCGACCTCGGGATACTGGCGTTTGGCACCGCCGGACTCCTCCCCGACAAGGAGACGGGCGAACCGACGTACACGCAGTGGTACAGCACCGAAACGCAGATCGTCGAAGCGGCCCGCGACCTCCGACTGACCCGCCTGCTCCCGAGCCACTGGGACGTGTGGAAGGGGCTCACCGCCGACCCGACCGCACTGCACCACCACGCTCGCAGTTTCGACTATCCGGAGCGACTCGAACTCGCGGAGATCGGCGACCGGGTGGATCTGTAGCCGCCGATCCCTGTTCGCCGGTTGTTTTATAGGCTCACTGCTGGATGTGCCGTGCATGGCGAAGGAACCAGACCTCGACGTGCCGGTGACGGTTCGGGAGGACGACGTTGACGTGGTGAAGTCGTTCGCCGCCGACCGGTTTCCGGTGCCCGCGATCACCTTCACTATCTCGTCCGCCGCCGACGAACCCGTCCACCTCCGGCTCGTCGACGAAATCCCCGACTCGTTCTCGATGGAAGGAATCGGCTTTCATCCCGACTACGAGAGCGACAACTGGACCGCGTACCGCGACCACCGGGTCGAGTACGTCCGAACGCTCGAGCCGGGCGAGGAGGTCGAAACCGTCTACGGCGTCCGCGTCGACGACCTCGACCGGGTCGAGGAGTTCGTCCGAGAGCCGACGGTCGAGTTGCTCGACGAGAGCGCGACCTCCGGCGGAGCGGACGGCGTCCTTGGCCGCGACACCACGCAGGTCGTCCGCGACGCCCTCGCCGGCGATCAGGGGTTGCCCGGACTCGACGACGAACCGCTTCTCGGCGGAGGCGAGGACGAAGAGCCACCTGCCCCCGGAGTATCGACTCGGAGACGGTGCCCGCTGTGACGCGACGCGAGGAGCGCGCGTCCGATCCGAACTCGGCGGCCGCCGAGTCGCCCGCCGCCGATCCTCCGGTCGAAGCGGCCAGCGAGACGGCCGACCCGGACGCTGCGGACGAATCCGTCGAGGCCGCCGAGGAGACGGGCGCGACGTCCGTCGGTGCGGCGGCCCCCGAGACGGCGGCCGTCGCCGAAGCGGTGCCCGAGCACGCGAGCGAACTCGACGGCGTGGCGGCCGCGCTCGCGGACGAAATCCGCGCAGGCGACGTGGCCGACGAGGACCTCGAACTCCTCCGCGAGAAACTGGACTTCGGCGCGCCCAAGAGCGTCGACGTCCGCATCGGCCGCCTCCAGTCGCAGGTCGAGGACCTCCTCGCGTACCGCGACGCCCTCGCCGACTTCCTCGACGACCACGGCACCGCCGACGACGTGTTCGACGAGTTCCAGGGGAACTCGACTCGCTCGAGTCGCGGCTGGCGGACGTCGACGCCTCCTCTCGGCGGCGGCGACCGAGCGGACCGACCTCCGAGAGGACGTCTCGGCCGTGCGGGAGACGGTCGAAACGGTCGAGTCACAGGTCGCCACCCTCGACGAGGAGATGGGCGAGGTGCGGGAGGACATCGCGGGCCTCGACGAACGCCTCGTGGACGTCGAGGAGGACGTCCGGGCCGAACTCGACGACATTCAGGCCGAACTCGAGGACCTCCGGGAGTTCCGCGACCGGTTGAGTAGCGCGTTCGGCACCGAATAGAGAAGCGCAATCGGTAAAGCGACGGCCCCCTCGATTCGACAATGACCGAGACGGTACGAGTCGCCGTCCCCCGAAAAGGACGGCCGCTCGAGGCGGTTCTGGAGCGCCTCGCGGACGCCGCGGGTGCGGAGGCGTTGGCCGACGACATCAGTTCGACGCTCCGATACGAGAAGGCGGTCACCAAAGGGAAGAAACGTCCGGAGCGTGGCGTCTACGACCGTCTCGCCGCGTACAGCGACCTCGACTCGCCGGGCGCGCCGGAGTACACCCTGTTGCGCGACGACCGGGCGGGGATGCCCCGGCGCATCGTCTTCGACAGCGTCACCCTCTCGGTCGACGGCCTCGACGTCCAACTCGTCGGCCGCGAGGAACCGTTCCGCGCCCTCCGGACCCACGAGTTCGGCCTCGGCTTCGACAGCGCCGACCTCGTCTTAGAGGAGGTCGTCTCCCTCCACGAAGACGGCCTCGACAGCCTCGCCGACGTGAACGCCCGCATCGACCCGCGCGACACCGACGTTCGGGTGGTCTCCGGCCTCGGCGACACCGTCTATCACACGCTGCTGGCGACGCCCGATATCCTCCCGCCCGGCGCGGAGTTAGACCGGTCGTTCGTCGCCGACTACGAGGGCCCGCTCTGTATCTCGCCGCGCTACGAACGCCTCGTCGAAGCCGTCCTCGGGACGCGCGCCATCGAGGACGTCTCCTTCGTCTACCCGTCGCCGGAGGCAGAGGAGGAAGCCGCCATCGCTGACGCCGGACTGGGCGTCTACCTCACCATGACCGGATCGACGGCGCGGGAACACGGCCTCGTCCTCGGCGACCACCTCTTCCCGAGCGAAACCGTGTTGATGGAGAACGTCGCCGAAACCGGGCGCGCGAGCGACCGGCTCAAATCCGTTCTGACGGGCGGCGTCGAGACGGCCATCGAACTGTAAACCGGGGCGCTTTTCGTATCGCGACGCGTAGTTCCGTCGTCCGCCACCCTCCACCGCGTCGCCCCGCTATCACGTACCATCGGTGCGTCGCCCTCCGGGTCGGCGGACGTTCTCATCCGTCGAGTGACGTCGCTCCGCGTGCCGCACAGTAGTTATCGCGTGAGTTTCGCGCCCGCGTAGCGGGCGGCGTCCTCGGCGATGGATCAGGGAAACGAGGAGGAACGGAACGCTCTATGCCTGCCCCATGTAGAGTTCGCGCACCCTGTCGCTGTCGAGCATCGCGTCGGCGTCGCCCTCGAAGCGGTTCTCGCCCATGTCGAGGACGTACCCCTGTCAGCGACGCGGAGCGCCGCGGTCACGTTCTGTTCGACCATGAGTACGGCGGTGCCGGCGTCGCGGACGCGTTCGACGTGGTCGAACGCCCGGTCGATGAGCTGGGGTGCCAGGCCGGCACTGGGTTCGTCGATGAGCAACACGTCGGGATCGGGCATCAGCGCCCGTGCCATCGCCAGCATCTGGCGTTCGCCGCCCGAGAGCGTCTCCGCCCGCTGGGCGACGCGCTCCTCGAGTCGCGGGAAGAGGTCGAACAGTTCCCCGCGGCGGGCCTCGCTGTCCGCGACGGACGCGCCGCCGATGTCGAGGTTCTCGCCCACGGTGAGATTGGGAAAGACGTTGTCCGTCTGCGGGACGTAGGAGACGCCGTACTCGACCAGGTCGTCGGTCGCCACGCCGGAGATGTCGTCGCCGGTGACCGTCACCGACCCGTCCCAGAGGGGGAGCAGTCGGTAGATGGCCTTCATCAGCGTGGACTTCCCCGCGCCGTTCGGGCCGAAGACGACCACGATTTCGTCCTCGCGGACGTCGACATCCACGCCGTAGAGCACCTGCAGGTCGCCGTACCCCGTCTCGACGCCGCGCGCCGAGAGGACGGCGTCGTCCAAGCGCTCGACGCTCTCGATGTCCTTCTCGCTCATTCGCCACCTCCGAGGTAGGCCTCGACGACGCGTTCGTCCTCCTGAATGCGGCTCGGCGGCCCCGAGGCGAGTTTGCTCCCGTTGTGCATGACGACGACGTGGTCGCAGTTGTTCATGATGAGGTCGATGTCGTGTTCGATGAGCAACAGCGTCCGCCCCTCGTCGTTGAGCTCGTGCAGGCGTTCGAGGAGGCGGTCGGTGAGGGCGGGATTCACGCCGGCGGCGGGTTCGTCCAGCATGACGAGTTCGGGGTCGAGCATCAACACCCGCCCGAGTTCGAGCAGTTTGCGCTGGCCGCCCGAGAGGCCGCGGGCGTACTCGTCGGCGACGTGGTCGAGTTCGAGGAACTCCAGCGTCTCCTGGACCCGCTCGCCGATCTCGGCTTCCTCCTTGGCGACCGTTCCGGGGCGGAGGAGCGCTCCCAGCGCCGACTCGCCCGTCTGGTCTTTCGCCGCGAACGCGAGGTTCTCGCGGACGCTCATGCCCGCGAACACCTTCGGCGTCTGGAACGTCCGCCCGACGCCGGCCTCGGCGATACGGTGGGGCGGTTCGCCGACGACGTCCTCGCCGCGGAGGCGGATGCGTCCGCTGTCCGGCGTCAACACGCCCGTGACGAGGTTGAACATCGTCGATTTGCCCGCTCCGTTCGGGCCGATGAGCCCCGTGATGGAGCCGTCGGGCACGTCGAACGACGCCGCGTCGACGGCGGTGATGCCGCCGAACGCCTTCACTACGTCCCGGACTTCGAGGACGTTCTCGGTGTCGCTCACCGTTCACCCCCTCCGAGAGGACGAGTTCGTCGGGGTTGCCGAGCAGGCCGGCCGGCCGGTAGCGCACGACGAGCACCAGCAACAGGCCGATGATGACGAAGCGGAGGCTCGGCACGAGCGTCGCGCTCGCCTCGAACGGGAGGACGGAGACGACGAAGTCGTTCACCGCGCTGAGGCGCGTCCCCTCGCGGAAGGCGATCAGGAGGAACGCGCCGACGATCGCGCCGCGGTTCGACCCCGCGCCGCCCATCAACAGCGCCACCCACACGAGAAACGTGACGAGCGAGACGAAGGTGACGGCGACGACGCTCCCGATGTAGTGGGCGTAGACGCCGCCGGCGAGGCCGGCGATCATGCCGCCGATGGCGAACGACTTCAACTTCACCCAGTCGGTGTTTTTGCCGAGCATTCCGGCCGCCTGCTCCTCCTCGCGGATGCCCTTCAGCAGTCGGCCGAAGGGAGCGTCGATCAGTCGCTCGACGACGAGGTAGACGAGACCGGTCAGCAGGAGCGCGAAGACGAAATACGACACCTGCCAGAGATCGGCTCCGAGCACCGCCCGCCCCGGCTTTGGCACCGAGTTGAGGCCGAAGGTCCCGCGCGTGAGCCACTCCTCGTTGACGAGGACGTCCTCGAAGATGCCCGCGAGGGCGAACGTCGCCACTGCGAGGTAATGCGATCCGAGGCGGACGCTCGTGAGGCCGACGAGCGTCGCCAGCACGCCGCCGACGACGGCGGCGGCGAGAAGCGACACCGGGAGCGACAGCGGCATCGGCAACCCGAATCCGAGGGCGTACCCCGCGTTCGGCCCCGGCGGCGGCACCGTCAGGATGGCCGACGTGAACGCGCCGGCGGCGAAGAAGGCGACGTGACCGAAGTTGAGCAGGCCGGTGTAGCCGTAGTGGACGTTGAGGCCGATGGCCAGCAGCGCGTAGATGAGCGCCAGCGTCCCGATCGAAAGCAGGAACGAGGCGACGCCCGGGATCGCGAACGCCATCAGAGTTCACCCCCGGCGATGCCCTCCGGTTTGAACAGGAGGACGAGGACGAGGATGGCGAAGGCGTAGGCCATCGTGTACTCGGTGGCGACGTAGCGCGTCCCGACGCTCATGGCGACGCCGACGACGAGTGCACCGACCATCGCGCCGTAGGGCTTGCCGATCCCGCCCAGGAGCGTCGCCGAGAAGACGACGATGAGGAAATCCCACCCCATGGTGGGGCGAAATGGGGGAACTGAACGGCCAGGAGGACGCCCGCGACGGCTCCCGCGACCGAGGAGATGAGCCACGTCCGCCGAACGACGGCGTCGGTGTCGATGCCGGCCACCCGCGCGAGCTGTTCGTTGCCGCTGGTCGCGCGCATCTTCTTTCCGAGCATGGTCCGTTGCAACAGCAGGTGAATCGAGAGCATGGCGACGACGGCGGCGATCATCACGCCGGCGTCGACGGGGTTGAGTCGAAGCCCGGCGACGACCCACGGGCGCATCAACGGGACCGGGAGCTGCCGGGCCTCCGTGCCCGCGGCCGCGCGGACGAGATTCCGAAGGACGAACGCCACGCCGATGCTCGTGATGAGCAGGGGAGCGCTCCGCGGTCCGACAGCGGATCGTAGAACACCCGCGCGACGAGGACGCCGCCGACGCCGATCACGAGGACGGCGACGACGGCGGCGACGGGCAGGCCCAGTCCCATCCCGACGAGGAGCAGGGCCGTGTACGCCCCGAGCGTCAGCAACTCCCCGTAGGCGAAGTTGATGAACCGAGTGACGCCGTAGGAGAGCGTCAGCCCGACCGCTCCGACGGCGATGACGCTCCCGTTGATGAGGCCGTACAGGAGCGTCTGTACGACTCCGACGAAGTCAGCCATCTCAGAGTTCGCTTGCGGGCAGGGTGGCGATCTGGTTCCACTCCGTGCCGTCGGCCTGCATGATGGCGAACGGCGAGGAGATGTCGCCGTACTCGTTGAAGTCACACGGTCCCACGAGGCCCTCGTAGTTGACGTCCGTCCCCTCGGCGATGGCGGACGCGCCCTCCGAGTAGGTAGTGACGTCCTGTTCGGGCGGTTTCGCCACCGTCGGGATGTTCGCCGCGATGGACTCGCGGGTGACGTCGCCGTCCTGTGCGGCGGCGACCATCGCCAGCGTCCCGATGTTGACCCCGTCGTAGGTGTTTTTCGCGAAGATGCCGGGTTCGCTCCCCGTGGCCGCCTTCACGTCGGCCGTGAACTGCTCGATGCGGCCCGCCTCCACGGCTTCGGGATTGTCGGCCTCGACCAGGCCGAGGATGCCGTCGCTGATCTGCGGTTCGATCAGCGAGAGGAACTCCGCGTTCGTCTGGTCCTGCGTGACGAACCAGTTGCCCTCGTAGCCGGCCTGGAACGCCGCGCGCATGATCTTCGCGGAGTCCTCCGGCGTCCCCACCAGACAGATGATCTCGGGGTTCGATTGGAGCATCTTCGACACCTCGGCCTGGTAGGAGGACTTGCCCGTCGCGTAGTCGAGCGTGTTCGTCACCGTTCCGCCGTACTCCTCGAAGGAGGATTTGATGGGCGCTTTGAACGACTGCAGTGCGGGTGCGTTGCCGACCATCAGCCCCATTTTCGAGTAGTCAGTGATGCCGTTGTACTGCTCGTTGCGGATGGCTTTCGAGATGGCGCGGCCGCCGAGCGAGTCGCTCGGAACCGTCCGGAAGATGAACTCCCCGCCGACGTCGTCGAGTTCAGTCGTTCCTGCCGAAGGGCTGATGACGGGGATTCCGTTCTCCTCGATGAGGTCCTTGACGCCCGTGAACGTGAGGCTGGTCGGGCCGACGATGAGATCGACTTTGTCGACGTTGACGAGTTTCTGTGCCGCCGAGACGCTCGCGTCCACCGTCGCTTCGGTGTCGCCGCGGACGAGTCCGACGTTCCGCCCGTCGATGCCGCCGTTGGCGTTGATTTCGTCGACGAGCATCTTCGTCACCGGATAGACGTTCGCGCCGACCCAGTCGTACTCGCCGGTAAAGGGCAGGAGGACGCCGATTTTGATGTCGGCTTCGCTGCCGGAGTCGCCTGCGGTACTGGTCGGTGTCGAGGTATCGTCGCCGCTCGAACCACCGGCCGTGCTCGTCGGTGTCGCCGTCCCACCGCCCCCACTGCCGGCACAGCCAGCGAGGCCGGTGAGGATAGTCGTTCCAGTCGCGCCGATGAACGTCCGCCTGGTTGGCGTTGGCATATCTGAGGGCGAGTCACTCGGTGGGTTAAAGGCTTCTGAAACCACCGTAGAAGGCGTGTCTCGTGGGTTCAATGAACACACCTCGCCTCTCTTCGGTCCGATAGCAATCGTTAACAGGCCGTCGTCGCTGGCATACAGTATGTCCACTCACATCCGAGATTCGTACGGTCTCTACATCGACGGCGAGTGGCGCGACGCCTCGGACGGGTCGACGCTTCCGACGTACGACCCCGCGACGGATGGCCTCCTCTCGACGGTCGCCGCCGGGACGGCCGCGGACGTCGACACCGCCGTCGACACCGCGCGTCGCGCGTTCGAGGAGTGGCGGACGGTCGATCCGGACGAGCGCGGTCGGCTGGTTTACGCCGTCGGCCAGCGGATTCGCGACCGCCTGGACGAACTCGCGGAAATCGAGAGCCGCGACCAGGGGAAACCCATCTCACAGGCGCGGAGCGACCTGCTGGGGGCGGCGCGCTACTTCGAGTATTACGCCGGCGCGGCGGACAAACTCGAAGGCAAGAGCGTCCCCGTCGGCCACGACGGCGTGGACTACACCGTCCGCGAACCCTACGGCGTGAGCGCACAGATCACGCCGTGGAACTTCCCCGCGAACCTCTTCGCCCGCGGCGTCGCGCCCGCGCTCGTCGCCGGCAACGCCGCCGTCGTCAAGCCCGCAGAGCAGACGCCCATCTCGGCGCTCCACCTCGCGGAGCTCTGTTCGGAGGCGGGCGTCCCGGACGGCGTCGTCAACGTCGTCCCCGGCTACGGCGACCCGACGGGGGCGGCGCTCTCCGGCCACGACGACGTCGACACCATCACGTTCACGGGGAGCGTCCCGACGGGCCAGGCCATCATGCGGGCGGCCGCCGACACCGTCACGCCGGTGACGCTCGAACTCGGTGGGAAGAACCCCGCGATCGTCTTCCCCGACGCCGACCTCGACTCGGCCGCCGACTGGGTCGCTACGGCCATCTTCACCAACGCCGGCCAGGTCTGCTCGGCGGCCGACCGACTCCTCGTCCACGAATCCGTCCACGACGAACTGGTCGAGAGAGTCGTCGACGCCGCGGAGTCGTACAGCCTCGGCCCGGGCGTCGAGGACCCCGACATGGGGCCGCTCGTCTCCGAAGAGCAGTTCGAGAAGGTGACGGACTACGTCGAACTCGGCCGGGCGGAGGGAGCGACGCTGGCGGCCGGCGGCGACGCGCCGAACCGCGAGGGCCACTTCGTCGAACCGACGGTGTTCACCGACGTCTCGAACGACATGCGCATCGCCCAGGAGGAGATTTTCGGCCCCGTCCTCGTCGTCGTTCCCTTCTCGACGGCGGACGAAGCCCTCGAACTCGCCAACGACGTGGAGTACGGTCTCACCTCGGGCGTCTTCACGAGCGACGTGACCCGCGCCCACCGATTCGCCCGCGACCTCGAAGCGGGCAACGTCTACGTCAATCAGTGGTTCGGTGACACCAACCAGACGCCGTTCGGCGGCTACAAGATGAGCGGGATCGGCCGCGAAAAGGGACTCGAGGCGCTGGAGTCCTACCTCCGGACGAAAAACGTCGCCATCGATATCGGTGGAGACGGCGGCAACCTTCCCGGCGCGTAACTCAAGATACAAAGCCCCCGTCGGCGAACCGTTTCACATGTCTCTCGAGCGAACGGCCGTAGCGGTGGCTGGCGCAGGGTCGGGGATGGGCGAAGCGACGGCGGAACGATTCGCCGAGCGCGGCGCGGACGTCGTCGTCGTCGACGTCGACGGCGAGGCGGCGACCGAAGTGGCCGACCGCATCGACGCCCGCGACGGCGGCTCGGCCGTCGCCCACGTCGCCGACGTGAGCGACGCCGACGACGTGTCGGCGTTCGTCGACCGGACCGTCGAGGAGTTTGGAACGATAGACGTCCTCCACAACAACGCCGGCATCCCCCAGCAGTCGACGCCCGTCGAGGACGTGACCGAGGAGACGTGGGACGGCGTCGTCGACGTCAACCTCAAGAGCGCGTTCCTCGGCGCGAAGTACGCCGTCCCACACATGCGCGATCAGGGCGGTGGGGTCATCCTCAACACCGCGTCGACGGCGGGCATCCGCCCGCGGACGGGGCTGTCGGCGTACTGCGCCTCCAAGGGCGGGATGATCACCCTCACGAAGCAACTCGCCCACGAACTCGCGAGCGACGACATCCGGGTCAACGCCATCTGTCCGGTGGCGACGGACACGGCGATGCTCCCCTCGTTCTCCGGCGAGGAGTTGCGCGTCGACGACATGCTCGACACCATCCCCTCGGTCGGCTCGCCGAACCGGGCGACATCGCCAACGCCGCCGTCTTCCTCGCCAGCGACGAGGCGGCGATGATCACGGGCACGGCGCTCGAAGTCGACGGCGGCCGCGACATCTGACCGCCCGACGACGGCGGGGCTCGGGTCGGTGACGGCGGTCGGCGTTCCGGCGTCCGTTCCCAGTCTCTTGGAACGACGCTGGGGGATACGTTATTGGGACACAGTCCCATAGCGTAGACGGACGGTCCGTCACAGCCTGCCAGCCATGATCGACCCGACGCTCGCCAGTCGACTCCAGTTCGCGCTGACGACCATCGTCCACATCGTCTTCCCGGTGATGAGCATGGGGCTCGCGCCCTTCCTCGTCTACTTCACGTGGAAAGAGATCCGGACTGACGACCCGGTGTACGTGCAGTTGCGGGAGTTCTGGACGACCATCTTCGCCATCAGTTTCGTCGTCGGAACGGTCACCGGGCTCGTCCTCGAATTCGAGTTCGGGACGAACTTCGCCCGCTTTGCGGCCGCCGCCGGCGACCTGTTCGGCGGTCCGCTCGCCGTCGAGGGGATGATGGCGTTCATGCTCGAAGCGACCTTCCTCGGCGTCTTCGTCTTCGGTCGCGAGCGCGTCTCGGACCGGGTCTACTTCCTCTCGGCGGTGCTGGTCGCCCTCGGGACGTGGCTGTCGGCGCTGTGGATCCTCATCGCCAACTCCTGGATGCAGACGCCGCGGGGCTACGAGATGGTGATGCAGAGCGGCCAGCCGGTGTTCACGCTGGTCGACCCCATCGCCGCCTACGCCAACCCCCGATTCCCGTGGATGTTCGTCCACATGCAGAACGCCGCCGTCGTCTCCGTCGCCCTCTTCATGGCGGGAGCGGCCGCCTACCACGTCCAGTTCGGCGACGACTCGGCGTTCTGGCGACGGACGATGAAACTCGCCGTCCTGGTGTTGATACTGACCGCGCCGCTGCAGGTGATCCACGGCGACGCCTACGCCCGCCACGTCTACGAGACGCAACCGCAGAAGTTCGCCGCGATGGAGGCCGTCTACGAGACGGACTCGTACGTGCCCGAGTACATCATCGCCGTGCCGATGAATCTGGACCAGGTACTGAACCCACGCGCGAAAGAGCTGTTCGGCATCGGCATCCCCGGCGGGGCGTCGTGGCTCGCGAGCGGCGGGAATCCGAACGCCGTCATCCGGGGCCTGAACGAGTTCCAGGGGTCGCCGCCCGTGGCGATCATCTTCTGGTCGTTCCGCATCATGGTCGCGCTCGGCTTCTGGTTCGTGCTGCTCGCGTTCTGGGCGGGCTACCGGTGGTGGGTCGGCGAACTGTTCGAGGATCGGCTGTTGCACAAGGCGATGGTCGCGTCGTCGCTCACGGGGATTCTCGCCGTCGAAGTCGGCTGGATCGTCACGGAGGTGGGGAGACAGCCGTGGGTCGTACAGGGGCTCATGCGGGTGAGCCAGGCGACGTCCGACCTCACGCCGACGGAGGCGACGCTGACACTCGCGGGATTCGTCGCCGTCTATGCGACCATCATCACGCTGTACGCCTACGTCGTCTTCCGACTCCTGCGGCAGGGCCCGGCGGACCTGTCGCACGTCAGCGACCCGCCGACGGGGTCCGAGGACGAGGGGGTCGGTTCCGATGTCTGACTTCGCCGCCGTGCCGGCGTCGCTCGCCACCGACCCGATTCTGGGACTGCCGCTGCCGACGATATGGTTCGGACTCGTCTTTTTCATCCTCGGGATGTTCCTCTTTCTGGACGGCTTCGACTTCGGCGTCGGGGCGCTCTTTGCCACCCGCGAGCGTTCGGAGGAGAGGAACTACTGCTCGCGGCCATCGGGCCGTTCTGGGACGGCAACGAAGTCTGGCTGGTCGTCTTCGGCGGCGCGCTGTTCGCGGCGTTCCCGCCCGCGTACGCCAACCTCTTCAGCCGGCATTACCTGCTGATGTTCGCCATCCTCGGTGCGCTCATCCTCCGCGGCCTCTCTCCCGAGTTCTACGAACAGCGCCACGACGAGCGCTGGCAGCGGTACTGGGGCCGGGGTTCGTCGTCGGCAGCGTCGCCGCGCCGTTTTTCCTCGGCGTCTTCGTCGGCAACTGGGTCGCCGGCGCGTCCCGGACGCTCACCGCCTTCGGTCTCCTCGTCGGCCTCGCGACCGTCGCGTTGACCGTCGCGGACGGGGCGACCTATCTCGGCGTCAAGACCCGCGGCGACCTGCGAGCGGAGTTGGCCGGATACGCCGCCCCGGCGGTCGCCGTCTATCTCGGTCTCGTGGTCGTCGCACTCGGAACGCTGGCGTTCACCCGCCCGGCGCTCCGGGGCGTCGTCGTCTCGCCGGCCATCGGCGGCCTGGTCGCCGCGTCGGCCGGTCTCGGCGTCGTCGTCGTCGTCGGCGTCCGTCGGGAACGGTATCATCTCGCGTTCGCCGGCGTCGCGGCCCTCGTCTTCGCTTTCGTCGGCGTCGCGGCGACGCTGGCCTACCCGGCCGTCGACCCGGCGGTCGGCCTCTCGGCGTCGGACGCCGCCGTCTCGACGCTCGCGCTCAACCTCACGACCGTCTTCGCGGCCGTCCTCCTTCCGCTCGTGCTCGGCTACTTCGTATTTCTCTACTCCACGTTCCGCGGGCCGGCGTCCACCGACGAGTCGTACTGAACGGCGTCCGCACGTCTGACATACTCTTAAGAGGGTGTCGTCCAACCAACAGTATGTCCAGTTTCGAGGACGAGGCCCGGGCACGGAGGGACCGCGGCGGGCAGGCCGGCACGGTCAGACGGCGCGAACGGATCGAGTGGACGCACCGCGAGCCGGTGTGTCTGGCGATCCAGACGGCCGTCGCAGCGGTCGAAGACGCCGATCCGATCGACCTGCCACCCCTCGCGGAGTACGTCGACCCCGACGCACTGGACCGACTGTTCGAGCGAGACGCACCCGGCCTCGACCAGCGCCGGATCGAGTTCGCCTACGCCGGCTACCGCGTCCTCGTCGACGGACGCGGCGAAGTCGTCGTCGCCGACGGGTGATTCGCCACCGCCGGGCGTTCGCCTGCTCGCCTCGATAGACCGACCCCGATAACTGGACGGCCGATTTTCTCGGACGCTCTCGACGAACGACGCAGCCACGCGGACCGCTATCTGCCGGACCAGTCTCGCGTCGTTCGGGCGTCTCGACGGGCGTTCCCGGCGACGCTCGACGGCGACGAGAAGTCGACCTGAAGGGTCGCCAGGGCGTCGCTTCGGCGGAGAGCCCACGGACCCGCATCTCGCGTCGTCCCTCGGCCGACTCGCGGGTCTCGACGACGCCGTCGAACAGCTCCTGCAGCGTGTAGAGCGTCTGCTCGTCGTGGGCCGTCGATTCGAGGACCACGCCGCCGGTCCAGCCGACGCTCTGGAGCTTGCCCGTCAGCACCTGGAGGAACTGGTAGACCTGCTTCAGGTCCGAGTACATCACGAGCTGAGACGCGGAGTGGACGCCGACCCTCGCCTGGAGGCCGCGCTCGCTGAATCGCTCGAACAGGCCCGTGAACTCGACGCCGATCTGCGTGAGATTCGCCGGCGAGGAGACGAGCTTCGTCGTCTCCGTCTCCTTCCCCGAGACGTCGGCGATGTCCCGCTGTTGGGTCACACAGTCGACGACGCCGACGTGGTCGACGCGGCGAATCGCGTCGAGATCCGCGCGCACCGTCTCGACGCCGTTTTTCGTCGTGACGACGATGACCGCGTCCGACGACCGGGTGAGAAACTCCAGCAGGAGCTGGTACTTGCCGGTCATCGGCGGTCCAGTGAATAACAGATTCGTTCCCGCTTCGACATCTAATGACTCCAGTGAAACCACGATCCCTTTCCTGCCACCTTCTGTGGGACCTCCACGTTCATTAATACATTGGCAACGATCCTCGATGCGGTGGGGTCCCGCGGATAACCCATAGCCGCGCCGACAGTTTTATTTCGACTTAGTTTCGTTATGTGGTGTATGTCATCAGGTACCACAACGAATGACGTCGAAATCGATCGCCGATCGGTCCTGAGAGCGGTCGGCGTCGCGGGCGCGACCGGCCTCGCCGGCTGTGGCGGTAGCGACGGAGGCGGCGGTGGCGGCGGCGGTGGTGGCGGTGGTGGCGGCGGTGGCGGCGGTGGCGGCGGTGCTGACCTCGGCGAGCGCGTCTCCACGCTCCAGATGGAGTACTGGTCGGACTACGGCGGCTTCACGACCACCCAGGAACAGATGGCCCCGATCATCACGCAGGGGGTCAACGAGATCGGCGTCCAGATGGAAGTCGTACCGGTGAGCATCACCACACAGCTCTCTCAGATGGCCAACGACACCAACCGAGAGAACAACATCTCCTTCACGTGGTGGGTGCCCGCGGCCGACCGGCTCGATCCCCAGGAGCTGCTGAACAACATGCGACTGGACTGGGCGGGGGCGAACGGGCACAGCAACTACTCCAACTACGCCGACTGCGAATACACGCGACTGCTCCTCGAACAGACCAACGCCGAATCGCAGGAGGAGCGCGAACAGGGCATCCACGAAACTATCGCGTACATGTCCGAGGACTGCGCCATCGGCAATCTCGCTCCGGTCGCCAACATCGGAGCCTGGCGGACGGACATGGTCGAGATGGGCGGCATCGGGACCGCCGGGATCGCCCGCTCGAACGCCGAGTGGGCGTTCAAATCCAGCACCACCAACGACGAGGACCTGATCGTGGCGATCAACCCGATCGCCACCGAGACCTCGAACTGGCTGACACACTCGGCCTCGATGCCCGAGGCGATGTGGCAGCACATGATCCACTCGCCGGTACACAAGTACAACGAGAACTTCGAGCTGACGGAACTGCTCGGCTCCGTCGAGGTCGTCAACTCACAGGAGATCGTGGTCGAACTGTTCGACGACGCCACGTTCACCAACGGCGATCCGATCACCTCGGAGGACGTGAAGTTCACGTTCGAGCAGATACAGCGTGGTGGCGAGGCCGGCGCGTACCCCGGTGCCGCGCCCGTCCCGTACGACACCATCGAGACGCCCGACGAGCAGACGGTCCGCTTTACCTTCACGGAGCCGTACATCCCCTTCGCACGCACGACGCTGATGCGGTGGGGGATCGTTCACAAGGCGTCCTTCGAGGAGGCGGGGGCGATCGAGAACCCCGGTGACGCCCAGTTCGAGACGCCGATCGTCTCCTCCGGACCGCTCGAGGTGACCGAACTCCAGCGGGGCCAGCGCGTCGTCACCCAACCCCACGACGGTCACCCGACTTACGAGGCGAGCCAACCGATCGTCTTCTCGGCCTTCCGCAACGAGGAGACGATGATCAACGCCCTCCAGGCCGGCGAGTGCATGATCACGCCCGAGATTTCGCCGCCCAGCGCCCAGCGCGTCAACCAGGAGTTCAGCAACGCGGAGGCGGACTTCTCGGCCACCCACACGGCCTACAACCTACAGTACGTCTGTCACACCGCGCCGTGCAAGTTCACCGAGTTCCGCAAGGCGGTCGCCGCGACCGTCAACCGCCAGAAGATGATCAACGTGTCGATGGCCGGCGAGGTCGAACCCGAGATGTACCCCACTTACATCTCACAGAATCACCCGATGTTCCCGCCCGAAGACATGCTCTACCGGCAGGCCGAGGACCCGAGCGGCAACCCGGAGATGGCCCGGCAGATGCTCGAAGACGCCGGGTGGGGCTGGGACGGCGACGGCAACCTCCACTATCCGCCGGACGCCGATCTCGACCCGCTGTGGCCACAGGGCGAAGTGCCGTCCGCCGAGCAGTTCCCCTGTATCGAGGAACTCGGTCTCGATCCGTAGCTCGGCCGGGCTCGGCGTGCGCTTCTACCGCCGGACTCTCGACCGTCGTTAGGCTGAAGGTCGCGCTCCGTGAGTGACACCCATGCGAAACCTCACCGAAGCGGAGCTGGTGGCGCTCGGCGAGCGGTTCGGGATCGACGTCGACGCCGACGGGGCGGGCGCGATCACGGACACGGTCAACGGGATGCTGGACGACCTCGACGCGCTCGACGACCTCGCGATCGTCGACGACGCCCCGTCGCCGACCGGCGCGGACCCCGGAGCGCGGACCTGGGCCGACCCCGTCGACGACCCGCACGGCGCGATCGCGGTCGACTGTACGGTGTCCCCGGCGACGACGGGCGGATCACTCGCCGGCGTCGACGTCGGCGTGAAAGACGTGATCGCCGTCGCCGGCGTCCCCATGCGCTGTGGGTCCGCGACCATGCGGGGGTTCGTCCCCGCGAGGGACGCGACGGTCGTCGACCGACTCCGGGCGGCGGGGGCGACGATCACCGCCAAGACGGCCTGCGACGAGTTCGCGGGAAGCGCCCGCGGGACGACCGGACACGGAGCGCCGATCACCAACCCCCACGACATCGACCGGACGGCCGGGGGCTCCTCCGGCGGGAGCGCGGTCGCCGTGGCGACCGGGCGGGTCGACGCCGCCCTCGGCACCGACACCGGCGGGTCGGTCCGCATCCCCGCGTCGTTCTGCGGCGTCGTGGGGTACAAGCCGACCTACGGACTCGTCCCGCTGACCGGCGTCGTCGAGAACACGTACACGCAGGACCACGTCGGGACGTTCACCGACGCCGTCGACGACGCGGCGACGCTCCTCGACGCGATGGCGGGCGTCGACGACGCCGACCCGGCGAGTCTGGGGGCGGCCGGCCGCGCGAACTACCGCGTCGGCGGCTACCGCGAGGCGGCGTCGGACCCGCCCGCGGTGGCCGACGTTCGGATCGGCGTCCTCGACGAGGGGACGGGCGACGGCGTCGCCGACCGGGTGATCGAACGCACCGAGGCCGCCACCGACGCGCTCGCCGACGCGGGTGCCGAGGTCCGATCGGTCTCGATCGACGCGTTTCACGCCGGTCGCCCGATCAAGAACGCGCTGAGCCTCGTCGAACTCGCGACCCACTGGCGGGACGGGGCCGCGCCGTACCGCCGGGGCGGCGTCGACGAGACGCTCCAGACCGGGTTCGCGCGAGCACGCGCGGCCGCCAGCGGCGAACTGAGCGACTTCTACGCGAGCAAACTGCTGGCGGGTGCCCGCGTCGTCGAGGCGCACGACGGCCGACCGTACGTCCGCGCGCAGGCCGCACGCGAACGACTCCGCGACGCGTTCGAGTCGGCCCTCGACGGCGTCGACGCTCTCCTCCTGCCGACGATGCCGGACGTAGCCCCACCGCTCGACGACGTCGACGAGTGGGAGTACGACTACGCCCGCAACACGCGTGCGGCGAACGTGACGCGCCTTCCCGCGGTGACGATACCGAACGGGACGGCCGCCGGCCTCCCCGTCGGCTTGCAACTGATGGGTGCCGCGTTCGACGACGCGCACCTCCTCGCGGTCGCCGAAGCGGCCGCGTCGACGCTCGCCGACTGAGCGGCTGCGCACACATTTATTACTCCGTGGGAGATGGTGACAGTATGTCGTCCACTGACGCCGTCGAACGACTCATCGAACGCGACGTGTTCCGAGCGGTCGACGACGACGAACTGCGCCTCACGGACTCGTTCGGGCGAACGGTCGAGCGACGCCGACGCACGCTGGCCGACCGCGACGAGGACGAACGACCGCAGGCGGTCGCGGACGCGACCGCGGATCCGGAGACGGCGAACGCGCTGGCGGCGGCCGGAGTGTCCGATCCCGACTTCCTCGCGCGGTACGTCGCCCTCCGGGAACGAGCAGCGGATCTCTCGCCGACCCAGGCGTTCACGCTCACCGTCGTGATCGGCCAGTTCGAGACGGAACGACCGCGCGACGAGGGAGCGCCCGAGGCGTTTCTGCCGGTCGACGGCGAGGACCTCGTACGCCTCGTCAGCCTCCACGACCGGTGTGTCGTTTACGCGTGGCGCGAGGACTGCCCGCCGTGCGACGCGATTCGGGAGGACTTCGACGAACTGTTCGCCGACGGACCGCCGGGCGACGTCCTCCCCTCGCGGTGTACGGGCCCGACTGTCCGGAGTTGCTGGAGCGCGAGTACGACGTGAGCGTCGCTCCGACCCTGCTTTTCACGCTCGACGGCGACGTCGACTCGCGGTTCGTCGGCGCTCCGACGACCGAGGGACTCCGTTCGGAGATCGAGACGCTCCGCGAGCGGACACCCCCTCGGCGGAGTGATTACGCTCCGGAGTCGAACCCCTCGCGGCCGTCGATCCACCCTGCGGGGTCGAGACTCCTCTCCCGGTCAGGTGTCGACCGGACTCCCGACCACGCTCCGCTTCCGGCCCGCGATGCGGAGAGCGGCGTCTGGGGCGAGCACGTGCGACGCCGTGCCCGAACGACCGACGCCGGCGAGAGCATCCGACCGATGCCAACATTTTCTCTTCTCTTCCTATTGGGTTCGGTATGCCAGCGCGTGACGCGGTATCACTACCCAATACGGAGGCGTTCGAAAACATAGCGGACCACCACATCGTCCGCAACTTCGTCGGTGGGCTGCGGATGATGCTCAACGACCGAACGACGGCGGCGTACTTCTGGATTCTCGTGGGAATCACGTTTCTCGGCGTCGTCGGACCGATGCTCGCCCCGTACGGTATCGAGCAGACCCAGTACAGCGAGACCGGCCAGATACTGAGTGCGGCCCCGCCCTCGATCAACCACCCGCTCGGGACGACGTTCGCCGGCTACGACGTCCTCTCGCGACTGCTGGTGGGTGCCCGTCCGACCGTGATCACGGGCCTCCTCGGGGGTGGGCTGATACTCACTATCGGAACCTCGATCGGGATTACGGCCGGCTACGTCGGCGGCCGGACGGAGACGATACTGATGCGATTTACCGACTTCGTCTACGGCGTGCCGCTCATCCCGTTCGGGATCGTCATGATCACGTTCCTGGGCGTCGGCTTTCTCTCCTCGATCCTCGTCATCGGTTTGATCCTGTGGCGGGGGGCGCTCGGGTGATCCGCGCCCAGACGCTACAGATCAAGCAGTATCCGTTCGTGAAAGTCGCCAAGGCGACGGGTGCGAGCAGGCGACGAATCATCATCAAACACATCCTCCCGAACGTGGCACCGATGGCGATTTTCTTCCTGGCGCTCGGCGTCGGCTACGCCATCATGCTCCAGGCGAGTCTCACCTTCCTCGGTGTCGCCTCCCCGTTCACCCCTCGTGGGGCGTCATGATCCGCAACGCGTTCAACTCCGGTTACATGTCCCAGGCGTGGTGGTGGTCGCTGACGCCGGGGCTCCTGATCGGCATCACGGTGCTGTCGACGTTCATGTTCGGACGCGGGTACGAGGATCTCATCACGGCCGACAGCGAGTCTGTCGAAGCCGACACGGTAGCTGCCTAACATGAGCCGACCACTACTCGAAATCGAGGACCTCACGATCCGGTACGAGACCGACGGCGGCGATCTCACTGCGGTGTCGAACGCCTCGTTCAGCGTCGACGAGGGCGAGTTCTTCGGACTCGCTGGCGAGTCGGGATCGGGAAAGAGCACGACCGCGAAGGCGATCATCGGCGGCCTCGACGACAACGGCTGGATCGATGGGGGGACGATTCGGTATCGCGGCGAGGAGATTCAGGACTTCACCGACAAGGAACTCAACGAGAAGTTGCGCTGGAAGGAGGTTTCCTGGATCCCCCAGAGCTCGATGAACAGCCTCGATCCGCTCCAGCGGGTGAGCGAGCAGGCGCTGGAGATCGGGCGGGTCCACACCGACCTCTCGAACGAGGCGATCCGCGAGAAACTCAAGGAGATGTTCGACGTGGTGGGGTTACAGCAGAGTCGGATCGACGACTACCCCCACCAGTTCTCCGGCGGGATGCAACAGCGGGCGATCATCGCGCTCGCGCTGTTTCTCGAACCCAGCCTCGTCATCGCCGACGAGCCGACGACGGCGCTCGACGTGATCATGCAAGACCAGATTTTCAAGTATCTGGACCGGATGAAAGACGACGCCGAGATCAGCCTCCTCCTCATCACCCACGACATCAGCGTGATCTTCGAGTCGTGTGACAGCGTGGCGATCATGCACGCCAGCCAGATCGCCGAACGCGGGTCGACGACCGCCGTCCACGACAACCCCCGCCATCCGTACGCGTTCATGTTCAAAGAGGCGTTTCCGGACATCCGCGAGCCGAGCCGGGACCTGGAGGTGATCGAGGGATACCCGCCCGAACTGATCGGCGAGGTGTCCTCGTGTAGCTTCACCGACCGCTGCCCGTGGGCGGTCGAGGAGTGTCACCAGAGCGCTCCGCCGCTCGAACCCGTCGGAGACGACGACGCCACTCACGCGGCGTCGTGTTTCCGATCCGACGAGGCGTACGAACTGTACGAACGATACGGCGCGACCGACCCCAGCGCCGAGGTCGAGGCCGAACAGGGGGAACTGAGATGGCCGACGACACACCGCTACTCGAGATCGACGACCTGGAGAAACACTTCGAGCAGAGCACCAACATCCTCGATCTGCTCTTGCGCCGCGAGCCGTCGAAGATTCAGGCCGTCGACGGCGTCTCGTTCACCCTCGAGACCAACGATTCGATCGCCGTCATCGGCGAGAGCGGCTGTGGCAAGACGACGCTGTTGCTGACGCTCATCGGACTCCACGACATCACCGGCGGGGACGTGGTGTACAAGGGGACGCCGATGAGCGACTTCGACGACGCCGGCTGGAAGGAGTACCGGAGCAACGTACAGGTGATTTTCCAGGATCCCTTCAACTCGCTGGATCCGAAGATGACCGTCGAGGAGTCGCTGAAGGAACCGCTGAAAATCCACGACGTCGGGAACCGCGACGAGCGGGTTTATCAGGTCCTCGAAGACGTGGAGCTTCGACCACCGGAGCAGTATCTCCACCGCAAGCCGATGAACCTGAGCGGTGGGGAGAAACAGCGGGTCGCCATCGGCCGCGCACTGGTGCTGGAGCCGGACATCATCCTCGCGGACGAACCGGTGTCGATGCTCGACGTGTCGACGCAGGCGTCCGTCCTGCGGATGTTGAAGGACCTCATCGACGACTACGACGCCTCGATGATCTACATCTCCCACGACCTCTCGACGGTGTCGTACATCTCGGAGACGGTGAACGTGATGTATCTCGGGCGGATCGTCGAGTCGGCACCGACCGAGTGGATTCTCGACGACCCGAAGCATCCGTACAGCGAGGCACTCGTCTCGGCGATCCCGATTCCGGACCCACACCACGACCGGGCGCGGACGGAGATGTCCGGCGCGCCGCGCGATCCGATCGACCTGGGCGAGGGGTGCCGGTTCCGCGATCGGTGCCCGAAAGTGATCCCGCCTGACGGGATCGACGTGGATCAGGAGGCCTATCGGGAGGTGATGGCGTTCCGCGAGGCGCTCGAGCGCGACGACCTCCCGCTGGAGCGCATCCGGAAGGAACTCGACGATCCGGGCGACCAGGAGGCGTTCGCGGCCGCCATCCGCGGCGAGTACTTCTCGGGGGAGATGACGGGCGAGAACGCGACGACGGTCGACGCGGCGCTCGACGACGTCGCCGACGGCGACCTCGACGCCGCCGCCGATCGACTCCGAGACCGCTTCGAGAGCGTCTGTGAGAACACCCCGCTCTCGGTAGAGGCCGAGGCCGACTGGCACGTCGCCTGCCACCAGTACTACGACCACGACCGGCGAACCAAAGAGGATCATGCAATCACGACAGACTGACCCCCGACGTCGGCTGCAGTCTCGGATCGGCGTTCAGCCCGGACGCCGATCCCGGACCGTAGTCGTCGACGGGCACCACGACCTGCACGCATCGAACGGGACGACCACCGACGACGGCCGGCAGCCGGGACGGGAGGTGAATCACCGATGTCGTCGATGAAACGCTACGTCGTCGTCCGCGGGCTCCAGACCATCTTCACGCTGTGGCTCGTCTTGACCGCGCTGTTCGTCATGTTCCGGTCGATGCCCGGCGACTTCACCTCGCAGATGGCAGTCGCCGGAGCCAGCGAGGAGGCCCTCGCGGCGCTTCGCGCCCAGTGGGGGCTCGACGAACCGCTCTACGTTCAGTACTGGCGGTACATTACGAACCTCGCACAGGGCAACCTCGGCGAGTCGCCCGTCTACCGGGTTCCGGTCTGGGAGTTCGTCAAGATGCGTATGTTCAACACGTTCATCCTCGTCGCGCCCGCGATGACGTTCACCTACCTCCTGGGGGCGTTGATCGGCACGATAACGGGGAGCAAGCGGGGGAGCCGCCTGGAGAAACTGGGCATCATCCCCGTCATCGGTGTCGGGTCGTTCCCCGCGTTCTTCCTCTCGATCGTCCTGGTCGTGGTCTTCGCCAGCTGGCTCAATCTGTTCCCGACGTCCGGGATGCTGTCGGCCGGGGGTACCGAGTTGGAGACGTGGTGGGGGCCGTATCTCACCGCCGATTTCGGCATCCACTACGTCCTGCCGTTCACCGCGGTGGTCTGTCGCTACCTGTTTATCCCCTCGCTCATCATGCGGACCAGCGTCGTCGAGGTGATGGGTCAGGACCACACCGAATACCACCGACTGACAGGACTACCGATCGGCAACCGGCTCCGCCACGTCGCCAAACACGCCAGCCTCCCGGTGCTCACCATCTACCCGGTCTCGCTGGCCCGAGCGCTCGGCGGAGTGGTGTTGATCGAGACCGTGTTCAACTGGCCGGGGATCGGGTACGCGCTCGTCGAGGCGGTGCTGGGGCGCGACTACCCGGTGGTCCAGTTCGTCTTCTTCGTCGTCGCCGCGTTCGTCATCATCTCGAATTTCTTGGTCGACTTGCTGTACGGCGTGATCGATCCCCGGATCCGCGTCGAAGACTGATTCGGCTCACCGATCCGTTTTCCCGAGGTCGGCGCACGACTGTGTGATTGCTCGTCACTGCGGACGATCCAGTGGAACGTTGGGCACGGAAACGAGCGAGCACTGCGTCCACCTCGCGCGCTCACTCTCTCGTCAGGAAATCGGGTAACCGAAGTCGGTCGCGCCCGTCGTCCGGCAACGGTGAGCGAGCGACGCGGTCGAGAGCGGGCGGGAGGCCCCGGGCGACGCTGTCGGCGTCCTCCGCGGACGATGCGTCGTCGCCGACGAGCGCCGTCCAGACGTCGATCGGATCGTCGGCGGACGTCTTCCGGTTTCGTGCCTTGCGCTGTCCCTCGTTGTAGGCGAGTTCGACGAGGCTCCGGTCGTAGGTCGTGTCGGCCGCGTCGACGAGACGCCGGTATTCGGCTTCGTCCGGACTGTCGAGGACGCTCGCCACGCCGAGGGCGAACGCCCGTTCGAGTATCGACTCACGGTCGATGTCGGTCCAGTCGGTGCCGTATTCGGAGTCGTACATCTCAACCCTGCAGTTTTCGGTCGGGGAACACCTGGAGGCCGTCGTCGGAGAACTCCACCTCGCGGATGTCGCTGTCGATGTTCGTGCCGCGCATCTTGATGATCTGGACTCCCCGGGTCATCCCCGTCGACTCCAGGTAGTTGTGGAGGAAGACGACGCCGTGGGAGATGTAATGTTCGTCGGCGTACGAACTCGGGTCGGTCATCTCGGAGATCAGCAGCGTCGTCGCGTCGATGCGCTTCAGGGAGGTGAGAAACTGGATGAACGCCTCCTCGCTGTCCGGGAAGAAGTACTGGAGGATCATCGTCGAGTCGATGACCAGGCGGTCGATACCCCGCGAGTTGATAAACGAGACGAGGCGGTTGGTCATGTTCTTGACGCCGGTGGCGAAGTCGGCGTTGTCGCCGCCGCCGAGCAGTCGTTTCGTGTTCGTGTCGAACACGTTCAGAAATTCGAGGTTCGAGGATTCGACCGCTCGGTCGAAGCCGAATTCGTAGCTGCTCATGTCGTGTTTCAGCTCGGATTTGGCCTCGTGCATGCTCAAGAAGAGACAGCGCTCGCCCGCGAGCGCGCCCTGGGTCACGAAGTGGGCGGAGAACGTCGTCTTGCCGCTCCCGGGGGGCCGCTCAGGACGTACATGCGGTTCTCGAGGAGGCCGCCGTCGACCAGCGAGTCGAAACGGGGGATCCCGGTCGAAACTCTCATTGGCGTACTGGGTTCGAGCGGGAGGAAATACATTTCGACCGAGTTCTCAGCACTGAGAACGACTGAAAGAGGCCAACGGGCGCGTCTAGACGGCCGATACGGCCAGATATATCAATCTCTCCGTACGAAGGAAACGCCATGCCAGAGTTGACGAAGACGGGGATAGACGGTCTCGACTCGATACTCGACGGCGGGATCATCGAGGATGCGACGGTTCTCGTCAGCGGGAATCCGGGAACTGGCAAGAGCATCCTCGGTCTCCAGTTCATATACCACGGCGTCAGGGAGTTCGACGAGAAAGGGATCTATCTCTCGTTCGAGGAGAACGCGTCGGACATCGAACAGGCGGCGGAATCTATCGGGTTCGACGAGTGGGGGACGCTCGTCGAGAACGGCGATATCCTCGTCTACGACAAGCGCGAACTGCTCGGCGACACCGACTTCGGCGGGACCCTCGACCGACTGCTGGAAGCGTTCGAGGAGACGGAGTACGAACGCCTCGTTCTGGATTCGCTCACCATGTTCGAGCTGTTTTTCGAGACGGAAAAGGAAAAGCGCACGTATCTGCTCAAATTCTCTGACATCCTCAAGGAGAACGGACTCACGTCGCTACTCATCAACGAACAGGCGGCGGTGTTTCCCGAGACCGACATCGGCCTGGAGAACTTCCTCACCGACGGGAACATCTACCTGATTCAGACGCCGACCGAGTCGGGCGTCAACCGATACATCTGGGTCGCCAAGATGCGAAAACAGAACATCGAGACGGACATCTTCCCGATGGAGATCGGTGAAGGGGGTATCACCGTCCACGAACGGGCCGCCGGGTTCTCGATGATGGACCAGGGGTCGTCGCTGCCTTAACCCTTCGAGAGCGTCCGCCACGCTTCGTCGAGTTTGTTTTTCACCTGCGTCCGCTGTTCGATCTCCACCGAGTAGGCGTCTTCGCGGAACTCGATCCGCACCTCGTCGACGTCGCGGCGGTAGACGTTGACTCGGCGTCGTTCGTCCGAGAGCACTCGGTCGTGGTGTTCGAGCAGATCCGCGTCGGTCAACTCCTCGATACGCCGATAGCAGGTCGCGATGGGCACGTCGAGTTCCTCGCTCAACTCCTGTGCGGATCGAGGTTCGTGAGTCGACCCGAGAATGTCGGCGTTGTACTCGTTGCCGAGCACCTGTAGCAGTTCTTCCCCCTCATCAGTTATCAGCATAGATAGTTCAGACGACGTAAAAGAGTTGGCGATTACCGGCGACCGTGACGATGTCTATCACAGTTGATATTCGGAGGGGTAGTTTTATCGACGCGTTCGTCCGAGCAGAGGACGACACCGAGATGAGCGTTATCGTATCACTCTACGTGGCTTTCAGCGCCATCCTGGTCGTCTCCGGGCTCGCGATGGTCGGGATGGCGGTCCAGGCGTACGTCCGCACTCAGCGTCGGTCGATGATATTCGTGTCCGTCGGATTCTCACTGATCGCCGCCGCGACGATCGCGACCGTGCTCAGTGCGTTCCTCACCGGATTCAGCGGCGTCCGGTCGCTGCTGTTGGTCAACAGCGGCTTCTCCTCGCTCGGATTTATCGCTGTCGTGTACAGTCTCGTCATCTACGAGTGAGTATAATTCTCGCTCGCTAAATCAACGGTTAACGTCGCCTGTATCTGGTTTTCATATATGATATTCAGGTCCATATCTTTAATAGTGCCTTCTGACAGTTCCGGGTAGAGCCCGAGGACTGTGTCCGCGGGTGGACGAACGAACCATGTTCGAGAAAGATACGGAGCGGGGGCAGGTCGGTATCGGGACACTCATCGTGTTCATCGCGATGGTGCTGGTCGCGGCGATCGCGGCCGGCGTCCTGATCAACACGGCCGGCTTCCTCCAACAGAAATCACAGCAGACCGGCGAACAAGCTTCCCAAGAGGTAAGTAACACGTTGAGCGTCATCAGCGAAACCGGAATCACGGACAGCAGCAGCATCACGACGATAGAGCTGACTGTCAAGATTTCGCCCGGGGCCGACCCAGTCGACCTCAGTACCACGACGCTCCAGTACGTGTCCGGGACCACCAAATTCGAAGAACAACTCGGCGGCAGCAACACCAACATCGTCGACGTGACCGGCGCGGGTGACAGCGTCTTAGACACGTCGGACGAACGCGCGGTCATCGAGGTGACGTCGCGCTCGCTGAGCGCCGGTGCGGACGCACAGATAACGATTATCACCCCTTCGGGCGGGCAGGCGATGGTCGAAATAGCGGCTCCGACCCCGCTTCCCCCGAGCGGCGAGGCAGTGAGACTGTAAATGAACCGGAACGATGGCCAACGTAACTAATCAAATCAAGGTGACGACACATGTTTAATTTCACGCGGGCGGACGCAACCGCTTCGTCTGACAGGGGCCAGGTCGGTATCGGGACGCTCATCGTGTTCATCGCGATGGTACTGGTCGCGGCGATCGCGGCCGGCGTCCTGATCAACACGGCCGGCTTCCTCCAACAGCAGTCCCAGCAGACGGGTGAGGAGAGCACGCAACAGGTCAGTAACTCGCTGCAGGTGAAAAGCGCACTCGGTGTGTACAACTCGCAGGTGTTCACCACGACGCCGGACGGCGTCGACGTCGTCCGGCTCGTCGTCTCGAAATCGCCGGGTGCGGATTCGATCGATCTCGCCGATCTCACCATCACCAAACGCGGCCCGAACGGACAGGCGACTGCCACCTATTACGGCACCAGTGAGACGGGATCCATCGACACGGGTACGGGTGACGCCTTCCAGTACGAACTCGGCGGCCAGATCGGAAGCGGACCGTATCACAACGGCAGCAGCACCGCGATCACGGTGCTGAGGAAGGTGACCGCGCCGAGATCATCCTGCCACTCGCCAGCAGTGACTCGACCGCGGTCCTCACTGCGGGTCAGGAGATCACGCTCCTGGTCAGCACGCCGTCCGGAGCGACCACTCGGGTCGCCGTCACGGTGCCGAGTTCGATCAGTCAGTACGACAACGGCGAGTACATTACGGAGGTGTGAGATGTTCAAACAACTACTCCCTTCGACGGAATCCGAGTCTCGTAGTCGATCGCGAGGTCAGGTCGGTATCGGGACGCTCATCGTGTTCATCGCGATGGTACTGGTCGCGGCGATCGCGGCCGGTGTCCTGATCAACACGGCCGGCTTCCTCCAACAGCAGTCCCAACAGACGGGCGAACAGAGCACGAAACAGGTCTCCGAGCGCCTCAACGTCATCAGCACGTCCGGTGCCTCGGACGGAACGAACATCGAGAACGTTCAGCTCGTGGTATCTCGCGGCTCCGGCTCGGATGCGATCAACCTGACGCGGGCGACCGCCAACCTCCGCGGGTCGGACGGCAGCTCACAGTTCCAGATCGCGGCGGGCCAGGTCACGGAACTGAAAAGCGGTAACGACGGGAGTAAGACGTCCCTCGATACCGACACCGCACGCGTCAAAATCACGCTGGATCTCGATGCCGCTGCCACCGGCACGTACAGCGGTGACGATACGGGTCTCACCGCAGGTGAACAGGTCGAAATCCAGATCACGACCGGTGCCGGCGGAACGACGACCGTCGTCGCAGTGGCTCCCCGTCCGGTTCCCACCTCCAGCGGCCAGGTCGTCAGTCTCTGAACCGGCTGGCCGTCCGTGCATCTATTTTTACCGGTGCGAAGCCGAATACGCCGTCGGATGTCCGAGCGCTCGACACCCCGGCCAGCGGCGTCGACGATCGGGTGGACGGTTCGCTGTCGGGAGAGACGACATTACCGACGAGCCAGCGGATCGGACCCGCGTTTTCGAACGGTCGACTCCGTCCGAATGTTTATCACTCCGTACGTAGTCACTTAAACAAAGGATTCGACGGCCAATGCCTCCCGACCAACCCGATTCCCAAGACGATACCATCCTCTCCGAGGACGAACTCGACATCGCCGACGAGGAGAACGTCGAGGTGCTCGACGAAGGCCGATACGTCGTTTCGGCCAACGGGACGCCGAACGTCAGCGAGGAGACGGCGTCGTCCGCCGACGTCGACGAGCGAACCGGCTCCGTCGATCGAGACGCGGTCGAGGACTGGCTCGTCGACTACTTCGAGAACGCCGACGCCGACTACGGCTTCCACGTCACCGCCACGTTCGACGACCGGACCGACCAACACCGCGTGGTCTCGAACGACGTCGTCACCAGTTTCGAGGCGCTCGTACTCTGGTACGCCCAGCAGGTCGGCGACGGTACACCCGTCGAGGACGTCCTCGGAATATTGCTGGCGGAAGCGAACGTCTCGGTCCGCTACCCCGTCCAGACGCTCGTCGGTCTCCTCGAAACCCACGATCTGGGCCACGAAGACACCATCGCAGACCTGCTCGACGCCGTCGCCGACGATCGCGGCGTCAACCTCTCGCAGTAACATCAACGGTGATAATTTCACGCAAGCCTTTATCCGGGCACTGACGAAACCCACGCCCGAAGAGATGGCGACACGTGTACTCATCGTAGACGCTTCGGATTTCATGCGGAATCTCCTCCGTGAAATTCTGGAGGAAGAGTTCGAGATCGTCGGAGAGGGGAAAAACGGCGTCGAGGCCGTCGACCTCTACCGGAAACACGACCCCGACCTCGTGCTGATGGACGTCGTGATGCCGATCCGGGACGGCATCGAGGCGACGACGGCGATCACCGACGACGACCCCGACGCGAACGTCGTCATGTGTACGAGCGTCCGTCAGGAGGAGAAAATGGAGATGGCCGTCGAGGCCGGTGCATCCGGTTACATCACGAAACCCTTCCAGAAACCGAGCGTCCTCGAAGCGATACGCGATGTCGTGGACTGACGACGCGAGTCGACATCGCAGGCAGTCACTGACGTCGGCGGCGACTACGGTCGGCCGCTCCGTCCGGCGGGTGTGATCCCGTCGAGAGCACCGTCAGGACGCGTTTTTAGAATTATCAGAATCAGTAATCGAAGGGGAACGATTAAAGGAAGTGATCGAGATTCTCGGGACAAGAATGGCTGGGATGGACACTCGACCGGAGGATCGTCGATGAGCATTCTGGACCGGCTCCTGCGATCCGACGACGGTGGCGACGACGCCGACGACGAACTCCTGTTCGACGACGGTGACGACTTCGACGAACTCGGCGGGGGCGGCGAATTCGCTGACGACCTCGAGTTCGGCGAGGACGACGACGCCGGTGGCTCCACGCGCGAACTCGAGAGCCGCGTCGACGAACTCGAAAACGAACTGTCGAGTCTGTCCTCCACCGTCGGGACGATAAAGAGCGAGAACGAGGAGATCGCGAACACCGTCGACGACGTCGAGGAGAACGTCCGGAAGCTCCTCGACATCTACGAGATGGTGACGCGCGGCGTCAACCCGTTCGTCGACGACGTTCAGTCGGGCGGCGATTTCGACGGCGGCGGCGGATCGCTCGGTCTGTTCGACGCGGACGACGACGACGCCGACGACGCCGACGAGCAACTCGACGAGAGTCTGGCCGGTGCGGACGCCGAGGACTTCTTCGACGACGACTTCCTCGACGACGACTCCGTCGGCGCGACTGGTTCGGACGCGGGTGATGCCGACGACTCCGGCAAATCCTTCGAGGAACTGAAAAACGAGTACGACGCCGGTGACGCGGACTGGGCGACCGACGACGCCCGCGACGGCTTCGACGAGGGCGACGACCTGGAGGCGTCTGTCACGACGGACGACCCCATCGCCAACGGCGCGGCCACCGACCCCGATCCGGGGGCGACCGAGGCTGCCGAAGCCGGATCGGACGACGCCGAGCGCGCCGCGGAACCGCCGGCGGACCCCGCTGCTCGCGCGAGCCCCGACTCCTCGGCCGCAGCGGCACAGTCGGCGGGCGATCTCCAGTTCGCTGAGAACACGCTCATGGCGGGGTCCGGCCCGCGGGCCAAGCCGTATCTCGACGCGTTGCCGGCGGGGTTCGTAGTCGACCTCCTCGTGTTGGAGTGGATCGAGTTCCTCGTCGAGGAGTCGGATCCGACGGACGCCGCGCGCGCCGTCGAATACTATCGCACCGTCGAGTGGATCAGCGACGACGTGGCCGACGGTCTGCGGAACTTCCTCCGGGGTTCGGCGACGTCGACGCGGATTCCGACGAGGTGCGTCCGAACCCCACGTCGCTGACGCTCGACCACCACGTCGACAGCCTCCGGTACGTCAGTCGCCTCACGAGCGGCACCTCCGACGCGCTCCTCTTCGAACGCAGCCTGGAGGTGTCCGATGGGATTTAGCGTCAGCGGCTCGGCCGCCATCGTCTTCATCGGAATGTTCATCGCGTTCGGCACGATGTACACCGCCACCTCGAACGGCTTCGAGCGCCTCGCGGACGCCCGGGGCGACGTCGCCGACGAGACGCTGGAGCGACAGAACACCGCCCTCTCGCTCACGACGGCGACGTACAACTCCACGTCCGAGATCCTGACGCTGGAGGTGAACAACTCGGGCACGACGTCACTCTCCGTCAACGGGACGGACGTCCTCGTCGACAACGCCTATCAGACGTCGTTCGTCGTCCGGGAGGTCGACGGCGACGCGACGACGGACCTCTGGCTACCGGGCGAGACGCTCCACATCGAACTGTCGGTGTCGGATCCCTCGCGGGTGACGGTCGTCTCCGGGCCGGGCGTCGCCGTCTCGGAGGTGGTCTGAGTGGCGAGCGTCTCGGTGTCTCACATGGTGTTGTTCATCGCGAGTCTCGTCGTCGCGGCGGGCGTCGCCGGAACGTTCACCCAGAGCGTCTCCCGTATCAGCTCCGGCATCGACGACCAGAGCCTCGACGTGAGCGAGGAGGTGCGCACGGACGTCGAAATAATCAGCGACCCGGGCAGTTCCGTCTACGACGGGACGAACGTCACCCTCTACGTGAAGAACACGGGCACGTCACAGCTGCTAGCCGATCCGGCGTCCGTGGACGTCATCCTCGACGGTCGGTACCGGACGAACGTCTCGTTGACCGTCGTCGACGGCTCCGCCTGGGACTCGACGAACGTCGTCCGCCTGGAGATCGAGGCGTCGCTGCCCTCGGACGACCACCGGGTCAAGCTCGTCGTCAACGGCGACGAGGAGGTGTTTACGTTCCGAACATGAGCCGAAACAGTCTGCTATCCCTGGGACTCGAGGATCACGACCGGTTGAACACGGAACTCGGCGGCGGGATCCCCCGCGGGAGCATCGTCCTCGTCGAGGGCGACTACGGGGCCGGCAAGAGCGCCCTCTCACAGCGGTTCACCTACGGCTTCTGTGAAGAGGGGTTCACCGTCACCTGTCTCTCGACGGAGCTCACCGTCCGCGGCTTCATCGACCAGATGCACTCGATGTCCTACGACGTGGTCGATCACCTCCTCGACGAGAACGTCCTCTTTCTCCAGGCCGACCTCGACACCGGCGGGACCTTCTCCGACGACGGAGGCGACGAACGGCGCGAACTGCTCAAACGCCTCATGAACGCGGACGTGATGTGGAACTCCGACGCCATCGTCATCGACACGTTCGACTCCATCCTCCGTAACGACCCGAAGTTCGAGGCGCTCATCCGGCAAAACGAGGAGCGCCAGGCCGCCCTCGAGATCATCTCGTTTTTCCGAGACGTCATCTCGAAGGGGAAGGTCGTCGTCCTCACCGTCGATCCCTCCACGGTGGACGTCGAGGCGATCGGTCCCTTCCGCTCTATCGCCGACGTCTACATCAAACTCGAGATGATCGAGATCGGCGACGACGTCCGGCGGCAGATCTCGGTCAAGCGCTTTGCGGGCATGGGCGAACAGGTCGGCGACACCATCGGCTTCTCGGTTCGCTCCGGAACGGGCATCGTCATCGAGAGCAGAAGCATCGCCTAACGGATCATGACGGAACTGGGAACCGCACGACCGTCGGACGAGCTCCAACGACTCGCCTCGCGTCGCCCCCACCTGCGGGACCACCTGACGAAGTTCAAACAGATCACGGGCGAGTTCCCGATCCTCATCGACGAACCGACCACCGAGTACGAAACCCACCGACCGAACGTCCTCTACTCCGTCGGCGGGCCGATCTACTGTCACGTCTACGGCGATCTGGGACAGGACGTCAAATACTACGCCATCGAGCCGACGCTCGCGGACGACGAACGAGCGGTGTTCGGGAAGATCCGCGACCGGCTCCTCGACCGGAGCGTCAACAAGGCCATCCCGGAGGAGGACGCCGAGTACGACGACCGCATCGAGGAGCTCCTCTCGGAGGCGACGACCATCGACGACGGCTCGGGCGGGTGGCTCGACCGGTTCAAACGGCTGTTCGACTTCGGAAAGTTCCGGATCAGCGACAAGACCTACGAGAACATCCGCTATCGACTGAACCGCGACATCGTCGGGCTCGGCCCCCTCGAACCGGTGATGCGCGACCCGGCGAACGAGGACATCCACGTCATCGGCCCTCACGAGTGTTACGTCGACCACAGTGTCTACGGCCTCATCGAGACGACGGTGGACTTCGGGACGCCCGAATCGTTCGACAGCTGGCTGCGTAACATGGGCGAACGCATCGGCGACCCCCTCTCGGACTCGAACCCCATCGTCGACTCGACGCTCCCGGACGGCTCGCGGCTGAACGTCATCTACTCCGACGACGTGAGCGTCAAAGGCCCCAGTCTCACCATCCGCCAGGGCGACGAGACGCCCCTCACGATCACTCAGATCGCGAAGTGGGGGACGCTCTCGCCCGAACTGGTCGCGTACCTGTGGCTCTGTCTGGAGAACGAACAGACCGTCTTCGTCGTCGGCGAGACGGCGTCCGGGAAGACGACGACGCTCAACAGCATCATGTCGTTCATCCCCCGGGATTCGAAGATTTACACCGCCGAAGACACCGCCGAAGTCCTCCCGCCCCACGACACCTGGCAGCAGTTGCTCACCCGCGATGGCCAGGGCGAGGAGGGCGCGAACGTCGACATGTTCGACCTGGTCGCCACTGCGCTCCGGTCGCGCCCCGACTACATCGTCGTGGGCGAGGTCCGCGGCGAGGAGGGGCGAATGGCGTTTCAGGCGGCCCAGACCGGTCATCCCGTGATGCTCACCTTCCACGCCAGCGACATCGTCTCCATGATCCAGCGGTTCACCGGCGACCCCATCAACGTCCCCGAGACGTTCATGGACAATGCCGACGTCGCCCTCTTCCAGAACCGCGTCAAACAGGGCGACGACGTCCTCCGGCGGGTGACGAGCGTCCAGGAGATCGAGGGCTACTCCAAGGAGATGGACGGCGTCGTCACTCGGCAGGTGTTCGACTGGGACCCCGTCGAGGACGAAATCATCTTCCAGGGAATGAACAACTCCTACGTCCTCGAAGAGCGCATCGCCACCCTGCTCGGATACGCCGACACCCGCGACATCTACGACGACCTGCAGTTCCGGGCGGACATCATCGAACGCATGATTCAGGAGAACATCCTCGGCTATCACGAGGTGAACGAGACCATCGAGACGTTCCAGCGCGACGGCATCGAAGGACTCCCGTTCGACATCCACCGCTAACATGTCCTCGGAATCGAGCTCGGAAACCGACTTCGAGGTCAACACCTCCGAACTGGCGGCGTCGCTGCTGGATGCCTACGAGCGACTCGACGTCTCCGTCCGGCGGTACGCCCTGTTCGTGCTCGCGCCGTCGGCGGCGTTTTTCGTTCTGACGCTGGTGGGAGCGCTCGCGCTCGAGTTACCCCTGTTCGTCCGCCTGCCGATCCCGGTGTTCGGTGCACTGGTCGTCGGCGCGGGCGTCTTCTATCCGCAGTTGCGCGTCAGCCAGCAGAAAGTCCGGATGGAGAACCAGTACCACCTGCTGATGACGCACATGACGGTGCTCTCGACGACGAACATCGACCGGATGGAGGTGTTTCGCGAACTCTCGAAGGAGCGCGAGTACGGCCCGCTGGCGGACGAGGTAAACCGCATCGTTCAACTGGTTGACACGTGGAACCAGAGCCTCGACGACGCCTGTCGCCGCCGGGCGAAACAGATCCCGAGCGAGCCACTCGCCGACTTTTTCGACCGGCTCGCGTACACGCTCGGTGCTGGCCAGTCCCTGAGCGACTTCCTCTTGAGCGAACAGGAGGTGATGCTCCAGAACTACGTCACCGTCTACGAGAGCGCGCTCGACAACCTCGAAGTGATGAAAGACCTCTACATGTCGATGATCCTCTCGATGACGTTCGCGCTGGTGTTCGCCATCGTCCTGCCCATTCTGACGGGGACGAACCCGATGCTGACCATCAGCGGCGTCATCGTCATGTTCATGCTGATCCAGACCGGCTTCCTGCTCGTCATCCGCACGATGGCCCCGTTCGACCCCATCTGGTACGAACCGGAGGACATCACCCCACCCGATGAACGCCGGATGCAGGCGAGCGTCGTCGCCGGCGGTGCGCTCTCTCTCGTCACGATCGGACTCGTCGCGAGCAGTCTCTTCGGCGGTCCGATAGATCTCGCCGACTTCCTGCCGGTCGACTCCGTCCCGACGCCACTCTACGCGGCCTTGCCGTTCACGCCGCTGTTGATTCCGGGACAGACGTTTCGCCGCCAGGAACGGGAGATCGTCGCCCGCGACGAGGGTTTCCCGGGGTTCATCCGCGCGCTGGGTGCCAGCGAGAGCGCGAAACAGACCACCACGACGGACGTGTTGTGGACGCTCCGGAACAAGGACTTCGGCCCGCTCACCGAGGACATCGACGACCTGTTCAAGCGGCTCAACATGCGCATCGAGCCGACGCGCGCGTGGGAGTATTTCGCCGCCAGCGCGCAGTCGTATCTCATTCAGAAGTTCAGCGAGATGTATCTCGTCGGCCGGCAGATGGGGGAGAACCGAAACAGCTCGGCGAACTCATCAGCGAGAACATGAACACGGTCAATCAGTTGCGCCAGCAGCGCCGACAGGCGACGATCACGCTCGTCGGGTTGCTCTACGGTATCACGGCCGCCTCCACCTTCGCGTTTTTCATCGGCTTCACCATCGTGAAGATCCTCGCGGACCTCTCGTTCGGGCTTGGCGCACAGAGCACGTTCGACGTCGGCCAACTCATCCACACAGAGGTGTACGACCTCCCGGTCATCCAGTTTCTGCTCATCGCGGTCATCCTGTTCAACGCCCTGATGTCGTCGCTGATGATCCGGACCGTCGACGGCGGCCACAAACTGAACGCGCTCACACATTTCGTCGCACTGACCTGGTTGGGCTGTATCATCGGCGTCGTCACCAAGCTCATGGTGGAGGGACTGCTGAATGTCAGCGGGGACGAGCGGATTCTCGTCGACTTCGTCGGCGAGTTTTTCGTCACCGGATCGGGCGCGACCGAGCCGAGGAAGGGCGCGTCCTCATGAGCCCGCACCGGCTCGTTCTCGCCGGCAGCGACGACAGGAGGACCATCCCGATGTCGGCCGTCGTCGACGTGGCCGTGGGTCACGTCCCGCCGGCGATGCGGGAGTTCTTCAACGACTCCGTCAGCGTCGCGTACGAGCGGGACGGCGAACGCAGATTCGCCGTCGTCGAGGCGGGCTCCGACGCCGTCGACAAGTTCACTACCATCCTCTTCAAGGCGCAGTTGAACGGCGTCGAGGCGACGGTCGAACACCCGGCGCGTCGGGGCGGTCGCGTCCTCGACGCGCCGACGCGACTCGGCACGCTCCGCGTGAAACGCGGACGGGTGGTCTTTGCCGACCTCCCGTCCCCGTTCGAGGTCGACCTCGGGACGGTCACGGAGATCTCGAAGCCGTCGCGAACGCTCCGCGGGAGCGCCCGCCCGACGCTCGAAATCCGCCATTTCCCGTCCGCGACGTCCGTGACGACTGACGTCGCTCTCCCGACACAGCGGAAGACGAATCTCCTGAGCCGGTATCTCCGGCTGGAGTACAGCGACCTGCTGGCCGAACTCGAGGACGTCTCGCTGACCGACGAAGAGATACAGGCGCTCGTCGGCCTCTACTCCGCGGGCGAGACGGCCGATCCGACGGACCTCGTCACGGCCGGTTCGGGTCGGCCGACGGTGTTGGACTCGCTCCGGGAGAAAGGGCTGGTCGAAGGCGGCGAACGGACGGCGCTGACGCCGAAAGGCCGCGTCGCCGTCACCGACCGCTTCGACGCCGTCGACTGATCGCTGGTCGCCGTGTCGGACCTCGGTTACTGGTCGTTCATCGCGGTGCTGGCGATGTTGCGGCCGCGGGCGTTGAGCACCACCTCGCGGCGCTTGCGCACCTCCTCCAAGACGCCGAGGTCGACCAGTCGTTCGAACGTCGCCTCGACTTCGTCGACGTCCCCGCCGACGAAGCCCGGTATCTCGAACGGCGAAACGCCGGAGTAGAGCGCCAGCAACACCTCGGTTTCCCCGCTCGACAGCTCGACGTCGATCTCGCTCCCCTCCTCGCCGTTCCGCAGGAACGACTCCAGGAAGGCGACGTGGCGGTCCTCGCCCGAGAGGTAGGTCTGGACGCTCGCCCCGCCCTCGGTGTGTTCGGTCTCGAGGACCGGCCGTTTCCCGTCGCGGACCGTGCGTTCGGTTCGGTCCAGCGAGCCGACGTCGTCGAGCGCGACCTCGACGAACGAGCCGTCTGCCATCGCCACGGCGAGGGCCTCGGCTTCGACTTTCACGCGGGCCTTCAGCCACTCGGTGTCCTGGACGACGCCGCCCTCGACGGCCGGGTGGCGCGCGAGGACGACGGTTCGGTCCAGCAGCGCGCGGTAGATCGCGGTCTCGAAGGCGTCGTCGTCGGGAGCGACCAGCAGGACGTCCTCCCCGGACAGGTAGAGGCTGACGTAGCCGGAGACGCTCGCGACGAACCGGCCGACGTCGTAGCGGCCGTCGAGACGGGCAACGTCGGAGAGGGGAACGGTGCGCGTCCCGTCGTTGTCGACGAGGACGAGGCGCTCGTTCGAGAGGACGAGGCGACCGCTGGTCCAGTCGGCGTCCGGTAGCCGCCGGCCGTGTCGAACGACCCGTACGAACTGCCCGCGCGCGTCCGCGATTTTGCGTTCGCCTTCGCTCATCGTCGGTCACCGTCCGCCGTCGAGTTTCGAGAGCGCCGAGAGCGCCTGCTTTCGCACCTCCGGATCGTCGGTCGATTCGACGAACGATTCGAGTCGATCCCGGGCGCGATCGCCGCCGACCTTCCCGAGGACGAACACCGCCTTGGCGGCCCGGTCCGACCCGGGCGCTTCCAGCAGGTCCAGCAGCGCGTCGACGACGGCGTCGCCGCCGATGGCGACGAGGCTCGTGGCCGCGAACTGCGCGGTCGTCTCGTCGTCGTCGCCGAGCGCCGACACGAGCGCGCCGACGACGCGGCCCCGGTGTGTCTCGCCGACGACGCGGCCGAGCAGCCACACCGCGTTGCGTCGCTGGGCGACCTGTCGCCCCTCTTCGAGGAGTTCGGCCAGCGCGTCGACGACGCTTTCGTCGGCCGTCTCGCCGAGCCGCTCGACGACCGTCTGGCGAATCTCGTGGCCCCGCTTGGACGGTGCGTTCGACAGGAGCTTCACGATAGAGTAGACGGCGGCCCGTCGGACCGCGTCGTCGTCGTCGGTGAGCGTCTCGACGAGGGCGTCGATCGGTTTCGGGCCGTCGTAGTCGCCAAGCGCCGACGCCGCGACGTATCTGACCTCGGGGCTGTCGTCCTCGACCTGGTCGACGAGCGCCGCGAGGGCGCGTTTCGATCCGATGGCCGCCAGCGCGTCCGCGGCGGCCCGTCGCACTCGCCGATCGTCGCCGTCGACGCGTTCGCGGAGGGCGTCGACGGCCCGCGGGTCGCCAAGCTTACCACACGCGCGAGCGGCGCGCGCCCGCACTCGCGGGTCCGAGTCGGTGAGCGCCCCGACGAGGGCCGGCAGAGCCTTCTCGTCGCCCAGCCGGCCGAGCGCGTTGGCCGACGCCATCCGGAGTTCCGGACGATCGGCCGAGAGCGTCTTCACGAACGCCCGCGCCCGTACACGCCCCAGGCCCGAATCAGCGTCCTGCCCCGAGAGGCTGACGACGAGTTGCTCGATGGCGTCCTCGCCGAGTCGGTCGAGGGCGTCGATGGCCGCCCCGCGGACCGCTTCGTCGTCGTCGTCGATCGCCGCGCGGACGAGTTTCTCGACGATCTGCTGGTCGGCGACCCCGAGGTCGCCGAGGACCTCCGCGGCTCGGCGGCGAACGGCGGCCGTCTCCCCGCCGTGGAGGTAGTCGAGGAGGGCGTCGGTGTCGCCGTCCTTTTCGAGTTGGTAGAGTGACATCAGTCGATCCCGAAGTAGCCGCGGTGGCGTTCGTCCGGCGTCACGCTCGCCGGCCGCTCCCGCGGAAGCGTCTCGGTCATCCCTGCTCGGGGGCGTCTCGTCTCCTCCGCCGTCGGACGACCCCGTCCGACGACGAGCGACAACTCCGGTCATTCTTCGGTCGTTGGTTTCGAAACGACCGAAATAAAGACTCCGACGGTTTTCTCACAGCTGAGAAACAGAGGGCAGCCGTACCGTCGCGAACGGCGGTCGATCCATCGTCGGAGCCGGCGTGCCGTCGCCTGTGGATCCCGACGGGTTCTCGCCTCGTTCCAGCGAGCGCGTCGCTCGCAGACTTCGGACGCGACGTCGTGAGCGGCCCGATCAGCCCGCCGTCGAAGCCTCCGGTCGGACCGCCGCAGGGAGACGCTGTCGATCCAGTCGTCACGCCGGCGGACGCCGCGCCCGTCCGCCGCAGATCGTGTCAGAGAGAGAAGATGTGGCCGAAAATTTGATACGATGATAATGGATGGTGTCCACTATGATAGCTCCTCACGTCGGTCCGGGCCCCGGGGCGAGCGGCGCGGTCCTGACGGCTGACGAGGAGAGCGCCGGCGGCCGGCACGGAGCGGGGTCGAGCGGACGATGACCGACTCCGAGTCGGAGCCGACGGTGCTCGTCGTCGAGGACGAACAGCCGTTGGCAGACCTCTACTCCTTCTGGTTGGAGGAGGCGGCCACCGTTCGGACGGCCTACGACGGCGAGGAGGCGCTCGACCGCGTCGACGAGGACGTCGACGTCGTCCTGCTCGACCGTCGGATGCCCGGGCTCTCGGGTGACGAGGTACTCGACCGCTTCGACGAACGCGGACTCGACTGCCGCGTGGTGATGGTGACCGCGGTCGATCCCGACTTCGACATCGTCGACATGAACATCGACGACTACCTCGTCAAACCCATCACCGCGGACGACCTCGAAGCCGCCGTCGACCGGATGGTCCGCCGCGACCAGTTCGACGAGGAACTGCTGGAGACGTATCGGCTAGTCGAGAAGAAGGCGGCGCTCGAGAGCGCGAAGAGCCAACAGGAACTCCGGGCGAGCGAGGAGTACGCCCGCCTCGAACGGCGCGTCACGGAACTCCGGAACCGGGTCGACGAAACCGTCTCGGAATTCACGCAGACCGACTTCGTGGCGGCGTTTCGCGACCTCTCGTCCGACGACTCGCCGCCGGACGGCGACCGACCTATCTGACGACGGTGACGGGGACGGGCGACCGCCGGACGACCGCCTCGGCGACGCTTCCGAGGAGCACCCGCGTAACGCCCTTTCGGCCGTGACTGCCGATCACTATCTGATCGACGTCGTGTTCTTCGGCGTAGTCGACGATGGCCCGTGACGGGGCTCCGACGCTCGTCTCCGTCCCGATCTCCCGGTCCCGTTCGGCCGCGCGGTCTCTCGCCTCGCCGAGGACGCGTTCGGCCTCCTTGCGGGCCGCCTCGTGGAGTTTCTGGAACGTGTTCGGCGTCGCCTCGATGGACGCGTAGCCGATGTCCGTCGGATCGACGACGGTCAACGCGACGACGTCGGCGTCGGGGAACTGTTCGAGCGCGAAGTCGAGTGCTTTCTCCGACGGTTCGGACCCGTCGACGGGGACCAGTATCTGATTCGTCATATCCGCACGTACCGCGGGGCGGCGACGTAACTGTAGGGGGTATCGATACGGAGCGCGCCGGTGTACGCCGTCGCCGCGGACGGGATTCCCGCGCCCGCCGCGTCGCCGGTCACGGCTATCTGCCGCCGGGCACAGCTATATGTCCGCCGTCCGCGTATCGCCTCCATGTTCGTGATGCGGGCATCGGGTGGTGACGAATCCCCCGCCGCTGGGGTGGGCGACCGCGAGAGTTGCCGCCGATGCTGCGGACCTGTTCGTCCGGCTCGTGGGCACGAATCCGGTAGTGCAGGGGCTCGCCGGCGGCATCGTCATCGCGCTGATGAACCTCCTCGGCGCGAGCCTCGTCGTCGTCTGGACCGACCCCACGGAGCGGGCGCTCGACACCGCCCTCGGTTTCGCCGCGGGCATCATGCTCGCCGCGTCGTTCACCAGCCTTATCCTCCCCGGCATCGAGGCGGGCGGCGTCATCCCCGTCCTCGTCGGCTTCGCCCTCGGCGTCGTCCTCCTCGACCGGGCGGACGTCTGGGTCCCCCACGTTCACGTCCTCGTCACGGGCCGGACCCGTCCGGACTCGCCCGACCCGCACCCCCGGGCCGCGTCGGTCGTCCTCTTCATCGTCGCCATCACCCTCCACAACATGCCGGAGGGCCTCGCCGTCGGCGTTAGCTTCGGCTCCGGGAACCTCGGCAACGCGCTCGCACTGATGCTCGCCATCGGCATCCAGAACATCCCGGAGGGACTGGCCGTCTCCGTCGCCGCCATCAACGCCGGCTTCGACAGGACCTTCTACGCCACGCTCACCGGCGTCCGCTCGGGTCTCGTGGAGATCCCGCTGGCCGTCTTCGGCGCGTACGCGGTGCAGGTCGCCGGCCCGGTACTCCCCTACGCGATGGGCTTTGCCGCCGGCGGGATGCTGTTCGTCATCAGCGACGAGATCGTCCCGGAGACGCACTCCCGGGGCCACGAACGCGTCGCCACGCTCGGTACGATGCTCGGCGTCGTCGTCATGCTCTATCTCGACGTGACGCTCGGCCAGCGCCGACGCCTACCGGCCGACGAGTCCCTGGTCGATGTCGTCGTAGGCGACGACGTCGCCGCCGTATTCGCTCGCGAACGACTCCGCGTCGGCCGACGCCGAGAAGGACACGAAGTCGTCGCCCATCGCGCCTCTCACCGAACTGCCGACGACGTACGACATCGCCTCGGCGGGGCCGAACGCCGCCGCCTCGGGATGGGAACTGATGTACTGCTCGTCGTCGCCCGAGACGGTGTAGTCGACGGACGAGTAGTCGGTGACGTACGCCGCGGCTATCCCCCATCCCCGCTGCTCGTGTTCGAGTTTGTACGGGAAGAAACAGTGTTTCAGCGTGTCGAAACGCGCGGGGTTGTCGTGGCCCTCCGGGTGCTCGTCACGGTAGAATAGCTGTCCGTTCGGTCCGGGGTGATTCCCGATGACCATGCCACAGACGTCACACGACAGCGACCCGGTGAGCGAGACGGGGTCGGGGGCGTCGCCGCCACCACCGCCCAGACAGCCTGCGAGGGCGGGGACGGCGACACCGCCTCCGATTCGGAGGGCGGTCCGACGCGTGAAGCGGTGCGAACAGTCGTGGTCGTGAGACCGGGAATCCATACTCCTACTACGTTGCCCCACCGAATTATACACCCGCGCCGATTCGACACACCAACCACAAGCGTATACTACGCTCGCCGGCGGAGGTAGGAACGACGCTACCGGCGTCGACGCCGCGGGGATCGCCCCGGCACCGGGAACCCATGCGCCTCGATCCGAAAACCACAGTCGCCGTCGTGTTCGCCCTCTTGCTCCTGTCGAGCGGCGCGTTCGCCGTCGACGTCTCCGGGAGCCAGCGGCCGGACCCGGTGGCGTTCGACGACGCCATCAAGATCGGAATGACCGGGAACGCGACGGTCAGCGCCCGGTCGTCACAGTACGAGATTCCGCGGGCGCAGGTGTTCTACTCCGAGTTCCACTACGTCGTCGGCTACTACGGCGTCTCTTCGATGGTGGACGAGCTCGGGCGCGAGGCGGCGCGAGACCAGTTCGGCATGCCGCTCGTCGTCTACGTCACCGACTTCGCCGGCGAGGGCGTGGAACTCACCGACGAGGGCTACATCCGAACGACCGAGGGGACCGTCGGCCGGGGCGACTGGATCCCCGTCGCGGACGCCGCCTTCGTCGTCGGCAGTCGCGCACGGACGCCCGCCGGCCCCGCGGTCGTCCCCTTCGGAGACGGGAGCGCGGCCGCGGCCTTCGCCGATCGGTACGGCGGGCGCGTCGTGCGCTGGAACGCGCTTCGGCGGACCTCCTTCGGGACGGGCGAGCGCGCCCTCGGCCGGATGCGAGCGGACGTCGCCGAGCGCCGAGCGTGGGCGAACGCGACCATCCGACGCGCCCGCGAGACGGCCCGCCGTCCCGTCTCCGTCGTCGTCGGCGAGGACGCCCCGACGCTCGCGGCGGCGGTCGAGGCGGCCCCGCCGAACACGACGGTTCGCGTCCCATCGGGGACGTACGAGGGCGTCAACGTGACCGTCGAAAAGCCCCTGACGGTCCGTGGCGCGGGCAACGAGACGCATCTCGTCGGCGACGGCGACGGGAGCGTCGTCAAGGCCCGCGCACCGAGCGTCGGCGTCGTCGACGTCCGCATCTCGGGCGTCGGCAACGAGACGACGGTGTCCGAGATCCCCGGAAACCGGACCGGCGACTGGGACTATCGCGTCCAGATGGGGTACGGCTACGGCGATGCGGGCGTCGTCCTCGACGGCGCGAACGGGTCGTACGTCCGCGGCGTCGACGTGACGACGCCCGCCAACGGCGTCGTCGTCCGGTCGACGCGGGGGCCGTCGTCGACGGCGTGACCGTCCACGGCAGCGAGGAGTGGCTGAACGGCTTCATGGGCGTGATGGTGATGGAGTCGCGGATCGTCGTCCAGAACTCGTCGTTTTACGGCGGACGCGACGGCGTCTACACCCACCTCGCACACGGCCTGGTCGTCCGCGACAACTACTTCGAGGGGATGCGCTTTGGCACCCACGAGATGTACACCTCGAACGCGCTGGTCGAGGACAACGTCGCCGTCGACACCAACATCGGCGTCGTCGTGATGACGCGGCCCACGGGGAACGCGCTCGTCGGCAACGAGGTGCGGGCGAGCGAGGCGGGCATCAGCGTCGCCGGCAGCGCCTCCTACGTCGCCGGCAACGTCCTCGTCGACAACGGCTACGGGATGGACGTCGTCTCCCGGAGTTCCTACTACGTCCGGAACGTCCTCGTCCGCAACGACGTCGGGGCGCGCGCGTCGTCGATCATCCCGACGAACCGAATCCACCACAACGACTTCGCCGGCAACGACCGCTACGTCGTCGCGGTCATCGGCCCGCTCAGAGTCTGGACCGGCGACGAGGGCGGCAATTACTGGGAGGGTGCACCCGGTCGCGACGCCGACGGCGACGGCGTCCTCGATCGGTCGTTCCAGCCGACGGGAGCGGTCGACAGCCGGATCGACCGGGTAGCCGGAGCGCCGACGCTCGCCCGGTCGCCCGCCGTCGCCGCCCTCCGCGGTTTGCAGGACGTCGTCCCCGGCCTCCGGGGAACGGGCGTCGTCGACAACCGACCGCTGTCTCGCCCGGTGCGACCGGCCGCTGTCAACGAAACACAACGATGACCCAGGACTCACGACGGACGCAGGCGCGCGGACGAACAGTCGCGACGGTCGAGGGCGTGGGACACGCCTTCGGCGACCTCACAGTCTTTCGGGACGTCTCCTTCGAGGTGCGCGAGGGGACGATGACGACGCTCGTCGGCCCGAACGGATCCGGCAAGACGACGCTGCTCCGCATCGTCGCCGGGCTGCTCTCGCCGACCGAAGGCACGGTCGACGTCACGCGTCGGTCCGAGCGCGCGGTCGGCTACCTCCCCAGCAGCCGTCGTTCCGGTCGGTGTTCACCGTCGAGGAGACGCTCCGGTTCTACGCCGACCTCCTGCCGACGGACGTGGACGTGGCCGCCGCCATCGACCGGGTAGGGCTGTCGGGCGCGCGCGACCGGAACGTCGACGCCCTCTCTGGCGGGATGCGCCGCCTCCTCGGCATCGCACAGGCCACGCTGGGCGACCCGTCGCTCGTCGTCCTCGACGAGCCGACCGGCGACCTCGACCCGCGCATGACCGAATACGTCTTCGAGGTGCTCGTCGACCTCGCTGAGTCGGGGATGGCGGTCCTGCTGGCCACGCACAACCTCCTCGGGGCGGAGAAGGCCGACGACGTGGCGTTGCTCGATCGCGGGGGCATCGTCGTGCGCGCGCCGCCCGACGAGTTCGTCGGCGACGCCGACGCCGACTCGCTGGCCGAGGCGTTCCGACACTACGTCTCCGGCGACGCCGACCTGACCGTTCGCGCGGGGGCCGGCGGAGGTGACGATCAGTGACCGACGCGCGTCCGGACGGGGGCGAGGCGGCCACGGAGACGGACCGACGCTCCGTGACCGCTCGGATCGAATCTCTTCCCGATCCGGACCAGTTGTTCGCCGTCGTCGGACGCGAACTCCGGACGGTCGTCCGGACGCGGGCGTACGCGGCGCTCGCCGTCGGCTACGCGGCGCTCGTCGTCGCCCTCGCGGGGCCGGCGGCGCGTCCGGGTTTCTGCCGCTGACGCTCGATCTGCTCACGTACGTGGAGCTACTGGTGCCGGCACTCGCCATCGCCTTCGGCTACCGCGCCGTTCTCGGCGACGCCCGGCGCGGCGAACTCGACGTGTTGCAGACTTACCCGCTCTCGAAGCCCACGTTCGTCCTCGGCGTCTACCTCGGGCGCGTGACGGCGCTGTTGGTGGTCGTTCTCGTCCCGCTCCTCCTGGTCGGGGCCGTCGTTCCGTTCGTCGGCGGCACGCAGTCGAGCGTCCTCGCGACCCACGCCGGCGCGGATTCGGCGTTTCTCTACCTCCGATTTCTGACACTCACGGCGCTGTTCTCGATGGTCGGCCTCGGCGTCGCCCTCGCCGTCTCGGCGACGGCCGACAGCGTCCGCGCCGCCATCGCCCTCGGTCTGGGCTTTCTGGTCGTTCTCGTCGTCGGCCTCGACGTCGGCATCGTCGCCGCCCTCGGTGCGGGCGTCGTCGGCGAGGGCTCGCTCCAGTGGGTGCTCGCGCTCAGTCCCAACAGCGCGTTCCGGGGCTCGTCCTCCGAACCGTCGTGGGCGCGGTGTCGACGTCGTCTGTGCGCGCGGCCGTCCCCGCCGCGAACCTCGCTGGACTGGCGATCTGGCTCGTAGGGTCGCTCGCACTGTCGATCTGGGCGGCCTGGGACGATTAGAGCTGACGCGACGTCGATAGTCAAGTTTTCGTAGGATGGTACGCTAACCCCGGTATGGAAGACGACACTCGTTCCGTCTCGCGACGAGGGTTCCTCACTGCGGCGGCGGGCACGGCGGCGACGACCGCCGCAGCCGGGACGGCGACGGCACAGGAGTCGACCACGCACACGGTCGAGATGACCGACCAGCTCGTGTTCGACCCCGACGAGATCACTATCGCTCCGGGCGACACCGTCGTCTGGGAGAACGTCGGCACCGTCGGCCACAGCGTCACCGCTTACGAGGACGAGATTCCCGAGGACGCCGAGTACTTCGCGAGCGGCGGCTTCGACAGCGAACAGGCCGCACGGAACGCCTACCCCCAACAGGGTGACATCGCCGGCGGCGAGAGCTACGAACACACCTTCGAGGTGACCGGTGATTACGAGTACTTCTGCATTCCCCACGAGGCCGTCGGCATGGTGGGCACCGTCACCGTTCAGGAGGGCGGCGCGCAGACGCCCACCGGCGGCGGCGCGCCGGCCGTCTCCGACACCGCGAAGTCCATCGCCGTCGCCGCGGCGAGCGTCCTCGTCGCCGTCCTCGCACTGGCGTACTTCTTCATCAGATACGGCGGCGACTACGGCGTCGACGAGGCGTAGTAACCGCCGGGTCGGTCCGCCCGCTTCCGAACCGTCGAACCTACCCCCGTTATTTACGGCGCACGCACTCGGACGTTCGCGTATGTACGACGACATCCTCGTTCCGACGGACGGGAGCGACTGCGCGCGACGGGCGGTCGAGGAAGCCGTTCGACTCGCCACGGCGTTCGATGCGGCGTTACACACGTTCTACGTCGTCGACACGGAACTCTCGGGGGCGGAAGGCGGCGGGGCCGTCGTCTTCGACGAACTCGAAGCGGAGGGCGAGCGCATCGTTCGCGACGTGGTCGAGCGCGCCGAGGACGCGGGCGTCGACACGATCGAGGCGTCGGTGGCGACGGGCGTCCCCTACCGCTCGATCCTCGACTACTGCGAGGAGTACGACGTCGACCTGGTGGTGATGGGGACCCACGGGCGGACCGGCCTCGAACGGACGCTCGTCGGAAGCGTCACCGAGAAAGTGGTGCGCACGTCGGACGTGCCGGTCCTGACCGTCTCCCTACCGTCAGAGTAACGACGCTTCGGACACATCTCGAAATCATGAGGTTCCTCGTCGCAGTCGACGGGTCCCGACAGAGCGAACAGACCATCGAGTACGCAGTCGAACTCGCGGAGGCGACGGGCGCGTCGGTGACCCTCGTCTACGCCGTCGACCCGGAGGTGTACTCCGAGGGGGATGGAACCGATTTCCAGCCTCTCGGACGCCGACCAGCGACTCATCATCGAGGATATCGAGGACGCCGAACGCCGCGCCGAAGACGTCCTCGACGAGGCGGTCCGCATCGCCGAGAACCTCGGCGTCGAGGTCGAGACCGAGACCATCTACGGCGACCCCGTCGTGAGCATCCCGTCGTTCGCCGAAAGCGAGGGGTACGACAACCTCTTCGTCGGCCACCAGGGACGGTCCGAACGGACCGAACGCGTCATCGGCAGCGTCGCCAAGGGCATCGTCGAGCGGTCGTCGATTCCGGTGACCGTCGTCCGGTAGCGCGGATCGGTCCGTCTCGCAGGTGACTCCGACGGCCCGGTCGCCGAGGTCGTCGGTTCGCGCACGCCCTCTGTCAGAGTTTCTATATAGCGAAATAGGATTCATCAGTTCGCGATCCGACACGAGCGGAAGACAGTTGTTCGTGGCACGCTATCGACGGGTCGATGTTCGCGGTCGCGTACGTGCTCGGGGTGTTCGCTGCGACGGGCGCGGTACTCTCCCTCGCCCGTCGACTGCTGTGCGTCTCGCACGACGAGCCGTGGGAGGCGAGATCCGTCTTGCTCGCCCGGGAGGTTCGTGCGGTGGCCGAGGACGCCGACGAGCGCGCCACGGCCCGGCGACGACTCGTCTCGCTCGCCAACCGCATCGAGGGACACTCGCGCGCGGCCCCGCCGGACGCGGACGATCGGCTCCGGCAGTGCGTCCACGAACTCGGCGTCGAATGCCGGAAACTCGGGATGGAACGTCCCCGCCGGTCGCCGCCCGGGCCGTCACTCGACGCCCTCGACGAGAAAGCGGATGCCGTCGAACGAGCCGTAACGGAGGATTAGGCCGGCGGAAAGGCCATTTCGACGACGCTTCCACCGTCGTCCCCCTCCGCGAAGGTGACGAATCCGCCGGCGCTCTCGACGGCCCAGTTGACGAGCCACAGTCCGAGGCCGCTGCTGTGCTGGAGCGAGTCTTCCCCGCCGCGGGACAGGGGTTTGCGCTCTATCTCGGGGATGCCGGGTCCGTTGTCCGCGACGCGGACGACGACTTGGTCGTCGCACTCGACGGTCACGTCTACCCGCGGCGTCTCGGCGTCGTTGTGTTCGATCGCGTTTTCGAGGACGTTCTCGAACGCGAGCTGCAGGAGTTCCGCGCTCGGACTGCTGACCGTCGCGGTCGACGGCGCGTCGAGCGACACCTCGGCCGACGGCCACCGCGAGCGAACGCCGGCCAGCTCCGAACGGAGGACGTCGAGGACGTCGACGGAGACTCGACCGTCGCCGCGGTCGCGGAGCGTCGTCTCGATGTGTCTCGCGTCCCGACTCAGCGCCCCGACGTCGTTCGCGACGGCCTCGATCCGGGTCGCCGTCTCCTGTACCTCGTCGTCGTCGCTCGCCGACCGGATGTTCGACGTCCAGCCGACGATCTTGTTCATCTCGTTGCGGAGGTTGTGGCGGAGGAGGCGGTTCGTCACCTCCAGTCGCTGTTCGTACTCGTGGCGCTCGGTCACGTCCTGTAACGCCAGGAGCCAGCCGACGGGGCGATTCCTGAAATCCGAGAGTTCGGACGTGTGGACGTCGTAGAACCGCTGTCCGGTGTCCGTTTCGACGGCGATCGTCTCGCCGTCGAGTTCGTCGACGGCGTCGATGCCGACGGTGGTCTGGAGGCTTCCACCGACCCGAACGGACGGGTATATCTCCGTCGCTTTCTCGTTGCAGTGGACCACGCGGTCGTCGTCGTTGACGACGACGAGTCCGTTTCCGAGCGTGCTGATGAGGTCGGCGCGCGCGACGGGGTGAGATTCAACAGATCGAACTTGAACAGCGCGACGCCGAAGATGGTGCCCGAGACTGCGAACGCAGCGGCGTGAGGTCGAGTTCCGGCACCGGCGACAGGCCGAGCGTGAACGCGCCGTTCATGCCGAGGGGGCGGCGATGGCGACGAGGAGCAACCCGACCTGGAGGCGGTAGATGACCGACGACCGTGCGAAGACGCGGACGAAGATCAGGACCGCGAGCGCCACCACGAGGTAGGCGTAGACGATGTGGACGAGATACGCCGGACCGAACGAGGTAGCGAGGTGTGGAATCGGCGTCGAGACGAGGGCGACGTCGGCCCAGACGAGCCGATGGGCGGGATTCGTCCCCGCGAACACCGCGAACGCGAGGGGATCGATCGCGAGCGCGAACACGGTCCGTCGATCGAGCCACTTGTCGTGGCCCGCGTACGAGAGCGCGAAGACGAGCAGGAGAGCCGGGATTACGGCTCCGGTGGCGGTTCCGATGCGGTACCAGAACAACTGGGCCCCGAACGCGTCGTATCCGAGCCGTATCGCGTCGACGAGCGACCAGCAGCCCATGGCCACGAGCAGCGCCATCGCGGTGTCCGCGGCGGGCCGGTCGCGGTGTCGCCACGCGAGCGCCGCCACGCCGAAGTCGACTGCGGACGCCGCGAACAGCGCCACGGAGAGGCCTGTGAGTCGCCACGCCACGATACGTCCCGTTCAGGGACGACCGTTATAAAATTTCGGAGGATATCCACGGAACGCGACCCGTTTCGGCGACTTCGACCGGGCCCCCTGCAGAATCGCCGAGGTCGTCGCCTCGGTGTCTCTTCCGAGTAGCCGACGTTTTGTGCGTCCGACACGAGCCGACGAGAGGCCGAACCGGAGGCGTGCGGCCGAGATTACTCGAGGTCGAAGCGATCGAGGTGCATCACTTTGCCCCACGCGTCCACGAAGTCACGCACGAACTTCTCCTCGCCGTCGGCAGCACCGTACACGTCCGCAGTGGCGCGGAGCCGGGCGTTCGCGCCGAAGACGAGGTCGAGGCGAGTGGCCTCCCACTCGACTTTGCCCGTGTCGCGATCACGGAGTTCGAAGCGCTCGTCGTCCTCGTCGACCGACACCCACTCGTAGTCCATGTCGAGCAGGGTTTCGAAGAAGTCGTTGGTCAGCGTCCCCGGTCGGTCGGTGAAGACGCCGCGGTCGGTGTCCTCGTAGGTGGCACCGAGCGCGCGCATGCCGCCGACCAGAACCGTCATCTCGGAGACCGACAGGTTCAACAGCTCTGCCTTGTCGACCATCCGCTCCTCGGGGGTGTCGTACAGGTCGTCGTACTCGCCACCGAGGTAGTTCCGAAAGCCGTCGACCTTCGGTTCGAGCGCCTCGAAGGATTCGACGTCGGTCTGCTCCTGCGTCGCGTCGGTGCGACCGGGTTCGAACGGGACCTCGACGTCGTAGCCGGCGTCCGCCGCCGCCGCCTCGACGGCCGCGTTGCCGCCCAGGACGATCAGGTCGGCGAGCGAGACGCGGACGTCGTCGTCACGCGAGCCGTTGAAGTTCTCCTGGATCTCCTCGTACGTCTCGAGGACGGACACCAGCTCCACGGGTTCGTTGACCTCCCAGCTCTTCTGCGGTTCGAGACGGATGCGAGCGCCGTTCGCGCCGCCGCGCTTGTCGCTGTCGCGGTACGTCGAGGCCGCCGCCCACGCGGTCTTGACGAGCTGGGAGCGGGAGAGGTCCGAGTCGAGGAGCTCCGATTTGAGCCCGTCGACCTCCTTGTCACCGATCAGGTCGTAGTCGGCGTCGGGGAGGGGTCCTGCCAGACCATCGTCTCGTCGGGGACCTCGGGGCCGACGTATCGCTCCGGCGGGCCCATGTCGCGGTGCAGGAGCTTGTACCACGCCCTCGCGAAGGCCTCCTGAAACTTGCCGGGGTTCTCCTGGAAGCGCTTCAGGACCTCCCGGTAGTCGTCGTCGTGCTTCAGGGCGACGTCCGTCGTCAGCATCATCGGCCGCTGGGTTTCCGACGAATCCTGCGCGCCCGGTGCCGCCTCGATTTCCTCCTCGTTCTCGGGGCGCCACTGCCACGCGCCGCCGGGGCCCTTGTGGGGTTCCCATTCGTGATCGAGCAGGTTGTCGACGTAGCCCATGTCCCACTGTGTCGGCGTGGCGTTCCACGGGCCTTCGATACCGCTCGTGATCATCCCGGCCTTGTCGCCGAAGTCGTGCTTCCAGCCGAGGCCTTGATCCTCGACGGGCGCCGCCTCGGGCTCGGGGCCGAGGTGCTCATCGGGATCGTCGGCACCGTGAACTTTTCCGAAGGTGTGGCCGCCGGCGATGAGCGCGACCGTCTCCTCGTCGTTCATCGCCATGCGTTCGAACTCCTCGCGGATGTTCTTCGCGGACCCCTCAAGGTCCGGCTCGCCGTACGGACCTTCGGGGTTCACGTAGATGAGTCCCATCACGGTGTTCGCGAGCGGGTCCTTGAGATTGCCTACCTCTCCCTCCTGGAAGCGCTCGGGCGAGGTCGTTTCCCACTCCTCCTCGGGTCCCCACTTGACGGCCTCGTTGGACGCGAACTCGTCCTCGCGGCCGCCGGCGAAGCCGAACGTCTCGAAGCCCATCGACTCCAGGGCGACGTTCCCGGCGAGAACTATCAGGTCGCCCCACGAGAGCTTGCGGCCGTACTTCTGTTTGACCGGCTGGAGCAGGCGGCGCGCCTTGTCGAGGTTTACGTTGTCCGGCCAGCTGCTCTCCGGCGGGAGACGCTGGAGGCCGCCGGACGCGCCGGCGCGGCCGTCGCTGGTGCGGTACGTCCCGGCGCTGTGCCACGCCATTCGGATGAACAGCGGCCCGTAGTGACCGTAGTCTGCCGGCCACCACTCCTGTGAAGTCGTCATCACTTCCTCGATGTCCGACTTCACCTCCTCGAAGTCGAGTTCCTGGAACTCCTCCGCGTAGTCGAAGTCTTCGTCCATCGGGCCGACGTCGCAGGCGTTCTGATCGAGAATCTCCAAGTCAGCAGATTCGGCCACCAGTCGTGATTACGCTTTCGCGTCATCGTGCAACCTCCGAGAGTTCGCCGTTCGCGCCGCTCGCACTGCGGACGTTCTGGTCGTCCGGGACTGCCTCCCCGGAGTTCGTCGCAAGCGCCTCGTGTTCGGGGCCCTGGTAGTCGGCGGCCCCACTCTGATGTTTGGAATCGTCTTCGGACATTACAGACACCCCGTTATCGAACCGGCTAGTTCATAAACACATCGGATATTTTTCCGATTACCGTCGTTACTTTCGCTATCTTGAAATAGAGAATGTGATTCAGGAAGTGTTATTTCTATTTTCGGAAACCCATGATTCGGCGCGACCCGTACGATCCGATCTGCCGTAGATTTAGTATAGCTATATACGGTTTATTAGTTCGCAGCCCAACGCACATACCTCTACAGAAGTTGATATATGTTCCGTTCGTACGTCTCTCTGACCCGGTCGCCCCAGTTGTGCGTGTAGGTGTCGACGATGTCGCCGGCGACGTCGCCACGGAGGTACTTCACGATGCCCCGGTCGCCGGTCCGATCACGGAGGTGGGTCGTGAAGAAGTGCCGAAAGTAGTGGGGAGTGACGTTCTCCTCGGCACCGCCGCCCTCGCGGTACCAGCCGCGGCGTGTGGCGTGTTCCTCGACGACGTGGTGAACCATGTGTGGCGTCACCCGGCGGCCCCAGCTGTCGCGGGTGCTCACGAAGAGGGGTGTGCCGAGGAGATTGGATCGGGCCGGACTGCGAGCCAGCGGACGAGTTCCGCCCGCAGTTCGTCGTCGACGGGGACCACGGTGGCGCGTTTTCGCTTGTTCGACGCTTCCCGGCGCTCCCCGTTCGTCGCCTCGTCGACGCTCGGATGGGGCGAGACGAACAGCGACGTTCCACGCCCGTCGAGTTGGGGGCGGACGGACGCGCCTAGATCTCGAACCTCCGGCAACGAGACGTCTCGAAGGTCGAGGTTGCAGAGTTCGCCGACGCGAACGCCCGTCTTGAGCATCGTCACGAGGAGAGCGCGGTGGAGCGGGTGGCCGACGTCTTCGAGAAACGCTCGCATCTCCGGGACGCTGATCTCCCGGCGGGTCGGATCCGTGTTGATCCGTTCGTCCATCTCCTCCATGACGAGCGTCATCGGGTTCGATTCGAACTTCCCGACGCCGGTCATATACGAGTAGAATCGGTGGAGATAGGATGCGTACGTCGCGACGGTGCTCTCGGCGAGGGTTCCGCGGAGTCGGTGAACGTAGGCCATGCAGTCGCGGTGTGACGCCTCCGACGGCACGTCGACGTCCCGTCGTTCGCCCAAGAACTCCTCGAACTCCCGCAGGACGCGCTCGTAGAAGTCGCGCGTCCGGTCGGTCTTCCCGTGATACGTCATGTCCTGCAGGAAGTAGCCGATTTCGTCCGTGGACGGGTCACTCATCGGTCACCAGGGTGTAGCCGTCGTGCCGACCGCTGTACTGCACGTCGTTGACCGCCTGTAGCTCCTGTAACGTCGATTCGAGGCGGTCCTCGATTCCCCCGTCAATCGGTCGACGAGTTCGTCCCACGACCGGTGGTCGCTCTCCGAGAGCGCCGCACGGACGCGCCGTTCGAAGACGTCGCCGTCGTCCGACTGCTCCGACGACGCGTCGGCCGTCTCGGGGACGTCGAACTCCCGCCGGCCGGCCTGAACCATCGTCCTGACGAACTCACTCTGACTCATGTCGAGTCGTTCGGCGTCGTCACGCCACCGCTCTTTCTGGTAGGCTGGCACGTACGTCTTCACCGCCGTCCGTGACGTGTCGACGTCGTCGTCCGGTTCCATACGTCGCCATCTCGTTCCGACGTTATCAAAGTATACCCCGACACACAGATATAACGGGCGAACGGCGTAGGTGAACGCTTTTTCGCGCCGACGGACGAACGGACCCCATGGCCGTCGACACCGACGCCGTCGGGGACACCCCGCTGGTGGAACTCGACGTAGGGGTCGACCCTACCGTCTACGGCAAGGTAGAGTGGTTCAATTTCGCGACGTTACCGAACGGTGGGGGATCGGTCAAAACGCGTATCGGCGTCGCGATGCTCGACGCGGCGGAAGCAGTGGGCGAACTCGACCCCGGTCAGTCGCTCGTCGAAGCGTCCAGCGGAAACACCGGTGCGGCGCTGGCGCGCGTGGGTGGAGCGCGCGGATACGACGTCGAGATCGTCATGCCCGACGATGCCGGTGTGGGCAAAGTCGACGCGATACGTGCCGCCGACGGCGACATCCGCTTCGTCGACAGCGAGGAGGGGTACGACGCCTTCGTCTCGGCGTGCCAGCGACTCGTCGACGCCGGGGCGGGCTACTACCCGAACCAGTACGAAAATCCCGCGAATCCGGGAGTCCACGCGGGGACGACCGGGCCGGAAATCTGGCGACAGACGGGCGGGAACGTGACGCATTTCGTCGCCGGCGCGGGGACCGGCGGCACCGTCGCCGGCGTGAGCTACGCCCTCGCGGGCCGTGGCGTCGAAATACACGGATTCACGCCGGTGAGCGACGGACACGACATCGACGGCCTCAAGTTCCTGTCGGGCCCCGACACCTACGTTCCGGGGACGTTCGATCCCACCGCTCTCGACACGAGCACCGTCGTCTCGACCGCGACTGCACGCGAGCACGCCCGTCGGCTCCGCCGCCGACACGCCGGCACGGAACTGCGGATCCGAGACACCGGGCGGTGGTCCACGTCGCTCGTACGGGACGAACTCCGCATCGACGACGAGTTCCTGGTCGGTCCGTCGAGCGGGGCGTGTGCGGCCCTGGTCCGCCGTCTCGATGCCGACGGCCGATTCGGCGACGACGACGTCGTCGTGATGCCGCTTCCGGACCGCGGCGATCGGTATCCGGAACGGGACCTCTGGGCGGAGTATCTCTGAATCGCTGCCCACGACGGCGTCGAGACCGATCGACTGGCTCTAGTACGTTTCTACTTCGACGCCCAACGCTTCGAAGTGCTCGACGTTCTCCGTGAGGACGGGCTCACCGTAGAAATCCGCGACGGCCGCCACCATCGGGTCGACCTTGTCGATGTCGCTCTCCCTCCGAGCGCATCGTCCGCCTTCCCGCCCATCGCTCCCGCCTTATCGGCTAATTCCCGGGTCAGTTCGACTACCGGATACATCTCCATCGCGTTCTCTAACTTCCGTCTCTCATCCCGGTCTCCCCATCGCTCGACGCCATACGAGAGCTCCATCACGACCGGGGCCGGAACGCGCTGGACTACATCATTCTCCGTCAGTTCCACACCCTTCTCGAAAGCGTCCTGCCGCTGTCGGAACAGGTGTACCAGAAACGTCGTGTCGATAATCACTCGAATAACTCCCGAAGCTCCTCTTTCGAATCCACGTCTTCCCGACGCTTCTCCTCGAGACCTTCCTCAATCGCATCCGCGGTCTCCGGTGACAGAATCCCCGCCACTTCTCCCGGATCTGGACCTCCTATTAGTCGCCGAATCGTGTCCTCCATCGTCTCCCCTTCCCGCTTGTGCGCCCTGATTCGCTCGTGAAGGCTTTCGGAAATACGGACTGATTTACTCATGGCGTATACTCGGATATACATCGACTTCAACCTGTTGTACCGCTCTCGAATCTTATCTATCCCACAGAATACCGAGGTAGATTGTCGGCATTGAGGTCGCCGCGCTCGGGAACGCGAAAAAGTCGCCTGGCTGTAACGGCGAAACACATACCTCCCCTGAATTCAAAATAAATTCATATGAGCCGAACGTCCATCCCCGTCGACTTCTCCACCAAAGAGCGATTAGACCGCTTGAAACGCGATGACGAGACCTGGGACGAGTTCTTACAGCGGGTCACGTCTTCCGAAGAGCCGATTGAAGCGGGTGCTTGGTCGGATGAACAGGCCGAACAGGCAAAAGAGTCTATCAGGAAGTCGCGGGAGAACTGGCGATGACGTTCCTCGACAGTTCGACCATCATCGAATACCTTCGTAACGACCGGACTGTCGTCGATTATCTCGACAAGCGCCAACCGTGGTGGACGTCGACGATCTGCGTCTTCGAGGTTCTGAACGGCCTCGCGGGGTCGCCGAACTTCGACCCCACCGAAGAACGTCAGAAGTTCAGCGGCGTCCAAGCACTCGAATTTAACGAACAACTCGCCCTCGAAGCCTCCCGACTACAGGACGCCTCAATCAAGGACGGAAGCGAATTATCCCATCGAGACGCGATGATTGCCGCCACTGCTCGCTCGACTGGGGACGAATACGTTGTCGCAGACAGCGACTTCGAAACCGAACCGCTCGAAGCCGTCATGGACGTGACGAACCTTCACGGCGACGACTAGAATCTATCCCACTGAATACCGAGGTAGATTGTCGGCATCGGGGTCGCCGGAGAGATACATCATGCCGAGCGACGTCAGTTCGAACACATCCGACCCGTGGTAGAACGGCGCGATGAGCGCCGCGTCGGTGAGGACGGCGCACCGTTCTCGAATGTTCTTCGGACGCCGTAAATCGGAAGTGTCGCCCTATCGCCGACGGCGACCGCGTCGACCACGACACCGACGAACCCAACAGTCACACAGCCCGAATCGCCGAGCAACTCGCCATGTCCGACGACGAGGACGCCGTCGAGGAGGACGAAGATGATCCGAACGTATAGCGAAATGCGATTTACAGGGGTGCGGCGATGAACGCCACCGCGCCATCTACCGGGCGACTGGGAGCAGTGGCCGACGATAGCCCAGGTCGAATATCTCGTAGCGTCGAGCACGCCCCGCGAGCTCTACTACGTGTTGGCGGAACTCGCCGACTACCCCGCGCGGGACGTCTCCCCCACGTTTCGGAAGGTCGAACTGGCGAGCACCACCGCGATGCTCATGCGCAAATATCACCACGAGCCGGCGGAGATCTTCGAAAACCGATGAATCCTACGGCACCAGACGAGCAGATAAGCCGGGTCGGCTCCGTCGCGGTCAGTCGAATCGAAATCCCGCCGTTCACCTCGAGTGAATCTCGTGCGGCCACCCCACGGCATATGGCTTCGATAGGATACGTCCTACACACCAAGATAAGTGGCCTTATTTTCTCAAGTAGGGACACAACCTGACGGCGTCACAATAAATATTTGTGGATTTAGGACCTCATACCGTGGCAAAGTAGTCCCCCTACACAAATATTGAAAATCGTCCGATTCGATTCCGTTCGTCCCCGTCTCCGCTCCGAAAACGTAACGCGATCGACCCCCTTCCGTGCCGGACCGCTGAAGGGCCGTCTTCGACCCGTTGACCCCCTGAGTCGACCTCGGATGATCGGCATCCACGGACCTCTCACCGCTGAACCGCCTCGACCAGTTCCGGCGAGTCGTTTCGCGGGTCGTTCACCCGCGTCGAGACGGGGTACGCGTGTAACTCCTCGCTCGGGTGTGGTTTGAGGAGCGACTCGGCGTCGTCCCCACTCCCCGTGAGCCACGTCAACTCCGCGTCACGATCGAGAACGACCGCCATTCGGTCGTGGAGTTGGGCGACGACGTCGTTCGGCCCCGTCGTCAGGACCGCGAAGGACTCCCGAGCGTCGTCCGTCGCCGAGGAGTCGCCGACGCCGAAGTCGTCGAGTCCGGCCTGGGTCGTCTCGGGCGTCCAGCGCGTCCAGATGCCGGCCATGGCAAACGGCCGGTCGTCCTCGAACGCAACTCGGTACGGGCCGTCGTCCGTCCACTCGTAGAAGCCGTCGGCGGGGACGAGACACCGTCGTCGCTCGAAGGCGTCCCCGAAACTCGGCTTCTCGCGCACCGTCTCCGCGCGCGCGTTGATTATAGCGTCGTCTGCCCACCCGGGGGTAAGCCCCCACTCCATCCGCCGGACGCGCCCGCCGTCCGTGACGACCGGAAGCGACTGTCCCGGAGCGCAGTTGTAGCGGGGTTCGAACTCGTCGGCCGGAACGTCGAAGCGTTCGCCGAGTTCCGGCGGCGGCGTGAACAGCGTATATCGACCGCACATGTCTCCCCGTTTCGTCCGCCGGTAGGTAAACGGACAGGCTCGACGCCGTCGCTCCCGCCACGAATGAATCGTATGTCGCTATACCGATCCGGATCTCCTCACGACGTCGAACGGAGCGGGATCAGGGGCGACATTACACTCGCCGGGGGAACGTCTACGGTGGTGCGATTCCAGTTGCGGACATGAAACACGTCACCGGTCTCGAATGCATCGTCTGCGGCGAGACGTACGACGCCGACCAGATCGTCTACACCTGTCCGAATCACGAAGGCGTGCGAGGGATTCTGGAGGTACAGTACGACTACGACGCCGTCCTCGACGCGTTCGACGCCGAACTCGACGGCAGTATCCCGAGTCAGTGGAAATACCGCGCGTTCCTCCCCGTTCACGACGACGCCGAAGCGGTGACGCTCCACGAGGGCGGCACTGAACTCTACGACGCGCCGAATCTGAGTTCGGAACTCGGCGTCGAGACGGTCGTCAAGGACGACGGCCGCTGTCCCACGGGCGTCCTCAAGGACCGCGCGAGTTCGATCGCCGTGACGAAGGCCCGACGCGCGGGCCGCGACGTCGTGACCTGTGCGTCGACGGGGAACGCCGCCGCGTCCCTCGCGGGATACGCCGCGCGTGCGGGCATGGACGCGCGTATCTTCGTCCCCGCCGCCGCCCCCGAGAGCAAACTCGCCCAACCGCTCGTCTACGGCGCGGACGTCCTCGCGGTGAACGGCACCTACGACGAGGCCTACGATTTGAGCCTCGAAGCGACGGAGGCGTTCGGGTGGTACAACCGAAACGCCGCGATAAATCCGTTCCAGGTGGAGGAAAACGCACCGTCGGCCACGAACTCGCCGAACAGACGCGGACGGATCCGCCGGACTGGGTCGTCTTCTCGATGGGCGACGGCTGTACGATCTACGGCGGGTGGAAAGGCTTTCGCGAGTTCTCGGAGCTCGGCTTCGTCGACGACGCGCCGCGGATGCTCGGTGTACAGGCCGAAGGAGCCAGCGCTATCCACGACGCGTTCCACGAACACGACGGCGTCGACGACGTCGCCGACACCCTCGCGGACAGCATCGCCGTCGGCGCCCCCGAAACACGCTGAAAGCCTGTAAAGCGCTCTCCGAGAGCGACGGGACGTCGGTCGTCGTCTCCGACGACGAGATACTCGACGCCGAGTCGACCCTCGGCCGGACGGAGGGCATCTACGCGGAACCCGCGGGCGCGGCACCCGTCGCCGGCGTCCGGAAAGCGCTCGACGAGGAAATCGTCGCTCCCGACGAGACGGTCTGCGTCGTAGTCACCGGGAACGGCCTCAAGGACACCGAGAGCGCCCGCGCCGCGGCGGACGACGTCCACTACGTCGACCCCGTCCTCGACGACGTCGTCGAGAAGTTCGGGCCGCCCGAGACGTCCTGAAACGCCGCTGGGGTAATGAACCGATCCCCGTTCAGAACAGGTCGTCGAGCGACGCCGGGGCTTCGACGAGGGCGTACTCCCCGTCCTCCCGTTCGACCACGCCGTGACGGTCGAGGTGGTCGAGGTGGGCGAACGCCTCACCCGGGCCGTGGAGGATGTGGATGGCGTGCAACTCTCCGAAGAGGTGTGCGCTCACCGTCCACGCGTCGGCGGGACCGTGGGTTTCGAGGACGTCGACGACGCGCTCCGTCCGTTCGCGATGGTGGTGCTCGATCGTCCGGATGCGCTCGTCGGGGGTGCCGATCGGTCGTCGGTGGCCCGGCCAGGCCCTGACGAGATCCAGCTCCCGGAGGACGTCGAGCGAGGACAGATACCGTTCCAGCGGTCGGTCCACCCGGGGATCCGCGCCACCGACGTTCGGCGTGTAGACGGGGAGGATGGTGTCGCCGACGAACGCTTCGGGGCCGGTGTCTCCCTCGAAGGCGAAACAGGAGAGTCCGGCCGTGTGTCCGGGGGTGTGGACGACGCGGAGCGTGTAGTCACCGACCGAGAACCGGTCGCCGTCCGAGAATTCGACGAGATCGGTAGGGGGCGCTCTTCCTTGCCGGCCGCCGAATCGAGGAACTCGAACAGTTCGGCGTCTTTCCCCGCGGGAACGCCCCACGACTCGTATCGCGCTCGCTCCTTCTCGCGGAGGAGCGACTCGACGCCGGCGTTCCGCCGAACCATCGGGGCGTCGGCCTCGTGGACGTGGACCGTCGCGCCGCTTTCGGCCTGGAGTTCCCCCGCGAGTCCGGCGTGGTCTTGGTGCCAGTGAGTCAGCAGAATCCGGTCGAGGTCCCGCGGTTCACAGCCGTTCGACGCCAGTTCGCGTTCGAGTTGTACCCGCACGTCGGGCGTCGAGACGCCGGTGTCGACGAGCATCGTCTCGTCGCCGCCGTCGATCAGATACGCGCTGTTCTCGCCCTCGAACTCCTTGTTCTCCAGTTCGAGGGGGTGGATAGTCGTCATAACCACCGGAAGGCTGGGGATCGCTTTAGCCTTTCCCCCACCGACGAATCGGATGACGACCGGCGAAAGCGGCCAGAGGGCGGCGGCTCCGGAGTCTCCGCGGCCGACGTCGACCGCGTCGGGCGAACTGTCTGTGGGACGTTTCGGACGCCGAACAGCAACACGTAAACTATATTTCGCGATACGACATGTACTGGCTCCAGGCGACGGGATCGACGAACGCCTCCGTGAGCCTTCGACGCGAAACGCCGGCTCCTCGGCGTCTTCGACTCGTCGAGGAGCCACAAACGGTTACGACCGGTCGTCGCGGGCGACGGGTCACGGTGTGGCCTCTCGGAACGGTCGACCAACCGGTCAAATGTTCGCAGCTATAGCAGCCGACGATGACTTCGGTGAGGAACTCCTCCCCGCGAATCGTTTCGAGGTCGCTACGGTGAGTGACGTGCGCGGGCGCGAGCCAGTCCCCGGCCGTCAGGAGATACGCCGCGTTGACGAGAAATACGAGTGCCCCGACGAGGATGATACCGGCCATCGATGCGTACGAGAGCGGGAGCAGCAATCCCGACGGCGAGCGTTTTCGTGAACGGGGCCGTTCAGTCGACGAGGACGCCCGGATTCATCACGCCCTCGGGATCGAGCGACCGTTTCATCGCGCGCAGGGCGTCGCGGTAGTCCTCGGGCGTCTCGCGGTGGTACCACGGTTTGTGTGCCCGGCCGACGGCGTGGTGGTGGGTCGTCGTCCCACCGTGGTCGATGACGGTGTCCACCGCCGCCTGCTTGATCTCTTCTGCCTGTTCGATGGCCCGGTCGGGGTCCACCGGTGCGAGCATGGTGTAGTACGGCGCGGGACCTTCGGGGTAGACGTGGGTAAAGCGGGTGGCGAGAAAGCCCGTCCCGCAGACGCGCTCCATCGCGTCCATCGCCGCCTCGGTGACGTCGGTGTGGAGGCTCGGGAACTGGTCCCAGGTCACCGCCGTCTCGAAGGTCCGGCGCATGACGCCGAGGCTGATGAACGCGTCCGTTCGGTAGGGGTCGCGGAAGAACTCGTCTCGCCAGCGGCGCTCGGGTTCGCTCGCGCCGCGGTCGTCCTCGCCCGTCGTCTCGTCGACGTAGAAGGCTCCGGCGGGACACCGACCGCCCTCGTCTTCGGCGAGGGCGATGGCCCGGTCCAGTTCCTCCTCCGGAAGCGCGTCGTTCGCCTCGAAGCCCAGAAGCAGGAGGTGCGTGTCGGCGTCGGCGGTGAGGCGGTTGAGTTTGGCGTGGTTCTTATCGAGCACCCTGCAGTTGGCGGGCGTCAGCCCCGACTGAACGACGCGGCGGGCCGCCGTCACCACCTCGTCGAAGGAGTCGAAATGCATCGTCGCCCGCGCGGAGTAGGGCGGGCGCGGGACGACGTTCATCCAGGCCTCGGTGATGATGCCCAGGATGCCCTCGGAGCCGAGGACCAGTTCGTTCGGATCGGGGCCCGCACCGGAAGAGGGGAGCCGCCGCGTTTCGATCTCCCCGTCGGGCGCGACCATCCGCACGTTCTCCACGAAGTCGTCGATGTGGGTGTAGTTGGTCGCGTAGTGGCCGCCGGCGTGAGTCGCCAGCCACCCGCCCAGCGTCGAGAAGCGATACGACTGCGGGTAGTGACGGAGATTGAGGCCGTAGTCGGCGAGTTCGTCGTTGATGTCGGGACCGAGTTTCCCCGCCTGAATCTTCGCCGATCGGGACGTCTCGTCTACCTCCAGCAGTTCGTCGAACTCGCGGAGGTTGACCGAGACGACGCCCGCGAAGTCGCCGTCGACGTCGCCCTCGACGCCGCCGACGACGCTCGTGCCGCCGCCGACGGGGACGACGGCCGCGCCCGCGTCGCTCGCCCACTCCAGGACCGCTCGTAGTTCGTCCTCGTCTTCGGGGCGGGTCACGAGGTCGGGAGCCGAATCGAAGTTCTCCCGGAATCCCCGCACTCGGTCGACCCAGCTCCGACCGTACGTGTGGCGGACGCGCGTCTCCTTGTCCGCCGCACAGAAGTCGGCCAGTTCGTCGGGCACGTCGAGGCGTGATTCGGGGAGCGTGACGTTCGAGAGTTCGGGGTAGTCGAGTCGCGGTCGCTCGGGGAAATCGAACTCCTCCTCCACGAACGCCGCCAGGTCCTCGCGCTCGGAGTCGCCGAGGAGTTCGTCCTCGTACCCCCACGCCCAGAAGCTCCGGTCGCGGTCACTCATTCGTACCACCCAGTCGTCCGTCGACGGTCCGTCGCATCGGCGGTGCCATCCGTGCCATACGCTGGCAAACACCAGTGGGATGTATAATTGTTATGTTCCCACCCCCGGTCGTTCCTTCGATGTCGGGTAGTCTGCCGGGGATATTCTCCACTTTCGATAGTGATAATACGGTGTGCCGACGCGCACACCGTCCACGGATCATCGGCACACGGCCGTCCGGAGGAGGTCGACCTGCAAGCGGTCGTTCTCGAAGCAGCGTGTCGCGAGTGCTCCGATGTGGCGTTCGACGACGCCGGTGTGCTCGACGATCGCGCGGAGTGGCTCCTGTAGCGCGACGGGGTCCTCGGCCGCCGCCTCGTCGATGGCGTTTCGAGCGGTCTGTGAGTCGTTTTCGTTGCGAGCGTGGTTACAGGACGTCCTCGTCGACGATATCGGGAACGATTTCGGCGTCGGCCAGCGGCGTGACGTTGATCTCGACGCCGTGCTCGCGGTTCGGCCGGTAGCCGGCGGTCGTGACCTCCGCGAGCGCGCGGTCGGACCAGTCGGACGGAACGGCTTTCGCGAGCGTCCCGCAACCGTCGCTGATCTCGTCGGCCAGCGACCTGTACTCGTCGAGCCCGGCGGCGAGGGTCGCGAGGTGCTTCGCGTAGTCGTCCTGCAGGCCGTCTTTCGGATCGCCGTCCGCGTCGAGGAACGCCGACCCCTCGCGCTCGAAGTAGTACGTCGTGAACAGGACGCCGGTACTGGAGTAGTGGTCGGACCCCTTGAGCCGCCGGTCGAAGTAGTCGAAGAGGTCGGCGAGATGCGCTTCGACCGGCTCGTCGTCCGGGCGGGCATACGCCTCGCAGGCGCGTTCGAGGGCTTCGAGCGCGTCGATCCATTCGTCGCGCCACTCCTGAACCTTCCCCAGAATCCCGGCGAGAACGCGTCCTCGAACCACGCCTCGCTCCGCGCCTCGCGCAGGTCGTCGAGCACCCCGAGACGCCGGGCCGTCTCCTCGCGGAACGCCGCGACCTTCGGAGCGAGGTCGGCGGCGAGACCGCGGCAGTCGGCGTCGAAGTCGCGCGGGGTCGCGTCGCCGAGGCCCTGGATCACGTCCTCGAAGACGGCGATCTGTTCGAGCGCGCTCGCGTGGCGCTCGTACGCTTCGGCGGCCTCGGCCCGCTCGTCCGCGCCGAGCGAGTCGTCGCTCCGACGCCGATTCGCCGCATCCCGACGCTCCCGGAGGGCCGCCTTCCGGGGTTCGAGATACCGGTTCTGGAGCCGGTCGAGGACGCCCGCGTCGAGCTGGTGGTAGTCGACGAAGCAGGCGAAGCCCTCGCCGGTCGCGTCGGCGACCAGCCGCTCGGTCGTGAGCTTCCAGACGACGGGCGTGTTCTCCATCCGGTCGACGTGGTATGCAAAGAGGTCGTCGGCGACGAACCGCCGGAGGTTCGGATAGGCCTCGTCGGCCGCTGACGCCGCGCCGAGGACGTCGTCGACTTCGACGAGTCGGTCCGCCGCGTGGTCGCCGTAGACCTCGTGGAAGCGCCCGACGATCCGGTCGAGCATCGTCTCCCGGTCGTCCGCCTCGACGGGGACGACGCCGTCGTCAGCGTCGCGGACCACCTCCATCGCGAAGTGGTGGACGAGGTCTTTGACCTGCGCGTCGAGGTCCTCGGGGACGGAGTCGGGGGTCGGGAGTTCGCGATCCTCGGGGTCCTCGGCCGTGCGGAGGAAGATTTCCGTCCGTATCCGCTCCCGCGTGTCGCTGTCGATGTCGAACGCGTCGTACATCGCGTCGTCGACGTCGTCGGCTAACTGACTGACGGTCCGACGCCGCTGGACCGCCGCGCGTTCGGCGTCCCGAACGGCTTCCTCGATCGGCGTCGACGCCGCGGTGTCGTCGTATTCGAGGTCGAACCTGTCCGTCGTCTTCTGCTGGTGCGGGTGGTCGTAGAAAAACGCCGGCCGATCCCCGACCGGCAGGATCGAGGGGCCGACGTAAAACGGGCTCGTGGGGTCGTTCGTTCGCTGGACCACCCGGGTGCGATACTGCTCTCGACCGAGCGATCCGAGGTCGTCGACGTCGGAAATCCGGTCGTGCCACGGGATGCGGCCGACTTCACCGACGTTCCAGTGCCGTTCGGTGGTCAGCGAGAGAAACAGCGCGTGATACACGTCCGAGTTGAGCGCGGCCATCAGGTGCCACAGCGACTGGTCGTCGTCGCGCGGGAAGAGCATGAATCCGGTGTGGCTGAACACGCCGTCCGCGGGGAAGTAGCCGAACCGGCGTCCGGTGTCTTTTATATACGTCCACGTCAGCCCCTCACGGCGGTAGTACCGGGTGTTCTGGAACCGCGACCCGCTCGATCTCCGAAGCTCGTCGCCGTCCGCGCCGAAGTCGACGGTTTCCGTCACTCTCGGCAGGACCCACGCGTCCGCACCGCCGTTCGCGAACGGCGGATGGTCGTCGAAATCGGCGACTTCCCAGTGTTTCCTGACGAATCGGCTATTGTTCCCCGTCGCGAGGCCCTGAACGGCTTCGGCGACGCTCTCGCCGTCCACGTCCGCGCGTTCGGCGTCCAGTTTCAGATCGGTGTCGTGGAGTTCCCGCACCGCCGGCGGCGTCGCGTAACAGATGGGCGTCCCGGGAACTGCCGCCAGCGCCGCCAGCGGAACTGTGAACTTCCGGACGACGCCGTCGTTCGATCCGTCGCCGCCGAGGGCGTCGAGAAACGCCGACTCCTTGCGCTCGGTCGGGAGGTCGTAGAGGCGGAAAAACGTGCCCCGTTCGGACGCCGGCCTGTCGCCCGACCGGATGACGCTCCCGACGGTCCTGACGGTCGCGTTGTCCAGCACGCCCGTCCCGAACTCGGCGAGATAGTCGAACGCGCCGCGCTCGCCGAGGAAGTCGGCTCGGAACCGTTCGAACGTCCGCTTGTACATGAACGACCGCGGCACCAGCATCCCGATGCGACCGTTCGACTCCGTTATCCGCTCGCACACTTCGAAGAAGTTGATGTAGAACTCCGGCGCGTACGAGTACCGCTCTCGGACGTACTCTTTCACGACCTCCGGCATCCGGTTCTGTGATCCGTACGGCGGGTTCATCAGCGCGACGTCGTAGTCCTGTGCGAGCACGTCCAGCAACCGGACGAAACTCCGCAGGTCCTGTGCGAGAAAGGAATCGCGCTCCAGGTGTTCGTCGACCGCGTCCCGCAGGCTGTGGAGCATCTGTCCCAGCGTGTGTTCCTCGCGGGGGTCGTCGCTCAGCGTGAGCTGGACGCCCGCTTCGTCGCCGTCGTCCTCGAAGAGGTCGCCCAGGGTGCCCCGGACGTCGAGCAGACTGCCGAGTCCGCGGCCCTCCTCGAAGGCGCCGAGGATCCGTCGGAGGGCGTCCGCGACGTCGTCCCGGCCGTCGGCGACTTCCGCGAACACGTCCTCGACGCCATCGACGTCCGCCACCGCGGCGTCGGCACAGACGATGCCCGCGTCGGGCATGTCGAAGCCGTCGGCACCCTCGGCTTCGGCGCGCGTCCGCCCCTTGAGATAGAGGTTGAACGCCGCGAGCTGACAGGCGCGCATGTCGAGGTCGACGCCGTAGAGGTTGTGTTCGAGGATCTTCGCCGGGATCTCGGCCCGATCGAGGTCCGTCTCGGCCCACCAGATGCGTTCGAGGACGTCGAAGGCGTAGAGGAGGAAGTGGCCGCTCCCGCAGGCCGGGTCGACGACGCGAAGCTCCTCGGGGTGGTCGAACGCCGTCGGCTCGCCGTCGTCGGACGGCACGAGATACGTACAGCAGTCGGCGACGCTCGGCGACTCGTCGGGCGAGAGCGGACGGTGTTTCCGCTCGGCGGACGAGAGCCCCGCCTGCGCCTCGATGGCGTCCTGCAACTCGCCCGCGTGTTCGAGGTAGAGTTTGCCGAGCGAGTTGTCGGTGAGCATCCGCACGACCCAGTGGGGCGTGTAGAACTGGTTCGCCGGCGGGACGTCCTCCGGGTCCAGCCCTCGCGGTCGCCCTTGCGGCGCAGGTCGTCGAGCAGTTTGACGTTGTAATATTCGTAGACCCAGCCGAGGACGTCGTCGGCGCGCCAGAGTTCGTCGGGGACGTCGTCGAGGAGTCGGCAGAGTGCTTCGAGGGTGTCGTCGTCGGGTTCGAGGAGGCTGTACGCCGACGACCGGTCGAACAGGATGCCGATTTCGTCGGCGAGGTCGTCGCAGGCGTCGTGATAGGCCCGGCGGATGGCCTCGTCTTCGAGCAGGAACTCCTCGTGGACGAGCGTCTCGGCCGCGGGGGTCAGCCCGTTGTCCTTGAACACGGTGACCTCCTCGCCGATAAAATCGCGCACCTCCAGACAGCGCAGCGCGGCGAGGCGGTTGACGACGGTGTAACCCACGCCGGCGACGTACTGCTCGACGGCCTCGCCCCAGGATTCGCCGTCGACGCCCTCGAGTTCGATCGCCTCGACGAGTCGCTGGATGTTCCCGTGAGCGTGCGGACGGGGTTCGAAGCGCCCTGCGCTTCGGTGTCTTCGTCCAGCGAGTCGACGTCCTCGGGCTCGTCGTCGAGTCCCGTCTGTGCGAGCTGGAATCTGACGTTGTCCTCGACCCGCTCGCGCATATCCGCGACGACGCCTTCGAGGCGTTCGCGTTCTTCCCTGTCCAGTTGGGCTTTCCGTCGAGAGAGAGAATCGCTTGCCATGGGCGGGGGAGTCGTGTACGCTCTGTTCGAACCGGACGACCGCCTTTAACGTTGCCGATGGCCGCGGCGCGTCGCCGACGGGTCCTTCAGTCCCGCTCGACGCCGGCCGGACGGGCCGCGTGGGCGGGGATTTCGAGGCGTTTCGAACGCCGGCGGATTACTCCCGGGCCTCTCTCGATACGACCGTCGAGCGTAGCCAGTACGTTTTTACACGCGAGCGCCGTCGGTTACGTAAGCGATCGCCACACTGCGGCTACAGAAGCCCCCTCATGATAACCGACGCTTCGATTCGCGTCCTTCACGTCGACGACGAGCCCGCCTTCGCGGACATGGTGGCACAGTTCCTCCAGCGCGAAGACGGCCGGATCGACGTCGACACGGCGACGAGCGCGACCGCCGGACTGGATCGCCTCGAAGAAACCGATGTCGACTGCGTCGTCTCCGACTACGAGATGCCCGCGCAAAACGGGATCGAGTTTCTGGAAGCCGTCCGTGAATCACACTCCGACCTCCCGTTTATCCTGTTCACCGGGAAGGGGAGCGAGGAGATCGCCAGCGACGCGATCTCTGCCGGCGTGACGGATTACCTCCAGAAGAAAGGCGGGACCAGTCAGTACGCGCTCCTCGCGCATCGGATCGAAAACGCCGTCGAACAGTACCGGTCACGGCGCGAGATCGAAGCCAGCCAGGAACGCCTCGCGCTGTTTTTCGAACAGTCACCGCTCGGGGCGATCGAATGGAACGAGGAGTTCGAAGTCGTTCGCCTCAACGACACCGCCGAGGAGATCCTCGGATACGCTCAGGAGGAACTGCTCGGGAGTCCCTGGGAACGAATCGTTCCCGATCCCGATCGCGACGACGTGACGGAGATCACGGCAGACCTCCTCGCGGACGACGGCGGCTACCACAGCGTGAACGAAAACGTGACCAAGGCGGGCGAACGGATCATCTGCGAGTGGCACAATCGCGTCATCACCGACGAGACGGGCGACGTCGTGACCATCTTCTCCAAATTCCAGGACATCACCGAACGCGAGGAACGCCGGAGGAAACTCCGCCGAGAGCGCGCGTTCACCGAGCAGGCGCTCGACGCCCTCGACGACCTCTTTTACGTGCTCGACACGGACGGTCGTCTCAGTCGGTGGAACGAACGCGTCGAAGCGGTCACCGGCCGAACCGGCGCGGAGCTGACGGAACGAACATACTCGACCTCTTCCCCGAGGCGGAACGGGACCGTCTCTCGAACGCCGTCGAGACGGCCCTGGAGACGGGGAGCGTCACGGTCGAAGCCGACCTCGTGACGGCCGACGGTACTCGTATCCCCCACGAGTTCACCGGGCGGCGGCTCAGCGGTCCCGACGGGGATTTTCTCGGACTCGTCGGCGTCGGCCGTGACCTCTCCGAGCGAAAAGAGCACGAACGGGCGCTCGAACGCGTTCACGACCTCCTCGACAAAACCGAACGCATCGCCGACGTGGGCGGCTGGGAGATCGACACGAGCACGATGGACGTCTTCTGGACGGAGCATCTGTTCGACATCCTCCAGGTGGAGTACGACGAGGAACCGCCGCTGGACGAGGCCCTCGACGTCTACCACGAGGACGACCGGTCGATCGTCGAAAACGCCATCGAGGAGGCACTCGCCACCGGCGAGCCGTTCGACGTGGAAGTTCGGTTCGTGACGCCGGCCGACGAGGTTCGGTGGCTCCGCGTGAAGGGGCTGCCGGCGACGGAAGACGGGACGGTCGTGACGCTCCGCGGTGCGGTCCAGGACATCACCGACCGGAAGCGTTACGAGCGAACGCTGAACGGCAGAACGACCGCCTCGACGAGTTCGCCAGCGTCGTCTCACACGACCTTCGGAATCCGTTGAACGCCGCGACCGGACATCTCGAGCTGGCGCGCGAGGACTGCGAGAGCGACCACCTCGACACGGTCGTTCGAGCGCACGAACGGATGAACGTGCTCATCGACGACCTCCTGACGCTCGCGCGCGAGGGCGAGGCCATCAGTGACACGGAGCCCGTGGACGTGGGCGATCTCGCCCGCGCCTGCTGGGAGAACGTCGCTACCGCGGAGGCGACGCTCGACAGCTCCATCGAGGGGAAATCCGGGCCGACGGGAGTCGTCTCCGGCAGTTGCTGGAGAACCTCCTCCGGAACGCGATCGAGCACGGCGGCGACGACGTGGCGGTTACGGTCGGCGGACTCGCTGACGGCTTCTACGTCGAGGACGACGGCGTCGGCGTTCCGGAGGCGGACCGCGAGACCGTGTTCGAGGCGGGCTATTCGACGCGAGAGGACGGAACGGGGTTCGGGCTCGCGATCGTCGAGCGAGTGGCCGACGCACACGACTGGAACGTCCGCATGACCGAGAGCGCTGCCGGCGGCGCTCGATTCGAGATCACGGGCGTCGAGGCCGACGGTTAGCGGCGTCGGAGACAGACGGCGGCTCCGTGCCACGCCGAGCGGCCTCAGACGTCGAGGGACGGGTCGGGTTTCAACCGTGACAGCCGCATCGCGTTCCCGGTCACGCTGAGACTCATCCCCATGTCCCCGACCACGACCGCCAGCGCGACGCTCACCAGCCCCAGCGGGACGCCGATCGCGAGCAGCGCCTTCACGCCGAGGCTCGCCCAGATGTTCTGTCGGATCACGCTGTTTGCCTCGTGTGACAGCGCGTACAGGTACGGGAGCTTTCCGATGTCGTCGCCCATCAACGCGATGTCGGCGGTTTCGAGGGCCGTATCGGTCCCCGCCGCGCCCATCGCGATCCCGACGTCGGCGGTCGCCAGCGCGGGCGCGTCGTTGATGCCGTCGCCGACCATGGCGACGTCGCCGTACTCCGCTTGCAGCGCCTCCACGGCGTCGACTTTCTCGCCCGGCAGCAGGTCGGCGCGGTACTCGTCGACGCCGACGCGCTCGGCGATCGCACGGGCCGTCCCCTCGTTGTCGCCGGTCAGCATCACGACGTGCGCGACGCCGAGGTCGTGCAGTCGCTCGACCGCCCGCGCGGCCGCCGGCCGCACCTCGTCGGCGACGGCGATGACGCCGACCAGCGCGGTGTCGGTCCCGACGAGGACCACCGTCTTCCCCTCGTCCTCGAACCGCGCGATCGTCCCGTTTTCGAGGTCGGCACAGTCCTCTCGCGCACACCGCTCGTGGGCGACCTCGGCGACCGTCCCGCCGTCGGGACGGAGGTGGGCGTGTGACAGGTCGAAGCCCAACTCCTCGAAGAGCGCCGGCTTGCCGACGTAGTACGTCTCGCCGCCGACGTCGGCCCGGACTCCTCCCGGTGACGCTCTCGAACTCGTCGACGCTCGGGACGCCGTCGAGTGCCGCCGTTTCGGCGCGGTCGAGGATCGCTTCGGCGATGGGGTGTTCGCTCCGCCGCTCCAGTGCGGCCGCGTGGCGGAGCACCTCCGCTTCGGTCGCTCCGCCGAGCGGCACGACGTCCGTGACCGCGAGTTCGCCCCTGGTGAGCGTCCCCGTCTTGTCGATGGCGACGGCGTCCACCTCGCCCATCGCTTCGAGGTGGTTGCCGCCCTTGATGAGGACGCCGTTTTTGGCGGCGCTGGTGATGCCCGACACGACGGAGACGGGCGTCGAGATGACGAACGCGCACGGACACGCGATGACGAGTAGCGTGAGCCCGCGGATGAACCACGTCTGCCAGCCCCCGGCGAACGTGTGCGTGAAGCCGGCGACGCCGACGGTGGCACCGCCGTCGATGAGCAACGGCGGGAGCGTGGCAGTCAGGATCGCCAGGACGACGACCGTCGGCGTGTAGTACCCGGCGAAGCGGTCGACGAACTGCTCTTTCTCGGTCTTGTTCTCCTGTGCGCCCTGCACCATCTCGATGATCTGCGACAGCGTCGACTCGGAGGCCGTCGCGTCGGCCTCGAACTCGAGGTAGCCCTCCTCGTTGATGCTGCCGGCGTACACTTCGTCGCCGACGCTCTTGTCGACGGGCACGCTTTCGCCCGTGATCGGGGACTCGTCGACCGCGCTCCCGCCGTCGACGACCGTCCCGTCGAGCGGAATCTTCTCGCCGGGGCGGACGAGGACCGTCTCGCCGACGTCGACCTCGTCGGCCGGGACGGTCACCTCCGCTCCGTCTCGGCGGACGGTGGCCTCGTCGGGCGACAGCTCCATCAGTTCGCGCAGCGAGTCCCGCGCCCTGTCCATCGCATACTCTTCGAGGAGTTCCGCGACGCTGAACAGGACGGCCAGCGTCGCGGCCTCGACGAAGTAGCCGATGCCGGTCGCGGCGATGATCGCCGTCCCCATCAGGAGGTCGATGTCGAGGCTCAGGTTCTTCGCCGAGTAGTAGCCACCGCGGACGACCGGGTAGCCGCTGGTGACGATCGCGACGAGGAACAGGCCGTCCGCGAGGTGGAGGGTGGTCGAGGACGCTCGCGATCGCGGGGTTCTGTCCCGTGAGGACGAACTCGAAGAGGAGGCCGACGACCACGAACGCCGCGCCGATCCACGTCTTGACGGCGCGGGAACTCGTCCAGATCTCGGCCGGCGGCGCGACCTCGTCACCCGACGAACTCTCGGCGTCGTCGCCGCGGTCGACGACTTCGTAGCCCGCGTTCTCGACGGCCGCGACGATGTCGGCCTCGGTGGCGCGGTCGGCGTCGTACGTCACCGTCGCCGTGCCGGTCGTCGGCTGGGGGTGTGAATCCATCACGCCGTCGACTCGCCGGAGGCTCTTGTCGACCTTCTGTGCACAGGACGGACAGTCCATCTCCGGAACGGTAAGCCGGACGGACCGCTCTCGTGTCCGTTCGCCGTCGCCGCCCCGTGCGTCACTCACGTCGGTCATGGCTACGGGTAGGGGGACCGTTCCGATAAGCCTTCGTTGGAATGTTCCAACGCCGATCGACGTTCGCCCGCGGACGGCGACGGGACAGTCGCGCCGACCCGGCAGTCGCGCCGACCCGTCGAACTAGCGCGTGTACGCGCTCCGCGCGTTCGGGCCGCGAGAGACGCGTTCTTTCGCCAACTGCTCTTCCGCTCGCCGGAGCCGATAGGCGAGCGTCGACCGCGGTACGTCCAGGTGGTCGGCGAGTTCGCCCGCGTCGATTTCGCGGGGTGACTCGTAGTAGCCGTGTTCGACCGCGGCCCGAAGCGCGGCCTCCTGTTCGGGGACATTCCGTCCGGTTCGCCGCCGCTCCCGCTAGTCGGCGTGTCCGTCGTCCGCAGCATCTCCATCCGGGCGCAGTCGCCGACCGCCGCTTCGAGGTCGTCGAAAAACGCCGCCACGTCGCCCTCGCCGGAGTGAATGACCCGCCACGTGTAGTGACGGCCCTCGTGACGCGTCTCGAACAGCACGCCCTCTCCGAAATGGTCGCGAGCGATGTGGGGGACGGACGAACAGTCGGGGGTGCGCACCCAGTAGGAGTAGAGGACGAGCGCCTCGTCGGTGTGGTCGAGCACCTCCGTGGTCTGTGTGGCACCGCAGTCCTCGTTCGTGAGGCAGTCGGCGTAGTAGTCGGCCGTGAGAAAGGCGTCCTCGATGTCGTCGAGGGAGTCGGACGGTCCCGTGGCGTGGTCGACTCGCCAGAGGCGGTCGGCGGTGGCGTGCAGCGAGAGCGAGCGGATCCGGGCGTCCGGGTAGTCGGCGAGGGTGTCCGCCACCCTGTTGCATCCGGGCTCGTATTCGAGGGCGAAGACGAGTTCGCGCATACGTTCCGGTACGCGCTTCCCGGACATAACACGTTGGCTCGGGAGCGGGCTGACCGGCCGGGTAGCCCGGACTCTGCGACCGGGCCGCCCGTCCCGCTCCGGGCTACCGGCCGAGGATCTGCCGCATGACCGTCGCTTCGGCTTTTCTGAGATGTTCGGCTGCGGTGCTCGGAGCGACGCCGAGGTCGGCGGCCACGTCCGACACGCTGCCGTCGCGCGGCGAGTCGTAATAGCCGCACTCGACGGCGGCGGCGACGGCCTCCCGCTGCCGGTCGGTGAGTCGGGAAGCCGCCGATCCGACCCGTCGTCGGTACGGCCCGATCGAACGCACGTCCGCCCGCATGCTGTCGGGCAATTCCTCGACGGCGGCGTTGACGTCCGCGGGCGTCCCCACCAGCGTCAGGTCGGTCGTTCCGTCGGGGTTGAACCTGACCGGCGGGATCACCACCAGCGTCCCCCGGGCGAACGCGTCGATGTACCCCTCGTCGGACTCCGTCGCCCGCTCGCGCACGCAGCAGTAGAACACGCCGTTCGAAGCCGGGGTGAGGCTGTACGAGATCGTCGCGTCCCGCGACTCCAGTTTCGCACCGAACGGATCCGGATCGCCGCGAACCCGGAACACGAACGTGTTCGTGTCGTCGAGAACCATGTTCCAGTGGCGTAGCTCCGCGCGCTCGATGCGCTCGTGTTCCATCTCGAAGGCGTGCATCGGATGGTGCGTTCCGGGGCGTGATGGATGCGCAGGTGCGCGTACTTCATCGGCCGCTCGTTGGAGGCGTATAAATAAAAACCTCGTTCGTGAGGCAGCACCGACTCCTCGGATCACGGACAACGTCGTTCTGTATGACACCGACACGACTCGCGTTCGGGGCCGGACTCCTGTCGGCCGCCGGCGTGTACGTGCTCGTTCTCGGAACGCTGTCGACCGATCACGAGTGGTGGCCGCCCGGCGACAGAACGCCGGCCTACTACTGCCACTGGACGCTCGTGGCCGTCTTCGACGTCTCCCTCGTCGCCACCGCCGTCCTCGACTGGGGCGAGTGGGGGCTGTTCAGTCCCGTCGCGCTCGCGGGCGGCGGCGTCCTCGTCTGTCTCGGCACCGCCGTGTTCGTGTGGGGTGCACGGACGATGCGCTCGGCCGAGACGATGGGCGTAACGGGCGACCTCTACACGGAGGGACCTTACGCCTACACCCGGAATCCACAGTATCTCGGCATGATAGTCGGCGTGACCGGATTCGCCGTCGTCGCCGATTCGGCGCTCGTGGCGGCGCTCGCCGCGGCCCACGTCGGGTGGGTCCTGCTCTTGCCCCGTGCCGAGGAACCTCACTTGCGTGCGGAGTTCGGCGACGCGTACGACCGCTACGCCGCGCGGGTCCCGCGTTTCGTCGGCCTGCGGACGATCCGACGGGCGGTCGCGTCGAGCGAATCCTGACCGCCCGTCCGTACCGCCTCCGCGTTCGTGGCCCGTGTCCGTTCGTCGACACCCTTTCGACGGCGTTCGTACCGACGTCCGGTCACACGGTACCCGGGCTTCTCTCGGTGGATCGACGTCCCGATTCGGATACGCCCGGAAGCGACGAGAGTTCCAAATCCGCCCGGCGGAGAAACTGGGCGTTAATCGCCACGATCACCGTCGAGAGCGACATCAACAGCGCGCCCACCGCCGGCGAGAGCAGGATGCCGAACGGAGCCAGCACGCCAGCGGCGAGTGGAATGGCGAAGACGTTGTACCCAGCCGCCCAGACGAGGTTCTCCTGCATCTTCCGATAGCTCGCCTTGCTCAGCTTCACGAGCCGAACCACGTCCGTCGGGTCGTTCTGCACGAGGACGATGTCCGCCGACTGCACCGCGACGTCCGTCCCGGAGCCGATCGCGATGCCGATGTCGGCCCGGGTGAGCGCCGGGGCGTCGTTCACGCCGTCACCCACCATCGCCACGAGGCTCCCCTGCTCTTGCAGCTCCTGGATCTTTTCGTCCTTGTCCTCGGGAAGGACCTCGGCGAACACTGTGTCGATGCCGAGTTCGTCGGCGACCGCGTCGGCGACGTCCTCGGAGTCCCCGGTGAGCATCGCTACTTCGATTCCGAGTCCGTGGAGCGCGTCGACGACGTGGTAGCTCTCCTCTCGTATCACGTCCGCCAGGGCGAACGCCGCGACGAGCTCGCCCTCGCGGAGGAGGTACACCACCGTGTGTGCGTTCTCGCCGGAACGCTCGGCGAACGTTCGAAGTTCGTCGGGAACCTCGCTCTCCACGGTCGAAAGCAGGTTCGGCCCGCCGACGTGGACGGTTTGCCCGTCGACGCGCGCCCGAACTCCCCGTCCCTTGATCGCCTCGAAGTCGGTCGCTCGGGGGTGGCGACGTCGCGTTCGTCGGCCGCTTCGCGGATGGCCTCGGCGATCATGTGCTCGGAGTCGGCCTCGACGGCCGCCGCCAACCCCAGCGCCTCTTCCTCGGTGACGCCCTCGACGGTCTCGGTGTCGACGACGCCCTGCTCGCCCTCGGTGAGCGTCCCGGTCTTGTCGAAGACGATCACGTCGAGCTCCCGGGCCTGTTCCATGGCGATCCGGTCCCGGACGAGCATGCCGTTCCGTGCGGCGAGGGAGGTGTTGATGGCGACGACCAGGGGGATTGCGAGCCCGAGCGCGTGCGGACACGCGATGACCAGCACCGTGACCACGCGTTCGATCACCGTCACGTCGAACGTCGTGGCGGCAGTCCAGGCGATCGCCGTCACGATGGCGGATGCGACCGCCACGTAGAACAGCCAGCCGGCCGCTCGATCGGCGAACATCTGCGTCTTCGACTTGCTCTGCTGGGCCTCTTCGACGAGTCGCACGATCCCGGCCAGCGTGGTGTCGTCGCCGGTCGCGGCGATTCGGACGCGGAGGCTCCCGTCACCGTTGACCGTCCCGCCGATCACCTCGTCGCCCGGCTCCTTCGAGACCGGCTTGGACTCACCGGTGATCATCGCCTCGTTCACGTCGGAGTCGCCCTCCTCGACGACGCCGTCGGCAGGGATGCTCGCCCCCGGCCGGACGAGGACGAGGTCGCCCTCCTCGAGGTCACTTACGGGAACCTCCTCGGTGTCACCGTCGCCGGTGATTCGTTCAGCGGTGTCCGGCATCAGTTTCGCCAGTTCGTCGAGCGCGCTCGAGGCCCGCCGGACCGACCGCATCTCGATCCAATGGCCCAACAGCATGATGTCGACGAGCGTCACCAGTTCCCAGAAGAACGCCGACTGCGTCGGGAACACGACGCTCGCAGGCTGTAGACGAACGCGACGGTGATCGCCATGGAGATGAGCGTCATCATCCCGGGCGAGCGATCTCGCAACTCGGGGACAGCCATCTTCAGGAAGGGAATCCCACCGTAGGCGAACACGACCACTGCGAAGACCGGATTGATCCATTCGCTGCCGGGGAAGGTCGGGACGGAGAAGCCCAGCCAGTCCTGAAGCGTTGGGCTGTAGAGGAGGACGGGGATCGAGAGTAGCGTCGAGACGAAAAAGCGCCGGCGGAACATCTGCTCGTGGCCCTCGTGCATCCCGCCGTGACCGTCATGGCCGTCGTGCTGACTGTGCGTGCCGTGATGATCTTCGCGGGGCGGCTGGGGTTCAGCCTCCGTTTCGAGGAGCGATTGCTCACTCCGCCCCTCGGTGTGCGACTCGTCGTGCCCGTCCTGTGTGTCCTCGCCGTGATGCATATGATCTGTCTCGTCGGTCGCGTTTTGGGGGTCGTCGTCCATTATCGAGCAAATGACTTCGAGGGCGCTTTAACGTGGAGGTCACTTCGAGTCGACACACTCACTGAACAGGCTGGCATCCTACGGAACGTTCGCGAGATCGAGAACGAATCGCACAGAAGCGTTTCTCAAGCCCCGACCGGACAGCCCTCGTAGACCTCGCTGCACCGACGACACCGTCCTGAATTCAGGGATTGGGAGCGTAGAGGGCGTAGAGGATAGACAGCATCCCGACTGCGGTGACGAGTGCTGCGACGAATCCCGCTTCGAAGATCGACACCTGGAAGACTTCGAAGAGGACGCCTTCGAGGAGACCGCCAAGCCCGACCAGCGCGAAGCCGCCGGCGACGTACAGGAGTAACTGCGTGTGATGCCGTTGGTATCCGCGATAGGCCTGGTACGCGATGACCAGCGCTAACGCGGTCGTGAACAGTTTAGCGATGACGAATAGCGTGTGTTCCATGAGTCAGTCCCCCCGCATCTCCTCGAAGATGGACGTGATCCGGTCGGCGGGGTCCGGCCGGACGTCGATCTGGACGTCGAATCCCTCGGCCTGGAGGAGGACTTCGATGCGTTCGAGACGTGCCTCGTACTCGCTGTAATGCCGGCCGCCGGGATCGACGTGCGTGTACTCCTCGAGGAGGCCTTGCTCGACGAGGCGGCTGACGCGTCGGGAGACAGTTGGGCGTGACATGTCGCATTCCTCGCTGAGTGCTTTCGCGGACAGCCGTTCCGTCTTCGTCGCCACGAGGATGTCGCGGGCGTACTCGTCGTCGAGCGTGGCGAAGACCTCCGGCGGGTCGGGCTCCTCGGTCACACGCACCTACTCGTGACAGGATCGTAATATAGCCCGCCGATTTTCTGACTCAGAACGCCGGCTCGCTGTTATATCGTCTCTCCCCGCCTACTGATAGTTGAAGGTGCAATAATTATGTCCACACTCGACTCCGGCATGAACCAGCTCGAGAGCAGAATCGGCGGCCTGACCGTCGGCGGGAAGGTCCACAGTCTCAGCGCGTGGTTCGTGCTCGCGCTCCGCCTCATGATGGGCGTCGCATTCCTGAACGCAGGTCTGAGTAAGCTACTCAGCGCGGAGCCGTTCAGCGCGTACGGCTATCTGACGAACGCGGTGCCGGCGAACGGCGGCCCGTTCGTCGAGCAGTTCCTCTGGATGGCCGGGAGCCCGGCGTTTCTCGCGTTCGTGGATGTCGCCGTGCCGTACGGTCAGGTCGCGATTGGTCTCGGCCTCCTCGTCGGCGCGTTCGTCCGCCTCGCGGCGTTCTTCGGGGCGCTCATGATGGCAATGTTCTACGTCGCCAACTGGGATGTCGCTCACGGACTCATCAACGGGGACTTCGCGTACATGCTCGTGTTCCTCGCGGTCGCCGCGTTCGCTGGAGGCCGCATCCTCGGGTTCGACCAGTACATCGAACAGTACGAGGTTGGCGGCGAGGCGCTCGTCGAGCGCTACCCCGTCCTCGAATACATCCTCGGCTAACCACGCCAAACCTTTGGGAGTACAACAATGCAAAATCCAATTCAAGCACGCGGGATTCGTTCTCTAGGACTCATCGTCGTCGGAGCACTTACTCTGGCCGTCGTCGCCGGAATGGCGCTAACGGACGCGACCGTCCCAGATGCAATGATGTGGGGGTGGCACGACGGTATGTGGAACGACGGCCACATGGTCGGATGGAGTGGCTGGGGCTGGGGGATGATGCTGTTCGGTTTCCTGTGGATGGCACTCCTCGTCGCCCTCCCGGTTTATCTCGTCTACTGGCTGGCAACGCGATCACAATCGGATGGCTCCCCCGAGGATAGCGCACTCGCCGTCCTCCAAGAGCGGTACGCCCGTGGCGAGATCGACGACGAGGAATTCGACCGCCGTCGCGCCCGTCTCACACCGGACGATGGACGGTAGTGAACAGCTGTTCCCTACTCGCTGACTTCAGTTTTCACGACGGTTGTCGGACGAGTCGTCAATCGGAGGACGCGGTCGGTGACACTTCCGAGCAGCGCACGATATTCGTCCGGCCGGCGTTTGGTACCGAGTACGAGGAGATCCGCGTCACAGTCGTCTGCGTGATCCACGATAGTCTCAGCGGGGCGGCCATGTTGCATCGACATCTCGACATCGACATCGGTCTCTGAGGCTCGACGTCGGAGTTCGGAAAGCGTCTCCTCGCCGTGTTCTTCGAGGCCGTGTTCAGGACCTTCGGCCTCGTCGACGTACTCGTCCCCGCTGTACGCAGTCACGACATCCTCGTCGACGACGTAGAGCACGTGAAGGACTGCGTTGTGGGCGGCTGCGAGCTCAAGTGCGTGCGATTCAGCCTCCTCAGACGCGACAGTTCCATCGGTCGACAGGAGAATTCGGTCGTACATTCAGTCGATATTCAAAGGCGGGTACCATAAATTCGGCTTCCAATTCCCTCCGATCGAGAGTCACAGTAGCGTGTTCACTAAGGCCGCGTCTGCGGATGTGTCCATGTCCGAACGAAGTACACTATTGAAAGCTCTGAACCCTCGGCGAGATGTCCGTCAGTGGTCGTGGCCCTCCATCACCATCGGGTGGCCGGTGGCGTATTCGCCTGGATTCTCTTCGAAAGTCTCCTTACAGGTCTGCGAGCAGAAGTAGTACGTCTCGTCGTCATGTGTCGCCGCTGGCTCGCTGTCGTCGGTCCGCATCCCACAGACGGGGTCGCGGTACTGGCCAGGCGCACCGAGGCCGCGACGGTACACGTACAGGAGGAACCCGGAGAGCGCGAAGGCGATGAGGTTGAGGTAGAACGTGTAGTTGAGCTCGAAGTACGTCTGCTCGGTCGCCGTCTCGCCACCCGCCAGATCTGGAACGATGCCGAGCGCGTCGAACAGCAGTTCCATGAGGAAGCCGGTGAACGCCATCGTGACGAAGAAGACGCCGAGGATGTACAGCATGACCTTCCAGCCGTAGTACTTTCGGTAGACGTTCAAGACGGGAATCGTGATGAGGTCGGCGTAGACGAACGCAATGACGCCGGCGAAACTGATGCCCCCGCCCCAGAGTGCGACCGCGAACGGGACGTTGCCCATGCTGCCGACGAAACTGACGACAGCGATGGCGACACCCATAATCGCGTTCTCGGCAGTCACGAGCAGACCATCCCTTGGATGAACAGGGTGTTCCAGACCCACTGGGGGACGAAGACGATGACGAACCCCGAGATGAGGAAACCGGCGATGACGTCCTTCCAGATCATCGACCACTCCTTGCGGTACTGGTTCCCGACCTTGTACCAGCCACCCCACGAGAGTAGTTCCTCACGCCACCCGCCACGGCTCGACGTCTCCTGCAGGTACGTCTCCATACAGCCCTCTGAGCAAAATTTGAGCGTTTCACCGCCGTCAGTCGTGAGGGTGTACTCGTTTTTCCCCTCCATCCCACAGGTTGGGTCTTCGGTGACGCCTGATTCGCGGTCGCGCTCGTTGAGCGTCTCTCGGACCTCGTCGAAGAGATTCTCCGGGAGGGTGAGGTGGACGATGACGGACATGACGGCGATGAGAATGAGCCCGCCGAGTAACTCTGCGACCAGGAACTCCCAGCCGAGCAGAATCAGAATCATCAACCCGAGTTCGACGATGAGGTTCGTCGACGCGAACATAAACGCGAGAAAGTTGACCGCGTGCGCTCCCTTCTTGAACAGCCCCTTCCCGATGGCGACAGCGCCGAAACTGCAGCCACTACTGGCCGCGCCGAACGCAGTCGCCTTGGTGAGTCCACTCAAATCACCATCGCCCAGCACCTGTGCCATTCGCTCCTTGGAGACGTACACCTGAACGAGGCTCGTGATCGTGAGACCCATGATGATCGCCCACGCCGCGGTCCAGAGGAAGCCCACACCGATGCGTAGAGCTTCGAAGATGCCATCAATCATCGTCGCCACCATAGGTACCATTCCAAGCGGATCATCTATTGCAGTTTTCCTTCAGATAGTTCGGGTCAGAACCGTGGTGGGTGAGAATTCAAAAGAATAGTGGCGGGAAGAACACGCAGGTCAAAGTCACAACCGCATTGAATAGTTAGTGCGTAGTATTACCTGAGACCTGAACTCACGAAGGGATCACAATATGCCTACAAATTCAGACAATACGCGACTTGTTACGCTCCTCCTCGTTATCATCGGCACCGTATTCATCTTCCCGTTGTTCTTCATGGGCTTCGGAATGATGGGGTTCGGTCCGATGATGAGCGGGATGTGGGGCGGTCACATGTGGTCCGATGGGACGATGCCAGGCTGGATGTTCATCGTCGGCATCGTGATGCAACTCCTGTTCCTTGCCGCCCCCTCGGTGGTGGGTACCTCATCTATCGCGCAATTACAGGGGATGCGAGTGACTCAGACCAAGCACTCGAGGAGCTTCGGCTCGCCTACGCCCGCGGGGAGCTGACCGACGAGGAATACGAACAGCGACGCGAAGCACTTGAACGAGATACCTGATCACGACCATACAAAGCTGAAGCATGGCCGGCTTCTCCGATCACCGTCAACAGTCGACCCGGCCGCAACTTCCAGCATGTCTTGACCGATACACTACGCTGGGATTATACGGACTCCTTGTCGGAACGGGACTCTGTCTGGTCGTGTTCCTCACGAATCCGGTTCCTGATCCCTCGTTTCCGTGGGCGACGCTTCCTGAGTCACTACGGCTGCCAATTGCACAGCCCCGAATCGAGCACTGGCCGGTGACCTACACTCTCGGTATTTGGCTGTGGGTCTTCTGCTTCCCCGCGCTCTTCCTCGCTGGATATCGGCGATACGGCGATATGAAGCGCGGGGCAGCAATGTGGCTCGTCGGGTTGCCGACCGTCGCGATGCTGGGTTTGACCACGTACTGCCGGTTCTTCTGGCCGAAACTCCATCCAGCGACCTGGAACGCCCCGGCCTACACGTTCGTTTGTTGGCTGTACTGTTCGACCTACGACGTCATCTGGAGCAACGCAGCGTACCTGATTGCACTATTCGGCATCGTCACGACGCTCCTTGTTGTGCGACATCAGGATACAGACCGATATGCCCTTCTCGGGTTTGGATTCCTCGCGCTTCCTCTCGGATTACCAGCCCTGTACGGAGGATATCGACGGACGGCGCGAACGGCGACCTGAGGACCTGTGACAGGTGACTGCTTTCAACTCTGTTAGAAACCGCGGTGGTAGTACTGCTGATTCGAGGGTGTGTTATCGAGATTATCCCACTGATCACAGTCCGAAGAAACGTTTTCTGTGAGAGCGTCCTCAGCACAAGTATGTCTACGACCGTCTCGACACCCGACGCAGACGAGGGATGCGCATACTGTGAATCCCTGGTCTTCGATCACGATCCGATCTGCGTCCGCAATTGTGATGACGACTGTGGCTCACCAACGTATTTCTGTAACTACGCCTGCCTCTCCGCATATATCGACGAGAACAACCTTACTGCCGGCAATGCCTGTGAGTGGACTCTCGACGACACCAGCGGTTGCTGATCGGTGAGGTCGGTACATTCACACCTTTCAACAACCTGTCCTTTTATGTTGTATCTAATGAAGCCGGGGCGATTCCGGGTTTTTCGCTCAGGACTCTCTGTGAGCACGAACGAACGCCCGGCGTAGGACAGTCAAGAGGACGTACGTCTCGTATTTCTGGGTCCGGCAGTGCTCACAAGGCTGCATGTCCGCAACGATCTCCACAATCGCGTCGTCGTACTCGTCCGTGAGTGTCGCGAGGGCGTCCGTAATCTGGGGTTCGACGGCGTCGATCATCTCTTCGACGGCGGCGTCGTCCGGGTCCGGCAGCGAGTACGAGAGGACGATCGTGTTCGCGTGGTGTCGTATCGACCTCATCGCCCAAACTGGCACCCATAGCTGTGTGTTCGACTGAGAGTAACAATGTAGTTTACCCTAGAGTAAACTACGAATAGCCCAATCTTCTTAACCAACAGATCCCCTCTTATCGCATCTCGTGTTGGTTAATAGGGATCGACTACTCCCTCTCGACTGCTAGAGACGCATTCGCTATGCTGTTTCCCCGCAGAGACACTCGTGTCCCTGTCGAGACCGCCCGGTAACGTATGTATGAATCTCGGTGGCGAGCTCGTACATCGCGTCAGCACGCGCTGCTGAGGCGAGCCCATCCTGATAGTACGTTTTTGCTCGGTGGTCGCGCCAGAGATCTGCGAGATCAGCCGCCATCGATTCACCGAAAACGCCGGCCGCTGCCGCCTCTCGGTAGACACCTGGATGCGTGCCAGGGAGATCGTCCGGCTGCATCATGCCGCGTTCGAGGAGCCGGAATTCCACGGTCCGTTCGATGGCGACGAACGACGCTTCGATGACGAGGGTGTAGTAGCTTGCATCCTGAAGTGCCTCGGCGCCGGCAAGCAAGCGACAGGCCTTCCGCAGCTGAAGGAAGGCGGCATCCTCGACCTCAAGCCCGGTCTCGATATTTGTTGGGCGGCGGTCGAACGCGGCCTGTACGTTGTCGATGAGTTGCTCGATTCGCGTACTACTCATCGGCGACGACCTCCTTTCGGAGTGAGTCAAGGTGGTCGCTGCCGTACACCGTAATGCCCTCCGCGAAGATGTCGCGGAGTTTTGATCCGGCTCTGCGTGCGCTCTCGGCAGATTCAACATACGGCTCGAACGCGAATCGGTCACCGTCGAAGCGGTCTGATTGAAGATCTGCAACGACGTCGGTAATCCGCCGGCGGGCTGTCGTCCGGTCGCCATCGACGACGACGAAACAATCAATGTCGCTCTGGCGGTCAGCCTCGCCCCGAGCGACGCTCCCGAAAATAACGATACCGAGGAGGTCGTCGACGTCGTCGGCGTCAGTGAGCGTGGCTTGCACGCGGTCAACGAATGCCCGGATCGGTGCATGGAACTCCGACTGCGGAATGGCAAGTATCGGATCGTCCTTCTGGAGTCGGTCGGGGTCGATCGCGATGTGGTTTCGTTGTGGTGTCTCACGAATGTGGATAGCACCGATACTGTCGAGGAGGTCGACAGCCCGCCAGACCGTCGAGCGAGTGACGCCCGTAGCGTCGACGAGTTCGGGGATCGTAAACTCCGTGTCGTGGGCGTCGGCGAGCAGTCGGAGGATGTCGTCCGCGGCACCGATACGAAAGACATCGGTATCCCGGTCGGGATACGCATCGATGCAGACCGTTATATCCTGTTTTGCCATTTCAGACACTATCTGATTTTGTGCAACGACGTATAAATAGGTGGCGGCGTCACACAGGTGGGCGCTCTGCTTCGCGAGTGATCCAATTAGGACTCCGTCGGCTCCAGCGTGGCTGGCTCGACGTTGATCCGGAGGCGATACGTACTGTCGGTCGATCCGGTTTCGGGCCGCGTCGGATCCAGTGGGGAATAGCCACTCGTGAACGACGCGACGAGTTCCTCGCGGGCGGGGAGGTCGATGCCGAGCTGGTCAGCGAGGTAGACGATCCGCTTGGTCGCAGCGCCATTGTCGAGGCGCTCGAGGTACTCGCCGACAGTGTCCCAGTCGCAACCCCGTTCATCGGCGGTGCGCATCGCGGTCGCGAGTTCCCGAAGGCCACCACAGAATTCGGGGTGGTCCGCACAGTCGACCAGCGTCTTCTCCAGGTTGCTGACCTGAACGGTCGTGCCCTCGATAGATGTCGGCTCAAACCCGAAGAATTTCCGCTCGGTGACTGTCGTGACGCGGTACGGGACGCCGTGGATCTCTCGGCTTTGCGCTCGGGTCGGCGTGACGACATACACCGTCCGGGGGACCTGTTCGGTTAGCCCGTGGTGGCTGAGGGCGCTGTAGTAGCCGATGTACATCGGCTCGGCGACGTGGGCGGCGATGAGGTACTCGTGGGTGGTGTACACCGCCTCCTCGCCGGCAGTGAGTGGAATGATGAGATACGTGCCCGGGAAGAGCCGGTCGAGCCAGCCCTTCTCGGTGAGCCGGGAGGCGATCTCGCGGGCGGTGTTCGGGGAGACCTCCAGCGTCGTCTCGATGTCGTCGACGGAGATGATCTGGTGACCCGCCCCAGCGAGTCGTGTAAGGAGTCGACTTTCGCGAGTCGAGAGGCCCTGGCGTATATTTTGAGTTTGTTCTATGGTATTCATACCTGCGTTTCTTACATAGAGTATAAACACGGGCCTGCTTTAGCCTTGCGGATGCCTCGGATGATGGAGACGAATTGGCTTAACCAACGAAATAGAAACTAAGAACCGAGTGTTGGTTAAGAACTCAAGCGCCGTCTTCGAGCACGTCGATGAGCTCTTCTGCTGTGGAACTGATCCGGTTGAGCCGCTCACGAACAACTTCAGGATCGTCGGATTCCCACGCAGCGAGGTAGAACACTGACCCACTGGTGTCCAGCCCACAGTAGCGCCCGACGACGTACGCGACAGCTTCGCCCTCGACTTCGCGTTTCGACCGCTCGGTGTCGTCGTCAACGTGGAAGTGAAGCAGGGCGTGGGCGTACTCGTGGATCAACGTCCACGCAAGGTCGGCATCGTTCTCCCGATCACGCACCTCGACACGCGGTTGCATATCGACGAGGCTCAGCTGCTCGCAGATGCCCTTCGCCTCACCGTGCGTCCACCCCTCTTCTGGAACGACTTGCACCGTGACACCGAGCTCATCAGCGACTCCAGTCAGCCGAGCAACGAGGTCGCCGGCGCCCCCGGTCGCTTCCGTGTCGAGATCAGGAAGCGGTTCGCCTTCGGTCTGAGAGACGTCGAACACCGGCGCGGGCTTGAATCCGACGAGGCCCTCGGACCACTCCTCGGACGGCGTCTCGTCGTACTCACAGTCGCTGTCCTCGTGGTAGCGCGGCGAGTTCTCGCACTCCGGACATTGCTTCGTGATGATCGGCGCCCAGATCCAGATAGCCGACTCGCCTTCCTGGACGTGGCGGTTGAACTCCTCCTGCCACGTCCGGTAGCCCGCCACGCGGGTTGCCTCGGGACACTGCCGCTTGATGAGGAGCGTGTTCCGGTAGGAGTAGTCGTGGAAGCGACTCTGGACGTCGAGCCACTCCTGGAATTCCGCGCTGGCCTGTGCGTCGTCGACGCCGGCGACGAGGTCGTCAATCCACTGTTCGATGGTGCTGTTCATCTCGTCATCTCGCGTGTCGGTCTGGTCGAAGGAGACCGACGAATCTCTGGTCGTGGACATGGTAGTCACTAAATCGGACTAACGCGATTTCGCCGGTTCAGAACGCGCCGCACCCCTCAGGGGCGGATGAACAACCCCGGAGGAACGCTATCGAAGCTCGGCTGTATCGTCCGCGAAGCCGACCGTGACGAGATACTCGAGGAACTCGTCGAACCGATCCACGTCGCTGGGCGTGTCGGTCGCGAGGTGCCGGGCCTACTCGATTGCCCACTGAAACGCAGGATCAGCTCCGCCCTTGCCGTGGATATACCACCAGCGCGCCGCTTTTAGCACGACGAGCGGGTTCGTCGGCGGCTCCGTACTCGCCAGCGCACGGGTCAGCGATCCGATCTCCTCGGGAACGTCGCTTGCGTGGATGTCGCCGGACTGCGTGTTCGCGATATCGACGGGAATCTCGTCGATCGAGACATCGCTCGGAGACTGTTGTTGACTCACGGGAATCACCTGACTGCGAGGACGTTCGCTGAAGCCCTCACCCTCTCAGGGGGCGAAAAACAATCCACAGTCGGTCCGCCGATGTCTCAGCGACCGATGGTGCCCTGGCGGGTGACCGGCGCGTCCGGGTTGATGGCAAACGCGACGATGGTGGCGTCCTCGGTTGCAGTGACGGCCACGTCGTTGTCGCCGGTCACGAGTGCGCTCTCGGTGTACCCGACCGACTCATCACCGACTTCGACGGCCCCGTCGAACACGTACAGGTAGGTGTGGCGGCCCGATTGCGACGGAATCGTGGTCGTGGCCCCGGCAGCGAGTCGACAGTCGTAGAAGTCGACGTCGTTCCGAACGTATAGCGGGACGTCGGTCCCCTCGGGGCCGAACAGGTGGCGCCACTCGCCGGCGACCGGGTTGGGGATCGGCTCGTGCTGGATGCCCGGTTCGAGGTCGAGGCTGTGTGGGCGGACGAAAATCTGGAGCATCCGTAGCGGCGGGTCGTCCGCGAGCGTCTCCTCGGAATGCCAGAAGCCGCTGCCGGCGTTCATCACCATCAGATGGTCGGAATCGGTGACCAACTGGTTACCCTGGCGGTCGTCGTGGCGCATCACGCCGTCGGGGACCCACGAGATGATCTCCTCGTTTCTGTGCTGGTGCATCCGGATCAGGGTTCCGGGGTCCATGAATGACTCCACGACGGTCGCCAAGGGCCCGTACCCGTGGTCGTCGTGGTCGGGGACGGCCCGGCCGGGGAAGTTGAAGTGGATCCGAAACTTGCCCTGGTTCTGCGAGACATCCGTTCGCGGCGCCGTGTAGATGCGAGATTGGGTCTGTGCGGAAGGCGACTCGTCCATTACCCTGTGTAGTCGCTCACCCGCTAAATGGGTTCTGCGCTCGGTCCCTGGCTTCACGTTGGATGATTTGTTTTACTTCGTTGGATACACCTTGTATCTCTGTTCAAATTAGTATTGGAAATTAAATAGAATCCATCACCTCGGCGTTGGTCTGGCGGATGCGGTGGACAAAAAAGAGGACCGCGAGGGTGAGGCCGACCAACCAGCCGATGAGGCTAACCAAGACGGTCGTCCAAGCGCTAAATGGCCCATCAAGCGCCGGAACCTCTGGGAAAAGGCTGAACGCTGCAGGGACGCTGTAGAGTTCCCCTCCGACGACACAGCAGATCACTCCGAGAAAGGCCGGTGGCCCGAGTTCTGTACGCACCTTCCGTAGTACCCAAGCTGTGTTCACGGTCGAAAGTGCGAAAGTCGTGATAGTAAGCACAGCCGCGATCCGGACCGTAATCGGCGTTCCAGGGAATCCCAACAGGACGGTTATGAGGAAGATCAACGCAAGCGTGGACAGGACCACCGTAACGACTAGCAACGGCAGGCGACTTAGTAACCGTTTGATGGCCCATGAGCCGAGCCGTTTAAGCTTGGATCTGAGTGACCCTCCATTGTTGCTACCGCTGGCTATCAAACCAGCTACTTTGTCGATCTTACCCAGAAGGTGTAAGACCGTGGCTCCTTCGATAGCGCGAGTGTACGCAAATAGGAACAGGACGTACATCCAGTCTGAATCGCCAAGTTGGGTGAAGACAACGAGTCCAGCACCGCTAACTAACAGTCCGATGGTAGCAACCCGAGGTAGGAGCGGGATCAACCGCCACTCGGACAGGCGGTGGCCGATGAATCGATTGAGATAAGGAATGGCATACAAGAAGACGCCAGCGGCGATGACGAGTATGGGAAGCCCCCAAGGGACCGTTTCAAAATAGACTTGCAACGGTATTGATGGCGCTGTTAGGCCAATAGAGACAAGATTATTCATGAGCGGACTACCCGGTTGACGAAGTCGTGTAGTGTCCAGAACAGGGCGTATAGTGGGAAGCCGATAAGAATACCGTAGGCAATAGCGTTCACAGCACGACGGATGAGGGGGCTGAGAACAATTCCGGCGGCGATAATGGCCGTCCCGCCCCCAACAGCCGCTGCCAGTTGACGAGCAGTCAACCGCGTCTTGGTCGCCAGAATGAACCCAGCGATCCCACCGAGGGTAACGACTATGACACCACTGCCGACCAAAATGGGAACTGGTGGCAGTGACATGATCAGGATCTGCTAGATGAGTCACTCGTAACGTAGTCTTTGAAAGCGATCCAAAATGCGAATGCGACGGCAATCGCACTCATCGCGATGCCAACCACGTAAGCAACCAGCGTAGCGAGGAGGTATCACCGCTGCCACCAAGTGGTCCGATTCCCCCAGCTGGAGTAGTGGTTGGGGATGAACCAACTGAAGCTGTCTCAGAACTAGTTGTGGCTTGATTATCGGTTGTGGATGCTGTTGAACCAGGTGGCTGTGTTTGTGGTGTTTCCGTTGGAGTAGAAGTTGGATGTGAAGGAGGATATTCCTCAGAGATAATGCCTGCAATTCCTCCGTTTGAGGGAGCTAACAAAAATTGGTCCGCTGGACTTGGTGGAAATAAATTATCATAGTCTGTTCTAAGAGTCCAACGTTCTTCACCTACAGAAGCGTTAATTGCGTAGAGATGACCATCAGACCCCATAACATATATCATATCACTGGCTAAAACGGGGGTTCCGTATTCGTCTGCTGAACCTGAATACTCCCAATCTACGGTTCCATCATCCTGATCTATTCCGACAATTCCTCGGTCATAATTAGACACGAATAAACGATTAAGCCCTGTCGCAATACCACTAGAACAGTCGACAGATGAGAGTTGATTTGAGTCACCTGATTCCGGGTCCAGTGCGTAAATCCCGCCACTTGACTCCCCTATAGTCGGAATATGTATCTGATCTTGTATTACAGCCGGTCCTCCGATAATGATTGGTTCAGGTGCCTCGTTACCTGAGTCTGTCCATCCAGTTCCCACTTGTGTCTCCCACTCAATACTGCCATCTGAATTAAAAGATATAACTTTCCCATTGCTGAACGACCCGATAATTCTGTTTTGGTATATAGCGGGTGCAAACATACCTCTCGTGCCGGTGCCAATACCTCGTTCAATCTCATGGCGCCAACGAACAGTCCCGCTCTCTTTATTAACTGCAATGACCGCTTCTCCCGTTCCTAAATAAATCGATTCAGAACCAACTGTTACTGCGTCCTTGGAGGTTAGAGGGACGCGGTTGTCCTCGCTACCAGCAAACCACTGTCTTTCTCCAGTAAATCGATCTAACTTCTGAAGCCCTTCCTCTCCAGCCGCATAAATATATCTCCCATCAATCGCTGGTCCGTGTGAAATAGTCGTGTTCTCTGATCTTGTTATGGACTTTTGCCATTCTTCTTGTTCGGTGTTGAAGTTTATACAGCGAATCTCATCAACTCCGACAACATATCCGAAAGATCCTGCTATAAGAATCGGCGAATATGCTGTTCTAGTTTGGGCTTGCCACTGGATTGTTGGATTCGATAACACATTATCTGTTCCAGTCTGTCCTATATTTCTTGAATCAAATTGATAACTTGTCCAATCCCATCCTTGAGGAGGGGTAGAAATGGCGAGGGTCCCCGCTCGCAACGACTGATTATCCCGTTTTTGTAAACTCCAAAAAGGAAGGATAGAACTTGATTTCAGCAACTCCCGACGTGACAAACCACTCATACCACACCCACATTCTGGTTGTATATTAATTCTCACGGCTTCCTTATGTCGCCTGAAATGACCCTCGAAGCCGGCTGGCTTCTTATTGTGATTTAAATTGGGACAATTAACAGCTGTTTGGAAATAGAATCCTGAGTAAATACCTTTAGCTCATCGCGTCGTGGAACCGCTCACGGAGCGCATCCTCACGCTCCTCGAACTGGTCGACCTTCTCCTGTAGATCGTCGCTGACACGCTCGATGCTCGCGAGCGCCCGCTCGCCGGCGAGTGAGGCCTGGGACCCATCATCGCCGTCCGCCTCCAGTTCCTCCTCGTAGGCGCGTTCGACGCGCTCGATGGTACCCTCTGGGTTGAACAAGATGTCGTTGGCCGTGCGAACGTAGCCGTCCAGCGACGCGCCTTCCTTGCCCTGGAAGAAGTGGGTCAGCGCGTACGTCGCGCCGGAATGCAGCGTCCACATATCGATCTCGACGGGGTCGTCGCGATGGTGAGCGAGCGGTTCTGTCTGGACTCCGCTTGACGTGGGACGTCGTGCGTTCCCGTTCATCGGTACGTCGCGGGGTGGTGACCTCCGCACCCCTCTCGGGGGTTCTACAAACAGATCCGGAAACGCCCTCGCCGTCCCTACTGGCTAGCTGCGGGGAACTCGAAGCCGCCGGTGTCGGTCCGTGCCTCCTCCGTGTCGGTAGTTTCTGATTGGACAGCCTGGCGGGCGTCCTCCAGTTCCTCGCGGCGGTCGTCGACGCTCTGGTGGATGCTGATGTCGTGCTTCTCGCAGAGCGCTCGCTCGACCGCGAAGGTCATCTCGTCAAAATCGACCGACGTGGTGTCGACATCCTCCGGTGACGGCGTCTCATCAACGACGTCGATGTATCGCGACCAGGTATCGGCCGAAATGTCGCTGGTCAGGAGCCGCCACTCGTCGCCCTCGAGCTCTTCAAGCAGGTACTCTGCGAACTCCTTGTAGTGGTCGAGCGCGATGTTCTTCGTCGCTAAATCGGCAGCAGCGCGATCGCGAGTTGATCGATGCGGGCCTCGTCGGCCTCCGATCCCCAGTCGAACCCACCAGGGGCGCGGCGCAGGACGTGGAGGTGCTTGTCCAGCACATCGCCATCCGGGGTGTAGACCAACTGTCCGCCCATGCAGCGTTCGCCGCGGTACGCTCGGCTATCGGTCATCGGAACTCACCCTCCCGGTGGCCCAGGTCTCGTGGTCGCGCCGGAGGTTGGCGAGGCCGGGAATCCGACGGTCGACGGGCGGTATCTGGACTGCGTCCGTGCCCTTGACTCCCCGGGCTCGCGGCCCCGGTTGGTCGGGATCCGACGTACATCGGCTTTCGCGCTTGACTCCGCTCCGTAACGACCTCCCGATGGAGCATCGTACAGAGTTCCATGACGCTCTCGACGAGGTCCAACGCCGCTGCTCGCGACCGGAGATCGTGCTGGCTGAAGAGGATCGTCCCATCGGCTTGGTCGACACGAACCAGCCAGTCCGAGGGTTGCTGGACGTGACAGAGAACAGAATTCGAGAAGTCGTAGGCGAACACGAAATGTTCGTCGTCTGTTCGACGTTGCAACCACCAGTGGTCGGGGGCGACCTCGCTGTTGCTCTCAGAATTCATCGGTGACTCGGGACGGTTGTGACGTCCCGCACCCTCGCAGGACGTGAAACAACCACTGCGGTCGACTCCCCCGCTTTCATCGCCGAGGTCGGCAACGTATTTGGTTGTAGCAAGATACAGTCCAATTACATTCGGATGGCTGTACTGGACGACCTCTCGGGGTTCGAGTTCGAGGACTTGATGGAGGACGTGTTCCGGAACCTCGGCTACGAGAACGTCCGGCAGGCCGAACGCACGGCCGACGAGGGGCGAGACGTCATCATGGAGGAGGTCGTCGACGGGACGCGACGGGCGATCATCGTCGAGTGCAAGCACACGGGCACGGTCGGGCGACCAGTCGTCCAGAAACTCCACTCGGCCATCGCGACGTTCGACTTCGACGGCCCGAAGCGCGGGATGGTCGTCACGACCGGCCGGTTCACGAATCCCGCTCAGGAATACGCTCAGCGCCTCCAGCAGAACGACGATCCCCATCCCATCGAGCTGCTCGATGGCGAGGTCCTCCGAGAGATCGCCGACGAGATCGGTCTCGATCTCTACAACGGCCGCATCGAGATCCTCTGCGACGAGACACTACGGCCGTACGACCCGGCGGCGGACGTCGACGCACCTGTCCAGGAGGCATTCCGCGACATCGAGAATATCGAGGCCGCGGATCTCCCGGTGCCGCACTCGCGGGTGACGTTCCGCCCAGTGGTTGCGATCACCGCCGATACGAACGCAGTCTTCGAGACCTCTGTGGGCGTCATCCACCGGATCGACGACCGCACGCGGTTCGTCGTCCACGCCGAGCGTGGCCGCCCGCAGATCGCCGATGAAGCCGTCGCGACCTTGGTCACCGAGAATCTCCACGCGACGGTCGACTTGGATCTCGACCAGTTCGAGGAGGTATTCGACGACGTCGAGGAGCGCCGCTTCGGTCAGACCCAGACGGAGTACAAGGAGTGGGCCGTCGAGCGGCTCCAGGACTATCACACGACGACGGTGACCTACACCGGTGACAACAACGTCACGTACAACAAGACCTGCGAGCCGAACCGCTCGGACATCTCCGTCCAGTCGATCGAGCCGGTGTACCTCCCCGAGGTTCGACAGACGACCGAGCTCCAAGAGTACACCTATCCCTACGAGTACTACGCGGCAGGCCCGTCCAGAGTGACCGCAGAGGACGGTATCCATCGGTGCGTCCACTGCGAGACGAGTGGCGTCGACGAGACCTACACGTACTGTCCGAACTGCGGGGCGATCGCCTGCGACAGCCACATCAAGACCGAACGGCTCGAAGGGGAATTGGTCTGTACAGGCTGTGCAGTGACCGAACGGTTCGCGCTCAAGACGAAGTACTTCTACGACGAGGAGAACCTCGAAGCGTTCCGCGAGGAGTACGCCAATATGCCGATTCACGAGAAGGCGATGGAGAATACACTGCTGGTTGGCGGGAGCGTGGTTGCGACGCTGCTGTTCGTTATCACCCTTCTCGTAATCGGCGGCATCATCTAACCCGTCGCAATCTTCCGTCAGGCTGCGGGGTTGGTGTTACGAGACACCGTACTGCTTTTTGAGCGCCATATATTCGTCCTTCTTCGGGAGGATGACGGGCAGATCATCTGTCCCGTCGAAGTCACCTTGAAGTGGCCGATACAATGCTTTCACAGTAGGTTCTAGATCGTACCACCCTGCGGTCTCGATGAGTGTCCTCTGATCGACATCCTCCGCCTCGATCAGCAGCATCGAATAACTGACTCGCCGGGATCCGGTATCGAGAAGGAGCGTATGGCACACGACTTCAGCAGGCGTTAGGTCTTCGTCTGGAGCATACCAGAACGGAGGCTCGCCGGCGAGGAAAAACTGTAGACCATACGCTGCAAACCGACCCAGTCCGGTCATCTCCCAGTCCGGAGCTGCTTGGAGTGCGTCCGTATCCTCAGCGGTCTGTACGCGGACGAGGGATCGGTTCGGATCGCACCACGCGATCGTGGCGCTGGGGGCGATTTCCCGGACTCGTGATCGATGTTCGTGCTCTACAGTAGCCCGGGCGAACGCCAACAGCGGCGAGACTTCGTCACGGAGGGCGTACTTCGAATCGGATCTGGAGAGTAGTGCTCGGTGCTTGAGCGGTGATAACGCGCTGTGGACACCTTGTCGGGTAATTCCGAGTCGGTTGGCGATATCAGCGATGTGTCGTGGTCTATCGAGATACCAACACACGCGGAGGGTGGCTGGGGAGAGCAGTTCCGTCCAGTCCACGTGGCTGAACTCCGGCTGGAGCGTTCGATACGCTTCGGCGACGGGATGTTCCGCGATGCGGACACGACGCTGATTGCTGGGGCCACGGGTTTCTGCGAGCAATCCCGCTGCGAGTAATTCGTCGATTACGTCGTACAGATGTTCTCGTGAGTACTCGGTTTCAGCCGCGAGTTCCTCCGGTGTTGCTTCACGGCCGGCACTCAGCGCGTCAAGCACGGCGAGTCCGGCCTTCGTAATCATCTGAGTCTTTCTAAATCCTAACTATATAAATACGATTTGGGTTTTTACTTGACGACTGCTTCGTCCCGGACCAGTTCTGCGAGCGCGTCCTCGAGTGACCCGTGGAATTGCCAGCTCGCCCGCTCGAAGGCCTCGTCGGTCGGGCCGTCCCAACGGGGAATGCGGAGTGACCGCTCACTTTGACTGTCCACTCGGTCGGCTCGTCGAACGGGTTCTCCGTCGGGAGTTCCACGACGTAGAGGTACTCCTCGTCGCCGTGGATGCCGTCGGCCGGATTCTCGACGCCGTGGCCCAGCAGGAACAGCGGCTGGTCCAGGTGCTCCATATTGGACGGCTCGAGGAGATCCGCTGGCTGAGCCGCGTCGATCGTTCGCTCTGGGTCGCCATCCAGATAGAGGTCGACTGTCGAGAGCTTGTCAAGGAACACGAACGTCGCCGCCGTGTAACCCGGTCCGCGCTCTGCGCGGGTCGCATCGAGCAGCTCTTTCAGCTGTGTCAGATCCCGGAGGACGCTCCCCGGATAGCCGTCCGAATGCCGGTACACCTGCGCGACGCGATCGGCGCCGCCATCTGTCTCATCGGTCTGTTCGACTCGTTGGACGAATCGGAGTTGACTCCGTGTCGATATCGGTACTCGCCGGCGCGTGTGCGCCGGCACCCATCGCCGGCGCTGAAACAACACCACGCAGTCGTAGCGGGATTGCAATCCGCTACGCGAGATGTGACACCTCGTCTGGTTCCTCCACGTCGTCGAATTCACCACGCTCGACCGGCTCCCAATTCTCCCCCGGTGCTGGACTCCACCAGTCGACTTCGTAGGCCCCCGGTGCGCCGAGAATTTTCACCCGTGCCGAGCCGTCAGGCAGGTCGCGACGCAGTTTTTCGTCGACGTGAAGGTTCCACGTCGAGTCAGTGTTGAAGCAGGCGAGGACGGCCTCCTCGTAGCCTCGGTTTTCTCGGGACTCTCGGAGGACGATCTGCGTGTTACAGTTCTTGCAGAACACTCCTTCGAAGGGAATGTGGGTGAATACTTCCTGCCCGCAGACGGGGCACCAGAGGAACTCGAACAGTGCCTCGCTGTGTCGGTCGAGTACTTCGAGACTCATTGTTGGGCCGACCCGGTTCGACCGGGTCACTCTCTCCGCCCCGGCCGAAAAACACCCTGCGTGCGTACGTTCTCAGCGTTCAGGGCCGTAGACGATGCGCGAGGGGGCTTCGTACCCACAGTCCGGGCAGTCGTACCAGCGCTGTACCTTCGCTCCATCAGCTGTCTTCTCGCCGATGAGGACGTCGTCGTTCGGACACTCCGGACAGTTCAGTTCGGGCGCTGGCCGCTCTCGAAGCACATCCCGGAACGTTGTCGCCTCCTTCGTCTCGAAGCCTCGCGACCAGATCGGGTAGCCGTCGACGAGGATCGCTCCTCTCCATTTGTATCGGTATGAGTCTGGAGCCCGGTGCAGGACAGCTCGGGCACCGGTCTCGGTGTTTCGATACGCGAGTGTTGGTGTACGACTCTCTCGTGACCAGTTTGTGATCCGTGGCATCGTCGATTAGAAGTGGACGTCTGCGGGGACGATCCAGAGCGTCTGGCTGTCCTCGTCTTCTTCGAGGACTCGGTTGAGCTGATCGCGATGGCGAATCCCCATCGCGTGCTGGTCGTACATCGGGATCGAGGGCCCTTCGTACGCGCCGACCTGATGGAAGGCGTGTCGGGCGAGACGGTGAGATTCCGAAGCGTCCTCCCGCTGTCCGCGATCACCTCGATATCGGGATCATACGCTTCGTACACCTCTGCGGGTTTGCTGTCCAAGTGGACGAGCGGCGCTGTCCCGTCCCAATCGGCCGGGTCGTGTTCGGCGATGTCGTAACCGATTGTGATGACAAGATCCGCTCGTGAGATGGCCACTGCGGCTTCACCACCGGTTCCGGATCCAAGCGTCATCAGTGTCTGCTCATCGGCATCCGATACCGCTCCCTTCCCCATATACGTCGAGACGACCGGGATACCAGTCTCCGTGACGAACTCGCGGAGTTGCGTCGCGGCTTGCGTATGGACGGCCCCGTTTCCAGCAATCACGACTGGTCGTTCTGCCTTTCGGAGGTGTTTTTGGACCTGAGCCAGCGTATCGGGATTCGGCGCAGCAAACGGAACTCGGTCCCGAGAAGCCAGCGGACGCATCTCGAGTTCTTCAGCAGCGACGTCTTCGGGGAGTTCCAGATGGGTCGCACCGAGTTTCTCGTACTCGGCGACCTTGAACGCCTTCCGGACGGATTCGTGGACGATATCCGGGCTATCGAGCTGTGTGTTCCACTTGGCCACCGGTTCGAACGTCCGGAGCACGTCGATAGCCTGGTGGCTCTCCTGGTGGAGCCGTTCGAGCCCGCCCTGCCCAGTTATCGCGACCAACGGACTTTTGTCAGATGGGCGTCTGCGACGCCCGTCAGGAGGTTCGTCGCACCCGGACCGAGCGTCCCGAGACAGACACCCGCATCACCGATCAGGCGGCCGTGTACGTCGGCCATGAACGCGGCTCCCTGTTCGTGACGGACCGGGATGAACGTCACTCCGGAGTCCCGAATGGAGAACAGCAGATCCGCTAGTTCCTCGCCGGGGACGCCGAACACGTGGTCGACGCCCTCGCGTTCGAGGCAAGCGACCAGCAGGTCCGAGGCTTTCATCATTCGACCCACACCGTTTTGCGGTTGACGAACTCCTTGATTCCTGCTTCGGAGAGTTCACGTCCATAGCCCGAGTCTTTGACGCCACCGAATGGAACTCGGGGGTCCGATTTTACCAGCTGGTTCACGTAGATACAGCCAGCGTCGATGTGGCCAGCAATCCGTTCACCACGGTCGCGGTTTTCGGTCCAGATGCTCGCCCCGAGCCCGAAGTTCGTGTCGTTGGCTTTGCTAATCGCTTCATCCTCATCAGCCACCTCGTAGACCGTGGCGACGGGACCAAACGTCTCCTCGCTGTCGACAGGACATCCCTCGGGAACGTCGGTCAGAACTGTGGGTGGGTAAAAGATCCCTTTACGGTCGATCGGTTCGCCGCCAGTAACGACCGTTGCCCCAGCAGCAACGCTCTCCGCAACCTGTTCGTGTAACTCATCCATGAGATCCTGCCGGGCCTGAGGGCCGATATCGGTCTCCTCGTCCATCGGGGTACCGACTACGAGCGACTCGACTTCGTCGACGAACGCATCGAGGAAATCGTCGTATACGTCCGTATGGACAATGAAGCGCTTCGCAGCGATACACGACTGACCGCCGTTCAAGTTCCGTGCCCACGCGCCGGTCTCGGCAGCAGATACGATATCGGCGTCGTTCAGAACGATGAACGGGTCGCTCCCGCCCAGTTCCAGCACTGTCTTCTTGAGATGTTCGCCGGCTGTTGCGGCGACAGCTCGCCCGGCCGGACCACTCCCAGTCAGTGTCGCCGCCCGGACGCGATCGTCTGCGATGACGTCGTCGACGAGTTCCGACGGAATCAGGAGCGGCTGGAAGACCCCTCCGGGTAACCGGCTTCTCGGAACACGTCTTCGATCGCGAGCGCACACCCCGGTACGTTCGAGGCGTGTTTGAGTAGGCCGACGTTCCCGGCCGTGAGGTAGGGGCGGCGAACCGGAACACCTGCCAGAACGGGAAGTTCCAAGGCATCACCGCGAGGACGGGTCCAAGCGGTTCATATTCGGTTTTGACCGTCGATCCGGGGGGACTCGGATGTGGGTTCGAATCAAGATAGGTACTCGCATACTCCGCATAGTGGTCACAGACCCAGGCACACTTCTCGACTTCCGCGATAGCCTGCGTGATCGGTTTGCCCATCTCCCGAGTCATCGTCTCGGCGTACTCCCGTTTGTTATCTCGGAGGACCTCACCTGCAGTTTCGAGGAGTTGCTCGCGGTCCCGAATCGAGCGAGTACGCCAGTCATCAAACGCCTCGGTCGAATGGTCCAACGCTTCCGTTACGTCGCTCTCGGTGTGTTCTTCGTACGTTTCGATCCGAGTGCCGGTCGACGGGTCGACTACGTCCATAGGATCTAGTAAGCCGTGGTGTAGACGTATGAATACTCAGTCGAATAATATCCCGAACTCCATTTTACGTTGGACGGGTACGATGGTGGGTATAATTCGGTCTACGGGTGTCTCACTACGTGAGTGAGGGCCACAGGCATAATTCGATCAGTCTGTCATCGTCCAAGCTGGCGGGGGCGGGGCCGGGCATCTCGTGGAACGCCCGAATCGCTTCGGCACAGAGGTCTTCCATCTGCTCCAATACCCTCTACTAGATGATCGACGAACTCGACCTACGTAACCGATCGAAAGAAGACCATCGCACACAACTCTTCGATACGTTGGATGAAGCCGAACCAGGGGACGATTTCGGGGTCGTGGCCGACGATGACATCGATACGCACCTCGTTCGCTACCAGATCGAACACGACCGCGCAGTTGACTGGGAGTACGCGGATCCCGACGCGGAACCCAGGGAACTCCAGGTGACTGTCGGGGAATCCCTCGACGACTCGCTCGGGACTATCGACGTCCGTGACCTGAAGCCACAGCGGCGACACGAGGCCCTCCTCGAGATATTCGATGAACTGGGGGTAGGCGAAGGCTTCGTGTTGGTGAACGATCACGACCCGAAGCCGCTATACCACGAACTCCGATCGATGCACGGTGAAGTTGTCGACTGGGAATACATAAGTCGCGGGTCCGGAGACTGGCGGGTCGAAATCATCAAAACTGGCGATTCCAAGGTCACTGATGAGGATATCGTCACGCGGTACGATGTCCGCGACATCCCCAAGGAGGAACGCCACCCCACGATTCACCATCGGTATGGGATGCTTCCCGAAGGAGGGACGTTAGAACTCATCGCTCCCCACGAACCAAAGCCGCTGCATCGGGAATTCAGCCAGCGTTACGGCGACTCGTTCGTCTGGGAGGTTGTCGAATCAGAACCGGGGCGCTGCCGAGTCCAAATCACGAACAGCGATAGCACCGAAGAAAACACCAATCAAACCGACCCCGGCGACGACGTGACGGCATCGCCGTCGGACGAGGAGCGAATCGAAATCGTCGAGGAACACGATGTCAGGGATCTCCCACCGGCTCAGCGCCACGGACGCGTATACGAGGCATACGACGAATTAGATACCGGGACGGGATTCGTGCTGGTGAACGATCACGACCCGAAGCCGCTGTATCATCAGTTCGAGGCCGAGGCGGGACCGGAATTCCGCTGGGCGTACCGCCAGCGCGATCCGGACGAATTCAGAGTGCTAATCGGGAAGGCCGAGAATCCCACGGACAGTGGGGCCAGTGAAAAGACGGAAACCCCGTTCTAACCCTGTCGGAGAGATCGACGTAGTCGTTGAAATTTGTCCTTGTCCGGCCCACCACACCGGACGAAGACGCCGGTATCGGCGATATAGACAGTCGTCATACAGCCGCGTCGGCATATTCGGTAGCAACCGACTCCAGTGCCTGAAGAATGATCTCAGCTTCAAGTGGTGAAAGATCAAGTTCCCGAGCCGCAATCCGATGGTTGACCGTGCCGTCAACGTATTCGTAGGCGTACTCGAGAGCGACAGCAAGGCCGTCGAGACCGTGGCGCTCGATGTAGACGTCGATATCCTCGTCCTCATCACGGCGGGCAACGGCAGCGATAAGTGCAGGCGTGATCGTTTGGGTTTCGCCGTCCGTCGAGAGCGTGAGTACGATCGACTCGGCGTCGTATTCATACGGACGCTGCTCACGGGTTTTCTCTACCAAGCCCGCGGTTTCGAGGTTCTGAACGTAGTCGTAGGCAGTTCCTTGTGGAACGTCGAGTTTGCCGACGAGATCGGACACAGTGACCGGACCGTGTTGCAAGATGTGGGCATAAATCCGAGCGAGTGCCGGCGTCTCGAGAAGGTCAGCCACCGTCTGAAGCTGCTGAATTGGTGGCTGGCCCGACCGGGGAGGTGATTGCGCCATCTCAATTACGAATTATCGATAATTCGTTATAAGACTTCCGGCGATGGATCGAACCTCGCAACCAAAACATAGTCAGGGAGGGACAGTCGCTTGCAGCGACTCTACCTCGGGAAAGCGACAACGTGCGGCGGTTGCAGCATTCGTGCTTCACCGACGGCGACGGGGTACCCTAAAGTGGTCGTGATTATTGGGGTAATCACGACCACTTGCTGTATTCGACCCATCGGAAGAATTCGGGGATCTGGAGTCTCTTAGCTCCGGAATACCGCACTATGGGAAATTAGATATCGTATAACGCTATACAAAATCTCGGGGCTGGGAAGATGAGACTACAGCGGGTATAGCGGGCCTGTAATGCGTGGTATCGACCGAATCGATAAGCGGAATCTGCTTCAGATCGCTTTCTGAACGGCCATTCCTGTTCCCCAGACAACTAATTCGGGGACTTTCCGAGACTCCGGATAGTGTCGCCACTCAGACGCCGGGCTACCAGGGGAGAGTTCCGTTACTATCCGATTCCCGTTTCTTTCTTCAACAGCGTCAGCGTGTTATCAGCCGTCACGATCGGCGAGTGCTCGTATTCTCCAGTCAATTCGACCTGCACAAGTAGGTCTACCGCCCGCCAAATCGAGTACAATAGGCACGCGAACGCGAAGTAGAAGAACCGCAGGCCGAAATTCTTCGAGGTTGTCGCGGCCATGAACCGCTTGATCGACTTGTACCCGCTCTCAATCTCCCATCTGTACCCGTACTCAGTGAGAAGGCCACTCTTCCGATTCGTCATGAACACCGAGTACTGCCGATGATCGGTGTATTCGGAGTTTTCTTTCCGCCGGTAGATTAGCGTCGTTGAGTGCCACTCGTTATCGCCGAGATGGAGCTTCCGGTCGGTCTCGTACCGATCCTTGTCGCGCTGGAGCAATCGCTTGGCCTGGGCTTTCTCGCTGGTCTGCATTCGCTTCGGAACGACATAGGACAGCCCGCGCTGGCTGAGCATCTCCAGGATGTGTTGGCTATCGAACTCCGGATCCATCAGCACATTATCAACGTGAACAGCCGCTTCAGCCGAGTCCAAGAGGTCCTCGACGATCTCCTTACGCGTATCGCCTTTGCGTATTGGCCGTGCGTCTATAACGATTGGGACAGCATTCCCGACCAGCTGGACTGTCGCCCACTGATAGGCATACTCGTCGGTGTTCTCTTTGGTTCCGATGATCCCGTTTTCGTAGCCCGTTCTATCGCCTGTGAAGGGGTCAGATTCGGTAATGTCGATCGCAACGATGCCGGCCCGAAAGAACTCCTCAGTCTCTGCGACCCGATCTAAAAGGCGACTTACGGCTTGCCGGTACATCTCCCGAATTTGTTCGATGGAGAGGTCCCGCACATGCTCGCGATGGGAGTGGCCGAGCGGTGTTCGATCTCGATTCGATTCGTGAATGAAGCTCCGGGCACCCTCATTAACGGCGAGGTTCTCTCGAAGTCCGAGGTACGTCTGGAGGTCCCAGTAGGCGTTCTCGTGAATTTCACAGCCCTCGCCTCGGTCCAGTGCGAACGCTGGGAACGCAACATCGCTGACGCGACCAGTGACTGTCTCGGCCTGTTTCAATACGGTCTGGTCGTCAGGGTCCGATTTCGGACTCTCGCTACCGTGTCTGCGGCTCTGTCGGTCTGGCTCGCGCGGGACTGTAACGCCCGCGTTCTGGGCTTTGATGAGGATGGTTCGCGCTGCGGTCTGAACAGTATCTTGGAGATCAGCAGTGAACCGATGGTGCCAGCTGCGCCAGAGTGTGGACTGATTTGGCACCGACTCCAGGCCAAGTCGATTGCAGAGATCGGGGTGCTGAGAGAAGTATTCGACGAGGGCAGTCTCATGGTCCCAGCCATGGCATTCTTTCAGCAGGAACAGGCGAAACAGTGTCTCCATCTCGTAGCTCGTCGAGCCTGCGTACCTGTCGTGGGCATCGAACTGGACGTATGCGAGCGGCACTGCGTGGACGAATTGATCAACACCCTCGTGATCGTCATGCTGAAACCATGTTTCCGCAACGAGGCGAACATCCGATTCTAATCCGGGGAGTGACGTACGATCGAACAGCGGGCTCGACTCGTAGGTGGGCCAGTCGACGTCGGATAGGTGGGCGATCTGCCGGAAGACGGTGCGGCGAGACTCACGTGTCGGGGTCACGGAGGGACGGTGCCAACGACATGCTCGAGTATTCGTCTAACTGCTCGATACAGGTCACCGTTTGACCAAAAAGTATATTCACAATCACAAAGATTTCCAAGTGTGGATTATCGCTGACTTGTCGGTCAACTACTAGCACTTCTTGCCACGGGCGATCTCGTGTTCGGTGAGCCAATAGCGGGTGTTGATCCCGTGTATACTGTTGGACTCATCGCTCTGGCAGTATTCATCGGAATCGTCTCATACTACGCATACACAGGATACCGTTCTCGCCCCGATTCAACTGTCGAGTCCAAATCGTAGACGGTACTTTCGCATCCACACTGAGCAGTTAGAGATCGCGTCTGGTTACTGCCTGACAGTCGGTCAGTGCAGTCCGTTTATTGAGCGTTTTCTCTCAGATCATGCCTGTTCAAATTCTCCATTATATCGGTATGTTTCACCGTCGTATCGGATATATCGGGGTTCATCCGGTTTGGCGGGGAACAATGTGCTTTGACCGTGTACCCCTACGCGATCTACGCTGTCACTGGAGTCCCCGGTTGTAACACAGCAAAAAAGGAGGCGGGATGTGTACCCCGCTACTCCTCCCGGACGAGGACGTTCGAAGTAAATTTTGTACCCGTCTGGGCCAGGAAGGTGGCCGATCCGTCCACCTCGAACACATCATGGATGGACCTGTAGGCGTCCGTCTCTGTGCCCTGGTAGACGATGGCGGCGTCTTTCTCACCCTCGACCCGATCATCAGGGAGTTTGACCCGGTAGGCAAGTTCGCCGTCGATGTCCCCAAGCTTGCTGACGTTCTCGTATTCCTGGCCGACCTCTTCCCCACCGTAGCGGCAGTTGATACCGTCTTCGTCTTCCTCAGGGCCGATGTAGAGGTAGGCGAACTCGCCGCCAACGACATCGGCTTCAGGTACCATGGAATAGCGGCCGATCTCGTCCCCATCGAACCACAGGACCTTCTCTTCCTGGAGGTCAGGACGCTCTTGCTCGTCGGGGTGGACGGTGGTGACGAACATCGAGCGGCCCTCAAGGAAGCTACCTCATTGACCTCACCGCCGGACAGATGCGTGTACTGCGTTCCAACCGTCCGGTCGCCGATGGTGACCTGCTCGCCGTTGCCTTTGGCTGCACTGTACATCGGGGTCCCATCGAGATCTGTGAGGTTCTCGAACAGACCACCTTCATCGATCACCTCGCCGTCGTGGACGACCTCTTCCTGGAACCGGCCTTGATCGTTCTGGAACCGGCCGATGAAGGCGAAACCATCATCGATGTATTCGACCTCCTTCAACCGCTGGTAATCCGTCTCGATCGCTTCCTCTCCGTGGTAGAAGACAGATGGTTCTTCATCGGCTCGCCATACGGGCTTATCATCGGCAATATCTTCGAGGATGATCGGCTCGTCTCCTCGTGCCAGTTCCTCGCCGCCGTCAATCAGGACGGACTCGCTATTGGGTCCTCTCCCGTCGAGGGCCTTGTAGATGAGACCATCGTCCCCAAGATGGAAGTTACCGACCTCAGAGAAGAATGGGTGTGTCTCGCCGTTGAAGACGGCCCGTTTCTCCTCGAACTCGTCAGAAGCTCCTTCAGTATAGACGAGATCGCCCTCCACGCTTGTTGCATCGTGGAGGAGATCCGATGGGGTGTCCTCGACAAAAGTCGGGCCCTCTGTCGTCTCTTCCTCTGTCCCGGGCTCCGCGGTCCCGGTTTCCCCACCTTCGGTGGTGTTTTCAGTATTGGTGCTGTTTCCGGAACAGCCCGCCAGACCGGCGGTAGCTGTTGCGCCTAGGAATTTGAGTACCGAACGACGATCCGTCGTGCGCGACATTGTTACGAACAGAGGGATAACACTCTTGATAATATATTTTTGCCTGATATCACAGCATCAAAACACGGGCACAAGGATGACGAGTCCGCAGACACACTGAGCAGGTGTTCCCCCGCAAAACCAGCGAAGAAAAATATGTGTCTCCAAACCTGTCCCCAGAGATCCAGAGTAGTTGTGACGGTGCAATCAGCCAGGCTGTTATTTTGATTTAGTACCACGAATACCAATAGTGGTGGGCGTATTCGTAGGGTTACCACTAATGGAACGAGATGACTTCGACGAGGCAGCGCCCGGAGAGATCGTTCCCACGACGACATCGAAGGGGCCTGCTAGTCGACCCCGAGAAGACTATCAACAGCGCTATCAGAGCGAGCGGTCTGAGAATATCCTCGAACTGGTGATGCGGCTCTTCGAAGATCCGTACTTGGACGTGAACACAGCAGCCGACTGGTTGGATGTCGAATACAGCACAGCCAACCGACTGAACGGACAGCTCGAAAATGACGGAATACTCGAAGAACTCACCGGGAAAGGTCGGAATCGGTTCTACCGGGCGAGCGAAGTCTTCCAGATCATCAACAGGCCGATCGACCAACTCTGAACGACTGAGCAGAGAGGGCTTGAGGCATATGCATTGAGATGACCGTCCTCAACTACTGTCGGGCCTGGGAAGTTGAGACTACGGCGGGTTTAGCGGGGCTGTGATGCGTTATTTCGACCGAATCGATGAGTGGAAACTGCTGCAGGTCGCTCTCCGAACGTCCATTCTTGTTGAAACTCCTATCATATGGGCGATTTTCTGCAACTTTCGGTAGCGTTGCCACTCAGACGACGCTCTATCACGGGGAGAGCACCTTACTACCCGATTCCTGTCTCCTTCTTCAACAGCGTGAGCGTATTATCGGCAGTCACCATCGGTGACCGTTCGTATTCCCCGGTCAAATCTACCTGCACGAGTAGATTGACCGCTCGCCAAATCGAGTACAACAAACAGGCGAACGCGAAGTAGAAGAACCGGAGCCCGAAATCTGTCGAGATTGTCGCAGCCATGAATCGCTTGATCGACCGATAGCCGCTCTCAATCTCCCACCGATAGCCGTACTCACTGAGGAAACTACCGCCCCGATTGGACATGAACACCGAGTACTGACGATGGTCGTCATGCTCAGAATCGTCTTTCCGGCGGTAGATCAGAGTCGTCTCGTGCCACTCGTTCTTCCCGAGATGGAGCTTCCGATCGGTCTCGTACCGGTCTTGATCGCGCTGGAGCAACCGCTTCGCCTGAGCTTTCTCGCTAGTCTGCATCCGCTTCGGCACGACGTAGGAGAGCCCACGCTGGCTGATCATCTCCAGAACGTGCTGGCTGTCGAACTCCCGGTCCATTAGCACGTTATCGACGTGAACGAGCTCTTCAGCCGAATCCAGCAAGTCCTCGACGATCTCTTTGCGTGACTCGCCTCGTCGAACTGGCCGCGCATCAAGCACAAGTGGGACAGCGTTGTCCACGAGCTGGACTGTCGCCCACTGGTAGGCGTACTCGTCGTTCTTCTCCTTCGTCCCGATGATTTCGTCTTCGTGGCCCGTGCGGTCGCCCGTAAAGGGATCGTCCTCGGTGATGTCGATCGCGACAATACCCGCCCGGAAGAACTCCTCCGTCTCCGCGAGCTCGTCGATGAGTTGCTGGACCGCCTGTCGGTACATCTCGCGAGTTTGCTCGACAGGGATATCACGAATCTGGTCGCGATGACCGTGCCCGAGGGGTGTTCGATCACGCGTTGATTCGTGAATGAAGCTCCGAGCGCCCTCGTTAGCCGCCAAGTTCTCACGGAGCCCCAGATAGGTCTGTAAGCCCCAGTAGGCGTTCTCGTGTATCTCCCAGTCCTCGCCACGATTGAGCGAGAACTCGGGGAACACGACTCGATTGACGTGCTTGGTAATCGTCCCTACCTTGTCGAGAATGGCTTGATCATTTGGGTCCGATTCAGCGGCGGCGTCGCCTCGATCCGGGAGACTCCGTTCTGGTTCGCGTGGCACGACGACATCCGCATTCTGGGCTTTGATCAGAATTGCTCGAGCGGCTTTCTGGACCGTCTCCCGAAGCTCATCGGTGAAGCGCTCGTTCCAGGTGCGCCACAATGTCGATTGATTAGGGACCGTCCCCAACTCTAAGCGCTCACAGAGGTCGGAGTAGCTATCGAGGTACTTGAGTAGTGCTGTTTCGTGGTCCCATCCGTGGAGTTCTTTCAACACGAACACGCGAAAGAGGGTATCCATCTCGTAGCGTGTCGAATTCCCGTAGCGATCGTGAGCCTCGAATCTGAAGTAGGCTATTGGGAGTTCGCAGACGAACTGCTCGAGTGAGTCGTGTTCGTGGTGAGTAAACCAGACTTCCGAGACGACCCGGATGTCCGATTCTACCCCGGCGAGCGAGGTTCGATCGTACAGCGGTGTCGAGTCATATGCGGGCCACTCGACGTGCTGCTGGTGTGCGATTCGTCGAAAGACACTGCATCGAGACTCGCGAGTCGCGACCACTACGGATGGATATCCCGGACATACTCAAGAGTCCATCTAACTTACCTGTATAGCGGTTTCGGTAGCTCTGTTGAATTCCTCAGTCGCGAACAGGTCTGGTGTAGCTAATCGTTAGATGTAGTGTGAGCAGTCACCAACTTATCCCAACGTTGTATGGATTGATACTCCGTCGCTAAGGTATCGCGATGATTAGACCCCATACTTTATCTGCCCGCAAACATAACTATTGATAATGGTAGAAACTGATCCTGACCCCGCCGAGTCTACTTTGTATGTGTGTCAAGAGTGTGGAGCTGGTGTCGAAAACCCGGAACATGAAGATGAGTGTCCCGACTGTGGTGGGCCATTGCGAAACACAACTGTCGCTCACGACTAATCCCAGTCGACGGCTTAGCTGATGATGCGATAGCCGTTAGGTTGCAGCAGCATCCGTGTTCGGTTAAAGGGCGAATCCGACAGACGCCGACGTCTTGATGAGCTTATCTCAAAAACCGCGTAGAGAGAGGTTGTGCTACCTGGATTCTCTCCAACGCTCATACGACGCCGGTTGGTTTCCCTCTTTCCTGCAGAACCGAACATGAATGGGCGTAACACGTAACCACTTGAATCTCAAAGTACTGTCAGATGAAACTCTCAACACTTATCTTTGTGGTCGGTGCGATCCTATTCTTGCTCCCAGTTCCCGGAACGTTTATTGCTGGAATAGTGGTGTTCCTTGTGGGAGTGCTTGCCCGGTGGCGTGGATCGTAGCTCGATTCGTTATCCTCGGTGATTCTCTTCGGAAGTAGCGACGGAGAATGACTGCGTGAACACGGCGAGTACCTATCCAGCACCCTTTCGGGACATCTTATTGGCGCACATAGAGGATGCCGAATCCAAGGAGACAGAGTCCAATCCAAATTTCCAGAATTGACCGACAACGAGGCTCAAACGTACGCAATTGCGGTTGCGAAGATCGGCGGTTACCTTGACCGAAGTTCCGATCCACCGCCCGGCTGGAAGACGATGTGGAAAGGCCTCAAGAAACTTCAGACCTGGGCAGAGGGATACGAACTGAACTCCTGAGACTTATGGGTAAGAGACAGGACTCAAGCCGTGGGCTTTCGCCTTGCATTACTGTAAGATCTTCCGAACAGCTGTTTTCTCCGGTGATTGTCTATTTACGCGGGCGAGACGGCGGGCGCGTCGAAGGGCGTTTCCACGTCGTGGCCGCCAGGAACCAGTACGGTCTCCTGTTGTATGCCAGGAGGTTCGACGACCGACGGGTTATCCGTCTCAGGACGTGGACGCGTGCCGGACCGATGGCGGATCGCGGCCGAGTCCCTGCTCGTCGACCTGGCCTGACCCGAGTTCGGCAGCCAGTTTTTCAATCGTGAGCGGAGTACGGCCGGTATGAGCGACAGTGATGGAAGTCGTCCGAGCGACACGATGCGGGAGCGCGTGCCGGAGAGCAGTCGGAAGTTCTGGTTGCTGTTGAACGCGAATCGGTGGCTGGTCGCCGCTGGAATCGCGGGCGGCGTGTTCCTCGCGCTCGCCATCATCGGGCACCTCCACCCGACCGGGACGCCGGCGCTGTTCAGCCAGGCGGACCCTATCGAGACGCTGTTCCAGGGGCTGCTCACGTCCATCATCACGGGCGTCACGCTCGTGCTCACGCTCAGCCAACTCGTCCTCTCCCAGGAACAGGGGCCGGTCGGGGACCAGCGCGAACGCATGGAGGGCGCGATGGCGTTCCGGAAGGACGTCGAGGATGTCATCGAGGAGCCTGTGAGTCCCGCCCAACCCTCGGCGTTCCTCCGGTCGCTCGTGAAACTCACGAAGCGCCACACGGACGCCCTCCAGGACGCCATCGCAGACATCGACGACGACAACCTGAACGACCAGGTGGCCGCGTTCACAGAGAACGTGAAGCGGAACGCGGACGCCGTCCAGAGCAATCTCGAAGGCTCCCAGTTCGGCGAGTTTGACGTGGTGTTTTCCGCGCTGAACTACAACTACTCGTGGAAGTTGTACGCGGCGCGCCGCATTCGCGCAGAGAACAAGGACGTGCTCACCGAGGAAGCGCACCACGCGTTCGACGAACTCATCAACGCGCTCGAACTGTTCGGACCGGCGCGCGAGCATTTCAAGACGCTGTATTTCCAGTGGGCGCTTATCGACCTCTCCCGGACGATGCTGTACGCGTCCATCCCCGCGCTCCTCACGGCGGTCGCGGGCGTCGTCTACCTCGAACCGGCGCTGTTCCCGGAGACCGTGTTCGGCGTGCGCACGCTCGTCGTGGTGGTGAGCGCGGGCGTCGCCGTCTCCCTGCTACCGTTCGCGTTCCTATTATCCTACATCCTCCGCATCGTCACCGTGACGAAGCGCACGCTCTCCATCGGGCCGTTCATCCTCCGAGAGACCGACCGATCCCGCGATCTCGACTGGGGCGAACCCGAAGCGAAGAGCGGAGAGAGCGAGGGGTCGGCGACGAGGGTGGGTAACGCGGACGTCGGCCGTTCACTCGGCCCATCGGGCGTTCTCGTAGCCGAGATAGAGTCCATCACGTCCTCGAACTCGAACCCCGACGTCTAATTTGCCTACTGAATGTCGAGGTCCTATTGACAGTAGTCGATCACCCGCGACTCCTGTAGATGGTTTTAGTAAACGGAACGAGATGCATAGCTATGGACACACTACAATCGAACGGCAGTCCGTTCTGGGAGTACCGATGGTAAACGTCGCGCTCTCCGTGGGACAACTCGTCTTAGCGCTGTTTCTCGTGGTTCTCAACGGCTTTTTTGTCGCTGCAGAGTTCGCCTTCGTTCGGATTCGGGGGACATCGGTTGACCAGCTCGTCGAGGAGGGGCGCCCGGGTTCGGGGACACTCCAAGGAGTGATGACCAATCTCGATAACTACCTCGCCACGACGCAACTCGGCATCACCATCGCATCGCTCGGGTTGGGGTGGGTCGGCGAACCAGCCGTGGCGGCGCTCATCGAACCCGTACTGGAACCGATTCTCCCGGCGGGTCTCATCCATCTCGTCGCGTTCGCAATCGGCTTCAGTCTCATCACGTTCCTCCACGTCGTCTTCGGTGAACTCGCACCGAAGACGCTCGCGATCGCCCAGACCGAGCGACTCTCGCTGTTTCTCGCCCCGCCAATGAAGTTCTTTTATTACGTACTCTATCCGGGAATTGTGGTCTTCAACGGGGCAGCCAACGCGTTCACGCGGTCGCTCGGTGTGCCGCCCGCTTCCGAAACGGATGAGACACTCGGTGAGCGAGAGCTCCTACGAGTACTAACACGGTCGGGCGAGGGAGGGGACATCGACGTTGCGGAAGTGACGATGATCGAGCGGGTCTTCGATCTCGACGACATCGTGGTGCGAGAGGTCATGGTTCCACGACCGGACGTGGTGAGCGTTCCGGCGGATGCCCCCTCTCCGACCTCCAGTCGATCATCCTCGAGGCTGGTCATACGCGCTATCCAGTTCTTGATGCCGACGACGGCGACCAGGTGATCGGATTCGTGGACGTCAAGGACGTGTTACGAGCTGAGGTGGAAGGCGGGGACGCCGAGGTAGTCGGCGACATCGCCCGCGAGATCGTCATCGCTCCCGAGACGATGGCACTGAGCGATCTCCTGAGACAGTTCAGGGAAGATCAACAGCAAATGGTCGCAGTTATCGATGAGTGGGGGCATTTGAAGGGATCGCAACGGTTGAAGATGTCGTCGAGGCGCTCGTTGGAGACCTCCGAGATGAGTTTGATATGGACGAGCGTGAACCCTCGATTCGAAGCCGTGGCGATGAGGGGTACGACATTGACGGGAGCGTCCCGCTGTCGAAAATCAACGACATGATTGAGGGAGAGTTCACAAGTGAAGAGGTCGAAACGATCGGTGGACTGGTACTCGAGCAACTCAACCGTGCGCCAGAACGTGGCGATCGCGTTGAGGTCGACGGGTACGTCGTTGAGGTGACGAGCGTTGAGGGGACCCGAATTTCGACAGTCAGGGTCCACGAACGCGAAGAGGATGATTCAGGGGTGGACTAATCGGGATTATGGTAGCCGGTCGGAGGTCCAGAGACCCTCGACCGGCAGAGTATGAGATTCGCATAAAAGCGAATCGATGGACTACTACGATACCAGATACGCGCGTTATATTCAGCACGCTCTCAAAGACTTATCCGGACTCTGGAAGGATCCGAGTACTGAATATAGAGAACGGATTCGGCAGAGAGGTAACTACAGACGAAGTTTATCTCAGCACGGGCGGTCCAATTTGCGAGATGAGTGTGTTGGGCCGTTGTGCTATCGGCCTATGAGTCCTAGTATCCGTCTGCGAACGTCATCGGCTGAGTCATATATTTGATCATCAGTTGCAGAGAGTACGTCCTCCAGGGATTTCTTGCCGCCCTGAGTTTCAAGTTCATAATCGCCATAGGCCTCAACCAACTCATTTGTCGTGGCTGGATAGTCGTGAGATTTGAGCGCTTCGTCAAGATCACCAAGCCGCTCGCTTGGATCATCGCCCATCGGTTCCTTTTCATCGCCGCGGGTTCGGGCCTCCTCTACCTCCCGCTCACGCTGGCGCTTTTCTTCACGATCCGCTTGCTCATCTCGGCCCTGTTTATCATCTGCCATATACCACGGTAGGGGGCCAGGCGGATAACAGTAGGGCTGCTTATCGGTAGGACTATCTTGAACACCCGTACGATCACCCACCCGATCTGATGTCGATATATACGTACAACTCCTAAACAGCAAATCCCTCGAAAAGACATCTACAAGCTAAGCGCCCTGTATTCAGCACGCAAACTGTAACCTATCTCTGATTGAGGGTTTCAGCAAGGTCGAAACCCGTTTTCGGGTTGAGGCTTGTCATGATACATTCTCGATCAGGACTCATCGTCTCTCAGCCCGGGTTCTGCCTGGTCCACCAGCCTCCCATGATGGCAACCCTGTCACTGATAATACTGCGAGGAAGCGGCTACTCGTCCGGACTGACTGGTCCTTTGTACTTGGATCGTATTTTCTCGCCATCCCGCCACTGCCAGTAGTAGTAACGGTTGTCGTTGATCTCCTTGATCGTAATCGTGGCCTTTGAGGGGACGTCGTCCGGGAAGTCGTCGGGCCGCTTATCGATCTCGTATTCCTCCGAATCCTCTTCGAGACGGGCCTCGCGAGCTTTGTGCTCTGCCAGCTCCTCGGCGTAGCGTGCGACGTGCTGGAGCTGCTCTGACGAGTACCCGTTGAGCGTATTGACGAGGTCTGTCGGGAGTTCCGCCGGCGGCGTCGGTGGCTCGTAGGACATCAGGGGTCCTTCGTGTTAACCAACAAAGTGCCTAATGCTTAGTTTTGTTGGTTAATCGTATATTGGCTTATCACCCTCTGAAGAGTACGAATAGCAAACTATTCAAAATAGAACGTGCCGCTAGACGCCGTCAGGCCGAGGTGCGTTCTCGTACTTGACCATCTTCTCGGGCTTGTCCGAGATGGCCTCGTAGATCTGCTGGAGCGTCTTCTCCGCGGCGAGCAGATTGTGCGTCTCCAAGAATTCGCGGCCGTCTTCGGTGAGGCCGTAGAACTTCCAGGGGTAGCCCTGTCGGCGCTGGTCGTCATCTAGGGTGACTTCCTTCACGATGCCGGCATCGATCAGCTTCTGGATGTGCTTGTAGACGGTCGCATCGCTCACACTGGGATTCAACTCTTCGAGTTTGTACATCGATGGGAGCTGTTGGGGGTGAGCGAGAATATCGGTGATAAGCGAAAACCGTGTCTGCTGTGTAATGAAGTGGATGAGTTCACGTGATGTCGTGGCGTCGCCGACACTCGAACCAGCGTCCATAACGATGTGTTTGACCGGCGTAGTAAAGTAGTTTAACCGAGAGTAAACTACCAAGCCGACTCACTCTGATAAGTGTATAGCCAAGCGAGTAGGGCAGGATAATTCACCGTTCCCCACTCGCTTCCCACTCCGGACGTGGCGTCGGGGACGGGAGTTCGTCAACCGCAGTTCGAAGTTCGTCCTCTGTCGTCCACGGGAAGCACCGATCGTGGAGTTCGAATTTGCGGAACTTGTTGAGATGGACCCAACTGTACGTTGCTGGCTCTTCGCCCTCATCTGCCCGGTCGTCGATCACACCCCAAACCTCCTGTTCGTCGATGTCAAGACCTCTCTCTTGGGCGCGATCAACGAGCGACTCGACCTTTGATTGGACTTCATCCGCCGACAAATCGTCTGCGAACGCGATCTCGAGGGCGGCCTGAATGACGTGCTGTTTCGAGTCAAGGTTCGCGTCAGTCACCCACGCGTAATCACGCGGGAACACGTACGACTTGTCGAAATACGGTGGGTCATCGATCTCGCCCAATTCAGGGGCCTCTCCACCACTCTCCTTCTCGAAGACACCGACGATGTAGTCGCTGTATGTCGCAAGCAACGAAAACATGATATCGAACGTATTGAGCCGGTCAGTCGGGAGTCCGAGGAGATCACCCATGATGAACGGATAGGCCCCGAGTTGCTTCGTGAGTTCGTTCTGGACGGCGCGGAGCCGGCGGAGATAGGGGTCGCGATAGCTCCCCAGGATGAAATACGATGTCCGCTGACTCCAGAGATACGGCAATTCACGCTGGGCGAACCGCCAGATCTCCCGTTTCTCCGCTGGTTCAAGTTCGATGCCCCCGACGGCCTCGTGAACGACTGTCATAATGCCCCCGCTTCCGGCGGAGGGCTTGGATCGGTCATTAGGTGCCGATTCAAACCACAACACCTTATCCCTTCTGAATCACTTTGATTGTTTCTGATTTAACCAACTTGGACGACCCTAACTGTTATAGCGTCCCTCCTCGTAACATCACGTATGAGCGAAACTGACACTAGCGCGGCCGATGCGGGGCCGTTTGCGGAACAACAGCGGCTGTTCAAGCTGCTGTCCCAGGATACGCGCCATCTCATCATCCAGGAGCTGCTGGGCCACCCCGCCCATCTGATGTCGCTCGCCGAACTCGAGTATATGACCGGAAAGAGTCAAGCGGCCATCAAAGACCAGCTGGAGACACTGATCGACGCCGGGCTCCTCGCACGCTACACGTACGACCCAAGTGAGGGAAAACGTGATCTCCCCTCTCAGTTCTACGGATTCACTGAGCGAGGCGTCGAGGTCCTCCACGACTACAAGTATCTCCGTGGGCTCCCGGTCGCACGCGCTCTCTACGAAAACACGCGTAAAACCGAGAAAATCGAACGCCACGAATCGGCGCCACGCCCGGAACTTCCGGACGCTGTCGCGGAAGCACTCGAATTTGACGAGCCCGATCTCGACGCCGTTGATGGTGGCACAGACCGATAGTTCGTCATCGAACAGCACCGTTCTCAACGCCGAAGACTGAAGGTACGCCGACTTCGTACCCTGATCAGCGTATCCGAGGCGGAATATCCGGCCCAAGGAGTGAGCGAAGCGAACGTGTAGGCCGGAGAAGAAGCCGACAACTCCACCACATTCGACCGACTGTTGCCGTCCTTTCTCCCAACGCTAATAAACTATCAGGCACACATCTGACATATGGAGGTGCGGCGGACTGTCCCGATCAAACTCGACGTAGACAGCGACGACGCCGCACTTCTCCGTGAAACCGTCGATGAATTTCTGTGGGCCGCCGACTACGTCGTTGACCACGCTTGGCAGGGCGAATACAAAACGACGAGCAAGGCCCAGTTACAGGAGGAAACCTACGACGACGTGCGTGACCAGACGCGATTGCACGCCAATCTCGGTCCAGAACACTCGCAACAAGGCCGCAGACGCCGTACAGAGCGTCGTCGCCCGTTGGAAGCAAGGCGAGTACGCGGGGAAACCGCACTTCTCGACCCTGACCGCCGTGTACGACAAGCGGTGTGCTACCTTCCACGACGAGTATGTCTCGCTGGCAACCGTTGATGGGCGTATTGAAGTCGAGTACGTCCTTCTTGACGATGACCGTGACACGCCACACAGCAGGTATCTCGATAACGACGACTACGAAGTGACGGGCGCGGAACTGCACCACAGAGGCAGCGAGTGGGTCCTTCATCTTCGAACAAAGGCGGAGATGGAGACTGACACGCCGGAACAGGCGACGACCGAGCACAGCACAGTCCTCGGCGTTGACCTCGGCGTGAACCAACTCGCAGTCACTTCGACGGGGGTGTTCTGGAGCGGTCACGAGTTTGACCATTGGCGGCGAGAGTACGGGAAGCGGCGGGCATCACTCCAGCAATGTGGAAGTCGCCACGCACACGAGAACATACAGGCAGTCGGTCGGAAAGAGACGGGTCGGTTCAAGATGATGCTCCACCGGATTGGGAATGGTATCATCGCAGAAGCTGCCGAGAACGGCTGTACGGTCATCGCGTTTGAGGAGTTGACCGGCATCCGTGACCGACTGCCCGGTGCGTCGTGGGGCCACGAGCGGGCCTTCGATCGACTGTACGAGTATGTCGAATACAAGTCCGAGCCACGTGGTATCGCCGTCGAGCAGGTAGACCCGGAGAACACCTCACGGCGATGTTCGACATGTGGGTTCACCCATCTGGACAACCGCGACGGCGAGGAATTCGAGTGCCTGAAATGCGGGTACGAGAACCACGCCGACTACAACGCGGCCAAGAACATCGGACTGCGGTATCTCCGTCGTAACCAAACCGGGGACGGCGGAGGCGCACCCGTAGGCGTGCGCTTGAATCGCGGGACGCTGAACGCGAACGGAGAGTATAACCCTCCTGCCGAAGAGTCCGGCCAGAGCGGGAGTCCACGCGAAAGCCCCTCCCTCGACGAAGCGAGGTCGTCAGACCGAGCGAAGTAGGGTGGGGTAGTTTACTTTGGGTCGTAGGGATTCGTTGCTGTATCGAGCCGATAGACCTCTTCGACAGCGTCAAAATCGTCGTCAAACGCATACAGGTAGCCGAGCCCCTCGGTTTGCATATACGCGACAGTGCAGGCATCGACGAAGGAGAGGGGTTCGTGTTGGCGAAAGAGGGCCTTCCCCGTCGCGAGGGCGTCGGTGGTGAGTGAGTCGATGTGGAAGCGGGCGTTTTCTTCGATGCGATCGAGGAGATCAACGGCTGCGTCGTGGCCGGCGTGGGTCGTGAGGCCGTCGAGTGTTTCCGCGAGAACGTAGTTGAGGACGACTGCCTCCGGGAGCGTTCCATTGTCGATGCCTTGGAGCACGGGAAGCGCGGCATCGTGAGATCCATCCCGCCGGTATGCGGCGGCAAAGAGGACTGTCGTATCGATGAGTGTCCGAGGCATTCACTCGACGTTGACGCCCCAAGCGTCGTGCTCGCTCGTTACCTCGGTCGACTCCTCACCAGCGTAGCCGTCGAAGTCGGCGAACGTGCCCGTTTGCTGTTGGATGACTTGGACCCGAATGCTGCCGTCGTCTTCGAGATGCCAACGGAGCTGATCACCATCGTCGATATTGAGTTCACGCCGAATCCGGGCGGGGATGTTTGCCTGGTTTCCCGACACCTTACTTTCGGCGTCGATTCTGTCGCTGCTCATACCTCCCGGTATGTGATCGGCCGTGAAAAGCCTGTGTGCCGCCACACTACCCCGTAGCATAAGAGCGATTCCGACGAAGAAGATGGTAATCTACCCTGAGATCGTTGGGATCCGGCCGTCTGGTCGAGGAACACGGCCCCGTTTGATCTCGTGGTCGACGCGACGCAGATTTTTGCAGCCGCCTTCGGGTGAGCGCTGTTGCCAGTCGGGACAGGTACACGACTCGTCGATGACGTCGACTTCGTACCTGTTGCCGGACGCGGACTGTACCTCGTAGCGGCCACCTTTCGAGAGGAGTGAGACGTCCATCGCTTCGGCGACGGCACGCTTCGTGCGGGGCTCGAGATCGTCCTGTGACTCTGCGTTCTCGTCGACGACCAGTCGGTCGCGAACGTCGCCCGTTCGGCCCCCGTCCGGAGCGACGGCTTCCGCAGGGCCAGTGAGCCGCTCGTGGAGCACTTCCTCCACGGGATGGCCTCCCGGCCAGAGGTAGTGGACCTCACGGCGCTTGCGATGGTCGTAGGAGCCGCACGCGGCTGCGCTCCCGGCCCAGACGCGGCAGGCACCGAGCGCGGCCATCACGTCGACGATGTCGCGGGGAACCGTCTGGTGGTCGGCCGGGAAGAACACCCGGAACCGGGTACACGCTTCTTTCGGCGGGACGGTCTCCCACCAGTCTTCGCTTGAGCCCCAGCTATCGAACATCGCCTCGTCGCTCCCGTAGCCGACGGTCACGCCGCCGATCGGCGTCCAGTCTGCCGGGAGGTGGTCCGCCTCGCCTTCGAGCACCCGAAGAACGGCGTATCGGAGGTACTCGTGGGCTTGGTTGTCTGTCGTACGAGCGACCTGGTCGTGGTGCTCGGCAACGTGCTCGGTTTCCTCGAGGACCGATTTGAGATAGTGGCCAGTCATCGTTCGACGGAGGTCGAGATGCGCCTCCGCCCCTCGGCGGGTGCAGAAAAAACTCACCGTAACTGATAGCCTGTTTTCTTCATCCAGAATTAACTGTGGAACTGCAGATAGACACAGAACGTACACTTCGAACCGCGTATCTCTGGATTTTGTCCTATTCTCTGAGATAAGCAACCGGAAAATACAAACTCGAATTGATGTGTTATCTCCTCCCACGCCAGTAAACTTTGGCGGTGGCAGACAATCTCCAATATCTGGCTCATAGATGGGCCTTTTTGTATCTCCCTGTTACTACGTTCACAGAGACTATCTCGTATCAATGAAACGGGTTGAATAGGATGTTCGATTTTGCAATAGGTTTCCCGCTCACCATCGTGCTAGTGGTGATCGCATTCCTCTCTGGCATCGGCATTACGACAATTGGCCCGGGCGGAATTTTTGTGACGATTGTATTATATTCGCTCACACCCGTTTCGTCGGGCACAGTTGCGGGAACTGCACATACTACGTTTATTGCGACTGGTCTCGTCGGAAGTACTGCATATGTTTACTCTGGAGAGATGAAAACCGGTGAAGCACGCGCGATGGCGCTTTTACTCAGTCTCTCGAGTATTATTGGGGCCCTCCTCGGTGCATACGTGAACTCCTTCGTCTCGAGAACAATCTTCGGGCTTCTATTGGGTATCGTTGCGATGGCGACTGGTATCACTATCGTCTATCGTGAACGGCGTGATCTCAGTCCGTTGTACCAGCTAAATGTAGCAAGACGAGAGGGACAGGTCGTCCTCGGCGTCTTAGGATTCGCTCTCGGAGTCACCAGCGGTTTATTAGGTGTCGGGGGGCCTGTGATCGCAGTTCCGGCACTGATCCTAATTGGTGTCCCAATGTTGCTGGCTCTTGCTGTCGCTCAGGTACAATCAATCTTCATTGCAGCGTTTGCAACTACAGGATACCTCATCCAAGGCAACGTGTCGTTGCCACTCGCAGCGTTAGTTGGCTTCCCATTGCTCACAGGCGTTGTCGTCGGGTGGAAGGTGGCTCACCTGATTACCCCTGCGAGGTTAAAAGTGATACTAGGTATTGTACTCATTGTCGTCGGGCCCTATCTTGCACTGTAGTCAACATCTGCTCAATCCGCAGGAGCTATTTACCGAATCCAAACCCTCTGTTTCGAGATTAGAATTGAATGACGAAACCGCGTTCTTTCTACTTTTTAACTAACAGACCAAAGTAAATCCACCTCTCTGTTGGTCAACTAAATTGGCGAGGGGATTCGTCTTCGAGGACGCCGATGAGTTCTTCTGCCGTCTGACTGATCCGACCGAGTCGCTCGCGAACGACCTCGGGATCGTCCGACTCCCACGCGGCCAGGTAGAACGCCGACCCGCTGGTGTCAAGCCCACAGTAATGCCCGACGACGTAGGCGACAGCCTCGGCCTCGACCTCGCGTTTCGACCGCTCGGTGTCGTCGTCGACGTCGAAGTGGAGCAGGGCGTGCGCGTACTCGTGGATCAACGTCCGCGCAAGGTCGGCATCGTTCTCCCGATCACGCACCTCGACACGCGGTTGCATATCGACGAGGCTCAGCTGCTCGCAGATGCCTTTCGCCTCGCCGTGCGTCCACTCCGCTTCCGGAACGATCCGAACCGTCACGCCAAGTTCGTCGGCGGCTCCAGTCAGCCGACCGACGAGGTCGCCAGCGTCCCCGGTGGCTTCTGTATCGAGATCAGGAAGCGGTTCGCCTTCGGTCTGAGAGACGTCGAACACCGGCGCGGGCTTGAATCCGACGAGGCCCTCTGACCACTCCTCGGGCGACGTCTCGTCGTACTCACAGTCACTGTCCTCGTGGTAGCTCGGCGAATTCTCGCACTCCGGACACTGCTTGGTGATGATCGGCGCCCAGATCCAGATGGCCGATTCGCCCTCCTTGACGTGCCGGTCGAACTCCTCCTGCCACGTCCGGTAGCCCGCCACGCGGGTTGCCTCGGGACACTGCCGCTTGATGAGCAGCGTGTTCCGATACGAATAGTCGTGGAACCGACTCTGGACGTCGAGCCACTCCTGGAATTCCGCGCTGGCCTGCGCGTCGTCGACGCCGGCGACGAGGTCGTCGATCCATTGTTCGATGGTGCTGTTCATCTCGTCTGATCGCGTGTCGGTTTCCTCGAAGGAGACCGACGAGTCACTGGTCGTAGCCATTGTGTTCACCGAATCGAGGTCACGGCGACTGCGTCTGTTCAGACCGCGCCGCACCCCTCAGGGGCGCAGAAAAACACGCCTTCGCGACTTCGTTCAAGTCGGGGTGGCTGTCAGGGGATGGTGTTAACAACCGCAAGTACATCAGATAAGCCAGAATGGGTCTCTTGAGTACACTCCGCAGGGCCGTCGAAGGGGGTCATCGACCCTGTGGGAGTGCCGAAACTGTGGGGAGACACTCTCAGAGGACGCCGAAGAGTGTCCAAGCTGTGGGGCTGAGGATGTCGCCTGCTACGAGCTCTGATCAGCGAAGCGCTTCCTTCTCATCAGCGAAGTCGACCGTGACGAGGTACTCGAGGTACGCGTCGAACCGCTCGACATCGCTGGCTGTGTCCGTCGCAAGGTGACGCGCCCACTCGATGGCCCACTGGAAGGCGGGATCCGTTCCGCCCTTACCGTGTAGAGCAAATTGTAATCTGAACCGTTAGGCGAGAATATCTACGTGTAGGCTGGTCATCAAGCTACCCGAGAAGCCCGGCCTCGGGCTCGAGTCGACGAGGACGCCATCGAGAAGTATCGGGTCGACTGACCAGCAGATCCGGTCGCGAGGCTCCAAAGGCATTCGAACCTACTCGTCCCCCGCGTCGTCGAACACTGAATGCGGCGGCGTTTCACCGTCGAGGCCGGCCAGCAGGTTGTTCGCGGTCATCGCTGCCATTTCGCCCCGAGTCTCGATCGAGGCGCTGCCGATGTGCGGGGTGACGGTCAGTTTCTCGGGAGCGTGACGGAGCAGTGAGTGAGTCGGTGGCAGCGGTTCCGGGTCCGTAACGTCCAGGGCCGCGTGACGGATCCTGTCGTTTTCGAGGGCGGTGTCGAGCGCGTCCATATCGAGGACTTCCCCGCGTGCGGTGTTTATCAGGACCGCTTCGTCGTCCATGCGGCGAAGTTCGTCCGCACCGATCAGTCCTTTCGTCTCCTCCAGGAGGGGGACGTGAATCGAGAGGAAATCCACGCGGTCGAGCAGTTCCTCGAGCGTGCAGTACTCCGCGTCGATTCCGTACGCTGCGAGCTCCGACTCGGCCGCCTCGTTCCGGCTCGTGTGTGTGTAGAGCACGTCCATATCGAAGCCGGCCGTTCGTCGAGCGAAGGCTGTGCCGATCCGTCCGAGACCGACGACGCCGAGCGTCGCATCGTGGACGTCCCGGCCGAGCAAGATCGTGGGCCCCCACGCGTTCCACTTGCCATCGTGGACCTGCTGGTCAGCCTCGACAATGCGTCTCGCAGCGGCCATCAGGAGCGCCCAGGCCAGGTCGGCAGTCGTCTCCGAGAGGACGCCCGGCGTGTGACCGACGGTGACGTCGCGTTCAGCCGCGGCCTCGAGGTCGATGTGGTCGTAGCCGACCGACATCGTCGCGATCGAACGGAGGTTCGGCGACGCGTCGATCACCTCGGCGTCGACCGTGTCCGCGACGTTGCAGAACAGGCCGTCCGCTTTGAGATCGGCCAGACGGTCGACGAGATGATCGCGGGGCGGGGCGTCCGGATCATCCCAGACGAACACCTCACACTCGTCCTCGAGTCGGTCCATCCCAGCAGCCGGAATCTGCCGCGTCACGTACACGCGAGGTGGATCGTGCATAGGGGTACTATCGATAGAGGCAACAAGATTCTGTCGATAGATCGACGAAATGCTATCGATATTGGACTACTGCCGATGGACACGACGAGATGCATACCCTTCGCCGGAGCACTCCGATCGATAAACTATTTCAGTGTTCCTACGCGAACCGATATCATACCGTATGGCGTACGAACCCGAATCGGTGTGGGAGTTCAGCACAGCACGGAACGTGACGTTCGGCCTGGGAGCGGCGGACGAACTCGGCGACGTCGTCGAGGAGTACGACGCGGAGTCGATCCTCGTGGTCACCGACGCGGGCGTGATGGAGGCCGGCGTCGTCGACGACGTGACTGACACGCTGGACCCCGACAGCGTCACCGTTTTCCACGACGTCGAGCCGGACCCGTCACTGGACGTCTTCGAGGCCGCGCGCGACGCGGCGGCGGCCGTCGACCCCGGCGTTATCGTCGGCGTCGGTGGTGGCAGTTCGATGGACGTCGCGAAGACGACGAGCGTCGTCCACGAACACGGTGGCGATATCCTCGATTACGTCGCACCGCCCACCGGCGGTGGACAGGCCGTTCCCGGTCCCGGCGTGCCGACGGTCTGTCTCCCCACGACCGCCGGGACAGGTTCCGAAACGTCGCCAGTGACCGTCATCTCTCTTCCCGACGAGGACCTCAAGGTCGGGATCTCGAGCCGACACCAGCGGCCGGACGCCGCGCTCGTGGATCCGGGGCTGACCGTGTCGCTCCCGCCGGGACCGACCGCGTCGTCGGGGATGGACGCGCTATGTCACGCGATCGAAGCGTACGTCACGCGTCGCTACGACGCGAAACCGGCACCGGAGAGCCGGTCGGACCGACCCGATTACAACGGCCGGTCACCAGTCACCGACCTGTTCGCCGAGAAAGCCATCGAGAGTATCGGCGGGGGACTGCGCAACGCGGTCAACAACGGAGAGAACCTCGAGGCTCGGCGCAAGATGTCGCTTGGAAGTCTCACGGCCGGTATCGCGTTCACCAACGCCGGGCTGGGTGTGACCCACGCCATTGCGATGGCCGCCGGAGCGATCCACCACACGCCCCACGGCGTCACTATCGCGTTGACGCTTCCCGAGGTTATGCGGTTCAACGCATCCAGCGCGTTCGACCGGTACGCCGACGTCGCCGAGCTGCTCGGTGAGGACACGAGCGGAATGAGTCGCGTCGAGGCGGCGGAGGCGGCCGCGACCGCCGTCGAACGACTCTCCGCGGACGTCGGCATCGAGGGCGGCCTCTCGACGCTCGACGTCAGCGAGGACGACGTCGAACACGTTGCCGAGCGAGCCAGCACCCTCCAGCGACTCCTCACGGGGAACCCCGGCGCGTCGATCAGGACGATCTCGAGGAGATCATTCTCCGCTCGCTGTGACGGTCGCTGTAACGAACTGCGGTCGAGTACCCGAACCGACGATCTCCTCGCCGGCCGCACCGAACATCGTTTTGAATGCGGGATTTGCGTCTCGGATGATCGGCGCGTCGTTTTGGTATTCGATCCACGCGATGGCGGCTTCGGACTGCTGGAACAGGGCCTGGTAGCGGCGCTCTATCGTCGCAGCACGCCGTTCGGCCCGGAACTGCGAGACGGCGTTCTCGATGGCGTTGGCCAGCAGTTCGTAGTGGTCGGTGCACTGCTCTTTCTGGAGGTAATCGGTGGCGCCCCTGGACATCGCCGTGCTGGCGACCTCCTCCGAGCCTTTTCCGGTATAGAGAATAAACGGAAGGGATGGATGCTCTTCGCGGACGTCATCGAGGAAGTCGAGGCCGGTCCGGCCGGGCATCTCGTAATCGGAGACGACACAGTCGATGTCCTGGGTGGCGTCACGGGGGACCCGAAGTAGCCCCGGGTGGTCGCCAGCTCCAGGACGGTCCGCTGGGCGGCCGTCAGGTCGTACTCTTGCCGTCCGCTAGCGGGGAGAAGTTGAATTTATGTCGTGTAAAGAACTTTACTTTTTCCTATGGTGTGAATCGAACGATCCACCGATGCTGCATTCGCGCTCTGTATTCAGTAGGGTATCTGTGAATTGTCATCTCATGTCGTTATATCAAGGCCACTACGCCAGATGCGACACCTCGTCTGGCTCCTCGACGTCGTCGAACTCTCCACGCTCCACAGGTTCCCAGTCCTCACCAGGCTCTGGACTCCACCAGTCGATCTCGTAGGCGCCCGGTGTGCCGAGGATCTTCACGCGCGCCGACCCATCAGGCAGGTCGCGGCGCAGTTTCTCGTCGGCGTGGAGGTTCCAGGTCGTGGTAGAATCGAAGCGGGCGAGCACGGTCTCCTCGTAGCCGCGTGTTTCTCGGGATTCTTGGAGTTCGACCTGGGTGTTGCAGTTCTTGCAGAACACCCCCTCGAAGGGGATGTGAGTGAAGACCTCCTGCCCGCAGACGGGACACCAGAGGAACTCGAACAGTGCCTCACTGTGTCGGTCAAGTACTTCGAGACTCATTGGTTGACTAACCCGGCCGTCCCGGGCCACCACCTCGTGCCCGGCCGAAAAACAGCGCCCAGCTCTCACTCACCGTTCGGTGCCGTAGACGATGCGTGAGGGGGCTTCGTATCCACAGTCGGGGCAGTCGTACCACCGCTGGACTTTCGCCCCGTCTGCTGCCTTCTTGCCGACGCGAACGTCGTCGTTCGGGCACTCCGGACAGCTGAGTGCCGGGATTGGCCGCTCCCGGAGCTCGTCACGGAATGACTTCGCTTCTTTAGTCTCGTACCCCCGCGACCACACCGGGTAGCCGTCGGCGATGATTGCTCCACGCCACTTGTACCGGTAGGAATCCGGCGCTCGATGGAGGACGGCTCGCGCACCGGTCTCGGTGTTCCGATACGCGAGCGTCGTCGACCCGCTCTCCCGCTGCCAATTGGTAATCCTGGGCATTGGTTAGAAGTGGACGTCAGCGGGCACAATCCAGAGTTCCTCACTCGCATCGAGGAGTCGATCCAGCTGTCCACGGTGGCGAATGCCGGTTCCGTGTTCGGTGTACAGGAAGATCGTCGGGCCGTCGTACGCACCGACCTTGTGGAAGGCGTGCCGGGCGAGGTCCTCGTCGCGCATGATCTCCTCGTCGGAGAGCTCCTCGATGGCCTCTTTCACCCGATCGAGATTACGCTCGAATTCCTCCTTCGTCGCCTCCCAGCCACGCTCGAGGAGATCCTGGCCGTCATCGGAGTCGACAGGAGCCGCGGTCGGGAGCTCACCCCATCGCGCCTTGCTCGCGACCGTCGTGTTTTCCTCATCAAAACAGACGTAGTAGTCGAAGACGGCGTGGGTCCGCGCCGACCAGGCGGTCGAACACCGACTTTCCGGTGGCCAGCGCGTCGTCGTGCGTCGATGCCTCTACCAGTGCGCAAATCACCATGTGCATTTCGAACACCTCGAAACGCCGACGCACTGGGTGTCGTTGCTCGCTCCAGCTGCGCCAGCACCCATCGCCGGCGCTCGAAAAATCCCCATTTCGCGACAGCCGAGTCTCAGGCCTCCTCCACTCGTTCGACAGTGATGGTCAGGTCGCCCGATTCGTAGTCGGCCTCGAAGTCGACAACGAACACGTCCGCTTCGTAGGTGGTGTGGTAGGCGCGGTGGTGTTCGAGCGAGCCAGTCGCCTTGAAGTGGAAGAACGCGGCCGCCGTGTAGGGCTTGCTCTGTGTTTCGACCTGCGACTCGACGGAAGCCGGAAGCGCGATCTGGGGCGTCTCCGTGTCGATACTCGCAGCGAACTCCTTTGCCTCCTCGACTGTCGCTCGCGAATGTGCCGGTGTCTCGCCGGTGAGCACGTTCACCGGAGTTTCCATCTCGTCGGTGAACAGGACGTCTTCGAACGTGTGTGTCCCGAGGACCGCGTCGGGACCTAACTCGCAGTCGTGAAACGGGTCGTCGTATGGTTTCTCGGGCATCAAAGAGCCTACGATGGGGCTCAGTCCTTTCTGCCCCAGAAAAACCACTATCTGCTTCGACGCAGATCGATCTGCGAATATAGAAGTGAGCTACGCCACGCAATTCTACACACGAACCTCTGGATAGTTTGGATAGAGAATTCGGCCAGGTTTATCTTAGAAGATATTCCGACCGAATTAGATAGATAGTATCTGCTTCCGTTATCTATATTTGTGTGGGCGGGCGTCTTGGATAACAATGCGGCCTGAAAAATTTGCTGAGAATCCACCCGGCGAGGTCGAGATGGTTGATGGGATCTTCGCATTCAGCCCGGATCCACTCCCTCCTGATCTCGAGGCAACACACGACCTTCTTACCGAGAATGGGGATGCGATGTACGCTGTGGGACAGCTCTCGGATTTAGACCGGTGGCTTGATTCGCCAGAAGTCGTTCTGAGCCCGCTCATCCATCGTGAGGCTGTTGATTCCTCGAACATCGAGACGACGACGCGGCTTACGCTCTCAGATATCTATCGGCGAGAAGCCGGTGAAGAGCCTGGACAAACTGAGACGGAACGAGCGGATATTACCGAGGCACAAAACTACGTCGAGGCGATTACAGTCGGCATTGAGGCGCTCCGAAACGGAGCCGAGTTAGATCGGGACTTGCTATGCCGACTCCACGAAATATTGCTGCAGGGGGCCCGTGGTGAGCAAAAGAACCCGGGCGAGTTTCGCACTGATCTCGTGGGCATCGACGAACCAGGGACGCCGCTTAGTGAGGCGCGATTCGTGCCGACTCCACCGGCAATCATTCCGTATGCTCTCCGGAGTTTACTTCAGTACATCCGATCAGGCCCGACGTACGCACCGCTGATTGATTTAGCGCTCATCCATTACCAGTTCGAGACGATCCATCCGTTTCAGGACGGAAACGGACGACTCGGTCGTCTCCTCGTGATGCTGGCGCTCTACAAATGGGATCTGTTGCCCGGTCCTTACCTCTACCCATCATCATATTTTAATGCGAACCGGGATGCCTATCTTGACAGGCTGCTGGCCGTGAGTCGCGATGGGGCTTGGACAGAGTGGGTGTCCTTCTTCGTGCAGGCGATCGCCGAGCAGGGCCGCGAGGCCTATACAGTCGCCCGTGAACTGCTTGCTCTGCGGGACCGGTATCGAGAACAGTATCAGGGGCAGGGTGCAGTTATTCGTGAGCTTATCGATTTCATCATCGAACATCCCTATCTCACCGAACCACAGGCAGTCACAGCACTCGACCGGTCACAGCCGGCGGTCAATCAGGCTATCCGGCGTCTCTGGGATGACGACGTGTTGCGAGAGACAACCGGTCAACAGCGCAACCGGCGGTATGAAGCCCCCGCTGTACTGGAGGTCGTCGAACCGTACAACCCTTAATCGGGTCGAACCGGATTGTGATCGGGGTTGGGAATGAGCAGCTCCTGTCGGTCTCCGACTCGCTCTCGATCCGCGTCGTCCAATCGGTCGACGTCGAGTCGGTTGAGATTGCTGAGCACACGATGCATCCGGTAGCTCTGTTTGAACTGTTGGTCCATCGGAAGCACCTCACCGCTCGCCGACGCGGAAAGTCCCCCCACCGAGACTGGCGTTGGGGTTGGAGGAGGTCACGGTCTTAACCAACGAAGCTCGGCACTACGTGCAGGATGTTGGTTAATCGACGCCCTCTACGGAGCTACTCGAGACTGGGTCCGTAGCGAGCCGAGCTACACACCCGGTACTCCCAGATCGGTTGTCCCGTCCACGCCTCATCCGGGATCGACTCGTGGGTCTTGAACCGATGGTCGGTCACTCGTCCACAGTTTTGACGGTCGAGTTCCTGAGTCGTCGGTACCGACGACACTTGGCGATCAGCTGCAGCCTCACCAGTAGATTCGGTCAGCGCCATCGCTGGAACCAGCCACACCGCGTCGTCGGCGCCGTCGAGGATCGCGTCGAGACGCGACGCATCGCGGACGCCGTCCCCACGCTGATCGTAGAGCCGCGTCGGGCCCTGCTCCTGACGCTCCCTGCCCGTGCCACCCAGTCCGGTCACGGGCGGCTCTGAGAAGCTGCTCTCCTCCGCTGACGACACCTGTACCGCGTCGGGGAGTGAGGGCCATTGCTCGGCCAGCTGGCGCGCCGGCGCCTCGTTGAGGTCATAGATGAGCGTGTAGTCGTCGACGGCCGGCTCCGCCTCGTTGGCAGAGAGGAGGTTCGCCGCGGCGCCCTTCGCCACGGCGCCGTAGAACGTGGTCGACTTGACGACCAGGTGGACGATGCCGAGGAGCGTCGTCGACGCTGCCCCGTCCGTGCTGGTGGGTATAGTCCTGAAATATAGGAAGAAAGGATTGATTCCTCTAGTCGGGCGAAAGTAAAGTGAATTAATATTCGATCGTCGATAGTTCTGCAAAGACGTAGCGTTCTGTTGCGCTCAATTTCACTTTCACTCCGAATTGGACTACGGCGAGTACATGAATCGACGGTTACACGGGTGGGGCTTTGCCAAGCTTCACGCACAGATCCGCTACAAAGCCGCCGAGAAAGGCATTCCCGTCGAGACGGTGAATCCCCGGAACACGTCGAAGACATGCCACGCCTGCGGTGAACACGGCTACCGGCCACGACGGGCGACGTTCAAATGCTCGAATAACGGCTGTTGGGTCGGTGAGTATCAAGCCGACGTGAACGGGGCGATAAACATTGCAGATCGCTACCGTAGTGGAGAGAGTCACCGCCAAAACGACCAGACTTCCCGGCAGAAGGCTGGTGTCGATGACTCGGCTACGGATGGGGCCTCATTGACCGGGCCGCAAGATAGCCAAGCCGATGCTGAAACTCAGCAGGCGACGCTTGGAACAGATACGTCTTGAAACCAAAACCAATCGGCCGCTTCGCTCGGCCTGACATCCCGTGGTGGGATGCCCTCCGCTCACGGGGGAGGAGGTCAAGAGGCAGAACCGGCATTTCGCTTGGCTGTCTGGGGTTACAATCATGTTCGTTGTCCAGCTTCGTGTCCGGAATGTGGGACGCCTCGCCGGTCAGCCGCAGTTCCTTGAAATCTAGATAGCGATCATGCATCGATTGGACCGTGGTTTGTTCCGGGTTCGTATTTCAATTTCAGGGCCAGTAGTCCGCCCCGTTGTCCGCTTGCACATAGTTCATGAACTAAGCCATGCGAACATCTTATACTTCATGAGCAAGTAGACGGGAGTAGCAACTGGGGTTCCTATGAGCAGTAACGACACCAAGTACGTTCAAACTGAACTGACCGAGGACGAATACGAACGCTTCCGGGAGTTCGCACAGGAACACGGCCTCTCGCTCAAAGAAGCCGGGCACGAGGCGCTCATCGAGTGGATCGAACGCCGGCAGCAAGCGGATCCCAATGACCCGGCGTTCACCGTCCTCGACGACCTCGAGGACGAATCGCTTCCAGCGTCGGCAGCGACGGATGCCCGCGAGGAAGACGATATCGTTGACGAGTGGCACGGTAGCGACGAGTCCTTCACGCTCGCCGACGACCCGTCCGCGAAATCCTGAATTCGGATGGCTGAACCAGTTGATACCCCGACCGGGACGGTCACACCCGAGCATTTTCGCCCAGGTCACGTCCGTCATCAGGTCGTCGTCGGTTCGAAGTTCCTGTACGCGCTCTTCAATCCCCAGGATCAGATGCACGCAGTCTCGCGGGCGTTCATGGCGTTCGTTCGCGACGGCGATCTTCCCTATCGTCGACTTATCGTCAACGATCACATCGTTGACGAGGCGGCCACGCGGCTGAAAAAACAGGCGTCGATGCGGAACGCCGCGTCATTCCTGACGACGCTCGACGAGAGTACGCTCTATCAGTTCGAATCCGTTCCCGAGGACGTTTTCGATGACGCGAAAGCGACGTTCGTCGAGTGGACCGACCTGGATGCCTCGTTCACCGATTTCGTCGTCGCGGCACACATGGATGAGCTGGCGGTCGATCACATCCTCACGTACGACCGGCACTACGATGCGTTCGACGTGACGACGCTCCCATATCGTAATCGTGACTAGAGGTGCCAAGCATGTCCGAATCCTCACGAAATGGCGTCCAGTCGTGGACTAACACGATGAGCGCCCGTGAACGCATTGGGGCGGTCGCTGAGGCGCTTCGCGAACCCCGATCAGTCAACTGGATCAGCGAGCAGGCCGACGCCGCTTGGAGTACGACCAACGAGGAACTCCAGGCTCTCGTCGAGCAGGGCCAGCTGCGTCGCGTCGAAGCCGGCGAGACGACGCGCTACCAGCCGGACTACACGCGATTGCTCTTCGAGGAAATCCGCACGCTCATCGAGGAGAACACGCGCGAGGAGCTTCGCAACGAATTGGCCGCAATCACCGAGGAGATCGAGGAGTGGCAGGCGACCTACGGCGTCGAGACGTGGGAGGAGCTCGAACAGTCGCTCGCCGATGGTGACCTCGCAAGTGCCGAGCTCCGCGACCGCCGCGACGTGATTACGCGCTGGGAGGAGAATCTGGAAGACCGTCGGCTTATCAAGCACGCGTTGGCACTCTACTCGGATGTTGAAGCCGCTCGCGAACAGAGGATCAACGTAGCTGACCGAACCATGCGCTAATGCCGCCTCACGGCGGGTTTGATACGCTATTCAGCTGCTCGACGTCGTCGTTCTCGTACGCTGCTCGCCACATCGCATGGACGGCACGCGTGACGAGGGAGACCTCAGTCACGTCGATACAGGACGGCTCGGCAGCCGTCGTGGTGGCCGCTGACGGGGGTGGAAATGGATCTCGGGAGAGTGTGTATTCGGGTGCCGATCGAATCGCCAGTTGACGTCTTCGCTATCGACGTAATGAAACGAATACATCCCCAGTTCGCTCCACTGGATATCGAGTCGCGCAGCGTCGGCGTCTCCAAGGCCGTCGCTGAGACTGATCTGCAGTTCCGTGGGTGCGACGGCGTCATCGTACGAGGTTGCGTCGACTAACGGCTCAAGTTCGAGCCAGAAGTCACGAATCCGCTGGAGCGCCGGGAGATAGATCGGCCCGAACTCGCCGGCACGGTCGTCATCGCTCATACGGCGAGCTGGTGGCTGGCCTCGTCGTAGGCGAGTGCTGCTTGGGCGACGGCGAGATTCTGCCGCGTCGTGCGCCATGCCGTGAGATCGTCCCAGCCCTCCGTCTCGTCGGCGTCAAGTTGCTGGGCGAGTTCTTCCGGTGATACCACGCCGTATCGGTCTTCGAAGCGCCGGATTTCGGCCTTCATCTCCTGGATACTGTCGAGCAACTCCGGCCGATCGACTTCCTCACGGAGCTCGCGGATCCTCGACATCAAGATCCGATCGCTGTTTCGCTTGTACAGCGTTGTTTGGCCGTCCTGTTCTGTCTCGGCGAAGCCCGTGGTCACGAGTGTCTTGCAGTGTCGACGTGCCGTCGGCTCGCTTACGAGGGCTCGGTCGGCGATCTCGGCGGCCGACTGCCCGTCGTGAGTCTGTTCGACGATTTCGTACACCCGCTCGAACGGCGTGGTCTCCTCTTTCCAGTCCGCTTTGACCTGCTCGTTGACGTCATCCCACGTCTCGGTCATACTGGGTGCTACGCAGTCAAAGAACAAATAATTTCCTGGGAAAACTATCTAACGCCAATGCTTGTACAGGGGTGTTGTCAGGCTACCTGCTTCTCTAACGTCTCGTGATGTGTCCGGACAGTCGTTGGCGTGACGTTCCCGGACTCGGTCATCGGGGGATGCTCGATGTATTTCGAGCACAGCACGGCTACAGAGCTGTCGACGTCGTGGAGACGAGTTGGAATACCAAGCGATTCGATCACTTGTTCGCGTCCGACTCGTTCACTGCACACCGTGCATCTACGATCACGATGCCCAGAGTTGCAGTGACCACGCTGCCATTATCGCCGATCTCGAATTGTGACTATTATCGGGGTTATGCGAGACGCGGTCCCATCTGTCCGTAAAACCACCTACACCTTCAGATGGCTCGTATCAGTATCTGGGACTCCGACGGTTATCCACCGATTCCATCCCGCAGTTATTCCCTGATCTTGTGACCAGTTCTCGATTCCGGTAATGACGCTCTCAATATCATGGAGGTCTAGATGCGACGTATACTCGTATTCTTGAGCCTCTTTGACTCGTTCAACTACATCCGAAACTTCATCGTTCCCCTCCGGAAATCGATCTTCTAACGAGGCGGTGAGATCGGCTTCGAAACTGTCACTCATAATCCGCATCTCAGCGCCCTCCCAGAAAATAATTAGCCTGCAGGATGCTCCTCGATGTCGGGAGTTGCCGTTCGTTTGAGTAGAGCAGCTTCGCCGAGCAGTGACCCAATGTTGGTCTCTTACAGGATCCTATTAGACAACCCTGTCGGGCTAAATGCTTGTTCGGGAATATCGGATTGTAGTGGGATTCAGGATCCAGGAAATAGGGGAAGAATACGGGCACTATCAAGTACATCATCAAGGCCCCTCTCGCAGGTCGTGTTAACTTTGGCGTGAGTTGTGCCGGACGGCGAGAGCTTGGAGCCACGATTCTGCTGTCTGCGGTTCGACATGGCTGAAACTAGTTGCAAACGAGGAAGTTCGTCGTTCTATTTCCCAAAAGACGCGTTCGATGGCATTCCGATTCCCGTGTGAAATCATCTGGAATCGGTACCCGTCTTCGTCGAGGACGTTCACTAGATGATCGGCGTCATCGACGAGAAATTCGACACCATCGAGTTGATTTCGTCGGTGTAGCTCGGCCAGAAACCACCGCGTTGTCTGTTTCGTCGTCGTCGAAAACAGCCTAAACTGCAGGATTTCGTTCGTTTGGGGATCGACGGCACCGTACAGCCAGTAGTCGTCGCCGTTGATGCGGATCACCTTCTCGTCGACCGCAAGTTGATCCGCACTCACCATCGAAATCGGCTGTAGATCGGCCTTGTGCACCCAATTATGAACCGCAACGTGACTGCGTTTGACTCCCAATTCATCGAGAAACTGACTGGCATCCCTCGTTGACATACCGGCGAGATGACACCGGATGCCCACTCGAATCGCCCACTCGGGAGTCCGCTTTCGCTCCACAAACGACAAGTCGATCCACTCGATACATCCATTGAGGCGGTCGAATTCTGGCATAGACACTCGGAACTCGTCCGCCTCATCCACTAACTTAACGCGACCGCATTCACCGACCGTGAGTTTATTGCGGACATCTACGCCGGAGAAGCGGCTATCTAGTTCTCCACATTTCCCCTCTCGGTTTCACGTCTTGACTGACGGTTTCCGAAATGTACACACGAGACGGCGATATTCGTGTGAACAAGATCGGATTTCATTTGTAGAAAGAGACGCTGTTACGCCGGTTCTCTGATATCCGGGGCTGGGGACGAGCTGTTGTTCACACGACAGCCAGTATGCAGGTAGCCCGGCGATACTGAAACAATAGGGTCTTAACCTACAAATTGACCGCATCCCATCGAGTTATTGGTTAAATTGAACCTACAACTTACGCTCCTTCGCTGCTCACGTGGGCAGTCACAGAGATGACGAGATGGCGTCTCATCCGGTACAGGACGTCGAACGGCCGAGGGCTTTCGGGTATCGTCCCCTACGAACCAGATTAGCAATCAGTCAGCTGTTGCCGGCGACTAGGTCCTCGATGAACCGGAAGCCGTTCACGAACGTCACCGAGTCACCGTACCCCTCACTCGCGAGCACGGTTTCGGCCCCCTCGCCGGCCGCGATATCGGTCGTGTAGATGTACACCTCGGTCGCCGTCCCCGCGCTGAGATGTTGGACAGCAGCGCAGCGAGGGCCGCGTCGGCACGCTCGACCTCGTCGGCAGGGCGGTCGTCGGCGTTCGCGATGTACCGCTGGACGCCGTCCATCACCCGCGAGACGACAGGCTCGGAGAACTCCAGCGGCGTCGCAACCGTCGCCCAGCCTCGTCGATCGCGGTGTCGACGCGCGGAGCTTCGACGTCCGGATCGTCGACAGTCAGCTCCTCGTACACCCGTTCGGGCAGGACGAAGGTGACGTCGTTCCGGCGAGCGAACCGCCGAACGGCCTGGTACCGACTGTTCGAGGGCTGCCCCATCGCGACGAACAGGCCGGTGTCGGCGATATGGAGCGCGCTCACACGTCGTCAGCCGCGTCGCCGTCGTCGATATCCAACTCGTCGAGTCCCGTCCCTGCTTCCTCGATGTCGTAGTGCTCGTGGACGACGGGCCGGAGCGCCTGCAGAATCATTTCCGCGGCCAGCGGGGAGATATCGAGGTCTTCGGCCATCAGCCGATGGGTCACCTCGCCGCGCTCTCGAGCGACCGCGTAGGTGAGCGCGGTCGCAAGGCCGGCGACGCCGTGGCGGTCGATGTACGTGTCGATGTCGGCGTCCGTCTCTCGGCGGCCGACGGCGTCGATGAGCGCCGGCGTGATCGTGTACTCGCGGTCGCCGGCAGCCGTCGTCACGGTCAGGTCGATCTCCCGGGCAGCGTACCGGCGTGGCTGCTCGTCGTCGGTGACGTCGACGACGTCGGCGTCGACGAGCTGGTTCACGTAGCTGTAGGCGGTCCCCTGGGCGAGCTCGAGGTCGGCCATCACGTCCTGGACAGTCGCCTTGCCCTCCCGGGCGAGATACGCGTACAGCTGGGCGAGCTGTGGCTCCTCGAGGAGGTCCGCGACCGCGAGAAAGTCGCGGACGATGTCGCCGTCGGCGCGATGTGAGGTACGTGACACGGATCGTTCTTACTTACAGTTTACAGCGAATCAGTAAAGGATGCGTGGATTACTGCTGGCCTGAACGCGTTGCTTCGGTTCGGTGGCGAAATTCGATGACCGGGACGAGAACTCTGCCGAGGACGAATTCGTGGTGTCGGTCGGCCCGTTGCGTCGAAATACGTGCTCTTTCGGTATTCTGTGAGGTCTTTGGCGATGTGGCGCTGGTCGTGCTGGCGATGGCTGAGTAACATAGGGAGAAGGACGAACGCCTTCACCGCCTTGGGGCCCACAAACCGGCTTGTTCTTCGAAATCTGCCACAGGAAATCTAGAGTAGATTATTTTGGCTATGGAAAATATTATGTTCTTCCGCGGCGTGGTGTTGGGTATGGCGGACTCTCGTGATGGGGAAGACGAACCGGCATATATCTCGCAGTGGAAGGACGCAACAACGGGATTTGACCGAGTACGGTCGGTTGCGTCGTCCCTCGAGGAACCGCGGACAGCGGGCTGGATCGCCGGTGAAGCACATGTCTCTGAACCGACGACGCGGAATCATCTCGAACGTCTCGTCGACCTCGGTGTGCTCGTCACCGACGAGTCAGCACGAGGCAAGACGTACTATCCGGACCCGGTCTACACGCGCCTGACTGCGATACAGGAACTCGTTGCAGAGAACTCCGAAGCCGACCTCACCCAACAGGCAACAGCCATCCAAGCAGATATCGAGTCCTGGAAAGCGGAGTATGATGTCGAGTCACCGCGGTCGCTTCGTGCGTCCGTCACGGAAGACGTCTCGGTCGAGGACGCCCAACAGCGGTTGCGTATCGCGGCAGATTGGGAGTCCGCACAGTACCAACTCTCGCTGCTTCGGGACGCGATCGACCACTACGAGACGTATACTGCCCGGCCGCCCGCGTCCGCATGACTAACGTGGACGGAACTGATGACGGTAGTGTGCAGCCTGCCGTCGATCGTGGGCCCGGCCGTCAGCCACAGCGACCAGATGGCGGCTGGGAGTCGACGCAGGAAGACGTTGAGAAACGTCACCGGATTCTGCGATCGCTGCGCGAGCAACTCGAACGCCATCCAGCCATCATCTCCGCGTGGGGGAGCCCGGACGGACAGTATGCTGAACTCGAGGCGGACGTCGACCCGGCACAGTTCGGGCGCAATGTTGAATCGGCGTCGCTACGGGTGACGTGGCAGCCGAATCTGCACATCCCACCGGAGACGAGTCTCGACGACCGTCGTCGGACATCACTCACGTCGAATTTCAAGATCCATTATAGCGAGTCGTCGGGATTCGACTGCGGAGTCCATCTCGAACCGAACCCACACGTCGACGGCCACCTCCACTATCAGGAACGAGCGTCACCAACCGACGAGTACGACTACGACGAAGTATCGCTTGCAGCGACGGCGCCGGTCGGTGTTCTCTGGGAGGGCCTCGAAATCATCGCGGATCGGCTTCAGCAGGTATGATGTCGCCCAGATCTTCGAACGCCGTCACTGCACGTCCTCCATCTCGTCGGTCTGGAGCTCTTCGAGACGCTCCTCACCGTACTGGTCGGCTGCTGTCTCGTGGTGGCGGTGGAGCCGGTAGGCAGCATGGAGCCGTTCCGTGTCGTCCGTGATTGCCCAGTACGGGCGCTTGTGCCGCACGAGCCCTCGTTCCTTTAACCGTGAGAGGATCGCGCTGACGGCGTCTGTCTCCAGTCCGAGTCGCTCAGCGATCGTCGCGGCCTTCCACGCACGGTCGTCGTTTTCATCGAGAAACACCACGATCCGCTCGGTGTCGGTCCGCTCCTCAAAGTCGTCGGCATCGGCGTTCTCGAACTCCTCGATATCGATGGTGCCACTCGACATAGACGGGTGTTGGGGATGTTGGAAGATAGTTGTTTGGTATGTTTGCTACTTTGGATGGGCGAGTTTACGTGCCAGAGATTCGGGAGAGGGTCACTCCGCCGGTGTCGCAACGAGATGCTCCTCGAGATTGCGCGTCCAATACGTCGCGAGTCCGCTCGGACTACACCGTTCGCACAGCTGCAACGGACCTTCAAGATGCCCGAGTTCCACTCGGAACCGCGTGAGCGCCGCGTGTCGACGACCAGTCCACAGCCGTCACAGGCGACGTGATCGCGCTCGTCGGGATCCGACTCCATCTGGATGGCACAGTCGACGCAGATCGGGTGGGTAACCCGCTCGTCCTGTCCCCAGGTGTGGGCCTCGCCAGTCTCGGTACCGGGCGGCGCATCGCAGAACGCACAGCCAACGAGGGTCTGCTGCATCACTCGCCCTCCCCGTCGGCGTCGCGACCGGCCGTCCAGCCCCGATGGAAGACGGCCAGCTGTATCGTCGAATCCAACGCGGTGCCGCTCGGCTCGTGAACCAGAACCTGATCCTCGGGAACCGGAGTGACGACGTCCGCGTCGACAAGGTCGCTGACCAGGCGCTGGGCCGTCTCGTCGTCGACGTCCGCCGTGTCGACGCCGGCGGCGTCGCGGTCCTGAGCGAGCTGTGCTCGCTCGAACTGTTCGTAGTTGGCACTCGTGTCGTCGTGCGGATCGGGACCAGGCATGCTGAATCACGCCGCGCACGCTGTCGCGCGCTGCACGCCTCGCGGCGCCGATAAACAGGCTGTGTCGAGCGCTGTCAGTCGGTCACCGAGTCGACTGGTCGTCAGGATACTTTGACTCACGGACTGGCGGCTGACGGGGTTGTGGGTGTGAATTCAGGCAGAACATTGTCAGCAGTTTCTCAATGTTGGTTTTATTCAGCTCCGAGACGGAAACTCCTGTTCACTGATGACACAATGGGGCCATATCTGACACCAGCAGTCACAAGACGCCGAATCGAGACGACCAAATAATGTTCCCGTCAGTGATCGCTTGTGGAAGGTCCGTGATGTCGGCCTCGATACTGACTCCTCGCCCCGCTGTGCGTACGTTCTGATACTTGACTGCGTTGGAATCCCAGATGAATTTGTTTGCTTTCTGGCTATCTGTCTTGATGCTCAGGGCGGCTTCGTTCGTGATCCCAAATCGATCCCGAGATTGCGCTGCTGCCGATTGGTCTTCGAAGGTGTAGAGCTCCACTTTCTTCTGATTTGCAAAGTCGATGCCAATGGATTTCGACACTGCTTCGATAGAGGCCTCATCAGTGAACTCGTACGTATGCACCATGTCCATCTCCACAAGCTGGCTGACAGGGTGGTCGCCGAGTTCAATCGACGTCCCGGCACGCTCAACAGCCCCGACCAGATGGCTGTAGTTCACGTTGCCCGTGTTGTCGGCCAGGCTCCCGATCTGATTGACTAGGACCCCGTCTTCAGGGCACAGGTACTGCTGGTGAACGCTCCAGCTTCGTTGTATACGTTCAGGGAGTTCGTCACCGAGACCGAGTCGATCTGTTTGAAATTTCTTCCGTGATTCGACAGGTACTCCTTCAGCTCTTTTTTCGTTGCTGAATCGGGTAACTCGTAGATGGTCAGATGTTTTAGTGGCTCCTCGTCATATCCTGATTGGATAGTGACGGCTGCCATCGCCGGGATATCCTTGCTGTAGTGCCATAAGTCACTGTCCTGGTCAACGACGAATGGGCTCCCGCCAGCGATCACGTCTTTTGGTACCAGCGGATACGTGGAGCTGTTTCCGGGCTGGGGTGCGGGCTGTCCGTACCAATCTGTGAACGCTTTCCATGTGACGTCGGCCATCTAATTAACAGAGCGATAAATACTGCTGAAGTCAGCATAGCCGGAGGCGACTGCACGGTCAATGCTTGACGGCGTGATCCAATTGGTCGGTTCCAGCGAAACGTCTCGCTCTTTTTCGCCCAGAATCCCAAGACATCCACTCAGACTGACCGTTGCTGCCGCGCCGCCTATCGTCCGTAACGTCTCTCTCCGCCCGGTATGCCAATGGTTGTGTGATCCGTCGTCCATATGCTACCGAGTCGATATGTGAGAACATAAAAGATGCATGATCAGTGATCACAGACTTTATTTATATGTTACAGAGAAACAAAGTGTAACTTGTCAGTATAGAAGGTCTGATTCATCACGATTAAGTCATCTTATACTCTCGTGTCTTAAGAATGACCTCCAGACGGAAGCTCTTGATTCAGAGTGGAGCGTTAGTTGCCGCATCGACTGCTGGTTGTTTTGGTATTGGAAGTCCGGATCTGGCGGAAAGTGAGTATCCACCTGGGACATCTAAAGAAGGGATAGATGACCCAGCTGAAGTTCTACAAGCGACCCGGTCATCCATCTCCAATAATGGCTACAAGATTATTTTTGAAAAATCGAATCCGGGGCACACAAAGTCAAGATATCAAAGTAGCCTGAAGCAAAAGAGGCACTTTAGAAGCATTAAACACCCCACAGAGGAATATGGTGTGTTTATTAACGGATCAGATATTTATTTCAAATCGAGTGCCACTGGAAATACTAAGTTCTATAAATCAGCTACGGACAAATCGTTCAAAAATTTTCACGCGTCGGGCGGGTTTCTCAATGAAGAATTTCCCAACGGAGTGAAGTTCATTTCAGCTAATACGTTAACAAATATAAATGGTTCCAGACAAGTTTCGGGCATGATTAAATTCGGAGACTATACCCCAGAACAGGTCATTGAAACGAAAGGGGAGAAACTCTTGGAGTTCGATCTGAAATCAGCTGACTTAGAGGCGATGGATATAGAGTACCTAGATCGAGAATCCAAAAATCTGAATGGGAAAGTCAGAATGGATTTTGAGAGCACCGTTCATAGTGCATTTATCGAGCGAGAAGTGAGTCTTGGTGGAGAAGAGGAAACAATTAGACACAGTTTCGAACTCCAGAAGAGCGGAACTGTCTCCATATCTCGACCAACATGGGTCCAAGAGGAATTCTGACGGCATGACTGCAAAAACTGCTTATAACCCAACTACGGTTTTGTTAAATTCGACTGACTCCAAACTCTCCCGGTAAGACGTTAATGAGAACTATGTTGTCCTACTCACCGATTTAGTCGTCCAAGTTTAGCACCTTTTCTGAATAAAGGGATCTCGCTAGCAAGAGTATTAACCAACAAAGTGTAGACAGGGCCCGAAGTGTTGGTTAAGAAGTTGGTCTACGGTGTCCGGAATTCTTGAACTGGTTTCACGGCGGACGTGTCTGGCTCACTGGCTGGGGCATCGCGGTTTGGCTCCACTGGTGATGCCGACCGCGTGAGCTGGGTGATGAGCTCGTGGCAAACGGTTCGTCGAGGGATGTTGGCCTCGGCACGCTCTGCGGCGTCGTCGAGCAGTTCGGCGACCTCTTCGTTGAGAGCGTCGTAGAAATCTGCCGAGACGTTGTGGTCCGAGAGTGCATCCTTCACGGCTGCTTTGACGATTAGGTCAGACATTCCATCGCGGACTTTTCCCGTCCACTATATAAAGGTTCGAAGTTTTAATGTGGTCTGACTGACCATTCATACCGAGTTCGCCTCTGGGTACCAGAGAAAACATATGCTACCCCTCAAAAATAGGGAACAGATAGATGCGCGATCTAACTGGGTTCCAGCGGGACATCTTGTACGTAACCACCGGGCTCGAGGAACCACACGGGCTCGCAATCAAGGACGAACTCGACGACTACTACGAGCAGGAGATCAACCACGGCCGCCTCTATCCGAATCTCGACGATCTCGTCAACAAAGGACTGCTCGAGAAGGGTGAACTCGACAAGCGGACTAACGTGTACACGGTCACGCAACGCGGATTGCGGGAGATCGAGGCGCGACGTGAGTGGGAAAGCCAGTATTTAGAAGATGTGAACGTACCCACTCCGTCGTAGAACCATTATAAAAGCGGGACTGCTTTACCCACTTCCCACGAACACACGGTGAGATGGCTCGGCTCGTCTTCTATCACCACCCACAGGCCGAGAATTTCTCACTCAAATTTAGCTCGGCATCGGTAGCAGAGATCCGGTCTCAGCGAGTGCAATCCGACGAGTCGACAAAGCTCATCGGGTACCCCTTCGAAACACCAGTCTATGTGCTCTACGAAGGCGATTCAGAGATCGAATCAGCCCAAGACATCGACTTCGATCAGGAATGGCTGAGCGACCGTATTCGTGATCTCCCTCGTGCTGGCCAAGTTGTCACATTCCGATTAGTGGAATTGCTCGAAGCAGCTGTCGATGTTCGAGATGAGAATGAGTTTCGGCTCTACAAGGAGTTCGAACCACAAAAGATCCAGCAGGCACTCGATCACGTATCCTGGGGAGCACCACTCCCGACCGTCGCTGGGGAAGTGATGTCGAATTTGATTCTCCGACATTCCCTCCCGAATGCGAATCATCGAACTGGCATTGCGATGCTGCAGTTCTGTATTGAGAGTGTGGACCCGGATTTTGAGATGCCACGAATACACGTCGACGACGATACCTGGCGAAAGTGGGTCAATCCCTACATCGTCGATTCCAAGCGGCTCATCACGGTCCGCCGGAACAACCTCCGTTTCAAGCAACTCGAAGACCTGGACGTCGACCTCGTCGAACGGAAAGACGGGATCCAAATCCGATTAGCCGAGTTCGAGCTGGATATGCACTGGCGAGAAGCCCTTTCGAAATACGCTGAGCACCATGAATCCCACTGTACGGACTTCGCGCAGTCAGTTCTCGAACGAGCAGAACGGGACTATCTGCTCGACCGTCAAGGACCAACGAAACAAGAGTTCATCACGTATTTGGAAGACGGACTCGTCGAACGGGACTTCAGAGAAATGTTCTGATCAGTCGCGAAGTTCGGCGACTGACTGACCAACCTCACGGACGTGTTCACTTCGCTCGAGGTCGAGTTCCTCGGCGAGGTAGTCAACTGTCTCTTCGAGGCTCATACTATAAAGAAATCCGTCTAACGGTATAAACCTAGTGCTGGCGCAGCAATGTAGCCCATCAGAGGAAGCGTCTGTGTATACCGAACTACGTACCCCTCGGGAAAACTGTGGAATCGGTGACTGCATAGCGATACCCACCGAAATTACGCAGTGTCGCCATTTGCTGTCCACCAACCGAACTCAATTGAAAGAAGCTCCGGAGCGATCGGGAGCGTTTCAGTCTGCAGGTTGTGCGTCAGTCGCCGGTGTCCCGCTTGGAAGCTCGGGGATGGACAGGTCCACGCGGCGGAGCAGCTGGGCGTTGATCGCGACGATTACTGTACTCAACGACATCAGAAGCGCACCCACAGCGGGAGACAGCAGAATCCCGATCGGTGCCAACACGCCTGCTGCGAGCGGAATCGCGAACACGTTGTAGCCGGCGGCCCAGACGATGTTCTCCTGCATCTTCCGGTAGCTCGCCTTACTGAGTTTCACCAGCCGAACGACGTCCATCGGGTTGTTCTGGACGAGGATGACGTCGGCCGACTGGACCGCGACGTCGGTGCCGCTCCCGATCGCGATGCCGACGTCGGCCCGCGTCAGCGCCGGCGCGTCGTTCACACCGTCGCCGACCATCCCCACGAGCTTCCCCTGATCCTGGAGTTCCTGGACTTTCTTGTCCTTGTCTTCGGGGAGGACCTCCGCGAACACCGTGTCGATGCCCAGTTCGTCGGCGACAGCGTTGGCGACGTCCTGGGAGTCCCCAGTCAGCATCGCCACCTCGATGCCCAGATCGTGGAGCGCGTCGACGACGCGGAAACTCTCCTCGCGGATAACGTCGGCCATTGCGAACGCGGCGATCAGCTCTTCATCCCGAACGAGATACACCACTGTCTGGGCCTTCTGGCCGGCCTCGTCAGCGAAGCGCTGGAGATGGTCGGGTATCTCGCTATCGAGTTGGGTTAACAGGTTCGGCCCGCCGACGTACACCTCGTTTCCATCTACCTTCGCGCAAACCCCTCGGCCTTTGATCGCTTCGAAATCGGTTGCCTCAGGAGTGGATAGATCACGTTCGTCAGCTGCCTCGCGAATCGCTCGCGCGATCATGTGTTCGGAGTCGCTCTCGACCGCCGCCGCCAGCGCGAGCGCGTCGTCCTCATCGACGCCGTCGACGGTCGCCATGCCGACGACGCCGTGCTCGCCTTCGGTGAGCGTCCCCGTCTTGTCGAAGATGATCGCGTCCAGATTCCGTGAGTCCTCCATCGCGATGCGGTCGCGAACGAGCATCCCGTTCCGAGCGGCGAGCGAGGTATTAATCGCGACCACGAGAGGGATGGCGAGCCCGAGTGCGTGTGGGCAGGCGATGACAAGTACTGTGACGACACGCTCGATGACGGTTGCATCGAACGAGACCGCGAGCGTCCACGCGATTGCGGTCACGATTGCCGCCCCGAGCGCGACGTAGAACAGCCAGCCGGCCGCGCGATCGGCCAACACCTGCGTCTTGGACTTGCTCTGCTGGGCTTCCTCGACGAGCCGCATGATACCCGCGAGCGTTGTCTCCTCGCCCGTCGCACCTACGCGCACGCGGAGACTCCCGTCGCCGTTGATGGTGCCGCCGATGACCTCGTCGCCAGGCACCTTCGAGACGGGTTTGGACTCGCCGGTGATCATCGACTCGTTGACGTCCGAATCACCCTCATCGACGACGCCATCGGCGGGCACGCTCGCGCCAGGCCGGACGAGCACGAGGTCGTCTTCCTCGAGTTCGCTCACCGGGACTTCCTCGATCTCTCCACCGTCAGTGATACGCTCGGCGGTATCGGGCATCAGTTTCGCCAGCTCGTCGACCGCGCTCGAGGCCCGGCGCACCGACCGCATCTCGATCCAGTGGCCCAGGAGCATGATATCGATCAGCGTGACGAGCTCCCAGAAGAACGCCGACTGCGTCGGGAACACCACGCTCGCAAGGCTGTAGACGAACGCGACGGTAATCGCCATCGAGATGAGCGTCATCATCCCCGGTGCCCGGTCTTTCAGCTCCGGCACCGCCATCTGGAGGAACGGCACCCCACCGTACGCGAAGACGATGACCGCAAAGACAGGGTTGATCCATTCGCTGCCCGGGAACGCGGGGACGGAGAACCCAAGCCACTCCTGTAGCATTTCGCTGTACAGAAGGACGGGAATCGACAGGAGCGTCGAGACGAAAAAGCGCCGGCGGAACATCTGCTCGTGGCCTTCGTGCATCCCACCGTGACCCTCGCCGTGTCCCTCGTGGGAACCGTGGCCGTGCCCTTCGCCCTCGTGGCCGGTGTGCTCGTGCTGCTCGTGGGGCGCCGTCTCACTCGCCGCAGAAGCGTGAGCCTCCTCCTCCAGTAGCTCCTGTTCTACCCGTTGCTCGTCAGCCTCGGCGGCCCTTCATCGTGCTCGCCGTGTTCGTGCTGGTGACTGCTGTCGTCCTGCTGGTGTTCCCCTCCCGAGGGATTCTCATTTGTATCTTTGTGGTCGTCCATGGGTCATGTTCTCTCTTGAGGTGGATTCGCCGGCTTCCTGAATCTTCGCCCCCTAAAATCGTACAGCAGGAACAGCATAGGTACACTCAGAAGACAACGGGTAGCTGTGGTCTCGAAGTGGTCCGTGCTATCTGCAGCTCACGATACTCAGGCGTGAGCGGTGTACCCTGCGTCTTCGGCGGCCTTCACGAGGGCCGTGACATCTACCTCACCATCAACGCTTGCCTGTTCGCTCTTCCTATCGACGGTCACGTCAGTCACACCGGAGACCTCTTCGAGGGCCTCTTCGACCGTCTGCTCACAGTGACCGCACGACATTCCTTCCACGGTGATGGTCGTCGACATACAGGGCTACTTACGTCCCCCTCTCTTTAGCGGATTTCTCTTTCGATGGTACGGGTATCTTAGGGGTCAAACTTTGGATTCAAAGTGGTGTCTGTAGCCACAATCTTCGAACCGGGAACGACGCGCAGAGGCCGCTTTTCGCATGAACGTCCCGAATCCTCAGGGATTCGGGGCATACAGGGCGTAGAGGATCGACAGCATCCCGGCTGCGGTCACGAGTGCTGCGACGAATCCTGCTTCGAAGATCGACACCTGGAGGAGTTCGAAGAGAACGCCTTCAAGGAGGCCGCCAAGTCCAACCAGCGCGAAGCCGGTGGCGACGTACAGGAGTAACTGCGTGTGATGCCGTTGGTATCCGCGATAGGCCTGGTAGGCAATAACCAGCGCCAGCGCGGTGGTGAATAGTTTGCCAATGACGAATAGCGTGTGTTCCATGAGTCAGTCCCCCCGCATCTCCTCGAAGATGGACGTGATCCGGTCGGCGGGGTCCGGCCGGACGTCGATGTTGATGTCGAACCCGTGCTCTTGGAGGAGGACTTCGACGCGTTCGAGGCGTGCCTCGTACTCGCTGTAGTGCCGTCCTCCAGGGTTGACGTGCGTGTACTCCTCGAGAAGGCCCTGCTCAACGAGGCGCGTGACACGGCGCGAGACGGTCGGACGTGACATGTCACATTCCTCGCTGAGTTCCTTTGCGGACAGCCGGTCGGTCTTCGTTGCGACGAGGATGTCGCGAGCGTACTCGTCGTCGAGTATGGCGAAGACTTCCGACGGTTCGGGCTCCTCGGTCACACTCACGTACTCACGACAGGAGCGTAATATAGCCCGCCGATTTTCTGACTCAGAACGCCGGCTCGCTATTATATCGTCTCTCCCAGCCTACTGATAGTTGAAGGTGCAATAATTATGTCCACACTCGACTCCGGCATGAACCAGCTCGAGAGCAGAGTCGGCGGCCTGACCGTTGGCGGGAAAGTCCACAGCCTCAGCGCGTGGTTCGTGCTCGCGCTCCGGCTCATGATGGGCTATGCGTTCGCCTACTCCGGCTTCACGAAGATCACCGGCGAGTTCGCCGCCGGCGGCTACCTGTCGAACGTCGCCGCGACGAACGGCAACCCGCTCGCAGGGATGTTCGCGTGGATGGGGAGCACGCCGTGGTTCGTCGAGTTCGCGAACGTTGCCGTCCCGTGGGGCGAGCTGTTCATCGGCCTCGGCCTCCTGGTCGGCGCGTTCGTTCGCCTCGCGGCGTTCTTCGGCGCGCTCATGATGCTCATGTTCTACTTCGGGAACTGGGAGATGGCCCACGGATTCATCAACGGCGACTTCGCGTACATGCTCGTGTTCCTCGCGGTCGCCGCGTTCGGCGCGGGCCGCATCCTCGGACTCGACCAGTACATCGAGCAGTACGAAATCGGCGGCGAGGCGCTCGTCGAGCGCTACCCCGCCCTCGAATACGTCCTCGGCTAACCACGCCGAGCGCTCTTCAGAAGTACAACGATGCGAAATCCGACTCACTCACGCGGTGTTCGTGCTCTGAGCCTCGTCGCCGTCGGAGCACTGTCCTTGTCGTCGGCGGCGGGAAATCGACCGAGATGGACGGCTCACCTTTCGGCGATCAGGGAAACGACGATGACCGGGAAGAAGTCGGGTCGGTCCTCGGTCGACTTGCCGGAATCGGCCTCGTTTACCGAGAAAAACGACTTGGTACGCCACAGACGAGGCTCGTGCTGCAACGAGTCCAAGCCGAGTAGGGATACCCGAATCCGCAATTCTGCGGACGAATACGGATCTGGATTCGTCGAGGGGAATCCTCTCGCTCTATGAACCTTTATTAGTTGACAGCCGGCTCTTTCCGTCGTGTCATTTCCTCGGGCCAAACCGATCGACGACCTCTACGAGGAAGTCGCCGGATACGACCTCGTCGTGGTACCGGACGCGCCGCTGGCCAGCGCGTTGAACCGCCGCATCGACCGGCCACATCTCGGCTCGTTCGCGATTACTCCCCGCCGTCTCGCCGCGGGTCGACGGGAAGAAGCCGAGGATCGTATCGCCTTCTTGGAGCTCGTCGAACAGACCGACTTGGACTGGAAGCACGGCGCGTACGCAATCGGGAACATCCTCCAGTGTTGGGAGCATCGTGGCCACTTGGGCGCGATCCTCGACTACGATGCGTACGTCGACGACGCCACACGCCAAGCGGTCGAGTACATCGCTGACCTCGACACGACGTCGCAGCGGCTCACCGAATACAGCATCGACGCCGATCAGAGCGTCGCCGTCGTCGGCGACGACCAACTGACGCAACTGGAGCGCTCCGTCCTCCCCAACGACTACGATACGTACGACACGTTCGGGGAGCAGGCGTTCGATCATCCACCGTTCCACATCTTCGACTCCGCGACGGCCATCGTCGACACGGTCGCCGACGCCGTTACCGAGGAGAACGCCGCCGACGTCGCCGTCGTGCTCGACCGGGGAGTGAATTCTCTACACTCGTCGAGTCCGCTCTCGAAGCCGACGACGTCCCGTTCTACGGTGGCCCCGGGTTCGTCGACCATCCCGACCACCGCACGTTCGTCCAGTTGCTTCGCGCCGCGCACGGCGGCACCGATACTCGCGTCGGTGAGATCCGACCGCTCCTCGCGCGTCTCGACGTCTCGCTGGACGTCGAACACGACGAGAAACGGCTGTACGAACTCGACGACCGCGAACTCGAATGGGTCGTCGACTTCTGTGAGCGCATCGAGAGCCGGACCTTCGCCGAGGCGCTCGACAGATTCGAAAACAGGGCGGACCGCCGGCTCGACGCGTTCCGTGACGAACTGGAGACGCTCGGCATCGCCGACACACGCGCAACCGAGCGTGCAGTTGATCGGCTCGTGTTCTACCTCCAGAGCTACGAGGTGCCGGTCGATCGCGAGAACGAGGGCGTGTTGCTCGCCGACGCGAAGTCGGCCGCCTACGTCGACCGCCCGGTCGTCTTCTACCTGGGACTGGACGAGGACTGGACGCACTCGGCTCCACGGCGACCGTGGGTCGATCAGGACGCTCAGTACACGCGCAACGTCCAGCAGTTCCAGCTCCTCCTCCAGAGCGGAACGAAACAGTACTACCTCGTCCAGGATGCGAAGGGTGGCTCACCGGTGACGCCGTGTCTCTACTTCGAAGAACTGCTCGACGAGAAGTTCGAACGCTTCAGCGACCTCGATTCGGAGACGCACACGCGACTGTTCGACCGTTCCGGTGGTGGGTTCGAGAAGGAACCGGTCGACGCCACCACCACCCAGGTATCGACTATCAGCCAGTCGAGCCTCGGCACGTACGTCAATTCCCCCGCGACCACTTCTTCGGCAGACTCGTCGACGGCCCCGACAAGGACTACTTCAAGGAGGGGAACCTCTTCCACAACTTCGCCGAGTTCTACATCCACCATCCGGACTTCGTCGACGAGGACGTCGTAGACGACGTCGTGGAGTACATCCTCGAGGAGACGCGGCCGTTCGTCCGGTCGGTCGACGAGGCGACCAGGCGGACGAAATACCGCGCCGGCTTGGAGACGATCATCACGTTCTTCGAAGAGAACAGGCCGGTCGACGGCGAGTTCCTTACTACCACAAGTGCCTGGGGAAGTAACGTCTTCGCCGAGCGCTTCGACAGGCCCGTCGACTCGTCCATCACTGAACGGTGGTTCGAGAACGACGAGCTGGGACTGAAAGGCAAGATCGACCTGGTTCACTCACGGTCGCAGCTGATCGACCACAAGAGCGGTCGTCGCAAGAGCGCCTCCCAAGTCGTCAAGAATTCAGCGCTCGACCCGCCCAGCGACTCGCCGAACTTTCAGTCACTGCTGTATCTCACACACTGGCGCTCACAGTACCCCGACCACCAACTGGAATTCACGTTCTTCCACTTCCTCGAGACGCTCGACGACGTCGTCGCGGGCGAGGTCGACCTCGACGACACGCTGACGACGGTCGCCTACTACCCGATACCCTTCGACGAGTACGCCCGCTCGAAGGCGTTCTTCGACGAGCTCGTCGAGGACGGCTCGAACAACTGTCAGAAGACGCTCTCCCAAGTGGACTACGAGGAGTACGCTGCGGTCTTCGACGAGACAGCCCTCCCGGAGACGACCGACAGCGACGAACTCATCGATTCGTCGTTCGGCCAGACGCTGACTGCACGGATGAAAGACTGCGTTGGCGATTACAAGTACGTCGAGTCGGGCTGCAAGCAGGCGATGCGCCAGTTGACGCGCGTTCGCGGACAGACGTTCTTCGAGGGCGACCTCGACGCGTTCGAGGCGTTCGTCGACGAGCGTCTCGATGAGCTGAATCGACGACGCGCCGGGGAAGAGCGCTTCCCCGTCGAGGGACTCGGCGGCGAGCCGAACTACCGCTACGTGGACACCCGCGACCTACTCCTGGAGGGTGACCGATGACCGACCTCGAACCGAACGACCAGCAACGGGAACTCATCGACAGCACGGACGGCCTCCACCTCGTCGACGCCGGCGCTGGAACGGGCAAGACGTTCACCGTGACGCGACGCTACGCCAACATCGTCTCACAAGACGACGTCGACCCAGAGGACGTCCTGCTGGTGACGTTCACGAACAACGCGGCCGCCGAGATGAAAGAGCGCATCGTCGGGCACTGCCATTACGGGATGCGCGAACTCGCGGACGCGCCGATCCAGACGTTCCACTCGCTGTGCCACGACGTCCTCGAAGAGCACGGTCACGCCGCGCCAACCTATCTCGGCATCGACGACCGCGTCACCGGGTCGACGCGAATCATCGAGGACGAACTCGTGGAACAGGCGTTGTTCGGCGAGTTCATCGACCGATTCAGCGACGACCATCCCGAGTACGACGACGTCTTCCGCGCGCTCTCGAACCCGGACGGGTTGCTCGACCTCATCAATCAACTCGCCGCGAAAGGCGTGTTCCCCGACGCCGAGGGGTGGTACAGGGACGGCGAGCGACACCTCGACGGTGACTTCGCGGCGTTCAAACGACAGTTCGACGAGCTGAACGAGCCGCGGAACGGTGGGAGCAAGCAGTCGCTGCTCCGGTCGAAGCTCGGTCGCTACGGCCGGAACAAGACGTACCTGCCCGATGCACCCGAGAAGTCGGAGATTCGCGGCAGCGGCAAGCAGGTGCCCGACGATATTGCAGGGCTCGTCTTCGAGGAGGATCGGGGGGACTGAAGCAGTTCGTCCACGACGTCTACCACGAGTATCTCCGGTTCGCGCTGCGGCGGAACTACCTGAACTTCGGGATGCTCCAGCTGTTCGCGTTCGTCCTGCTCTGTGAAAATCACGAGCTGCGCGACGACGTCGCGTTCGAATACGTGACGATCGACGAGTTCCAGGACTCCAGCGAGATCCAGTTCAAACTCGCACTCTTGCTCGCGGGGACGAACAACATCTGCGTCGTCGGGGACTGGAAGCAGAGCATCTACAGCTTTCAGTACGCCGACGTCGACAACATCGTCGAGTTCGAAGACCGACTCGATCGGTTCGTCGACCAACTGAACAGCGACCACGAACGCGTCTCGTTCCCCACGCGTCCCGTCACTACCATCGAACTCGTCGAGAATTACCGCTCCACGCAGGAGATACTCGACTTCTCGGAACACGGCCTGCGTGTTCCCGCGGCGAACCGCGACGACGTCGACGTCGAGGCGGTCGACGATCGCGTCGTCTCGCTCCAGCCGAACGCGGACCACGAGAACACCACCATCGAAGCCGTCCAGAGCGACGAAGAGCAGGAGGCGGTGCTGGCGAAGATCCAGGAGATCGTCGGAAACGAGGAGTACTGCGTCGAGAGCGAAGACGGCGATCTCCGGCCGCCGGAGTACGGTGACATCGCGGTGCTGACGCGCACTCGTGACTTCGGGCGCGAGCTGCTGGGGACCGCCGAGGCGTACGGCCTGCCGATGGCGTACGAGGGTGGTATCGAGCTCTTCCGAACGGATCAGGCGAAGCTTCTGCTCGCCTGGCTGCGCATCCTCGAAGACGACATCGACCGCGGCTGGGCGGTCGTGCTCGAGCGAGCGGGTTACACGCTCGACGAGATCGACGCGATCCTCGAGCGCGAGGCGTATCCCGAGAACATGACGGCGTTCCGCGAAGAGCTTCAGGGAATGGAGACACTCGGCGGCGTCGCGCGGCGCGTGTTCGCTCGCTACGGCTACGACGGGCCGACGGCCGACGTCGTCCTCCACACGCTCCAGCCGGTCCACAACGCGACGACACAGACGCGTGGCGACCTCATCCGGTTCATCGAACGCGGCATCGAAGCCGGCAGTACCCACGAGGTGCACGCCGGCGCGGGGACGAACTCGGTGACGGTTCAGACGATTCACGCCACGAAGGGCCTCGAGTACCCCGTCGTCGTCTTGGCGAACATGAACAGCGGGCGCTTCCCGCCGGGCGGCGGTGGTGGCGGCGTCGTCACCTACGACGATCCCGTCGGTCTCCGTCAGCGAAAGGTGTACTCTGCGGATGCGCACGGAATGCCCCACGTCTACGACAACTGGCGGGCCGACGTCCTGCGAAAGTGTCTGCCTCGCGATTACGACGAGGAGCGCCGCCTCCTCTATGTCGCCATCACGCGCGCCGAGAGCCACGTCGTCTTCACCGCCGGCGAGGACCCGAACACGTTCATCGAAGAACTCCCCGTCGAGGTGAAGTCAATTACTCCCGAAGTTCCTGACGTGATTGGAGATGAAACAGAACAGACCTCACTGCAGGTCACTATTCCGGTACCAGAGGGGCCACGAGGACACACCCCGCACACGCTCATGCGCGACGACGTTCGGGAGGCGCCGGCGCCTTCCGCAGCCCATCAGAACGCGGAGCGTTCTGAGGACGTCTTCGAGGGCGCGGAGGGCGGTCGTGGGACCGAATTCGGCACGCAGGTACACGACTTCGCCGAGGCGTACGCACTCGGTGAAGACATCGAGCCACGGAACGGCGACGAAGAGAACGTCGCGCGGTTTATCGACGGTCTCGACGGAGAGTTACTGATCGAAGAAGACGCATACCTTCCGCTCTCCGTCGACGGCGAGCGAGTGACCATCTCGGGAACCGTCGACTTAGTCCACGTGACGCCGAACCGTGTCGAGGTCGTCGACTACAAAACCGACCGCGGCCGGCACGGTGAAGCGGAGTACCGCAAGCAACTGAGCGTTTACTACCACGTCGTTAGCGATGTCTACCCGAACCGTGAAATCGCAGCTAGCATCCTGTACACGGAGACAAATACCCGCCGGGACATTGCTCCCCTCTCGCTCGACGATATTCGGGACCTGGTGGCAGAATCCAGTAGATCGTCGATATAGACCACTGAGGCTCTGTTGAAATCCTCAGAGAGTTACAGGTTCGAGCAGTAGTGTGACCAAATGCATACCCTCCCGAAGTCGCAGTTGCTTCGGTTCGTTGAGCAGGCGTATCACTTGGCTCGGCGCGCTGTTGCCCGCTACTCTTCGAAGTTCTCGAAACAGCGGTACACACTTCACCAGCACATTGTCTTGCTCTGTCTCAAGGTACGGAAGAATACGACGTACCGAACCCTACTTGACGAACTTATCGGATGCCTCGGATTCGGAGAGCCATCGAACTGGAGGAACTTCCTTCCCCCTCGACGTTGTGTAAGGCGTTCAATCGACTCGGTATGGCGGTTTGGCGCGTCCTGCTCAACATCTCGATCACACTCCTCCCGACCAACGGCGTCGTCGGGATCGACGCCTCGGGGTTCGACCGGAGTCACGCCTCGAAACACTACACGAAGCGAACGAAGTTGACGATTCAGCAGTTGAAAGTCACGCTCCTCGTAGACACGAGGTCGAACGCAATCATCGACTTACACGTGACGACGACACGAAAACACGACTCGCAGATCGCGCCCTCACTCATCAAGCGGAATACTGGTGAAGTAGTGATTCTCCTCGGCGACAAGGGGTACGACGACCAGAAAGTCCGTGCGTTAGACCGTAAGACTGGTGTTCGTCCACTTATCAAGCACCGCGAATTTTCGTCGCTTCATAAGGCGTGGAACGCTCGGCTGGATGCTGACCTCTACGGTCAGCGCAGTCAGAACGAGACAGTAAACTCCCGCCTCAAACGCAAGTACGGCGCATTCGTCCGCTCACGCCACTGGTGGAAACAGTTCCGTGAACTCGCTGTTGGCTGTCTCACCCATAACATCGACAAGATACTCTGAACGTTAGATACTGAGGTTCTATTCATCAGTCGAGGTGGTCTCAACCCCGGTAATGTCGAACCGTGCCCCACCGGCCTCACTCTCCGTCAGCCCGACATCCCAGCCGTGTGCCTCGGCAACTTGTTTCACAATGGATAGTCCGAAACCTGTCCCATCTTCACTAGCCGAATAGCCGGCAGTAAACACGCTATCACGTCTCTCTTCGGGGAGACCGGGACCATCATCTTCGACGTAAAATCCATCGTCCATTGTACCGACGGTAACCGTTACCTCGTTACCACCATGTTCAATCGCGTTTCGGAATAGATTTTCTAAGAGTCGACCAAGCCGGTCATCGTCTGCCTCAATTGTGGCCGTCGAGAAACCGTCATCTGCGTAGTGTAACTCAGCGTGCGATGCATTATCAGCGACGATGTTCCACGCGGTGTCTATCGTATCGTGAAGTACGACCGCATCCAACGAGCCGATTTCTCGTCCTTCACGGGCGAGCCAGAGGGCATCCTCAGTAAGGCGATCCATGCGGTCTAATGCTGTCTCGATAACAGGGAGATGTTCGCTATCACACTCTTCTTGTACGAATTCTAATCGCGCTTCAGCGAGGTTCAGTGGATTCCGGAGGTCGTGGCTGAGAACACCTGCGAACTCGTCGAGTCGATCCCGTTCCCGCTGGAGAGCCCGCTCGTGCTCTTTGCGGTCCGTGATTTCATGCCCTTCTGGGACGAGAAATCGAACACTCCCTTGCTCGTCGGTCACGGGACGTACCGAGAAATCGATAATCGCCTCCCGGTCGGTCCCTTGGAGACGCAGCTCGTGATGGACGAAGTCTCCATCAGCCGCCCGTTCAACGGCGGACTGTGCCCGATCTCTGGTCGCTTGGGAGTTTTGGAACAACGGGAGCTCCCACATATTTTGCCCGACAACCTCGTCGCGGTCAAGGCCGCCGAACTCCAGTACAGTGTCGTTCGCTTCAAGCACTGTTCCGTCAGGCTCCAGCAAGCCAGTGAACTGATAGGTCTGATTGAAGACAGCCTCGTATCGTCGTCGCTGTTCGTCCTGCTCGCTAATATCCTTATAGACCCACAAATGACCATCTCCATCCGGAAGTTCGACTGGTCGGTAATCGCGTTCGAAGATGCGGTCATCATGGAACACTAATTGCTCGTTATCCGTCGGTTCACGGTCGGACACCAGCTGATTGATCCGTTCAACGAACCGGTTGGATTCGACGAACATATCGCTGACCTGCTCAGCCATCTGAACACAGTCGGCACCGTGGACATCTTCCGGCGCTCCGGGAAGCTCGAAGAGGTCAAGCAGGTGATCGTTCACCGCGAGCACGTTCCGGTCGGAATCTTCTGCAACGACGCCAACGGGAAGCGTTTCGAATAGAGTCGAGAGCACGGCGTTCGCCTGTGCTATTTCCTGCTGGCGCTCGCGTTGTTCGGTGACTTCGGCGAAGTAAAACCCGATTCCCCCTCATTTTTCGGATAGACGTCGATGTCGAACCAACCGTCGAGCTGGGAGAAGTATTCGATGAACGAAGTGGATTCCCGTGTTTCCATGACCTGTCGGTACTTCTCTTCGAATCGAGTGTCGAGCGCCTCGCTGAAGACTTCCCAGAAATCCCGCCCGAGGAGATACTCCTCATCCATCTCATAGAGTTCCTCAGCCTGCTGATTGACGAGGGTGAACCGCCAATCAGAATCCACCTCGACGATGGCATCCGTTACGCAATCAAGGACAGTTTGGAGCCGTTGCTCACGTTGTCGAACCGCCTGAGTAGCCCGGTAATGCTCGATGGCGTTCGAAACGGTATTGGCCAGCACGGTATACTGATCCGTCCCCGTTTGTTTCTGGAGGTACTCGGTGACTCCTGCCGAAATTGCGTCACTCGCAATTTCCTCGGTGCCTTTTCCGGTGAACAGGATGAACGGGAGATCGGGAAATTCGTCTCGAACCTCTTCGAGAAATTCGATGCCATTACAGCCGGGCATATCGTAATCGGAGATGACGCAGTCGAACGTCTGCTCGGAGAGATGGTCCAGACCGTTGCTGGCGCTGTTCGCCTGCACAATCTCGAATCGATCATCTGCACGCTCGAGGAAAATGCCGACCATCTCCGAGAGGTCGGGCTCGTCATCGACGTGGAGGATGCGGAACGTTTCCGAAGGTCGTCCTGCTTCGGCTGGGGGCTTCTGCTCACCTCTGAGCGTACGTTGCATATCTTAAATAGGAGAGCTGGAGGGATGCGACTTGCCTTTTCGTCAGAAATGTATTTATATACTATTATTTAAGTCGCATGAGCGTTCTGGAGATTAATCGTCGAGTTCCTCTCCGTAACCGAGACCCCACAGCCTGCGGTGAAATCCCCAGTTCGTCCGCGACGTCCTGCCGAGTCGCCTCTCGCGGCGAATCATAATATCCGAGCGTGTACGCGACCGTCATTGCTTCGCGCTGTGCTTCGGTCAGGTCGTACTCTTGGCCCGATTCTAACGGCGAGAGTGCGTGAAGTTCCGTAAGTTCCAGAGGAATATTATGGTCCCGACAGTATGACTGGAAGTCGGCGAGATCCTGTTGGGAATCAGCCCGAAATTCGAACGACCACTGGTTTTCTTTCCCGAGTGCAGAAATCAGGTTCACGTTGGTTTCGATAATTGCGGTTAAGACGCTCTCGTGCGCCAAGTCCCAGTGGATACGAATAAACACTTCTCCATTTACATTATCAACTACACGTATGTCTTGGATGTCCGGGTGTGTGACTTTCTCCATCGAGATATTTTCGATTTCGACATCCCGAACCCAGAAATACGGGATGATAAATTCATCCGTTGGAACGACGCGGTCTAATTCGATTTCGGCGGTAGGAAACTCTGCGAAGACGGCAGCTAGTGGAAATTCACCGTCAGTCGCAGTGAACGTCGCTTCAATTGCCATGGGCAATATATGGGCGACCATTGAAAAGATGTATTGGCTAATTCAATGTCGTCGATGTTTGTCTCCTACAATATTCGAGAATATAAATCCGAATGCAGTTCTAACTAACGGCTGTTTCAGCGGGAAAGGTATCGGATCAATAGGATTTCAACAGAGCCACCACTGACCAAGAGATTACCCGATAACGGCCGATCAGAAGCCGTCCGTTTCGGATGTCATCGTTACTCTGAGCTTTCAATCGGAGCCCATTTCGAATACGGTGTGTCCGTGTTCGGACTACCACTGGTGCCTTCCCATCACGTCCTCGCCTGGGCAATGACAAATAGTAAAGTAGGTCGGTTGACTCATCCATCGTATGAACACTCTCCCGGACGGCGGGGAGGGACCACCATCTCTCACCCGCGAATTCTCTCCTGAGGAGGTCAACATGGACCTGACCATGTGTGGCCTCTTACCCGAGCGGGCAGAGGAACTTGCCCAGCTATACCGAGCATACGGGACCTGGAACCAGGTCGAGGAAGTCTGGTTCGAGGAGCGGCGCGCGAACCGCAGCACCAGGGGTAGCTCACAGAAGATATACCGCGTCCTCACATCGCGGTTCAAGAACGCACCCGCTGCCTTCCGAACCCGCGTGATCTCCCCGCCGTATTGGATTCCTGTGCGACGTCGCGAGACAAATCCCAAGTGTTCTACCCATATCTCGTCGCTGACGACGTGCTCGTTCGCTATGTGGTCCACGAATACGTCCAGCGACTTTCGGCGGACTATCCCGACGCACTCGATTTCTCGAACGAGACACTCACAACTCTCCTGAATCAGTTCGAATACACGGACGGATCATCGTACGATTACGCTGACTCGACCACGGAGCGGTGGTGCGAGGGATTCCGATCGGTTATGCGCGAGATCGGCGTGTTGGAGGGCCAACAAACTGTCGTCGGGGCCCCTCCATCGCTGGGAGACGTTCCACTCCTCGTCGCTATGGGCTACTCGTACGAGGAAGGAGAAGACGACTGGTTCGAGTCACCAATTGGTCTCCGATACCTGTTCCAGCCGAGCGATCGGTGGGGGAACTCTACAACCGAGCGGCTGAGACCGGCGCGTGGGAATTCGTCGAATTGCATGGAAGTCTTCAACTGCGGCCGGCAGACGGGCCGTACTCATGGATCTCTCGAGAGGAGGCTGAATAATGGTCGACGAAACGTGGTTCGAAGACTTACCCGAGGATTTCGAGGAATCGGTACGCATCGATCGCGAGGACCAGTCCGAGGACGGACACAGACATCGAAAGCAAGCCATCGACTCGTACCACGTGACGGCCGACTCCCAGCGCTTCCTCGAGGACTTCGTCAACCGACTGCTCGGCGAAGCCGAGGATATGCGAACGGGATCGAATTACTGGCTCTATGGCTACTACGGGAGCGGGAAGAGCCACCTGCTAACAGTTCTGGATGGGCTGGTGGATACCCAGTGGGTCCAGAGTCGTTACGACGACGTCTGGACCGATCTCGTGCCGGACACGTCGACCGGAGCCGATCTCGATAAGTTGCGCGACGGCTGGGAGCGTGTTCATTCCGAGTACCACGTCATCCCGGTTTCGGTGAACTTGCTGAAATACCAGGGACAGAAGCAACGCAGCTTCAGTGAGATCGTCCTTCGACACGCCCACCAGAACCCCATCCTCACGGGCGTCGATGACAACGTCTCTACTGGGCTGTCGTCCCAACTGGATGTCGCGTACTTCGAGGACTGGTACCGGACGACCGACGCATGGCCGGAGCGACAAGATAGAGCAGCAGCAGTCGTCGATGGGGTGACGCCGAGGTCGCCGCGATACGAGTGGGAAACGGATGACCTTTGGACCGACGTCCAGCAGTACAGCGCGCTCTCCGATGTCGTCCTTCCAGAGCTCTTCGAAGAGGTAACGGGAACGCGCGACGGCTACACCGACCTCCAACCCTCGGATATTGACCCAGAAGAAGTCGTCAGTCGACTGGAGTCACTCCGACAAGCCCGTGAAGATAAGCGAGAGGACCCGGTCAAGCTCGTCCTCCTACTCGACGAAGTGAGTCTCTTCATCGGCACCGACTTCGAGCGACTCACCGAGCTTCAGACGCTCGCGGAGAACGTCGACGACATCGGTGGTGGGGACATCCAGCTCGTCGCAACGGCGCAGGCGAAGATCGAAGACGTCCAACCGAAATTCGCGGCTCACGGGGCCGACTTCAGTATCGTCAAAGACCGGTTCCCACACCGGTATCAGCTCCCGAGCAAACACGTCGGTGACATCGCCAAACGACGGCTCTTCCAGAAGTCAGAAACGGGCGAAGACGCGGTTCGGCGCATCCTCGATGATGCTGACGTGAAACCCCCGAATCGCTCGTTTACAACGATATCAAGCAGAACACGAAGCCGCCACTTGACGCGATCGACGACGAGGAACTCGTCGAGTTCTACCCGTTTCTCCCGTATCACGCGCCACTGTTCCTGGAAATCCTGTTCAACCTCCGTCGGGAGGCAAACGATCCGGCGAAGTCCATCTTCTCGGGGACTGCACGAGCCATTCTTGCGCTCATGCACGGGTTGCTCGACGACTGGGTCGACGAAGACGAGGAGGACCAGATCATCTCGCTGGTCGACTTCTTCGAGCTAATCGAGCCTGAACTGCGCGAAATTCTCCCGCAAGACATGCGGGTCGTCGAGGGTGCAGAAGAGACGACCGGCATCGCAGACGAGGTAGACGACGACGAGAGTGAGATTCAGGGATTCGACCTCGACGTCGCGAAGGCGGTGCTCTTGCTCCAGCACGTTCACGAAATCGTTCCCCTGACCGAGGGGAACATCGCGGTCGCCGTTATGGACGACCTGAACGGTCAGTCCTGGATCAGTACGACCAACCGAGTCGAGGAGTCACTGGATCGACTTCAGAAATTCATCCGGCCGACGCAGGACGAGAGCGGGCCTCGCTATCGGTTCGCGACGCAGGAAGAACGTCTCATCTACGACGAGACCGAGGAGAACGAAGCAACCCCAGACTGGGACGACGTCGTCGAAACACTAGACGACCATCTCTGGAGTCGCATCACACAGGCCCTGTCTCTCCCCGAGTCAGTTCCGTACGGTGAGTCCGGCGACGAGTACCCCGTTTCGTACCACTTCGAACTCGACGGAACGACCTTCGAGACCAGTATCGAATCCGAGGGCGGCTTGGATATCGACGTCGCTATCCACGGGGTTCGGCCAGACACCACTTCTGAACAAACTGATGAGGACACGCTGTACTGGGAGATCGACACCGATGGTCTCCAAGATCTCCGCAAACGACTGGTCGAGTGGTGGGCGCTTCGCGATGCGATTGCGACGCGCGACGCGCCACCCGCGGTCGAGCGAGACCTCGAGAAGCGTGCGAGCGCCGTCCGCAGCAAGCTGACCAGCGCGATGATGAGCGGTTCGTACACCGTGAAAGACCGGACGGACATCGGCGGCCTCTCGAAAGCAATTCAGGCCACGGTCGATGTCGCCTTCCCCGACGACTTCCATCCGATGATGCTCCAGGTCGACGAGAGTCGACTGCGCGAGCTACGCGAACTCGACAGCGATTCACCACTGCCCACGTGGGCGCGAACGATCCAGGTTCCTTCGTCGAACCAGAACGGAGGGCAAGGGAAACAGACGATCCAGCGGAACGTCATGTCCCTCACCGGTCGACAGCTGAAAGATCGCGACGAGGGGCTCAACATGAATACGGTCCTCGACGGCATCGTCGATAAGAAGCCGTTCTACGACGAAGCTCGTCCCGCTCTCTGTGCCATCGTCTGGGGATTCTGTCGAAAAGGGCGGCTCGTTCCCATGGACGAAGACGGCAACACGCTAGCAGACGAGGCCGTACTCGACCTCGACGGTCTCTCGACGACACGTCTGAAACTGCTCCCCCGAAAGCCGCTCGGGAAACTTCTGGAAGAGGGCGGATTCAAAGAAACGACGGAAACCGTTGCAGATGGCCTCATCAACCTCCAAGCGGCCAATCAGCGGATTCGATCGAAACTCGCTGGGATTCGCGAAGACGTTACCTTGGTCGCCGACACGGACGTTCGAACTGACGAAGTCGCTGGATTACTCGATGCGTTTACCGACGAGTTGACCGAGCGAATCGATGCTACCGATGACCGCATTTCGACCGTCAAATCACAAGGCGACGGTATCGAGGGCGTCATCGACGAGACGAACGAGATACGGGAGTGGGTCGAAGAGGTAACCGACGTCTGGAACCGCCGTCTTTCGACGCTGCAACAACTTGACGCGGTACTAACGATTTGGAACCGCCAGTTCGACTGGGTTGACGAGGACGCTCGATCTGCTCTCGAGTCTCGCTCGTCTGCAGTTTCGTCGTTCGACGGCGGGTGGTGGACGACCGATGGGTGGAGTACACTCTCCGGGGAGTTAGTTCCCGATCTCGCTCCCGAGCTTGACCGGTCGTGGAACGCGTTCGTTGACGAACGCGGCCTGCGTGAACTGGTCAATCGTATCGAGGCGCATCCGTGGGTGCTGCCGGCGACTGAGCTCCCCGCGGGCGTCCACATCGCCTTCGAAGGCGAATACATCACGCCGATGCGCCACCTCCAGCAGTGGTACGAAACCATCGAGAACGCCATCACGGCGTTGTCGAGTGATGTGGATTCGGACGTGATCGTCGAGGTGACGGACGACGTAGCGCAGTTAGAGCGCCTCGCCGACGCGGTCGAGCACAGTCCGGCTGAGTTGGATGGCCGGCTCGACGAACTGTCATCGATCGTCGATAATCGAACGCCCGACGACATCGATCAAATCGGTATCGTACCGGACGACCGACAGAAGCTGAATCGCCGCTTGGAGCGTCTTGTCGAACAACGAGAACTTGCAATCGAGGAGACGGACGAAGGGGTGATTATTCGATGAGCCAAGGTAGTTCGTCACCGTACCGCGAGTTCAAGGAGAAACTGCGGACGTTCGCGCAGGGGCAACACGGGATTCGTAATCCGTTCGTTATCGCTGCCGTCGACCCGGCGGTCGAGCACCAGGTAGCAGATCGCCTCGAGACCTGGGCGGCCGGTCGAACGGAACCACCAGAGATCCCCGACAACGTCACTGTTCAGCCAATCTGGCTCGACGAACTCCTCCCCCAGACCGACGTGTACAAACTCCTCGTCGATCTGGGCGATCCCCTGGCCACCCTCGACGACGAGACGTCGTCAGGCGAACGTACCGAGGAGACGATGCAGGACCAGCTCGCCGAAGAGCTCGTTCAGGGGATGATCGAGCACGAGCTCGGTGAAGCACAACTGGAGACCCAGAGCCACGTGGTGCTCCTGCTCAACCTCGGCAGTCTGTATCCGTTCACGCGTGCGTCAGAACTGCTCGACGAACTCGACCGACGGAACGTCAAGTCCACGGTCGGTATCCCGTTCCCCGGGGACGTCGTCGGCGGGAAGCTGAGCTTCTTCGGCGGCGAATCGCGGCACTACTACCCGGCCCACCAGATTGACAACCCAATTCAGGGGTGCATCTCCAATGACTATCGACGGGCTCTTCCACAGCGATCCGACTCGACAACTCGAAGAAGTACAGAAAGTCAACGCCCGCGAACGGGCCGAGACCGACGTCCGGGAGTTCTACGAAACGGATAGCGCCGAGCGGGTTCTCAGGGAACTCGGCGAGACTATTCAGACACATCCCGGTGAGGCTGCACGATTCCTCTACATTCACGCGACGTTCGGCTCGGGGAAGACCCACCTCCTGAAGCTGGTCGGCCTCCTCGCCGACGACGAGTCCGAGTTCGCCTACCTGGGTGACAGGCTGGCCGAACAGTGGCCAGGTTTCGATGAACTCCAGCGGTCCATTACTGACTCGCACGTCGACCGACTCAAGCCGGTCTTCCTCAATCTCCTCGACCGCGACGCGTCGAAAGAGCCCCCGCTGCCGTTCCTCGTCTTCGAGGCGATCGGACGCGAACTCGGGTATCCGACCGACCCGAACTGGCTGCTCGAGTGGGCCTGGACGCTCGATATGGAGTACACCGCGGAGCGGACCTCCGCGAGCCCCCCTCGAACTCTCGCGGGGACGACGGCGTCTGGGACGCGCTCCAGGATCTCGAGCACGACGGAAAGACGTTCGACGACGTACTCGACGAACGAGCCTCGCTCCGGAGTTGGTTCTACGAGGCGTTGCCGACGATGCCAGAGACGTCCGGGACGGAGTTGAACACCCGTTCGGGCGTGAAGACCTCGATCGAAACTGCAGAAGAGGACGTCGAGCCCGAGGCGTTCGACCCCGAGGATCTCGTTTCGCGCGTCGAGACGGCGATCGACGCCCTGAACGACGGGAGCAAGCAGACCGAGTTGCTGCTGGGCCTGGACGAGGTTGCCCTTTTCGTCGGCGACAGTCGCCATCGCTACCGCGAGTTCGAGGAGACGATGGAAGCGCTCCAACGTGGCCCGAACCCCGTTGTCGTCACCACCGGGCAGTATTCGCTCCCGGATACGCGCGAGAGTCTCGTCGGTGAGCCCCCTGAAGATCACTGGACACACCAACAGGTCCCGCTCGAAGGAGCAGACACGGAGATCATCGTCCGGAAGCGGTGGCTCCAGAAGTCCGATCCCGAGGGCAGAGAGCGTGTCGAGTCGCTAGTGGCGTCGATGCCCGATCTCACACTCCAGACGTACTCGTCGGTGACGAGCGCGGACCCAGACCCAATTGAATCCTACCCGTTCCGCGAGTACGACCTGTCGCTCCTGCGGGCGGTGATGCAGGAACTCATTACGCAGGGCCGCTCGACCGACCGAGACTACATCCAAGGGCGAGCATTACTCGTCCTGGTCAGATCGCTGTTCACCAAGTTCGGGTGGGCGTCGAAAGAGGAGGGCTCGCTCGTCACGTGGGACGTCCTGTTCGACCTGCTGGTCGAGGAGACGACGTACCTCCCGCTGTGGGTCCAGGAGATAATCGACAACACGCTCGTGCCCACGTTCGACGGCGACGAGGACGCCTGGGAGGTGCGCCTCGCGAAGGGGCTCTACCTCCTGAATCAGACGCCCGCCGTCCCCTCGACGCCCGAAAACCTCGGTCGGCTGATGGTCGACGACGTCACGGCGTCCGTCGACGACGTCGTCGAGCGAACCGAGTCGGGGCTGGAGACGCTCGTCGACAAGCAGAAAGTCCTCACCGAGACGAACGACGAGGGAGACGAAGTGTACACACTCGTCTCCGAGGAACAGGAGAGCATCCTCAGTCGCGCGCAGGACAAAGCCGCCAAGATTTCCCCGCACCAGCTGTCGGCGTGGCTGGAGACGCGGCTGCGCGAGAACGACGACTTCTTCCGGAGCGACGGGAGCCGCCACGAGGTCGACGTCGGCGACGAGCGCCTCGTTCCGCTTCGCTACGACTACTCCATCCTCGAACCGGTCGACCGGGCACCGTCGCCCGAGTACGACGCGCTTCGGGTTCGCGTGCTGGCAGACGATCCCGACACTGTCTCCGAGCAGGTCGAGACGTGGCAGGACGTAAATGACGGTCGCGATGGTGGCGAGCACGTCCTGATCACCATCGACGTGCCCGAGACGATGCTCGAACGGATTCGCAACGTCATCGGGATGGGACAGGTGCTGGACGAAGAGACCGAGTCACACGCGGAACTCGAGCGCGAACACCGCACCGACAAACGCCGCCTCGAATCCTCGGTGACCGAGATTCTCGAGGACGCATCGGTGTACACGGTCCACGAACACCGCGGCGCGCGCTCCAGCGTGTTGAGCGGCGTCGTCCAGGACCAGGTCGACGCCGTGTTCGGCTCGTCTCGGAAGACGCTCTCGCGGCCGCTCGTCGAGGTCGACGACGCGAAGTCGATGGCGACGTTCTTCCGCGGGAGCGGTGAGTGGCCGCTCTCGGACGCGGACGCCGCGATGCTCGGCGTCGACACCGCCAGCGCCGAGATCGCAGACACCGGGTGGTGTCGCGAATTCGCCGACACGTACGAATCACAGAAGTCAGTCGACGTCGAGACGCTCCTCCAGCAGACCCGGACGGCGAACGGCGACTACCGCGGAACTCCCCAGGAGTCGATCGCGGCGCTCCTCATCACGCTCGCGACTTCCAACGAGTCCGTCGCGCTCAAGCAGGACACCGAGTACGTGACCGACCCTGCCGCCATCGGTCGGCAGGTCCGGACCAAGGGCGGACTGACGTCACTCCAGGTTCGCTTCGGCGTCGAGATTATCGACCCGAAGACGGTGACAGAGCTCGTCACTGCTGTACTCGGGGAGGAGCCGGATGGGGACGGGCCGGACGAGTGGCTGAGCGAACTCGGCCGGTGGGTCGACGAGAACAGCGCGACCGTCAAACGCACGCTGAAGGGAGCGAACAGAGAGTTCGACGTAACGCTCGGTACGTTCGAGGCGACGATCGAGCCCGCTCTCGGTGGTGACGAACTGTCCACGTCCGACCTGGGAAGTGACGACGATCTCGACGCGGTGCTCGAGGAGGCGAAGACCTTCGCGGACGCCCGCGAGCTCTTCGGCGTCGAGGAAGACGGGACGACGCTCTGGGAACGGTTCAGCGACGAGCTGGACACGATGGCGTCGCTCTATCCGAACGCGTCGATCACCACCAGCATGCGGGCGACGGCGGAGAGCAAAACCGTCCCCAGTGTTGCGACGGTCGAGTCGCGGCTTCGGGACGCTGAGGGCATCGCGTCGACGAAACGTCGGCGCAGTACCGGCGAATCACGGGAGACACCACCACTGAATCTGACCCTGGCGCAATCTGCGACGACCTGAGCACGTGGCTCCGGTCGAACGAGGAGGACGTTCGAGAAATCGTCGACGCAGCCACCGACGAGTTCGACGACGTCGTGCTTGGCGATTTGGAAGCCGTGTTCGAGACGGCCTGGGACGGTGGGGATCTGTCGGAACGTGACCTCGTTGACTCCTCCGTCGTGCAGCAGGCCGAGACGTACGAGCAGATTCGCGACCTCTTCGACGACGCTGGTGGTGCGACCCTCTGGTCGCAGCTACAGGAGGCAGGGCGAGAACTGCGTGCGGAGCATCCGGACTCACCGACGACCGAGGCCGTCGAGACGGCGCTCGCCGCTTCGCGGCCACCGACGAAGCGACGTGTGCGCCAGCTCGTCGAGCGTGCCGAGGACCCGAAGCCGCCTGGTCCGGACGGCGGCGTCTGGGCCGAACTGCAGGCGGCCGCCGAGGAACTGCGTCAGGAGCTTCCGAACGCCGACGTGACGGATGAAGTTACGGCGGTCGTCGATGCCGACGAGCGGCCGAGTGAGGAACGCGTGGACGAGCTTCTCTCGGAGTCGAAGACGGTGTTGGAGCGGATTCGGGACGTGAAGAAACGGGTCGACGGGCTGGAGGACGGCAGTATCGTGTTGATCGAAGACTGAGCGGGGATCACGATCGAGCGGTCGGACGCAGTCCTGGCCGCTCGCGCCGGTCGCCGGATGATCGTCTCGCGGCGGGGACTCCCCATCGGCAACTTAAAGATGCCCGTCCGATTCGGGCATAGCATACCTTTCATCGCCCATGGCAAGCGATTCTCTCTCCCAACGAAAGGCCCAACTGGACAAGGCAGAGCGCGAACATCTCGAAACCGTCGTCACCGAGATGCGCGAGCGCGTCGAGGACAACGTCGAGTTCCAGCTCACGCAGAACGGGCTCGACGACGAGCCCGAGGACGGCGACTCGCTGGACGAGGACACCCAGCAACTCGTAGAGGCGATCGAGCTCGAAGCGCCGGACGACGAAACCTGGTCTGAAGCCTTCGATCAGTACGTCACGGGCGTGGGCTACACCATCGTCAATCGCCTGGCTGCACTGCGCTGCATGGAAGTGCGGGGCTTCGTCGAGGAGGAAGTCACCGTCTTCAAGGACAACGGCCTGACGCCCGCCGCCGAGACGCTCGTCCACGATGAGTTCTTGCTGGAGGACGAAGCCATCCTCGAAGCCTATCACGACGCCTGCGACGACTTCGCCGAGGAAATCGAGATTCTCTTCGACCGCTCGTCTCCCTATAGCCTGATCGATCCCGACGACGACACGTTCGCGGACCTCTGCGGGATGCTCGACTCGGTCCCCGACGAGGTCTGGCGGGCCGACGACGTGCTCGGCTGGGTCTACGAATATTACAACGTCAAACTGCTCGACGACCTGCGCCGCAAGGGGACCGCGAGGGCCTCGAACCCGAGGACGTCCCGCCGGCGAATCAGTTCTACACGCCCCACTGGGTCGTCCGGATGCTCACTGACAACTCGCTCGGGAAGCTCTATCTCGAACACACGGGCGAGTTGGGTGACGTCGTCGACACCCAGGAGCGGCTCTCACCCGACGAACGCAAGAACCGACCCCTTTCACCCGACGAGTCCCCCGATATCGCCGACTTCTGTACCTACCTCGTTCCTTCGGAAGAGGAGGGCGAGCCCACCGACTTCGACCACCCGGAAGAGCTTCGAGTCATCGACCCCGCCTGTGGGAGCGGGCACTTCCTGCTGTACGCCTTCGACGTGCTGGAGCGCATCTGGCGTTCCGAAACCGACCTGCCTGACGAGGAAATCCCCGGAAGATCCTCCAGCACAACCTCTACGGCGTCGACCTGGACATGCGCGCCTGCCAACTCGCGGCGTTCAACCTCTACCTGAAGGGTCGGAGCCGCGCCGAAGCCGAGGGGGCGAACGGCTTCGAGATGCCCGAGGTCGGCATCGTCTGCGCCGACGCGACGATTGCCGAGATCGACGGCGTCGAGACGGTGTTCGAGGAGGTCGCTGGCGACGACGAAGAAGTCGAGAACGCGTTGCGGCGTATTCTGGACGCCTTCGAGGAAGTCCATGGGCTCGGGAGCCTGCTCGACGTGCGTGGGACGCTCGGCGACCTGTTCGAGGACGACAGCGACGTCGGCGGCGTGCAGATTACGCTCGGCGACGATCCACGGGAGAGCCACACGCTCGGGCAAGTCCTGCACAGTCTGCGCGAGGCCGTCGAGGAGCATCGGGAGTCGGACTCCTTTTTGGCCCAGGACCTGCGGAGTTTCGTTCGGCTGTTGGATATTCTGGCGCAGGACTACGACGTGGCGCTGATGAATCCGCCGTATGGGTCCGTGAATCGGATGCCGGATGTGGTAGAAGAATATGTCGAGGAGAATTACGAATACGCTGCCGAGTTCTACATCAACTTCTTCGAAGTGTGTGAGTCTATAACGAAGAAGTCTGGGCGGGTCGGGATGCTTGTCCCTTGGAGTTTCATGTTCAAGGATAAGTATCAGTATTTTCGAGAAGACTTCGTCGGAAAGCAAGGACAATTTGATTTCCTTTCCGAATTTGGGTACGGAATCCTCGACAATGCGACTGTTGGAACAGTTGGAACCGTGGTACGGACGAACGTAGAGGACGAAACTAGTACGGGGACGTTCCTGCGCCTCCACGATATTGATACAAAAGAGAAAGAGGAAGTATTCATCAAAACCCTTGGCGGTAAAACGGAGGATGTCAAGCGACACTTCGAGGTGGACCTAGGCGAGTTTGCCTCCATCCCCGGAACATCAATTTGCTATTCGATACCGCAAGAAGTTCGAGAACTACACAGAGAGCAGTTAAAAATTGATGCAGGTCAAGCAGATATCGACGGTGACTCAATCGCTTACGCTCGTCAGGGACTCACCACTGGCGACGATGATCGATTCATTCGGCTTCATTGGGAAATAGAGGACTACGGGACGTTCAGCCCCATATCAAAAGGCGGTCCTGTCGCATGGATGGTCCCACAGGTACATGAAACTGTAGAGTGGGGAGAGTCCGGAGAGAGGATAAAGCGATCGCCAAGCGAATTCCGGACAAGAAACGAGAAACACTATTCGAAAGAGGGGCTAACTTGGACGTATATAAAAAGGACGGGGCGGAGGTTCGGTTACTTCCCGTCAGGAGGATTGTACAGTAATACTGGCTATATGCTCATTCTCCGCGACGATAGGAATTTATGGAAAACGCTTGCGGTACTCAATTCCTCTCTATACCACTGCTTGATGCTGTCGCTAACAACGGAGAGGCATTGGAATTCCGGAGAAGTCGGCAGTTTGCCATGGAAAAATTCCTTGGATGATGAGGAACAGTTGGCAGCGCTCTCCCGGGAACTGTATCAAACGATCGCACGGGTGCGCTCTACTGACCCGAAAAGCCCGTTCTACGGTGGGACTGAACTCCTGCCGATGGGACGGCCCGACGGAGTCTATCAGCATCCACATTCCGAGTTAGTTGATCTGGTTGAAGAAGCAACGACAGTCGAGAAAGAAGACACGATCACTGAGGGAGCAGTTTCGGCACGCAAGCGGGAGCTAAGGCGTAGACAGCGTATCGAAAATCTCTCCGACCAGATTGACGAGATTGTCTACCACCTTCTCGATATTTCCAAAACCACCCAAGAACAAATCCGCCAAGAAATCTTCCTCCGCACCGCCGAATCCCCCGAAGACCGCCAAGTCCCCGACCCGGAATCGGTCCCCGAAATCCCCGACAACATCGACACCCAAGTAAAAGACCTCGTCCACCACTTCGCGATGGAGGCCGTTCGCGAGGAATCCGACGGCATCGTCCCGCTCCACGGAACCGACGACCAGGCCGACATGCTGGACCGCATCGTCGAGCGCTTCGCGGACGCCTACGGAGAACACGCCGAGGACCGCTTGGTCGAAGTCGACGACATCCTCGGCGCTGAGTCCGCGTCCGAAGAAGCCTACCCCAACCTCCGGGCGTTCGTAGAGGACGACCTGTTCGACTACCACGTCAACACGATGGAGAACACGCCTATCGTCTGGAAGCTCACCACCGAGCGCCTGCTCGCCGACTCGACCGGCGAGGGGTTCGCGTGCTTCCTCGACTACCACAGCCTCGACTCGGGGCTGTTCGACCGCCTCTCGAACCAGTATCTCGAATCGCGGAAGGCCGAACTGCGCGAGCTTCGTAGCGCCGCGAACCGCCGCCGGAGCGACGACTCCCTTTCCGCGAGTGAGCAGGCCGAGGCCGCCGAGCAGTACGAGCGCTGTGCGAGCGGGCTCGACCAAATTGCCGTCTTCGAGGACGTGATTCAGGACCTCGGCAGCACTGACGAACGAGCCTTCGACGACGAGGACCGCCGACGCGTCGAGGAACTGGCCCCGAAGGTCGCCGCCTTCCGCGAGGAGACCCGGGAGCGCGTCGAGACGCTGGCGATACTCCGCGACCGCAACAGCGAGGACTGGTTCCAGGACACGTTCTCGGATAATTTCTGGAACGCCGTAGACGAGTGGCGCGAGGAGTGGATCGACGCCCTCGAAGAACTCGAGCGTGCCTGCGAGGAGTACGCCAGGCCCGTCGATGAGCCTGTCGAGGCACACTTAGCCGACCTGTTCGACTACTTCAATTGGCGGCTCAAGGGCTCTGACCACTACTCCAGCACGGGTATCCTGTTTATGACCTACTACTTCGAGCGCGAGGGTGCTGACTTGGTCGATGAGGACGGTCAGCCGTACGACAATCTGACTGAAGACGAACGCCTGCTCGCCTCACTGGCGATGGGGCTCGATGATTCCTCGATCGTCGACGAAGAATACCTCGAAGCAGTCGCGGACGACGAGAACGTCGAGAGCGTCGACGACCTTCCGCCGCTCGCTGAGTTCAAGGCGCTGGCCGAGGAGATCGACGACCGCTGCCAGACGGTCGACAAGCGCATCCCCTCCGACTGGGCCGACCGCGCGCTCTCGGAGATCACGACTGCAGGCTATCAGCCGAACCACAAGCACGGCGTCGAAATCAACGTCACGCCGCTCGCCGACGCCGAAATCGTCCCGAAGACCGTCGACGACGACGTCCTGTAACCATGCCCGCAACCAAAACCCTCCCACAATGCGCCGAAGACGCCATCGAGACGGCCATCGACGAGGCGGCCGACGAAAATCCGGTCGTGCTCTGGTGGGACGACGGTGGCTACCTCCGAGAAATCGTCGAGCGCGTGAGCCACTCGCTGGGCTGTGCGTTCCACGCGGCCGAACAGACGCCGCTGGAGCTACGCGCCGACGCGCCCCGCGACCGAACCGTCTGGTACGTACCCCAGGCCCACGGCGACGACGTGGACTGGTTCAGGGACGTCGAGAACACCGGCGGCGTCGTCGAAGCGCACATCGGCAAGCTCGCCGCACGCTGCTTCGAGAACGACCGCATCCAGGCGGCCTCGCTCCGAACGGCGTACGACGAGGCTGACGAGAGCGAACGCGAACAGGTCGCGAAGACGCTCTTCCGGGAACTCGACGGCGAGGGCGGCCTGCCGACGCTCCAGAGCCTCCAGACGAAGATCGTGCTCGACGGCCACGACGACCCGGTGCAGTTCGTCCTCGAACACGGTGCCGAGAACCTCCCGGACGAGACCGACGACCTGCTGAAGATCCGCGACCTGCTGGTCGACAAGGGCGTCGCGGCCGTCGAAGGCGTCACCGACGAGGACGTGCTCGTGACGCGGACGCGGCGCTGGGCGGTCGCCGAGTGGCTCGTCGAGGAGGGCCTCGATGCGTCGCTGCTCGACGCCGAGTATCGGCCCGAACCGAGCTCGGGGCTCGGCATCTCTCGCCCCGAGCTTCAGTCGCTGTTGAGCAAGGTCGACCCCGAGCGTGCCGAAGAGCTGGCGCACGTCTACCTCGACCCTGATGCCCGCTTCTGGCACGATGTCCTGCGCACCTACGACGACCCGTGGGAGCTCGCCGACTGTCCCGTCGACGCCTCGCTCGAACACGAACTGTTCGAGGAGTGGACCCAGGCCTTCCACGACGGCGACTACGAGACGTGCGCGAGTCGCGCGTCGAAGCGCCACCAGCGTCTCGAAACGACCTACGGCGACGTCCCGTGGACAAAGGTCTGGGAGCAGGCCGTCGAAGTCGCGAACCTCGCTCACGAACTCGGGACGTGGGAGGAACGCGGCGACACGACGGACGTCGTCGACCTCTACGGCGACGTCGACGACGGCACCTGGCAGATCGACAACGCCGTCTTCAACCTCATCGTCTCGGGCGAGCCCGAACGAGATCTCCCCGAAGAACATCCCGCGTCGGCGAGGCTCGACGACCTGCGCACGTCGCTGACGGAGTCACAGTACCTCGACTACCTCGGCGACCTCGGCGACCTCGTCGTCGACCAGATCGAGGCCGGCTCGCCGTTCGTCGGCGAAAACTACGCCCACCAGTTCTTCGCTCAGGAGCAAGAACACCTCCAGAGCGGCCAGAGCGTCGCGCTGTTCATCGTCGACGCGCTGCGATTCGACCTCGCACACCGACTGGCTGAAGCCATTCGTCGCGAACTCCCGAGCCTCGAGGTCGACGAGACCGCCTGGGTCGGGACGCTCCCTTCCGACACCGAGTTCGGGAAGGCGGCGCTGACGCCGGGCAGCAAGTTCAGCTTCAACATCGAACTGGAAGACGGCGAACTCTTCCCGGAACGGAACGGCCGCAAGATTACCAACTACCAGCGCGAGAAGATGCTGAAAGACGACGGCTGGAGCTACATTATGCAGAGCGAGGATTACGAATCGGGATGGGGAGAGACGCGCGTCGCCTACTATTGGAACGACCTCGATAAGGCCGGCGAAGAGGAACTGACCGATTTCGAGGCCCTGTTCAGCGACCGGATCGATGCTCTCACCCGAATCATCCGTGAGAAACTCGGAAACAACGGGTTCGATCGTGCGTACATCCTCGCCGATCACGGCTTCGTCTCCCTCCCGCAGAGCGTCGACATCGACGACATCCACCCGCCAGATGAAGCGGAGAAAGTAACCCGACGGTGGGTCGCTGGAGAGGACATCGACGAGGACGCACCTGGCGTCCTCCTCGACGAAAACACGCATCTCGGGTACCTCGACGACGACACGAAGATTAGCGCCCTCGCCGACCCGATCCAGCGCTTCCGTAATCGAGGACTCCCGGACGCACGCTTCTACCATGGTGGTGTCCTCCCCCAGGAGTTCGTGTTGAACTTCGTCACGATAACGCAAGAGTGACTCCTCATGACTGACTTCGATTCCGGCGACGCGATTCTCCTCAACGGTACCGCTGCCGAGGTCATCAAGACCTACTCGGTCGGCGATCTCGACTACCTCCGGGCGTACGTCGAGGACGCGGGCGTGAAGACCGTCTGTATCGACGACGTCGAAATCGAGCCGAAAGGCGACCAGCTCGGCGAACTTGGTCCCGCGTCAGCCGACCAACTACATCCAGATCACGAGGCTGTCTCCGCCGAGTGGTTCGATCTGCGTTCCCAGGCGCTCCAGCTTCAGATTGCCCACGAGCAAGGCCAACTGCTGAGCATCTCGAATTCGCTGGTTCGCCTCGAACCCTACCAGCTCGCCGCGGTCAACTGGGTGATGCAGAAGCTGCGCCAGCGCGCGCTCATCGCCGACGACGTCGGCCTCGGGAAGACCATCGAAGCGGGGCTCATCCTCAAGGAACTCACCGCTCGCAACCGCGCCGACCGCGTCCTGTTCGTCGTCCCCGCTCACCTCCAGAAGAAGTGGATTCGGGACATGGACCGCTTCTTCGACATCGACCTCACGCCAGCCGACCGGCAATGGGTCGAGGGAGAACGCCGCCGACTGGGTGAGGAAGCCAACATCTGGGACCAGGACCACCAGCAGATGGTCACGAGCCAGGCGTTCCTCCGTCAAGAGGAGTTCCAACCCGCACTCGAGGAGGCGTTCTGGGACGTCGTGGTGGTCGACGAGGCGCACAAGGCCGCCAAGCGGGGAGAGTCGCCGAGCAAGACGTCGAAGATGGTCGAACGGGTCGCCGGTAACTCCGACTCGCTGCTGCTCCTCAGCGCCACGCCACACGACGGCAAGGGCGAAGCGTTCCGCTCGCTCGTCGAGTACATCGACCCGTTCCTCGTCGCCGAAGACCAGGACCTCTCGAAGGAAGCCGTCGACCGCGTGGTGATCCGCCGCGGGAAACAGACGCTGTACGACGACGACGGCGAACGCATCTTCCCCGACCGCGAGGTCAACACGATTCCCGTGGAGATGACCCACGAGGAACGGCAGTTCTACCGCGCCGTTACCGACTACGTCCAGAACGTCTACAACCGATCCGAGAAACTGAACGAGCCCGCGGTCGGCTTCGCGATGGCGCTCATGCAGAAGCGGCTCGTCAGCAGCATCGGCGCTATCCAAGCGACCCTGAGTCGTCGCTTGGGCGACCTCGTCGACGAGCAGTCGATCTCCACCAGTCTGTCGGAAGAAGCGTCCGCGTACCTCGACGGCGAAGACCTCGACGAGGAGGATAAACAACAGGCTGAGGAGGAACTCTCCGCGCTGACCGTCACCGAGAGCGACGCACAACTCGAAGAAGAGATCGAGACGCTTCGCGACCTCGTCTCGCTCGCGGAGAGCATCTCCGTCGACTCCAAGGCCCAGAAAGTGCGTCGGTACATCCAGCAGTTGCTCGAGGAGCAACCCGACGAGAAGCTCCTCCTGTTCACCGAGTATCGGGACACGCTGGATTACCTGCTCGACCTCGTGAAGGACGAACCCTGGGCCGACGAGATCCTCGTCATCCACGGCGACGTCGACAAGGAGGAACGTGCCCGTATCGAGGACGAGTTCAACCACGGACAGTCCCGACTGCTCTTCGCGACCGACGCAGCCAGTGAGGGGATCGACCTCCAGCACAGCTGCCACATCATGGTGAACTACGAGCTGCCGTGGAACCCGAACCGCCTCGAGCAGCGCATCGGTCGCCTTCACCGCTACGGCCAGGACAAGGAAGTCACGGTCTGGAACTTCACGTTCGAAGATACTCGCGAGGGCGAGATTTTCGAGCTGCTCCAGAACAAGGTCGAGAACATCCGGGGCAAACTCGGCAACACCGCTGACGTCCTGGGGATGCTCGACGACATCGACGTCGACTCGCTCATCATGGAGTCCATCCGGAACGAGGAACCTGCGAGTGCCACGAAGGAGGAACTCGAGGAACTCATCGACGAGCGCCAACGCACGCTCCAAGAGTGGTACGAGCGCAGCCTCATCGACACGAGCACGTTCGATCAGGAGAGCCGGGAGAAGATCCAGGAGGTCATGGACGAGTCCGAGGACGTCTACGGGACCGAGGCAGACATCCACGAGTTCGTCGAACGCGGGGTTGAGGCGCTTGGTGGTGATGTCGAGAAGGCTGGGAGCAATCTCTACAGGGCCGAGCTACCTCGCTCCCTTCGGCAGGGAACTGACGAAGAATACGGGCCGTTCACGTTCAGTCGAGAGTTCGCGATGGACCACGACGGCATCGACTACGTGTCCCCGGATGACGACCTGGTTCAGCGACTCATGCAGCGAGTGCTGGATAGTGAGCACGGCGACGTCGGGCTAAAGCTCCTCCCGTTCGTCGACGAGCCGGGAATAGCGTACAATTATCTCGTGAAGTTCGAGGACGGAACGGGGGAGGTCATCCGCGAGGACATGATTCCTGTGTATGTCGACGCCCACTACCAGGATCCCCGACAGCGACTGGGTCAGCGTGTCGTTCAGGGAGACAGTATCAAAGGATCGCCTGACGCGGACCGGATACGGTCGCTGATTCAGCGCCAGGACCAGCTCCGGAAAGCGGCTGACCGCTACATCAGCCAGCAGGTCGCATCCTTGCGGGAAGAACTACACGAACGTCGCCGAGAGGAGACCCAGCAAGAGCTGGATGACCTCGAGGAGTATGCCGAAGCCGAACGCCAACGGATCGAGGAGTTCATCGCGGACTACGAGCGGAAGGCAGAAGCAGGGTCGAATATGGACATCGCCATTCGAGGGCAGCAGGAACGGCTCAACAAGCTCGAGCAGCGGATTGAAGACAGGCGGAAGGAACTGAAGCGGAAGGCCCAGGTCATCTCACTCGCACCCGAAGTCGAAAACCTGTGTCTTGCTCTCCCGGTGTAGCGCCGTCGAGTCGTCTAATCCGGTCGTTGATTCGAGCGTCATCGATTGAACGGGCTGTTTCGCCCGGATTCTACGCGATCCGTTCGAGCTGACGAACCGACGGTATAATCCACCAACCAACGAGGCCAAGGCCATCATCTCGTTCCTGAACGGGACGACGTACACGACCTGCGTCTCTGCGATTCGGAAAACCGCACTCGATCCGACGGTGGGGTTCGCACACGAGCCGGGCGAGCGCGGGTTTACGGCTTCGTATCTAACGATACTATCGGTATCAATAACATACGTCGTTGCTCGTGTGTGCTTGCCGTATTTCGAGCACTCAGTAACGCTACGATAGGCCTTCGTAATCTCGAACTCTGGATCGGAGAGTAACTGGATACGGAGGTCGAATCTATCACGAAATTCGACCAACTCGGGAGCGGGGACGTTGCGACGCTTGACGCCGATGACGAGGAATCGACCGATTCACGTTTGGCGAGTTCGTGGCGTCGTCGCGCTGGTCGTAGCATCGTTCCGGAACGGTTCGACTGGGGGCCTGTCTGTGAACGTCGTGTGAGAAGCTCTTCCGCTCCTGGCGAATTTCCCGATCGAACAGTTCCTCGCACACCGGAGGGTGTTTCCGGCGTCGGTTCTGTTTTCGATGGTCGCTCTCGCCGCTGGCGTTTCTGGGGACCCTCTTTTTCCGACCATTTTCCGATCGGTCGTCGGCCTCCCATCCTCACAGGCGATCGGGCCGGACTCCTGACGGAAGCGTTCGGAAGGGGACGGGCTGTTGAACTACGTTCGTCAGCGTGCCGTCGACTACGCCACGGTGAAGTGGTTCTCGGCGTAGCGCCAGCGACGGCTCTCGGAGCGCCGGAGAACCAGTACGATCGGAGATTACAACTGCACCGGCGCGAGCTCCTCGATCGTCCGATCGAGGATATCGCTATCGGCCTGCGGCGGGACGTAGACGATAGGGCGATCGATCAGCGGATCATCAATCAGCGCCCGAAGTCGCTCGCGGGCGGTTTCGGGATCACCGGCGACCCCGAGATCGTCCACCATCTCGTCGGAAACCATTGCGACCGCATCCTCGGGATCGGCCGGGTCCCAGACGTCCGCGATGCGCGGCGCCCTGTCCGGGAACGTCTCGCTGATCTTGTTGCAGTAGGCCTCGTACCGTCCGATGTAGTCCGCGACGAACTGCCGGATCTGATTCCGGGCTCGTTCGACATCCTCATCGACAGCAGAGAGCACCTGCGGAACCACTTCGATCTCGTCTGAATCACGCTCACTTTTGCGGGCGGCCGCAGCCACTGTCTCGAACTCGTCGGCCAACGACGAGAGCGGAACGAGGTGGGGGATCCATCCATCGGCGACGCGGCCGGTTGCCCGCAGGTTTGCGTCCCCTAAGGCCGCGTTGAACACGGGGACATCGGACTCGATCGGTCGGTGGCCGGTCACTTGGAACACCTTTCCATCGTACTCTACTGTCTCCTCTCCGCCGTCGGTCAGGAGTTTGATTAGTTCGATCGCCTCGTGTGACCGTCGGATAGGTCGGTCGTAGTTGAGCCCGTGGAGGTCTTCGACGACGTTCGCGTGGCAGCGCCAACTCCAAGGATTGCTCGGCCGCCGGCGAATCGATCGACGGACGCGGCCGCCATGGCTAAGACGGCCGGTGATCGCGAGTAGACGTTCGCGATCGCCGACGCGGGGCGGATCTTCTCCGTTCGGAAGGCCACGTCAGCGAGATCCACGAATACGTCCGAACCCCACACCTCGGTGGTCCAGATCGAATCGTAGCTTAGGTTCTCGGCCTTGACTCCCCACTCACCTGCGCTCTGGTTCCGTGGGCGCACCTGGCTACCGACCATCTCTTGTGGGAGTTTTAATCCCACCGTCGGGGGATTCATGCAAGAGAAACCCACCCGCGCTTAATATTATTGGCGGTGTTCGGGGTCGCGTTAAGTTAATGGATGAGGCGGTCGAATTCTGGCATAGACACTCGGAACTCGTCCGCCTCATCCACTAACTTAACGCGACCGAATAGGACGGGGAGTCCTTTTAATCCAATCGCGGAATCGAACCGGGGTTCGACGTTTCTGGGTGCTTGCTGATTTTCGTTACTGCTACTCGCAGGCGAGCCACAGATCGCGCGGTCGCTGAACTCCCAACTCTTATGTCCGTTCGCTGCTATCTAAACCTTAGCGAATCGCGTGATGGCGGCGACCCCCGTTCGAAAGTCGAATGAAATCTAATTCGCGCTCGGCGCCTTCTTTAAAAGTGACGCCGCGCTGTCGTGCGAATGTGATCCGTTCGGAAAACGAATGGGCGCTGCAGGCATCGGTTCGCCTCTCGAACACGAGAGTTTCAACCGGCCTCAGTCGCCCCCTGAGCGATACTTCCTCAACAGACCCAGCGCCAAGCCCGTTCGTTCTCTCATTACGGGCCAGTCGATTGTCGGTGACCGGTTCGCTACCCGACTGGAATCTATGTCACTGGAACCAATCGACCCAGAGACGGCACTGGAACTGTACCTCGCAGACAGAGAGAACGAACTAACCGAAGCGACGATCTACTCCCATCGGTCTCGACTCGGCCACTTCGTTCGCTGGTGCGACGAACAAAGTATCGACAATCTCAACGAGCTCACCGGTCGCCAACTTCACCGCTACCGACTGTGGCGGCGCGACGAGGGCGACCTCTCACTCGCCTCGGAGAAGACGCAGATGGACACCCTCCGAGTCTTCATCAGGTGGTTAGAGCAGGTGGATGGAGCTGAGCAGGACCTGAGCACGAAGGTTCGCTCTCCGTCACTGACGCCAGAGCAGAACACCCGGGACGTCATGCTCGACTCGGAGCAGGCCACGAAGGTGCTGGCCTACCTCGAAAAGTACCAGTACGCGACGTTGGGCCACGTCACAATCGCCTTACTGTGGCACACGATGATGCGCGTTGGAGCCGCACACGCGTTGGATCTCGACGACTACCACACAGACGAGCAGTACCTCGACGTGTGTCACCGTCCGGATCAGGGAACGGCGATTAAGAACAAGGAGGACGGGGAGCGACTCGTGGCGCTGTCTGACCAGCTCTGTGAACTCCTCGATGACTGGATCGCCGACAAGCGCCCGGACGTAACGGACGACCAAGGACGCAAGCCGTTACTCGCGTCGTGCCAAGGTCGGGCACACCGAACCACGCTTCGAGGATACTGTTATCGGGCGACTCGGCCGTGTGAATACGGCGACGAGTGTCCACATGACCGCGATCCCGAGGAATGTGAGGCGACTGATCGAGACGCTGCGTTCAGTTGTCCGTCGAGCGTGAGCCCACACGCGATTCGTCGTGGGAGCATCACGCACTCGCTCAACAGCGAGATTCCCGAAAACGCCGTATCGGATCGGGCAAATGTCTCGAAGGCCGTGTTGGAACAGCACTACGACCGCCGGACAAAGCGCGAAAAGATGGAGCAACGGCGAGAGTACCTGGATAACCTCTAACGGGCAGCACTACTCCGCTGCCCTGTAGGTCAAACGATCTCGTCAATTAACTCGAATCCATCTTTGAATTGGATGCGATCTTCGAAGCCATTCGCTGTGAGTGCAGCGACGACACCTTTCCCTGCATCGGTATCTGTCGTCACGACGACGACGAACTCCGCATCATTGTTGCTCAAGCGTTCGACGGCAACGGCCCCGAGTGCAGTATCCGCTTTCTCGATCTGATCTTCGTCACGGTTCGAGGAGGTAGCGATGTATGACCGGACATCGTCCATCACCCGCGACACCGTGCTGTCCGTATAATCTGGTTCGTCGGCAACCGTTACCCACCCAGCGTCGATGGCGCTGTTGATCGGCGTTTGCCCAGGCGTACTGCGGTCAGGTGCGCCGCCAAGTTCGTCGTAGACGCGCTGTGGAATCACGAACGTGATGTCGTTCCGGCGCGCGAATCGTTCGAGAGCAGTGTACTTGTTGTTCTGCTGGCGGCCGCAGGCGATGAACAGCCCGGAATCCGCAATCCACGTAACAGCCTCATCGACGTCGTCAAACGGCACGCTCTCGTCGGCCATCCATCACTCCTCCGTCGCTGGTGGGTGCTCGCGGGCGTCCTGAATGTCCTCGAAGTACGGGTCTACCGATTCCATATCACGGACTACGTCCCGGAGCGCCTGTAGCACGGCGACGCCAAACGCGTACTGAAGGTCAAGTTCACGGGCAGCAACACGCTCCGACATTTCCCCGTTCGTGTATGGGATCGCGTAGGTGAGCGCGGCAGCCAACTTCCCGAGCCCATACTTCTCAGTGAGGAGGTCGAGATCCTGGTCGTGAGGGGAACGACCGAACGCAGCAACGAGCGTAGGGGTGACCGTGTACTCGTCGCCATCGAGAGTCGCCGTGAGCGTAATCGGGACCGCCGAGTAGGTGTGCGTCTTCTGGTCGTCGTCCCGAGTCAGGACACCGAGCTCAACAAGCGTACCCGTATCTGAGTACGCGGTCGTCCGCGGCATCTCCAACTTGCTGGTAATATCGTCAATCGTGACTTCACCTTCCCGAAGTACGAACGTGTAGAGGCGCGCCAGCCGTGGCTCCTCTGAAGCTGGGCGACCGATAGAAGACCATTGACCGCCCGCTCGGGTCCCTCAGTAGCCTTCGACATACAATACATGATTCGTGTATTGAGTAATAACGCTTGGGGTGCAGGGGGTAGCTATGGAGAGATTCTGGAGTTATAGTCGGCAGGCGAACAGTATTTATGAGACTGGGATAATTGAGGGCGTATGCCGATTCCTCTTGCTGAAATAAGAAAACTATCTCAAAACGAATTGGTTGAACTTGTCGCCGATCTCTGGGAGGTACGTCCTGGCTGGCGGACAATAGTCGTTGAGCCCGGTGACAAGGTTGACTTAGAAATTAAGGACGATCCAATTGAGGTCGTTGTACCTCAGAGTGAGGACCCACAGCATCCGGATGTGGAGGTTCCTGTCCATCTTCTAGCTATCCAGGAGGAACCCTACGTTGAGCTCGAATTCATACATGTACGTCAAACCAATGGAGAGGACGTGATTGAGGACGCTCACTTGAATCGGTTCAAGCAAACATCAAACGGTTATAAAGTGAGGAAATCGGTTATCGTGACCACGGGAGTAGGCCCGGATAGAACCGTCGATGAGCAGTTATACAGCGGGCATCGACTCGTTGAAGGTGCAGATTTGTGCAATCTAATTGAACAGTATACGGAATACGGGTTCGACTATAATGCATATTCCTGATGACGTATCATTCGGCAGGGCCAACTGGTGGAATGAGGTAGCTCCGCTCAAAGATACCAGTCACCGTATTGTTTCGAGGAGGTGCTGAAGCGTCCTACTATGCTTGATTCTACTGACGCTGGCGACCTTTCCGCGGTCCGTGACCACACACGTGAACTGATTGAGTCCGCCTCCGATGTTGATGGGCCCGTGCTCATAGAAGCTCCCCGAATAGCGGCAAAACAACGAACGCGATTAGGCAGCTCGGGAAGCAGAGAAGCCTGTCACGTATCTTGCGCGTCGAATCGATCTGTACGAACAAGCAGAGCAAAAGGCAGAGGAATATGACGACCTCCGATATGAGCGAATTCCCGCCCCTCAACGTGATTGTGAGACGTTTCTTGGCGACAACGATGGCTCTGCCACAGCAGTCCAGCGGCTCTACGAAAAAGGGTATTCGGGACGGAGAATACACCTGGAGTTCCAGGACTACGCTCCGTGCGGTATGTACGATATGGCGCACACCATTCTTGAAGTAACAAGATCCGACTTGTCCGAGTGAATCGATACCACTTGGGAAACTTTGATATTGACCTCGTCGGTATTCTGACAAACCGACATTAATGTCTACGCTAACGGAACCCAGTTTGCATGGACGGTGGCGAGACCGCTGGCAAAGTTTTCTCCAACTCGTCGAAGACGCAGAAACATCGGAGGAGGCGACAAACGTCCTGCGGGACAAAGTCATCATCGGAAACGCTGAACGGAAGATTGCCGGTGGTCACGAGGGGAGGAGATTCTCGAACTGCTGCAGAACGCTCGTGACGCGATCTGGAACGGAGAATCTGACCGAGGCCGTGTTCACGTCGGCGTCTACGATGAAGGTGTTTTAGTCGCCAATACTGGAAGCCGATTCGACCTCTTCGATCCCCAGGTCGAGGATGCAGTAACGATGATCGGCGAGACCGGGAAGGAGACGACGACGACCAGTCCATCGGACACAAAGGCGTCGGACTAAAGTCTATCCTCGCTACGGGTGACGCATTCGAGATATTCACGCGTCCTGACGACGCCTCTGACGAGATTCTCGGTGTTCGTCTCAGCCGTGCGTATCTGGTAGCTTCACTTTTGAATCGACTAGGCCATGATACTGATCTGCCTGGACTCACCGACGAACTCGCGGATTCTGATCTCGGAGATGTCTTGTCCGACGGTGCTAGGAGCGACGAAATCCCGCTCACAGAAGAGCTCTCCGAGTCGGTATCAAAGCTCCCTCTATTCAACTTCCCCGTCCCCCTGGTGACGAACCACGAAACGACGGATACAGTTCGAGAACGGGTCCGGGAACTCCTCACGGAACCACCGACGAACGGTGATCAGGAGCGTTTCCGTACTGCGGTCTTCATCCGGTACGAAGATACTAACTGGCGGTCACAACTTGCCGAGTTCGGGATTCCTGTTCCGGACGAGGACGAAGGAGCAATCGCAGATCGGCCTGAACGAATTTGGGAGTACCTTTCGGCAGGAAAGGGTGAAGGCGGATTACAGCCGGAGACAGTCGTTCAGCTCGGTGGAATAGAGGAATTGCACCTTGAACGGGCATCGAACGCCGGGGACGACTCAGCAATCGAAGAACGATGGGAAATCACTCGTGAGACTGATTCTACTACTGCTGTTGATGAACTTTCTCACGACGAAGTCCACGTTCGAGTTCGACTACATGACACAACTGAGGTAGTCCACAGCTTCGACCATTTCCGCTTCGCGGAATCACGTGAGCACCATACTGCGATTCTGGTGAACAAAGCGACCGAGGGCGAGCCGACGCCGATTGAATCCTATCCACTATACCTCTTCTACCCGATTGAAGGCACAGATGCGGCTAATCTCCCGTTCTGTTTCCATGGACGCTTCCGCGTCGAAACCAATCGTAAATCACTCAGCTCCAATAACGCAGACACGAACCAGCGTGTTCTCCAAGAAGGTCTTGACCTCCTGGAGCTCATCGGGCGTGAGGTCGCCGAGTCAGCGGATAACTCGAAATCAACACAATACAGTAACCATCTACCGTGGGCATTACTTCCTCCAGTACCTGACACCGACGAGTTGTCAGACCCGTCTTCCGATGAGTTAATCGATTGGTTCAAACAGCAACTTCTCCGACGCCTATCGCAGACTGAATGCGTACCGACGAAGGAAGGCCCGAAGCGACCAGAAGAAACACTGCTCCACTGGGATGAATCCGTCACGGAAGGTTATCTCGCCTTTAGAACCATCCTCAATGAAGTAAATCGAGACCAGCAACGGGCTGAACAACCACTCCCGTCTGAGCAGGCACTAGAGGCGACGCTTTCCCTGCCATCGAATTGGTCCGACCGAGTCAAGGCACTTCTGCAAGCGGACGACGAACAGTCCGTGTCGAAGACAGTGTTGACTGGCTGGGTGGAACATCTTGACACGTCGCTCTCGATGGGCGAGGAGGACTCTCCAGCCATAGAAGTCCCTGCTGCTGCAGCAAGATCGTTACTCGAAGGGACAGTTTCGATACTGACTGCATCTACTGATGGCGATGGTTCTCTGAACGATACACTCAGCGAGTTGGCTGACCACTTCGACGGCGTTTATCTCCTCCCGTGCAAGATTCGGGATGTCGAGTCCGACGACCGTCTAGCACTCGTCACGCTGGAACAGCGACGAACGCCAACTGGCGGAGAAATAACCCACCGCCGGGTTCGATCCGTTATCTGGGATATAGCGTCTGCGTCCCGTGACGTCGAGCGCCCGCCAACGCCGCCACAGTCGTCTAATATGACTGTGTACTTCTTGGACGAGCAGGTTCAGGATATTGCCGACGTGCACCACGTCCTCAGTACAGCAGGTCGCGTATGGGGGCTTCGAGCGTACGAGGGTATACCGAGCTTCGTCCGCTCGTTACTCGATACCTTCGCCGATGGTCGCCACGACGTTGTAGAACCAATTGACTTCGCGTTCTTGGCTGCTATCGTTGACCGTCTCGGGGCCGAATCGAGCGACTTACAGACAAGTGAAGGGGCTTTCTTCCCGCTTGAGTATCTCCGAACTGCGATCACGCAGCAAGAGGGTGATCAGCGTGGGAACCTCCGACGACGTGTCCAGCTCCGGGCGTGTGATCTCCACCTCCACGAGGATAGGAAACGACCAATTGCAGACACGGTGCTCGGAGACGGGTGGCAGAGCATTCGTGAACGAGAAACATCAAGTGAAGAAGAGGGAGACCCTACCGAAGAATGGCAAGAACTCGATACTGGCGAGTATCTTGCCCCGTCTTGCCCTGAACCACAGTCCACTACGTGGGACGTCTTCCGTAAACAAATCAAGCGTGACGTTTCGGATTTAGACTTTGCCCGGACCCTAGCGCTATTGGGCGTCGCCACACTTCCGGGGGTCCAACTTCTCTGGATGTACGGTGACGATCACCCGTCGATGCGGCAGAGTCACCACTGGAACCCGACAGAGTGGACCTCAAGTGATTTCTCTAATGGTGTTCCCAATACGGTGCGCGATCTACAGTCGGTTCTCGAAGCTACCGCGGATTATACCGAGCTGATCACCAGTCCCGATTATCACCCGCAGCACAGTGCTGACCACTCTCGCAAGTGTACGGTGAAACTGAGTGGGGACTTAGACCAGGTCAACTTGGCTTCGTGGGTGTGGATCGATGATATCGAAACACTACGCGAACACGGCAATGCAGTTCGGGAGCTCCTCCGCCGGCACGGTGACGCCCTTGATACAACCTTGCTCCGGACAGGTTGGTCGTGTAACCACGGACACAAGAGACGCGCGTGGACGGAGTCTGTTCCAGCCTCCTGAACTGGCAATTACGAGAACTCGATATCTGGGAACCCGTTGTGGAGGTGAATGATGAACTTGCCCAAGAATGGGAGGAACAGGCAGGCCGTCTTCGGTATGCGGTTCGGCTGGAATCACGCCGTGGCGCGCAGGCCGCTCGGATGTTCCCGTACATCGAAGATGATAGTGGGTTCTCCGACGGACTACTTGGCACATTTGGCGTTCAACCAGTTGATGAACTCGATGTAACTGGAGCGACAGAACGCCTGCAGAAGCTCCAGTCGGTACTCGTTGACGGAGGGCTCCCAGACGAGGGGACGATGCAGCTTTGGATTCCTGGCGAACGGATTAACGACTGGAACCAGGCGTACACGCAACTCCTTCAGCCGGTTCTGAAACAGCTTCCAGAGAATATCGACGACGAGGAAGACGAGCCCACATGGGGTGCGTTGGAGCATCTCCCTCTCCGTGACGGTGACCAGTGGGTTGCTGCATCGATTGATTGGATCGAGAAGAATGCCGATCAGATTCGCTACTACCAAGACCAGTCACCGAAGCCGTGGGAAACTCAGGCCGTCGAAGACGAAGGCTACTACATCCTTCCTCGTACTGCTAGTGGTCCGTTCACTCGTCTAGCCTCTGCTCTCGGAATACAACAGCTACAAGCCTCGAAACTCATCTTCGATCTGGAAAACGACGACCTGAGCATCGTCACTGGCCAGTACAGTGACGAAGTCTCGGATTTCAGGCGAGCGCTCGCAGAGCGGCGCGATATCCTGGTAGCATCAACGGAACGGACAGAAGAAGAGGAGATTGTTTCGACCGCTGAGGACATTTCGACTGCTGTTTCCAATATGGCCATCGCTGAGGCCTTCCCAGACGATGCACTAAGGCAACTCTCAGATCCTACCTCAGCGCTCTATGCAACAGATGAGGGGCAGGAGGCTCTGATATTGAATGCAGATGAATACGATGGGAGTGTCACCCTCGACGGATTAGCGATGGGGCTCGCTTTACTCGTCGAGCGGCCGACGAAGGTAGCTACTTTCCGTGAAGCTCTTCGAGACGACGTTTCGGTGAGTGAACTTGAGAATCGCTGGTCGAAGCGAACCTTCCCAATCGAAACGGTCAAGCGTGTCCTCGGGTCGAATGCGCTCCAATCGGTCGAACGAGACACTGCTGTACTAAACGATCTGCTACGACGACTAGATGAGCCAGCAATTGAGACCGAACCGCTATTGACAGCCTTGGAAGATGCGAATACGAAGACGGTCAATGGAGTTCGAGACTGGCTTGCGACAGGTGAGCAACCGGAGATGATTAGCAACGACGATTTCGAAATTGATCTCTCACCGGTAGAAACCACGATCACGGATCTCTGGGATACGCTCCCAGCAGAACTCTCCTTCGTTACCGCTGGTTTGTTCGGGGACTCGATTACGCATTGGGTTCGAGAACTGGAGCGGCACGAGCTTGATCGGAACTCGGAACAGGTCATCATAGAGTGGCTTGACGAACACCGGGTCACTCTCGAACGCCCACCGTTCGATAATAGCACCCGGCAAGCGTACACTCGGTTCTGTACTGTCGCCGAGCTCTGGGAGCAGACAGACACTTCAGAGCTCACTGATATCGAGATGTGGGTTGACCGTCTACGAGAGCTCCACTCCAATAGCCACCAGGAATGGACTGCATCTCTACCTAACGAACACGCCGACCTTCTGGAATGCCCGCCGTTTGTCGTTCACGTCTGTATAAACGACCGAGTGGACGATCTCGTGAAAGAGTTCTGTGAGAGTATCGAGTCAGAAATGGCTGAGGTGGACTTCGATTGGCGTGCTCTCATCGATTCCTACGTTGAGGATGGGAAAATACCTGAGGTCGGCACAGATACGGGAGCAAAGGATCACCAAGAACGGGCGTTCGCCGAACTCGCAACGTCACTACAGACGAGTGACGATGGTTCTGGACTGGGCTTTACTGGTAACACTGTCGTTGAATCCCCGAATCCGGAGGCGTCTTCTCCTACCCTTTCGGTATCCACCGGTGGCGGTAGTGGGGGTGGGAGTAGTCAATTCAGAGGAGAGGCCAACAGGCGGAAGCCTACGTGATGGCCGGTGTACTGGACCGAGTCTCGAAGTGGCTCAAAGATTATCCTGGGAGTGACTTCTTTATCTTCAGGTCGCGTATTCGGCGACTCCATTCTGATCAGCAAGATTTCAACTACAAATGGCATGTCGAGAACGTGTGGTCTTCCGACCTTCTCCCGATCTTAGAGAATCCTGAAGAGATGGATCAAACCACGGTAACGGACTGGCGGTCGAAGATCGCTGGCGGGGCGAAGTTCAAGGAACTACCGCTAATCAGGTTGATCAACGTCACTATGGAGCGAGGGCCAGGATTCGACGTCATAGACCCACGTGGGCCCCTCTCGAAAGACACAGGGCAGGACGACTACGGTTTGTGGTTCACTCCTGTCGAGATCAAGGCAGTCGATGGAACATCGCCTCCGTTCAGCTTTAGGTTGACTACGAACGAGTACCGCCAAGCTAAGGCGTTCATCCGCGACGATAACATCCCGTACGTGATTCGCCTAGTCGCGGTTCCTGAACCTGGAACTAAAAATTGGCCGGAAGAGACTGAGATTGTCACTGAGAAAGTTATAGAGACCGAGTCTGAACTAGATGATATCGTCGGTTCTCAGCAGTTCGAGGATATCGTGAAAGGTGGCTACATGAATATGAAGATCCAGTAGACGAGTATCCTGTCCATTTTATCTGCTCATTCCCAGTCTCTCCAGCCTTCGAAGAGGTGCTCGTTCCTCCGCCAGAGCTGAGGTTTAAGTAATTGATTCGAATCGATAGCTGGGTGGTCACGCGCAAGTCCAGATTTTTCTGCGACCCAGTCTCGATATTCTTGTATCGTCTGTGGTTCCCCAGAATTGTGAGTCTCCATGTGGGACGTATTGAGATAGTTCTTAGATTCGCCGCAGACCATACATGGGAGTTCACCTTCGTTCGGCTCTTTGCTGTTCGCCATAGAACGATGCTCTCATCATTCGATGATTAATCTATACTCTCGTTGGCCGGGAACTCACGCAGCGACTCGGAGAACAATTCTACGACACGCTCATCGGTGTCAAATTAACACTACTTGTGCGCAAGAGCGCGCGCACCAAACAGTAGGTGGGTAATACGATAGCTCGACCCATACCTTTTTGTCGCCCGAACGACGGTTTAGATGCAGGCGAACCGCATGACGGCGACGACCCCCGTGATGAATCGGAACGGACTCTTTCGCGCGAAGAGCGACTTCTTTAAAAGGAAGTCTACGCCGTCTGTTGAATCTAGATCGTTCGGAAAACGAATGGGCGCTGCAGGATTTGAACCCGCGGCAACTTGGTCCGAAGCCAAGCACTCTGTCCAGACTGAGCTAAGCGCCCTGTAGAACTCTACTGCGTAGCCCCCTGTTAAACTACTGGTTTCGCCCGTCGGATGCGCCAGATCGCTCCGAGTAGGGAAGTTCGTTTCGCTAATCAAAAAGAATAATACCGGGTCACGATATGTTCAAATCATCTAATGATTTCCGGCGAGTTGAGGAGTTGCGTGACCACGTGCTCTATCGCCGTCGCGGGTTCAGTGAGGGAACGATATGTATGACCTCGGACCCGCCCTCGACCTCGAAGTCGATCCGGGAACGAACCTTCTGATAGCAGGGAGCCCGCTCACGGGTAAACGAGAACTCGCTCTCGACATCCTCGCTACGGGCGTCAGTCAGGGGAAGGGGTCATCATCGTGACCAACACCGACAGTGCCGAGCGATTTCTACAGGATTTCGGCGAACGCGTCCCATACGAGAACAACCCGGTTGCCGTCGTCGACTGCGTGACGCGACAGCAGGGCGTCAGCGACGCCATCGAATCCGACCGCATCCGCTACACGTCGTCACCGGAGGACATGACGGGCATCGGGATCCAGTTCTCCGAACTGTTACAGGAGTTCTACGAGGAGCGGAACATCGAGCGAAACCGAATCCTCCTCCACTCGCTGTCGACGCTGTTGATGTACTCCGACCTCCAGACGGTGTTTCGGTTCCTGCACGTCTTCACGGGGCGCGTCCAGAGCGCCGACGGCGTCGGTCTCTACACCATCGACTCGACGGCCCACGACGAACGGACGTTGAACACGCTCAAGCAACTGTTCGACGGCATCATCACCACCCACGAGGACAGCGAACCGACCGTCAACGTCCCCGGGGCCTGAGCGGGGACGCTCGACTACCGGAGGCGTGTGACCTATTACTGTTCCCACCAAGGGACGGGTATGCCCGTGACGTCTACGGAGAAACTCCGGGAACTGCTGAAGCACCGAACGGTCGCCGTCGTCGGTTGTTCGTCGACGCCGGGGAAAGCCGCACACGACGTGCCGGCCTACCTTCAGGAGAACGGCTTCGACGTCGTTCCGGTGAATCCCTACGCCGACGAGATTCTCGGCGAACGGGCCTACGATTCGCTCGACGACGTCGAAGAGACGATCGACATCGTCGACGTCTTCCGCCCGAGCGAGGAGGTTCCGGACATCGTCGACCAGGTGCTGACCGGCACGACAGTCGTGGTGACGTCGACGCTCTCTGGTTACAACTCGGGATTCGCCACGACGAGGCGGCAGCCCGCGCGGAGGCGGCCGGCCTCGACGTCGTCCAGGACCGCTGTCTCAAGGTCACCCATCAACAGCTGGGCGACTGATCAGGCGGCGTCGGCTCCCGACATCGACCCGCCGTTTCCGGCATCGTCAGCGTCGCTTCCGGCACCGTCGCCTTCGGCGTCGGTGATGTGGACGTCGGCGGTGACGGCGTCGACGTCGATGCCCTCGTTTTCCGCCAGTCGGTCGAGGATGGCGCGTTGCTCGTGGATCTCTCGTTCGAGGCGCTCGACGCGGTCGCTCGTGCCGTTGACCGTCTGTTGCATCTCGCGCATCTGCTCTTTCAGGTCGTTGATACGGCCGTAGAGTTCCTCGGCCGTGTCGGCGACTTTCTGGAGCTTCTTCGCCGTGCTTCCGAATCCCATACCCGTACCGTGGACGGGAGGGTTTGTGTGCGTTCCGCTCCGTCGGTGCGTTTCGCTCCGTTCGTGCCTCCCGACGCGCGTTCCTGTCGCCCCGACGCCCGTCAGGGGAGCGTCGCCCGCGGAACGAGTCGCCGGAGGCCGACGTACGCCGCGGCGGCGAGAGCGACGTAGCCGCCAACGGCCACCAGCGCGGTCGTCCCGGCGCTGCCGATGGCGAGGCGGGCGACGACGTTGACGGGGTTGAACGGGACGAGCGCCGCGCCGCCGAAGCCGACGAGGATGCCCACGGAGTAGAGGAACTGCGCGGAGCGCCGGTCGGGGGCGAACAGCGCGACGGTCGTCCCGAGGGCGACGACGAACAGCGCGAGTCCACCGACGAGTGCGAGCAACGGGGCGGCGTTGGCGACGTGCGTCCCGTTCAGTTCGAGGAGGGCGACCCAGAGGGCGGCCTGTCCGGGCGCGAGCGCGGCCGCCGCCCACACCTTCCCGTCGACGATGTCGACCATCGAGACGGGAGCGACCCGCAGGAGTTCGAGCGTCCCGCGTTCGAACTCCTCGGTGACGGAGTCGACGGCGATGGAGCCGCTGATGAACACCGGGAGGAAGAGCAACAGCGGGATCAACACGGTGTAGGTGAACCCGAAGTAGGGGCTCGTCGTCGCCGGCGGCGGCAGATCGAGCGGCGTCGCGGTGAGAGAGTCCGCCCGCTGTCGCCGTTCGACCCGTTCGAGCGTCTGCAGGAGGTCACGCACCGTCACGACGACGACCGTCGTCCGCACGTTCGAATCGGGGGCGGTGACGGTCACGGCGAGTCTCCCGTCCCGGGTCGTCGCGTCGAGGACGACGTCGGCGCGGCCCCGGTGGAAGGCGTCCGTCGCGGCGGCGGCGGACGAGAACTCCCGGGCGTCCAGCCCCTCCGTCTCGCGCGCGACGGCGAGGAGTTCGTCGCGGGCGTCGCCGGTCACCGCGGCGTCGACGGTGTAGCCCTCGACGCTCCCCGGATCGTACAGCGAGACGAGGCCGACGACGAGAAACGACGAAAACGCCGCGATGAACAACTGGATGAGCAACGCGAGGACGATGGTCTTCTCGGAGCGCAGGACCTGCAGTTCCCGCCGCGCGATGGTGAGTCGCGGGTCACCCAAGGGCTGTCACCACCGCGAAGTTGTAGGCAGCGTGGACGCCCGTCGCGACGACGAGCGCGCCGGCGTACCAGTTGCGCCCCCTCGACGCGCCGAGCGCCGAGATGCTCGTCGTCCCGGCGTGGAGGGCGAGCGGGGCCAGCAGGAGCGCGACGGCGGCCGTCGGCCCGACGCCGGCGGGAGCGAAGGCGGCCCGGCCGAGCGCGAGTTCGGGCAGGCCGACGAGCTGGACGACGGCGGTCAGTTTCTCGCCGAGGAAGAAGCCGAGTCCGGAGAGCCCACCGAGGACGAGCGCGGTCCGTGGCAGGCGCGGGAAGCGCTCTTTCTCGAAGCCGGCGTAGACGGGGAGGCTCTTGGCGACCTCCTCGACGGCGGCGACGACGAACAGGAGCGGCGGAACGGAGACGGAGACGGGAAGCACGAAAAACAGGGCGATAGCGAGCAGTTCGGCGACGAAGACGAACGGAATCGAGAGCGCGCTCAGGAGCGCCATCGACCAGGGCCCGGAGATCCGACTGTCGAGGGCGTCGAGGAACTTCAGCGGGACGGGTCGCTGGGTGAACATGTCCTCCTCGCGGTAGACGCCGACGCCGAGGAGAAAGAGGACGGCCGCCGAGAGGTAGATGGGCCCCGTCGAGAAGGCGTACTGCGCGGCGGTGACGCCCGTCCCCTGCAGGTCGCGGACGACGAGCGTCAGCGGCGAGATGAGGGCGATGGGGGTGACGTTCGAGAAGATGGCCGGCACGAACGCGTAGGTGGTGAGGAAGACGGAGACGGTGACGGTGACGAAGGTGAGTTCCTTGAACGACCGGGCGAACATCGCGCCGACGAACGTCGCGGCCAGAAAGAGCGCCGCGAGGGGGACGACGGCCCCGACGGAGACGACGCCGCCGCCGATGGCGGCCGCGATGAGCGCCGTCACCGCGACCAAGAGCCCGAAATACGGCAGGGTCTTGCCCGCGACGATGTCCGACGGCGACGCGGGCGTCACGAGGAGCAACTCGCCACGGCGGTTGATGCGTTCGTTCAGTATCGTGCTCCCGTAGGGCTGGATGACGAAGTTCATCGGCACGAAGAAGGCGAACGCAAGGACCAGCGACGCGAACGGGAACGGGGGCGAGATGTCGGCCGGTGAGCCGGTCGTTCGCGTCGCGAACAGCCCCGTCCCGCCGACGTCGGGGACGGCCATCGACCCGTCACCGGCCGGGGTGGTCCCGCTCGCGTCGCCGCCGGCCCCGCTCGCACCGCCGCTACTCCCGCCACTGCCGCCGCCACCGCCGTCGGTGCCGCCGTCGACGATCGCGCGGTTCTGGGTGGTGTACAACAGCGTGACCGTCACCGGAAACGCGGCGCTCCGGTTCTCCTCTTGGCTCATCAGACGGGCGTTGTGTCGCTGGACCGCGTCACGGAACGCACCGAGTGCGGCCTGGCCCTTCCGCGTGTCTCGGGCGTGGATTTCGCCGTCCCGGACGAGGACGTCGAGTCGCCCGCGTTCGAAGGCGGTCCGGTCCGGCGGGTGGGCGGCGAGGGCCGTGCTGTCGGCGACCGGGGCGTGATACGGGCTGTCCGCGGCGACGCCGACGCGATAGATACCCCTGTCGATGGCGACGCCGCCGGTGGTGGCCGTCGCGCCGGCGACGCCGCCGGCGAGGAGGAGCGCGACGAGTCCCACGATGGCCGTCCGGCGGTCCACGACGGACGCGGTCCGAAACGTCTCCCAGCGCGCGATGCGGAGGATTCGGGCGGCGTGCGCCCGGGCGGTGCCTGCGACGGTCACGTGGCGGAACCCCGTTCGTCCGTCCCGCCCGCGAGGTCGAGAAAGATCTCTTCGAGGCTCGGCTCCTGCGTCCGAATGTCGATGACGTCCCCGCCGTCGGCGACGGCGGACTCGCGGATCGACTCCACGGCGTCCACGTCGTCGACGGCGGTGACGTAGCGGTCGCCGTCCGGTTCGCTGCCGGCCACCGGAACCGTCGTGTAGACTCGGTACTCGACGTCGCCGTATTCCTCGCGGATCTCGGCGACCGTCCCGCGGGCGATGATTTCGCCGCGGTTCATGATGACGACGCGGTCACAGACGCTCTCGACGTGATAGAGGTTGTGCGCGCTGAAGACGACGGTCTTCCCCGGTCGCTCAGTTCACGAGTGAACTCGATGACGTAGTTCGTCGTCAGGGGGTCGAGACCGCTCGCGGGTTCGTCGTAGACGAGGACGTCCGGGTCGTTGATCAGCGACCGGGCGATGGCGACTTTCCGCTTCATCCCCTTGGACATGTCGCCGAGTCGCCGCTCTCGATGGTCGAGTTCGAGGCGGTTGAGCGTTCGCTCCGTCCGCTCGTCGGCCACCTCGCGGGGCACGTCGTAGAGGTCGGCGAAAAAGCGGAGATACGAACGCGGCGTCATGTCCTCGTAGAGGGGCGACTCCTCGGGGAGGAAGCCGAGCGTCCGCCGCATCTCGGGGTCGCCGGCGTCGTAGCCCGCGACCCGTGCCGTGCCGGCCGTCGGTTCGACGAGTCCGGCGAGCATCTTCAGCGTCGTCGTCTTGCCCGCGCCGTTGGGACCGACGACGCCGAATATCTCCCCGCGGTCGACCGCGAACGTACTCCCCGCGACCGCGGGGAAGTCGCCGTAGGTCTTCCGGAGGTTCTCGACGGCGATCATTGTCGGGGACAGGGGCGGCGGCGTGAAAAGCCCGACGGCCCCGGAATCACGACTGATACTCGCCCGGCATCGACGGCCCGATGCCGACCGGCCTTCGCCCGAAGCCGTCGCTGGCGCGGGACGCCCGTCCGAACGCTCCGGGCGAGTCAGTCGTACTCGTAGAAGCCCCGGCCGGTCTTCTTGCCCAGGTCGCCGGCGTCGACTTTCCGCTTGAGGAGGTAGGCCGGTTTGTACCGGTCGCCGAGCTCGTCGTGGAGCGTCTGACTCGCGTCGAGGACGATGTCGAGGCCGATGTGGTCACAGAGTTCGAGCGGACCCATCGGGACGTTCGTCCCGAGTTTCATGCCCGTGTCGATGTCTTCCTTCGAGGCGACGCCTTGGTCGTAAGCGCGGACGCCCTCGTTGAGCCACGGCATCAGGATGCGGTTGACGACGAACCCGGGTTTGTCGTCGGACTCCCAGGTCTCTTTGCCCATGTCCTCGGCGAGGGCGTGCGAGAGGTCGACCACCTCGTCGGCCGTCTTCTCGCCGACGACGAGTTCGAGACCCTTCATGACGGGCGCGGGGTTCATGAAATGTAGGCCGACGACGAGTTCGGGGCGGTCGGTGACGCTGGCGATGGTCGTGATCGAGAGGGTGCTGGTGTTGGTCGCTAACACGACGTCGTCGGGGACGGCCTCGTCCAGGTCGGCGAAGATGTCCCGTTTGACGTCGAGTTTCTCGACGGCCGCCTCGACGACGTAGTCGGCGTCCGCGAGGTCGTCGAGGTCCGTCGTCCCCGTGATGCGCTCGCGGGCCGCGTCGGCCTCCTCCTGGGTCAACTGCTCTTTGCGGACGAACCGCGAGAGGCTGTCTTCGATGCTGTCGAAGCCCTGCTGGACGAACTCCGATTTGACGTCCCGCATGACGACGTCGTAGCCCGCGGTCGCGGCCACCTGCGCGATTCCGCTACCCATCGTCCCGGCACCGACGACGCCTACCGTCTCGATTTCGTCGAGCGTTCGCATACCACTCCCTGTATCGTGGGGCGTTGTAAGAATAGCGGAGACGCCGACCACATTTTTTATATTAGTCATCGCCGGAGTCTCACGTATGCTCCCCGGTGCTGATTCGGCCATCACCCGCGACGGCAAGGCGTTGATAGTGGCGTACGACCACGGCCTCGAACACGGTCCGGCCGACTTCGAACCCGTGCCGGCGACCACGGACCCGTCCGTGGTGTTCGACGTGGCCACCCACGACGCCGTGACGGCGCTCGCCGTTCAGAAGGGCGTCGCCGAGGCGTACTACCCCTCCTACGAGGACGACGTGACGCTGCTGGCGAAGCTCAACGGCACGAGCAACCTCTGGATGGGCGAACCCGACTCGTCGGTCAACTGGTCCGTCGACTACGCCGCCGAGGTCGGAGCCGACGCCGTCGGTTTCACCGTCTACAGCGGCTCCAACCACGAGGTGGAGATGTTCGAGGAGTTCCGTCGCGCACAGGAGAAAGCCCGCGAACACGACATGGGCGTCGTGATGTGGTCGTATCCGCGCGGACAGGGCCTCAAAAACGACACCAGCCCCGACACCATCGCCTACGCCTCCCGCATCGGCCTCGAACTCGGTGCCGACATCGCGAAAATCAAATATCCGGGCTCGCCGGAGGCCATGGAGTGGGCGGTCCAAAACGCCGGCGACATGAAAGTCGTCATGAGCGGCGGGTCCAAGACCAGCGACGAGGCGTTCCTCTCGACGGTCGAGTCCGCCGTCGACGCCGGCGCGGCCGGCCTCGCCGTCGGACGCAACGTCTTCCAGCGCGAGAACCCGACCGAAATCCTCGACGCCCTCGAGGCCGTCATCTTCGAGGGGGCGACCACGCGGGAAGCGCTGGCCGAGACCTCGAACTGATGGCGCTCGACGCCACAATCGCCGAGATTCGGAACGTCGTCGCGGCGACGGCACCCGACGTCCGCGCCGGCCTCCCCGGCCGACGCGAGAAAAGCGACGAGACGAATCCGAGCGGCGAGCGACGCCTCGCCGCCGACGAGTACGCCGACCAGCTCCTCGAGGAGCGGCTGGGAGAGATCGACGGCGTCGGTGCCTACGCCAGCGAGGAACGGGAAGGGACGGTCGACGTCGGCGAGGGCGTCTCCGTCGCCGTCGACCCGCTCGACGGCTCCTCGAACCTCGAACCCAACAACGTCATGGGAACGATCGTCGGCGTCTACGACGCCCCCTGCCCGCGAACGGGCGGGAACTCGTCTCCGCCGGCTACGTCCTCTACGGCCCCATCACGACGATGGCGTGGGCCGAGAGCGGGACGACGGTAGAGTACCTCGTCGAGGACGGTGACCTGCAGCGCCTCCGCGATCCGGTGGCGCTCCCCGACGACCCGACCGTCTACGGCTTCGGCGGGCGCGTACCGGACTGGCCCGAGGACTTCGCCGCCTACGCCGACGAGGTCGAATCCGAACTCAAACTCCGCTACGGGGGCGATGATCGGCGACGTCAATCAGGTGTTGACCTACGGGGGCATCTTCGCCTACCCGGCGCTCACGTCCGCCCCGAACGGGAAACTCCGTCTGCAGTTCGAGGGCAACCCCGTCGGCTACGTCGTCGAGTGTGCGGGCGGGCGGTCCTCGGACGGCACCCGCTCGTTGCTCGACGTCGAGGCGACGGACCTCCACCAGCGCGTCCCGGTCCACCTCGGAAACGCCGATCTCGTCGACCGCCTCGAACGGACGCTCGATTGAGGCCCGTTCCGGATTTTAATCGCTGCCTAACGGTTCTCAAGCGACCCATTAGAATAATCAAGGGGTCAATACTCAGGAGGGTGTCGGTCGTCGGGGCGGACGTCGCGAGTCGACGATCCGACCATGTCACAGGACACTCCCTCGAACAGACACGCTCCGACGCTCGACAGTCCGGACATCGACGGACGGATAGCCCGACTCGCGGCGACCGCGACGGACGCGGAGCGTTTCCTGTGGGCCGTCGTTGGCGTGACGGTGGTCCTCGACGTCGCGCTCACCGCCTACGGCCTCGACCTCGGACTCGTCGAGGAAATCCGATCGCGGCGGCGTTCGTCGAGCGGTACGGCGTCGTCGTCGCGCTTGGTGGATTGAAGGCCGCGGCCCTCGGCGTCGCCTTCACCGGGTGGGCGCTCGTCGCCCGGCCGTTTCGGGGACTCATCCCGCTCGGCCTGGCGTTCCCGTGGACGGCGGTGACGGTCGTCAACGCAGTGACGATTCTCACCTACGTGCTGTGAGTCGCTCGACGGCGTACTTTCAAACCGCCGGCCCCCGTGTGTCCGCCATGGCACGGAGAAGCCTGCTCTTCTCGCCCGGCGACCGACCGGAGATGATGAAGAAAGCCCCCGAAACGGGGGCGGACATTCTGGTGTTCGACCTCGAAGACGCGGTGGCACCGGCGCGGAAGTCGGACGCCCGGCGGGCTGTCAGAGACGTCCTCGCGGACGCCGACTTCGACCCGGACGCCGAGGTCGGCGTCCGGGTGAACCACGACCCGGACGTCGCGAGGGACGACCTGGAGACGATTCTGGGCGCGGACGTCCGCCTCGACGTCCTCGTGATCCCGAAGGCGACCGCGGCGTCGGACGTGGAGACGGCCGCCGCCCTCGCCGCGGAGGCTGGCCGTGATCTCCCCGTGTTCGCCGTCGTCGAGAACGCAGCGGGGGTCCTCGCGGCCCGCGACATCGCCGCGGCGGCCGCGACGGACGCCCTCGTGTTCGGGGCCGAAGACCTCTCGGCGGACCTCGGCGCGACGCGGACGCAGGCGGGGACGGAACTGCTCTACGCCCGCCAGCACGTCCTCCTCGCAGCCCGCGCCGGCGGCGTCGACGCCATCGACACCGTCTACCCCGACTTCGAGGACCTGGACGGTCTCGCCGAGGAAGCGGCGTCCGCGGCGACGTTCGGTTACGACGGCAAGACGGCCATCCACCCGGCGCAGGTCGGCGTCGTCAACGACGCGTTCACGCCCGCGCCCGAACGGGTCGAGTGGGCCCGAGAGGTGCTCGCCGCCCGCGACGAGGCCGATCGAGAGGGGCGGGGCGTCTTCGAAGTCGACGGCGAGATGATCGACGCCCCGCTCGTCGCCCAGGCCGAACGACTTCTCGAACGGGCCGACGCGACCGTAGACGGAGGATGAGCGGCAAAGCGGTGAATCTCTCGCCGTCGACATCCGAAACACTGTACACGACCGACTCCGAGTGAACACCATATGGCCGACGCAAATCCGTTCGAGAACCTGCAGGAACAGATCGACGACGCGGCGGCGCATCTCGACGTCTCCGAGGACGTCGTGGAGCGTCTCAAACACCCCGAGCGCGTGCTCGAACTGAACCTCTCGGTCGAGATGGACGACGGAACGCTCGAACGGTTCGAGGCGTTTCGCTCGCAGTTCAACGGCGACCGAGGGCCGTACAAGGGCGGCATCCGCTACCATCCGGCCGTCGACCGCGACGAGGTGATGGCGCTGTCGGGGTGGATGGTGTACAAGTGCGCCACGGTCGACATCCCCTACGGCGGCGGGAAAGGCGGCATCGCCCTCGACCCGACGGAGTACTCCGAGCGCGAACTCGAACGCGTCACGCGGTCGTTCGCCGAGGAACTCCGCCCCTCATCGGCGAGGACCGCGACATCCCCGCGCCGGACGTCAACACCGGCCAGCGCGAGATGAACTGGATCAAAGACACCTACGAGACGCTCGAAAACACTACCGCCCCGGGCGTCGTCACCGGAAAGGCCCTCTCGAGCGGCGGGAGCGAGGGCCGCGTCGAGGCGACCGGCCGGTCGACGATGCTCACCGCGCGCGAGGCGTTCGACTACCTCGGTAAGGACATGGAAGGCGCGACCGTGGCCGTCCAGGGTTACGGCAACGCCGGATCCATCGCGGCCGAACTCGTCGAGGATCTCGGTGCGACCGTCGTCGCCGCCAGCGACTCGCAGGGCGCGATCTACGCCGAGGACGGCTTCGACGCCGTCGCGGCCAAAGACCACAAACGCGAGACGGGGACGGTCGTCGGCTTCGAGGGCGCAGAACGGACGCTCACCAACGAGGAACTGCTCACCCTCGACGTCGACCTCCTGATCCCGGCCGCCCTGGAGAACGCCATCGACGGCGACCTGGCGCGAGATGTGTCGGCCGACGTCGTCGTCGAGGCGGCGAACGGCCCGCTCACGCCGGACGCCGACGACGTCCTCACGGACCGCGACGTGCTGGTCGTGCCGGACATCCTCGCCAACTCCGGCGGCGTCACCGTCTCCTACTTCGAGTGGGTGCAGAACCGCCAGCGCTTCGCCTGGACCGAAGAGCGCGTCAACGACGAACTCGAAGGCGTCGTCGTCGACGCCTTCGAGACGCTCGTGGACGCCTTCGAGACGCACGACCTGCCGAACTTCCGGACGGCGGCCTACGTCGTCGCCATTCAGCGCGTCGCCAACGCCTTCGAAGAAGCCGGCAACTGGCCCTGAGAACCGGCCTCCACCGTCGCCGCGGCGACGACGCACACCCCACCGAATGCCGGGGGTTTCAAGGTAGTTCCGGTGGCTCACACTGGTAATGCAGCAGGACCACCTCATCAGTGCGACACAGCTGTCGCGGAGCGACATCGAGGCGGTGCTCGACCGGGCGGCCGCGGTCGATGCGGACCCCGAGGCCTACAGCGACCGGTACGACGGGTCCGTGCTCGCGCTCTGTTTTTCGAACCGAGTACCAGAACGAAGTTGAGTTTCGAGACGGCGGCCCAGCGCCTCGGCGGCGACACCATCGACATGGGGTCGGTCGAGTCCTCGTCGGTCAAGAAAGGCGAGAGCCTCGCCGACACGGTGCGTGTCGTCGAGGGCTACGCCGACGCCATCGTCCTCCGCCATCCGAGCGAGGGATCGGCGAAGATGGCCTCCGAGTTCGTCGACGTCCCGCTCGTCAACGCCGGCGACGGCGCGGGCCAGCATCCGAGCCAGACGCTTCTGGACCTCTACACCATCCGCGAGAACGCCGGCCTCGACGACATCACCGTCGGCATCATGGGCGACCTGAAATACGGTCGGACGGTCCACTCGCTCGCACACGCGCTGACGAACTTCGACGTCCGCCAGCAGTTCATCAGCCCCGAGAGCCTCCGTCTCCCCCGAAAGGTCAGATACGACCTCCACGAGGCCGGCGCGCAGGTGCGCGAACACACCGACCTCCACGAGGTGTTACCGGAGCTGGACGTCCTCTACGTGACGCGCATCCAGCGCGAGCGCTTTCCGGAGGAACGCGAGTACCGCGCCGTCGCCGGCGAGTACCAGATCGACAACGAGGTGCTCGCCGAGGCGAAATCCGACCTCACGGTGATGCATCCGCTCCCCGGGTCGACGAGATCGCACCCGAAGTCGACGACACCGCCCGGGCGAAGTACTTCGAACAGGCGCACAACGGCGTCCCGGTTCGCATGGCCCTCCTGGATTACCTGCTATGAGCGACTCAGATCACGAACTCCGCGTCAGCAAGATTCGAAACGGCACCGTCATCGACCACGTCAACGCCGGCCAGGCGCTGAACGTCCTCGCGATCCTCGGCATCGACGGCAGCGGCGGCGAGAGCGTCAGCGTCGGGATGAACGTCCCGAGCGACAAACTCGGGCTGAAAGACGTCGTCAAAGTCGAGGACCGCGAACTGAGCCAGGACGAGGTGGACGTCCTGTCGCTCATCGCGCCCGAGGCAACCATCAACATTATCCGCGACTACGAGGTGATCGAGAAAAACCGGGTCGAACGCCCGACGTCGGTCACGGGCATCCTCTCGTGTCCGAACCACAACTGCATCACCAACGAGGACGAACCCGTCGATCCGACGTTCGACGTCCTCGCCGACGGGGTGCGGTGTATCTACTGTGACACCATCATCCGCGAGGACGACGTCGCCGAACACATCGACGTCGGCCGCTCCGGCGAAATCACTTTGTAACCCCCGGCCGAATCCCCGGATATGTCCGGCAAGGCAAAACTCATCCTCGCACTGGCGCTCGTCGCAGTACTCTACGTCCTCGTCTCCGGCGACACCGAACCGGTCGAGGTCGAAGTCGAGGAGTAACGAACCGCTCTTTCTCGAATCGACAGTCCGCGCCGGTGACCGGGAGTGGGCCCGGCGTCGAAACGCGCGGCCACCGAATCCGGGTCGAGCCGCGGCTGTATCGGTGAATCCCGCCGTCGGCACGCGACTGCGGCGACGGGAGTTCGCCGCTCCCCGCTACCCCACCGATAGGCTATTCACACTTCGGTCGAAATTCACAGGACATGGACCACACTGCCGAGGTCATCGGTCTCGGGGTGGGGACGAGCGATGACGGATCGAACGTCCCGGCGGTCGTGCTCTCGGCCCGCGACGAGTACCTCCCCATAATCATCACGGCCGATCAGGCGCGGGCGATACAGCTCGCCCTCACGGGAGAACCGTTCGAACGACCGCTGACACACGACCTGTTGGTGGAGATACTGACCGAGTTCGGCGGCGCTATCGACGGCATCCGCATCGACGACCTCGCCGACGGCACCTTCTACGCGAAAGTCGACGCCGAACGGTACGACGACGGCCAGCCACGGAAATACGTCTTCGACGCCCGCCCCAGCGACGCCATCGCGCTCGCGGTCCGCGTCGACTGCGAGATCAGCGTCTCCGACGAGATACTCGACGCCGCCGGCCGTCCGCCGTCGGACTTCGAGATGGACCAGTTCGACGAGATCGACGACGATTTCTGACCGCGTTCGTTCCACATCGGTGCCTTTCATGTCGCCCGCCGCGTACCCACGAGGTATGGAAGACACGACGACGCTCGCCGAGTCGCACACGGAGATGACCGAACTCCTCCTACCGAACGACACCAACAATCTGGGTCGCGCCCTCGGGGGCGTGGTTCTCCACTGGATGGATGTGTGCGGAGCGATCGCCGGGATGCGGTTCGCCAACCGGCAGGTCGTGACGGCGTCGATGGACCACGTCGACTTCAAGAGCCCCATCGACCTGGGCGAGGTGGCCGTCGTCGAGGCGTACGTCTACGACACCGGCCGCACGAGCGTCGAGGTGAAAGTCGACGTGTACGCCGAGAACCCCCGGACCGGCGAGAAACGCGAGACCACGGCATCGTTTTTCACGTTCGTCGCCCTCGGCGACGACGGCGAACCGGCACCGGTACCCGACCTGAACTGCCCCACGCAGGGCGAGCGCTCGCTCCGGGAGGCGGCGCTCGACGAACGCGCCGAACAGATGGCGGCGCTCTACGAACGCATGGAGTCGTCCGACGTGGACGTCTGATTCGCGTCAGCCTTTTGCCGCCCGCCCGTCTCTCTCGGCTATGTCCCTCGACGTGGAGACGCCCGCCCCGCCCGAGCTGAACGCCGTCGACCCGAACGAATACGAGGACGCCACCGTCGCCGCCGACGCCGACTACCGGCGCGACGAGCTCGAATCGCTCCTCCGCGAGGGCGCGTGGGAGGACGCGTTCGAGACGTGGGCCGCCGAGGCGGACGTCGACGAACGCGAGTGGGCCGTCGTCGAGGATCTGAATCTCGTCTCGCGCTTCGACTTCTTCTGGGACGACTTCGCCGACAGGGTGGGCTACCACGCTCCCGGCATCCCCGAGGACTGGCGCGAACGCGACGTCCATCCCGACCTCGACTCGTGGGGGATGGTGTCGTCCATCAACGCCGGCCTGACCGAACTCGGCCAACTCGTCTGCGAGATACTGAAAGAGGACTACATCGACTGGGAGGCCGACTACGAAGCGCCCGACGACTTGCCAGACTTCTGAGAGCGGTCATTCGCCGCCGTCGCCGCCGCCACCGCCGTCTCCACCGCCTCCGAACCCGCCACCGAAGCCACCGCCGACGTCGCCGTCGACGTGCGCGTGACCGCCTCCCGATCCTCCGGTCAGCACGAGGAAAAAGGCCACCACTGCGAGCCCACCGGCGACGAGCATACGGTCGGGACTGGCCTGCAGAAAGCGGACGACTTCGGGGAGACTGACGCCGCCGGCCATGAGGCGGTCCAGCGCCGCCTCGTCTCTCCACAGCATGTACGTCATCAGCCCGAACAGCTCGAGCATCCCGCCGACGAACGCCAGCGAAAACGCGAAGCCAGCGAGGCGAAACGGCAGTTTCAGCAGTCGAAAAATCATGGCCCGCTCCGTTTCGAACGGCAGGCTCTCGTCTCGGTGCACGAAACGCGACGCGTCTGCGCTTCCGGCGTTCGGTCGGGGGTCATAGCGCCCAGTGGTACTCACTCCCACGAAAAGGTTGGGTCGGACACACGTTTCGCGGGCACAGGGCTCGATGCGATCGGCCGAGCGGGTCGACCGACGCCGCGTCACACGACCGACTGCACGACCACCACACGACCGACTGCACGACCACCACACGACCGACTGCACGACCACCACACGACCGACTGCACGACCACCGTTTTGATATACGCGCAGAGATAGGGTCGGGTATGGAAGATGTCGCAGACCAGTACGCGCCGTCGGACGTAGAGTCCGGCGTCGAGTCGTACTGGGACGAACACGACGCGTACGAGGCCGCGAAGGAGGCCCACGCCGACGACCCGCCCTTTTTCTTCGTCGACGGGCCGCCGTACACGAGCGGCCAGATGCACCTCGGGACGGCGTGGAACAAGACGCTGAAAGACTCGATCATCCGGTACAAGCGGATGGCCGGCTACGACGTGACCGACCGCCCCGGCTACGACATGCACGGCCTCCCCATCGAGGTGAAAGTCGAGGAGGAACTCGGCTTCGACTCGAAGAAGGACATCGAGGAGTACGGGATGGAGGCGTTCATCGAGAAGTGCAAGGCGTTCGCCGAGCGCAACCGCGAGAACATGGACGAGGACTTCAAGTCCATCGGGACGTGGATGGACTGGTCCGACCCCTACAAGACCGTCTCGCCGGAGTATATGGAGGCGACGTGGTGGGCGTTCAAACGCGTTCACGAGAACGGCCTCGTCGAGCGCGGCAAGCGCGCCATCAACCAGTGTCCGCGGTGCGAGACCGGCATCGCCGACAACGAGGTGGAGTACCACGAGATCGAGTCTCTCTCCATCTACGTGAAGTTCCCACTGCGAGAGAGGGAGGGGTCGCTGGTCATCTGGACGACGACGCCGTGGACCCTTCCCGCGAACACGTTCGTCGCCGTCGACCCCGAGATGACGTATCAGGCCGTCGAGGCCGAGCGAGACGGCGAGCGCGAGGTGCTCTACGTCGCCGAACCCTGCGTCGAGGACGTCCTCAAGGAGGGCCGGTACGAGGAGTACGACGTCGTCGGCGAATACGCCGGCGAGGAGATGGTCGGCTGGGAGTACGACCACCCGCTCGCGGAAGAGGTCCCTGACCACGCCGACTTCGAGGGGTCGCTACAGGTCTACGCGGCCGACTACGTCGAGGCCGACCGGACCGGTCTGGTCCACTCTGCGCCCGGCCACGGACAGGAGGACTTTGAACGCGGGCAGGAACTCGGCCTCGACGTGTTCTCGCCTGTCGCCTCGAACGGCGAGTTCACCGAGGCGGCCGGGACGTACGCGGGGACGTTCGTCCGCGACGCCAACGACGACATAATCGACGACCTGGAGGCGGCGGGGCGGCTTCTCGCGTCCGGCACGCACCGCCACCGCTACGGGCAGTGCTGGCGGTGTGACACGGACATCATCTTCCTCGCCACCGACCAGTGGTTCATCACCGTCACCGACGTGAAAGACGAACTCCTCGACAACATCGAGGACAGCGAGTGGCACCCGCAGTGGGCGCGCGACAGCCGCTTCGAGAACTTCGTCGCCGACGCCCCCGACTGGAACGTCTCCCGGCAGCGCTACTGGGGCATCCCGCTGCCCATCTGGGTGCCGGAAGGCGAGGACGACCCCGACGCGAGCGACGTCGTCGTCGTCGGCACCCGCGAGGAACTCGCGGAGCGCGCGGACCAGGAGGTCGACCCCGAGTCCGTCGACCTTCACCGGCCGTCGGTCGATCCGATCACCATCACCGAGGGCGGCACCACCTACGAACGCGTCCCGGACGTCTTCGACGTCTGGATCGACTCCTCGGTGGCGACGTGGGGGACCCTCGACTACCCCTCGAACGGGGGAGTTCGAGAAACTCTGGCCCGCGGACCTCATCGTCGAGGCCCACGACCAGACCCGCGGATGGTTCTGGTCCCAGCTCGGAATGGGGACGGCCGCGCTCGGCGAGATTCCGTACCGGGAGGTGGTGATGCACGGCTTCGCCAACGACAGCGAGGGGCGGAAGATGTCCAAATCGCTCGGCAACATCGTCACGCCCCAGGAGGCCATCGACCGCTTCGGGCGCGACCCCCTCCGGGCCTACCTCCTGAGCCACGACCAGCACGGCGTCGACCTCGCGTTCGACTGGGACGGCCTCGCGGAGATGCAGTCGACGCTCAACATCTTCTGGAACGTCTTCCGGTTCCCGCTCTCGTATATGGCCCTCGACGGCTACGACCCCGCCGAGGCCGACCTGTCCGACGGCGAACTCGACGTCGTCGACGAGTGGGTCCTCTCGCGCCTCCAGTCGGTGAAAGACGAGTATCACGCCGCCTGGGACGAGTACGCCGTCCACGACGCGCTGAACGAACTCCTCGACTTCCTGACCGAAGACGTCTCCCGCTTCTACGTGAAGGCCATCCGCGAGCGGATGTGGGAGGAGGAGGATTCGGCCTCCAAGCGCGGGGCCTACGCGACGCTCTCGACCGTCCTCGACGAGGCGATCCGCCTCATCGCGCCGTTCACGCCGTTCCTCGCGGAGCGGATGTACCAGCATCTCGACGGGAGCGAAACGACGGTCCACGCCCTCCCGACGCCCGAGGTCGCCCCCGAGTGGAACGACCCGCTGCTCGAAACACGGATGGACGTCCTCCGCGACGTGGAGGAGGCGGCGGCGAACGCCCGCCAGCAGGCCGGGCGGAAACTCCGCTGGCCCGTCCCCCGAGTGGTCGTCGAAACCGAGGACGAGGACGTCGCCGACGCCGTCGACGCCCTCTCCGAACTCCTGAAAGACCGCGTGAACGCCCGGTCGGTTTCGGTGGTCGAGACGTTCGACGAACTCGTCGAACGCGCGGATCCGCAGATGGGCGTCGTCGGCCCCGAATTCGGCGGCGACGCCCAGAAGGTGATGCGGGCCGTCGACGGCAAGTTCCGCGACGAGCTGGTCGACGCCGAGGGCGACACGCCCTACGCCGTCACCGTCGACGGCGACACCTACCACCTCACCGAGGAGATGGTGGCGTTCCACGCCGAACCCCGGAAAACGTCACCGGCGCGGCGTTCGAGGGCGGCACCGTCTACGTCGACACGTCGGTCACCGATGACATCGAAGCCGAGGGGTACGCCCGCGACGTCGTCCGCCGGATCCAGGAGATGCGCAAGCAGCTCGATCTGGACGTGGACGAACCCATTCGCACCCGGATCGACGTCGACGACGAAACGGTCGCGGCGTACGTCGATCGGTACCGGGAGTTCATCGCCGAGGAGACGCGGACCGACGAGTTCGACGCCGACGCAGACGACCTCCTCGAGGAGTGGGACGTCGAGGACGTCACGGTGACGATCGGCATCGAGCGGCTGAAAGCGGACCAGCGGGCGTCCTGAGGGCGCTGTCGGGAGGCGACCGGCCGACGCTCACCAGGTCAGCCCCTCGTACACCAGCCCCTCGCGCCGGGTGACGACGCGCCGTCCGTCGACGACGACGGGCGTCGCCATCGCGTCGAACTCCGAGTCGAGGTCGGCGAACTCGGGCCAGTCGGTGGCGACGACGGCCGCCGCGGCACCGTCGAGTGCGGCGGCCGCCGAGTCGGCGTACGTCAGGTCGGGGAAGTAGTCGCGCATGTTCTCGCTCGCGACGGGGTCGTAGGCGACGACCTCGGCTCCGCGTTCGCGCAGTCCACGGATCACGTCGATCGCCCGCGAGTTGCGTACGTCGTCGGTGTGGGGTTTGAACGCGAGTCCGAGGACGGCGACGCGTTCGCCCGCCACGTCGACGTGGCGGTCGACGAGCGAGAGCAGTCGCCGGGGCTGTTTGTCGTTGACGTCCATCGCCGCCTGCAGGAGTTCGGGGTCGTAGCCTTTCGCCCGCGCGGCGGCGATGATGGCGGCGACGTCTTTGGGGAAACAGCTCCCCCGAAACCGAGCCCGCTCCGGAGGAACCGCTCGCTGATTCTGTCGTCCAGACCGATCGCCTCCGCCACCTCGTAGGCGTCGACGCCGTGTTCCTTGCAGATGTTCCCGAGTTCGTTGATGAGGCTGACCTTCGTGGCGAGGAAGGCGTTGTTGGCGTACTTGATCATCTCGGCCTCGCGGGTGCCCGTCGAGACGACGGGCGGGTCCTCGGCGTCGACGAGCGGGGCGAACACGCCGCAAAGCGCGTCCTCGGCGCGGTCGTCGTCGTCCGTGCCGAAGACGAGTTTGTCGGGTGAGAGGAAGTCGTCGACCGCGCTCCCCTCGCGGAGGAACTCGGGGTTCACGGCGACGCCGAAATCCTCGCCCGCGACGGCGCCCGACGTGCGTTCGAGCGCGGGTCGAATCAGGTCGGCAGTCGTACCCGGAACGACCGTGCTCTTGACGACGACGGTGGGGTAGTCCCCCCGTTCGGCGAGGACGGGACCGAGCGACTCCGCGCCCGCCTCGACGACGCTGGTGTCGACGCTGCCGTCCTCGTTCGACGGCGTCGGCAGGGCGACGAAGATCAGTTCTGCGTCCGAGAGCGCGTCGTAGTCCGTGGTGGCCCGGAGGCGGTTCCCGCCGTACTCGGCGAGCAGTTCGTCGAGTCGGGGTTCGTCGACCGGCGCGCGGCCGTCCTCGACGGCCTCGACGACCGACCGGTCGACGTCCACGTTCGTCACGTCGTGTCCGAGGTGGGCGAGGCAGGCGGCGACCGTCGTCCCGACGTAGCCGCTGCCGACGATACCGACGTTCATCGTCTGACGGTGGGGTGGGTCGCTATTTGAGGGTTCGGGTCTCCGTCCGTTCTCACTCGCTCACGCCGTCCGCGGGGGCGCACGCGTCGAACTCCGCGACGAGTTCGGCGAGTCGGTCGGGGTCGGCAGCGGCGGTGAGCGGCTCGGTCGCGGTGCGACAGGGCGCGTCGGTGCCGAGACGGCGACAGACGAGGTCGGCCGTCGCCTCCGCCATCGCCCGGTGGGTGGTCAGTTTGCCGCCCACGACGCTGACGAACCCGTCGACGCCGTCGGCGGCGTGATCGAGGAGGAAGAAGTCACGGGAGACGCCCCGGCCGTCGCGGGCCGCTTCGTCGGGGTCGTAGAGCGGTCGCACTCCCCAGTAGGTGCGCCCCACGGGCGCGTCGGCGACGGCGGGGAGCATCGCGGCGCACTCCTCGCGGACGCGTTCGACCTCCCACTCCTCGCGGGGGTCGTCGTCGGGGTCGTCGACGGCGACGCTGGTCGTCCCGAGGACGGCCTCGCGGTCGTGCGGGACCACGATGTCGCCGTCGGCCGGCGGGCGGCACCGATTGAGGACCGGCTCAGGTCGGGGTAGTCGACAGCCACCATCACGCCGCGCGTCGGCCGCATCGGAACGTCGACGCCCGCGAGTTCGGCACACGACTCCGCCCACGCGCCCGCCGCGTTGACGACGGCCGTGGCCTCGAATCGGCCCGCTGCGTCGCCGCCGACGGTCGCCCCCGTCACGCGCCCGCCGCCGACGTGCAAGTCCTCGACGGGGGCGTACGTGTGGATCGTCGCGCCGTGTTCCCGGGCGTCGGCGGCCGTCGCAGCGACGAGACGCGACGGGTAGATGACGCCGTCCGGGACGTGCATGGCGCGTTCGGCCCGGTCGGTCACGCCCGGGACGGCCTCGCGGAGCGCGTCGCTTCCCACCGTCTCGACGTCGATGCCGAGGTCGCGACACGCCGCGCGTTTCTCGTCGAAGTAGTCCGGGTCGTCGGCGTCGAGTTGGACGAAGTACCCCCGTCTCGCGGACGCACGCGCCGGCGATGGACCGGAGGATTCGGTTCTCCGCGAGGCACTCGGTCGCGCCCTCGGGGTCGGTCTCGGCGTAGCGCGCCCCGCTGTGGAGGAGGCCGTGCGAGCGACCCGTGGTCCCGCCGGCGAGCCCCGACCGTTCGACCAGCGTCACGTCTACGCCGCGCAGGGCGAGGTCGCGGGCCACGCCGACTCCCGTCGCCCCGCCGCCGATGACGAGCACGTCCGTCGAGCGAACCATGGCGGCGCTTCGGACGACGGTCCCTTTACCGCGTCGGTCACGGAGGCCACGAAGCTTTACGACCGAGCGCCCGAAGTCGAAGGGGATGACGGCGTACGTCGGGGCCATCGACCAGGGGACGACCGGGACGCGGTTCGTCGTCTTCGACGAGGCGGGCCGGGCCGTCGCCAGCGCCTACGAGACACACGAGCAACGGTACCCGCGGCCGGGGTGGGTCGAACACGACCCCGAGGAGCTGTGGACGAACACGCGCGCCGTCGTCGGGCGCGCTCTCGACGCAGCGGAGATCGATCCCGGACGGCTGTCGGCCATCGGCCTCACGAACCAGCGCGAGACGACGGTGCTCTGGGAGACCGAGACGGGAACGCCGGTGTCGAACGCCATCGTCTGGCAGGACCGCCGGACCACCGAGCGGATCGAACGCCTCGAAGCCGAGGGGAAGTCGGCGTGGATCCGCGAGACGACCGGGCTCGAACCCGACGCCTACTTCTCGGCGTCGAAACTGGAGTGGCTCCTCGACGACGCCGCGGTCCGCGAACGCGCCGAACGCGGCGACCTCTCCTTTGGGACCGTCGATTCGTGGCTGCTGGCGAACCTCACGGGCGACCACGCGACGGACGTGACCAACGCCTCGCGAACGATGCTGTTCGACGTCCACGACCTGGCGTGGGACGACGCGCTCCTCGCGGAGTTCGACGTGCCGCGGGCCGTCCTCCCGACGGTCCGCCCCTCCGTCGACCCCGACGGCTACGGGACGACCGACCCCGACGTCGTCGGCGCGGAGATCCCCGTCACGGCCGTCATCGGCGACCAGCAGGCGTCGCTGTTCGGCCACGCCTGCTTCGACGCCGGCGACGCCAAGAACACCTACGGGACGGGGTCGTTCGTCCTCGTCAACACCGGCACCGACGCCGTCGCGAGCGACCACGGTCTGCTCACCACCGTCGCCTTCCAGCGCGCCGGCGACCCCGCCCGGTACGCGCTGGAGGGGTCGATCTTCGTCACCGGCGCGGCCGTCGAGTGGCTCGCCGACGTGAATCTCGTCGCCGACCCCGAGGAGACGGACCGCCTCGCCCGCTCGGTCGACTCGACCGACGGCGTCTACTTCGTCCCGGCGTTCTCCGGCCTCGGCGCGCCCCACTGGAACCAGCGCGCCCGGGGAACGCTCGTCGGACTCACCCGGGGACGCGCCGCGAACACGTCGTCCGCGCGACGCTCGAAGCCGTCGCCTTCCGCACGCGGGAGGTGCTCGACGCGATGGCGGCCGACTGCGGCCGCGACGTCACCGGCCTCCGCGTCGACGGCGGCGCGGCCCGCAACGACGCGCTCTGTGGGATACAGGCGGACGCCCTCGGCGTGCCCGTCCGTCGGTCGGCACAGACCGAGACGACGGCGCTCGGCGCGGCCTTCGCCGCCGGACTCGGAGCCGGCGTCTGGGAGAGCGAGGCCGACCTCCGGGAGACGTGGCGCGCGGATCGGGTGTTCGACCCCGACCCCGATCCGTCGCTCCGGTTCGACCGCTGGCGGGAAGCCGTCGACCGGTCGCTCGACTGGGCCGAGTGAGAACCGACCGAGCGCGGGCCGACTCGCGAACGCGACGATATTTCCCTCCCCGCCGCCAACGACCGATATGACCGCTCCGCTCGTGCTCGACATCGACGGGACGTTGACGACGCCCGCGGGCGCAGTCGACCCGCGGGCCTTCGAACTGCTCCGATCGTGGGACGCGCCGATCGTCCTCGCCACGGGGAAGGCGTTCCCCTACCCGGTCGCGCTCTGTCACTTCCTCGGCATCCCCGAGCGGGTCGTCGCCGAGAACGGCGGCGTCGTCTACGCCGAGGACGCCGTCACGCTCACGACGGACGGCGACCGGCCGAAGGTGGCCGCGGCGGCGTTCGTCGACCGCGGCGGGGACCTGGGATGGGGCGAGTCCGACACGGTCAACCGCTGGCGGGAGACGGAAGTCGCCTGCCACCTCGATGCCGACGAGCGGTTGCTGCGCGAGGTGGCCGCCGAGTACGATCTCGACGTGATCGACACGGGCTACGCCTTCCACCTGAAAAACCCCGGCGTCGAGAAGGGCGACGGCGTCGAGGCGGTGGCGGAGACGCTCGGCGTCGACCCCGAGTCGTTCGCCGCCGTCGGCGACAGCGAGAACGACGCCTCGACGTTCGACGTCGTCGGGCGGTCGTTCGCGGTGGCCAACGCCGACGCGACGGCCAAGTCCGCGGCGGACGTCGTCACCGACGGGTCGTACATGGACGGAACGATCGAGGCGCTCGAAACGCTGGCCTGACGCGCCCGGCGTTCGCTCGACCGCTCACTCGTCGTCGACGGCCGCGGCACGCCACTCGGCGAAGGGCGCGGCGACGGCCGTCTCGTCCAGCCGTTCGATGCAGGGGACGTCGTGCGGGTGGAGGTCGGACAGGCGGGCCTCGAGAGCGTCGTAGCCGGCGTCCGTCGTCTTCACGAACAGGATCGCTTCGTCGTCGTCGTGGACCGCGCCGTCCCAGCGATAGGTCGACTCGCAGGGGACGCGGTTGACGCAGGCGGCGAGGCGCTCCTCGACGAGCGTTCGAGCGATATCGGCGGCCGCCTCCGGCGGGGCCGTGACGTACGCCGTCGGCATTACCGGTTTTCGAACGGGACGAAGTCGCCGTTGATGTCCCACTCGTGGATGCAGTAGACGTCGCCGGCTTCCCGGTCGCCGGCCTCGTCGCGCGCGATCTTCCACGCACTCGCCTCCTCGTCCCAGATTTCCGTTCGGCCGCACCGCTCGCAGACCCGTTCGGTCGGTTTCCGAAGTTGTACCGGCATAGTCGCGTGAGGGCGATGCAGGACTATTATAGTAGCGCTTGCGGGTGGTCCGTTCGCACGCTGGGCCGGCGTCGACGGGGGATTTTTCTCGGGGCACGCCGACTCCAGTCACATGGGGTTTCACACGTTCGACAGCGACCGTGCGCACGTCCTCGAAGACGAGGCGCGCTACCGCTACTGTTCCTGTGAGGAGCTGTACGCCCTCGTCGCCCCGCACGAGGAGATGGTTCTCGCCGATCTGGGGAGCGGCACGGGGTTTTTCACCGACGACTTCGCCCCCCACGTCGCGACGACGTACGCCGTGGACGTCCAGGAAGCGATGCACGCCCACTACCGCGAGAAAGGGGTCCCCGAGTCGGTCGAACTCGTCGAGGCGGACGTCTCGGCGCTCCCGTTCGCGGACGACGAACTCGACGCCGCGTTCTCGACGATGACCTATCACGAGTTCGCGAGCGACGAGTCGCTGACCGAACTCGCTCGGGTCGTCCGCCCCGGCGGCCGCCTCGTCACCGTGGACTGGTCCGCCGACGGCCCCGGCGAGGAGGGTCCCGCTCCCGACGAACGCTACGACCTGGGTCACGCGGTGTCGTCGCTCGCCGACCACGGCTTCGAGATCGCGCGGGCCGAGAGCCGGACCGAGACGTTCGTCTGCGTCGCCCGGCGCTGACTCAGTACTGGACTCCGGCGGTGTGGCGTTCGAGGACGAAGACGGCGGCGGCACCGACGACGCCCGCGACGGCGAACGCGACGATCACCTCCGTCGTCCACGCTCGCCCGTCCGCGGCGAGTTCCGCGCCGACTTTCACTACGGGCGCGCGGAGCGCGCCGACGACGAGGCTCACGAGGAACGCGAGCGTCGCCTCGCGGTAGCGCCGGAGGGCCCACCGGACGGCGTGGGCGATCGTGAACAGGCCGACGAACGCGCCGCCGACGAACGCGCCGACGGTGATCCCGGGCCCGACGACGGCCGCGACGTCGCCGCCGCCGAACAGCCCAACCACGCCGTCGATGAAGGCGTGCAGGCTGTCGACCATGTGTTCGTACTGGCCGAGAACGACGAGCAACAGCGACCCCGAGATGCCGGGGAGTATCATCGCGCTGATGGCGACGGCTCCGGCGAAGACGGTGACGGGGAGGCTGGCTGCGAGCGCCGTTCCGGCCTGTCCGGAGGCGGCGAACGCCAGCGCGAAGCCGGCGAGTGCCGCCCCGATCCGCCCGGCCGTGTCGACCGACACGTCCCTGGCGAGGACGACGGCGGAAGCGGCGATGAGGCCGAAGAAGAAGCCGTACGTCGCCACCGGATACTGGTCGATGCCGACGGCGAGGACCCGCGTCAGGACGACGACGGCGGTGAGGATGCCCGTCACGAGCGTCAGCAGAAAGCGGCCGTCCATCTCCGCGAAAGCCAGGCGTGCGTCTGCTCGACGCCCGGGGAGGACGCCCGCGAAGACGTGGTGAACGCGGGAGACGGAGACGGCGGTGACGGCGGCGATGAGCCGCTCGTAGATGCCCGTGATGAGGGCGATCGTACCGCCGGAGACGCCGGGGACGGAGTCGGCCGCGCCCATGCAGACGCCCTTGAGGTAGACGACGAGCCAGCTGGTGCGGCGAGAGTCGTCGGACATCCGGCTACGCCGGCGTCGCGGGGCGTGCGTCGGTAGCCATCCGCTCGACGCTCGCGTCGGGGGAGACGGCCGCTCCCGAGTCGCTCTGCGAGCGGTCACCCGTCGCCGCTCCCGGGACGGGGCGAAGCGCCGACGAGTTCGACGCGTTCTGTGACGAGGTGTTCCCGACGTTCATGCTCTCGAACGGCGATGTCTCCTCCAGTTGGACCTCCTTGGGGTCGGCGACGTCGCCGTTGACGCGCCCCTCGCTGACGGTGACGTTGGAGGCGAACTTCACGAGCGATCCGTTGGAGACCGAGAGACTCGACTCGATGTAGTACGGGCCGGTCGCGCGGACGCTCACGTTCGTGTAGCCGTTCTCCGGGCCGTACTGGTCGTAGCCCGTCGTCGAGTACGGGAGCGTCATCGACCACTCGCCGTTCTCGTCGCTCATCGTCGTCTGCTGATAGGTGAACGTCTCGTTCTGTGCCGGGACGCGCATCTCGACCGTCGCGCGGACGCTCGAGTTCGGCGCGACGCCGCCACCGGTGACCGTCGCACCGGGCACGCGCTCGAACGTCTTCACCCAGGCCGGCGAGTGGAGCGTCTGCGACGTCGGCGGGACGCCCGTCGTGTAGAACGTCCGCCGGTTCGCCCGCTGGTACTGGGTGGACGCGTTGGCCGACGACTCGCTCATCTTCACGAGGCGGTAGTGTTCCAGTGCCGGCACCCGTTCGCTCGGATACGGGCCGACGCCACCGATCTGGGACGTGGAGTCGTTCTGGACGTACGCTCTGGCCTCGCTCACGTTGTTCATCTGTTTGACCATCGACTCGTTGCCCTGGGGAGCGGCGCGGACGGTCACCGTCCGTCCGTTCCTGAGTTCGACGGTTCGTTGCTCCCAGTCGGCGACGATCGGCTGGGGCTGCATCGCGCTCCCGTGGTACTGGTAGAGCCGAATCATGAGGCTCTCGTAATACCGCTGGGATTTCACCATCGTGTTCGCGCGCAGGTCCGAGGAGTAGACCGGTCGGAAGAAGTCGCGCTGGCTGACGTTCCCCTCGTCGTACCAGACGATCGGTGCGCCGAACTTCGAGTTCGGCGACGTCATCTGCCAGTCGACCATGACGTACCGGGTCTGGTTGCCCTCGGTGCTCTGTCGCTGGAGGACCTCGCTGGCCTGCGTCTCGTTGGGTGCGAGGAGGAAGTTCGCCGCCTCCGCGGCCCCCTGCTGGAACGGATTGGCGTTCGGGATGCGGTGGCCGCGGACCGTAATCCAGTGGCCGTAGTCCCACCACGACATGACGCCGTACGCGCCCTGGGGGTAGTCGTAGTCGCCGTCGCCCGGCTTGCTGTATTTCCCGTAGTACGGAAGTTCGTTGTTCGCACCGCCGAGCGTCCCCGGTTCCGGCGTGTTCGACTCCAGCCACTGGAGCGAGCCGTCCCACTGGGTGACCGGGCCCGGCGACGTCTGATTGGCTGCCTGCCACGCCGGCGTGCTCCTGTCGGCGGCGGCGTTGCCGGTGTCCCGGATCTGCATCGGGACGAGCAACGTCGGCGCGATGACGAGCAACATCACCGCGACGATGGCGAGCACCTGATACCCTCGAGGTCGGTGACCGCCGAGAACGAGGGGACGCTCACGTCGAGGTAGTCGACGATCGAGTAGATGAGGTAGGCGTTCATCACCGCGACGGTGGGGCCGAGGTAGTAGTTGAACCGGACCTGCGTGAACGCGGCGGAGACGATGAACGCCGCCCAGACGATCACGAGCAGTTTCTCCGCCTCGTAGCGCACCTGTACCACCGCGCCGAGGAGGACGAGCGCGACGAGTGCGAGGCCGACGATCTCGGAAACCGTGCCGAACGCGCCGGCGATGGAGCCGAAGACGCCCGGCACGGCATAGAGGAGACCGACGAGCAACAGCGAGCCGACCGTGTAGCCGAGCTTTCGCGACTCGCCGTCCCGGACGAGCGGCTTGGCGAGCAGCCAGATGGCCGCCAGCACGCCCGTAAAGAGCGTGAAGCCGTAGTCCGAGATGATGAGGTTCACGCGCGTCAGCTGAAGGCGCTGGAGCGTGTCCGGCGCGAGGTAGGGCTGTGCCTCCGCGATGGTGCGCGTCTCGGCACCGGCGCTGAATCCTATGGTTCGGAGGAGGTTGTGGGCGACGGTGTTGAACATCGACGGCAACAATACGGCGAGGCCGCCGAGGCCGACAGCGATGAGGCCGACGATGGCGACCGGATAGAATCGCCGGTCGGCGTTCTGCTCGTCCCACTGGCGCGCGAGAAACGCCATGAACGCGGCCCCGGCGGCGACGAGCAGCGGGACGACGACCTGCAACAGCGAGAAGTCGGTCGCCCCGAACCCGAGCCTGTCCAGCGGAATCAGCATCAGTACCGTCGTGACGACCATCGACACGACGCCGACGAACGCGACGGGTTCGGGCGATCCGCCCGTGACGTAGTCGCTCGACAGCTGGTAGACGAGGTAGACGCCGAAGACGCCGACGAGCAGGACGCCCGGCGGCCACGCCCACATGTAGAGGGCGACGGCGACGCCGGCGACGACGCTCCACGTCAGCGGGTCGCGAACCGCCTCGAGGTCGCGGTCGGCGACGAGCTCCCAGACGGGTTTCTCGCGTTCGGCGACGGACAGAGCGACCATCAGCGCGAGGACGGCAAAGAGCTGGAAGAACGGCTCGGCGACGTTGTGGTCGGCAAAGCCAACGAGTCCGCGCTGGAGGAACTCGCCCGGCAGGAGCATCAGGATGGCCGCGCTGAACAGGCCGCCGACGCGGTTGCTCAGGCGCTTGCCCACCAGATAGACCGGCACGGCGGTCAGCGCCCCGAAGACGGCCGGGGCGACCAGCAACGTCTTCGCGATCAGGTCGCCGGAGGGGCTTCCGAACCCGACGACGAGGGCGGCCGTCGCGATCAACTGGTCGTAGATGGTCCCGAACTGGCCGGCGTTCGTCCCGAACGGGAAGTAGGTCCACGGATCGAACGGCATCGTAAAGGGCCAGTGACGGACCGTGTAGTTCACTTGACGGAGGTGATACCACGCGTCGTTCCCCGAGAAGTACACGGCCCCGTCGACGGTGAACGCGTCGAACCGCTGGAGGCGGAAGACGAGCATCACCGCTACGAACGCCGCGAGGACGGGGACGTGATACCAGTCGTAGAAGATATCGACGACGGAGGACGACTCTGGTCTCTGCTCGTCGCTCATCGCCCAAACCGAATCCCAAAACGAGCATAAACCTTGCCATCTACGCACGTCTGCCGCCGTCGAACGCAACGAAAACGCTTATTCGGGTCTCACTGGTACATCCGCGCGATGAAGGTCTCTGTCGTCGTCTGTACGTATTCTCTGGACCGGTACGAAGTCTTCACGGAGACCGTCGAGAGCGTCCTCGAACAGACCTACGACCCGCTCGAAGTCGTCGTCGTCGTCGACGGCAACGAGGCCGTCTGCCAGTGCGTCGAGAACGACTTCGGCGACGAGGAGAACGTCGTCGTCCACTGCAACGACGAGAACCGCGGCATCTCCTACAGCCGGACCAAGGGGGCGGAGATCGCCTCCGGCGACGTCGTCGCCATGATCGACGACGATGCCACCGCCGAACCCGACTGGATCGAACGGCTCGTGCAAACGTACGAGGAGACCGACGCCGTCGCCGTCGGCGGTAAAGTCGAACCCGACTGGCAGGTCGAGAAACCCGACTTCTTCCCCGAGGAGTTCTACTGGCTGGTCGGCTGTGACGAACGCGGCTTCGGCGAGCACGGCGAGGAACTCCGCAACACCTACGGCTCCAACATCTCCTACGAGCGCGACGTCTTCCTCTCGGTCGGCGGCTACGACGAGAACACGGGGCGGAAAGGCGACAGGCACATCCAGGCCCACGAAGCGCCCGTCTGCGTCCGCATCGAGAAGGAGTACGGCAAGGGCGTCGTCTACAACACGAACGCCGTCGTCCACCACAAACTGTTCGACTACCGCGCCGATCCGTTCTGGCTGATCTCCCGGTCGTTCTGGCAGGGCTACTCCAAGCGCATCATGGATCTCATCCTGCCCGAGGCGAAAGACGACAAAAACGAATATCTGAAGCAGTTGATGTTCGGATTCGTCCCGGAGCGAGTGACGGGCCTGATTCGGGAGCCGTCGCTGCCGAAACTGGAGCAGCTGGTGATGATCTTCGTCTTTACGGGCGCGGTGGGGTTAGGGTATCTGTACGGGCTGGCGACGCCGGATTTGGTAGAGGAATCGAACCACAGATGACGCTCGAGGACGACCTGCTTGCCGTCGCGTCGCGACTTGGCTTCGCTCAACCTCTCCTCTCGGCGTACGCTACGGTGAGCGGCGACCTTCACGTTCCCGACGTCGACGACCGAATCCGCGAGTTCACGCTCGCAGACCAGACGTGTCGGGGCGAAATCCTCGTTCCACTGATTCCAGGCTACGCCTCCTGGGCGTATCGGGCTTGCATCATCGCGCACGCCTTCAGGACCCGTGGATATCGGCCGATTCTTCTCGTCGATGCGGGGGATTTCGACATCTCGCCCGCGGCGACAGTTGACGAGACGTACGCCAAGTCCGTCGAACTGAGCCGCTTCTACCAGCGGAAGATACCCCACCTGTTCGGGATGGAGACGCTCTCTGTCGGCGACGCACTTCCATCGTCGTGGTCGTTGCCCGAGGGTAATATTCTCGACGACGCCGGCTGCTATCGGGGTCTCGACCTCGAACGATACGCGATTTCTTCGACTCGAAAGTACCTCAAGCGGTACACTCTCGACCAGTCCGACGCATCCGTTTCGGACACCTTCGATGCCTTCCTCCGAAGCAGCATCCGACTGGCTGACGCGTGTCACCACCTCGTCGAGACGCGGGACGTCGAGGCGGTCATCGTCAACGAGCCTGCGTACGTGCAGGGCGGTATCCCCGCCGACACGGCCCACGAACACGACGTTCCGGGATACAGTCAGATGCTCGGCTATCGAGACGAGTCGATCCTGTTCGGTCGCGTCGAGAACCGGTCGACACAGCCACAGTTCACGGACCGGGAAGTCGTGGGATCAGCGCTCTCGACGCCTCTCGGCGCGGAAGAACGCGATGAAATCGACCGTATCATGGAGGGTCGAAAGACCGGTGATACGAGTGCGATTCAGTATTCCTCGGGAACGAATCGCTCCGTGGACGTATCCGACGACAAACTACTGGTCGGGATGTTCACGAATCTCCTCTGGGATGCATCGCTGATCCCGGACGAAGCGCCATACCCCAACGTTTACGACTGGGTCGACGACACCATCGAGGGCTTCAGGGAGTTAGACGGTGCTCACCTCGTGGTGAAACTCCACCCGGCAGAGGCGAAGTTCGGCACCGAAGAGAGCCTCGGAGAGTGGCAGAGAATACCTACGAGAGACTGCCACCGAACGTGACCGTGCTCCCGCCATCGACGGACGTCGACACGTACGAACTCGTGGACCAGCTCGACGTCGGCATCGTCTACACGTCGACCGTAGGACTGGAGATGGCGTACGAGGGACTCCCGGTCGTCGTGGGTGGGGATACCCATTATCGCGGATGCGGATTCACTACCGACCCCGTCGACCCCGAGGAGTATCGGGCGACTCTCAGAAACCTCGACGCTCTCGAAGCGTCCCCCGAGACTGTGCAGCGTGCGCGCCGATACGCGCACTTGCTGTTCGTTCGAAAACACGTGGCGTTTCCCTATTTCACGACCGAAGGGGCGCAGTCGTACCAACTCCGCCCCGTCGACCACGACGAACTCACGCCCGGGAACGATCTCTGGGACCACATCGTCGAGTCGATACTGAACCGAGAGCCGATCCTCTCCACCCAGTGATTAGCGGTAGCCGAGGTCGCGGAGGCGTTCTTCGACCCCGTCGTCGGTGAGGGCGACTTCGTCGGCAGTAGATGCTGGTTCGTACTCGCCCGTGTCGGTTGCAGAGGTGACGATCCACGGTACCTCTCTGAGGGTTCGCCTCGTTCGCAGTCGCGGGTGTCCGTAGATACCGTGTTCGCCGAAACCGTTGCCGTGGTCCGCCGTGACGACGACGGTCTCCGCGTCGACGTTCCTGAGCAACACTTCCACGCTGTCGAGGACGTGCCGGAGGTTGTCGACGTAGGCGTTCCAGACGCGTTCCCGACTCACGTCGCCCGCTTCGAGACGGTCCCAGACCGAGTCGATCCAGACGTTGGTCTCGGGATCGACTGCCGATCCGAGGTCCGGGTCTGTAAGCGAAGGGAAGTGGGGCTGCATGTAGTGGGCGATCGTTCGATCGTAGTCGTCGTTACGGCACGCACGAACGGTGGCATCAGTGATGGCGTCAGGCGGGATCGTCCCCCGATCGGTGTCCCACTCGTAGCGCCAGACTTCGTCGAGGAGGGCGAAGTCGCCGTCGTGGAGATAATCGTTCGAGAAGGGATTCCCCGTGACGTACGCCGTCCGTGCCAATTCGTTCTGGTACCGGTCGCGGAAGTTGGTCGCGATGAACTCCCGGGACGAACTCGACTTCATGAACGTCGTCTCGAAGGTTTCGAGGAAGTCGTACTCGTCGAAGACGATTCGAGCCGCGTCCGCACGACAGGCGTCGAGGACGACGAGTAGATCCCACTGCTCCTCCAAAATCTCGGTTCCGATAGCGTCGAAGACGGCGTCCGCGAACCGCTCTCTCACCGTCGTGAGTGGTCGACTCGCGAAGACGCTCGCTTTCCAGACCTCGTCCTTGACTATCTCGATTGCGTCGCGACTCATCTATCGTATCGAGTCGTGAGCACCCTCGAAAACCTTTTGAATACCAGCGAAGGGCGGTAACTAAGTAATCGGTGACGAGAGAGAGCAACGATGCCTGACCGAATCCTCGTAACCGGTGGGGCCGGGTTCGTGGGAAGCCACGTAGCCGAGTTCTACGCCGAACGCGGCACCGATGTGACCGTCGTCGACAACCTCAGCAGGGCAGACACGCTCGATACAGCGGACGAAGCCCGCGCAACCGGAGCGTACAACTGGAACTATCTGCAGTCCGAATATCCCGACGTCGACCTCGTCGAAGGAGACGTTCGTGACGCGGCGTTCGTAGAGGACGTCGTCGCCGGTCACGACGGTGTCGTCCACACGGCCGGGCAGGTCGCCGTCACGGCGTCGCTGTCCGATCCCCGGACCGACTTCGAGGTGAACGCCGAGGGCACGTTCAACGTCCTCGAAGGCGCACGGAAGGCCGATTCCGATCCGGCCGTCGTCTTCGCGTCGACGAACAAGGTGTACGGCGACAACGTCAACGAGATCCCCATCCGCGACGAGGGCGATCGGTACTGGTACGACGACCCCGACTTCGAGGCCGGCGTCCCCGAATCGCTCTCTATCGATCAGTGTGAACACACCCCGTATGGCGTCTCGAAACTCGCTGCCGATCTCTACGTCCAGGACTACGCCGAACGGAACGAAATCGACGCCGCCGCCTTCCGGATGAGCTGTATCTACGGTCCCCGACAGTTCGGGAACGAAGACCAAGGCTGGGTGGCACATTTCATCCTGAGCACGCTTCGAGACGAGGGCTTGACCATCTTCGGGGACGGCAAGCAGGTTCGTGACGTCCTCTACGTGGAAGACCTCGTCCGGGCGTACGACGCGTTCCTCTCGGACCCGGAAGGAAAGTCGACCGTCTACAACGTCGGTGGTGGTGTCGACCGCACGACGAGCCTGCTCGAACTCCTCGACCTGCTCGAAGACCAGACGGGCAAGCGGACGGATATCACGTTCGACGAGTGGCGTGAAGGCGACCAGAAAGTCTACGTCTCAGACGTACACCGCGCGAAACACGAGCTCGACTGGGAGCCTCGAATATCCCTCTCGGAGGGGGTGTCTCGCTACCTCTCCTGGCACGAGGACTGTGAGGCCGGATTATAGGTGCGAGACGAGCGTCCGAACCCGCTCGTCGTAGCTGTGTTCTTCCCGGACCGTCTCGGCGTACGACCGGAACCGTTCGAGGTGCTGGTCGGGATTCTCCAGAACGTCCGTGGTGAGTTCGAGCGTCTCCTCGCGCGACGAGGTCTGGTAGGGGAACTCGAAGCCCAAGACGTCCTCGACCGTCGGATGCGATTCGAGGATGAACGGCGTGCCCGAAGCTAACGTCTCGAAGACGCGGTTGTTTACCATCCCCCACCGTCGCTGCCCCTCTTTCGTGAGGCCGAACGTGACGAGCTTCGTGTTGTACCAGAGGTTCAACTGCGTCGGCGTGACGAAATGCGAGACCCATTCGAAATCGTCGCGATCGCCGTAGGGACCGAGCACCGGCTCGGATTTCGATCGGTCTTTGTGGTACCGACTCCCCGCGTAGCCAAGCCCCGAGCGCTCGACGCCGAGTGGCTCGAACGCCTGCGTGCCGAGGGGCAGATAAACGGTGTCGAATCCGCGCTGAGAGGCCTCTTTCTTACACCGCTCCGAAAGGCAGAGGATGACGTCCGGTTCCACGGAAACCTCGTCGAGATAGAAATCGAGGTACTCGGCGGGTTCGTCGTCCTTGGGGCCGAACGACCACCACCAGTAGCAGTTGACGTCGCCCGGTTCCGGGTTGAACGTCGCCTTGTAACCGCCACAAGAGACGACGACCTTCCCCAGTTCGGGGTCACCCACGTCGCGCAGATAGTCGGCGAACGCGCGGCCGAACTGGCGGATTATCATCATATCACCGAGGCCTTGCCCGTGGAACTGGATGACCGTCTCGGGGCCACGGAAGTCGAAGACGTTCTCGCCGGGCACCTGCTTCCCGCGCCACGCGTCGAAGCCGGTTCGCAGGTCCTGTAACTTCCCGACGACGTCGGCGACGGAGACGTCCGGACTACGCATCGACCTCCGCCTCGTGGAAGTGCGCGATCGTCCGGTCGAGTCCAGTTTCGAGCGACGTCGTCGGGTTCCAATCGAGTAGTTCGCGGGTGTGTGAGAGGTCCGGTTGTCTGCGTTGTGGGTCGTCTTCCGGAAGCGCTTCGTGGACGACGTCGATGTTCCGGTCGACCAGGTCGGCGACGACCTCGGCCAGTCGATTGATCGTTATCTCGTTCGTGTGACCCAGATTCACGACTTCGCCGGCCAGTCCCGATCGGTCCATCATTCGACGAAGGCCCCGAATCAAGTCGTCGATGTACATGAAACTCCGCGTCTGCGTGCCGTCGCCGTAGACGGTCAGATCGGCACCGTCGAGCGCCTGTCGGACGAACGTCGGCACGACACGGCCGTCGTCGGGTCGCATCCGCGGCCCGTACGTGTTGAAGATGCGGACGGTTCGGACGTCGACATCGCGTTTTCCCTCGTAGAGCGAACAGAGCGTCTCGCCGAACCGCTTGGATTCGTCGTAGCACGCCCGTTCCCCGCGGAAGTTTACGTTACCGTTGTAATCGAGGGGTTGAGGATGTACGTCGGGGTTTCCGTACACCTCGCTCGTACTCGCGTAGACGACGCAGCACCGACGTCCGCGGCGAATTCGAGCACGTTTCGTGTTCCGAACCCGTTGGTCTCCAGAATCTCCATCGGGTAATCGTCGAAATCGACGGGCGAAGCACGGGAGGCGAGGTGGTAGATCCGACGGACGTCCGGCGGCGACACGCCGACCCGTTCGAGTTGGGGTATCACGTCGTTGCGAACGTCCCCCCGAAGGAACGTGAACTCCGTCCGATCCTCGAACTGAGTGACGTTCTCGTGCCGACCGCTCCCGAGGTTGTCCAGACAGACCACGGACCGGCCCTCGTCGAGAAGCGCCTCACAGAGATGCGAACCGATAAATCCCGCACCGCCGGTGACGACTGTCGTCACAGGTGAACCTCACTGGAATCACCCACGTTCAGGTGGGTCGGCGTCCCGACGACAGAAGAGTTGTTCCCGACGATGGTCTCCGACAGGTTGACCGCACTGAGATCCGAATCACCGCCGATGATGCCGTTCTCGACGCGACTGTCTTCGATGCGAGCGCCGTCGTCGATACTGACGTAGGGCCCCACGACGCTCCGGAGGATTTCGACGTCCTCACCGATATCGACCGGAGGGATGACGACGCTCGTATCCGTTGGTGTCTCGGTCGGCTCCGCCGTGCGTTCGAGGAGGACGCGGTTGGCCTCCAATAGCGTCGACGGCCGGCCACAGTCGTACCAGTCTTCTACCTCGAACATCCCGAATTCGGCCCCCTGTTCGATCATGCGCTGGAGGGCGTCGGTCAGCTGGTACTCGTCGCCCGCACCCCGGACGTCGTTCTCGATGAGATAGGTGAGTGCGTCGAACAGCCCGCTCGTGTCCTCGATGAAGTAGATGCCGCTGATAGCGAGGTTTGAAGCGGGCTGCTCCGGTTTCTCGACGAGTTCGACGATGCGGTTGCCCTCGACGGTGACGACGCCGTAGTTCGACGGCTCTTCGACGACCTTGACGCCGATGCTCCCGTCGACGTCGCCAAGGCGTTCGTGTTCGACGAGGAAGTCGCCGTAGTCGCCGTCGAAGAGCATGTCACCGAGGACGATGCAGATGGGATCGTCGCTCACGAGATCGCGAGTCTGGTAGATACAGTGACCGAGCCCTTCGGTCTGATTCTGCTCGGCGAACGAGAGATCGAGGCGGTCGCCGTAGTTCTCCCGTGCGTAGTCGATGACGTGGTCTTTCATCACGCCAACGACTACGACGGCTTCGTCGATTGGACTCTCCACGAGCCCGTCGAGAATGTGCCCGAGAATCGGCTTACCCGCGACCCGAACCATCGGTTTCGGCTTCGTGTGGGTCTGGGGGTAGAGACGCGTCCCCTGGCCCGCCGCGGGGATGACTGCCTTCATACTCGGGAGCAACGGGCGACTCTACAAAACCCTTGTCGTATTACGGAGTCGACGGGGTACTGATCCTGCTGATCAGCGTGCCTGAAAGGCGACAAGGGGGTTGGGCGATATTCACGCTGGTTCTGCGTTGCGTGACCGTACGACGCCGGGAGACGGTGGCTCTCTCCGGCGGTCCCATCGGATGCCAAAGTGGAGATGGGTCTCGTTAATCGACGGGTTGAGCCGGCGTCCCCACGACAGTCGTGTCCGGTTCGACGTCGTCGAGGACGCCCGAATTCATCGCGACCACCGCCCGATCGCCGATAGACGTACGCATCGAGACGGCGGCGTTAGGATGGATCCTGACGTTGGAGCCGACGTCCACCGCACCCGAAATGCCGACGCCGTAGGCTAACCAACAATGTTCGCCAACAGTGACCCGGTGTGCAATATGAACGAGATTATCCAACTTCGTTCCGGCCCCGATAATGGTGTCGCCGAAGAAGGACCGGTCTATCGAGCAGTTTGAACCGATTTCGACGTCGTCTTCGATGACGACTCCGCCTTTGTGTATTTGTTTGTAATACGGTCCGGGCTCGTCCCGAACGTAGCCGAATCCTTCACCACCGATTGAGGTACCGGCCTGTATCCGACAACGGTCTCCGACCGTTACATTGTCGCCGATGAAGGTGTGAGGACCGATAATGCATCCGTTGCCGACCGTAGCACCGTCTTCCACGACGGCAGTCGAATGTACGATGCTCTCAGTCACCTCTGCGATAAAGAGTTCGTCGACGAGTTTCCAGAACGTGATTTTTGGATTTTCGACTTTGATCAGCGTTTTATCGGCTACGTCCGGTTTGTCGGGGTCAGTAATGATCACAGACGCAGAAGAATTAGAAAGATATTCCACGTCGTCGTACGCGCAGAACGTCAAATCTCCCTCGTCCGCCCGGTCAAGAGAGTTGATATTTGTAACGAGCCGATTTTTCCCACAATGTTCGCCGGAGACGTATTGGGCGAGAAACTCCGAGTCGTAACTTACCTCCGACTTTTGGATAGGCTCATACGCCATATCCAATTATGCCAATTCCATCCCAAATAAGTGTCGTGGTGGGTTCCAAGATAGTGTATCCGCGATTCATTCCAAAACAATAGATAGAATTTAGATTCGTCAGCCATGTGGTTCACCTTCCTGTTCATCGGAAAAGGCCGAACCAGTCGGATTATATCTACCTCGAACGAACTGACGTTCGTGCACCTGACGATACGAGCAGATGGAGGGTCGGATATCGGGTACGGTCACCTCGTGCGGACGACCGCGCTCGCGAGGGAAGCACACTCTCGCGGACACACCGTAACCTACGCGACGACGACGCCGTCCGCAGTCAGGGATGTCTGCTCTGTCCCCATCGAAACGGTGACACTCCCTGTACGGGACGATCCGAGCCCATTCGTCGACTGGATACGCCGGACGAACCCCGACGTGGCCTACACCGACGCCTATCCCGTCGACACGAACTACCAGTGTGCGGTCCGGGAGCAGATCCCGCTCGTCGTAGCACAGGACGACGCCCGACATACGATCTGTGCTGACGCGTTCGTGAACGGGAATCTGTACGCAAACGAACTCACGTACGACTACGTCGAACCTGAACCAGTGTGGCATCTCGGACCAGAATACCTCCTCTTACGGGACGAGGTGGCACGCCTCGCCAAGGAGACGCCACCGTGGCGCGAGACGGTTTCGGAGGTGCTCATTACAATGGGCGGAAGCGATATTCGCGGGATGACACCGACGGCGATGTGTGCGCTTGACGGACTGGAGGCGAACCTGACTGTCGTCATTGGACCAGGGTTCTCGAACGGCAATGAGATTCGACGGATGGCTTCCGATGTCGAAATCTGCTGTTCTGTCGTCGAAACCCCGCCGAATTTGCTGAATTGATGTTCGATGCCGACTTGGCAATAACCGCGTGCGGAAGCACGGTTTACGAATTACTCGCTCTCGGAACACCGGCGGTCGCCGTCGTTCAGGCAGCGAACCAGCGTCATATTGCGAGCGTACTCAACGACAAGAACCTCGCGACGGTTCTCCCATTTGACACCTCCGTCGCCGACATTCGAGCGGCAGTGTTCGATTTACTTGATAACCCGGTCCAGCGACGGCGATACCGGGAAAACGGACAGAATATAGTCCCCGCAACCGGCAGTAAAAACGTTTGTGACGTCGTTATTTCGACTTCCGAGCAATCATTTTTATAACCACTCCTCCCCCCGTCAACATATGCGAACCATCATCATCGGGAATCGCGCTTTCGCGCGACACGTGCTCTCGTTCTGTCTTGACACTGGCTGGAACGTCGTCGGAACGGTGATGCCCGCGGACGAGATGGCCCGACAACAGGCGAATTACACCTCGGTTCACGATCTCATTTCAGGTGTGGACTGTGAACTGATCAAGACGACGGATATCAACGATGAGGAGACCGTGAGTCGAATAGCCGCGCTTGACCCTGATGTGTGTCTCTGTGCTGGATGGGGGCAGATAATTGACGAATACGTACTCGAACTCCCGGAAAGAGGATTTTTGGCTTCCACTCAAGTCGATTGCCGGAAGGCCGTGGTGGTGCACCAGTCAACTGGAGTCTCATCCATGGTGCGTCTGATATTTGGCTTTCGTTTTTCCACTACACGCCGAAAGTTGACGCGGGAGCAGTCGTCGCCCAGCGTTCCATCCCGGTCGAATCGCGAGATGATGTCGGGACGATTTTCGATACACTCGCGGTTGCTGCCCGAGATATCCTTGACGAAGTCCGCCCCTCACTCGAACTGGACAGTGTGGATGCAACCCCTCAAGACATGTCAGCGGCGACATATCGCCCCCGTCGCCAACCACAGGATGGCCTCATCGACTGGACACGATCTCCCAGCGCACAGTTCGATTGGGTTCGAGCCCAGACACAACCTTACCCAGGTGCGTATACGTTCTATGATGGTGACCGACTCCGAATCTGGGAAGGGGAGTGTGTGCGCGTCGACAACGCCGACGGTCGGTCTGGTGAAGTTCTTTCTATCACCGATAAGGGTGGAATCGACGTTGTCTCCGGTGACGGTGTGTTCCGAATCGAACGGCTCCAACTAGACCGCGCCCCGGCCCAGTGGGCGGACGTGTATGCCGTCGAAAGTGGACTCACTGTGGGTAGTCGGTTTGGGCGTCATCACGCGCCACCGGACTGGACATATACAGGAATCCGAGGGCCCGACGGAGGGTTGTCGTTCGATACCAATCTCGAAGTGGGAGAGGTTGGCGGGATGACCCTGTTATGTCACGTCAGTGAGCGCCGTGATCTCGAGGTATCAGTGACATTTGATAACAAAACTCTACTTGAAGAGGCGGTAACATTGGACGACACCTACGAAGAGACAGTTACATATGTCGGATCGACGCCTGGAACGTACATGATTGAAGTGACCTACGCTGTCGATAACACCCAAACGGATACGCGGTATCTCAAAGTATTCGTTCACGAGTAACGTCGAATGGAACGAAGCAATTCGAATGGTTCTGCGGCGTCGACGCCGCTCTTTGCCCCCAGACTGCTGCATTGTCGCGAACCGTCTCGGTCGTACGTGGGTGGGGCGACGCTCGTAGTTCGTTCTCGTACTTGGTGAGGGCCGCTATTTTCCGGTCGAGATGATTGCTCACGTCCACGAACATCGTCGGTTGAAATGCGTTGTCTGACGCAGGAGTCGACCACTCACTGGCCGACAATGTCTCGAATGCAAGCACCTGTTCGATATTCGAACTTTGAAGTGGTCGAGTTGCGGTGACCGTCGCTTGACACGCTAATTCATGGTCGACGTTTAGATCGCCGTAGTGATGAGTGTACACGATGTCTGGGTCGCATCTCTTGATTTCTTTTTCGATAGTCTGGACGATGTCGAGTAATGGAACAGTGTCGAACCTATTGTCGGGGAAGCCATAGAAGTTCACGGTGGCACCGAGAGCGTCGCATGCTTGACGAGCGTTTCCCCGACGATCCTCGATTTCCTCCGTCGCAGCATTCGTGTCGTCGTATCGAGACGTAACACCGTCAGAGAGAATACAGATGTGAACGTCCTCTCCCTCTTCGGCGTGACGGGCGAGGGTTCCACCGACTCCGAGAACCTCGTCATCGGGATGTGCGACGATACACAGTACGGTCATACGATATCTACCGAAGACGAGGGATAAAATCTGACGGTCCGCTCACCCAGTATCTGTGACTAGTTTAATTCTCCACGTCGTCCCAAGTAATCCCGGAATCTTTTGGAATTTGCCGTTCTGCGACTTTCCCCAGCAGTTCGTCGTAGAACTTCGGGTGTAGACCATTTGTCTGCCGACCAGATCGGAGTACACCGACGTTGTCCTCAGTAAGTGTGTCGCCTGCTTCGATATCAGTTGTTGCGTGAACGCGTCGACGGGCGAGATCGTGTAACTTCTCTTCGACGTTCAAGACGTATTTGTCGGCGGTACCGAGGGCCGTCTCAGTGTTGCGGATAGCCGTTACCATATCATCGAGTTGATCCGGTTCGAGAGCAAATTGGTGGTCTGGGCCCTCCATAGACTTGTCGAGTGTAAAATGCTTCTCGACGACACTCGCTCCCAGCGACACAGCCGCTGTGGGAGCAGTAACCGGGTCAAGCGTGTGGTCAGAAAGCCCCGTCAGAACGCCGAATTCCTCGCGAAGTGTCTCGATGACCCGTACATTGATATCCTCAAGCGGGGCTGGATACGCGGCAACGCACTGTAACAGTACGAGGTCTGTGACGTCCTCGTTGTCGAGAACATCAACCGACTCTGCAATTTCATTGAGTTCGTGTGCCCCGGTCGACATGAGGATCGGCTTGTCCGTCTCCGCTAGATATCGAAGGAACGGATGGTGGCTGCTGGTGTACGATGCCACTTTCCACGCAGGGACGTATTCAGCTAGTTCGTCCGCCGAACGTTCGTCAAACGGTGTTGACATGAAGTAGATTTCTTGATTGCGACAGTATTCGTGGAGTTTTGGAATCCACTCGTAGGGCATCTCCAGAGATTCGAGGAGGTCGTAAATCGTTCCGTCGTCAAGATATTCGACGCTTCCACTGTCCTCGACGTACATATCCGTCGCCCTGAACGTCTGGAACTTCACCGCGTCGGCTCCGGCCGCTACTGCGACGTCGATGAGCTCCTTCGCCGTCTCCAGGTCGCCGTTGTGGTTTGACCCGGCCTCCGCGATAACGAACGTCGGCTCGTCGGGACCGATAGATCGGTCACCGATTTGGAACGCGTCCATGGCTGAATCTGGGTGGATGCCAAAGAAAAACCCTCTCACTGGCATCCATTCGTCGAACACTTATCCGACGGATTTCTGTTCGACGTCTGCGTTCAACTCGTCCAGTCCCGCTTCGTCGACGTACCGAATCGCTTCGCGGATGGGTAAGACGCCGTCAAACGGGAGATTTTCGTAAATTGTTCTGAGCAGTTCGTAGTCGTCAGCTTCATCAAGCGTCAGTCGAAGGCTGGTCCGGTTTTGCAGCCACGGCTCGCCAAAGACGTCACTCGACGACACGTTCACAAGGTCGAACTGGTCGTCATGTTGGTGGTAGTACGGGGTGACGTGTTCGAGTTGTGCGGACGTCGTCGCTCTTTCGTGGACGCGTTCGAAACCCGCGTAAGTGAACGCTTCCACATCGAGCCCGCGGGGAAAAGTCCGGTCGAGAGTGTTCGAGGCGTAGTCGGCATCAGCATCAACCAGACATCGCACCACAGTATCAACGGTTTCGGGGTCGAGGAGCGGACAGTCGGCGGTGATGCGAACAACTACGTCCGCATCGGCTGCCGTCGCCCCTTCGAACATTCGATCGAGAACGTTCGTCTCGCTGCCACGCGAGACGGTCGCCCCAGCGCGATCACCGTAGCGGGCGACGATGTCGTCCGCTTTTTTGTGGACGTCGCAACGACAACTTCGTCCACCGTTTCGGCTGCACTCGCCCGGCGGATGTCGTGTGTGAGTACGTGGTCACCGGCCAATGGTAGCATCACTTTTCCGGGAAGCCGAGTCGACCCCATTCGTGCCTGAATTACCACGACCACCTTCTCGTCCATTGGCGGGCGTTTCGGGATGACGTCGATAAACAGTTTCGGTACCACCGACTGCTCAACAAGAGGCTCTCCGTCGCGAACAGTGCGTCGAGTTCCGATGTCGTTACGAGCGGAAGTAGCTATGAATCTGCCGCACCGCCCGAATCACGCCCTCCACGTCCGCCGTGGACATCTCGGGGAACAGCGGGAGACTTACCAATCCTTCGTAAACCCGCTCAGTCTCGGGATACATCCCACGCTCGTAGCCGTACTCCCGCTGGAAGAACGGGTGGTAGTGCAACGGAACGTAGTGGACCTGCACGCCGACGTTCTCCGCGTGCATCGCGTTCACGAACTCCCGACGACTACAACCGAACCCGTCCCGGATTTCGACGGCGTAGAGGTGGTACATCGGGTCGCCGTCCTCACACGTAGGCGGCGTCCGAAGCCCCGGAATCTCCGCGAACGCCTCGTCGTAGCGGGCGATAATCTCGTCGCGGCGGCGTTTGAACTCGTCGAGTCGGTCGAGTTGCGCGAGGCCGAGCGCGGCCTGCATGTCGGTGAGGTTGTAGTTGTAGCCGACGCCGTCGACGACCTGGTACCACGGTTCGTCCTCGTGGCCGGGGACGTCGTACTGCATGTCGAACGTCCGCAGGTCGCGGACGCGTTCGGCGAGTTCGGCGTCGTCAGTGACGACCATCCCGCCCTCGGCAGTGGTGATGTTCTTGACGGGGTGGAAACTGAAGACGCTCAGGTCGGGTTGCGCGCCGAGTGGCTCACCTTGCCAGCGTCCGCCGAGGGCGTGACAGGCGTCCCAGATCAGCGTCAGGTCGTGTTCGTCGGCGATATCGAGAAACGCCTCGATGTCGGCGGGATAGCCCGCGTAATGCATCGGGACGATGCCGGCCGTCTCGGGGGTGATTCGCTCTCTGACGGCGTCGGGGTCGAGCGTCCGCGTCTCCGGATTCACGTCGGCGAAAACGGGAGTCGCGCCGGCGTACGTCGCGGTGTGAGCCGTCGAGACGAACGTCAACGGCGTCGTGACGACTTCGTCGCCGGGGCCGAATCCGGCCGCGAGACCGGCGAGGTGAAGGGCGGCCGTCCCGGACGTGACGGCGACGGCGTGGTCGACGCCGACGAACTCGGCGACGCGTTCCTCGAACCGTTCGACGGTCGGCCCTCGCGTGATGTAGTCGCCGGCGAGCGCCTCGACGACCGCTTCCTTTTCAGCGTCGGTGATGCTCTGGCTCCCGTAGCCGAGAACTTCCTCGCGAATCGGATCGCCGCCGTATTTCGCCGGCCGGTCGGTCATCGCTGGCGTTCCCGCATCCACGCCCGCAGCCGGTCGACGCCCTCTTCCAGCGACACCTCTGGCGTCCATCCCAGCAGTTCCTCGGCCTTACTCGGATCACAGCGGAGTCGCTGGACTTCGCTCTGTGGGTGGTGGTGTTCGACGTGTTCGACGTCGGTGCCGTCGGTGGCGACGAGGTCGGCGAGGTCGTTGATGGAGATATCCTCGCCAGTGCCGGCGTTGACGACTTCGCCCACGGCGTCGTCGCTGAACGTCCCGTCGACGATGAATCGGGCGCAGTCGGTCGCGTAGAGGAGGTCTCGGGTCTGTGTCCCGTCGCCGAATATCTTCAGCGTCTCGTCGTTCAGATCCCGGTCGACGAAAATCGAGACGACGCCGCCGGCCATCCCCGTCTTCTGGTACGGGCCGTAGGTGTTGAACGGTCGGAGGATGGTCACGGGTAGGTCGTAGCCGTGATAGTACGACTCGGCCATGTTCTCGCCGGCGAGTTTCGATCCGGCGTACGGCGACGCGGGCTTGACGGGTGGTCTTCGTCGATGCCCTCACCGGCGTCGAGCATGTCGTACACCATGCAGGTGCCGACGAGGCCGAGACGCGTCCCCCGTTTCCGGCACGCTTCGAGGACGTTCTGGGTGCCGACGACGTTCGCCTCGAAGTGGTCCATCGGCGCGTCGAGGCTCTCCTGGACGTCGATTTCGGCCGCGAGGTGGATGCAGGCGTCCACGTCGTCGTCGAACACGGCGGCGACGGCTTCGGGGTCACAGACGTCGCCCTCGGCGAGCGAGAATCGGTCGTCGTCCTCGAAGGCGGCGACGTTCTCGCGACTGCCGTTCGAGAAGTCGTCGAGACCGCGGACGGTTACCCCTCTGTCGAGCAGTTCCGCGACGACCCAGCGCCCGATGAACCCCGCGGCACCGGTGACGACGACGGTACGTTCACTCATTGGAAGGGACTTCCATCTCCCGCTTAAGAATCGCTACGATTTCGTCTTTCGACAGCGTCTCGGCGTCTCCGGACGACCGAACGATGTCGTCGGCGGAGTCGAATCGGTCGAGGCCCTCGTAGTGGAGGTAGCCGTCGCGCTCGCTCGTCTCCGGCGGAATCGCGTAGTAGTCGTCGCTCTCGTAGGCCCGCTGTGCCTCGCGCTCGGTCATCAGTTCCTCGTCGAGGGTTTCACCCAGACGCTTGCCGATGATCTCGATCTCGACGTCGTCCGGATCGTGGCCGTAAATCGGTGCGAGCCACTCGATCATCGCCGTGGCGAGGTCCTCGATGCGGATCGCCGGCATCTTTCGAACGAACACCTCGCCGCCTCGCGTGAACTCGACGGCACTCAACACCAGCTCCGCGAGGGCGTCGAACGACAGGAAGAACCTCGTCATGCGCCGGTCGGTCAACTTGACCGGGCCGCCGTCCCGAATCTGCTTGTGAAAGAGGGGGATAACGGACTGCGACGAGTTGAGAACGTTGCCGAAGCGGACGGACGCGAGGGACAGGTCGACGTCGCCGCGATACTTGTTTCCGGCCGTGATGAGCTTCTCCCCGAGGAGCTTCGTCGTCCCCATCGTGTTCGCGGGGTCGACGGCTTTGTCGCTACTGGTGAACACCACGCGCTCGACTTCGGCGTCGATGGCCGTGTCGATGACGTTCTGGAGGCCCATCACGTTGGTCTTGACCGCCTCGAAGGGGTTGTACTCCGAGATGTCGACGTGTTTCATCGCCGCCGTGTGCAGGACGATGTCGACGTCTTGCATCGCCCGAGCGAGCCGGTCCTTGTCGCGGACGTCGCCCGCGAGGAAGCGACACCGGTCGTCGTCGAACTCGACGCGGAGATCGGCGAGCGCCGGTTCGCTGTTGTCGAAGAGGCGAATCACGTTCGGGTCGTGGTCGAGGAGATGACGCGTCAACACGCGACCGACGGAACCGGCACCGCCCGTAATCAGCACGTTCTTGTCGTCGAACATTCCTTGACGCAACGATTTAGTGGCGATTGAATTAGGAATGTCGGATTGAGTATCCGGGATTCACGCCGAACACGAATTCGGACAGAGCATATGTACGTGGCGATTTCATCGCATGAGGCGCTTCGTGAGCGATTTTATCCACCCAAGGTCGATGCCGTACGCGTCCTCAAAGTCCTGTACCAGTCGGACTTCCTCCTGTTCGATGGCCCCGAATCGAACGACGATGACGAAGTAGAGTATCAGATAGGCAGCCATCATCGTACCGAGGACGAGAACGTTCGTCGGAAGGAATTCGGTGACGAGAGTGTAGATGATAGCCATCGCTACGGCGGCGGCGACGAACGGCCGCATCAGGGCACCAGTTATTGGCTGAATTCCAGTTGCGGTACATTTGGACCGTGTAGAGTCCGTTCATCACGGTATACGAGATCGTGGTCGCAACCGCTGCACCAAGGACGCCGTACTGTGGAATGAGCCAGAGGTTCAGAACGACGTTCAGGAGAGCCCCTGCGACGTGGTCGTACGCAACTTCGCGCGTTCTACCGATGGCCGTCAGGACGACGCTATTCGGCCCGATGAATCCGTCGAGGAAGAAGCCCACTGCCAGCACGGAGAGGGCCGTCGCACCAGCGACGTACTTCGCTCCGAACGTGAGGCTGATGACCCGTTCCGGGAATAGAAATACCACGATAAACAGGGGGAGCGTCCCGATGACTATCCACTTGGTTACGACCTGATAGACGCGCCTCATCCGTTCGCCCTGTTCATCACTGTCGAGTTCGGAAAAGACAGGGATGAGAATGAACGTCGCCGACGAGAGGCCAATTTGGAGCAGTTGGGCAATCGGGTACGCGACCCGATAGATACCGACATCACTCGGCGTTCTCTCGATTCCGAGGATGATAGTATCGACATCTGCGAGAATCCGTGCCATAATCGCGGTCAGAACTAACGGAATTGAAAAACGCAGAAGTTCGGTGTACATCGGCTTCACGTCGGCGTCGGCGATCAGCGACGTGTTCTTGACGACGTAGTACGTGCCCACTGCGCCTGCGATGACGAACGAGAGCGCGTAACCGTACGTCGCCCCGACGACGCCGCCGCCGAAGGCGACCGCTACGAGTGCCAGCGTCACTCGTGTTCCGGGTAGCGTTACGCTCTCGACGATTGACTTATGGAGCGCTTGCTTCGTACCCTGCATCGCTCCAATCGACAGGTGGACAACTGCCGCAAACGGGATGGCGAGACCGAAGATACGGAGAATTGGTGCAATTTCTGGTGACTGGAAGACTGCGGTAGCGAGCCAGTCTGCTCCGAACGCCGTCGCCATACCGACTAGTACGGCGATCGGCACCGCGACACGATAGGCCGTGATGAGGACGCTACGCCGACGCCCAGCGTCCTCGTATCGTGGGAGGTATCGACCGATAGCGGAGTCAAGCCCGAGGACGACGAACTGAGAGACCATTCCGACGATAGAGAATCCGAGCATCAACGCACCGTATTCCCCGGACTCGAAGATGTTCGCGAGTACTGCCGCGCCGACGAACGAGATACCCAATTCGAACATCCGGCCGACGAAGACGAAGGTCCCTTCCTTGGCTACAACGCGGAACAGCGACCCGGAGTCGTCGGCCATCCCTCGAGCCGAGGGCCACTGGCGGATAAAGTGTTGTGAAATAGACTGGCGCGAACGGTACGCTTACGGCCCGAACCCTTCGTGACACGGAACTCCGTCGTCTCGACGGTAGTCGGTACTCACTTCTTCGCGAGGAGTCGGTACAGACGGAGACGTTCGCCATCCTCGATTTGAGTCCGTTCGTCGAAGCGTTCCAATTCGAATCCCGCCCGTTCGAGTTCGTCTTCGAGTTCCGCCGCAGTCCCGCCGTAATCCTCGAGCAGGTAGGCGTGGACCTCACAGACTACTGTCCGACAGGAATCGTCGGAGAGCGTCTCCCGCAGCCCGCGGATGGCGTTCAACTCCGCTCCCTCGATATCGAATTTTATCAGATTCGGAACGTCGAGGTCGTATTTCTCGATGAGCTCGTCCCCTCGAATTACGTTCACTGGAATCGTTTCTGTCCGGTCGCGCCAGAATCCGGACGTACGTCGATTCGGAACGACGGCGTGCGAATCGCCGGGTGCGGGCGTCTTCGAGACGACGAATTCGGTCTCTCCGGTTTCGTCGCCCAACGCGTACTCGAATACGCGGCTATCGATGCCGTTTCGAGCCAAATTCTCTCTGAGGGCGTTGGCGTTCGCTGGGAGAGGATCGAACGCGACGAGACGACCGTCATCGAGCAACTGACCGACGAACGTGGATATTCCACCGACGTTCGCTCCGACATCCCAGACGACGTCGCTGGGCTGGATTTCGTCGAACAGTGTCTCCATCAGTGGCTCTTTGATGGAACGGGCTCGTCGATACTGCGTCAAATTCTCGACGACGAATTCGGCTTCGATACCACGGTAGGAAGCCGTATACGAATCGAGCGTCCGGTATCGGATTTCGTCGTGAGCGCGGATTAGCATGGGGTCGATTCCGAGAGCCCGAGTCAATACTCTAATTCTATCGAAGAGATGGATCATATCGTTCTGCGATTTGGTGGAATCTGCCATACTCGTCTTCTTCGCATACTATCGCGGGTTATTTGGCTCCGTCGACCACGGATTGCTCCCGAATTGACCCATTTCCGATGTCCTACCATCAGTATCGCAGTAGGCGTCTGAATCCGTTATGGTCGCTCCCGTCGAAGGCGTAGCTCTCTCGACGGTCGATCCAGCCGTCCGAGAGCGGTTCGGAGGTTGGAGCGAAGACCATCTGCAGGAGATCGCGGTGGTTCCCCTCAGCCGGAATACCGGCGCGATGCAAGTTCGTCTGGGTATTACACAGAGCGGTACTTCCTTTCGGTCCGGTGAACTTGATAACGTCGTCGACCGTCTCCTCGACGTAGCCGTTTGGAATCCCGTCTCGGTCGCGTCGGTACGAGCGCGTGACGCGCTTCGACTCGTCCGTGGTTATCGCGTGGAACGGGCCGTGGTCCTCTGTAACGTCGGTCAGGTAGACGAACAGTTTCACGTGGTCGGTCGTGTGTGGGTCGGCGTGCCAGTAGTTCGAGAACACTTCCGACGACTCGACGACTTCCGGGGGTACGTGGCGATTCCGCCACATATTGACCCTCACTGGTTTGAACCACGTCCCATAGTACTGCTTGAGGACATCGGACACGGGGCTATCGACGACCCGTGCAACCTCCGGGAGTCGTTCGGCAAAGTCGAACTCCGTGCTGTCGATACCGTAATTGTAATCTTCCGTCTCCGTTCCACGGGTGTAGGTGTATTCACCGGCCTCGATGAGATCGTCAAACTTGTCCGCGATCGTATCGATCGTATCCCCGTCGAACGGCTGGCCGAATTCGGTGATTCCGTTCGTTTTCAGCTCGCGCGCGTATTCGCTCGTCCCCGAGAACGTTTCGTCCGCGAAGAACTTCGCCCGTTTACGAGCGAGTGCCCCGCCGAGGACGGCCGAAAACCGCGTCGAATGGTTGAGGAGGTCGCGTCCAACCCATTTGTCCGTGAATTTGATGGCGGAACGTGAGAAGTTGATTCCGCTGCTAACAGGGCTACTCATATTCCCGCTAACAGTGAAGACGGTATTCAACCTTTGGGCTCGGATCGTTCGGCGAGTTCGCAGACACCGTCGAACTCGCTCGACGGACGGACCGCGTCCGGAAATGAGACCAAGGTTCGGCCGTGCCCGACGCAGTTACTTCACGGTCACGCTCTTCGCCAGATTCCGCGGCCTGTCGATCGATCGCCCGCGCAGCCGTGCGACGTGATAGGCAAACAGCTGCAGATAGACGTTCGCGACCAGCGGTTCGAAGACGCCGAGGGCCTCGACTTCGAGTTCGACGTCGAGATACTTGCTCGCCGACGGGAGCGAGGAGCATCCGACGACCGGCGCGCCGCGCGACTCGACCTCCTTGACGTTGTTCAGGAGGTCGCTCGGCTCGCCCCTCGGGTCAAGACGGCGAGGACTGGCGTCTCCTCGGTTACCAGCGCCAGCGGTCCGTGTTTGAGTTCGCCGCCGGCGAACCCCTCGGCGTGTTCGTACGAAATCTCTTTCAGTTTGAGCGCGCCCTCCAGCGCGACTGGATAGCCGAACCGCCGGCCGATGAAGAAGAAGGCGTCGGCGTCGGCGTACGTCTCGGCCGCCTCTCGGACCGCTGCTTCCCGGTCTAACGTCTGCTGGATGGCTCCCGGAACGTCGCGGAGGCGTTCCAGCAGATCGCTCGCCATCGCGGTGGAGAGCGCCCGGCGCTCCCGCCCGAGTTCGACCGTCAGGAGGCCGAGGGTGACGACCTGTGCGGCGAACGTCTTGGTCGCGGCCACGCCGATCTCCGGTCCCGCCCGGATGTAGACGGTGTGGTTGGCCTCCCGTGCCGCCGTCGAACCGACCGTGTTGGTCACGGCGAGCGTCCGCGCTCCCGCCCGCGAGGCCTTCCGCATCGCGTCGAGCGTGTCGGCCGTCTCGCCGCTCTGTGTGACGGCGACGGCGAGCGTCCGCTCGGGGTCGCGGCCGCCGGTCACCTCGTATTCGCTGGCGATTTCGACCGAGACGCGGACGTCGGCGTACTCCTCCAGCAACCGTCGGGCGTACATCCCGGCGTGGTAGGACGTCCCCGCGGCGACGATCTGTATCTCCTCCAGCGGCCGGACGTACTCCTCGGGCAGGTCGAGATCCAGGTCGGCCTCGCCGTTGACGGCGTCGAGACGCCCCGAGAGCGTCTGGCGAAGCGCCTGCGGTTGCTCGTGAATCTCCTTGAGCATGTAGTGGTCGTAGCCGCCTTTTTCGGCCGCCTCCGCGTCCCACGTGACGGTTTCGACCGGTCGATCGACCGGGTCCCCGCCGTTGGTGACGGCCACGTCGTCGGGTGTCAGCGTCGCCACGTCGCCGTTCTCCAGATAGCTCACGCGGCGCGTGTGTTCGATGAACGCCGGGACGTCGCTGGCGACGAACGACCCCGTCTCGCCGTGGCCGACGACGAGCGGACTGTCCCGTCGCGCGGCGACGATTTCGTCACACCCTCGGCGGTAACGCAGATGGCGAAACTGCCGTCGAGACGGTCGACGACGGATTCGACGGCCGCCGTCAGATCGCCGCCGTTCCACGCCTCCTCGATCAGGTGCGGGACGACCTCGGTGTCCGTCTCGCTGGTGAACGCGTGATCCGCCAACTCGGCTTTCAACGACTCGTAGTTGTCGATGATGCCGTTGTGAACGACGGCGATTTCGCCGTGACAGTCGGTGTGGGGGTGGGCGTTCGCGTCCGTCGGCTTGCCGTGGGTCGACCAGCGGGTGTGGCCGACGGCGCAGGTGGCCGCGGACGACTCCGGGAGCGTCAGGTCGTCGACGACGCCGGTGCTCTTGTAAATCGAGAGCGAGTCCGCACAGAGGGCGATGCCGGCCGAGTCGTAGCCACGGTACTCCAGTCGGTGGAGTCCGTCGGCGACGACGGGGAGCGCGCGCTCCGTGCCGACGTAGCCGATGATGCCACACATCAGCCCCGTCGCACCTCCGTCTCGGGGCTGATCGCCCCGGTGAGCGTCGCCCCCGACTCGACGATCGCGTCGTCGCCGAGTCTCGTCCCCGGTTCGACGAGGACGCCGCCGCCGACGTCCGCGTAGTCGCCGAGGACGCCACCGAACGTGACCCCCTCGTGGTACGTTCCGTCGACGACGACGTCCGCGTCGCCCCCGACGACGGTGGTGTTCGGGCCCACGCGCGCGTCCTCGCCGACGACGGCGTCTCGAACGACGGCCCCGTCGTCGATGACCGCGCCGGGGAAGACGACGGCGTTCGAGAGGACGGCGTTGGACCCGACGACGACGTTGTCGCCGAGCGTCACGTTCGGCCGCAGCGCCGCGTTCGCCCCGATGCGGGCGTCGCCGCCCACGTCGACGGCGTCCGCGACGACGGCACCCGATTCTACCGTCGCCGTTTCGGCGATCCCGGCCCCGAACCAGTCGAGGACCGAGGCGTTCACGCTGACGACGTCCCAGAGGTGAGTGAGGTCGACCCACTGGCCGCGATACCGGACACACCGCACCGTCGCCCGGGAGATGAGTCTGTCGAGCGCGCTCGTTATCGCCAGTTCGCCGTCCGGGCCGACGTCACACGCGCGGATCGCCGCGAAGACGGAGTCGTCGAACCCGTAGACGCCGGCGTTGATGATCTCGGAGGCGGAGCCGTGGGGACCCGGTTTCTCTGCGATGTCCGTCGCTCGGTCGCCGTCGGTCGTCACGACGCCGTAGTCGCCGGGGCGTTTCGACCGGGTCACGGCCATGACGGCGTCGCCCGCCTCGCGGGGGCGTCGATCACCTGTTCGACCACGCCGGGTTCGATGATCCGGTCGCCGTTCAGGACGACGAACGCCCCGTCGACGTGGGGTTCGGCCTGCAGGACGGCGTGGCCCGTGCCGAGTTGCTTCTCCTGTACCGCGTAGGAGACGTCCACGCCCCAGTCGTTGCCGTCGCCGAAGTACGTCTGGATGCGGTCGCGCTTGTAGCCGACGACGAGGACGATGTCGTCGATACCGGCGTCGGCGACGGCCTCGACGACGTATTCGAGCACGGGCTGGTTCCCGACCGGAATCATCGGCTTCGGACGGCGATTCGTGAGCGGTTCCAGCCGCCGGCCCTCGCCGGCGGCCATGATGATCGCCTTCACAGAGACACCCCCTATCGCGTGCGACGACGTCGTCGACGGCGATCCGACGGGCGTCGGGGACGCGCGCGAGAACCGATCTGTCGCCGGCGACGGGCCTCGCGGGCGTCGCCGGTCGCGTTCGAGCGCTCTCGCCTGCGGCCAGCACGACTACCTTCATTCGTCTGCAACTGTACTCGCTGCGTTAAAAGAGTGTAGTGGACGCGACCCGTCGCCGGTTCGTTCGCACGCGAGGCGCGTCGTCGGTGGGCGTTGTCGGCGTCTCCGTAACCGGAAGAGGGAATCCTTTTGCCGTCCCGGCGTCCACGCCAACGGTAATGGCCGACTACGCGGACGTCTGTGTCCTCGTCCCGACGCTCGACGAGGCCGAGACCATCGGCGATGTCGTCGAGGGGTTCCGGGAGGCGGGCTTCGAGAACGTCCTCGTAATCGACGGCGGGTCCACGGACGCGACGCGGTCGATCGCCGACGACCGGGGCGCACGCGTCGTCGAACAGTCCGGATCGGGGAAGGGACAGGCCGTCCGCGAGGCCGTCTCGGAGTACGTGGAGACCCCGTACGTCCTGCTGGTCGACGGCGACGGCACCTACCGCCCGGAAGACGCCGACGAACTGCTCGAACCGCTCCGCTCCGGCGACGCCGACCACGTCATCGGCAACCGCTTCGCCGACATGCGGTCCGGTGCGATGACGCGACTCAACCGCGTCGGCAACCGCCTCATCAATCGCGCGTTCGCCACCATCCACGGCGACGACCTCGAAGACGTCCTCTCGGGCTATCGCGCGTTCGCTCGCGAGTCGTTCGACCGGATGCGACTCACGGCGAAGGGGTTCGGCATCGAGACGGAGATGTCCGTCGAGTGTGTCAAACGCGACATCCCGACGGCCGTCGTCCCCGTCACTTATCTCCCCCGGCCCTCGGGGTCCGACACCAACCTCCGGCCGTTCCGCGACGGCGGCATCATTCTCCTCGAACTGTTCCGGCGGGCAAAGACCAACAACCCCCTGTTCTACTTCGGGAGCGTCGGCGGCGTCTCGACGCTGTTCGGCCTCGTCCTCGCCGTCTACGTCGGCGTCGAGTGGGTCACGCGATCCGTCTCACACGAGGTGATCGCCGTCGTCGCCGCCTTCAGCGTCCTCGTCGGCGTCCAGTTGCTGATGTTCGGCGTGCTGGCGGACCTCGTCCTGTCGCTGCACCGCGAGCGGATGCACGAACTCGAAAATTTAAAAGGGGAGTAGCGCCCGCAGCCGGCCGAACAGCCCCCGGACGCGGAGGCGCGGTACTCCTCGAACACCGGGTGAAGGACGTCGAGCAGTTCCGTCTCGGTTTCGAATCGATCCTTCGGAATCGACTCGAACGCCTCCGCGAGCGAAACGGTGTGCCCCGACGCGTCGCAGGGGATGTCCGTGTTGTCTAGCTGGCGGATGATCTCGGTTTTCGTGGCCGGAAACTGAACCTCCGACTCGTCGAGACGGGCGTTGAGCGCGGCGATACCGAACTCTATCGACTCGGGGTCCGACGAATCCTGCTGGGGGGCCTGACTGCCATCGAACCCCGCTACGGACTCCACCTTCAAAAACTCCATCCAGCGCGTTTATGCCGTGGGACCGCCTGTCGTGAGACGTGACCGACTACACGACCGTCTCCATCCCGAAAGATCTCGCCGTCCGCGTCGAGGAGACCATCGAGGGGACGAGTTTCTCGAGCACGAGCGATCTCGTCCGCTTTCTGCTCCGCAGCATCGTCATCCAGCACGAGAAACAGGGTCGCCTGACGGAAGCCGAGTTCGAGGAGATCGCGGAACAGCTCGTGGATCTGGGCTACCTGGAGTAGTCGAGCGACTCCCGTGGCGGTTCGGCGTCCAACACCCGGAGATCGAGCCGTCGTCCGCGCCGATCGAACGCGCGGATCGCCTCCCACGGCGGCACCGCGAGGAGGACGACGGCCGCGAGGTCGTCGCGTTTGGTCAGCCCGTCCGGTCCCTGCGGGTGGCTGAGAAAGCGGGCCCGGCCGCGACCGACGGGCGTGCCGAGGTCGACGCCGAAGACGGCCTCGACCGACCGACCGGCGTCGGGGAGATAGAAATGCGTCAACACCGGCTTCTCGGCGTCGATGCCGAGGTCGGTGTCGAACTCGTCGGCGGGCGTCGACCCGAGGACGACGTTGGTCGAGTCGGGTTCGGCGTCGACGGCCATGTCGAGCAGGACGTCCGCGAGGCCGCTCGTGGCGTGCACCGTCGCGGGGGCGGACTCCGTCATCGGTTCGAGAGGAACGACCGCGCGACGTTCGCGTAGAGGGAGAGCGCCCGCCGCCGGGAGCCGTCGAGTGCGTCGTCGAGGGCGGCCGCCGCGTCCGTGAAGACGCCAGCGCCGTGGCCGACGAGGACGCGGTCCGGGTCGAGGCCGGCGAGTGCCTCGCGGGGCGGGAACAGGCGGAGCATCGGATGGACGCCCAGGCGTTCGCCCCCGGCGAGGAAAACGGGGCCGTTCCGACGGCTTCCGGGACGAGCAGGGTGCCCGCCGACTCGTGGTAGAGGGCGGCCTCCTGCCACGGCGGGAGCGTCGATTTCCGCACCTGCAGGACGCGGTAGCCGGTGTCGCCGAGTTCGTCGTCGACGCGTTCGACCGGGGCGTGGAGTTGCGACGCCACGCCGGTCATCCACTCCGGGACGGTGACGGGGACGTCGTGTCGGGTCGCGACGGCGGCCGCGTCGCGCTTGTGTCGGTCGAGACAGACGACGACGCCTGCCACGTCTCCGAGGTCCGCGAGCAGTTCGTCAACGCCCGTGGCGTCTACCGGGTCGACGGCCCACACGTCGCCGTCGACGACGAGGGCGTGGCTGGCGCGTTCCATCCGTTCGTCGGGATGGGCGAACCAGCCGACTCCGCCGTCCCAGCGGTCGATTTCGGTCACGCTCTCCGCGCCGCCCTTAAACGGCATGTCCGACCCGAAGGCCGGGGGACGGATAAAAGGTGGACCCGACTGATAATACGCTCCGTGTCGTATCGGCGGACATGCTCACCGGCCTCGACTCCTCGCCCTCGAAGTCGCCGACCTCGACCGCGCGCGAGCGTTCTACGTCGGTCGCCTCGGTCTGTCGCCGGTTCGCGAGAGCGACGCCGAACTGGCGTTCCGGGTCGGCGAGACGGACCTGATTCTCCGCCGGCCGACCACCGTCCCGCGCGGTGGCCTCCACACCCACTACGCGTTCACGACGCCGGTCGACGAGTTCGACGACTGGCTGGACCGACTGTCGGATCTCGATCCGGCGGTGTACGACTTCGGGGCGTACCGCTCGCTCTACGTCGACGATCCCGACGGACACTGCGTCGAGATCGGCAGCGACGGCGCACCCGACGCCGGTGGCGAGGAGACGACGCGGCGGACGGCGGATTGACGGGCATCTTCGAACTCGTTCTCGAAGTCGCGGACCTCGAACGGGCGGAGACGGCGTACCGCGGACTCGGCTTCGAGGTCGTGGACCGGGGAGAGGAGCGACGCCGGGTACGACTGCGCGGACCGATCGACCTCGAACTGTGGGAGCCCCAACTCGGGATCGCGGACGCCCGCGGCGGCGTCCACGTCGACGTGGGATTCCGGACCGACGACCCCGAGGCGGCGGCGGAGGCGTTCGCGGAGTGGACGATCGAATCGGAGCGAGCGGCGGGCGGGAGACGCGTCCGCGACCGCGACGGCCACGTCGTCACGTTCTCCTGAGACGGTCGGTGTCGATGCTGACGCCGTCGGGCGTCACGATGAGAAAGCCCCGAAAGCGCATCAGCGTCCCGCCCGCGTCCTTGACCTCGCGGGCGAACCCGGACGCGAGTCGGTTCAGGTCGCCGTCGATGGCGAGACAGAGGGCGTTCCCGTTCTCGACGGTCTCGACCCACTCCGCGGGGTCCGTGCTCCCGTCGAGGACGCCGAGAACGATCTCCGGCGTCCCCTCGTCGCTCTCGAGCTGTTCCTCCGCGCCCCGGAGGTCGAGGTCGAATTCGCTCATGTCACGTCTCTCGGCTGGTGTCGAGAAAAGCGTTCGGTCGGCGGGGTGGATTCTTAAGCGCCGGTGGAACGTCTCTAGTTCGTGTGAGTTCGTCACACGAATCGTCGATCGAACGTCCCGAAGCAGCCGTCGAATCTCGATCGCCGCGACGCCGCGGGGCCGCCGGGACGCTCCGCGCGCTGACACCAACTGTCGAAGGGGCAGATTTATATGCGAAACCGGGCTTGCTTTGGGTACAATGTCTTCCAACGACATGGAGGAGACGTCGGATACCCCGGCGGATCGAGTTCTTCCAGGGCACATTAGCCCGCAGCGGTGAGATAGACACCGCACGAATTTTCGACACGACGCTTCGCGACGGCGAGCAGTCACCGCGCACCTCGTTCAGTTACGACGAGAAACGCGACATCGCGCAACTGCTCGACGACATGGGGACACACGTCATCGAGGCGGGGTTCCCGGTGAACTCGGACGCGGAGTTCGAGGCCGTTCGCGACATCGCTGAGGCGACGAGCGGAACGACGTGTGGCCTGGCCCGCGTCGTCGACAAGGACATCGAGGCGGCCCTCGACTCGGGCGTCGAACTCGTTCACGTCTTCGTGAGCACGAGCGACGTGCAGTTGCAGGACTCGATGCACGCCTCCCGCGAGGAGGCGGTCGAACGCGCCGTCGAAAGCGTCGAACGCGTCAAGGAAGCGGGCGTCGAGTGTATGTTCTCGCCGATGGACGCCACCCGTACCGACGACGATTTCCTCGTCGAAGTGGTGGAGGCCGTCAGCGAGGCAGGCACCGACTGGATCAACATTCCCGACACCTGCGGGGTCGCGACGCCGACGCGGTTCATGGACCTCGTCCGGATGGTTCGGGAAAACACGGACGCACAGGTAGACGTCCACGCACACGACGACTTCGGGCTGGCCACCGCGAACGCGATGGCCGGCTACGAGGCCGGTGCGACGCAGGCGCAGGTGTCGGTCAACGGCATCGGCGAACGCGCCGGCAACGCCGCCTACGAGGAAGTGGTCATGGCGGCCGAGTCGCTGTACGACGTCGACACGGGCATCGACACGACCCGCATCACGGAGCTCTCCCGGATGGTCGAGGAGTACAGCGAGATGCCGGTGCCGGCGAACAAGCCCGTGGTCGGTCGCAACGCGTTCTCCCACGAGAGCGGCATCCACGCCGCGGGCGTCATCGAGAACACGGACACGTTCGAACCGGGCGTGATGACGCCGGAGATGGTCGGTGCGACCCGGGAGTTCGTACTGGGCAAACACACCGGGACCCACTCGGTACGCAAGCGGCTGGAGGACTCGGGCTACGAACCCACGGACGACGAAGTGCGCGAGGTCACCCGTCGCGTCAAGGATTACGGCGCGGAGAAACAGCGCGTGACCGTCGCCGACCTGCGACGGTTCGCCCGCGAGATCGGCGTGACCCGCCGGGAGGAGGTCAGCGCCTGATGTCCTCCGGCCCGTTCGCTCCACGCGGGGGCGGCGGGCGGGGGTCCAAACGGCCGCGTCGGACGGAAAGGATTATACTCTCAGAGGCGAACATGTCGAGTACGATGCGACGGCGAGCGAGCGTCCGTGGTCGGCGGTCGACCAGCGACGCCGCCGTACGCAGCCTCATTATCGTAGGGGCGGCCAGCCCCTCACCACCTCACTTCCGCCCCGACCGCACCGTTTACCGGCCGTTTCACACCCCGGACCATGCAGTACACAACCAGACAGCGACCGACGAACCGACACCGACCGACGGAGAATTACCGATGAGCGAACACCCCACACCCACACACGAGGCAGCGGAACCGTCCGGCTCCGACTCCGCATCGACGCCGACGTCCGTGACGACCGGCGCGACGTCCGTCGTCCGGGCGCTCGAAAACGCCGGAGCCGAAGTGATGTTCGGCGTCCAGGGCGGGGCGATCATGCCCGTCTACGACGCCCTCTACGACTCGGAGATCGACCACGTGACGATGGCCCACGAGCAGGGGGCCGCCCACGCCGCCGACGCGTACAACGTCGTCTCCGGCGATCCGGGGCTCTGTCTCGCCACGTCCGGCCCCGGTGCGACGAACCTCGTGACGGGCCTGGCCGACGCCAACATGGACTCCGACGCCGTCGTCGCTCTGACCGGACAGGTCCCCTCGGACATGGTCGGCAGCGACGCCTTCCAGGAGACGGACACCACCGGCGTCACCGCGCCGATCACGAAGAACAACTACTTCGCGTCCTCCGCCGACACCGTCGGCGACGACGTCGGCGAGGCGTTCGCCCTCGCGGGCGCGGGACGCCCCGGCCCGACGCTGGTCGACTTGCCGAAAGACGTGACCAACGCGGAGACGGACCGCGACCCCGGCCCGGCGCAAACGCCGGAGACGTACACGCCACAGTCCGAGGCCGACGAGGAAGCCGTCGCGGAGGCGGCCCGCGCCATCGAAAACGCGGAACGTCCCTTGCTCCTGTTCGGCGGCGGCGTCGTCAAGGCCGGTGCCTCCGAGCAGGCGCGCAAGCTGGCCATCGACTACGAGATTCCGGTGGTGACGACGATGCCCGGCATCGGGACGATGCCCGAGGACCACGACCTCTGTCTGTCGTGGGCGGGAATGCACGGCACCGGCTACGCCAATATGGCCATCACGCACACCGACCTGCTCGTCGCCATCGGCACCCGGTTCGACGACCGACTCACGGGCGGCATCGACACGTTCGCGCCCGAGGCGGAGATCGTCCACGTCGACATCGACCCCGCCGAGATCTCGAAGAACGTCCACGCGGACTACCCGCTCATCGGCGACGCCGGGCGGGTCGTCGAACAGATCGACGACGAACTGACCGCCGCGCCCGACGCCGACGAGTGGCGCGAGCAGTGTCAGACGTGGAAGTCGGAGTATCCAATGACCTACGCCGCGCCGGACGACGAACCGCTGAAACCGCAGTTCGTCGTCGAGACGCTGGACGAGGCGACGCCCGACGACACCATCGTCACGACGGGCGTCGGCCAACACCAGATGTGGGCGGCGCAGTACTGGACCTACCGCGAGCCGCGCCAGTGGATCTCCTCGCACGGCCTGGGGACGATGGGCTACGGGCTGCCCGCGGCCATCGGCGCGCGCTTTGCGGCCGACGACGACCGGACCGTCGTCTGCGTCGACGGCGACGGCTCCTTTTTGATGACCATGCAGGAGCTCTCGGTCGCGGTTCGCGAGAACCTCGATATCACGGTCGCCATCCTGAACAACGAGTACATCGATGGTCCGCCAGTGGCAGGACGCCTTCTTCGAGGGCCGACACATGGCCGCCGACTACAACTGGATCCCCGAGTTCGACAAACTGGCCGAGGCGTTCGGCGCGCGCGGCTGGCGCGTCGACGACTACGACGAGGTCGCGGACGCCATCGAGGAGGCGGTGGCCTACGACGGTCCGTCGGTCATCGACTTCCACATCGATCCGGCGGAGAACGTCTACCCGATGGTGCCGAGCGGGGGCGCGAACGCGAAGTTCGCCCTCACGGAGGAACAACTATGACCACGAGCGCACACACGCGAGGTGACCGACGATGAGCGACGGACTACAGGGCCCGCCGCCGGAGGAACGCCCCCATCCGGAGGGCCGCCGCAACGAACTGGGAATCCGCATCGACCCGGAGATCGAGGCGAAAGCCCCGGAGCGGCAGGCGGTGCTCTCGGCGCTGGTGAAACACGAACCGGGCGTCCTCGCCCGGGTGTCGGGGCTGTTCTCCCGACGGCAGTTCAACATCGAAAGTCTCACGGTCGGTCCGACCACTGACGAGGATCGTGCCCGGATAACGCTGGTCGTCGAGGAGACCGACCCGGGCATCGAACAGGCGAAAAAACAGCTACAGAAGCTCGTCCCGGTCATCGCCGTGACCGAACTCGAACCGTCCGCCATCGAGCGCGAACTCGCGCTCATCAAGGTGGACGGGTCGGCACCCGACCAGGTCGGTGCCGTCGCGGAGATGTACGACGGCAAGGCCGTCGACGTCTCCCAGGAGTCGGTGACGGTCGAGATCACGGGAAGCGAGCAGAAGATCGACGCGGCGGTCGACGCGTTCGAACGGTTCGGCGTGCACGAGATCGTGCGAACCGGGACCGCCGCGCTCGAACGCGGCACACGCAAGACGACATAACCCATGAGTGAAAGCGAATTCACGACGCCGGTGTATTACGACGAAGACGCAAGCAGCGACGACATCGACGACAAGACCGTAGCCGTTCTGGGCTACGGCAGCCAGGGCCACGCCCACGCACAGAACCTCGCCGACAGCGGCGTCGACGTGGTCGTCGGCCTGCGCGAGGACTCTTCCTCGCGGGCCGCGGCCGAGGAGGACGGCCTGCGCGTGGCCACGCCCGTCGAGGCGGCGGCACAGGCAGACGTCGTCTCGATGCTCGTCCCCGACACGGTCCAGCCGTCGGTGTTCGACGCCATCGAGGGCGAACTCGACGCGGGCGATACGCTCCAGTTCGCCCACGGATTCAACATCCACTACAACCAGATCCAGCCCCCGGCGGACGTCGACGTGACGATGATCGCGCCGAAGACGCCGGGACACCTCCTGCGCCGGAACTACGTCGCCGACGAGGGGACGCCGGCGCTGCTGGCCGTCTACCAGGACGCCACGGGCGAGGCGACAGACGAGGCCCTCGCGTACGCGCAGGCCATCGGCTGCACCCGCGCGGGCGTCGTCGAGACGTCGTTCCGCGAGGAGACGGAGACGGACCTGTTCGGCGAACAGGCCGTCCTCTGTGGCGGCATCACGTCGCTCATCAAGCAGGGCTACGAGACGCTCGTCGACGCCGGCTACAGCCCCGAGATGGCCTACTTCGAGTGTCTCAACGAGATGAAGCTCATCGTCGATCTGATGTACGAGGACGGCCTCGGCGCGATGTGGGATTCGGTCTCCGACACCGCCGAGTACGGCGGCCTCGCGCAGGGCGACGAGATCGTCGACGAGGGCGTCCGCGAGAACATGGAGGAGACCCTCGAAGCGGTGCAGGACGGGACCTTCGCCCGCGAGTGGATTCTGGAGAATCAGGCGGGCCGACCGAACTACACCCAGCTCCGTCACGCCGAGAAGAACCACGACATCGAAGAGGTCGGCGAACGGCTGCGAGCGCTGTTCTCCTGGGCGGACGAACAGGAGCAGCAAGCCGAGGCCCCGGCGGATGACTGACGAGACGATGGAGGCGGTGAGCCACACACACCCCCACACGGGCGAGACGTTCGGCGCGGTGTATCGCCGCGTCCCCGCCGTCGCCGACGGCGGCGAGCGGCCGACGGAAGGCGAGGCCGACGAGATGAAAGACGTCGACCACACGCCCCCGCACGGGGACGGCGCGAACGACGTGTGGGAACGCGGACGGGGCCGCGGCGAGGACGCCGACGGCCACGTAGAGCGCGTCGTAGAGGTATCCGATGAGTAGCGGAACGCTGTACGACAAGGTGTGGGACCGACACAAGGTGGGCGAACTACCGAACGGGCAGGACCAGCTGTTCGTCGGCCTCCACCTGATCCACGAGGTGACGAGCCCGCAGCCGTTCTCGGAACTCCGGGAACGCGGCATCGAGGTGCCCTACCCCGAGCGCAACGTCGCGACCGTAGACCACATCGTCCCGACCCGTTCCGAGGGGCGGGACCGACCGCTCGAAGACGAGGCGGCCGAGGGGATGCTGACGGCGCTCGAACGCAACACCGCCGAGTCCGGGATCACCTTCTACGGCCTCGACTCGGATAAACAGGGCATCGCTCACGTCGTCGCCCCCGAACTGGGACTGACCCAGCCGGGCATGACCGTCGTCTGTGGCGACTCCCACACCGCTACTCACGGCGCGTTCGGCGCGTTCGCCATGGGCATCGGGACGAGTCAGGTGCGCGACGTCCTCGCTTCACAGACCATCGCCGCCGACAAAGCGGACGTCCGCCGCGTCGAGGTGAGCGGGACGCTCGGGGACGGCGTCTACTCGAAGGACGTCATCCTCAAGATCATCAGAGATCTCGGCGTCGACGGCGGCGTCGGCTACGTCTACGAGTACGGCGGCTCCGCCATCGAGCAACTGGACATGGAGGGCCGACTGGCCGTCTGTAACATGTCCATCGAGGGCGGCGCTCGCGCGGGCTACATCAACCCCGACGAGACCACCTACGAGTTCCTGCGCGGCCGCGAGTACGTCCCCGAGGGCGAGGCCTTCGAGGAGCGAAAGGAGTACTGGGAGTCCATCAGGACCGACCCGGACGCCGAGTACGACGACGTGGTCGAGATCGACGCCGACGACCTGGAGCCGATGGTGACGTGGGGAACCAACCCCGGACAGGCCGTCGGCGTCGGCGAACCCGTCCCGGCACCGGCGGATCTACCGGAAGACGAGCGCGACGCCGCCCGCAACGCCCAGGCCCACACCGGCGTCACGCCCGGTGAGACGATGGAGGGTTACGACGTCGACGTGGCGTTCATCGGCACCTGTACGAACGGGCGCGTCAGCGACTTCCGCGAGGCGGCGGCGGTCGTCGAGGGCCGGCAGGTCGCCGACGGCGTGCGCGCCCTGGCCGTCCCCGGGTCGATGACGGTCAAGGAGAAACTCGAAGCCGACGGCGTCGACGAGATATTCGAGGACGCCGGCTTCGAGTGGCGCGAGGCCGGCTGTTCGATGTGTCTCGCGATGAACGACGACTCCCTGCACGGCGACGAGCGCTGTGCTTCCTCGTCCAACCGCAACTACATCGGTCGGCAGGGGAGCAAGGACGGCCGGACCATCCTGATGAGTCCGGCGATGGTCGCCGCCGCGGCCGTCGAGGGCGCGGTGACGGACGTCCGCGACTTCGACGGCGTCGGAGGTGGCCGATGAGCGGCAACGACGACATGAAGGTCAATCGCGTGACGGGGACGGGCGTCCCCTCCGCGGCGACGACATCGACACCGACCAGATCATCCCGGCGCGCTTCCTCAAGTCGACGACGTGGGAGGGGCTGGACGAGTACGCCTTCTACGACGCGCGCCGCGACGAGGAGGGGAACCTCAACGACCACCCGTTCAACGAGTATCGGGGGCGAACATCCTCGTCGTCAACGAGAACTTCGGCTGTGGCTCCTCGCGGGAACACGCGCCGCGGGCGCTCCGACGCTGGGGCGTCGAGGCCATCGTCGGCGAGTCGTTCGCCGAGATCTTCGCCGACAACTGCAAGTCGCTGGGGATGCCGGCCGCCGTCGCCGACGCCGACGTGGTCGAGAGTCTGCAGGACTTCGTCGAGGCCGATCCGAGCGCCGGCATCGAACTCGACGTGGAGAACGAACGCCTCGTCTACGACGGCGAGGAGGTCGACGTCGACATCGACGAGTCGATGCGTCAGGCGCTCGTCAAGGGCATCTGGGACACCGTTGCTCTCCTCCGATCGAACATGGATGCGATCGACGAGACGGCCGCGAGCCTCCCCTACGTGGACGAACGATGACGGAGCAGATCGCGGTCATCCCGGGCGACGGCATCGGCCACGAAGTCGTCCCGCCGGCGATTCGCGTCCTCGACGCGGTCGCGGACTTCGAGTACGTCGAAGTCGAGGCGGGCGACGCGGTGAAAGCGCGCACCGGCGACCCGCTCCCCGACGAGACGTACGACGCCGTCACGGAGGCGGACGCGACGCTGTTCGGCGCGACGGGCGACACCTCGGCCGACGTCATCATCCCGCTTCGCCGAGCGGTGGACGCCTTCGTCAACGTCCGGCCCGCCCGGACGTATCCGGGCGTCGACGCGGTCCAACCGGAGACGGATCTGGTCATCCTCCGGGAGAACACGGAGGGCGTCTACGCCGGCATGGAGAACCGCCTGACCGACGGCGTCTCGACGCTCACCCGTCTGGTGACGAAGTCGGCGTCGGAGCGCCTCGCCGAGTTCGCCTGCGACTACGCCGAAACGAGCGGGGTCGACGAACTGACCGTCGTCCACAAGTCGAACGTGATGCGCGTCACCGACGGCCTGTTCAAGGAGACGGTCCAGGACGTCGCCGAGCAACGCGGCGTCGACACCGACCCGGTGTTGATGGACGCGATGGCGATGTTCCTCGCGATGAACCCCGAGGAGTACGACGTCCTCGTCTGTCCGAACCTCGCGGGCGACATGCTCTCGGACCTCGCGGCCGGGCTGGTCGGCGGCCTCGGCTTGCTGCCGAGTGCGAACGTCGGCTCCGAGCGCGGCATCTTCGAGCCGGTCCACGGCTGTGCGCCCGACATCGCGGGCGAGGGCGTCGCCAATCCGCTGGCGACCATCCTCTCCGGTGCGATGTTGCTGGAGTTCCTCGACTACGACGATGCGGGTCAGGCCGTGCGCGACGCCGTCGAGGGCGTCCTCTCGGACGGACCGCGGACGCCAGACCTCGGCGGCGACGCCACCACCGACGAGGTGGGCGACGCCGTCGTCGACCGTCTCTGAGACGACGCCCCGTCGCCGAAAACGGACCGTTGTCGGATGCGGCCGTGCGTATCTTTTTGTGTAGTCTCTGAGTGGGGTCGGTATGGGAAGTCAACTGACTCGACTGACCGCCGCCGGACTCGCGAGACGAATACGGGACGGAGACTGTTCGCCCGTAGAGGTCGTCGAAGCGCATCTCGACCGAATCCGGGAGCGCAACGACAGGACGAACGCCTTCGTCACCATCACCGACGAACTCGCCGAGGAGATGGCTCGGGATGCGGAACGAGCGATCGAAAACGGGGACACGCTCGGGCCGCTCCACGGGGTTCCGGTGGCGATCAAGGACCTCGACGACGTCGCGGGCGTCCGCACGACGTCGGGGTCGTTGCTCTTCGAGGACCGCGTCGCCGAATCGGATTCACCGTTCGTCGAACGTCTCAAGCGAGCGGGAGCGGTGATCGTCGGCAAGACGAACACGCCGGAGTTCGGACTCGGAACGACGACGGACAACCGGATCGCTGGCCCGACCGGAACGCCGTTCGATCCCGACCGCGTGTCCGGTGGATCGTCCGGCGGCGCTGCCGCGGCGCTCGCCGACTCGCTGGTTCCGCTCGCACCGGGGTCGGACGCCGGGGGATCGATTCGTATTCCGGCCAGCTTCTGCGGCGTGTACGGACTCAAGCCGACGTACGGACTGGTGCCGAACGTCGACCGTCCGAACGCGTTCGTGAGCCACACGCCGATGACACACGAGGGACCGCTGGCCCGAACGGTCGAGGACGCGGCGCTCTCGCTCGACGTGATGGCGGGGAGCACCCGCGCGATCCCTTCTCGGTTCCTGCGCAAGCGAGCTATCACGAGGCAGTCGACCGTCCTATCGACGAACTCACCATCGCGTACAGTCCGGACATGGGTATTTACCCCGTCGAACCGGCCGTCCGGGACGTGCTGGACGACGCCATCAGCGCTTTCGAACGGGCGGGAGCGACGGTCGACGAGGTCGATCCCGACCTGGGCCACACACAGGAGGAGATACTGGACGCGTTCTACACGATGGCGACCGTCCGCTGGCAGTCGCTGTTCGACAACCTCGAAGAGCAGGGCTTCGACCCCCGGGGCGAAGACCGCGACCGGCTTCGACCCTACCTCGTCGATCTGATCATGGACGCGGACGAGCCGAGCACCCGGGAGTACAAGCGAGCGGACGTGGTCCGGACCCACGTCTTCGACGGGCTTCAGGACCTCTTCGCGGAGTACGACCTCCTCGCGACCGCGACGCTCGGCGTCACGGCGTTCCCTCACGGGGACGAACCCGAATCGATAAACGAGACGGACATCGAGCCGCTCCGTGGCTGGGTGCTCACGCAGCCGTACAACTTCACCGGCCATCCGGCGGCGTCGATTCCGGCGGGCTTCGCCGACGGCCTGCCGGTCGGACTCCAGTTGGCGGGGCAGCGACACAGAGACGACGAGGTCATCGCCGCCAGCGCCGCGTTCGAGCGCCAGCGGCCGTGGCACGACGCGTATCCCGAGTAAACTACGGGTCCGGCTTCGTCGGCGGGACCGTTCGTTACGGAGTACCGAGGCGTCCCCGCGTTCGAGCGCCGACGGGACGTCGCCGACGCGACCTGCCCTCTCCCCGACAGTCGTCTTCGACGTCGAACCTCGGGCTACGTGCTTCGAAGGCGTGAACCCACGCAGCGATACGAGCCGACAGTATAAGTCCGTCCAGTCCCTCTGTCATCACCATGCCACAGATCCATCTCGACGAGGAAACGCTCGAACGGCTGGACGGACTCCGAGAGGAGGGCGAGGAGTACGACGAGATCGTCACCGAACTCATCAACATCTACGAGGCCGAGGAACTGACGCTGTTCCACGGCGGCGACGAACTCTAATCGTCGTAGGCGCGGCGAACCTGGTCCCACTTGCCTTTCGACTCTGGTGGTCCTGGAGGGCGTCGGCGTACTCCTGGGTGAGCGATTCGGCTTCCGCGACGCGCTGTTCGTCGTCCGTGCCGCTCCCGTTCCCGAAGCCGAGTGCGTCGCGGACGGTGTCGACGATGCCCCTGCCGCCCGAATCGCCCTCGCCGGCACCCATACCGCTCATCTGTGAGCGGACCTTGTCGAGTTCGGGCATGATGTGCGAGAGGTTCTCTGTGTCGGCGACGATGCGCGCACGCTCGGGGTCGTCGGCGTGTTCGATCTCGAACTCCGTCGCCGTCATGATGAGCCCCCACTCCTGGTTCGAGAAGTCCGACGACTGTACGCGGGTGTCGAACTCCTGATCGACCGTCATTCGGTCACTGACGATGGTGTCGGTCCAATCTCCCATATCCGTCCGTGGGTGGCGAAAGCGTACAAGGGTTTCCCTCCCGGTCGATCGCGTACGTCGGCTCTATTACGCACGTAACTTACGGATACCGCGCGTGTCGGCCACCGTTCTCGTAGTCGACGGGGCGATCCGGGGCGACGACGCCTGCGACTCGACCCGCTATAATATAATCGCACGACGGCTTCGAGGTATCCCTCGACCCGCTACAGAAACACTTATATACCATTCCCCTCCCACGAACGTCTCAACCAGATGTTCGACTTCCTGCAACGGGCCGGAACGTTCGTGCTGTACCAGACCGCCCTCCTCCTCGGCATCGTGATGATGCCGCTCGCGTTAGCGATGCGTCGGGTCGGCCTCCGCCTCCCGTTTCACGAGGTCGTCGAAGCGACGGAGCGCGCCTACGAAAACACGAAGTAGTTGCTACGACGCCGTCGGGTGTTCCCGAAGGGTTGCATTTATCAGCGGCGGACTGCAAGAGGTGGTAATGCGTAGCCCCATGCACGACGACTCCTCGGAGACGCGTGACCGACTCGACGGCAACGACACGCCCGTATTCGGGCCGGAGCTGGGCGAGTTCCCCAACCGAGATGAACGCGCGACGGCCGCGAAAGAGGAAGGAATGAAAACCGGGACGACCACGGTCGGCATCGCGACGGAGGACGGCGTCGTTCTGGCGACGGACATGCGCGCCAGCGCCGGCCACATGGTCTCCAGCAAGGACGTCCAGAAAGTCGAGCAGATCCACTCGACGGCGGCGCTCACCATCGCGGGCTCCGTCTCGGCCGCGCAGTCGCTCATCCGCTCGCTTCGCGCCGAGGTCAACCTCTACGAGACGCGGCGCAGCAAGGACATGAGCATGGAAGCGCTCTCGACGCTCACCAGCAACCTCCTGCGCTCCGGGGCCTTTTTCATCGTCTCTCCGCTGCTCGGCGGCGTCGACGAGGACGGCACGCACGTCTACAGCCTCGACCCGCTCGGCGGCATGACCGAGGAAGATTACGCCGTCTCCGGCTCGGGCAGCCAGTACGCGCTCGGCGTTCTCGAACAGGATTACGAGGAAGAACTCTCCGTCGACGACGCCCGATCGGTCGCGGTTCGGTCCATCCAGAGCGCCGTCGAACGCGACCTGGCCTCCGGCAACGGCATCAACATCGCCACCGTCACCGAAGGGGGCGTCGAGGTCAACCGCCACAAGGACATCGAGAGCCTGCTATAGCCAGCCGGCGAAACTGCCGTCGAGCAGCGTCGTCGACTGCTGGTCGACGTACGTCCGTTGCATCGCGGGTATCGCTTCTTCGAGCGCCGCACCGCCTTCGAGCGCCTGCCGAACGCGTCGTCGTTTCCACTCGGCGGGCGTGCGCTCGTGTTCGACGCGCGCCCTGAGCGGAGAGACGTATCGCTCGGCCTGTTCGGTCGTACACCCGGCCGAGCGGAGGCCGTCGACGGCGTGTGAGAACAGGTCCTCGTACAGTTCCTCGCGGTCCGTCGTCTCGTGGCCGTCGTTCGTGATCCAGCGCAGGTCACAGTCGAAGCCGTCGCGGGCCGCGCCGTAGAAGTTCTCCCGCGCGACGGTCCAGCCCTGTCCGATGACCGGGTGGCGACGCTGCGGGAGGCTCTCCATCAGGCCGGCGAACGTGGCCTGCATCGCGATGGTGTCTCTGACCGTCGGCTGAGCGGGGAGCGGACGGAATTCGATGCGGGCGTTCGCCGACGACCGACTCTCCCCGCCGAACACCGGCCGAACCCACCGCCAGTAGGTGCCGTGTTTGAGGCGGAGCGTCGCGAAGTCGTCGTCGAAGCGATTGCCACACCCCTCGACCGGCATCGGCACCACCGTCGCGTCCTCGACGACCCGTTCGACGGCGTCCTCGATGGTCGCGAGGTCGGACGGGAAGCGGACCTTCTGTGCGCCCTCGCTGTTGAGCACGGATTCGAAGACGCTGATCCGATGTTCCGCCCACGAGTCGGCGAGAATCCGATCGGCCGGCACGTCGTCGTAGAGGTCCGGCGGGAAAACGGGGAGTTGACGCCGAGTGCGAGCAGCGGGCCGGCGACGCGGAGCGCGTAGTTGAAATACTGGGGCAGGTCGGCGGCGTGTGAGACCTGGTAGTGGGGCTGGATGGAGGTGATGAGGCTCTCGGGCATCACCGTGTCGGCCGAAAGCGTCACGTTCGGCGCGTCGAGTTCGAACGGCGTCGGCGCGTTCGGCCCGTTCGCCATCGCGTGATACCGAACCGCGTCGCTCATGTTCGTCGCGATGCGGACGCCTTCCGCCTCGATGCTGTCGGTCAGATACTGGCGCGCGGTTTCGCCCGCCGGTGGGATGGTCCACATCCCGTCGCTGACCAAGCGCATCCCCTCCGTGGACGTGCAGTCGAGGGCGGCCCTGAGTCGGGCGCGGACCTCGGACTCCTGGGCGCGGAGTCCCTCGCCGTTCAGCGGTTGCGGACTGGTCGTCATCTCGGCGTTGTGAAGGCCGAGTTCCTTCTCGAATCCGATGAGTTCGAGCAGTCGCCGGGGCACCCGCATCAGGTCGTCCTCCTCGTCCTCGCGGTTCGCGCGCCACCGCCCGTCGTCGACGGCGTAGAACTCGTACTCCAGGCCGACGATAGACTGGTGATTGTCGAAGGTGCCGTCCGCGAGTTCGCTTTTCACTACCTCCGCGTCCGCCTGTGCCCGGTCGCGGAAGGCGTCGGCGTCGACGTCGAGGACCGACTGAACGCTCGTCGCGAGGTCGTGCGTCATATCAGGCGTTCGGTAATACATCCCCTTCAATCCGATGCTCCGCGGCGGAAGTCGGGTCGCTTAACCCCTCCCCGGCTACCGGACGCCGATGGAGTTCGCCGAATTCGCAGCCCGGGTCGCCGACGTCGAAGCGGAGACGGCCGACCTCGAAACCACGTCGCTCGTCGCCGCGCTGTTCCGCGACGCCGGCGCTGACCTCCCCGTCGTCGTCCGGTTCGTCCAGGGGCGGGTGTTCCCGGCGTGGGATTCGACAAAACTCGACGTGGGGCCGAACCTCTGTTACACCGCCATCGCCCGCGCGGCGGGGCCGAACGTCGACGACGACGACGTGGCCGACCGCCTCGCCGACGTGGGCGACATCGGCGACGTCGCCGCTGGCTACGACTTCGGCGGCCAGCGCGGCCTGTCGGCGTTCGGCTCCGATGGGCGCGATCCGCTGACCGTCGCCGACGTCGACGCGACGCTCCGGGACCTCGCGGCCGCCGAGGGATCGGGAAGTCAGGACCGCAAGCTCGACGCCCTGTTCGGCCTGTTCAACCGGACCGATCCCGAGGAGGCGCGCTACCTCGCCCGCCTCGTCCTCTCGGAGATGCGCATCGGCGTCGGCGCGGGCACCGTTCGCGACGCCGTCGCGGAGGCGTTCGACGTCCCGGTCGAGGCGGTCGAACGCGCCCTGCAGGTGGCGAACGACTCGGGACACGTCGCCGAACTCGCCCGCGACGAGGGCGAGGCCGGGCTCGCGGACGTCGGCCTGGAGATCGGTCGCCCCGTGAAGGCGATGCTCGCACAGGCGGGCAGCGTCGTCGACGCCATCGACTCGTGGGATCGGGCGGCCGTCGAAACCAAGTACGACGGAGCGCGGGTCCAGATCCACTACGACGGCGAGAGCGATCCGGAACTCTACTCGCGGAACGTGGAGGACGTCACCGACGCCCTGCCCGAGATCGCGGAGTTCGTCGCCGACCGGGTCGACGTCCCGGTCATCCTCGACGGCGAAGTCGTCGCCGTCGACGACGCCGGGAGTCCGCTCCCGTTCCAGGAAGTGCTCCGACGGTTCCGCCGGAAACACGACGTCGAACGGATGCGCGAGGAGGTGACCCTCGAACTCGACGCGTTCGACTGTCTCCACGCCGACGGCGACGACCTGCTCGACGCGCCCCTCCTCGAACGGCACGACCGCCTCTCGTCCGTCCTCGACGCGGGCGTCTCGACGCTCGCTCTCACGGACGACGCCGACGAGATCGCCGACGTCGAGGCCGACGCGCTCGACGCCGGCCACGAGGGCATCATGCTCAAAAACCCCGATTCGACGTACACGCCCGGCGATCGGGGTCAGAACTGGCTCAAGCGCAAACCCGACGTGGAGACGCTCGATCTGGTGGTGACGGGCGCGGAGTGGGGCGAGGGTCGCCGGGCGAACCACCTCGGGACGTTTCTGCTCTCGGCTCGCGACGGCGACGATTTCGCCACGATCGGCAAGGTGGCCACGGGGATCACCGACGAGAAACTCGCCGAACTGACCGAACTGCTGGAGCCGAAAATCGAATCGCAGGACGGGACGGCGGTGTCGATCCGTCCGGAGGTCGTCTTCGAAGTGGGCTACGAGGAGATTCAGCGCTCGCCCACCTACTCGTCGGGGTACGCGCTCCGGTTCCCGCGATTTCTCGCCGTCCGCGAGGACAAAGCGCCCGAGAGCGCCGATTCGCTCGAACGGGTCGAGCGACTGGTCGGCGAGTGACGTCGGAGACGCGCCTCGTTCGCGCGTAGCCGACGCCGCGGGGCGCGTCTACAACACGCCCATCTCGTCGAGTCGCGTCGGCAGGTACTCGTCGGTGACGAAGTCCAGACCCTGACGCGAGCGCCTGCTGTTCGGCCTTCTTGCCGATGTCGAGCTGGAGTTCGATCTGTTCCTCCCAGTAGTCGGTCTGGAAGCGCGGGTCCGAAAGCTCCGACTCCAGGGCGTTCACGTCCGACTCCGCCAGCGGGTCGGTTGGCAGGTCGTAGTCGACGATGTCGGCTGGCTGGATGCCGACGAACCGGGCCTCGGGCGTGGCCAGATACTCCGAGAGGTGGGCAGATTTGATGGAACCGTAGGCGACGGAGCCGTAGATGCGGTACGACCACGGGTCGCCGTCGGTGAAGACGACGACGGGCACGTCGAGTTCGTCGTGGATGCGCTTGGTGATGCGCCGGGTGGCCCGCGCGGGCTGTCCCTTCAGGTGGACGACCATCGTGTTGTACTCCTCGTCGAAGCCGTTCTCGACGAGGCGGTCGCGCATCCCGCCCGTCTCGACACAGAGCGCGAAGTCGATGTCGTGGTCGAGGAACTCGATGGTGTCGGGGTTGTTGGGGATCTGGTAGCCGCCCTCGCCGACGTCTTTCTGGCAGTGGATCTCCCGCTCGCCGCGACGGGTCTGCTCGCGCAGCAGGAGCGGCCCCATCAGCGTCGCGCCCGACTCCTCCGGGCGCATGTGGAAGTCCTCGCGGGTCGCTCCCGAGACGATTTCGAGGTCTTCGACGAGCTGGTTCGACTCGTCCTGATCCGAGAAATGCGCCTCCTCCGCGTCCCAGGACTCCGAGAGGTAGTAGAGTTCACGCAGCGTCGACGAGCGGTCCTCGTCGAGCTGTCTGGCGAGGAACTCGATGGTGTAGGCGGCTTTCAGGAGTTTGCGCGCGCCGCGAACGGAGTTCGCGCTGCGCGTGCTGGTCCGGTCGCCGTAGACCCAGACCCCGGAGTCCTCGTCGTATTCGATGTTGTTTTTCGTCCGCGTGGGGAGCGTCATCGTCGGAATCTCTCCCCGCTCGAACTGGTCGTAGAACTCCGCCGCGAGGTCGATGAGTCGGTCGCGGGCGTCGTCGCTGGATGTGCTTTCGCTCATGCGTTCACCGTGAGTTTCTCCGCTTCGACGCCGTCGACGTCCAGGTCGAACTCGGCGTCGGTGCCCACCTCGTAGGTGAGCGTCGCCGTCTCGCCCGCCGACACCGACGGGGACCACTGCACGAACCACTCGCCCTCCATGTCGATCACCGACGCCCCGTCGCTCACGCGCGTGGGCTCGACCGACACGATGTCGGTCACGTCGAGGTCCTCGCTGCGGTCGGAGTGGTTCTCGACGGTCAGCGTCACCGTCCCCGCCTCGACCGTCCGCTCGACGCTGACGTTGTTCATGATGCGCGCGAGCGCGCCGTCGATGTTCGGCCGGTCGCGGCCGGTCACCTCCGACACCTTGTCGGCCATCCGCGGGAGGATGTCGCCGAGCACCTCCTGTTTGCGGCGGCGTTTCTGGAGCGACCGCCGGCGGTTGAGGTAGGACTTGAGTTCGCGCGCCGCCTCGCGGATGGCGAGTTCGATCTCGTCTTCGATTTCGGGGACGTTCGCGAGGGCGTCCTTGGACTCGCTCGTGAAGGGGACGTTCGTCGAGGCGACGTGAACCGTGACGACGGCCGGCCCGCTCGGGAGGCCGCTCCCGCCGGACTGGTCGAGGCCGTAGTTCCGCCAGCCGATCGACTTCACCACGTCGGTCGTCGCACACGCCCCGCGTTGGTAGACGAGGGCACGCGGTTGGCAAAGCGGAGCACGTCGACGGATCCGTCGTTCGGGATCTCGCCGCCGTAGGCGATGCCGGCTTCGACGATGAACGGGTCGCCGCCGTGAACGTCGGCGTCGCGCGTCGCCGCCGCGTAGAAGTCGGCGTCGTACTCCTTGCGGAGGCCGGCCTCGACCAACTCCGCAGTGATGGGCGAGAGACAGTCCGTCGGCGGCGCGAGGATGTCCGTCTCACGCATCGCCTCCAGCAGTTCGGAAGCGGTGTCGCGGTCGTCGGCCACGTCGCGGATCCGCGGCGGGTCGTCGGGGACGGTCCGGGTCAGCGTCCACACCGCGTCGGCGACGTTCTCGCGGGCCGTCTCGCCCAGCGTCGCGTCGAGCGCCTCCTCGACCCGGTCGGCCGATCGAGCGACGTAGTCGTCGAGAGTGTCGCGAGCCAGTCGGTGGCGCGGGTCGTCGCCGGCGACGAACTTGTCCGCGATGCGTTCGGCCAACCCCGAACGGTCGCGTCGTCTTTGCGCGTACTCGTCGCGTCGTCGACGACGGCGTGGAGGTCCGTCGTCAACCGCTCGGTCTCGCCGGTCAGGGCGTCCCACGCCGCCTCGACGGCGTTCTCGCGGACCGTCTCCCCGAACGTCTCGTCGAACTCGGCTTCGGTGTCGTCGGCGACGGTCCCGACGACGGCGGCGAGTTCGTGGTGGGCGGTGCGTTCGCGGTCCGCCAGCGTCTCCGTGACTCGGTCGGCGAACCAGTCCGTCGCCGCGGCGCTCTTGTTGGCGACGGCCTCCTCGACGACGCCTTCGAGGTCGGCGTCCTCGGGGTCGTCCACGACATCTCGCGTCCGTAGTGTCGGTCACGGAAGTTGTCGATGACCTTGTCCGAGGTCTTCTGTCCGACGCGGGTGAACTCCTCCTGCAGGAAGCCCGAAATCGAGTACGAATCCGTCGCCGAGAGCATCTTGATGAGCGTCCCGAGTTCGACGCCGTGGGGATGGGGGCGAATCTCCTCTGTCTCCTCGGGCAACTGGTCCGTCGCGCGTTCGAACTTCAGCGGCTCGTCCAAGCCGGGTTCGCGAAGCTCGAAGCGGGCGTGAGGGTTGACGACGGCCGTGTGTTTGATGTAGTCGTGGAGCTGGCTCCGGGCGCGCATGTTCGCCTCCATCTCCAGTTCGATGCGCGTCCCGTGTGGCCGATCCCACGAGGTGGTCGTCGCCGCGTCGATCTCGGGCTCGTTCGAGTCCGTATCGACGATGAGTTCGAAATACTGTGCGTCGGCGCTCCCCTGCGTCCGACTCGTGATCTTCGCCGGCTTCCCGCTGGTGAGCTGGGAGTAGAGGACGGCGGCGGAGATACCGATCCCCTGTTGGCCGCGGTTCTGCTCTCGCTTGTGAAACCGAGAGCCGTACAGGAGTTTCCCGAAGACCTTCGGGATCTGCTCGCGGGTGATACCGGGGCCGTTGTCCTCGACGACGAGGCGGTAGTAGTCGCCCGCCTCCGTGATCTCGACGTAGACGTCCGGGGCGATGCCGGCCTCCTCGGTCGCGTCGAGGGCGTTGTCCACCGCTTCCTTGACGGCGGTGACGAGTCCGCGGGCACCCGAGTCGAACCCGAGCATATGCTTGTTCTTCTCGAAGAACTCGGCGATGGAGATGGCCCGCTGGCTCTCGGCCAGCTCCTCGGCGATGCCAGCGTCCTCGCCGAGCGTCGACTGAAACGATGTCATCCTGATGTAGTGGGGTATCCAACGGATACGTAAAACGCCTCCGGCAGCGGAGTGAAAGTGATAGCGGGCGGACGAACGCCGTACGTCGGCACGCGGCGACAAAGATCACCTTCCGTAGCCGAAACAGAAGTTCGGAAATGAAAATTTCTACTTTGCTCGCGTGCGCGCGTGCGGGAGCTTTAAGGGTCGGGACCGTCTACTGATTTCCAGATTCTATGGCAGACGAAACTGAGTACGGAGCCGGGCAGATTCAGGTGCTGGAGGGCCTACAGGCCGTCCAGAAACGCCCGGCGATGTACATCGGGTCCACGGACTCCCGCGGACTCCACCATCTCGTCTACGAGGTCGTGGACAACGCCATCGACGAGGCGCTCGCGGGCTACTGCGACCGCATCGACGTGACCGTCCACGAGGACGGGTCGGTGAGCGTCGCGGACAACGGCCGTGGCATCCCCGTCGACGTACACGAACAGTACGACCGACCGGCGGTCGAGGTCATCATGACCGTCCTGCACGCCGGTGGGAAGTTCGACAGCAAGTCGTACCAGGTCTCCGGCGGTCTCCACGGCGTCGGCGTCAGCGTCGTCAACGCGCTCTCGGCGGAACTCGAAGTCACTATCAAGCGCAACGGCGGCGTGTGGGAACACCGCTTCGAACGCGGCGAACCCGTCGAGGGAGCGTTCACCCGCGTCCGCGACCTGCGCGACGACGAGGAGACGGGCACGTTCCTCCGGTTCTGGCCGGACGAGGAGATCTTCGAGACGACCGAGTACGACTTCTCCACGCTGGCCAACCGACTGCGCGAACTCGCCTTCCTCAACTCCGGTGTCCGGATCGACATCGAAGACGAGCGGACCGAGGAGCGCGAGCGGTTCTACTACGAGGGCGGCATCCGCGAGTTCGTCCGCTACCTCAACGAGTCCAAGACCGCCCTCCACGACGACGTCATCTACTTTGCGGACGCCGAGGAGGGCATCGAAGTCGAGGTGGCGATGCAGGCCACCGACGAACTCCAGGGGTCGATTCACGCCTTCGCCAACAACATCAACACCCGCGAGGGCGGCACTCACCTCACCGGGTTCAAGACGGCGCTCACCCGCGTCGTCAACGACTACGCGAACGACCACGACCTGCTGACCGACATCGACGACAATCTCCGCGGCGAGGACGTCCGCGAGGGGCTGACGGCGGTCATCTCCATCAAGCATCCGGATCCGCAGTTCGAGGGCCAGACCAAGACGAAACTCGGTAACTCGGAAGTCCGGGGCATCACCGAGAGCGCGGTCCACGAGAAACTCGGCACCTACTTCGAGGAGAACCCGAACACGGTCCAGGCCATCGTCGGCAAGGCCGTCGAGGCGGCGAAAGCCCGGAAGGCCGCCAAGAAAGCGGAGGAACTGACCCGCCGAAAGAGCGCGCTCGAATCGACGGCGCTCCCGGGCAAACTCGCGGACTGTCAGTCCCGCGACCCCGAGGAGTCGGAGCTGTTCGTCGTCGAGGGCGACTCCGCCGGCGGCAGCGCCAAACAGGGACGCGACCGCCACTTCCAGGCGATCCTCCCGCTGAAGGGGAAGATTCTGAACGTCGAGAAACACCGCCTCGACCGCATCCTCGAAAACGACGAGATCCGGGCGCTCATCACCGCCATCGGGACGGGCATCGGCGAGGAGTTCGACATCGAGGAGGCGCGGTACAACCGGATCATCCTGATGACGGACGCCGACGTCGACGGCGCACACATCAGGACGCTCCTGCTCACCCTCTTCTACCGGCACATGAAGCCGCTGCTGGAGGCGGGCTACGTCTACGCGGCCCAACCGCCGCTCTACCGCATCCGCTACCGCGGCGAGACGTACGACGCGATGAGCGAGGCGGAACGCGAGCGCATCGTCGAGGAGAAGTGCAACGGCGACCCCGACCAGGTCCAGCGGTTCAAGGGTCTGGGCGAGATGAACCCCGACCAGTTGTGGGAGACGACGATGGACCCCGAGAACCGCATTCTCAAACGCATCACCATCGACGACGCGGCGACGGCAGACCGGATGTTCTCGGTGCTGATGGGTGACGCCGTCGAACCGCGCAAGCAGTTCATCAAAGAACACGCCACCGACGCGGAGTGGGTCGACATATGAGTTCTGACACACCGGACGCGCCCGCCCGGCGCGTCGAGACGGCGCGCATCGAACAGGAGATGGAACAGTCGTACATCGACTACGCGATGTCCGTCATCGCGGGGCGGGCCCTCCCGGACGTCCGGGACGGCCTGAAGCCCGTCCACCGGCGCATCCTCTATGCGATGCACGAAGCGGGCGTCTCCTCGCGTTCGTCACACCGGAAGTCCTCCTCGATCGTCGGCTCGACGATGGGCGATTACCATCCGCACGGCGACTCGGCCATCTACGACGCCCTCGCGCGCATGGCACAGGACTTCTCGATGCGCTATCCGCTCGTGGACGGCCAGGGGAACTTCGGCTCCATCGACGGCGACCCGCCGGCGGCCATGCGCTACACGGAAGCGCGGATGGCACCCATCGCCGAGGAACTCCTCGAAGACATCGAGAAAGACACCGTCGACTTCTCGCCGAACTACGACGACCGGATGGAGGAACCGGAGGTGTTGCCGTCGGCGCTCCCCAACCTCCTGGTCAACGGCTCGTCGGGCATCGCCGTCGGGATGTCGACCAACGTCCCGCCGCACAACCTCGGCGAGGTCATCGACGCGACGGTCCACCTCATCCACAACCCCGACTGCACCGTCGAGGATCTGATGGAACACGTCACAGGCCCCGATTTCCCGACGGGTGCGAACATCGTCGGCCGCAACGCCATCCACCAGGCGTACAAGACGGGTCGCGGGCGACTCCGCGTCCGCGCCGAACTCGAAGTCGAGGACGGCGACAAGATCGTCGTCACGGAACTCCCCTACCAGGCGAACAAATCCCGCCTCGTCGAGCGCATCGCCGACGACGTCAACGAGGGGAAACTCGAAGGCATCCGCGACCTGCGCGACGAGTCCGACCGCGACGGTATCCGCATCGTCATCCAACTCAAGCGCGGGACGGACCCCGAACTGGTCAAAAATCAGCTGCTCGAATCGCACCTCGAATCGACGTTCGGCGTTATCAACCTCGCGCTCGTCGACGGCGAACCCCGGGTGCTCGACCTCAAGGAGACGCTCGAAGCCTACCTCGACCACCGACGAGCGGTCGTCCGCCGGCGCAGCGAGTACGACCTCGCGGAGGCCGAAGACCGGGCGCACATCCTCGAAGGCCGACTGACTGCTCTCGAACACGTCGACGACGTGGTCGACGTCATCCAGGACGCCGAGGACCGCGACGACGCCAAGGCGGCCCTGCGGGAGGCTTACGACTTCTCGGAGGCGCAGGTCGAACACATCGTCTCGATGCAGCTCGGCAGCCTCACGTCGATGGAGACCGAGGCGATAGAAGACGAGTACGAGGACGTCCAGGCACGCATCGACCGCCTGACGGAGATCCTGGAACACGAATCCGAACTGCTGGGCGTCATCGAGGAGGAGCTGCTCGAGATCAAAGACGAGTACGACGACGACCGGCGGACGACGATCCTGGAGGACGAAGGCGAAGTCACCCGCGAGGACCTCATCGCCGAGGAGGACGTCGTCGTCGTCGTCAGCGAGGACGACTACATCAAGCGGATGCCCTCTCGCAGTTCCGCGCGCAACGTCGGGGCGGCAAGGGCATCATCGGCACCGACCTCAAGGAAGGCGATCAGGTGTCGTCGGTGTTCGTCGCCAACACCCACGACTACCTGCTCTGTTTCACCAACCACGGGCAGGTGTACGAACTCAAGACCTACCAGGTGCCCGAGATGAGTCGGACGGCCCGCGGCAAGTCGGCGGTGAACCTCCTGGATCTGGCCGAGGACGAGGAGATCACGGCCGTCGTGAACACCGCCGACCTCGATGCCGAGGAGAGCGGCTACCTCACGATGGCGACCCGGCACGGTCGCGTCAAGCGGACCGGCGTCGAGGAGTTCGAGAACATCCTCTCGACGGGCATCCGCGCCGTCGAACTGGAGGAGGGCGACGCCCTCGTGGACGTGGAGGTGACCGACGGAACGCGCGACCTGGTCGTCGCCACCGCCGGCGGAATGAGCATCCGCTTCGACGAGGAAGAGGTCCGTTCGATGGGGCGCAGCGCGCGCGGCGTCGGCGGTATCAAACTCCAGGAGGGCGACGAAGTGACCGGCATCGCCGCCGTCGACGCGGCCGAACACGAGTGGCTCCTGACCGTCACCGACAACGGCTACGGCAAGCGCACCGCCATCGAGGACTACCGCCAGCAGTCCCGTTACGGGAAGGGACTCATCGACATCAAGACGGACGAGCGCAACGGCCCCGCCTGCACCATCGAGGCCGTCGGCCCCGGCGACCACCTCGTGGTCATGAGCGAGCGCGGACAGATCATGCGCACCCGCGTCGAGGACGTCTCGACGTTCGGCCGGAACACGATGGGCGTCACCGTGATGGAGCTCCACGAGGGCGACGACGTGGCGTCGGTCGCCGTCGTTCCCGAGAGACGCGTCGAAGCGTAAGTTCGGATATTTGCACGGCCTCCTCTGTGCTATCGCGCCGTGAGTCGGCGTAATGACACTCTCGCGTCGCTTCGCGATCGGTGCTGTTCTCCTCGTCGCCGTCGTCGCAGGAGGGTTCGCCGCCTCGGAGCACGTCGCCCCCGACCGGACGCCTGCCGCACGAGACGGGTCGCCGGTTCCTACGTGGTGGAACTGACCGTCGTCGACGCGGCGGGAAACCGGGACACCGACACGGCGGTGGTCAGGGTCGAAGCGGAGGCCTGAGTCCGACGGGGGGATCGAACGACCGACGTACGCCCCTCCTGCTCGCCGGCACTCAGAGGATGCGCCTGCCGAAACCGCTCGCCGCCAGTTCCACGGCGAGTTCGGCGGTCTCGTTGTGATCGTCGAGAACGGGATTGACCTCCACGAGTTCGATCGACCGCAACGCCCCCGTTTCGGCGACGAGTTCGAGTGCGGCGTGGGCCTCGCGGTAGGTGACGCCGCCGCGGACGGGCGTCCCGACGCCCGGGGCCTCCATCGGGTCGAGCCAGTCCAGATCGAGGCTGACGTGGACGCCGTCGGTCCCGGCGGTGACGACGTCGAGGGCGTCGTCGACGACGGAAGCGATGCCACGTTCGTCGACGTCGGTCATGGTGAACGCGGTGACGTCGCTCTCGCGGATGGCGTCTTTCTCGGCCGCGTCGAGGTCCCGCAGGCCGACCATGGCGACGTTCTCCGCGGCGAGTCCGTCCGCCCGCGCCCACGACGAGGACGCGAACTCGCCGCGCCCGAGTGCGGCCGCCAGCGGCATCCCGTGGACGTTGCCGCTGGGCGTCGTCTCGGGCGTGTTGAAGTCGCCGTGGGCGTCGAACCAGAGGACGCCGACGTCGGCGTCGCGGGCGCTCCCGGCGATAGAGCCGATGGCGATGGAGTGGTCGCCGCCGAGGACCACCGGCGACGACGACGCGGCCAGCGCGTCGGCCACCTCGTCGGCGAGGCGGCGACAGACCGTCTCCACCTCGCGAAGGTACTTCGCGTTCGACCGGCCGACGCCGGCTTCCTCGTCCCGTTCTTCGACGCGGGGAGCCGGGAGATCGCCGCCGTCCTGGCAGTCGAATCCGGTTCGTTCGAGTTCGTCGGCCAGATCCGCATAGCGGATCGCGGACGGCCCCATGTCGACGCCGCGCCGGTTCGCACCGTAGTCCGTCGGCGCGCCGATGATTCGCACGTCGGTCATGACAGCGGGTAGAACGGGACGGGATATAAGTGCCGGTCGCGGGGTTACTCCAGGTACGGCTCACAGACGCGGCGGACGCCTTCCTCGAAGGGGATTTCGGGCTCCCACCCCGTCGCCTCCCGGAGTTTCGAGGCGTCGGCGAGGGTGTCGTGGACGTAGACGTCGAGGGGTTCTCGACGTATTCGGGGTCGACGTCGGTGTCGAGGACGTCGTTGATCATCTCGACCATCGCGTTGAAGTCGTAGCTCTCGCCGGTGCCGACGTTGTAGACGCCGGTCAGGCCCTCGTCGGCGGCGAGTTCGAGAGCGCGCACGACGTCGTCGACGTGGGTGAAATCGCGGGTCTGCGTGCCGTCGCCGAAGAGGACGGGCGACTCCCCACTGGCGATTTTGTCGGCGAACTGCGCGACGGTGTTGGCGTACTCGCCTTTGTGTTCCTCCGCGCCACCGTAGCCCTGATAGACGGAGAAAAACCGCATGCCGGCCATCGACGGCCCGTAGTGGTGGTGGAAATACTCGCCGTAGCGTTCGCGTGCGAGCTTCGACGCCTCGTAGCAGGTGCGGGCCTCGACCGGAAGGTCCTCCGGCGACGGCTCCGTCCGCGTGCCGTAGATGGAGGACGTCGAGGCGTAGACGACGGTGTCACAGCCGTCGTCGACGGCCTGTTCGACCGCGTTGACGAACCCTTCGACGTTGACGCGGGTAGCCTCGCGTTTGTTCTCCTCGGCCATCGTGTACGAGGAGTACGCCGCGAGGTGAAAGAGCACGTCCACGTCGGTCGGCAGGCCCTCGTCGAGGACGCTCGCCTCGACGAACTCGACCGCCGAATCGAGGTTGTCCGGCGTCCCGAGATGGCGGTCGTCGATGGCGATTACGTCGTTGTCCGCCGCGAGGCGATTGGCGAGGTTCGAACCGATGAATCCGGCACCGCCGGTGACGAGTACCCGCTTGTCTTCCATGCCTCGTATGGGGCGGACACAGATGCAAAGACGTGTCGTTTCGATCGAAACCGGGGAGTGAACGCCGCCGAGACCCCACATCCACGGCCTTTAATAACGTATATTCCCAAGAATACGGCATGTCATCAATCGAACTAACGTCCAGCCAGAAGACCATCCTCACTGCGCTCATCAATCTCTATCGGGAGAGCGAGGAGGCGGTCAAAGGCGAGGAAATCGCCGGCGAGGTAGACCGGAATCCGGGGACGATCCGCAACCAGATGCAGAGTCTGAAAGCCCTCCAACTGGTCGAAGGCGTGCCCGGGCCGAAGGGCGGCTACAAGCCCACGGCGGCGGCTTACGAGGCGCTCGACATCGAGGAGATGGAGGAACCCGCCGCCGTCCCGCTGCAGTTGAACGGGGAGCCGGTCGAGAACGCCAACGTCGGCGAGATCGATCTGTCGAGCGTCCACCATCCCGAACTCTGTCGGGCGGAGATCCACCTGCAGGGGTCGGTCCGTGATTTCCACGAGGGCGACGACGTCACCGTCGGTCCGACGCCGCTCTCGAAGCTCCTCATCGAGGGGACGGTCGACGGCAAAGACGACACGAACAACATCCTGATCCTCCGCATCAACGACATGCGAGCGCCGGCCGAACGACCGGCACACTGAGCCGCTAGAGGTCGCTCCAGGCGTCGATCGCGTTGCCGACCGACGAGACGTCCGCGATCCACCGGGCCGCGATGAACTTCTTCAGCGCCTTCGCGCCGAACCCACCGAACGTGCCGAACGGCACCACGTCCACGTCGTGTGCGACGGCGTCCTCGCCGATGGAGATGACCGTCCCCTTGTCGTCGTACGTCCAGGTTTTCAGCGGTTCGCCCCGAGCCGCCCGAGCGAGGTTCTCGCCGGCGACGTCCGCCGCCTGCCACGCCGCCTGCGCCGTCGGCGGCGCGACGTCGTCGGGGCCCTGCTCGACGAGCGCCGTGTCGCCGATGGCGAACACACGGGGGTCGCTGGTCTGGAAGTCGCGGTCGGCGTAGATGCGGTTGCTCCGTTCGTCCTTGTCGACGTCGGCGTCCGCGAGTTCCTCCTGGCCGGTGATGCCGCCGGTCCAGATGAGCACGTCGTAGTCGAGTTCGGTGGCGGGTTCGTCCTCACCGCCGCCGACGTAGATGACGTCGTCGTCGACGCTCGAGATGAAGTCGCCGCACATGATGTTCACGTCGCGCGCCTCCAGGCGCTCGCGGAGCGCGCTCTGGACGCTGGGGTCGTTACCGGGGAAGATCTCGTCTAACCCCTCGACGAGAGTGAGTTCGATGGGTGCGCCCTCGTCGTCGCGGTAGCCGGCGAGTTCGCCGGTCGCCTGGATGCCCGAGAGCCCCGCCCCGCCGACGACGACCCGTGCGGGCTCTGCGTGAGTCGCGTCGGCGGCGGCGGACTCGACGGCGTCGTGAATTTCGAGCGCGTCGTCGAGTCCCTTGAGCGTCAGCGAGTGCGCTTCGAGGCCGTCGATACCGTAGAAGGCCGTGGCGCTCCCGAGAGCGACCAGGAGGTAGTCGTAGTCGACGTCGTCGGCGTCGCGGAGGAAACGACCCGGTCGTCGACGTCGACGCCGGTGACGTGGGATTCGACGAAGCGCGTGTCGCGGGACTTGATCTCCTCGACGGGAATCGTGATCTTCGACCGGGCGTTCGGGTCACGGATGACGCGGTGGGCTTCGTGGAGGACGAGATGGTAGTCGTCGTCGGAGATCCACGTGATGTCGACCGACCCGTCGGTGACCTGCTCTAACTTCGTTATGGCCCCGGCACCGGCGTATCCGGCCCCGAGAACGACGACCTGCGTCATAGACGAGTCTGTGAAGTCCTCGGATATAGGGGCTTTGAAAGCGCGCTGCGGGACCGACGATCGTCGAAAATCCGTCCTACAGCGAGAGACCGGCGTGCCACCGGTCCGCACCGGCCTCGCGCTTTCGCTCGTCCATGCGCGAGAGGAGGGCGGCCGCGAGACTCGCCGTCTCGACGGCGCGGTCCTCGCCCGCCGTTCGGAACTCGTCGGTCGTTCGGTTGGCGAAGACGGTACAGACCGCGCCCGCCCGCAACCCGAAGAGGTTCGACAGCGTCAGGACGGCGCTCGCTTCCATCTCGACGTTCTTGACGTTCGCCTCGCGGAGGTCGGCGAGCAGCGACTCGCTCCCGGCGGCGGTGAAGCCCCCGAACCCCGGGCGGGCCTGCCCGGCGTAGAAACTGTCGGCGCTCAGCGTCACGCCGGTGTGGTAGTCGTAGCCGAGTCGTTCGGCGGCGGCGACGAGGGCCGTCACCACCTCGTGGTCGGCCACGGCGGGGTAGTCCTCGCGGACGTACTCGTCGCTCGTCCCCTCCTGCCGGACCGCGCCGGAGGTGATGACCAGGTCACCGACGTCCATCTCGGGTTGGAGGGCCCCGCAGGAGCCGACGCGGACGAACGTCTCCGCACCGACGCGCGCGAGTTCCTCGACGGCGATGGAGGCCGACGGACTGCCGATGCCCGTCGAGGTGACGGTTAGCGCCACGTCGTCGTAGGTGCCGTTCGCCGTCCGGTATTCGCGGTGGGTCGCGACCTCCTCGACGTCGTCCCAGAACTCCAACACGGTGTCGACGCGTTCGGGGTCGCCGGGGAGGAGAACCGTCTCGTGGATCTCGCCCGGGGCGACGTCGACGTGGTACTGACGGTCGTCGTCCATGCAACCGCGTTCGCGAGGCAGCGTAAAAGACACTGGTGGCCGTCCGCGTGGTGGCCGTTCGCGGCCGAGCGGCACGCCGACGGTAGAGCTATCGGTACTGGGGCTCGACCCAGCCGCATGAGCCGCAGGCGTGGATGCCCTGGACGTTGACGATGCCGTGCCCGCAGGTCGGACACGCCGTGAGTTCGGACGTGGGTGTGGGTTCGAGGAGTTGCGCCATCTCGTTCAGTAGATGACACTCGAGTGTAATAACCTTAGTGTGAGTATGGGGTACATGCCCCTAAGATTCCTTTAATCCTAATATCCATATAATCACGTATGCGTATTTATATCACGCGAACGATCAGTTTCCGTCGACGCCGAGCGTCTCGGGGGTAATGGTGTCGGGGACGAGTTCGCCGAGGGTGTACTCTATCGTCCCCTCCTCGCCCGCGTCGCAGACGACGACGAGGTCGTCGTCGCAGAACTCCGCGAGCGTCTGCCGGCACATCCCGCAGGGCGTGAGACCGTCGCGGGCAGTCGAGGAGACGGCCAGCCGGTCGAACTCCCGATGGCCGGCCTTGACGGCTTCCGCGATGGCGACTTCCTCGGCGTGGAGGCTGTTGCTGTAGTTCGCGTTCTCGACGTTACAGCCGGCGAAGACGGTGCCGTCCGCCGTCCGGAGGGCGGCCCCGACTTCGTATTCGGAGTAGGGTGCGTAGGAGGATTCGCTGCCTCGCGCGCCCGTACGAGGAGGTCTTCGGGCATACACCCACCTCGCTCCCGTCCCGCAAAGGAGTTTGGGGAGTCCCGAGCGTTCATACGGATCGCGCTCCCCCGTCGCGTATGGTCGTCAGCCGCGCAGTCGCCGCCCTCCTCGCCGTCTACACTTACGGGACCGTCCTCCGGAACTACGTCCTCGCGCCCGCCGACCCCGGCCTGTTCGGCTTCGCTCCACAGTTCCTGCTCTCGACGGTGCTCGGGATACTGGTCGCCGTCGAGACGGACCCGGCCGTCGCCGACCGACGGCAGGCGCTCAGGGTCGCGTGGTATCCCGTCTGGGCGGTCGCCGCCAGCACTCCGCTCTACGTCGTGTTGGCGGTTCGTGGCGTGCCCGTGAGTTACTGGTCGTACCATCTCGTCCTCGGTGGCGTCGCTGGCGTCGTCCGCGAAGCGCTTCGGTGGTGAGCCCCGAAGCAAACCGTCAAGAGGGCCGGCCGGCTACCACCCCGTGTGACTGACCTGACTCGCGGACGCACCCTGTTGCTCGCGGTCGGAGCCGTCGCCGTCGCGGTTCTCGGGGCGTTCGGCTATCTGGTCGGCGTCGCCATCAGCCGGCAAGCGGCGTCGTTCGACCTCTACGGCGTCCCGATATCGACGGCCCCGCTCTCGATGGCCGGATTCGGCGTCGGCCTCGCCGTCGTCGTCCTCGGCGGGTTGTTCGTCGCCGCCGAGGTGGCGTCGGGTGTCGACGCCGAGTGAGCGGCGAACGGGGAACTTTTGAGAGGCGAGCGTCGAGTGGAGGTATGGCCACCCCAGCGGAACCGGGCGATCCAGAGACCGGCTACAACCGCAAACGCGCGCTGCTCTACGTCTCCCCGTTCCTGGCTCTCGGCCTCGCAGACGTGATCCTCCTCCTGTTCTGGGGGCTCGAGCCGCTGTGGGCGTTCGTCATTCTGCCGCCCATCCTCTTCTGTTCGGTGCTGGCGTGGCTCGCCTTCCGCACCGACTTCCTCGAAGACCGTTAGCGGTCGGTGTCGTACTTGTACGTCGCGCTTTCGGGGTCGATACCGAAGTCCTCCGCGCTCTCGACCGGCTCCTCTTCGACGGCTTCGCCGCCCGCTTCGGCGCGTTTGAACGCCTCGCGCAGTCGCGGCGGCATCTCGAACTCGTCGACGTCGACGCGCATCGCGACGGCGTCGGGCATGACGTCCTCGCGTTTCGCCTCGAGTCGCTCGGCGAGTCGACCGGGCAGGTCGCTCGATTCGACCGGGTCGAAGCCGAACTGGGCGAGGTAGCCGGGTTCGTCCGCGAACGTGTACACCGTCTCGAACCCCTCGTCGCTCGCCGTCTCGACGAGACGTTCGATGACGTGCGCCCCGACGCCCTGCCCGCGCCACGCCGGGAGGACGCCGATACCCGTCAGTTCACAGAACTCGCCGTCCTCGGTCTTGTGGATGCGGACGCGGCCGAAGCCGGCCCGTTCGTTCGTCCCCTCGTCGACGGCGATGACGTAGTCCCGGGAGCGGAAGGCGACGTCGTCTAACCCCATCTCCTCGATGCAGTCGAGTAACCAGGCCTCGTCGCGATTTTTCGCATCCCGGACGTACATACGGGTGGCTACTTCCCGTGGAACCAAAAGGATTTGCGCACGGCGTCGAGTTGCGTTCCCGGCGACGTGTGTCTTAAAATGTTATAGTTGCTCGGCTATAACCCGCGCCACATGGTCACAGAACCCAATATGGACGAGCTCGTCCACGAACCGAGCCAGGAGTTCGTGGAGTCGACGAACGTCTATCAGTTCATGCAGGAGTACGGCATCGACGACTACGACGAACTCATTGAGCGGACGTGCGGCGACGTCGAGTGGTTCTGGGACGAACTGCCCGACTATCTGGACATCGATTTCTACGAGGAGTACGACCGGGTGCGCGACGACAGCGAGGGGCCGCAGTTCACCGACTGGTACCCCGGTGGCACGATCAACATCGCGCACAACGTCCTCGACAGACACGCCGGGACCGAGAGCGCGACGCGCAACCGCGTCGCCTGCATCTGGGAGGGCGAAGGCGGCGACGTTCGGGAGATCACGTTCCACGAACTCCACCGACAGGCCAACAAGGTGGCCAACGCGCTGGAGGAACGCGGCGTCGGCACCGGCGACACCGTCGCCCTCTACATGCCGATGGTCCCGGAGGTCATCTCCATCCTCTATGGCTGCTTCAAGGTGGGTGCGATAGCGGTGCCCATCTTCTCCGGATTCGGCGTCGAGGCGACGGCCACCCGCCTCGAAGACCCCGAGTGTTCGGTCCTCTTTACGGGCGACGGCTTCTACCGCCGCGGCGACGAGGTCCACCTCAAGGACACCGCCGACGAGGCCGTCGCGGAGGCCGGCTGCGTCGAACACACCATCGTCTTCGACCGCCTCGGCGCGGACATTCCCTGGGACGACGACCGCGACGAGTGGTGGGACGACGCCGTCGAACGGCAGGACGACGAGTACGAGACGAAGGAACTCCCGTCCGAACAGGAGTCGATGCTTCTCTACTCCTCGGGGACGACCGGCAAGCCCAAAGGCATCGTCCACACGCACGCCGGCGCGTTGATGCAGTGTGCCAAAGAAATCTACTTCGGCTTCGACCACAAGGACTACGACCGCTTTTTCTGGGTGTCGGACATCGGCTGGATGATGGGACCGTGGACGCTCATCGGCAACCACGCCTTCGGCGGCACCATCTTCATGTACGAAGGCGCGCCGGACCACCCCGACCCCGACCGGTTCTGGGAGATGATCGACCGCCACGAACTGACGGCGTTCGGCATCTCGCCCACCGCCATCCGCGCCCTCCGCAAACACGGCGACGAGTGGGTCGAGGACCACGACCTGTCGTCGATTCGCCTCCTCGGATCGACCGGCGAACCGTGGGACCCCGAGTCGTGGATGTGGTTCTACGAGAAGGTCGGCGGCGGCGACGCGCCGATCATCAACATCTCCGGCGGCACGGAGATCTGCGGCTGTTTCCTGATGCCGATGCCCATCCAGTCGCTCAAACCCTGCACGCTCGGCGGCCCGGGGCTCGGAATGGACATCGACATCGTGAACGCGGACGGCGAATCCATCGCCGACACGCACGAACGCGGCTACCTCGCCGCGCGCGACTCCTGTCCGTCGATGACGAAGTCGCTGTGGGCCGGCGACGAGCGCTACCTGGATGAGTACTGGTCGACGTGGGAGGACCTCTGGGACCACGGCGACTGGGCCCAGAAAGACGAGGACGGCTTCTGGTATCTCCACGGCCGCGCCGACGACGCCCTCAACGTCGCCGGCCGCAAGGTCGGCCCCGCCGAGATCGAGGGCGTCCTCATCGAACACGACGCGGTGAATCAGGCGGCGGCCGTCGGTGTCCCCGACGAGACGACCGGCACCGCCGTCGTCGCCTACGTCGTCCCCGAGGAGGGGTACGAGGGGAGCGACGACCTCGCGGCCGAGCTGAAGGAGCTGGTGGGCGAGGAGCACGGCAAGCCGTTCCGACCGCGGGAGATCCTCTTCGTGGACGAACTCCCCAAGACCCAGAGCGGGAAGATCATCCGTCGGGCCCTCTCCTCGATCTACCGCGGCGAGGAACTCGGCGACATGAGCAGCATCGAGAACCCCGAGGTCCTTGACGAGATCGAGGCGGCGGCGCGGTAGCCGCGCGGGCGTCGCACACTCGCTCGTCGTCGGGTCGCCGGTGCCGACGTCACCGACCGCCGCCGACGTCGATCACTCGCGCGCGGCGAGCCGGCCGGCGACGCCGATACATCCCGCGCCGACGACACAGAGCGCGCCGAACGCGAGGAAGATCGACGCGTAGCCACCCATCCGCTGGAAGACGGCTCCCGCGATGGGCGGAGCGGCCAGCCCGGACACCGCGAACGCGAACGAGAGCATTCCGTAGAGCGTATTGAGGTTCTCGTTCCCGAACAGATCGGCCACTAACGGCGAGAGCAACGCGCCGTTGCCGCCGTAGCTGATACCGTAGGCGGCGGCCACGGCGAAGACGGCCAGCGGCGACTGCGCGACGGCCAGCGCCGCCATCGAGAGGCCCATCACCGTCGAACAGACGACGAAGATGCTCACCCGACCCATGCGGTCGGAGAGGACGCCGAGGCCGAGGCGCGCGGCGCTCGTCGTCACGCCGACGATGGCGATGGCGGTGACGCCCACCTGTCGGGCGAGGCCCACGTCGGTGACGTGGAGGACGAGGTGACTCATGAGCGTATAGAGCGTCGTGTAGATGAGCGTCCAGCCGAGCATCACGAGCAGGAACGAGGGCCTCCGGAGGGCCGTCGCCGCCGCCCCGCGGGGTCGCGTTCGCTCCCGTCGGTGCGGCCGTCGGGGAACTCCACGTTCGGGTCCGCGCCCACGTCCTCCGGGTCGTCGGCGAACAGGAGCGAGACGACGAGACAGACGCCACCGACGCCGGCCGCGAGCGCGACGAACGCGCTGCGCCACCCGACCGACTGGATGAGCGAGTCGGCCGCGGGCGGGATGGCGACGAGACCGAGGCCGAGTCCGGCCGTCGCGAGGCCCTGTGCCGCGCCGCGGCGTCTGTCGAACCAGCGCGGAACTGACGCGTAGGCGACGACGTAGACGATAGAGAGGCCGAGGGCGGTCACCAGTCCGTACGCCGCGAGCAGGCCGAGAAAGGACTGGCTCCGACTCGTCGCCAGCAACCCGGCCACGAGGAGCGCCGTCCCGACCAGTAGCATCCGGCGCGGCCCGTAGCGGTCCACGAGGCCGCCCGACGCCGTCGCGCCCACGTAGAGGACGAACATCTGGACGCCGAACACCAGTGAGATTCGGGCCCGCGAGGCGGCGAAGGCGTCGAGCATGCGCTCGAAGAAGACGCCGAAGGAGTAGGTGAGGCCGAACACCGCCGTCGCCGCCAGCAGACACGCGACGGCGACGACCCAGCCGTAGTAGAACCGGTCTGCGAGACCGGTTCGCGGATCGAGCGTGCGACGACCTCCCATGGCCTACATCCGCACTCGGTCGAGGGAAAACGCTTCGGGTTCCGGCGCGGCGTCGCCGTCCGTAACTGCCACGTCGGCCGATGCCGCCCCGTCGGGGAGGACGACGTCGCCACCGGCCGAGAGCGGCGCGAGGACGGCGGCGACGAGCGTTCGGGGGTCCGACAGCGGGGCCCGGACGGCGACGGACCGCGACTCGTCGAAGTCCGCGTCGTCGACGACGCGTTCGGCGGCGTCGAGCAGGTCGCGGTGAGTGTAGACGCCGTCCGCCGCCCGGAGCGCCGGTGTCGACGGCGAGACCGGGACCGGCGGGAACGCCGGGTTCTCGCTCCAGACCGTCCCCTCCCAGTGCGTCGCCGACGGGTCCGACGGGGCGTCGCCGAAGACCACCAGGTCGCTCCCGGGCGGCGGGTCGAACGCGGCCTCCCGATCGGCGGGGACGACGACCACGCTACCGTCCCCGAGTCCGTCGACGGCCGTGACCGCGCCCAGCAGCGCGCTTCCGAAGAACGTGAACAGGGGCTGTGGGCTCGGGACGGGCGCGACGTCGACCCGGTCGCCCTCGTGGACGCCGAGGTAGCGCAGGACGTTGCCGGCCTTCCACGACGTGGTGCAGGCGTCGCGATAGCTGTACTGGCGGTTCCGGGTGGCGACTCGGAGCGCCGGCCGGTCGCTTCGCCGGTCCCGCGCCACGATGTCGCCGACGACGTCCATAGCGTGGCTTCGGGGGTCGAGCGTGAAAAGCGCCACGTCGGACGGGCGGCCGTTTCGCCCCGCGGGACGCGAAGCCGATCCGACCGCCTCCTTCAGGGCGCACCGACGACGACGAAGCGACTCTCGGCGTCGCCGTTGTGTATCTGCCGGGTCGCCGTCGGCGCGACCCGGAGGGCGTCGCCGGCGTCCATCTCCACCGACTCCCCTTCGACGTCGACGGTCGCCTCGCCCTCGACGAGCAGGTACACTTCCTCCTCGCCCTCGTCGGCGTGGTCGTGTTCCATCCCGACCCAACCGGGGTCACACTCCAGCACCGAGACGCCGAGATTCTCGCAGTCCAGTGCGTCGCGCAGGAAATACAGGCCGTCACCGACCGGGTCGACGTCGTGGTAATCGACTTTGGTGTGAGACATTTCGTCTCGTGGTCGTCGCCCGAGTGGCAAGTAAGCGTCGCCGTCGGCTTCAGAAGGAGTTTTTGATGCGCTCGAAGAAGCCCTCGGTGACTTCCACGTCCTCGCCGCCCGCCTCGGCGAACTGTTCGAGGGCCTCGCGCTGCTCCTCGTTGAGTTCCGAGGGCGTGACCACTTGGACCTGGACGTAGAGGTCGCCGTGGCCGCGGCGGCGCAGCCGGGGCATCCCTTTGCCCTGCAGACGGAACGTCTCACCGCTCTGCGTGCCGGGGGGACGTCCATGTCGACGCTGCCGTCGAGGGTGGGGACCTCCACGGTGTCGCCGAACACCGCCTGCGGGAAGGAGATGGCGTGCTGATAGCGGAGGTCGTCGCCGTCGCGGTCGAAGTCCGGATGGTCGGCGACGCTCACCTCGATCAACAGGTCGCCGTTGGGACCGCCGTTGGGGCCCGGCGCGCCTTCGCCCTCCATGCGCAGGGACTGCCCGTCGCGGATGCCGGCCGGGACGTCCACCGAGAGCGTGGCCTCGTCGCGGACCTGCCCGTCGCCGCCGCAGGTCGAACAGGTGTCGCTGTACAGGCGACCCTCGCCGCCACACCGACGACAGGTGGTGGTCTGTTGCATCCGACCGAACGGCGTCTGCTGGACCTGCGTCACCTGTCCCTGACCGTTACACTCGGAACAGGTCTCCACGTCGGCGTCAGGTGGGTGCCCCGCCCCGTCGCAGTCCGCGCAGGTCTTGGGCCGGGTGACGGTGAACTGCTTCTCGACGCCGTCGTACACTTCCTCCAGGTCGAGCGAGAGCGCCGTCCGCAGGTCCTGTCCCTGTCGGGGACGGCTCTGATCTCCGCGGCCCCCGCCCCCGAAGAACTGGTTGAAGATGTCCTCGAAGCCGCCACCGCCGCCGCCCATGCCGCCGAAGGGCCCGCCCCCGCACCGCCGGCACCGCCGTCGAAGCCGCCGCGCTTCTCGGCCTGCTCGAAGCGTTCGTGACCCATCTGGTCGTAGGCCGAGCGCTTCTCGTCGTCCGTGAGGATCTCTTTTGCCTTCTTGACTTTCTTGAACTTCTCCTCGGCGTCCGGGTCGTCGCTGACGTCGGGGTGGTACTCGGTGGCCTTCTTCCGGTAGGCCTGCTGTATCTCGTCTTCGGTGGCGTCTTTCGAGACCCCGAGTACGTCGTAGAAGTCCTCGGTCATCAGTTATCCAGTGGTACTTGGGCGAACTACTTGAAAAACGCGGCTCGCGGATTCCGTCGCCGACAGCGGCTACTCGTCGTCTTCGTCGACGTCTTCGAAGTCGGCGTCGACGTACTCGTCGTCACCGGCACCCGCGGCACCGGGGCCGGCACCGGCACCGGGACCCGGACCTGCGCCCGCGGCACCCGCGCCGGCACCGCCCGCACCGGCCTGGGCCTGTTGCTGGTACATCTGCTTGCCGATCTCCTGCAGTTCCTCCGAGAGTGCCTCGGTAACGTCCTGCAGTTCCTCGGTGTCGGCGTCCTCTTCGAGGGCCGCCTCCACGTCCGCGATGGCGTCCTCGATGGATTCGCGAAGGTCGTCGTCGACGGCCTCTTCGTTCTCGTCGAGGAGCGTCTCCGCGCGCTGGACAGCGCTTTCGGCCTCGTTGCGGGCCTCGATGCGCTCGCGGCGCTGTTCGTCCTCCTCGGCGTGTTTCTCGGCTTCCTCCTGCATCTGCTCGATCTCCTCGTCGGAGAGGCCAGCGCCGCCCTCGATGGTGATGGATTCGGCGTTGCCGGAGCCTTTGTCCTCGGCTTCGACGTTGACGATGCCGTTCTCGTCGATGTTGAACGTCACCTCGATCTGGGGCGTGCCGGCGGGCGCGGGCGGGATGCCCGAGAGCTGGAACTCGCCGAGCAGCTCGTTCTCCTCGGCGATTTCGCGCTCGCCCTGGAACACCCGCACCTGCACGGAGGTCTGGTTGTCCGCCGCCGTGGTGAACACCTTCGACTCCTCGGTCGGGATGGTGGTGTTTTTCTCGATGAGTCGCTCGAACAGGCCGCCCTTGACCTCGATACCGAGCGAGAGCGGCGTCACGTCCAGCAGGACGATGTCGTCGACGTCGCCGCTGAGCACGCCGGCCTGGATGGCCGCGCCGAGGGCGACCGCCTCGTCCGGGTTGACGTTCTTCTTGGGCTCCTGGCCGACCAGGTCCTCGACTTTCTCCTGGACCTGGGGCATCCGGGTCGACCCGCCGACGAGGATGACCTCGTCGATGTCGCCCTTGTCGTAGCCGGCGTCCTCGAGGGCCTGTTCGGTCGGGCCGACGGTCCGCTCGATGAGATCGGAGGTCAGCGACTCGAATTTCGCGCGCGTGAGCGACGTTTCGAGGTGGATCGGCCCCGAATTGGTCGCCGTGATGAAGGGCAGATTGATGTCCGTCTCCTTGCGCGAGGAGAGTTCGATCTTGGCCTCCTCGGCGGCGTCTTTCAGCCGCTGGAGCGCCTGTCGGTCCTCGCGGAGGTCGATGCCGTGTTCGTTCTCGAACTCCTCGGCCAGGTGGTCGATGATCGCCCGGTCCCAGTCGTCGCCGCCGAGGTCGTTGTCGCCGTTGGTGGCGACGACCTCGTAGACGCCGCCGCCGAGGTCGAGGACGGAGACGTCGAACGTCCCGCCGCCGAGGTCGTAGACGAGGACGGTCTGATCGGATTCGTCGTCGAGGCCGTACGCCATCGACGCCGCCGTCGGCTCGTTGACGATGCGTTCGACCTCGAAGCCGGCGATCTCGCCGGCGTCTTTGGTCGCCTGTCGCTGGCGATCGTTGAAGTAGGCGGGGACCGTGATGACGGCCTTCTCGACCTCGTCGCCGAGGTAATCCTCGGCGTCCCGCTTGATCTTCTGGAGGATCATCGCCGAGATCTGCTCCGGCGTGTACTCCTCGTCGTCGACGTCGACGGCGTAGTCCTGTTCCCCCATGTGGCGCTTGATAGACTGGATCGTCCGGTCGGGGTTCTGGACGGCCTGATTTTTCGCCGGCTTTCCGACCAGTCGCTCGTCGTCCTCGGTGAACGCGACGACGGAGGGCGTCGTCCGCTCGCCCTCCGCGTTCACGACGATCTCCGGGTCGCCGCCCTCCATCACCGCGAACGCGCTGTTCGTCGTCCCGAGGTCGATCCCCAGAATCTTGTTGCTCGCCATCTTGTCCGTACGTATCGGTTTCCGCCGGTTAAAGGTTACTAGACCGGTCGAGTTCCCCGATTTCTACTTCCCGCTCACGTCTTGCGATTTTTTCGATCGCAAACGAATCGCTCCGGGGGATTTTTGTAGACGTTCAAATCGGTCGACAGCCACGCGCGTCGAGACGCGTCACTCGCCGGAACTGACGGTCACCTGTGCGGTGCGGACGACCTTGTCCGCCATCTCGTAGCCCGGTCGGAAGACGTCGACGACGGTCCCTTCCGGCTGGTCGCTCTCGACGCGCATCATCACCTCGTGGCGCTGAGGGTCGACTTCCTCGCCCGCCTCGGGTTCGATGGGCGTGACGTTCTCCGCCTCCAGGACGTGATCGAACTCCTTCAGCGTCGCCTCCAGGCCCTCGCGGACGTCGACCGCCTCGTCCTGGTCGAGGGCGCGCACCAGGTCGTCGCGGACGCTCACGACTTGTTCGATCAGATCCTCGGTCGCCCGCTCTTTCAGTTGCTCCTGGCGCTTTTTCGCGCGTTTCTTGTAGTTCTCGAAGTCGGCCTGTTTGCGCTTCAGTCGCGATTCGAGGTCGTCGATCTGCTCTTCCCTGTCTTCGAGTTCGCGCTCGAGATCCGTGACGCGCGCTTCGAGGCTCTCGACGGCCGCCGCCAGCGACTCGTCGTGTTCGGCGACCCGGGCGGCCAGGCTGGCTTCCTCGCCGTCGGCCGCCTCGCTCGACTGCTCCGCGTCCCGCGCGTCCGTCGCTTCGGCCGCGTCGTCTGTCATATCCGGGGAAAGCCCCTCGGGGCGCTTAAGGCTTGCAGAACGCCGTCGTCACGCCGCGGCCGCAGCGGTCGCTCGAAGCCGGTTCGGAGACGTCGACCCGTCGCGGACGGCCCGTTCGCCGACGACGCGGCGACGTGCGAAACGACGCCAGTTCGAAACCGACTAACCCCCGGACGTCGAACGGTCGGTAATGAATCCGCTTGAGCGGTACGAACCGCTCGTCGACGACGTCGACGCCTTCCGGGCCGCCTGCGAGCGACCGCTGCCCTCCGTCGTTCGAACGAACACCGTCAAGGCGAGCCCCGACCGGGTGGCCGCGGCGTTCGACGAGGCCGGCGTCGACTACGACCGGGCGTCGTGGCACCCCGGCGTCTTCCGCCTCCCCGAGGGGAGTCCGGGGACGACGTGGCCCTACTTCCACGGGTGGGTCCACGGACAGGAGGAGGTGTCGGCGCTGCCGCCGCTCGTCCTCGATCCGCGACCCGGCGAACGCGTCTGGGACGCCTGCGCCGCACCGGGGAGCAAGACGACGCAGATGGCGGCGCTAATGGACGACGAGGGCCTCCTCGTCGGCAACGACAACAACCTCGGACGGCTCTCCGCCCTACGGCACAACGCCGAACGCCTCGGCGTCTCGAATCTCGTTGTCACCAATCAGGACGCCCGGAACTTCTCGTTCAACCCCTTCGACTTCGAGTCGTTCGACCGGACGCTGGTGGACGCGCCCTGTTCCTGTGAGGGCACCTGCCGGAAGAACCCCGACGTGCTGGAGGAGTGGACGCTCGGCCACGTGAAAAGCGTCGTCGGCGTCCAGAAGGGGATCCTCAGGCGGGCGATTCAGGCGACCCGACCCGGGGGTGTCGTCGTCTACTCTACCTGCACCTTCGCCCCCGAAGAGAACGAGGCCGTCCTCGACCACGCCGTCCGCGAGGAGGACTGCCGTCTCGTCGACTTCGACTCGCCGCTGGAGGGGTCGCCCGGCGTCACCGAGTGGAAGGGCGACGAGTACCATCCGGCCGTCGAGAAGGCCCAGCGCATCTACCCACACCAGAACGACACGGGCGGGTTCTTCTGTGCGAAACTGGAGGTGACGGCATGAGCGGTGCCAACGACGGCCAGATGTTCGACCGCCTGCCGGCGACGGCCGAGGAGCGAACGGCCGCGGGCCGCGCGACCCGCGCGGAAGTCGTCCGGTGGTGGGAGGACCGCTTTGGCGTCCCCGCCGATGCCTTCGACGACTACACCTTCTGGGAGAAAGGCAAGGGGAAGGTGTGGATCCTCCACGCGGACCTGGAGACGCCCGTCAACGTGGAGGGTCTCGGCATGACCTTTCTCCGCACGCGACAGGAACACTGGAAGCCGACGACGGACGCAGTCCAGCGGTTCGGCCGCGAGGCCACGAGGAACGTCGTCCACCTCACGCGCGACCAGGCGGTGCGGTTCGCTCGCGGCGAGGACCAGGACGTCGACTGGGACGGCGACTGGGGTATCTCGGCGTCGCCCACGACGTCGTCGGCGAACCCGAACCCCTCGGTGTCGGCCTCTACCTCCACGGCGAACTCCGGTCCCAGATACCGAAGGGGCGACAGGAAGACCTCTCCTGACTACTTCTCCCGGACCGTCCCGCCGCTCAACCCGTCCCACGCCACCCGGTAGCCGAGACGCGAGAGCGCGGCGCTGGCGTCGTCGAGACCGTGGGCGTCGAGGATTTCCTCGGCCTCCGCGAGCGCCATCCCGGCGTCGAGTTCGGCGGCCACGGCGTCGAGGACGACCGGGCGGACGAGCGTCCGCCCGACGCGTTCGTGGTCGGGGAAGTCGACCGCTTCGACCGCGTCCTCGCCGACGCCGTGGCGGTCCGCGAGCGTCGCGAGCGACACCGCGTCGTCGTCGGGGCGAAGTCGGTCCGGAAGCGACGCCGCCGCGTCGGCGACGAGGTCGGATTCGAACTCGCGGAGGACGTCCACCACGTCCTTGACGCGGACAGCGTTCGAATAGGGGATGGCGCGGTGGTCCCGGGCGGCGACGTCCTCGCCGACGCCGAGCGACTCGTCGACGGCGACCAGCAGTTCCTCGTCCTCGACGTCGTCCAGTTTCTGTAGCTTCGACTCGACGTACTCCGGCGTCCAAAAGCCCATGATCTCGAAGTAGATGCGGAAGTCGGCGTACCGGTAGTCGAACGCGAAGTCGGGGATCATCACCGTCGTGCCCGCTTCGAGGGTTCGGGTTCGCGCACGAGGTCCCAGTCCAGACCGAGCGCGGTGAAGCGGGCGGCGAAGTCGGCTTCGACGCCGCTGTCGTAGGTGGGTTCGGCCACCGGGTCGACGCCGGGGACGGAGACGTCGTCCTGGGTGAGCGTCATCTCGCGTTCGGTCCCCCGATCGTCGACGGTCGCGGTCAGCGTCCACGTCGGGGCCGTCGCCACGGACCGGAGGAGGCGGGCGAACGACGTCCCGTACCGCCGCGTCCGACGAAAGAGGGCGTCGGGGCCGGTGGCGACGACTTCGCGCCCCTCGGGCGTCTTCCGCACCTCGTAGAGCAGTCTGAGGCGTTTGACCGCCGACACCAGCGCCTTCGGGTCGGAGCTCCGGACGCGAACCTCGGTGGCGTCGAACAGCGCCGTCTGAGCCAGCGAGAGGTCGTACTGGTCGAGGAGGGCGTCCGGGCTCCACCGCGGATCGAAGTCGGCGAGGACCTGCCGGGCGTCCCGGTCCGCGTAGAGGGCGTCGTCGAGCGCGCTCGGCGCGACGCCGAGGCGGTCGGCCGCCCGTGAGAGCGCCGTCTCGCGGTCCGTTTCGGTGACGACGCCGACGGACTCGGCCGTCTCGAAGGCGACGCGCCGGGCGCGCTCCGGCGGGACGGCCGCCCGCGTCTCGAACTCCGCGTCGCGTTCGAGCAGCGACGCGAACCCCCGGACGAGTTTGAAGTCGTCGGCGTCGGCTTCGAGGTCCTCGACGGCCGCGTCGAGGGCCGCCCGCGTGTCGCCGACGTGGTCCCGGAAGATGCCGATAGCGCGGGCGGCCAGCGGGCGGTGCTCGCGCGCCGCGAACCTGGGCCGGTAGCCGCCGCCCGCCCGTGACACCCGGAGGAGGTCCTTCGTCAGCACGGCGGCGGCTACGCGACGGGAACGTAAAGGGATTCGCTCCCCGCATAGCAAACCCCTTTTCTTTGACCGTGTTCGATAGTCAACCAGCTATGGCCGCGCTCGTCGACCCGAAACAGCAGCGCCGAGTTCGAAGCCGAACCGGCACTGAACTACACTCCCGCTGGCCCTCGGCAGTCGAATAATGTCACTCACCCCCACGGTTCTGGATTCGTCTTCCGTCTTGCTCGTCGGGACGACCGAGCGGATTCAGGCGTACGCAGAGACGCTCGAAACGCGGTCTAATGCGGCTATTCGACGGGTCGAGACCGAGAGGGGAGCACGCGAGGCTCTCCGGAACGGAACGGTGGACTGTCTCGTCACCGAGTACACGCTCGACGAGATTACGGGCGTCGACCTGATTCGCGAAATCCGTGCCGACACCACGACTCTGCCCGTGATTTTAGCCACTGCCTCCGGAGGCGAAGCCGTCGCGAGTCGAGCGATCGGCGCTGGCGTGACCGACTACGTGGCGCTCACGGAACCGGTCGACCGGATGGCGACGGAACTCCTGGAGCGAACGGAGCGGGCAGTCAGAGCCGCACAGCGGACAGCCACCCAGCGAGAGCGGGCGCGGCAGTTCGACGCCATCTTCGACGACTCGCGGACGGCGACGTGGGTGCTCGATCCAGAGGGGGCACTCGTCCGCGTGAATCAGACGGCCCGCGAGATGGTCGACGAGACGGTCGACGCGGTCGTCGGAGAACCGTTCTGGACGCTCCCGTGGTGGTCTCACACCGACGGCACGCAGGCCGATATCCGGCAGATCGTGGAGAAGGCTCGCAACGGCGCGTTCGGTAACGCGGTCGTCGAACAGCCGTCTCACCTCGACGATCCGCGCGTCATCGACCTCTCGGTTCGTCCCGTCGAGAGCGAACGCGGAGATCTCATTTCGATCGTCGTCGAAGGGGTGGACGTCACCGAACGGGTCGGTCTCGAACGCGATCTGCGGGCGTCAGAGGAACTCCACCGCGTCATACTTAACAACATGACCGACACCGTCCTCATCACGGACGAAGACGGCGAATACACCTACGTCAGTCCTAACGTCCACTTCGTCTTCGGCTACACCGTCGAGGAGGTCTACGAGATGGGAACCATCGACGAGCTCTTGGGCGACGACCTGGTCGACCGCGAAGAGCTCACGGAGAACGGCGTTCTGGAAAACGTCGAGTGCACGGCCACCGACAAGGCCGGCCGCGAACATACGCTGCTGGTCAACGTGCGTGCGGTCTCGATACGCGACGGAACGCTCCTCTACAGCTGTCGAGACGTCACGAAACGCAAGCAGCGCGAGGAGGCACTGGCGACGCTACAGGGGACCGCGCGTGAGTTCCTCTACGCGGAGACGCATCGGGAGATCGCCCACCACATCGTCGACGACGCTTCCAGCGTCCTCGACCTGGACGCGAGCGCGGTCTACCTGTTCGACCCGGACACCAACGATCTGCGACCCGCGGCACACTCCCCGACGATGGAGGAGTTGAACGGCCCGCTGCCGACCGTCCACACCGACGGTGAAACGCTTCCGAGTTACAGTTTCGTCGAGAGCGAGCCGCTCTTCTTCGAAGACGTCCACGACGCGGACCGACTCGGAAACCGGGCGACGGATCTCCGGAGAGCGACCTACATTCCGCTCGGAGAGCACGGCGTGTTCGTCGCCGGATCGGACGAAGTCGGGACGTTCGACGAGATCACCCGCGAACTCGCGGACCTGCTCGCGGCGACTGCCGAGGCGGCGCTCGATCGCGTCACGAGAGAGTCTCGCCTCCGCGAGCAAGATCGGACGCTCCAACGGCAAAACGAGCAGCTCAGCGCGTTGAATCGGATTAACGAAACGATCCGGGAGATCGATCAGACCGTCGTCCAGGCCGAGACCCGAGAGGAGATCGACCACACCGTCTGCGAGTTGCTGACCGACGAAGACCGGTTCGAGTTCGCCTGGATCGGGACGATCGATCCCGCCACCGAGAGCGTCGAACCGCGGGCGTGGGCCGGCGACGGGCAGCGGTATCTGGACAGCCGACCCTTTTCCGTGTCCGGAGCGGAGCCGTCGGAGCGAACCGCCGCCACCGGAGAGGTCACGATGGTGACGAACGTCGCTTCCGGTCTCCGCGACGAGCCGTGGCGAAAGGACGCCCTCGTTCGAGACTACCTCTCGGTTCTGAGCATTCCGTTGGTCTACAACGACCTCACACACGGCGTTCTGACGGTTTATGCGGCGTCTCGGGATGCGTTCGACGACACGACACAGGCCGTCCTCGCCGAACTCGGGGAGACGATCGCGTCCGCGCTCAGCGCAATCGAGCGAAAGAACGCGCTGCTCACCACGTCGATGACCCGCCTCGAGTTCGCCGTCGACGACTCGACGTTCGTGTTGTCACGACTCGCTCGCGACGCAGACTGTACGCTCTCGTATCACGGCGGCGTTCAGCAAACGAGCGAAGGCCGATACGTGTTCGTGACGGTCGAAGACAGCACCGTGGACGCGGTCAAAAGCGCCGCGTCCGGGCTGGTCGCCGTCGACGAGGTTCAGGAGATCAGTCGGAACGGCGAAGGAAGCGTCTTGCGATTGCAGCTGACACAGCCGTTCATCGCGATAGAATTGGCGGACCACGGAGCCGTCTTCCGGGAAGCGACGGCCGATCCGTCGACGACGACGCTCGTCGTCGACATCCCGGACAGCGTCGAAATCCGGAACATAACGCAGTTGATCCGTGAAACGTTCTCGGGCGTCGAACTCCGATCCAAGCAGACGCTCGATCAGGCCGCCGAACACGACCTGTATTCGAAGTTCCTCGACGAACTCACCGAACGGCAGTTAGAGGTCATCCAAACGGCCTATTACAGCGGATTCTTCGAATCGCCGCGGAGGAGCACTGGCGAGGAGGTTGCTGAGACGCTCGACATCTCTCCGACGGCATTTTATCGCCACGCCCGAACGGTACAGCGGAAACTGTTCGCAGCGCTCTTCGAAGACAGCAACCTCTCCGTCGCCGCCCTCGATAGTTGAATATCGAACCACCAGTCTCGAAAAGGGTGTGATTGTGAACTGCTGAATATACCCTTATACACTTATTACTCCTTAGCAGAGTGCCTGCGACGATCCCTCGGCACTCGTGAACTCACATGAAAGATGTCGACATAGATCCCGACGAAGAGAGTCCATACGAGTGCTTCGGGTGTGGGAAGATCGTCTTCGCGGAGAGTGCCCCCAGCCAGTGTCCGGATTGTGCAGGTGAAATGCGAAACCGCCGTACTCCGATCGAATAATAATGTCGTCGAAACCCAGTTCTGCTCACGACGAAGCGACAGACGAAGCGTCAGTAACCAACGAATCCGCCCTTCAGACGGCGCGTCGGCAACTGCAACACGCTGCTGACCTCCTCGATATCGATCCGAACATCGTCGAGCGTCTCAAATATCCGAAGAAGGTCCACGAGGTCACGGTTCCGATCGAACGCGACGACGGAACGGTGGAGGTGTTCACCGGCTATCGCGCCCAACACGACAGCGTTCGGGGTCCGTACAAGGGCGGCCTCCGGTTTCACCCGGAAGTGACCCGAGACGAATGCGTCGGTCTCGGGATGTGGATGACCTGGAAATGTGCCGTGATGGATCTGCCGTTTGGCGGCGCGAAGGGCGGCGTCGCCGTCAATCCGAAAGCGCTGAGCGACGACGAGAAAGAGCGACTCACCCGACGGTTCACCGAGGAGATCCGCGGCGTCATCGGCCCGACCGTTGACATTCCGGCACCGGACATGGGCACGGACCCGCAGACGATGGCGTGGTTGATGGACGCCTATTCGATGCAGGAGGGCGAAACGGTCCCCGGCGTCGTCACGGGAAAGCCGCCGGTCGTCGGCGGAAGCAAGGGACGAGACGAAGCGCCCGGACGGAGCGTCGCTATCATCGCCCGGGAAGCGATCGACTACTACGAGAAGAACATCAAAGAGACGTCCGTCGCCATCCAGGGGTACGGGAGCGTCGGGTCGAACGCGGCGCGTCTGCTCGACGACTGGGGTGCGAACGTCGTCGCAGTCAGCGACGTCAACGGCGGGATCTACGACGCGAACGGCCTCGACACCCACTCGATCCCGTCACATCACGAAGAGCCCGAGGCCGTCATGGCCCACGAAGCGCCCGAGACAGTTACGAACGCGGAGTTACTCGAACTCGACGTCGACGTCCTCATCCCGGCCGCGCTCGGAAACGTCCTGACAGTCGAGAACGCCGACGACGTGAGGGCGGACGTCGTCGTCGAGGGCGCTAATGGACCGACGACGAGCGCCGCCGACCGGATCTTCACGGAACGGGGGATTCCAGTCATCCCCGACATCCTCGCGAACGCCGGCGGTGTCACCGTCAGCTACTTCGAGTGGCTTCAGGACATCAACCGTCGGGCCTGGTCGCTCGAACGAGTCCACAACGAACTCGAACAGGAGATGCTGACGGCATGGGAAGTCGTCAGAGACGAGGTCGACGACCGCGGCGTCACGTGGCGAGACGCTGCCTACACCGTCGCGCTGTCACGGATCGCGGAAGCGCACGACGCCCGGGGTCTCTGGCCGTAAGGAGTAGCGCGTTTCGAAACCCGAACACCTCCGTCGCGAACCCGTCGACAGGGACGGCTACTTCGTCCCGCCGACGGTCTTCTCCGACGTGGACGGAACGCGAATCGTCCAGGGGGAGCTCTTCGGTCCCGTTCTCACGGTGATCCCGTTCTCGAACCGCGAGGAAGCGAGTGGCGTCGCGAACGGCGTTCGCCGGCCGCTACGCGTCGAACGCCACGGGGTCGCCGGTCACCGCGAACGTCGCTCGCTCGCCCGGGGCGAGCGGCGAGTCCGCGCTCCGAATCGACGCCTGGAGTTCGACGTCGGCAGTCGAGCCGTCCGTTGCCGTGATCGGGGCGAGCCGGTACCGGACCGACTCGCCCTGGAACGTTCGTTCGCGCACCTCCGCGGTGAACGCGCCGTCGACGTCCGCCGCGGCCTCGGGGTCGGCGTCCGTTCGGTCCACCATCTCGGGGCGAATCGACACGGTCACGCTACCCGTCGCGTCCGTCTCGATGGGGACCGACAGCCACTCGCCGACCGTCAACGTCGGTGTACCCCCGCCCGACTCCGGCGGTTCGACGCGGCCGTCGAGGAGGGTGGTGTCGCCGACGAACTCCGCGACGAACGGCGACGCCGGCTCTCGGTAGACCTCCTCGGGCGTTCCGATCTGCACGATTTCGCCGGCCCGCATCACGCCGATGCGGTCCGACATCGCCATCGCGAGCTCCTGGTCGTGCGTGACGTAGAAGAACGACCCGTCGACGGCGTCGTGGAGCCGTCGCAGTTCCGACTGCATCTGCTTGCGGAGCTTGCGGTCCAAGCTCGACAGCGGTTCGTCGAGGAGCAGCACCGACGGCTCGTTCACCAGCGCGCGTGCGAGGGCGACGCGCTGCTGCTGGCCGCCCGAGAGGTCCGCCGTCGACCGATCGCCGTAGCTGTCGAGATCGACGAGAGAGAGCATCTCGGCGACCCGGCGTTCGCGTTCGTCCGTCGAGACTCCGCCGTCTTTCCGGAGGCCGTACCCGACGTTCTCCGCGACCGTCATGTGCGGAAACAGCGCGTGGTGCTGGAAGACGAGATTCGTATCCCGGTGTTCTGGCGATACGCCCGTGACGTCGCTGCCGTCGATACGGACGACGCCGTCCGTCGCCTCCTCGAACCCGCTCACGAGGCGGAGCGTCGTCGTCTTCCCGCATCCGGAGGGACCGACCAGGGTGAAGAACTCGCCGCGTTCGACGCGCAGCGTCACGTCCGCGACGGCCGTCGTGTCCCTGTAGGTCTTCCGTACGCCGTCCAGTTCGACGAGGACGTCGGTCGGGGCGCTGTCCGCACCGCCGACGTACCCGTCTGTGCCTGCGTCCATCGACCGGACCTAATCCGGAGGTGTGTATGTGCTCGGCGTAACCCCACAATGTTGCCGGTTCCCGCGACGCGGCTACGGATCGGATCGTCAAGTAACACTGCGCTCGACGGCGATCTCCTCGGTTCACGCTGTATGATCCGTCGCGTGTACCCACCTGTGTTGCGAGAACCGCGCGCCTTATCCCGTGGAAACCACTTTGGGATAGTACCAATGAGTTCGCGTGACGACACCGTGAACGGAGACGACACCGCCCGCGGTACTTTCGACCGTCGGTCCTTCCTCGCAGCCACTGGCACCGTAGCGACGAGCGCTATCGCGGGATGTGTCGGTGGCGGCGGTGGCTCCGGCACGCCCACGATCAACATCATCACGTGGGAACACTACGCTCGCGACGACGTTCAGGCGGCCGTGGAGTCGGCCGTCGACGTCAACCTGGAAATCACGAAGTCCACGTCCTCCGCGGACATGTTCTCCGGATGGCAGTCGGGGCAGGACGAACAGTACGACATCGCCGTCCCGAACAACAACTACGTCCCGCGGTTCGCGGAGGCCGGCCTCGTCGAACCCGCGCCTCTCGACGACCTGACGAACTACCCCGACATCTACGAGAAGTTCAAGGACTTCACTGACGGCCAGCTCGCCGTCGACGGGACGTCGTACGGCGTTCCGATCCGGTTCGGGTTCTACGGCTACGGCTACGACTCCCGGGACGTCCCCGACCACGAGGAGTCCTGGAGCGTCCTCTTCGAGGGCGTCGACGGCGTCGACCTGCAAGGGAAGGTCGCCCTCTACGACAACCACTTCAAGGCGATGACCGCCGCCGCACTCCACCTCGGGTTCCACGACGCCTTCGAGGGCGACCGCGTCACGCTCTCCCAGTCCCAGCTCGAGGACGTGAAGGCGGCGCTCATCGACCAGAAGAAATCGTATCTCTCGAGCTACATCGCGGGCGACGCCTCGTTCGTGAAGGGCATCAAGAAAGGCGACTTCCACGTCGGCCACTCCGGCCGCATGAACCTCACGAACATGTGGGTCGACGGGAACGACTGGGTGAAGATGGCCACGCCGAAGGAGGGGTCGATGTCGTGGTTCGAGGCGGCCGTCGTCTCGAAGCAGTCCGAACATCCGGACCTCGCCTGGGAGGTCGTCGACGAGTACATCGCCCCGAAGACGGGCGCGACGCTCGCTCGCGAGGGACACGCACCGAGCGTCAACCCCAAAACGTCAGCGAACCTCTCGGAGCGCCGGAACGAACTCTACGGCTCGATCGATCCGAGCCGCCTCGACGGGATGATTCCGTTCAAGGCCGTCGAGAACGAGGACGCCTGGCGCTCCGCGTGGGAAGAGATCAAGACCGCCTGAGATGGCTGATGCCGACGCGACCGCGACCGAGCGGTCCCGGAAGGGGCTGTTCGACCGCCTGATCGCCTCACGGCGGGTGCGGCTCGCGGCGCTGCTCGCGCCGAGCGGCGGCCTGCTCGCAGCGTTGCTGCTCGCGCCGCTGTCGTTCATGGTCGCCGTGTCGTTCGCTCGCGTCGACAGCGCCTACGAGATCATCTGGCAGCCGTCGGCGGCGAACTACGCCGCGCTGTTCGACGGGACGCCCTTCTGGACGACGCCGTTCGTCCAGTCGCTGTCGCTGTCGGTCGTCGTCGCGACCGCCACCACCGTCGTTTGCCTCGTGGCAGCGTACCCCGTGGCGTACGCCCTCGCGCGTCGCGAACGCGGCCGGCGAATCGTCGTGTTCCTCGTGCTGTTGCCGTTTTTCACGATGTATCTCGTCCGCGTCTACTCGTGGTACCTGCTGTTCGGCGACGGTGGCGTCCTCAACGACGTCGCGGCGGTGCTCGGCTTCGGTCCCGTTGGCGCGTTCGACTTCGGCGTGCCCGCCATCGTCGTCGGCCTCGCGCACGCCCAGTTCCCGTACATGCTGTTGACGCTGTACGCCGGCATCGACGCCGTGGATTTCGACCTCGTGGACGCCGCTCGCGACCTCGGCGCGTCCCGCATCGAGGTGTTCCGCGACGTGCTGTGGCCGCTGACCTTACCGAACGTCGTCGCCGGATCGCTGTTCGTGTTCGTCCCGGCGCTCGGCGCGTTCGTCGCGCCGCAGTTCCTCAGCGGTTCGACCGTGTTGATGGTCGGACAGCTCATCGCCGGCCGCGTCGACTCCTACAACATCGCAGCGCCAGCGCCGCCGCGACGTTCGTCGTCGTCTTCGTCGCCGTCGCGTTCGCCGTCGCGGTGCGCTACGCCGACATGGGCGTCTCCGCCGGGGGTGAGCGGTAGATGGCGGTGTCGTTGCGCCGCGGCCGCCTGCTCTCCCGCGCGCTCACCGGGTGGACCGCGCTCGTACTCGTCTTCCTCTGGGTGCCGCTCGTGTTCATCGTCGCGCTGTCGGTCGCGGAGAACGCCTCCACGCTGTTTCCCTTCGAAGGAGTCACGCTCGCGCACTACCGGGCGACGCTCGGTGACGAGGAACTCCTCCGGAGCGTCGCCAACAGTTTCAGCGTCGCCACGCTGGCCGCCGTCACCGCCACCGCCGTCGGCGTCCCGGGGAGCGTCGCCCTCGTGCGCTACGACTTCCCGCTGTCGGGCGCGTTCCGCGTCGGCGTGGTCCTGCCGATGGTCGTGCCGGGCGTCGTCCTCGGTATCGGTCTCCTCATCTATCTCCGGAGCGTCCTCGACGTGGCACCCGGGTTCGCCGCGACGGTTCTCACCCACGCAGTCTACGGACTGCCGTTCGTCGTCCTGCTCGTGTCCGCCCGCCTCGCCACCTTCGACGAGAGCCTGGAGGAGGCCGCCCGCGACCTCGGCGCGTCGCCCGTCGAGGCGTTCCGCGACGTGACCCTGCCCGCGGTCGCCCCCGCCGTCGCAGCGGGGTTCCTGTTCGCGTGGGTCCGGTCGTTCGAGGAGTTTGTCCGCGCGTACTTCGTCTCCGGAACGATGGACGTCCTCACCACGACGATGTACGCGATGCTCGCCTACGGGACCGCACCCAAACTCAACGTCATCGCGACGCTCGTCTTGCTCGTCCTCGCGGTCGTCCTCGCCGTCGCGATGAACGTCGGCGACGTGGTCGGTGCCGTCACCGCCGGCGAGTAGTGAACGTCGGCGGCCGTGTCACGTCCAGCGATCCGCGTTCCCAGGCCGAGTGTGGAAACCGGATCGGCGTCTCCTCGTCGGAAGCCGGTAGGTGAAGCCCCGATTTAAGCCTCTCGTGCATTTATCCCCGATCCAGCGGTGGTCGTGAGTGATGACCCTCCGACTCACGACCGCGATCACCGACGGAAGCCGGCGAATCCTGACCCGAACCGGCGGCGTGCTGTTCGCGCTCATGCTCGCTCATCAGGCGCTCCTCGTCGCGTCGCTCAATACGGTTCTCGCAGCCCGAATCCCGCCCGAGGCGGCCGACGTAATCGGGCTGACGCTACCGGTCTCGGAACCCGTGGCGGGCGTCCTCCTGATCGGGGCGCTGCTCTTCAGCGCCGTCTACTTCGTGGTCCTTTCACGGGCGTTCGCGCGCCCGATCGGACAGCTATCGTCGTTCCCCTCCGAACTGTACACCCGTCGACTCGGGCGGGCGACGCTCACGATGCTCGTCGTCGGCGTCGTCGTCTCCCTCGCGGTGACGATCGGGTTCTTCCTGTTTTTCCTGCCGGGGCTGTTCCTCGCCGCCTGCTTTCTATTCGTTATTTTCTCGGTCGGGGTCGAGGACAGAGGCGTCGTCGAGGCGCTCAAGCGGAGTTGGAGCCTCTCGCGTGGGAACCGCCTTCGACTGGGGGTGATCGTCCTCGTCACCGGGCTCGTCGGTTCTCTCGTCGGAGCCCTCCCGGCGGTCCTGCAGATGGCCGGTCGACCCGCTCTCGGCGACCTCGTCTCCGTTCTCTTCAACGGCGTCGTGTTCATCTTCGTCTACGGCGTCATGGCTTCGGCGTACCTCCAGGTCGCGGAAAGCGCGGGCAGTCTCGGCGACCCCGGAGCGTCCGCGACGGCGAACGCGGGAGGAGCGCCGGAGCTCTGACCGGGAGCGGCGGTCGAACGCGTTGACTACCCGCTCACGACCGCTGCGTTCGGTCGAGAAAGCGCGATCGATCGAGCAGTTCTTCTCCGAACTGCCACAACACTTCACATGGGCGTCTATCCTGAGGAATACGTGAACTTCCAGTACGAGCGGTTCGATACGTTCTTCAGCAACTGCAGTACTGTCGACTCGCTGAATACGGGATTCGATGCGCAACAGTACTATCGAATCGTCCTTGCTCGTCGCGATCTCCGGGACGCGATGCAAGACGAACTGCCTGACGCATCGATGCTCGATGTCCACACGCTCATCCGGCACTACCAGGATGTCTTGGAGAATACTTCGTAAGATGCCGTGAGCGTGCTATCCGTGATTTCCCGTCGCGCTGGCGCAAGAAACTGCGAATTATCGACAACTTGCCCCGACGGTATCGATACTATTCAAAGAACTCAACTCTGGACTCTGCTCGTCCCTTTCCTGAACTGCGAGCCGATATTAACCAACGTTCCAATGAAATGAGGCCTTTGTTGGTTAATATAAGTATGAAACTAGCTTCGGTCTGCCACTGCATTCCTGGTTCGCCTTCCGCAATAGGACGACTTAGCCTACACGTACTCACCCGGTCAGAGACCGCTTGGGATATCCGTAACTCGACGGTTTCTCCCCTCTGCTTCGTCGAGACGTTCGAGGACGGCTTCTTCGACTGTTCGTGTCTCGCCGAGGTCGTCTCATTCGGGCGATATAGTTCGTCTCTTGTTTAGGAATCCGAGTCGTCTACGATAGATTCTGACGGGCACGAGGTACGGAATTAACGCGATGCCCAGAACCGACACATTGTGGAGAAGCTGATCAACGTACAGGCCAACCTCCAAGCGCTATGAGGATATCTGTCCGTTGAGTACCTTCGCAGCGACGAGAATTGGATCCCAGACCGGACTGAACGGCGGGGCATACGCGAGATCGAGTCGTTCGACCTCCTCGATGGACAATTCACCTTCGAGTGCTGTAGCGAGAGTGTCGATGCGGATGGCTGCTCGGTCTCCCCCGACTATACTCCCTCCCAGAAGTCGACCACTCTTCCGGTCAGCGACGAGCCGTACCGTCGTTTCAGCGACGCCGGGATAATATCCCGAGCGCGAGCCGGCAGTGATAGTTTCCGAAACGGGATCGAATCCCGCGTCGCGTGCCCGGTCGAGGTTCGTGAGGCCGACGCGACCGCACTCCAGATCGAACGCTTTGACGACGGCAGTGCCCGCGATACGTCCGACCGGAGTGGGGTTTCCGGCGACCGTCTGTCCGATGGCTCGACCGGCGCGATTAGCAGTCAGACCGAGGGGGACCCACGTGTTCTCACCGGTCACGACGTGGGGCATCTCGGCGCAGTCGCCAGCCGCGTATACGTGGTCGACGGACGTCCGCCCGTACTCGTCGATAGCGATCGCTCCCGAATCGCCGAGGGTCACGGCCGTCTCAGCGGCGAGTTGGACGTTCGGACGGATGCCGATCCCGACGAGGGCGGCGTCGACGGCGAGTTCGGTTCCGTTCGAACAGGCGAGCGAGTCGACCCGACCGTCTTCACCGCTGAACTCGGCGACTTCAGTTCCGAGGTGGAGTGTGACCCCCTGTTCGTCGAGGTGGGGTTCGACGCGTTCTGCGACTGCCGTCCCGAACGGTGGGAGGACGTGGTCCGACCGCTGAAAGAGGTGGACGTCGAGCTCCCACGCGGAGAACGCTTCGGCCATCTCGATCCCGACGTATCCACCGCCGACGATAGCGACGGTTTCCGGCGGCGTCATCGCGCCGTAGCGGGTCGCGGTAGCTTCGTCGACGTAGCCGTCGCCACCTAACGATTCGACGGTGAACTCCGCGGGATCGGAGAGAAACGCACGGACGTTCGCTGCCGAATCCAGTCCGTGTAACGTGAACACACCATCGAGCTGCGACCCGGAAATCGGTTCCGAGAGCGCTCGGGCGCCAGTGGCGACGAGGAGGTCGCCGTACGATTGATGGATTTTCTCGCCATCCGGTCCTCTGACTGTTACTGTCTGTTCCATCGGGGAGACTGCGATCACTTCGTGGTTCCGGCGAAGGTCGATTCCGCGGTCACGGATGTCGCTCGGAGACAGCGAGAGGAGGTCCGTCAACGTCTCTACGTCACCCTTGACGAAGTAGGGGGTGCCACAATGTGCATACGAGACCCAGCTCCCCTTCTCAAAGACGATGGCGTCTCTGTGCGGTGCTTCGCGTTTTAGTTTGCTCGCGGCACTCAATCCGGCTGCGTCGCCACCGATGACGACGAACGGTTCCGTCGTATTCGTTGCTGTCATTCTTGTGGTACTGTTCAGGATTCCAGTCAATTAGTAATTCCAACATATGAGGCCGCCCTAGCAGGCGGATTCGTCTTTACTCTCGGCAGGCCGGAGATACGTTTTCCCCCACTCCTCGAGCGAGTCGATGACTGGTTGCAGCGACTCTCCCCGCTCGGTCAGCGAGTATTCGACGGCGACGGGCTTCTCATTCACGATTTCGCGGTCGACCAGTTCCTTCTCTTCGAGGTCGTCGAGGCTCTGCGAAAGCATCTTGTTCGTAATCTCTCCGACTTCGTTGCTGAGTGCGTTGAACCGGAGCGCGTCGTGTCGCAGCAGCCGGTGAATAATGACTGGGTGCCACTTCTTGTCGATCACGTCCATCGCGCACGTGACCGCACACCAGTCGTCGCCCGCACACCACACCGCCAGACATTCGTCTTCCGGAACGTCCCCTGAGTCGCTCATAGCGCTGTGTTGTACGTCCGCCCGGATAGTAGTTCCTCAAAGATACGTCGTATACAAACGAAATCATAGTTTCGCCGACGAAACCTCATTTCGTAACAGGTACATGATAGTTATACTCCAGGCGCTCCTCGGGTGATTTGCAATGACGGAAGTCAACATCGAATACTGCGTGCCGTGTGGCCTCCTCGAATACGCCGTGGAGACCCAGGAAACGTTGCTCGAAGAGTTCGGGCAAGATCTCGACGGCGTCCGCCTCCAGCCCGGTCACGGCGGCGTGTTCAAAATCCACGCGGACGATGACCTCGTCTGGGACAAAGACGACCACGATGGCAAGATCGATCTCGAAGCAATCACCGAGGCTATTCACGATCGCGCTCACGCGCACGTCTGAATGGCCCAGCCGTTGACTCACGCTGTCCATGTTAGAACTCTATCAGGCAGAGGGGTGTCAACACTCCGCGAAAGTCCGCAAGACGCTGACCGATCTCGGCGTCTCGTACGTCGCCCACAACCCCCGCTCTGCCGCCGGCGAAACGCGCAACGAACAGACCCACGACCAGCTCCGCACGCTCGGCGGGGAAGACCAGATTCCCTTCCTCGTCGATCACCAGCGCGGCGTGACGATGTATGAATCCGACGACATCGTCGCCTATCTGGAGGAACACTACGCATGACTGACGCCGTCGGAGAGGACTGTCCGGTCCGTAATTCCTCGGACAACGCGAAAGCGCAGTTTGCGACTGCCAAGGTGGCGGAGCACATCGAGGAGAAAGCTCGCCGGGATGACACGCATCAGGAGTGGATCGACAAACACGCGCAGAACGGGACGCTCTCGGAGATCCGCGAGGGGCTCGACGAGAAGGAGCACCCTCGGAACTGATCGATGGCACACGAGTCAGAGGACGGCGATATCGATATCCGACGTAATCTCCGCCCGGTTCTCCGCATCGGCATCGCAGCACTGTTGCTCGTGCCGGGAGCGAGTAAGTTCATCACCTACGGGACGTCGGTTCGGTTCTTCGAATCGCTGGGGCTGCCGGCACCGGCTGTGCTGGTCCCAGTTGTCGGTAGTCTCGAGCTCGCCGCCGCCGGGCTGTTACTTCTCGATCAGCTTTCGTGGCTCGCGGGCCTCCTCATTATCCCGATTATGGTCGTCGCCGCGATTACTGCCGGGCCCACCTGGCAGAATCTCGGAGTCCTCGCAGCTGCGGTCGTACTCATCGGCCTCGACACCCAAGAGGTGACTGGACTCGTATGACGGATCACACCTGTCCGATCTGCGGTGCCGGCTTCACGTCCGAATCCGGCCTCGACGACCACTGCTGGGATGCCCACGGTGCCTGTCACTACTGCGGCACCGAGTTCGAAGACCGGAACGCGTTGTACACGCACTGGCTCACAGTCCACGAGGACAGCCTGTCGAACGAAGCTCGAGCACGGGCAACGTCCGAAGTCGGCGGGCTGACGTTTCGTGAGCGACTGGCCCATCAGGGCCCCGTCGGTGCGGTCGCGAATATCGGTCTCAGCAGACGGCAGGTGTTGCTCGGAGGAGTGCTCGGTCTTGGTGGCGTCGCCGGAGCGGCGCTCCTCGGTGGCTCCGGTGGCGGGAAATCGATGACTGAGCACGCCGCGGCGACGAGTCTCGGGACGCAGCCAACGCTTGGCCCCTCGCCGTCGGCGGCTGAGGGAACGATCGTCGCGTTCGAAGATCCGTCGTGCCCGGCCTGTGCCCGGTTCGAGCGCTCCACGTTCCCCAGTTAAAATCCGAACTCATCGACCCCGGGCGAGTCTCGTTCGTCTTCCGCGGGATTCCCGTCGTCTACCCGTGGGGTGACCCTGCTGTTCTGGCTCTAGAGGCGACCTATAACCGCAGTGCCGAGGCGTTCTGGGGACTCAAAGCGTTCTACTACAGAGAGCAGGCGAACATCGGGATAGAAACCGTTCAGGAAGTGACCAGCCAGTACTTGGCCGACCAGACCGACGTTGACGCGGACGCTGTCGTCAGTGATGTCCAGAGTGAAACGTCACGGGATGCAGTGGACGTGGATTTGCAAGCGTCGCGAGATGCGGGCGTGCGGGGAACGCCGACGTTTTTCCTATTCAGCGGGGGTTCATTCGCGACCGAAATCGTCGGTCCGCAATCGTACGACGTGTTCGCGAACTCACTAGGGATGTGATTTCGGATGACTGTTGACCTCCGTCCTCGGTTACTGACCACCGTTGACGAGTGGCGACTTGTTGGCCGCACGGTCCGACTTGTCCTCTCTCTACCGCAGTACGCCGTCCTCGCCGTCGGATACGCTGTTCTCGGGCTCTCTGTATTCGTGTTCTCACGTAATGTAGCCATCCTCCGACAGATCGTCCTCGGCAGCAGTCTGCCGTGGGGGAGTCGGGCGACGGTCACCGTCGAGCTGTATCCGTTCATCGGGACTGCATATACGACACTTCGGGGAACCGTCCTCGCCCTGACAGCGGTCCTCATCGGCATCGATATGGCCGTCGCGACCTACCACGTTCGCGAACACAGATTATCGGTCGGTCAAGGATCCGGCAGCCTCGGAGGGATCGTTCTCGGAACGCTCGGGGCTGGGTGTGCTGCGTGCGGGTCGGCCGTCCTTGCCGGACTTCTCTCAGTCGCTGGTGTGTCCGGCCTCCTCCTCGCGCTTCCGCTCGATGGTCTCGAATTCAGTGTTCTTGCAGTGTTCGTATTGCTGCTCTCGCTCTACTGGTTAGCCGACGGAATGCGTGGCGGTGAAATCGCCGGCTGTCCGCTCCCCGAATAGACGGACGTACATCACTAATGTATCCGACCACAACCGACGAACACAGTCGCCCGCTCACACTTACAGTATGACACGACTCTCGAAACAGTGGATTCAACACAATCAAGTTGGACTCTACGCCGTTGCGGTCCTTCTCGCGATTGGGATCGGCCTCGGCCTCCCGAGCGCGAGCTCGGTCCTGGAACCGCTCATTAACCCCGTGTTAGCGGTGTTGTTGTACGTGACGTTCCTCGAGATCCCGTTCGTTCGGATTCGGCGGGCGTTCCGGAACGGCCGGTTTATGGCAGCCGCGCTCGGGATGAATTTCGTGGTCGTCCCGGTCGTCGTGTTCGGGCTCACACGATTCCTCCCGCAGGAACCGGTGATTCTCGTGGGGGCGTTTATGGTGTTGTTGACGCCGTGTATCGACTACGTCATCACGTTCACGGAGCTTGCAGGTGGTGACGCCGAGCAGATTACGGCCGCGACGCCGGCACTGATGCTCATCCAGCTGCTGTTGCTCCCGCTGTACCTCTGGCTGTTCATGGGTCAGCAGGTAGCTGAGTTCATCGAGGCCGGGCCGTTCATCGAAGCGTTCGTCGTCATCATCGCGCTGCCGCTGACGCTCGCGTGGGCGACCGAATACTGGGCGGAGCGCTCCAACCGGGGCGCACAGTGGCAAGATACGATGGGGTGGTTGCCGGTGCCGATGATGGGTGCGACGTTATTCGTCGTCATCGCCTCACAGCTGCCGCGCGTGCAGGACTCGATCGGACAGATCGCGTCGGTCGTCCCTGTGTACGTGGCGTTTCTCGTCGTTATGCCGTTGCTCGGTCGGTTGGTGGCGGGAGTGCTCGGGATGGAGGCTGGCGAGAGCCGGGCGCTGGTGTTCACCTCCGTCACGAGGAATTCGCTAGTCATCCTCCCGCTGGCACTCGCGCTTCCATCGGGCTACGCGCTCGCACCGGCGGTCGTCGTCACCCAGACGCTTGTCGAACTGACGGGGATGGTTGTCCTCACGCGAGTCGTCCCGGCCTGGTTGGTCCCAGATTCACCTGACCGGATTCTCGATCTCGATGTCGGCCAGAGTGATTGAGTCACACTCGATACCGCAATCCAGATCGTAGTTCGGTTGGATACGTGGACTGTGGTTGACGAGGCCCAAGACTACGCGGAGGGAATCGCCACCTACGGTGAGAGCATCTCGGAGAAGATAGAGAGTCAGACAGCCATCGTAAACGTTCTGGAGGTCATCCTGGGTACCGAATACGCACGGAACATGACCGCGACAGAACATCTCCAGAACGAGTACAACCAGTTCTCTCCGGCCGCCGAGTCGGAACTCGATGCGATCGACGACCTCTTGGAGGCGATCGCCGTCACACGGCAGTTCTTCAAGACACTCTCGCTTCCAGCAGGACTTCGCTCGACTCTCCCGTGTGGTCGCGTACAGTGGCCTCGTAGCCCTCGCCGCCAGCGTCGTAATGGCCCTCATTTACCGGCCTGACTCCGTCACCGTTCCGGAACCGTATCTCCCGCTAGCGTTCAGCCTCGGTCTCGGGATCGTCGTCACGCCGCTTGCGGTGTGCATCGCGTACATGTTCCGTGCGGCAACCATCGCTCGCCACACTGTCTCAGTCGGCCCGTTCGTCCCACCCGAGGAGCGAACCGACAGCGAGTGATGCCTCCCACCGTCTCGTCCTACGAATGCTCTCGTAGCGGCTCCTCCCAGGCCTATTCACACCGCCGACCCCTCGCGTCTACGACCGACGGCTCCCGTGAGGTCGTTTCCCTACTCTTCGGTCGCCTCGATGGACTCGGCGACGGTCTTCCCTTCGGTCCCCCAGACGACGTGGCTGTAGTTTAGCAGGGCAACGAACACGACGCCACCGACGATGTTCCCGACCGTGGTGAGTGTGAGAAACTGCGCCCACTGGAGGAGGGAGATATCGGCGCCAGCGAGCATCCCGGCGATGACTTCGATGTTGCCAGCGACACAGTGTGGGAGGTGCCCGAATCCGATCGGGAACGTACAGACGATGATGATGACGATGCGGCTGATACTGTCGCCCACGGAGGTGTGAATCCAGGACAGCAGTGCCATCAACCAACCGGCCATGATCCCGCCGGTGACGACGGCGAGCGGAGAGAGTTCGATGAACGTGCTGGCGACATCGATGAAGATCTCCGGTTCGATCAGGTCGAGGGCGGGACCACTTACGGAGATGAATCCGGCAAACAGCATCCCGCCGACGATATTCCCGACAAACACGAGAGTCCACAGCCGACCGAGACTGCGTGACGTGGCATCCCCGGAAAGAACGGGGAACACGGCGAGAGTGGTGTGTTCTGTGAACAGTTCCGTCTGGCTCATGATCGCGAGGACGAACCCAAACGTGTACGCCCCCGATCGGAGGAGATACACCGCTCCATCGCCGAACAAGGGCCCGAGTACTGTCGTGACCATGAGCAGGCTGAAGACGCCGATGCCGAGCGTGAGCCCACACGAAAGCGACGACAGGAACTGGCCCTGAGCCGGGCGCTCAAGCTCCTTCAACCCCTCCTCGATCTGGAAACGGAGGATCGTCTGGTAGTCACGAGTCGTATCGTAGCTGTCAGGAGCCATCTCTGTGGGAATGAGTGAATCCCGACGGATACTATTTCGGACGGTACTGACGCCTGAACGCCGAGTCCTCCTGTTTGCTCTCCGACGTCTATCGTTGAGAGGTTCTTCCGTCGTGGTCCCTCTTTCTCGCCGGGTTTTGGGAACTAGTCGATGATGACCAGCCTAGCATGAGGGCTGTCGGGAGTACTCACATCTGTCAAGTTTGGATGCCCGTGCTGCATATCGCGCGCGTATGCAGCACTGAATGATGTGACCCGAAACGAGTGATATCCGGTCCCAGATCACGAAATCAACCAAAACGCCGTAAAGGCTACCGCCGCTTCAATTGGTAATGGGAATTCAGCAGACGTTACAGAGTCTCCTCACAAACCCAATGTACCTCACAATGTGGGGTGTAGCCGTCGCGCTCTCACTCTCCGTGCTCATATGCGATCTCTGGAAAAACAATTCGGAACTTGCGAGTTTGATGAAGTTCGTCTGGGGGTTCACCGTACTGTACTCCGGGCCGATCGGACTTGCCGGCTACTGGTGGTCGGGACGGACGCAGATTGACCACGACTCCCTCTGGCGGAGGGGCTTTCGCTCGGTCAGCCACTGTTATTCAGGATGCGGGACCGGAGAGGTCCTCGGCGTCTCTATTGCAGTCGGTCTGCTTTCGTTCAAAACAACCGGCACGATCCTTCTCTCCTTCATATTGGCGTACTTGGGCGGTTATCTGTTGACGGTTGGGCCGCTGATGCAGGAAGGTGTCGGGCTCGATGAGGCGCTCACAGACGCCTTCTATTCGGAGACCGCCAGCATCACCGTCATGGAGATTGTCGCCATAGGAACGGATGTCTGGCTCGCCGGCGAAGCTGGGATGGGCGAGATACTGTTCTGGACGGCACTGGTGTTCTCACTCACGATGGGGCTTCTTGCAGCGTTTCCCGTCAATCTCCTGCTCATCCACTTCGGCGTCAAGGAAGGGATGATGAACCCAGCGAAGATGGGTGCCTGAACATTTGGTTCTGAGGCATCGCCCATGATGCCCGTGCTGAATTAAGCCTCTATATCTCGCACGCCGCAAAATAACTATCATTAATCTATCATTCTGAATCGAATTATCCTGACTCATCATTCAACGGTTGCGACAGTACTGAGAGCACGTGAGATCGACTGGCCTCGATGACGGGGACCCGGCGTCAGCGTACCCAGCGCCGAATATGATCGTCATCACGGCCGATACCCGGGCGGGGTACGCCTCGCTGACGACTTATACAACGACGAGGCCAAGTCGGAGAGTGACAGGGGAGCGCGGTCGACCGGATTTCTCGGTAGTCACAGTTAGCACTACGGAGCCTGTCATAGAACCGTTCACAGGATATTATATTCTCCATGAGGCTAAATGAAATACCACTCAGTAGATGTACTTATGTCTCCTCCAGGTGATTTAACCGCTCTCCCCTGCTATGACCGCTATGTCATCCCAGACAACGCTTGGATGGTCGCTTCTGTCATCAGGTTTCGTGACAATTATCCTTACACTACTGCCCGGGGATGACCTTTGGTGGGGGATCGGCCTCTGTGTACTCGGCCTCACAGTTTTCTACACGCGTCGTAATCGGGGCTTCTAACGAGTCAGTGGGTAACTCATTCTATGATACCCTGATATCCGGATCGCCGTACTGGACGATCCCCCCGGGTTCGAGTTCGAGGACGTGATGGACTCTATCTCGGCTACGAGAACGCCCGATGGGCCGAGTGAACGGCCGACGTCCGCGTTACCCACCCTCGTCGCCGACCCCTCGCTCTCTCCGCTCTTCGCTTCGGGTTCGCCCCAGTCGAGATCGCGGGATCGGTCGGTCTCTCGGAGGATGAACGGCCCGATGGAGAGCGTGCGCTTCGTCACGGTGACGATGCGGAGGATGTAGGATAATAGGAACGCGAACGGTAGCAGGGAGACGGCGACGCCCGCGCTCACCACCACGACGAGCGTGCGCACGCCGAACACGGTCTCCGGGAACAGCGCCGGTTCGAGGTAGACGACGCCCGCGACCGCCGTGAGGAGCGCGGGGATGGACGCGTACAGCATCGTCCGGGAGAGGTCGATAAGCGCCCACTGGAAATACAGCGTCTTGAAATGCTCGCGCGCCGGTCCGAACAGTTCGAGCGCGTTGATGAGTTCGTCGAACGCGTGGTGCGCTTCCTCGGTGAGCACGTCCTTGTTCTCTGCGCGAATGCGGCGCGCCGCGTACAACTTCCACGAGTAGTTGTAGTTCAGCGCGGAAAACACCACGTCAAACTCGCCGAACTGGGAGCCTTCGAGATTGCTCTGGACGGCGTCCGCGTTCCGCTTCACGTTCTCTGTGAACGCGGCCACCTGGTCGTTCAGGTTGTCGTCGTCGATGTCTGCGATGGCGTCCTGGAGGGCGTCCGTGTGGCGCTTCGTGAGTTTCACGAGCGACCGGAGGAACGCCGAGGGTTGGGCGGGACTCACAGGCTCCTCGATGACATCCTCGACGTCCTTCCGGAACGCCATCGCGCCCTCCATGCGTTCGCGCTGGTCCCCGACCGGCCCCTGTTCCTGGGAGAGGACGAGTTGGCTGAGCGTGAGCACGAGCGTGACGCCCGTGATGATGGACGTGAGCAGCCCCTGGAACAGCGTCTCGATAGGGTCCGCCTGGCTGAACAGCGCCGGCGTCCCGGTCGGGTGGAGGTGCCCGATGATGGCGAGCGCGAGGAACACGCCGCCCGCGATTCCAGCGGCGACCAGCCACCGATTCGCGTTCAACAGCAACCAGAACTTCCGACTGCTCTCCGGCACGCGCTCTCCCTACTGAGTCGGCTTAATATAAAAACACAGGTGCACATCTGAAATACGGATGGAGGTACGCCGTACTGTCCCCGTCAAACTGGACGTGGCCGACAGCGACGCCGACCTCCTCCACGAGACCATCTCTGAGTTTCTGTGGGCTGCCAACTACGTCGTGGACCACGCTTGGCAAGGCGAGTATAAGACTACGAGTAAAGCCGAACTCCAACGCGAAACCTACGACCACGTGCGGGCCGAGACACGACTGCAAGCGAACCTCGTCCAGAACGCCCGCAACAAGGCTGCCGATGCCGTACAGAGCGTCGTTACTCGTTGGAAGCAAGGTGGCGACGCGGGGAAGCCGAACTTCACCGCGCCGACGCTCGTCTACGACAAGCGGTGTGCGACGTTCAACGACGACCACGCCACACTTTCGACAGTCGAGGGACGGATCACCACCGAATACGTTCTCCCCGACGAGATTCGCGAGACGCCCCACTCAGAGTACCTGTTCAACGACGACTACGAGGTGACTGGTGCGGAACTCCACTACCGAGACGACGAGTTCTATCTTCACGTCCGAACAAAGGCGGATGTGGAGTTCGAGACTGCCGAAGAAGGCAACGCCGGGCACAGCACAGTCCTCGGTGTTGACCTCGGCATCGAAAACGTCGCTGTCACCTCAACGGGTACGTTCTGGAACGGGTCTGAGCTGAACCACTGGCACCGCGAGTTCGAGAACGGCGCGGCTCGCTTCAACAGCGTGGAACGCGAGCCGCTCACGAAACCATCCAGTCGGTCGGACGTACTGAGACGGGCCGCTATGACCACTTCTCACATACCGTCTCGAAGGAACTCGTCGCGGAAGCCGTCGATTATGGCTGTGACGTGATTTCGTTCGAAAACCTGACGGGAATTCGTGAGCGGATGCCCCGTGCCAAGAAGTTCTACACATGGGCGTTCCGACGGCTATTCGAGTACGTCGAGTACAAAGCCGCGGTAGTCGGGATCTCGGTCGAACAGGTGAGTCCTGCGTACACGAGCCAGCGGTGTTCTAAGTGCGGGTTCACTCACGAGAACAACCGTCCAACCTCGGACGGGCAGGCCGTATTCGAGTGCCTGAAGTGTGGATACTCGCCCCATGCAGACTACAACGCGGTCGCCGGACTACGTCCGGCGGGCAGCAAAGTCGCGTAGCGACTTTGCGACGGCGAAGAATATTGGCCTGAAGTACCTCCGCTCGGCGCAAAAGTCGTCGGACGGAAGCGCACCCGTAAACGTGCGCTTGAATCGCGGGACGTTGAACGTGAATGGCGATTACGAGCCTTCCGCCGACGGCGGACAGAACGGGAGTTCACGCGAAAACTCCGCCCTCAACAAAGCGAACGGCGAAGCCGTGAGCGAGTAGGGTAGGGTAGTTTACAAGTGGACGTCAGCGGGCACGATCCAGAGCTCTTCACTCTCTTCGAGGAGTCGATCTAGCTGTCCACGGTGGCGAATGCCGGTTCCGTGTTCGGTGTACAGGAATATCGTCGGGCCGTCGTACGCACCGACCTGGTGGAAGGCGTGCCGCGCGAGGTCCTCGTCGCGCATGATCGCCTCGTCGCTGAGCTCGTCGAGCGCCTCATTCACACGGTCGAGATTCCGCTGGAACTCTTCTTTCGTCGCCTCCCAGCCCACGCTCGAGGAGATCCTGGCCGTCATCGGAGTCGACAGGAGCCGCGGTCGGGAGCTCACCCCATCGCGCCTTGCCCGCGACCGTCGTGTTTTCCTCATCAAAACAGACGTAGTAGTCGAAGACGGCGCCGGCGTGTGGGTCCGCGCCGACCAGGCGGTCGAACACCGACTTTCCGGTGGCCAGCGCGTCGTCGTGCGTCGATTCCTCGACAGTCGCCTGCGAATGTGCCGATGTCTCGTGCGGTCGCGGGACGTCGAGCGAACGAGGGCTTTCGGAAGTCGTCGCCGGCGCTGGGTGTTCGGCGTCGCCACTCGGAGGCCGGTTACGTGTCGAGGCGCTGGAGCAATTGCGTAACGTAGGGACTATTCTCCCAGCTCCGATGGGGGCTAATCGTCGTGAGCAGCCTCCGAACCGCCTCGTGGCTCAGATGCCCATTCCGAGCGTAGTCGACGATGAGTCGCGGCGTCGGGACGATCCGCGGGCCCTGTAGCACAGCGTGAATCAGCGGGAAGTTCGTCCCGCCGAACTCGTCGGTGAGAAACCCGTCGACGTCGAGCGCGTTTGCGAGGACGATCCCGTCGGTTTCACCGTCGTCGAGACCGAACGTCGGACGGGAGTCCGGAGTGTCGTCGCGTTCGTAGGGGGCCTCGACCGTGTAGTAGCTGCGGGCTGCGAGGACGTTGTTCGCAGCCGCGGCGTAGATATCCTGATACTGCGTGATATCACGGAGCTCCGCGACTACTTCTGGCGGCACGAATACGTCACACGACGTGAGCAGATACTGAAACGGGTCCGGGGCGTCGGTGTCGACGGCCGCGTCGGCTCGGGGAACCGCGAGACTGACGAGCCCACTGGTGTCGGTGACGACCGTTCGCAGTCGCCGGCCGCTCATCGCTCGTCGTCGGCTGCGGTCTCGACCGCCGTCGCGTCGCCATCGTAGACGTCGACGTCGTCGGGGGCAGCGAGATCGAGTGGCTCATCCTCGAGATCCGCTTTGAGAAGACGGAGGCGCTGGGCGGTTTCGGCGCCGACCAGCTGCTTGACCGTCTCGAACTCGAGCCGGCCGTCGTAGTACTTCGTCGCGACGAGTTCCTGAAACGTCTCGCTGTCGGCCGTGTCTTCGATGTACTCGCGAATCGCCTCGACAAGCAGATCCGTCCGATCCTTGTCGAAGAGCTCGGCGATTGCGTCCAGCCAGTCGACGAGATACTCCGGCGATTGAAAATGAACCCGTTGCGGATCGTCGCTTGCGCTCGTTCTATGTGCAAGTTCTGCACATAAACTGATAATCGTTTCGGCGTATGCACAGAGCTTGCACATCAGAGTGTTTGAAACGGGACCGTCCCGCCAGTCTCAGCTGTCGTCCTGTGCGTTCAGCTCCTCGAGGAACCAGCTGGCTGCGGTCCCGATCCGAACGCCGTCGACGTTGCGCATCTCAAGACCGTTCGTGGCGGTCCGGAACGGCTCGTCGTCGACGAGGATGCGGTGGATGACTGTCCGGACTGACTCCGTTCCGTACCTGTCGACGAGAGCAGCTACCGCCGTATCAAAATGCGCGTCCTCGTGCTCGGTTCGCGGGTTCTGCGCCCGCTCCCCCACGAACTCGACCACGTCGTCGACCGATGCGTGCTCGGGATTCCCGGTTTGCTCACGAACGTCATAGAGGGGCTCAGTATCAGGCATTACGAGTCGCTCCGTTGCGTCGTCCGTCTCAGTAGTCACCGGGTCGGTTCTTCGTTGCCGGCGGCTCTCTGCACGGAGTTCCTCGAGCGTTGCTACCTGATCGATCCCCGTGAATTCATCGGTAATCTCGTCGATGAGTGCGGCTCGCTCGACGGCAGTCTCGTCGCCCGCGGTTGTGTCGATCGATTCAACGCGGATCTACCGCGTTTCGTGCCACTCGCAGTTCCAGCATCCTGCGTGACCTCGATGGACTCGCCCTCCTCCGCCGCAAGGACCGTCGAGCAACGACGTTCCCCGTCTGATCCGTGATCGGTCGTTGCTCGATCCGAACGCGGTCGGACCCCGACGAGCGCGAAACCGGATCGAAATTCGTCGGGACGGACGCCGGTCCGTTCGCCGAAGGAGTGATAGGCTGGCTATCTGATAGAGGGGTATGGACAGCGGAGAATCTGGCCCCTCTGTGCGGACCTCGGACGGCGTTTCGCTCGAGATGATTCCGTTGCACTCTGCGAATCTGCTGACGGTACTCGGTGCGGACGGATCCGTCCGATACGAGAGTCCCTCGATCGAGCGGATCTTCGGATACGACCAGGCGACGCTGATCGGGGAACCGGTCGCCGACTACGTCCATCCGGACGACCGCAGCCGGGTTCTCGAAGCGTTCGAACGCGTAGTGTCGAGCGAGGGTGAGACCGTAGAGACGGTCGAATATCGCCATAAACGGGCCGACGAGACGTACTGCTGGGTCGAATCCGTCGCCTCCTCGAACACGACCGAAACGGGGGCGTACGTCGTGAACACGCGCGACATCTCGGCCCAAAAAGCCCGCGAACGGGAACTCAGAGAGACGAACGAGCGACTCGACCGGTTCGCGAACGTCGTCTCTCACGACCTGCGAAATCCGCTTCAGGTCGCCCGGGGCCGACTGTCGCTCGCCCGCGAAACGGGCAACGACGACCACTTCGACGAGATCGAACGCGCTCACGAGCGCATGCAGACTCTCGTCGAGGAGTTGCTGACGCTTGCACGGACGGGTGCTCCGAACGACCTCGAACCCGTCGAACTCCGGTCGACCGTCACGGACAGCTGGCGGTCCGTCGAAACGGGTGACGCGACGCTCGTGATCGCGACGGACCGCGTCGTGCGCGCCGATCCGAACCACCTCCGACAGCTCCTGGAAAACCTCGTTCGGAACGCGGTCGAACACGTCGGAGACGGAGTGACGGTCTCCGTCGGCGATCTCGACGCTGGCTTCTACGTCGAGGACGACGGCCCGGGAATTCCCGAAAGCGACCGCGACGCCGTCTTCGAGACCGGCCACTCCACCGAACCCCGGGGGACCGGATTCGGCTTGTCGATCGTCGAGCAGATAACGGCTGCCCACGGCTGGAGCGTCGGGATCGGCGACGGTGCCCGGGGCGGGACCCGGTTCGAGTTCACCGGCGTCGAGTTCGATCGGTGAACGATAGTGACCCGCCGTACAGGCGACGAGAACGCCGCGAGAAACGTTGTCCCACGAGGCGCTGCCTTCGTGTCGGGTCGCGGAAGCGGTTTCTCGAACCGAGGGCCGACGCACGTTCGAGAGGACAAGCCTCATACCCCTGCCGACGGACGCAGGGATATGGACCGACGGGGCGCGATTCGACTGGTCGGCCTCGCGCTGACCGGCGGGTGTCTCTCGACGCCGAGCGCCACCGGGCCGCGAAATCCGCCGACTGCGAGCGAATCCACTCCGCCGCCGACCGACCGGACCACAGTTCGCGTCTCGAATCTCGACGTCGAGGAGGCAGCGGACGGTGCCCTGAAACTGCTCGCGACAGTCGTCAACGAGGGCGAGACGGCACAGACGCGAACGCTCCGGGCGAATGCCACCATCGGCGAGGAGTCGTACGTCGAGACGCGGTCGGTGCGCGTCGAGGGCGACAGCGAGAAAGAAGTCGCCGTCACCTTCGACGTCACGTACGACGCGTTCACCGGCAACGGCTCCGTGAACGTCGAGTTACGGTAGGTCACCGTCGGCGGTCCGCGACCCGCTCTTCGGCCGTCTCCGCGCTCACGAGTTCGTAGAGCGTCGCCCGGCCGCCGTCGGCTTTCGGGCGGAGAACCCGTCCGAGTCGCTGTGTGAACTCGCGCTCGCTCCCGCTCCCCGAGAGGACGACGCCCACGTTGGCGTCGGGGACGTCCACCCCCTCGTCTAAGACGTTCGCGGTGACGACGCGGCCGTACGCCCCCTCGCGAAAGCGATCGAGGATCTCGCGGCGTTCGCGCGTGCCCGTCTCGTTCGTGATCGCGGGCATCAAAAACCGCTCCGAGAGGCGGTAGACGAGGTCTGTGTGTGCCGTGAAGACGATGACCCGGTCGTCGCGGTGGTTGTCGAGGACGTCCTCCAGTACGTCCACTTTTGCGTCGGAGTTCATCATGATCTCGCGGGCCCGCTGTTTCGCCAGCAGGGCTTCCCGCGCCCGGGGGTCGTTACCCGAGCGCATCACGAGTTTCCGGTAGTCGCTCCCGCTGCGAAGCGAGAGGTTCGACGTGCGGAGGTAGTCGACGAACGTTCCCTGGGCCTCATCGTAGGCCTCGCGTTCGGCGGGCGTGAGTTCCACCTCGATACGGCGGACGTCGTAGTCGGCGAGGTGGTCGCCCGCCAAATCGTCGGCGTCGAGGGCGTACACTACGGGCCCGACGAGTTGCTCGATTATCTCGTGTGCGCCGTCCGGGCGCTCGAACGTCGCGGTCAGCCCCATCCGGGCGGGCGCGGCCAGCAGGCGGGCCGCGTCGCGGTAGCCCTCGCCGCCGAGGTGGTGGACCTCGTCGAAGACAACGAAGCCGAACCGGTCGCCGACGTCGTCCGCGCGGAGATAGGCGGAGTCGTACGTCGAGACGGTGATGGATTCGAGGCGTTGCTCGCCGCCGCCGAGCTGGCCCACCGGGACGTCGAACTCCTCGATCAGTTCGCGTCGCCACTGGTCCAGCAGGTCGATTGTCGGCACGACGACGAGCGTCGGCGTCGACAGGGCGGCCATCGCGGCGATGGCGACGACGGTCTTTCCGCTCCCGGTCGGGAGTTCGACGACGCCCCGCCGGTCGGCGGCCTCCCAGGCGTCGAGGGCCGCCCGCTGGTACTCTCGGAGGTCGTACGTCGTCGAGAAGTCCAGGTCGGTCGGCTCGAAGACGCGATCCTCGTAGTCGACGCCGCGGTCGTCGAGCGCGCGACGGACGGCCGCGTACTGGTGAGCGGGCGCGCGGACGGCGTCGCTCCGGGGTCGAACTCGACGGTCGGTAGGTCGGGGACGTCGCCGTCGAGTCGAATCGTGCCGTCGTCGTACCGGAGCGTTAGCATCACCCGCCTTTGGATGGTGGGAAATAAATGCCCTGCGAGCGGAGTGTCGGTCATGTCCGAATCCGAACGCGACCTCGCGACCGCCGTCGAGGAGTTCCTGTCCGAGGCGGAACGCGTCTACGACGAGTACGACGACGGCTACGTCGACGCCGACGCGGCGCTCTCGCGACTCGGAGACAACATCAGCACGCTCCGCGACGTCTACGAGGGCGAGGCGAGCGAGTAACGATGACCGAGTTCGCAGACCGAGTGGAACGAATCTCCATCAGCGGCATCCGCGAGGTGTTCGAGGCGGCCGGCGAAGACGCCATCAACCTCGGCCTCGGCCAACCCGACTTCCCGACGCCCGACCACGCGCGGACGGCGGCAGTCGACGCCGTCGAGGCGGGCAAGGCCGACGGCTACACCGGGAACAAGGGAATCCAGTCGCTCCGCGAGGCCATCGCGGCGAAACACGAACGCGACAACGGCCTCGACATCGATCCGGGTGACGTCGTCGCCACGGCGGGCGGGAGCGAAGCCCTCCACGTCGCCCTCGAAGCCCACGTCGAACCCGGCGACGAGGTCGTCATCCCCGACCCCGGCTTCGTCTCCTACGACGCCCTGACGAAACTCGCGGGCGGGACGCCCGTTCCGGTGCCCGTGCGCGACGACCTGACCATCGACCCCGCGGCCGTCGAGGAGGCCATCACCGACGACACCGCAGCGTTCGTCGTCAACAGCCCCGGCAACCCGACAGGCGCAGTCTCCTCGCCCGCGGACGTGCGCGAGTTCGCCCGCATCGCGGACGAACACGACGTCCTCTGTCTCTCCGACGAGATGTACGAACATTTCGTCTTCGAGGGGGAACACCGCTCCCCGATGGAGTTCGCCGAGAGCGACAACGTCGTCGTCGTCAACGGCTGTTCGAAGACGTACTCGATGACGGGGTGGCGACTCGGCTGGGTCACCGCGTCGACCCGTCGCATCGAACGGATGCTCCGCGTCCACCAGTACGCCCAGGCCTGTGCCGCCGCCCCTCGCAGTACGCCGGCGAGGCGGCGCTCACGGGACCACAAGACGTCGTCGCCGAGATGCGCGACACATTCGAACGCCGGCGTGACCTCGTCCTCGACGGCCTCACCGACATGGGGCTCTCCGTCCCGACGCCCAACGGGGCGTTCTACGTCATGCCCGAGGTGCCCGACGGCTTCGTGGAGGGCTGTCTCGACGCCGGCGTCGTCGTCGTCCCCGGCGACGCCTTCGGCGACGCGGGCGAGGGGTACGCCCGCCTCTCCTACGCCAACGACGAGGAATCGCTCCGGGAGGCGTTAGACGTGATGCGGGACGTCCTCGCGTCGCTGTAACGAGACGAGGACGTCTCGTTGGGGGAGCTATTTTGAGGCTGGCACGAGACGTTCAGCCACGATGACTTCACAACAGGTGACGGACCTTCTCCAGAAGGCGTACGGGGACGAGATAGAGACGGTGATGAACTACCTGTCGAACTCGATCGTCCTCGACGGAGTGCGCGCCGAGGAGATAAAAGAGTCCCTACAGCAAGACATCCAGGAGGAACTCAACCACGCGGAACTGCTCGGCAACCGACTGAAACAGCTGGACGAGCGGCCGCCGGGGTCGGCCGCCTTCGAGGCTCACCAGATGTCGCTCCAACCCCCGAGGATTCGACGGACGTGCTCTCGGTCATCGACGGCGTCATCGAGGCGGAGGAGGACGCCATCTCGACGTATCGGGCGCTCATCGACGCCGCCGAAGAAGCCGAAGACCACGTGACCGAGGACCTCGCCGTGCAGATTCTCGGCGACGAGGAGGCCCACCGGACGGAGTTCCGGGGATTCCGCAAGGAGTACGAGAAATAATCGCGACGCCGCAACGGGGCTACTTCGCCGTCGAGACGATTTTCACGACGTCGCCCTCGTCGAGTTCGTAGGAGTCGGAGATGCGCCGGTCCGACCGCGCGTCGACGGCGTGGAGATAGCCATCGCCGATATCGGTGTGGACGGCGTACGCGAGGTCACGCGGCGTCGACCCGCGGGGCAGGAGGAAGGCGTCGGGCAGGACGTTCCCCTGGCCGTCGGTCCACTTGGATTCGTTCTGGACGGGGTAGGCCGTAATCCGGTCGAGGAGGTCGTAGACGGCGAAATCGAGGGCGCCCTGAACGCCCGTCCCACCGTAGTCGGCCATCACCTCGCGGATGCGTTCGAGCCCCGACCGCTGGGCGTCGCTCACGTCGCCGACGACGTCGAAGTCCTCGTCGCCAGGATCGTAGGCGACTGCCCCCGCTTGGGCCGCCTTCCGGAGCGCGAGTTCGCCGTCCGCCGTCGCCGGAATCACGGGTTTCCCCGTCTCCTCCAGGCGGCGGACGTTCTCCTCGGAGGCGACGTCGGCCTTGTTGGCGACGAGGACGATGGGTTTGGTGCGCCGGCGGACGTCCCGCGCGAGCGCCTCCCGGTGGTCGTCGGTCCACTGGAGGGGTCTTCGGGGTAGTCGAGTTCGCGGAGGCTGGCGGCGACGTCCGCCTCGGTCGCGCCGAATCCCGTGAGCAGTTCCGTCAGCGCCTCGTCGACGTCGAAATCGGGCGAGCGAGATTTGCGCTCGACCGACTCCCAGTTGCGGTTCACGATGCCCGCCAGCCACTGGTCCATCTCCTCCTCGATGAAGTCCACCTCTTCGACGGGGTCGTAGGTGCCGACCTCGACCGGTTCGCCCTCGGCGTTGGTGCCGCCGGAGGCGTCGACGACGTTGACGATGGCGTCGGCGTTGGTCAGCTCGTCGAGGAACTGGTTTCCCAGTCCCCGTCCCTCGTGTGCGCCGGGGACGAGGCCGGCGACGTCCAGCAGTTCGACGGGGACGTAGCGCTTGCCGCCGTGACAGTTGTCGTTGCCGCAGCGTTCGTCCCGGTCGAGACACGGGCACCGCGTCCGGGCGTGGGTGACGCCGCGGTTCGCGTCGATGGTCGTGAACGGGTAGTTCGCCACGTCCACGTCGGCCATCGTCGCCGCCTTGTAGAACGTAGACTTGCCGGCGTTTGGCTTGCCGGCCAGGGCGAGAGAGAGCATACGATACGTCGGCGCGAGAGGGGGAACTTACTTTCGGTTATTCGATCGATCGACTCCCGTCCGGACGGACGATCTGCATCTCGCCGCGGGCGCGGATGGTGCCGTCGACCGTCGCCTCCTCGTGGAGTCGGAGGTCGGTACAGGAGACGTCGCCGAGGACGCGCACGTCCGGGTCGAGGGTGACGGTGCCGCCGCGGGTGGTGACGTCGCCGTGGATGCGCGTCCCCTCGGCGACGGAGACGTCGCCGCGAGCGCGGAGGCTCCCGAAGACGTTGTTGTCCGACCCCATCTCGATCTCCTCGGCGCGGACGTTGCCGTGGAGTCGGCAGTCGTCGCCGACGACGGCGGGTTTCGAGACGCGCCAGGCGTCGTCGGAGACGGTGCTGCCGCGGGGGATCACCAGCGGATCGCGGTCGTCGTCCTCGTCGCCGGCGAGCGCCGACGCGATCTCCTCGGCGGCGTCCTGTTCGCCGAGGCGGAGGAGCTGCGAGAGGACGACGAAGTAAAAGACGAGGGTCGGCATCGGATTCCGGATGACGATCCAGCCGTTGGCTTCGAACCCCTGTTCGATGTCGACGTCGTCGCCGATGTCGAGGTCGCCCGAGACCATCAACTGCCCGCCGATGTGGACGCGTTCGCCGAGGTAGGCGTCGTCGGCGACGAGGACGTTACCGGCGACGTCACACCACACGTCGAGTCGGCAGTCGCCGTCGGCCTCGATGTCGCCGCCGAACCGGGCGCGCTCGCCGGCGACGACGTTCCGTCCGCGGACGCCGAACTCGACGGTGCTCTGCCCGCCGACGATGACGTCGCCGTCGGTCACGAGGTCACGTTCCTCAGCGGTCGTGCCGTCGGGGATTTTCAGCGTATCCAGCGGGTCCGAACCGAGTGACACGGTGGTGTTGTGCACGTCCCGCCTATTAAACGGCCCGTCAGACGGGCGTCCGACGGTGTACAGCCTTTTATTCTCTGACCGCCAACTTTCGAATATGACTGCACTTTCCTTCGACGAGCACGGCGTCGACGTCGTCTACGAGGGGACCGAGTTCCGCCTCGAACGCGGCCTCATCGAGGAAGCGACGGAGAAGTCCTACCCGGACGTCACCGACCACGAAGTGTTACAGATCGTCGAGAAGAACCCGATGCTCTCGGGTGAGCCCCGTCGCATCGGCGACCTCGTTTGAGCGCCGAACTGCCGGACGGATCTCAGACGTCGGCGGTCTCCCGGCCGGTCACTCCGGTCACCCGGCGGAAGCGTTCTTCGAGACAGACCGAGAGAATCGACCAGCCGATAGCCGCGCCGCCGCGCAGGGGGTCGAGTTTCGTCTCGCCCGCGCGTTCGCGATAGTCGATGGGGAGTTCTTTCACGCGGTAGCCCCGCATCAGCGGCCGAACGAGTAGTTCGGCAGAGAGGCCGGTGTTCTCCGTCCAGTCGATGTCGTGGAGGAGTTCGCGCCGGTACGCTCGCATCCCGGTGGTGGTGTCGCGGACGCGCCGGCCCATCAGGAGACTCGCGAGGGCGGCGAAGGCGTGGTTCCCGAAGCGGTTCAGGGTGGGCATCGGGTCCGCGCCGCCGGCCAGGCGGTTGCCGCTGACGACGTCGTAGCCGTCGTTGATGGCGTCGAGGAACTCGGGCAGTTGCTCCATCGGGTAGGTGTCGTCGCAGTCGGTGGTGACGACGACGGGCCGGTCGGGCGTCAGGACGGCTTCGCGGACGGCCACGCCGTACCCCTGTGGCTCCTGTTCGATCACCGTCGCACCGCGTTCGCGGGCGAGTTCGGGCGTCCGGTCGTCGGAGCCGTCGACGCAGACGACCGACGCCCGCCCGTCGGTCACCCGGTCGATGTCGTCGAGAACGGTCGTTATCGCCGCCTCCTCGTTGTAGGTACCCATCACTACGGCTACGTCGTCGAAGGTGTACGCGTCGGTCATCACTCTCCGTAACGGACGGGCGCACTTGAATTTTTAGGTTCGCCAAAAACTCAGACGTGAGGGAAGACGTCGCGGTGGAGGCGGTCGGTGACTTCGTCGGCGAGGGTCCGGAGGTTCTCCGTGTCCTCGCGGTTGTAGGAGACGAGCGTGTCGAGGGCGTCGTCGTCGCCGCGTTCGTACTCGCGCCAGAGGCGGACGGCGTCCCGACCGGAGAGGTCGGGCCGGTCGCGGTCGATGTCGAGGTCCGACTCGATCCGTTTGAGCCCCCGGTCAGGTCGAGACGCCGGCAGGGGTACATCATGTCGAGATGCGGCGTGTCGATCGAGAGGCCGAACGACTCCTCCAGGAAGGGCACGTCGAAGCGCTTGCCGTTGAAGGAGGCGAGCAGTCGGGCGTCCGCGAACTCTCGCCGGAGGGCGTCGGCGGTGAGGTCGCGGCCGCGGACGAGGGTCGTCGTCTCGCCGTCCTGGTGGAAACTGACCGTCGTCACGTCGTTCGAGGACGCGTCGAGGCCGGTCGTCTCGATGTCGAAAAAGCACGTCTCGGCGGCGAAGTCCTCGTAGAGCCGCCACTGCTCGCCGCTGGGGAAGACCTGCGCGAAAAACCGGGTGTCGCCGGCCGCGAGGTGGTCGCGGGCCACGCCGATGAACTCCGCAATGCGGTCTGCGGTCGAGGGTCCCACGACCGACCCGTCGAAGTCGTCCCAGTGGGTGACCCCCGCCTCCCAGAGGTTCCGCTCGGTGGTCTCGCCGACGCCGCGGATCGGGATGAAGCTGTTCTCGATGCGCACGACGAGTACCAGTCCGGCGACCGCTAAAAACCCCGCTGTTCGGGACGGGGGCGCTCGCGTGACGGGCGGCGAGCGCGATCAGTTCGCTGGCTCGGCCATCCCGAGTTCGTCGAGGCGGTCGCGGGTCGGGACGCCGTCGTCGTCCCAGCCCCGGAACTCGTAGTACTCCGAGAGCATCGTCTCCAGTTCCTCCGGCGGGCAGTACATCCCCTCGGCGGGGCCGTCGGGGATGGGCTCGTGCATCACCCGGTGCGAGAGCGTGTCCGTCTCACGGCTGGCGACGCCGCGTTCGACGTTGATGAGGCGTTCGAGGTTGTAGACGCGCTCCCCGATGCGCTCGACCTCGTCGGTCGAGAGGTCCCACCCCGTCGCGTAGTTGATGGCGTCGCGGTAGCGGTCGTTGACGAACTTGCCCCAGCCGCCCTCGCTGACGAACCGACACTGCGTCAGCGAGTCGCCGAGGGCGGTGAAATGCTGGTTCCGGGCGGCGAACTCGGGGGTGCCTTCTGTCGTCTCGGTGTGTTCGCCGTCGTACTGTGGCGTCGGGCGGGTGTCGTGGTGCGATCCGCCGCGGGTGCTCGTCGCGTAGCCGATGCTCATGCCTTTCAGCCCGCGCGGCGAGTGGGCGGCGAACTCCAGGCCCTTCGTCCCGTGGAGGTACTTCTCGGCGTCGTCGTCGAGCGAGTCGGCCAGGCGGAACGACCCCTCCGCCAACCGGTCGCCGAACCCCTCGCGGTTGGCCGTCTGTCGAGCGAGTTCGACCAGGCCGTCGGCGTCGCCGAAATCGAGGTGGGGCGAGTCCACGTTCGAGAGCAGACCGGCCTCGTCGCACTCCCGGGCGAACGCCACCGTCACGCCCCAGCTGATTGTGTCCATCCCGAGGCGGTCACAGAGGTCGTTTGCCTTCATCACGCGTTCGACGTCGAAGACGTCCGTCATCGTCGCGGTGGCGAAGAGGCTCTCGAACTCGGGAATCTTGGCGTCGGTCACCCCCTCCGGCTGGACGGTGACGTGTTTGCCACACTTGACCGCGCAGTTCGCACAGGTGGTGTCCTCGGTGACGTACTCCGCTTTGAGGCGTTCGCCGCTGATGGCCTCGGCCTTCTCGTCGTCGGTCTGTTCGGACCGGTAGTTGTGCTGGCCGAGTTTCCCCATCTCGTTGATGGGGTTGACGAGCCCGGACGTCCCGTACTCCTGGAGCATCTGCGTCTCCTCCATCAGCGTCCCCATGCGGCCGATGGCGAGTTCGCGCAGGTCGCCCTCCTCGGCGAGTTCGGGCTCGAAGTCCCCCTCGCGGACGGCGACGGCCTTGACGTTCTTCGAGCCGAGGACGGCACCGCTCCCGCCGCGTCCGGCGACGCCTTCGCGAATCTCCGACTCGTGGAGGAGGCAGGCGTACCGGACCTGATTCTCACCAGCGGGGCCGACGGCGGCGACGTGCGTGTCGTAGCCTTCGCCCTCGCGGTCGCGGATCTCCGAACACGTCTCGTAGGTGTCGTACCCCGCGAGGTCCGTCGCCGGCTTCACCTCCGCGCCGTCCTCGCTGACGTGGACGTACGAGAGTTCGTCGGCCACGCCGTGGATGGCGACGACGTCGAAGCCGGTCGTCTTCTGTGCGCGCGGGAACGTCCCGCCGAAGGTGCTGTCGAAGAAGCCGTTCGTCATCGGGCTGATACAGCCGACGACGCCGCGACTCGTGCTCTGGAACGGCGTCGCGTTCATCGGCCCGACCGCGAACGCGACGACGTTCTCGGAATCGAACGGGTCGCTCTCCGGCGGGACGTGATCGTGTACGACCTTGGCGGCGAAGCCGTTGCCACCGAGGAATCGGCGGGCGTCCTCGGGGTCGATCCGTTCGACCTCCGTCGTCCCCGAGTCGAGGTGGACGTGGAGGATGCGTCCGCCGTAGACCGGCGGCAGGTCGTCGGTCATGCCATCTCCCGGCCGTCGTCGGGCCGGATTCCGTGCCGGTTGTTCACTCTCATACTCTGTATGTTCACCAAGGCGCATTTAGTTTTGTCGCCCTCACGCGGAACGCGCTCCCGTCGCCCGTATCCTTTAGGTCGTGCCGTCCGTAGGGGAGGCGAATGCCGCCCCGAGAGTCACGCCTCCGCGGGCGACTGACCGGACCGGAACTCGCCGTCTTCGTCTCCGGCGTCGTCAGTATGGGGTTGGAGATCCTCGCGGGACGGATGGTCGCGCCCCAGTTCGGGAGCAGCATCTACACCTGGGGGAGCGTCATCGGCGTGTTTCTCGCGGCGCTGAGCCTCGGATACCACCTCGGGGGCAAGCGGGCCGCGACCCGCGCGAGCGAGCGTCGCCTCGTCGGCATCCTGCTGGCGACCGCGGCCTACGTCGCCGTCCTCGTCCTCGCCGGCGACCAGTTGCTGTCCGCGCTCGCCGGCGTGCCGTTGCCGGCGCGGTTCGCGTCGCTGCCGGCGGTGACGGTTCTGTTCGGGCCGCCCACGTACCTGCTCGGATACATCAGCCCTTACGGGGCCGAACTCTCCGACCGGGAGAGCCACGGCGAGGCGTCCGGCCACGTCTACGCCGTCGGCACCGTCGGGAGCATCGTCGGCGCGTTCGCCACGACGTTCCTGCTGGTCCCGACGCTCCGGGTCGACCTCGTCGCCGTCGTCTTCGGCGTCCTGCTGATCGGGACGTCGCTGATCCTCCTCTCGCCCGAGTTCCCCCGTCGGTCGGTCGGAGTCACCGTCCTCGTCGCCGTCCTCCTCGTGGGGTCCGTCTCGCTCCCTGCAGTGGGGTACTCGCTGCGCGGCGAGACGATCTACCGGACCCAGACGCCGTACCAGGAACTCGTCGTCGCCGACCGCGGCGACGTCAGGACGCTCTATCTCGACGGCCAGCCACACAGCGCGATGGATACCGACGACCCGACCCGGCACGTGTTCGACTACACCTCGTACTTCCACGTCCCCCTGCTGCTGACCGAACGCGAGGGGGCCGCCGCGACGGACGACGTCGACCGAGTCCTCTTCGTCGGTGGGGGTGGGTTCACCGGCCCGCGGCGGTTCGTCGAGGAGTACGACGCCACCGTCGACGTCGTGGAGATCGACCCCGAGGTCGTCGGCGTCGCCAAGGAGTATTTCGGCGTCGAGGAGGGACCGCAACTGAACGTCTACACCGCCCCTGCCCGGCAGTTCCTCCGCGATACCGACCGCACGTACGACGTCATCGTCCTCGACGCGTACAAGAAAGACAAGGTGCCCTTCCAGTTGACCACCGTCGAGTTCATGCGGCTCACGGAGCGCCGACTCGACGACGACGGCGTGTTGCTGGCGAACCTCATCTCGGCACCGACGGGACCGGCCTCGCGGTTCTACCGCGCCGAGTACCGGACGATGAATCGGGTGTACCCGCAGGTGTACGGCTTCCCGACCGTCGGAGGGTCGGCCGTCCAGAACGTCGAACTCGTCGCGACGAAACGCGAACGGCGCGTCACCGAACGGGAACTGCAGCGGCGCAACGACCGGCGGGACCTTGGTATCGACCTCACGACCCAGATTCGGTCCTATCGCAGCGACGTCGACCCCGGCGACGCACCGGTCCTCCGAGACGGTAACGCGCCCGTAAACGCGTTGCTCGAGCCGATGGCGGGCCAGCGATACGTCGTCGACGAGTCCCGCGCGAACGACACCCGCCGTTCGAGGGCGGAACGCCCGACTGAGGCCCAACCGTCCAGAGAGACCCCCGAGTCGCGGGGTCGCTCCGTGAGTCGGTCCGCGTCGCGACGGTCGACGCCGGCGGTGATTACTGGCCCTGCGTCGCGCCTCCTCCTCGTAGGGCTGGATGACGACGAAGCCCTCGGTGCCGGTGAAGTCCATCTGGAGCGACTCGTTGGACTGCTGGCCGATTTCGATCATCTTGTTTTTCGCGATGGACGGCGAGAGGTCGGCGCTCCAGGCGACGGTCGCACTGGGGTCGGTCTTGACGGGCGGCGTCAACACCAGCGGGTTCCCGTGGGTCGTGATGGCCACCTGTCCGGGACCGGTGAGGTAGACGTTCGTCAGCCCGCCGGCGGCAGCGCCCGAGATGCTGCCGATGGTCTTGATCTCGTAGTCGACGTTCGAGTCGAACGCGAGGACGTCGTCGCCGTTGACCGAGATGGACTCGCCCTCGTCCAGGTCGAGCACCTGGATTTTCTTGCCCTGGTCGGCGACGTAGAGATGACCGGATCCTTCCGCCTCCATGATCGGTGTCCCCTCGCTGGTCACGGCGTCCTTGACGAATCCCGTGATCCCGCCTTCGGCGGAGGATTTCCCCGTGAAAGTGATATCGCCCGTGTAGGCGATCATCGAGCCGGCTTTGGTCATCACTGTCCCGTCGACGTCGATGTCCAGGAGCCTGTTGTTCTCCTTCTGGAATCCGCCGCTCCCTTCCGCCGGAGCGTTGGATCGCGTGAATTCTTCGAGTTCCATGGGTAATCGGAGCCGCACTGCGTACGACTCGGTGGGATTCACTCGGAATGACAGTTAAACCCTCGGGTGAGTGAAACTGGCGCTTGAGTTGACGGGGACGACCCCCGGGACAGACTCATCACGAATCCGCGCGTCCGGCGGGATATGGCCGGGTCGGCGTCGACGGGGCGGTCGCTCTACGTCCCCGCTCTCGTCGCGACGCTGATGATGGGAGCCGGAGTCGCCGCCGTCCGGGCGTTCTCGTACGGCCCGCTCTACTCGTTCCCGTGAGTGACGCCGTCGCGCGCTTCCGCCCGCTTGCGGCGGATCGCCGCCGCGGCGTTGCTGGCGTCGTAGCCGAACAGGACGTCGTTCGCGTACGCCTCGGCCACCTCGGCCGCGTGAATCAGGTCGTCGACGTCGACATCGACGGCGTAGAGTTCGATCGAGAAGGGGTTCCCGTTCCTCCAAGCGCGTCTCGAACCCGCTGGCGATGGTTTCGAGCCAGTAGGTCGTCCCGTAGGCGGTGTCGTAGAGGGGACGACGAACTCGTCGACGTGGGTGGCGAGGGCGTCGACGTCGAGGCCGCTCCGTTCGTAGAGGTGGCCCGGATACGGGTCGGGGTAGAGCGTCAGATACGCCCGTCCGGGGATCCGATCCGTCGCGTCGGCGACGAACGACTCGATCACGTCCGCGCGCCAGGCCATGCGGTCGTCGTGGTCGCTCTCGGCGAACAGGCGGTCACAGCGCTCGCAGTGACAGAACTCCGGGCGGGGAAGCCGACGTCGTCGAGGCGGACGGCCTCGTTTTCGGCGACGCAGTCGTCGATGATCTCTAGCAGTCCCTCGCGGTAGCGTTCGTTCGTCGGGCAGATGTACGACCAGTCGAAGTAGGTCTGGTCGCGGGTCGCGGGGTCGCCCTCGTCGTTCACGGGCACGAGTTCCGGGTCGTCCTCGGCGGCGGCGTTGTCGCCGAAACAGGAGATCATGTTGACGGCGTTCGACAGCGGTTCGGCCGCTCGGCCGGTGACGTCTTTCACCTCGTAGAACCCGGCGTCGAACTCCGACCACTCGACTTCCTCGGCGTTGCGCGTGACCACCCCGTACATGGGCGTCGGTTGGACCGCACGTGGGGTAAGTCGTTCGCTCCCGGCCTCCCGCCGGCGGACTGGTGCGTCGTCGGCCTACCGCCGGCGGACGTACCAGACGCCGGTGAGGACGGCCAACACCACGAAGCCGCCGAGGAACACGAGGAGTCCGGGCGGGATCTGCGGGCCGGTAGAGGCGGCCGTCTCGACGGCCATCGTCCCCATCTGTCCGCCGCCGGCGTCGCCCGTCGTGCTGACGTCCGCGCCGCCCGCCGCGGTTCCGAACGGGAGGCCTCGGAGGTAGAACTGGACGAGGGCGCTCACCACACCGAGGACTGCGACGCCGCCGAGGAGGCTCTTGAGCGCCGACTGCAGGCCGTCGCTCTCGGACTCGCTGCCGGCGAAGACGACCAGCGGTTTGTCCGCCGGCGCGTACACCTTCATCTCGCGGCCTTTCTCGGAGTAGACGGTGTCGACGACGTCGATGAGGCCGGCGTCGTGGAGGTTGCCGAGGTGGTACTGGGCGTTCTGGAGGGAGGTGTCGACCCTGTCCGCGACGGCCGAGGGCGTGTCGGGGTCCTCGTGGAGGGCGGCGAGAATCTCCCGAGACGTCTCGGAGGAGAGCGCCGAGAGGAGTTCGTCGGCACCGTCGCTGTCGAGTCCGATGACCCGCGGTTCGGCCTCGTCGACGGCCGACGTGTCGGAGCTGGAGGGCAGTAATCCGGCCATGTGTGCCGTATACACCCCGTGGGGTACAAATCTTCCTCGTTCGAGCGACACGAACGCCTTTGCCGCTGGGAGGCGAACGACCGCCGGTGGACAGCACTCGCGTCTTCTCGTCGTCGGCCCAGCGCCGCCGCTTCCTGATGCATCTGGTCGCGGCGCTGGCCGTCCTCGCGGCCGTCTGGTTCCTCCTCGACCCCTATCTCGGCGTGCTTCGCGACCCGGCGGCGATCCGGGCGACCGTCGCGAGGTTCGGCTCCGTCGGCGTCGTCGCGTTCGTCGCCCTCCACGTCGTGCAGGTGGTCGTCGCACCGATCCCCGGGCAGGCGATGGGCGTCGCCGCCGGCTATCTGTTCGGTGCCGGTCCCGGCCTCGTCTACACGATCGTCGGCGTCACGCTCGGGAGTTACGTCGCCTTCGCGGCGGCGCGTCGCCTCGGCCGGCCGTACGCCGAGTCGGTGTTCGCGGCCGACGTCGTCGACTCCTTCGACGCGACGGTCGCCCGCCTGGGCGTCGCCGGGATCACGGCGCTCGTCGTCGTCCCCGGGCTCCCCGACGACGTGGTCTGTTTCGTCTGTGGCCTCAGCGATCTGACGCCCCGCCAGTTTCTGGTGATCGTCCTCGTCGGGCGGACACCGGCGTACGCGCTGGCGGTCCTCTCGGGCGCGAACCTCGCCGATCAGCGTCTGTATCGCGGCGTGGCGCTCCTGCTCGTCCTCGTTCTCCTCTCCGTGGCGGGCTACCTCCGGCGCGACGCTCTGAGAGAGTGGGTGGTCGACCGCTTCGGCGAGTAGGCCGGATGGGCGTCAGACACAGCGGCACCCGTTGCCGACGCCGTCGGGTTGAGGCGTCCCCGTCCCCTGAGGACGGTATGACCGTTTCGATCCGCCAGTTCGACGACGGGGCCTGGATTCACGTCGCGGACTCCCGCGCCGTCGGTGCCGGTGAGGTACGCCGCGTGACCGATCACGACTTCTGTCCGTGTACGGTCGGACACGTCCTCGTGGAGGCGTTCGTCGACGTCGGCGTCGCCGGCCACGACGTCCGAGCTCGCGTCGCCGGCCAGTGTATCGACTGCGGAACCGACGGCGTCCTCGACTGGCTGACGTTCGGACGCGTCGACGGGGGACGTTCAGACCCGTCTCGACGGACGCCGTCCAGCAGGTCGGGTAGCGTTCGCGCGAGCGCGGCCACGCCCGCCCCGGCGCTGGTACGTCCGAGAAAGAGGAAACAATCTCCAGATGCCGTAGCCCCGGGGACACTTGACAGCACGCGCGGGTCTATACGTGCGTAGGTCGTGGACGTTCGCATGCCGAGTGACGTAGAGCGATGGAAAGAGGAGGTTTACGGGGTCGAAATCCGCGACCACCTCGAACGATTCGCCGAGGAGGGGTGGGACGCGATCCCCGACGACGAACACGACGAGTGGTTCGAGCGCTTCAAATGGTGGGGGCTGTACCACCAGCGGAAGGGCCAGGAGAGTTACTTCATGATGCGCATCGGGACGCCGAACGGCGTCCTCGAACCGGGACAGATGCGCGTCGTCGGAGAAATCGCCGACGAATACGCCCGGGGGCCGGCGTCGAACCCCGAGTTCGGCGAGACGTGGGCCGACTTCACCACCCGCCAGTCCATCCAGCTCCACTGGATCAAAGTCGAGGATGTCCCCGACATCTTCGACAAACTGGACGACGCCGGCCTGAGCACGATGCAGGCGTGTGGCGACTCCTGGCGCAACATCGTCGGCTGTCCCGTCGCGGGCAAGGACAAAAACGAGGTCGTCGACGCCCTGGACGTCACGCTGGACCTCCACGACGCGTTCAAGGGCAACGAGGAGCACACGAACCTCCCCGGAAGTGGAAGGTCAGCGTCACCGGCTGTCGCGAGGGCTGTGGCCAGGGCGACATCAACGACCTCGCGTTCGAACCAGCGACCAAGGAGATCGACGGCGAGACGGTCGAGGGGTTCAACGTCCGCGTCGGCGGCGGCCTCGCCCGGAAGGAGCCTCGCTTCGCCCGGAACGTCGACGTGTTCGTCCGCCCCGACCGGGTCGGCCCCGTCGCGGGCGCTATCTCGGCGCTCTTTCGCGACTACGGCGACCGAGACAACCGCTTCAACGCCCGAATCAAGTTCCTCGTCGACGAGTGGGGTCCCGAGAAGGTCCGACGCGTCCTGCAGGAGGAGTACGTCGACTGGGAACTCGAAACCGCCGGCGACGACCTGCGCAGCGAATACACCTACAACGCCGGTACCCACGGCGGCCACGCCGACCACGTCGGCGTCCACGAGCAGAACGACGGCAACTACTACGTCGGTCTGGACGTCCTCGTCGGCCGGATGGGCGTCGACGACGTCATCGAACTGGCCGACGTCGCCGACGAGTACGGCAGCGGCGAGATCCGCCTCACCCAGCGACAGAACGCCATCATCACCGACGTCCCCGAGGAGGACCTCGACGCCCTCCTCGACGAACCCCTCTTGGAGGACTACTCGCCGGACCCGCACCCGTTCATGCGCGGCTCCATCGCCTGTACCGGCACGGAGTTCTGTTCGCTCTCGATCGTCGAGACGAAAAATAGGCAGGTCCGGTACGGCCGCTGGCTCCGCGACAACGTCGACGTCCCGGACGGCGTCCAGGACTTCCACATCCACCTCTCGGGCTGTACGGCCTCCTGTGCGCAGCCACAGATCGCGGACGTGAGCTTGCGAGGGATGAAGACGCGCAAGGACGGCGAACCCGTCGAGGCGTTCGACATCGGCCTCGGCGGCGGCCTCGGCGAGAACCCCGAGTTCGCCGACTGGGTCGCCATGCGCGTCCCCGCCGACGAGGTGCCCGGTGCCATCGCCAACCTCCTCTCGACGTTCGAGGAGCGACGCGAGGGCGACGAGACGTTCCGCGACTTCTGCCGTCGCCGCGACGAGGACGAACTCGCGGAGCTCGTCGAACCCGAAGAGACGTCCTACGAGGACCCGTTCATGCACAACACGAAGATGACGTGGTACCCCTACGCGGAAGACGACGACCTGGACGCGAGTCCGGCACCGACGCGCGCCGACGGCACGCCGGCCGGGAGCGACTGATGGCAGACAGGGTACTGAAGGTGAACGCGTTCACCACGTTCGACCTGCTCGACGCCACGGTGCGCAGCCACGACGGCGACGAATCCACCTTCGCCGTCCTCGACGTGGGGGCGGACGACGACGGCGTCGAAGTCGCCCTGGAGGTGGACCACACCGACGTGGACGTTCCGGCACACGCCGACGTGCTCTCGCTGGCCCCCGACGAGGCGCGCGAACTCGCCGACGAACTGCGGTCGAAGGCCGACCGACTCGACGGCGAATAGGCATGATTCCGCTCTTTTTCGACTTCACGGACCGGACGATTCTGATTTTCGGCGGCGGCCCCGTCGGTGCACGCAAGGCGCGGCGGTTCGCCAGCGAGGCACACACCGTCGTCGTCAGCCCGTCGTTCGCCGCCGCGGATTTCGGCGACGCCGAACTGATCCGAGCCGATCCCGCGCCCGACGACGTGGCCGGGTGGGTCGCACGCACCGACCCCGCGCTGGTCGTCGCGGCGACCGATGACGACGCCGTCAACGACGCCGCCGCCCGCGCCGCCCGCGAGCGAGGACGCCTCGTCAACCGCGCGGACGCGGGCGTCGAAAGCCGCGACCTCGTCGTTCCGGCGACCGTCGAGGACGGCCCCGTCACCGCCGCCGTCGCCACCGGCGGGCGCGCCCCGGCACTGAGCCGCTATCTCAAAGGATCTCTCGCGGACGCGATCGACGGTTCGGGCGTCGTCGCGACAGTCGTCGACGACGTGCGCGCCCGCCTCGACCACCTCGACGCCGCCGAGCGTCGGGAGACCGTACGCGCCGTCGTCGGCGACGACGACGTGTGGCGCGCGGCGCGCGAAGACGGATCTACCGAGGCGGTGCGGGACGCAGTGAAACGCGTCCTCGACGCCCGGGGCGTCGAACTACGGTAACCCTACCAGTCGACGCTCACGGTGCCGTCGCCGTGGGGGTCCGGCGCGAGTTCCTCGCCGGTCCGCCGGTCGACGACGTGGATGACGCCGTCGCCTTTCTTCGCCGGACAGGCCTCGGCGGCGCGGAGATTCGACTCCAGGTCCGCTTCGGTCAGGAAGTAGGTCCGCGGACGCGCGACGCCCGAACGCAAATCGAGCGTCCAGTTCTCCGAGGCAGACGCACATTTGCCCGCGCCGAAACAGAGATTCGCCTCGAACAGCACCTTGTACGGGCGGTCCTCGACAGGCGGCGCGTCGCTCTCGCCGACCGACGCCGGATCGAATCCGCCGCTATCGGCCATCGTTCACCGACGCCGGATCGAACTGCCGGAGGTCGGCGAGCGCGTCGGCGGCGCTACCCTCGGCGATCACGTCGCGGGCGCGTTCGACGCCCGCTTCGACCGTCTCCACGTCGGTTCGGGCGTACAGTCGGAGCGCGGCGTTGAGGGCGACGGCGTCGGCGAAGCCGTCGGTTCGCTCGCCGGCGAGCACCTCCTCGGTGACGCGCGCGGAGTCCGCCGGCAAGTCGGCCACCGCGAGGTCGTCGCGTTCGAGATCCATGCCGAGTTCGGCCGTCTCGATTTCGAAATCGCTGATCTCGTCGTCACCCTCGGTCCACTCGGCCACCTTGGTGTATCCGGGCCGGACGTCGTCGTATCCTTCAAGCCCCTGAAACATGACGACGCGGGAGACGGGCAGCCCGCTCTCGCGAACCGTGTCGATGATGCGAGTCGCGTAGGAGAGGTGGTAGAAGCTCCCGAGGTGGACGCCCGCGTTCGCGGGGTCGGCCAGCGTCTCGACGGTGTTGACGGAGGTGCGGACGCCCATCGCGTCGCGCCGGTCGAGGAGGGCGTGGACGTCGGGGTTGAACCGTGGCTGGTAGTAGAAGCCAAAGCCCACTTCGTCGACCATGGCGGCGCTCGCTTCGGGTGTGAGGTCCGTCGGGACCCCGAGTTCGTCGAGGACGTGTTTGTACGCACACCCGCCTTTCGCGGGCACCCGGTCGGCGCTGTGGGCGACGACGGGCGTGCCAGCGGCGGCGGCGACGAGGCCAGCGGCGACGCCGAGCAGCGCCGTCTCGCTCTTGCCGTCGTAGTTCGCGCCGCAGTCGACGGGCGACGCCTCGGGCGACGCCGTCCGTACCGACCGCTCGCGCATCGCGTCGACGAACGCCGCGAGTTCGACGGGCGCGCTCGTCTTCCAGCGGTTGGCGAGGAGGAAGGCCCCGAGCGTCGTCGGGTCGCTCTCGCCGGAGAGGACGCGTTCGAACCCCTGCGTGGCCTGTTCGCGCGTCATGTCCGACGCCGATTTCGGCCCCGAACCCATCACGTCGGTCAGGAGACGCTTCAGCGTCCACTCTTCGCGCATCTCAGTTCACCTCCGCTTCGGACTCGGCGGCCCGAAAGGCGGTTCGCCAGCTGACCACGTCCGCGCCGGCAGCCCCCTCGCCGCCGAGGCAGGACTTCACCGACTCGCGGACGCTCACCACGTCGCCGACGACGGTGACGGCCGGCGGTTCGACACCCGCTTCGTCGACTCGGTCGACGATGGTGTCGAGCGTGCCGGTGACCGTCGATTCGTCGGCGAGCGTCGCCTTCTCGACGAGCGCGACGGGCGTCTCGGGGGCGACGCCGTGGGACCGGAGCGCGGTAACGTTGTCGGGGAGTCGGCCGACGCCCATGAGGATCACCAGCGTCCCGCCGGCCGTAACGTTTCCGGCGAGCGACGGCCAGTCGAGGGCGCTGTCGTCTTTCGTCGGGTCCTCGTGTCCGGTGACGACGGTCAGGCTGGAGGCGTGTTCGCGGTGGGTCACGGGGATGCCGGCGACGCCGGGGCCCCGATGGCGCTGGTGACACCCGGCACGACTTCGAACGGGACGTCGTGTCGCGCGAGGAATTCGGCCTCCTCGCCGCCGCGGCCGAAGACGTGCGGGTCGCCGCCCTTGAGTCGGACGACGTCGTTGCCGGCGTGGGCCTCGCGCACCATCAGGTGGTTGATCTCCTCCTGTGACGTGCGCTTGCCGTTCGCTCGCTTGCCCACGTCGACGACGGTGGCCGTCTCGGGGAGCGAGGCGACCACGTCGCCGCCGACGAGCGAATCGTGGAGGACGACGTCGGCGTCGTCCAAGCGGTTGCGTGCCTTTACGGTCAGGAGTTCGGGGTCGCCGGGTCCAGCGCCGACGAGTGCGACGGTTCCAGTGTGTGTACTCATTGTTCGAGGGTGTGGCCGAGCGCCCGCCGGTAGCGGACGCGATAGGGGTTCGCGGGGTTCGTGAGGTCGCCCGGGTCCGCGGACGGGTCGGCGTCGGGTCGGTCGTGTGGCTGTTCGTCCGCGACGATCTCCTCGCCGCCGCGACGAAAACGAGCACGGCGCGCGGCAGGGAATCTCGTCGGTGCTCTCGTCGTCGGCCGGGACGTCGTTCGCGTCGTCTTCCTCCCACGCGCGTCGCTTCGCGCAGGCACCACAGCAGGCTTCGACTGTCGCGCGCAGGTCGTCGCCGTCGAGTTCGGAGACGACGTCGTAGATGCCAGTCTGTCTGGCCGCTGTCTCGCGGAAGTGGGTCACGTCGAGACGCCCCTCACGCTCGCGCGCCCAGTGCTCGATGGCGGCGGGGTAGACGGTGGCGACGGCGCGGACGACGCCCGAGCCGTCGAGGCCGTCGAGGACCCACCCGTCCCGAAGCGTCGTCGCGCCCCGGAACGGCCGGTACCGCCCGTCCGCGTCGTAGGTGACGAGCGCGGGGAGGTCGGCGAATCCGATCGAATCGAGCGCCGTCGGGTCCGCGCGTCGGTCGTCGTGGTGGCGAACGGCGTGCGTTCGTGCGCCGTCGGCGGCCACGCGCGTCGTAACGGCGAGTTCGCCCCACGTGCGTGTCGCGTCGGCGGGTGGCGTGGCCGTCTCACCCTCGACGGGGTCGAGCCAGCGGCGGAACGCGCGGGCCGGGGCCGTCGCGGCGAGCGAGTCGGCGGCGTCGCCGTCCGGCGCGCGCGGGTCGGCACCGGCGTCGCGGGCGCGTTCGAGGACGACGTCGGCCATCGACGGCGACGTCCCGACCGCGCCGGTGTACCAGAGCCGGTGGCCGTCGACGGTGCCGGGAACCGGATACGGGTCGCCGGGGTCGTCGACCAGGCCGAGCAGTTCGGGGATTTCGTCGCGGGTGTGAAAGCCGTCAGCGATGAATATCGGCACCACGGCAACGTCGTCGACGTCGAAGCGGTCGGTTACCTCGTCGACGTAGGGGGTTCGTCCATGAACAGGGCGTGGACTTCGTCGAAGGCGTCGCGTTCGCGGAGGGCGTCGGCGTGGTCGTAGATGGCGCGGGCGCTGTTCGGATTTCGCTCCGTTCCGTGGCCGACGACGGCCAGTCCGAGTTCGCCGCCGTCGCCGATCTCGGCGTCGCCCTCGCGGATCACGGCGTCGACTCGCCCCACGACGACGTCCCGAATCGACTCGTGCGTTCCGACCGGCGGGGTGTAGTGGACCGTCTTGCCCTCGGGCCGGTCCGAATCCCGGAGGCCGAGCTCCCGGGGCACGACGCGGTCGGTGAAGTATCCCTCGCTGACGAACAGCGGCACGACGAACACCTCGTCCGCGTCGACGGTGTGCAACACGTCGGCGAACGCGGGTTCCTCCTTCCAGAACGCGACGCGTACCTCGTCGAACTCGCCGCGGTCGCGTATCGCCTCGGCGTGGGCGTGCGCCGGTGCGGACGAATCCGGATTCCGGTGGGATCCGTGACCCGCGACGACCAGCGCTCGCTCCGCCATGGTCAGTCGTCGCGACTCGCGGCTTCGCGTCGCTCCGAGAGATGTTCCCAGATTTCCGTGCAGCCGCTTCCCGCCGGAACGTCGGCGAGGTGATCGTCGTCGTTCGGGGCGTCCTCTTGCCGTGGCGACCGGGTGTCGCTCATCGGTCCCCCTCCGTTCGTCGCGTTCGTTCGCCGGGTGCCGTCGGCGCTTCCTGCAGTCTCGTAGATACGACCAACATTGCGTACACGTCCGTACGCATCCCCGACGTATAACGAGCGCCTCGCGGGCGAACGTGTCCGTATCTCCGGTATACCCTCGAAACTTGCAGCTATCTCCGACGGCCTACGGGTACGCGAGTTCAGCTCGATCTCGTTGGCCGTCGCCTTGATCTTCTTCGGGAGCGTCTCGGTGAACCGTCCGTCGTCGAGGCGGTACGTCGGCCCCGAGACGGAGATGGCTCCGACGACGTCGCCGCCGGGGTCCATGACCGGCACCGAGACGACGCGGAGGCCCTTGATGTACTCCTCGTCGTTCAGCCCGTAGCCGCGTTCGCGGACGGTTTCGAGGTGCTCCAGAAACGCCTCGCGGTCGGTGATCGTGTTTTCGGTGAGGTCGGGGAACCCGTGGTCGTCGAGGATCTCGGCGACCCGGTCGTCGGGCAGATGAGCGAGGATGACCTTCCCCGCGGCCGTCGCAGTTATCGGCAGGCGACGCCCGAGACGCGAGTCGGCGTCCACGCCGTTCGCTCCGGTGACGCGGTGGACGTAGATTATCTTCCCGTGTTCCTCGACGAAAAACTGCGCCCGTTCCTGCGTCTCCTCGGCCAGCGAGATGATCTTGGGCTGAACGGTAGCGTACACATCCTTGCGCGTCCGGGCGTACCCCCGATGTCGAGAAAGCGCAAGCCGACGTGGTACTCGCCGTCCTCTCTGACGACGCACTCGTTCCGATAGAGCGTCGTGAGATACCGGTGGGCCGTACTCTGAGCCATACCGAGTTCGTCGGCGAGGTCACAGACTCGCGCACCGTCCATCTCGACGAGGGTCTCGACGATTCGAAACATCCTGTTTATCGGCTGGATGTCGTCCCGACCGTCGGCTTTCGCCATGGTATACTCACTCACTCGTCCGGCTATATGAAGATTGTTAATGAGGATCTGCCACGAGAGCCGACTCTCACCGCCGGTGTGGAGAGGGCCGCCAATATATAACCGTCGGGCCCGACGTACCTGTGGAATGCTACTGGCGGGCACCGTCGTCGTCGATTCGACGACCGTGATCCAGGAAGGTGCGGTCGTCGTCGAGGGCGACCGCATCGCGGCCGTCGGCGACGAGAGCGACCTGGGAGAAGCCTACCCCGACCACGAACGCCGGTCGTTCGACCTCCTCATGCCGGGCCTCGTCGGCGGCCACGTCCACTCGGTGCAGTCGCTCGGCCGCGGCATCGCCGACGACACCGCCCTCTTCGACTGGCTCTACGACGCCGTCCTGCCGATGGAGGCGTCGCTCGACGCCGACGCCACGCGCGTCGCGGCGGAACTCGGCTACCTCGAACTCCTCGAGTCCGGCGTCACGACGGCCGTCGACCACCTCTCCGTCGCCCACGCCGACGAGGCGTTCGAGGCCGCCATCGACCTCGGAATTCGCGGCCGTCTCGGGAAGGTGCTCATGGACGACGACGCGCCCGACGGCCTCCGCGAGGAGACGCAGGCCGCCCTCGACGACAGCGAACGCCTGATACGGAACTATCACGGCGCGGCCGACGGCCGCGTTCAGTACGCGCTCACCCCTCGATTCGCCGTCACCTGCACCGAGGCGTGTCTCCGGGGCGTCCGCGACCTCGCCGACCGATACGACGGCGTCCGCATCCACACCCACGCGAGCGAGAGTCGCGACGAGATCGCGGCCGTCGAAACAGAGACGGGGATGCGCAACGTTCACTGGCTGGACGAGGTGGGGCTCACCGGCGAGGACGTAATCCTCGCCCACTGCGTCTGGACCGACGAGTCGGAGCGACGCGTCCTCGCGGAGACGGGGACGCACGTCGTCTACTGCCCCTCCTCGAACATGAAACTCGCCTCCGGCGTCGCGCCCGTCGTCGACTACCTGGACCGCGGAATCAACGTCGCCGTCGGCAACGACGGCCCGCCGTGTAACAACACGCTCGACCCCTTCACCGAGATGCGGCAGGCGAGCCTCCTCCAGAAGGTCGACGCCCTCGATCCCACGGTAACGCCCGCCGGACGCGTCTTCGAGATGGCGACGATAAACGGGGCGAAAGCCGCGGGGTTCGACGACGTGGGACGGCTCGCATCCGGATGGAAAGCCGACGTCGTCGGTCTGTCGACCGACCTGACGCGCGCGACGCCGCTCCGCGACGTCCTCTCGCATCTGGTGTTCTCCGCGCACGGCGACGACGTGACGTTCACGATGGTCGACGGCGAGGTGTGTTACGACCGCGGGGAACTCGTCGCCGCCGACGCCGACGCGATTCGCCGACGGGCGCGGGAACGCGCACGGGAACTGGACGTGTCGTAGCCGGCGAGCCGACTGCGGACCGACGCTCATTTATCCGCGACCCACCGAGAGGCGGCCATGAAGCGACTCGTGGAGTCGGTGTACGAGGCCCCGGTCGTCGAACGGGACGACGGGTATCGCTACCTCGTTCACCCGGTCAGCAACGGCCTCCCGACGCTCGAACCGCAGCTCATCCGCGAAGTCGTCAACGGGCTCGTCCAGACGACGGCGCTGGAGTCCGTCGACAAGATCGTCTCGCCGGTGACGATGGGCATCCACGTCGCCGCCGCCCTCTCGCTCGTCACCGACATCCCCCTCGTCGTGGTCCGCAACCGCGAGTACGGCCTCCCGGGCGAAGTCGCGTTCGAATCGAACGGACAGACCCTCTATCTCAACGACGTGGCCTCGGGGGACCGCGTCCTCGTCCTCGACGATCTGCTGAGCACGGGCCGCTCGCTCGCCGCCGTCGCCGACGCCGTCGAGGGGACCGGGGCCGAACTGGTCGACCTCGCGGTGGTCATCCGCCGGGTTGACTCCGAGGACGCGCTCCCCGAGCGGTACGACGTCCGGAGTCTCGTCGACGTCCGCGTCGGCGAGGACGGGGTCTCCGTCGTCGACCATCTCGACTGGTAGCGTCGCCGTTTCGTCCGCGATGATGGAACTCAAGTGACTACCGGACGTGTCTTCGCTCGTGTTCGAACTAGCCGACTTCCACCGACCCCGACGCGGAGGAGCCGACCGTGACCGGCCCGCACCAGGACCAACCGCTCGTGACGGCGGGGACGTCGCTCGACGCTGCCGACGCCGCCGTCGTCCTCGTCCACGGCCGGGGTGCGACGGCCCGGAGCATTATCGGCATGGCGGAGGAGTTCCACCACGAGGGCGTGGCGTATCTCGCGCCACAGGCCGCCGGCAACGCCTGGTATCCGAACTCGTTTCTCGCGCCGATCGAATCGAATCAGCCCGGACTCGATTCCGGCCTGCGGGCCGTCGGCGACGCCGTCGACGAGGCGAACGACGCCGACGTTCCGACCGAGCAGGTGATGCTACTCGGCTTCTCGCAGGGGGCGTGTCTCGCCACCGAATACGCCGCCCGGAACGCGACGGAATATGGAGGAATCGTCGCCCTGAGCGGCGGCCTCATCGGCCCCGAGGGGACGCCCCGCGACTACGAGGGGTCGTTCGACGGCACGCCGGTGTTCCTGGGCTGTAGCGACGTCGACCCGCACATCCCCCTCGAACGCGTCCACGAGACGGCCGACGTCTTCGAGCGCATGGACGCCGACGTGACCGAGCGGATCTACGAGGGAATGGGCCACGGCGTCAACGAGGACGAGATCACCCACGTCGACGGGATGGTCGGCCGGTTGGTGGACTGAGTCGGGGCCATTCGCGTGGGGATTCTTGTATTTCCGCCACGCGTTCGAACGTATGGGCACGCGAACGGCGCTCGGCCGTCTCGCGACGGCGGTACTCCTCTGGTTCGTCGCTTCGACGGTGGCTGGCTACGCCCTCTACAGCGTCGACGTCCTGTCGCCCGACGACCCGTTCGTCGTTACGCTCGGACTGATGGCCCTCGGCGGCGGCTTCGCGTATCTCAGCGCGGCGTTCGTCTCCTACTACGGCGGGGCCAAGCGCGCCTCTTCTAGCGGACGTACAGCTCGCCGTCGTCGCGTACCACCTCGTAGGTCGGGAGGCGATAGGCGGGGTCGGCGAGATGTTCGCCGGTCGTGACGTCGAACTCCCAGCCGTGCCACGGGCAGGAGACGATCTCGCCCTCGCGGTCGTAGACGAGGTCGCCGTCTTCGACGTCGAGCGTCCCCGTGATCGCGCCCTCGCAGGCCGGTCCGCCCTGGTGGACGCAGTAGTTCGACAGGGCGTAGAAGCCGTCGTCGGTGCGGAAGACGGCGATTTCGCGCCCCTCGACGTCGACGACGACGCGCGAGCCGTCCTCGAAGTCCTCGACGGAGGCGACGTGGACGCGATCGTCGCTCAAAAGTCGAACACCCCCAGCGCCGTCTCGCCGTACACTTTCCGGACCGTCTCGGGGCCGAACTGGCTTTTGAGGATGCGAAACAGATCCGAGGAGTGATCGAAGTCGAGGTGGGGGTAATCCGAGGAGAAAAGGAGCGACTCCTCGCCGCCGAAGTGGCGGATGGTGTCCGCGATGTACTGCGGGTCCTCGGTCCCCTCGACGGGTTGGCTCGTGAAGTAGAACTGGTCGCGGACGTACTCGCTCGGGAGCCGTTCGAGCAGCGGCGCGTCCTCGCGTTTGGCGCGGTACTCGTGGTCGAACCGGCGCACGAAATAGGGAATCCAGCCGATGCCGGCCTCCTGAACGACGAAGTCGACGTCGAACAGTTCGGGGACGCCCTTCGTGAGCATGCTGGAGAGGTGGACCATGTGCTGCATCGCGTGGGCGGGGACGTGACTCGACAGGTAGCGGTCGAAGCCCTGGAACTGGTGGGAAAAGGAGAGCATCATCGTCCCGGCGGCGTTGTGCATCATCACGGGGAGGCCGTTGTCTTCGGCCGCCTCGTAGATCGGATGGTATCGCTCCTTGCCGAGGGGCGGGTCGACGCCGCCGCTCGGCAGAAAGACGGCACAGACGGCGTCCTCGTCGGCGCGGTCGTCGATCTCCTCGGCCGCGTCGCCCGGTCGTTGTGGCGCGACCAGACACGCCCCCGAGAGGCCGTCGTCGGGGGCGGCGATCGTATCGAGGAACCACTCGTTGTAGGCCGTCGCCAGCGCCGCCGCGAGTTCGGGATGCTGGACGCAGCCCAGATAGAGGTTCTGCGTCGGCGTCAACACCGTCCGCGTCGTGTCCAGCATCGCCATCCCCTCCCGGACCGCGTCGCGCGATTTGACGGACGTGGACTCGATTTTCCCCGTGTTGACCGGCGTGAGAAAGCCCGCCGAGGGGTAGAAATTCCCGATGTAGCCGTAGTCGTCCGACGCCAGCCCACCTCCGACCATCTCGGCGAACGGCGACGGGAGGTACGGCAGAACGTCTTCCTGGTGCTCCGTCAGGTGGGCGTCGCAGTCGACGACGACGTCGAGATCCGCGACGCCGGACATCGTGTCGTGATCACTCATGGTAAATGTTCTCACTGGACGGCGGCAAATAGATGCGGGTCGCGGCGACCTACCGCACCGCGTCTAGCCGTTCGCCGAGGACCGGCTGGGCCGACGAGATGTCGCCGCCGATGCGGAGCAACTGATAGCCGCGATCCTCCGCGTCGCGGACGGCCTCGGCGGAGCTGGCGATGCCGGCGAGGGGGACGCCCGCGTCCAGTGCTGCCCGTTCGATGCGGTCGACGTGGCCGCGCACGTCGGGGTGGCCTTTCTCCAGCGGGCGGCCGAGCGACACCGAGAGATCCGCGGGGCCGACGAAGACGAATCCCAGGTCCGGGACGGCGAGGATGTCGTCGAGACTCTCGACGGCGGCCGCGTTCTCGATCATCACGCCGAGGGTGACGTTCGCATCTTCTTCCTCGACGTAGCCGTCCGTGTCCCGTCCCCACTCTGTCACCCGGCCCCGGGCGACGCCGCGGTCGCCCGGGCCGCCGTCGTAGCGAAAGCGCGTCGCGGCGACGGCCTCGCGGACTTCCGCGGCCGATTCGACGCGGGGGATCAGGAGCGTCCGGACGCCGGCGTCGAGCGCCTTCCGAATCAGTTTCGGATCCCCGCCGGGGAGACGAACGAGGAGTTCGATGTCCGCCACGTCGGCCGCGCGAGTGAGATCTGAGAGCCACTGGCCGTCCCACGGCGAGGGGCCGGCGTGTTCCAGGTCGACCCAGACCCAGTCGAGGCCGAGGCTCCCGTACACCTCGACCACGGCGGGCGAGAAGGTGGCGGCCTGTGCCCCGTAGGCTGACTCTCCGGCTTCGAGCGTCCGACGAAGGTGATTCGTGCGGTCCATGGGTGGCCCACGAAGGGCGGGGTCCTGAACGTTGCCCCGATCAGCGCACTGCCTCGGAGTTGACCGCCGACTCGGGAACGCCGCCCGCGTAGACGGTGCGGACGTTCTCGCAGGCTTGGGTGCTCGCCGCGCGGAGCGCGTCCGTCGTCATCGCGCCGATGTGCGGCGTGCAGATCACGTTCTCGAAGTCGAACGCGGGGTAGTCCTCCCCGGGCGGTTCCTCGTCGTAGACGTCGACGCCAGCGCCCGTCACCGTGCCCGCCGCGAGGGCGTCGTAGAGCGCCGTCTCGTCGACGACGCCGCCCCGGGCGACGTTTATCAGTTCCCCGTCGAGCGAGGCGAGTTCGTCGGCGTCGACCAGCCCCCGCGTCTCCTCGGTCAGCGGGACGTGGAGGGAGACGGCGTCGGCCGCCGCGAACAGTTCGGCCCGCGACTCGACGGGAGAGACGGCGTCGGGGAACGTCCGCAGGTAGGGGTCGTGCGTGATGACGTCCATCCCGACGGCGTCGGCGAGGGCGGCGACTTCGCTCCCGATGTCGCCACAGCCGAGGACGCCCAGCGTGTCCCCGCGGAGTTCGCCGGCGACGTACCGGTCGCGTTCGAACTCGCCGTTCCGGACGTCCCGGTCGGCCTCGCGGAGTCGCCGGCGGACGGCAAAGAGAAGCGCCAGCGTGTGTTCGGCGACGGCGTGGGCGTTCGCGCCCGGGGTGTTGCAGACGACGACCCCCGTTCGGTGGCCGCGTCGACGTCGACGCCGTCGAGACCGACGCCGTGTTTCGCGAGGACTTTCAGGTTCGTCGCCGCTTCGACGAACTCGCGGTCCGGGTCGAGCATCCGGAAGACGACGGCGTCGAACCGGTCGGCGTCGGCGAGCAGCGCTGCCCGGTCGCCGTAGTCGTCGAGCGAGGCGAAAGTCGCCATGTCGGCGAGCGATTCGGGGCCCGCCGGGTGGAGGTGACTGGGGAGGAGTACGTGCCAGCGGTCGTCGGTGTCTGCCATGCACGTCCGGCCCCGCGCGGAGACAAAAAGATTCGGGGTCGGTGGTGACTACCACACCAGTGAGTCGAAGGCGTCACCGGCGGTTCCCGGCCCCTCGGGAACGGTCGCCGCGCCGTCGACGACGGGAGCGGGGTCGGGCGCGACGTCCGCGTCCAGCAACGCGCCCGTCCCGAGGCCACAGGGGCGAACGTCGGGGATCGTCGCAGCGACGTGGACGGCGGCAGTCCGCGCCGGCGCGGCGTCGACGGTCGTCGTCACCACGGGGTCGACGCCCGCCGATCGGGCCCGGTCGGCGGCGTCGGTCGCCTCGACGGGGCCGCCGAGAACCATCGGCTTCAAGATCACGACGTCGGCGGCGTCGCGGGCGAGAACCGTCTCCAGCGAGCGCGCCGCGAGCGACTCGTCGAGGGCGATTTCGACGCCCCGTCCCCGGAGATCAGCGTGGCCGTCCAGGTCGTCGGCCGGGAGGGTTGCTCCACGTACGCGACGTCGAAATCGGCGAGCGCGTCCACCGCACGGCCAGCCGTCTCGCGGTCCCACGACCCGTTGGCGTCGAGGCGGAGGGTCACCTCGTCGCCGACGGCGTCGCGGACCGCACGGACGCGGTCGACGTCGGCGTCGAGGCCGCCGACGCCGACTTTGAGCTTGAGGCAGTCGAAGCCGTTCGCGTCCGCTCGCGACGCCGCGGCGACGGTTTCGCCGACGTCGTCGCCGCCGACGGTGGCGTTGACGGGCACCGACGCGGCGGGCGACGCGTCGAGGAAGCGAGCGAGCGAGACGCCGGCCGCCCGCGCCCGGGCGTCGACGAGCGCGTGCTCGACGCCGTGTCGCGCCGCCGGGGCGTCGGCGAGAGCGTCGAGGGCGGCGGCCGGGTCGGTCACGCCGTCGAGCGCTCGCTCGCACGCGTCGTACGATTCGGTCCATCCGGGGAGGGCGGCTTCGCCGACGCCGCGGTTCGCGTCGTCCCGCTCGACGCCGACGAAAAACCCGCGGCGCGACTCGATCGATCCGTGGGCCGTCGAGAGCGGGTCGGCGAGCGCGACGTCGAACGGGCGGACGCGGATCATAGCGCGAAGCCGGCGGCGAAGAGGAGGGCGTAGGCGGCGAGCAGTTGCCCCGTCCGTTCGAGCGCGGGATTGAGCGCCTCGCCGGAGGTTTCCGTGAGGACGGTTCGAGCGACGCGGACGGCGAGCGGCAGCGTCAGGAGGGGAGACAGACTAGCGGCGAGAAGCCGAAGCCGACCCAGAGCGCCGGCGGAACGAGATACGCCAGCGCGAGCAAGGCGAGATACTCGACGCGACTCCAGAAGTAGCCCAGGCGGACGGCGAGCGTCCGCTTGCCCGTCGCGGCGTCGGTCTCCCTGTCGCGGATGTTGTTGACGACGAGGATGTCCGTCGAGAGCGCGGCGACGGGGAGGCTGGCGACGACGGCGACGAGCGGGAGCGCCTCGGGTCGGACAGAGACGGAAAGCGGGTCGGCGAGATAGGTCACCGCCTGCACGTAGTAGGTGCCCGTGACGGCGACGAGGCCGAAGAAGACGAAGACGAACAGGTCGCCGAGGCCGTGGTAGCCGAGGGGTAGGGACCGCCGGTGTAGGCGACGCCGGAGGCGACCGAGAGGAGGCCGACGACGAGGATGGGGACGCCGCCGACGTAGACGAGATAGACGCCGACGAGGACGGCAGCGAGGAAGGTCAGATACATCGCCCGCTTGACCGACGCCGGCGGGATGAGACCCGACTGCGTGACGCGGGTGAACCCCTCGCGGTCCTCGGTGTCGGCACCCTTGACGGCGTCGTAGTAGTCGTTGGCGAAGTTGGTCCCGATCTGGATGAGCGCCGCGCCGACGAGGGCCGCGAACGCCGGCAGCGGCGCGAAAAACCCCTCGTGGACGGCGAGACCGGTCCCGACGACGACGGGCGCGGCCGCCGCCGGCAGCGTCTGGGGGCGGGCGGCCATCAGCCACGCTTTCGTCGCCGAGACGTTCGCGTTCGCCATCAGCGCCCACCCATCAGTAGTGCCACGGGAACTCGGAGAAATCCGGCTCGCGGTCCTCGAGGAAGGCGTCGCGGCCCTCCTTCGCCTCGTCGGTCATGTAGCCCAGTCTCGTCGCCTCGCCCGCGAACACCTGCTGGCCGACGAGTCCGTCGTCGGCGAGGTTGAAACCGTATTTGAGCATCCGCATCGCCGTCGGGCTCTTGCTCGTCATCTCGTCGGCCCACTCCAGGGCCACCTCCTCCAGTTCCTCGTGGGGGACGGCTTCGTTCACCATTCCCATGTCCGCGGCCTCCTCGGCGTCGTAGGTCTTGCCGAGGAAGAAAATCTCGCGCGCCTTCTTCTGGCCGACCTGTTTGGCGAGGTAGGCCGATCCGAACCCGGCGTCGAAGGACGCCACGTCGGGGTCGGTCTGGAGGAACTTCGCGTGGTCCGCGCTCGCGAGCGTGAGGTCACAGATGACGTGCAGGGAGTGGCCGCCGCCGACGGCCCACCCCGGGACGACGGCGACGACGGGCTTGGGCATGAAGCGGATGAGTCGCTGGACTTCGAGGATGTGCAGGCGGCCGACGCCCGGTCCGGCGCTCTCCCCGCCGTCTTCGTCGGCGTGGTATTCGTAGCCCGACTCGCCGCGGATGGACTGGTCGCCGCCGGAACAGAACGCCCACTCGCCGTCTTTCGGCGACGGGCCGTTACCGGTCAGGAGGACGCAGCCGATATCCGACTGCCGACGGGCATGGTCGAGGGCGGTGTACAACTCGTCGACCGTCTCCGGCCGGAAGGCGTTGCGCACCGCCGGGCGGTCGATCGCGACGCGGACCGCCGGCACGTCCACCCCGCGGTGGTACGTCACGTCCGAGAAGTCGAACCCGTCCGCTTCCTCCCAGCGCTCGGGGTCCATGAGCTCCGAAACCATACCCGCAACTCCGGCCGGAACGGTAAAAACCCCGCCGACCCGCGACTCGGTGGTCGGCCTCAGCGCTCGGCCAACCACCGGGCGACGGGACCGCCCGGGACCGTCACCCACGAGACGAACGTGATGGTGAGGGCGACGACGACGCCGAGAACGAGATTCGCCGTGACGAGCAACGAGTAGCCGAGGACGAGGACGACGAGGACGCCGGTGACGACGGCCCGTTGCCGACCGAACGTCTCGCTCACTGTGCCCGGGAAGTGAGAGACGACCCAGCCGAACAGATAGACGAGGGCGGCGAGGAAGACGCCGAACAGGACTTGCTGGACGACGACGGAGTACGCGACGATAGCCAGGCCGACGACCATCGCCGCCACGAGAACGGTCTGATTGCTGGAGGGCATCGACTGCCCGTGTTCGGTGAGTGGTAATAAATCCGGGCGAACTAATCGAGGAGCGAATCGACCACTCGCTCTTTGAGTCGTTCCCGAACCTGGTGGCTCGCCTCGGCGTCGGTGCGGACTTCGAGCACCTGCGTCCCCTCGCGGGCGACGGCGTCGGCGTAGGCGTCGCGGAAGTCGTCGCCCTCGACGCGCGCGAACTCGAGGTCGTACAGTTCCCCCGTCGGTTCGAAGTCGAGGCCGTGGGGCGTCTTGAACTGCTCGGTGAACGGCGGGTCGAACTCCTCGATGGGGAGCATGTGGAAGATGCCGCCGCCGTCGTTGTTCACCAGCACGACCGTCGCGTCCACGTCGCACCGCGCGAGGGCGAGCAAGCCGTTCATGTCGTGGTAGTACGCGATGTCGCCGACGACGAGGGTGAGGTGGTCGGCGGTGGCGCTGCCGGCACCGAGCGCAGTCGAGACGATGCCGTCGATGCCGGACGTGCCGCGATTGCCGAGGACGGTGTAACTGGCCGCCACCGGCCGGGCGAAGCGGTCGGCGTCGCGGACGGGCATGCTGTTCGAGACGAACACCGTCCCCGGTTCGGGCGTCAGATCGGCCACGTCGGCGAGGAGGCGGCCCTCGAAAAGTCCGACTCCTCGTCGACGGCCTCCCAGTGGATCCGCTCGGCGCGTTCCCAGCGCTCGCGCCAACCGGCGCTGTCGGGGCCGGAGACGGCGCGCGAGAGGCGGCCGGCGAGACGCGACGGATCGGCGACGACGAGGTCCGAGGCGGTGAACTCCGCTTCGCGCCACCCGCCCGCCGGGTCGACGAGGAGTTGGCGGGCGTCGGTCCGGGCGAGATACTTCCGCAGTGGCTTGGACGTCGGCGACGCGCCGAACCGGAAGACGACTTCGGCGTCGAGCGCGTCGTCGAGTCGGGGGTCGAGGTAGCCGTCGTAGCCGCCGACGGTGGTCGTCACGCGGGTGTGGCCGCCGAAGCGAAGCCCCGAGAGCGGGTCGGCAAGGACGGGGAAGCCGGTGGTGTGTGCGAGGGCCGTGATCGCCTCGGGGTCGGGGCCGGGCGGATCGGCCGGTCCGGCGACGACGAGTCCGCGTTCGACTTCGAGGGCGTCGGCGACGGCGGCCAGGGCTTCCCGGTCGAGTTCCGGCGCACCGGTCGTCGTCTCGACGAACGCCCCGTCGCGACCGCGGACGGCGCGCGACTCGATGTCGGGGGAACGTCGCCGTCCACCGCGGCCGGTTCGAGCGGTTTGCGGAAGGGGAAGTTGAGGTGGACGGGGCCGGCGGGCGCGCCCGTCGCCTCGGTCACCGCGCGGGCGGCCGTCGTTCGGAGCGACCGGAGCTTCCGGGCCGTGGGTTCGGGTTCGGCGACGTCGCGGTACCACCGGACGGCGTCGCCGAAGAGCTTCTCCTGGTCGACGGTCTGATTCGCGCCGGAGTCCCGGAGTTCGGGCGGTCGATCGGCCGTCAGCAACAGGAGCGGGACCCGGCCGCGGTCGGCCTCCAGCACGGCGGGGTGGAAGTTCGCCGCGGCCGTCCCGGACGTACAGACCAGGGGCGTCACCTCGCCCGTCCGCCGGGCGCGGCCGAGCGCGAAGTACGCCGAGGAGCGCTCGTCGAGGTGCGAGAAGACGCGGACGTCGTCGTGGCGGGCGAAAGCGACCGTCAGCGGCGTCGAGCGACTGCCGGGCGTGATACAGACGGCGTCGACGCCGGCGGCCGCGAGTTCGTCCACGACGGTCCGGGCCCAGAGCGCGTTGCGGTTGGGGGCGCTCATCGGCGCTCCAGTTCGTCGAGGATCGGCCGGTACTTCAGCTGTACCTCGTCCCACTCGCGGTCGGGGTCGCTGTCGGCGACGACGCCGACGCCCGCGAACAGCGTCGCGCGCCGGCCATCGCCGACGGCCGAGCGGATGGCGACCGAGAACGACCCGTCGCCGGCGGCGTCGACCCAGCCGACCGGCGCGGCGTACCAGCCGCGGTCGAACGGCTCCGTCTCGCGGATGGTCGACAGCGCCTCGGCCGGGGGAGACCGCCCACCGCGGGCGTGGGATGGAGCGCCTCGACCAGGTCGAGGACGTGGGCGTCCTCCGAGAGCGTCGCGTCGATCGGCGTCCAGAGGTGCTGGACGGTCGCCAGCCGGCGGACGCCGCGCTCGCCCGACCGGACCGAATCGGCGAAGGGGGCCAGTTGCTCGCGGATGGCCTCGGCCACCAGTTCGTGCTCGTGGACGTTCTTCTCGTCGTCGAGCAGTTCCGCCGCGAGCCACTCGTCCTCCTCGGGCGTGTCGCCGCGGCCGGTCGTGCCGGCCAGCGCGCCCGTGTGGACGGTGCGGCCGCGGCGCGTCACGAGCCGTTCCGGCGTCGCGCCGAAGAAACTCGGGGCGGCGTCGCCGGGTTCGACGAGGAAGCGATAGCAGTCGGGGTATCGCGCCCCGAGTCGTTCGAGGACGTCCGGCACCGACAGCGGGCGGTCGAGCGTCGTCGCCAGCGCCTGCGCGAGGACGACCTTCTTCAGGTCGCCGGCGCGGATGCGTTCGACGGCCTCCCCGACCGAGGTCCGCCACTCGTCACGGGCGGTCGTTCGCTCGCGAGCGACGATGCCGGGCGGATCGGCCGGCGGGTCCTCGACGAGCGACCCGATGCGGTCGCGTTCCCGGTCGAGTCGGGCCTCGACGGCGTCGGCGGTGGCGTCGGGGCCCGCGGCGTTGATCGTGAGCCACGCCCCGCTGTCGGCGTACGTCACTTGCACGCGCGGGAGGACGAACCGCGCGCCGGGGAAAGCGGTCCACGGCGGGCGCTCGGTCCCCTCGTCGTGGAACGCGAAGCCGCCGAACAGGCGCGGCTGGGCCGCTTCCGTCCCGGCGTGGACGTTCCCGACCGACAGGAGAGACTCGACTCCCTCGCGGACGGTGGCGAAGCGGTCCGGACCGTCGGCCGTGAGCGTCGCCGCGGCTCCGCCGGCGACGACGGTCGCCTCCTCCGGGGCGGCCCAGAGCGTACGCGGCGACGTCGCCGCCCGGAGGACGGTCCGCGGCGACGGGGCGTCGACCCGAACGGCCCGGCTGACGAGGCGCGTCCCCGCCTCGTCGGTTCGGGGAAGTTCCATTACGTCTCCTTCCGGTCGCCGGACTCTTTTACCTAACTATACGTCAGCCCTCCGCCGCAGTCGGGGCGAACGCCGTGGAGCGACTCCGTTCCGAACGCGGTGGCTGACCGACACGAACCACCGGGGCGAAGATACACGGAGCGGGAACTGCATTTTCGAAACGTTGAACCTGGATTTCGGGTTCCGGATTCGAGATTCGTCAAGTCTGAACATCCCCCGTCAGAGTTAAATACCGGCTGTTCAAAGCGTGGAACGTCAGATGCCCAAAGTCGAAATAACCGTGCCGGAACATCTCGAGATGCAGATCGCCCAGCTCGTCGAGCAAGGCGAGTTCGTCAACCGCGAGGAGGCGATCGAGGAACTGCTCTCGACGGGTCTGCGCGCGTACAAGACCAGCGGACCGATGGACGAGGAAGAGCCCGGGTTCGAAGAGGAAGGGATGATGGGCCACGAAGACGAGTACGTGTTCTAACGTCGCGATTTGCTGGGATGCGCAATAACGCTTAAACTTCCCTCCGAACTATTCACGAGCATGCACAAAGAGGAGTTGCTCGAACTGCACGAGCAGATGGTGGCGATTATGGAGTACTTCCGGTCGCGGGAGAACGTCGACAGCGGTCTCTTCGAACCGTACGAACAGTTGAGCGTCGATCCGTCGCACGTTCACAAATCCAAGAGCGAACACAAACACGCCGTCTTCGTCCTCGGGAACGCTCTCGCCTCCGCGATGAGCGAAGACGAGTTCTCCGACGCCGGCCGCATCGGCAAGCGGATGGCCGAACTCGCCGAGGACGCCGAGGAGAAACTCTAAGCGAGTTACGCGATAGCCCGGCGGCGCGGGATTCATTACCTGCGAGGTGGGAGTCGAAAGCATGGTGTCGGGTCCGAACTGGGCGCTCGTCCAGCGACTGGCCGTCGTCGTCGCTTTCGTTCTCGCCCTCGTCGTCGTCGCCGCGGTAGATCGATCGTCACGCTCCCGCGTCGGCCACCTGCGCACGCGGTTGCTCCTCGGCGTCCCGTGGGGAACGCTCACGACCCTCGCGGTCGTCACCTCTGTCTATCTGTTCCTGCAGGGCGGCTGGTCGAACTGGCATACGCCCGTCGTCGTTCCGTTCCGCGCCTGGTCGTACTTCTACCCGCTCGGCGTCCTGAGCGCGGCGTTCGCTCACGTCGGCGCGGGACACCTCGTCGGCAACCTCGTCGGCACGCTCGCGTTCGGCGCGCTCGCGGAGTACGCGTGGGGTCACTTCCCGCGCTCACGGGGGGCGTCGACGTTCAGTTCGTGGCGGACGAACCCGTACGTCCGGGCGTTCGTCGTCGTCCCGAGCGTCGCCGTCGCCGTCGGCCTCGTGACGGCCGCCTTCTCCATCGGGCCGATAATCGGATTCTCGGGCGTCGTGTTCGCGTTCGCCGGCTTCGCCCTCGTCTACTACCCGCTCGGAACCGTGGTCACCCTCTCGGCCGGAGGCGTCGTCCGGACCGTCTATCGCACGCTGCGCTCGCCGACGGTGATCGGAAAGGCCGAACCCGTCTACTCCTCGCCGTGGTGGGCCGACGTCGCCATCCAGGGCCACGCGCTCGGTCTCTTCGTGGGCGTCCTCCTCGGCCTGTGGGTCGCCCGTCGCCGCGGCGACGACCCCCGTCGCCGCTCCGTCTGTGGAGCGGCGTCGTCCTCTTTGCGGTCGCGCAGTCGCTGTGGGCCGTCTACTGGTACCGCGGCAGCGAGACGTACGTCCTCTATCGCGCCGTCGGCGTCGTCGCCGTCGCCCTCCTCGCGACGCTCGTCACCCTCGCCGTCACCGCCTCGGACCGGCCCCTGTTCGACGCGCCGGCGGACGCCCTCCGCGCGATGCCCCGGTGGCAGGCCGCCGCCGTCGCCGTCGTCCTCGTGACGGCGGCGATCAGCGGGCCGGCCGTCCCCGTCAACCTCTCGCGCCCGGCGGACGACGCCGTCGCGGCGACGACGACGGTCCGGGATTACGAGGTGACATACGCCGAAAACCTCACCAACAGGATGGTGTCGGCCGTCGACGTCTCGGCGCTCGGCGAGACGACGAACGTCACCACGTCGGGCGTCGTCGTCGAGAGTCGCCGGCGCAGCATCTGGACGACGGCCGTCACGAAGGGGCGACTCGACTTCGCCGGCGACGCGCGGGTGCGACTCGGCGGCGTCGGATGGCGGGAGACGGTCGGCGTCCACCGCGACGGGTGGGACGTCGTCGGCAACGACACGGTCTATCGCGTCTCGCTGTCACACGACGGCCGCAACGCGACGGCGTACACGTCGCCGCCGAAGCGCGCCGAACCGGTCGTCGCCGGCCGCAACGTCTCGGTGGTCGCCCGCCCCGACCGGTTCCTGGTGAACGTCACGCGGGCGAACGAGTCGGCGTCGGCACCCGTGCCCGCGAACGACAGCTCGGTGACGCTCCTGAACGTGACGCTGGTCCGGAACGGGACGAAACTGTTCGCCACGCACGGCGAGACGCGCGTCCGCGTCGCCAACGAGGAGACCTATCCGGCGAACCGGGCGGGTTAGTCGGTCCAGACGATGCGGTAGACTTCGGTCTCCAGTTCCTTCCGGTCGGCCTCGTGGAAGTCGAACTGCCGGTCGAGTTCGAACGTGGCGCGGAAGGCGTGGGTCACCTCGCCACCGTTGTCGGCGGCGAAGGCCTCGACGAACTCCCGACTGCCCGCGTTGTGGACGGAGTAGGAGACGTCGGCGACGTCGGCGGCGGTTTCGAGAAACGCCCGGTCGGCGTGTTCGTGGCCCTGTTGTGCGCCGAACGGGGGTTCATCACGACCGTCGTCGGGCCGTCGGGACAGAGGGGAGCGTGGGTCGCGTCCGCCTGCACCCAGTGGATGTCTGTGCGCGTCCCGACGCGCGGGCGGTTCTCGCGCGCGGTTTCGAGGGCGTCGCGGTCGAGTTCGACGCCGACGACGCGTTTCGGCCCGCGGAGGGCCGCACCGAGGGCCAGCATCCCGGTGCCGGTCCCCAGATCGACGACGGTCCTGTCCTCGATGTCCCCGTTCAGATCCGCGACGTGGACGACGTGGGCCGCGAGCTCCGGCGGCGTCGGATACTGTTCGAGGGCGACCTGCGGATTCTCGAATCCCGCGACGACCGTGAGCTGTCCTTCGAGTTCGGCTTTCGTCGCCATGCTCACGCCTCCACCCGTCGGACGTCCCCCGCACTCTCGGCCATCGCGGCGTCACACGTCTCCTCCGTCGAGCGCGTCGTGTTCATGAGAGGAAATATTCTCCGGTTATACTAAAGAGTTTGTAAATGCACAATAGTAATCTATCGGCGCGTGACACTGATATGGAATGCGACCCATACACACTCTGGGGGTCACACGCTCCAACGCCCCCATTCCCCGATACCCGGGAGCGAGGATTTGGTTTCCCACGTCCGGACCCGACCACACCGGCGACGGCGATTGTATAATAGCGTATCGGCGGGGCGAGAGGTGCTTACGCGCGGTAACCCGGAGTCGAACGGTGGATTCAGGCGACAGAAGCCCCGTGGGGCGCGGCTACGGGCTGAACGCGGTGGGAGAGAGATCTTCCCCATCACAAACATTTAAATGTCCCGTTCTCCACAACACTTATAATGGAACGTCCGAGCCGCCAGCGTCAACAAACCCAGGAGACGGAACAGGAAGCGGACGAATCCTTGAACTGCCCGGAGTGCGGGTCGGAGAACGTCGTTACGGACGCGGACCAGGGGGAACTCGTCTGTGACGACTGCGGACTGGTACTGGACGAACAGCAGATCGACCGCGGGCCGGAGTGGCGGGCGTTCAACCACTCGGAGCGACAGAGCAAGTCCCGCGTCGGCGCGCCGATCACCGAGACGATGCACGATCGGGGGTTGACGACGACCATCGACTGGAAGGACAAGGACGCCTACGGCCGGTCGCTCTCCTCCGAGAAGCGGAGTCAGATGCACCGCTTGCGCAAGTGGCAGGAGCGCATCCGCACCAAAGACGCCGGCGAGCGCAACCTCCAGTTCGCGCTCTCGGAGATCGACCGCATGGCCTCCGCGCTCGGCGTCCCCCGCTCCGTGCGCGAAGTCGCGTCGGTCATCTACCGACGCGCGCTCAACGAGGACCTGATTCGGGGCCGCTCCATCGAGGGCGTCGCCACCTCCGCGCTGTACGCCGCCTGTCGGCAGGAGGGCATCCCCGCTCGCTCGACGAAGTCGCGGAGGTGTCCCGCGTCCCGCAGAAGGAGATCGGCCGGACGTACCGCTACATCTCCCAGGAACTCGGCCTCGAACTCAAGCCGGTCGACCCGAAGCAGTTCGTCCCCCGATTCGCGTCCGCGCTCGAACTGAGCGAGGAAGTGCAGGCGAAAGCGACCGAGATCATCGACGTCTCCGCCGAACAGGGCCTGCTCTCGGGGAAATCGCCGACCGGGTTCGCCGCCGCCGCGATCTACGCCGCCTCGCTGCTCTGCAACGAGAAAAGACCCAGCGCGAAGTCGCCGACGTCGCCCAGGTGACCGAAGTCACCATCCGCAACCGATACCAGGAACAGATCGAAGCGATGGGCTTCCGGTAGCCCCGGACGCGGCTCGTTCGAGGAGTTCGCCCACGGCGTCACCGAGTTACGCCGACGATCTCACGTAGACGACGACTTCCCGGTTCCAGAGCGCGAGGCGGTAGGTCCGCGCGTCGTACCCTCTAACCGCGAGTCCAGCGTCGAGCGAGCGTTCGGATCCGCGACGACCACCGGCGGCGTCGACGCGCGTTCGTCGAGCGCGGCCGCGTCGTATACGCCGTCCGTCTCCGCTCCGACGCGTTCGAAGTACCACGGGAGCGGCAACCGGTTGCCCCACTCGTCGTTCACGGGCGGCCGGTCGGCGTCCGCCCGATAGCCGTCGACGAATCGCTCGCCGTAGAACACCACGTCAGTGCCGTCGTTGCCCTCGATGGCGACGGAGACGTCCTCGATCAGCGGGTTCAGGTCGTCCGCGGGCTGGGCGTAGTGGACCATCGGGTTCTCCGGCGACGGCGACGCGTAGACGTTCGACGCCGTCACCGCGCCGACGTGGCCGGTGAGAGCGAGCGCGAGGACGACGACGGCGGCGACGCTGGCCGCGTCGTCGCGCGCGGCGGCTCGCCGCCCGAGGCGGACCAGCGCGCCGGCACCGACGGCCGCGGGCACCGCGAGCGCGACGAGCGTGTGAAGCGCGACCCACGGCGCGCTCACTTCGGTCACCACCGGAAAGACGAACAGCGACGCGCCGGCCCAGTAGGCGTGGAAGGCGACGATCGGCCGCGGCTCGCGGGTGCCGTATCGGTCGCGGAGGAAGGCGACGGCCGCGAGGCCGACGACCACGAGCGAGACGGCCGCCAGCACCTCGGCGTAGTCCCGCACGAAGGGCAGAAACGGGTGGGTGCCGTCGTGTCGCCGGCCGACGACGCGCACGCCGACGAACTTGGCGACGGTCCCCGCGAACGCCGCGTCGACGACCTGGGGGAACGTCGTCGGTTTCCAGAGGCCCGGACCCTCGCCGCCGCCGGCCCGCGGCGCGTAGAAAAAGAGGACGACGGCCAGCGCGAGGCCGACCGCGGACGCGACGTCGCGTCCGCGGGCGCGGAGGGCGCGCTCGGCGGTCGCGAGTCGCTCGCGGGCCACCGCTCCCTCGCCGAGCAGGCGGTAGTGGTCGAACGTCAGCGCGGCGGCGACGCCCCAGCAGGCGACGTAGCCGACGAAGAAGGCGGACGTCGTCGCCGCCAGTCCGACGGCGAGGCCGGCGGCGTAGAGGCCGCGCTTGCTCCCGGTGTCGACGGCGCGGTAACAGCAGGCGACGGCCAGCAGCGCGAAGACGGCGAGGGGAACGTCGGCGCGGAGGAACCGCGAGTAGTAGACGAACAGCGGACTGGCTCCGAGGACGGCGGCGAGCAGAACCGTCTCGACGCCGCGGAGTCGCCCCCGAAAGACGAGGGCGACGAGCGGCGCGAGGCCGCCGACCGCGGCGACGACGAGGCGGGCGGTGGCGTCGCTCGTGCCGAGGGCCGCGAAGACGGCCCTGTCGACGACGTAGAGGAACGGGCCGCCGGCGACGGGGCGGTACTCGAAGACACCGGTGGCGAGAAAGCGGAGCGTCCAGTAGCCGACGCGGCCCTCGTCCCAGTGGACGGTGCGTTCGCCGAGCGCGACGACGCGAACGAGGAGAGCGAGAGCGGCGACGAGGAGGACGGCGACCGTCACCCGGTCGAGGCGGGCGGGCGAGTCGTCGGCCGATGGCATACCGGTCCATCCATCGGCCCCGGTAGAAGCCTTTCGGCTTCGACGGACCGGCCGTCGGGCGCGCCCGATTTCGTCCATAGTTTCTAACCCCGCCCCGGCGTACGTGGACGCATGTACGACGATATTCTCGTCCCGACGGACGGAAGCACGGCCGCCGAGGAGGCGATCACCCACGCCGTCGACGTCGCCTCGCAGTACGGCGCGCGACTACACGCCCTCTACGTCGTCGACGTCGGGCCGTACGTGACGATGGAGGCGGGGAGCGAGATGGTCCTCAACGCACTCCAAGAGGAGGGCGAGCAGGCGGTGAAACAGGTCGAATCGGCCGCCGACGAGGCGGGTGTCGAGGTGCAGACGGCGGTCGTGACCGGCACCGCCTTCCGCGAGATCGTCGACTACGTCGACTCGAACGACGTCGACCTCGTGGTCATGGGCACGCACGGCCGGAAGGGCATCGACCGGTACCTCCTCGGAAGCGTCACGGAGCGCGTGGTTCGGTCGGTAGACGTCCCCGTGATGACCGTCCGCCAGCGGAGCGCGGAGTCCTGAGCCGCCACAGACCGCGGGCTCGATTGCGGCGGATTCCGGCGTCGGTGGATAAAGAGTTTTGCTGGGGTCCTGCATATCGCGGTGTATGACCGACTACACCGTCGAGTTCGTCGGGACGGGCGAGACCATCGACGTCTCCGGCAAGGAGACGATCCTCAAGGCCTGTCTCCGCGAAGGCATCGCACAGGAGTACTCCTGTCGCGTCGGGATGTGTCTGGCCTGTTCGGCGAAGATCGTCGAAGGCGACGTCGTCCAGCCGGCGGCGCGCGCGCTCACCGAGGAGGAAGCCAAGGAGTACGCGCTCACCTGCATGGCGCGCCCGCAGAGCGACCTCGTCCTCGACCGCGGGAAGTACCCCCGAGCATCGAGGAGGACGCCGCGGCGATGGGCGCGGCCGCCGCGGACGACGACTGACGGGTATGGACGGGGCGACGTTCCGGGACGCGCTCGTCGAGGCGAAAGCCGACGAACTCGCGCGACTGGAGTCGCCGGACTTCGTCGACGCGGTGACCGACGGTGAGCGGGACGCGGCGTCGGTGCTGCGGGCGGCGGCACGCAGCGAGCACGCCGCGCGCGAGACCTTCCGAACGTGGGCCGACGACGAATCGGATCCCGACGTCCGAGAGGCGTTCGACGCCGTCGCCCGACAGGAGGACGAACATTTCCGACGCGTCGTCGAACGCGGTACGCCGGACAGTCGGTGCGCGGATCGCGCCGCCGACGCGTTCGACGCGGAGGACGCCGGGCCGATGCACACGTACCTCCGCGGCCGCGAGGACGCCGTCGAACGGATCGCCGGCGGCATGGTCGCCCGGCCGATCGTGAGCTTGCGGACCCACGCTCGCCTCGTCGCGTTCTTCGAAGGCCGAGCGGCGACGACGCGAGCCGATCTGTTCCGCGATCTCCGGGCCGAGACGGCGGCCGTCGTCGACGACGGCCTGGAGCTTCTCGACGTGCGGTGTGCGGACGAGGACTGGGAGCGCGCGCGGATGGTCGGCGAGTACGTCGTACAGCTCGCGTACGACGACTTCGTGGACGCGCTCGCCCGGTGACGGCGTTGGCGTCGGATGCGCCCCGACTCCGGTCGTCTCGTGACGCCGCACGCAGGGCAGATCCCGGCGCGAATCCGCCTCCGGCGAGGCGGCTCAGCGGTCGAGTTCCACCGACGCGTCGTTCGCCCCGGTGGACCGCGCGGAGTACGTGTGAGCGAGCGCGATCACCGAGAGCGCGACCACCGAGAGCGCGAACCACCCGAGCGTCGTGAACGGCGCGACCCCGGCCGCACACGCCGCGACGACCCCACCGGCGACGAGCGCGAGCGCCAGATAGTATCGGTTCCACCGTCGGGTCCCGGCACCGCCGGCGTCGAGGTACTGGTCTACCGCGTCGAGATACGTCGTCGGCACGACGCGGGCGGTCTCCTGGTCGAATCGCACCACGCCCGTGCGTTCCATCTTCGGGATGTGAGACTGCTGTAGCGCCGTGTAGACGCGCTTGCGTTCGTCCGTGGACACCCGATCGACCGTCGTTCCGTTCTCCCGGGCCGCGACCCGTTCTGCGAGCGCCCCGAGCGAGATGCCGGAGTTCGACCCGGCGAGGGCCCGGAGCGCGTATCGCCGCCGCCGATTGGCGATGATGTCGAAGATTTCGTGTTCCGTCGGTTCGTCGAGCGTCCGCTCCGACTCGTCGTCGGCGTCGCTCTCGTCCGCGTACCATTCGTCAGTGGCACCCCTATGTTCCCCTTTCCCTAACATCTGTCCACCGCGCTAACAAGTGGCGGCTAATGGGTGATTAATGTTCGCCACACGCCGCGATTCGGCCGTTTTGTCCGCGTAACATCGTCGCCGTTACGTCTCGTTCCAGTGGGACGGTAGACGGTTCGTCGCGACGGCCACCGTCGAACCACAAGACACGAAACCCCGCGCACCCTGAGTATCTGTATGAGTAACTATCTCGTCGCCATGGAGGCGGCCTGGCTGGTCCGCGACGTAGAAGACGTCGACGACGCCATCGGTGTCGCCGTCAGCGAGGCGGGGCGTCGCCTCAACGAACAGGACAAAGAGTACGTCGAAGTCGAAGTCGGGGCCACCACCTGCCCCGCCTGCGGCGAACCGTTCGACTCGGCGTTCATCGCCGCCAACACCGCGCTCGTCGGCCTCCTCCTCGAAATCGACGTGTTCAACGCCGACGGCGAGAAACACGCCTCCCGCATCGCCAAGAGCGAAGTCGGCGGCGCGCTCCGCGACGTCCCCTCTCGGTCATCGACGTGGTCGAGATCGAAGCCGAGGACTGAGGCCGCCTCCCGTCCCGAAACCTTTTCTAATAACCCAGGGTTATTCCGGATATGGAACTCCCGACGCCCGAAGATCTGAAGAATCGGCGCGAGTATTTGAATCTGACCCAGAGCACGCTCGCCGAACGGGCGGGCGTCTCCCAACCGCTCATCGCCCGCATCGAAGGCGGCGACGTGGATCCACGGCTCTCGACGCTCCGCCGCATCGTTCAGGCCTTGAACGAGGCAGAAGGTGGCGTCATTCACGCGGAAGACCTAATGAACACGGACCTCGTCAGCGTCTCGCCCGACGACTCCGTCCGCGAGGCCGAACAGAAGATGGAAGATTTCGCCGTCTCCCAGCTCCCCGTGATCCAGAACGGAATCCCAATCGGTTCGATCAGCTTCAGTGACATCCGCCACGCAGAGGGAGAAAATGTGGGTGAGATGGCAGTCGCCGAGATCATGAGCGAGCAGTTCCCCACCGCCTCGAGGAAGACTCGGTCGAGAAGGTGAGTAACCACCTCGACTACGACAAGGCAGTCATCGTCACCGAAGGCGGCGAAGCCGTCGGCATCATCACCGAGGCGGACGTAGCCCACGTTCGCTCCTGAGGTCGAGTCCGCGAACCGACACCGACCCGTCCCCTTCCTCGACGCGACCGATGACCCGCCCGTCTGTCGCGTCCGCCAGCGCCTCGGCGTTTTCGGGCGGGAGCGCGGCGACGAAGCCGGTCCCCATGTTGAACGTCCGGTGCATCTCCTCGTCGGAGACGCCGCCTTCCGACTGGACGAACGCGAAGACGGGGTGGGCGTCGAACGGGTCGTCGATGACGTATCTCCGGTCGCCGAGGCGTTCGAGGTTGGTCCACCCGCCGCCGGTGACGTGAGCGGCCGCCCGGACCCCGTGTTCGCGCATCGGGTCCAGCAGGTCCGTGTAGATGCGCGTCGGTTCGAGCAGTGCCTCGCCGAGCGTGTCGTACTCCCCGAACGGACAGGGGTCGGCGTAGTCGTGATTCTGCGTGACGGCCGTCCGGGCGAGCGTCAGGCCGTTGGAGTGAATCCCCGAGGAGCGGAAGCCGACGAGGGCGTCGCCGGGGTCGGCCTCGCCGGCGAAGACGGCGTCTTTCGCCGCCAACCCGGCGCAGGTTCCCGCGAGGTCCAGCCCCTTGACGACTTCGGGCATGACCGCCGTCTCGCCGCCGACGAGTTCGATATTCGCCGCCGCTGCGCCCGCCGCGAGGCCGTCGCCGATCTGTTCGGCGAACGTCTCGTCGGGTTCGTCGACGGCGAGGTAGTCGACGAACGCCACCGGGCGGACGCCCGCCGCCACGAGGTCGTTGGCGTTCATGGCGATGCAGTCGATGCCGACCGTGGAGTAGTCGCCGAGCGCCTCGGCGACGAGGAGTTTCGTCCCGACGCCGTCGGTGGCGAGAGCGAGATACCGGTCGCCGATGTCGAGGAGGCCGGCGTAGTCCCCTCGCTCTCGCCGACGGCCCCGACCAGTGCGGCCGTCGCCGCTTCGCTCGCCTCGATGTCGACGCCCGTCTCGGCGTAGGTGAGTCCCTCTTCGGGGTCCGCGTCGTCGCTCATGCACGAATCGGTGCGCGCGCGGCGCAAAAGCGCTCCGCTTGTCCGACCGAACGCGACGATATTTGTACGTCGCCGTCGTGGCTCGTCGCATGAATCGGACGTTCGGGCTCGGCGTCGGTCTCTCCGCCGTCAGCCTCGCGGGGTACGTCGTCGGGATGCTGGTCACCTATCCGGGGCGTGCCTTCGCCATAACGGCGCTCATGGTCGGCATCACGCTCGTCGCTATCGGCGGCGCGGGCGGTGATGCGACGTGATCCGGGTCCAGATTTACGGTGACGGCGCGGTCGAACCCCACGAGGTGACGTCGCGGGCGGAACTGGACGAGGCACGGACGGCGACGGGGACGACGTGGGTCCGGGTCACCGACGCCGACGCGGACGAACTCGACCTCGTCTCGGACGTGTTCGATCTCCACCCCCTGGAAATCGAGGACGTCCAGAGCGACGTCCGCCCGAAGGCCGAACAGTTCGAGTCTCACACGTTCGTCCTCGTGCGGACGGCGGTCCTGCGCCGCGGGGAGACGACGTTCGAAGAGGAGATACGCGACGAACCGATCGGCCTGTTCGTCGGCGACGGCTGGTTCGTCTCGCTCACGACGAGCGAGGTCCCGGCCGTCGAGGCCATCTGGCGGAGCGTCCTTCGAGAGGATCCGCGACTGCTCGGCCGGGGATCCGACTTCTCGGCCTACCGCGTCGTCGACCGCGTCGTCGACGAGTACTTCGACATCCTCGACGAGATCGAGGACGACATCGAAGCGGTCGAAGACGCCATCGTGGACGAACCCGACGCGGAGACGCTCGAAGTCCTCACCAGCATCCGCCGGGAGTTGCTGTCGGTGCGACGCATCCTCTGGCCGATGCGCGACGCCGTGGGCGTCCTCTCGCGGGGCGGCAGCGAACAGGTCGACGAGAGCACCGAGCGGTACTACCGCGACGTCTACGACCACCTCGTCCAACTGGTCGAACTCGTCGAGACGTACCGCGATCTCGCTATCGGGGCCCGGGACATCTACCTGAACGCGCTCTCGCAGTCGACCAACGAGGTGATGAAACGGCTCACCGTCGTCGCCACCATTATCCTGCCGCTGACGTTCGTCGTCGGCGTCTACGGCATGAACTTCGGCGACAGCCCCTACAACATGCCCGAACTCGGGTGGACGTACGGCTACCCCGCCGTCGTGGTCGGGATGTTCCTCGTCGCGCTCGTCATGCTCGCGTACTTCCGCGAGGAGGAGTGGCTGTGATCACATGTACATCCGGTCTTCGGGGACGTGTTGCTCCTCGACGTCGGCGAGGCGGGTCGAGAGTTCGCGGTAGTACTGCTCGACCTCCCGTGCGAACGCCTCCAGCGGCCCGGAGTCGACGTCGAAGCCGTACACCCGTTCGAAGGCGTCGATGAGGCGAATCGCCGCTTCCACGTCGGGGACCTGGGCGTGGACCGGCGTGACGAACAGGCCGGTTCTGAGCGACGAGTCCATCCCTTCCGACATCAGGCTGGCGTTGACGCCGTCGAGAAAGCCCTCCCTCATCGGGTCGACGTCGACGCCGTCGAGGCGGCGGGCCTGGTAGTCCTCGGTGGCGACGTAGAACGTCGCGTGTTCGTCCGGGCCATGGGCGAAGGGGACGCCCGAGAGGATGGCGATCTCTTCGACGTCGTTCGTCTCCGTCCAGGCGAGGAGCGCGTCAGCGAAGGGACCGGCGGCCCACGCGGGCAGGAACAGTTCGTTGACGAAGACGGTCAAATCCAGGTCGGGGCGGGAGAAAAACCGGGAGTGGTGCCGCGGCGTCCCGGCCTCGAACGGCGTGATCGACGGGAGCTGATCGGCGGCGACGTGACCCGTCTGTTCGAGTTCGAGGTGGTCGACGAGGAAGTCGACGGCCGTCAGCCCGGCCAGACCGAACGACGAGAAGCCGGCGACGACCGTCTCCGAGGGGCCTGTTCGCGTATCCGAAACACGGGCTCGCGTGACTGCGCTGTGCTCATACTACCAGTACGAAAACAGGTGTCTTATACTATTTGACGGCGACCGCGCCGCGTCGTCGGCGTGAGCGGAACCCGGCCGGCGCGATCGGCCACCGCCTCGGACTGCTCCGAACGGGCCCGAGTCCGTCAGTCGTTCCCTCGACGGCCCGCTCGGGGAGACCGTCGAGGGAGATACGGAATCTTACACAAAAAGTTATGTTAGATTCACACGAAGTGGGACGTGGCATGGGAACAATGAACATAGAAACGGCGGAGGGGCGACTGGAGGCCCTCCGGCGGATGTGTACGATTCGCGAATTCGACGACACCGCGAGCGAGCTGTTCGCCGACGGCGAGATACCGGGGTTCGTCCACCTCTACATCGGGGAGGAGGCCGTCGCCGTCGGGGCGTGTAGCGCCCTCGAGGACGACGACTACATCACGAGCACGCACCGCGGCCACGGCCACTGCATCGCCAAGGGGCTGGACCCCGAGCGGATGATGGCCGAACTGCTCGGCAAGCGCGACGGCTACTGCAAGGGGAAAGGCGGGTCGATGCATATCGCCGACGTGGACGCGGGGATGCTCGGAGCGAACGGCATCGTCGGCGCGGGGCCGCCGCTCGCGACGGGAGCGGCTCTCGGCATCGACCAGCGGGGCGAGGACCGCGTCGCGCTCGCGTTCTTCGGCGACGGGGCCGTCGCGCAGGGCCAGGTCCACGAGGCGCTCAACCTCGCGGCGACGTGGTCGCTCCCGGCGGTGTTCGTCATCGAGAACAACCAGTTCGGCGAAGGGACGCCGGTCGAGGAGCAACACCACCTCGACAACCTGAGCGAGACGGCCGAGGCGTACGACATCCCCGGGATAACGGTCGACGGGATGGACGTCACCGCCGTCAACGAGGCCGTCGCCGAGGCGCGAACGCGGGCCCGGAACGGCGACGGGCCGACGCTCGTCGAGGCCGTCACGTACCGATATCGCGGCCACTTCGAGGGCGACCCGCAGCCGTACCGCGACGAGGAGGACGTCGAGGAGTGGCGCGAACGCGACCCGATAGAGACGTTCTTCCAGCGCCTCCGTGACCGCGGCGAGATCACCGAAGAGGAGTTCGAGGCGATGCGTTCGGAGGTGGAGACGACCGTCGAGGAGGCCGTCGAGTACGCCCGCGACGCGCCCGAACCCGAGCCGGAGGACGCCTACGAGGACATGTTCGCCGACCCGGCTCCGGAGATCGCACAGTTCGCCGAACGACTCCGCGCCGACGGCGGCGAACGCGGAGGTGACCGATAATGGCGCAAGCGACCGATCAGCGAACGGCGACGACGACCTTCCGGGAGGCGATTCGCACCGCCCTCCGCGAGGAGATGGAACGCGACGACGGCGTCTTCCTGATGGGGGAGGACGTGGGGGATTACGGCGGCGTCTTCGAAGTGACACAGGGGTTAGCCGACGAGTTCGGCGAGGAGCGAGTCCGCGACACGCCCATCAGCGAGGCCGGCTTCGTCGGCGCGGGCGTCGGCGCGGCGGCGACGGGGATGCGCCCCGTCGTCGAGGTCATGTTCTCGGACTTCCTCGGCGTCTCCGCCGAGCAGATGCTGAACCAGATGGCGAAGATGCGCTACATGTTCGGCGGGAAGACGGACATGGGCATCACGATCCGCACCACCGAGGGCGGCGGCATGGGAGCAGCCAGCCAGCACTCGGGGACGCTCCACACGTGGTTCGCGCACTTCCCGGGAATCAAGGCCGTCGCCCCGGCGACGCCCGAGGCGGCCAAGGGGCTCCTGAAGTCGGCCATCCGGTCGGACGATCCGGTGATGTTCTTCGAGGACAAGATGATCTACGAACGGGAGGGCGAGATGCCGACGGACGCCGACTTCACCCTCCCCATCGGCGAGGCGAGCGTCGAACGCGAGGGCGAGGACGTCACCGTCGTCGCGACCCAGCGACTCGTCGGCGAGTCGCTCTCGCTGGCGGACGAACTCGAAGGCGACGTGAGCGTCGAAGTCGTCGACCCCCGGTCGCTCTACCCCTCGACACCGACGCCATCGTCGAGAGCGTCGAGAAGACGGGACGACTCGTCGTCGCCGACGAGAGCCCGCTCTCGTACGGCACGCACGCCGAAGTCGTCGCGCGCGTCGTCGAGAGCGGCTTTTTCAGCCTCGACGCCCCGCCACAGCGCGTGGGCGTTCCGGACACGCACATCCCGTTCAGCCCGCCGCTCGAAGACGAAGTGTTGCCCCAGGCGGCGGACGTGCGAACCGCCATCGACAGGGTCGTCTGACGCGTGGCCCGCGTCGGCCTCGTCGCCAACCCCGCCGCCGGACGCGACATCCGTCGCCTCACCGGCGGTGCCGTCGTCAGCGACAACTACGCCAAGCGCCGCGCCGCCGCGTCGGTCCTCGAAGGCCTGTCGGTCCACCCCGGCATCGAGGTCCTGGTGGCACCGGACGAAGCAGGTATCGGCGAGTACGCCGTCTCGGAATCGCCCGACGAGGTGTCGGCGACGCTCCTCGACGTCCCGACCCACGGAACCCGCGAGGACACGCGACTGGCCGCGGCCCGCTTTCGCGACGAGACGGACGTCGCGGTCGTCCTCGGCGGCGACGGCACGGTTCGCGACGTCGTCTCGGCGGTCGGATCAGTCCCCCTGGTGGCCGTCTCGACGGGGACGAACAACGTCGTCCCGGACCACGTCGACGGGGCGGTCGCCGGCGTCGCCGCGGCGTTCGTCGCCGACGGGACGGTCCCGATCGAGGAGGTCGCCATCCGACACTCGACGGTCGAGGCGACGATCGCCGAACCCGAGCGGAAGCGGTCGATACGGAGCCTCGCCACGATGGGCGTCGTCGACCGCCCGTTCGTCGGCACCCGCGCCGTCCTCAACGGCGAGGAGTTCGTCGGCGGCGTCGTCTCCCGCGCCGGCCCGCACGAAATCGGCCTGTCGGGCATCGTCGGCGGCGTCGTCCGCCACCCGCCCGACGCACCGGGCGGCGTCGGCGTCCGCCTCGGCCCGCCCGACGAGACGCCACGGACGGTCGACGCGGTCACCGTCCCCGGCGTCCTCGAACCCGTCGGCGTCGCCGACTACCGACTCCTCGACGACGGCGAGGAGTTCGTCTTCGAGGTGGAGACGGGCGTCGTCAGCGTCGACGGCGAACGCGACGTCGAGGTGACCGACGCCGAAGTCGCCATGTCGCCGTCGGCCGACGGTCCGTACGTCGTCCAGGTGGAACGGACGCTCGCCGCCGCGGCCGACCGAGGCGGCTTCGACGTATAGTTAACCATCTAACATTATATAGTCGGAGCGCGTCGGGGAGAACATGTCGGAAGCGCTACCAGACACCGGCGTCGAAATCCCGGAGGTGAGTCAGGTCGCCGTCGTCGTCGAGGACCTGGACGACGGCATGCAACGAATGGGTTCTCTCCTCGGCGTGGGACCGTGGGAGGTGTACCGGTTCGAACCGCCGCGCCTGACCGAGCGGACCTACCGCGGCGAGTCCCACGACTACTCGATGAAACTCGGGTTGGCGTACGTGGGCGACCTGATGATCGAACTCATCGAACCGCTGGAGGGCGAGAGCCTCTACACCGAACACCTCGACGAACACGGCGAGGGTCTCCACCACGTCGCCTGCTTCGCGTTCGACGACGTGGAAGACGTCGTCCAGCGTTTCGAGGACGCGGGGATGCCCGTCGTCCAGAGCGGGAACTTCGCGGGCGTGGGGTACTGGTATTTCGACACCGCGGACGCGATGAACGGCGTCGTCTTCGAGACGGCGGCGAACCTGGAGGCGATGCCCGAGCCGGACCGGACGTATCCCAGCGAGACACGCCGTCGGGGAGGAGCGGCCAAGGGTCTTCGAGGTGGTCGACTAGCGTACCCAGGAATCGGGCGGCGTCCGCCCCGTCGACGACGCGATGGTCGAACGACAGGTCGAGCGGGAGCGCTCGTCGCCACTCGACGCCGTCGTCGTCGCCGCGGACCGGCCGTTCGAGAACCCGATTGACCCCGAGGATGGCCACCTGCGGCGGATTGATGACCGGGTCGAACGACTCGACGCCGAGGACGCCCAGGTTCGTCACGGTGAAAGTCCCCCGCGCAGGTCGGCCGTCGTGTAGTCGCCGTCGAGGGCGCGCCGGGTCAGTTCGCGGCGCTCGGAGGCGACGCCGGCGAGCGACTTCGACCCGACGTCGGGGAGGACGGGAGCGATGAGACCCGCCTCGATGTCGACGGCGACGCCGACGTTGTGTTCCTCGTAGAGGCGGTGGGTGTCGTCCTCGAAGGTGGCGTTGAACGCCGGATGCTCGGAGAGCGCCGCCGAGAGGGCGACCAGCAACACGTCCGGCAGCGAGACGTCGACGCCGAGCGCCTCCTCGGCCGCGTCGGTCGCCGCGAGGAGTTCCTCGGCGTCCGCCGTCCGGTGTTCCGTGACGTGGACGGCGTTCCGATAGCTCTCGCCGAGTCGCTCGGCGATGGTGCGCCGCATCCCCGAGAAGGGCCGTTCCTCGACGAGCGTTCGCGACGCGCCGCCAGTCTCGCCCCCTTCACCGTCGCTCTCGGCGGCCGTCTCCACGTCCGATTCGGTGACGGCCCCCTGTGGACCGGTCCCGTCGACTGACGAGAGGTCGACGCCGAGTTCCTCGGCGCGTCTCCTGGCTCGCGGCGTCGCCGTTACGGATTCGCCGCCGCCGTCGCCACCGCCGGATTCGGCAGCCGTCGCGCTCGTCTCCTCCTCGGTCGGCTCGGCCGTCTCGCCCGAGTCCAGTTCGGCTTCGAGCTGTGCTTCCAGCGTCGAGATGTCCTCGTCCGCGCCGGCGACGATGCCCATCGGCGTTCCGGGTTCGGCCACCTCGTCCTCGCGGAGGACGATCCGCCGGAGGACGCCGTCCTCGCGGGCCTCGATCTCGCCGACGCTCTTCTCGGATTCGATCTCGGCGATCAGGTCACCATCCGAGACGGCGTCCCCTTCCCCGACGTGCCACTCCAGCACCGTCCCCTGCTCCATCTCCAGCCCCAGTTTCGGCATTTTGACTATGTATGCCATGGCCAACGTTACCACGGGCCACTAAATAAAGCCGAAGGTGTCAGTCGTCTACGACGCCGTCGACGGCGTCCTCGTGTTTCGTGCCGGTGAGGTCCGCCGACCGCCAGGTGCCGCGCTGGAACCAGAGGTAGGCGATCGCCGCACCGGCGATATTCGAGACGGTGAAGGAGAGCCAGACGCCGGACGAGCCGAGCGGTTCGGCGGCGACCCAGGCGAACGGAAGCCGGATGACGCCGAGCATCAGAATCGAGATGGCCGCCGCCGTGAGCGTCTTGCCCGCCCCGCGGAACGCGCCGCTGTACGAGCGCATGACGCCGATGAAGCCGAACGTGGGGGCGACGTAACGGAGGAAGTCCGCCCCGACGGCGACGACGTCGGGGTTGTCGGTGAAGACGCCGATGATCGGTCCGGCGAACACCCAGACGACGACGCCGACGGCCGCGAGGATGACGAACGTCGCTTTCGCGGCGAACGTCGCCGTCTCCCCGCGCGGTTCTCCTCGCCGGCACCGATGTTCTGTCCGGCCATCGTCTCGACGCCGCGGGCGACGCCGATCGCCGGCAGGAAGATGACGGAGAAGACGCGCGTCCCGATGCCGAACGCCGCCACCACCGTCGTGGGGAAGGTGCCGACGATCGCCATCAGGAGGTTGATCGAGAGCGCTCGCCCGGTCCCCTCGACGGAGGCGGGCAGGCCGACGCGGGCGAGCTTTCGCCCGTACGCGAGGTCGGGGAACATCTCTCCGGGTCTGATACGGACGCCACGCCGGCCCGAGAGCATGATGCCGAGACCGACGGCCATCGCCAGCGCCCGCGAGAAGACGGTCGCGAGAGCCGCCCCTTCGACGCCCATCTCGGGGAACACCCACCACCCGAAGATGACGAACGGGTCGATGGCGATGTTGAGGACGACCGACCCGAACATGACGAGCATCGGCGTGATGGTGTCGCCGTAGCCCCGCATCAGCGAGATGAACACGAAGAAGCCGAACATGAAGACGATGCCCAACGAGATGATCTGCATGTAGTCGGTCGCCAGCGGCAACACGTCGGGTTCGGCTCCGAGCAGTCCGATGACGTCCTCGACGAACAGGTAGCCACCGGCACCCAGTACGAGCGACAGGAGGAAGGCGTAGCCGACCGTTTGCGAGGCGGCGTACTCGGCCTCCCGTTCCTCGTCCGCGCCGACGAACTGCGCGACGAGGACGCTGCCCGCGACGGAGACACCCATCCCGAGGGCGATGAGGAGAAACACCAGCGGGAAGGCGAAACTGATGGCCGCGAGGGCGTTGGTACTGTACTGGCCGACCCAGAAGGTGTCGGCGAGGTTGTACGCCGTCTGGAGGAGGTTCGTGATGACGATGGGCAAGGCGAGGTAGAACAGCGGCCCCCGATGTCGCCGGAGGTGAGGTCCACCTCGTCGCGGCCCTTGAACACCCTGTCGAGGAGCGTCCGTGGATTCATTCGCTCCTCCCGTCGGTCAGTCGATTCTCGACGTACTCGTAGAGCGGCTGGCGCACCTCGTCGACGGACGCGCCGAGCGCGACCCGGCGGGTGTGTGCGCCGTCGAGGAGCGTGACGACGGTCGTCGCGGCGGCGGCGGGGTCGACGTCCCCCGGATGGACCCGTCCTCGACGCCCGCGGCGACGAGTTCACGGACCCGCCGCCGGACGAACTCGTCGAGTTCCACGAGCCGGTCGCGAAACGCCCCCTCGTACGGCGCTTGCGCCTTGATTTCGAGGGCCGCCGTCTGGAACTCCCGGGAGGCGTCCCGATCGGACGGGGCGAGCGACGCGTCGAGAAACGACAGGAGCCGCTCTCGGGCGTCGTCGCCCGACGGGTCGGCGACGCGACGGCGATACTGATCGAAGAGATAGTCGAGAAACGACAGCAACAGCCCCTGTTTGGTGTCGTAGTGGTAGTGAAGGGCCGCCTTGCTCTTGTTCCACTCGTCGGCGATGTCCTGCATCGTCAGGTCGGCGTACCCGTGCCGACAGAGCGCGCGGTACGTCGCGCACATGATGTCGTCCGACTCCTCGGTCGACTCGCTGCTCACGTACTAACTGACTGATCAGTCAGTGAAAAAGGGTTCGGAAACGGGACCGGCGTGGTTATTTGCCGCCGGCACGAGTACCCCGAGCCATGTCGTCACACGTTCTGGTCCCGCTCGACGACTCGGAGCTGTCCTATCGGGCGCTGGAACACGCCGTCGACGAACACGCCGGCGCGGACGTCACCCTACTGCACGTCGTCGATCCGATGGAGGTCGTCTACGAGGCGGAAAAGGGCGGTCCGACCCTGCCGAGGAGTGGTTCGAGACGGCGGAATCGGCGGCCGAGTCGATGTTCGACCGGGCGCGAGAGCGGGTCGGCGAGACCGACTGCGAGCTCCGGACCGAACTCGTCGTCGGCAAGCCGGAGCGCGAGATCGTCGACTACGTCGACCAGGAAGACGTCGACCACGTCGTCATGGGGAGTCACGGCCGGTCGGGCCTCGACCGGTTGCTCCTCGGGAGCGTCGCCGAGACGGTGGTTCGTCGCGTGCGCGTCCCGGTCACCGTCGTCAGGTAGTCGCGTCAGCGTCGGGTGACGACCGGCCCGCGGATCACGACAGGCCGACGCCGAGTCCGAAGACGACGACGAGCGTCAGTCCCACGGCGGGGACGAACACCAGCGCGAAGACGGCCTTGCTCCACCCGAGGACGGTGCGACCGTCGAGCGACCCGAACGGGAGCATGTTGAACGCGGCGAGAAAGAGGTTGATGGCGAGGCCGCGGGCTCCGAGAAAGCGGACGCCCGGCGATCCGACGAGCGCGCCGCCGACGACGACGGCGAGAAACAGAAGCGAGAGCAGGAGGTTCGTCACGGGGCCCGCGAGGGCGATGAGGCCGTGCTCCCGTTCGGTGATGCGGCCGCGGTGGTGGACCGCGCCGGGCGCGGCGAAGATGAATCCGACGAGCGCGCTCATCACCGCGAGAAAGAGCATCCCGTAGTCGGCACGGAACTCGGCGAGCTGGTTGAAGCGGACGGCGACGACTTTGTGCGCGAGTTCGTGGAGGAGAAATCCCAGACCGGCGGTGAGCAAACTGACGACCAGCGGGCCGAACAGACCGCCCCGAAAGACGGAGACGAGGCCGCCACCGCCGCCGGCGAAGAAGACGGCGAAGGCGAACCCGAGGACGACCCACGCGACCAGCAGGTCACGGAGTTCGCGCGGACTGAACGAGAGGTTCACGTCAGCGACCTCCAGACGAGTTCGGCGCTGTTACGTGCGCCCTCCAGCATCAGGTTCGTGACGCCGTCGACGCCGCCGAGGTTCGCCGCGAAGAGCGGGAGGACGTACGTCACGAACAGGAGGCTCGCGACGATGCTCCCGACGTTCGTCATGGCGACGACCATGATGAGTCGGAAGAGCGGCACGTCGAACATCTGGCCGACGAGCTGTCGGATGGGCGTCTCCTCGTCGGAGAGCAGTTCGTTCAGGCGTCCGATGTCGGCGACGTTGACGGGCGTGTGCCGGAGTTCCATGTAGCCCGTGAACCACCCCGGCGCGAGCAGGGGTTGATGGAGGTCATCCACGCGACGGCCCCGCCGACGAGCGCCGACGGCCAGCGCGCGCCGCTGAGCCTGGCGAGGCCGGCGGCGAAGACGCCGTTGACGACGAACCACGCCGCGAACAGCTGGAGCAGGAAGCCGTTGCGGACGCCGGCCATCGCCAGCAGGACGAAAAAGCCGACGAAGGCGACGGAGACGGCACCGCCGACGATTTTTCCCCACGGGAAGCCGCCGCCTTTCGACTCGCCGACCAGCGACTCCATCGGCGGGAGCGTCTCCGGGTTCGCGAGGTAGCTCTCGACGCCGTCGCGGTGGCCCGCGCCGACGACGGCGACGACGTCCCGTCCCGACGAGCGCAGGTCGTGGAGGTTGTGGGCGATGTAGGCGTCGCGTTCGTCGATGAGCGCCTGCGCGCCGCCGGGGCTGAACTGGCGGAACTCCTCCATCATCACGCTCACGACGTCCGAGTCGGTCAGCGCCTCCATGTCGAACTCCTCGACGTCGTCGGCTTCGGCCAGGCCGAGTTCGCCGAAGACGACGCCGGCGACGAGGCCGACGACCAGTCCGACAGCGAGGCCGATCGCCAGGCTCCCGACGGCCCGCACGGCGAACGAGCCGAGTCCCGCGGCGACGCCCGTGCCGACGCCGAGGCCGACGCCGGCGACGAGGCCGACGGCGAGGCCGCCGCCGATACCGAACGCGAGGCTCTCGTCCGGGCCGAGGAAGCGCTCACCGACCGTCTGGAGGACGAATCCGGAGCCGAGCGCCAGCAGGACGCCGGCGGTGACGCGCGTCAGGAGCGCCCCGTCAGGCCGAACGAGGGTCCGAACAGGCCGACGAGCGGGCCGAGGAAGACGCCGACGACGACGCCGAGCATGACGCCGACGACGCGGCTGTCGGTGACGCCGAAGGCGAGACCGCCGGCGACCCGTAGCTTCTCGAGAAACGTCATCCGCGCCCAGAATCGCTGGATGGTCGTCTGGATGTCGCGGTCGACCAGCGCGACGTCGATGCCGAGCGATTCGGCCGTCTCGACGGCCGCGAGCATGTCCGCACCCGGTTTCACGTCGAACTTCTCGCCGAGCCGGGCCTGCACCCACGACAGCATCCAGTAGGCGAGAAACTGGAAGACGGTGTTGCCCCGGAGCAGGTCCCCGGGTTCGATGTCGTCGGGGTCCCGCCCTGCAGTTGGCGGTATCGCCCCTCGTCGAGTTCGACCGCGACGACGTCCGGCCGTTCGTCCGCGATGACGTCCTCGACTTCGCGGACGCTGTCGGCGGAGACGTGTGCCGTGCCGACGACGCGAACGCGTCCCTCGGACGCCGCGTGTTCGCTCATTGGAGTGGGGTACTTGGGCACGCTTTTTACCCTTGTCGGAGACGGGGTGAGTATGTTCGAACACGTCGACTCGATCGCGACCACCGCGGCGCGCGAAACCGCGCTGGCGTGCGTCCGCGACGGAATCGAGGCCGCCAACCCGGAACGCGTCGTCGTCGACGCCCTCTCGGTCGACGGCGACGTCCTCACGGTCGACGGCGTCGACTACGATCTGACGGAGTACGATCGCGTCCTCGTCGTCGGCGGCGGGAAAGCCGCGGACGGCGTCGCCGACGCCCTCGAACGGGTCCTCGGCGACCGCATCGCGGCCGGTGCCGTCGTCACGCCGGACCCGAGCGACGGCGAGTACGTCGACAGACATCTCGGCGACCATCCCGTTCCGAGTCAGCGTGGCGTCGAGGGGACCGAACGCATCGCCGACCTCGTCGCCGACGCCGGCGACCGAACGCTCGTCCTCGCGGTCGTCACCGGCGGCGCGAGCGCACTCCTCCCTCCCCGGCCGACGACATCTCCCTCGCCGATTTACAGGAGACGACCGACGCCCTCCTCGCCTCCGGCGCGCACATCGGGGAACTGAACGCCGTCCGCAAACACCTCTCGGCGCTCAAGGGCGGCGGCCTGGCCCGCGCCGCCGCGCCCGCGACGGTGGTCGGCCTCGTCTTCTCGGACGTCGTCGGCAACGACCTGAGCGTCATCGCCAGCGGTCCGACCGCGCCCGACGATTCGACCTACGCGGACGCGCTCGAGATCCTCGATCGCTACGACGTCGACGCGCCCGAGGCGGTCAGCGATCGACTGCGGGCCGGCGCGAACGGGGAGCTGCGGAGACTCCCGACGCCGGCGATCCGGTGTTCGACCGCGTCCGAAACGTCGTCCTCGCGGACGGATTCACGGCGCTCGACGCCGCCCGCGAGACGGCCGAGAGCCGGGGTACGACGCCTGTATCCTCTCGTCCAGCGTCCGCGGAGAGTCGCGCGAGGCGGCGCTCACCCACGCCGCCGTCGCCGAGGAGATCGGCGCGACGGACAACCCCTCGACGCGCCGGCGGTAGTGCTCTCGGGCGGCGAGACGACGGTCACCGTCCGCGGCGACGGCGAGGGCGGCCCAAATCAGGAGTTCGCGCTCGCGGCGGCAATCGAACTCGAGGCGGGTGCGACGCTGGCCTGCGTCGACACCGACGGTCGCGACGGCGGAACGGACGTCGCGGGGGCCGTCGTCGACGCCGACACCGTCGACGACCCGGACGCCGCGCGGGCGGCCCTCGCCGACAACGACGCCCTCGGCTACCTCGACGGCCGGAACGCCGTCGTCGACACGGGCCCGACGGGGACGAACGTCAACGACCTGCGCGTGCTGGTCGTCGAGTGAACGGGCCGCGGTCGACGGGGACCGGGACGTAGGCTTTTGGGACCCGTTCCCGTAGTTCGCGGGCGTGAGCTACCACGAGACGCTATCGCTCTCCCGCGAGGAGTTCGAGGAACTCCTCGACCACTTCGAGGAGCGGACCTACGACGGGCGGACGTACCGTCACCTGCCGGACTACCGGCGGTCTCTCGAACGGGGGACGGCCCTCGTCGGCGGGGCCGTCGTTCGGGGGTTCCCGAAGATCCCGCGGACGCTCGTCCTCGAAACCGGCGTCCCGCGGCAGTTCGACGAGACGGTGTACGTCGAGGAGAAACTCGACGGCTACAACGTCCGCGTCGTCCGGCTCGACGGCGACGTCCTCGCGTTCACCCGGAGCGGCATCGTCTGTCCGTTCACGACGGCGAAGGCGCAATCCCTCCTCGACCTCGACCCCTTTTCGACGACTATCCCGACCTGATGCTCTGTGGCGAGATGGTCGGCCCGGAGAATCCCTACACCACCCACGACTACCCGGGCGTCGACTCGCTGGCGTTCCGGGCGTTCGACGTCCGCCACCGCGAGACGGGCGCGTCGCTGCCGGTGCCCGAACGCCGGGAGCGGTGTGCGGCGTACGACGTCCCACAGGTCCCCTTCCACGGGTCGTTCGATCCCGACGCCGGCGTCGAACCGGTCGAGCGAGTGATCCGCGACCTCGACGAGCGCGGACGCGAGGGCGTGGTGATGAAGACGCGCGACGTCTCGGCGCAGTTGAAGTACACCACGTCGGCGACGAACGTCGACGACCTGACGTACGCGTTCTCGCTGCCTTTCGACTACGGCCAGCCGTTCATGTTCCGGCGCGTCATCCGCGAGGCGTTCCAGTCGGTCGAGTGGGACGAGGCGGACGAGGCGGCCCGCGACCGCGCCCACGACCTCGGCGAGGCCATCCTCCTGTCGATGCGGGAGACCGTCGCGGAGATCGACGACGGCGTCGCGGTCGGTGAGGACCACACTGTCCGGGGCGACTCGGAGGCCATCGCCGCGCTGTTCGACCACTTCCGCGATATGGGGCTCCAGCTCGACGTGACGTCGGACCGACGGGAGGACGGCCAGCGCGTCGTCGAGTTCCGCAAGCGGACACAGAAGACCAACGACAAGACCCGCGCCTACCTCGACGGCAAGATCGTCCGGGAGTAGGCTCGGAACGCTCCGGGTTGCGTTACCGACCGCCGGTGTCTGCGCTTTCCCGGCCGGGCGTCTCAGCGCCCCCGATTTGGCCGTATATTGCTTTACTCTCCGGTGTGTACGGTTCACTATGGCCGACGACATCGCCGTGACGGCCGACCGAACCGAGGGACCGGTCCACGTCACCGGCACCGATCACGTCACCGCCATCGGGAGCAACCCGGTCGACACCGTCGCGTTCTATCGCGGGCTGCTGGGGATGCCGCTGGTGCTTCGCCAGCCGAATCTGGATCGCCCGGAGGTCGAGCACCTCTTTTTCGACGTCGGCGACGGCCGACTGCTCACCTTCTTCGTCGACGCGGACCGCGAAACGGACGAGACGCCCGTCGACCCCGACGTCGGCGGGGTCCACCACCTCGCCTTCCGGATCGACGCCGACCGCGTCGGCGAGGTGAAACGGGGGCTCGACGACACCGACCACCGATACAGCGAGTTCGATCGCGGCGCGTTCTACTCGCTGTACACGCGGGACCCGAACGGGCTCACCGTCGAACTCGTCGCGGACAAGTTCGCCGTCCCGGACGACAGACGCGGCGAGGTGCTCGCGCTCGCTCACCGGAAGCGCGTCGCCGACGACGCGACGCACGTCGAAACGGCCCACCTCCGGGCGGCCATCGAGGCGCTCGGCCTGCCGGTCGAACGCAACGACGTCCCCGACGCGCCGTCGGGACGGGGCGTCTGAGCCGCCGCGAGGCGGTCGGGTGTCTCCCTCGCGGACATCCGGGACGTTTAACCCCAGTCAGCCGGGGATTCGACCATGAAAGCCACCGCCAGGGCCCACCCCATTCAGGGCCTCGTGAAGTACCACGGGATGCGCGACCCGGAGCTTCGCCTCCCGTATCACGACAGCATCAGCGTCTGTACGGCCCCGAGCCACACCAAGACCACCGTCGAGTTCGAACCCGACGGGAGCGAGGACGTCTACGTCCTCGACGGCGACAGGGTCGACGGACGGGGCGCGGAACGCATCGACGCGGTCGTGGACCACGTGCGCGACCTCGCGGGCGTCGACCACGCCGTCCGCCTCGAAAGCGAGAACAGTTTCCCCTCGAACGTCGGCTTCGGCTCGTCGTCGTCGGGGTTCGCCGCGGCGGCGATGGCGCTCGCGGAGGCCGCCGGTCTCGACGCGACCCGTCCCGACGTCTCGACTATCGCCCGCCGCGGGTCGTCCTCCGCCGCCCGCGCCGTCACGGGCGCGTTCTCTCACCTCCGGACGGGTCTGAACGATTACGACTGCCGGTCCGAGCGCGTCGAGACCGACCTCGAAGACGATCTGCGGGTCGTCACCGGCCTCGTCCCCGCCTACAAGGAGACGGAGGAGGCCCACAAGGAGGCCGCCGAGAGCCACATGTTCGACGCGAGGATGGCCCACATCCACGGCCAGATCGCCGAGATGCGCGACGCGCTCCGGGACGCCGACTTCGATCGGACGTTCGAACTCGCGGAACACGACTCGCTGTCGCTGGCGGCGACGACCATGACCGGGCCCGCGGGGTGGGTCTACTGGCGGCCGCGGACGCTCGCCATCTTCGACGCCGTCCGCGGCCTCCGCGAGGAGGGCGTCCCGGCCTACTTCTCGACCGACACCGGCGCGAGCGTCTACGTCAACACCACCGCCGACCACGTCGACGAGGTGGAAACCGCCGTCGCCGACTGCGACGTCGAGACGGCCGTCTGGGAGGTCGGCGGCCCCGCCGAAATACTCCCCGAGTCCGACGCGCTGTTCTGACGCCGGGGCCGACCGGCGGACGGCGGGACCGACCGGCGGACGACGGGACCGACCGGCGGACGACGGGACCGACCGGCGGACGGCGGATTCTTTGCCGTCCGGGCCGATCGGTGAGTATGCGAGTGCTCGTACTCGGCGGGGGTACGCCGGCGTGACCGTCGCCCGACGCCTCGAACGCTCCCTCCCGGACTCGGTCGACCTCGTCGTCGTCGACGACTCCGGCACCCACCTCGTCCAGCACGAACTCCACCGCGTGATCCGGCGACCCGCCGTCGCCGACGCCATCGCGGTCCCCCTCGACGAGGTCCTGCCCCGCGCCGACGTCGTCACCGCGCGCGTCGACGAGGTGGACGCCGACGGCCGCCGGGTCGCCCTCGAGTCGGGCGACGTCCTCGATTACGACTTCGCCGTCGTCTGTCTCGGCGCGTCGACGGCGTTTCACGGCCTGCCCGGCGTCCGCGAGAACGCCACGCCGCTGAAGCGACGCCGCCACGCGGAGCGAATCCGGGCCGACGCGCTCGGTGTCTGCGCGTCGGGCGGTCGGATCGTCGTGGGCGGGGCGGGCCTCTCCGGCGTTCAGACGGCGGGCGAACTCGCGGCCCTCGCCGACGAACGCGACGCGGACGCGGAGGTGGTCCTCCTCGAACGCCTCGACGACGTCGCCCCTCGTTCCCGGCGAACTTCCGGGCGGCCCTCGCCGACGAACTCGACGCCGCTGGCGTCGACGTGCGAACGAACGTCCGGGTCACGGGCGCGGACGCAGACGGCGTCCACCTCGACGACGGGACGCTCCCCTACGACGCCTTCGTCTGGACGGGCGGCATCACCGGCACTGACGCGATGGACGGCGACCGACCGTCGGTCAGAAGCGACCTGCGGGTGGCGCGCAAGACGTTCGCCGTCGGCGACGCCGCCCGCGTCGTCGACGCCGACGGCGAAGCCGTCCCGGCGAGTGCGGCGACGGCGATCGGCGAGGCGCGGACCGTCGCCGAGAACGTCGCCCGCCTCGTCGAACACGAACGGGCCGGCTCCGGGGCGTTCGACCCGCGCCTCGACTCCTATCGCTTCGACGTCCCGGGGTGGGTCGTCTCGGTCGGCGACGGCGCAGTCGCACAGCTCGGCCCGGCGGTGCTCCGAGGGACGGCCGCCAAGACCGTCAAAGCGAGCATCGGCGTCGGCCACCTCGGCTCGATCGGAGCCGTCCAGCGAGCGGTCAAACTCGTCGAGGAAGAACTGCCGTAGCGGTCGCTACGGGGCGGCCTCCACGAACCGCTCGACGCGCGGACGGAAATACGCCGTCGAGGAGCCGCGCGTCATGAGTTTTTAAATATCGCCGTATGAAGAAACGGACAGGCGAAGAATGCACGAATCAGAGCGGACGAGTGTCCTCGTCGTGGACGACGATCCGGACGTCGTCCGGACGTATCAGCGGTACCTCGAGGCCGAGTACGACGTCGCCGTCGCGTTCGACGGCGAGGAGGCGCTGGACGTTCTCGAATCGACGGACGCGGACGTCGCCTTCCTCGACCGGGCGACCCCGGACCGCTCGGGAGAGGCGCTCCTGGGACGCATCGGGGAACGCGGACACGACTGCCGCGTGGCGATGGTGACGGCCGTCGACCCCGACTTCGACGTCCTCGAGGCGGGGTTCGACGACTACGTCACCAAGCCCGCTTCGCGGGCGGACCTCCGCTCGACGGTGGAGCGGCTGGTGGCACTCGACGAATACGCACGGAACGTCCGCCAGTATCACTCCCTCGTCTCGAAGCGAGCGGCCCTCGGACCCGAGGAGACGGACGCGGAGTCGGAGCGGAGCGATCGATTCTCGGAACTCGACGCGCGGATCGAGCGAGAGCGGGAGTTCGGCGTGGAACCCGATCGGCTGCTCGAAGACGCCGCCTTCGTCACCGCCATCCGCGCCATCGACGATGACGCGAGGAGCGAAGCCGATGGCTGACCGTGACGTCGACGGCTATCCGGTCGGGGACGTCCTCCCGGTCGAGGGCTTCGAGACGGTCCCCGAAGGGACGAACCTGCTCGTCGCGGGACCGGCGATGACCGGGAAACGGAGCGTCGTTTTGGACCTGCTGGCGGCGGGGCGGGGGCGCGGCGACCGGACGCTCATAATCACCACCGACGCCTCGGCGAACCGCATCCGTGACCAGTTCGAGGCGGTCGGCGGGCGGGTGTCTCCCTCGTATCTCCAGACGATCGACGCGTCGGGGTCGGGCGGGAGCGCCGGCGGCGAGGGCGTGCAACTGGTCTCCTCGCCGAGCGACCTCACCGGCATCGGGATCGCGTTCACGAAGGCCGTCGACCGCATGGACGACGCCGACCGCGTCCGCCTCGGCTTTCTCTCTCTCGACGCTGCTCCAGTACGTCGACCGGGAGCGAGCGTTCGCCTTCTTCCACGTGCTCACCCGCCGGGCGAGCGCGGCGGGCTACTTCGGTGCGTTCGCCATCGACCCGTCGACGCACGAGGAGCAACTCGTGAACGTCATGACGTCGGTGTTCGACGGGATGGTCGAACTCCGCGAGTCCGCGTCCGGGGTCCGCGAGGTCCGCGTCCGCGGCCTCAGCGGCGTCGCCTCGGCGTGGCACGAATTCCCGCTGTGAACCGAGGGACTCCGGCGCGGTCGGCGTCTCATGGCCGCTCCGAATCCGCCGGCAGTCCGAGGACGTCGGCGTGGGCGTCGAGGACGTCGCCGAGATCCCGGTTTTTCACCCGCAGGTCGTATCTGACGCGGACGACGGGCGCGTCCACGTCCACCACCCGCGAGAGGTCGTGTGGCGTCCCCGCGACGACGAGGTCCGGGTCGGCGTTCTCGATGGTGGCTTCGAGGTCGGCCACCTGCTGGTCGCTGTATCCCATCGCCGGCAGGACGCGTTCGAGGTGTGAATACTCGTCGAGGACGCGGTCCAGCGATCCGACGGCGTACGGCCGCGGGTCGACCAGTTCGGCCGCGTCGCCTTCCTCGGCGGCGATTTTGCCCGCGCCGTAGCCCGCGTCGCCGTGGGTCACCGTCGGGCCGTCCTCGACGACGAGGACGCGCTCGCCCTCAACGGACGGGCCCTCCGTGGCGATGACCGAGTCGGCGTGGAGTATCTCGACGTCCGGGTTGACGCTCGTGGCGTTCTCGACGACGAGATTGATATCCGCCTCGTCGGCCGAGTTCTCTTTGTTGACGACGAGGTAGTCGGCGAGTCTGAGGTTCGTCTCGCCGGGGTGATAGCGGAGTTCGTGGCCGGCGCGGAGGGGTCCGCGAGGACGAAGTGGATGTCGGGTTCGAAGAAGGGGAGTTCGTTGTTGCCGCCGTCCCAGACGACGACGTCCGCCTCGTCGGCCGCCGCGTTCAGGACGTCGGCGTAGTCGACGCCGGCGAAAACGACGTGGCCGCGTCTGATGTGTTGTTCGTACTCCTCGCGTTCCTCGATGGTGACGGCGCTCGACTCGACGTCGTCCATCGTCTCGAAGCGCTGGACGCGCTGGGCGACCAGATCGCCGTACGGCATCGGCTCGCGGACGATAGCGACCGACAGGCCCCGCTCGGCCAACAGGTCGGCGACGCGGCGGGTCGTCTGTGACTTCCCACACCCCGTGCGGACGGCGTCGACGGCGACGACGGGAACGGGGGCCGAGAGCATCATCCGGTCCGGGCCGACGAGGCGGAAATCCGCCCCCGCCGCGAGGGCGCGCGACGCCTGATGCATGACGCGCTCGTGGGAGACGTCGGAGTAGGAGAACACCACCGTGTCCACCTCCTCCTCGTCGACGATGGCCTCGAGGTCGGATTCCGGGCGGATGGGAATCCCGTCGGGATACCTCTCGCCGGCGAGTTCGGCCGGGTAGCGTCGCCGTGGCTGTTCGTCGAGCACGCCGACGTTCTGCGAACTCGCCTGCGTGAAAGCGACCACCTCGTGGTCGTCGCTCCCGCGAAAGACGACGTTGAAGTCGTGGAAGTCGCGACCGGCAGCGCCCATGATCACGACGCGCTCGCGTGACATGGTTGAACGTCCGTCACCGACTACTAAAGTCACGGGGCACGCAGATGGCCCATGGAACGGTCGGTCATCGCGCTCGGTGGCAACGCCATCCTCGGGCCCGGCGACAGAGACCAGTCGGCCGTCGTCGAGGCGACGGCCGAACGCGTCGCCGGCGTAGTCACCGCCGGCCACGAGGTGGTCCTCACGCACGGCAACGGCCCGCAGGTCGGCAATCGCATCCTCCAGCAGGAGGCCGCCCCCGACACGCCCCAGCACTCACTGGACGTCCTGGTGGCCGAGACGCAGGCACAGATCGGCTACCGCCTCCAGAACGCGCTCGACGGCGAACTCGGCGGCGAGCACGACTTCGTGACGATGGTGACCCAGGTGGTCGTCGACGGCGAGGATCCCGGATTCGACGACCCGACGAAACCCGTCGGACCGTACTACACCGAATCCGAGGCCCGGGAGAAGGACTTCCCCACGAAGAAGGTCGGAACGGGCGACAGAGCGTACCGCCGGGTCGTCGCCTCGCCGGAGCCGCTCGAACTGGTCGAATCGGACGACGTGGCCGCTATGGTCGAACGCGGCAACCACGTCGTCTGTGCCGGGGGTGGCGGCGTCCCCGTCGTCCGCGACGACGGCCTGTGCGGCGTGGACGCCGTCGTCGACAAGGACCGCACCTCGCAGCTCGTGGCGACCGACCTCGACGCGGAGACGCTGGTCTTTCTCACCGACGTCGAGTTCGCCTACCGGAACTACGGGACCGACGACCAGACGCCTGTCGAGGACGTCGACGCCGCCGCGGTGCGGGACCTCCTCGACGCCGGCGAGTTCGGCGAGGGAACTATGCGCCCGAAGATGGAGGCCTGCGCCCGGTTCGTCGAGGCCGGCGGCGACCGCGCCCTCGTGACGACGCCCGAGAACCTGGACGCGGCACTCGACGGGGAGACGGGGACGCGGGTGGAGTCATAAGTCGTCGGGGTCGACGCCGTACGCGTTCTCGACCGCGTCCGCCGACACCTTCCCGAGCCGGAGGTCGCGCGCGATCGACTCGGCGTCGCGGGCCGCCGGATCGCCCATCCCGCCGCCGCCGGGCGTGCGGACGCTCACCACGTCGCCGGCGTCGAGGTCGTGCGTGGACTTGCCGTCGATCGGGCGGCACTCGCCGTCCGTCAGGAGGTAGTCCGCGCCGGGTTCGCCGGGGTCGCCCCCGCGACGCCGTACGGCGGGTGGCGGCGTCTGTCGGCGAGGAGGCTGAACGTCGTGCCGTCGGCGAGGGCCTCGACGTCGCGCCGCAGGCCGAGGCCGCCGCGGCGTTCGCCCGCGCCGCCGGAGTCCTGGCGGTACTCGTAGCGCCGGACGCGCAGGGGTAAGTCGTCTCCAGCACCTCCGCCGGCGTGTTGAGCGTGTTGCTCATATGGACGTGGACGCCGTCCATTCCGTCGGCGTCGACGCGGCCGCCGAAGCCGCCGCCCACCGTCTCGTAGAACGCGAAGGCGTCGCCGCCCGTCGCGGCCTGCCCGCCGAAGGTGACGCTGTTCATCGTCCCCTGGCCGGCCGCCGCCACTCGGTCGGGAACGCACCGTCCGAACGCGCCGAAGAGGGCGTCGGTGACGCGCTGAGAGACTTCCAGATTCCCGCCGACGACCGCCGCCGGCGGGCGCGTTCACGACCGATCGCTCGGGCGCGCGGATCGTGATTGGCCGGTACGCGCCGTGGTTCGGCGGGACGTCGCGGTCCGTCACGCACCGCGCGACGTAGTACGTCGCCGACGCCGTCACCGCGAGCGGGGCGTTGATCGGTCCCTCGACCTGCGCGGCCGTCCCGTCGAAGTCGGCGGCGAGTTCGTCGCCGTCGACGGTCACCGCGACGGCGACGCGGACGTCCTCGGTGCCCCGGCCGTCGTCGTCGAGGAAATCTTCGAACCGGTACGTGCCGTCAGGCAGCGACTCGATCTCGGCGCGCATCCGCGACTCGGCGTACTCCTTGATGCGGTCCATCGCGGCGCGGAGGATGTCGAGACCGTGCCGGTCGGCGAGTTCGCGGAACCGCTCGACGGCCGTCCGATTGGCTGCCCGCTGGGCGCGCAGGTCGCCGCGGCGCTCGTCCGGCGTGCGGACGTTCGTCAACAGGAGGTCGCGGACGCCCTCGTTCACCTCGCCGCCCTCGTAGAGTTTGACCGGGGGATGCGGACGCCCTCTTGGTAGATCTCGGTGGAGTCGGCGTCGACGCTCCCCGCCCGCCCGCCGCCGACGTCGGCGTGGTGGGCGCGATTGGCCGCGAACGCCGCGAGCTCGCCGTCGACGTAGATCGGCGTCACGAGCGTCAGGTCGGGGAGGTGCGCGCCGCCGTGGAACGGGTCGTTGAGGAGGACGGCGTCGCCGGGAGCGAGCGTCGACGGCGGGAATCTGTCGAGCGCCGCCGCGACGGAGTACGGCATCGCACCGAGGTGGACGGGGATGTTTTCGGCCTGGCTCACCAGCTCCTCGTTGGCGTCGAACAGCGCACACGAGCAGTCGCGGCGGTCCTTGATGTTCGGCGAGTAGCTCGTCCGCACCAGCGTCGCGTTCATCTCCTCGGCGACGGCGACGCAGGCGTTGCGGATCACCTCCAGGGTCACCGGGTCGACGTCGGCCCCCGTCACGTCTCGATCACCATATTTTCGAGGTCGTCGACGCGGACGCGTTGCCCCGGGTGGACGACGGTCGTGCTCTCGGCGCTCTCGACGACCACCGGCCCGTCGAACTCCGTCCCCGGGTCCAGCGTATCGCGTCGATACACCGGCGTCTCGCGGTCGACGCCGTCGAACGTCACCGGCCGCGTCTCCCGCGGCGTCGCGTCCCCGCGCGCGCCCGCTTCCCGTTCCAGCGACGGCGGGTCGACGACGCCCCGGGCGCGCAGGCGAACGGTCACGAGTTCCAGCGGTTCGTCCGGCGAGGCGTGGCCGTAGCGGCGTTCGTGGCGCTCGTGGAACCGGTCGGCGACGACGGCGAGGGCGTCGGCGTCCACCTCGCCGGGGGCGGGCACGCGCAGGTCGAACGGCTGGCCGTCGTAGCGGACGTCGAGGACGCGCTCGAATCGCATCCGCTCCTCGGGGAACCCCTCCGCGTCCAGTCGCTCGCGCCCCTCGGTCTCGAACTCGGCGAACGTCGATTCGAGGGTTTCGGCGTCGAGTTCGTCCCACGATCGGACGCGGGTGGTGCTGTACTCGTAGCCTACGTCGCTGATGAGCAGTCCGAGCGCCGAGAGGACGCCCGCCGACCGGGGGATCAGCACCCGTGGGACGTCGAGTTCGGCGGCCAGCCTGGGCGCGTGGAGCGGGCCCGCGCCGCCGTAGGCGACGAGACCGAACTCGCGGGGGTCGTGGCCGCGTTCGACCGAGACGACCCGGAGCGCTCGCTCCATGCTGGCGTTGGCGACGTCGAGGATGCCCTGTGCCGCCTCCTCGACGCCCATGCCGAGATCGTCGGCGACGCGTTCGACGCCCGCGCGGACGGCGTCGACGTCGGCGCTCCCCTCGAAGAAGCGGTCGGCGTCGATGCGCCCGAGGAGGACGTGCGCGTCGGTGACGGTCGGCTCGGTGCCGCCGCGGCCGTAACAGATCGGACCGGGGTCCGCGCCAGCGCTCTGGGGCCCGACTCGGAGGACGTCGCCCGCGTCGACCCAGGCGATCGACCCGCCGCCCGCGCCGATGGTGTGGACGTCGACCATCGGAACGCTCACCGGGTACTCGCCCACCGTCTGCTCCGTCGAGATGACCGGGTCGTCGTCGCGCACGAGCGACACGTCACAGGAGGTGCCGCCCATGTCCATCGTCACGATGTCGTCCATCTCGGTCTCGCCTGCGACGTAGGCCGCGCCCTGGACGCCCGCCGCCGGCCCCGAGAGGAGCGTGTTCACCGGGCGTTCGCGCGCCTCCGTCGCGGTGACGAGGCCGCCGTTCGACTGCATGATTCGCAGATCCGCCGGGACGCCCGCCGATTCGATGCCGTCGGCGAGACGGCCCACGTAGCGGTCCATGACGGGCTTGAGCGCGGCGTTGATGGTCGTCGCCAGCGTCCGTTCGTACTCGCGCATCTCGGGGAGGACGTCGCTCGACAGCGACACCGAGCAGTCGAGCTCCGATTCGAGGAGTTCGCGCACGCGGCGTTCGTGGGCGGCGTTCTCGAACGAAAAGAGAAATGAGACGGCGACGCTCTCGACGTCCCCGAGTTCGGCGGCGATGCGCCGGACCGCCTCCTCGTCGAGCGGTTCGATGACGTTGCCGCGGCCGTCGAGGCGTTCGGGCACCTCGTATCGCCGGTCGCGTTCGACCACCGGCGCGGGCGTCTCGGCGTGCAGGTCGTAGAGGTCGGGGCGCGTCTGCCGGCCGATTTCGAGGGCGTCGCGAAAGCCCTCGGTCGTCACCAGCGCCGTCTCCGCCCACGACCGTTCGAGGACGGCGTTCGTGGCGACGGTCGTTCCGTGGGCGAAAAACGACGCCGTCTCCGGGTCGAGCCCGGCCGCCTGCGACTCGTCGAGGCCGTCGAGAACGCCGCGCTCCGGCGCGTCGGGCGTCGACGGCGTCTTGTGGGTCCGAATCGACCCCTCGCTGACGGCCACCACGTCGGTGAACGTCCCGCCGACGTCGACGCCGATTCGCGTGTCGGGAGCCATACCCCTCGCAGGGCGAGACGCCCCTTAAACGCCAGGTCGGGCGGTAGCTTTTGCCACGGGCAGTCGGCGGCGGGCGCTCTCCCGGTGGCCGACCGACCGAATCCGGAACCGTGGAGGAACCGCTTATTTCACTGGACTCTGTGAGTGGGACATATGCCCGGACAGGGAGACGCTCACAGGGCGAGTCGGGCCGTGAAAGCAGGTGGACCGCCAGCCGTCGTCACAGCGGGTATCGGCATCGGTGCGACCGGCGTCGCCGGTCACGGAATCGAGACGAAGACGGACCCCGTCGCCAGAAGCGTCGCACAAGCCGTGGGCGCGGATCCACGGTTGGGACCGATTCTGTTGCTAGTCGTCGCCGTCCTCGTTCTGGTCGTCGCGTTCGTCGTTCCCGGACTGTTCGAGGGGCACAAGTAGGCCGGAGGCATCCTCGCATCCGACTCGCCGGAAGGTAGCTTTATCAGACGCCCCGACGCGGCGTGTGGTATGGTACTTCGTTCGTACGAAGGAGTCGAACCGGCGGTCCACGAGACGGCGTACGTGGACGACGCCGCGGTCGTCATCGGCGACGTGACCGTCGAGGAAGACGCCAGCGTCTGGCCGAACACGACGCTCCGGGGCGATTCACACCCCATCGTCGTCCGCGAGGGCGCGAACGTCCAGGACGGCGCGGTCTGTCACGAGGACGCGGTGGTCGGCCCGTACGTCACCGTCGGCCACCAGGCCATCGTCCACGCCGCGACGGTCGAAGAGCGCGCGCTGGTCGGCATGGGAGCCATCGTCCTCGACGACGCCGTCGTCGGCGAGGGGGCCATCGTCGCCGCCGGGAGCGTCGTCACCGAAGGGACCGAGATCCCGCCGGAGACGCTGTACGCCGGAACGCCCGCGACGGAGGTCAAGGAACTCTCGGACGACTCGTGGGCCGAGGCGGCCGACCACTACGTCGAACGCGCGAAAAAACACGCCGAGACTTCGGACGTCGTCGGCTAGTTACAGCAGTTCGGCCGTCAGGTCGATGGCCGGCCCGGCGAGGGCCTTCGAGACGGGACAGTTCTCCTTCGCCTCCGCTGCCTGTTCTCGGAAGGCGTCCGCGTCGGCGTCCGGCACCTCGCCCTCGACGCGCAGGTCTATCCGGTCGATCTCGAGGGCGTCGGCGTCGAGATGGACCGACGCTTCGGTGTGGATGCGTTCGGGGGCGTAGCCCGCCTCCTCCAGACCCAGCGCCAGCGCCATCGAGAAACAGCCGGCCTCGGCGGCACCGATGAGTTCCTCCGGGTTCGTCTCGTCGCCCCCTCGAATCGGGAGGCGAACGTGTACGGCCCCTCCCAGACGCCGCTCCCGAGGGCGAGGTGGCCGCTCCCTTCCTTGAGCGTTCCGTCCCACGTCGCTTCCGCAGTACTGGTTGGCATCGTGTGACTCCGCTGTCAGTATGGCCGGGCGACGGATAGCCGTTTTCCCGACCACGTTCGCAACAACTGTCTTTGTCCCTCGCGTTCACCTGCCGGTATGAGTAGCGCGACGGTCACGCGGTGGTCGCGGCGGTACGTCGCCGTCGGTGCGCTCTCGCTTTTCGGCTGGCAACTCGCCGTTTTCCTCGGTGCCGGGCGGGCGACGGGCGTCGCCCTCGGCGTCTACGGCTTCGTCTTCCACGTCGTCTTCGGGAAGGCGTACGCGCTCGTTCCCTCCTATTTCGACCGCGACCTCGCCGTCCCCCGCGCGCCCGCCCTCCAGTTCCCGTTCGTCGTCGTCGGAACCGCCTGCCTCGCCGTCGCGACGGTTCCCGGCGTTCCCCCACTCGTCCGCACCGCCGGGGCGACGCTCTGGGCCGCCGGCGTGGCGCTCTTCTGTGGCGCGCTGGGCTGGACCGTCCGCGACAACCTCACCGGCGCAGAGACGGGGACGGGCGACGCGAACGCCCACCGACGGTGGGTCGACCGGGTCGCCAACGCCTTCGTGCCCGTCGCCCTCGCGTACCTGCTCCTCGGGACGTACGAAACGCTCGCGATGGCTTCGCCGCTCCCGGCACTCGTCGGGAGGGGCTCCCGGCGACGACCCACCTCCTCGCCGCGGGCGGGGCGGTGACGCTCCTCGTCGCCGTCGGCTTCCGCCTCCTGCCGCGGTTTCTCGTCGCCGCTCCGCCCACGGCCCTCGTCGCCGTCGTCCTCCCCGCGGCGGCCGCGGGACCGATGCTGCTCGCCACGTCGTTCGGCGGTGGCCTGGTCTTTCGCGTCGGCGCGGCCGTCGAAGCCGTCGCCGTCGTCGGCTTCGCCGTCGCGTTCGCGGTGACGTTCGCGCGGTCCGGGCGGGACCGAGTCGGCTTCTACGGCGTCCTCGCGGGCGTCGTCGCCGGGAGCGCCGGCGTGCTCCTCGGCGTCGGATTCGCTTTCGGTCACCTCGCGCCCGTCGCCGACGCCGTCCGGGCGCACCTCCGGCTCAACGTCCTCGGACTGCTGGGCCTCGCCATCGTCGGCATCTCCTACCAGTTCTACCCGCCCACCGTCGGCTCGTTCCCCGGCGCGTCGGATCGAACGGCGGGCGCGTCGCTCGCGACCGTCGCGTTCGGACTCGCCGTCGAGGTGGTCGGCCGACTCGGGGGCGTCCGCACGGCCGTCTCCGTCGGCCTCGGCCTCGGACTCGTCGGGACGGGTCTCTACGTCTACCTCCTCCTGAACGTCTTCCGCGAACGCCCCGTCTGACGCCCCGATACCGTTCAGAGCGGCGGCTTGAGGTCCAGCACGGGCGACCCGTCGGCCATGTCGACGCCGCGGACGCGGAGCGTCGCCCCCTCGACGGCGACGACGGGACAGGTCGTCAGACAGACGGCGTTCGGGCGGGCGGGCGACCGGGTCGTGAAGACGCCGCGTCCGCCGTCGCGGTCGACGCGAACGAGGGAGTCGGCCTCGTCGGCGTACCAGACGACGACGAGTTCGTCGCCCGCCTCAACGCCTTCGAGCCCGGGTGCGTACTCCGTTTCGAGTTCGATACGTCCCTCGACGTCGTCGAGAAATCCCTGTCGCGGCGCGTCTTCCGGGGTCGCGAGCGGCGTCCGTGCCCGGCCGATGGGTTCGAGATGGACGGCCATACCCCTTCTTCGCCCGGCGGGGCGTTATAGCTCCGGCCGTCTCGCGCCGGCGGCTACCCCTGCCCGACCATCCGGTCTTCGTCCTCCCACTCCTGCTGTCGGAGTTCGTACTTCTGGACCTTCCCGGTCGCCGTCGTCGGGAGCGACTTGACGAACTCGACGCGGCGGACGGCCTTGTAACTCGCCAGCATCTCGCGGGTGAAGTCCTCGAGTTCCTGTTTGGTTACGCCCGGATCGTTCGGATCGCCGCTCTCGGGGACGACGAAGGCTTTCGGCGTCTCGCCCCACTTCTCGCTTGGCGCAGGAATGACCGCCGCCTCGGACACTTCGGGGTGTTCGTAGAGGGCGTCCTCCAGTTCGATGCTGGAGATGTTCTCGCCGCCGGAGATGATGATGTCCTTCTTGCGGTCTTTGATGTCGACCATGCCGTTCTCGTCGACGCTGGCGAGGTCGCCCATGTGGTAGTAGCCCTCGACGCGGTCGTTGAACGCCTCCTCGGTGGCTTCGGGCTTGTTCCAGTAGCCCTCCATCACCTGATTGCCGCGGACGACGATCTCGCCGATGGTCTCGTCGTCGCGCGGGACGTCGTTGCCGTCCTCGTCGACGACGCGGATGTCGGTGCCGAGATAGCCCAGCCCGGCCCGCTTTTTGACCGAGAAGCGATCCGAACTGTCGTCGTCGAAAAAGCGGCGGGCGTCGGAGGTGGTGATGAGCGGCCCCGTCTCCGTCGCGCCGTAGACCTGCATGAGATACCAGCCGAACTCGTCTTCGACGGTGCGGATGGACGCCTCCGGCGGCGCGCTGCCGGCGGCGGCGATGCGCACGTCGTTCTCGCCCGTCGTCTGCGGGTCGTGGGTGTCGTAGTAGTCGATGAGCATGTTGAGGACCGTCGGCGCACCGCACATGTAGGAGACGTCCTCCTCGACGATGGTGTCGAAGAGCCACTCGGCGTCGATGCCGCGGGTGCAGACGTGTTTCGCGCCCATGCCGGTGATGGAGAAGATGTGTCCCCAGCCGTTGACGTGGAACATCGGGAGCGTCCACAGGTAGACGTCGTCGTCCGCGATGTCCTGGTGGATAGTGACGAGATAGGCGTGGAGGGCCTCACAGCGGTGCGTCCGCATCACGCCCTTCGGATCGCCCGTCGTCCCCGACGTGTAGTTGATGGTGATGACCTCGTCTTCGGCCATCTCGGGGCGGTCGTACTCCGTGCCGGCGTCGTCGATGATCGTCTCGAAATCCGCCCAGTCGCCCTCGACCTCACCGGGATCGTTCGTGATGAACGTCTCTGCCGGCACCTCGTCGCGAATCTGCTCGACTTTCGGGGCGTACTCGTAGTCGGCGAAGATGGCGTCGACGCCCGCGTCGTCGAGGATGTACTCGTAGTCGTCGGGCGTCAGCCGGTAGTTCAGCGGCGTGTGAATCGCCCCGATCTGCATGATGCCGTAGGCGGCTTCGAGATGGAAGTGCGTGTTCGGGTCCAGCACCGCCACGCGGTCGCCTTTCTCGATGCCGCGCTCCTGGAGCGCCGCCGAGAACCGGTCCGCTCGCTCGCCGAGTTCCGCGTAAGTGTACCGCTCTCCCGTCGTCGCCACCACGGCCTCCTCGTCGTCGTAATACTTGCGCGCCCGGTCCAGGAAGTCCGTGACCAGTAACGGTTTGTGCATACGAAAACGTGATACACGTCAACCTTCATAATTGTTACCGACGTGACCACGATCTCGGCACCTCGCCGGGCGCAGTGGGGCGATCAGTGGAGTTCGACCGGGATCGTGTTGACCTCCTTCGCGAGTCGCAGTTCGAGGACGCCGTCGCTGTAGCGCGCGTCCGTCCGTTTGGGGTCGATGCGCTCGTGCAGACGGATCGTCCGACTGCGGCGTTCTCTCGGCCGTTCAGCGTGGATGTAGCGCGACTCCCCGCGGCCGCCGAAGTCGACGGTGACGGTGACGCGATCGGGCTATGCGCGCACATCGATGTCCTGTTTGTCGACGCCGGGCATGTCCAGCGTGATGACGTACTCGTCGTGGTACTCCTCGACGTCGACGGGCAGTTCCTCGGACTGCTGGTCCGCGTCGTCTCGTCGTGCCATACGCCCACCGACGACACGCTGACTCTTGTGTGTTCACCCAACACTGTGGAACCGGAGACAACTGGAGTAGTCCGTAAGTAAAGTTAGTATTCGCAAATTAAACTATACTTTCTCTAATTCCGTCATACGGCGGAGAACTACAACTCTGTCGAAGGAATTTCCGGGGTTTCATGCCGCAGCGCTACGAAGAGGCGGACGATGTCAGAAGAGACCGGGCGTGACAGAGCGAGCGTCCTCCGTAGCAAGCGGAACGCGACACGCTATCAGATTCTCGTTCAGCTCGCAGAGCGCCAGCCGGCGGTGAGTCAGCGCGAAGTGGCCGACGCCATCGGCGTCACCGCACAGGCGGTGAGCGACTACCTGCAGGGTCTCATCGAGGAGGGTTACGTCAGAAAACACGGCCGCGGGCGGTACGAAGTCACCAAGGAAGGGGTGGACTGGCTCATCTCACAAACCGACGCACTGCGGGAGTACGTCGACCACGTCTCGGCGGACGTCATCGGCCAGGTGGACGTGGAGACGGCCCTCGCGACGGCGGCCATCGAGGAGGGACAGGCGGTGTCGCTCTCGATGCGAGACGGCATCCTGCGGGCGACGCCCGGCGAGACGGGCGCGGCGACGGCCGTCGCCGTGACGAGCGCGGCGGCCGGCCGCGACGTGGGCGTCACCGACTTCGAGGGCGTCCTCGATTACGAACTCGGGACGGTCACCGTCGTCACGGTCCCGCGAGTGCAGGACGGCGGCAGCGAAGCGGTCGACGCCGGCCTCGTCGACGCCGCCGCCGCCGACGCAGACCTCGTCGCGGCCGCCGGGACCGAGGCGCTGGCGACGGCGGACGCCGCCGGTCTCGATGTCGACGTCCGGTTCGGGACGGCGCTCGCGATTCAGGAGGCGGCGACGAGAGGCCTCGACGTGTTGTTGCTGACGGTGACGACCGAACTCTCCACGCACACCGATCGGCTCCGCGACGGCAACCTCCACTACGAAGTAGTCGACGCGACGCGGTAGCGCTCGTCTCGACGCCGCCGTCCGCGCGAGCGCCGAACGTGCTCCGACGCGGGAAAGAAAGGGTGGGGTCTCATCGACAGGGACAGTCGATGGACGGCTGACCGTCACACTCCGTGTCGCAAGTGCCCGGTGGGTGGTGCCCCGATCCGTGGTCCGGACAGTCCGGTGGGTCGGGACTGTCCGGCGGGTCGGGTGCGTCCGGCGAATCCGGAGCGTCCGGTGGATCTGGGGGATCGGGCGGATCGGCAGCGACAGCCGATCCGCCCGGGTCAGCGGGAGTCGACGCTGCGACGGTCGGTGCCGACGCGATTACGAACAGGAGCGCGGCAGCGACCGCCATCGTCGTCGTTCGGGGCATGGGTCTCCCCGGATCGGGGTAGTCACAGGTTCTCCTTGGCCGCCGCCCCTACAGACTTCGGTCGTCGCCCGCGTCCAGGAACCGGTCGCTCACGTCCGCCGAGGGGATCAGACACGACTCGCGTCTGCCGAACCAGTCGTATCGGCGCTCGGCGACGAAGTCGTACACCGCGTCCCGGATCGATCGGGGGAGGGCGCGAAAGACGGCGAGGGCGGCGTACGGCCAACCGAGGTGTCGGGCGACGCGAATCGCCGCCGCTGATTTCACGTAGCAGTCGTCGCCCTCGACGAGGACCACGGTCGACAGTTCGTCCGGGGAGCGCCCACACCGGTCGAGGAGTCGCCGCCCCACGTCGGACTGGAGCGACGCGAACCGGATCGCCCCCTCCGGATCCCGAGGGAGGACGAACTGCACCGCGCCCGTACAGAGGTTACAGACGCCGTCGAACAGGAGAACCGGTCCGTCGACGGCGGCTCCGTCCTCGGCCATCAGGCCCCCTCCCAGCGTTTGCTCCGCGAGGCGGTCACGTCGACGCCGGGGCTGTAATAACACGTCGGCGTCGACCCGGGGCGATCGAACCCGTTCGCCTCGAAGAGCGTGTTCTCGGCGACGCGCATCTCCGCTGGGAACAGCGTCCACGGATCGTGGGAGACGTCGGCGTAGCGGACCGACCCGTCCGCCGCCTGCGTGTAGAAGCGATAGCGTTCGGTGAGAAATTCGGCGAGGGGGAACGCCGACGACTCGAACGGGTCGCCGGCGGGTTCGTACGCGGCGACGTAGTTCGCGGGGCGGTCGCCTGGATGACGCCGCCGACTGCGGAACCGGACCCGACCGTCGACGGCATCCATCGAAATACGGGCGTAGTAGTACGGCAACCGGTGGAAGACGCGCGCGCCGAGGACCGCGAGGACGCCCTCGGCGTCGAGGCTGAAGAAGTAGACGCCCGGCTGGCCGTCGCAGGTGACGTACGTCCGCAGATTGAGTTCTGGGAGCCGCAGCCCCGTTCCCGCCGGCATCGCCGTCGGTCGGACGTCGACGTTCGTGAACGGAACGACGGAGAGCCACCCCGTGTCGTCGAACTCGTCGACGGTCAGCGCGTCGGGCAGGTGGGCGGCCAGCAGGTCGGTCTCCACCGGGTAGTTCGCGAAGAGGACGCGTCGCCACCCCATCGATAGCGTCACCATAGCCGGGGTTGGCGTCGGAACGGTAAAGGAATGCAGCCAACGCCCGCCGCGAGATCCGCTGCCGCGAGCGTCGAGTCGGGGCGCGACACGCGCAGTCGTCGCCGCCGATGCCGCCCTCCCAAGGGTCGCTACTCCCCGAGGATGGCGTCTGCGAGGTCCGTTAGACGGCGGTCGTCCGCGAGGCAGACGCGCCGGTCTTCGGCGTCGAACTCGACGAGGTTCGCGTCGTCGAGCTGCGGGAGGTGATTGTGAAACAGTGCGGTCCGGACCCTGTCGAGGTGATCGTCGGACGGTTCGCCCCCGTCGGCCTCCCGGGCGGCGACCTCGACTGCGAGTTCGCGAAACGGCGTCGCGCCGCCGCTCGCGTCCAGCGCGTCGAGGAGGTGAACGCGTCGCTGGTTCGCCAGAAGTTGCAGCGTCGATACGGCGTCGCCTGTCCGGCCGATGGAATCTGAATGAGGCACCCTACTTCCCCCGATGAGTGGTCGTCGACAGCCCCCATCAGCGTCGGGGTTCGACAGCGAAGGCGATAGTGACCACCGAGCCTATTTCCCCGTTCCCCGGCACGGTTCTACGGATGTCCCCTACCATCACCTTCGCGGATATCTCCGAGGCGGCGGCCCGGCTGGACGACGAGTCCATCGTCCGACGGACGCCGATAGAGTACAGTCGATCGCTCAGCAACCGCACCGACGCGGACGTTCACCTGAAGATGGAACACCTCCAGCGGACGGGATCGTTCAAGACGCGGGGCGCGTACAACAAACTCCAGCAGCTATCCGCCGAAGGCGACGTCTCCCGCGTCGTCGCCGCCAGCGCCGGCAACCACGCCCAGGGCGTCGCCCTCGCGGCGACGAAGGTCGGCATCGAGTCGACCGTCGTCATGCCGACGACGGCACCCCAGACGAAAGTCGACGCGACGCGGGGATACGGGGCCGACGTCGTTCTCGAGGGGCGGACGTTCCAGCAGGCACTCGCCCACGCGAGGACGCTCGCCGACGAGGAGGGGACGCGCTTCGTCCACGCCTACGACGATCCGGACATCGTCGCCGGTCAGGGGACCCTCGGCGTCGAACTGTACGAACAACTGCCGTCGGTCGACACCGTCGTCGTCCCCGTCGGCGGCGGGGGACTCGTCGGCGGCGTCGCCACTGCGCTCTCGGCGCTCGACGACGACGTGCGGATCGTCGGCGTCCAGGCCTCGGGGGCCGCCACCGTCCCGGAGAGCCTCCAGAAGGGCCAGCCCGTCGAAGTTCCGGACCCCGACACCATCGCCGACGGCATCGCCACCGGCGGCATCTCCGAACTCACCTTCTCGCTGATCCGCGACCACGTCGACGAGGTGGTGGTCGTCGACGACGACGCCATCGCGGAGGCGATGCTCGCCCTCCTCGAACGCGCGAAGCAACTGGTCGAAGGCGCGGGAGCGGCCTCCGTCGCCGCCCTCCTCCACGGCGACGTCGACGCCGCGGGCGAACAGGTCGTCCCGATTCTCGGCGGCGGCAACATCGACATCTCGTCGCTCCAGTCGATACTGACACACGCGCTGACCGGACGGGAGCAACTGCTACACCTCCGGGTCCGCATCGAGGATCGACCGGGCAAGATGGGCGAGATAAGCGCGGCCATCGGCCGCGAGGGCGCGAACATCCAGTCCGTGCGCCACGACCGATCGATAGAGGACCTGAGCGTCGGCGAAGCCTACCTCGTCTTCCGCGTCCTCACGAACGGCGAGAGCCACTCCGAGGCGGTCGTCTCGGCCGTGGAATCGAAGGGGTACACGGTCGAACGCGGCAACTGACCGCACCGTCTCCGTTCCGTCGGCGTACGTCGTAATCTATTTCAAATAGTAACTCGTATCCGAGTATACGATGCGAGCCGTGCTATACGAAGACGACGACCACCTCCTCTACGAGGAAGACGACTACTACTACGAGGACAAGCAGACGGGTCGCGTCGAGACGCTCTCGGAGGAGTCCGTGGAGATGCATCTCCGCTACTTCTCCGGATAGCGTTCGAGCGTTTTCGCGGGCTGTCCCCCGACGGCCTCCGTCTGCCGTAGATTAATACCGCGCCGACGCCACCCCGATAGCATGGAGCAGACCACGACGAACCGGGGCCTCGTGGAGCGGTTCGAGCGGTTCTTCCGGGAACGCGACGACGATCGACCGACCGACGGGACCGTCCACGTCCCGTACGACGACCTCTCGGCGTTCGATTCGGCCCTCGCGTCGGCCTATCTCGACGCCCCCGCCGCCACCGCGAACACGCCGAGATCGCGCTTCGAACCGTCGCCGACGCCGACGACCTGGAGGTGCGTCTCGTCTCCTCCCGGCACGCCGGCGTCTCGCGCCGGGGGCGGTTCGCACCGGCGATTGCGCGGGCGAACTCCTCGCGGTCAGGGCTACGCCGCCGCCGTCGACGAGGCGACGCCGCGCCTCGTCACCGCCGCCTACGAGTGCCGGGACTGTGGGTCGACCGACCGACGGCCCGCGAACGCGGGGACCCGACCCGATCCGGGCGCGTGTGACGACTGCCGGAGCGACGCGGTGCGATTCGACGCCGCCGACTCGGCGTTCGTGGACTGCCGGCGCGTCCGACTCGCCGCGCTCCCCGAATCCGACGACACGGGGTCGATCGCAGTCGAACTGTCCGGCGATCTGCTCGACCGGATCGATCGCGGCGACCGACTCGACGTCGCGGGCGTCCTCGACGTCCGACCCGTCGACGAGGGCTTCGAGCGCGTCCTCGAGGTGACGCATCCGACGCGACTCGACCCCGCGGCGACCGATCTGTTCGACGGCCCGTACCTCGGCGTCCCGGCCGACGACACGCTCGACGAGGCGTCGACCGACGACACCGGATCGACGCCCGACGAAACGCCACTCGACGCCGTCGTCGACCGGTCTCGGGCGGTTCTCGCCGACCGGGACCTGAACGACCGCGAGACCCGGGAGAAAGTCGTCGCACCGGTCCTCCACGCCCTCGGATGGACGCCGACGCTCCCCGCGGTTCACATGGGGACGACGCCACCGGGGGCGTCGTCGGTGCAGACGATCGATTACGCCCTCGGCGGCGACGACGGAGCGAGGGTCGTCGTTTGCGTCGAGCGCCCGGCCCAGTCGCTCGGGACGGTCGGTGACCGCCTCCGGACGGCGATGCGGACGACGGGGGCGACGCTCGGCCTCCTGACGAACGGCCACCAGTACCAGTTCTTCGTGAGCGAGGCGGACGCGCCGGGGGAGGTGTGCGTCCTCACGTGTTCGCTGGGTCGCCTCTCCGACCACCCCGAAATCTTGCGGGCGTTCTCCCGCGACCGCGTCGGCGACGCGGAGGGGGCGGAAGCGTTCGCCGACCTCGTGGCCGAGTCGCGGGACCGCGACCTCCGCGTCGAGACGGACGCAGATCCCGAGGCGTTCGACCTCGCGGACCGCATCACGTCGACCATCGACCTCATCGAACAGCAGACGACGGACGAGGGCGCACCGATCGAACGCGTCTTCGCCGTCCTGAAGGCCGACCAGGAACTCGCCGACGCGGTGGACCACGAGGTGACCGACGACGTCCTGTTGAACCACGTCGGCCGCCTCCGTGACGCCGGCCGCGTCCAGTCGGTTCGCGACGGCTTCCTGCGGACGACGTAGCCACTCGGGAGGCGTTCGCCGGAAGGACTACCGCATCCGTTCGAGCGACACGACGGTGTCGGAGATGAGCCACGCCGTCTCGCAGTCCGTCTCCTCGATACTCAGCGCGAACATCGACTCCGGCCCTTCTTCGAGCGTGAACTCGTAGGCACGACTCCGGAGTGAACGCGCCCACTCCGGTTCGGTTTCGTCACCAGATGGCACATTGGCCCTCGGGGAGGACACTCAAGAACTAGTCGATTTGCTCCCACACCGGTGCGATGCGGCTGGAAACGGCCGAAATCGACGCCCGGCGACGCGGCGCTCGGCGGGGAACGTCGCCCGTCCGGCGCACGGGAACGCGGGCGCGTCTCACGGGGGCGCAGCGCAGGCCGGCAGTGCCGACACGTCCCGGCCAGGACGGGGTCGCCGCTACCCACCACCGGCGCAAACAGCGTCACTACCACCCACGCTTATTGTCACCGTCGCACATTCGCGCGTATGCTGTACGAATCAATCGGCAGAAGCGACGTCGAGTGGGCGGGGATGACGTACGCGGAGGTGCGCGAACGCGCCGAGCGCGACGGGTCGATACTCGTCGTCCCCGTCGCGAGCCTCGAACAACACGGCCCACACATGCCGACGGCGACGGACGCCATCCTCGCGGAAGCCGTCGCCCACGCGGGGGCCGACAGAGTACATCCCGAAGCCCCCGTCCTCGTCACGCCTCCCGTCTGGACGGGCTACTCACCGCATCACCTCTCGTTCGGCGCGACGGTGTCGCTCGAATACGAACACCTGTTCTGGCTGCTCGACGACGTCGTCGCGGCGGCCGCCGGGAACGACTTCGACGCCGTCCTCCTCCTGAACGGCCACGGCGGCAACGCGGCACTCGTCAGCAGCGCGGCCCAGGTGTACGGCCGCGCCTACGGCGACGTCGAGGTCCTCGGGCTGACGTACTTCACCCTCGCGCGGGCGTTCATCGACGGACTGCGCGAGAGCGACGCCGGCGGCATCGCCCACGCGGGCGAGATGGAGACGTCGATGATGCTCCACTTGCGCCCGGACCTCGTCGACGAGGCGGAAATCGAGGGGACGCGGTGGGAACTCCCCTACGATCTGACGGCGGCCGACCTCACGGCCGCGAGTCCGGTGTCGATGTACACCGAGATCGCGGAGTACACCGACTCGGGTGCGCTCGGCAGCCCCGAACTCGCCGACGCCGAGAAGGGGGCGGCGATGTACGAGGCCTTCGGCGACGAACTCGGCGCGTTCCTCCTCGACGTCCACGACCGCCACGCCGCGTGATCCGGAACTGTACGGGGGCGTCGCCAACGCTTATGACCGTGGGATAATATCACCAACTGAAATATTCGGCGTCGTCGACGGACGCCGAGGGAACGAATGCCGGACAGGAACATCGACGGCGAGGGGGTCATCTCCGGGCGCGATTACGCACGGGTGTTTCTCTCGCTCGCGGTCGTCGTCGGCGTCGTCCTCGCGACGGCGCTGGTGCCCGCGCTCCCCGGCGTCGAGGGCGACACCGTGCCCCGTCCGCTGAACGAATCCGGAAGTTCCGCACAGGGCGATAGCGGAGCAGGAGCCGCTGGTACGGCCGGTCAGAGCGGCGGCGCGGGCCAATCCCGGAGCGAGAGCGATCCGGCGGCGTCGGAACAGAGCGGTTCGGGGTCCGGTTCGGGGTCCGGTTCGGGGTCCGGTTCGGGATCCGGGAGTGGGGGCGGCGTCGGAGCCCTCTCGGTCGGCAGTCGGACGACGGTTGGCGGCCTCCAGGCGAACGGGAGCGCGTTCCAGAGTACGTCCCAACAGATCCACTTCGTCGTCGAATCGAACCGTCCGTCGTACTGGCGGACGGGGGCGTTCGACCGATACACGGGCGACGGCTGGCGATCGACCGCCGACGTCCGACCGTACGACGGCGGCCTGTTGGACCGGCAGGGCCAGCGCGCCCGCCGCGTCATCCAGCAGGTGACGCTCCGCCGTCCGGCGACGAGTCTCCCGGCGGCGTGGCGACCCGCCGGACTCGACGGCCCCGTCGAGGACGTGCAGGTGACGGACGCACGCGCCTTCCGAACGGCGACGGTGACGCCCGCGAACGCCACGTACGCGGTGGCGAGTTTCGAACCGCCGCGGGATCCTGAGACGCTCCGTTCGACGGGGACGGACTACCCGGCGTCCATCGAGCGTCGATACACGCGACTGCCCGAGTCCACGGAGCGACTGGCGGCGTTCACCGCCGACCTGACGGCGAGCGCGAACTCGCCGTACGAGCGAGCGGCGCGGATCGAGCGGTGGCTCGAACGCAACAAGCGCTACTCGCTGAACGCGAGCCGGCCGGACGGCGACGTGGCGACGCAGTTCGTCTTCGGGATGGACCGGGGCTACTGCGAGTACTTCGCTACCGCGATGACGGTGATGCTCCGGACGCAGGACGTACCGGCGCGATACGTCGTCGGCTACTCCACCGGCCAGCCGCGAGGTGACAGCTACGTCGTCCGGGGGATGAACGCCCACGCGTGGGTCGAGGTTTACTTCCCCGACGTCGGATGGGTTCGGTTCGACCCGACGCCCGGCCGCGAGCGACTGGCGAACGAGACACAGGCGTTCGTCGCGGGTTCCACTGCCTCGGCGGGGAGCGACGGGTCGCCGACACAGAGCGGCTCCGAACCCGGGCAGTCTCCGGGATCGAGCAGCACCACGCCGGGGGCGAGCGAAGGCAGTCCACAGCGGGACGCCTCGGCGTACGACCACACGGAACGCGGGAGTCCCGGTGAGTCGTTCTCGGGCGGGAACGCCGGTCAGTCAGGCCAGTCAGGCCAGTCAGGTCAGTCAGGCCAGTCAGGCCAGTCAGGCCAGTCAGGCCAGTCCGGTCAGTCAGGCCAGTCAGGCCAGTCAGGTCAGTCAGGCCAGTCAGGCCAGTCAGGTCAGTCAGGCCAGTCAGGCCAGTCAGGCCAGTCAGGCCAGTCCGGTCAGTCAGGCCAGTCCGGTCAGTCAGGCCAGTCCGGGCAGTCCGGTCAGTCAGGCCAGTCAGGCGACGCGGAGCGACCCGACGAGTCGACGGACGACGGGAACTCGGAGGGGCCGTCCTACGACATCGAACTGAACGAGAGTTCGCTCGTGCCGGGGACGGACGTGACGGTGACGGTAACGCGGGACGACGATCCGGCCGCGGGCGTGACGGTCCTGTTCGATGGCGACCCGATCGGGGAGACGAACGCCGACGGCAACGTCACCGGGACGGTTCCGTACGAATCCACGCTGAACGTCTCGACCCGGACGGGATCGACCGCCGCGCTCGGTCCGCCACCCGCCCACGGCGAACGCCTGTTCGACGTCCGCACGCCGTCGGCGGAGCGACTACGACGGGCCATCGACGACGGTGCCGGACCCCGGCCGGACGCCGCCGGAACCTACGGCGTCGAGACGAACGTCACCCTCCGCGTCTCCGGGACGCCGCTCCCGGGCGCGACGGTGACGGTGCGAGCGACGATTCGGGACCATCCCGTGCCGGAGGCGACGGTGCGACTCGACGACGCGACGGTCGGGCGGACGAACCAGAGCGGTGCTCTCCGGGTGACGCTGCCGTCCGATAGCCGGCAGGTCCGCGTCGTCGCTCGGCGGGGCGACGCGAAAGGGGTTCGAAACGTCTCGCTGGTGACTGACCTGAACGTGACCGTCACGGAGCCGACGATCCCGCGGGGGAACGCCACCGTCCGCGTCCGGGCGAACGGGACGGCCGTGTCGAACGCGTCCGTCACCATCGACGACCAGGCGACCGGGCGGACGAACGCCGACGGCGACGCGGCGGTCACGCTGCCGGACGCCGCCGGCAACGTCACCGTCGTCGCGACCCGGGGCGTCGCCAGCGGGAACGCGACGATCCGGCTGGAGCGGCTGACGGTCACGGCGACGCCCGCACTCCCGGTCGCGTTCCCGTGGACGGGGTCCGAATCCGCGCCGAACTCGACGGCGAACCCGTCGACGGCGTCCAGATTCGTCTGAACGACCGCCGCGTCGGGACGACCGACTCCGAGGGCGCGCTGGCGGCGACGTACCCCCTCGCGGCGGGGGCGGACGTCGTCGCGCAGGGGTACGGCCAGACCGTCCGAACCGGTGCCGGGAGTCCGCTGCTCGGCCCGGCACTCCTGCTCGGCCTCCTCGGCCTGGGATTCGGCTACGGGCGTCGTCGTGGGCTGTCCCCGCGTGGACTCGTCGACGGAACCGGCGGACTGGTCGTCCGCCTCTGCCGTCGTGCCGTCGCCGCCGTCGTCGCCGTCGCATCGCGAGTCGACGCCGCGATCTCGCGGCTACTGGCCGCGCTCTCGCGCCTCCGAGCGGACGTTCGGGCGCTTCCGGAGATGCTCCGGGCGTGGCTCCGGGCGGTCCACGACCGCCTGCGCGCGTTCGCGCGTCGCCTGCGGGCGATCTTCGATCGCCTCCGGCGTCGCCTCGTCGCCGCCGGGGAGTGGCTGGCGGCGCTCAGGCACGAAGACCCCCGAACCCTCGCACGGGCGCTCTACGCCTGGCTCCTCGCTCGGCTCAGAGACGAGCGTGTAGCCGGGAGCGACCGCGACGAGGGCGGGGCGGCCCGACGCGGAGCGGCGGCCGTCGCGGGCGACGCGGAGTCCGACGACGCTCGACTGACCATCCGCGAGGCGTGGCGGGAGTTCCTCGGCTACGCCTCGGTCAGTCGCTGGCAGACGATGACGCCCGGCGAGGTGGCGGCCCGTACCGTCGAACGGGACGGCCTGCCGGCCGACGCCGTGACGACGCTCCGCGACGCGTTCCGCGACGTCGAGTACGGACAGCGCTCACCTGACGAGCGCCTCGACGGGGCGCGGGAGGCGCTCGATCGGATCCGCCACGCGGCCGAGAACCCCACGGAGGCGAGCGACTGATGCGCCGGGCCACCGCGCTCGGGACGGTCCTCGGCGTTCTCGCCGTCGGCGTCGCCATCGCGGTCGCCGTCCGGCCACAGCTCCTCCTCACGACGCTCCCGGAGACCGTCTTGGACGCCGTCAGCCGCGACGTCGTGATCCCGACGCTCGCGGTCCTGCTCGGGGCGTACGCGGCGTGGGTCGCGTTCACGAGCGGCCGGGTTACGGCGGCGGACGACGACGCGTCGACCGATCGCGACGACGCGTCGACCGACGCCGAATACGAACCCGACGCGCCGACCGACGCCGACGCGACGACTGACGGACCGCCCACGATCTCGCTTCTCGGCGTCGACGTCGTCAAATTCGGATCGGCCGCGAGCGACGACGCCCACGACGACACGCAGTCGTCCGACTCGGCGGCCGCCAAGTCGGGATCCGAGACCCGCCCCGAACCCCCACGCCAGGGGTACACGACCGCGCCCGCGGACGCGTTCGATCGCCTGCGCGAACGGCCACCGGAGGTGGCGACGTCCGACGGCGGAAGCGTCGCCGGCCGGCGGTTCGACGAGACGCTCGCCGAGGCGGCGACGTCTCCCCGTTCCGCGCGCGACGTTCGCGAGACGCTCAGGGAAGTAGTCGTCGACGTCGAACGGAGCCACGCGGACGCCGAGGACGTCGCCGACGCCGTCGACGCGGGCGAGTGGACGGACGACCGGGTCGCCGCGGCGTTCGTCGCCGACGGCGACGACGTCACCTACCCCTCCGACAGCGGCTCTACGCGTGGCTGGACCCCGCCGGCGCGCTCGACGGGCGCGTCCGCCGGGCCGTCACAGCCATCGAGGACCGCCTCGACGAACGGGAGGCGGGTCGATGACGGTCGAGCGCATCCACCGCTGGGATGCCGGCCTCGCGTGTGCGGTGGTGCTGGCCGCCGTCGGCGTGGCGCTCCGGGACCCAGTCGTGCTCGGTGCCGCCGTCGTACCGATCACGTACGTCGTCTTCGGCGCTGTCAGTCCCCTTCCGGACGAACCGCCGATCGCCGTCGAACGCTCGGTGAGCGAGTCGTCGCCCGTCCCCGGCGAACGGGTGGCCGTCGAACTCACGGTCCGGAACGTCGGCGAATCGACGCTGACCGACGTGCGCGTCGTCGACGGCGTGCCGGATCACTTGACGGTCGTCGAGGGGTCGCCGCGGGCGAGTCTGGCGCTCCGTCCCGGGTCCGAATCCACCGTCGAGTACGAACTGGTCGCCCGTCGGGGGACGCACGACTTCGCCGACCCCGTGGTGCGCATGCGGACGCTGAGCGCCACCCGGCGGCGCACCGATCGGCTCGAGGCGACCGGCGAGACGGCCGTCGACTGCCTCGCCGCCGTCGGCGAGACGCCACTCCGGGACACGACCACGCTCCGCGTCGGCGAACTCGCGACGGACACGCCGGGGAGCGGCCTGGAGTTCTACGCCACCCGCGAGTACCGCGCGGACGACCCCATCAACCGCGTCGACTGGCGGCGCTACGCCCGGACGGGCGACCTGACGACGGTCCAGTTCCGCGAACAGCGGGCGGCCCGGGTCGTCCTCGTCGTCGACGCTCGCGAGAGCGCCCGCGTCGTCCCCGGACCCGGCCACCCCGACGGGGCCGAACTCTGCGCGTACGCGGCGCGGCGGACGTTCGACTCGCTGCGAGAGGGCGGCCACCACGTCGGCCTCGCGGCCCTCGGCGTGGACGTGACCGCCGTCGACGCCGTGCTCTCGGGCGACGCCGACCTGCCGTGGGTCGACGCCGGGACGGGTGCCGAGACGAGCGTTCGCGTCGACGCCGTCCTCGACGCCGCCTGCGAGAACGAGGGTCGAACCGCCGCCGCCGACGGCGGGAGTCGCCTCGCCGAACGCATCGCCCGCCGCCTGTCTCGCGACGCGCAGGTCGTCTTTCTGACGCCCGCCGCCGACGACGAGGTGGTGCCACTCGTCCGACGCCTCCGCGCGGAGGGGTACGACACGACGGTCGTCAGCCCCGACCGGACGGACGCGACGACGCCCGGCGGATCGATCGAATCCGTCCGCCGGCGACTCCGCCTGACCCGCCTCCGGGAGAGCGACGCCGTCGTCGTCGACTGGAACCCGGCCGACCCGCTGTGGACCGCGCTCTCGGCGATCCGACTCGTCTAACCATGGACACTCAGCCCACATCCGACGACGCGAATCCGACGGCCCGGACGGGGAGCGTCGCCGACGACAACTGGCGACCGACGCGCGCCGGGACGACGGTGAGCGTCCTCGTGACCGTCGCGGTCGTCGCGGCGCTGATCGCGGTCGGGGGCGACCCGCTGGCGGCCGTCGCCAGCGCGGCCGGCGGCCTCTCGCTCGCGGTCGTCCTGCTCGCGTCGGGGGCGTCCCGGTGGCGCATCCCCGCCCGCGTGGCCGCAGGCGTCCTGTTGCTCCCGGCGGGTGCGCTCCTCGTCTTCGGCGTCGGTCGGACCCTCACCCCGGGACCGGTGCGCCCGGGACTGACGCTCCTCGTCTTCGGCGTCGGCGTCGCCGCGGGCGGCGCGGCCGCGACGCCGTGGGACGCCGTCGACGCCCGCCGACTCTGGGGAGTGACGCGCTTCGGCATCGGCGTCCTCGTCCTTCCGGCGGTCGTCCTCGGCGTCCTGGTCGTCGCCAACGTGACGCCCGTCGGCCGGGCCGTCGGCGCAGTGGTCGCGCTCGCGGGGGACGTCCTGCTCGCGACCGACCAGAGCTGGCGCGGCGTGGCTGCGCTCCCGGTTGCCAGTATGCTCGTCAACGCCGTCTGTTTCGGCGCGTGGGCGTCGCTCCGCGCGTTGCCGATCGCCGAACTGGTCGCCGCCGACCGGCGCGACGCCGTCGCCGAACTGCTGGAGCGAGCGATGGGCCATCTGACGTCCGTCGGCCTCACGAGCGTCGCGCTGACGCCCGCGTTCGCTCTGCTGTGGCTCGCACCGACGATCCGAGCGCGGGTCTTCGGCGCGCTTCCGGCGTCGCTGGTGACCGGCGTCGTCGGCGTCGCGTCCGCGACGCCGCTGCGCGTACTGTTGCTCGGCGTCACGGGACTGAGCGTCGCCGTCGTCGGCCTCGTCGCCGTCGTCAAGCGCCTCTCCGACGTCGACGCGGAGTCCTTCGAGCGGTGGGGCGCACCGGCCGTGGGCGGCCTCCTCTTTATCGCCGTCGCGCTCCAGTTCGGAGCGCCGGCGACGACCGCCGCAGCGCGAGGTCCCCTCGCGCCGCAGGCGTTCACCATCCGACAGCTCTCGGAGACGTTTGGCCCGGAGGCGCTCTCTCTCGGCGTCGAACTGGCGCTTGCGTCCGTGTCCGTCGCCGTCTACCTCACGCTCGGCCTCCTCGGCGCGGTGCTGTTCCCGGGACGCGGGGAGAGCGCCGCGGTGGCGAGCGTCGGCGTGTTTCTGGCGGCCGTCGGGAGCGCGCGCGTCGGCGTCCCACCGGTCGTCGTCTTCGTCGCCGTCGCCGCGAGCCTCGTGGTCTGGGACGTGAGCGACCACGCCGTGGCGATGGGGACGGAGGTCGGTCGGGCCGCACCCACGCGACACGTCGAACTGGTTCACGCCGGCGGGTCGCTACTCGTCGGCGGGGTCGGCGTCGCCGTCGCAGTCGGCGGCTTGCTCGGAGCGGGCGCGGTCCCCGTCCTGCGGTCGGTGGCGACGCCGCTCGCCCTCCTCAGCGCGCTCGTCGGCGTGCTGTTCCTGCTGGCGGCGCTCCGATCGGCCTAATCGGGCATCGCCGGCACGTCCACCGAACCGAGGACGCTGTCGACGACGGCCTCCTTCTCGACGCCGCGCACTCGCGCCTCCGAGCTGAGGACGACGCGGTGGTCGAACGTCGGGTGGACGACGGCCTTCACGTCGTCCGGAGCGACGTAGTCCCGGCCGTCGACCACGGCGCGAGCGCGGGACGCCTCGAAGAGCCGCTGGATCCCGCGCGGCGAGACGCCGACGTCGACGCGCGCGTCCTCGCGAGTCGCCCGGCCCAGGTCGACGACGTAATCCCGGAGTCCGTCCTCGACGTGGACCGTCTCGACGACGTTCTGGATGGCGGTCACCTCGCGTTCGTCGACGACGCGGTCGACCGTCGGGGCCTGCGTGGTGCGGTCGGCGCGACGGTCGAGCAGTTCGCGCTCGCCTTCGCGGTCCGGATAGCCCATCTCCGTTTTCACCATGAACCGGTCGCGCTGGGCCTCCGGCAGGACGAACGTCCCCTCCTGTTCGATGGGGTTCTGTGTCGCGACGACGAAAAACGGCTCCGGGAGGTCGCGCGTCTCGTCGTCGACGGTCACCTGTTTCTCGCCCATCGCTTCCAGCAGGGCGGCCTGGGTCTTCGGCGGCGCGCGGTTGATCTCGTCCGCGAGGACGACGTTGGCGAACACCGGGCCGGGGTTGAACTCGAACTCCCGGTCCTGTTCGTTGTAGACGTGGCTGCCCGTGATGTCGCCCGGCAACAGGTCCGGGGTGAACTGGATGCGATTGAACGAAAGCCCCAGCGCCGACGCGAGACTGCGCGCCGTCAGCGTCTTCCCCGTCCCGGGGACGTCCTCGATGAGGACGTGTCCCCGTGCCAGTACGCCCGTCAGCACCGTCTCCAGAAAGTTCCGGTCGGCGATGACCGCCTCCCCGACCGCGTCGAGAACCGTGCCGACTGTTTCGGATGCCTCCCTCGTATCCATCGGTGCCCTGTCGTGAGAGCGTCGGGGAAATAGGTGTTCCCCCGCGGCGCGGGTTCCGCTCGTCCGCGAAGACGTCGTCGAACCGCCGAAGTCGCGAGCGCCCGCGCTCACTCGCTGGGCGGCCGAAGCGCGAGCGCCGCGAGGCCGGCGACGACGGCGAGGAAGCCGCCGAACATGAACGTCGTCGTCCAGTCGGTGACGGTGACGAGCCAACTGGCGACGGCACCGCCGAAGACGCCACCCCACACCTTCCCGGAGTAGAGGAGGGCGTAGTTCGCAGAGGAGTGTTCGTGGCCGTAGTAGTCGCCGACGACGCTCGGGAAGAGCGTGTACTGCGGGCTCCAGAAGAAGGTGGCGACGACGACGGCGAGCACGAAGGCGATCTGCTGCCCGCCCGTACCGAACAGGACGGTCAGGAACAGCCCGAAGCCACAGAGCAGGAACGACCCGGCCATGGCGCGTTCGCGGTCGAGGCGGTCCGAGAGGTCGCCCATGACGAGGCGGCCGACGCCGCCGGCGACGGGGAGCACCGTCGCCGACGCGGTCGCGACGAACGTCGTCAGCCCGAGGTTCTGGGCGAACGACACCACCTTCGCGGTGAGCATCAACCCCGCGCCGGAGACGGCGATGAACATGACGTACATCACCCAGAACTGCCACGTCCGGAGCATCTCGCGCCAGTGATACTGTTTCGTGGACACGACGGGAGATGACTCGTCGTCCCCGTCGCCCCCGTCGTCCAGCCAGTCGTCCGGCGGGTCGCGAAGGACGACCGCGCCGACGAGGATGCCGACGCCGATGAGGAGGCCCATGTTCCGGAGGACGTCGGAGTAGCCAGCGACGGTGGCGTTGGCCCGGACGTAGGGGACGAACAGCGCACTCCCGCCGGCGAAGGCCATCGTCCCGACGCCGGTCGTGAGGCCGCGCCGGTCGGGGAACCACTTCAGCGCGGTGTTGACGGCGACGGTGTAGACGATGCCGACGCCGACGGCCCCGAGCGAGTAGAGCAGGTACAACTGCCACACTTCGGTGGCGTAGGCGAGACCGAGGTAGCCGCCGCCGGCGAGGACGCCCGCGAGGAGCGTCAGCGCCCGGGGGCCGTGTCGGTCGCGCCACCAGCCGACGGGGAACTGCGACCCCGCCTGGAAGACGACAAAGAGCGTAAAGACGAAGCCGAGCGCCGGCAGCGGGATGGAGAGACTGCGGGCGAGCGGCCCCTCGATCGACGACCAGACGTACTGATAGGGACTGACGAGCCCCATCATCAGCGCGGCGGCGACGACCTGCCATCGGCGCGAGAAACCGAGGATGCGTCGGGCGCGCGCCGCGTGATTTTCGGAGGCGGTCACAGACGATCCTCCCGGCGTGGAACGTCGGTTGACACCAGCATATTCAGTGCGTTTGGACGACGGCGCTAAACTCTGTCTATCCGGAGCGAACGCCCCACCGGATGCGATCTTCACGGCCCTCCCACGCCGAGAACGTCCCGGCGTCGGGGCCGAACGCGTCGCGTTCGCGTCCCGCTCGTCGGCGCGGGCGCGGGTCGCCGCTCTCGTCGTGAATCGCCACCGTCCTTGTTCACCGGTACCATTTACCGCTACGAACCCGTTCGGTTCCGTAGTGGGCGAGCGTTCATGTCACAACTCACACGACCGGAGTTCGAGGAGGACGCGCGAAAGCGAATCTACGCGTACGTGGAGCGCCACGGCATCGTCGACATCGACGACGTCGCCGATCAGGTCGACGCCGACGAGGAGGCGTTCACACACCACCTGTCGATGCTCAAGCGGGACGGCTATCTGGAGGAACGCGGCGGGACCCTCCGCGTCGAACTCGACGTCGGCGAGGCGGACCGGTACGAGTCGGACGGCCTCTCGTTCGCCATCCGTCCCGCCCAACAGACGGACCTCTCTGGCATCCTCGGGGTGATGCGACGGGTGGCGGAGGAAGAGCGGTACATCGTCGCGCAGAACGTCGCCGAACTCGTCGACTACGAGGGCGCGCTCCTGCGTCACTCGACCGTCGAATCGCGCGTGTTTTTCGTCGCGACCGTCGACGACGACGTCGTCGGGTGGCTCCACTTCGACGTCCCCGAACTCGAGAAACTCCGACACACCGCCGAGTTGACCGTCGGCGTCCTCGAGGAGTATCGACGGCGTGGAATCGGGAGTCGCCTGATGGATCACGGACTCGGCTGGGCGGAGCGGGCGGGCTACCGGAAAGTGTACAACAGCCTCCCGTCGACGAACCGGTCGGCCATCCAGTTTCTCGTCGATCACGGCTGGGAGACGGAAGCCATCCGCCGCGATCACTACCGAATGAGCGACGGCTTCGTCGACGAGGTGATGATGGCGACCCGGTTCTAGCGCTTCCGCCGGACCCACGCCGCGAGGGCGAGGCCGACGACGGCGAAGACGAGACCGATCCCCGTGAGAGCGATCCGGAAGAGCGGAACCAGACTGAAGTCGTCGGCGTGGCCGCGACGGAGGACGTAGTAGTCCCCCTCGTGAGCGACGAGGCGGCCTTCGAGTCGCTCCAGTCGGTCGACGTTCACCTCGTCGCGGTGGACCCGCGTGGATCCGTCGGCGGCGATGGCGTCCGTCACGACGCGCCGCGTCGCCGGCGAGAGGTCGCTCGTCTCGACGACGCCGACGTCCGTCTCCGAGAGGACGACGTCGTCTCGCTCGGGGTGAGTCGGAGCGTGACGTCCGTCCCGTTCTCGACGGTGGCCCGATAGAACCGGTCGTCGTGGACGACGAAACGAACGTCCCCGCCGAGCGGAGTGAACGCGTCGGCGTCGTTGCGATTCGGCACCGTCACCGACCCGTTCTCGACGGCGCGACGGAGGCGGTGCTCCCGCGCTTCGGAGAAGTCACCGACCTCGACCACGTCGTCGGACTGCTGGTCGAGCCACGACACCTCCTTGGCGTGGTCGCGCTCGTCGAGTCGGCCGGGTGGGGTGATCTCGAGGTCGGACTCGACCGATTCGAGCGACCGGTTTTCGAGTTCGAGCGTCGTCTCCTCGTCGCCGACGGTCACCGTCGGGCGGTAGACGGCGACTCGCTCGGCGCTCCCGAGATAGCGCCACTCGTCGCGGAGGAGCTGGAGAACGAGCGGCGGCGCGTCGCGGGAGACTGCGAAGGATCCGTTTGCGGCGGCGCGGCGGGCGGCGTAGCCGGCGACGGGCGGGAGGTCGTCGATGCGGTCGATTTCTGACGAGAGGCCGGCCGCGCCATCGGCGGCCGAGGTTCGGTCGACGGAGACGATGACGCTCCCGCCGTCGGCGGACTGGGTGACGTAGAGGGGTTCGCCAGCAGCGCGGCACCGACGACGAGAAACGCGACTGCGGCGGTGGAGGCGATTCGGGCGGCCATACGTCGACAGTCCGATACGGCGAGAACCAAGTGTTTTGTGTCGCCCGTCGGGGTAACGAGACCTCGATTCGCTCCCGATGGCGGAGTGAGGTGGGTTTGGCACGTCCTTTTTTCCGTTCAGGAGATGTTTTCGAATGGTTATGACTGTATGGAAACTCGCGGAATTAGGCGTCACTACGGCCGTATTCCAGCGCATCTCGGCGGAGGCAACGCGGGTAGCCGCCCCGGGTGCCCGTCGGTTCGACCTGCTGGAGATCTAATATGAAGACCGCAAACGTCATCGAGCGCGTCCGTCAGCGCCGGGAGTTCGCATCGACCGAGGAAGCCGAGGAAGTGACGGCGGCGACGCTCGAAGCGCTCGGACGCGTCGTTCCGGCCGACGACGCTCGGAACGTCGCCGTCGAACTGCCGCCGGAACTGGCACAGCGACTCCGGGCACCGGAGGACCGAGACAGCACGGACTCCGTCGACGAGTTTCTCGCGTACGTCCACGACAACGCCAGCGTCCGGGAGGCGGGCGTCGAGTGGAAGGTCAACGGCGTCTTCGACGTCCTCGAAGAGACCGTCGGCGACGAGTTCGCCGACGTACAGGCGCAACTCCCGGACGAGTACGACCGCCTCCGTTAGCCGAACAGCGACCGTCGGACGGGTCACGTTCGCCCGGCGCGCAGTTACGAATCGAAAGCCCGTCGCGGCGACGCTCGGGGCGGTTCGACGCCGTCGCGGCCGACTCCACCGCGCTCGACCGTTGTGTCCGTGCTCGCGGACTTTACGTTCTAAACGTTGCTCCCGCGGTCACGCTCGAAATGCAAGGGAAATCGACGTAAGGACGCGTCGCGTACTAGCACCAATGAGTACCCGAACGGCGCGCGTAGAGGTCCAGGGGATGAGCTGTGCCAACTGTTCCCGGACGGTAGCCGAAGCGCTCGAATCCCTCGACGGCGTCCGCGAGGCACGGGTCAACTTCGCGACCGACGAGGGGTCGGTGGAGTACGATCCGGAGCAGGTGTCGCTGGCGGCGCTGTTCGACGCCATCGAGGACGCCGGCTACCGGCCGGTCTCCGAATCCACCACGATCGGCGTCACCGGCATGTCCTGTGCCACCTGTGCCGAGACGGTCGACGCCGCACTGGAGTCGACGCCGGGCGTGATTTCGGCGGAGGTGAACTTCGCCACCGACGAGGCACAGGTGACGTACAATCCGGTCGACGTCTCCCGGTCCGATCTCTACGACGCCGTCGAGGACGCCGGCTACGACCCGGTCCGTGAGGAGGCAGGCGAGAGCGAAGCGGAGAGTCGCGAAGCGGCCCGGACGGCCGAGATTCGCAGACAACTCCGCCTCACTCTCTTCGGCGCGGCGCTCTCGGCTCCCCTCCTGTTTTTCCTCGCCGAGAGGTTCCTCCTCGGCGGCGAGTTGCTCCCCGAAACGCTGTCGCTGTTCGGCGTCACGTTCCGGTTCGGCTGGGTCGAGTTCCTGCTGGCGACGCCCGTGCAGGTCGTCCTGGGGCGGGAGTTCTACCGCAACTCCTACGACGCGATCGTGAGAAACCGGACCGCGAACATGGACGTCCTCATCGCCATGGGGTCGTCCACGGCGTACGGCTACTCCGTCGTCGCCCTCGTCGGACTGCTCCCACAGGCCGGCCTCTACTTCGATACGGCCGCCCTCATCCTCGTGTTCATCACGCTCGGAAACTACCTCGAAGCCCGGTCGAAGGGCCAGGCGAGCGAGGCGCTCCGGAAGCTACTGGAGATGGAGGCCGAGACGGCCACCGTCGTCCGTGAGGACGGCAGCGAGGAAACGGTCCCCCTGGAGGACGTCGACGTCGGCGACCGGATGAAGGTCCGACCGGGCGAGAAAATCCCGACCGACGGCGTCGTCGTCGAGGGCGAATCCGCCGTCGACGAGTCGATGGTGACGGGCGAATCCGTCCCCGTCGGCAAGGAACCCGGCGACGAGGTGGTCGGATCAACGATCAACGAGAACGGCCTCCTCGTCGTCGAGGCGACGAAGGTGGGCGCGGACACCGCCATCCAGCAGATCGTCGAGACCGTCAAGGAGGCCCAGAGCCGCCAACCCGAGATCCAGAACCTCGCCGACCGCATCTCGTCGTACTTCGTTCCGGTCGTCATCCTGAACGCCTTCCTGTGGAGCGCGCTCTGGTTCGTCGCTCCGGACGCGCTCGCCGGCGTCGTTTCGGCGCTCCCGGTGTGGGGGCTGGTCGGCGGCGGCCCGGCGGCGGTGGGGACGCTCGAGTTCGCCGTCGTCGTCTTCGCCTCGGCCGTCCTCATCGCCTGCCCGTGCGCGCTCGGCCTCGCGACGCCGGCGGCGACGATGGTCGGCACCTCGATCGGCGCACAGAACGGCGTCCTGTTCAAGGGCGGCGACGTCCTCGAACGGGTCAAGGACGTCGACACCGTCGTCTTCGACAAGACGGGGACGCTGACCGAGGGCGAGATGCGCCTCACCGACGTCGTCGCTCTGGACACCGCACCCGACGCTGACGCCGCCCCAGACGGTGGCGCAGCGACGGACGGCGGAGCGACCGTCGGGGAACGCCGCCGCGTCGACGAGGCGACCGTTCTCCGCCTGGCCGCGAGCGCGGAGCGCGGGAGCGAACACCCGCTGGCCCGCGCCGTCGTCGAGGGGGCACGGGAGCGAGGCGTCGACCTCGCCGAACCGGAGGACTTCGAGAACGTCCCCGGCCACGGCGTCCGGGCGACAGTCGACGGAACCGAGGTGCTGGTCGGCAATCGAAAGTTCCTCGAAGACGCGGGCGTCGACCCGTCGCCGGCCGAAGACGCGATGACCCGCCTCGAATCGGAGGGGAAGACGGCGATGCTCGTCGCGTGCGTGCCCGCTGGCACGAGCGTGCCCGCTGGCACGAACACGCCCGACGGCGCGACCGAAGGCGGCCGGGTCGTCGGCGTCGTCGCCGATGCCGACACGGTCAAAGACGGCGCGCGCGACGCCGTCCAGGCCCTTCGCGAGCGGGGCGTCGAAGTCCACATGATCACCGGCGACAACGCCCGAACCGCTCGCACCGTCGCGGAGGCGGTGGGTATCGACCCCGAGAACGTCCGGGCGGAGGTGCTCCCCGACGACAAGGCCGACGCCGTCGACGCGATCCAGTCCGCGGGCCGCCGCGCGATGATGGTCGGCGACGGCATCAACGACGCGCCCGCCCTGGCGACGGCGTTCGTCGGCACCGCCATCGGATCGGGGACGGACGTCGCCATCGAGGCGGCGGACGTGACGCTCATGCGCGACGACCCGACGGACGTGGTGAAGGCTATCCGCATCTCCGAGGGGACGCTGGCGAAGATCAAACAGAACCTGTTCTGGGCGCTCGGGTACAACACGGCGATGATTCCGCTGGCGTCGCTCGGTCTGCTCCAGCCCGTCCTCGCGGCGGGGGCGATGGCGCTCTCCTCGGTGTCGGTCCTCTCGAACAGCCTCCTGTTCCGACGCTACACACCGGACGAGGCGTACCGGCTCCTCTATCGGTGGCGGTAGGTCGGCGTCGCTCGCGGCGGGGCGAGGATCGCACCGGAGCGATCCGTCCCGTTCGTCGGTCGCCACCGGCGAGCGCGTCGAGCGCCGACTAAGTGTATGGGACGTCCGCTTTTGACGGCGAATCCACTACGTCTTGGTACGGCTCCCCACCTGACAATGCCACCCTCGACTGGAGATACACCTTCCGATGCCGATGCTGACGTCTGTCACTCGCCTCGCGGCTCCGACGGACAGCGACTCGTCCTCGTCGTCGACGACGACGAAGCGCTCGCCGAATCGGTTCGAATCTGGATCGAACAGCGCGAGGAGTGGCGCGCGACGACGGCGACCGCGGGCGACGAGGCCCTCGACGTCTACGGACCCCACGTCGACGTCGTCTTTCTGGACCGACAGCTGTCCCGGACGACCGGTGCCGAGGTCCTCGAATCGATGCGCGAACGAAACGGCGACGCCCGCGTCGCGATGATGACCGCGATCGAGCCCGACTGGGACATCCTCGAGTTGTCCTTCGACATGTACCTCACCAAGCCCGTCGGGAAAGAGGACGTCCACGAGGCCACCCAGGAACTCATCCATCGGAACGACTACGCCCGCGAACTGCAGGCCCTGTTCGCCCTCAGCAGCAAGATCGCGACCCTCCAGCCGAGATATCCGCGCCACCACCTCGAAGACGACGAGCGGTATCAGCGGCTCCTCGAGGAGTTCGACCGCGTCGAGTCGGCGGCGCAGTCGGCCGTCGACGACATCGACGGCGACGAGTTCACCGAATATCTCCGAATGATAGAGCAGACGAACCTCGGCGTCGACAACGTATAGGCCGACGAAGCAGCCGTCGATCGGACCGTCTCCCGGCGGGGCGAGCGACCGTCCGTGGACCGAGAGGTCCGCGCGGCAAACGGCGAGCGCTTACCGCATCGAGACGTAGGTGATGGCGAGGACGGCGAGAAACTGGAGTCCGCGCATCCCGAGGACGGCCAGCTGCGCCGTCGACGACCCGGCGTACAGCATCCCCATGCTGAAGTAAAACGCGAGCGCGACGAGGTTCTCGACGACGAGGACGACGCCGAACGCGACGAGGCCGAGCGTCAGCGGCGTGCGGAACTGGCGGTAGTTCCGGAGCCAGACGACGACGAGAGCGAGCAACAGGACGACGTTCACCGCCGAGAGCGCGCTCGCGGCAGTGACGTAGGTGGTCATCGCCATCTCACTCCTCCATCCGGTCGGTGATGCGTTCGAACTCTTCGCGGTGTCGTTCGAAGCGGTCGGTCAGGAAGTAGAGTCGGCCGTAGTCGTCGCCGCCAGGTTCGACGACGTCGTGTTTCCGTAGCATGTCGAGGTGGTGTCTGACCGTGTTGTAATCGACGTCCAGTTCGTCGGCGAGTCGGTTGGCGTTGCGCGGTCGCTCGTCGAGACAGCGGATGATGCGCGCCCGGTTCGCCCCGCCGCGCGTCGCCGTCAGCAGATACCACAGCGCCTTCTCCATCGCCGAGTAGGTTCCTCGACACGGGGAACACGTATAGAACCTCGGGCACCTCACCGCTCCGGGCGGACGGTCCGGGAGACCCACCCCGTCGCACCGCTCGGATAGGCGTTCTCGCGCGCTCTCGGCTGGACCGTACCGGTGCCGTCGACGGCGCGGACGACCACCTCGTGTTCGCCGACCGGCGGTTCGTAGCGGGAGACCCACTGCCGCCACACGTCGTCGCCGGGGAGCGGGTCCGAGAGCGCCGCCCGTCGCCACGATCGACCGCCGTTGGTCGACACCTCGACGCGATCGACGCCGCGCGTCCCGGCGTAGGCGTGGCCCGCGACTTCGATCTCCTCAGGCGAGCGGTTCACGGCCGAGAGTTTGGCGACGGTGTTGACCGGGCCGGTGCCGTGCCACCCCCGCTTCTCCCAGTACCCCGTCGCCGGTTCGTCGAGAACCTCGATCTCGGTGAGCCACTTGACGTTCACCTCGCCCCAGTGGCCGGGGACGAGCGCGCGAGCGGGGTAGCCGTGGCTGTTCGGAAGCAGTCGGTCGTTCATGCCGTAAGCGAGCAGTCCGGGGCGGAGGGCGGCGGTCGGCATCTCTTCGTAGAAGCCGTCGACGGCGCGGAGCATCACGTACGCTCCCCGTGCGCCGGCGGCGTCGAGGAGGTCGGCCATCGGGACGCCGGTCCAGAGGGCGTTGTCGAGTTGGCGGCCGTCGATCGGGTCGCCGACACAGCGAAGCGTGACGAACCGGTTCTCCGCGGGCATCCTCGTGATCCCCTCGTAGGAGAACGTCCGCTCCTTGTCGACGGCCCCCGTGACCGTCAGCGTCCACTCCTCGGCGGTCGGTCGAGGGTTGATCTGGTTCACGTCGACCTCGTAGAAGGTGGGGCTCACGAGAGGGTCGAGCCCGTCGACGTCGAGCGACTTCTCCGCGGCCTCGGCGAGCAGTCGCTTCCGGGCGGCAGCCGACGGATCGGTCGTCGGCTGTGGCGTCGGCTCGGACGTCTCCATTGCCCCGTCCTCGACCGGCGTCGGCGTCGCGTCGGTGGGCGCGCTGGGGGCGGGCGCCGACGAAACGTCGTCGAGCGTCCGGTCGACGTCCGGCGCGCGGCGACGGCCGAGGAGCGACGAGATCACGGCCAGACCGGCCGCCGCGGCGAGGCTACCGAGGAGGCGGCGTCGACCGGCGTCGTCGGCGCTGCGGTCGCCCGTCGCGAGCGTCGCCACCGAGCGGACGATCGCCGTTCCGACGCCGGCCGCGATCGACGAGGCGGCGTCGCCGACGAGGGCGAATCCGAGCGCTGTCGCGAGCGCGCCCGCGACGGCGGCGACCGGCGGCGGTCCGACTCGCTCGCCCAGACGGCGGCCGGCGTCGGCGGCGACGGCGAACAGGCCGACGGTGGCCGCGAGAGCGACACCGAACGCCACCTGGTCGCCGAGCGCGCCGAGAAAGAGAATAGCGACGGTGACGACGACGCCGGGCGTCGCGTCGACGACGAGCGACGCGATCGGAGCGGCGACGAACGCCGGACTCGCGCCGGCGACGGCGTGTGACCCCGCGACGGCACCGACGCCTGCCGCGGCGGCGACGGCGGCGTTCGTCCACCGGTACCGCTCGTTCGCTCCTGACGCCGGTCGATCTGCCGTCATACTACTCCGACGGGCCTCGACGGGGATAACCGATTCCCGAATTTCGCCCGGACTCTCCCCAAACTGGGTCAGAATTCGTCGAAGGGAACGGTCGTTCCGAGCCCGTCCGCTTCGGCGGCGTCGAGGACGTGTTCGGCGGCCGCGGCGTCGAGGACGGCCGAGCCGACGCTCTCGACGACGACGAGTTCGTCCGGCGCGACCGTTTCGACGCCGTCGACCACCTCGGAGAACGGGACGAGCGCCGACGGCGGGACGGACGACTCGCGCAAGTCGCCGACCTCGGCCACCTCCTCGGGCACGTCGGCGTAGAGACGGTCGGCCGCCTCGACGATCGCGGCCGGGAGTTCCTGCATCTCGGCGGTGTAGGCTCCGACGGCGACGACGAGCGTGCCCGGATCGACGGCCGCCGCCGACACCACCGGGTCGGGGCTGGTCGTCGCGGTGACGACGACGTTCGCACCGGCGACGGCGGCGGCCGACGATTCGACGGCGTGGGCCTCGACTCCGAGTTCGTCTCGCAGGGTCGACGCACACGCCTCGCGGGAGTCGCTCGGCGAGTAGACCCGGATCTCGGAGACGGACGTCGCGGCGGCGATGGCCCGGGCCTGCCAGCGCGCTTGCGTTCCCGCGCCGACGAGGGCGAGGGTGACGGGGGCCGCCGCGAGCGACGACGCCGCGAGGCCGCCGATGCAGCCGGTCCGGGCGTTGGTGATTCGATTCCCGGCGAGCTGGGCGACCAGGCGGCCGTCAGCGGCGTCGGTGAGGGTGATCTGGGCGTTGACGGTCGGCCGGCCGCGCTCGGCGTTCGCCTCGTGGACGGCGACGACTTTCGTCGCGAACGTGTCCGCGCCGTGGAGATACGCGGGCATCACCAGCCCGGTTCCGAGCGGGTCGTCCGAGCGGAGGCCCGAGCCGACCGGGAAATGCGGGCGGGGCGGCCGTTCGACGTCGCCCGCGCCCTGTTTGCGAAACGCCTCCGCGACGACCGGAAGCAACTCGTCGAGACTCAACACCCGTTCGACGTCGTCGTCGGAGAGGAGACGGACCATACCTCAACGAACGCTCGCGCCACCCTGTACCTTTCGCCGCTTACGAGCCCAATCGCCAGAGCGCGCGGTAGAGCGTCTGTAGACCGACCCCGAGTCGGTCGGCGACGGTCCGACAGATCGTGACGAACCGCTCGTAGTCGGCTTTCGACGGCGGGTCGGGGTACGAGTCGTCGAGTTCGTCCGCGTCCCGGAGCACCGACCAGAGGCGGGCGTCGACGGCGACGTACCGGTCGGGGAAGGCGTACTGGAGGATCGCGGAGGCGACGGGCACGTCGACCCCGGCGAGCGCCTCGAGGCGAGTGAGCCGTTCGCGGTCGGTGTCGGCGTCGTGGACGGCGTCGAGGGCGGCCGCGAGGTCGTCGAAGTCGTTGTCCCGAAACGCGGCCTCGACGCGTTCGCGGCGATCGGGGCGAGACCGCCGGTTTCGCCGGAAATACCACCGGACGACCCACTCGACGTCCCGCCAGACCATCGGCCCCTCGTCGAACGCCGCCGGAAGCGTCGCCAGTCGCTCCCGTTCGACCTCGTAGAACGGCTCTCGGCGTTCGTACTCGTCGGCTTTCTCCGCGACGAGGGCTGCGGTGAGTTCCATCGGACGTAATCGGTTCTCGTTGCCGAACGGATAAGACTACACGATTTCCCTTACACAACACTCTTTGGTAAGTGGTGACAACTGCTCCGGTACTCCATGAGCAACGAGAACCAGGACGGCGTCCACACGATCTGTCCCTACTGCGGGGTCGGATGTGGACTGAAACTGACAGAGGGGGAGAGCGACGGAGAAGTGAACATCAAGCCGTGGTTCGACGCACCGGTCAACGAGGGGGCCCTCTGTATCAAAGGGGGCGCATCGACGGAAGTCGTCGACCACGAGGACCGACTGAAAGAGCCGCTGCTAAAGGAAGACGGCGAGTTCCGCGAGGCGACGTGGGAGGAGGCGATGGACCGCATCGCCACCGAACTCGAACGCATCCGGGACGAACACGGCCCCGACGCGATGGGCTTTTTCACCTCCTCGAAATGCACGAACGAGGAGAACTACCTGATGCAGAAGTTCGCCCGTCGCTACGGGACCAACAACGTCGACAACTGCACGCGCCTCTGTCACGCCTCGACGGTGGCGGCCCTGCGTGCGAGCCTCGGTGCCGGCGCGATGACCAACAGCATGCAGGACCTGCGCGAGGAGGCCGACGTCTACTGGATTCAGGGGGCGAACCCGGCCGAACAGCACGTCATCGCCCACAGCAACTACTTCAAGCAGGCCGCGATGGAGGACACCTACGTCGTCCAGATCGACCCCCACGCCAACAAGACGACGCGACACACCGACACGCATCTGCAGCTCAAACCGGGGACGGACATTCCCCTGTTGAACGTCGTCCTCAAGACCATCCTCGACGAGGACCTGGTCGACGAGGAGTACCTCGAATCGCGGACGGAAGGCGTCGAGTCGCTCCGCGAGACGCTTTCGGACTTCGACGTCGAAGCCGCCGCCGAGACGTGTGGCGTCGACGTAGAAGAGATCCGGGAGATGGCGCGCATCTACGCCGAGGCGGACAACGCGGCCATCTTCACCGGCATGGGCATGAGCCAGCACCGCTGTGGCACCGACAACGTCCAGAACCTCATCAATCTCGCACTCGCCACCGGCAACGTCGGGCGGCCGGGCACGGGCGTCAATCCGCTACGCGGACAGAACAACGTCCAGGGCACCTGCGACGTCGGCGCGATGCCGAACGTCCTCCCTGGCTACGTCCCGGTGGACGACGACGAGGCGAGAGCGGAAGTCGAGGACGTCTGGGGGTTCGAGGTGGATCCCGAACCCGGACTGACGAACGTGGAGATCACGCAGTCGATCGGCGACGCCGTCCACGGCCTCTACGTCATGGGCGAGAATCCGGTCATCAGCGAACCCAACTCCAATCACGTCCGCGAGCAGCTAGAGAAGTTGGAGTTCATGGTCGTTCAGGACATCTTCATGACGGACACCGCGGAGTACGCGGACGTCGTCCTCCCGGCCACCTCGTGGGCCGAACGCGGCGGGACGGTCACCAACACCGACCGCCGGGTCCAGCGGATGCGCAAGGCGACGGAGGTGCCAGGCAACACCCGCGGCGACCTGGAAATCGTCTCGGACCTCGGGACGCGCCTGTTCGGCGAGGGGTTCGACTTCGACGGCCCCGAGGACGTCTTCGAGGAACTCCGCGAGACCGCGCCCATCTACCGCGGTCTCACCTACGACCGAATCGGCCTCGAAGGCGTCCACTGGCCGTGTTACGAGGAGGGCGACGAGGGCGACCCGTTCCTCTACGAGGACTCGTTCGACACCGATAACGGCCTCGGGAAGATCCGCGGCGTCCGCCACCAGCCGCCGGCCGAAGTCGAGGACTCGGAGTATCCGTTCGTGCTGACCACCGGCCGCCTCGAAGAACATTACAACACCGGCACTATGAGCACCCGGTCGCCGACGCTCGTCCGGAAGACGCCGACGAATTTCGTCGACATCAACCCCGAAGACGCCGAGCGTCTGGGGATCGAAGACGGCGAGGAGATCCAACTCCGCTCTCGGCGCGGGGAAATCGAAATCGAGGCGCGCGTCACCGACGACATCAGACCGGGGATCCTCTGGTCGACCGATCACTTCCCGGAGGCTCCGATCAACGAACTGACCAACGACGCCCTCGATCCGGTCGCGAAGATCCCGGAGTACAAGGCCGCCGCCGCCCAGATCTCCGTCGACGTCGAACCGGCGACCGGCGACGACTAATCCACGACGACGCGGCCGACCATGTTCGCGCTCAGATGCGGGATACAGCCGTACACGTACTCCCCGGGGACGGTGAAGGTGTGTCTGTACCGCCCGCCGGTCGGCGTGGTGTCGGCGACCCGACCGTCCTCGTAACTGGCGAAGGGGTCGGCGTCGTCGGGGATCGAGATCGGCCGTCCGTCCTGTGGGCGAAAGGAGACGTTGTGGCCCCGCGACTTCGCCACCCACTCCACGACGTCGCCCGCCGAGACGCGAACCTCCGCCGGGTCGTAGACGAGTCGCCCGCCGGGGCCCATCTCGACCGTCACGTCGGCGGGGTCGTCCGGCGGCGTCGCCGTCGGGGTGCTCTCACCGCCGCCCGCACAGCCGGCGAGAAGGCCGGTACTCAGCGCGCCCGTCACCGTCGCCGCGAACCGCCGTCTCGAGAGGGGGTGTCTCGACTCCATCGAGTCGACCACAGTCGCGTCGGCGTAATAAGCGCCGGCATCCGCGACGGCCGTCGTCCGCGTCCGGGGCGAGATGTTAAGTGCGTGCCGATAGTGCCAAGCACGATGCACGTCAACGAGGCACTCGTCGACCGGTTGGTCGAACGGGGCGTAGAGACGATGTTCGGTATCCCGGGCAAGCAGAGTTTACCGCTGAACGAAACCATCGGCAACCGCGACGACATCGAATTCGTCGTCGCGCGCCACGAGACGGCCGTCTCACACGAGGCGTGGGGGTACGCGGAGACGAGCGGCCGAATGGCGGCGACGTGTGTCGTCCCCGGACCGGGAGACATGAACGCGATGAACGGGCTGAAAAACGCGCTCAACGACTGCACACCGCTCCTGCACGTCGCCATCGAGACGGAACCGGAGCTCCGCGGCGGCGACGCCATTCACGAGACGCCGCCCGACACCTACGACAACGTGGTCAAGGAGAACGTCCTCGTGGAGACGCCGGAGAGCGCCCTCGCGGAACTCGACCGGGCCATCGCCGTCGCGCGGACGCCGCCGAAAGGGCCCGTCCGGTTCGGCATCCCGAAGAACTTCCTCAAGATGGAGACGTCGCTGGCGGAGGCGGGGAGTTCGTCACCGATTCGGTTCGGGGCGTCCCCGCGGAAGGCGTCGACTCGGCGGCGGACGCGCTGGCCGACGCCGAGTCGCCCGTCGTCGTCGCCGGCGGCGGCGTCCGAACCGCGGACGCGACGGACCGACTGCTCGCCGTCGCCGAACGCCTCGACGCGCCCGTCGTCACGACGTACAAGGGGAAAGGCGTCGTCCCGGAGGATCATCCGCTCTCGGCGGGCGTCCTCTGTGGCGGCGCGAGTTCGGACCTGCTCGACCTCCTCGCGACCGCCGACGCCGCTCTCGGCGTCGGCACCGACCTCGACGCGCTGACGACGCGCGCGTTCACCGTCGACCTCCCCGAGACGCTCGTGACGGTGACGCTCCACGCCAGCGACGTCGGGCAGGGCTACGAGCCCGCGGTCTCGCTCGTCTGTGACGCGCGGGACGCCCTCGACGCCATCGACGGGGCGCTCTCCGAACGCGGTCGCGACCGGAACGTGGAGACGGCGGCGAACCGCGCGTCGGCGGTTCGACGGGCCGCCGCGGAACGGATGGCAGAACTCCGTGCCGACGACGAACCGCCGCTGACGTCCCCGGGCGCACTGCAGGCCGTCCGCGAGGCGTTGCCCCGAGAGGCGATCGTCAGCGCCGACGCCGGCGGATCACGCATCTGGACGCTGGTGAGTTTCCCGGCGTACGGCCCGCGTCAGTACGTCAATCCGGGGTCGTGGGCGACCATGGGGACCGGACTGCCGGGTGCCATCGGCGCGTCGATGGCGAACCCCGACGCCGACGTGGTCGCTCTCTCCGGCGACGGCGGGCTGATGATGTGCGTGCACGAACTCCACACGGCCGTCTCGGAGGGGATTCCGGTCACCGTCGTCGTCCTCAACAACAGCGACTACGCCATCATCAGCGAGGAGGCGTCGCGGAGTTACGACCTGGACGAGATGGCGTACGGCTGGGACGAGACGCCCATCGACTGCTGTGCGGTGGCGGCCGGGATGGGCATGGAGACGCTGCGAGCGGAGACGCCGGCCGAGATACGGGACGCTCTCGGAACGGCGCTCGACTCGGACGAACCGACGCTGGTCGAGATACCGACCGACCCGACCGAACCGCAGGCCAGCGTCTGGATGGATTAATCGCGATCCAGCCAGAAGTCGAAAGAGCGTCCCGGGGAGAAGACGTCGAGGCCGATAGCCGTCTCCTCGCCCTCGTTCTCCACGGCGTGGGACTCCCACGGTTCCAGCCACACCGAGTCGTACTGCTCCAAGGTCACCTCGTCGTCCTCGGTACGGACGGTGAGTTCCCCTCGAGGCAGAGACACACCTGCTCGTTCTCGTGGTCGTGCATCGGGGAGGAGTGGCCCGGCGGCTTGGTGAACCACTCGAAGGTCATGGCGTCGCTGCCGGCCAGCGAGACGCGTTTCCACCCCTCGTCCGGCTCGTACGTCTGCGCCTCGTCGAATTCGACGGGTTCCATGCGCCCTCAGTCGGCGGTGCTCTCAATAAAGATTCCGCGATGGGTTATCTGACGACTGACGCGTCGAGGCTACCGACGCCCTCGATTTCGGCGCGAACCTCGTCGCCGGGGGAGATGACGCCCGCGCCGGGCGTCCCGGTGCTGATGACGTCGCCCGGACGGAGCGTCATCACGCGGGAGTGGAAGGAAACGAGTTCCTCGGGCGGAAAGAGCATTCGGGAGACGGTGTTTTCGGCCACCGTCTCGTCGTTGCGCACCGTCCGAACCGTTACGTCGGTCAGGTCGCCCACCTCGTCGGGCGTGCGAATCCACGGGCCGACGACCAGAAACGAGTCGAAGCTCTTTGCCCGCGTGAGGAATCGCGGATTGCGCTGGAGGACGTCTTCGGCCGTCATATCGACGATGGGGACGTAGCCCACGACGACGTCGCTCACGTCCGCTTCGTCGACGTCCTTGCAGGTGCGACCGATGACGACTCCCAACTCGGCTTCGGCGGTGACGCGGTTCGAGATCTCCGTCGGCGGCAGGCGAATCGGTCCGCCGGGGCCCGTGAGCGTCGTCGCCGGCTTGCAGAAACTCGCGGGTTCGTCCGGCCGCGTCTCGTCCAGATCGGCCGCGTGGTCGGCGTAGTTGAGGCCGACGCCCCAGAGCGTCCCGGGGTCGGCGATGGGTGACGTGAAATCAAGATGGGCGGCCGGGACGGGTTTGGCGGTGGCGTCGGCCACGTCGGGCAGGCCGTCGGGGGCGGCGCGGAGTGCCGCGTCGACGCTCCCGAGCGACGGGTCGGCGGACGCGAGGGGGACGAACCCCTCGTCGTTTCCGAGCACGGCCGTCCCGTCGGCGGTGCGCGCGAGGCGCGTCACAGGTTCGACGCGCCCGCGCCGCCGTCGATGGGGATGGCGACCCCGTTGACGTAGCTCGAGCGCTCGGAACAGAGGAAGGCGACGACGTCGCCGAGTTCCTCGGGCTGGCCGACGCGTTCGAGCGGGATGTCGGACGCCCAGTCCGCGAGGCCGGACTCGTAGTCGTCGTAGTCGCCGCGGTCGACGGCCTGTTCGACGAGTTCCTCGATGCGCGACGTCTCGTGCGGGCCGGGGAGAACGGCGTTGGCGCGCACTTCCGGCGCGAACTCCTTCGAGAGCGTCTTTTCGAGGCCGATGACGCTCATCCGAACCGAGTTCGAGAGGACGAGCGAGTCGATGGCTTCCTTGACGCTCCGGGAGGTGATGGTGACGATAGTGCCGCCGTCCTCGCGGAGATGGGGGCGGCCTCGCGGACCAGACGGACGACGCTCATCACCAGGAGGTCGAAGGCGTCGTACCAGTCCTCGTCGGTGGTGTCGAGAAACGGGCCGCTCGGCGGGCCGCCGGCGCTGGTGACGAGGTGGTCGAGAGCGCCGAACTCCTCGACGGTCCGTTCGACCATCGCCGTCGTGTCGTCGGGATCCGTCAGATCGCCGGGGTGGGCGACGACGTCGCCGGTCGCCACCTCGCGGACGTCTTCGGCGGCCGCTTCGAGGCGCTCCTCGTCGCGTCCGTTGACGACGACGTTTACCCCCTCGGCCGCCAGCGACGCCGCCGCCGCCTTGCCGAGTCCGCTACTCGATGCCGTTACGAGCGCCGCGTTGCCGTCGATGCCGAAATCCATGTGCGGCCTCTCGCGGTGGCCGGTATTAGTCCCACCGGAGGCGGAACCGCGAGTCGCGTCGGACCGAATCGGGAGAGTTAGGAGGCCCGCGCCTGCGATGGAACTTATGACAGACGAGACGGACGTGCTCGTTCTCAGAGAGGGAACGGAAGGGCTGTCGACGCGGCCCTACGCCGACGAGCTTCGGGAGCGGCTGCCGAACCACGCTGTCGAACGCGCGCGAACGCCGGCGGAAGAGCGGCGACTCGTCCGGGACGCCCAGGTCGTGACGGGCAACGCGATGGACGGGGAACTGCTCGACGCCGCCGAGAATCTCGACCTGTTCGCGTGTGCGTACGCCGGCTACGACCACCTGCCGCTGTCCCGATTCTCGGAAGCGGGCGTCGTCGTGACGAACGCCTCCGGCATCCACGCGCCCGGCATCGCCGAACAGGTCGTCGGCCACGTCCTCGCGTTTTCGCGGAACCTCCACGAGGGGTGGCGGCGGCAGGGCAACCGCGAGTGGCGGCATTACAAGGCGCGAGAACTCACCGACCGGACGGTCACCGTCGTCGGCCTCGGGTCCATCGGGACCGCGGTCGTCGAGCGACTGGAAGGGTTCGGCGTCGACACGATCGGCGCGCGTTACACGCCCTCCAAGGGCGGGCCCACGGACGAGGTGGTCGGCCTCGACGACGACGCGGTGCACGACGCCCTCGCACGCACCGACTACCTCGTCGTCGCGTGTCCGCTGACCGACGAGACGCGCCACCTCGTCGACGAGGAGGCGCTGGCGACCCTCCCGCCCGAGGCCGTCGTCGTCAACGTCGCCCGCGGCGGCGTCGTCGACACCGACGCCCTCGTGGCCGCCCTCCGGAGCGAGAGCATCCGCGGGGCGGCCCTCGACGTGACCGATCCCGAACCGCTCCCCGAGGACCATCCGCTCTGGACGCTGGAGAACGTGCTTCTCACGCCCCACACCGCCGGTCACACGCCGAAACACTGGGAGCGACTGGCCGACATCGTCGCGCACAACGTCCGCGCGCTCGATTCGGGCGAGGAACTCCGAAACGTCGTCCTCGATTGATTCGGCCCGGGCGTGATCGGGACGGCCGCCGCCCCGACTCCGCGCACGTCGCGTCCGCGGCGAGTGCGCCTACTCGTCGACCCGCGCTTCGGTGCCGGCGAGGTCCTCGATGATCTGCATCACGCCGGAGTTGTCGTCCATGCCCCGCCCCGTCTGCTCCATCGCCTTGTACAGTTCGTGGGCGAGTTCGGTCTGGGGCATCGGCGACCCGTAGGCCTCGCCGGCGTCGGTGGCGATGCGGAGGTCTTTGTACTGGTAGGAGGCGAAGAAGCCGGGGTCGAAGTCGCCGCGGATCATGTCCGGCGCGCGGTTGTCGAGCGCCCAACAGCCCGCCGCACCGCCGCTGATGGCGTCGACGACGGCCTGTAAGTCTGCGTCGGCCTTGTGGGCGAACACCAGCGCTTCGCTGATGGCGACCATCGACCCCGCGACGACGATCTGGTTACAGGCCTTGGTGACCTGTCCGGCCCCGTTGCCGCCGCAGTGAGTGACGGTCTCGCCCATCGCCGAGAGGATCGGGCGGACCTCCGCCAGTACGCCCTCGTCGCCGCCGACCATGATGGAGAGAGTCCCCTCGATCGCGCCCGTCTCGCCGCCGCTGATCGGTGCGTCGAGCATGTTCGCGCCGCGTTCGCGGACCTCCTCGGCCAGCTCCTCGGTCACCGTCGGCGAGATGGTGGAGTTGTCGACGACGATTTCGCCGCCGCTCAGCCCCGCGAGGACGCCGTCGTCGGCGCGCATGACCTCGGTAACGACGTCGGAGTCGGGCAGACACATGATGACCACGTCCGCCCGTTCGGCCGCTTCCTTCGGCGTCGCCGCCGCCTCGCCGCCCGCCGCGACGTGTTCGTCGACGGGTTCCTGCGAGCGGTTGTGACCGACCACCGTATAGCCCGCGTCGAGGAGGTTTTTCGCCATCGGTGCGCCCATGATTCCGAGTCCGACGAATCCGATCGTCTCGTCTGTCATAGTGGGTGACACACCCGACTTCGCATAAATCCCACCGTCGGCCGAATCGATTGCCGGGAGTCGGAACTGCTCGGCGGACTGTTCGCCAGCGACGCGGTCGAAACGACGCCCACGCCGGCCGGTGGCCGACAGCGAACCCCGGCACTCACTCGACGTACGATTCGAGCGCCCGCGACACCATCTCGCTCCAGGAGTCGAAGTCGGTGGTCGTCGCGACGTGGTCGTCCCACTGCCGCGTCGAGAGGTCGCTCACGGTGGCGTCCGCCGGGATCGTGGCGTCGTCGACGTCGATGAACTCCTCGATGCTCCCCAAGTCCGTGTGTTCGGCCATCCACTCGTCGGGAAAGAGTTCGGCGAGTTCGATCGCCCCGCCGAGTGCCTGGACGTTCCTCGGCCCCCGTCGATCATATTTCGACTGTCTCTCGTCCGGCTATATGAATGCGCGGACTCCGTCCCCGGCGTTGATGGGGACGCGGCCCGACCGTCGAGACATGGCCGACGACATCGAAGCGGAACTCGGCGAGATTCTCGACGCGGCGACGCACACGATCGCCGTCGCGGAGTCGCTCACCGGCGGCCTCGTCGGATCGCTGTTGACCGACGTGCCCGGCTCCTCGGACTACTTCGACCGGAGCCTCGTCACCTACTCGAACGACGCCAAACAGTCCGAACTCGCCGTCTCCCGGGAGTCGCTGGACGAACACGGCGCGGTCTCTGCACCCGTCGCTCGCGAGATGGCCCAGGGCATCCGCGACGTCGCCAGAACGACGTGGGGCGTCTCGACGACCGGCATCGCCGGGCCCACCGGCGGCACCGAGGAGAAACCGGTCGGCCTCGTCTTCGTCGGCGTCGCCTACGCCGGCGAGTGGGGGACCGAGGAGTCGTTCACGGCGGCCGAACGCTACGTCTTCGACGGCGACCGCCGGGACGTGAAAGAAGCGAGCGCGAAACAGGTGCTCCGGGACGTCCGCGACGCCGTCGACGACGTCGGCCCGTCGTAGCCGCGTCAGCTCGTCGTGATCAGTTCGACGACGTCGCGGTCCGAGAGTTCGTGATCGCCGCCGATCTGTCGCTCCGCGCGACAGTCGATGCCGTGGAGGAGACCGTCACCGATGTCGGAGTGGATGTGATAGGCGAAATCCTCCGTCGTCGACCCGTCGGGGAGGAGAAAGCAGTCGCGGAAGACGCCTTTCTCAGACGCCGACCCGTTCGCGCTCCCTGGGAAGACGGCGACGACGCCGAGTTCGTCGAACAGGGCCGTCTCCAGCGCCCGCTGGACACCCGTTCCCTCGAACGCCGCGGTGAACTCCCGAATCCGTTCGAGGCCCTCGACCTGTTCCTCGGAGACGTTCACGAGACGCGACGCGTCTCCTGAGGGGGCCGGACCGTCCCGGGTTCCGGCGACGTCGCCGACGAGGTCGAAGTCGGCGTCGCCGGGGCGGTACTCGACGACGCCCGCCTCGTCGGCCTGCTTCAGTGCCTTCTCGGCGTGTGCGCTCACGGGCACGACGGTGAGGTGGTCGTACTCCGGATCCGACGTTATCTCGTCGTAGTTCTCCCGGGCCGCGGGCTTGTCCATCTTGTTCGCCGCGACGACGATCGGCTTCGTCCGCTTGCGTATCTCGCGGGCCAGCGACGCCTTGTCCTCGTCCGTCCACATGTCGGGGTCGAGGTCGAGACCTTGCGAGAGGACGACCTGCTTTATCTCGTCGGCGTTCGTCCGGAAGGCGTCCATCTGCGTCGCCAACTCCGCTTCGATGTCACCCTCGTCGCCGTGATAGCCCGAGTGGTAGCGCTCGATACCTTTCTCTAAGATCTCGAGATACCACATCTCGAGTTCCGCTTCGAGGAAGTCGATGTCCTCACGGGGGTCGTGGCCCTCCGTCGCCTCGCCCTCGGCGTCCGTTTCGCCCGAGAAGTCGACGACGTGGACGAGGACGTCCGCCTCGTTGAGATCGGAGAGGAACTGGTTGCCGAGGCCCTTCCCCTCGTGTGCGCCCGGGATGAGCCCCGCGACGTCTACCAACTGGACGGGGACGAACCGCGTCCCGTCGTCGCAGTAGCCGACGCTGGGCGTACACGTCTCGTCGAACTCCGGTGCCGCACACTCGACCCGGACGTACGCCTCGCCGACGCTCGGATCGATGGTCGTGAACGGGTAGGCCCCCTCCGGGACGTCGTTCATCGTCGCCGCGTTGAAAAACGACGACTTCCCGACGGAGGGCTTGCCCACCAGCCCGATCTTGTAGCTCATATCCGTTCTGGTCGGCCGGTCCTCAAAAGCCGTCCTATCACCGTCAGGGGTGTGTGAGAATCGCTCGCGGTCGGAGGGCCTATGTGCCATGGCCGACGAGCGGACGTATGAGCGACACGTTCGGCGTCGGCATCCAGGTCACCGACGACACGCTTCGGTTCGTCGTCCACGTCCCCTCGGACATCGACTCGGGGTGGACCGATCCCGACGAGTTTCAAACCCTCGTCGAACGCGTCGTCTGGGAACGACTCGACAAGGAGTCCGTTCTCGGCGCGATCGCGCAGTCGACGCCCGCGGGCGAAACGGCCTCGCTCGGCACCGTGACGCTCGACCCCGACGGGACCGTCGTCGAGGCGTCGCTCTCGCCGCCCGAGGAGGCGTGACCGACGCGAAAAAGACGTGGCGTCTGCGTCGCGTTCGCTAACCGACCGTCGAGATCGGATCAGTCGTTGTTGGCGTGGTCCGGAGGACCGCCGCCGTTGCCGTTACCGCGGTCGTCGTCCGAGTCGTCGCTGTCGTCCGAATCGTCGTTCGACGAACTGTCGGCGCTCGACGGATCGTCCGACGATTCGGCCTCGTCCGCGTTCCCGTCGTGACCGTTCGCGTTGCCGTTCTGCTCGTCATTCGCCTCCTCGTTTTCGGGGCCGTGTTCCTCGTCGGCGTTCTGCCGTCCCGGTGCATGCTCCGAGTTGCCCGGAGCATCGTCCGTCCCGGACGCGTTCGTCGTGCCGTCGTCGCTGTCGCCGCTACCGTCGTTCACGGCCGCGTGTTCCGGCGGCCCGGTCGACTGCTCTGCCGGTCCCTTCGCGTTCTCGTTCGAGGGGTTGTTCTCGGTGACGAACTCGGACACCTGCTGTCCCAGCGGGCCGCTGACGCCCGTCGACTTCAGGTCGTGAACGAACCGCTTCACCAGCAACCCGAAGTTCTGCACCGGCTCCACGGTGAGGTCGGCCGTCGCCGTCGCCTCGTCGCCGTCGTGGGTGGCCGTCACCGTGACGGTCACGTTCGTCGTCGGCGCGGGGAGGAGACGGTGCCGTTCGCGTCCGTCGCGTACGTCCCGACGCCCGCGTAATCGCCGTCGGCGGTGACGTTCACCGACGCGTTCTCCACGGCGTCGCCGTTCCGCGTGACCGTCACCGTCGCCGCGCCGTCCGCGTTCTGGGTCACGTCGACGGCGAGGCCGTCGGCGGGCGTCAGTTCGGCCGTCGCCGTCGCGGTGTCGTTCGCGTCAGTCGCCTCGACGGTGACCGTCACCGTCGATTCCGGTTCGGCTATCGTGACGGTGCCGTTCGAGTCCGTCGTGTAGTTGCCCGTCCCCGCGTACGCGTCGTCGGCGGTGACGGTCACCGACGCGTTCTCGACGGCCGTGTCGTTCCGGGTGACGGTGACCGTCGCCGATCCGTCGTCGTTCCGATCCACACCGACTTCGAATTCGGCGACGGGCGTCAGTTCGGTCGTCGTCGCCGCAGTCTCGTTGCTATCGGTCGCCGCGACGGTGACGTTCACCGCAGTGCCGGGCTCGGGGAGGAGACGGTGCCGTTCGCGTCCGTCGTGTAGTTGCCCGTCCCCGCGTACGTCTCGTCGGCGGTGACGATCACCGACGCGTTCTCGACTGCGGTGCCGTTTCTCGTCACGGTGACTGTGGCCGTACCGTCTGCGTCCTGGGTTACGTCGAGATCCAGACTCGACGAGCCCGTGGCGGCGAAGGCAGGTGGTGCCGCCGCTGTTAGGAGCATCGCGGTCACGACCAGCATCGTGGTCAGTTTCGTCTTCATTACGCTCGAACCACGCGTCGCTACCGGGTTAAATCGGGAACTCCGTAAATCCGGATTTGGGCGGGTTAGTCCCGATTTAATCGGGTTTAATCGCGGGGAGTGCCGTCCAGTTGGTCGCTGTCGGGGGCGCACGACGGCGAGGCGTCGCCTCCGGCACGCGGTCCGGGTGTGGGGCGAGTGTTGCCACTCTGCGTGTGTTGAGTGTGGGTCGACGAGCGGTCCGCTCGTCGAAAGAGAGTATGAGTGGTGAGGCGGCGAATCAGTGTTCCCAGAGGGTCGCCCACTCCAGTACTTGCTGATACGCTGGCACGCTTAACTTCCGTGTTCGGGATGGGTACGGGTGTGGCCGTGCCGCTCTGGCCGCCTCTATGCCGATCCGTGGAATCGAACCACGATACGCCAGTATCGGTCTGTCTGTGTGTGTTCGTGCAATCCAGTTTGCGCCTGGACCCGACTCGAACGAGTCGGATCAGTACAATGCGTATGACTGTGGCTTGGCCTGTTAGTGCTCGCGGGCTGAACGTCTCGTTGCCTTGACGCGTACACCCCGAGTCTATCGAACTCGTCTTCTACGAGTGGCCTCGGTGGTCCCTCTTTTCCAGGTGGGTTTCGAGCTTAGATGCGTTCAGCTCTTACCCCGTGGTGCGTGGCTGCCCGGCAACTGCCTTCTCAGACAACCGGTACACCAGTGGCACCCATCCGTAGTTCCTCTCGTACTATACGGACGTTCCTGTCAGGAACCGTAACACCCCCAATAGATAGCAGCCGACCTGTCTCACGACGGTCTAAACCCAGCTCACGACCTCCTTTAATAGGCGAACAACCTCACCCTTGCCTGCTTCTGCACAGGCAGGATGGAGGGAACCGACATCGAGGTAGCAAGCCACCGGGTCGATATGTGCTCTTGCCGGTGACGACTCTGTTATCCCTAAGGTAGCTTTTCTGTCATCTACGCGGCCCATTGAGGACCGTCGTAGGTTCGCTGACCACGCTTTCGCGTCAGCGACACTCGTTGGGAATGTCACTGTCAGGCCATCTTTTGCTCTTGCGCTCTTCCTCGAGTTCCCGACTCGAGTGAGATGACCATAGGGCGCGCTCGATATCTTTTCGAGCGCGTACCGCCCCAGTCAAACTGCCCGGCTACCGGTGTCCTCCTCCCGGAGTGAGGGTCGCAGTCACTGACGGGTAGTGTTTCATGTGTGTCTGGGCGACGCGCTGGCGCGCGCACCTCTGTAACGACTCCTACCTACTCTGCACATCAGCGACCACGTCCCAGCGACAGCCTGCAGTAAAGCTCTATAGGGTCTTCGCTTCCCCTTGGGGGTCTCCAGACTCCGCACTGGAACGTACAGTTCACCGGGCCCAGCGTTGGGACAGTGGCGCTCTCGTTGATCCATTCATGCAAGCCGCTACTGAAGCGGCAAGGTACTACGCTACCTTAAGAGGGTCATAGTTACCCCCGCCGTTGACGGGTCCTTCGTCCGCTTGTACGCGGTGTTCAGATACCCGCACTGGGCAGGATTCAGTGACCGTACGAGTCCTTGCGGATTTGCGGTCACCTATGTTGTTACTAGACAGTCGGAGCGCCCGAGTCACTGCGACCTGCCCCATTCCGGGGCAGGCATCCCTTATTGCGAACGTACGGGACTAACTTGCCGAATTCCCTAACGCCGGTTGCTCCCGACGGGCCTTGGCTTTCGCTGCCTGAGCACCTGTGTCGGATCTCGGTACGAATATCATACTCGTCTTTTCACGGGCTCCGGGTACCATCGAGTTTCCCTGTCCCGAGTTTCACACGCTTCCTGCCGTTACGGCTTCCACGCGTTTCCTCGGTTCGACCGGGCGAAGGCCCGGCTCGATGTTTCCTGAAGCGTCGACTTTCAACGTATGATAGCACTGGAATATTAACCAGTTTCCCGTTCGACCTACTCGACTGACGGTAGGCCTTAGGATCGGCTAACCCTCGGCTGATTGGCAGTGCCGAGGAACCCTTGCTCTTGAGGCCGTCGGGGTTCACACCCGACTTTCGCTGCTACTATGACCAGGATTTTCGTTACCGGTCGGTCCATACGAACTCTCGTCCGTACTTCCACCCGACCGGAATGCCAGCCTACGGAATCACTCTTTGACGAGTGTCGTCAGGTCTCGGAAGTGGACTTGAGCCCCGATCATTTTCGGCGCCCCGAACCTCGGCCGGTAAGCTGTTACGCTTTTCTTAGAGGGTAGCTGCTTCTAAGCTCACCTCCCGGCTGTCTGGGGCTCGGGACCACCTTCGATCGCACTTAGTCCACATTTTGGGTCCTTAACCTCACTCTGGGTTGTCTCCCTCACGGTACACAGGCTTACCCCGCATACCGGACTCCCTGCTTCCACGGCGTCCGTAGGTTCGGAGTTCGACAGGATGGCCGACTCCTCTCGGAGGCGGGTCATCCAATCGGTAGCTCTACCCCACGGACTACCTCTGCAGAGGTCATGCTTCGACATGTTTCGGCTGGAACCAGCTGTTGCCGGGTTCGATGGGCCTTTCACCCCTACGCATAGGTCACGGGAGGGTATTGTAGGACACCATCCCTAACAGGCCTCCACGTGGCTTTCGCCACGCTTCACCTTGCCCACGCGTAGATCACCCGGTTTCGGGTCGTACTCGGTTGGCTCCCCGCCCTTGAAGACGGCGGCCCTGGTCTGTGAAGACTGCGGCCATGTCGGTTTCCCTGTGCCTCCCCGATTCGCGGGTTAGACTTGCCAAACAAGTACACTCCCTGGTTCGTTTTTCAAAACGTACGACGGAACACCGGCTTCCCACGATTCCTACTGGGCGATCGCTCGCCGGTCGTTTCTCGTGGGACCTTGTATGCCCCGTCGCTCTATCGCCAACTGATTTCAAGCCCTATTGCACTGCCCTTCTCGGGGTGCTTTTCAGCGTTCGCTCACGCTACTTGTTCGCTATCGGTCTCGAGGAGTATTTAGTCTTAGCAGTCGATGCCTGCTGTGTTCACGAGGAATATCCGGTCCTCGCTACTCTGGTACTGACGCACACTCTACTGGGTCTCGGTACGGGGCTGTCACCCTGTGTCGCGCTCCGTTTCAGGAGACTTCGCGAGACTGGTCGAGTGATGAGTGTCAGTCCGAACACCACATTGCCCGAAGGCTTCGGTTTGGACTGTGTCGCGTTCACTCGCCGTTACTGACGACATCGCTGTTGCGTTCTGTTCCTGCTCTTACTGAGATGTTTCAATTCAGAGCGTTCCCCATTGCGCGAAGCAATTGCGGTGGGGATTCCCATTCGGAGATCCTCAGTTCTTTCCCTCCATGCGGGTCCCTGAGGCTTATCGCAGCTTGGCACGTCCGTCGTCGGCTCTCGAGCCGAGCTATTCACCAGCTGGCAAAGTAGCCAGTTGTTGTTGGATTGCGTTGCACTGACCCGGTTCGACTATAAGTCGGTGACTCTTGCGAGTCGGGTCCAGTGGACGCCTGGATTGCACGTACACACAGTTTCATCACGCACGCCGGGTGGTAAGCGGTCGTGCGTTCGACCCTTCCCACTCGCGGTTGCCCGGAGTGGTGCATCGGTTAGTGCCATCACATCGTCGCGCCGTCGTGCACTTAAGGCGTGCGGTTCGGGCGGTCGGTGGGATGGGCTTGCATGGACCCGCTGGGATTTGAACCCAGGGCTTCCTCCTTGCAAAGGAGGTGCTCTGCCGCTGAGCTACGGGCCCACCCCTTGGATGGGGGGCGAGAGTGTGAGCCTTGATAGTTCTTGGGTGCTCGGGCGTGTCCGGGTGGGTCGGGTGGACCTTTATGAGTGGTGTGGGCCTCCCTGGTGGGAGGTCCCGGTCTGTAGGAGGTGATCCAGCCGCAGATTCCCCTACGGCTACCTTGTTACGACTTAAGCCCCTTGCGGAGCCCAGATTCGACCTGCTGAGCAGGCCTCATCCGGACCCCACTCGGGTGCTTTGACGGGCGGTGTGTGCAAGGAGCAGGGACGTATTCACCGCGCTTTGTTGAAACGCGATTACTACCGAATCCAGCTTCATGAGGGCGGGTTTCAGCCCTCAATCCGAACTACGATCGAGTTTACGAGATTACCGTCCTCTTTCGAGGTAGGAACCCATTGTCTCGACCATTGTAGCCCGCGTGTAGCCCAGCACATTCGGGGCATACTGACCTACCGTTGCCCGTTCCTTCCTCCGTGTTGGCCACGGCAGTCCTCCTAATGTACCCAACCACGCGAACGTGTTGCTGGCAATTAGGGGTGCGGGTCTCGCTCGTTGCCTGACTTAACAGGACGCCTCACGGTACGAGCTGACGGCGGCCATGCACCTCCTCTCAGTGGGTCTGCTAAGCTCATCACACTGAGCTTCATTCCCACTGTCGGTGCTGGTGAGATGTCCGGCGTTGAGTCCAATTAAACCGCAGGCTCCTCCGGTTGTAGTGCTCCCCCGCCAATTCCTTTAAGTTTCATCCTTGCGGACGTACTTCCCAGGCGGTCTGCTTAGCGGCTTCCCTACGGCCCAACACCCACTCGTAGTGGGAGTCACACCTAGCAGACATCGTTTACGGCTCGGACTACCCGGGTATCTAATCCGGTTCGAGACCCGAGCTTTCGTCCCTCACCGTCGGATCCGTCTTCTCGAGGTGCTTTCGCCATCGGCGGTCCGTCCAGGATTACGGGATTTCACTCCTACCCTGGACGTACCCCTCGAGTCTTCCGGTCCCAAGCCAGGCAGTTTCCGCCGGACGCCCACCAGTTGGGCTGGTGGATTTCCCGACGGACTTGCGTGGCCGGCTACGGACGCTTTAGGCCCAATAATATCGGTCATCACTCGTGCTGCCGGTATTACCGCGGCGGCTGGCACCGGTCTTGCCCAGCACTTATTCCTGTACCACCTTACGGTACAGAAAAGCGAGGACTGTATGCCCTCGCACTTGGGGTCCCCTTATCGCACTTGCGTGCAGTGTAAAGGTTTCGCGCCTGCTGCGCCCGTAGGGCCTGGATTCTTGTCTCAGAATCCATCTCCGGGCTCTTGCTCTCACAACCCGTACCGATTATCGGCACGGTGGGCCGTTACCCCACCGTCTACCTAATCGGCCGCAGCCACATCCTACGGCGCCGGAGCGTTTGGTGTACTCGGCGTTCCAGCGTGAGTACGGTGTGGAGTATTAGCCTCAGTTTCCCGAGGTTATCCTCCTCCGTAGGGTAGTTTGGCCACGTGTTACGGAGCTATTTGCTGCGAGGCTGAACTCGCACAACTAGCATGGCTAAATCGGACCCCAATAGCAATGACCTCCGGCAGGATCAACCGGAGTGTCCCCTCCAAAGGAGGGGGTATGGCGGGATGCTCTGTGAAGAGCACCTCCATCAATCTAAGGTCCAGAGTTCGACGCCACCGGGACACACCCGAGTGACACCGAACTATCAAGGCTCACATCAGATTCCCTCTGTACGGCGGACCGCAGGGGTGGAATCCTCACGTTTTCGTTCGGATTTCAACCAACGCGAGGGACGAGTATAAACCCGTTGATTCCCTCGGACTGGTATCCGAACCCGCGAGACGGAATCGCCCCGCCTCGCCCGCTTCTTCGCATCCATATCGAAGGGGTTGTATTACTTAATAGCACTGATTTCCCCGAGATGTTCAAAAAACGTTGCCATATACGTGTCATCCCGTAACGTGGTTCTAATTATCAACCGATTAGATTGACAAGACCAAAATTGACGCTCGTGTGAGTCTACCGGCAGAAGCCAAACACATTCCGTATCGGTTTATAAGATAGGAGGTACGAAACACGAGCGAAACGATGAGTGACCCGGCAGATTCGATAGAGATTCAGAACGTGGTGGCATCGACCGGCATCGGACAGGAACTCGACCTGGAGGCGCTCGCCGAGGACCTCCCGGGGGCGGACTTCAACCCGGACAACTTCCCCGGCCTCGTCTATCGGACACAGGAGCCCAAGGCGGCCGCGCTCATCTTCCGTTCGGGCAAGATCGTCTGTACGGGCGCAAAAAGCATCGACGACGTCCACGAGGCGCTCGACATCATCTTCGAGAAGCTCCGCGAGTTGAGCATTCCCGTCGAGGAGAACCCCGAAATCACGGTCCAGAACATCGTCTCCAGCGCTGACCTCGGCCACAGCCTCAACCTGAACGCGCTCGCGATCGGCCTCGGGCTCGAAGACGTCGAGTACGAACCCGAACAGTTCCCCGGTCTCGTCTACCGGATGGACGACCCCAAAGTCGTCATCCTGCTGTTCGGGAGCGGGAAGATCGTCATCACGGGCGGCAAGCGCCCCGAAGACGCCACCGAAGCCGTCGAGAAGATCGTCGAACGCATCGACGAACTCGGACTGCTGGGGTGAGCCACACGCCGAGGGCGCGGCACGCGGCGGGCGTCACTTCCGGGTTAGTGGCGTCCGGTCCGATCCAACGAGACACACCGAGTCGTCGACGCGAGACGTATCAGCTGACAGAGCTTTCAATAGAGCCAATTATCTGCAGCCCCAACCGGAGATCGATGCGTGACTCCGTGATCGGGCGCGTGCGAAACGGACTCCGTACGCTCGGGACTTGGCTCCCGTCTCCCCTCGGCCGACTCGTCGACTGCGTTCCCGGTGTCGACGCATCGACGGACGACGACCCCCGGAGTGGGAACTCTCGCGGGCCGGAGACGGGGAGTCGCGCTGGCGTCGCGGCACCGAGTTCGTCGACTGCACGGCGTTCGATCGCCGGAGGAGTTCCCCGACTTTCTGACGGTCGAGTCCGACGTAACGCGGGCGTTCCGGCGGATGGCCCCACAGCGGACCGGCACGCGACGGTGAGGTCACAACTCGTTTCTCGCTCGCGCACGTACGGCGACCGATGACCGACGACGTCACGCTGGATTCGTTCTACGACGCGCTGCAGACGGAGGGCCGCCCCGTCGCCACGGCCCAACAGATAGCCCGTCGTCTCGACTGTTCGCAGGCGAGCGCTCGCGACGCCCTCGACGCCCTCGCCGAGGAAGGCGGCGTCGAACGCCTCGACGTCGAAGCCGACCCCGTGGTCTGGTATCCGACTGAATGGGGTCGCCTCGCCGACCGGGAGCGCGTCGTCGTCTTCCCGGACCGGCGCGAACTCGTCGTCGACCAGCCGACCCAGTACACCCGCGCGCAACTCTCGCAGTTCGCCCACCTCGTCGACACGACGGGCGACGGTGGCTATCTCTACGAGATACGGCAGGAGGACGTCTGGGCCGCCCCCTTCGACGACTTCGAGTCGCTCCGCGCTACCGTCCGGTCGGTGCTACCGCGGCGCTCTCCCCACCTCGAAGAGTGGCTCGAAACCCAGTGGAATCGCGCCCGGCAGTTCACTCTCTACACCCACGACGACGGCTACACGGTCCTCGAAGCGGCGAGCGAGAGCCTCATGGGCAACGTCGCACGCCAGAAACTCGACGAGGAACAGCTCCACGCGCCGATCTCTGATACGGAAAGTTGGGTCGTCGAGGGCTCCGAAGCGGCCATCAAGCGAGTCCTCTACGAGGCGGGCTACCCCGTCGTCGACGAACGTGACCTCGAGACGGGCGATCCGCTCGACGTCGAACTCCACACCGATCTCCGGGAGTACCAGCGCGACTGGATCGACCGATTTCTCGACCAGCGAGCGGGCGTCTTCGTCGGTCCGTCGGGGAGCGGCAAGACCGTCGCCGCGATCGGCGTCCTCGCGGCCGTCGGCGGCGAGACGCTGATTCTCGTCCCGAGTCGCGAACTCGCCGGCCAGTGGCGCACCGAACTCCTCGAACACACCTCGCTCTCGGCGGAACAGGTCGGCGAGTACCACGGCGGACAGAAGGAGATTCGTCCGGTCACCGTCGCCACCTACCAGGTCGCCGGCATGGACCGCCACCGGTCGCTGTTCGACTCCCGCGAGTGGGGCCTGATCGTCTACGACGAGGTCCATCACATCCCCAGCGAGGTCTACCGTCGGAGCGCGGACCTCCAGAGCCGACACCGCCTCGGACTCTCGGCGACGCCAGTGCGCGAAGACGACAGGGAGACGGAGATTTTCACGCTCGTCGGCCCGCCCATCGGCACCGACTGGGATGCGCTCTTCGATCACGGCTACGTTCAGGAGCCCGAAGTCGAGATCCGCTACGTCCCCTGGACCGACGACGTCACCCGGAACGAGTACGCCAGCGCCGACGGTCGCGACCGACGCCGACTCGCGGCGACGAACCCGGCGAAAGCGGACGAGATACGCCGCCTGCTCGCGGAACATCGCGACGAGAAGGCACTGGTGTTCGTCGACTGGCTGGATCAGGGACGGACCCTCGCCGACGCGCTCGACGCACCCTTCGTCAGCGGCGAGACGCCCCATTACGAACGCGAACGCCTGTTCGAGCAGTTCAAGCGAGGCGAGTTACGGACGCTCGTCGTCTCCCGCGTCGGCGACGAGGGCATCGACCTGCCGAACGCGGGACTGGCCGTCGTCGCCTCGGGGCTGGGCGGGTCGCGCCGCCAAGGTGCCCAGCGCGCCGGACGGACGATGCGCCCCGCCGGGAGCGCCCGCGTCTACGTCCTCGCCACTCGCGGCACCAGAGAGGAGGATTTCGCCCAGCGGCGGATGCGCCACCTCGCGGAGAAGGGGATTCGCGTTCGCGAAGCAGACGCTCACTCCCAGAGTTCGTAGATGTCGTCCTGAACGGGGTCGGTGTAGCGGTCGCCGTCGAGGGTCACGCCCGGGTCGCCCGCCTCGACGACGCCGACGTCCCACGCTTCGACGCCCTCGGCGTCGAGTTCGCCGAGCACGCTCTCCGTCTCCGGTTCGGGCACCGTCGCGAGCAACGCCCCCGATCCGAGCGTCCGGAGCGGGTCGACGCCCACCGCGTCACAGAGCGCCCGCGTCTCCTCGCGGACGGGAACGTCGTCGACGACGAGCGACGCCTCCGACGCGAGCGCGACTTCGAGGAGGCCCTCCAGAACCCCGCCCTCCGTCGGATCGTGCATGGCCGAGGCGACGGGCGCGAGGACGGTCGACTCCACGAGAACGCTCAGGTCGTCGAAGAAGCCGGCCGCGCGGTCGAGGAGGTCGGCAGACAGGTCCACCTCGTCACGGAAGTCCGTCGCGAGAACGGCCGTCGCCTCGATGCCCGCCCCCTTCGTGAGAAGCACCCGGTCGCCGGGGGTCGCCCCCGAGGTGGGGACGTAGCGGTCGGCCGCGCCCATGCAGGTGAGCGAGAGGAGCGGCCGGTCGAGTCCGGCGACGGTTTCGCTGTGGCCGCCGACGATGCTCATGCCGAGGCGGGTCGCCTCCGCGTCCAGTTGCGCGGAGATGGTGTCGACCAGTTCGTACTCCTCGCGAGGGAGGAGGACGGTCGGGAGGAGAAATTCGGGGACGCCCCCGCAGGCAGCGACGTCGTTCGAGGCGATGGCGACGCCGAGCGTTCCGATGCGCTCGGCCGCCAGCGAGATGGGGTCGCTGCTCACGACCAGCGTCTCGTCGCCGACGCGGAGGGCCGCGGCGTCCTCGCCGAACGCCGGCCCGTAGAGGACGTCCTCGTTCGGCGCGCCCGTCCGCGAGAAGACGAGTTCTTCCAGCATCGCCGGAGTGAGCTTTCCGGTCATGCGCCCCGCTTGCGTGCGAACCGCCTTGTTCCTTCCCGTCCGGCGCCGGATAGTATATGCATCCGGCGGGCGAACGCCGACGTATGCTGCTGACCCCCGGGCCGACGGCGCTCCCGCCGTCGGTCAGAGAGTCGATGAGCCGCGAACTCGTCAACCCCGACGTCGACCCCGAGTTCCGAGAGATCTACGACGACCTGACCGGGAAACTCGCCCGCGTCTACGACACCGACGACGACGTCGTCGTCCTCGGCGGCGAAGGGATTCTCGGCCTCGAAGCCGCCGTCGCCTCCACCGTCGAACCCGGGGACGACGTGCTCTGTCTGTCGAACGGTCTCTACGGCGACGGCTTCGCCGACTTCGTGGAGAACTACGGCGGCGACCCCACGCTCGTCGAAGCCCCTACGACGAACCGCTCGATCTCGACGCCCTCGATTCCGTCCTCGCCGACGGCGACTTCGAGGTGGCGACGATGGTCCACTGCGAGACGCCCACGGGGATGCTCAACGACGTCGAACCCGCGCTGAAGCGCCTGCAGGACCACGGCGCGTTGACCATCGTCGACGCCGTCTCGTCGCTCGGCGGCGTCCCCGTCCCCACCGAGTACATCGACGTCGGCATCGGCGGATCGCAGAAATGCTTCAGCGCCCCGCCCGGCCTCGCGCCCGTCTCGGTCAGCGACGCGGCGTGGGAACGCATCGAAGCCGTCGACCCCGACTCGCTCTACACGAACCTCCTCCCGTGGCGCGAAATCGGCGACCTGTTCCCCTACACGCATCTGACGACGCTGGTGGTCGCCCTCGACGAAGCGCTCTCGCTCGTCGTCGACGAGGGCGTCGAGACGGTGTACGCCCGCCACCTCGAAGCGGCCTCTCGGTGTCGCGAGCGCGGGCGCGAACTCGGACTCGACGTCTACCCCGACGTCGAGCGGAGTTCGCCGACGGTCACGGCCTTCCACGTCCCGGGGCGCGCCGAGGCCCTCCAGGAACGGCTCGACGCCGAACGGGACGTGACGCTCGCGACGGGGCTCGGCGACCTGTCGAACGACGTCCTCCGGGTCGGACACATGGGCTACAACGCCGACGTGACGAAAGTCGACGAGGCGATGGACGCCCTCGAAACCGTCCTCGACGACGCGGAGTGAACTCACCCGCTCCCGGAGAAGTCGGGTTCGTCCCACGGGTCGTCCGGATCGACGGGCGACAGCGCGTGGGCGAGCTGCTCGTCGGTGTAGTCGTTTTCGTCGAGTTCCATCCGTAGTCGCTTCCAGCGAGCGCTCAGGCCGGATTCGGCCTCCGGGCCGACGCGCCCGCCGTGGACGCGGAAGAACTCCGACCCCCGGCCGGCACGACTCCCCTCGCCCGTGTGGCCGTCGAGGGCGACGTCGTACGTCCCGCCGACGTCGACGTCCTCGACGGGGAAGTCGGCGTCGGGGTCCTCGCCGCGGTCGGCCGCCTCGGCGCGGAGTTCGGCGACCCTGTCGAAGTAGTTGTTCGCGTGCGTGGCCTCGCGCGAGGACGTCGCCCGCGCCGCCGCGAGAGCGGCCTGAATCGCACAGCGTCGCCCCTCGCTCGATTCGGGCGACCAGCGCTCGGTCGCCAGTTCCTCGTAGCGGGCGACGAGGAGCGCCGTGCGTTCGTCCGCCCGCAGGTCCTCGATAACGAACATGTTGAGTCGGTCCCAGAGGTTCCAGCCAAAGCCCGAGCGAGCGAGTTCCCACGCCGCCCACGCGGCGACTTCCTCGTCGGAGCGACGGACGGCTTTCTGGAGGAGGCTCGCCACCGCGTAGCGGTTGTAGCCGCCGTCGGTCTCGTTCGGACCTTTCTCCTCGCCGACGTCGTTTTCGCCCGTCACCTCCGGCGGAGTGTCGGTCTCCAGCTCCCCGTCGGGACCGAACGTCGCCTGTCGCTCTCCGTCCATGTGGGGTCGGTGTCGCCGCGAGCGCAAAAGTCCCGTCGGTCGTTCTGCGGTCGGTGGGACGCGCTGAATGAGAATTCTTAAGGCCGGTGGAGCGCCTGGATCTAGGTAGACCGCTCTTAGCTCAGCCTGGTAGAGCAGCCGACTGTAGATCGGCTTGCCCCCGTTCAAATCGGGGAGAGCGGACTGGACCTCGTCGCCCGCGAGCGGCGACGAGTGTGAAAGACTCCTCGACCCGACGTTGGTTCGGCGTGAGCGCCCCGTATCTCGACAGCGACGGGCGCATCTGAACCAGTTAGGGGTGTCGCTTTTCGCTCCCGTTCGCGAACGTCAGGTCAGTGCCAACCGACAGGTCCCGCGCCGTGAGCCCCGTCGTCGCGACGATTCTGCTCGTCGCCCTGGTCATCCTCCTCGCGTCGATACTCACGACTGGGCTGATGTTTCTGGACACCGACTTCGAGATGCCGTCGTTCGCCTCGGACACCGAGTCGGACACCGGCAGCGGCCTCATCTACGCGCTCGACGACAGCCCCGAGAAGTCGTCCGTTCGTCACCGCGCCGAATTTCCGATCCCGCCCGGCTCGTCTCTCGACGGCGACTCGCTCAACAGCGTCGAGATCGAGTATCTCAACGGGAGCGTGGCGCTCGCGCAGGACGAACGCTCGGACATCAAGCGCATCGGCATCGACAACGACGGCGACGGCAAGATCGACACGGACGTCTACAGCGACGTCGAAGACCCGAGCAACGGCGGCGTCGACGTTCGCGAGGGGGAGATCTCCTCCGCATCGAACTCGGCGGCAACTACAACCTCGACGGCGGAGACCGGGTGATCGTCGTCTACGACGCCGTGACGAACCCCGGCGGCGGGGTGTATCCGGCGGCGGTTCGGCTCAACGACTACCACGATCTGACGCGTCTGGGGACGATACACATCGAAGCCTGACGGACTCGGCGCGGCGAAACGGGTAACTCGCTGCCGTCCGACGTCGACCCGATGGCAAACGTCGATGCCCTCGTCCCGCCGCGGGCCGCCCTCGTCGTGGCGGTCCTCGCCGTCAGCACCAGCGCCGTGCTGGTTCGGTGGAGCGACGCGCCCAGCCTCGTGAAGGCGCTCTACCGCGTCGTCTTCACCGCGGCGTTGCTCGCGCCGGTCGCCCTCACTCGTCACCGGCGGGCGTTCGCCGGGCTCCGACGGCGGGACGTCGGGTTCGCCGCCGCCTCGGGGCTGGCGCTCGCCGTCCACTTCGGAGCCTGGTTCGAGAGTCTGAACCACACGACGATCGCGGCGAGCGTCACACTCGTCCAGACCCAGCCCGCGTTCGTCGCTGCCGGCGCGTGGGCGGTACTCGACGAACGCGTCACGCCCCGGACCGTCGTCGGCATCGTCGTCGCGCTCGCGGGCGCGGCGACGATGTCTATCGGCGACGCGCTCGTCGCCGGCGTCGGACAGGCCTACGGCAACGCGCTGGCACTCGTCGGTGCGGCGGCGGCCGGGGTACGTCCTCGCCGGCCGGTCGCTCCGCCAGCGGCTCCCCCTCCTGCCGTACGTGCTGATCGTCTACCTCGTCTGCGCGGCGGGGTTGCTCGCTGTCGTCGTCCGCACGGGGTATCCGCTGTTCGACTATCCGTCCCGCGAGTGGACGCTCTTTCTCGCGATGGCCGTCGGCCCGGGGCTGTTCGGTCACACCGTCGTCAACTGGGCGCTCGCGCATCTGGAGTCGAGCGTGGTCAGCGTCTCGTTGCTCGGCGAACCCGTCGGCAGCACGCTCCTCGCGCTCGTCTTCCTCGGTGAGGTGCCCGCCGTCTGGACGCTGATCGGCGGCGTCGTCGTCCTCGTCGGCATCGTCGTGACCGCCACGCCTCAGTGAAGTTTGAGCTCGACCCGGCGGCCGTCCGGATCGCGGACGTAGGCCGCCCAGTCGCGCCCGTAGGCCCCGTATCGCTTCCGCGGTTCGCCCGCCTCGACGGTGACGCCGGCCTCGCGCAACTCGTCGAGGAGGCGAGTCAACTGCTCGCGGGTCGCTATCTCGTCGGAGCGGACGAGCAGACAGACGTGTTCGCCGCCGACGTCGAACGGGTCGTCGGTCGGGACGAGGTGGAGGTGCCGGCCGCCGGCGGCGACGGCGACGTACGGCACCTCGCCGCTCTCGAAGCGCTCCCGGTCACGGATCGGCAGGCCGAGCAGGTCGTGATAGAACGCCAGCGCCCGGTCCACGTCGCTCACGCGCAGTGCCACGTGGTCTACGTCCACGACGTCGATGTCCATACCTGCCTCTCGGCCCACGCCGCCAAAAGGGTCACTCCAGCAGTTCCCGAGTCTTCCGGTGCCGGTAGCGAAACACGGGGTCGAAGCCGACGCGAGCGAGCGGGGAGAGCGCGCCACCGACGCGTCCCCCCGGCAGCCGGTAGTCGACGCGGTCCGCCACTACCGTCTCGTCGCCGTCGGCGAAAAATCGGTGTGTGTGGACCCAGCGTGCGAACGGCCCCTCCGCCATCTCGTCGCGGAAGTGCGCGGCTCCGTCCGTTCGTTCCCGGTCGGTGATGACCGACACCCAACGCCGTCGGGGGCCGACGCCGAAGGGTCGAACGGAGACTCGAATCCGCGACCCGGCGACCAGCACGTTCGGATCCGTGTCGCCGTCGGGGGCGCGGACCGCCTCCACGCGGAGATGCAGCCACTCGGGAGTCAACGCCTCCAGCCCGCTCGGCCGGGAGTGAAAGTCCCAGACGGCTTCGAGCGGAGCGGACACGCGAGTTCGGCGCTCGTAGACGGCCATGTGCGTTCCAGTGGCCGAACGGAGATATACTGTGGGGGCCGACTGTTGCGTCCCGTCCGAAACAACACAAGTATAGTCACCTTCGTATGCGAAGGGAGAGATTCAACTTCGGAAACACATTACTGGCGAGTGATGTCTTCGGGAGGAATCACCGACGACGACCGCGAGCGAATCCGGAACTACTTGGCCAAACCGGCGTACCTGCGGCGGCCCGACGACCTACTGCCCGACGACGGCGACCGGGCAGACGACTGAGGGCCGTTTCGAGCCTCTTTTGTCCCGAGACGCGTCGTCCGCCCGGAGAGACGCCGATCGGCCACGTCGTGGCCGTTCGACCGTAGAGAGCAATTTTTGCCCGTTCCTGTAAGATTCGGACCCGCCACCGGTCGCGGGGAGAAGTTGAGAAACGGACGGAAGTTTCGACGATACGCTCCGATTCGACACCGAAACACCCGATCACGGAACTGTAACCGGCTATTATGTGGGTCGTGTCTTCGAGAGGAGACGTCCGAGGCGTCACGACTCTCGGAAAATGATGACGAGGAGGACAGAGGAATCACCCCACGGCCCGTACGTGATCGTAGCGAGAGAATCGACGCTCGTTCGACGGTCATCTCGGTTCGCCTCTACTGACGTAAACCGGGCGTGGCCGACGGGCAGACGAGACGACGCACCCAACGATGACGACAGACAGACACACCGACGAACGCGTAGCATCGACGAACCGCTCCAGACGGGAGTTCCTCAAGACGGCCTCCCTCGGCGTCCTCGCCGGAGGCTTTGCGGGCTGTCTGGGGGCGTAGGAACCACCGGAGACGAGGGCGGTACCGAAACCACGGGCGAGAGTAGCAGTAGCACGACGGCCCGATGGGCCGGCACGCAGAACCCCGACACGACGGGGTGGGATTTCGACGCCGAACTGCCCGAAGGGCCGGACGGGGTCGGGCTGGTCTACCCCATCTTCGAACTCGAACGTCGCCTCGACGAGCGGGAATCCGCGCCCGATCTCACCCTCGTGGGAAGCCAGGAGCTCTGCAGTGAGCAGTCCTGTATGTCGAAACTAGACTCGCGCGTGATCCAGCTCGGCAGCAGCTCCGTCGCCAACTCCGCGAAAATCTGGCCGGAAAACGAGATCTGGAGCATCCCGTACACGTTCCCGGTCCACCAGCGCGCCTCGATTGGGTACAGCTTCGTCCACCCGACCACCTGGGAGGAGTACTGGGTCCCCTTCGCCAAGAAGTACAACGTAGTGCCGATCGGGTTCGACCCGCCGGGATACCGTGCCCACCTCACCGGTATCGGGAGCGACCCGGGGAGCCGGTGACGTCACCGGCGGATTTCGAAGGCCGGAAGATCCGGACGACCCAGAGCGAAGTCATCTCCACCGCGTTCGACGAACTCGGGATGAACCCGATTACCATCTCGTTCGCCGACACGCTGCAGGGGATGAAGTCGGGCGTCGTCGACGGCCTGAGATCATCCCGCCCTACGCCGTCGCGGCTCAGATCACGTCGATCACCGCCCAGGTGACGCTCACGCAGTGGGCCCCGGTCTCGACCCCATCTGGTGTCACGTCGACTTCCTCAAGGGACTCTCCGACGCGGAACGGACGGCCTTCGCGGAGGTCACCGCCGACCTCGCCGAGCAGAGCATCCAGCGCACCGACCGGACGTACGAGCGCTTCCAGGGGCTGAGCCCCGACGCGCCGGTCGAGGGGTCGAACTTCTACACCGAGGGCCCCGACGGCGAGCCGGTTCGCGTCAACTGGCTGAGCGAGGACCAGCTCGACGAGTGGAAAAATCCCGTCAACCCCGCCGACAACCGCGATCTCTACAGCGACACTATCGACCGAGTCCACGATGAGTTCACCGACGGGTTCTTCGACCGACTGTACGACCTGGCTCGGGAGAGCGGAGTGCCCGACGACTCGGAGAACTTCACGCTCGATGCCTGGTGGGACGACTATCTGGACCGGATATAACTCGCAGTAAATGTCGAGCACACTCTCGCGCTATATGCGAACGCTTCTCGACCCCGACCGCCTCCACGAGACGCGCGTCGGCCCTCGAGCGGAATCTCGAACTGTATCTCGGCGGGGCGCTTCTCGTCGTCTACGGACTGGTAATCGGGTTTGCGGTGATCCAGCGAACCGCGACCGGCGAGCAGGCACTCTGGGCACAGGAGAGCGCGATCGGGATGTTCGTCTGGGTCGCCTGGCTCTCCGTGGCGTACGTGATTCGTAACGAGGACCACCTGCGCTTTACGATGGTCCTCTCGGAGCTATCGAACACCGGTCGGTATCTCGTCTACTGGATCGAGTGGCTCTGCTGGATCGCCTTCGCGGGCGTCGTGTTCGTCTACTCGATTCCCGTGTTCGGCGGCTTCCTCAGTCGCGGCGGAACGATTACGGGAACGGCCGTTCCGGACGCCGTCACCTATCTGGCGGTGACGGTCGGCGTCGGGCTCGTCCTCTTTCGCGTCGCAGAGCAGGTCGCCTGGGTGACGTACGCGTACTACCGCGGTGACGACATACGCTACGCCTCCGACGAGGTGGTCGGCGAATGACCGGGCTGGCACTGCAGGTCGTCGACCACGTCGGCCTGCTGGCGCTGCAGGCGGCGGTCGCTGGCCTCGACCCCGGAGTCGCGCTCGCGCTCCTCACCGCGTTCGCCGTCTTCCTCTTCATCGTGGGCGTTCCCATCCTGCTGGTGTTCTCGACGTGGGCGATCGGCTTCTCCGTCATCTTCCCCGTGTTCAGCCTGCGGAACATGGCGCTGGTCTCGTACTATCAGCTCTGGACGTTCCCGCTCACGGCGGTTCCGCTGTTCATCCTCGTCGGTGCGCTGATCAATCAACTGCGGATCGCCCGCGACATCATCGGCCTGTCACGGGCCGTCGCGGGGTGGCTCCCCGGCAGTTCGGCGAACACGGCGCTCGTCACCGCCGGCGTCTTCTCGGCCATTACCGGCTCGAACGCCGCGACGACGGCGTCGGTCGGCGAAGCCTTCACCGACGAACTCGACGAGGAAGGGTACGACCCGGTGTTCAGCGCGGCCACCATCGCCGCCGGCGGAACGCTCGGCATCATCATCCCGCCCAGCGTCCTCTTTATCCTCTACGGCGTCACGTTCAACCTCCCCGTGTCGGAGCTGTTCGTCGCCGGCATCCTGCCCGGTGTCCTGATGCTGAGCGGGCTCGTCGTCACGTCGACGCTCATCTCCTACCGACGTGACTACGGCACGACCGAGTACGGCTTCAGCCTCACGTCCATCGCCCGGTCGATATTCCGGGCGCGGAACTCCCTGCTCGCCATCGTCGTCCTCCTCGGCGGCATCTTCACGGGCGTGTTCACACCGTCGGAGTCGGCGTCCATCGCCATCCTCGTCGTCGTCACTGCCGAGTTACTCTCCGGACACATCGACAGTTTCGACTTCGTGACGGAGTCGGTGTCGCTCACCATCTATCTCGTCGGCATCATCATCCCGGTGTTGATCACGTCGATCATGATACAGCAGAGCCTCTCCTTTCTCAATCTACAGGACATCGTCTCGAACGCGATTCTCGCCCTCGACTCGCCGCTCCTCGTCGGCGTCGCGCTGCTCGTGGTCATGCTGTTGAGCGGGTCGGTGCTGGCGTCGATCCCGAACATGATCCTCACCGCGCCGCTGCTCGCACCCGCGGCGTTCGCCCTCGGTATCTCACCGATCATGTGGGGCGTCATCTTCATGATCAGCGACGCCATCGGCTTCATCACCCCGCCGTACGGCCTGAACCTCTACATCATGAGCAGTATCACCGGCATCGACTACATGAAGATCGCCCGCGCAGCCCTCCCGTATTTCTTCGTGTTGACCTCGATCCTGATCCTGTTTTTCGTCTTCCCCGAACTGAACGTCCTCGCCGCGGGCTAATCGGCGTCACCGGCCCGGGGGCGTTCCGTGAAGGCGAAATCGCCCGCGTTCGACGTCTCACCTCGACCGACTGGAACACGACGGAAATAAACGGCCGACTGGCGAAACGGAGCTATGTTCCTGTTGCTAACCGCGGGACCGGACGACCCGTCGTCCGCGCTCCCCTTCGTCGCCGCGAAGGGCGCACTGGAAGACGGCGACGACGTCGCTATCGTCGCCATGGCCGACGCCGTCCGCCTCCTGACCGACGAAACCGACCTACACGCCCTCGATGCCTCCGGCCTCCCGACGGTCGGACACGTCGTAGAGCGACTCCGCGAAGCGGACGCGCTCACCGACGCCGTCGCGTTGCGCGACTGCTGTTCGGCCCGCGGAATTCGCGAAGCGGACCTGGCCGACTGGGCGTCGATGGACGCGGAGAGCGCAGTGTCCCGCGTCGCCGCTGGCCACGAGACGACGCTTACCTTCTAAGCGCGGTGTCCAGCGCCGATTCGCGCCGTCGTTCACGCCCACCGCTTCACCGCTCGGAACGTCCGATTTCGTCGAGTCGGCGGCAAAGAACTAAGCACGGCGAGTGAGGACGTGTCACACATGACGGACCCAGTCATCGTATCGGTCGGGTCGTCGCCCGTCGGACGGTCGGAGCTGACCGGGCGCGACCTGTTCTCGGTCGCGCTCGGGGAGGCGTTCGAGGACCTCCCCGCACCCGCCGAGGTCGTCGAAGCGCTCTACGTCGGCAACCAGTCCGAAACGTACGAGCACCAGATCATGCAGGGGACGCTGATGGCCGAGTGGGCCGGCCTGCGAAACGTCCCCGCCGAACGCGTCGAGGGGTGTGCCGCGGCGGGGGCCCTCGCGCTGAAACACGCCGTCGAGGACGTCCGCCGAGGGACCCACGACGCCGTCCTCGCCTGCGGCGTCGAGAAGATGACCGCCGGCGGCACCGGCGGCGCGACGGACGCCCTCTCGGCGGCGTTCGACCGCGCGCTCGAACAGCGGTCGGGCGTCACCGCCCCGAGCCAGTACGCCCTCCTCGCGCAGCGATATCTCCACGAGTACGAGGCGACGGAGGAGGACCTGGCCCGCATCGCAGTCAAGAACCACGCCAACGCGGCGTCGAACCCGCGCGCGCAGTTCCAGTCGGCGGTGGACGTCGACACCGTCCTCGGCTCGGACTACGTCGCGCCGCCGCTCAAACTGTTCGACTGCGCGCCCGTCGGCGACGCGGCGGCGACCGTCCTCGTCGCGACACCCGACGTCGCCGACGACCTGCGCTCGTCCGACGACCGGGTTCGCGTGACGGGCGCGGGGTCGGCCGCGAACAACCTCTCGGTCGCCGAGCGGAACATGACCTTCCCCGAGGGTGCGAACGTCGCCGCCGAGCGCGCCTACGATCAGGCCGGGATCGACCCCGTCGACGTGGACGTCGCGGAGGTCCACGACGCCTTCACCATCTGCGAGGCGTTGCTCGCCGAAGCGGCCGGATTCGCCCCCGCGGCCGCGGCGTCGAGTCGGCGCTCACCCCCACGGAGCGCTCCGCCGGCTGGACCGACGTCCGGATGAGCACCAGCGGCGGCCTCAAGGCGCGCGGCCACCCCATCGGCGCGACGGGAATCCTCCAGGCCATCGAGGCGTACGAACAGCTGACCGGGCAGGCCGGCGACCGACAGGTCGACGGTGCCGACACCGCACTGCTGATGAACGAGGGCGGCGTCGCCGACGCCGTGACCGTCTCGCACGTGGTGGAAACATGACGCCGGAAGAGCTCACTCCCGACAGCCCGTTCACGCTCCCCGGCTTCTTCGACGCCCTCTCGGACGGCCGACTCGTCGCCGCCGTCTGCTCCTGTGGCGAGGTGCTCGTCCCGCCGCGAACGGCCTGTTACGCCTGCGGGGGCCGCGATCTCGAACTCGAAGACCAGCCGCGAACGGGCGAGATCTACTCCTACACCGAAGTCCGAACGGCACCGCCGGCGTTCGAGGACGACGCACCCTACACCGTGGCAGTGGTCGAACTCGACTCCGGCGCGCGGCTGCTCGGCCGGGTCGACGCCGACTACGACGCCGTCGCTATCGGCGACGACGTCGAACTCCGGGTGCGAGATCCGACGGAGGCCGAACGGGAGATCGCGCTCTCACACGAACAGGACTGGCCGATTCACGTCTTCGAGACGGTCTGAGCGGGGGCGCGAGCGGCGGGCCCGATCAGTCGTCGTCCGCGGCAGCGGCGTCCGGCCGCTGTTCCACCGGGAACCACGCGAGTTCGTGGTCCGCCGAGAGGTCGATGCGGACGGGTTCGTCGAGCGAGATGGTTTCGTCGTGGTTGTGCATACACTGGACGGTGGTGTCGTCGTCGAGTCTGACCTCGTAGAGGATGGTCGGACCGAGGTAGCGACGAGCGACGACGCGGCCGTCGGCCTCGCCGTCCGTCGGGATCGCCGTCAGGTCGTCGGGACGCACGAGGACATCGATGCGGGTGCGGTCGTACGACCCCGCGAGGCCGTGAATCTGGTCGCGGGGGACGGGACCCAGCCCGGTCGACACCTCGTCGCCGTGGACGTAGCCGGGGAGGAAACTCGCGTGGCCGAGGAAGCCGGCGACGAAGCGCGATTTGGGCTGCTGAAACACCCGTTCGGGAGTTCCCACCTGTTCGATCTTCCCGTCGTTCATCACGGCCACCCGGTCGCTGATCGACATCGCCTCCTCCTGATCGTGCGTGACTGAGACTGCAGTGACGCCCGTCTCCTTGAGGATGCGTCGGACTTCCTCGCGCATCTGGACGCGGAGGTCGACGTCGAGGTTCGAGAAGGGTTCGTCCAGCAACAGCACTTCGGGTTCGGGCGCGAGCGACCGGGCGAGGGCGACGCGCTGTTGCTGGCCGCCGGAGAGTTCGTCCGGATAGGAGTCACCCTGGGCCTCGAGCCCGACGAGCGAGAGCAGTTCCTCGACTCGCGCCTCGCGTTGGCGCTCCGACCACCCGTCGAGTCCGAAGGCGACGTTCTCGGCGGCGGTCAGATGCGGGAAGAGCGCGAACTCCTGGAAGACGACCCCGATGCCGCGCCGTTCGGGCGAGACGAACGTCCCGGGGCCGGCGACGGCGGTCTCGTTGAGACGGACCTCGCCGCCGTCGGGGCGTTCGAGACCGGAGATGAGTCTGAGGGTCGTCGTCTTCCCACACCCCGACGGACCGAGCAGCGTCAGAATCTCGCCGTCACGGACGGTCAGTTCGAGGTCGGAGATGACCCGTTCCGAACCGTACCGTTTGCTGACGCCGTCCAGTTCGAGCACCGGGTCGGCGTCGGCGTCGACCGGTGTCGCGTCCGTGGTGTGTGTCGTGCTGTTTGACATCGTCTTGTGAGCGGCAGACGGGCGTCGCCGAATCGGAGACGACGTGGTCGGTGCCGGCATCGCCTCTTTCCGTACATATATTTAGGTTGACCTAAATCATATATACCTGTCGGTTCGTAGAAACCGATCGGTGCGGGATTCCGGATCACGTCGACGAGGTCGGGGTCCCGTCCGGAGGGGCGTCGACAGTCGACGATCTTCTCTCGTAACAGAACCACCCGAGTGACGTCCGCGCGCGGGGAGAGACGGGTGGTCGTCACGGTTTTGTCCCGCGACGACCGAACCCCCGACATGGCCGACGACGGAGGGACGTACACGCTCGTCGTCGAGCTGCCGCGGCCGACGGTCGTCGACGTCGGGGCGCTCGGCGCGTTCGACTTTCCCGCCGGCGCGTACGCCTACACCGGGAGTGCGCTGGGCGCTGGTGGCTTCGCCCGCGTGGACCGTCACCGGCGCGTCGCCGCGGGCGACCACGACGTTCGCCACTGGCACGTGGATTACCTGACCGGCCACCCGGAGACGTCGCTCGTCGAGGTAGTCGCGACTGCGGGCGTCGACGCCGAGTGTGCCGTCGCCGACGCGCTTCCGTGCGGGCCGGTCCCGGGGTTCGGCGCGTCCGACTGCGCCTGTCGCTCACACCTCGGATACGCCGAATCGGCGGCGGACCTGCGCACGGCGGTCGAATCCGTCCACGCGCGGTTCGAGAAACGCCGCTCGACCGGTTGACACGGGTGTGTAGAAAATCGTTCGACGAGGGAGTTCCCTCGAAATCGGTCGGCCCGGGCAAAGCCGACCGAGTGTGGGGCACGCCGACCCGGGCAAAGTCGGCGACCCAATGCCGGATGTCAGAGGCACCCCGGCAACCACACAAACGAGCGCTTGTATCATTAAGCTACGTTCTGCAATATTCGCCGGACCGTGAATTATCATACATAAATGTATTTCCTATTTATATAGATTCGGCTCCCTAACGGTTATACGCCTGACTCGATGTACCAATGCGATGTCGGAGGGGGACCCGGCGGACGTCATCGAACTCGTGCGTCGACGGCGTGGCGTCCTCGGGGCGTTGGAGTCCGGCGAAGCGAGAAAGGAAGACCTCGTCGACCGACTCGACGTGTCCCGGTCGACCGTCGACCGGGGGTACAGGATCTCACTCGGCACGGACTCGTCGAACGCGGAGCGAGCGGCTATCGGTTGACGCTCGCCGGCCGCCTCGTCTTCGACGAGTATCGGCGGTTTCGCCGCCGAATAGACGGCGTCGTCGGTAACGTCCACGTGCTCTCGTTGCTCGCCCCGGACGTTCCACTGCAGACGGCGGTCCTCGACGCGGCAACCGTCGTCACGGCGGATAAACACGCTCCGTACCGCCCTGCCGCACACGTCGCCGACATCGTCGACCGCGCGACGCACGTGCGGGCGTTCGCATCGGCGCTCGTCCCCAAACATGTCGACACCTACCGGGAGCGGATCGTCGAGGAGGGGCTCTCCGCCGAATTCGTTCTCACGGACGAGGTCGTCGAGTTGCTGGTCGCCTCACACGCCGACGCGCTCCGCGAGTCGCTCGCGACCGGCTCCGTCGAGATGCGACGGGTCGACGAAGCGCTCCCGTTCGGCCTCGTCGTCGCCGATACGCCCGACGGCGCGGAGATGGGAATGGTGCTGTACGCCGACAGCAGTGCCCGGGCGTTCGTCGGCAACGACACCCCCGACGCCATCGCGTGGGCGTGGGAGACGGTGACCGACGTCTGGGATCGAGGCGAACCGATCTCGTTCGAAGTCGACTGACGGCCTACGCGAGGGCGTCGGCGAGTTTCCGGACGGGGTGGGGCGGTTTCTCCGCGTAGTGGTCGCCGAGTTGCGTCCGGCAGGAGGCTCCGGGGGCGACGACTTCCTCGCCGGGGCTGTCGTCGACCTGGCCGAACAGGATGCGTCCGACGGCCTTGCTCATCGAGAAGTGTTCGGCCTCGTAGCCGAAAGAGCCGGCCATCCCACAACAGCCCGAGTCCAGCGGGTCCACCTCGTAGCCCGCCCGGCGGAGAACGCCCACCGCGTGGTGGTCCTTTCTCGTCGCCTTCTGGTGGCAGTGACCGTGGTACGTGAGCGATCCGACGGCCTCAGCGTCGAACTGCTCGTCCAAGCGGAACGCGTCGACGTATTCGAGGACGCCGTACGTGCCGGACGCCACCGTCGCCGCGTCCTCGCCCGAGAGCAAGTCGAGATAATCCGGCTGGAACATCACCGCGTCGGAGGGTTCGACCACCACGACGTCCCACCCGTTACGGACCTTCGGTGCCAGCGCCTCGACGTTCGTTTGCGCCTGCGAGCGCGCTTTCTCGACGAATCCCTTCGAATACGGCGGCCGGCCACTGCCCGCGACGTCTCGTGGAATCTCGACGTGGACGTTCGCCGCCTCCAGCACTTCGACGGCCGCTTTCCCGCCTCCGGCGCGTTGTACGTCGTGTACGTGTCCGGAAAGAGCAACACCTTGCGGTCGGCGTCGCCCGCGCTCACCTGCGCGCCGCCGCGGGCGTCGAACCAATCGACCAGCGATTCGCGCTCGAACTCGGGGAGCGACCGCTCGCGCGCGATGCCGAGCGTCTTCTCCAGTACGGTGCGCGCACCCGGCACCTTGGCCGCCCAGTTCGAGACGGGCGCGAGCGCCGACCCGAGCGCGTTCAACCGATCGATGTTGGCGAATATCTTGTCGCGCAGCGACGACCCGTGGCGGTCGTGGTATTCGTTCGCCACCTCGACTTTCATCTTCGCGAGATCGACCTCGCTGGGGCAATCCTTCGAACAGCCCTTACAGCCGATACACAGATCCAACACCTCCCGCATGAACTCCACGTCGAACTGCTCCTCGTCCGAGAGGTCGCCGCTCATGGCCTGCCGGAGCATGTTCGCCCGACCGCGCGTCGCCTGAATCTCCTCTTCGGCCGCGCGATAGGTCGGACACATCACCCCGCCCGTCGTCTCCTGGGGCCCGCGACAGCCGCCACAGCCGTGACAGAGTTCGACCATTCCCTGGAAACCGTTCTCGTTCTCCCAGTTCAGCGCCGGGTCGAACCCCGCGTCGAACTCGTACTCCGTACCGAACCGGAGGTTCTCGGTCATGTCGACGTCGCCACAGACCTGCCCGGGGTTGAGAATCCAGTCGGGGTCGTAAGCGGATTTCAGGTCGCGGAACGTCTGCCAGAGATGGTCGCCGTAGAGTTTCCGGTTCCACTGGGTTCGGGCGCGCCCATCGCCGTGCTCGCCCGAGACCGAGCCGCCGTATTTCACGACGAGGTCCGTCGCGGCGTCCGCGATCGACTCCATCTGTTCGATGCCCGCCACCGTCTTGGTGTTGACCAGCGGACGGATGTGGAGGACGCCGGGGCCGGCGTGGGCGTAGTAGCTAGCGAAGGTGTCGTACTGCTCGAGCATCTCCTGAAAGTCGGCGACGTAGTCGGGGAGATTCTCGGCGGGGACGGCCGTGTCCTCGATGTAGGCGATATGTTTCTCGTCCGTCGTTCGCCCGAGGAGAATCGGCAGGCCGGACTTTCGCATCTTCCAGAACTTCGCCCGCGTCTCGGCGTCGTGTGCCTCCATCGCCGTGGCCGCGAAGCGTTCTTTGTCGGTTATCGACGCCGCGCCGTCGCTGGGTTCGAATTCGGTGTCGACGCCGGGTACCCGGTCGGCGACCAGGTCCGCCACCTTCTGTTTTCCGTCGTCGTCGCTGTCGGCGTAGAACTCGACGAGGAGAACGGAGTCGGTTCCCTCGGGGAGGAGGCCGACCACGTCCTCGAATTCGGCCGTCTCACGCGCCAGATCGAGGAGGACGTCGTCCATCACCTCGACGGCCGCGGGGCCGTGTTCGAGGATGGGAGCGACGTCCTCCATCGCGTCCAGCAGGGTGTCGTAGGTGAGGAGGGCGACGGATTTCGTCTCCGGAATCGGTTCGAGCGACACCGTCGCCTCCGTGACGATGGCGAGGGTTCCCTCGCTTCCCGCGAGCAGTTTCGCGAGGTTGACCGACCCCGACTCGGCCTCGTCGACGAGGACGTCGAGGTTGTAGCCCGAGACGTTCCGCGTCATGTCGGGGTATCGCTTCTCGATCTCCTCGCTCTCCTCCTCGAGGATGTGCAGGACTTCGGCGTAGATGCGCTCCTCGACGTCGCCGTCCTCGTCCGCGCCCTCGCGGAGTTCGTCCAGGCTCACTTCGCCGAATCGCGTCACCGTCCCGTCCGCGAGGACGGCTTCGACCTCCTCGACGTAGTAGTCGGTCTTGCCGTAGACGAGCGAGTGCGCGCCGGTGGAGTTGTTGCCGATAGCGCCGCCGAGGGCGCTCTTGTCGCCCCACGCCGGGTCGGGAGCGAACTTCAGGCCGTGCGGTTCGAGTTCGCGGTTGAGGTCGCCCAGTCGAACGCCGGCCTCGGCGCGGGCGACGGCCGCGTCCGGGTCGACGTCGAGAAGCGCGTCCATCTCCTGTTGGAAGTCGAGGACGACGGCTTCGTTGACCGTCTGGCCGGCGAGGCTGGTGCCGCCGCCGCGCGGGAGCACCGGAATCTCCCGGTCGGCACAGTAGGAGACGACGGCCGCGACGTCGTCCGTGGAGGTGGGGAAGACGACGCCGACGGGCGTCACTTCGTACGCGCTGGCGTCCGTCGCGTACAACTGCCGCGTGTAGCTGTCGAAACGGACGTCGCCGTCGACGAGCGATTCGAGGTCCGAGACGAGTCCCGGTCGGTCCACGTCGTCGCTCTGGTAGTCGTAGTTGCCGTCGAGCGACGGGTCCGAGAGGGGCGACGGGCTGATGCCATTATCCGAGGGTTGGAGTACGGCGGTATAAAACAGGGCATTTCCGATTCGCCGGCGCGGCGCGAACGCGAGGAAACGGCCGGCGGACGATGCGAGGGGCGAAGACGCCCGGGAACAGCACGTAGCTGAACAGGAGCGCCAGGACGCCCGTCACCGTCGCGTAGTACGCGAGGGGGATGAGTTCGTAGCGGATGACGCGCCCCTCCTCGCCGACGAGGCCGACGACGGCGAGCGCCGCGACGACGTTGTGGACGGCGATGAGGTTGCCGATGGCCCCGCCGACGGCCTGCGCGCCGAGCAGGATGGTTCGCGGAGCGCCGATCTGTTCGGCGACGCCGTACTGGAACGTCCCGAACAGGATGTCCGAGACGGTGTTCGACCCGGCGAGGAACGCGCCGAAGGCACCCACCAACGCCGCGAAGAACGGGTAGGTCTGGCCGGCGACGGCGGCCATCGTGTTCGACAGGACGATGAGCATGCTCTCGGTGTTCGCCGCCTCGCCCGACTGGAGCATGATCTGGACCGTCGCGACGGCAAAGAGGAGGGCGACGACGGCGGGCGTCACCTTCTCTATCGTCTCGGACCACGAATCCCTGATCTCGCGCCCGCTCATCCCGTGGATGGGGATCGTCAGGAGGTGGACGGCGACGAAGACGGCCCCGGGCAGGTAGAGCAGGGCGAAATCCGAACTCAGGCCGGTCCCGAGGATGTTCGACCACTCGAAGACGAACAGCGGCGACTGGAGGAACGCCGTCACCGGGTCGACGACGCGAGTGACGACCAGGAGGACGGCGACGAGGGCGTACGGCGTCCACGCCTTCCAGAGGGCATCCGGTGGGTGAGACCGCCGTCGGCGGCGACGGCACCGCCGCGATCGCTGGATTCGCCGGGTTCGATCTCGCCGACCCAGTGATCCGGCCACGCCGAGCGATCGGCGAAGTCCCACTCCTCGTCGGGGTGGAAGAAGCCGGCCTTGAGCGCGGCGACCGTGATCAACAGACCGACCATCGCGCCGATGAGCCCCGGGAACTCCGGCCCGAGGAAGTAGGCAGTCGCCCAGTAGGGGACGGCGAAGGAGGCCCACGCGAACAGCGTGAGCGGGAAGACTTCGAGCGCGGGCTTGATCGAGCGTTTCTCACCGAAGAAACGCGTCATCATCGCCACGCTGATGAAGGGAAGCAACATCCCCGTGATGACGTGGAAGGAGGCCGCCCAGACGGCGATCTGACCGACCCACTCGGAGATGGTCATCCCCTGTGCGGTCACGGCGGAGCTGATCGTCTCGACGTCGCCGAAGATGTCGATCATCCCGATGATGAGCGGCGTCCCGACGGCACCGAAGGTGATGGCCATCAGGTTACCGGTCAGCGCGACCACGACGGCCGCCAGCGGCGGGAACCCGAGGCCGACCAGAAGCGGACCGACGATGGCGGCAGGCGTCCCGAAGCCGGCCGCGCCCTCGATGAACGACCCCATCAGGAACACCAGCAGGACCACCTGGACCCGCCGGTCCTCGCTGATGGATGCGAAGCCGTGATTGATGGCGTCGAACGCGCCGGTGCGCTTGAGCGTGTACAGCAACAGAATCGCCCCGAAGACGATCCAGAGGATGTTCGTCGCGGTGATGAAGCCGTTGATGGTCGCGGCGGCGATCCACCGCGGCGTCATCCCCCACGCGACGACGCCGGTCCCGATGGCGACGACCCACGCGACGGGCATCGCCTTCGTCGCGGGCCAGTACCGACCGACCATCAGATACGCGATCGTCAGCAGCGGCAGTAGTGCGACGAGGGCGTCGGCCGCGCTGGCATACCGGCCCTCCGTCGGCTCGCTCACGTCGGACGTTTCGTAACGCCCCGTTCCAGATTCGTTCTCAACCGTTCGTGGCATGGGTTCACGTCCGGGACTCCGATGATAAATATCTATCGTTAGTCGCTTTTCGTGATAGACTTCGACCGGCCTCTACAACGACCTTCGCCCCGTATGTATTCGTATGTACACGATTATTCGAGGGTTTCAAGCTGTGTAGATGAATTTCCCGAATGAGGCCCGATCGAGATCGGCAGCTCCGAAGATCCAGATTACACGAATGTATTGGTGGGTTCATACGTGTTGATTGGACGTTCACACGAGTGTAGTGGGGTCACATACGTGTGCAAAGGCTTATGCCCGCACGTAGTGAGGCGATACCATGGGCCACTCGGGGAGCGATCGCGAACGGAACGAGAGCGGACAGTACGCCGACCGCATCCCGCCGGAAGCGGTGCTATCAGTGTTCGAGGACCGCGACGACCGGGCGCGCCCGCTGACCGCGAGCGACGTCATGGAGGCCCTCGACTGCTCGCGCCGGACGGCACACAACAAACTCGGCGAACTCGTCGACCGCGGGACACTCGAGACGCGCAAGGTCGGTGCGCGCAGTCGGGTGTGGTGGATCCCGATACCGCGAACGGCCGACGACGCCACGGGCGAGGAGCGACCGCTCGCCGTGTCGAACGCCATCGACGACGCCAGTCTCCCCGGAACGGGGCCGACGCTCGAAGCCCGGCGCGAAGCCCTCTCGGCGGCGTACGACTACCTCACCGAACACCCCGAAGCCAAGAAGGCGGATTTCCTTCGCGACGTCTACCACGACCACCCGGCGGGATACGAATCCGCCGAGGGGTGGTGGAACGCGATCCAGCCCGCGCTGAAGGAACTGCCGGGCGTCGATCCGCCGGAGGAACGCGGCCACATCTGGCACTTCCTCGGCGGCGACTGACGCCGAAGTAGGTGGCTTTTTGCCCCGGGCGCGGCGAGACGCTTCCAGCCGATGATCGGAGAGTCGACACCGCGTCCACCGGTCTCCCTGCCCGCGAGACGAGGCCATGGCGTCGCGTAGACCGGACGACGCGGACGGCACGGACGCCGAAGCGGGGAGGCAGACGAGTCTCCCGCGCGGGACGAGGTCTACGCGTCGGAGGCCGAGGGTCGCCAGTACCGGAGCACGTGGTACTGTCCGCTCCCGTACGACGACCTGGACGAAGCGCCGGAGTCGGCGTCGTATCCCGATCGCGGGACCGGCGGCGCGTTTCGGCTGGCGAGCGTCCCGCGCGTCCCGCGCGTGAAACACGTCGTCGGCCCGAGCGCCATCATGCTCGGCGCGTCGCTCGGCAGCGGCGAGACGCTGTTCTGGCCGGGGCTCGTCGCCCGGCACGGGTGGGGACTCTACTGGGCGTTCTGGATCGGCGTCCTGACGCAGTTCGTCATCAACACGGAACTCCAGCGCTGGACGCTGGCGACCGGTGAGAGCATCTTCCGGGCGTTCCTCAGGGTCCGGCGGTTCTGGCCGTGGGTTTTTCTCGTGGGCGGCCTGGCGAGTCTCGGCTGGCCCGGATGGGCGGCGGGCGCGGCGAAAGTCGCCGCGACGGCGTTCGGCCTCGACGGCACCGCCGTCCAGTTCGTCGGCCTCGAACTCGCGTCGTGGAAACTGCTGGCCGTCGCGCTGATGGTGATCATCTGGTCGTCGTATCAGCTCTCGTCGGTCATGTACAACGCCGTCGAAGCGATCCAGGTCGGACTGCTGTTCGTCGCCATCGCGGGTGCCGTCACGCTGGCGCTCGTCAGCGGGTCGCTCCCCGAACTCGGCGGGTTGCCGGCGGGTGCGCTGAACGTCGGCACGCTCCCGCCGGAGATGGACGTCGCCGTCTTCCTCGGCGGCCTCGCGTTCGCCGGCGCGGGCGGCTACCTCAACCTCTCCCAGAGCCTCTGGGCGCGGGAGAAGGGGTACGCGATGGGCAACTACCAGGGCCGCGTTCGCAACCCCCTCGTCGGCGACGAGCCCGAACCCGTCCGGCGGGAGGGCTTTACGTTCCGGCCGACGCGACTCAACCTCCGCCGCTGGCGCGGCTGGTGGCGCGTCATCCAGGTCGAACATTTCCTGACGTTCGTCTTCGGTCTCCTGTTCGTGGCGACGATCATGATGAGCGTCGCCGCCAGACACGCCCCGAACGCGTCCGCGGACGCCCTCGCCATGTGGCTCACGGACGTCGCGCCCGCCCTCGGCGGCGTCGGTGCGCTCCTCGTCTTTCTCGTGTTGTTCGTCGCCCTCTTTACCACCGAGTACGCCATCGTCGAGTCGTTCGTCCGCAACAGCGCCGACGCGGTGTACGAGGCCTACGGGCGCGACGCCGGGTGGGACCTCTCGCAGCTCTTCTGGCGACTGCTGACGGCGTTTACCGCGTGGGGCGTCCTCATCATCCTCCTCTTTACCGCGCCGTTCGAGAACCGCGGTCCCTTCTTCTTCCTCGTCGTCGGCGCGGCGCTCTCGGGCGTCATCATGTGGCCCTACGCCGCCCTGACGCTCGTGATGAACACGACGCGCCTGCCCGAACACCTCCAGCCCGGCTGGGCGCGCGTCGTCGCGATGTGGTGGGCGTCGGGGTTCTACGGCTTCTTCAGCGTGTTGCTCGTCGGAGACACGCTCGTCGCGGCGGGCGTCCCCGCTTTCGAGACGACCGTCGGCGTCCTCGGGAGCGGCACGGGTGGCTACGTCCTCTGGGCGGCCTTCGTCGCCGTCGAACTGTACGTCGTCACGAAGTCGATTCTCGGGAAATACCGCGCCGACGGGACGGTCCCTGGGGCCGACGAAGCCGATCAGCCGTTCGCCTAGAAAGCCAAAGAGACATACCGGGAGTGGGGCAAGGTGTACTCATGGTCACCGAGACAGTTGCGACGTTCGAAGACTCCTCGGACAGTTGGACGTCGAGTGGACGCACACGACGTCCGACGGCTTCGAAGCGACCGTCGCGTCGCTGATCGAGGAGCCCGCCGTCGGCGTCTCCTCCCGTTCGACGGCGCGTCGCTCCCCGACGCAGTGACGGTCGATCCGACGGCGGCGGCGCTCGAGCCGGCACGAACCAGCGTGACGCCCGCCTCGTTCGGCGTCGCCGAGTACGGGAGCGTCGTGTTGGCGTCGACGCCCGGCGGGGCGGAACCGGTGAGTCTCTACCCCGAACTGCACGTCCCCGTCGTCCGGGCCGACGACGTGGTCCCGGGGATGCCGGAGGCGTTCGATCGCTTCGGGTCGGAGATACGGGAGCACCGGAGCAGTTCGATCATCGCGACGGGGCCGAGCGCGACGGCCGACATGGGCGACCTGGTGTTTGGCGCACACGGCCCGAAGGAGGTTCACGTGGTGATTCTCGATGAGTAAGAGCGACAAAGCCGCCGAGATTCGCCGGCTGATGCTCGCGGAGGGCGACGCCGTCGAGCAAAACACCAAGGGGTTCAACGCCGGCCGGTACGACTCCGTCTCGGAGCTGGAGAACTACGAGGAACTGAAAGACCGGGCGCGCGAGATCAAAGAGGACGCCATCGCCCGCCTGCCCGAGCTCATAGACCAGCTGCGCGACGCCGTCGAGGAGAACGGCGGGACGCTCTACGTCGCCGACGACGCCGCGGACGCCAACCGCTACGTTCGCGACGTCGTCGCCGACAACGACGGCGACCGCGTCGTCAAGAGCAAGTCGATGACCACCGAGGAACTCGAGGTCAACGACGCACTGGAGCGGGACGGCGTCGACGTCGTCGAGACGGACCTCGGCGAGTGGGTGATCCAGTTGGCCGACGAAGCGCCCTCCCACCTCATCGCGCCCGCGATCCACCGCTCCCGCGAGGACATCGCCGAACTGTTCAACGAGACGTTCGATCCCGACGAACCGCTCGAGACGGCGGCGGAACTCACGCAGTTCGCGCGGGAGCGACTCGGCGAGCAGATTCGGGACGCCGACGTCGGCATGACGGGCGCGAACTTCATCACCGCCGACACCGGGACGATGGCGCTCGTCACCAGCGAAGGCAACGCCCGGAAGTCGGCCGTCGTTCCCGACACGCACGTCGCCGTCGCCGGGGTGGAGAAAGTCGTCCCGTCCGTCGAGGACCTCCAGCCGTTCGTCGAACTCATCGCCCGGTCGGGGACGGGACAGGACATCACCTCCTACGTCTCGCTGCTGACCCCGCCGGTCGAGTCGCCGACGGTCGACTTCGACGACGACGAGACGCCGCTCTCGGAGCGCGGATCCGACCGCGAGTTCCACCTCGTCCTCGTCGACAACGGCCGAATGGCCATGCGCGAGGACGACCAACTTCGCGAGACGCTCTACTGCATCCGGTGTTCGGCGTGTTCGAACTCCTGTGCCAACTTCCAGCAGGTCGGTGGCCACGCCTTCGGCGGCGAGACCTACTCCGGCGGCATCGGCACCGGCTGGGAGGCCGGCATCGAAGGGCTGGACGTCGCCGGCGAGTTCAACGACCTCTGTACCGGCTGTTCGCGGTGTGTCAACGCCTGTCCGGTGAAAATCGACATTCCGTGGATCAACACGGTCGTGCGCGACCGGGTGAACCGCGGGACCGACGAAGAGTTCGACTGGCTCGTCGAGGGCCTGACGCCCGACGCGGAACCCGGCGGCGTCCCCTCCAGAAGCGCTTTTTCGGCAACTTCTCGACCGTCGCCAAACTCGGGAGCGCGACGGCACCGGTGTCGAACTGGCTCGCCGACGCCGCCCCGTCGCGGTGGGCGATGGACCGCCTCCTCGGCATCGACAAGCGCCGCGAGCTGCCGACGTTTCAGCGCGAGACGCTCCGTTCGTGGTTCGAGCGACGGGAGACGGCCATCGACGACCCGACCCGGGAGGTGGTGCTCTACCCGGACGTGTACACGAACCACGTCCAGGTCGAACGCGGGAAGGCGGCCGTCCGCACGCTGGAGGCTCTCGGCGTCCGCGTCCACGTCCCGGAGGTGGCGAGCAGCGGGCGCGCACCGCTCTCACAGGGGATGATCGCGACGGCCGAGTCCCACGCCCACGACGTCTACGGGGCGCTCGCGGAACACGTCGACGCCGGCCGCGACGTCGTGGTCGTCGAGCCGAGCGACCTCGCCATGTTCGAACGGGAGTACGAGAAGTTCCTCCCCGAACGGTCGTTCGAACGCCTCCGCGACAACAGCTACGAGGTCATGGAGTACGTCTACGGCCTCCTGCAGAACGGGGGCGACAGCGAGCGACTGCGCCGCGCCCCGGCCGACGACCCGGGCGTCGCCTACCACAGCCACTGCCAGCAGCGGACGCTCGGCCTCGAAGGCCACACCGTCGCCGTGCTGGAGGACCTCGATTACGACGTGGTCACCTCCGACGTGGAGTGTTGCGGGATGGCCGGCTCCTTCGGCTACAAGTCCGACTACTACGAACTGAGCGTGGAGGTCGGCGAGGACCTGGCGGGGCAGTTCACGACGGACGAGACGCGCGACCGGACCGTCGTCGCCAGCGGCACCTCCTGTCTGGAGCAGCTCGACTCGCTGCTCTCGCGGCCGACGACACACCCCATCGAACTCGTCGCGCCCTGACTCGGGCCGCGAACTATTAAGACCCGGGACTGCAAGAGAACAGGTATGGACGGTACGCCACAGGAGATCACGTCACTGGTCGGTCGTGAAGTGTACTCGAACAACGGAGTGTTCGTCGGCGAGGTGGAGGACGTGCGCCTCGACCTCGATCGCGAGTCGGTCACCGGACTCGCGCTCGGCGAACTCAGCGGGGAGCTGTTCGACGGCAACATCGAGCCCGGGAAGGGCGTGATGATTCCGTACCGGTGGGTGCGAGCGGTGGGCGACGTCATCCTCATCAACGACGTGGTCGAACGCCTCGAAGACGAAGAGGAGGAAGAAGTCGTCGCCAGCTCCCGTTACTGCTCTCGCTACTGCTCTCGACGCCCATAGCGTCGAACAGCTTCTTCCGTACCGCCTCCTCGGTCAGCGAGAGGAGCGTGTCGCGGTTGTCTTCGCTCGTCTCGATACCCGTGAACAGTCCGAGCGGGATCTCGACGCTCCCCTGCGTGGAGTGGCCGCCGACCTCGCCGATGTCCTCGAAGGCGTCCTGCAGGACGTTCCCGATGTTGATGCGGATGTCCTTCGACCGGGCGGCGAGGTAGATGGTGTTGTCGGCGATGCCGAACACCGCCGTCGTCGTGATGCCCTCCAGATTCAGGAGGTGCTGGGCGGCCTGCGAGAGGGCGTCCCGGTCGCGGATGAAGCCGGCGTTCGAGACCAGATGGCTCCCCTGGACCTGCCGGTTCTGGATGGCCTCGGCGAGGACGTCGAGCGTTTCGGGCGACATCGACGGCGATTCGACCTGTTCGAGGGTGTCGTGGTTGGCGAACGGATAGAGGTAGGCGGCGGCGGTGAGGTCCGCGGGCGTGGTGTCGCGTTTGAAGTCCATCGTCTCCGCGCGAATGCCGTAGAGGAGCGCCGTCGCCACCGCTTCGCTCGGGCTCAGATCGAACTCCTGGATGTACTTCGTGAGGATCGTCGACGTAGACGAGACGTTCGGGCGCACGTCGATGAAGCGAGCGCCGTACTCGACTTCGGGTTCGTAGTGGTCGATGAAGATGTCGACGTCGACGTCGACGTCGAGTTCGCCGGACTTCATGTGGTCGACCAGGGCGACGGCCCCGTACTCCGAGAGCGGGGGTGCCTCGTCCCGCGAGACGAGTTCGATGCCGAGGAGGTTCACGAACGCGCGGTTCTCCTGATGGCCGATGTCGCCGTGATAGAGGATGTCGGCGTCGACGTCGTGCTCTTCCGCGATGGCCTGGAGGGCGACGGCGCTGGCGATGGAGTCCGGATCGGGATTGTCGTGAGTGAGGATGGCCAGGCTGCCGTCGGTGTCGGCGAGGACGTCGGCCAACTGCTGGGCCTTGTGTTCGAGTTCGCCCGTCTCCAGCGCCCGGAGCGCGGATTCGGCGATGACCTTCGAAGGGTTGATGACGACGTCCGCGCCCGCCTCGGTGAGTTCGTCCTCGGAGACGGGGTCGGACGCGCGGACGATGATGAACTGGTCGCCGCCGCGGTCGCGGATCGTCCGGACGGCGGCCTTGTTCGCTTCGACGTCCGACGCGAGAATGAGGACGACGCCCCGGTCGGCGACCGCGTCAGCGACTTCCTCGTTTCTGATGTCCGTCGTGCGAGCGTCGAGATCCTGGTCACGGAGGGCCTCGACGCGGCTCTCGTCCTTGTCGAGGATGAGGACGTCTTTCCCCTCCTCGGCAAGTTCCTCGGCGACGGCGTGACCGACGCTCCCACAGCCGAGGATCGCGTATTTGGACATCGAAGACATCGTCGCCGCGTTGCTCATAGTGTCGGGTGTATCGGAGGCGGGCACTTAACATCCACCATTCCGCACCTGAAAGGGAAACGCCTTTGAGTACACCACGGATACGATTGGCCGAGGGCCGGTAGCTCAGTCAGGTAGAGCGACGGACTCTTAATCCGTCGGTCGGGGGTTCAACTCCCTCCCGGCCCGTGAGAAATCCGCGAGCGGAGCGCGTCTCGAATCGGATTCGACCCTCGCAACCGACACCACACGGAGACGAACGCCGTCAGTCGGCCCTCGCACCCCGCTCGCCACCGTCCGTCTCGTTGCCGAACTCGCGTTCGTACCACGGCGGCGACGTCACCGTCGTCGTTCCGACGCGTCCGTACGTCACCTCGACGACGACCCGGATGGGACCGTCGTCCGTCCGACGCAGATAGCGCGCGGTCAGGTTGCGGACGAAGCCCCGCGAATCGACGTGCGCGACGACGGTGTAGTTCTCGACGCGGTAGACGTCGAAGCCGGTGGGTTGGCCCCGGCCGACGACGCGAAAGACCCGGTGTCCGCGACGTTCGACCTGTTCGGTCACCGTCGTCTCCGGCGTCGAGAGATAGTCGGTGACCAGCGTATCTCGCAGCGTCGGGGGCCGCGTAGAGAGCGGGCGTCCCCTCGACCGAGTGAATCTGCCGGTATCGGGTCTCGTTGTCGCTCACGTCGGCGACGTACCAGTCGCTCCCGTCGTAGTAGGTCTCCTGTAACGGCGTCGTCGTCACCGTCCCTTCGAGCGACGTCACGCTGTGGTATCGCTCGCCGTCGACGGCGACGTCGGTGTCACGCTGGACTCGCGTCCCGTTCGGCTCCCACTCCCGGGGGTGAGAGTAGTCCAGCCAGACGGTGTACGAGCGGTTTTCGAGCACGCGACTGTGGGCGTCCGCCAGCGCGCTGAGGTTCGTGACGCCCGACAGACTGACGCCGATCTCCGAGTCGGCGTACTGGCCCGAGTGCGGGGACAACCGGGCGACCGGGGTCGACGACTCCGTCGTCGATCCGGGCGTTCGATAGCTGTCGACGGCGTCGGAGTCGGCGTCGATGCTGCCTCGGTGTTGGCGTCGATGACGGAGTCGGCGTCGCCAGCGGCGGACTGCGGGGCGTACATCGCGCCCGCGAGGACGATGAAACAGGCGACGAGCACGAGGCCCAGCGACGTCGACCGGGTCGCCGACGCGGCGGTGGCGGCCCGGCTTCGGAGCCGGGTCGACAACGGGGACGTGAGCCCGTCCGGCGGCGCACCGAGATGACGCGTACAGAGATCGACGGCGACGGGTCGGTCGACGGCGTACAACAGCATCTCACAGAGATCGGCCGCGTCGAGGACGCGCACGCCGTCCGGAACGTCCGGTACCCGTCTCCCGAACGCGACGACCACGTCGACCGGTCGGTTCGGCGTCCCGGAGCGGGGAGCGAGGACGCGAATCACCCGGGACTCGCCGTGGCGGTCGGCGACGACGCAGTCGCCTTTCCGCGTCGTCTCGAAACCCCGCGCGGACCACAGATCCGCGACGAGCGCTCGGCACGACGCGGCGTCGAGACGGCGAAGGTGGTACTCGACGAGTTCGGGGTCGACGCGGGTCATCGGGGACGGAGCGACTCGCCGACCCGCCGGTGTGGACGCAGCGCGAGCGGTAGACGCCGGGCGAGAGGCCGACCGGTCCGCGTCGGTGTGTGAGCCATACGTGGCGAACGTACGTGCTGCACCGGCAAATAATGTTGTCCAAACGAAACTACCGTTCCGGTGCGCCGTGGCAGCGACGCCCCTCGCGGTCCGGGAACGGGGCCGTTGGCCGCTCGGACCGTCTCGGTCGACCGCAGCGACCCCTCGACAGGGACGACGCCGACCGAGGCGACCGGCGATACTACCGAGAACGCGACGACCCGCGACTCAGCCGACGAACGTGGGTTCGAGTCGCTTCTGGGCCACTTCGCGCTCGAGGTGCGCCCGGAACGTTTCGGGATCGACGTCTTTCGTCTCGCGTTCCTTCCGGTCGCGGACGGCGACGGTGCCCGCGCGCTCCTCGTCGTCGCCGACGACGAGCATGTACGGAACGCGATCGGTCTGTGCCTCCCGGATCTTGCGTCCGAGCGTCCACGACCGGGTCTCGACGTCGACGCGGAACTCGTCGAGTTCGGCCGCGATCTCCTCGGCGTAGTCGAGCTGGTCGTCGCTGATGGGCAGAACGCGCACCTGTTCCGGCGCGAGCCACGGCGGGAACTTCCCGTTGAAATGTTCGATGAGGACCATCAGGAACCGCTCGTAACTACCGTAGAGCGCGCGGTGGATCATCACCGGACGGTGGTCCTCGTTGTCCTCGCCCGTGTAGGTCAACTCGAACCGCTCGGGCATGTTGAAATCGAGCTGGACCGTCGGGCCGTCCCACTTGCGCCCGAGGGCGTCCTCGAAGGCGAAGTCGATTTTCGGGCCGTAGAACGCGCCGTCTCCCGACTCCAGTTCGTACTCGATGTCCTGCGAGTCGAGGACGGCTCGAAGCTGGGACTGGGCCTGCTCCCAGATTTCGTCGCTGCCGACGCTCTTTTCGGGGCGGGTCGCCAGCGCCACCTCGTAGTCGAGGCCGAACGTCTCGAAGACGGTGAAGATGTTGTCCATCACCAGATTGACCTCGGCTTCGATCTGGTCCGGGCGGACGAAGACGTGGCCGTCGTCGATGGTGAACGCCCACACCCGCGAGAGCCCGGAGAGTTCGCCGCGCTGCTCCTTGCGGTACACCTTGCCGTCCTCGAAATACCGGACCGGCAGGTCGCGGTAGCTCCACGACTTGCCGTCGAAGATGGTCGCGTGGCCCGGACAGTTCATCGGCTTCAGGCCGTACTCCTCGTCGTTGACGTCCAGCAGGAACATGTCGTCGACGTAGTTCTCGTAGTGACCCGACTTCTTCCACAGCTCCGTCCGGAACAGGTGTGGCGTCTCGACGGGTTCGTAGCCCGCATCGAGATTGAGCTGGCGGGCGTACGCCGCGAGTTCGTCGAGGACGCGCTTGCCGTTGGGATGATAGAGCGGCAGTCCCGGCCCCGTGACGTCGGGGATAGAGAAGATGTCGAGTTCCTGGCCGAGTTTGCGGTGGTCGCGCTCTTCGGCCTCGCGGCGGCGTTCGAGGAATCGTTCCAGGTCCGCCTCGCTCTCGAAGGCCGTGCCGTAGACGCGGGTGAGCATCTCGTTGTCCTCGTCGCCGCGCCAGTAGGCAGAGGAGATGTTCAGCAGTTCGAACGCGCCGATCTCGCCCGTCGAGTCGACGTGTGGCCCCTTACAGAGGTCCTCGAACTCCGCCTGTTCGTAGAAGGAGACGGGGTCCTCGCCCGCCGCTTCCTCTTCGAGAATCTCCCGCTTGAACGGGTTGTCCGCGTACTTCTCGAAGGCCTCCTCGCGGGGGACGAGTTTCCGCTCGATGGGGATGTCGGACTCGATGATGTCTTCGGCCTCCTCCTCGATGGCGTCGAGGTCGTCGCTGTCGAGGTCGACGCCCGCGACGTCGTAGTAGAAGCCGTCGTCGGTCCAGGGTCCGATGGCGAGTTTCGCCTCGGGGTAGAGCCGCTGGAGGGCCTGTGCGAAGACGTGGGCCGCCGAGTGGCGAAGCACGTCGAGATACTCGTCACTCCCCTCGGTGACGATGACGAGTTCGACGTCGTCGTGGAGTTCGGTCCGCTTGTCCACGAGGTCACCGTCGACGACGCCGGCCACGGTGTCGGCACCCAGACCCGGTCCGATTTCGTAGGCGACGTCCTCGACGGTAGAGCCCTCCTCGACGGTGAGTTCCGACCCGTCCGGGAGCGTAACTACGATGTCACTCATAACGGCATCAAATCGGACGAACGGAATAAGTGTTGTTGAGACGGCGTCGCGGTCGGTCTCTCGCCCGACACGGGTTTACGCGCCCCCACGGTATTCGGTGGCATGAGACGCGATCCGGGGCCGCTCACCGACCGCCACCTCGTCGCCGTCGCGCTCGGGTCGCTCCTCGGCGCGGGCGTCCTCTACGTCCCCGACCACGTCGAGAATCTCGCGGGCCCCGCGACGCCCCTCGCCTACGTCGCCGCCACGGCCGCCGCCTGCGCCCTCGCCGCCGCCTACGCCGTCTTCCTGTCGAGTCCGCTGGCCGAGACGGACGGCGGTGCGTATCTCTTTCTCTCGCGGACGTGGCACTCCCGACCGGTCGGCTTCCTCCTCGTCTGGCCCGCCGTCGGCGCCTACGTCGCCCTGCTGGCGCTTCTCGCGTCCGCTCTCGGCGGAGTACTCGCTGCCGTCGTCTCTCCCCTGTCCGCCACAGGCGGTGGGCTCTTCGTCATCGCCGGAGTCGTCGGCGTCCACGCGCTCGGCCCCGCCGCCGTCGGGCGCGCGCAACTGGGCCTCACCGGCCTCCTCGCCGCGGCCCTCCTCGCGTTCGTCGTCGTCGCCGCCACCGCGGTCAATCTCTCGAACTTCGTCCCCCTCCTACCGACGCCGTCGCTCCGGGACGCGCCCGTCGCGTCGCTGTCGGCGGCGACGACCGTTTCCCTGTTCGGCTTCGTCGGTTTCGACGTCGTCGTCACCGCCGCCGGGGCGGCGCGCGACCCGCGACGAAGCGGCCCCCGCGCCCTGTTCGTCGGCGTCGGCGGCGCGGGCGTCCTCTCGGCCGCCGCCGCGTTCGTCGCCTTCGGCGTCGTTCCGTGGTGGCAACTCCTCTACGCACGCGCGCCCTTCGCGGACGCCGCGGCCTCCGCCCTCGGCGTCGACGTCGCGCGCCTGCTCGGTCCGGGAACCGTCCTCGCGACGGCCTCGGCGCTTCTCGCGTTGACGTGGGCCCCCTCGTTTGCTCGCCGGCCTCGACGAGTTGCTCCCGTCGCTCGCGCGACGGAACCGGTTCGGCGCACCCGACCTCTCGCTGGGGCTGGTGGGTGTGGCCGCCGGCGGCGTCGTCCTCGCCGACGGCCTCGCGTACGCGCTCTACCTCTCGGTCGCGGGGCTCGCCGTCCAGTACGTCGGCGTCGCGGCGACGGCGGCGGCGCTCCCCGTCGTCCGACCGGCGCTGTACGAGCGATGCCGCGTTCGCCCACGGCCGGCCGTCCTCGCGCTCGTCGGCGTCGTCGGCGTCGTCGTCGCCGGCGCGCTCCTCCGACAGACGCTGACGGTCGATCCGGGATTCGTCCTGCGGTGGACCCGGTGGTCGCCCGCGCTCTCGTCGGCCCCGATCGACCGCCTCCCGTCCGATCCCGCGCGGAGCGTCCTCCCGGCGCTGCTCGTGTGGGAGACGCTCGGGGTGGCGGCGTTCGCCGTCGCCGCCGACTACCGGGAAGCCGCGGGGGTCGACCTCCCCGCCATCGCCGCGGCCTACGAGGAGTAATCGAAAGGCGCAAACCCGCCCGCGTCCACTTCCCGTCGATGGAGACGGGTACCGTTCCACTCGCGGACGTCGACGGACCGTTCGACCTGCAGTCGACGCTCGAAAGCGGACAGAGCTACCTCTGGGACCGAACGGACGGAGAGATGTACGACCGACTCGACGCCCACGGCGGCGACGCGTGGTACGAGACGGTCGTCCCGCCGCTCGACGGCGTCTCCGACGAACGGGCCGTCGTCCGAGTTCGACAGACCGAAAATCGGCTGGAGTGGGAGTCCACGACCGACGCCGTCCCCCTCCTCACCCACCTGCTCCGCCTCGACGACGACCTCGACGCGATTCGGGCGGCGACGCCGGACGACCCCCTCGTCGAACGGGCGTTCGACGCCTATCCCGGGATGCGCCTCGTGCGCGACTCGCCGTTTTCCTGTCTGGTCTCGTTTATCTGCTCCGCGCAGATGCGCGTCGCGCGCATCCACGGGATGCAGATGGCCCTCGCCCGCGAGTTCGGCGAGACGCTCTCCGTCGACGGGGAGCGCTATCACGCCTTCCCGACGCCGGAGCGACTGGCCGCCGCGAGCGAGGACGAACTACGTGACCTCAGCCTCGGCTACCGCGCGCCGTACGTCCAGCGGACGGCGGGGATGGTCGCGAACGGCGAGGCGGACCCGGCCGACGCGCGCGACATGGAGTACGAGGCGGCCCGCGACTCCCTCACCCGGTTCGTCGGCGTCGGCGAGAAAGTGGCCGACTGCGTCCTCCTGTTCTCGCTCGGATTTCTGGAGGCCGTCCCGCTCGATACGTGGATTCGGTCGGCTATCGCCGACCACTACCCCGACTGCGACCGGGGTGGCTACGCCGAAACCTCGCGGGCCATTCGTGAACGATTCGGCGGCACGTACGCGGGCTACGCCCAGACGTACGTCTTTCACTACCTCCGCTCGGGCGGCGAGTGACCTCCTGGTTCGCCGCGTCGCCACCCCGCTGAGTCGAGGACGATTCTGACGCCCGCCCGCCGCCGTTCAGCCACGGAGACGCCGGGGGCGAAAATTCATGACGCTGGATTCACAAGTACTGTGTGGTATGGATTGTAGAGTTGTCGTCGAAGCCGCAGTTCCGGTGTACGACGTAGAGACCCCCGACGAGGCGATTCGCATCGCCATCGCCAAAACCGGCGAGATGCTCAACCCGGATCTCAACTACGTCGAGATCGACATGGGGTCACGGACGTCGCCATCGGGCGAGGAGTTGCCGCCCGCGTTCATCGCGGCGGACGAAGCGCTGGTCGCCCTCGAGCTCGAGATGACCGTCTTCAACGTCGAACAGGAGGAACACGCCTCCCGAATCGCCCGCAAGGAGATCGGCCAGCGACTCGAGAACGTCCCGCTGAAGGTCCTCGAAGTCGAGGAGATCGTCGAGACGGAGGCAGAATCGGACTCGAACGCCGACGAGTCGACCGACGAAGACGACGAAGACGGCGAAGACGACGAACTGCTACCCGAATTCGAGGAACTGGTCGACGACTCCTGACCGCGAGAACAGCAGTCGCTACGTGTCGGCGAGGTCGGGAGGAGTACAGCGTGTCGATCAGTCGGCGTGGGGCGCGACGCGTTCCTGTTCGGGGGCTTCGAGACCGGACGTGATACCCGTCGCCAGTTTGAAGACGGCTGCTTTGTGATCCGTCTTCGATTTGTGGATCGACGTCGGTCGGACTCCGAGTTCGTCGTACGCTGTGAGATCGAGTTCCTCTCCCTCCCACATTTCACACTGTTCGTGTACCTCTGCGAGCAGGCCGTGCAGGTGGATGAGTTCCTGCTTCTTCATGAGCAATCGCCTCTAACGACCGGAAGGTTATATTATTATCTTGAGTGAAGTTAACACGGGTCTCGTGGGCGTCCGTGGCGTTTACCTCACCGAGTAGGGGCGTGCCGGCGGGAGACACGGATAATTCGTCAGCCACCCGTCGGAAAAAACACCTCCCAACACAGTTAGCTCCGCGGTGGTCAGGCGTCCCAGCGCGCGTCCGAGAGCGTCCGCTGGACGGCCTCTTCGCCGACGGCGGCCGCGAGGGATTCGAACCCCCGCCGTTCGGTGCGGTCGGTAGCGTCGGCGACGAGCCGAGAGACGATGAACTCCGGCGTGGATTTACCGAGCGTCCCGAAGCGCGGCTGGTAGTCCACCTCCAGTTCCAGGTCGGGCGTGAGCCCCCGGGCGAAGATGCCGTCGACGCGAACCTCGTCCGAACGAGGGGCGAGATCTTCCGCGAGGTGGGTCACGTAGACGCCGAGCGCGTCCCGGTCGACGGTCAGATCCACGAGGCCGTCGAGGAGGTCGGCCGCCCGCCCCGGTTCGGTGATGGCCTCGAACTCGTCGACGAGGACGAGCGTCCGCCGATCGTCGGCCAGCGGCGGGACGATGTTCTTGAGCGTCGACTCCAGTACCCCGGCGTTGAAACTGGCGTGGCGTCGGTGGAAGACGAGCGCCTCGAACCGGCCGACCTCCGCGCGCTCGGCCGGGACGGGGAGCCCCATCGACGCCAGGAGGACGACCGAACACAGCGTCTCCAGAAGCGTCGTCTTCCCGCCGCTGTTCGCCCCGGTCAGGATCGCCACGCGGTCGCCCGACGGTGGTTCGTCGGGGGACGGCAGGTCGTGGTCGCCGACGGCGTAGGTGACCGGCTGCACCTCGCCCTCGACGAAGAGGTTGCGGGCGTTCGCGACAGCGAGGCCGTCCGTATCCAGCGAGGGGCGGGTGAGGCCGTATTCGGCGGCGAAACGCGCCAGCGAGAGCGTGAACGCGGCATCGTCGACGGCGGCGACGGCGGCGTCGACATCCTCGCGCGCGTCGTCGACGGCCCCGCGGAGCTCCGCGCGGACCGTCGCCTCCCGGCGCTCGACCGCGGATTCGAGGTCGGCGACCAGAGCCCGGAGCGTCGTGCTGACGTAGTCGGCAGCGTCCTGTGCGCGGTCGGGCGTGGCGGCTCGAACCGTCGCCGCCGACAGCGACGTCTCGGTGACGACGTGGTCGACGAACGCGCGTTTGAAATCTTCGAGGTCGTACACCCCGCCCTCGCGGACCCGATCCAACACCCCGAACGCGTCGTGTTCGAGTTCGCGGGCGTCGGCGAGGTCCGCCCGGAGCCGGTCCAGTTCCTCGTCGGCCCCGTCGGCGACGCCGTCGTCGGTCACGTACTGGAGCGCCTCGCTCGCCTCGCGAAGGTCCTCGGCGTCGACGTCCGCGAGGACGTCGAACGGCCCGCCCGTGAGCCCCATCTCGCGGAGCGTCAGCGCCGTCTCGACCGCCGATCGCTCCGTCTCGTTCGCCTCGTCGTAGGCGTCGAACGCCGCCACGAGGGCCGTGCGTTCGTCCGCGTCGAGGCCGTCCCAGAGGTCGCGAGCCGCGACCACCTCGTCGAGTCGGTCCTCGATGGCGTCACGGTTCGACAGCGGCGTCAACACGCGGATCCTGTCGGCCGCGTGTCGCGTGAGGGCGTAGTCGCTCGCGAGAGAGAGGATGTCGTCGTAGACGTCGCGGGCGTCGGTCGTCGCCAGCAGATCGATGGCCGCGCCGGCGTTCGCGCGCCGCAGGATACGGATCACGCGACCGCTCGCGACGCCCGCATCCGCGAGCCGCCGCACGTTCGCCGAGTCGATGGCCTCGATGGCGGCCTCCTCGCCGATCGTCTCGCGCAACTGCGCGGCCGTCTTCGGGCCGACTCCCCAGTAGTCCTCGAGCCGCATACCGAACGCATTCACGGCGGGGGCTTATACTGTTGGTCGGTCGAGGGGCTCAGTCGTCCGTCGACGCGACGGCGTCGGCCTCGTCGTATTTGTTCCGGAACTCCTGGATCAACTGGCCCATCTTCGCGTACCACTCGTTGAGCAGCCGCTGCATGTCGTCGGCGACTTCGTCCGGCTCGGTGGGCCGATAGACGTGGTAGTAGCCGCCCTGTTCGTAGTTGACCTGGTCTTTCCGGACGAACCCCGTCTGGAGCAACCGCTGGATAGCGCGGTACGCCGTCGACCGTTCGCGATCGACCTCCGCCGCGACTTCGTCGACCGTCAGCGGTTCGTCGGCGTCCACGAGCACCTTGTAACACTCCCTGTCGAGTCCCTTGAGGCCGTGGAGACACTCCAGCAACCCTTCACACTCCATATCGGCCTGGAGGTATTCGGCCATCGAATCCGGCATTCCGCGAGAGCGTACGCGGCCGCCCTTCAAAATAGTTTGTATACATTGTGCAAAACTCCCACGACTACTGCGGCCGCGCGTGGCGCTTCGAGCGGACGGGGACTCGCCGTCGCGGAACGAACCGTTCAGGTGGCTCCGTGACCGACGGACGGTCGTGTTCGGTCGCTCACTCGACGCGTTCCGTGGCTTCAGACGGCCCGTGTACGCAATCGCCATCGGCCGCCTCGTCAACGTCTTCGGATCCGGGCTGGTCTACCCGTTCGCCAGCGTTCACTTCCACCTGCAGGTCGGCATTCCCCTCTCGCTGGTTGGCCTGGGCCTCCTCGCCAACAACGTCGCGACGGCGGCGGGGACGGCGCTCGGCGGCTATCTCGCCGACCGGTACGGACGGCGACCGATCATGGTCTGGAGCATGGCGCTCTCGACGCTGACGCTGTCGGCGTACGCCCTCGTCGCTACCGCCGCCCAGTTCGTCGCGGTGGCGACGGCCGCCGGTCTCACCGTGGGCCTCTACGCGCCCGCGAGTCAGGCCATGACGGCCGACCTGACCGACGCCGCGGAACGCGAACGCGGCTACGCCCTGCTGAAAGTCGCCAGCAACGCCGGCTTCGGGACGGGATTCGTCGTCGGCGGCGTCCTCTACTCGTTCGCCTCCACTGCCATCTTCGTCGCCGACGGTCTCACTTCCGGCGTCGTCGCCGCCGTCCTCCTCGCGGTCCTCCCGCGCGTCCACGACGGGCGGGCCACGGCGTCGCTCGCCGACTCCGTGGACGCCTGGCGGCGGGCGGTCACTCGCCCGCGCATCCTCGCGCTCGCGCTCCTGAACGTCGGGTTCGCGGTCATGTATGCCCAGATGCAGGCCACCGTGCCCGTCGTCGCCGCCGAGACGCTCTCGCTCTCGTCGGCCCAGCTCGGCACGCTCTACGTCCTGAACCCGGCCGTCATCGTCCTCTTTCAGATGCCGCTCGTCGCCGCCGTCACCCGCTGGCGACGTACCCGCGGGCTCGTCGCCTCCGCCGGGCTCTGGGCCGCGAGTTTCCTCGCGATCATGGCCGTCCCGGGCGTTCCGCGACTCGTCGGCGTCGCTCTCGTCGGCGTCTTTCTCGTCGTTCGGACGGCCGCCGAGATCCTTCACGCGCCGCTCGCGACGTCGCTCGCGAGCGACCTCGGCCGCGCCGCCGAACGCGGCTCACAGCTCTCGCTGCTCGAAATCGCGAAACGGCTCGGCATGGGCGTCGGGGCCGCCGTCGGCGGCGTCTTCTTCGATTACGGCCTCCAACACCTGCTCTGGCCGCTGCTCGTCGCCGTCTGCGTCGCCATCGCACTGGGCCTTCTCGCCCTCGAACGCCGCCTGTCATCGGCGGAAAACGGGAGCGTCCCCGTCAGTTCGAGCGACTAATCCTCGAAGCGCGCGCGCACGGCCGGCCGTTCGACCGTTCCCGACGCCGTCCGCGGGAGGGCCTCGGCGAACGCGAACTCTCGGGGCACCTTGTAGTCCGCGAGCGACGACCGACAGTGCTCGCGGAGGTCGACGGCGGTCACGCCCTCGGCGACGACGAGCGCCGAGACGCGTTCGCCCCACTCCTCGTCCGGGACGCCGACCACGGCGGCGTCGTCGACGGTCGGATGCTCGCACAGGACGGCCGCTACCTCGCCCGGATCGACGTTCTCCCCGCCGGTGACGATGCGGTCGTCGAGGCGGTTCAACACCCACACGCGGCCGTCGTCGTCCCGGTAGCCGGCGTCGCCGGTACGGAGGCCCGCCGGGCCGAACGCCTCGTCGGTCGCTTCGGGGTCGCCGTAGTAGCCCGCGGCGACGGTTGGCCCCGAAGCGACGAGTTCGCCCGCCTCGCCGCGGGGCAGTCGAGTCCCGTCCTCGTCGCGGACCGTGAGGTCCGTCCCGTAGAGCGGTCGGCCGACGGTCCCCGGATGCGCGAACGCCTCCGCGGGCGTCGCCGTGGCGATCTGCGACGCCGCCTCCGTCATCCCGTAGGTGGGGAAAACCGGAACGTCGCGGGCGCGACACCGCTCGATCAGCCCCTCCGTCGCGGGCGCGCCCCCGAGCAACACAGCGCGCAGGGAGTCGTCGAACGCGGGCGTCCCGTCGGCGGCGTCGAGCAGTCGGTCGAGCATCGTCGGCACCAGCGAGACGCCGGTCACGTCGTGGCGCTCGACGTCGGCGACGACGCCCGCGGCGTCGAACGACTCCCGGAGGACCACCGCGGTTCCGTAGAGCGCCAGCCGCTGGATCTGGACGAGGCCGCCGGCGTGGTGCAGCGAGAGCGTCACCAGCCACCGGTCGTCGCGCCGGAGGCCGAGGCGGAACGCCGACGCCGTCGCGCTCGCGAGGAAGTTGCCAAGCCGCAGGTCGACGGCCTTCGGCGACCCCGTCGTCCCCGAGGTGAACAGGAGAGCCAGCCGGTCCGATTCGGCCCACTCGTAGGCGTCGAACGGCGTCGGCTCCGTCGCCGACAGCGACGTGACGGCCGCGTCGGCGGGGTCGTCGACGGCGGCGACGGGGACGGACGTGCCGCGCAGGCCGTCGAGCGCCGCGGTTTCCGTCTCGGCCGTACAGACGAGCGTCGTCACGTCGGCCGTCTCGGCGCTGCGTCGGATCTCCCGGCCGGTGAGTCGCGGACCGATCGGGACGAGGACGGCACCGAGACGCATCGCGGCGAACACGAGGCGGACCGTCGAGACGCGGGGCGGCGCGGCGACGCCGAGGTGGTCGCCCGCGCCGACGCCGAGGGCGGCGAGTTGGCCGGCGGTTCGGGCCACCGCGGCGTCGAGTTCGGCGGCGGTCCAGGTCTCGCCCGAACCGGCCTCGATCAGCGCCGTCGCGTCCGGCGAGGCGTCGGCCCGGTGAGAGAGCCAGTCGCGTGACGGCGACCCGATCACGAGTGCGAGACGAACTCGACGAGGACGCCGCCGGTGGACTCGGGATGCAGGAACGCCACCTCGTGGTCCCACGCGCCGGGGCGAGGCTCCTCGTCGACGAGTTCGACGCCGTGCGCACGGGCCCTGTCGAGCGCGCCGTCGATGTCGTCGGTGGCGAGCGCGAGGTGGTGAACGCCGGGGCCGTTCCGGTCGAGGTAGCGCGCGATCGCGCCACCGTCGCCGGGGTCGAGCAACTCGAAGTAGCCGTCGCCGACGTCGAGGAAGACGACGGTCATCCCCTCGAACTCCTCCTCGTGGGCGACGGGCAGGCCGAACAGGTCGCCGAACAGCGACGCGAGTTCGTTCGCGTCGTCGGTGGCGATGCCCGCGTGGTCGAAGTGCATGGCCGATTCGACGTACGGAGCGGACATAAATGCCGCCGCCTCGCGGACGTGTCACCGATGTAGCTGGTTCCGAAATCTATATCAGGTCAGACGTGCGTCGTATATAATGAATAATCATGTCTAATACGGAGGGGCGCCGGTGTCCGCTCTGCACCACGTCGTTCGCCGAGCGGCGTGACCTGCAGGTGCACCTGATGGTGGAGCATCGAAAGAGCGCCGTCACCGAGGAACTCGTCCGGTCGATGGAGCGGGCGAACACCCCGTTGCGCGCGCGGTAGCTACATCGAGCTGCCGGGTTTGTACTCGCCGAACTCGTCGCGGAGGACGTTCGAGATTTCGCCGATAGTAGCGTAGGCTTTCACCGCGTCGACGATTGGCGGGAGGAGGTTACCGTCGCCGCGAGCGGTGTCTCGAACGGCGGCGAGGGCCGCGTCCACCGCTTCGTCGTCGCGCTCCTCCCGGACCGTCTCCAGATGTTCGACCTGTCGGCGTTCGTCCTCCTCGGAGACCTCCTCGAGGTCCATCTCCGGTTCCTCGTCCACCTGGTACTCGTTGACGCCGACGATGACGCGCTCGCCCGACTCGATCTCCCGCTGGCGCTCGAAGGCGACGTCCTGGATCTGTCCCTGAACCCACTGGCTTTTGACGGCCTCTAACATCCCCTCGCGGCGGTCTACCTCGTCTAGAATCTCGAACGCCTCCTCCTCCAAGTCGTCGGTGAGCGCCTCGACGTAGTAACTCCCTGCCAGGGGGTCGATGGTGTCGGCGACGCCGGACTCGTGAGCGAGGATCTGCTGCGTTCTGAGCGCCGTCCGGACGCTCTTTTCCGTGGGCAGCGCCAGCGCCTCGTCTTTGCCGTTGGTGTGGAGGCTCTGGGTCCCGCCGAGGACGGCCGCCATCGCCTGATAGGCCACGCGGACGACGTTGTTCTCCACCTGCTGGGCGGTCAGCGTCGACCCGCCGGTCTGGGTGTGGAATTTGAGCTGCTTCGATTTGGGGTTCTCCGCGCCGAAGCGCTCCTCCATGATTTTCGCCCACATCCGGCGGGCGGCGCGGAACTTCGCCACCTCTTCGAGGACGTTGTTGTGCGCGTTGAAGAAAAACGAGAGCTGTGGAGCGAAGCCGTCGACGTCGAGGCCGGCGTCGATGGCGGCCTGGACGTACTCGATGCCGTTTCCGAGGGTGAAGGCGATCTCCTGGGCGGCCGTCGATCCCGCCTCGCGGATGTGGTAGCCCGAGATCGAGATGGTGTTGAACTTCGGCGTCTCCTCGGCGCAGAACTCGAAGATGTCGGTGATGAGGCGCATCGACTGCTCGGGCGGGTAGATGTAGAGGTTGCGGGCGACGTACTCTTTCATGATGTCGTTCTGGACGGTGCCCCGGAGTTCCGCCCGGTCGACGCCCTGTTTGTCGCCGATGGCGATGTACATCGCCAACAGGATGCTCGCTGGCGCGTTGATGGTCATGCTGGTCGACACCTCGTCCAGCGGAATCCCCTCGAACACCGTCTCCATGTCGCGGAGGCTGTCGATGGCGACGCCGGACTTGCCGACTTCGCCCAGCGCCATCGCGGCGTCGGAGTCGTAACCCATCTGCGTCGGCAGATCGAACGCCATCGAGAGGCCCGTCTGACCCTGGTCCATGAGATAGAGGAACCGCTCGTTGGTCTCCTCGGCGGTCCCCATCCCCGCGTACTGGCGCATCGTCCAGAAGCGCCCCCGGTGCATCGTCGAGTAGACGCCCCGCGTGTACGGCTCCTCGCCGGGGAAGCCGACGTCCGCCTGATAGTCCTTGTCGGCGATGTCGTCCGGCGTGTACAGGGGGTCGACCGTCTGGCCGCCCGTGTCCGTCGTGAACTCCTCTTTGCGCTCCCCGAATCGCTCCACCGTCGGGCTGTACGTCTCCTCCTCCCACTCCGCTTTCGCCTCGCGTATCGCTTCGAGGTCCTCGGGGTCGAACATACTTCGAACCGAGGGTAGCCGTCGCCTTAAGCTTTCGATGCGGGTGCGTCGGGACGGCACACCGCGCTCCCTCGGCGTCGTCCTGGCGTCCCGCCGGCGACGTCCAGATGCCTCGCCGGTCGTGATGGTCGCCACGGCAGTGTCGCCCGCGGCCATCCACACATCGGAGCGTCACCGACCGGGCCATCCGGTCCGCCGAGATGTCGATCCGGCCCCTCTGCGACGGCTCCCCGGCTCGGGCTCGACGTGTGGCTTCGGGGCGAGGTCCTCGAACGCCCGTTCGTCGAGCCACTCCAGCAGTCGCACCAGTTGCTCCGTGGCCGCCTCGAACAGCTGCTCGCCCTTCTCGGCTGTGGCGTCCGTCTGGTCGCCGAAGACGCCGTTGTCGCTGTTGTCGACGGCGTCGTAGTACGTTCGCGCGCCGAAGGTCCGGCCGGTGTTCCGACCGTAGTCGACGACGCCGCCGTCGCGGGCGTCGTCGAGTCGCTCCTCGCGGACGAGGTCGCCCGCGAGATGCTGGATCATGGCCGTCTCCTTCGGCCCGCCGTGGGGGCCGTTGTGTTCGAACAGATCGTCGACGAGGTCCGGGATGGACTCGTCCCACATCCACTCGATGGCGTAGGCCGTGCCGTCGTCGCGGAGTCGACGTCCCACCTCGCGCAGGTGCTGGACGTTGCCGCCGTGGGCGTTGACGAAGACGACCCGGTCGACGCCGTGGTAGGCGAGATTCCGCGTCATGCTCTCGACGTAGTCGCGAAAGGCCGGCGGGTCGACCCACATCGTGCCGTGGAACTGCCGGTGGTGAGTGCTGACGCCGACGTTCACGGTCGGCGTGCAGAGAAAGCCCGTGCGGTCGGCCGCCTCGCGGGCGAGGCCCTCGGCGATGAGATGGTCCGTCGCCAGCGGCAGGTGCGGCCCGTGTTGCTCGGTCGATCCCAGCGGTACGACGGCCAGCGACTCCGATTCGACGTAGTCTTCGAGGTCCGGCCACGCCTGGTCGGCGATATACATACACCTACCTCCACCGCCGGCCTCAAAAGTCGGCAGGTCGCGGCGATTTATCCCGCTGTCCGCCAGCGTCGGGAGGTCGGCGCGGCGTCGGCAGCGACGGCGACGAGCGAGCGCGTCGACCCGTGGCGAAATCGGTCGTTCGGACCGCCCTTCGCCATGCTTTTGCCGACGGACGCCGACGCGTGCGGTATGTTTGGTGGAGGCGGCATGAATCCGCGGAAGATGAAACAGATGATGAAACAGATGGGCATCGACGTGTCCGAACTCGAGACCCAGGAGGTCGTCATCCGGACGCCGGAGGAAGACCTCGTCTTCTCGGATCCGCAGGTGACGCGCATGGACGCACAGGGCCAGGAGACCTACCAGATCGTCGGCGAACCCGAGAGCCGGGAGGCGGGGGCGCTCGAATCCGGGGACGAAGAGGAAGCGGCCGGTGAGGAGGCCGACGAAGCCGGTGGCATCCCCGACGACGACGTGAACCTCGTCGCCCAGCGGGCGGGCGTGAGCGAGGACGACGCCCGCGCGGCCCTCGAAGCCGAGGACGGCGACCTCGCGGCCGCGATCGCGCGATTGGAGTGATACTGCTCGTCCGCGGCGACCGGGAGTATCTCCGCGCCCCCGGCGAGGAACTCCAGACGGACCTCGGCGTCCTCACCGTCCCCGAGGACGTCGAACCCGGACAGACGCTGGAGACCCACCTCGGCGAGGAGTTCGTCGTGCGCGAACCCCGGGGCCCGACCTGTTCAACCACTTCGAGCGGACGGGCGCGCCGATGATGCCCCGCGACGTCGGCCTCGTCGTCGGCCACACCGGCGCGGCCAGCGGTGACCGCATCCTCGACGCCGGCACCGGCACGGGCGTCCTCGCGGCCTACCTCGGTCGAATCGGGGCCGACGTGACGACCTACGAACGCGATCCGGACTTCGCCGGCGTGGCTCGCGAGAACATGCGACTCGCCGGCGTCGACGACGCCGTCGACGTCCGAACGGGCGACGTCACCGACGACCTGGACGACCTCTCGGGGTTCGACCTTCTGACCCTCGACACCGAGGACGCCCCCGGGGTGGTGGCACACGCCGCCGACCTGCTCGTCTCGGGAGGATTCGTCGCGGTCTACTCCCCGTTCGTCGAGAACTCGCGGGCGACGGTCGAGGCGGCCCGGGAGGCGGACCTCTCGGCCATCGACACGTACGAGACGATTCAGCGCCGGATGGACTTCGGCGAGCGCGGATCGCGCCCCTCGACGGCGGGCGTCGGCCACACGGGCTATCTCACCTTCGCGCGCAACGAGTGACGCGCACAGTTCTAAGTAGGTCGCTCCGAAACGGACGCGCATGAGCACCGAGGACGGCGCGGACATCGACGAGGCGCGGACGTGGCCCGAACTCGCACTCGGCCTCTACGAGCGACTCACCGGGCGCGGCGCGGAGATAACCTACGAGTTCGACGACCTGGTAGTGGAGGTGCCGGACAGGATCGGCGAGGACGCCGACCACGCCCACTGGCGGCTCAACGGATCGGTTCGGATCCGCACCCGCGACTCCGAGCGGTGACGGCGCTCGAGGCTGACCTGACGCTCGAACGCGGCGACGACGAGTTTTCGATCGACGGCGACGGGCGCACCGTCGTCGTCGACGCGCCGTCCCTCGCGGCAGCGGCCCGTCTCCGGCCGACTGTCGCTCGCCTCCGTACGGCAGCGGCCGCCGCTCCGTTTTCGAAGCCGACCCCCAGGGTGACGGTCGACGTTCGCGTTCGGGGAGCGAGCGTCGCCCGCGCCGGTCCCGACGTCTCGCCCGGTGTCGCCTCGTCGCTGCTCGGCGTCGCTCCGGTACGGGTCAGCGCGAGCGGCGTGGTGCGCGCCGCGGTTCGGGCGTGGCGGTGACCGCCCGCCCGCCGCCATCGGAACACCTTAGCCGCGGCCGGACGGAGTAACCCCCAGCTACGATGGCGGGGACGCTGTTACTCGAAGTCGGCGTGATGTTCGCTGCCATCGCCGGGGTGGGGTTTCTCACGGCCCGGTTCGAACTCTCGCCGATCCCCTTCTACATCGGCGTGGGGATGCTGGCGAACGAGTTCGTCGTCGGCCGTCTCGGGCTGCCTTACGTCACCGAGACGGCGTTCGTCACGGTCGGTGCCGAACTCGGTATCGTCTTTCTCCTCTTCTTTCTCGGCCTCGAGTTCAACCTGGACCGCCTCCTCGCCGACCGCGCCCACATCGGCAAAGCCGGAGCCGTCGACTTCGGCGTGAACTTCGGCGTCGGTCTGGTGGTGGGCTATCTCGCCTTCGGTGCGGTGATCCCGGCCGTCCTCGTCGCCGGCATCGTCTACGTCTCGTCGAGCGCGGTCATCACGAAGACGCTCCTCGATCTGGGGTGGATCGCCAACCCCGAGAGCACGCCCATGCTCGGCACGCTCGTCTTCGAGGACCTCGTGATCGCCGTCTACCTCGCGGTCGTCTCCGCCGTCGTCGTCGGCGAGGGCAGTCTCGGAGCGACGGCCCGATCCGTCGGCGTCGCGATGGGGTTCATCCTGCTGCTGCCCTGCTCGTCTACTTCGGCACCGCGCTCTTCGAACGCCTGCTCCGAACGTCGTCCACCGAGTACTTCATCCTCCGCGCGGTGGGTGTCACGGTCCTGCTCGCGGGCGCGGCGCTGGCCGTCGGCGTCAGCGAGGCCGTCGCCGCCTTCTTCGTCGGGATGGCGTTCAGTTCGACGAGCGCGGTCCACGACCTGGAGGTCGCGCTCTCGCCGCTCCGGGACACGTTCGCGGCCGTCTTCTTCTTCTGGATCGGGCTGGTCACCGACCCCCTGTCGCTGTTCGGCGTCGTCGGCCTGCTCGCCGTCGCCGTGGCGGTGACGACCCCCACGAAACTCCTCACCGGCTTCTACGGCGGGCGGGTCTACGACCTCGACGCGCGCCGGTCGCTCCGGGTCGGCCTCGGGATGGTCACGCGCGGGGAGTTCTCCTCATCATCGGCGCGGTGGCCCTCGCCGGCGCGGGAGCGACGCTGACGTCGACGACCGCCCAGCGGATTTACGCGTTCGCCGTCGGCTACGTGCTGGTCATGAGCATCCTCGGGACGGTGCTGATGCAATTTGCACCGCACATCGAATCGCTCCTCGTCCGCGAGTGACCGGCGACGGCGTCGTCGACACTCCCGTACTGTTTTCTCTCCACGCGTCGAACGGGGGTATGAGCGTCTACGAGACGGACGTCCCGGGCGTCGGCCGCAAGTTCGAACTCGAACTACGGGGCGGGGCGCGGGTCGTCGTCGTCGTCCACCACGACGGACGCTGCGAACTGTACTACCGGGAGAACGACGAGTCGGACGGGCGGAAAATCCTCGATCTGACGAGCGACGAGGCGAACAAACTCGGGTCGATACTGGAAGGGGCCTACTTCGAATCCGTCGATCTCGACGCGCTGACCGTCCCGCTCGGCGACGCCATCATCGAGTGGGTGGACGTCCCGTCGGACTCGCCGCTCGTCGGGACGGCCCTCGGCGAGTCGGGAGTGCGGAGCGAAACCGGCGTCTCCGTCATCGCGATACAGCGTGACGGGGAGACGGTGTCCAATCCGGACCCCGGGTTCGAAGTCGAGGCGGGGGACCTGCTCGTCGCCATCGGGACGCGCGAGGAACAGACCGCCCTCAGGAATCTCGTCGAAGGAAACTGAGCGTCAGTGGTCGTCCTCCCGCCACTTGTGTTCACACTCCGTGCAGACGAAAAAGCGCGTCTCGGACTCGTCGGCCGAGCGAATCTGCTGCATGTACCAGTAGGCGGTGTCGTTGTCGCAGTTCGGACAGTTGGCCTCGGTCGTCGGGAGACCGCTCGACCCGCCCGTCGATTCGATGATTTCGCTCTCCTCCTGTGCGTCCGTCGTGGTCATACTGACCTTCTCTTGTTCCTCGTTACGAGGCTTCGTGAAGCCACAGTCGGCGTTCGTACAGACCCACTTCCCGTCCTGTGTCTGCATCATCGAACCGCACTCGTCGCAGAATTCCATTCTTGGCTAATTACCAGCCGGTCGGTATATTTAAACACCGGGTTTCTGGGAGCCAGCCGCCGTCCTACGCGTCGCCTTCGGACTGTCCGGGTTCGCCGACGACCTCCACGGGGAGGGCGTTCTGTAACTCGGCGTAGAGTTCGTCCGTCCCCGCGAAGACGTCGCTCCCGAGTTTGGAGATGAGTCGGCCGAGGTTCTCCTCGCCCTCGGCGAACGTCACCGTCACGTCGGCGAACTCCGAGGCGGCGTCGTCGCGGGTGACCGGATATTCGAGTTCGGCGAACCGGGATTCGACTCGGCTCAGTTTGATGCGGTCACTCATGCCATCACGTACCGCGGCGACCCACTTATAGCGACTGGCGAACCCGCGCTCGGCTCATGTGTCATATCCCATATAAATATCGACTCACTTATCCCTCGGTCACCGCTGTATGGGCGTACCGCGCGGGATATCGAACCATGGAAGGGACCGACACGGACTGCCGACTGTGCGGGCTACCGGCTCCGGGCGATCGGATTACGAACGACGCGGGCGAGTCGTTCTGCTGTGTCGGCTGTCGCGACGTCCACGCCGCCCTCGACGACGCGGCCGGTGTCGACGAGTCCGACCTTCGCGGCGGTTCGACGGACGCGGGGCGCGACGCGGACGCGCCACCGCCGGCCGGCCACGAACGGGCGTTTCTCCGCGTCGACGGGATGCACTGCACCACCTGCGAGTCGTTCGTCGAATCGCTGGCGATGAGTCACGACGGCGTCAGTAGGGCGGAATCGAGCTACGTCACCGAAACGGTCCGAGTCGACTACGATCCGGACCGAGTGACCGAGGACGAACTGCCGGAGCTCCTGAGTGCGGCGGGCTACACTGCCTCTCGACGGGACGACGCGCTCGGCCGGGAGCGGCCGGATGACGACGTCCTCTGGCGGCTCGTCGGCGGCGTCATGCTCGGCATGATGGTGATGCTCCCCTACGTCATCTACATCTACCCCCTCCACTTCGGACTCTACCCCGAGTGGATGCTGGAACTCGTCCGGGCACAGCTCGCCGACGGGAGCTACTTCTTCTATCTCCTGTTCGTGTTCACGTCGCTCGTCGTGGCCTACACGGGTGCCCCGATCCTCCGGGGGCCGCTGTCAGCCTCAGATCGAGACAGCCGAACATGGACCTGCTGATCGCGGTTGCGGCCGTGAGCGCCTATCTCTACAGCACGCTCGCCGTCGCCCTCGGCCGAATCGACGTCTACTACGACGTGACCGTCGCCATCGTCGTCGTCGTCACCGCCGGGCGGTACTACGAGTCGTCGACGAAACGCCGCGCGACCGACCTGCTCTCGACGGTGCAGTCCGCGCAGGTGGAGCGGGCCCACCGCTACCGGGACGACGGGTCGACGGTCGACGTCTCGCCCGACGAACTCGACGCGAGCGATCGGGTGCTCGTCCGCGAGGGCGACCGGATTCCCGTCGACGGCACCGTGTGGGACGGCGAGTGTACCGTGAACGAGGCCGTCGTCACGGGCGAATCGCTCCCCGTCGGCAAGCGCGAGGGCGACGAGGTGATCGGCGGGTCCGTCGTGACCGACGGCGCGGCCGTGGTGATGGTCGGCGAGGGAGCGACCAGCAGCGTCGATCGGATCGCCGACCTCGTCTGGAACCTCCAGAGCACGTCCCACGGAATCCAGAAGCTCGCCGACCGCCTCGCCACCGTCTTCGTCCCGAGCGTGCTCGCGCTCGCCGTCCTCGTCGGCGGCGCGTACTTCCTGACGGGGGCGGGCGTCGCGCGCGCCCTCCTGGTCGCGCTGACGGTGCTGCTCGTCTCGTGTCCGTGCGCGCTGGGTCTGGCGACGCCGCTGGCCGTCGCGTCGGGCGTCCGCGAAGCGCTGGAGCGCGGCGTCGTCGTCTTCGACGACACTGTCTTCGAACGCCTGCGAACGGTCGACGTCGTGGCCTTCGACAAGACGGGGACGCTCACGACGGGCGCGTTGTCCGTTCGCGACGTCGACGCGCCCGAGGACCTCCGCGCCGCCGCGGCGGCCGTCGAACGCCGGTCCGCACACCCCGTCGCCGAGGCCGTCGTCGCGGCGTTCGGCGACGAACGGGTCAGCGCGGACGGGGGACCCGTCGGAGAAGAGGCGAAGCACGCCCAGCCCACCGACTTCCGGAGCCACCAGCGGGGGGTCGAGGGCGTCGTCGACGACGAGACGGTCCTCGTCGGCCACCCGGATCTGTTCGCGGACCGTGGCTGGACGCTCCCGGTGTCGCTCGCGGATCGCGCGGCGACCGCCCGCGATGCGGGCCACCTGCCCGTCGTCCTCGGGCGCGACGGTCGCGCCGAGGGCCTCGTCGTTCTGGGAGACGACCCGCGCGAGGGCTGGGCGGAGACGGTCCAGGCCCTGAGCGACCGCGGGATGGACGTCGTCTTGCTGACCGGTGACGACGACACGGCGACGAGCGAGTTCCGCGACCATCCGGCCATCGACCGGGTGTTCGCGGGCGTCCCGCCGGAAGCGAAAGCGGAGACCGTCCGGCGGTTGGGAGCCGACGGGTCGGTGGCGATGATCGGCGACGGCACGAACGACGGGCCGGCGCTCGCGAGCGCGGACCTCGGCATCGCCCTCGGGGGCGGGACGGCGCTCGCCGTAGACGCCGCCGACGTCGCCGTCGTCGACGACGACCTCGCGTCCGTCGGGACGGTGTTCGACCTCGCGTCGGCCACGGGGCGGCGCATCCGGCGGAACGTCGGGTGGGCGTTTCTCTACAACGGCGTCGCCGTCCCGCTGGCGGTGGTCGGCCTGCTCAACCCCCTGTTCGCGACGGTGGCGATGGCGTCGAGTAGCCTGCTGGTCGTGGCGAACTCCTCGCGCGACCTCCTCGACGCGACCTGACGGACCGCGGGTCGGCCCTCGACCACCGAAACGCGTATGCGTGTCCGACCGGACGACTGTACGATACCACCGAACGATGCTCGAAGACGGCGATCGGATACTGAACCTCGTCGGCGCGGCGTTAGTGCTGGCGCTGATCGCCTCGCTGGGACTGCTCGTCGTCGTCGCGTCCGAGGGGCCCGCCACCGCCGCGGGCCCCGACACCGAGTGGTCGCTCTCGCGGGTCAACGAGACGCACGTCCGGATCGCACACGCGGGCGGCGAGCGGACGCACGCCTCGAACCTCGTGGTCACCGTCGACGGGCGGGAACGGAGCGTCTCGTGGACGGGGGTTCTCACGCGCGGGGACTCGGGCGCGCTCCACGCCAGGTCGACGCAGGTGATACGCCTGTACTGGCTCCCGGAGGACGGCAACCGGGAACTGCTGGCGCGGTGGCAGTCGTCGTGAGGCGAGCGGCGTCGAGAGAACGCAACGGTGATACGCCGGGCCGAGCAATCCGGATTCGATGAACCCCTTCGGTGTCGATCGACGAGTGCTGGTTCTGGCACTCGCGCGGATGGCGGACGCAGTCGGCAACTCCTTTCTCATCGTGGTCCTCCCGCTGTACATCGCCAGCGGGCGGATTCCCATCGAAGGGCTGGTCGGCACCTACGCCGCCTTCGGCTTCGAGTTCGCCCTCACCGAGTGGCTGCTCATCGGGATCGTCCTCTCGATGTTCGGCTTCCTCAACAGCTTCACCCAGCCGTTCACCGGCCGGCTCTCGGACCGCACCGGCAAGCGGAAGATCTACATCCTGTTCGGACTGGCCCTCCTCGGAGCCGCCAGCGGTGCTTACGCGTTCGCCTCGTCGTACTGGGCCGTCCTGCTGTTGCGCGTCCTCCAGGGCGTCGGCGCGGCCTTCACCATTCCCTGTACGGTCGCGCTGGTGAACGAACTCGCGACCACCTCGACCCGCGGCAACAACTTCGGCGTGTTCAACACGTTCCGCCTGATCGGCTTCGGCTTCGGCCCGATCGTCGCCGGCGTCGTCGTCGAGACGTGGGGCTTCAACGCCGCCTTCGCCGTCGCCGTCGTCGGCGCGTTCGCGAGTTTCGCCCTCGTCACGCTGCTCGTCTCCGACCCGGAACGGCCCGAGACGTCGGCCGGCGACGACCTCTCTATCGCCGTCCGCGGCCCGGGCGAGAAACTGCTCGACCCCGTGTTCGCGCTCGGCGTCGGGACGGTGGCGATGGGGATCTGTATCGCCATGTTCGCCACGCTCGAAGGGCAGATCAACGCCCGCCTCGATCAGGGGACCTTCCTCTTCGGCATCCAGTTCGGCGCGGTGACCATCGCCAACGTCGTCTTCCAGATCCCCATCGGTCGCGGGAGCGACGCTTACGGCCGACGGCCCTTCCTGCTCGGCGGGTTCGCGCTGCTGGTTCCGGCGACGATCGCACAGGGGTACGTCCTCGATCCGTGGCTGATGGTGCTCACGAGGTTCGTCCTCGGCATCGCCGTCGCCATGGTGTTCGCCCCCTCCTCGCCGTCGCCGGCGACCTCGCTCGCGAGGGGAGTCGGGGACGACGCTCTCCGTGCTGACGATGGCGTTCGGCCTCGGAATCGCCATCGGTCCGCTCGCGTCGGGCTTTCTCGAACGGTTCGGCTTCGCCGTTCCCTTCCTCGCGGGCGGCGTCCTCGCGGTGCTGTCGCTGGGACTCGTCGCCACGCAGGTCGAAGAGACGCGCGAGGGACGCGCCGGCACAGCACCCACCGCGCCGCAGGACTGACTACTCGAAGTCGGGGTCGCGCTTCTCAACGAACGCCTCCATCCCCTCGCGCTGGTCGGGCGTGCCGAACAGCCCGCTCCACGTCCGGCGCTCGAAGGCGAGCCCCGCGCTCTGATCGGCTTCGTGGTACACGTTCAGGGCCTCCTTCGCGGCGGCGAGGGCGTAGCTCGGCTTCTCGGCGAGTTCGCGCGCCATCTCGTCGACGTGGTCGTACAGTTCGTCGTGGGCGACGACTTCGCCGACGAGACCGTACTCGTGGGCATCCTGTGCGTCGATGCGCTCGCCGAAGAAGACGAGACGGCGGGCGACTTCGTCCGAGACCAGTTGCTGGAGGAGCTGCGTGCCGCCCCAGCCCGGAATGATGCCGAGATCAATCTCGGTCTGGCCGATGACGGCGCGTTCGCTCGCGACGCGGAGGTCACAGGCCAGCGCGAACTCACAGCCGCCGCCGAAGGCGTAGCCGTTGATGGCGGCGACGGTGACGCCGGGGTACTCGTAGAGGTCGCGGACGATGCGCTGGCCGCGTTCCGCGTACGCCTGCGCCTCCGGCGTGTCGATGTCTTTCATGTAGGAGATGTCCGCGCCCGCGATGAACGCGTCGTCGCCCGCGCCCGTGAGGACGAGCACCGGGGCGTCCTCGGCTTTCGCCTCGTCGATGGCCTCGTCGAGTTCGCCGAGCGTCTCCCTGTTCATCGCGTTCAGCGCGTCCGGACGGTCGACGGTCAGCGTCGCCACGCCGTCGTCGACGTCGAGTGTCACCGTGTTCCAGGACATACGCCGGGTCGACGACAGCCAGCGTGTTAACTGTACTGCAGCGCGACGGTCGGTCCGTCCGTCTTCCAGAACACGCATATGGATGCTGTCCGAACTCTCCGCCGATGACGCTCACCGAGGAGGAGCGCGAGCGACTCGCCGACGTCGTCCGACTACAGCCGACGAAAAACCGGGAACTACAGGATAGCTGGGGTCTCGAGAGCGGGAGCGAGGTCCACCAGTATCTCGAGAACCACCTCAAGGACTACTACTACCGCGACGACGACAGCTACATCCGCGCGACGTCCGAGGCGGCCGGCCTCGTCGACGTGGAACCCGGCGTCGAAGGCGGGGGCGAGTCGGGGCCGCAGATCATCCGCGTCCCCGAACTCGAAGCGCAGGTGTTCGACGTCCTCGCCGGCCCGGACGACCGATCCGAGTCCGTCGTGAGCGTCCTCCACAAGGTGCGAGCGCAGTTCGACGTCGATCCGACTGCCGACGACGTCCGGCGCGCCCTCCAGAGCCTCCGGCGCAAGGGCGTCGTCGACGTCGTCTACCGAGCCGTCCCGACGTTCAAACTGTCCGTCGACCGCGACGACGTCGACGTCGAACGCGTCGACGCGCCGGAGACGACGAATTCCGCGAGCGACTGACAGGACGCCGCCGACGGCGGGCGAGCGACGGAGGAGCTAGAGACGACGCGGAGTTAGACGAGGAACTCGAAGGCCAGTAGCCTACCGCCGACGCTCGCGCCGTCGCTCCAGCAGTCGGCTGATGCCCTTTCCCGGTCCGCCCTCGACGGGCCACCCGCGCGTCCGCCACGACGGCGGTTCGGGTTCGAACGCCGGACACGATCCGGCACACTCCGCTCCCGTCTGGTGACACGCCTTCGACGCGCACCACGGCACCAGCGCCGCTCCCTCGCGCCGGAGTTCGAAGTACCGACAGTCGGGACGCATCGTCTCGACGTACGACCGCCATCCGGAACCGTACGCCCGTTCGGCGATTTCGAGGCGTTTAGCCGCGCCATCGCCCTCGCTCGGCGGGTCGAGCCGACTCGGATACCACGCCACCTCGGCCGTCGTCCGGTCGCCGAACGAGAGCGTCAACACGCCCACCTCGACGGGGACGTCCTCCAGCAGCGCGGGTTCGACGGTGTCGCCGGTCGCCGCCGTCGCTACCCACACCTCGTCGGCCAGACCCGCGTCGACGTCGTGTCGCAACTGGTCGCCGAGCGCGCGCGCCGCCGACGCGTCGAGGTCCGGTTTGTTCTCGACGGCGACGAGGCGGTTCACCCAGTCGGGATAGGGGGCGACCCGTCGAATCTGGACGCGGTTGCCGTCGCGTCGCGTCTCCACGACGCCGCGGGCGTCGGCGCGGTGGACCGCCGCACGGACGTACCGCCAGGGGTAGCCCGGGTCGGGGAGGGCGTCGCGATACCACGCCCACTCGGCGGGCGCGTTGCGCACGACGTGGAGGAGGTCGGAGTCGAGGGCCCGCGCGCCGAACTCGCGGCGAGCGGCCAGCCCCTCGGGGTCGGCTTCGACGACGATGGTGTCCCAGCGCCGCCGTTTCGTGCCGAGTTGGCGGGCGACCACGGGGACGCCGTCGCCCTCGTCGGTCGGCGGCCACGCGCGTTCGGCCCACCGGCAGGTCAGCAGCTCGAAGCCGAACTCGGTGCCGCCGGGGTAGGGAGCGCCGTCGCTCACGGCCCCACTTCGGGAGCCACGTCGCTAAACCGTATCGGTGCCCTGGGCGAGATACGACCGGCTCTGCTCCTCGCCGTCGACCAGGTCGTCGAGGTAGTCGTGGGCCTCCCGGAGGATGTCCCGCGGGCCGTCCTGCGTGATGGTGTTGACCGCCTGTTCGTAGTCGCGCCACTGCAGGTCGCGGTGTTCGTTCGACAGTTCCGCGCTCGCCTCGAACGACCGGGCGATGAACAGATGTACCGTCTTGTGGATGGTCTTGCCGCCCGCTTCGAAGACGTAGTCGTACTCCTCTCGGAAGCCGTCGATGAGTCTGAAATCCTCGATACCGGCCTCTTCAGTCACTTCTCGAATCGCCGTCTGCTGGAGCTCCTCGTCGCCTTCGACCCCGCCTTTGGGGAACTCCCAGTCCCCGGTCGGCTCTTCAGGAGCAAGTACTCCCGATGGCCGCGGGTGTCGCGGAAGAGGATGGCTCCAGCGCTGGTCGCTTCGACCGTCATTGGGCGTTGTAATCGGTCACGGGTAAAGAGAATATCGGAGAGTGCGGCTCAGCTCGGTAGATGCGTTTTTCTGCCTGCGGCGCGCACGTTGTCACAAGCCCCAGCCATGACCTTCGTCACAAAACTCAGTTTCCAGAGCGGGGACCGAGCGGTCCTCGACGACCTGGTGTCGGACCTGAAACGGGCGGTCGAACGGAAAGGTGCCGAGTGTACCGGCCCACACTCCGCGCAACCGGACCACGTCCGCGCCCCGCAGTACCGGAATCTCGCCCCGGGCGACGAGTACTCCCCGTGGACGTACACCGTCTACTCTCGCCGCCTCGAAATCCACGGTAACGAGGCCGTCGCGCGCCGCATCGCCCAGCGGGAGTTCCCCGAGAGCGTCCACGTCGAGATCGAAGTCGACCAGAAGAAACCGCTCGGCCACCGACAGAACCAGCCTGCGACCGTTCGAGGAGCCTTTTGCCGACCTTACGGCCGCCGGCGAACGCCGGGAGTCGTGCCGGTGTCCTCGTGGGCGTCCGCGTTCGCACGCCACAGTCGTTCCCGTGCGACAGTTCGGATGCCGCGTGGCCCATCGTTATTGCGGTGGCCGGCGTCGGCGTCCGTATGCACGACACGCTGGTCGAACTCCGACGCGACCTCCACCGCCACCCGGAACCCGCGTGGCGCGAGTTCTACACCACCGCCCGCATCGTCGACGAACTGGAGACGCGCACGGTGGACGAACTCCACGTCGGCCCCGAAGTGCTGGGCGAGGACCGGACGGCCGTCCCCGACGAGGCGGAACTCGACGAGTGGTACGACCGCGCGCGGGAAGCGGGGGCCCGCGCCGACCTCCTCGACCGACTACGCGGCGGCAACACCGGCGCAGTGGCCGTCCTCCGCCGCGGCGAGGGACCCACCGTCGGCCTCCGGGTCGACATCGACGGCCTGCCGATCACCGAATCCGACGCCGACGACCACCGACCCGCCGCGGAGGGCTTTCGCTCGGCGAACGAGGGATACATGCACGCCTGCGGGCACGACGCCCACGCCGCTATCGGCGTCGGAGTCCTCGACGCCGTCGCGGAGAGCGACTTCTCGGGGACGCTGAAGGTCTTTTTCCAGCCCGGCGAGGAGATGGTCGCCGGCGGGAGATCGATGGCCGAGGGCGGCCACCTCGACGACGTGGACTCCTCCTGGCCGTGCACGTCGGCCTCGACCATCCGACGGGCGAAGTGGTCGCCGGCATCGGCGGATTTCTCGCGGTGAGTCAGTTCCGGGCCGACTTCACCGGCGAGGCGGCCCACGCCGGCGGTCATCCCGAACGCGGGCGCAACGCCGTCCAGGCGATGGCCGCGGCCGTCCAGAACCTCTACGCGATTCCGCGCCACGCCGACGGCGCGACGCGCGTCAACGCCGGTCGGGTTGGCGGGGGCACCGCCAGCAACATCGTCCCCGAGGAGGCCTTCGTCGACGCCGAGGTGCGCGGCGAGACGACCGAGTTGATGGAGTACGTCGACGACCGCGCGCGACGCGTCGTCGACCACGCCGCCGCGATGCACGACTGCGAGGTGGCGGTGACGCAGGTGGGACGCGCGCCGAGTGGCGAGAGCGACGAGGAACTCGTCGCCGTCGTCGCCGACGCGGCCGAGGTGACCGACGGCGTCGACACGGTGACCCGGCGCGACGAACTCGGCGGCAGCGAGGACGCGACGTACCTGATGAACAAGGTACAGGAAAACGGCGGCCTCGCGGCGTACGTCTGCGTCGGCACCGACCACCCCGGCGGCCACCACACGCCGACGTTCGACGTGGACGAGGCGTCGCTGTCGATCGGCGTCGACGTGCTCGCGACGGCGGTCGAAGAGATCGGACGGCGACGGCCCTGGTATTTAGGCTCTGCGCCCGTCGTCTCGTAGATGCGGTCCATCAACTCGTCGCGCTCGGACTGCCAGCCGTCGAGGGCCGACGGCGAGTCGGGGTAGCGCCCGTAGTGATCCATCAGCTCCTCGGCGAGCTGTTTCGTCTCGTAGAACGTCCAGATGGTCCGCCAGTAGCCGAAGCTCTTGATCGCGCTCTGGAGTTTGAGCAGGAGGCTCATCTGGGTCGACCCCGAATACAGCGCCTCGGCGAGTTTCTCGCCCGGCAGGGCGGCCAACAGCCCCATCAGGTCGTCGACGTCGACGGCAGTCGAGAGGACGTTGTAGACGTCGAGGCCGGCGTAGCGCGTCCCGAAGTGGTCCATCACGCGCTCGTTGTATTTCCAGAGTGTTTCCTCGCTCGGATCGCCCGTCTCGACGGCGCGGACGGCGCGTTCGGCGGCGTACTGACCGGCGTAGGCCGCGCCCGCGATGCCGCCGCCCGTCGTGGGGTTGACGTGTCCCGCCGCGTCGCCGGCGGCGACGAACCCGGGAGCGACGGCCGAATCGTAGGGGCGGCGCGTCGGCAGCGCCGCGCCGAGTTTGTCTTTCACCGTCGCGTCCGCGAACTCCGCGCGATTCCGCAGGTCGCGTCTGAGGTCCTCGACGAGTTTCATCGGCTGTTCGTTCATCTGGAAGCCGAGACCGGCGTTGATCTCCGTGCCCGTGCGCGGGAAGTACCAGAGATAGCCCGCGGCTCGCTTGGTCGGCTTGAAGACGAGGGCGTCCTTCCACTCGACTTCCTCGGGCACTTCGACGATTTCGCGGTAGGCCGAACAGAACTGCGAGTAGGAGACGTTGGTGTCGAAGGTCGCCGCCGAGAAGTCGGCCTTGTCCTGCAGGAGCGAGAGCGATCCCGCGGCGTCGACGGTGACGGTGGCGCGATACTCGACGGGGTTGCCCTTCCGTCGCGCGCGGACGCCGCGGACGTGCCCGTCGTCGTCCTGGTTCACGTCCTGGACGACGGTGTCGTAGTGGAACTCCGCGCCCGCCCGGTCGGCCCCTTCGATGAGGCGCTTGCCGTAGTCGAAGCGGTCGATGACGGCGAGTTCACCCGGGATCGGGATTTCGAGGACGGTGTCGTGCTGCGGGATCTCGAAGCGGCCGTGATCGACGCCCGTGTTCGTAAACGAGGGCTCGATCTGTGACTTCGGGATGGCGTCCGGGAAGGCGTCCGCGCCCTTCAGGGCGTCGCCGCAGGCGATGTGACCGGCCTCCTGTTCGGTCTTTCGCTCGATAACGACGACGTCCAGCCCTTCGCGTGCCGCGGTGGCCGCAGCGTAACACCCCGCGGTCCCCGCCCCGACGACGGCGACGTCGTACTCGTGGGTCGTCATTGGTTGGAGTGTCGGGGCCGACGGGAAAACTCTTTATCCCCGTTCTGTCGCCTCCCGAGACGACGGATACGCCTGGATCGGGTCAGTCAGACGCGGCGTCGACCGCCGACTCGACCGCGTCCCGGGCCGTCGCGACGAGCGCGTCCACGTCGTCCGCTTCGGCGTAGACGCGCACGTACGGTTCGGTCCCGCTCGGACGGACCAGCACCCACGACCCGTCCGGCCGTTCGAGGCGGACGCCGTACTCGGTGTCCTCGCTCGCGTCGGGGAACGCCTCCGGCAGTTCAGTCTCCAGGCGATCCATCACCGCCTCCTTCAGGTCGTCCGGACAGGCGACGCTCACCTTCCGGTAGGGGCGCTCGGTCACCGGCGCGCGCAGCGCGTCGAGGCTGTCGGCGGCGACGAGGCGGGCGAGGACGGCGGCGCTGACGACGCCGTCTATCCACCCACCGAATGCGGGGTGGACGTGTTTCCACGGTTCGGCCGCGAACACGACGTCGCCGCCCGCCGCCCGGCCCGCGGCGACGCCTTCGTGGAGCGCGCCGAGTCGCACCCGTTCGACGCGTCCGCCCGCTTCGCGGACGCGCTCGTCGATGCGCGCCGAGGCGTTCGGCGTCGTCACGACCACGGGGTCCGCGACGTCGCTCTCGCGGACGTACCGTTCGGCGAGGATGGCCACCACGGTGTCCTCGTGGACGACGTCGCCCGCGGAGTCGACGAGCACGATTCTGTCGGCGTCGCCGTCGTGGCCGACGCCGAGGGCGAACTCGCCGTCGGCGACGAAGTCCCGCAGATCGGAGAGCGTCTCGGGCGTCGGCTTGCTCGCCCGGCCGGGGAAGTGGCCGTCGACGTTGGCGTTGAGCGCCACGACGCGCGCGCCGAGTGCGCGCAGGACCTGTGGCGTGCCCAGCGCCGAGACGCCGTTGCCGCAGTCGACGGCGACGGGAAGCCCCGCCAGCGGCGCGCCGCGATTCCGGGCGTAGTCGACGACGGCGTCGCGGTAGCGATCCAGAATCGCCTCGTCGACGGCGTCGCCCCACCCGTCCCACGGCGACGGGTCGGTGCCGGCGACGACGCGCTCCTCGACGGCGCGTTCGGCGTCCCGGTCGAACTCGACGCCGTCGGCGAAGAGCTTGATGCCGTTGTCGCCGGGCGGGTTGTGCGAGGCGGTGAGCACGACGCCGTGGCGACCCCGCGACGCGAACGCGAGCGCGGGCGTCGGCACCACGCCCGCCCGCGCCACGTCGAGGCCGGCCGACTCCAGACCGGCCTCCACGGCGGCCGCCAGCGCCGTCCCCGTCGTGCGGCCGTCGCGGCCGACGACGAACTCCGTCTCTCCCCGCTCGCGGGCGTAGCGGCCGACCGCCCGCCCGACCGACAGCGCGAGTTCGGGCGTCACTTCGCGCTCGACGCCGCCGCGTATCCCCGCCGTCCCGAACAGTTCCATGCTCCAACGTCAGGGTCGAGGCATATAACCGCCGGCGTCTCGGGTTCGGTGGGCGGATTTTTGCCGGGCGACGACCAACGGGCGTCTATGTCCGAGCGAACGCGCGCGCACGTCTTCGTCTCCGGGCGGGTACAGGGCGTCTACTACCGCGCGAACACGCGGGACGCGGCCCGCGAACGCGGCGTCGACGGGTGGGTCAGGAACCTCGACGACGGCCGCGTCGAGGCCGTCTTCGAGGGTGCCGAGGACGACGTCGAGTCGATGGTCGAGTGGTGTCGCGACGGGAGTCCGGCCGCTCGCGTCGAGGACGTGCGCGTCGACGACGAACCGCCCGAGGGGAGAGCGGCTTCCGGGTTCGCCGATGACGCCGACGTCCCCACCGACCGAGGCCGCCTGATGGCGACGCTCGCGGAGGTCGTCCTGTCGTCTGTCACGCTCGTCGGCCTGGTCGTCACCGTCGCGTCCGGCTATCTCATCGTCCGGGGGCCGTTTCTCGGCGGCGCGACGCTCGAACCGATGGCGCTGTTGGCGGCCCTCGGCGTGTTCGTCGTCGGCGTCGTCGTCACGGCCTGGAGCGGGACGAAGTACGTTCGCGCCCGGTGAGTCACTCCTCGGTGCCGACGGCGCGGAGATACTCGTCCAGCAACACCGGGAAATCGCGGCCCTTGAGATAGCGCAGGCCGAACTCGTCGGCCCATCCGATGATACCGCGGTCCTCGGTGACGACGCCGGCCTCGAGTTCGCGCGCGAGGACGAGTAGGTCGAAGTCCTCGTAGGAGTCGAGGACGCCCTGCCGGAGTTTGCGCCGGTACTCGTCGCGCAGATCGGAGACGACCTGGTCTACCTGCGTCATGTACTCGTGTTCGTCGACCGGTTGCTCGGCGGACTCCCCGGCGCGCCGGACCGCCTTCTCGGCGACGCGGAGCCCCTGGTCCACTCGGTCGCTCATCTCGTCGATGAATCCGTAGACGATCTCGGCCGGAATCATGACCTCGAAATGGGCCGGGCTCTTCTTGATGACCCACGTGTTCAGCTTCGAGTACACCTCCTCGGAGACGTCCCGGTCCCGGAGCATGGTCGTCAGCTCGTCGTGGATCGACGGCGGCACGTAACAGGAGATGTTGAGCCGCAGGCGCGCCTCGGCGACGGTGTCGAGCAACCGGACGAGCGCCGTCTCCAGATCCTCGTCCTCGCGGCGTATCTCCTCGGTGAGAAACGTCGACGTGTCGAGGACGAAGCGCTGTTTCAGCGGGTAGTCGGCCATACCCCGTGTTCGGCGGCCGGATTAAAATACCTGACACCGGTGATCGAGAGCCGGGAATCGCGACGTCGACGGACGGCCCGTGGCGACGCGCGAGTCGTACGCCCGTCTGACGAACGCTTTTAGTTAACGAGATGTCAGAACTAGACGATGAGCGCTCGCTCGTCCAGCCATGACTCACGGTAACTCGACCGCGGGCACCTGTCCGGAGTGCGGGCGACGTCTCCACGCCGAACGCGTCCTCGTCGAGTACGAACGGACCGACGGCTCCCGCGGCGTCTACGCCGAGTGTCCGGCGTGCGACGCCGTCGTGACGCCGGACTGACGGTCAGAGCGTGCGCCGCGTCTGTCCGGTCTCCGGCGTCGTGGCGACCACCTTGTAGACGGCGTACGCGCCCCAGATGGCCAGTCCCAGCAGGATGATGTACGACCTGATGTGGAGGGGAACCAGCGCCTCGTGGACGATCTGGCCCTCGCCCGAAACGGGGTGTGGACTGCCGGCGATCATCTCCAGGAGGCCGACGCCCACCGTTCCGAGGAGGACGAGGCCGCCGCCCAGATACAGTGCGATTTCATCCGCAGTGGTGAGTTGACTCATGGTGTCCCCCGTTAGCCGATGAAGTACCGCAGTTTCGGATGTCGTTCGACGAACGGCGTGTCAACCAGCATCGCGTCGATGCCGAGGACGCGTCCGGCACCGAGCGTCGCGATGGCGGCCAGGATGACGATGCCGAGCAGTTCCCCGGTGACGACGCCGTGGGACCAGCCACCGGTTTCGCCGTTGATGAAGTAGAAAAACACCATCATGAATCCGCCGAAAAAGGCCGCGAGGCGCGTCAGCGCACCGAGGACGAGTCCGAGTCCGATCAACACCTGCCCGACGGGAACGGCGATGTTGGTGAACGTGAGCAACACGCCGTCGCTGAACATCGTCACGAGCGGCCCGACGCTCGTCCCCTGGGCGGCGTTGCCGACGAACCAGCTCGCGTCGAACGGCCAGGCGAGGAACTTGTCGAGCCCAGCGTGTAACAGCCACCAGCCGACGATCAGTCGCATGAACAGAAGCCAGTAGGCGAGCCACACCTCCGACACCGCGAACGAGACGTTCCTCCCGAGTAACTGCGTCTGTATGTTCGACGTCATGTGTCTTTTCCCACATGGTCTGGCGGCCGCCTCACACATAAAGATTGAACCGGATCGCAGACGGCGGGACTGCTCGACTCGACGCCGTGGCGGGGTTCGAGGGAGACGACGAACGGTCGTCGGAGAGACTGGCCGAAGCGGCCGGACGAAGATCGGGACGGCCGCACACGGACGAAGACCGCGACGGAAGCGTAACTTCCCCGGACGCGGCCGCTGCTCGTAATGCGCCGGATTCGGGAGACGCGGGTCGGGTCCACAGCCCCGAACGTCTCAACAGATTTATTCGTTCGACGCCACACGATCCGGTCGTGTCCCGAATTGGTCCCCTCCCCCGGACGACTCGTGGAGATACGCGATAATCGGCGGATTCGCGTCGTTGCCGTGGACGGCCAGCTTCTACTGGCAGTCGGCGAACCGGCTCTCGCTCGGCCCGATCCTGTTCGGCGGCGTCGTCGCCGGCTACCTCTGCGACGCGAACCACCGGCGAGTCGGCGCTCGGGCCGGCGTCGTCGGCGCGCTGCCGGCGCTCTGGCTCCTGGTCGACCTGTTCGCGGCCGTCACCGGGGCCGCTGGGCCAGCGTGGTTCCGCGTCACGGCCGTCGGCCTCGGTCTCGGCGCGGCGCTGGCGGTCGCCGCGTTCGCGTTCGGCCTGGCGGCGGCGCTCGGGGTCGTCGGGGCGACGTTCGGCGACTGGCTCTCGACGAAAGCGGGACGGGATCGACCCCCGTCACCGGCGAGTGACGTGCGTCCCGGAGACTGCGTCCGTGCGTCACGACGGTCGCCTCCGACGTTTTTCGTCGTCGCCGCCGAACGGGGGACGCTCGCCGACGCGCCTCGATTCTCGGTCCCCGACGCTTGTCGAGTGTCCGAAGTCCGTTTGTTCGACGGGAGTATTGGCGTAAAATGCTACGACGCGATATATTACCGGCTACAGTGCAGGAATACTCCATAATCTCGGATCTAGAGCAAAGTATTAGTGGACGACGGTACGCGTGTGTACCATGGCCATCGAACCGTCGATTCACGACATTCACTTCGCCGACGCACCCGACGTCGAGACCGCGATTCCCGGCCCGAAGTCGAAACGCCTCCTCGACAAACAGGAGCGGATCGACAGCAGCGCCGTCGCCTACCCGAAGAGCGTCCCCATCGCGCTCGACGAAGCGCGCGGCGCGACGCTCCGCGACGTCGACGGCAACACGTTCATCGACATGTTTGCGGGGATCGGCGTCCTCAACGTCGGTCACTCCAACCCCTACGTACTGGAAGCGGTCCAAGAGCAGATGGGTGAGTTCGTCCACACGGTGGATTTCCCGACGGAGGCGCGTCTCGACCTCATCGAGGAGCTAAACGAGATCGCGCCGGGCGCGCTCCCGGACAACAACCGCGTCGTCTTCGGCGGTCCGACCGGTAGCGACGCCATCGAGGCGTCCATCAAACTCGCGAAATACAACACCGGCGGCGACGCGCTCATCGCGTTCCGCGGCGCGTATCACGGTGCCAGTTCCGGCGCGCTCAGCCTCACGGCCGGGAAGAAATACAAGAAAGACTACACGCCGCTTTTGCCCGACGTCCACCACGTGCCGTACCCCTACCCGTTCGGCCAGGACCTCTCGCCGGCGGAGGCCAAAGCGCGCGCGCTCGACAACGTGCGCGAACTGCTCGAAGACCCGTACAGCGGCGTCGCGAACCCGGCCGGTATCTGGGTCGAGCCGATCCAGGGTGAGGGCGGTATCGTGACGCCCCCGGAGGGCTTTCTGCCCGAACTGAAGGAACTCGCGACCGAACACGACGTTCCGCTCATCGTCGACGAGATCCAGACCGGATTCGGCCGGACGGGCCAGTGGTTCGCGAGCGACTGGGAGGACGTGACGCCCGACATCATGCCGATGGCGAAGGCCATCGGCGGCATCGGACTCCCCTCTCGGGGACGATGTACCACGAGGACCTCGACACGTGGGAGTCCGGCGGCCACGTCGGGACCTATCGCGGCCACGCCCCCGCGATGGTCGCCGGCGTCCGCGCGATCGAGTACATCCGGCAGAACGACCTGCTGGAACACGGCCGGAGAGTCGGCGAGTATCTCCGCACGCGCGTCCGCGAAGCGGGAGCCGATACCGACCGCCTCGGCGACGTGCGAGGACGGGGGATGTTCGTCGGCGCGGAGTTCACCGACGGCGACGACGTCACGGGCAAGGAACTCGTCGAGGACATTCAGCAGACCTGCTACGAATCGGGCGTCCTCGTGTGGTCTGCGGGTCGCCGTAGCAACGTCCTCCGTCTGATCCCGCCGCTGGTCCTCACGGACGAACAGGCGGAAATCGCCATGGACGTCGTCTGCGACGCCATCCGAACCCACGCCTGAGGAGACGCGACGCTCGTCGCCGCCGAATCGGCACGCCGAGCGCGCGCGGATTGGAGGCCCACACGTCGCGGGCCGCGTATTTCGCCCCATCGACAGAACTAACACCGGACCCGCTAACGGAGGACGTATTTCGTACGCATGGACGAGAAAGACATCCGCATCCTCGCGGCGATCACCGAGAAAGCGACGGGGAGTCCCGAGAAGATCCACCAGGAAACCGACATTCCCGCCTCGACGGTTCACTACCGCATCAACCAACTCAGAGAGGAGGGCATCATCAAAAACGACCTGTTCGAGATCGACCTGGGGAAACTCGGCCTCTCTATCACACTCATCTCGGAGGTGTGGGCCGAGTTCGAAGAGGGGTATCACAACGACGTCGGCGAGAAACTCGCTGACGTCGAGGGCGTCAATCAGGTCTATTTCACCATGGGCGACACCGACTTCGTCGTCATCTCACACGTGGCCAACCGCGAGATGGTCGAGGAGCTGATCGGGGATTTCGAGACCATCGACGCCGTCAACCGCACCAGCTCGAAGTTCGTCATCACGACGGTCAAAAACGAATCCTCACCACTGAACGACTACGAACTCGACACGCTCGTCGACGTTCTCGGTCGGCCGGACGACTGACCGCGACACGGCCCGAGTGGGAGGACGGCCACACCCGTCCACGGACGGCCGAACGGCGGGTACTGAACGCCGAGTCGCCGCCGCTCCCGACCGTTCGGCGTCCCCGAACGCGTCTCATCAGCTTTACCAGGGCTCGCTCACCTATCGTCGGTATGCGCCGCCGCTCACTCCTCGCGACGCTCGGTGTCGGCCTCGCGTCCGTCGCCGGTTGTTCGAACACGCCGTCCGACGGGTCGACACCCGACGACGGGGCGACGCCCACCGCGGGCACCGCTTCCGGCGGGGACACCGGCACCTTCGAATTCGCCGGCGTCGACATCCCGACCCAGGTCCAGCTCAACGAGACGTACCGGTTCCACGTGACGATTCGAAACACGGGCGACCGCCGGCGGACGTTCACCTCGCCCATCAGCGTTCGCTCGGGCGACGGCCAGTGGCAACCGATCAGTCAGCCGCTCGAAATCGACGTTCCGCCCGGCGAGACGGCCACGTGGGACAGTCCGCGCGCGAGGCAGTTCTTCCTCGGGACCTACGAGTTCCGACTCGACGCGCTCGACGCGCGATGGACGCTGGAGGCGGTGTCCCGGAGAGTCGCGTTCGGGACCCGTCACCGGACGCCGACGAATCTCAGCGTGAACGTCGTCGGCGGCGCGTTCGAATCCCAATTCCCGCCCCGAGACGAGGAGTCGGATGACAGTACCCCGACGCCGACTGCCACCCCGACGCCGACTGCCACCCCGACGCCCGTCGCTGCGCCCGACGGCAAGACGTGGCTCGCGACCTACGTTCGCGTACGGAACTACGGACAGTCCGCTCAGCAGATCCCGACCGCCGACACCTTTTCTCTCACCGTCGGCGACGAGACGTTCGTCCCACAGCCCGTGGGCCCGGCGACCGACCGATACCACAGCGTCTCTCTCGACGGACGGACCATCTATCAGGAACCGCTCGCGTTCGCCGTTCCCGACGGCTCCGCTGTCGCGGACGTCGTCGTCGAGTGGTCCCAGAGCTACCGACAGGGCGACGTCGAAGTGTCGTGGCGGACTAACGCCTGACGGCCGCTCGACCGTCCGCGCGCGTCGTCCTCGTCAGTCCTCCGAGTAGCCTTCCTGTAGGAAGCGGCCCTCACTCTCGTACATTGAGACGAGCTCGGAGATGAGGTCCTCGTAGGTTTCGTCCGCTTCTCGATGGCTGTCGAGTCGGCGTACGAGTTCGTCGCTGAGTTCTATCTCGGGCATGGGAACCGGCGCAGTTGCGCCACCCAGTCGTTGGGCGACCACCGCCAAAAGCCATCGGGTCGCTCCGACGCCGAAATAACGATAACGATTAACAGTGAACGTCCCCTACGAGAGCGTGGAGGGGAGTGCCATGGGCGTGCTAGACAAAGTCAAGGACATGCTCGCTCCGGATACGGAGGAGACAGTGCTGTACGACTACCGGTGTACGGAGTGTGACACGACGTTCACGACGAGCGACGCGCCGTCCGACGCGGCCTGCGAGAGCTGCGGGACGGACGCGGTCGAAGAGGAAGGACGGATGTACGCCGGCGGCGCTGGCGCTGGCGGAGCCGGGTGATCACCCGTCGCTACCGGGGAGGATCGTCGGGTCACCGGAGCGGACGATGTACTCGATGGCGATCCCGTTGAGCGGCGACCCGGCTTCGGTAGCGTACGCCACCGCCAGCTCGAAGTACCGTTCGGAGATGTCGACGACGTTCTCGTAGGCCGTCCGGTCGTCCGGCGAGAGGACGTACTCGGCCGTGACGGGGTCAGCTGACCCTCCTCGTAGTCGTCGCGGTAGTCGTCGACGTCGTCGAGCCAGATCTGCGCCCCGACGATCGCCAGGACGACGGACTTCTCGAACGCCGTCGGGATGTCGAACCCCGCACCGCGGTACATGTCGATCATGCCGTCGTAGATGACGCCCACCCGGTCGTACTGGGTTTTGAGATACGGCACGTCGCGTTCCTCGTCGGTGAACGGGTGGTCGTCGCCGGGGAACGAGGCGTGCTTGTACGCCGACTCGATCTCGTCGCGAGCCCCGGCTCACCGGCGCGGGCGTCCCGGAGCGTCGCCCGGAACGCGTCGTCCTCGTCCTGGTGGGATTCGGAGATGTCGACCGCCCGGTCGTAGGCCGCACGCACCTCGTCGGGGTAGCGATCGAACAGGCGCTCCGTCTCGGCCCGGAGCGTCTCCTGGGCCACTTCGGCGACGCGCTGGATCGACGCCGCCCGCGACAGTTCGTCGTTCACTTCGAAGTCCTCGAACTCGGCGTCGTTGATGGCGTCGCGCATGTCGCCGTCGAGGAGGGCCTTCACGATGAGGTCCGTCACGCCCTCGGCGCGGTCGACGAACGCGACGGCCTCCCGGTTCGTCGCCGAGAGGTTCGGCGGCGGCGTCCGGTTGGCCGTGTCGCCGCCGAGCCCGAACAGCCGGCTCCGCGTCCCCGTCACCGGGTCGAAGCGTCCCGTCGCCCGCTCGGTCGCCTGTCGGTAGAGGTAGCCGAGCGTCAGCTCCGCCGGGAGCGTCAGTTTCGTCTCGTAGCGAAACGTCGCCGCCGCGACGTCGAACTCGGCTTCGAGAGCCGTCTCGACGGTTTCGTAGAGGTCCGCGAGGAGGCGATCCATCGTCTCGTCGACCCGGCGTTTGAGCAGGACGGCCTGGGAGTCGAACTCGCCAGTGGCGGCGTAGTAGCCCAGGACCGCCCGGAGCGACGTCGGGAGCGAGTCGCGCCGCGCGCCCCACTCCGCGAGTCGCCGCACGGGGCCGTCCCCCGTGCCGACCCCGACGTCGCTCATCGTCCCCCGGCCGCGGGGCGGGCCCGGAACGCGGGCCGCGAATCGCTCTGTGTCGTCATCTACCACTCGTTGACCGACCGACGGGCTTCAAATTTGTCATACTCGCCCTCCATTCGCGGGGGTTAAGACGACGGGACGGGAGGCTACGTCCATGTCGGGGACGACGCCGCGAGCGCTCGGCCGCGCCGTCGCGGCGGCCGAGACGGCCGTTCGAACGCTGCTGCGAGTCGACACGAACCCGGTGCCGCGGTGGCGACACGTCACCAAGGTCGACCCGGAGCTCGACAGACGCCTGCCGCTGCTCTACCCGCTCTACCTCCGCCACACGGACGCCGTGTCGGTCGGTGGGTCGAGCGACGTCACCGCCGCGAACACCGAGGCGACGTTCGGCGCGCTCGACTGGACGCCCGTCCCGGCCGTCCACGAACCGAGCGCCCCCGCACACGTCACCGAGACGACCCGGGACCGGGCCGCGTTCGTCGCCATTCCCGAGGTGGTGAACGGCACCGTCGAATCGCTCGTCGGGACCCTCGGACGCGGGATCGAACACGTCCGCGAGGAACTCGTCCCCGGCCTGCTGGATCGGAAACTCCCGTGGTGGACGCCGGCCGTCGTCCGCGAACGACTGGCCGAGTTCGCCACGACGTGGTTCCTCCGCGACGCCGTCTTCGAGGCCTACGTCATCCAGAACGCCGAGAGCGCCGCGGCGCGCGAAGCGGGGGTCACCGAGGCGGACCGCCTCGACCCGAGAGAGGCCAAGCGGCGCGCCATGGCTGCCGATCGGCGGCTGGGGAGCGAGATACTCTACCTCGAATACTCGGGGACGTTCGGCGGCGAGGAGGCGACGGCCGTCCTCGACGCCGTCAGCGACGCCGTCTCGTGGCCCCGCGTCTGGTACGGGGGCGGCCTCGACTCCGCCGCCCGCGTCGACGCCGTTCTCGACGCGGGCGCGGACGCCGTCGTCGTCGGCAACGCCTTCCACGACGTCGCCACGGAGGAACGGACGCTCTGTCGCCGCGCCGCCGACGCGCTCCCAACCGACGCCTCGCGCGATCGGATCCGTCGCTGGCTCGGGGGCGAGCGCGACGTCTCGGCGACGGCGGCCGCGCGCTACCTCTCGACGGTGCCCACGGTGACCGATCCGGCAGCGCGCGCCCGAGAGATACTCGTCGCGACCGTGGCGACGTGGCTCCGCGTGCTCCGCCTGCGCGAGTCGCTCCCCGCGGACGCCGACGCGGCGGCGGTGCGACGCGCTGTCGACGCCGAGCGACCCCTACCCGCGGACGCCGACCTGCGGCCGGTACTCGGCGACGACGCCGACGCGTTCGCGACGACGCTCACCGCGGCCGCCCTCGGGGCGTCCGTGGACGTCCCCGTCGACACGTCGATTCCGGCGGCGCACCTGAGCGTGGCCGGCGAACCGCGAAACGATCCGCCGGCGCGCTCCCGGTAGCGTCGGGCGACGCCCCGTCGCCGACGTCCGTTCCGTCGGTCGCCCGGGATCGAACGGTCGCGTCCCGATCGTCACTCGACGGGAAGGCGGGGATTCCTTAATGCCTGCGGGCGTACGTCCCTGTAGACCATGGCGCAGAACGACACTTGGTTCGAGCGACAGAGCGATCTCGCACTCGAGTCACCCACGCTAATCGAAGGCTTCCCGGGACTGGGGATGGTCGCGTCGATCGCCACCGACCAGATAACCAAGCAGTTGGGACTCGACAACTACGGCGTGGTTCGCTCGGAAGACCTCCCGCCGATCACGACGTTCGAGAACGGCCGCGTCCACGACCTGGTTCGCGTGAACGCAGGTGCCGAACCGACGGTCATGACGCTCCAGAGCGACCTCCCGGTTCCCCCGAACGCGTTCGATTCGCTCTCGCAGTGCATCCTCGACGACCTGACCGACGTGTTCGACCGGGCCGTCTTCCTCGCCGGCGTTCCCGCCGAGAACGAGGACCAGCGCGGCGACATCTCCGGCGTCGCGACGACGGAAGCGGTCGAATCCCAACTTCAGGACGCCGGCATCGAACTCGCCGACGGCCCCGGCTTGCTCGGCGGCGTCACCGGCGCGCTGGTCTCGGAGTGTTACCACGCCGACGTCCCCGCCGCCGTACTGGTCGTCCGGGCGACGCCGTATCTCCCGGACCCGGGCGCGGCCCGGACGCTCATCGAGGAAGCGCTCGAACCGCTGGTCCACTTCGACGTCGACACGAGCGAGCTGGTCGAACAGGCCGACCGCATCCGCCAGCAGAAACAGCAGATCGCCCAGCAGCTCAAACAGCAACAGCAGTCGCAGGGTCAGCAGCCGCCGTCGCCGAGCATGTACCAGTGAGTGCCGCCGGCCCCGCCGGATACCAGCTTTTCCGTCGGCGGGCCGCAGTCGGGATATGGTGCTGGTGCTGGGCGACGCCCACGGCTCGGACCGGGCCCACCGCCGGGCGTTGCGCGCCACCTACCGCGAATCCGACGCGGACGTCGCCCTCCAGGTCGGGGACCTCGAATGGTACGACCTGCCGACGTCGACGTGGTTCGTCGCCGGCAACAACGAAGACCAGGACGTCATCGAGGCGCTTCGACACGGCGAGTCGACGCCGGAAACGACGAACGCCCACCTCCTCGCCTCCGACGCCGTCGAACTCGCCGGCCTCCGGGTCGCCGGTCTCTCGGGAAACTACTCGCCTACACGGTACGACTGCGACCGGGCGGACCTCTCGGGCGGCCGTCGCCGCCACTTCACCCACGAGGACGTCGAGCGCGCGCTCGACCTCTCGGGGGTGGATGTCTTTCTCACCCACGAAGCGCCCCACGGCCTCCTGGTCAGCGAGGACTACGACGTCGGCTGTACGCACGTCGACCGCATCCTCGAAGAACTCACGCCGGACCTCTGTCTCGTCGGCCACCACCACGAACACGCCGAGAGCACCTTCGGCGAGACGCACGTCGTCTGTCTCGCTCCCGTCTGGGAGGCGTACTACACGCTTGATCCCGAGACGCTGTCGCTGACGCGCCACCCGCCGGCCGAGGCGTGATCCGACGGCTCGGTGACGACGGCGGTCCGTCGCGACAGGTTTTCGGGCCTCCCACCCGGAGAGTCGTCCATGCAGGTCGAAACGGTCGGGACGGGCACGCCGGACGTCGCCGTCGTCGGTGCACTCCACGGGGACGAACCCTGCGGCGCACGTGCGATACAGCGCTTTCTCGCCGACGACCACGACGTCCGTCGACCGGCGAAACTGATCATCGCGAACGAGCGAGCGCTCCGCAAGGACGTCCGCTACGTCGAGACGGATCTCAATCGGGCGATTCCGGGCGACCCCGAGAGCACGCTCTACGAGGAGCGACTCGCCCACGAACTCATGCAGGAAATCGAGGGCTGTACCGCCCTGGGCATCCACTCGACCGTGTCGTACCCGGAGGCGTTCGCCAACGTCGCGAACGCGACGGCGAACGACCACGAACTGGTCTCGCGGCTCCCCGTCTCGAAAGTCGTCGACTTCTCCGCCGTCGCCGACGGGCGGTGCGTGGAACTCCCGGGGTTCGTCGACGTCGAGGCCGGCCTCCAACGCACCGAACAGGCCGCCGAGAACGCCTACGACTGCATCGTCCGCTTCCTCCGGGCGCTGGACGTCCTCCCGGGGACCGCTCCCTCGACCAGCACCGCGCGGTACGAGGTGTTCGAGGCCGTCGAGAAGGAGCGCGGCCGGCCGTATCGCTTCCACGGCGAGAACTTCGAGCGCATCCCCGAGGGAGAGGTGTTCGCCGAGTCGGGCGACCGGGAGTTGCGCGCCGACCGGGAGTTCTGGCCCGTGTTGATGTCCGACGACGGCCACTCGACGCTGCTGGGCTACAAGTCGACGCGCACCGGCCCGCTCGACGCCGCAGAGCCGTAACGGTCTGCCCCGAGAACGAACCCGACGCGACAACGCCTTCGCGGCCGACCGATCGCGCTCGGCGACGTAGATGTCGTACGAGCGCCGGTGGCGTCCACAACGGCAGTCCGTCAGCGATTCGAACGCCCGGCGGTCCGCGTTCGGGTCTCCGCCGCCGTCACAGATACTCCTCGACGTAGTCGGTGACTTGCTCGGGCGTGTCGCCCACGGGGACGCCGGCGTCGTTGAGCGCGTCGATCTTCGATTCGGCGGTGCCGGTGCCGGATCCGGAGACGATAGCGCCGGCGTGGCCCATGCGCTTGCCCGGGGGAGCCGTCCGCCCCGCGATGAACCCGGCGACGGGCGTATCCATGTACTGCGCGATGTAGTTCGCCGCTTCCTCCTCGTCTTCGCCTCCGATTTCGCCGCACATGACGATGGCCTCCGTCTCCTCGTCAGCCTCGAACAGTTCGAGGGCGTCGACGAACGTCGTGCCGATGATGGGGTCGCCGCCGATGCCGATGGCCGTCGTCTGTCCGATGCCGCGACTGGTGAGGTTGTCGACCACCTGGTAGGTGAGCGTGCCGGACCGAGAGACGAGGCCGACGTTCCCCGACGAGAAGATGTTGCCGGGGAGGATACCGAGTTTGGCCTCGCCGGGGGTGATGATTCCGGGGCAGTTCGGCCCGATGAGGCGGGTGTCCACCTCGCTGAGGCGCTTTTTCACCTTCGCCATGTCCTGCGTGGGGACGCCCTCGGTGATGGCCACCACGAGGTCGATCGGGGAGTCGAGCGCCTCGAACATGGCGTCGGCCGCGAACGCCGGCGGGACGAAGACGACGGAGGCGTCCGCGTCCTCTCTCCGGGCCGCTTCGTGGACGGTGTCGTAGACGGGGACGCCGTGGACCTCCTGGCCACCTTTGCCGGGCACCGCGCCGGCGACGACGTTCGTCCCGTACTCGATCATCTGTTCAGCGTGGAAGCCCCCTCGCCGCCGGTGATTCCCTGCACGACGACGCGGGTGTCGTCGCCGACCAGAACGCTCATGTTGCCACCTCCTCGGCGCGGGCGACCGCACGCTGCACCGCGTCTTCGAGCGTCGATTCGACCTCCACGAGGTCCGTGTTCAGGATCTCCATGCCTTCTCCTGCGTTGGTCCCGGCGAGTCGGACGACGACCGGTTTCGGAATCTCGTCGAACTGTTCGAGCGCCTCGTTGATGCCTTTCGCCACCTCGTCGCCGCGGGTGATGCCGCCGAAGATGTTGAAGACGACGGCGTCGACGTTCTCGTCCGAGAACACCATATCGAGGGCGTTGGTCACGCGCTCGGCCTTCGCGCCGCCGCCGATGTCGAGGAAGTTCGCGGGCGACCCGCCGTAGTAATCCACGAGGTCCAGCGTCGTCATCACGAGGCCGGCCCCGTTACCGATGATGCCGACGTTGCCCGAGAGGCGCACGTAATCGAAGCCGTACTCGCCCGCCTTGCGTTCGAGTTCGTCCTCGTAGGTCTCCTCGCGGAGTTCGGTGAGGTCGGGGTGCCGGAAGAGGGCGTCGTCGTCGACGTTCATCACGGCGTCGGCGGCGACGATCTCGCCCTCGGCCGTCACCATCAGGGGGTTGATTTCGACGTCGCTGGCGTCTTTTTCCTCCCACAGGTCGTACAGCGTCGTCAGCACGGAGGCGACGTCGCCCGCCACGTCGCGGTCGATGCCCGCGTCGTAGACGGCCTTGCGCGCCTGGTAGGGGTGCATCCCGAACGCCGGGTCGACGTGTTCGCGAGCGATGGCGTCGGGATCTCGCTCCGCGACCGCTTCGATGTCGACGCCGCCTTGCTCGGACACCATCGCGACGGGTTCGCCCTCGCCGCGGTCCATCGTCACGCCGACGTAGAGTTCGTCGACGAAGTCCACGCCCGCCTCGACGAGGACCTTGTCGACGGTGAAGCCCTTGAGGTCCATCCCGAGGATGTCGTCGGCGTACTCGCGGGCCTCCTCCTCGTCGGTCGCGATCTTGATGCCGCCGGCCTTGCCGCGGCCGCCGACGTGGACCTGTGCCTTGATGGCTGCCGGGAAGCCGACTTCCTCGACTGCGTCGAGCACTTCGTCGACGGTCGTCGCCAGGCGGGATTCCGGCACGGGAATCCCGGCGTCGGCGAAGACGTCCTTGGCCTGGTACTCGTGGAGTTTCATTTGTTGCTGTCCAGTATTTCGTCAGGAACCCGAGTTAGTAGTACCGGAACTGACCGGGATCGGATACGAGACGGAGGCGAACTGGAAAGTACTCGGCGAGTACGTGGATGCGTCGATGGCCATTCACTTTGCCCGAATGATATTTTGCGGAGAATATCAGTGAAATTTTATACCCTATTCATGTCGAAATATTTATATGCAATATATTCTTCTTTTCGGATCGAAACGAGAGTCGAAAACGCTCGGAGGGTCGGTGCCACGTCCCGAAAGGTAGTGAGAGGGCGGTCAAAATGTCTCCCGCATCCATCGCTTTCGCGCTCGTGAAGCGTTTCTTCGAGCGCGCGAGAACGTCCCCGAGTTCCGCTACTCCACGATGAGGAGTCGGAGGTCCATCACGTTCGTTCCGGTTGCGCCGGTGTACACCGCGTCGCTCAGGGACTCTAAGGCGGGTGAGGTATCGTGACGAGCGAGGTGATCGAAGAGGTCGACGTTCTGCTCGCGGGCGCGACCCGCCGTCCGATCGTCTACGAGGCCACCGGCAATGTCCGTCGGTCCGTCCGTTCCGTCCGTCCCAATCGCGAGCAACCCGACGTCGGTTATTCGGTCGATTTCTGTTGCAACTCGGACGGCGAGTTCCTGGTTCGGTCCGCCACGTCCTCCGTCGTCGTCGAGACTCACTGTCGTCTCTCCACCCGACACGAGTATGCACGGGGTCTCTATCGGCCGGTCGGACCGGCTGATCTCTTTTCCGATGGACGCGAGGACGATGCCGACGTCCTGGCTCTCGCCTTCGATGACACTGGATAGGATCGTCGAATTGTATCCCAGTTCGCGCGCTTTCCCACAGGCCGCTTCACAGACGTCGGTCGCATCCGCGAGCACGACAGTCCGTCCCGTCTCCTGGCGGATTTCGGACGGCGTCTCCGGTATTTCCCCGTTCGCTCCTCTTCGGAGATGGGTTCGAATCGATCGGGGGTCTCTTCCCACAGGTCGTGCCGTCGCAGCACGCGTATCGCGTCGTGGTACGTGGTTTCGTCGGGTGCCGTCGGTCCCCAGGGTTCGCCGGCGACCTCGTCGACGAGTACCAGCGTTATCGGAGTCGCCGGCTCGATACTTTCACGGAGTTGCCCGCCTTTGATGTCGGAGACGTGTTTCCGGACGGCGTTCACCTCGTCGATTCTCACACCGGCGTTGAGGAGGAGTCGAGTGAGAGTCGCCAACTCGTCGACGGTAACCCCTTCGGGTGGGCTCACGAGTTGGGCGGAGGCACCTCCGGTGATACACGCGAATACGACGTCATTTTCGCCAGCCTCGTCGGCGAGCGCCGTGACTTTCCTCGCGGCGTCGCTCCCCGTCTCGTCAGGAATCGGATGACTCGCTTCGAGCACTTCGACGCCACTAACGTCGCGTTTCTGCCCGTGTTTTTCGACGACTATCCCCGCCGTCAGATCGTCTCCCAGTATTCGCTGGAGCGTCTCGGCGGCGGCACTGGATCCCTTTCCAGCGGCGATAACGTAGACGTCGTCGACAGCGTCCAGATCGTATTCGACCCCGTCCACGGAGAGCGTCCCGTCGACCGAGCTAACGGCGTTCTCGACGGAGACGGACGGATGCACGCGACGGAGTGCGTACTCACAGACGGTCAGCAGCGGTTCTCTGATGGATTCGTTGCCGTGGTCGGTCAGCCGAGTTTCGTTTTCGAACATGAGAATCCCTCGACTACGCGAAGACCGACGCGAGATTCTTCGGATAGGCGGCGGCATCTGCTCGCGTTCGATCGCAAAGAGCCGATTGTACTGCTCCGTCCTCTCGCTCCGGGTGACGCCAGTTTTTATCTGTCCCGCGTTCAATCCGAATGCAAGGTCGGCGAGCCAAGTATCGGCCGTCTGCCCCGACCGCTCCGAGACCTGTACCGCGTAGCCGTTTCGATGAGCGATCGAAGCGGCGTCGATGGCTTCGCTCACGGTACCCACCTGATTCACCTTCAGCAACAACGCGTTGGCGGCACCGTCGTCGATACCTTCTCGCAGGCGGGACGGGTTCGAGACGAACAGGTCGTCGCCGATAATCTGGACGTCCAGTTCCTCCGTCAACGCCCGGAAGCCGCCGAAATCCTCCTCGTGTAAGGGGTCTTCCAACGACGCGATCGGATACGTCGAAGTGAGTTCGTCGTAAAAGTCGATCAGTTCTCCCCGAGAGAACCGTTCTCCCATCAAAGAGTACGTCTCCTCGGTCGGGTCGTAGAAATGGCTCGCCGCTACGTCGGCCGCCAATACGAACTCGTCTTCGTATCCGAGCTCTTCGATAGCTCTCAGTTCGATCTCGAACGCGTCCCGGGGATCGGACATCTCCGTCGGCGTATATCCGCCTTCGTAGCCGACGTTTAGTGCGGATTCTCCGTACTCCTCTTTCAGGAGACGCCCGAGTTCGTAATACACCTCTGCGCTCGTTCGTACGGCTTCGGCGAACGAATCCACGCCGACCGGGACGACCTGGTGTTCCTGGAACGCCAGATTGCCCGCCGCGAGCTCTCCGCCCTCGATGAGATCGAAAAACGGAATCGGAAGCGCGTGGGCGTTGACGCCGCCGATATACTGATAGAGGGGGACGTTTCGACTCGCGGCAGCGGCCTTGAGGACGCCCAGAGACACCCCCGTGAGCGCGTTTCCGCCCAATCTCGATTTGTCCTCCGTGCCGTCCAACGAGCGTAACTCCTCGTCGATCGTCCGCTGGTGTAGCGCGTTCTGCCCGACGAGGGCCGGAGCGATGGTGTCGTTGACGTTACTCACGGCGTCTCTCACGCCGAGACCAGCGTACCGTTCCCCGCCGTCTCTGAGATCGACCGCCTCGTTTTCCCCGCGTGAGCGTCCACACGGGACGTCCGCTCGGCCGGTGCCCGACTCCGTTTCGACCGTTACTCGTAACGTCGGCTCTGCCGACAGTCGACGATTTCCTCCGCGCTGATGCCCGTAATCTTGGCCATCCCGTCTCGACATGTATCGAATCAGCATTTATATTTTCCCCTGCCCTGCTGCAATCACGCCGCCGTCGGCCGTTTCCACGCCGCCGCAGATCGGTTCGAGAGGTGAAGCGTGAATCCAGCAGTAGAATAACCGACCTGCTTCGTCGGGAACTGCAGTTCGCATCCGCGAACGAGGGGCGTCGTTCGAAAGCGAGGACGCGACGACATCTCTTGTATGTGTTACTACCGATACATACTTTCAATATATCGCATCCACATTTGATATGTCGATAGCAGCGTTCTCCGATCTCAATAGGTTCCGCGACGCCGAGCAACGTCCAGACGTCGTTTCCCCCGCGCTACGCGGCGTGAAATCGCCCTCTTGTCGCCGGCAAGTAGTTTCGTTCACGGCGCTGAGCGGAATCGACCGCGCTGTCGTCGAGGTCCGCTCTCCACGACTGCTACCGCCGTCCCCGACGGGGTGAGTTCCGGTTTTGAGATGTTGAATCCGCAGATGTGCGGCAGAAGCCGCCGGTAGACGATCGTCCGCCCGGGACGATCACGTCCAGCACGGCTTCAGGACGTCGCTGGATTCGGAGCGACGTCACAAAATATAGTATAATAAATAGAACTACCGAATAGCTGTTTTTCTGGTGATTCTATCCGTGCGAGCGAGAGCCGTCGGTTCGTGGGAGACGACGTCGTCTTACTCGCTTCTGACCGACCACTTTTATCGGCGGCTCCCGCGTACGTCCGCTATGCGCGCAGTCCGACATCACGAACACGGCGGTCCGGAGGTCCTGCGAGTAGAAGACGTCGACAGGCCGGAGGCGGCGGAACACGAGGTCGTGGTCGAAGTCCACAGCGCGGGCGTCAACCCCGTGGACACGTACTTCCGCGACGGGTCGTACACCCCGTTCACGCTCCCGATGATTCCCGGCGTCGACGTGGCCGGCGACGTCGTCGAAGTCGGCGAGGCCGTCGACGACTACGACGTGGGCGACCGGGTGTACGGCACGGGGCTCGGCCGCGACCACTACGGCGCGTACGCGGAGTACGTCGCCGTCCCCACGGACCGCCTCGCTCACCTCCCCGAGAGCGTCGACCTCGTCGCCGCGGGCGGAGCGGGCGTCGCCGCCGTCACGGCCTGGCGCGCGCTCGTCGACCACGCCGACCTCGAACCGAGCGACCGCGTTCTGATTCACGGCGGGAGCGGGGGCGTCGGTCACGCCGCCGTCCAGCTCGCCGCCGCGACGGGCGCACACGTCGTCACGACGGCCGCTCCGGCGTACCACGACCGTCTGTCGGGGCTGGGTGCCGACGCCGTCCTCGACTACGGGCGCGACGACCTCGAAGACGCCGTCACGGACGCCAGCGACGGCGGCGTCGACGTCGTCCTCGATCACCGCCTCGACGACTACTTCCAGTTCGACGCCGACGTGGCCGCCCCGCGCGCCCGCGTCGTCGGCATTGGCGAGAACGACCCCCACGTCGCCCTCACCAACGACGGCGTCGCCCGCGGCAAGGACCTCGCCGTCCAGTTCATGAGCATGTTCAACACTCCCGATCTGTCGGTGCCCCTCCGGAAACTCGCGTACCTGCTCGGCGAGAGCGACGTCGAGATCGAAGTCGCCGACACCTACGGCCTCGACGAGGCGGTCGACGCCCAGCGCGACGTGATGAACGAGAGCTTCCTCGGTAAACTCGTCATCACGCCCTGAGCCGGGAGCCTCGGATCGCGGCCAACTCCGGCCGGCGATTTCACGACTCCCGCGCGTACGACGACGTGACCCCTGCTCGCCGCCGTCGCATCGACGCACTCCCCGTCCCCTGTTCGACGCTTCTCGGGGTCGTCCTCAGCCTGTTTTTCAGCCAGCGGGCCGGCCCGCCGTTTCTCCTGTTCGCGCTCGTTCCGTTCGCTGTCGTCGCGCGCTCCGGTGCGCCGAACGCGGGCCGCCCGTCACTGACACCGAACGGGAGCGCGACGCCGAGGGAACGCTACGGGACGACGTTTATTGGCACTCGGTGACGTACACCAGTCCATGTCGGTCAGCTTCGACTTCTCGGATCGCGTCGCACTGGTCACCGGTGGGAGCGGCGTCCTCGGCAGCGCCGTCGTCGAAACGTTCGCCGACGCGAACGCGACCGTCGCCGCGACGGACGTCGTCCTGCCAGCCGATTCGCCACACCTCGACTCGTCCGTCCCCTTCTACGAGGGCGACTTCACCGACGAAGCCGACGCCGAACGCGTCGTCGAGGAGGTAGTCGCCGACCACGGTCGCCTCGACTTCCTGGTGAACGTCGCGGGGACGTGGCGCGGCGGAGCCCCGCTCGACGAGACCGACGTCGAGACGTTCGATCTGCTGTTCGACGTGAACCTCAAGACGATGTTCCTGGCGTCGAAACACGCTCTCCCGCACCTCCGCGAGACGGCGGGGAGCGTCGTCTCCGTCTCCGCCCGGTCGTCGCTCGAAGGCGGCGCGGGCGACGGCCCGTATCGCGCCGCCAAGGCCGGCGTACGGCTCCTGACCGAAACCATCGCCGAGGAGAACCTCGGGACGGTGCGAGCCAACGCCGTGATGCCGAGCGTCATCGACACGCCGGCGAACCGCGAGATGATGCCCGACGCCGACCACTCGTCGTGGGTCGACCCGGCGGACATCGCCCGCGTCGTCGCCTTCCTCTGTTCGGACGCGGCCGGGGTGACGAGCGGTGCCGCCGTCCCCGTCTACGGCGAGGCCTGAACGGCGGTTAGGGGGCCGTTTTTAGCCGTTTCGGGCGACGCCCCACACAGTGAGTCGTCCATGGATATCACGGCTGCTCGTACCGCAAGTCTCACTTTCGAGGTCCCGATAGGGCGAATACGATGACCGAACGAGAGACGTGGGCGTCACGAGTCGGCTTCATCCTCGCGGCCGTCGGCAGCGCCGTCGGCCTCGGTAACATCTGGCAGTTCCCGTTCCAGACCGGACAGAACGGCGGCGCGGCGTTCATCGTCGTCTACCTGCTGGCAGTGTTGCTCATCGGCTTCCCCGCGATGCTGGTCGAGTTCGTCGTCGGTCGTCGGGCGGAACGAAACCCCATCGACGCGTTCGAACGCCTCGGCCACGGCGACTGGAAGGTCGTCGGCATCATCGGCACGGCGACGGCGTTCTGGATCCTCGCGTTCTACAGCGTCGTCGGCGGCTGGGTCATCCGGTACATCGCCGGCAGCGCCACGGGCGCGTACTTCGGCCGGGCCGAGGCGTACTTCAACGCCGTCGCCGCCGGACCCGAAGCAGTCGTCCTCCACGCCGCCTTCATGGCGGTGACCGTCGGCATCGTCGCCCTCGGCGTCGCCGGCGGGATCGAGCGCGCGACCAAATTCATGGTGCCGAGCATCGTCGTCCTCCTGCTCGGCCTCGGCGTCTGGGCGGGGACGCTCGAGGGCGCGGCCGCGGGCTACGACTACTACCTCTCGCCCGACGTCGACGCGCTCGTCTCGAACATCGGCACCATCCTCCCCGCCGCCGTCGGTCAAGCCTTCTTCACCCTCTCGCTCGGGATGGGGGCGATGGTCACCTACGCTTCCTACCTCGGCGAGGACGACAGCCTGCCGGCCGACGGGGCGACGATCGTCGTCCTCAACACCCTCGTCGGCCTCCTCGCGGGCTTCGTCGTCTTCCCCATCCTCTTCGCCCTCGGCGTCGAACCCGGATCCGGTGGACTGGGTGCGGCCTTCATCACCCTCGCGGGCGCGTTCGCGCAGTTGCCGGCCGGCCGCGTGCTCGGCGTCGTCTTCTTCGTCGTCTTGCTCCTGGCGGCGCTGTCGAGCGCGATTTCCCTCCTCGAAGTCGTCACGTCGTATCTCGTCGACAACACGCGTTTCTCGCGTCCGAAACTCGCCGTCGGTCTGGGGACGGGCATCTTCCTGCTCGGCCTCCCCAGCGCCTTCGGCCTCTCGACGCTCGGCTGGTACAACTCCGTCGCGTACAACCTCCTGCTCCCCCTCTCGGTCCTCCTCCTCCTGCTGTTCGTCGGCTGGGTCGACACGTACGACGCCGTCGACGAACTCCGCCGCGGGACCGACATCGGGAGCACGTTCGGCCTCGCCTGGCTCTGGGTCGTCCGTACCGTCGTCCCGCTCGCCGTGCTGGTGACGCTCCTGCTCGGCATCCAGACGCTCGCGGTGAACGCCGGTCTGCTGGCGAGTCCGATCGTCTAACGCGGAGCCCGTCCGCGGACGTCGGAGTTTCCCTACCGACCGTTATGCTCCGTAGCTGACGCCTCGAGACTCGAAACCCACTTTAGCGCCGTTCCCCAGTCTCGGGCAATGGCACGTGAGACGTGGGCGACCCGCGTCGGCTTCATCCTCGCGGCCGTCGGCAGCGCGGTCGGGCTCGGCAACATCTGGCGCTTCCCCTGGATGACGGCGGAGAACGGCGGCGGTGCCTTCCTCGTCGTCTACCTGCTCGTCGTGTTGGCCGTCGGCGTCCCGGGGCTTCTCGGCGAGTTCGTCATCGGACGACGGGCCAAGCGAAACCCCGCCGGCGCGCTCCGCTCGCTCTCGGGGTCGAAGCGGTGGGGCTACGTCGGCGCGCTCTCCGTCGTCACCGCCGTCGCCCTCCTCTCTTTCTACAGCGTCGTCGGCGGGTGGATCCTCCGCTACTTCGCCGTCAGCGTCGCCGGACTCCTCGGGAGCGCGCCCTACTTCGACGCGCCGGGTGCGTACTCCCGCGCGCCCTACTTCGACGCGCCGGGTGCGTACTTCGACGCCGTCGCGTACGGCCCCGAAGCCGCCGCCTTCCACCTGGTCTTTCTGCTCTCGACGGCCGCCCTCGTCGGCGGCGGCGTCCGCCGCGGCATCGAACTCGGGACGAAGGTGATGATGCCCGCCGTCGTCGCGCTCCTCGTCGGTCTCGCGGCGTGGGCCGGAACCCAGCCGAACGCCGCCGCCGGCTACGAGTTCTTCCTCTCGTTCGACCTGGCGACGCTCCGATCGAACTTCTTTGCCGTCCTCGCGCCCGCCGCCGGGCAGGCGCTGTTCACCCTCTCGCTCGGGGCGGGGACGATGGTCACCTACGCCTCCTATCTCGGCGAGGACCGTTCGCTCGCCTTCGACGGCACCGTCATCGCGGTCTGTAACACCGCCGTCGGCGTCCTCGCGGGACTGGTCGTCTTTCCCCTCCTGTTCTCGCAGGGCATCGACCCCGGCACCGGCGGTCCGGGCGCGTTGTTCGTCGGCATCGCCGGCGCGTTCGCCCGCCTGCCCGGCGGCGGGATGCTGGCCGTCGTCTTCTTCGGCGTCGTCGCGCTCGCGGCCCTTTCGAGTTCCATCAGCATGCTGGAGATCCCCGTCGCCTTCCTCGTCGACGAGTTCGGCCTCTCGCGCCGGTCCGCCGTGACCGGTCTGGTCGGCGTGGTCGCCCTGACGGGCACCGTGACCGCGCTCGTGCCACCCGCCTTCGACGTCGTCGCCGGCATCCTCGTCGACCTGCTTCTCACCGCCGGACTGACCGCGTTTCTCCTGTTCACCGGGTGGGTGCTGGGCCGCGAGGCGCTCGTCGAGTACCGGGCGGGGGCCGGCGGCCTGGCGAACGCCCTCGGGACGCCGTGGCTGCTCGCCGTCGGCGTTCTCATCCCCACGTTCCTCGTTTTTACCCTGCTCACGACCGTCGGCGTCGACGCCCGCGTCGGCTTCTGGCCCACCGCCGGCGTCGCCGTCGTCCTCGCGGCGATCGCTTTCCTCGGCCTCCGTCGCCCCGAGTCGGTCGTGTGAGCCGTTCCCGGCCGCCGTTGCGGAATCCTTTTGATTCGCGTCGTGCGTGTTCTCGGTTATGAGTAGTGGTCAGGTATGACGATGGAAGACCGCATCGAGGAACTCGAGCGGAAGCGCGAACGCGCGCTGAAAGGCGGCGGGGAGGAGCGCATCGAGGCCCAGCACGACCGCGGGAAGATGACCGCGCGAGAGCGCGTCGACTACTTCCTCGACGACGACACGTTCAACGAGTTCGACCAGTTCCGAACCCACCGCACACACAAGTTCGGGATGGAGGAGAAGCAACTGCCCGGCGACGGCGTCGTCACGGGGTACGGCGAAGTCAACGGACGGACGGTGTTCGTCTTCGCCCACGACTTCACCGTCTTCGGCGGATCGCTCGGCGAAGTGATGGCCGAGAAGGTCTGTAAGGTGATGGACAAGGCGATGGAAGTCGGCGCGCCCGTCGTCGGCCTCAACGACTCCGCCGGCGCGCGGATCCAAGAGGGCGTCCAGAGCCTCGCCGGCTACGCCGAGATCTTCCGGCGAAACACGGAAGCCAGCGGCGTCGTCCCGCAGATCTCCTCCATCATGGGTCCCTGTGCGGGCGGCGCGGTCTACTCGCCGGCGATCACCGACTTCACCTTCATGGTGAAAGACACCAGCCACATGTTCATCACCGGCCCGGACGTCGTCGAGACGGTCACCGGGGAGGAGGTCTCCTTCGAGGAACTCGGCGGCGCGCTCACCCACAGCGGGACCAGCGGCGTCGCCCACTTCGCCACCGACACCGAAGAGGAAGCCCTCGACAAGATCGCCCGCCTCCTCTCGTATCTCCCGCAGAACAACGTCGAGGACCCGCCGCGCGTCGATCCCTGGGACGACCCGGAACGCGCCGACGAGGACCTCAACACCGTCGTCCCCGACGAACCACAGAAACCCTACGACATGACGAACGTCATCGAGGGCGTCGTCGACGAGGGCTCCTTTTTCGAGGTGCACGAGAACTTCGCGAAGAACGTCGTCGTCGGCTTCTCCCGCCTCGACGGCCGCTCGGTCGGCGTCGTCGCCAACCAGCCCAGGGTCAACGCCGGCACCCTCGACATCGAGGCCTCCCAGAAGGCCTCGCGGTTCGTCCGCTTCTGTGACGCCTTCAACGTCCCCATCCTCACCTTCGTCGACGTGCCGGGGTTCATGCCCGGCACCGACCAGGAACACGGCGGCATCATCCGCCACGGGGCGAAACTCCTGTACGCCTTCTCCGAGGCCACCGTTCCCCTCCTGACGGTCATCACGCGCAAGGCCTACGGCGGGGCCTACTGCGTCATGTCGTCGAAACATCTCGGCGCGGACGTCAACTACGCGTGGCCGACGGCCGAGATCGCCGTCATGGGTCCCCAGGGTGCCGTCAACATCCTCTACAGCGACGAACTCGACGCCGCCGACGACACCGAGGCCCGACGGGACGAACTCATCGAGGAGTACCGCGAGGAGTTCGCCAACCCCTACACGGCGGCCGACTACGGCTACGTCGACGACGTCATCCGGCCGCCGGAGACGCGCGAGCGACTCGTCGAGGACCTCGAGATGCTCGAGAGCAAGCGCAAGGAGTACCCCGAGAAGAAACACGGGAACATCCCGATATGAGCCTCCTCGACGCACTCGACGTACCGGACGACGCCGACGACGCGGAGGCGGCCGCCATCGCTGCCGCCGTGGGTGCACACCTGCGCGACCGACGGGCCGCCGCTGTCGCCGCCGAAGGGGCGGATGAGGGGGAGACGTGGGACGGCGAGCGGTGGTCCTTCGCCGGTCGGATGGAGTCGTTACAGGGTCGGTCTATCCGCATCCCGGAGGGTGCGCCGACGGACGCGTGGGCGGCGGCCGGGCGGACGGATCGGTTTTAGCTCGCGTTACGCCCTCGTCGGCTGGTCGCCGTCGACGGACGACGGTGACGACACGAACGAGCGAGAGAGAAAACGCGTCCCGTGCTACTCAGAGTTCCAGAACGACTCGGAACCGGGCCTCGTTCTCCATCATCCGCTCGTAGGCGGCCGCGACTTCCTCCAGCGGGTACGTCTCTATCTCGGGTGTGATTTCTCGCAGCGCACTGAACGCCAGGGCATCCTGAGAGTCGCGAGCGTGGCCTGACGCCCACCCTTCGACGCCGGCTCGGGACCCGACCAACTTCCGTCCGTCGACGGCTATCTGCTCGCCGGGGACGCCGATGACGACCGCTCGGCCGTCGATTCCGAGGCCGCCGACGACGGACTCGATGGCGTCGCTGACGGGCGCGGTGGCCAGCACCACGTCCGCGCCGCCCAGTGCCCGCAACCGCTCGGTCGGGTCCGTCTCGGCGGTGTTCACGAAGTGGTCGGCACCCAACTCGAGCGCCAAATCCTCCTTGTCGGAACTCCGCGAGAGCGCGACTGTCTCGAAGCCGGCGGCGTGGGCGTACTGGATACCGAGGTGACCCAGACCGCCGATCCCCTGGACGGCCACGAGATCACCGGGGTCGGCGTGACTGTTCCGGAGGGCGTTGTAGGTCGTCACACCGGCACAGAGCAAGGGCGCGGCGTCGACGGAGTCGAGGTCGTCGGGGACGGCGACGACGGCCTCGGCGGGGACGGTGGCGTACTCGGCGTAACCCCCGTCGAAGGTCAGCCCCGTGATGTCGCCGTTCTCACACTGGCGGAAGTTTCCCCGCTGGCAGGGTTCGCAGATGAAACAGTGTCCGCCGTGGTAGCCGACGCCGACGCGGTCACCGGGCGTCCACCGCTCGACGTCGTCGCCGACGGCGTCGACCCGGCCGGCGATTTCGTGGCCCGGAATCCGCGGATAGGAGACGCTTGGATGCGTTCCTCCTTCACGTTGGCGTCGCCGTGACAGACACCGCAGGCCTCGATGGCGACCCGAACCTCGTCCGGGCCGGGTTCGGGAACGTCGCGCTCGACCACCTGAAAGTCCGCCCCCGGTTCGTCGACGACGACTGCCTGCATGGTTTCGGGCATGGCACCCGTAGTTCAGACCTGGGCCAATAACTCACTGGCCGGCTATGGCGGTACGTAGGAGCGTACCTTCCGCGTCGATGTGCCGTCCCCGAAGGCTCCGACCGACGCCGACAGCAGACGCTCGAAGTACGATACGCTCCGCTCACCGGTCGAAGTGCGTCAGAAACCGAAGCGGGTTACGCCTGGGCCGCTGCGCCGGCTTTCTTGCGCGTGATGTAGCCCGCGATGCGGTTGCGAACGCCCTTGGATTCGACGTTGGTCAGTTTCTCGACGCTCTCCTTGTTCGTCGCGAAATCCGTGTTGAACGCCTGCGGGTAGCGCTCCAGGAGGAGACTCCCGAGCTGCTTGACGTACTTCGGCTTGATCGGCATAGGAGGAACTACCGGCGTCGTTCACTAAAACGATTCGTTCCGTCTCTCGCGCCACCCCGTCGCCGCGTCGATGCGAGCGAACGCCTCGCGTTCGGCCGGGCCGCCACACCGGTCTACCACGTCGGCGAAGTAGGCGAGTCTGTCGAGGAGGGCGTCGGTGTCGTAGGCGGGGACGTCCAGTCGCGACGCCGCGACGGTCGCGTCGACGACGGCACAGAACCCCCGATTGATGGTCGGCACGTACTCGTGGCGCACCTCGCTCTCCACCGAACGCAGTTCCCACCGCTCCCACTCCGTTCCCTCGTCTTCGCCCGTCGCTACCGACTCCGCCTCGATTTCGACCCACGCGTCGGCGTTCGGTAACACGGGGTCGTCGGCTTCGCGGATCGTCAGCGCGGCGTCGACGAACTCGCGGGGGTCGGTCGTGAACTGAACGACGCCGCCGCCCTCGCGGTGGAAGTTCCGGCGCGTCCGCGTGGTTCCCCAGGTCGTCGCCGTCACCGGGTCACCGGCGTGCAACCCGAGCGCGGCCGCGTTCCACCGGTCGTTTGGGCCGCGCGTCGTCACTACCGACTCCGTGACGCCGCGGAGGGCGACGGGCCAGCTCACACCGGCACCCCGCGTTCGAGGGCGACGAAGATGGCCGCGGCGGTGAGGTCGGCCGTCGTCCCCGGATTGACGCCCCGCTCGACGAACTCGTCGGCGAGCGCGGCGACCGACTCGGGGTCGCCCCGCGCCGCCTCCGCCTTCCGGCGCACTTCCTCGGCGACTTCGCCTCCGTGTTCGACGGCCACCAGCGAGTCCGGTTCCTCCGCGAGCAGTTTCAGGAACGCCCGGGCGACGCGGTCGAGGATCGGGCCGTCGTCGTCGACGACGGCCGCGGCGGCGTCGAAGGTGCGCTCGAAGCCCCCGACCCACTCGCGGGCGTTGGCGTCGCCGTCGGCGCTCAACGCCATCACGTCGGCGAGCGTCAGACCGCGTTCGTCGAGCGCCGGAATCGCGTCGCTCCCCCGGCGGACGTCGAGGTCGGGGGCGTCCGCCGGCGGGTCGTCCACCGCGACGTCGACGTGTTCGAACGCGCGGTAGAAGTCGGCGGCGTCCTCGACGGTGGTATCCTCGACCACCTCGGTGACCCCTGCCGGCGAGAGGTCGCCGCGGGCCGCCCCGCGGACGAGCGGGACGAGCAAGAGGAGACAGCCGAACTGCGTGTTGCCGCCGTCCTGTTGGCTCATGCCGGCGACGGCGCGTTCGAACGCCTCGCCGACGGACGGGGCGGTCGGTCCGCGTTCGTTCGCCATCCGAAGGCCCGCCGCCGACCCCACCGCACCGGCGAGGAAATGTTCGAAGCGCAGATTGGGGTAGTCGCGTTCGCGGTCGACGTTGCCGGGTTTCGGCGTCGCCGCCACCTCGAGCAGGAGGGCGAGTTGGGCGTGGTCCGCGGGCGACATCGAGGGGCGCGGGTCGGTCGCGGTGGAGCGAGGGCTCACGGCGACGCCTCCCGGGACAGGTCGTCGACGGCGTCGCGGACCCGCGCGAGGACGCGCGGGTCGTCGCTCGGGCGGCCGACGCTCACCGCGTCCGCGCCGTAGTCGGCGTACTCCCGAACCGTCGCGCGGTCCCTGACGCCGTTGTTGGCGACGAGATAGAGGTCGGTCGCCGCGGCGACGTCGGCGACGACGGATTCGGTGTCCATCGCGTCGACGTGTATCGCCGTCGCGCCCGCCGCCTCGATGCGTCGGGCCGTCTCCACCAGGTCGACGCCGGGAACCTCGGCGCGGACTTTCACGCTCACCGTCGCGCCCGTCTCCGCCGCCGCCGCGACGTACGAACCGAGGCGGTCGAGGTCCCGCAGGAGCGTCTCGCCACACCCCACCGCGCAGAGTTCGTCCTGCCGGCAGTGGGCGTTCACCTCGACGACGGCGTCGTGGTCGGCGCAGATTTCGGACGCCGCGCGGACGTGCGTGGTCGTCGTGCTGCGGACGTTGAATCCCGGTCGCAACGGCGCGTCGCCGAGCGCCGACAGCTGCCGGTCGACGAACGTCAGCGGATCGGCCGGCAGGAACTCGTCCCTGTCGCGGGCGACCATCGCCGCCGCGGCGGCGCGGGACCGTTCGTCCAGCGCGATGCCGCCGAGGACGGCCGCGTCGGCGTACGCTGCGCCCGCTCGCGCCCAGTCGGCGTCCGACTGCCCGCTCAGACTGGCGAGGACGAGACGCATCACGCCACCTCCGCGAACGCGTCGGCGACGGCGCGGGCCACGCGCGCGGCGTCGTCGGCGTCCGACATGTCGGTGTCGGTGCGGACGACGGGTCGGTCGAGGTCGGTGCCGTCGTCGGTGTCGAGGACGAACGCGTCGGCGAAGGGGTAGGCCTCAGCGACGCCGGCGGTGCTGGGGTCCCGACCGACGCCGGCCATCAGTTCGGCCGCCGGCCCGGAGAAGACGCGGTCCTCGACGAACGGCGAGACGGCGACGACGGGCGTGGATTCGAGCGCCGCCTCGACGCCGTCCAGCGCGAGCATCGGCCCGATGCTCGTCACCGGGTTCGACGGACCGACGACGACCCGATCGTCGAGGGCGGCCAGCGTCTCGGGCGTCGGGTCGGCCGTCTCCGCGCCGCGGAACTCCACGTCCTCGACGGCGGGGCCGGCGCGGCGGGCGACCCAGAACGCCTGGAAATGCATCGGTCCCTCGTCGGTGTGGACGACGGTCGCCACGGGGTCGTCGCTCATCGGCAGGAGGTCGACGTCGAGACCGAAGGCGTCGGCGAGCGTCCGCGTCACCTCCGTCAGGGTCCGGCCCTCGTCGAGGAGGCTGGTCCGCGTGACGTGGACCGCGCGGTCGCGGTCGCCGATCTCCATGAACTCGGCGACTCCGGAGAACCGCCGCCAGCGGGCGATGTCGCGGCCGGCGGTTTGACGGTCGGCCGGGAGGTAACGCGGCCCGGATTCGAGTCCGGCCGCCTCCGCGAGGCGGTGGAGTTCGGCGTGCGTCTCGGCGGTGTCGTCCGCGATGCCCCACCACGTGTCGGTGTCGAGGACGCCGCCGCCGTGAAAGAGGACGGTGTCGACGTCGGGACAGACGAGGAGTCCGCCGAGTTCGACGTCGTCGCCGGTGTTGCAGACGACGCTCGTCTCGGCGGGGTCGAACACCTCGCTGGCCCCGTCCAGTAGCTTCGGCGTACCGGTGCCCCCGGCGAGGAACGTGACCATAGACGACGTTGCCCACGCCCGGGCTTGTCTGTTCCGACCGCGGCCGATAGGGGCGTGATCGTCGGTTCGACGCGGTCCGTCGAAGTCCGGTGGTGCCTGGCGTGGCGACCGTCGGCGTTCGAGACGCCACACCGACGTCGAACGCGGCGGGTTCCGCGTGGGAGATTTATTAGGCGACGACGGCGAACGTTCCCGTGATGCTCACCATCAAGGACAGCGTCCACGACCACATCGAGGTGGAGGGCGTTGCGGAGGCGTTGCTGGACACGCCGGCGATGCAACGCCTCAGGCGCGTCCGGCAACTGGGGACGGTCCAGTTCGTCTACCCGTCGGCGAACCACACGCGCTTCGAACACAGCCTCGGGGTCTACCACCTCGCGTCGCGAGCGCTGTCTCACCTCGGCGTCGAGGGGCGCACCGCCGAGCGCGTCCGCGCCGCCGCCCTGCTGCACGACGTGGGCCACTGCCCGTTCAGTCACAACGTCGAATCGCTCGTCCAGCGACACACCGGAAAGTACCACGACGACGTGGACGAGCTCCTCGCGTCGGGGGAGGTGGGTGAGGCGCTTCGCGACCACGGTCTCGACCCGGAGACGGTGGCGGGCCTGGTCGCCGGCGAGGGCCAGTACGGCCAGCTCGTCTCGGGCGAACTCGACGTCGACCGGATGGATTACCTCGTGCGCGACGCCCACCACACGGGCGTCCCCTACGGCACCATCGACCACGGCCGGCTCGTCCGCGAGCTGACGTTCGTTGACGGAAAGCTCGTTCTCGCGGAGGGAAACGTCCAGACGGCCGAGAGCCTGCTCCTCGCGCGGGCGCTGATGAACCCCACGGTGTACCAACACCACGTCGCCCGCATCAGCAAGGCGATGCTCCGGCGCGCCACCGGCCGACTGCTCCGCGGCGACTACGACGCCGAGACGGTCCGCCGGATGGACGACGCGGATCTGCTGGTCGCGCTGCGAACGAACGAGGAGACGGCGGACGCGGCAAGTCGGCTCTCGACCCGCGATCTGTTCAAGCGAGCGGTCTGGGCGGAGCTGTCGGACGTCCCGGAGTCGCTCAGGGACGCCGACCACGAGACGATCCACGAACTCGAAGCCGAGATCGCGGCCGACGCGGACGCGGACCCCGACTCCGTCGTCGTCGACGTGCCGCCCGAACCGTCGATGCGCGAGTCCACCTCGCGGGTCGTCGTCAACGGGGAGATACGGCGACTCGACCGGCAGTCGCCGCTCGTGAGCGCGCTCCGCACCGCCCAGCGAAATCAGTGGCGGCTCGGCGTCTACGCGCCAGAGTCCGCCACCGACCGAGTCGGGCGGGCCGCCGCCCGCGCCCTCGGCCTCGACATGGACGGGTCGCTCGTCCGCGAGGTCCGCGCCGGCCGCCACGCCACCCTCGACGAGTTCAGGTAGTCCGAGGCGCTTCGGTCATCGCCGAGTTCAGGTAGTCCGAGGCGCTTCGGTCATCGCCGAGGTCGGGGAGTCCGAGGCGCATTAGCCATCGCCGAGGTCGGGGAGTCCGAGACACGCCCCAGTTCGATTAGTTCAAGGGCGTCTCCGCCGTGGGTCCGGTGATGCACGTCGAGGGCACGATTCTCCGAGGACGCGAGTTCGAGCCGATAGACGGGCGCGTCGTCGTCGAGGACGGCGAGATCGTCGCGGTCGAGGAGACGAGCACGGACGCCGACGCCATCGTCTTGCCGGCGTTCGTCAACGCCCACACCCACCTCGCCGACTCCATCGCCAAGGAGGCGGGCAGAGGCCTCTCGCTCGACGAACTCGTCGCGCCGCCGGACGGCCTCAAACACCGCCTCCTCCGGGAGGCGTCGGCCGAGGAGAAAGTCGCCGCCATCCGCCGGACGATCCGATTCATGGAACGGTCGGGGACTGCCGCCTGCATCGAGTTCCGCGAGGGCGGCGTCGCCGGCGTCGAGACCCTCCGGACGGCGCTCGACGGCTTCGACCTGGAGGCCGTCGTCCTCGGGCGCGAGAGCGCGGACGCGATGCACGTGGCCGACGGCTTCGGCGCGAGCGGCGCGCGCGACGCCGAGTTCGGCGACCTGCGCGAGACCACCCGCGAGGCCGGCAAACTGTTCGGCATCCACGCCGGCGAACGCGACTCCTCGACCTGGATCCGGCGCTCGACCTGGCCCCGGACTTCCTCGTCCACGTCGTCCACCCCGAACCGCGCCACCTCGACCGGATCGAGGACGAGGACGTCCCCGTCGTCGTCTGTCCCCGGTCGAACCTCGTCACCCGCGTCGGCGTGCCGCCCCTCCGCGAACTGCTGGACCGCACGACCGTCGCCCTCGGCACCGACAACGTGATGCTCAACAGCCCGTCGATGTTCCGCGAGATGGAGTTCGCCGCCAAACTCGCCGACCTGTCGGCTCCCGAAGTGCTCCGGATGGCGACGGTCAACGGCGCGGACCTCGCGGGCCTGAACTGCGGCCTCGTCGAATCCGGCCGCGACGCCAAACTCCTCGTGCTCGACGCCGACTCCGACAATCTCTGTGGCGCGCGCGACCCCGCCCGCGCGGTCGTCCGCCGCGCCGGCGTCGCCGACGTCGAACGCGTGATCCGGTAGTCGGACGAAGAGTTATAGTGGTGTGGTACCGTTCCACACGCGTAGATGTACGACCGGATTCTGGTCCCGACGGACGGGTCGACGGAGGTAGAACGCGCCGTCGACCACGCGATCGAACTCGCGTCGACCAACGACGCGTCGATCCACGCGCTGTACGTCGTCAGTACGAAGACGTTCACGGGGTTACCGATGGAGGCGTCGTGGGAGAGCGTCGACCGGTTCCTCCGGGAGGACGCCGAGGAAGCGGTCGAGCGAGTGCGCGAACTCGCGACCACGTCCGGTATCGACGTGGCGACGGCCGTCGCGGAGGGAAAACCGAGCCGCGAAATCGTCGAGTACGCCGAACGCGAGGACTGCGACGCCGTCGTGATGGGAACGCACGGACGGGGCGGTATCGACCGATTGCTCCTCGGGAGCGTCGCCGAGGCCGTCGTCCGGAGTTCGAGCGTCCCCGTCCTGACCGTGAACGTCCGGGAGGAGACGGATGACGTGTCACCGCGCCGCGTCTGACCCACGCCGTCTGCTTTCTCATGCGGGCCGCCGTCGTGCCGGCCGCAGGTGTTCATGCGGGCCGCCGTCACGCCGGCCGCAAGTGTTCACACTCACCGGCGTGGATCGTCCGTCGACCGTCCGCCGTCCGCACGACCAGCGCTCCGGGAAACGTCACGTCGACGGCCTCGCCTTCGAGTACCTCCGTCGCCGTCTCGACGCGCACTCGCCGGTCGAGCGTCACCGACAGCTCCCGCCACGCCGGTAAGATCCGATCGGGGTCCTCCCACAGCTCGTGGAACGTTTCGAGCGTTCGCTGGAGGAATCGGCGTCTGTCGACGTCGCCGGCCTCTTCGCGGACGCTCGTGGCTCCCGGCGGTAGGGCGTCGGCGTCGACGTTGGCGTTCACACCCGCGCCGACGACGAGCCACGACACCCGGTCGGCCTCGCCTTCCATCTCCGTCAGCACCCCGGCGAGTTTCCGCTCGCTCCCGTCGACGAGGACGTCGTTCGGCCACTTGATGACCGCGGGTGCGCCGGCCTCGCGGCAGGCGCGGGCCACCGCCACCGCCGCCGCGAGCGTGAAGACGGGGACGTGCGCCGGCGGGCGGTCCGGTCGCAGGACGAGACTCGCCCAGACGCCGCCGGACGGAGACGACCACGCCCGCTTCAGTCGCCCCCGACCCCCGTCTGTTCGTCGGCGACGACGACGACGTCGGACGCACCGTCGGCGGCGAGGTCCCGCGCCCGGTCGTTCGTACTCGCGACGCTGTCGTGGTGTTCGACCCGGTAGGGGGCGTCGAGACCGAACTCGACGGCGGCCGCGCCGTAGTCGGGAACCTCGGCGACGACGTAGCCCGCGTCGGTGCTCTCGACGTCGAATCCGGCGTCGCGGAGGGCGTCGACGTGTTTCCAGACCGCCGCGCGCGACACGCCGAGTCGGTCGGCGAGTTCGGGCCCGGAGACGGGACCCTCGGCGAGCGCGTCGAGGACGGCCCGGCGCGTGTCGTTCATGACCGAGCGTCGGCGTCGGGCGGGAAGATTCTGCCTATTCGAGGACGACGAGCGGGTCGCCCATGTCGACGCTCTCGCCCTCGCCGACGAGAATCTGGGCGACGGTGCCGCCGCGTTCGGTCACCACGTCATTTTCCATCTTCATGGCTTCGAGGACACAGACCACGTCGCCGGCCGCCACCTCGTCGCCCTCGTCGACTTCGACCGAGAGGATCGTCCCCTGCATCTCGGCGGTGATCTGCTCGCCGCTGGCGGCGACCTGTTCCTCGCCGCTCGTCTCCTCGGTGGCCTGTGGCGGGCGCTCGGTCGTCTCGCCGCCACCGCCGCCCGTCGGAATCGCGGGCGCGCCGCGCTCCTCGAGGTTCACCTCGAATCGCTTGCCGTTCACCTCGACGGTGAACTCGCGTTCGGTGACCTCCTCTTCTGCCGCCTCGGCCGCTTCGGTCGACCCCCACTGCTCGACGGCCCGGTCGATGCGTTCGGGGTCGAGTTCCTCGTCGAGGTAGTTCGTCGTGTGTTCGCCCGCGACGAACGTCTCGTCGGTCACCATGAGCCGGTGGAACGGGATGACCGTGTGAAAGCCCTCGACGTCGAACTCCTTGAGGGCGCGTTCGGACCGGGCGAGACACTCCTCGCGGTCCGAGGCGGAGACGATGAGTTTGGCGATCATCGAGTCGTAGTCGCCGCCGACGTCGTCGCCCTGTCGCACCGCGTCGTCCATGCGGACGCCGATCCCCCCGGCGGGTCGTACGTCTCGAGTTTGCCCGTCGCCGGGGCGAACTCCTGGGCGGCGTTCTCGGCGTTGATGCGGAACTCCATCGCGTGGCCCTCGACGTCGACGTCGCTCTGGTCGAAGCCGATTCTCTCGCCGGCGGCGATGCGCAGCTGCTCTTTGACGATGTCGATCCCGGTGATCTGTTCGGTGACGGGGTGTTCGACCTGGATTCGAGTGTTGACCTCGAGGAAGTAGAACTCCCCGTCGACGGCTTCGCCGTCTGCTCGTTGCGTCTCCGACGCAACGGTGTCTTCGACGAGAAACTCGACGGTGCCGGCGTTGGTGTACTCCGTCTCGCTGATGCCCCGGCGGGCGGCGTTGCCGATGCGTTCGCGGAGTTCCTCGCTCAGCGCCGGACTCGGCCCCTCCTCGATGATCTTCTGGTGGCGGCGCTGGAGCGAGCAGTCGCGTTCGCCCAGGTGGCGCACGTTGCCGTGCTGGTCGGCGACGATCTGCACCTCGATGTGACGAGGGGCTTCGAGATACTTCTCCAGATAGACCGTTGGGTTGTCGAAGTAGGCCTCGCCCTCGCGTTTGGCCGTCTCGAGTTGGTCCTCGATTTCGTCGGGGGTCTCGACCACTTTCAGGCCGCGCCCGCCGCCGCCGCCCTCGGCTTTGATGGCGATGGGGTAGCCGTACTCCTCGCCGAACGCCGCGACTTCGTCGGGCGTCTCGATGGGGTCTGTCGTCCCCGGCACGACGGGGACGTCCGCCGCCTGCATCACCTTCCGGGCTTTCGTCTTCTCTCCGAGCCGTTCCATCGCGTCGGACGGGGGCCCGATCCACGTCACGTCGCTCGCCTCGACTTTCTCGGCGAACGAAGCGTTCTCCGCGAGGAAGCCGTAGCCGGGGTGGATGGCGTCCGCACCGGCCTTCCGGGCGGCGTCGAGGATCGCCTCCTGGTCGAGATACGAGTCGGCGGCCCGCGCCGGGCCGACGTTGTAGGCTTCGTCGGCGTAGCGGACGTGGCCGGCGTGTTTGTCCGCCTCGCTGTAGACGGCGACCGTTCGGACTCCGAGTTCCTCGCAGGCGCGCATGACGCGCACTGCGATTTCCCCCGATTCGCGACGAGAACCTTGCTGAACATGCCTCGGCCTACTCGTACCACCCCCTCACTTTATCGGTTGGGTCCTCCCGCCTCCGGATTCCCGACGGTCGGGCCGGCGAATCCGCGGGCCGCTGACGCCGCCCGCGTCGACGTCGCCGCCCGAACCGACGTCGTCCCGTGCCGCGTCGGTTCCAGCGCCGGGAGTCGAAACGGATGGTGGAACGTACACCGATACGGGAATCGATCGGACGCTCGTCACAGTAATCGTGACATACGCCCGATGTACTGCACGAATAGCGGATTCCGTCGCCTCGTGGGCGGACCGAATCCAAACGGCCTTATGTGAGTGTCACCCTACGTCAAACAATGTCAGTACGAGTCGGAATCCTTGGCGCAACCGGCGCAGTCGGCCAACGATTCATCCAACTGCTCGACGACCACCCCACGTTCGAACTCGCGGCGCTCACCGCGAGCGACGAGAGCGCGGGCAAGTCGTACCGAAAGGCGGCCAAGTGGCGCGTCGACACCCCGATCCCGGCGGACGTCGCCGAGATGACGGTCCGAAAGACCGACCCCGCGGACGTGCCCGCAGACGTGGATCTGCTGTTCTCGTCGCTGCCGTCGAGCGTCGCCGCCGACGTCGAACCGGCGTTTCTCGAAGCGGGGTACGTCGTCTCCTCGAACTCCTCGAACGACCGCCTCGCCGAGGACGTGCCGCTGACGATCCCCGAGATCAACCCCGACCACCTCGACCTCATCGAGGTCCAGCGCGACGAACGCGGCTGGGACGGCGCGCTCGTCAAGAACCCGAACTGCTCGACGATCACCATGGTCCCGACGCTGGCCGCCCTCGACCGCTTCGGCCTCGAACGCGTCGACGTGGCGACGCTCCAGGCCGTCTCCGGCGCGGGCTACTCCGGCGTCACCTCGATGGAGATCATCGACAACGTCCTCCCCCACATCGGCGGCGAGGAGGACAAGATGGAGACCGAATCCCAGAAGCTCCTGGGCACCTTCGACGGCGCGGAAGTCGACTGGCACGACGTCGACGTCTCCGCTTCGTGTAACCGCGTCGCGTCGCTCGACGGCCACCTCGAGAACGTCTTCGCGGACCTGAGCGAGGACCCTTCGCCCGGCGACGTCGCCGAGGCGATGCGCGAATACCCCGGCGTCGACCTGCCGAGCGCACCGAACCAGCTCATGCACGTCTTCGACGATCCCTCGCGACCCCAGCCGCGTCTCGACCGGATGCGCGGCGACGGCATGCAGATCTCCGTCGGCGGGGTCCAGGAGACGCCCCGCGGCGTGAAGTACAACTGCCTCGCGCACAACACCGTCCGCGGTGCCGCGGGCGCGAGCGTCCTCAACGGCGAACTCCTCGCGGAGAACGGCTACCTCTGAGCGGCCACTGCAGGCTCATTCGAGCAGCGCCGCGTCGGTCCCGACCAGATACAGGAAGACGAGCAACGGCAGGACGAGCGCGGCGGTGAGCGCGTACTGGCCCGCCCAGAGGAACCTCATCGCGACGAGGACGGCACCCACGAGAATCGCCCTGACGAGCAGGGCTCCGAGGAGCGCCGAGAGGTAGTCAGTCACGGGTCGAATTGTACTTCTTCCAACAAAAATCCTCAGATCGGTCGCCGAATCGACCGATTCGCGCCGAACGCTTTTGGTTCGGGCCGTCAGTGACACCGTATGAGCGAGGAGGGGAGCAACCCGGACGGGGACGCGAGCGCCGACTCCCGATCGGTCGACGAGTCGACGACCGAGGGCCCGGCCGACGCGGAGACGGGAGCAGACACAGCGAGCGAACCTCCCGGTGACGCCGACGCCGTCGACGAAGACGAAAGCCCGGCCGACGCCGTCGACGAAGACGACGGTCCGGTGGAAGTCGGCGACGGCCGGGAGAAACACGTCACCGTCGTCACGGAAGCGGGTACGGAGGTCACCCACGGCGACGTCTACCTCCGCCACTCCGAGGAGGGGTTCGCCGTTTCCCCGGAGGCGGAGTTTCCGGCGGCCGAGACGACGCGCTACCGGAAGGCGAATCTCGAACGCGTGGAGGTGACACAGCACCACGCGGCTTGTTTCATTACGACTGCGACGGCGGGCGACGGACCGACGCTCGACGCCCTCCGTGGCTTTCGCGACGGCGTGATGACCGCGTCGCGACCGGGGCGAGCGCTCCTGTGGGTGTACGACGCCGTGAGTCCGCCCATCGCGGCCACGCTGGCGCGCCATCCCGACGCCCGGTCGACTCGGCTCGTCCGGTGGCTCGTCGAACGGTGTGGGGCCGTCGCTCGCCGTCGCGAGGAATCGGGCGCAACCGGCCGGACGCTCCGGTCGCTCTCGCTGACGGCGCTGTACGTCGTCGGCGTCTGTCTGGCGGCCGCGGCCCACCTCTGGCTGTCGACGACGGGCGGGCCGAACGGCCGCGAGAGCGCCCGTCGCGACTAGCCGAAAAGGCGCCGGAGGTTCTCCATCGGAGCGAAGCCGACGCCCGACTTCGCCTCGACGTCGAATCCGTGATCCTCGCCGACGGCTTCGAGGTCGGCGACCAGTTCATCCACGACGTCGACGCCGTGGAGGCGGAAGGCGTACGACGTCCCGTCGGCGGCGTAGACGGTGAGTTTCGGCCGGCCGGCCCAACCGCCCCGGTGGACGAGAACCCGATCGACGTTCGAGTAGCTGAGCCAGACGACGGAGTCACCCTGCAACAGCACTTCGTCGAGGCCGTGGACGTCGTAGACGTCCTGCATCGCGTCGGCTTCGCGGTGGTGTTTCTTCATCCCGAGGCCGAACATGGGAGTGATGTAGCTGTACTCCACGACGTGGAGGCCGTCGCTCGCGAAAAGAGATCCGCGAGGCGGAGCGGGAACGACCCGGCCATGCCGAAGTGGACGTGGAGGTCGACTTCGATGTCCGTGTTCGGCAGGTCCTCGAACTGCGCCGGATCGACGTCGGTCTCAGTCGCCATCGGTGCCCTCGCTGCGGTAGCCGAGGTAGCCGAACAGGTACGCGCCGAGCACGAACAGCAGTCCGGCGACGAGGTGCATTTCGACGGCGACGTAGACGCCGACCGCGATGCCGAGGACGGCCAGTCCGACGGACAGGCGCATCCGGAGCGAGTACGACTCGACCGATTTCCCGGTTCGGTCGTCGATGTGGTCGTCGCCGACCCGTCGTTCGCCCACGTAGGTCACGATCATCACAGCGAGGCTCACGAGGACGATAGCCGTCCGTGCGCCGGCCGAGACGTGATAGTCGAACGCCCGCGCGAGAAAGAGCGGGACGCCGATGGCGACGAGGCCGCCGAGATAGATGACTATTCGGTAGGCGACGAGAAACCGGAAGATATGCGACAGACCGGTCTCTCTGGTGTGGGAAGCCATAGCGTAGCTTGTGACGTCGCGATAAATAAACGGTCGGGTGTATCGCGATTCAGGCGAGGAAGCCGTGGGCCTCGTCGGAGTTGGCCACGGTTCCCGACGCGTCGAGTTTCGCCCGACCGGAGCGATACATCGTGTAGACCTGTACCACGAGGAACAGGACCCACAGGAGGTAGCCGCCGCCGGCGCTGTCGACGACGTTCACCGTCGTGGCGAAGGCGTCGAGGCCGAGGCGGCTGACCAGCGTGTCACCGATGAGCAGCACGCTGAAGTAGCCGAAGAAGCCCGTCGCCCACCACATCGCGGCGACGCGGGCCCACCCTGGCTGGGTGTGTTCGGGGAGACGCGTCGTGTTGAGGATGACGGTGAGGGCGTTGTACGGCCACATCATCACGCCCGCGATGGCCGCACCGATGACCAGCAGAATCCACGGCTGCTGGAACTGCGCGCCGATGATGGCGATGCCCCAGAGCGTGAACAGCGTCATCAGGCCGAGGAACGTCCGCGGGAGACTCCAGCCGGCTTTCCGGCCGTAGCCCTCGTAGAGGATGTCGACGCTGTTGCGGACGAACGCCTCGAAGATGGCGTACTGCGTGCTGAACAGGGCGATGAACAACACCGCGTACAGCAACAGTGCCGCGACGCCACCGAGTTCGGGGATGACGACGGAGAGCCACATGTCGATGGCACCGACGTCGGTCCCGCTGGCGAACTCGGCCGAGATGGTCATCGCGATGGTCGCGACGATGAGCAGGCCGAGCACGAACGACAGGAAGTGTTCCTGCTGGGTGACCTTCCACCACGCCTTCCAGCGCTTGAGGTTCTTCTCGGTCGGTTCGAAGGTGAAGCCGCCGTGGACCTCTTCGGGTTCGACACCGCGGAGCGGGTTCTTCACCCGGCCTTGGTAGGAACCCATGCCGTAGCCCTTCTCACGCGCCCACACGCCCTGTGCGAGGTTGATGTATCCCCCGCACCGGCGTAAGCGAGTCCGCCGAGGAAGACGGCGATGTTCATATCCGCCGGAAGCGCGCCGAAGTTCACCGCGCCCGCGGGGACGTTCACTAGCTGGCCGATGGAGCCGACGAAGAACACGAGCACGACGGCTGCCAGGACGGCGGTCAGCATCAACGCCACCTGGAACTTCTCGACGACGTTGTACAGGATCGGTCCCGCCTGGTAGGTGAGCCAGATGAAGACCATCGACGCGACGCCGATGATCCACCACTCGGCCCGCGGGACGATGCCGGTCCACGCCGCCAACACCTCAGAGGCCCCGGCGGCCCACCCCGGCCAGCCGACGTGGAAGAAGCCGGCGACCAGGAAGAACCACGGCCAGACGCCGTGGACGCGGTCGAGCGCGCGGAAGATGCTCTCCCCGTCGCGATGGTCCACCGCTGGAGTTCGGTGTTGATGAAAAACTGCGTGATGACGCCGATCCAGAAGGCCCAGTACAGCCCCCAGCCGTTCTGGGCGATGAGCGTCGGCCAGAACATCGTCTCCCCACTCCCCAGCGACGCACCGAGCATAATCGCGCTCGGTCCGACGATGTGGGACACCTTCGGAACCTTCGGCATGTCCTGTTTTCGGAACCCCTCCTTGCCGTCGGTCTTCGGGTATTCGCTCGTTTCGGGAGCTACTTCGAGAGATTCGTAGTCGACCTCCCGATACACTGATTCCCGATACTGTTCCCCTACCTCTTTCGTCGCGTGGACGTCGTCTTTCGTCACTCCCCCATCCGTCTCGACGGGGCGTGTCTCGTTTTTGTCTGACATTGTGTCCCCTCCTGCGTGATACCGCCCGCGTTGCCGTCTTTCTGTGCTATTGTATCACACCGCGTGGTGCGTGTTACCGTGTAGTACGATGTCATATATATTCATCGGAATTGTAGGAATTTAACAATATAGAGGCGACGACGTGTCGGTTGATTTCGCCGCAAACACTGCGCCGTCGCTCACAGTCTCGAAAACACACGCCGATCGTCGGGGGTTATCGCCGCTCGACGCGCACCGTCGCTCCGCCCGAGACGGACGCGAGCGGCCCCACATCGTCGATTTGGGCGACGACGTTCACCGGCGAGGCCGCCCGCGGTTCGTCGCCCCGACTCGCGGGTGTCGACCCCCAGAATAGACAGAGCGCGTTCCCCCGGGGCCAGTAGGCGACGCCCCCGACCGGGACTTCCTCGCGGGCGTTCTCGGCCGGGACGTCGACCGGGACGCCGAAGTAGAGTTCGTCGCCTCAGCGAGCGGCGTCGCCTTCGACCGGTAACGCGTCCGCGACGGCGCGTCGCGTCTCGGGGCTGTCGTCGGTCCACGTCGCCGGCAGTTCCACGTCGTCGACGGCGATGGCGAAATCGCTCATGTGTCAGGAGAGACCGGACGGCTAAAAAGTGTAGGTGCTTACGCCAGCGCTTCGCGGAGTTTCTCTATCGGGTGGGGCGGGTTGTCGTGGCCCTCGCGGTCGCCGAACTGAGACCGGCAGGAACCGCCGGGCGCGGTGACGACGTCGCCCGGACTCTGTTCGGCCTGCCGGTAAACGATGCGGCCGATGGCCTTCGAGAGTTCGTAATGTTCGTCGTGGTAGCCGAACGACCCGGCCATCCCACAGCAGCTCGAATCGAGGGCGTCGACGTCGTAACCGGCGCGTTTGAGGACGCCGACGGCGTGGTGGTCCTTGTTCGTCGCCTTCTGGTTGCAGTGGCCGTGGTACGTCAGCGTCTCGTGGGGATTGTCGAAGTCGAGCTGGTCGTCCACGCCGAAGGTGTCGAAGTACTCCAGGACGCCGTAGGCGTTCCCGGCGACGGCTTCGACGGCGTCGCCCGAGAGCAAGTCGAGATACTCGTCCTGGAACATCACGGCGTCGGACGGCTCGACGAACACCACGGACCAGCCCTCGTCGACGAGGGGCCGCAGTTCGCGGACGTTCGCCTCGGCGCGTTCGCGCGTGACGTCGAGCATCCCGCTGGAGAACGCCGCCCGACCACTCGGAGCGAGGTTCTCCGGGATCCGGACGTAGACGTTCGCCGCTTCGAGGACCTCGACGGCCGCCTTCCCCGCTTCGGGATACATGTAGTTCGTGAAGGTGTCGGGGAACAGGAGCACCTGGTCGTTGGCGTTCGAGGGTGCGACCTGACAGCCACCGCGCGCGTCGAACCAGTCGACCAGCGACTCGCTGGTGAATTTCGGGAGCTTTCGGTCGGGCGCGATGCCGGCGACTTTCCGCATCACCTTGCGCGCACCCGGGAGCTTGGGCCCGACGTTGGCGACGGGCGCGAGGGCGCTCCCGAGTTTCGAGAGCGTGTCGATGTTAGCGAAGATGCGTTCGCGGAGGGAAACGCCCTCCTCCTGGTGGTACTGGTGTTTCACCTCCGTCTTGAGTTTCGCCATGTCGACGCCGGTCGGACAGTCGCTCTTACACCCCTTACAGCCGACACAGAGGTCGAGAACCTCCTCCTGGAAGCGGTCGGAGTAGATTTCGTCTTCGGGGAGTTCCCCGCTGATGGCCGCCCGGAGCATGTTCCCGCGGCCGCGCGTGGCCTGGATCTCCTCTTTCGAGGCGCGGTAGGTCGGGCACATGACTTCGGATTCGGTCTGTCGGCAGGTCCCACAGCCGTTACAGAGCTCGACCAGATGGGAGAAGCCGCCCTCGTCTTCGAAGTCGAGCGCCGTCTGCGGTTCGACCGAGGAGTAGTCCGCGCCGTAGCGGAGGTTCTCGCGCATGTCCGCGCCGACGCCGCGTTCGTTGTCCGGGCCGACGTCCTCGGGGCCGTCGCGGTAGACGACGTTGCCCGGATGCATGAGCCACTCGGGGTCGAACGCCGTCTTCAGTTCCTTGAACGCCTCCCAGAGTTCGTCCCCGTACATCTTGGGGTTGAACTCCGTGCGCGCCATCCCGTCGCCGTGTTCGCCCGAGAACGACCCGTGGTGTTTGAGGACGAGGTCGGTCACGTCCTCCGTGATGGAGTGCATCGTCTCGATGCCCTCCTCCTCTTTGAGGTTGAGGATGGGGCGGATGTGGAGCGTCCCGCTACCGGCGTGAGCGAAGTACGCGGCCGACGTGCCGTGGTTTTCGAGGACTTCCTCGAACTCCATGACGTACTCCGCCAGCTCCTCGGGCGGCACCGTTGCGTCCTCGATGAACGGGTAGGGCTTGGGGTCGCCCTGCAGCCCCATCAGGAGCGGAATCGCCGCCTTGCGGAGCTTCCACATGTCCTTCTGGTCCTTCTCGGAGTAGGCCTCCAGCGCGTCGAAGGCCTCGCCGTTCTCGACGAAGTAGTCGTTCGTCTCGGCGATGGCCGCCTCGAAGTCGTCGACGAGTTCGGAGTCGTACTCCAGCATCAGCGCCGCCGCCGTCCCCTCGGGGATGGGTTCGGCGTACTGGGCGAACTCCGTGGAGTCGGCCGCCAGACGGAACACCTCGTCGTCCATCAGTTCGACGATGCTCACGTCGAACTGGAGGGCCTGCGGGACGGCCTCCATCGCGTCGACGAGGTTCTCGAAGCAGTAGAGCACCAGCGCCGTCTCCTCGGGTTTGGTCACGAGCGAAACCTCGGCCTCGACGATGACGCCGAGCGTCCCCTCCGAACCGACGAACAGTTTCGAGAGGTTGATGACTTCTTCCCCTGGTCGTTCTCGTAGATGACTTTCTGGAGGTTGTAGCCCGAGACGCTCCGCTTCAGTTCGGGGTAGCGCTCCTCGATCTCGTCCTCGTGTTCCTCGACGAGGCCGCGCACCGTCTCGTAGACGTCCGCTTCGAGGGTGTCCTCGCTCACGATGTCGTCCCACTCGTCGCTATCGAGGACGACTTCGCGGGTGCGTATCTGGGAACCGTCGGCGAGGACGACCTCCAGTTCCTCGGTGTAGGCGTCGGTGATGCCGTAGCGCACCGAGTGTGCGCCGGTGGAGTTGTTCCCGATGCCGCCGCCGACGGTCGCCCGGTTGGACGACGCCGGATCGGGCGCGAACTTCAGCCCGTAGTCGTCGAGTTCGGCGTCGAGGTGGTCCTGTACGACGCCCGGTTGGATCGTCGCCCGTTTCCCGTCGGGGTCGACGTCGAGGATGTCGTCCATGTGCCGGGTGAAGTCCAGGACGACACAGCCCGGACCCACCGTCTGGCCGCCGAGCGACGAGCCAGCGCCCCGGGGAGGATCGGAACCTCGTGGTCGGTGGCGACGTTCACGGCGGCTTTCACGTCGTCGACGTCCGTCGGGAAGACGACGCCCGCGGGACGGGCGCTGTAGATGCTCCCGTCGGTCGCGTACAATACCTGTGCGTACTCGTCGAAGGCGACGTCGCCAACGACGCTCTCTCGTAGGTCCGCAGCAAGGTCACGGTACTCTTCGACGTCCGGGTGGTCGTGTCCCAGAGCGTCGACGGAGGTTTCCAAGTCTTGCGGATCGTAGAACTGATCCTCGACGGCCATGTGAGTGGTGGACGTACCTTGCGGTGTTAAGTGCTACGAACTATCAGCCCGTCGTCGGAGAAATACGCCCATTTTTCGGTAAGATACTGCCTCTCCTGTCCGAATCCCGTCGAACGATCGTGAGGAATACGCGGTTTTTCCCGACCGTTTCGGATCCGAATTAACGGAGCGGGAGAACCCGCGCCTTTATGCACTCGTCGGAGCGAGACGGGTGTGCAATGGAACTCATCCACGTCTGTCTGAACGTCGCGGACGCCGACGAGTCGATCGCCTTCTACGAACAGTTCGGCTTCGAGGAGTCGTGGTCGTTCGAGACGCCGGACGGAGAGACCGTCAACCGCTACGTCGCCGACGAGAACGGGGTCGAACTCCAGTTGTCGGAGACGGAAGGGGAGACGGAGTTCGAGGAGGGGACCGCGTGGGACCACCTCGCCATCGGCGTCGACGACGTCGACGCGGTGTTCGAGGAGATCGACCACTACGGCGTCGAGAGCAAGCCCGCCGACCAGCCCGCTGCGGGCGCGCGAACGGCGTTCGTCCGCGACCCGGACGGCCACGTGGTCGAACTCGTCCAGCCGCTGGAGTAGTCGGACGGACCCCGCGAGATCGCTCCACCGCTTAGAGGATCCCCGCCGCCCGCGCCTTGGCGACGACGTCGCGCGCCATCCGGTCCGTGGCCTCGTCGACGAGCTGTCCGTCGACTTTCACCGCGCCCTTGCCGTCCGCTCTCGCCTCGGCGTAGGCGTCGACGAGCCGCTTCGCGCGTTCGACCACCTCGGGATCGGGGAGAACACCTCGTTCCCCACCGCGATCTGGTTCGGGTGGACGACGCCTTTGCCGTCACAGCCGAGCATGTGGGCGCGTTCGGCCGACTCGCGGAAGCCGTCGAGGTCGTCGACGTCCCCGTACGGACCGTCGATGAGAGGCAGGTCGGCGCTCTTGGCGGCGGTGTTGCACTGAGCGAGCGCGTGGTGCCAGTAGTGGCCCGGATAGTCGGGGAACTGGCCGATGTCGAGTCCGGGCGTCCCCATCGCGGCCGAGTAGTCGCCGGGGCCAAAGAGGAGGGCGCTGAGGCGGTCCGAGGCGTGTGCGATCTCGTGGACGTTGTGCATCCCTTCGCCGTCCTCGACCTGGGGTTCGAGGCCGATGGCACCGACGTCGAGACCGACGTTGACCTCCACCTGTTCGAGGAGGTCCTCGACGGTGTGGACGTCGCTCGCGCAGGTCACCTTCGGAACGACGACGTCGTCGATGTACTCGCCGGCCGCGGAGACGACGTCGATGACGTCGTCGTACCACCACCGGGTGTCGATCCCGTTGATGCGATAGGAGAGAATCGTGTCGTCCCAGTCGAGGTCGCGCGCGGCCGCGATAAGCGACTCGCGGGCGTCGGCCCTCTCGGTCGGTGCGACGGCGTCCTCCAGGTCGAGAAACACCTCGTCGGCGGCCGAGTTCGCGGCGCTCTCTACGTACTGGCGGTCGGGGGCGGGCGTCGCCAGCTGCGTCCGCCGGAGTTCGACGTCGTCTGTCATCGTCCTGACGTCCCGTGCGCTCCCGGCTGCATAAAGCTACCTCGGCCGCGAGCGTCGCCGGGATTCACAACCGGTTTAGGGGTCGAAAGCGAGCACCGCCCATGCGACTCGCACGCATCGAAACCGACGCGGGTGTCGTCTCCGGAGAGTACGAGGACGGCGTCGTCTCGACGGACGACGGCGAGTACGTCGTCGGCGAAGACGCCGAACTCGTCGCGCCCTGTGAGCCGTCGTCGCTGTACTGCGTCGGCCGCAACTACGCCGAGACCCTCGAACAGATGGAGTACGAGACGCCCGACGAACCGGACTTTTTCATCAAGCCGCCGGCGTCGGTCGTCGGTCCCGGGGACGACGTCCCGTATCCCACCTTCTCCGAGGAGGTCACCTACGCGGGCGAACTCGCGGCCGTCGTCGGCGAGCGGTGTCACCGTCTCGACCCCGACGAGGTCCCCGACGCCCTCCTCGGGTTCACCATCATGAACGACATGGACGCCCTCGACCAGCAGGGACGAACCGCGCGCAAGGCCTGGGACGCCTCGGGCCCGCTCGGGCCGTGGATCGAGACCGACCTCGATCCGACGGCCATCGACATGCACACCGACGTCGCCGGCGAGCGGCGACAGGAGGCCAACACCGAACTGATGCTGTTCGGCCCGTACGAGATCGTCTCCTATCTCTCCGAGCGATTCACCTTCCGCCCGGGCGACGTCGTCGCCTTCGGCAGCCCCGCCAACCCGGGCCTCGTCGAACCCGGCGACGACGTCGAAATCCACTACGAGGGCGTCGGCACCCTCCGGAACACGATCGCGGAACCCGAAGCCTGACCGGTCGCGTCCCTCACACGACCTGATTTTCCAGCTCCTCGAACGCTCCGGTCTCCGCCGCGCGTTCGACGTTCTCCGCGAGGATGTCCGCCAGTCGGTCGTAGTATTTCGGCGTGTGACCCGCGTTGTGTGGCGTGATGAGGACGTCGTCGAACCCCCAGAGCGGATGGTTCTCGGGGAGGGGCTCGGGATCAGTCACGTCGAGGACGGCACCGCGCACGTCGTTCGACCGCAACGCGCCCAGCAGTGCGTCGGTGTCGACGACGGGGCCGCGCGCGACGTTGATCAGGAGCGACTCCGCGGGGAGCGTCCGGAACTCGTCGTCGCCGAGGAGGCCGCGCGTCGTCTCGGTCAGCGGACAGGCGAGGACCAGATAGTCGGTTCGCGCCAGCGCTTCGTGAATCTCGTCGAAGCCGAACACCTCGTCGGTAGGACCGCCCTTCTCGGGCGAGTAGCGGACGCCGAGCGTCTCGACGCCGAACGGATCGAGGCGGTCGACCAGCGTCTCGCCGATGGCCCCGAGGCCGACGACGGTGACGGTGCTCCCCATGAGTTCGTCGCCGGGATAGGACTGCCAGCGGCGCTGCTCCTGCTGTTCGCGCGCCTGTCCGAAACCGCGGGTGAAGTAGACCATCGCGCCGACGGCGTATTCGGCGATGTTCGGCCCGTGAACGCCCGACGCGCTGGTCACGGCGACGTCGTGGGCCGCGAACTCGTCGACGTCGAGGTGGCTCGTTCCCGCGTACGCACACGCGAACAGTTCGAGATTCGACGCCTCGGGGAGCAGTTCGGTGGGGAAGGTGATACCCGTCGCCACGCGCACCGTCCGGAGTAGCTCGCGCTCCTCCTCCGGCGTCGTCGCCACGGCCACCTCGTGGTCCGGGAGACGGGGCCGGATCTCGTCGGCGTAGTCCGCTGCCGGCATTCCGTGAATCTTCTGTCGCAGGACCGCGATGTCGGGATCGCTCATGGGGTACGGGTCTTCGCCGTCACATATCAGTGTTCGTCATCGCAGGTCGGGAGGACCCCATCCGACGGCTTCGAATGAGATGGCCGAGTCGCCCAAGTGGGACGGTCGAGTCGCCCAGATGGTACGGCCGAGTCGTCCGAGTCGCTGCGCGTCGAACAGTAAACGTTTCACCGTAGTCCCCTGTTACAGAAGCAACGATGGAGCCGAACGCAGCACCGTCGACGTGGTCGCAGGCCCAACAGCGCCTCGTAGCCGAGACACGCGGGGTCGCTCCCGGCCGCGGTCCGGCACAGTCGGTCGACCGAGGGTCGACGGGGGCGACGCGATGACCGAGCACGTCGACGTCGCCGTCGTCGGCGGCGGGCCGGCGGGGTCCTCAGCGGCACACGCCGCCGCCGCGAACGGAGCGTCCGCTGTCGTCTTCGAGAAAGGCGTCCCGCGGGCCGACCGCGAGGGCCTCGGGCCCGACTCCACCGACGCGGCGGGCATCCTCGACTACTGGGTCGACATCATGGGCATCCACCCCGACGAGATGCCCGACGACGTGGTGTTACACGAACTCGACCGGGCGGAGTTCGTCGGCCCGCACGAGTCGTGTATGCTCCACGACACCGGTATCGACGCCTCCTACGACGGATTCGGATTCACCTTCCACCGCGCGAAGTTCGACGACTGGCTTCGCGAGCGCGCCGAGGACGCGGGCGCGGCGTATCGCGTCGGCACGTCGGTCAAAGGCGTCGAGACGGATCTCGACGAGTCGCCGCGGCACGTCCTCAGCCTCGCCAACGGGGACGAACTCGCGGCCGACTTCCTCGTCCTCGCCGACGGCCCCCAGCGGACCGTCACGAACCGCGTCCTCGATCGCTACCTCCCCTTCGACGTGACCGACCGCCTCGACTCGACGGAGGTCAACCACATCGCCTATCAGGAACACCGACGCCTCCCGCCGGCCGTCGCCGAAGACGTGCGGGGAGCCATCCGCTTCTGGTGGGGGTACATCCCGGGCCACACCGCCTACCCGTGGATCTTCCCGAACGACGGCGACGTCGCCCGCATCGGCCTGACGATGCCGATCGGCGTCGACCTCTCGACGGTCGATGACCGAGAGAAATACCGCCTCCTCCGTTCGGAGGACGACCGCATCCCGCAGGGCCGCGAGTACGTCCGCCGCCTCCTCGAACAGGAGTACGGCGACGAGTACGACGTGCCCGACGACTTCCCGCTCGTCGAGGACCGGGGCAAGCGCGGCGGGACGGAGACGTACGCCATCTCCTCGACGCGCCCCGTCGATTCGCCCGTCGACGCCGGTGTCGCCGTCGCCGGCGGCGCGATGGGGGCGACGTCGGCGTTCCACGAAGGCGGCGACCACGTCGCCATCCGGACCGGGCGCATCGCCGGCGAACTCGCGGCCGCGGGCGACCTCTCCCGGTACAACGACGCGTGGAAAGACGCCATCGGTAACGAGGTCCGGCGCAACGTCGCCATGGCCGACATGGTCCGCGACTACGGCCCGGACGACTGGGACCGGGCGTTCCGGACCGCCCGGAAGATGCTCGCGGGACGCGAGGGCTACGAGATGTTCGACCGGACGCTGGCGGCCGGGTGGGACGCGATGAAGCTTCTGGCCGGCTACAAGTGGCGGAAGTTCGGCCTCCGCGGCAGTCGATGCGTCCAGATCCGGGACGACGAATACGTGTACTGAGGCGTCCGCCGTCGACGGCCGCGACGCCGACGCCCGTGAAACGTCGACGGAACGGGTTCCGCAAGCCGTTAGTCACTCGCCGTCCTAAACCCACTGCGTGCCTTTAGTCCCCGCCCGAGTACTCCCCACCGGGGAGCGATGACAGCGCGGCGAACCCGGGCACGCGACAGTGGTGCCGTCCCACGCGTTCGACGGCCGCCCGGCACGAGGGTTTCCCGGCCGACGCGGCACGCCGCCTCGGGATGAGGCCGGTCGTTAGTGTTCCGGGCGTATAATTTTGATATGCCACTCAGATAATTTGAAAATAATATGAATTACAACGGTCTAAACCTGCCAGTATGGCCAAACAGATAGGATTCGATGGGGGTTTTCGCTACCCCCGTCAAAGATTCCTTGTAATCCGACTGTAGGCTGTAGTTCGTTACACTCCCATAGTCTCGTTTATTTCACGTGGTTCGTGTTGAACTACTCATCCGGTAGAACTGCAAACTAAGCAAGCCACAGATCATCCCACAATTACTGAGATTCCGTCACTCATCTCTTTCTCGATGCAATCAGCTACTCAGCAGTAAATGTCACATCGGTAATCTCAAACCGTGCACCGCCGGTCTCGCTCTCGACCACGCGGATATTCCACCTATGTGCGTCAACGATCTCCTTCACGATTGAGAGCCCGAAGCCTGATCCCTCTTTTGCTGTCGAGTAGCCGGATTCAAACACCTGCTCACGCTCATCCTCGGGAATGCCTGGTCCATCATCGGCAACATAAAATCCATCATCAATATCACCGATCGTGATCGTGACATCATTTCCGCCGTGTTCGACTGCGTTCCGAATCAGATTCTCCACCAATTGCTCCAGACGACTACTATCGGCCTGAATCTCCCGATCGGTATCAGTGACCAGCGTTGCCTCGGCAGTCGGGACAGTCTGCCAGCAGTTCTTGATAAGTTTCCCGAGGTCAACCGACTCGAATTCCCCTACGTGGACGCCTTCACGGGCGAGCGTCAAGAGGTCTTCAATCAGCGTGAGACTCCGATCAAGAGCGGACGCCGCATACTCAAGATGCTCACTGTCACAATCTTCGTGAGCCAGTTCGAGCCGCCCCCTACAACGTTCAACGGATTCCGAAGGTCGTGGCTGACAATACTGGCAAACTCTTGGAGTCGGTCGTTCTGGCGTTTGAGTTCACGTTTCTGCTCTTTACGCTCAGTCATATCCTGTGTGATTGCTAATACCTGCGTGACGGCTCCCTCGTGATCGCGCACAGGCACAGCCCGAAGATCGTATATGTGTTCTACGTACGTCAGTTCAGTCGTTGTCGTTTCGCCTTCCAGCGCCCGTGTAAACGTGGTTTCCAAGAGTTCAACGATCTCGTCCGAATACGGATCAACCTCAGCAACGGTATTGCCGGTCAGATCGTCAGGCGACGTTTCAATCGCATCGAATCCAGCGCCAGAGACGAGCTGGTAACGAAGATCCTCATCAAGTAGAAAGACGCCGCCGTTCGGGAAGTTTTCCGCGAGAGTGCGGTAGCGACGTTCACTCTCCCTCAACTCCTGTTCACGCTTTCTGCGCTTGCTGATGTCCCGCCCGACACCGACGAGACGCGGCTCGCCGTCGGGATGTTCAACCCGATCTGCCGCATACTCGTAGGGGATAGTTTCCCCACTTTTCGTCAAGAGAGAGGCTTCGAGTCGCGTATGTCCCGTCTCGAAGACTCGTTCGATCGCTGCTGCTGTTCGCTCGCGGTGCTCCTCGGGGACGAAATCTATGCCCTTCATCGACGCAATTTCCTCGTCCGAATAGCCCGTGACCTCGGTGAAGGCGTTATTCCACCGTTGCAGGTTGCCTTCGGTATCGTGGACAAAAAACAAGTCATCGATGGCATCAAGCATACGCTCCGTGTACTCCTGATAGCGTTCGAGTTCATTTCGGACATTCAGCGACGCCAAGGCGTGGGCAATATCGTCACCGAGTTCTTCAAGCGCTTCTTGCTCGGACTCTTCAAATGCATTCGGACGGTCGGCGAGGACAGCCAGAAGCCCGTAGAATTCAGTGTCGTAGTCCAGTGGGACGACAGCGAGCGATTGAAACCCGTGTTCTAACGCAAGACTTCGCCAGTGCTCATACGTGGGATCCGACTGGATGTCCTGAGCGATAGCGATTTCTCGCTTGTGGAACGCACGGCCGCCGGGAGCCTTTCGCCCCGGTGCATCCTCTGCGACGGACATCTCGAACCTGTCAAGAAACTCTTCGCCCTTGCCAGCCCACGTAGATGGTTGAATTTGCTTCGTTTCTTCATCGACATCGGCAACTACCGCGAATCGATACGGATCGGCGTCGGCAAGTATGTCACAGACCTGGGTTTCGATTTGCTGGTGGGATGACGCTCGGATAAGCGCCTGATTCACATCATTAACGATTCTGCGGATCCGTTCGAGCACCGCCCGGCGTTGCTTGTTGTGATACTGTTCGACACTATTCTGAATCCGGTTTGCAAGCAGTTCGTACCGGTCGGTTCCGCTTCCCTTTTGAAGATAATCGGTTGCACCGGCAGAGAGTGCGTCGCTGGCGACATCCTCGGATCCTTTGCCGGTGAATAGAATGAACGGCAACTCGGGATGGTCCTCGCGGACGGCTTTGAGGAATTCAATACCGTCTGTCTGAGGCATCTCGTAGTCGGAGACGATGCAGTCGAATTCGCTGGTGGAGAGTATATCCATCCCTTCACCGGGATCAGTCACCGTTTCGACGATGAATCGGTCATCTTCACGTTCGAGAAGTCTTGCTGCTGTATCGGCGAAACTCAGATCATCATCAACGTGAAGAATGTGTATAGACTCGCCCATTACCAATGATTGTCCGAACGTTGGGAAAAATATTGTGCTAACATTTAACACGGTCTATTGTATGATTAAATACGATTGATCAGATAATTTGACCCGAAACTAAATACCGTGCTAGTAATTCGAGATTAAGTTAGACTATACTGAGCAGAGACCACTCACTCGATTTCACATCCACTGAGCCTACTAGTAGATCTTCGCCCGGTAGTGTTCCGGGCGTACACTTTCGAACTACCGCAGATACGTCTCCAGTGAGTCTACGACGCGATCCACGAAGTCGTCAGTGACTCGGCCCTGCCACGCGACGAGGTCTTCGCTCCGGGGCGAGTGGATCGCCCACGGCGAAACGAACGACTCTCGTGGAACCCCGCCCGTTTCCCAGACGTCCTCCCCGAGACGAAGCGAGTCGTCGTATTCCTTCGTCGAGATAGCGACCGCGACGTGTTGCTCGTCGGCGAACGGGTGGGAACTGTTGTTCACGACGAGCCACGGTCGCTGGCGATCAGTGCCGAGTTTGAACGGATCGGTACTCCTGACGACATCGCCGCGTTCCGGCTCCATCGATTACTCGTCCTCGCTCGAATCCTGTTCGCTCGGATGCGGCTGGTCGGGTGCGACAGCGTCCCAGTGCTCCGACTCGATTCCGCCGTCGGCTTCGTCGAGCTGTTCGCTCACGTCGTGCAGATCGTACGCTGCGGCGACCCGCTGTTCGTCCTCCGTAATTGCCCAGTACTGCCCTCGATGGCGGACGAGGTCACGCTCTTTCAATCGCGTGAGCGCGGTGCCGACCGTGTTCGGGTCCTCGCCGATGGCTGTAGCTATCTCCGACCGGGTGAACGCCGCGTCCCGGTGCGTGTGGAGGTGTGTAATCACCTGCTCGGGCACGCTCGGCCCCTCCGGCAAATCCCCCGATTCGAACTCGTCGATGCTCACGGGCATACTGTGAGATTGGAGTGCTGATGTAATGAATGTACTGCCGTACTTCATATGCGTGTTCACTAGTAGAAACTCGCCCGGTAGTGTTCCGGGCGTACACTACGAGCTTTTGCAGCGCTCGCTACGCTCGCTTGCAAAAGCTCGACCAGCACTCCTCGCTCCAGCGCGCCTTCGGCGCTTAGTCGCTCGTCGGCCTCGCGCTCACGTCCGTTCGCGCGAGTGAACCGGCGACCTACCGGGCTCTCCGAACCGCTCGGTCGCCGGACGTTGGACTGTGATACTTCCACCGGGCTTACTGGTAGAAACTCGGCCGGTAGTGTTCCAGGCGTACATTTTGGAACTGAGTACCAGCGAGAGCCGAGCCAACCGCCTCGTGAAAAGCTACATCTTCTCGGCTTCGGTGGGCACATACGAATGAGTGATCCGCTCTGGTATCCGTCAGTCGAGGATATCCTCGATATCCACGACGACATCGTCTCGGAGTACTCGGATACCAGCCCTGGCGTCCAGAATCGAGGTGACGTGGAGTTTGCCCTCCAATATATCGAAGAGGGGAGTTTCGGAGCGGTTCCCGAAACGATTGACGAGAAGGCGTTTCACCTGCTTCGGCTGCTCGTTGCCAATCATCCGTTCGTGGACGGAAACAAGCGGACGGCACTCAACACGGTCGTCGTGTTCTATCTCCTCAACGGCTATCGATTCGATTACGACGACGATATTATAGACGTTCTGAAACGATTCGGCACGGACGAAACGACGGTGAGCGAAGAACGAATTATCGACTACCTACGAGCGAATTCCGAGGAGATAGACCTTGCCGAAGAAATCGAACGATGGCGAGACGAACTCGTTCGGCACGGACTCGAACAACTGACGGACGAGCCGTCGGACCCGAACGATTAACCACGCCCGCGGACAAGGCACACTCATGGCGACCGAAGAGCAACAGGGCGAAAGCACTCCACTCGACGACGTGATGGAGGACATTCGGCACGAACTCGTACTCCGTGTTGCCAAGGCCGACCGGGACGAACATCGCGATATCTACGACGCCCTCGAAGACGAGTAACCCCCTGAATTACCCGGCTGCTGAGTGAATTACTCGATTTTCTGCTATTACGGAGTGTTCTCAGTTTCACCGAGCTACTGGTGGATTCTCGCCCGGTAGTGTTAGGCGCCCATTTCGAATATCGCGTTAGCGGGGATACAGGCTCTTTAACGGGCGGTAAACGTTGGTGGTTCGAATAGATATGGTCCGATGGTCTGTCGGCCAAACGCTTATTCGACGCCTCTCGTTACTCGTAGATAGCATGGCCGGTTCGACCAGAGATGGAGCGAACCACCGACGAGGAACTTCGAGAGCGGGAGTCGACCCATCCGACAACGGGACGGGTGACCGGGAGCCACCGGACGTGCTCGATTGATTAGTGGAGAACGGACGTTCTCCGGCAAGGAAGTCGTATTGGTCAACGTCGACGGCATCCACGGTGCCGGCGTCTTCTTCACCCCGTAACAACCCATGGCAACCGAACACGAAACGGATTCGTACGACCTGTTCGACTCGTTCCGCCAGTTCTTCGCCCTTGAACGCGACGTCCTCGTGCTCTCACTGGCGATGCTGGCGTTCAGTCTTAGCTTCCAGATGACGAGTCGCTACGTTCCCGAGTACATGCGCGTTCTGGGGGCTGGAGCGGGCGCTATCGGACTGTACGGCAGCGTCAGTAATCTCGTCAGCGCGGTGTATCCGTATCCCGGTGGCGCGCTCTCAGACCGCGTAGGCTCGCGCATCGCGCTTACCGGATTCGCAGTGGTGACGACAGTCGGATTCGCGCTCTGGTGGCTCGCACCCGAACTCGGCCCGATAACGGTCGGAAGCGCAACGGTCCCCGCGTGGTCGTGGATCTTCATCGGGTTGTTCCTCGCACAGGCCTGGAAATCGTTCGGGCTCGGAGCGACGTTTGCCATCGTCAAGCAGAGCGTCCCGCCGGAGAAGTTGGCGATGGGGTTCGCTTCGACCGAGATTTTCCGCCGGATCGGCTTCCTCATCGGTCCGCTACTCGCCGCGGGTCTGCTCGCTATTTCGGCCACGTTCGTCGGGGGCTTCCAGCGAATCCTGTTACTCGGGATCGCGTTCGGTATCGTTGCCACCGTCGCCCAACACGTCCTCTACGATGCGAGCGAAGATGCGATTGGTGACTCCTTCGAGGGGCTTGACCAGATCCGACGTGACCTCGGAGAGATGCCAGAAACGCTCCGGCCACTGCTCGTCGCGGATACCCTCGTTCGGTTCGCGAACGGGATGGTCTACGTCTTCTTCGTCATCGTCGTTACCGACTTCCTCAGCGTCGGTTTCCAAGGGTTCGGGATAACTCTCCGACCGGACGCGTTCTTCGGTGTGCTGCTCGGCATCGAGATGGTGATCGCAATTCTCACGAAGGCACCCATCTCGAAGCTCGCGGAGTATACCGGATTGAAGCCGGTCGTCGGGCTCGGCTTCTTCGTCTATGCGACGTTCCCGATTCTGTTGATCAACGCCCCCGCAAGCCAGTGGGTCTTGGTCGCGTTGTTCGCGTACTCTGGCCTGCGGTTCGCCGGCCTCCCAGCACACAAGGCGATGATCGTCGGTCCGGCACAGGAAAACACCGGTGGACGTGTTACCGGGACGTACTATCTCCTCCGGAACACCATCGTCGTTCCCAGTGCCGCCGTTGGCGGTTGGCTGTACGGACAGAACCCGTCACTGGCGTTCACGCTCGCTACCGTCGTTGGCCTTCAGGAGCGGGATATTTCGCTGTATTCGGCGAGGAGTTCGAAGCATACGCATGAGAGATAAGTCGTGTAATCCGCAATAGTTATCTGATAGGCTGTTCAGATAATCATCTATGAGCCGACAGTCAGAACGACTCGAGCGGTTGATCACCGATCAGGAAGGCGAGTGCTGCGCCGCCGATATCGAAACACGGGTCGAAACGCTCGAACGTCACGTTACGGATTTCCCACCGGATACCGCTCGGGATCAGGCGGCACTCAAAGCTCTCAGTAACGACACTCGCTACACGATCGTTCGACTCCTGGCCGTTGCCGAGCGCGAGTTGTGCGTGTGTGAAATCACGCCCGTCGTCGACGTCAGCGATAGCGCGGTAAGCCACGCGCTCTCCGATCTGTACGATACCGGTCTCGTCTCGCGCCGCAAGGATGGCACTTGGCGATATTACGAAGCAACCGAGCGGGCAGTTGCTCTCCTCGGTGCACTCGACGAGACCAGGGAGCGATCTCGATGAGTCACGCTCCTGTTCGAGTGGCGTTCATATGCGTCCAAAACGCGGGACGAAGCCAGACGGCGACCGCCTTCGCCGAACAAGAACGGCGAGACCGAGGACTCGAGAACGAGGTCGAAATCCTCACTGGCGGAACGCACCCGGCAGATCACGTCCACGAGATCGTCGTCGAAGTAATGGAGGAAGTGGGGTTCGACCTTTCTGACCGGACACCACGTGAGATCACGACGTCGGAACTCGAATCCTGTGATTACGTGGCGACAATGGGCTGCTCGACGCTCGACTTCGACGCTGACGACACGGCGGTCGACGTTCGAGATTGGGCACTCGATGATCCCGATGGAAAGGATCTCGGCGAGGTACGCGAAATCCGGGAGGAGATCCGACAGCGAGTTCGTGAACTCTTCGACGAGATCGAAGAAGAGGTGGCCCAGCGTGTCTGACTCCGAACCGACGGAGACCGACGGTCCGCTCGATCCGGCGACGCAACGGCGCGTCGTTCGTGAACGGTACGCCCGGATCGCGACGGAAACCGAGGCGGAAAGTAGTCGCAGTTCCTCGGACGAGTGTTGCACAGACGGTGCTTCTGCTACAGAAGGAACCGCCGAGACGGCAGCGCAACTCGGCTACTCGACCGCTGACGTCGAGAGCGTCGAAGGCGAGGCAAATCTCGGTCTCGGCTGCGGCAACCCACAGGCGCTCGCATCGATATCTAACGGCGAAACTGTCTTGGATCTCGGGTCCGGGGCCGGCTTCGACTGCTTCCTCGCAGCCCAGGGAGTAGGTGAAGCAGGCCAGGTGATCGGGGTCGATATGACGCCGGAAATGGTCGAGAAAGCCCGCGCGAACGCCGACGAGAACGAGAGTGAGAACGTCGAATTTCGGCTGGGTGAGATCGAGCATCTGCCAGTCGGCGACGACAGCACCGACGTCGTCATCTCGAACTGCGTGGTGAATCTCTCCCCGAACAAGCCACAGGTCTTCCGGGAGGCGTTCCGTGTACTCCGGTCGGGTGGGCGACTCGCTATCTCGGATCTCGTCATGACCGCCGATGTCCCAGAGGGCGTCCGTGCCGACCCGGACTCTGTCGTCTCCTGCGTCGCGGGCGCAGCGACCATCGACCGACTCCGAGAGATGCTCACTGACGCCGGATTCGAGCAAGTCGAAATTTCCCCGAAAGACGACAGCGACCGGTTCATCCGCGAATGGGACGACGAATACGACGTGAGCGAATTCCTCGTCTCTGCGAGCATTACCGGGCGGAAACCGGAGTGATTACCGATGAGTAACGTCGATATCCACGAACACGGACCGAACTGTGACTGCGAGAGTTGCGGAGATCCGCGGTCGATGGATTTCCTCGACAAGTATCTCACCGTCTGGATCTTCGGTGCGATGGCCGTCGGTGTCGGACTCGGATTCGTCGCCCCGTCGGTGACACAGCCGATTCAGAATCTCTACCTCGTCGAAATCGGATTGATTCTGATGATGTATCCGCCGCTAGCGAAGGCGGATTACTCGCGGCTCCCGACCGTGTTTAGCAACTGGCGCGTCCTCGGACTGAGCCTCGTCCAGAACTGGCTCATCGGACCGACGCTGATGTTCGGACTGGCCGTCGTCTTCTTCAGCGGTCTCGTTCCCGGACTGCCTGCTCGTCCCGAGTACTTCCTCGGTCTGGTCTTCATCGGGATGGCCCGCTGTATCGCGATGGTACTCGTCTGGAACGAGTTGGCCGAGGGCTCGACCGAATACGTCACTGGATTGGTCGCGTTCAACAGTCTCTTCCAGATACTCACCTACGGGGTGTACGTCTGGTTTTTCGGACTCGTCCTCCCGCCACTGCTCGGCATGGAGACGCTCGTCGCCGGGATCGAGACGTTCGACATCACGCCGATGCAAGTGTTCCAGGCGATTGTTATCTTCCTCGGAATCCCGTTCGTCGGCGGATTCCTGACCCGCTACGTCGGAATCCTGCGAAGAGCGAAGAGTGGTACGACGACGTACTCGTCCCGAAAATCGATCCACTGACGCTCGTCGCACTGCTGTTCACCGTGATTGTGATGTTCGCAACGCAGGGCGAGAATATCGTCGCGTCGCCGGAGAGTGTCCTCGTGATCGCCGTGCCGCTGACGATTTACTTCGTGGTGATGTTCCTGGTGAGCTTCGGTATGGGGAGAGGGATCGGTGCGGACTACTCGACGACGACGGCTATCGGGTTCACTGCCGCATCGAACAACTTCGAACTGGCAATTGCCGTCGCAGTCGCGGTGTTCGGTGTCGGCTCCGGCGTCGCGTTCACGACGGTCGTTGGCCCGCTGATCGAAGTGCCAGTGCTGCTCGCGTTGGTCAACGTTGCCCTGTACTTCCAGCGGCGACTCGACTGGAGCGAGGGGATCTCTGGCGATCTCAATCTGTCTTCGGACACTGTCACCGAGGACGATTGACGAAGCGGGCATACTGGCCTGAAACCGCGGATTCCAGTTCTGCCGAGGCGGCTAGGTGTCGTCGACGACACCGAAGAGGGGCCGAGAACGCGACTGGCCGCCCCGAACGAGTCGGTTCGAGCGCGAAGGGGTCGGGCCCCCGGCGGACGTCGGCCGTGTCGGGCCGTGGAGGACTAGCCGTCCGTGACAGGCCCAGTGACGGATCGCTGCCTACTCGCTCACGTCGGTTTTCACGACGGTCGACGGCCGCGTCGTCAGTCGGAGGACTCGATCGGTCACGCTTCCGAGGAGGGCCCGGTACGCTTCCGGCCGTCGTTTCGTGCCGAGAACGATCAGATCCACGTCCTCCTCTTCGGCGTACGTAACGATCGTCTCAGCCGGTCGGCCGTGACGCATCGTCTCCACGACTTCGACCCCGGTGTCGCTCGCTTCGGCACGCACCTCTGCGAGCGTTTCCCGTCCGTGTTCCTCGAGGCCGTGTTCCGGCCCTTCGGCCTCGTCGACGTACTCGTCGCCGCTGTACGCAGTCACGACGTCCTCGTCGACGACGTAGAGCACGTGAAGAACGGCGTCGTGGGCCTCTGCGAGCGCGATCGCGTGTGATTCGGCTTCCTCGGACGCGACGGTTCCGTCCGTCGACAGCAAGATCCGATCGTACATTCGTCCCGTTTTCGAAGGAGAATTTAATAAAACCAGTTTCCCTTCGCTATGTAGGTGCTCGTTTAACCCGCGTTCGGGGAGCAGTCTTTTGTGGATCCAATGGCCACAGCAAGAGACATCGCCGCGTCCGACGTCGTGACGGCGGCGAGAAACGATACACTCAGTGACGTCGCCGGAGTCATGCGAGACGAACACGTCGGAAGCGTCGTGGTAGAAGAGGAGTCGTTGCCGGTCGAATCGTCACCGATCGACAACTCGCGCTCGGATTCGCCGACGATCCGGAAGTCGGTCACGAGACGGTCGACGAACTGATGACGCGCGACGTCGAGACGATCCTCGAAAGCGCGACGGTGTTCCAGGCGGCCCAGACTCTCAGCGAGGAGGGCGTCCGGCGGGCCCCGGTCGTCGATGCCGACGGGGAACTCGTCGGCCTGCTGTCGCTGGACGACCTGTTGTTCGTCATCCAGGAGGAGTACGACGCCGCCGAAGACGTCATCGAAGCCCAATCCCCCGCTTCTGAACGATGATGGACGCCAACGTTTTCACGGAGATCGTTCGCCAGCACGGCGGATTCGAATCGTCCGAGGACGCCCAACGGACGATCGCGGCCGTTCTCGAAGCGCTCAGCGAATGTATCGCTCGGGGCGAGGCCGAAGACGCCGCGCCACAGCTCCCGCCGGAGTTCGCGGGGCACTTGCTAGTCGACGAGCAGGAGGAGGCTGCCCCACTGGAGTTTCCGGCGTTCCTCGACCGAGTGAGCGAGGAGTCCGGGTTCGACCGCGAGGTGGCTCTGGCACGCGCGCAGGCGGTGATACTCGCGCTGTACCGCGCCCTCGACGAGTTCGAGTACGAGAGCATCCGGGGCCAGCTCCCCGAGGAGTACGGTCCGCTGTTCGACGAGGACGCACTCGCTGTGGAAGTGACGCTCTCCGGTGCGCTCGCCATCGAAACGGACATCCCCGAGGAGGACGCCCGGGACGCAACGGAGTCGGTCCTCGAGACGCTGGGTGAGCGACTCACGCTCGGCGAGGCCGAGGACGTCGCCGCCTATCTCACCGAGCGGGAAGCCGCGGCCCTCGTCGACCGCGAATCACCTGATTCCGCCGCCTTCGACGGCGACGAGTTCGTCGAGCGAGTCGCCGAGCGGGAGGGGATCGACGAGACGTCGGCCCGCGACTACGCCAAGCGCGTGGTCCGGGCCCTCGACAGCGTCGCGCACGACGAGATGGAACGCGCCCGCGAGCAGCTCGGTCCGAACTACGCGGCGCTGTTCTCCTCGACGTAGCCGCGCGTCGAGAACGTCCGGGCCGACTTTCGCCTCGCAGCCGAGACCTCAGTAGAGGTAGGTGATGAGTTCGGTGACCCGTCCGCCCGGGAACTCGACCTCCTCGACGTCTTGTTCGACCTCGTCGCCAGTGACGCCGGTCACGTTCGACACCGGGATTACCCGATCTTTCCCGTCGCCGTCCGGGGTCGCCAAGACGACGTCCCCGACTATCTTCGCCTCGGCGCACTCGATTTTGTGCTCGTCGTCCAGCGGAGTCTCGAGAAATACGGTCGCGCTCACACCGCCTCGTGGTCGGATGCGACGGGATATAATCGGTGACCCAGGTGCTGATCTGCCGAACGCCGTCAGTTCGGCTCACAGCCTCTCTCGGCGAAGCCGCTCCCGGCAGCGCGAACCGCCCGGGTCACTGCCCTCGGACCGACAGGCATCCCGCGCCCGACGACGTTCCGGGTAGACGGAGGCCCTCGTCTTCGGCGACGGCCTGGTGCAGTCGACGCCGACGAGCGATCCGACCGGCCGGCGGGCGACAACAGCGGTTATCGCTCGCGCACGCGGCGGACGATTCGCGGCGGTGGTCCGGACTAGTCGAGCGGGTCTTCGAGTTCGCCCATCACCGCTTCGAGCGCGTCGGTCGCCGTGAGAAGCCCCACGACCTCACCGCCCTCGAAGACGAGCGCAGCTCCTGGTCTTCCGCCTGGAACTGATCGAACGCGTCGCTGACGCTCGTCTCCGCCGCCAGCGTCATCGGGGGCGCGGCGATCTCGGTGAAGGACAGATCGCCCGCCCGTAGCTCCTCGTAGTGGTCGATTATCGAGGGCGCGTAGACGATGCCGTGGAAGTCGGTCGGGTCGTCCCCGACGAGCGGAAACCGAGTGTGTGGCGTATTTCGGATCCGTTCGAAGTTCTCCTCGACGGAGACGGTCGTCGACAGCGCGACGAGTTCGTCCGCGGGCACCATGATCTCGCGGATCGGCAGTTCGCCGACGTCCAGCGCGCTGAGAACTTCGTCGCGCCGTTCCTCGGGAAGCTCGCCCTCTTCGAGCAGCGAATGGAGCCGATTCCGGAGCTGCGCCCGCGATTCGAGCACCTCCTCCTCGGTTTCGAGCCACGCGCCCGTCATCTCGATGCCGAACAGTTTGAGAGTCCCCTTCGCGATCCAGTCGCCGACCGTGATGAGCGGCGAGATCAGCCAGTTGAACCAGTAGAGGGCGCGGCTCCGTACCGACACACCATCCGGGAGCGCTCGACGCCGAGGTAGGTCGGCGTCTGCTCGCCGTGGGTGAGATGCAGGAGATTGATGATACCGAACGCGATGACCGCGCCCGCGCCGATCGACGCGAGCGGGGTGTTGGCGAAATACGGCTCGAACAGGGCGGCCAATGCGGGTTCGGCGACGATCCCGACCGCGATACTGGATGCCGTGATCCCGACCTGACACGTCGTCAGATAGATCTCAGCTCGTTCGTCATCTCCCAGGCCCGTTCGAGCGCCGGGGTGCCGTCGACGAACTCCGATTCGGTGAACTGCCGGGCCCGGGTCAGTGCGAATTCGATGGCCACGAAAAAGCCGTTAGTCAAGATGAGAAAGAGACCAGCGGCCAACCGGAGAGCGAGCTCGAGCGGGGTCATCACTCAATGCTACCGAGTCCCACAGTAAATAAGCCAGGAAATCCGCTCGACTCTCGGACGGCTCACCTGCGAGGCGAATTCGCCGCCCGAACCGTTCCGGGCGGTCGTTCCAGCGACGCGCCCGGGCGGACGTCGGCATCGTCCGACTCGCCAGGCTCTCGAAGACGGTGGTTCACGGACTACGACTCCGCTTTGTCGTCGATGGAGACGACGTTCGCGGCGTCGCACTCGGGACAGCGCGGGTGTGCCTCGTCGAAGCGCGCCTCGCACTCCGTACACTGATACCGGGGGCGTTCTCCGGCCGCCTCCTCGGCGTTCGATTTGAACCGTTCGACCTGCCGGCCGAGTTTCCGAAAGGGGTTCATCGTCTCTACGGAACGGCTGCCAGGGGGATAAGGGTTCGGCGGCGGTCAGGACCGCTCTCGCGAGGTGCGACCGGGTGAGCGGCTTGCGGACCGACGATCGTCGACGGTGTCGCTGGCGCGTTTCCGGGGGACGAACTGCGTGGGACACGGTAGAGCAGGTACGGCGACGACTCTCACCGGTCGATTTGCCGAGAAGCGAAAGTACGTCGTGTCGCCGTGTGGCGACGGTGCGAAACTACGTTAGTTGCGAACGACGTTCGTCGCGCGGGGGCCCTTGGGGGCCTGTTCGATGTCGAAGTCGATTTCCGTCCCTTCCGTCAGATCCTCGCCGCCGACGTCTTCCATGTGGAAGAATACGTCGTCGTCAGAGTCGTCCGTCGAGATGAAACCGTAACCGCCAGTGTCGTTGAAGAAGTCAACTTTACCGTTTGCCATTGCGACTAAACGTACTTTCGGTGTACGGTTAAGAGTTCCGTATTACACCCGCTATTCCGAACATACAGTGGACATATATTCAATTACCATGCTAACTGAGTTAATTCGTCCACAAGATACGTTCTGAGCAGACGACGTGGACGATTCGGCACAACGACCGGACGCTTCCGAGGTATCAGCAGTTCCCACCGGCGGGCGGCGTAACGGGACTCAGCGACGGTCGCCGGCAGTCACACGCGAACGCCCCAGAAGTACGCGATACCGAGCACCGTGACGACGGAAAGGAGCATCTGCAGGGGCGCGCCGACCCGGAGGAAGTCCGAGAACGTGTATCCACCGGGTCCGTAGACGAAGAGATTCGTCTGGTAGCCGACCGGCGTCATGAACGCCGTCGAGGCGGCGAACGTCACGGCGAGGACGAACGCGAACGCGTTCGCCCCGATCGACTGGGCGGCACTCGCCGCGACGGGGATCATCAACACGACGCTCGCGTTGTTGCTGATGACACTCGTCAACAGCCCCGTCGCGACGTAGAAGACCCACAGGACGCCGATCACCGGAAGGAACGTCTCCGTCGACGCGACGACGTTCCCGAGGAGTTCCGCGGCCCCGGTCTGCTGGAGCGCGAGTCCGAGCGGAATGACGCCCGCCAGCAGGAATATCACGTTCCACTCGACGGATCGATACAGTTCGTTCGGCTTGAGAACGCCGGTGAGGATCATCGTCACGACCCCCGCGAGCGCGGAGACGACGATGGGGAGAATGTTCAGCGCCGGCAGCGCCACGACCCCGGCGACGATGGCGACGGCGAACGGGATTTTCTCGCTCCGGTAGTCGGTGCCCTCGAACTCGTGGGCCACGATGAAGTCCTCGTTCTGGACGAGGCGGGTGAGGCTGTCGGGTGGTGCCTGCACGAGGAGGGTGTCACCGACTCGGATATGAATGTCCTCGAATCGCTCACGGACCACGTCGCCGCGGCTTCGGAACGCGAGGACGTTCGCGGTGTAGCGCTGTCGAAACGTCGAACTGGCGAGCGTCTCCCCGACGAGAAACGACCCCGACGGTATGACGACTTCGACGAGGACCGGCTCCTCCTCGCCGGGATGGAGGTCGTCTTCCGTGCGAGGGCCGCCGGAGAAGGTGAGCCCCTCCGCGTCCATGATGCGTTCGAGCGACTCTCGGTTCGCCCGGACGCGGAGGGTGTCGTTCTCGTGGATCTCCTTTCGGGCGAGCGGTTCGTCGAACCGTTCCCCGTATCGGATCAGCTGTAACACGTCGACGTCGAATTCGCCGTCTTCGAAGGCTTCTTCGACGGTCTGTCCGACGAAGGGCGAATTCGCGGGCACGACGACGTCCGCGAGGTACTCCTGAAGATCGTACTCCTCGACGAGGTCGTCCTCGGCGGGCACGCGTTCGGGGAGCAACCGGACGCCGATCGTCATGAGATAGAGCGTCCCGACCGCGAACACGACGACGCCGAGCTTGGTGAACTCGAACATCCCGAACGCGTGGAGGCCGAGTTCGGGCGATTCCGCACCGATCCGGGCCGCAATGTCGCTCGCGAGGATGTTCGTCGACGTTCCGACGAGCGTCAGCGTCCCCCGAGCATCGACGCGAACGACAGCGGAATGAGCAGTTTCGACGGCGACGTCTTCCCGTTGTGTGCGAGGTCGGTGATGACCGGGACCAGAATCGCCACGACCGGAGTGTTGTTGACGACCCCCGAGATCGGCCCGGTGACGCCGATGGTCGCGGCGAGTTGCTTGCGGCGGTCGAGTCCGGCGAAGTCGGACATCTTTCGACCGATCGACTGGACGATTCCCGTCCGGTTGACGCCCGTGCTCAGGATGAGCATCGCCAACACGGTGATGGTGGCGGGACTGGAGAATCCGGAGATGCCCTCGCGTGCGGAGATCCGCGTCCACGGTTCGAGGACGATCAACAGGACCATCACTAGGAGAGCGGTGACGTCGACGGGAAGCCGCTCGGTCGCGAACAGCACGAGTGCCAGAAGAATGAGCGCGAACACGACGGCCATGTCGACCGTCACCGGCCCCGAAGCGACGCCGTGAATCGCCAGACCGATCGAAGAGAAAGACACACCGAACGAAGGCGATAGCGAGGGAAAAAGCATTCACAGCGGCGTTTGGGGGTCGTCACCGCCGTCTCTACTTGCTACGGACGCGGCCGGGGCCTCACGCGCGCTGTAGGCTGACTGAGAAGACGGCCCCGGTGGTGTCGCCGTCGGCGACGCTGATCGTCCCCCCGCAGCTCTCGACGATTTCACGGGCCAGGTAGAGCCCGAACCCGGTCCCGGGGCTGTCGAAGTTCTTCTCGCCTTTCTCGAAGACGCGGTCTTTCAGTTCGTCCGGGACGCCGGGGCCGTTGTCCTCGACGTGGACGGTGACAGTGTCGGCCGCGCTCTCGACGGAGACCGTGACTTCCGGCGTCTCCGCGTCGTTGTGCCGGACGGCGTTCACCAGGAGGTTCTCGAACACCTCCGGGAGAACCTCGTTCGCGTGGACGGCGTCGACGTCACCGAGGTCGCCGCGGAGCTCGAATTCGGCGTCGCGATAGCTCTTGCTGACCTGTTGGAGCTCCTCCCGGAGGATGGATTCGAGGTCGACCGCCTGCAGTTCCTGGTTCTCGTCGGTAACGATCGCCATCAGCGAGCGCATCGTCTCGATGAGGCTGATCAGATCGTCGGCCCGTTTGCGGACCGTCTCCAGATAGCGACTGCCCTCGGCCCGAACGTGCGGTTCGAGCAACCCCGCCTGTGCCTGGATCACGTTCAGCCCGTTGAGGAGGTTGTGTCGGAGCAGCCGATTGACGAATTCGAGGCGCTCGCGTTCGTAGTGGACCTGCCGCTCGCGCTCGAAGGCGGCGATCGCCAGGCCCGTGATCTCGCCGAGCTGACGGAGGACCTCGTACTTGTCGTCGTCGAACGCCCGTTCTCGGGTCGAGTAGACGTTCAGCACGCCGTACTGCTGGTCCTCGTAAACGATCGGGATCGCCGCCGAGGAGCGGATCCCCCGCTCGGCCGCCTGCTCGCGCCAGGGGTCGTACTCGGGGGCGTTCTCGACGCTGTGGACGATCTGGGACTCGCCCGTGCGAAGCGCCGTCCCGGTCGGCCCTCGACCGGTCGGGCTCTCGTCGACGGTGATGGTCACCTCGTCGAGATACCCCTGCGCGTTCGCCGCCGCCGACGGGACGACCTCGTCGGTGTCTCCGTCCGCGACGCCGATCCAGGCGAATTCGTAGGCGTCCGATTCCGCGAGGTGCTCACAGACCGCCGCTTCGATCTCCTCGCGGGTCGACTGCTGTGCCAGTTGCCAGTTGATGTCGCGGGCGATCTGGTTGAGGCGATTTCGCGCGGCGAGTTGCTCGTTCGAACGCCGGAGCTGTGCCTTCCGCTCGACCTGCTCGGTGATGTCCTGGGCGAGGCCCAGCCCCGCGAAAATCTCGCCGTCCGCGTCGCGCAGCGGCGTCGCCCACACCCGCCAGTTCCGGTCGGCGAACGTGGTCTCGACGCTCTCGGTCTCGCCGTCCTCGACGGCCGCTCGAAACACCGGTTCGAGGTCGTCGACGACGGCAGCGGGGTACCGCTCCGGCATCCGCGTCCCCTCGTGTGCCTCCACGCTGGCAAGGGGTCCCCAACCTTCTCACCGGCCACCAGCGTGTACCGGAGGTCGTGGTCGTAGACGCCGACGGCACCGTTCGGGAAGTTCTCGGCCAGCGTTCGGTACAGACGTTCGGACTCTTCGAGCTGTTGCTCGCGCTGTTTTCGCTGGGTGACGTCGTCGCCGATTCCGACGATCCGAGCCATCTCCTCGTCCTCGTCGTACACCCGGGTTCCCCGCGCGTGAATCCACCTGACTTCGCCGTCGGGTCGAACGATCCGGAACTCCTCGTCGAACTCCCCTCCGGGAGCGCGGTGAACGCCTCTCGAATCCGGTCCAAGTCGTCGGGATGGACCCCGTCGAGGAAAGACAGCGGCTCCTCGTACAGGGCGTCCCGGTCGCGTCCCCAGACGTCCTCGAACGCAGGGTTGATGTAGACGAACTCCTCGGCGTCGGCGGTGGCCATCCAGACGATCTCCTCCAGGTTCTCGGCGAGCAGCCTGAACCGCGCCTCGCTCTCGCGCAGGTCCCGCTGAGCCTCGCGTCGTTCGGTGACGTCCTGGATGACGAGCATCCCGACGGACACGTCCTCGTCGTCCCCGACCGGCAGCGTGTGGGCGAACAGGTGACGGTCGTGGTACTCGACCTCGAAGGAGTGTTTCTCGCCCTCGAGCGCGGCCCGGAAGTACGGTTCGACCTCGTCGACGAGGTCGTCGGGGTAGAGTTCGTACACGCTGTGCCCGACCCGGTCCTGGACCGGGATGTCGGCGTCGTCCAGGAACTGCCCGCCGGCGGCCGTGTAGCGGAGGTCCTCGTCGAACAGCCCCACGGCACCGTTCGGGAAGTTCTCGACGAGCGTCCGATAGCGGCGCTCGCTCTCCTCGATCCTGCGTCGCTGTTCCTTTCGCTCCGTGATGTCTCTGACGACGCCGACTTCCTTTTGCTCGCCGTCGCCCGTCCGGAGCGTCGAGGAGACGCCCTCCGTGGGGACGGTGTCACCGTCCGCCGTCCGAAGGGGGCTTCCACCGCCGGCGGAGACGCCTCGTCGTCCGCCGTCGACGTCCGCCACTCGCGCGACTGTTCGATCACGTCCTCGTCGACGACGAGCGAAGCGTGTTCCCCGATCAGTTCCTCGCGATCGTAGCCGGTCAGCTCCGCGTACGCCTCGTTGACCATCGTGAACCGGCCCTCCTCGTCTTTCACGTAGATGCCGTCGTCGATCGTCTCGACGATCGCCTCGTACTTTTTCAGTTCCCGCTTTCGCTCCCGACGCTCGGTCGTGTCCCGGACGACGCCGACTCGGTGCCAGCGTCGGTCGTCGCCGGGCAGCAACGCGAACGTCGCTTCCGCCACGATCCGATCCCCGTCGGCCGTCTTCAGTTCCGCCTCGATCGACGGTTCGGCCGTTTCGTCCTCGTCAATCGCCGCCTCTATCTCCTGTGCGCGCGCCGCCGCGTCCGCGTCGACGACGAGCGAGACGGGTTCCCCGATCAGGTCCTCGCGATCGTAGCCGAGCATCTCCGCGTACGCGTCGTTCACCATCGTGAACCGGCCCTCCTCGTCGACGACGTACACGCCGTCGTTGACCGTCTCGACGATCGTCTCGTACTGCTTCAGGTCCCGCCAGCGCCCCCGTTGGTCGGTGACGTCGCGAGCGACTCCGATAGCGCCCCGATCGGAGTCGTCCTCGACGAGCGGCGTCGTCCGCAGTTCCCAGAGGATCTGCTCTCCCGACGCAGTCTCGACGGGGAGTACGATCGGTTCGCTCCGTCCGGGAGTAGTCGCGCCGGGCGGCCCCGATCCGCACTCGACGGCCGAACCGTCGGTCTCGTCGAAGAGCAGGGAGGCGTGCTCTCCGAGGAGCTCTTCGCGCGAGTACCCCGTCTCCGCGACGACGACGTCGTTCACGGCGACGAAGTGACCTTCGGCGTCGAGGTGGTAGATCGCGTCGTCGATCGAATTCACGAGCGCCTGATAGCGTTCACGGGCTTCGGCGTCGCCTGCCTCCCCCAGAACGCGGTTGCAGAGGCTGCGGCCCGTTTGTCCATGAGTGACGTTGGCAGTTGCGGGCGAATAAGCGTGTTGACTGACAGATGCACGATCGTTCGCTGCGAGAACGCCTCCGGGGTCGATCCGGCCTCGGGGACGGCAAACCGGCCTCGCTGGTCCCGGATTCACCAGCCGATTCCCGGCAGCGAATCGTAGCGTCCAGCGCCCCTCCCGGAGACGACACCCCGTGGGAGACCCAGGGAGGTCACGGTGGATGAAAGAACAGGAGATTCGCGATCACTCCCCACGCGACCACCGAGGCACCGCCGAGCAACAGGTAAACGTCGATCGGATAGAGGTAGAAAATCGTCGCCGCGACGCCGTAGATCGCCGGAATAATCAAGAGTGCGAAGTCGTGTCGGGTCGGGATCGGCCCCCGGCGCAGTTTGTCGACGAGTCGTCTCTCCGGTGGGGGAGTCGTCATAGCATACGGTAACATACCATCTGTTCGGGAAAGTACCACGACCAAACCGAGGGCGATGCGATCGGTCCTGAACGCGGAGGTCGCAGCGAGCGGTCGCGTGGCGTACCCTCGTGGCTACAGCCGTGAAGTCTCCAGTCGAAGATATTTAAGCGTACAATTTTTCTGGAACCGCGTTCGAGAAGTTCCAGGGAGGGCCGCTCGTTGGCCACGCGAGGCAGGACAGCGGGTAGCGAGGCACCGCGACCACGGAGAATCGAAATCGGACACCAGGCGAGATCTATCGAAAATCTACCCACCGTTCTCCCGCAATATAGTCATCTCGGAGTACAGTTATGATTTCATATAATTATGGCGAAATAGAGTCGGATCGCCGTTCGAAATTGGGTGCAAACGGTCGATCTACAGCCGGCCGGCGGTGAACGCTCGGGTCGCGTTGCGATCGATGCGGAGGCGGATCCGAACCGACGACGACCGGTACTGGCCGTGTTGCTACCGATCCAGAGGCGAACAGGATTCGTTATGGCCGTAGTGCTCCGTTGAAATTCTATCTTGAGAACGTATTTATCGAAATCTTTGCTAAAACTTGACGATGACGAATATCGCAGGAATAAGGCCACTACTGTTCGGAATCGCAGTAATCTTGACGAACGAATTTACTCTCATCCACGACTTGATTCGGTACGGAAGAGATTACGGACCGAACACCGGCTTCGTTCAAATCGGGTTATTCGTAGGCCTCGTTATCTGCGCATTTGGGCTCTTACTAGGATACAAAACGAGTCAGCCGAGCGAACGCGAGTCTCCGACGCCGTCTCTCGCGTCGACGACGCATCCCGATTACAGGTGGTCCGCAACCGTCTCGGATCCTGACTTCAGTGCGAAGCAAACAGAGGTGCGACGTTGCCAAATATGTCTCTTAAGAACTAAAACTTCGAACAAGCCAATTTATAGATGTATTTCTCGCGCCGATCCGAGTGCCGCTGAGAAATCGATCGCGAACGCTGTCTCGGGGAAACGCGTACTCCCGCCATTACTCCAGATATAGGAAATTTTTATTGTGTAACAGTGGACAACACACGGCATGGGACAGGGAGACACGAGGGGCCGGTGAAAACGACGAGACAGTCGTTAGCGATTTTGGAGTACATCGAAGAAGCCGGCGGTGCGACGACGGCGGAGATCGTGGAGGAGTTCGACCTCCCGAAAAGCACCGCGTACAACCACATCAACACCCTCTACGAGAACGAATACGTGGCGCGATTCGGCGGGAAGTACGTCGTCGGTATGAAACTACTGGGGATGGGCGAATCCGCACGGACGAGACACGAAGCCTATCCGCTGGCGGACGCGATGGTGACGGAGTTAGCCGAGAGAGTCGAGGAGGGTGTAGACTTCTGCGTTCTCGAGCAAAGCACCGTCTACGCGGTCTTCAACGAGGTCGTGACCCCGAACGATCCGTACTTTCGAATGGGGAGGCAGTTCCGCCCCCACACGTCAGCGGCAGGGAAAGCGATCCTCGCAAAGTCCTCCGACACGAGGGTCGAGGACGTCCTCGACCGGATAGAGATGGTCAAACTGACGGACCACACGATAACCTCGAAATCGGAGTTCGAGGAGGAACTCGGGCGGGTGGAAAAACGAGGGTACGCGTACACCGACGAAGAGTACAGCGACGGCCTCAGAGCGGTAGCTGCACCTGTCGTCCTTCCCGACGGACGCGTCTACGGGGCCCTCAGCGTGGGTGGTCCGTCCTATCGATTCGAAGGGGAGTATTACCGCGAGAGGATTCCGAGAGAGGTGCTTAACGCCGCCTCGGAGCTGGAAGACCGGATCGCGTCGGAGTATCGGCCCGGGGCGAAGTGACGTCGGATCGTCGACGCGAGTTCTCGAGGATAACACCCATACTCCCGTTATATTTAGAGAGTAGAAGATCCGAAAACGAGACCGGTGAAGGCCGATTCACGCCCCGATACGAGTAAGACAACGGATAGTTTCACTGTTCGTTCTCCGTCCGTCGATCGTTAGCTGATATAGATACAGATTGATCGGACTTATTAATATAGCGGCATCGGCTCGGTGATCGTGACCGAATCTGACACGCGATCCAGTAGCTTACTCCACGGAACGGGTGTCGTGGTTCGTCGGAGCCCCCTGTTCGCTCCCGGCGGCGGGCCCGATCTCATGCGCAAGGCGACCGAGCGAACGGGGTGTGAAATCGACGGCCAGAGACGCGCCGCTCGTCACCCGAGCGGAGCGTATTCTCGACCGTGCTCGCCGGGCGGAACAGCGGAGTCGTCACGCGACACGAGGTGTCCGCGGCCGTAAACGGCGGCACACCGTTTTGAGCACAAACTACAAATGCGATGCACGTACCCGATAGTACGAGGAAATGAACTTCGACACGGGGCCTGAGCACTCGATGATCCGGTCGACGGCGACGGAGATCGCCGAGGAGTTCGGACCAGAATACTGGAGGGAGAAAGAGGAGAACGGGGAATTTGCCCGGGATTTCTGGGACGAACTCGGCGACGCTGGCTTCCACGGTCTACTCGTCCCCGAAGAGTATCGCGGAGTTGGCATGGGCATGCAGGAGATGGGCCTGGCCATGGAAACGCTCTGTGCCGAAGGATGTGGCATGGCCGGCACCTGGTATCTGGTTTTGACGGCCGGAATGGCCGCCGTTGGCCTGCGGGAGTACGGTACGGAGCGCCAGAAAGAGGAGTATCTGACCGACATCGCTACCGGCGACCGGAATTTCTCTATCGGCATCACGGAACCGGAGGCCGGGACGAACACGCTCGACGTCGCGACCCGTGCCGAGCGGGACGGTGACGAGTACGTCCTGAACGGCCAGAAGGCGTGGATCACCTTTGCGGACCGCGCCGACGACATGATCCTCGTGACGCGGACGACGCCGATCGACGAGGTGGAGCGGAGTACGGACGGGATCAGCCTGTTCGTCGTGGATATGGACGATCCCGGGATCAGCGTCTCTCCGATTCCGAAACACGCGATGAACTACTCGAAGTCCTGCGAGGTGTTCCTCGAAGACGTTCGAGTGTCCGAAGGCGATCTGCTCGGCGAAGAAGGGGACGGTTGGTGGGTCCTCGTCGACATGCTCAACCCCGAGCGGATCGGGTTCGCCGCCGCGGGGGTCGGAATCGGCAAGCTGCGGCACACACGGCCATCGAGTACACCAACGACCGCGAAGTGTTCGGACAGCCAGTCGGTGCCTATCAGGGCGTCTCCTTCCCGATAACCAAGCCCTACGCCCGCCTGGAGGCGTCCACGCTGATGCGGAACAAGGCGGAGTGGCTCTACGACCAGGGTGAGGACTGCGCGTACGAGACGAACGTCGCCAAGGCGACAGCGGTCTCCGCCGGTATCGAGGCCGTCAAACAGTCGATGCAGGCGTTCGGTGGGTGGGGGTACGCCACGGAGTACGACGTCGAGCGGTGGTGGCGCGAAATCAACCTGACCCGGCTCGCGCCCGTCACTCAACAGATGGCGTACAACCACATCAGCCAGCAGATCGGCTTCCCGGAATCGTACTGATCCATGTTCGGCAAGCTACTCGTCGCCGGTCGAGGCGGGATCGCGCGAGGCGACGTGCTCTGTGTCCCCGAAGCCACGGCGATGGAAAGCGACGTGGTCACACCGGGGACGGCACGGTGGCAGCCGTCGCCGCCCAAGAAAGAGAGTCAGTCGGCACGGGTGACACCCTCATCGTCGTGGAGTGAACAATGAAAGTTAGCGTTTCAGACGAGGTGAGTGCGGACGAGGCACAGGCGATCGCCGAGGCGTTCGCCGAGCGATTCGAGAGCGACGTGTCCGTGGCGAGCCGGAGCGGCGACGTACTCGGGAGCGCCACCTACAGCGGCACGGGCGTCGACGAGTCCGCTCCGTCGAAGTTCGACGACGACCTCGGTCCGACCGAGCGTGAAGAGCGCCTGTGGGAGGAAATCGAGGAGATCGAACGCGGAGGTCCCGAGAAGTACAAAGAGCAACTGCCCGAGCAAGGCAAGAAGTTCGTCCGCGACCGGCTCGACCTCTGGTTCGGCGAGGGCGGCCTCCACTTCGAGGACGGCAAATTCGCCGAGTTCGACGCGTCCGATCAGCTGCCCGCCGACGGTCTCATCACGGGTGCCGCGGATTTCGAGGGCCGCGACGTCCACTTCATGGCCAACGACTACACTGTCAAGCGCGGGAGCATGGCCGCCAAGGGCGTCGAGAAGTTCCTCCGGATGCAACAACGCGCGCTCAAGACGGGACAGCCGGTTCTGTATCTGATGGACTCCTCCGGCGGACGCATCGACCAGCAGACCGGCTTTTTCGCCAACCGCGAAGGCATCGGGAAATACTACTACAACCACTCGAGGCTCTCCGGGCGCGTTCCGCAGATCTGCGTCCTCTACGGTCCCTGTATCGCCGGCGCGGCTTACACCCCCGTCTTCGCCGACTTCACCGTCATGGTCGAAGGGATGTCCGCCATGGCGATCGCGAGTCCGCGGATGGTACAGATGGTCACCGGCGAAGACATCTCGATGGAGGAGCTCGGCGGCCCGGACGTGCACGCCGAACACTCCGGCAGCGCCGACCTCGTCGCCGAGGACGAAGAACACGCCCGCGAACTGGTCGCTCAACTCGTCTCCTACCTCCCGAAGAACTGCGACGAGGACCCGCCACAGACGGAGGGCAAAGCCCCGTCGCTGTCGCCGGAGGGCATCGACGGCGTCATCCCGAAGGAACCGAACCGCGGCTACGACATGGAGAGCATCATCCGCCGGGTAACCGACGCGGGGTCGTGGTTCGAACTCAAGCCCGAGTACGGCAAGGAGATTCTGACCGGCTTCGCCCGCATCGACGGTCGTCCGATCGGCATCGTCGCCAATCAGCCGACCCAGCGAGCGGGCGCGATCTTCCCCGACGCCGCGGAGAAGGCCGCGCAGTTCATCTGGACGTGCGACGCCTACAACGTCCCGTTGCTCTACCTCGCTGATACGCCCGGATTCATGGCCGGTTCCGACGTCGAGAAAGACGCCATCCTGGAGAAGGGCAAGAAGATGATTTACGCCACGTCGTCGGCCACGGTCCCGAAGCAGTGCGTCGTCGTGCGCAAGGCCTACGGCGCGGGTATCTACGCCATGTCCGGGCCCGCCTACGACCCCGAATCAACCATCGCGCTCCCGAGCGGTGAAATCGCCATCATGGGGCCGGAAGCGGCCATCAACGCCGTCTACGCCCGGAAGCTGCCGAAATCGACGACGAGGAAGAGCGCGAGCGGAAAGAGGAGGAACTCCGCGAGGAGTATCGCCGCGACATCGACGTCCACCGGATGGCGAGCGAGGCGGTCATCGACGAGATCGTCCCGCCGAGTACGCTCCGGGACGAACTCCGGGCCCGCTTCGCGTTCTACGAGGACGTCGAGAAGGAACTCCCGGACAAAAAGCACGGGACCGTCCTCTGGGGACGCCGAGCGGGAACTGACGAATCAGTTAGACGATCTGCTCGACGTCACGGAGGGCCGCCTCGGCCGCTTGGGTGAACGCGTCGATTTCCTCGCCGGACATCGGCGTGGAGATGTTCCCCATCCCGCGCGGGGCCATGAAGATGTCGCGTTCGCGCATCGCGAGATAGAACGCCAGCGAGTGGTCGTCGTCCTCGCTGCTGTCCTCGAGTCCGGCACCCGCGGACGCCATGTCCGTCACCGGGCCTTCGGTGAAGTGGACGTGGAACAGCGACCCTTCGCCGGTCACGGTCACGGGGACGTCGACGGCGTCGCCCGCTGCCTGGACTCGCTCGCGAACCGTCTCTCCGTGGGCGTCCAGTTCGTCGATCGCCGCTGCGTCGAGCGCGTCGAGCGCGACGGCACCCCGGCCATCGTCGCGGGGTTCCCGTTGAACGTGCCGGAGTGGCCCACGTCGCCCTCGTCCGGGTGGAACACGTTCATGACGTCCGTTCGGCCGCCGAACGCACCGATCGGCAGGCCGCCGCCGATGTACTTCCCGAGCGTCGTGAGATCCGGAATCACGCCGCGTTTTTGCTGAGCACCGCCCGTCGAGAGCCGGGACGACATCACTTCGTCGAAGATCAGCAGGCTGTCGTGGGCTTCGGTGAGGTCGCGCGCGGCTTCGAGATACTCGTCGGTGGCGGGGATCATGCCGCTCGCCCCCAGTATCGGTTCGAGGATGAAACAGGCGTACTCGTCGCCGTGGGCCTCGAACGTCGACTTCAGCGCCTCGGGGTCGTTGTAGGCGACGGTGTCGACGCGGCTCTCGACGGTGCTCGGGACGCCCTTGTGTTCGCGACCCTCGCCGGAGATGCCGATTTCGACGGTGTCGTGCGTGCCGTGATATCCGCCCGCGACTTTGAGCACCCGGTCGCGCTCGGTGTACGCGATGGCCGCTCGAATCGCGTTCATCGTCGCTTCCGTGCCCGAATTTCCGAATCGGACCTGCTCGATGGACGGGAACCGATCGACGAGCCGCTCTGCGAGGTCGATGACGTCTTTCGTCGGCGAGCCGAGACCGTTCCCCTTCCGGATGCGGTCCGTCATCACCTCGACGACGTCCTCGGGTGCGTGGCCGTGAATCGCCTGCGTGTAGTTGTTGAGAAAGTCGATGACTTCGTCGCCGTCGACCGTCGTCATTCGACAGCCCGAGGCCTCGTCGATGAACGTCGGATACGGCTGTGTGTACGTGACCGACCGCGTGTCGCCGCCCGGGAGCACCGTCCGAGCCTGCTCGAACAGCCTCTCGGACTCGTCGTTCCGGTCGCGATAGCGACGTTCGAGCTCGGCGAGACTTATCGACTTCCGCTGGTTATCACTGGCCATGCGTGCTAATCTTATCCGAACTACATAAAGATTGACGAGCCGGTGATATCGACGACCTGTCACGTGCGCCGGTCCGCGAGGCCGGCGGCCGCTGCCACAGGTGCATTGAAATACCGGTGCTCCGATGTCGACGTATGACCGTCCTGCAGCGAGAAGCGATCACCGACGAGATACTTCGGCTGACGCTGAACCGACCGGAGACGCTGAACGCATTGAACACGGAACTCCTGCGCGAGATCCCCGCGGCGTTCGAGGAGGCGGAACGGGGGGAGACAGGTCGTCGTCGTCGAGGGGTCCGGGGACGCGTTCTGTTCGGGCGCGGATCTCGACGAGGCGAGCGAGGAAGGCGAGGACATCGACCTGATTCAGGAGATCACGCGCGCCGTTCGCGGGTTCGACGGCATAGTGATCGGCAAGCTACACGGATACGCCGTCGGCGGGGGCCTCGAGTTCAGCCTCTCGTTCGATCTCCGGTACGCCGCGACCGGAACGGTGTTCAAGATGCCCGAGACCGAACTCGGCGTCCCGATATCGAACGCGTCGACCAAGCTCCTCCCGTTGTACGTCGGCCTCGGCGTCGCACAGGACCTGGTGTACACGAGTCGCGAGATGAGCGCGGCGGAGGCCGAGCGTCACGGCCTCGTCTCCGGGGTGTACGACCCCGACGAACTCGAACGCGAGGTCCTCGACCGTGCGAGAGACCTCGTGGAGAACAAATCCGAAACCGTACTCGGAATCCACAAACGGGCGTTCAATCACACCTTCCCGATAGAGGAGGCGCTCGAGTACGAGCGGCTACTCAACGCCGAGAACGAAGCGAGCGGGGAGAGCTGAACTGGTAGCTCAAAGCGCGCTCGGCGCGAATCCGCCGTCTACCCGAATCACTTCGCCCGTCGTGAAACTGGACGCGTCGCTCGCGAGATAGATCGCCGCGCCGACCATCTCCTCGCGGTCGGCGACGCGTTTCATCGGCGTCCGTCGGTCGAGTCGTTCCCGCTTCTCGGTGCCTTCGGCGTACGTCTCGGCGTTCTGTGGCGTGATGACGAACCCCGGCGAGAGGGCGTTCACCCGAACGTCCGGCGCGAGTTCTTTCGCGGCGGCGCGCACGAACGCGTCGGTCCCGCCTTTGGCCGCGGAATAAGCCGGCAGATGCGACATCGCCAGTTCCGCGGCGACCGACGAGATGGCGACGACGCTCCCGCCGCTCATCTCGCGGGCGAACGTCTGGACGGCCCGGTAGACGCCGTCGAGTTGGACGTCGACGACGCGTCGCCACTCGGACTCGGAGACGTCGAGCACCCGGTCCCGCGACACGGCACCCGCGGAGGTCACCAGCACGTCGACCTCGCCGAGTTCGTCGTCGACTTCGTCCCGGAGTCGTTCGAGCGTCGCGCGGTCGGTCACGTCACAGGGGCGTTCGACGGTTTCCGCGCCGAGTTCGCGGAGTTTTGCGGCGGTGTCGCGCACGCGCTCCGACGACCGGCTGGTCGCGACGACGTCCGCGCCCTCGCTCGCGAACCCGAGCGCGATCGCCTCGCCGATGCCGCTGGTCCCGCCGATGACGACGGCGGTCTTGCCGTCGACGGTCACGGGCGTGTGTTCGTAGTCCGTCATCTCGGGCCCCCGGCTGAGATCGGACTCGCTGCACGCCGCCCGTGTGATCTCCGTCCCCGACGAGCACGGGGGCGTTCCCGATCGAACGGACGGGGGTCAGTTTCCGAACGGAGCGGTCGCGGCTACCGTATAGATCGTCTGTGGTCATTGTGAATTCGCCCGACCGCGGGGAGGCCGCTCCCGTCGTCGGCCGGGCCTCGCTCGGGGTTCAGTTAGCTCCGTGAAAATAGTTTCGTCGTCAGGAATCCTCGGCGAACTCCGTCTGTACTTCCCGTCGGTCGATCTTCCCGGTGGTCGTTCGTGGAAGCGACTCGACGAACCGAATGTTCCGGGGATACTTGTACTTCGACAACTGGTTCCGGACCGCTTCGCGGAGCTCCTCCCGGAGTTTCTCCGGGTCGGGAGAGTCGTCGGTCGGGACCACGATGGCCGAGACGATCTCCCCCTGACGTCGTCGGGTTCGCCGACGACCACCATCTCGTCGACGCCTTCGTGTGCCGCCAACGCCTGTTCGACTTCGGTCGGCGAGATGCGATAACCGCTGGAGATGATGAGGTCGTCGCCGCGGCCAGCGAACCAGAAGAACCCGTCCTCGTCGCGATAGCCCGTGTCGCCCGTGTCGAGCCAGTCGCCGCGGAAGGCGTTCGCGGTGCGTTCCGGCGCGTTCCAGCTCGAGCATCACCGCCGGATCCGGCGTCCGGAGCGCGATGGTCCCGATCTCGCCGGGCGGGAGAGGGTCGCCGTTCTCGTCGAGGATTTCGACGTCGTGGCCGGGAACGGGGCGTCCGATCGAACCCGGTTTCGTGCCGATGACGCAGCCGGAGTTCGTCGTCAGGAGGTCGGCCTCCGACTGCCCGTAATGTTCGTTGAGGGAGACGTCCGAGAACCCCTCGTCCACCCACTCGAACAGCGTGTCTCCGGTCGGTTCGCCGCCGGTGTAGGCGACCTCGAGCGACAGGTCGAACGCGTCGTTCGGGCGCTCGTACGACTTCCGGAGCATCCGGAGCATCGTGGGCGTCAAGAACGCGTGCGTGACGCCGTACGCCTCCATCACGGAGAACACCCGTTCGGGGTCGAACCCCTCCGATTCGTAGCCGACGACGGTTCTGCCGCCCCACCACGCCGGGAAGGCCGTGTCGAGCGTGCCGGCGACCCACGCCCAGTCGGCGGGGGTGAAAAAGACCGCGTCGTCGCCGGGGAACTCACACATCAACTCGAAGGCTGGCAGCGCGGACGCGAGACTCCGATGCCCGTAGACGACGCCCTTGGGTTCCCCGGACGTTCCGCTCGTGAAGGTGATCAGGGAGGGGTCGTCGGCGCGCGTCGTGGCGGGGTCGAACGCCGGGTCGCCGGCGGAGAGCGCGTCGTCGAACGAGGGTGCTCCCGGCGCGTCGCCGACGGCGACGAGCGTCTCGACGCCCTCGATCCGCGTCGCCATCTCGTCGGTCGCCACGATACACGAGACGTCCGCTTTCTCGAGGCGGTAGTCGATGCTCTCCTGTCCCATCAACACGGAGATCGGAACCGCGACGGCCCCGAGTTTGTAGGCCGCGAAGTGGGCGACGGGCGTCTCCGGTGCCTGCGAGAGCGCGATGCCGATCCGGTCCCCGAACCCGACGCCCCGGTCGGCGAGCCACGACGCGAGGCGCGACGACTGCTCGTCGAGTTGGGCGAACGTACGCTCGACCGTCTCGCCGTCCGACCGGTCGAACAGGAGGGCGGTCCCGTCGCCGCGGTGCGCCGTACAGATCTCCGTCGCGACGTTGTACCGCTCGGGCACGTCCCACTCGAATCGCTCGACGAGCTCCTCGTACGTCGCGTCCGCCCACTCCCGAACGTCGATCGAGGCGTACGCTTTCGGCATCTACGCCCCCGAGCGGCGGGATCGACCCCGAACCCCGGTCATCGGTTCACCAGCCCGCTCACGAGGGCGGCGACGAACATCACGCCAATCAGGACGGTCGATAGCGCGCTGATCTGTGGGTTGAGCCCCGACCGGGTCATCGTGTAGATGATCACCGGAACGGTCGTCGTCCCGGACGAGACCAGGAACTGCGTCGCAGTGAACTCGCCGAACGAGACGACGAACGCGATGAGCATCGAGGAGATCACCGCCGGCGAGATGACCGGGAGCGTGATGTTGAACACGCTCTCGACGGGACCGGCACCCAGTATCCGGGACGCCGACTCCAGCTCCCGGTCGAACGTGACCAGTTCGGCTCTGACGATGAGGAACACGTACGGGAGAGTGAGGACCGTGTGACCGAGGACGACGGCGACGAACCCCGAGCCGATCCGGAGCTGTCCGGCGAACCGGACGAGCGCGAGACCGGTGATGACCGGCGAGATCATCAGCGGGAGCAACATCAGCGTCGAGAGCGTCTCCTTGTAGGGAATGTCGGAGCGAACGAAGCCAAAGGCCGTGATCGTCCCGAGCGTCCCCGACGTCACCGACGTGAACGCGGCGATGACCAGGCTCACGCCGAGCGCGCCGATCAGCTGGCTGTTTTCGAGCAGCGCGAGGTACCACTCGAACGAGATTCCCCGTGTCGGAATGGTCGGGAACGGCCGCGGCGTGAACGACGTGAGGATGATGACCACGATCGGGACGAGCAACACCGCGTACACGAAGACGGCGACGCTCAACAGCCCCGACCGCCGGAGGAAGCGGTCCGTCGTCATAGGTCGCTGAGCACCTCCCCGATATTCACCACCGAGTTGAACGTGACGAGAACGGTGGTGAGGATGACCGTGTAGATGATCGCGATCGCCGAGGCGAGTTCGATGTTGAAGCCCGCCCGGAACGTCGTGGCGATGATGTTGGCGATCATCGTGTTACCAGGGCCGCCCAGGAGCGCCGGACCGAGGAACGACCCGGTCGCGAGAATGAACTCGATTATGGCGGCGGCGACGACGCCCGAGAGGCTGAGCGGGAAGATGATGGACACGAGCGTCCGATAGGACCCCGCACCGAGCGTGTACGAGGCGTTGATGAGTTCCTGGTCGATGGATTTGAGCGAGTTGTAGATCGGGAGGATCGCGAACGGCAGCAGCGCGCTGGTCAGCCCGATGATCACCCCTTCGGTACTGAACAGGAGTCCCATGTTACTCCCGAACACGTCCACGAAGGGGCCGTTCGGCGAGAAGAACAGCTGTATGCCGAGATATCGGATGATGTACGCCACCCAGAACGGGAGGATGACCAGCCCCAGCATGAACCGTTCGTTCTCCGAGTAGAACACGATGTAGTAGGCGAGGGCGTACGCCAGTATCAGCGAGATGGCAGTCGTCACCAGCCCGTAGTAGAACGACCTGACGATGGCGGAGATGTAGACGCCGCTGAGCGCGACGGCGTAGTTCTCCCACACCGCTCCGCCGTCGAGGTTGAGGCTCGTCATCGCGAGCATCAGCAGCGGCACGATGAAGAACACCCCCAGCCAGCCGAGACCGATAACTACGAGGGTGCGACTCGTCATCCGAGTGGACAGTCGCTTGGGAATCGGGAGGTTCTTGACGATCATAGCGCGATGACGTCCTCCGGATCGAACTGAATGTACACGTCGTCGCCGTTCTGAATGCTCGGGAAGCTCTCGGTCTCCGCGAGGACCGTCATGCCGTTAGCGAGTTCGACGATTACCTCCGCGTAGCTCCCGAGATTCGTCACCTGTCGCGCCCGACCGGTGAAGACGTTTTCCCCTCGACCGACGACGGCGAAACCTCGACGTGCTCGGGGCGGACGTACAGCGCGATCTCCTGTCCCTCCTCGAACGACATCGACCCGTCGAGATACATTTCGCCGGCGCTGGTGTCGACGACTCGGTCGGCTACCGAAACGACCTCGCCGGTGAACTTGGACGACTTCCCCACGAATTCGGCGACGAATTCGTTGATCGGCGACTCGTACAGTTCGTCCGCACTCCCTTCCTGTTGTTTCATCCCGTTCCAGAGGACGACGATCTTGTCCGACAGAGACAGCGCCTCCTCCTGGTCGTGAGTGACGTACAGGGTCGTGACGCCGACTTCGTCCTGGATGCGCTTGATCTCCCGACGCATCTCCTCGCGGAGGACGCGGTCCAGACCGGTCAGCGGTTCGTCGAGGAGCAGCAGGTCCGGCTCGTAAGCCACGGCGCGAGCGAGAGAGATGCGCTGCTGTTGCCCGCCGCTGAGTTCTCCTGGCTTGTGGTCGCCGTGCTCGGACATCTGGACCAGTTCCAGGAGTTCGTCGACGCGATCGTCGACGTCTTTCTGGGAGTAGCCGTGCATCTTCAGCCCGTACTCGATGTTCTCGACGGCGGTCATGTGCGGGAACAGCGCGTTGTGCTGGAACGCCATCCCGATGTTCCGCTCGTTCGGGGGCGTGTCGGTGATGTCGTCTCCGTGGAGGAGAATCTGGCCGTTCGTCGGATCGACGAGCCCCGCGATGCTGTGCAGCGTCGTGCTCTTCCCGCAGCCGCTGGGTCCGAGAAGCGTGACGAAGTCGCCTTCGTCGACCTCGAACGAGAGGTCGTCGACCGCGACCAGATCTCCGTAGTTCTTTGTTAGGTTTCTGACCTCTAACATGGTGCGAATGTAAGTATATGGTAGGGTGTAGTGACGGCAGGTGTCGTGTCGCTACGACTGTTTGATCTTCTGGAAGTCCCGCGTCATCTGCTCTTGTTTCTCGAGCGCGGTCGACCACTCGGGCCAGCTGAGCGAGTCGATGCTGTCGACGTAGTCCGGGAGGCTCGTGATCGCTTCGGGCGGGTTCTTGATCATGAGCGGATAGCCGAGGTTCTTCGTGAGTTCGATGGCGTTCTCGCGTTGGAAACTCCAGTTGATCAGGTCGAGCGCGGCGTCCTGTTTTTCGCTCGATTTGGGGAAGTTGTAGTTCTCGTCCAGCACGAACGTCCCCTCTTCGGGGATGACGTACTCCATCTGGTCGTAGCCCGCCTCCTCCAGCGCGAGCGTTCGACCGCCCCACATCTCGGCGACGTAGGCGTTCTCCTCGCGGAGGAACTGGATCGCCTGCGCCCCCGAACCCCAGTATTTGAACACGTTCGTGTGCTCTTCCTGCATACGCTCGTAGGTCTCCTGGTACGCCGCCTCGTCCGTCGCCACCTCGTTGATGTTCGTGCCGACGGCGAGCGAAGCGTTCCCGAACCGGGGAGCGCGGCGTCGCGCAGGGCGATATCACCCTCCAGCGAGGGGTCGATGATGTCGTCCCACGACGTCATCTCCATGTCGACTTGCTCCGTGTTGTACGTGTACCCCTGGGTGACGGGGTCGCGGAACACCGTGTCGCTCTCCTCCTCGGGTTTCACGTACGGAGCGTTCTGGAACGACTCCTGCATGTTCTCCGTGTAGTTCGGGAGCTGTCCGTAGTCGATCTCGGCGAGCAGGTCCCGTTCGCGAGCGAGCGCGATCCCGTAGGAACTGAAGTTGACGACGTCGATACTCCCTGGATTCTGCTCGATGATCGAGATGAACTCCGTGTCCCCGCCGGCGGACTGGTGATTAACCTCGATGCCGGTCTCTTCGCTCCACTTCTCGAACAGCTGTCTCGCCGAATCCTGAGTGTTCCCGCCCCAGCCTAGATAGCGAATGGAGTCCGGTTGTCCCGAACCGCCCCCCACCGATGCTACTCGCACACCCGGCGAGGCCGACGGCCCCAACCGCCCCGGCAGCGGAGAGCCATCGGCGGCGGCTGACCGTCGAACGGGTCGTTCGGCTCGAAGCGTCGTTTTTCGTACCATCTGCCTGTGGCATAAGTGCACAATTGGACAAGGGGTATTAAAATGTAGCTATAGCCATCAGATAATAATCATGTTTATTTAACCATATATTAGGTGTTAATTACTGCCTCCTCGGATCAAACGGGCCGGTCGAGAGAGACGGAATTTCGGCTTACGTCGGCGGAGTGACGGGCAAGTCGGCGAGTCGCTCCGACCCGGCACCGTCTACCTCACGTCGTCGATAACGGGTCCAGGTCCTGGAACGTGGCGTGGAGTCGGTCCACCATCTCGTCGGCCTCCTCACGGGAGATGGTGAGCGGAGGCGTGATGAGCATGTGATCCCCGCGCTCCCCGTCCACCGATCCGCCACCGGGGTAGACGGTTACGCCGTTGTCCAGCGCGGTGTGGAGGAGTTGCTCTCGGAACTCGGGGCCCCCGTTCTCGAGGGGCTCTTTCGTCTCCCTGTCTTCCACGAACTCGACGCCGAGCATCAGCCCCTTGCCGCGGACGTCCCCCACGAAATCGTAGTCGTAGAACTCCTCGAAGCGGTCGGTGACGTGACCGCCCACCTCCCGTACGTTCTCGACGACGTCGTGTTCGTTCATGTAATCGAGGACGGCGCTCGCGACGGCGCTGGTGGTCGGGTTGAAACTGTAGGTGTGTCCGTGAGTGAATCCGTCTTCCTTGTCGGCGAACACCTCGGAGATGTAATCGCGCGGCATCGCACCGCCGAGCGGGGTGTAGCCCGCGCTCATCCCCTTCGCGCTGGTGAAGATGTCCGGGCGGACGTCCCAGTGTTCCATCGCGAAGTTCTCGCCGGTCCGACCCATCCCGGACATGACCTCGTCGGCGATGAAGAGGACGTCGTACTCGTCGCAGATCTCGCGCACGACGTCGAAGTACTCGTCGCCCGGGACGGCGGCAGCGTTCGCTGCTCCGACGACCGGTTCGGCGATGAACGCCGCGACGTACTCCGGGCCCGCGTCACGGATCACCGTCTCGAGCTGTTTGGCGCACTCCGCTCCGTGCTCGCCACACGAGGCCTCGTCGTCACAGAACCGACAGCGGTACGGATAGGCGGCTGGCGCGTGCGGCCAGTCTTTCATCATGGGAACGAAGGGCTCGCGGCGGGCGGGGAGGCCCGCGGTCGCCAGCGTCCCGAGGGTATTGCCGTGGAAGGCGAGACGGCGACCGATCACCATCTGTTTCTCGGGGTTGCCCGTCTCGCGGTGGTACTCCCGGGCCATCTTGATCGCCGACTCGTTCGCCTCGGAACCGCCGGAGACCATCCACGTGTGTTCGAATCCCTCCGGGAGGAACTCCGCCATCCGTTCGGCGAACGCCTGGCTCTGGTCGTTGACGAACAGGATGCTCGAGGTGTATTCGAGCTGTTTCATCTGCTCGGCGGCGGCGTCGGCGATCTCCGTCACCCCGTGGCCGATGTTCGAACACTGGTTGCCGCCGACGGCGTCGAAGTATTCGTTCCCGTTCGAGTCGTAGATGTACGCGCCCTCTCCACGGACGATTTCCGGCATCTCCGTGAACTTGCGCGGAAACAGCTTCGTCGATTCGGGAGTCAGTTCTCTCATCGCGATTCCGGTTTCGTCGAGTCGTTCTCGCTCTCTGGTAGTCATTGTGGGTCCGTCCGACCTGCGGGTTCGACTAACTCTGGGTCAGACTATGGTAACGTCGTTCAAGGGGCCGAATCAAAGTCCTTTCGCCTCCCGGGGGTGCCGTTCAGATCGGGATCGACGGACCGGTGCGAGACGGCCGAGCTACGGCGGAAATCGCTCACCGCATCGAACCGACGGGCGGACGTGACCGGCCGTTTGACGGCGCGGTCGACGACGGCGACCGACCGCGTCACCAGTGAACTTATTGATCGACCTGGGGTGGTCGTAACTGATGAAGCGGGCACGGCGCGTCGCCGCCGCTGCGACGTCGGCACAGCGACGGCACGTGATCCTCGCGTTACTCATGGGGGCGTTTTTCAGCACGATGACCGCGAGGGTCGTCGTCAACCCGCTCGTGCCGACGATCACGGCCGTGTTCGGCGTGACGAACGGGACGATCGGGTTCGCGCTGACGGGGATGTGGGCGACGTACGCGGTGGTGCAGCTCCCGGCCGGCGTGCTGGCGACGCGGTACGGTGAACGGCCGTTCGTTCTCGTCGCGCTCGCCATCACCGTGCTCGCCAGCGTCGCGCTCGCCGCCGCGCCGGGATATCCGTCGTTCGTCGTCGCCGCCGCTCTCGTCGGCGTCGGTTCGGGCGTGTACTTTCCCGCCGCGGCGTCGTTGCTAACGCGCCTCTTCGACGACACCGGACAGGTTCTCGGCGTCCACATCAGCGGCGGCGATTCGGCGGGCGTCGTCGTCCCCGTCGCCGCCACGTCGATCGCCGCCGTCTACGGCTGGCGGCCCGCGCTCGCGCTCGGTGCCGTGATCGGGTTCCCCGTCCTCGTTCTGTGTACGCGGTATCTCGATCCGACAGACCCGGATCAGATCGAACGCGACACCCGGTCGCTGCGAGAAATCGCCGCTCCGGCGACGCTGATACGACTGCTCTCGGGCCGGGAGTTGCTGTTTACGATCGCGCTCGGCGCGTGTCTCATGTTCGCCTTTCAGGCCGTCTTCTCGTTCTTTCCGACGTTTTTCGTCGAGTACTGGGGCGTCGACCCCGGCGTGGCGAGCACCTTCTACGCCGCTATCTACCTGTTGTGGATTCTGACCTCGCCGATCACCGGGCGGATCTCGGACGCGATCGGCCCCGATACCGTGCTCGTGGCGACCACCGGCTGTATGATCGCGGGGATCGCTCTGTTGCTCGGCACCGCGACGATGGCGTGGGCGTTCGTCGGTACCGCGCTGCTCGGCGTCGGGATGAGCTGGGGCGGCGTCCTCGCGTCGCGACTCATGACACACATCCCCTCACAGGATCGGTCGACCGGCTACGGGTTGGCACGCTCGCTGTACGTCCTGCTCGGATCCGCCGGGAGCGTCGTCACGGGCACGCTCGCCGAGATTTCGGGATGGGAGGTCGCCTACGGGGTCGTGGCGGCCTTGCTGTCCGTCGTGGTCCTGGCGCTGGGCCTCGATCGACTCCTCGGACTCGATCTGTAATCGGCCCCTCGACTTCCGCTCGGCGACGCCGAGTCTCACGCCCGCACCCACCGGTCACACCTCCTGAACATTTATGATCGCCCGATTGAATTGTGTCCCTACTATGCCAGACACTACCGAAGGCGGCATGGACGACGTTATCGTCGCGTGTGCGCTGACCGGGTCGATTCACACCCCTCGATGTCGGAGCACCTGCCGATCACCCCCGACGAACTCGTCGAGGAGGGCATCGCGGCGGCAGAGGCCGGTGCGAGCATCATCCACATCCACGTTCGGGACCCCGAGACCGGCGAGCCGGTGAGCGATCTGGATCTCTTCAGGGAAGTCGCGTCGGGGATTCAGGCCGAAACCGACGCCATCGTCCAGCCGACTACCGGCGGTGGCTTCAATCAGACCGTCGAGGAGCGCTTCTCGGTCATCCCGGAACTGCAACCCGAGATGGCGTCGTTCAACATGGGGAGCATGAACTTCGGGCTGTATCCGATGGCCGAGAAGATGGACGAGTTCGAATACGAGTGGGAACGCGAGTATCTGGAGAACACGTACGAGAACATCGTCCCGAACTCGTTCTCGACGCTTCACGAGGCGGGGTCGATGTTCACGGAACACGGCGTTCACCCCGAACTGGAGTGTTACGACGTCGGTCACCTGCACACCGCGAAGCATCTCTACGACCGGGGCGTGCTCGAACCGCCGCTGCGAATCCAGTTCGTGATGGGCGTCCTCGGCGGGATCGCCGCCGAGTCGTCCCACCTCGATCACATGATCGAGACGACCGAACGCCTGTTCGGAGACGACGCGTCGTGGAGCGTCATCGGCGCGGGCAAGGCGCAGTTCCCGCTCGGCGTCGAAGCGGTGTCGCGAGGCGGTCACGTCCGCGTCGGGTTGGAAGACAACCTGTATCTCTCGCCGGAGCGGATGGCCGAGAGCAACGCCGAACAAGTCGAGAAGATCGTCGACCTCGCGTGGAGCGTCGCGGGGCGTGAACCGGCGACGCCGGCCCAGGTCCGCGGGCTGTTCGACACCAAAGGGGTGGAAAACGTCGGCTTCTAACGGTCGTTTCCAACGACGACGGCACCCGCGGTACACGAGCCGAGCGCTCGCTACACGGGCGGCGAGTCCACGTTCGTAGTCGCGTCGGGAGCGAGCGTCGTTTCTATCGGGGCGTCGGCGAAAAAACACTTCCGTACAGGAGGTGAACGCGGAAACAGAGAACCATGCGGATCCTCATCGTCGGCGGCGGCGAGGTCGGCACCAACGTCGCGTCCGGACTCGCCGACGCACACGACGTCGTCATCCTCGAAGTCGATCCGGAACGGGCCGAGTCCGTCCGCGGATCGCTCGACGTGTTGGTGATCGAGGGCGACGGTACGTCGCTCGAGGCGCTCGAAGCGGCCGACATCGAGGAGACGGACATCGCCATCGGCGCTACCGATCACGACGAGACGAACCTCGCGGTCTGTGGAACCGTGAGTTCGACGAGCGACACGTTCACCATCGCTCAGGTGACCAAACAGACCTACGTGCGGACCTGGCGCAACACCCACGGCACGTTCGGCGCGAACTACCTCGTGAACTCCCGACTCCGAGCGGCGCAAGCGATCGCCCGCATCGTCGATCTGCCGATGGCACACGACCTCGAGACGTTCGCGAACGGACGCGTCCAGCTCGTCGAGTTCGAGATCGGGGCCGAGAGCGTCGTCGTCGAGACGCCGCTCGACGAACTCCGCGAGGACGAACTCGTCCCGGTGGCGGTGCTCCGGGACGGCGCTATCCTGACCGCGAACGGGGTCTCGCTCGAGGCGGAGACCGCCTCGTCGCCGCCGGAACCGAGCGGGCGGTGGCCGCGTGTTCGGAGCGAATCACCCCGGAGCGGTACGCCGAGTCGATCGACGACGTCGTCCTGTTGGGCGGGTCCGCGACCGCCGAACACGTCGCCCGGCATCTCGAATCGCAAGGACGGTCGCCGCGAATGGTCGTCGAAGACCGGTCGCGAGCGAACGACCTCCGGGCCGACCTCACCGAGACCACGCTGCTCGTCCACGATCCGACCGATCCCTCGTTTCTCGAACGCGAGCACGTCGGCGACGCCGACGTCGTGCTCGTCGGCTTCGACGACGACCAGCGCGGACTGTTGGGGTCGATGCTCGCGCGCCAGCAGGGCGCGGACCGGACGATGACCATCGTCGACGAACCCGAATACGACACCCTGTTCGAGGCGGCCGGCATCGACGTCGCCGTCCACCCCCGAGCGGAGGCCGCCGAGGCGATCTCCCGGTTCACGCGGGGACGCAACGCCGAGAACGTGGCCATCGTCGAACGGGGCGTCGCCGAGGTGTTCGAAGTCGCGGTCGAGTCGAGTAGCCTGCTGGTCGACCACACCGTCAACGAAGTCGAGGACACGCTCCCCGAGAGCGTGGTCGTCTGCGCTCTCACGCGCGACGGCGACTACCACCACCCCCATCCGAGTATCACGTTCCAGGAAGGGGACCGCGTCGTCGCGTTCGCCTCGGCGGACGTGAGCGACGAAGTGCTCAGCCGACTGTGACCGCCCAGCGCCGGCACGCCGACGACTGACATGGTCCGCGTCAACTGGCGAGTGAGTCTCGGCTACACGGGCGTCGTCCTCCGGTGGATGGCAGCGGCACTGCTGTTGCCGTTCGCACTCGCCGTCGCGTCCGGAGAAGACGTGGTCGCGTTCGGCGCGACGATCGCACTCGCTTCTGGGATCGGTCGCCCTCGAACGGTACGGTCGACAGGGAGACATCGACTCGCGCGAGGCCATTCTCCTGGTGTCGCTGGTCTGGACCACGGTCGGGATCGTCGGGGCACTGCCGTACGTGCTCGCCGGCACCGGGACGGTCGCAACGCCCGTCAACGCGCTGTTCGAGAGCGTGAGCGGGTTCACGACGACCGGTGCCACGGTCATGGCAGAGGTGTCGACGGACACCCACTCGCGGGCGATCATGATGTGGCGACAGGAGAGCCAGTGGCTCGGGGGATGGGCATCGTCGTTCTCGCCGTGGCGCTCTTTCCGAATCTCTCGGTCGGCGGAGTCCAGCTCGTCGAGCGGGAAGCCCCCGGTCCTCGGATGCGAAAGCTCACGCCCAAGCTCGCCGAGACCGCTCGCGTCCTCTGGAAGGTGTACGTCCTCGTCACCGCGACCGAAATCGCGCTCCTGTACGCGCTCCATCTCGGCGGCTTCGCACCGGATATGTCACTGTATCTGGCGGTCGCGCACGGCTTCACGACGATGGCGACGGGGGATTCTCGCCCGCCGCCCGGTCGATCGCGGCGTTCTCGACCGCCGTACAGTGGGTGATCGTCCCGTTCATGGCCGCGGCCGGCGTGAACTTCGCGCTGTTTTCGCGGGCGTACCAGGGCGACTTGGACGCGTTCCGTGACGATCCGGAGTTTCGGACCTATCTCGGCGTCCTCGTCGCCGTCGCCGTCGTTCTCGTCGGCGTGCTGTTCGCGAACGGGGACTACGCCGTCGGCGCGGCCGTCCGTCACGGGGTCTTCCAGGCCGTCTCGATCGTCACGACCACGGGGTACGCGAGCGTCGATTTCAACGCCTGGTCGGAGACGGCACAGACGCTCCTGGTGCTGGCGATGTTCCTGGGCGGGAGCGCCGGCAGCACCGGGAGCGCGATCAAGATCGTCCGGTGGCTCATCGTCGGAAAGTCGATCGTTCGAACGCTGTTCACGACGGCCCATCCCTCGGCGTTGCGCTCGATACGGATCGGTGAGACCGTCGTCAAATCCTCGACGGTCCGGGACGTCCACACCTTCACGCTGCTGTACGTCGTCCTCTTTTTCGCCGGGTCGGTGCTCGTCCTCGCGAACGGGACGACGGTCGGCCACGCGCTGACTGTACAGGAGTCGATGAGCGCGGCCGCGGCAACGCTCGGAAACGTCGGGCCCGGCGTCGACTTCGTCGGCCCGATGCGGAACTACCTCCACTTCCCGACGGGGACGAAACTCCTCCTCGCCGCGTTCATGATACTCGGTCGACTCGAGATCCTGACGATACTCGTGTTGTTCACCCGCGGCTTCTGGCGGGGGTGACCCGTCGACTGCGACGCCGGAACGACCCGCCGTGTGTGGCAGAAAGAGCAGTACATCCCGATATTCCGGTGTCTAGCGCGCAATTCACACCGAGACCGCCGTGACGGATCGAGGGAGAACGACGTAGCTTATACACGACAGATTTATGATACAACCTCGAAAGGGAAATGGAATAGATGTAAACAGACTATCCGTTTCGCGGCGACAACCGCCGACGAAAGAACGATGAACGGCCCCGCCGAACGCGACACAGTATGAAGGACGTCGACGATCTCATCGAGAGTGCCGCGGAGCTCGCGGACCGAGGGCTCCCGAAGGGCGAAATCGCGGACGAACTCAACGTCTCCCGGGAGACGGCGAGCTGGCTAGTCGAGCGGAGCGACGTCAGCTCGCGTCCCTCAGAGCCGGCGGCGGAGCGCCCGCACGACGTCCACGTGGACTGGAGCAGCGTCGGCCGCGACAGCGCGCGCCTCCATTACGTCAGCGCGGCGATGGCCGACCTGCTGAGTAGCCGAGGTGACGGCGTGGACCTCACCATCGGCATCGAAAAGGCCGGCACGCCGCTGGCGACGGCCATCGCGCGCGAACTCGACACGGACCTCGGAACGTACACGCCCCGCAAACACCAGTGGGAAGAGGAGACATCGAAGAGCTGGGCGGGTCGTTCTCGCGGAATTTCGCGGACATCCGCGACCGCGAGTGCTACGTCGTCGACGACACCATCACCAGCGGCACGACGATGCGCGAGACGGTCGACGCCGTCCGCGAGGAGGGCGGCACGCCGATGGCGTGTGTCGTCCTCGTGGACAAGCGAGGCGTCGAAGAACTGGCGGACGTCCCGGTGTACTCCTTGCTCCAGATCCTCCGCGTCGGCAACGGGGAGTGACCGCCCGACGCGAGACGACCGAGCGATCCGACGGCTGGCTCGACGCCGTCGGTCGCGTCGTCGCGCCGAGATAACAGAATTATGCGCGTTATCGGTCACGTATCGTCGCGCGGATCGACGAGGACCGCGTGGCGATGGAGTCTCGACCCGGGGCAATGCACGGACACCAGTGACCGACGTGCGGCCACGCAGGCAGTGAGACGCAGATCGACTCCGATCACTAAAGCATCAGCTACAGATACAGAATAGAAATATGATACTTTCCGCGTACGCCGACTACCGAAATCCGTTCACGGCCGGCGGCGGGGTTCGCTCGGCCGGGGTTCGGCGTCTCCGGGAACGCCGTGGGTTTCGCCTCGCACGTTCTGTACGGGCGGTGGTAGTTTTTAGGCCCCGGTCGCGTACGTGTGAGTCGATGCAACCGAAAACGTGCGTGGTCACCGGCTCGTCGACGGGCATCGGACGGGGAATCGCAGAGCGGTTCGGCGCGGAGGGCTGTGAGGTAGTAGTCAACTACCGGAGCTCGAAGGAGCCGGCCGACGAGACGGTCCGGAGGATAGAGGAAGCCGGCGGGTCGGCGATCGCCGTTCAGGCCGACGTCACCGACCAGGCGCAGGTCGACGAAATGCGCGACCGGACCCACGAGGAGTTCGGGGGATCGACGTACTCGTCAACAACGCGGGGATCAACCAGGACATCATGTTCGAAGAGATGTCCCACGAGGACTGGGACGTGGTGCTGGACGTCCACCTCGACGGGGCGTTCCACTGCACGCAGACGTTCTACGACGACCTCGCGGACGCCGACGAGGGGCGGCTCGTCAACATCTCCAGCATCGTCGGGAAAGGTGGGAACCTGGGACAGGCCAACTACGCGACTGCGAAGGCGGGCATCTTCGGATTCACGCGGACGCTGGCGCTCGAACTCGCCCGCGAGGGATCGACCGCCAACTGCGTCGCTCCCGGCTTCATCCGAACCCGGATGGTCGAAGAACTCTCCGAAAAGGTCAAACAGCGCATCGAGGACGACACGCCGCTCGGTCGACTCGGCACCGTCGAGGAAGTCGCCGAAGTCGTCGCGTTCCTCGCCAGCGACCGTTCCTCGTTCATCACCGGCGAGGTCATCGACGTCAACGGCGGCAAGGATCTCTAACCGCCCGCCGAGGGCGGTTCGGAAGGCGCCAGGCCGCCGGTCGCCGCCGCCCCGCTCGACGGCCGGAGGCGACGGACGGGCACAACGATTTTGCCGGGCAGTAGCGATATGGATCCAATGACTGGAACGACGAGCGCCTCGGCGTCCGCGATTCGGCGAGGTGACGGCCGGTGAGCGACTCCGACCGAACGCCCGCCGACGAGTTCCGCGCGACCGAGGACGGTGCGGGCGTGGAGCTGGCTTACGCGGGTCGGAACACGTTTCTGAAAGCCGAGGCGCGCGACGTCTCCGACCTCGACGACGTCGACGTCGGTATCCTCGGCGCGCCGTACGACGGCGCGCTCAGCAACCGGCCGGGCGCGCGCTACGGCCCGGAGGCGATTCGCAGGGCCAGCGGATGGTGGGCCTACCTGGCGAACTACAAGGGCGGGCTCACGAACGTGAACACGGGAAAGCGGGTGGATTTCTCGGGGTCGAGGTCGCCGACTGCGGCGACGTCCCCGTCTTCCCGATGGACCACGAGCGGACCGCCGACAGCATCGAAGCCCACGTCGCCACCGTCGCGGAACGGGCCTTCCCCTCCTGCTCGGAGGCGACCACTACTGTACGTATCCCGCAGTCCGGGGTTCGCCCGCGGCATCGACGCGGACTCGATCGGGCTCGTCCAGATCGACGCCCACAGCGACACGGTGGCCGAGAGCGACGTTTTCGGGGCGCATTACCACGGGTCGAGTACGCGTCTCGTCGCGGAGTCGCCGTTCGGTGACTACGAACGCGTCAGTCAGGTCGGCGTCCGCGGCTACGAGGGCCCCGACTTCCTCGAATTCGTCGACGAGACGGGGCTGAATCTCTACCCGATGCGCGAGGTCCACGAGCGCGGCGTCGCGGACGTCGTCGCCGACGCCGTCGACGCGGCAGCGACGGACGCCGACGCCGTGTACGTGACCTTCGACATCGACTCCGTCGACCCGAGCGTCGCCCCCGGAACGGGGACGCCCGAACCCGACGGCCTCAGCCCCCACCAGGCGCTCCGAGTGATGGAGGTCGTCGGGAGGCACGACGCCGTCGGCGGAGCCGATCTGATGGAGGTGTCGCCGACGTACGACCCGACCGCGTCGACGCAGACGCTCGGTGCCTACCTCCTCGTCACGCTCGTCGAACGGCTGTTCGCGGAGTGATTCGCGAGAGAGCGCTTCGAATCCGGACCGCGAACCGGCGTCGTTACCACAGGTCCAGCGTCCAGAGGACCGCGCCGACGGCCACCGCGGCGACGCCGAGCGCGAGGCTCGTCGGCTCGACGTTCGTGAGCAACGCGAGGTTCGACGCGACGGCGAGAGCCGGGACCCAGGGAACGCCGGGCACTCGGAACCGACGGACTCTGTCGGGGTATTTCCGCCGCGACTGGACGAGCGTGACGTTGACGAACGCGAGGTCGCCAAGGTGGAGGAAATCCGCCAGATGTGCGAGCGCCCCGAGCCCCAGCAGCGGTGCCGCCGATCCGCCGCCGGTCCCCGGTTGCCGACCGAACGCGACGCTGAACAGGACGACGAAGCCGAGCGTGATCCCTCCGGTCAGCAGAATCGCCCGGTAGGGGATTCCGTAGGAGGGGTGGATCGCCCCGACGCCGTCGGGGAGATGGTCGTGGCGGGCCATCGCGAGTTTCACCCGCGACCCGGCGAGGATGGTGGCGTTCGCCGCCGAGATCATCGAGAGGAGCGCCCCGACGACGAACACGTAGAATCCGGCGTCGCCGAGGTAGTATCTGGCGGCCTGGGCCATCGCTACCTCTCCGTTCGTCGCGACGAACCGCGACGCGGCGGCCGGTGACGCCAGCCCCGCATGTCGCGCGAGAAAGCGGAGAAACGCCCCGTCGTTGACCGCGATCACCACGACGACGACGGCCGCGTCGCGTCGCCGTTGATGACCGACGCGACGTGCTCGTCCGCGACCGCCTCGCTCCGGTCCGGGTCCTCCTCGACGAGGATGACCGTGTGTCCGCGCTCGTCGAGAAGTCTCGCCGTCTCCAGGCCGACGCGGCCACCCCCGGCCACGATGATCCGTCTCGTACTGGACACCGCTCTGACGGGGAGTAGCCGGCACGAACACAACTAATCCGCCTGCTGTTCCCAGTCGGTGAGAATACGGACCGCTTCGGGGTCGTCTGTACCCCACCGGTCCGTCGGGGGCGAGTTCGCCGTCGACCGTCGCGTCGAGTCGCCGGTCGGAACCCACAGGAGCGGGGACGCCGATCCGACCGGCGTCCGAAGCTCCGGCCGCCGTCGCGGAAACCGCACTCTTTTTATTTTAGGTATGCCTAAAGAAATCCGATGGCCGCCGGAACTCAGTCGCGTTCGGACGCTTCGCCCCCTCCCGAACGGCTCGGGAGACCCGAGATATCCGTCTGTGAGAGCTGTCCCGGTCGATCCGTGTTCCTCGAATCGGGGAACACCGACGGCTGGATCGCGAGCGACGTGACCGTCGGAGTGGTCCGATAACGACGGCAAAAACGCCGAGACGACCGTCGCTCCGGCGAACGTCGGACGGAGCGAGGATTCGAACGCAGTTCCCGCCCCGTCACGAGGCGGGAGGACGCTGTACGAGAGAGCGTCGACGACTGATTCGTCTTCGCGGGGCCGACTCTCCTTACCGCGTGTCGGCGACCAGCGTGTCGTCTTCGAGGTAGTGGTCGATGACGTGGACGTGTTCCTCGAGGTCTTCGAGGTGGTCGCGGAGCATCTCCGCCGTCGCGTAGTCACCGAGTCCCTCCGCGAGTTCGATGTGGTCGCGGTAGCTCTCGATGATGTCGCCGTACATCTCGAGGTCGTTGGCCAGCGACGTCCGGATGTCGTAAACGTCCTCGTCCTCGGGGTCGACGGTCGCGACCTCCGAGAGGGTCGCCATGCTCGCGTGTGGGACGCCGCCGATGGCCTGCGCGCGTTCGGCGAGCTCGTCGGCGGCTTCCTCGACCTCCTCGTACGCCTCCTGAAGGAACACGTGGATGTCGCGGTGTTCCGCGCCCTCGACGTTCCAGTGGTGCTTGTGGAGCTGATGGTAGAGGACGTACGCGTCGGCGAGGTCCGCGTTCAGCGCTTCGACGATCTCCTCGGCTTTCTCCTCGTCCAGTCGAACCGGGTTCTCGACGACTGTGCCCGCCTTCTGACGAACGGTCTTCTGCGTGCTCATTGCGTCCGCCAGTTGGTTCGCTATCGACTTATAATTTTACAATTGGAAAATATTTTTCTCATCAGCTAAATCCGAACGATCGTTCACCCCGTCCCCGGTCCCGAAATCGAACGTCGAACGGACGGTCGTACCGGGGCAGCACGTATGTCAGGATACTTATCTGATCGCCGACGCGTGCCGGCCCGACTGGCCGCCGTTCGACGAGAGACGACCGGGGATTCGCGTTTCCGACGGCAGAGATCGGCCACGGGGGTCGAGAGTCGCGCCGGGGCGGCGTCGACTCGGCCGCTGGCGGTCGCTCCGATCAGGTCACGAGGGGTGCTGGTGTCTGAGTTTTTCGGCGATCTGCCCGGGGACGGGCGTGTGGCAGTGTCTGCATTTCCACGTGGGGTAGACCGTTCCCGGTTCCCGCTCGAGATCCTGCTTGAATCGGAGGGTGGCACCGCAATCGCAGGTGTACGTCGTGCGGGCCATACGTACTCGACTGCCACCCGGACACTAATCTCCTGCGGCGCGCACCGTCGGCGTTCCGTACGTCGCCGCCGGACGTCGCTGCGCCGCGCGCGTACAGATCGATCCTGAGAGTCCCGTGTGCGCCGTCTCGACGGCGTCGGTTCTCGCTGGCGACGCCGTTCGAGGTGCACAGGGTCGGCAGCGCGAACGCTCAGCCGTCGGGCAGAGCGCCTTCCACGTCCACGTGATCTCGAACGAGCGCCGCCGCCGCGTCGAAGGGCGACCGTCGGTCGCCCTTCGGCTCGGGTCGCGTCCGTCCCGTCGACTCGTAGACGGCGTCGACGAACGCGTCCCGAACCCCGCGGTTCTCGAAGAGGCCGTGGAGATACGTCCCCGCGACGGTGCCGACGGCGGCGCTCTCGGGGCCGACGGGCCGGTCGACCGGTTCCGTCGCGCGGGTCTCGCCCGTGTGAATCTCGTATCCGGTGACGTCGCCGCTCGCACCGGCCAGCGGACCCGCGCCCGTCATCTCCCACGTCACCGGCGCGACGCGCTTGTCGGTCGCGAACGTCGTCCGCACCGGCAGTCGACCGACGCCTTCGACGACTCGCTGGTCGCCGGTGCCTTCGACGTGTGCGTTTTCGACGCGTTCGCCGAGTAACTGATAGCCGCCGCAGATGCCGACCATCGGCCCGTCGAACGCCGCCAGTTCGTCGTCGAAGCCCGCGTCGCGAACGGCGATCAGGTCGTCGACGGTGTTTTTCGTCCCGGGGACGACGACGGCGTCGACGTCCGCGAGCGACGCGTCCAGTGGCAGATACGCGACGCGGATGCCGGGGACGCGAGCCAGCGGTTCGAGGTCGGTGAAATTCGACACGCGAGGGAGGTGCGGGACGCCGACGGTGACGGTCCGGTTCGGTGGGGCGTCGTCGTCGTCGCCGCGGACGCCCTCGACGTCGGGGAGCGAGACGCTGTCCTCTTCGGGCAGTCCGGGGTCGTCGTACGGGAGGACGCCGAGCACCGGGACCCCGGTTCGCTCCTCCACGTCTTCGATGGCAGGGTCGAGGATGGCTCGATCGCCGCGGAACTTCGTGATGACGACGCCGACGACGCGGTCAGCGACGTCGTCGGGCGCGAGTTCGAGCGTCCCGACGATGCTGGCGAACGCCCCGCCGCGTTCGATGTCCGCGACGAGGAGGACGTCGGCGTCGGCGAAGCGCGCAGTTTCCACGTTCGCCAGATCGCGGTGGCGGAGGTTCGGCTCCGCGAGACTCCCAGCGCCCTCGGCGACGACGACCTCGTGGGCCTCGGCGAGTCGCCGATACGACTCTCTGGCGGCGTCGAGAGACTGGTCCCATCGGTGCTCGTAATATTCGCCCGCTTCGAAGTGACCCACCGCCTCGCCCTGAACCACTACCTGACTCTCGCCGTCGCCGCGGGGTTTGAGCAAGACCGGATTCGAATCCGTCGTCGGCGTCACCCGCGCGGCCCGTGCCTGCACGTACTGCGAGACGCCGATTTCGCCCCAGTCGGCGTCGGTGTCGCCGGCCGCGAGGACGGCCCGGGCGTTGTTGCTCATGTTCTGTCCCTTGAACGGGACGACGTCGACGCCGCGGTCGGACAGGTGGCGACAGAGGCCGGCCACCACCGTGCTCTTGCCGGCGTGGCTCGCAGTTCCGGCGACGAGGAGGGTCCGAGCCATCAGTATTCGGTTCCCTTTCGGGCGCGTCGCCCCGCTTCGATGGGGTGGGTCTCCTTTCGGACGTTCGTGACGAGGTCCGCGCGTTCACAGACGTAGTCGGGGTGCTCGTGGCCGCCCGTGAGGACGAGTTCGAGGTCGTCGGGTTTGGTGTCCGCGAGGTCGACGACCGCTTCGGGGTCGACGAGGCCCCTGTTCGCGGCGTAGAGGATTTCGTCGAGAACGAGCATGTGGACGCCGTCGTCTGCGGGGCCGTCCAGCGGGAGCGGTGACTGTAGATCCGCGTCGTCGGCCGCGGCGACGAGCTCTCGGGCGCGGGTCAGTCCGCCGCGGGCCTTCGCGACGTGTTCGTCCTCGTCCGACTCGTCGAGGAAGCCGTGCCACCCGTAGTGGCCCGAGTTCTCGTAGGAGAATCCGGGCATCCGGGCGATAGCGTTGTATTCGCCACGGACGTCCTCGACGCTCGACGCGCCGCCTTTCATGAACTGGAGCATGTGAACGCGGTAGCCGTGCCCCGCAGCACGGAACCCCATGCCCATAGCCGCAGTGGTCTTGCCTTTCCCGTCACCCCACCAGACCTGCACGAGACCGAACTCGTCGGGGGCCGACGGCGTGATACTGCGGGCTTTCGGGGCCTCTCCTCGGCCCGGTGTTCGCGCGAGTCGTTCGTCCTCGTCGTCGGTCGAGTCGTCGGTCATCGGTGTCTCCGTGTGTCCGGCGGCAGGGATGAGCGCTTTGCCTCCGACGGCCCGATCGATCTCATCTCGCACCCTCCACGAACGCGTCGAAGGCACCGCTCTCGGGGTGCAGGTGGCAGTAAGTGCCGACCGTTCGGTGTTCGCACAGGCCGTCTCGATCGTCGCGGATGCCGGACCCCGGACGACGTCGAACGCGAACCGGGCGTCCCCGTCGACGTCGGCGTTGGAGTAGTGGAACTCGTGGCCGCGCCGTCGGTCGTCTGCCGCGGCCGTCAGGGTGTCCCGCGTCGCCCGTAGTTCGACGTGGTCGAGCGCCTGATACCGGTCGTGCATCCGTACCTCCGCCGGCAGGACGCCGGCCATCTCGTAGGTCTCCTCGTCGGTCGTCGTCAGCGACTCGGACAGCGCCATCAGGCCACCGCACTCTCCGAGTACAGCGACGCCGTCGGCGGCGGCGGCAGCGACGGCGTCCATCGTCGAACTGTCTTCGAGCGCCCGCGCGTGGAGTTCGGGGTAGCCGCCCGGGAGGTAGACGCCGTCGCACGCGGGCAGGTCGTCGCCCGCGAGCGGCGAGAACGTGACGACGTCCGCCCGTTCGCGCAGGCGTTCGACCGTGGCCGGATAGGCGAAACAGAACGCCGCGTCGCGAGCGACGGCGATGCGCGCGTCGGTTCGGTCGCCGACCGCCCCGCTCTCGGGGCGCGGTGGCGTCCGCGCGACGTCGAGCAGCCGATCCGTGTTGATCGATTCGGCGGCTTCGTCGAGGGCCGCCTCGTCGAGGGCCGCCTCCTCGCCCATGTGGAGCCCGAGGTGCCGGTCCGGGATTTCGAGCGCGGAGCGTGGCGGGATGCGACCGAAGTACGCCAGGTCGTCGGGGAGCGCGTCGCGGATGCCCCGCTCGTGGCGGCCGCCGTGGGCGCGCTGGGCGACGACGCCGGCGACGTCGACGTCGCGTCCGGCGTGTTCCGCGTACTCGCGGAAGCCGTGTGCCGTCGCGGCGACACTCTCCATCCCCGCTTTCGCGTCGACGACCAGCACCACCGGGAGGTCAAGTTCCTCCGCGACCATCGCGGTGCTGGAGCAGTCGCCGTCGTAGAGGCCCATCACGCCCTCGACGACGCAGACGTCGCCGTCGCCGCGGTGGTAGTTTCGACGCATCCTCCCGGCCTTCGAGCCACAGGTCGAGGGTCCGGGAGGGTTTCCCCGCCACGGCTTCGTGGTGGCTCGGGTCGATGAAGTCGGGGCCGGCTTTCGCGGGCTGGACGTCGTGGCCCCGCGCTCGGAGGGCGCGGACGATTGCGAGCGTTGCCACCGTCTTCCCGACGCCCGATCGGGTACCGCCGACGACGATCCCGTTCATGCTACCTCCTCCGCGCGCACCACGAGTACGGAGAGGTCCGAGTACGGCGTCGACTCGCGGTCGGAACCTCCCGACGACTCGCGAAGGTCGCCGAGGGTCGACCGCGTCACGCGTTCGTCCGCGTGTGTCAACCGTTCGAGGACGAGGGCGTCGAGGTCGGGGTCGCCCCCGGCGTCGACGAGCAGCTCGGCGACGTCGCCGGGCATCCAGTCGAAGGGACGCGGGAGGACGAGCAGGTGGCGATCGCCGACCGCGCCGACGAGTCGGTCGAGGTCGGCGTCGAGGTCACCGCTCTTGTGGAGGGTGACGAACTCGGCGTCCTCCATCGGCGTGCGCGCCCGACTCGCCGCGATCTGTAGCGACGAGACGCCGGGGATCACCGTCACGGGGGCGTCGACCGCCCGTTCGACCTTGCCGAGAAGCTGGTAGCCCGAGTGGTTCGGGTCCCCCATCAGGACGGCCGTCCCGCGGTCGCCGTCTTCGACTCGCTGGGCGAACGCGTCGAGCGTCTCCGCCTCGTCGGCGTAGCCACAGGCGAGCAGGTCGGCCTCCGTCTCGTCGGCCACGAAGTCGACGACGGTTTCGAAGCCGACGACGACGTCGGCCTCGCGGACGGCGCGCGCGCCGCGGCGGGTGAGATACTCCGGATTTCCGGGGCCGATACCGACCGCGTAGACAGTATTTTCGGCGTCTTCCCGGGGCTGCTCCGGCGTCGCGGCGGCGAACGTCGCCGGATCCGGCCCGGCGTCGAGGTCGTACCCCTCACTCATGGGCCGACAGGTCGACGTCGCCCTCGCGCGCGTCACTGGCGACGTGGACGAGTTCGTTCACCAGCGCCGCGCCGAGGCCGCTCCCGCCGCGCGTGCCGACGTTCGTGATGGCCGGGACGCCGTACTCGGCCGCGACAGCACGAATGCGCTTGCGGCTGTCGGCCGCCTTGACGAAGCCGACCGGCGTCGCGACGACGACGGCCGGACGGGTGCCGTCTTCGATGCAGTCGGCCAGCGCCAGCGCGCCGGTCGGGGCGTTCCCGACGACGGCGATCGCTCCGTCGTACGCCCCTTCGCGGTCGAGCTCGAGGACGGACGCCGCGGTTCGAGTCATCCCCGTCTCGGCGGCCAGGTCCGCGCCGTTCCCGATGGCCTTCCGGACGGGGCAGTCGTGGCCGCGGCTCGTGATGCCCGATTTGGCCATCGTGATGTCCGTGACGATGGGACGTTCGTCGAGGACGGCCCTCGCGCCCGCGACGACGGGGTCGTTGTGGAACCGCATGAGGTGCTGGAAGTCGGGGGAGCCGGTCGAGTGGACCGCCTTCCCCCGATGCGGTCTTCGAGCGTCTCGTCCGGGACGAACGTCCGGACGATGTCCATGCTCGTCTCCGCGATGTCCATCGCTTGCTGCGTCGTCGCGCCGAGGTCCGCGTATTCGTCTTCAGTCATCGGAAATCATCTCGCTGGGTTCGGTCGTCCGCGCTTCCAGGTCGCCTTCGACGGAGAGGTTAATGTCCCGTAATCTGTCCGCCACGTCGGGGGCGGCGTCCCACAGGCCGCGGTCGATGGCTTCGAGGAGCGTCGCCGTGATGCTCTCGACGGCCCACGGGTTCACGTCCCGCATCCACTCCCGCCTGTCCTCGTCGAACGCGTAGGCGTCCGCGAGATCCGACCAGAGCGCGTCGCTCACGACGCCCGTCGTCGCGTCCCAGCCGAGTGCCACGTCGACGGTCGTCGAGAGGTCGCCCGCGCCCTTGTAGCCGTGTTCCTCCATGCTGTCCAGCCAGTCCGGGTTGAGGACCCGCGCCCGCATCGCCTTCCGCACTTTCTCCTCGTTCGTGTAGACGGTCACGTCGTCGGGGTCGCTGGAGTCGCCGACGTACGAGGCGGGGTCCGACCCCGAGATCTCGCCGACGGCCGAGACGAAGCCGCCGTGGAAGGCGTACCAGTCCGAGGAGTCGAACTCGTCCTGTTCGGCCGTGTCCTCGATTTTCACCGTCGCGTCGACGGAGCCGAGCCGGCGCTCGAAGCTCTCGTGGGCCTCGGAGACCCGTCCCCGAGAGCCGAGGGCGTAGCCGCCCCACTGCACGTAGACGTCGGCGAGGTCACTCCGGTCGTCCCAGTTGCCCTCGTCGACGGCCTTGTTCGTCCCTGCGCCGTAGCCGCCGGGCTTGGTCGTGAAGACGCGGTGTCTGGCCCGCTCGTCGGCCTCCTCGGGGTCGACGCCGTCGGCTTCGAGGTCCGCGGCCTCCTCCTCGACGTGTTTCTTCACGTAGTTCGTCTCGTGGGGTTCGTCGAGTTCGACGACGGCGTCGACGGCGTCGTGGACGACGCTCGCGGCCTGCGGGAAGGCGTCGCGGAAGAGCCCGGAGACCCGCGTCGTCACGTCGATGCGCGGCCGCCCGAGTTCCTCCGGTGGTATTGGTTCCACGTCGTCGACGCGGCCCGCGTCGGTCCACACCGGTTCGACGCCCATGAGCGCGAGCACCTGCGCGATGGTCTCGCCGCGGGTCCGCACCGTCGGCGTCCCCCACGCAACGACGCCGATTTCCTCGGGGTACGCCCCCTGTTCGTCGCGGTGGCGTTTGGCGACGCCGTCGGCGACGCGCCTGCCCACGTCCCACGCCGTCTTGGCGGGGACCTTCCGGGGTCGAGCGTGTAGAAGTTCCGCGCCGTCGGCAGGAGGTCGACGCCGCCGCGCGTCGGCGCGCCGCTCCCGCCCGGCGGGACGTACTCCCCGTTCAGGGCGTCCGCCGTCCGTGGAATCTCCTCGGCCGCGCCGGCGACCCGCGGGGCCGCCTCCTCGCAGATGAACGCGAGGACTTCGCGGAGCGAGTCGTGTGCGCCCGGTTCGGCGCGGGCGTCGCCGAGGGGTCGACATCGACGACGAGCAGGTTCATGTTCACCTCGTCGTCGGGACCCGCTTCCGCCTCCGACTCCGGCACGTCGAAGTCGTGGCGCGCGAGTTCCTCGACGAGTTCGACCGACTGGTCGTAGACGTGGTCGGCCGCTTCCGAGAGGTACATTCCCAACTCCTCGTCGTAGCTTCCGGGTTCCTCCAGCATCCGGTCGTAGTCGACGCCGAGGACGCCCGCGACGGCTTCGCGGAGGCTCGGCGCTCCCGGATTCGACAGGCGCGTGAGCGCGACCAGATACTCGACGAGTCGGTCGCCTCCCGGTGGCTCGCCCATCGTGTGGAGCCCCATCCGGATCTGCGTGGTCTTCACGTCGGTGAGATACTCGTGAACTCGCCCGACGAGGTCCTCGAACGCCAGTTCGTCCACGTCGTCGACGCCGAGGTCGGTGGCGAGGTCGAGTTCCGCGACCGACGCTTCGATTCGTTCTCGGAGTTGTTCGCCGCTGTCGGTGCGGGCGTCCTCCATGCCCGCCTCGCGGTACTCCCGGACGAGTTCTTCGAGGTCGGCGAGTTCGTCGTAGGTGCCGGCCGCTCGCATGACCGGCGTCAGGTAGTCGACGACGGCCGCGTAGGACCGCCGTTTTGCCTGCGTCCCCTCGCCGGGGTTGTTGATGATGTAGGGATAGACGTTCGGCAGGTCGTCTATCAACTGGTCCGGGGCGCTCTCGCCGTTCAGCCCGACGGTCTTGCCGGGGAGCCACTCCAGACTCCCGTGCGTCCCGAGGTGGACGACGGCGTCGGCCTCGAACTCCTCGCGGAGCCACGCGTAGAAGGCGTAGTAGTCGTGTGGCGGCTGGAGGTCGGAATCGTGGTAGACCTTCGAGGGGTCCATCCCGAACCCGCGCGGCGGCTGGACAGTCACGAGGATGTCCCCGTACTCGACGCCGGGGATGGCGAACGGCCGGTCCGGCGGGTCGCCCCACTCGTCGACGACCTGATCGCGGAATCGGTCGTCGGCGTCCGCGAACCACTCGGCGTACTGGTCGGGCGACACGACGTCGACGCTCATCTCCCGAACGTCTTCGGGCGCGACCCACCGGGAGTCGAGCGTCAACTGCGACGTGAGGCGGTCGATGAGCTCCTCGCCGTCCGCGGGCAGGTCGGAAACGGCGTAGCCCCGCGCGTCGAACTCTTCGAGGAGATTGACGGTGCTCTCGGGGCTGTCGAGGCCGAACGCGGTGCCGATGCCGTCGTCGCTCGGCGGGTAGTTGTGCAGGACGACGGCGACGTCTTTCTCCTCGTTCGGCAGATGCCGGAGTCGCGCCCAGTTGACGGCCAACCGGGCGACGTGGTCGATTCGGTCGTCGATGGGGAAGTGTTGTTTCGGCGCGCTCCCGATGCTCGCCTCGTCGTCCATGCGTTCCTTGCCGCTGACGGGGTGGGTGATGACGTTGCCGTCGAACTCGGGGAGCGCGACCGACAGGGCGAGTTCGAAGCCCATCACGCCCGTGTCGCTGCGTTCGTATCGGGAGCGGGAGCGCATCGTCGTGATGGCCTGAAGGACGGGGACGCCGAGTTCGGTGAGGAAGACTTCCTCCGCGTCCTCGCCCTCGTCGCTCGCGTCGCGGCCGCGTTCGCTCATCGAGAGCGAGAACATGAACGAACTCACGACGGCGTCGACGAGGGGTCCGTCGTCGTCGCTGAACCAGTTGCGCGCGACCCACTCGGCGTTCTCCTGGCCCTCCTCGTCCGTCGCCGGATTACAGAACGCCGGGAGGACGTTCGCGCCCGCCGCTTCCAGTTTCCGGACGAGTGCGTCCACGTATCTGGTGTTCGCGTGCGTCCAGTGGGACTCGTAGAACCAGACGCCGATAGTCGGCTTCTCCGGATCGTGACTCGCCAGCAACTCCTCGTACTCGACGCTTGGATGGTCGGGGTGGTAGACACCCTCAGTCGGCAGCGACACGGGGTCGTCGTAGTCGGCGTCGACGTCGTCGTACTCGGTCGCGAGGAACCGACAGAGGTTCGCGAGATTCACCACGCCGCCGGATTCGAGGAAGTCGTACGCGCGGTCCCTGTCGCGCTCGGCGACGGTGGTGTCTTCGAACGCGAACGCGTCGCCCGTCGACTTGACGACGAGCGGGACGCCCGCCTCGGTGAGTCGGTCCACGGCGTGATCGTAGCCGGGCATACTCTCCTCTGCGCCGTGTAACCAGAGCACCACGGCGGACGCGGACTCGACGTCGTCGACGAACGCGTCGACGTCGGCTTCGTCTTCCAGGTCGCTCTCGGAGCGCACCACGAGGTCGATGCCGTCGAGTCGCCCCGCGGCCTGCTGTACCGCTCCAGCTCGTTTTCCGTCGCCGTATACAGCCCGATTTTCGGCATGATTTGATAAAGCATTATTTCGGTACTACAAGTAAACTTTCGTATCCACATGGAACGTCGCCACACACCGTTTCCAGCGATCGTCGGACAGGCGGAGTTGAAGCGGGCGCTGCTCGCCGTCGGCGCGAACGACGCGCTCGACGGCCTGCTCGTTCGGGGCGAGAGGGGGACGGCCAAGTCCACGGCGGTCCGGGCGCTGGCCGAGTTGCTCCCGGAGCAACGCGCGGTCGCGGACTGTCCGTACGGCTGTCCGCCGGACGACCGGGATCGGCAGTGTCAGTCGTGTCGGTCGCGCGCGGAGTTCGACGTCGAGACGCGCCCGGTCCCGCTCGTGACGCTCCCGCTCGGGGCGACGCGCGACCGCGTGGTCGGCACGCTGTCGGTGGCCGACGCGCTCGACGGCGACGCCGAGTTCGACCCCGGCCTGCTCGCCCGCGCGAACCGGGGCGTTCTCTACGTCGACGAAGTGAACCTCCTCGACGACCACCTGGTGGACGTCCTCCTCGACGCGGCCGCGAGCGGCGTCAACCGCGTCGAACGCGACGGCGTGAGCGTCGAGCACCCGGCCGACTTCACGCTCGTCGGGACGATGAACCCCGAAGAGGGCGACCTCCGGCCACAGCTCCGCGACCGGTTCGCGCTCCAGGCGACGGTCGCGGGCTGTGAGTCCGTCGACGACCGGGTCGCGGTCATCGACCGCGCCCTCGACAGACGCGACGACCCGAAGACGTTCGTCGCGGCGTACGACGACGAGACCGACGCCCTGCGCGACCGACTGCGCACGGCGCGGCGACTCGTCGACGACGTAGCTCTCCCCGCGGAGTTCAAGGTCGACATCGCCGAGCTCTGTCGGGACGCCGGCGTCGACGGCCACCGGGCGGACATCGCCGTCGCGCGCACCGCGGTGACGTTCGCGGCGCTCGACGGCCGAACGAAGGTGCTCCGTTCCGACGTTCGCGAGGCGGCGACGTTCGCGCTCCCCATCGACTCCAGCGGCGACCCTTCGACGACCCGCCGGAGATGGACGACGTCCTCGACGACCACTTCGACGAAGACGAGGGGCCGGACGGGGACGGCGGTGACGGGGAGAGAGACGACGGCGACGAGGCGAACGAGCGTGGAGACGCCTCCGAGGGCGGCGACGCCGACGGCGAGGAACCGGTGCGGGCACCGGCGGTGAGGAACCGACGACGGCGCAGACGCCGACGGTGAAGGACCCGACGACGACGCGACCGGCGACGGCGAGGGTAGCGACGCAGACGCCGACGATTCGGGCGGGCCGACTCGGCAGCCGAATCCGTCGCCCGCCGAGGGGAGTCGGGCGACGGCGGAGATGACGAATCGGGCGACGGCGAAGGCGGCGACTCCTCCGACGACGCCGACACCGAGGCGACGCCGCTCGTCCCGGGTCAGAGGCGGGCGGAGGTGGGCGACGCCGAACGGCCGCCCGTCGACGACGTGGATCTGGAGTCGACGGCGTCGGAGAGCGGATCACGGGCACGGGTCGAATCTTCGGGCCGGGGCCGCGGGCCGCGGGTTCGAACCGAGCGGGCGACGTCCGACGGCGACGTCGACGCGGCCGCTTCGGCCCGGGCCGCCGCGGCCGCGGGGCGAACGCGGGTCGAAGAACGCGACCTGCGAACGTCGGTTCGGAGCGGGAGCGCGGGGACGCTCGTCGTGTTCGTCGTCGACGCCAGCGCGTCGATGCGGCCGGCGATGCGCGAGGCCAAGGGGACGGTCATGTCGCTCCTCCGCGACGCCTACGAACAGCGCGACGAAGTCGCGTTCGTCGCCGTCGCCGGCGACGAGGCCGAGATACTGCTCCCGCCGACGAACAGCGTCACGCTGGCGGCTCGCCATCTGAAAGACCTCCCGACGGGCGACCGGACGCCGCTCCCCGACGGCCTTTCCACCGCCCGTCGACTCGTGACCCGGGCCGACGCGGACGCCGGCCTCGTCGTCGTGGTGACCGACGGCCGCGCGAACGTCGCCGACGGCAGTCCGACGCAGGCGACGCGCGCCGCGGCGCGGCAGCTGGCGAAAAGTGACGCGTCGGTCGTCCTCGTCGATGCCGGCGACGACGGCGCGGGACTGACGGACGTCGTCGAAACCGAGACCGGCGGGCGGCGGATCCCGCTGGCCGACCTGACTGCGGAACGCGTGGCCGACGCCGCGGCGTCGGCACGCGAGGAGTAGCCGTCAGCGTGCGTCGCCGTCGACCTGCCACGCGTGCAGGCGGTAGGCCCCGCGCGTGACGCCCTCGTCGTGGTATTCGACCGGCTCCTCGACGACGGCGAGCGCGTCGTCGCCGAGCGCCGCGGCCGACGCGATGCCGGGAACCGACTGCGAGTCGAGGTGACCCCGGCGCGCGTCGAAGAGATGCACGGCGTGCGTGTCGGCCGTTCGCTCGCGGAAGTTCTGCGCCGACGGCACGGCGACGAGCGACCCGTTCGCCGAGACGCCGCGGGCGAAGCCGCCGACGTCGTGCGTCCACGCCACGTCGCCGCCGTCGACGGCGACGGCCGTGTGTTCGCGGGGTGGCGCGCGTCCGGGTCGCGGGTCGACTCGGCGTAGGTGTTGCCCGTCACGAAGACGGGGGTGCCGGCAGCGACACGGACGTGGTTCGGATAGGCGTAGACCGTCTCGCCGTCGACGGACTGCTCGCTCGCCAGATCGACGCGCCACCGTTCGCCGCCGTCGGCGTCCAGCAGGTAGCCGTGTTTGTCGCCGTGGCTGGCGATGGCGATGCCGTCGTCCGCGAACGCCACGTCGCCGACGCGCCGGTCGCCTTCGGTTCCGGGATCCCAGTTCGCGACGGGGTCGCCCGAGTCGGCGTCGAGGACGACCAGTCCGTGGACGTGCTGTTCCGTACAGCGGTTGTACGCGACGGCGACGCGCCCGTCGTCGACGTCGAGGGCGATCGGCGACGCGTGGGCGCGGTAGCGCCACCGAACGTCGCCGTCCGGTCCGAATCCGAGGACGGCGCTCGACCAGTCTCGGGCCTCGCCGTCGCGCTCGTACCGTCTGGCAGCGGCGACGGTCGTCCCCCAGCCACGGCGACGTCGACGACGTACGGTTGGAAGAGGAGGATTCCTTCGTCGCCGTCCCCACGTCCTCGGCGGTTGCGTACCGCCACCGGCGCTCGCCCGTCGCCGACGACAGGGCGGAGACGTAGCCGTCCGGGCCGCGTTCGCCGGCGACGAGGACGCCGTCGCGCTCCGCCAGCGACACGACGTAGCTGCCCGGGGACGCTGCTGGGTCGTGGGTGGACGTGTCGCCCGTCGCCGACCACCCTTCGATCGGCGTCGCGTCCGGGCGATGTGCGGTCACGCGCCCGCCGGGCCCGCCCGCGAAGACGGCGTCGTCGGCGACGGTCACCGCGGAGCGGGCCCAGTTGTGACGGCTCCCCGCGGGGTCGAGTTCGCCCAGCGAACACCGCCGTTCGTCGGTGAGCACGTCCGTCATTCCTCGGTGGGGAAGGTTTCGTGGAGCGTGTGGTGGGCTTCGCCGAGGTCGTCGAGCACGGCATCGGTCTGCTCACGGAGGCGACGCACCGTGCGCTCGGCGTCTCGGACGGCGACGACGCGGCCCCGGAGGTACGCCCCCTCGGGGTCGTCGGCGTCGGCCTGCATCGCCTCCGCTTCGAGGTCGATCAGGGCGGCGTCGAGGTGTCGCTGGATTTCGTCCAGCGTCGACGCGTTCGCCAGCGCCGCTATCGGGCCGTCTTCGTCGAGCGCGTCGCCGATTTCGGCTTCGGCGTGTCGCCGGACGCTCTCGTCGACGGTGCCGTTCAGATTCATCAGTGCGAGTCGGAGCGCTTCGAGTTCTTCACAGGCCATATTACAGTGTCTGGTGTACGAGGTCGGAGACGATGCGGTCCCGTTCGAGGTGGGACGAGACGATGCGGTCGGTGTCGCCCGCGGTGACGCCGCCGTACCAGACGCCGTCGGGGTAGACGGCGACCATCGGGCCGTCGCCGCACTGGCCGAGGCAGGACGTGCGGGTGATGCGGGCCTCGCAGTCGTCGGCGTCGCGGACGCCCTGTCGCAACCGTTCGACGACCGTGGCCGCGCCGCTTTCGGCACACGTCTGGTTCGTACAGATCGCGACGTGTTTTCCGGGCGCGTCGTGGACGTGCGGGTCGTCGCCCACCGACTCGCGGTCGGCGTGTTCGGCCTGGTGGACGAGCGAGCGCAACATCGCTCGCGCGCCGCCCTGGTCCTCCTCGTAGCCCGCGAGTTCGACCTTGTACTTGCAGGTGTCACAGGACATCTCGACGCTGTCCGACCGGGCTTCCCGAAAGCGGTCGGCGAGGACGTCGACGACGCGGTCGCTCGCTCCGAGCGGATCGCTGGCGGCGGCGGCGACGTACGGATACTCGTCGTCGAACGCCGCCGTCCGGTCCGCGATTCGCTGGGTCAGCGTGCCGTCACCGAGCATGTAGGGAACGACCGCCACCGCGTCCGGCCGGTCCTTGGTGACGGTGTGGAGCGTCTCGTCGAGGAGCGGCGTCGTCACGCCGATGAAGGACGCCGCGACGCGGTCGAACTCGCGCCCCTCGTAGAGGAGACGCGCCAGTTTGTGGACGTCGGCGTTGGAATCGGGGTCGCTCGACCCCCGGGCGCAGACGACGACGGTCACGTCGTCCGCCCCGCGGTCGACGCCGAGGTCGGATTCGACGGCGCGCACGCGCTCGTCCAGCAGGTCGACGAGTGAGGGATGCACGCCGAGATGCGACCCGTAGCGGATCGTCAGATCCTCGTGTCGGGTGCGCGCCGTCTGCACGGCCAGGGGCACGTCGTTTTTGACGTGGCTCGCTCCGAACAGCGACAGCGGAACGACCGTCAGCGTCCGGCACGCCGGAGCGACCGCGTCGATCGCGTCCGAAACCGCCGGCTCCGCGAGTTCGAGGTAGGCGACGTCGACCGGGAGGCCCAGCTCGGATTCGAGTTTCGCGGCCAGCGTTCGGACCTGCTCGTTCGACTTCTCCCGGCGGGACCCGTGGCCGACGAGGAGGACCGCGTCGTCGTCGAGCGGCGACTCGGTCGTCATGCGTTCTCCGCTTGCTCCAGGCTCCGCACGAGCTTTCGGCGACGCGTCGGCGCGAACAGGTCCGTCTCCTCGCTCCCGTCGTACACCCAGCGGCCGAACGCGTCGGCGGCCTCGTCGGCGACGCCGAACCAGTAGCCGCCCGAGGACGACGCCTGTATCTCGTCGGTCGGTGCGTCCACGGGACAGGTGTCGAGCAGTCCAGCGACGGTGTCGAGCAGGGTCCGGTCGTCGTGGACGAAGGAGACGCCGACGGTGCCGGATGACGACTTGAAACAGACCGTCCCGCAACTCTCGAGGAGCCCCGGAGGAGCTGGCGCTCGGCGTCGGCGAAGACGTCCAGCCGATAGCCGCCGCGCTCGTCCCCCGTCGGGAGGCCGAACGCCGCGCTGGCACGGGCGGCGACGTCGCCGGTCACGGTGACGCGGTACTCGTCTTCGGTCCGGGTGACGGTGGCGTCGTGGGCGTACGGCCGTTCGGTCCGCCGGTGGTCGACCGCGCCGCCGCCCGCGACGGCGACGAGGCGATCCGCACACGCCTCGTCGGGGGCCCGGACGGTTATCTCGTCCGTCCGAACGTCGCCGTCGCCGGCGACGTGGCCCCAGAAGTAGGCCGTCTCGGGATGACACGCCAGCAGGTCCGTGGGAGCGCCGTCGGTCATTCTTCGGCCTCCCGAACGGTGATCGCGCCGGGGGACAGGCGCTCGCGGCCAACGTCGCGTCATCGACGTCGCCGTCGAACGTCGCGACGACCCGGTCGTCCGTCCGGTCGACGCTCACGACGCCCTCGGCCTCCGGATCGACCGTCGCCAGCCCGGTTTCGTCTTCGACGAACCGCTCGTCGCGGACGAGACACGCGAAGATGCCGTCGCAGGCGACCCGGTCGAGTTCGACTCGGTACATCAGTAGTCGTATTTCCGCTCGTAGCCCCGCGGCGTCACCATCCGTCCGTCCCAGACGTACGTCTCGTCGTTCCCGACCAGAAGCGTGGTCGTCATGTCGATGAGGTCGGTCTCGCCGAGTTCGGGCAGGTCGCGCAGTTCGACGATTTCCGTCTCTTCGTCCTCCCGACCCGCGGCGTGGACGACGCCGACGGGCGTCTCGGGGTCGCGGTGTTCGAGGAGGATCTCGCAACATTTCTCGTAGTTGTCCCGGCGCTTGCGACTCCACGGGTTGTAGATGGCGATGGTGAACCCCTCCTTGGCGGCCGCGTGCAGGCGGGACTCGATGGTCGGCATCGGCGTCAGGTGATCCGAGAGGCTGATGCTGACGGTGTCGTTCACCAGCGGCGCGCCGAGGCGGGCCGCACACGACTGCGCGGCCGGGACGCCCGGCACCACCTCGAAGTCGACCGCGCTGGCCGACCCGCCCTTGGATTCGAGGATTTCCAGCGCGAGACCGCCCAGCGCGTAGACGTTCGGGTCGCCGCTGCCGACGATGGCGACGTCGTTGCCGGCGAGCGTTCTGTCCACGGACTCCTCCGTTCGGGACACCTCGCCGCACATCGGCGTCGAGTAGATGTCTTCGGCCGCCTCGACGATGTCGTCCGGCAGGAGGTCGATGTACGTCGTGTACCCGACGATGTGGTCGACGGCCCGGAGCGCCTCCTTCGCCCGGGTGGTCATGCCACTCGGTTGCCCGGGGCCGAGACCGACGGCCACCAGTCGTCCGGGGTCGGCGTCGAAGTCGTCGGCCGTCGCCGTGACCTGCTCTTCAGTTGTATCGGACTTCGAGCCGCCGCATTTCGATGCCGAAGAGCCGTCGGTCGATTTCGAGCCGCCGCATTTCGAACTGCTGGCGTCGGTCGTGGAACCGCCACATTTCGAACTCGCGTCGGTCGAGTCGGTCGTCGCGCCACATTTCGAATCGGATGCTGTGTCCTCGCTCATTGTCAGAAGTCGTCGACGTCACGCCCGCCGCGCGGGGTGACGAGGTACGTTTGGTAGTCGTTGCTCCAGGTGTCCGTCTCGTGCGTGCCGACGAGGATTGACGTCCCCATGCCGCCGACCTCCTCGTCGTGTGTGTCCGCCTCGCCGAGCGTCGTGACGGTGAACGTCTCGCCGTCCACGTTCCGCCCGGCGTCGCCCCGGCCGGCGTCGTTGAAGATGCCGACCGGCACGTCGTCGGACCGTTCCTCGCGGATGATGTCGATGGCTCGCGTGTAGTTCCGCCAGCAGTTGTAGAGGACGATGACGAAGTCGCTGACGGCGGCGGCGCGGAGCTTTTCCTCGATTTCGTCCCAGCCGCGCCACTTGTCCGACAGCGACACCGTACAGAAGTCGTTCGACAGGGGCGCGCCCATCATCGCCGCGCCGCCGAGTGCCGCCGTGACACCGGAGACGATTTCGATGGGAACGTCCGTCGCGTCGTCGGCGTCGGCCATCGTGAACACGAGGTCCGACTTGCCGTACACGTTCGGATCGCCACCGGAGACGTGCGCGACGTCCTCGCCGTCCCGTACCCGTTCGAACGCTTCGCGGGTGAGTTCGACCTGCTGGCCCATCGACGAGCGGACGATTTCGGGGTCGTCCTCGTTCGCTTCGCCCTCGGGCGGGAGCGTCCCGTCCCGTCGGAGGAACTCTTGGTAGAGGTTCGAGGCGATGACGCAGTCGGCGGTGGCGATGACGTCGCGGGCCCGCTGGGTCATGTGGTCGGGGAGCCCCGGACCGATGCCGACGACGTAGAGCGTGCCGTAGTCGTCGCTCATCGTCCCACCGCCACGGTGACGGCGTCGTCGTGCCGACGTTTCTCGAGGAGGAGTTCGTGGTCCCGGCCGGCGGCGATGGCGCTCGCCTCCGCGATGCCGGGCCAGCCGATGAGTTCCTTCGACTTGGACGGGGTCGGCCCCTCGAACCCCTCAGCGTCTCCTTGTCGAGGTACGCGACGCCGACGCCGAACTCCCGCGCGGCCTCGACGAGACCCGGTTCGTCCTCCTTCCGGGTCGCCGTCGCGACGAACTCCACGTCGTCCGGCGTCAGGTCAGCCTCGTCCAGCGCGTCGGTCCACGCCGTCAGGAACTGCTCTTTTGCCGCGCCCGAGACGCTGCCCGTGCCGAGGACGACGCCCTCGTCCGTATTGCGCTTGAGGACGGTTACGTCGTCGCCGACGAGGACCGCTCTCGGCCCGTCGAGGCGGGCCACAGGCCCCAACTCCTCGTTGAGGACGGCAGATTCGTCGCCACCGTCGAATCGCCGTTGACGACGTGGGTGTCCAGTGCCTTCGCTCGGCTCTCGACGCCCTGTTTCCCGGCCGCCTCGGAGGCCGTCGTCATCGCCGGAACGGCCCCGAGTTTCGAGAGGTCGTAGGCGACCTGATTCGCGCCGTGGTGGCCGCCGGTGAGCGGAATCGCCCACGTCAACTCCTCGTCGACGACGACCACGGCGGGGTCCTCCCACTTGTCGTCGAGCAGCGGGGCGGTCTTTCGCATGGCGATGCCGCTCGCCATCAGGCCGACGAAACAGTCGTACTCGCCCCAGTGCTCCGCGAAGACGTCGCCGTGATACTCGAGGAGGTCGATCCGGTCGTAGTCGTCCGCGAGTCCGGCCTCGATATCCTCGGCCGTGTCCAGTTGCGTTCGAAGCTAACGATCGCGATCTCGTCGGCGACCTCCCCGTCGCTGTCCGGTGTGCTACAGTCGTTGTCGTTGGTGTCAGTCATCTGTCTTCCCCTCGGTCGAACGGTCGTCGCTGCTTTTCGCCCAGTCGCCGTACAGGTACGAGCGCTCGTACCCGGTCCCGGTCGCCGCCTCGCCGATCACGACCAGCGCCGACGCGCGGTAGCCGGCCGCCTCGACCTTCTCGCCGATGGTGCCGACGGTGCCCCGAATCACGTCCTCGTCGGGCCACGACGCGTGGTAGACGACGGCGACGGGCGTCTCGGGGTCGTGGCCGTCGTCGAGGAGGCGGTCCATCGTCTCGGCGACGGCGTGGGTCCCCAGGTAGATGCACGTCGTCACGTCGCCGAAGCCGACGAAGTCGCTGATGTGGTCCTCCTCCTCGGAGAGGGTCTTGCCCTGTGGCCGGGTGAACGCGACGTGGTTGGCGACCTCGTTGAGCGTCAACTGCGTCCCGAGCGTCGCGCTGGCGGCGAACGCCGAGGTGACGCCGGGGACGAAGTAGGTCGGGACGCCGTTCGCTTCGAGGGCGTCCATCTGCTCCAGCGCGGCCCCGTAGACGGCCGGATCGCCGCTGTGCAGGCGAACGGTCGTCCGTCCGTCCTCGTAGGCCTCCGCCATCAGCGGCACCAGTTCTTCGAGGTCCTTGCCGACGCTGGAGACCTGCTCCGCGTCGGCGCAGTACTCGTCCAGCAGTTCGCTGTTCACCAGAGAGCCCGCGTGGACGACGAGGTCGGCGTCTTCGACCAGCCGTTTACCCGTGACCGTGAGGAGCCCCGGGTCACCCGGTCCAGCGCCGATGAACGGGACGCCCTCGCGCACGTCGCCGGCGGTGTACTCGTCGCTCACGCCGACCCCTCCGTCTCGGCCTCGTCGAACTCCGCGGTCGCGAGGTCGCGGTCGAGCCCCGTTTCTCGGCGTACGCGAGCGTGTAGTAATCGCGCTCCGCCACGTCGGCCGGGTCCGACGTGACGACGGTCTCGCCCTGTTCCATGAAGAGCCGGCGGCCGTACCGGACGTCGTAGCCGGCGGCGGCGAGTTTCTCGTGGGTGGTCTCCGCGTCGGTGACCTTGAAGAGAATCATCCGGTCGGGCCCCGTGGGTGCCGCCCCGTCGGCGGCTTCCCGGAGCGAGAGCCCGGTCCCGGCCTCGATTTCGACGCCGAGCGCCGTCGCGAACGCCGTGACGGCGCTGACGCCGGGGACGACTTCCACGTCGACGGCCGGGTGGAAGGCGTCAGCGTCCGCCGGAGGTGACCGAACGTCGAGTAGACGTTCGGATCGCCGAGCGTCACGAACGCCACGTCGCCGTCGGTCGCCGCGTCGGCGACGGCACCGGCGGCCTCCCGCCACGCCGCCCGGAGTTTCTCCGGGTCGCGCGTCATCGGGAAATCGAGGTCGCCGAGCTTCGACTCGGGGACGTACTCCCGCGCGACCGACCGGGAGAGCCGTCCCGGCGAGTAGACGGTGTCCACGGATTCGAGGACGCGCCGCCCGCGGACGGTGACGAGGTCGGCCTCACCGGGACCGAGGCCGACGCCGTAGACGGTCATGCGTCCCCTCCCGCGCCGCGCTCCCCGACGACGACGTAGACGGGGTTGTCGGCACGGAAACTCGTCGCGCCGGCGAGTTCGTAGCCGTGGTTCACCTGCATCTGGAGCACCTCCGAGAGCAGGTCGCGGTCCCGGAAGGCGTCGATGGCGTCGCCCGCGACTTCGACGCGGGAGACGTTCATCACGATTCGATCGACGCCCGTCTCGACGGCGTGGTCGAGGACGGCCTCGAAGTTCCGACTCCCCCGACGAACATCGCGTCCGCGTCGTCCGGAAGCCCCGTCGGCGCTTCCGCCTCGCGAAGCGACACCTCGGCGTCGTACTCGTTTTCGCCGAGGTTCTTTCGCGTCACGTCCAGTCGGTCGGGTTTCCGTTCGATCGCCGTCACCCGGCCGGCGCGTCGCGCCGCTTCGATGGTGACCGCGCCGGTACAGGAGCCGACGTCGACGAAGTGGTCGTCCGGTCGTAAGTCCAACTTCCGGATCGTCACCGCCCGTATCTCCGATTTCGTCGGGCCGGCTTTCGCGTCGTGCGGAAGCGCTACTCGAGCATCAACCCCACCATTTCAGCCCCGCGTAAAAACAATTGTCCTTGCTCTACCCAAAACATACTTTCACTACGGTCGGCGGCAACGAGACCGACCGCGCTCGGCCGCCGCGGTCGGCCTCAGGCGGGATCGAAGTCGTCGAGTTCGTCTGCCACGTCCCCCGGACCGACACCACGTCGCCGACGACGGTGGTCGCAGGCGGGGAAATCGAGGCCCGGTCCGCTGCCTCGACGATGGTTTCGAGCGTCCCGCGGATCACGCGCTGGTCTTCCCACGCCGCTTTCTGCACGAGAGCGACCGGAACGTCACCGCCGACGCCGTGAGAGCAAAGCGCCGCGACGTTGCGCTCCAGCGTTCGAACGCCCATGAGCACGACGAGCGTCGAGCCACTTTCGATCTCGCTGGCGATCGCCGACCAGTCCAGCGAACTCCTCTTTGTCGGGCGTCTCGTGGCCCGTAATCACCGTGAATCGGGAGGAGACGTCGCGGTGGGTGAGCGGGATTCCGGCCAGCCCGGGAGCCGCGATGACGCTGGAGACCCCGGGACGACTTCGAAGGGGACGCCGTGATCGGCGAGGTGCTGGGCCTCTTCACCACCGCGTCCGAAGACGAACGGATCACCACCCTTCAGCCGGACGACGGCGTCGCCGGACGAGGCGTGATCGACCAGTCGTTCGTTGATCTCCGCCTGCGGCGTCTTGTACTCGACGCGCTTGCCCACGTCGACGACCCGTGCCGACGTCGGGATGCGGTCGACGAGCGCGTCGCGCGTGAGGGCGTCGTGCAACACCACGTCCGCCGTCTCTATCAGCCGTCGCGCGCGCACCGTCAGCAGATCCGGATCGCCCGGACCCGCACCGACCAGATACACCGTTCCCTTCGTCGCGCGTGACCGTTCGGGAACGCTCGACCGGGCGTCGAACGGCAGCGGCGAGACGCCGCGCACGGACGCCGAGGTTCCGGAATCGTCCACGTCAGGCCCGTCCGTCCCGGACGACGCCGACGGCTCCCCCGACCCGCGAGCGGTGTCGTCCTCCATCGGGACATAAGGGATAGTTGCAGTAACTTCAATCTACTTGTATTAGTTGGAGCGAAGCGGACGCCGGCGTCGAAAACGCACTTTCGTTATGGCAAGCGGTATTGTTTTTGTGGGTGAGGTAATCGGCACCCACACGGAGTGATTTCAACGTGCACATCATGGAAGGGTTCCTTCCCCCGTTCTGGGCGATTCTCTGGACGATAGTCGCCCTCCCGTTCGTCGCGTACGGCGCGCGCCGGACGCTGTCGACCGTCCGGATGAGCGCCCGAACGAAGGCGCTCGTCGCCGTCGCCGCGGCGTTCGTATTCGTCCTCTCGGCGCTCAAGCTCCCCTCCGTAGCCGGCAGTTCGTCGCATCCGACGGGGACGGGCGTCATGGTCGTTCTCTTCGGACCGGCGATCACGGCGTTCGTCTCCGTCATCGTTCTCCTGTACCAGACCGTCCTCCTCGCCCACGGGGGCTGACGACGCTCGGAGCCAACGTCACGTCGATGGGCATCGTCGGCCCCTTCGTGGGGTGGGCGGCCTACCGGCTCGTCCGTTCCCAGTTGACGATTCAGCAGGCGACGTTCGTCGCGGCGGCGGTTACGGACTGGGCGACGTATCTGACGACGTCGCTTCAGCTCGGGCAGCCTTCCCCGCCGGCAGCGACGTCGGCGGCGTCGCGACGGCGACGCTCGACTTCGCGGCCATCTTCGCGGTCACACAGATACCGATCGGCGTCCTCGAGGGCTCCTCGCGGCAGCGATGATGGGGTATCTGCACCGAATCGAGACGGTCAGCGAGCGGCGACTGGGGGTGCCGTCGTGAAGCGGCTCCTGCTGTTCGGCGTCGCCGTCGCGGCGGTCGTCCTCCTGCTCGCGACGTTCGGGAGCGGCTACACCGGGACGGACCAGCAGGCGGTGTCGGCCGTTCAGGAGCGAGCGCCGGAGTACGACCCGTGGGCGTCGCCCGCGTGGGCCCCGGGAGCGACGACCGAAGCCGCCCTGTTCGCCCTCCAGGGGGCGTCGGCGCGGCGGTGCTCGGCTACTACCTCGACCGACTCCGGACGAGCGATGCACCGGACGCTTGAAGCCGTGCAGGTGGACGCGACGCCCGCCGTAGAGGGGCCGCTACGGGTGTATTTCGTCCTCGCCGCGCTGCTTCTCACGGCGACGACGACGCGGACGAGCGTCTACGCCGTCGCCATCGTGACGTTCGCCGCCCTGTCGACACACGCCGTGGGACGCGCCTACGTCTCGCTTCTCCGGTATCCGGTCTCGTTTCTCCTCCCGAGCCTGCTCCTGATCGCGTTCCTCACCCCGGGGATCCCGCGTTCGAACTCTGGACGCTGGACGTCTCCGAACGCGGCGTTCGGACCGCGACCACCGCCGGACTGCGAGCGATAGCGTCCCTCTCGGTGCTGTCGTTTCTGTCGCTGACGACGACGGTCCCCCAACTGGTCGCCGCTCTCGACGAACTCAGACTCCCGGAATCGATAATCGAACTCATGCTGTTGGTGTACCGCGGCGTTCAGGTCCTCGTCGAACAGGCGGTCCGGCTCGACACGGCGGCGCGACTCCGCGGCGGTTTCGAGTCCCGGCGAACGCTGTTTCGAACGACGAAGCTCGTCGCGTCGTCGCTGCTGGTGAGTTCGCTCGACAGGGCGGAAGCCTTCGGGACCGCCATGGAGTCGCGGAACTACGCCGGACGGATGCCCGTCCCCGAGTACGAGAGCGGAGGACACGCCACCGCCGGGTTCGTCCTCGTCGTTCTCGTCGCGGCGAGGTGGATCGCGTGATCGAAACCACCGACCTCCGTTTCGGCTACGGGGACCGCCCCGTGCTTCGCGGCGTCGACTTCACCGCCGCGTCGGGGAGGTGACCGCCCTCCTCGGGCGCAACGGGGCCGGGAAATCGAGCCTGCTCAAACATTTCAACGGGCTGCTGGAACCCGACCGCGGGCGCGTCGCGGTCGACGGCGAGCGGGTCGAATACGACGACGATGCGCTGAGAGCCGTCCGCCGTCGCGTCGGCTTCGTCTTCCAGCGCCCGGAAGACCAGCTCGTCGCGCCGACCGTCCGACAGGACGTCGCGTTCGGCCCCGCCAACCGCGACGATGGCGCGACCGAGAACGTGGAGTGGGCGCTCTCCCGGGTCGGCCTCGACGGCTACGACGACCGTCTCTGCAGTCGCCTGAGCAACGGCGAACGGAAACGCGTCGCCCTCGCGGGCGTGCTCGCCATGGACCCCGACTACGTCGTGCTGGACGAACCGACCGCCGGCCTCGACGGTGACGGCACCCGCGCGCTCGTCGACCTGATTCGTGGCCTGACCGACGAGGGCATCACGTTCGTCGTCTCCACGCACTACCCCGGGTTCGCCTCGGCGGTCGGCGACGCCTTCGCGATTCTCGACGAGGGGCAGGTCGCGTATCGCGGCCAGACCCTCGACGACGTCTGCGTCGAGGCGTACGGACTGCGGCGGTTCGGAGTGTGAATCCGACCGGAATGGGCCCGCCCTCCGAGCGCCCGGCCACCGCTGCAGGACGCCCACCGAAACGCACGTCGAGCGATCAGGCTCCGGAGACGAACCGTCGGTAGGCGTCGATTCGCCGGAGGCCGTACTCGACGCCCGCGGCGACGAGCAGGAGAGCGAGATAGAGAAACCACGCACCGAAGTAGAGCGCGTGGGGGCCGTCCACGCTCGCGGTGAACTCGGCCCGAGCGTCGAGGAGAACGAACAGGGTCAACAGCGCAGCCGGGGCGACCAGTCGGTGGCGAATCAGCAGGTAGAGCGGCCCCGCCGCGAGCACCCACATGCCGACCGCACCGTAGAGATACAGCAGCCAGTCGATCCCGTCAGTGACCGTCACGCCGAGACGGGCGGCGAACCACACCATCGCGGCGGCGTGAAAGAGCCCGCCTGCCGTCGCCACCGCGATTGCTCGCCGGCGCGAGGACGGGACCGACAGCCACGGAGCGGGCTCCGGAACGGACGGAAGCACGTCCCACGCAGTTCGAGCGACGTACTCGACGAGCCCGAGAAACAGGAAGCCGACGGTCCAGACCGACGCGTTGACCATGTAGCGCACGATGTACAGTCCGTTCTCGACGACCACGATACCGGTCGGTTCGGCGAGCCGCTCGAGTTCGGCCACGTCTCGAAAGGTCGGTCCGGGCGGCGCGAGCTCCATCCCGACGACGTACCCGGAGGTGAGGACGAGCGCGACGACGGGCCCGACGAGTCGATATCGCAGAGCGATCCAGACCGGGACCGCTGCCACGGCGACGAGTCCGCCGTATCGCCAGCCGAGGCCGACGAGCGAATACTCCGCGGGACCGACCGAGTATCCGAGGTCGAGTGCGACGACGAGCAACCCCGCTGCGTGGACGAGGCCGACCACGAGACCGGCGACGACCGCTCGGCTGGAGGGCATACGTTCTACCGCGTCACCCGCAGCACAGTTCAAGGTGATGCCTCCGGTTTCGGGGCGCGCACGGGTCGGAGAAGACGGGGCGATGCGAGACGCGCCCCTTCGTCCCGCCGAGAAATCGCCTCAGGTCGACTCGGGGTCCGGCGGTTCCGTACCGAGCGCCCGTCGGATCGAATCGGGGAAGCCGCCGATCATGAGCTGGACGAACGCGGTCGCGAACGTCGTGCGCGCGCTCCAGATGGCGATCTCCTCGGGGCCCTCGGCCTCGATCTGCGGTCGGATACTGAACAGGAACACGTCGGAGTCCACGACGAGCATCCGTTCGGCGTAGTCGTTGCTTTGCCACTCCGAGGGTAACTGGTGGTCGGTCAGGCACGATATTTCGGTCCACTCGGTCGGCAACGACTGATCGGGCTCCCGAACGAGGGACACGTCGACGCCCGCGCCACAACGCGAGTCGAGCGTCCGGAGAAGCCCGACGTCGGACGCTCCGATCGCCGCCGAGCCGTACACCACTCGCTCGTCGGCTTGCTTGACGAGCTGGATGATCCGCTCCGTGACGGCGTCTTCGCCGGTGATCGACCACACGTCTTCGTCCCGCTCGGACGACGGGGCCGACTGCCGTTCGACGGCTTCGAGAAACTCGAACGCCGTGTCGCGTCGACTCTCGAACCGGTGTTCTGCTGCGCTCGCGCCTCGTCCAGCGACACCGGGCGGAACACCTGTGGACTCGCCCGTTGCCGGCTGATTAGCCCGTGGTCTTCGAGTTGCTGTGCCGCCGCGTACACCTGTGACCGGGGCACGTCGGAGACGTCTGCCACGTCGCTTGCGGTGGCGCTCCCTAACCGCACGAGCGCCATGAACACGCGCGCTTCGTAGGTGCTGAGGCCGAGTTCTTTGAGGGCGTCGACCGCTTTTTCGTGATCTGTTTCGTTCATCGTGTCAGTGGAGGGGTCGAACGGGGGTCGAGTGTCTGAGCTCTGTCATCGGGGGCGGCCGTGCTCATTCGCCTACTGCCGGATTACCGGTCGTTGCGCGTTCGTTCTTCGCCGGGTCGGCGTCGCGGCCGTCGACGAGTTGGGCCCACACGACGAGTGCCGGCGGGAGCACGACGAGCGAACACAGATACGAGTAGAGGATGCTCACGCCGGTCAACAGGCCGAACTGACCGAGGATCGGCGTGATGGCGATGACGAGCACGCCGATCCCCGTCACCGTCGTCAGCATACTCCCCGTGAGCGCGCCGCCCGTCCCGCGAACGGAGACGGTCAGCGCAGCGAAGACGTCGGCGGATTCGTCGTACTCCTCCGCGAACCGGTGGACCAGGTGTGCCGAGTAGTCGATGCCGAGCCCGATTCCGATCGACAGGGTCGTCCCCGTCAGGACGTTGAACGGGATGTCGAGATACCGCATCGTCGCCGCGATCGCCGCGACGGTCACCACGATCGGGAGGAGATTCACCAGTCCGAGCGACGGCCGCCCTCGAGGAGCGCGTAGATGAGGACCAGGAAGGCCGCCGAGCCCAAGAGCGCGAGCACGAGACTGACGAACGCCGGCTGGGCGATGACGTCGGAGACCGCCTTGAGGACGACGACGCTCCCCGTCGCCGTCGCTTCGAACCGGTAGCGATTCGCGACCGCTTTCGTGTCGGCGGTCACCGCCGCTTGCGAGGCGTCGGACTCGACCGCGTACTCGACCCGTGCGGACGTGTAGTCGTCGGTGATGTAGGCGAGGGCACGTTCACGGGCGGGCGACGCGAGCAACGCGTCGTAAACCGTTTCGAGATTGTCGTCGGGAATCCCGTTCGCGTTCCGGTCGTTCCTCGCGACGAGCGCCGCGAATTCGGGGTCGCGTCGCGCGTGGCTTCGGATGACGGTAACGATGCTCGTCTCCCTCGCGTGTCCGTCGTCGACGACGAAACTGTCCGGGGGCTCTCGCCGGCGCGCCAGATCGACTCGAGGGCTCCGCCGTTCGTGAGCGACCCCTCGACGTAAACCGTCGTCACGTCCGACTCGCCGGTCCGGAAGTTGTCCTCTAGGAAGTTCGTCGTCTCGGTGACGGTGTAGTCCTGTGGCTGAAGCTGCTGGGGGAGGAGTTCGAGATACTCCGGGTTGTCCTCCGGCGGGAGGAAGTCGTCTTGCGTGAATCGACTGTCGACGCCAGCGCCGTAATAGCCCATCCACGCCGTACTCACGAACAGGAGGAGGAGGAACGCGCGCGGGGCCAGTCGCCCGATGTGGATACCCACGGGCAGGACCTTTCCGAGCATCGAATCCTCGGAGCCGAGCGGTTTCGAGCCGAACTCGGGGAAGCCGACCCGCTCGCGGAGCGTGTCCGCGTACACCTTGGTCGCGGGGAGGAAAATCCCGAAGATGAGGGCCGTAAAGACGATGCCGATGGCCGCGACGACGCCGAAGTCCCGGATCGGACCGAGGTCGCTGCTCGCGTTCGCCGCGAAGCCGATGACGGTCGTCCCCGTGACGATAGTGAACGCGACGAGCAACTGGTCGGTGGCGGTTCGCATCGAATCGCGGACGCCGATCCCGTCGACGCGCTCCTCGCGGTAGCGGTTGATCGCGTGGATACCGAAGTCGATACCGACGGCGAGCAACAGTGGTGGGACGGCGATCAACATCTGCGAAAACGCGATCCCAGCGAGTCCCATGAAACCGAACGTCCAGAGGATGGCCATCGCCAGCGAGACCAGGCCGATGAGGAGATCGATCGGGTCGCGATACGCGATGATCAGGAAAAACAGGATGAGCACGACCGCGGCCGGCACGACGAGCGCCAGCGAGTCGCCGATGACGTGCGAGAACTCCTCGGAGATGATCCCGCTTCCGAAGACGGTGATGTCTCCGCCGACCGAGTCGACGACGAACTCGGCGTGATGTTGGAGTTCGGTCAGCGGACTCGACCCGCCCGTTCCGGCCGAATCCGACACGTCGGCCGAGAGCGAGTGCGTCACGACGCCGATCGTCGACGAGGCGGAGGCCGACTTCGCGTTGAAGTCCTCGCTCAGCGTCGCCGTCAGCCCCGGATTTCGATCGACTGCCGTCGCGACGGCCGCGTCGATTTCCGAGGGCGTCGCCCGCTCGACCGCGTCGATCTCGTCTTCGATCGTCGCGGCGGACGGATCGAGGGTCCGAGCGACTGCGCGAGCGACGCTCGTCGTGCCCGCCACCTGTAGCTCCGGATTCGCCTGCAGCCGCTGTTGCGCCCGGAGCATCCGCAGGAGTTCCGGCTTGGAGAGGACGTTCGTCCCCGGCTGGATGAGCTGGGTCCTCCCCGTGTCGTCCCCGAATGTCACCCGTTCGAAGTTGTCGTTGACGTCGTCGTAGGCCTCCTGTGCGGGGACGTCGTCGGTGAACTGGGTCGTCCCCGACTCGGTCCCGGACTGACCGAGCCCCATCATAAATCCGGCAGACAGCAGGAGGAACACGACGATGACGGTCTTCGGCCGATCGGCTATCCACCCGTCGACGACGTCGATGTATCGCTGATAGTCGACTTGGAGGCGCATCAGTTACCGTTCCGGCGTCGCCATCCGACCGCGCCGATCAGGCCGACGACCGCGATCGCCCCGACGACGAGACCGGTGGGGAAGCCGCCGCCTTGCGACGGCGTCACCGAGATGGGAACTTTGTACGTCTGCGAGACCTCGCTGTCGCCGTCCGGGAGTTCGTACTGGAAGTCGAACGAGACGGGGTAGGTCTTCGGCAACGCGTTCCCGGCCGCACTCAGGGCGATCGTGAACTCGGCGGATTCGCCCGGTGCGAGCGCGGCGATGATTCCTTCGTCGTTGTCGCTCGCGAGCGGGTCGTTCACGAAGGCCTTCGCCTCGACGTTGGTGAGCGGCTCGTCGCCGTTGTTGGTGACGCGAACCCGGAGCGCGGTTTCACCGCCGGCCTCGATCGTGTCGTCGGCGACTTCGACGACGAATCGGTCCCGCTGTGGGGCGATGTCGGCTTTCGTTTCGAGGCCGTCACTGTACCGGACGTCGCCGCGCTGATTCCGGTATTTCACGGTGAGGTTGAACTGCTGTACGCTCGCGCTGGCGGCGCTGCTCACGCCGACCGTGTACTGGAAGTCGGCGCGTTCGCCGGGGGCGAGCGTCGACAGCGCGTATTCGGACGAGTCGACGTCGATGTTCGGGTTGGTGGAGCGGAACCGAACGACGGGGTTGTACACCGTACTCGGGCCGTCGTTGACGACGGTGCCTCGCAGCGTTCCGTCCTGACCGACGCGGAGCGACGTCGAGACCCCTTCCAGGGAGAATCGCTGTTCGCCCATCGGACGAACGCCGATGTTCAGCGGTCGCGAGGAGCGGCTGATCCCGTCGGTGTCGGTGTAATCGACGCGCAGGTCGAGCGTGTATCCCCGTACCGCCGCGTCGTCGGCGAGAGCGACCGTGTAGTTGGCCGTTCGGCGCTCGCCGGGTTTCCACCCACCGACGTACGCCGTGGAACTGGCCGACGCCGAGCCGAACGTCAGTTCGTCACTCCGGGACGTCAGGGTCGCACTCGCGTCGCGGGCCGTCCGAGTCCCGACGTTCTCGACGGTCACCGCGAGATCGCCGGTGTCGCCGACCTGTGCCGACGTGGCGCTGTCGACGACCTCGAACCGGGCCTGGTCGCGAACGCGGATCGTGAGATACGCCGTCTCGGTGCGCGTGAAGTCGTTGTACTCCGCGCCGTAGACGTCGTAATTAACGCCGCGCGTGTACGCGTACGAGAACTCGACGGGAACCCGATACGTCCCGGGCTCTGCGTCCTCCGAGACGGTGATGTCGACGGGGTCGACGGCCGTGGTTCCGGTGGGGACGTTCCCCACGCCGAGGCTTCCGGTGTTGACTTCGATGGGCGCGTCGCCCGCGTTCACCGTAACGGTGAGCCCCCTCGCGGTGGTGACGCGGTTCTCGTACTGTGACGGACCGCCCTTGTCGATGCGCCCTCGATTCAAGACCGACAGCCGAAGCTGCGCTTTCGTCCCCGGTTCGAACTCCTCGGTGGAAGTGAGGACGGTGAGGTCTGGCTCACCGATCACCTGCCCCGAACTTCCGGCCGTCTGTGCGGCGACCGGCGTGACGCCCGACGCGACCACGAAGAGGGCGAAAAGGAGGCTGAAAACAGCGGTCCGAGACGCGGGAGTCCGCATCTACGGCCCTCGCAGATCGGTGAACGTCGACGCAGAACGGGGGTGTCCGAAGCGCCGTCGAGACTGTTTGTACATTTCTACTAACAGCGCAGGGACTGGCGGCTATAAGGGTTGTGTTCGACGAGATCGGTGACAGGCCGACACCCGGCGGTCGCTCACGAAAGCGACCGCTCCCCGTCGCCGCGAAAGTCCGGTGTCCGGGTCGCCGCCGACGCCGAGATGGCTAACCGGTTAGTTCAAATACAGCGTATAGAGGTGCTCCCCCACAGCCGCGTTCACAGCGGTAATAACCCTCGATAGCGCCTGATCGGACGATACATTCGGCCGGATGCGAACGGTCGGGACAAAAACCGTTATCCGCCCGTGGACGAACTCGGTAACCAATGACCAGCCCATCGGAGCGGACCTTCTCGGAGGGAAACGAGGAGATCATGCGGGCGACCTACCGGGCCCTTCGCGAACACGGGTACGCTGACCTCACGATCAAACGGATCGCGGACGAGTACGGGAAATCGACCGCGGCGGTACACTACTACTACGACACGAAAGACGAACTCCTCGCCGCCTTTCTCGACTACCTGCTCGAACGGTTCGTAGACGAGATACAGGACGTCGAAACGACCGACCCCGAACGGCGGCTGAGCCTCCTCCTCGACAGACTGCTCGTCGACGCCGAGGAGCACCGGGATCTACTGATCGCGATACTGGAAATGCGGAGTCAAGCCCCGTACAAGGAGGCGTTCCGTGAGCGATTCCAGCAGAACGACGAGTACGTTCGGTATATGCTCAAAGCAGTCATCAACCACGGAATCGACGAAGGCGCGTTCGACGACGTCGACGCCGACCGCGTGGCTCGTTCGCTGATGACGATCGTCGACGGCGCGCGTACACGAACGGTGGTTCTGGGAGAGGCGGACGCGCTCGCGACGGGGCGGCGAACCGCGACTGAATACGTCGACGCGACGTTGCTGTGAACGGCGAGTGCGCCGTGCGGTACGTGGCTGCCTCTCCTCGCTACGTCTCCCCGGACCGGCGTCGTCTGCGCGACAGAATCCACAGGAGAATGAGTACACCCTCGATCCGCGCCGCCGTATACACCCACGAGCGCAGTTCGTGATCGTCGCCTTCCGTGGCGAGTTCGTACCAGAGATCGACGACGCGCTTCGGTGCCAGTACCTCCAACAGTCCGAGTACACCGAGTAGTAGCGATACCGCCATACGTGTCAATTCGTCGTCTCCGTCAAAGAACTTGTGCCCGACGGGAGAAGACTTATGGCTGACTGTTTACTGAAGTTTCGTATGAGCCGATCGGTTTCACAGAAGCGACCCTGGCTCGCGGCCGTACTGGGGACGCTCGCGACAGGGCTCGGTCACCTCTATCTCCGGCGCTGGCGGCGTGGCCTCGGATGGCTCACGGTTCTCTTCGGAGTGAGCTACTTCTTCGTCGACCCGTCGGCACTGGACGCACTCGCGAGCGGAACCGTCGTCGATCCGCTGGCGATCGCGCCGATCGTCGTCGTCGGGAGTCTCAGCGTCGCCGACGCGTACCTCCTCGCCCGCGCCCAGAACGCGGTCGCACGAACGACGGTCGCCACGGACGGACGGCTCACCCACTGTCCGGGCTGTGGTAACGAACTCGACTCCGACCTCGACTTCTGTCACTGGTGTACGGCCGAACTCCCCGATTTCGAGGTTTCTGGCCCTGAAGATGCCGACGCGAACGAGCGCTGAACGCCAGTACGACCGGCCAACGGGGAGCCGAAGGCCGCTCCGCAAAGGCCGATCCAGCGACGTTAGCGATTAGGCGTTGTGTTCACCTCCGTCGGATACCGATCGTGGCCTACGTGACGAGTAAGGGGTTCCAACCATCGATAGCCCGCCCCGACTCTTCGTGGGTCCCAAGCCTTTTGACTAATTAGTTAGTAAGTGAGATAAGAGCGTGATAGACGACGACGCGGCTACCGAACTTGTAGCGGCGACGGTTCGTGCCCGCCGCCGGCGGGGATACGCGGACCCCACTCTCGGAGACGTCGCTGTCGACCGCCCCGTGACGGCGACACCTTTCGCTCGTGCGCGACGCGTCGCCGTAGCTCGCTCGTCCGAACAGCCCTTCGAGACGATACCGCGGGACGTTGAAACCCACCCGGTCGTAGACGAACCGTCGGAGGCGACCCGCTGATGGGGATTCGAAGTCACGTCGGTTCGCTGTTCAGGGGGCCCGAGGAGTTCGACCTCACGTCGGGCGGCATCGGGAAGCCGCTGTTTTTCCTCTCGATGCCGATCGTCGTCACGAACCTCTTTCAGACCGCGTACAATCTCGCGGATACGTTCTGGCTCGGCCAGTACAGCACGGACGCGCTGGCGGCGATTAGTTTCGCGTTCCCGATGGTGTTTCTGCTCATCTCGCTCGGCATGGGCATCTCCGTCGCCGGCAGCGTTCTCGTCGCCCAGTTCACCGGCGCAAACGAGGAACGCGAAGCCGAGTACGCCGCCTCGCAGACGGTCACGTTCGCCGTCGTCGTATCCGTCGCCCTCGGTGTCGTCGGCTACTTCGGCGTCGACACGTTCCTCGGCCTGCTGGGCGCGTCCGAGGACGTCCTGCCGATGGCGGCGAGCTACATGGAAGCCATCTCGCTGGGCCTGCTGTTCATGTTCGGCTTTTTCGTCTTCGTCGCGCTCATGCGAGGATACGGCGATACGATCACTCCGATGCTCGTCATGTTCGGGTCGGTCGTTCTCAACATCGCTATCGACCCGTTTCTCATCTTCGGGTGGACGGTGGTCGAGAACGCCCCGCTCGTCGGGACGCTCTCCGTCCCCGAACTCGGAATCCAGGGGCCGCCATCGCGACCGTGTTCTCGCGCGGACTCGCCTTGCTCGTCGGGCAGCGATCATGTTCCGCGGCGATCGCGGGGTCCAGATTCACCTCGGCGACATGGCCCCGGATCTCTCGTATCTCCGCCGACTCGTTCGCATCGGCCTCCCGGCGTCGATAGAGGGCACCGGTCGCGCGCTGTCGATGAACCTCCTGTTAGTTATCGTGGCGATGTTCCCGGACACGGTCGTCGCCGCCTACGGCATCGGCACGCGCGTGTTCTCGGTCGTCTTCCTGCCGGCTATCGCGGTCGCGCGCGGCGTCGAGACGATGACCGGCCAGAACATGGGGGCCGGTAAACCCGATCGCGCCGAACGAGCGGCGGGGCTCGCAGCGAAGGTGCTTTTCGGCGTACTCACCGTCGCCGGCGTCCTCATCTTGGTCACCGCAGTCCCGATCGCTGATCTGTTCACGACGAATCCCGACGTCGTCGAAATCGCCGCTCAGTTCCTCCGCTACGTCGCGTTGACCTTCGGATTCATCGGGATCATGCGGGCCTACACCGGTAGCTTTCGCGGTGCCGGAAAGACGCTCACCGCCGCAGCCATCTCCGTGCTGATGCTCGGTGTCGTCCGCTTCCCGATCGCGTGGATCGCCGCCGGCCCGCTGGGAGAATCCGGCGTCTGGCTGTCGTTCGCGATTTCGAACGTGGTAGGTGCGACGATCGCCTACGCGTGGTATCGCCGTGGGACGTGGCGAGCGAGCGACCTCACCGAAACCAGAGTCGACCTCGCCGAAACCAGCGCCGAACTACCGACGAACGGGGACTGACCCCGCCGGCCGATCCGGTGCCGGCCCGCCGGCCGACGTCAGTCCCGACTTCGACGAGGGATCCAAGGCCGCGAACGGCCGCCCCGGACCTCCTGTGAGCCACGCCGGGTGGCGAACCGCGATGTCGCAAAGACGTAGCCACGCCGGCTGTGGCCGTCGCGTCCGCCGCTCTCGTCGCGATACGGACGGCGATGCTCGCGTTCGCGCGGAGGTGGTACGGCGAAGTCGGACACGCCCGTGGAGGCGGCGTCTACGTCGCCGAGATACTTCGAGATCCGACGCCGCGGGAGTGTGACGCCGGGACGAACCGAATCTTGATGTGTCCGGTCGCGAAACTGGCCGGGCATGGCGAGTGCGGCCGAGTTAACCGAGCCACACGTGTTAGCACACACGAAACGCCGTCTCTTCCCCGACGCGGACGAGGGGTACGTCGTCACAGACACGCAGTTCTCCTCGGACCGGTGGCTCGCGACGCGGGCGATCGATCCGGACGTCCAGGAGACGCTCTCGCCGTTCAACCACGTCCGAGTCGGCTCCGGCTATCCCGACCTCGTCGGCGTCCGAATCCTCGACGACGACCTCCTGGCAGTGGATCGGCAGGTGACGAACCGCCGTTAGTCGTCGTCGAAGCGAAAGGCTACACGGATCGCGGTAGCGTCGACGTAGAGCGCGGCGTCGTGCAGGCGTACGACCGTCTCCACGAAGCCAACGCGGCGTACGTGGCCGCGCCCACGCGCGCCGTCTCACAGTCCGCTCGAACGCTCGCGCGCGAATTGAACGTGGGCGTTCTCGGCGTCGGCACGGGCGGGACCGTCGAGCCGATCGAAGTACCACGCCTCGTCGGCAACCGCACGACGACCGAAACCAACGCAATCCGCTTTCAGGCCAGCGCACAGGGCGTCGCGAACAAGTCGTTCGGTCTCAACCATCCGAAAAACTACCTCGCGTACCCGCTGGCAGTTCACCACCCGGCGGGGACGAGAGAAATTCTCGCCGAGTTCGTCGTCCGCGCCGTCGACGACGCCCGGAAAGGAGCGGCGTTCTTGAATCTCGTGGACGACGACCCCGACCGCGTCCGACTGACGTCGCTCGGGAAGGAAGTCGTCAGATTCGGCCTCCGGGAGTGTGGATCGGTCGACGACGCGCTTCGGCAGTTCGACGCCTGGAAACGGTCGCGAAAGCGGTTTGTCGACGTCGCGCCGAAGTGGGGGCGCTCACTCGCCGCGTCGTCTACGAGTACCCGGCGACGAAACTCCTCGTCGAAGAGGTCCAGCGGATGCACGAGGACGGGATCGCGGAGCCGACGCTTCCACAGGTCGTGGAGTATCTCCACGAACTCCATCCTTCGTTCGCTATCGAGCTGTTCGTCCGCGGTGACGAGGAGGTTCGTAGCCGCGTCCTGAACGCCGACGGCGAGTTACAGTACGAAGCGCTGAGGGACGGGAGCGTCTTTCACTCGCCGACGGTCTTCCAGCTCAAGGCGATGCTGTACCACGCAGGGATTCTGACTTCGCGTGGGAGCGAGCCGTCGAACCTGGAGCCAGCGACGGATACGTGGAAGTTACGTGAATCGGTCGTGCAACGCGAATAGCCTAACGGCACGACGGCGGTCGGCCACGACGCCTCGTGTCTGTGATGTCGAGTGTCAGGTAGCGGTACAGGGACGGCGGCTTTGCTCGGCACGCATCGGTAGAATACCGTCCACGCTCGAGGCTCACGTGATTTTTTATGACGTCCCTCCTCATCACTGATATGGCCAATCTCCCGATTCAGAGATGGACCACCGTGACGGAATCGATCGAACGCGAAGGCGGACGGGAGCTCGAGAGCCCCATCAGCAAGGTAGCGGCTGTGGCCGTCCTCTCGAATCCCTACGCTGGGTCCTGGGAGGAGGATCTGAGCGAGTTGACCGAATGGGGAGAGGTCCTGGGCGAGAAACTCACCTCGACGGCCGTGGCGGAACTCGGCGGGGAGGAAGCGGTCGAGAGTTACGGGAAAGGCGGTATCGTCGGCGTAGACGGGGAACGAGAACACGTCGCGGCGATCCTCCATCCGGAACTCGGAGCGCCCATGAGAGACGAGATCGGAGGAGGTGAGGCCATCATACCGAGCACGAAGAAGATGGGAACCCCGGGGACGACGATAGACGTCCCAGTACACTACAAAGACGACGAATGGGTGGCCAGTCACTGGGACGCTATGGAGGTTCGCGTCCCGGACGCACCACGGCCCTCCGAGATTCTGATCGCGGTTGTGCTGACGGACGGCGGTCGTCCACATCCACGGATCGGCGGCAAAGGTATTGACGACCTCTGACCGGAGGATCGGCTCTCGCCAGCCGGACGACGGAGCGTCCGTCCGATCGAGACGGCAGACGTCGTGAAGTTCGGCTTCGATCTCGGAGGACTGTACCACAACCGGTTGGCTGCCTCCGACGAGGCGTCCTACTTCGAACGCGAGTGGGCGTACGAGCCACCATCCGGTGAGTCGATCGAACCGGCGGGGACTGTAGCCAATCGACCGCGCTCGACCGTCCCGAGCAGACTTTTCGGCCCGAACGCACGACGCCACCCGGGCGCGTCGGTCGTCGTCGGCTCCTCCTTTCGCGCCTCTCTACGATGGGATGAGCGTGGGATATTGTCCTCGCCTTCGCCGTGGTCAGTTTCGTCGTTCCGATGGAGTTATCTGCGATCGACTACCGGCTGCAGTACGGCAGCGGCGTCTAGCTGGAAGGGATAGGAGGGCTGTAGTCATCTCGGTGAGAACGGCGTCGGCGTACACATCTCCCGAACGTCTCATATCAGACCGAGTAATTCCAGAACCACGCCGACGATCTCGTCTAATTTGCCTCTCTCCTCGTCAGTTCCGTCTGACGACGCGGGATCGTTGTCGTCTGTCATATCCTCGATGAAGCACCAACGGGGGTATCGGCGTAGGCGGCGTGTGGGATTTCAGATCACTTGTTTTCGAGGGCGTCGAGAACGCAGGCGGCAGCGATCACCGCCTCTTTCGGGACGTTGCTGGCGTCGTCGATGCTGACCGTGTAGGTGTCCCGCAGCGAGAACTGCCCCTCGATGTCGCCGACGTGGTCGCCGTCAGCGTCGAATATCTCGTACTTGTTCGGGATGAGGTTCGCAACGGAGACGAGGTGCCGGAGTGCCGCGAGGGGCTTGCTCTTGGAACGAATGGTCGCCAGCGCCTCCCCCGTGTCGGGGTCTCGAACCGTCCAGTTTTCCACGAACAGCGAGAAGTCCTCGTCGAGGACGACGACCTCTTCGCCGGTGCCCGCGTCCGTGATGGCGTAGTTGCCCGCGATGTCCATGATGCCGCCGGCCTTCACCGTGAACGCGTCCTCGTCGTCGCCGGTGAGAAACGGGAACTCCTCTTTCATTTTGAACATCTTCTGCTTCCCGCGCAGGACGACATCGCCAGCGCTGTCGCGGACGACGTACTTGTTCCGGATCACCGACTGCTTGACCTCGTAGCGGTCGTCGTCGAGGTCGACCGTGGAGATGTCGTAGGGGGACGACGCTGATTCGAACGCAGGGGGATCGGTCATGGGTAACTGGTGGACCACGTTCAGAGAAAAGCCTTCTGCCCAGGACGACACAGTACAGGCGTTACTTGGGGTTTCTGCGGCCGGCCTTTCACCGCGAAGGCCAGGGTAGTCACCTACTTACACGTGGCGAGGGATGTACGCTCGATGCCCTCCACGCTCACTCGAGTTCTATTGAGTGAACCATCCGGCCGAACCCATGCAGTGGTCATGTTCTCCGGGTCACTCCTCTTCTTGAGTCTCTACGTGTACGCCGCCGTTCTGGGCGACTCTTCCTCGAGCAGTTGGCTAGTTGTTATGGCGGCCGGGACCGGTCTGTCTGGCATCGCCGAATCCCTTCCGAAGGATCGACGTCGAACAGCCGGCGTCTTCCGCGTAACGGCGATGCTCGTCTTGATGGATCTTCTCGCCACTACCGTCTTCGCCCCCGAGTTCGTCGTCGGAGAACAGTAGGGCTCACTCAAACCGAGGCCGCTATTTCCGTGAACTACCCACAGGAGGAACCTGCTACTGACTGTTGCTGATTCGGCTGTTGGAACGAGTCAGGGTCAATAAATTGAGTGGGCTCGCCGGCGTCGAACTCGTTCCGTTCGTAGAGGGTGGACGCAGGGGTTCCTCCATCGTCAATCGACACACTCGGTGTACCTGACGAACTTTCGAAGAAACCCTGCTGAGATGGTCGGCAAAGCCACCAGCGTCCGAAGGACCGCAGATGCTCGTCGTAGAGCCACCCATTACCTGACAGAGACTTAATGCCACAGCGCAATAAACAGTTAGCTATGGCCGATCTGGTCCCTCTGCTCCTCGTTGGCGCTGTTGCTATCCAAATTCCGATAGGGATTTTGATGTATCTCGACGCGAAGCGACTCGGTCTCAAGAACCCAGAGATATACTGGCTGGGAGTAGTGATACCCGCCGCAGGGTTCGTCGTGATCCTATACTACTTCACGGAGCGAAGGAATCTCCCGAAGAAGGAAGGAGAGAATCCGTCGAAAAACGCCAGTCAGTAGGGCTCGGTTCTGTATGATGGACCGCACTGCGAACGACGTCACCGACGTCGACACCCCGCTCCAGAACGTCCACCTAAACAGCCTCGTGGAGGCGGGTGTCGCGGACGAGAGTCGGGTGCGGAGCCGTGGCAATCGAAACACGACGTCGGTGATTAGAAGACCGGACGAAGTCCAAATCGCCCGAGAGTACGGTCGAGAGCGGTTCTGAATAGTGCTTCACCGAGTGTGATCGCTGGCGTGACGCCCAAAAGAAGGGGCCAGACGGTGAGATACGACGAGAGCGGATGCAGATGCGCTCCGTATAGCCACTGATACACCGTATTCCCCAGTATCCAGAGCGTTACGAGCGGCGGGGAGACGAGTGAGAAGCGTCCGAACAGATACAGGGACACAGCGGCCGTCAGAAACATCCCGAGCCACGCGTATCCCATCCCGGCGACCGCCGCGAGGCCACGGCCGGAGACGGAAACACCTGACGAGAACAGCCACCAGAGGACCGCGATCGAGTATACGGTACCGCCGATGATCACGACGGCGAGTCTCGTTTGGCGGACTGCGAATTCAGAGTGGAGGGACATGCGGCGTGTCTTCGATCGGTACCCGGGTAATTGACGGTGTCGTTCGGGGGTGTGTATTCTGCAAGCGGGAATAGACAGTGCGTTTCGTACGATCGTCGAGAGATCGAGTCACTCCGGTCGCAGCCTGACGACGCCACGTGTGACGAGTCCGTGAGGCTTGAGTATCCGCCCCACGAACATCCGTCCCATGCCCTCCAGACAGTTCGACCGTTCTCACGGCGTCTCCACATACGGTACCGATGAGACGTCGTGACTTCCTCGCAGCAGCGGCGTGTGGAATCGGAGCGCTGTCCGGGTGTTCGACTGATCCCGGACCGAACCGAGAGCTGAGCCCGACACCGGAGCCGACGGTGCCTCCGGACGTGGGTACCCTCACCGAGAAAAAGCCGCTGCCGACCCCGGATGACGTCTCGAACGAGACGGCCGCGCGATCGTTCGTCGAGACGCACGAACGGCGGTACGTCTATAACGAACTCGTCGACGGGTTCGGAACTACCCAACCCGCGACCAAAATCACCGTCGAGTCCACGGACGCTGCCGTCGGGTACACCACTGCCGGGGGCTACTATCTGTTGTCGACGTGTCGTGGCTCCGCTCGGTACTACGACCCGGACGGCTCACCGAGCCGAGCGGGACGAAACGCCGCCAGCGTCGCCCACTTCGTCGGGTCGGACGTCCACCGGCGGATTCCCTTCAACGCCTATCGGTGTGAGGAGCCGGTCGTCACCGAATCCGACGAGGGGGTGGCGGATCGTCGGCACGGTTCCAGATCTACGATTTCGAAACCCCGCCGAACTACGACCAGCCGGATCGGGGTGGTCACGAGGTGGACGTCCGCGTCTCCGACGCCGATGGGGAATCCGTACTGGATCGAGACTACCGAACCTCGCTCCCGCTAACTGTGCAACCGGGGGTGACTCGCACGGCCGGGGAGTATTCTCTCTCGGTGTCCACGACCGACGGCGGCCATGCCCAGCACGACTGGTCGCTGCCCGAGCAGACCGACCCCACGTGGTGGGCCCTCGCCGTACTGATCACTCACGGCGGCGACGTGGCGATCCAGACGCTGTATCCCGGCGACGTCGTCGGCCTGCCTTCTACCTCCTTGTGCACCCGAATGGACTGACGAGGCTACTCGGCGGTATCCCGTAGGTCGTCGTCGTATCGGGCGCTACGGTATCCTCTGAGAACCCCGCTGAAAACCGGATTCGTGCCGTCGGACGTGAGGAACATCCCGTTAGCTATCGGTCTATCACCGAACGTCTCGGCTCACCGATGTACGTCGCGCGGATTTTCTTTCCCACCGAACACAATCATCGTGTGAATGACACTTCTGTCGTCTCGAGTTCCTCGCCATCTGGTCGAACGAGTGGATACGTGTCGTGAGACGGCGTCTCAGGCAGCCCTACCGCGGTTCAGTTCGACCGATCCGCCGCTATCGACGAAGACGTCGAGCTGATTGAACCACTCCTCGGACCGGAATTCGTGAGCGAGGACGACGTCGCTGTCGACCTGTACAGTTATGCGGTATCGACCGTTCTTCCACGGCATCTGCCCGAGTTGATTCGTTCCTTCGCTCGACACGTCGACAGTATTCGCCACCACTAATCGCTCGCGCCGGACGACCCAGATGGTCACCGAGTGAGCGACGTCGTCCTGATTGACAGCGAGCATCGTGATCGGGTCGTTAGGACCGCCCGTACATCCCGCGAGAGGGACGCCGCTCGCGAAGAGGGTGAGAATCTGACGACGATTCATCGCTTTCGGGGAGCGACTCGACGTGTTGGGAGAGTGGACACAGTCATCACTACGCCGTCCCGCGCCCACCGACTTCGTCACGCACGACGAAGTAGAGAACCCAGACGACGAGGCTTCCGAAGAACGCGCCGACCCCCACGCGAGGGCGTGACTGCTCCCGCGCCCTTTCGCATCTCGGTAGATGAAAACGGAGATTACGAGCGGGACGACGAACGAGAGGAACGTGATGACGAGGATGATCAGGAGTTCAGGGCCGCCCGGGACGCCGAATTGGAGGACTGGTAGCGACATACTATCCAGTCTCGCCCTCCTGTGAAAAATGTTCTAGCCGTTGAATTACGGTGGACCGACGATGCGGTGAATCGTCGGCCAGTGAGCGGGTCCCGTGGTCGACGTCGTCGGGGAAGATCTGCTGGCGAGGTGAACAGGGAGAGAGTACGGACGACTCTCCCGCCGTGGAGCCGGCTATGGGCGAAATAATGATATCCTCAATGGCATGCGACGACGCGGCGAACGTTCTTGACGGCGAGTGAGCTGGCGACCGCCGGTCTCTGGAAGCGCTCTCGATGACAGTCCGCCTCGCGGTCGCGACCGCTACTATCGAACATCCCGCCGCCCTCACACGCTGGAGAACATCGTCGAAAAGTCCGAGGGGCGAGCGTCACGATACTCGATGGGTGACGGTTGGAAGGCGCTCGAGCACCGAGTCCGTCTCAGTGTCGAGAGGAAAGTCGGTTGCCGGTGGAAGTGGGGCGGAATCGGGTAATCACCAACAGGCGAACCCCGAAACCCGAACGCTTTCGCCACTCGTTTTCCGCAGTCGAATCCCCCGCTATCGCATCGCGCCCTCCTCGAGACAATGGCAGCCGGGCTGCTGGCTGGTCCACATTGATAGCGGTTGGGTGATTCGGTCGACTGAATTGGCTTGCTCCTCGTAGTCTGCCTTCGTCGTTGAGAACGAGGGAAAACTGCGAGAAGGCGAAGGGAAAGGAGTGCTCCGTCAGGGATTCGAACTCGGCGAGACGGTCGACCTCACTTCGCTCGGTCGCTGCGACTCGCTTGCTCGAATCCCTTCGTCCGCATTTCGCTCGCGTCACGCAGTGACGCTCGCTGCAATGCTCCGTCAGGGATTCGAACCCTGGTCCTTGCCGTGAGAGGGCAAGATGATTGGCCGGACTACACCAACGGAGCGCAATCTCAGTTATTGGGGAATGAAGTAAAACAGTTCCGCTTTGGCCACGCCGTGAGGTAGATTCGCAGGCGGAACCGCTCTCGACGCTACGCGATCTCGCGGAACGGACGACGCCGGACGCGGCGTCGGCTCGGGCGAGGAATCAAGGGCCTCGGTGGCGACGCACCGATTATGACGTTACAGGACAAGTACGCACTCGTCACGGGGGCCAGCGCGGGCATCGGCGAAGACACGGCGCGCGTCCTCGCGCGGGAAGGGGCGAACGTCGCGCTCGCGGCGCGGCGCGAGGAACGGCTCGAAGGGCTCGCGGACGAACTCGCGTCGGCGTTCGGTGTGGAGACGCTCGTCGTCCCGACGGACGTCCGCGACGAGGAGGCAGTCGAGGCGATGGTCCGGACGACAGTCGAGGAGTTCGGCCGGCTCGACGTCCTCGTGAACAACGCGGGGGTCGGCGTCGGCGGCGACGTCGCGGACGTGACGACGGACGAGTATCGCCTGATGATGGAGACGAACGTCGACGGCGTCTTCTTCGCGACGCAGGCGGCCATCCCCCACCTTCGCGAGACGGACGGGAACCTCGTGTTCGTCGGGAGCTTCGCGGGGCAGTACCCCCGGCCCGGAAATCCGACCTACGCGGCGACGAAGTGGTGGGTCCGTGGCTTCGCACACAGCCTCGAGGGCAGATCGGCCCGGACGGCGTCGGCGTCAGCGTCGTCAACCCCACGGAGGTGCGCACGGAGTTCGCCAGCGAATCAGACACCGCCTTCGAAGACCACTTCGACCCGGGAGAGGTGACCGAACCCGAAGAGGTCGCCGAGGCCATCGCCTTCGCCGCGTCACAGGAGCGCTCGACGGTCCACGAGATCGACCTCTATCGACGCGACAAGTTCGACGGCTGGTGACCGGAGCGGCGGTCCCGCTGGAGACGGTTCGGTCCCTCGACGGACGGTCAGGCGCGCCACCGCGGCGGTCCGCCATCGACGACCGATCAGTCCGCCGCCTCGACGACGGCCGCGTCCGGAGCGTTGCGCTTGACGCTCTCTAAGCCCTGTCTCGCCTTCTGTTTCGTCGCGTACCCCTCGCCGCTGTCGGCGATGATGTTGCCGTTGTCGTGGCGGAGATGCCAGCGCCATTCGCCCGCGTCGTCCTCGAAGAGTTCGAACGTCGCACCCATATCCGGGACGTTCGGGAGCCACCGTGAAACGTCTTTGCTCGAATTACGTACCGAGATTACCCACCGAACTCGCGTTCGAGGATGTCGGCGCGGGCGAAGTTCGGTCCGACGTCGGTGATCTCGACGCGGACGATTTCGCCGAGATCGCCGTTGGGGACGAGGACGGCGAAGTCGCCGACGTAGCCGACGCCGTCGCCTTCGGAGCCGAGTTCCCTGATTTCGAGAACGTGCGTCTCGCCGCTCGTGACCGGCGCGTCGTTCGCGCTCATAAACGGCCTATTCGCACGAGCGCCGCAAATAGGTACGGGACGGTCAGGGCGCGAGGCGGTTCTTCCGGTTTTTCATGTGTTTCTCGTAGTGGTCGAAGGTGATGGGACACCACTCGGCGGCGAGGTCGAGGATCTCCTCGGTCAGCGTCCGGATCTCCCACTGGGCGTCTGCGGCCGCCCGCATGTCCGCGACGTGCATCAGCATCCGGGCGTTCATCGACATCACCATGTTGACCTCGGTGCCGATGGGGAGGACGAATCGGGCGTCCTCGGGCGGCATTCCGAGGTCCAGCAGCTCCTGGTACGCCTCGACCGACTGGCGCACCGACTCCCGGAAGAGCTCCTCGCGTTTCTCGACCGTCTCGGCGTCGACGGCACCCGTCTTCTGATTGCGACCGACCCAGTCGGGGTCGGTGGCCGACGGCGGCGTGACGACCATCTCGCCCGCCTCGACGGCCGCGGGGTCGACGTCGTCGAAAGAGACGTAGCGCATGCTCTGGACGTCGAAACTGACGTGGCGGTGGCGCGTGATCTGGGCCATACAGGACCGACTGACGCCCTCGACGGCGAAGGTGGCCTGGGCGTGTTCGAACGGGCCGAAGTGACCGTGGTCGAGGAGGTGACCGACGAGCGTCCGCTGTTTCTCCTCGAGGGTGTCGCCCTCGACGGACTCCATGATCTCCTCGAACGAGCGGTCGCCGACGAACTCCGACATGTAGTCGTTGCGCGCCGCCGTACAGATCGTGCGTTCCGGATCGGGCGTGGCTTCGAGCAGGCGAACGTCCATGGACGGGACGGGGACCCCAGCCCACAAAACGCTATGGGAACACCAAAGGGAGCGCGACGACGTACCACTGTCCGTGATACCGAACCTCGCTCGCGACGTCCGCGCGTTCACCAGCAACGCTTTCCTCGTGACCGGCGACCGGACGGTGGTCGTCGACGCCGGCGCGAACTTCGACGTCGTTTCGAAAATCCGCGACCACGTCGACGCCGTCGTCCTCACGCACACCCACTCGGACCACGTCGGCAACGTCGACGCCGTCCGCGACGCGTTCGACGTCGAGACGTGGGGGTTCGACCCCGCCCAGCCGTCGGTCGACCACGAACTGGCCGACGGCGACGACGTCCGGATGGGCGATCACGACTACCGCGTCCTCCACACGCCCGGACACAAAGACGACCACGTCTGTCTCTACGCGTCGACGGCGGAGGTCCTCTTCGCGGGCGACCTCGTCTTCGAGAACGGCGGCTTCGGCCGGACCGACCTCGACGAGGGCGACCGGGAGACGCTGATCCGGAGCATCGACCGACTCCTCTCGGTCGTCGACGAGGATCTGGCGGCGATGCACGTCGGTCACGGGCCGAGCGTCACCGGCCGGCCCTACGACGACATCGAACTGGCGAGTCGGGCCGCCCGCCTCGGTTAGTCCTCTTTCAGGCCGTAGTAGCCGGGGTCGGCCTCCGTCGGCGGTTCGGCCACGACCAGGTCGTCGGCGTTGTTCATGATCCACGGGATCGCCCAGTCGAGGAGTATCGCCTCGGTTCCCTCGTCGATTTCGGCGTCGGACTCCAGGCCCTGCAGGAGGCGGGCGATCTCGTAGACGGTGTACATCTGACCGGGGTCGAGCAACTCCGCCGGCGTGTAGAAGTCACACGGGTAGACGCCGTCGAACTCGGATTTCGGCCTCGGCATGGCCGCGCGTAGGGCGTCCGTCGCGTAAACGCTACCGGTCCGCGAACCCGAACGGGCGTGAGGTCGCCGTCGCGACGCCACTGGGTGGCCGGCGAAAAATCGAAGAAGGTAGACCGGGTCTACTCGAAGCGAGCGACGCACTCCTCGTAGCGGTCGGCGGGCTCTTCCCAGTCGACGACGTTGAAGAACGCGTCGATGAAGTCGCCGCGGGCCGGACCGTAGTCGTAGTAGTAGGAGTGCTCCCAGACGTCGAGCGCGAGGATGGGGTGCGAGCCCCAGAGCGCCCCTTGGTCGTGTTTGTCGACGACGACGTTCCGAAGCTGGTTCGAGAACGAGTCGTACACGAGGAGCGCCCAGCCGCCGGCGGCAGAGGCCGCGGCCTCGAACTCGCCTTTCCACGCCTCGTAGGAGCCGAAGTCCTCCTGAATGCGAGCGGCGAGCGCGCCGGCGGGTTCGTCGCCGCCCTCGGGCGACATACACTGCCAGAACAGCGAGTGGAGGACGTGACCGGAACCGTTGTGGGTGACGTTCCGAATCGCCCCCGGCGAGGAGCCGAAGTCGCCCTCCTCGCGGTTCGCTTCCAGTGTCTCCTCCGCGCTGTTCCAGCCGTTGACGTAGCCCTGATGGTGGGTGTCGTGGTGCCACGTCATCACCTGTTCCGAGATGTCGGGCTCCAGCGCGTCGTAGTCGTACGGCAGTGGGTCGAGTTCGTAGCTCATGGAATGAAACCTCCAGAAACAGAACAGTCGGAAACCTGTTAAACTTTGAGGAAGCGTACGGTAACACGACGCACACGTCGAAATGAGCAGGCCCTTGTACGTCCATCGACGACGACCCCGTCAATGCGTGAGTGGCGCGGCGTCGGACTGGTCGGCGGGTGGCAACTGACCGCGAGCGTCTGTTTCTACGCCATCTTCGCCGGCACGGCGTTCGTCCGCGAGACGTTCGGTCTCTCGCGGACGCTCGTCGGCGTGACGGTGACCGCGACCATGCTCGGCTACACGCTCCTGTTGTTCGCGATGGGGGCGGCGGTCGACGGCTACGGAGAACGGCCGGTGATGATCGGCGGTCTCCTCGGCCTCGGTATCGGCTCGGTCGGCGTCGCCGTCGCCCCGTCGTATCCGACGCTGCTCGCGGCGTTGCTTCTCGTCGGCGCGACCTACGCCACGGCGATGCCCGCGACGAATCGGGCCGTTCTCGCCGTCGCCCCCGACGGTCGGCGCAACCTCGCGATGAGCGTCAAACAGGTCGGCGTCACCGCCGGGAGCGGCCTGAGCGCCCTCCTCGTGACGGGCATCGCGGCGACCCGGTTCGGGTGGCGAGCGAGCTTTCTCGTCGTCGCCGCCCTCGCGTTCGTCGTCACCCTCGTCTTCGCCGCCGGCTACGACGGCGACGGCGGGTCGGGGGCGCTCGCCGTCCCCGACGTGCGGAGCCTGCTCGACTCCCCGGCTACCAGTTGCTCGTCGTCGCCGGCCTCTTTTTCGGGGCCGCCGTCTTCTGTACCACCGGCTACGTCGTCCTCCACCTCACGGAGTCCGTGGGCACGGCCGCCGGCGTCGCGGGGGCGTGCTCGCGCTGGTCCAGCTAACCGGAAGCGCGGGCCGCATCGGCGGCGGCGCGCTCGTTGATCGACTCCCGGCCGCCGACGCGCGGGCGAGCGCTCAGGTGTTGGTCGCGCAGGGCGTCCTCGCCACCGCCCTGTTCGTCGTCGTCGCTCTCGTCGAGACCCCCTCGCCGCCGCCCTCGCGTTCGGCGTCCTCGGCGTGTTCACCCTCGGCGTCCCCGCCATCTACTACTCCTGTATGACCGCGCTCGTCCCCGACGACCGGGTCGGCGCGGCCACCGCCGGCGGCCAACTGACGCTCAACATCGGCGGCCTCGTCGCGCCGCCGGCGTTCGGCTACCTCGTCGACACCGCCGGCTACGCGACCGGGTGGTACGCCCTCGGGACCTGTACCCTCGTCGCGGCCCTCTTCGTCGGCCGCCTCGCCGTTAGTCCTCGGCTTCGATGACGTCGCCCCGGCGGTCGTACTCCATCTGGGCCGCGACGTCCTCGGCGACCGCCTCGCCGGCGACGCGTTCGACGAGATGGAGCGCGAGGTCGAGACCCGAGGTGATACCCCCGCCGTCACCACGTCGCCGTCGTCGACGACGCGGGCGTCGACGACGTTCGCGCCCGATGCGTGAAGTTCGTCGAGCGCGCCGCGGTGAGTCACGGAGGGTCGGCCCTCAGTCAGACCCGCGCGCGCGAGCAACATCCCTCCGGTACAGACGCCCGCGACGGTCGTCCCCGCCGCGTGGAGGTCGCGCAACGCCTCGGGGATCGCTCCGCGTTCGGCCTCGGCGCGTGCACCGACCGGGCGGCGGTCGTTCCATCCGCCGCCCGGGACGACGACGATGTCCGCCGGGTCGTCCCGGGAGAGCGTCCCCTCGGGTTCCAGACGGAGGCCGTGAGCCGCCGTGATCCGGTCGGTTTCGAGGAGAGTGACGAGCGACGTGTCGAGGTCCGCACCGTTCTCCTCGGCCATCTCGAACACCTCGTACGGGCCGACGGCGTCGAGCTCGTCGAATCCGTCGTAGACGATTATCTCCACTCGTGTGTCCATAGGTACCAGTCCACGGGAGCGGGGATAGAGGTACCGCCGGGCAGAACCGCCCGGAGGATAGAGATACCGCCGGGTAGAACCGCCCGGAGGATAGAGATACCGCCGGACGAAGAGCGATCGGTCGTCGCCTAATCGTCGCCTCGTGCCGCCTCGAACATCGCCAGTGCATCCGCCCGGCGGTCGTCGTGGTCCACGACGGGGTCGAAGTAGTCGGGGGCGACCGCCTCGCGTTCCGCGGGCGAACAGTCGGGCCAGGAGTGAATCGTCTCGGGGGCGACGCCGCGGAGTTCGGGGACGTAGGTCGTGATGTACTCGGCGTCGGGATCGTAGCGTTCCCCTGCGTCGTCGGATTGAAGATCCGGAAGTAGGGCTGGGCGTCGGTGCCGGTGGAGGCGGCCCACTGCCACCCGCCGCTGTCGTTCGCGGCGTCGTGGTCGGCGAGTCGCTCGCGGAACCAGTCGTACCCCACCCGCCAGTCGACCATGAGGTCTTTCGTCAGAAAGGAGGCGACGATCATCCGCACTCGGTTGTGCAGGTACGCCTCCTCTCGCAACTGCCGCATTCCGGCGTCGACGATGGGGTAGCCCGTCTCGCCGCGTTTCCACGCCTCGATCTCCGCGGGGTCGTTTCGCCACTCGACGTCGTGTTCGTACTCGCGGTAATTCTCCGAGACGATCCGGGGTTCGGCGGCGAGGACGTGCGCGTAGAACTCCCGCCACGCCAGCTGCGACCGAAACTCCGTGACAGACGCTCGCGCCGCGTCGTCCTCGGCGTCCGCCATCGCTTCCTCCGTGACGGCGTACACCTCCCGGATCCCGACGGTGCCCCACTTCAGATCGGCCGAGAGGCGGGACGTCCCCTCGCGGGCGGGGTAGTCGCGGTCCCGCTCGTAGCGAAAGATCGGTCCGGTACAGAACTCGGCGAGTCGCCGCCGGGCCGCCGTCGTCCCCGCTTTCGGGGTCGACGCCGCGGGGTCGTCGAAGCCGAGATCGGAGACGGTGGGGAGGGGTCGCCGTCGGCGTCGGCGAGGGCGTCCGTCGGCGTCGGACGCGGGTCGGCTTTCTCTCGGTCGCGCCACTTCTCCCAGAAGTACGAGTAGACCGAGTAGTGATCGCCCGCGTTCGTCGTTATCGACCCCGGTTCGTGGAGGAGGGCGTCGTGAGACGCCTCCACCGGGACGTCGACGGCGTCCCGCACTGCCGTGTCGCGCCGCCGAGCAACCGCCGAGTAGTCCCGGTTCCACGTCAGGCCGTCGGCGTCGTAGCCGTCGAGCAGGTCCGGAAGGACGTCCCGTGGATCCCCCGGGCGACGACGAGGTCGCTCCCGCGCTCGCGGTAGTCCGCCCGGAGCGAGCGGAGCGCGTCGAGCATGAACCGGACGCGCGGCGCGCTCGCGTGAGCGAGGAGGGCGTCGTCGAAGACGAAGACGGGGACGACCGAGCCGTCGGCCGCGGCGGCCGCGAGCGCCCGGTTGTCGCTCGCGCGCAGGTCGCGTCGGTGCCAGTGGAGGTACATACGGGCGCTCTCGGCCGCCGCGGGCGTCAAAGTGAGGGTGAAAACGGAGCGAAGTCGGAAAGATTCGTCAGGCTGCGTCGCCCTCGAGGGCGGACGTGTCGAAGTCGGCTTCGAGCAGTCGCGCGCCGCAGTCGACGCAGTTCGCGGCGACGACGTCGTAGTTCCGACAGCACGACTGGACGACCTCCTGGGCGAGTTCGACCTCGCCGTCGCAGGTCGGGCACCGCTCCAGGAAGAGCCGGAGCGCACCGAGGACGCGACTGCGGTACGCGAGGGGGCGTCGGCCCACGCCGGGGAGCGGGCCGCGAGTTCGCGCGCGGCGGCGACGTCGGCGACGAACGCGGCGCGGGACTCCCACTGGCCGACGCGTTCCTGACCGAGGAGCGCGACGAAGGCGTCGCCGTGCCAGTCGATGCGGAACTCCTCGGGCGGAAGTCCCGCGAGGACGGCGAGTTCGTCGACGTCCGTCTCGCCGTCGTCGAGGCCGCGCATCCGGTCGTACCACGCCGCCTCGAAGTCGGAGTCGAGATCGAGGTCGTCGGCCGTCTCGACGACGACGCCGGCGTCGACGAGGAACGTCTCGACGTCGAGCGCCGCGAGATCTGGGGACAGGGAGCCTTTCTCGAAGACGGCAAGGAGCCGATCGGGGAGGTACCGGCGGGTGAACGCCGGCGTCCCGGGGACGAGGTAGCCGCGCAGGTAGACGGCGGCGACGGCGACGACGAACAGGACGAGACCGGCCGGCGGGACGAACGCGCCGACGACCACCGAGATGACGGCCGCGATGGCGAGGTTCGTGACGGTACAGGGGAGACACCGGTTCGCGCCGGTGTATTCGGGCTGTCGAATCGAGTCGACGAGGGTTGAGACGTGCATGTGTTGGTGTCCGTCGCGGGGGTCGGGCGTGGCGACGGTCACGCCGTTGTCGAGTATCGGATCAGCCGGTCGTGATCGAACGTGGACGGGCGAGTCAGCGCCGGAGCGTTCGGAGGACGCCCCAGCGGTCGGTCCACAGCTGGTAGCCCGCTGAGAGGGCGAACGTCGCGAGCGCGCCGCTGCCCAGAGCAACGGGTCGACGAGGCCAACGCCCGGGATGCCCGCGAGCGCCGTGACGATCACGACGAGGCTGAACACGCCGAGGCCGAGGTAGTACTCGCCCCACGTCACGCCCGCGCCGGTGACGACGTCCATGTAGCGATCGACGTCGCGAGCGCGGTCGAGGACGCGGACCTCGCTCCGGGTGCGGTCGTACTCGACGACGCCGAGCGCGTCGAGTTTGGGCAGGTGTGTCTGGTGGAGCGAGGTGTAGACGCTCTCGCGGACCTTCCGCGGCGCGGGGGACTGGCCCGACTCCGCGGTGGCGATGGATTCCGAGAGCGCACGGATCGTTATCGCGCCCGACGAGGACGAGCCGAGATGCTGGAAGATGGCCCGCCGCCGCGGATTGGCGAGAATCTGGTGGATCTGACATTCGGGTAGGGTGTGGCGTCGTACCTGAAACATGGTGAACTCCGTCGCCGTCCCGACCCGTGGCCGAGTGGCGCGTTGTCGACGTATGGGAGACGCGGCGAGGACATAGGTATGGACCGCCGTCCGCGTGTGCGGGACTGTATAGCCACCGCCTACCGAAACGGTAGGGAGTGTCTGTCCGTCGCTCGCAGACCGGTACGGTGTGGTTACGATGCCCGACGATCCCGTTGAAATAGCTGAATTCGGCGTTGTGAGGCGCTATGGAGGGCGTAGCCTCACGGGGGCAGTTCTTACCTAAGACCCCTCCCGGTAGAGTGGTAGCTGTTCCCGACCGCGGCAGTCCGACGCCGGACGACCCACTGCGGGCCTCGACCGACGGCGGGAGAAAACAGACCAATGACATCCGACAACCAATTCCGAATTTCGCGGCGCAAGGTACTCGCCGGGCTCGGCACCATCGGCATCGCCTCCGCGGGCGCAGGCCTCGGTACCTCCGCGTACTTCAGCGACGTCGAAACGTACGAGGACAACGTGCTCACCGCGGGCTCGCTCGACCTCAAGGTCGATTGGGAAGAACACTACTTCCACGACGCCGCGAGCGAGAAGGAAGGCCTCCAGAACGCCATCCGCCGCTCGCTCGACGGTGTGGCTAACGCCGACCAGTACGTCGGCTTCCCCGACCCCGAATCCCCGCTCGTCTACATCCACGCTGACGACGTCCCGGTCTTCATGGACAACACGACGCTCGAGTCGTACCCGGACGAAAACAACGACCGCGTCCAGGACGATCTCCTCGAATACGACGCGTGTGTCGATTTCGCGGACACGCCCGCCGACCTCGATCCGCGCGGCGACGACGCACTCCGCACGGCCAACGAGGACACGCTCATCTTCGGCGATGGCGAGATGCCCACGGGGTACAAACCGCTCGTCTCGCTCGACGACGTCAAGCCCGGCGACTTCGGCGAACTCACGCTCAGTTTCCACCTCTGTGACAATCCCGGCTACGTGTGGATGCAGGGCGAACTCCTCGCAAACGCCGAAAACGGCCTGACCGAGCCCGAATCGAAGGATCCGCAGGAAGACGGGACGTCGATGGGCGAACTCGCCGGCTCCATCCAGACGATGCTCTGGTACGACGAGAACGGCGACAACATCTACCAGAGCGGGAACGAAGGCGAACCTGTCGCGGTTCAGATCGTCCTCGACGCCTCCGGCTCGATGGAGGGGTCTCGCAACACCGAGGCCAAGACTGCAGCGAAAACGCTCGCCCAGGACGTCCTCACCGCCAACCCCGACAACCGCGTGGGCGTGACGTTCTTCAGTGGCGACGGATACGACGAGAGCGCGCAAGTGCAGCTGTCGGTCGGTAGCACGGACGACACTGACAGCGACACCGTCGACGCTCCAAAGGACGTCAGCGAAGTGCACGGTGTCATCGACACGCTCCCGGCGAACGGCAGCGACACTGCCATCGGAGAGGGCATCCTGACGGCCGACGAGGATTTCCAGAACGATCCCGACGGCCTCCAGCACGTCATGATTGTCATTACCGATGGCGAGAACAACGCCGGCCAGAATCCCGGTATCGCGGCCGATGACGTCACCGGCACCGACGCCGACGACTACACCGACGAGATCTTCGCGGTCGGGACCGGCGGCGCAACCGAGACCAGCCTCGAAACGTTCGCCCACCCCGTCGACGACGCACACGTCGGCTTCGCGGCCAGCCCCGCGGAACTCAACCAGATCCTCGGCCAGATCGCCCAGATCCTGGTCGGCGAGCAAGTGTTCTTCCGCGGCACCCTCCAGGAGATGTTCGACGTTCTCGAACAGAACCACGGCATCCCGCTGGACGGTAATCGCGCGACCGCCTACGACGAAATCGTCAACGGCGAAGTCAACGACGGCACGATGGAAGGTCGTGACTGTTTCGTCGACTCGACGACGAACATGGTCGGTTTCGCGTGGTGGCTCCCGGTCGACCACGCCAACGAGATTCAGTCCGACTCCGTGGAGTTCAACCTCGGCTTCTACACCGAACAGTGCCGCCACAACGACGGCAGCGGCCAAGCCGCCGAGCCCTCCCCGACGCCGACCCAGACGTCGACCCCGACGCCCCAACAGTAGCCGTCTCAGCGACTTCGCTGCACCCGTTGCACGCGACGGCCTGATTCACGCCCCCGACCCGCGCCCGGAAGCACGCCCGGCGGTTCGACTCCGCCGGCGGGTCCTCCCCGAACCGGGGACTCACGATTCGACCATGACACAACCGAAACGCACGTTCGATCTCAATCGGCGAAAGCTCCTCACCGGGCTCGGCACCATCGGCCTCGCCTCCATGGGCGCGGGCCTCGGCACCTCCGCGTACTTCAGCGACGTCGAGACCTACGAGGACAACGAGCTGACCGTCGGCGAGTTCGACCTCAAACTCGACTGGCAGCAGACCTACACGGGCCCCGAGGGGACGGTGTACGTCAACGCCTACCCGGATAGCTACGTCAACGACCCCGCGAATCCGGACCAACTCCAGCGCGACCAGATGGGCTTTCCCGAACAGGGATCAGACGCCGTCCGCGACCCGATCTTCACTCGGGAGGAGATCGCAGCGAATCTGTCGCTCGGCGTCGACGACCCGCAAGTGGAGTCGGTGTTCCGGAGCCAGTTCGAGGACGTCCCGGACTACTTCGCTCCGCTGGAACGCGCGCTCGTCGAGATAGACGACGTCAAACCCGGCGACGAGGGACGACTGAGCTTCAGCCTCCATCTCTTCGACAATCCCGGCTACATCTGGATGCAGGGCGTCCTGCTCGACGACGCCGAGAACGGCGTCAACGAACCCGAATCGAAGGATCCACAGGAGGACGACCCGCTCGGTCCCGACAGCGGCACCGCGACCAGCGGCGAACTCGCCGACGCGATCCGAGTCGACGTCTGGTACGACGCGGACTGCGACGGCGAGTACGACGGCGACGCCGACGACTACGTCTTCCGCGGGTCGCTCGCGGACGCGCTCTCCCTGCTCTCGTCGGGGACCGGCATCCCGCTCGATGCCGACTCGTCGACCCCGTACGCGGCGGTTACGGGCGACGACACCGACGGCGACGGGCTCCCGGACGCCGACCTCGGCGTCGCGGACGGCGTCAGCGGCGCGCGCGACTGTTTCGCCAACTCCACGACCTACTGCGTCGGCTTCCGCTGGCACCTCCCGGTCGACCACGCGAACGAGATTCAGTCCGACTCCGTTCGCTTCGACGTGGGTTTCTACGCCGAACAGTGCCGCCACAACGACGGCGCTGGCGTCGACGAGAACCACACGTACAGCACCGGTCTAGTCGACTGGGAAGTCGTCCAGAGCCCCGACGGCACGACCGGCGTCGCCCAGACCATCAGCGCGCCGAGCGCGTGGGACGCGGTCGCCTGCGCCGACTGGATCGACCCGTACGGAACCGGAGGTCTCGTCGCCGATCCGGTCGGGACGTACGTCTACGAACTGACCTTCGAGGCGACGGAACCGGCCGCACTGAACACGCTGTACGTCGACGCCTACGGGGCCGACAACTCCGTCGAGTTCTTCCTCGACGGCACCTCCATCGGCGGATCCAGCGGGGCGAGCGCGTTCGCCGACATCCCGTCGAACCCGACGATCGCCCCGGTTCCGAACGTCGAACCGGGCCAACACACGCTCAGAGCAGTCGTGGAGAACCACTCGGGGACCGGCGGGAACCCGGCCGGACTGCTCGTCTGCGTGCGACTCGCGTAGCCACCTGACTACCCCCGACCCACAGCGGCCTCGTGAACCCCGGAACGGGTTCGGCGGCGGTTCGACTCCGCCGGTGGGCCTCCCCACGCGGGAACTATATGACACGCGATACCCCTATTTCGCTCTCTCGTCGGACGCTCCTCGCCGGCCTCGGGACGGCCGGCGTAGCCGCGATTGGTGCCGGCCTCGGCACCGCCGCGTTCCTCAGCGACGGCGAGACGGCCCGGGTCGACCTCGTCGCCGGCGCGCTCGACCTCACGGTCGACTGGGAGGAACGCTACGTCGACGGCAGCGGCGACGAGGCGGCCGTCGTCCGCCCCCTCGGCGACGGCGATGCTCCCGGTCCGGGCGAGTTCGTCTGGCCCTTCGGCGAAGATCGGCGCGTCGTCACCGACCTCGCGAGGTTCGCGGACGCGACGGCCGTCGAGGCCTCCCCCGACGCGAACGACGACGGCCGACGCGACGCCACGCCCGACGCGCCCTGTGACGTGTACGCCGACGTGCCGTCGGGGCTCTCGTCCGACCTGCGGACCCGCGGCACGGTCGGCGGCCACCGCACCGAATCCGGTGATCCCCTGCTCGATCTCCCGGACGTGAAACCGGGCGATTCGGGGTCGCTCACCCTGAGTTATCACCTCTGTGGCAATCCCGGCTACGTCTGGATGCAGGGCGAACTCCTCGGGGACGACGAGAACGGGATCGTCGACTCCGAGATGGGAGCGCACGGCGAGGACGGCACCGCCGCCGGCGAACTCGCGGACGAACTCCTCGTCACCGTCTGGGACGACGACGGTGACGGCGTCCCCGGCGATGACGAACCCCTCATCGTCTCGGGGGCGCTTTCGTCGGTCGCCGCGCTCCTGAACACGGGACACGGGATTCCGTTCGGCGGCGGCGCAGTGACCGACCTCACCGGCGTCGTCGCCGTCGGCGACGGCGGCGGAACGCTCACCCTCGCAGCCGAGAGCCCGACGCCCGGCTACCCGACCTGCGGTGACCGGGGCCTGCTCCGCGCGCTCGACGTGGCCGCGGTCGACCTGTCGGCCGGCACCTACGAGACGCCCGTCGGTGACGTGACCGTGACGGCGGTCCAACCGGGCGTCGACGGCGTCGCGAGCGTCGACGTCACCGCCGCCTTCCCGATGCGGGCGGTCGTCGTCGCCGGCGAAGAGGCCGCGAACGTCTACGAATCCGCCGACGGTGCGACATCGGGGAGCGGCCTCTCGGCCCCGGACCCGCCGGACGGCGACCCGGGGACGATTCGCCGAATCGCCGTCTGCTACGCGGGCGAACCCGCGGACGGGACTGCGACCGACCGGAGCTGTTTCGCCGCCGACTCCGGCGGCTACGTCGGCATCGGCTGGTGGCTCCCCCGCTCCGTCGGCAACGCGGCCCAGTCCGACAGCGTGGCCTTCGACGTCGGCTTCTACGCCGAACAGTGCCGCCACAAGGACGGCGCTGGCGCGCCGACCGAACCGACCGACACAGGTGGGGCGAATGCGCCGGCGTGAGGTGCACGAAATATCGGCCGATCACCGGTATGGACGCCTTACCGACCGGAATATCCAGGTACGCGCACTATACCTATCGTCGGAAGCGTCGTCTCCTAACTCGGTCTGTCGGAGTCGAACCTCCGACGCCCGCGCGGCGGACGTGTCGAGTCGATCGACGCTGTCCCGGCCGGGTCGGCGGTTCGACTCCGTCGACGGGCTTCCCCGGGGATTCACTATGACACACGATTCACCACGGCTCTCGCGGCGGACGCTCCTCGCCGGCCTCGGGACAGTCGGTCTCGTAGCCACCGGACCGGGAGTCGTGCGCGCCCTCCGGGGACAGCCGCCGTACGCGAACTACACCTACGCCCAGACGACGGAGGACGGTCCGGACCTCCGTGTAGCGTGGTACGAAACCTACAATGGCGAGTATCGGGAAGACAGCAACCGCTTCACCGACGGCGAGAAGCTCGAAAACACCTCCGACTCGTTCAACGAATCGGCGACAGCCGAGAGATTCGTCGACCGGACCGGTCCGAATCAGGTGGACGCGCCGCCGGTCGTCGACCTGCCGAACGTCCACCCCGGCGACAGCGGGACGCTCGTCCTCGGCCTCCTCGCGGAGAACGCCGACGCCCGCGTCTGGCTCCGACTGGCCGCTGCCGAGTTCCGCGAGAACCGCCTAACCGAACCGGAGATCGTCGACGCCGACACGACGGACGACGTCTTCGGGAGCGACGGCAGCCTCGTCACCGGCGGCGGCGAGCTTCAGGAGTACGTGGACGTCCGCCTCTGGTACGACACGGGCGTCCTCGACACCGGCATGGTCGTCGGCTGTAACGGCGTCTACGACGCCGCCGTGGAGTCGCTCGTCGCCCTCCCCGAGACGAGCGCCAGCCCGCGAGCGGACGGCACGCTCACCGATCTGAGCGCCGACGCCGCGCTGGGCGAGGGGGCGGCCTCGACTTCGGCCTTCTCGACGACGGCTGTCTTCCCGTGGGTCGCGAGCGCTGTCTCGGGCTGGAGTGGCGGGTCGCGCCCGACGTGGGCAACGTCATCCAGACCGACTCGGTCGCGTTCACGATCGAGTTCGGCGTCACCACCTGCGACGACACGAACAATCCGTTCGACGACGCGACCACCCCGACCGGAGGCGACCAATGAGCGAGGAACCGAAGGTCTCCCGGCGGGCGCTTCTCGCCGGACTGACGGCGATGGGTGCGGTCGGATCGCTCACCGGCGTCGGCACCGCCTCGTACCTGCTCGATACGGAGCGCGTGCCGGCGAACGTAACGGCTGGGACGGTCGTGCTCGACGCGCACGGCGAGACCGACGGCGTCGAAAGCACGATTCTCGACTTCGACGACGTCGGCCTCGGAGACGTCGAAGTCGGCGAGCTCTGTGTCAGTCTCGCGGACGGTTCGAATCCCGCGTGGACGTGGATCCGACTCTGCGTCGCCGAAAGCGACGCGTCCGTCCTGTGCGTCCTCGACGCGGAAGCGACGATCACCGGCGCGAGCGACTTCGCCGGAGACGTGACCGTCAGCGGCTCGCTCTACGACGTCCTTACGGGCGTCGCCTTCGACGGCCGATCGCTGTCCGAGGGCGTCCTCGTGGCCGGGAACGATCGAGAACACCTCGCGGGCGACGACGACGAGATCTGTCTCGTCCTGACGCTGTCGCTGCCGTCCGACCTGATCAGGCGGCGATCGAGGACGTCCGCGGAGCGAACCTGCGCCTCGGATTCGACGCGGTGGCCGAGCAGACGCGACACGTCGTCGCGTCGAACCCGTTCACGTCGGCGTGTACGGTGCCGCCGTGCGAACCGCCGGTGGAGTCGAAAGACGAACCGGCGATCAGTTTCCTCGCGTTCTGTGCCGACGGCGGCGTCGACGGGGGCGACGTCACCCTCACCGTCGCCTCGTGGAAGGACGGCGACCCGTACGTGGTCGACTGGACGTCGACGGTCCCCGTCGACACCGTCATCGTCAAAGCCGGGGACGGCGGGCAGCGCTACGACGTCGGCGGTGCCACGTCGGGCACGGTGAGCGCCGACGGCGGCACGCCGGGGTCGGTGACGCCGAGCGCGCCCTGTCCGGACGGTTCGGCCGGCGTCAAATTCGACTGGAACGGCGGCGGCTGGGACGACGACTCGACCGGGCGGAAGCCGGGATCCGGTAGACCGGACGCCGGCGACGACGACTCGGACGAGTCTGGTGGCCCGAGCGCTCCCGGTGGCCCGAGTGACCCGGGCGGAGGGCCGAAGCGGTGACCGCCGGCACTCCGGCGGGGAGCGCCCCGACGCGCAGACGAGTACGGACCCCGCGCACGGCCACACGGCCGTCGGCGCGCGCACCGACGCGATACACGAATCCCATCCAATGAATCCCCTGAACTACACCGCGCGAACCTGGCTGAACGTCCTCGGGGTCGTTCTCCTGGTCGCGCTCGTCGTCCCGTTCGTCGTCTACTCGGTCCCGCAAACCGTCGGTGCCGACGAGAGCTACGTCGTCCTGACGGCCAGCATGGCACCGGCCATCGATCCCGGCGACGTCGTCGTCGTCACCGCCGTCGACCCGAGGAGAATCCGCGTCGACGACGTAATCACCCACCAGCGGGGCCGCGGCGAGATCCCGGTGACCCACCGCGTCGCCGAGGTGATAGAGAGCGACGACGGCCTGCTGTTCCAGACGCGGGGCGACGCCAACGAGGACCCCGACGCCTCGCCGGTCCCCGCCGCCGCCGTCGTCGGCGTCGTGACACTGACGATCCCGTATATCGGCCACGTCGTCAGTTTCGTCAACTCACAGTACGGCTTCCTCGCGCTGGTGGTCGTTCCCCTCGGCGTCCTCCTGATCACCGAGATCGGAGAGTTCGTCCTCGGGATGCGAGCTCCCGGGCGCGACGACTCGGCGACGGACGTGGAACCCGACGACGTCGCGGTGACCGACGCTACGCCCGACGCTACGATCGACACCACGACCGACGATACCTACCTCATGCTCACCCGAGACGACCTCACGCTCACCAGCGTCGGACTGGCGGCGTTCGCCCTCTACAGCGGCTACGTCGCCCTGAACGGGGCGACACCGCTCTCGGTGACCGTCGCCGTCGGCTCCGCGACGGCCTTCCTGCTCGCCGTCGGCGTCCGGCAGTTCGGGATGGCTCCCGCCGCCACGCCTCAGACCGACGGCGGAACGACCGCGGCGGACGACGCCGCGGACCCCGCGGTTCGACCGTCTCCGACACCGGTGGCGACGACGCGCCACATCCCGAAAGTGTCCGTCGACGACGAGTACCGATCGCTCCCCCGCGTGCGCGTCGATTCGCTCGCCGACCTCGCCGACCTGGCGTCCGAGGCCCACCGGCCGATCGTCGAGGACGCCGCCGACGGCACGTACCTCGTCGTCGATGGCGACGTGGTCTACAGCCACGGCGCGGTTTTCGACGGGAGCGAGGCGGACAGTTCCGGAGACGACGACGACGCGGCGGCCGACTCCGACGGAGGGGAGCGAGCACGATGACCTCCCCACTCTCCGCCGCCGCCGTGGTGGGTTGCCTGTTCGTGGCGACGTTCGCCGGCGGCGTCACCGTGGCGACGTTCACCGACACCGCATCCGTCCCCGTCACCGTCGAGATCAGCGACGACCTGCCGACGCCCGAACCCCCGTACCCGTGAGCGTGTCAGGCGTCCCGCCCGGTGGCAACGCGACCGACGCAGCCCTCGATTCGGCCGGCGGCAACGATACCCGGTCGGATCCCGCCACGAGCGCCACCGACGCACCGGACGCCACGGCGGACTCCCGCGGGGCCAGCGAGCCCGAGACACCGGACGCCGATCGCTCCGACGACGAGGCCTCCGGCGACGCCGATCGCTCCGACGACGAGGTCGAAGCGGGAGATCCGGCCGTGAGTGACGACTCCGGTGATGCGACGGGCGACTCTGACGACGCCACGGACGACGGAGACACCGAGGCAGCCGACGGCGACGGTGACGGTGCGCCCGGCGGCGACGGTGACGACGACACCAGCGACTCCACGGACGACGCCAGCGACTCCACGGACGGCGACGCTGGAACGCAATCCGTCGGCGGGAGTGTCAGCGACGGTGACGCGGGCGGTTCGGCTGGGGACTCCGGCGATGGCGACGCCGGCGGAGACGCGAGTGGTTCCGCGGAGTGATCCGGGGGACGCCGCGTCTTCGCTCCGATTCACCGTCTGCCCGGGATTCGCCCGCGTGCTCCGCGGCGGAACGCGCTCGTCCTGCTCGCGTATCTGTTCGCGACCGCGGTCGTCGCCTGGCATCTCGCGGCCGCGTGGTAGCGGTCTCGCGTCGGGGTCCGCGTCAGCGTATCGGTTCGATGGCCGCCCGTCGACCGTCGAGGACGTCGAATCGGTCGTCGCGCCGGGATTCGAGCCACGCCAGGAGTCGTTCGGCCCACGCCAGTTTCTTCCGTTTCGCGGCGTCGATCGACGGGTCGTCGAAATCCCACCCGACGAATCGCAGCCCGCCGGCGGCGAGTTCGTCGGCGAGGAAGGCCGCCCGGTCGCCGTCGGTGAAGCCACCGGGGTTCACGACGGCGTCGACCGGTCGCGCCTGCGTCGTCGCGAGGACGTCGTCGACGTCGAATTCGGGGAGCCACCGGTCGATCGCAGCGACGTTGTCGCCGTGGGCGTGGACGGCCACCGGGACGCCCCGACGGCTCAGTTCGGCGGCGGTCTCGGGGTTCTTGTCGAGGTCGGTCACCATCACGTCGACGGCGACGCCCGCATCGCGGAGGACGTCCGCAGCCGTCGAGGCGGCGAAGACGAAATCCGCCGAGGCGGCGCGGTCGACCTCACCGACCAGGGACGGCCCGGCACCGGCGACGGCGACGGTCGCGTCGGCCACGTCGTCGAGGCGCGACCGGTCGAACGGCCGGGCGTAGCCGGCGAGGACGTCCCGGGCGCGTTCGTCCGCCGCGCGGTCGTAGCCGAAATCCGACAATATCCGCTCGTAGACGGGTTCCCACTCCGCGAAGTTCACGGCCGTCGCTCCCGGGGCAGAATACTGTATGAGCCGGAGTGGCACCAAGTACCCCTACCTGTGTGCCGTCCCGGCTTCCAGAACGTGGTTTCAGGAGGGTCCGGCATAAGTTTTCTCTTACCTCGGAGGTTCGTCGACGGCGGCGAGGGCGGCGTCGAGCGCCGAGGAGACCCCGCTCGCGCCCGCCGCGAACGATCGGAGCGCGGACGGCGTCCCCATCACCAGCGTGCCGTCCGTTCCCGCGACGAGGGTGACGCCGGCCGAGGCGGCCGCGCCGTCGAGGGCGGCCCGTTCGGCGTCGGAGAGCCCCCGAAGTTCGAAGACGCGGACGACGCTCGACGCCGCGGCGTCCGCGTCGCCGCCGACGCGTTCGACGTGTCTGGCGGCCTCGCGGGTCGTCGTCACGTCGAGTTCCTCCACCTCGATGCCGTCCCCGTGGCGGACGCGGTCGCGGGCGAACGCCTCGCCGACGAGGGCGGCGTCCCGCGTCTCGGCGACGTCGTGAGTGCGGACGACGTGCGCGCCGCGCTCGACGGCCATCGACGTGGCCGCGAGGCTGACCGGTAGCGCCGCCTCCGTCGACCGGCCGGCGATGTCTCGCAGGAAGTTCTTCCGGTTGATGGAGACGAGAATCGGCTGTCCCAACCCTCTGAACTCGCGGAGCCGATGGAACGTCTCCCGGTCGTCGGCGAGGGTCTTCTCCTCGCTCCACCCGCCGAACGCGGGGTCGACGATGGTCTTCTCGGTCAGCCCCTCGCGTTGCAGCGCCTCGTAGATGTCGTCGACGTCCTCGACGGCACCCGGGCGGGTGAGGTCCGGCGGGCTCGCCATCTTGACGACGGCGGCGTCGTACGCCTCGCAGACGCGGGGCATCTCGGGGTCAGTGAACCCACAGATGTCGTTGACCACGTCGAACCCGGCCGAGAGGGCCGCCTCGGCCACCTCGTGATACCGCGTCTCGATGGAGAAGACGGCGTCGCCGGAGACGCTCTCGAGGGTTTCGAGGGCGACGTCGAGGCGCTCCAGTTCCTCCGCGGCCGACAGCACCTCGAAGCGCTTGTTCGCGGATTCCAGCCCCACGTCGACGATGTCGGCCCCCTCGTCGATCAGCTCGGTGTCGACGTACTCGGCGGCCTCGCCGGGGTCGTCGAAGACGCTCGGTTCGTACGGCGACTCCCGGCTCACGTTCAACACGCCCATGATTCGAGGCGGGTAGTCGTCGCCGATGCCGAGGCCCGCGGCGTCCACGTTTCGCATGTCGGATCGGTCGTGCGCGACGACCAAAGGAAGTCCGATGTGCGGTCGCGAGTCAGGCTCTTTTTATCCGCTGGCGCGGTAGATTCGGTCGATGGCCAAAGTCAGCATCGGACTGCGAGGCTGGCGGTTCGACGAGCGCGAGGTGTTCACCGGAGACGGCGAGTTCCGACCGCTCGACGAGGTGCCGGACGACGCGCGCCAGCGCCTCCTCCGCCTCATCGACCTCGTCGAAGAGCCCTGCGACGCCTGCTATCTCGTCTACGGGGAAGGAGAGAAGCGACGGTGCAATCAGGCGACCATCGTCTACGGCGAACCGCTGGAGGAGGTCGTCCTCTGTGACGACCACGAGGCGGACTTCCTCTACTGGTATCGCGAGGCGGGCGGGAAGCAGTACCGCGGCGAGGCGGAGTTTCGCGACGCCTTCCACGAGTGGTTCGCGGACGGCGGCCGCGCGCCGGAGGGTACGCGGGTCTCGACCACGTCGAGACCGACCCCGACGCCCTCCCCGACCCGCCGGACCCGAAGGAGGTCCAGGAACGGATCGAAGCCGAAGCCGAGTTCGAAGGGCGGCGCATCGACCTCCACGAGTACGGCGACGGCGACGAAGGCGCGCGGGAAGACGGCGAGGACCTCGACCTCGACGCCGTCGACCTCGACACCGACTATCCGACGCGATGACCCGCGAGAAACCGGTCGTCGTGGTCGTCGAACCCGAGACGCCGGGGAACGTCGGCACCATCGCCCGGGCGATGAAGAATTTCGGGCTGACCGATCTGAAACTCGTGAACCCGCCCGACTTCGGCCGCGACAGCGAGGCGTACGGCTTCGCCGGTCACGCCCGCGAGGACGTCCTCCCGAACGCCGAGGAGGTGAGGTTCGACGAAGTCGTCGAGAACTACCACACCGTCGGCTGTACCGCCATCACGGGCGAAGACAGCCGGCGACACGTCCGCTATCCCTTCAAGACGCCCGTCGAACTGAGAGAGAGCCTGAAGACGGTCGAGACGCGGACCGCACTGGTGTTCGGCCGCGAGGGAACCGGCCTGAACAACGACGAGCTCTCGCGGATCGACGAGGTGTGTTCCATCCCCGCGAGCGCGGAGTACCCCGTGTTGAATCTGGGGCAGGCCGCCACCGTCCTCCTCTACGAACTCCGGGAGCTGACCGTCGACGAGACGCAGTTGCCGGACGTCGAACGCGAACGCGCCGACGAGGCCGACGTCGAACGCTTCTACGACTTCTTCGAGGAGTTCCTCGACGCGACGGGCTACGGCGACCACAAGCGCGCCAAGACGGGTCGCCTGCTGCGCCGGCTCGTCGGTCGCTCCCACCCGACGAATCGGGAGATCCACACGCTCATGGGGCTCTTCCGGCGGGCGAACCGACAGCTCCGCCACCGCAACGAACTGGTGGCCGAATCGGACGAGCCCGACCGGCTGTCCTGACTCGACGCTCCGCGGAGCGTCTCCTCCTACTCGCGCTCCAAGAGCGGCAACGCCTCCATCGAGAAGACGGTGTCGCCGTCCTGCGTCGTCGCGTCGACCTTCCAGCGAACGAATCCCCGCTCGTCGTCTATCGGGTCGACGTCGAGAATCTCGGAGTGGATGGTGAGTACGTCGCCCGGATAGACCGGGTGCGGCCACCGCAGTCTGTCGACGCCTTTCGCGCCGAGAGTCGCCGTCTCGGAGAGGAAGCCGTCGACGAACAGGCGCATCGACGCCGACGCGGTGTGCCACCCGCTGGCGATGAGGCCGTCGTAGATGGAGTCTTTCGCCCGTTCGGGGTCCGTGTGGAACCACTGTGGGTCGTACTGTTCGGCGAACTCCACGATCTCCTCACGAGTCATCTCGTACTCGCCGTAGCTCTCGCCGTCCCAGGTGTCGACGTCGTCGAGAAAGACCGTCATCGATTGGCGGTTGCCGGCTATCGACATGAAAGTTGCTCCCGGGGCGAGGCCAGACTGAATCCTTTTACTCCCCCGCGTCCACGTATCGGCAATGAGCGAGTACGACTACGAGGCACTCGGACTCGTCGCGGGGCTGGAGATCCACCAGCAACTCGACACCGCGACGAAGCTGTTCTGCGAGTGTCCGACGGAGCGCCGGGAACCCGAGGAGACGGTGCGGACGTTCACCCGCTATCTCCACCCGACCAAGAGCGAACTCGGCGAACTCGACGAGGCGGCCGTCGAGGAGAGCATGGTCGACCGCGAGTTCGAGTATCTCGCGTTCGATTCGACCTGTCTGGTCGAAGCGGACGACGAGCCGCCCCACCGCATCGACGACGAGGCCCTCGACGTCGCCCTGCAGATCGCCGAACTCCTCGACATGACGGTGGTCGACCAGGCACACGTCATGCGAAAGATCGTCGTCGACGGGTCGAACACCTCCGGCTTCCAGCGGACGGCACTCGTCGGACAGGACGGCCAGATCGAGACGAGCGAGGGCCCCGTCGGCGTCGAGGACCTCCTCCTCGAAGAGGAGAGCGCCGGTCAGGTCGCCGGGACCGAGTCAGGCGTCCGGTACAGCCTCGACCGACTCGGCATCCCGCTGGTCGAAATCGGGACGAAACCGGACATCCGCTCGCCCGAACAGGCCCGCGAGGCGGCCGAACGCATCGGGATGTTGCTCCGGTCGACGGGGACGGTGAAACGCGGCCTCGGCACCATCCGACAGGACGTGAACGTCTCCATCGCGGAGGGGCGCGCGTCGAGATCAAGGGCGTGCAGGCGCTCGACCAGATCTCGGAGATCGTCCGACTCGAAGTCGGCCGGCAGGTCGAACTGCTCGACGTGGCCGAGACGCTCCGGGAGCGCGACGCCGACGTCGGCGCGGTACGGGACGTGACGAGCGTCTTCGCCGACACCGACAGCGGCGTCGTCCGCGGCGCGTTGGACGCAGGTGGCAAGGTGACTGCCGTCCCGCTCTACGGCTTCGACGGCGTCGTGGGTAGGGAGATTCAGCCCGACCGCCGCCTCGGAACGGAGCTCTCGGACCACGCCAAACGCCACGGCGCGGGCGGCATCTTCCACACCGACGAACTCCCGGCGTACGGCATCACCGAAGCGGAGGTCGAGGCCCTCTACGACGCCGTCGACGCGGGCGAGGGCGACGCCGTCGCCATCGTCGCCGCCGGCGCGGAGACGGCCGAACTCGCCATCGACGCCGTCGCGGATCGGGCGGCGGGCGCTCTCGAGGGCGTCCCCGAGGAGACGCGCGGCGCGAACGAGGACGGCACGACCCGCTATCTCCGACCGCTCCCCGGCGCGGCGCGGATGTACCCCGAGACGGACGTGCCACCGGTCGAACCCAACCCCTCGGACGTCGAGACGCCCGAACTCCTCACCGAGAAGGTCGAGCGTTACCAGGCGGAGTACGGCCTCGACGCCGGCCTCGCCGAGCAGGTGGCGTACGGTCGACGGATGCCGCTGTTCGAGCAGGCGGTCGAGGAGGGCATCGACGCCACCTTCGCCGCCGGAACCCTGGAGAGCACGCTCACGGAACTCCGGCGCGACGACGTGCCCGTCGAGAACCTCACCGACGACCACCTGCTCTCGGTGCTTCACCTCGTCGAGGACGGCGACCTCGCCAAGGAGGGCGTGGGCGACGTGTTGACGACGCTCGCCGAGTCGCCCGGTCTGACCGCCGAAGAGGCGATCGAGGAGGCCGGCCTCGCGGGCGTCGGCGAGGAGGAGGTCCGCGAGGCCGTCGTCGACGTCGTCGAACGCAACGAACAGCAGGTGAAAGAGCAGGGCATGGGTGCCTTCTCGGCGCTGATGGGCGAGGCGATGGGCGCGCTCCGCGGGAAAGCCGACGGCGAAGTCGTCAGCGAGGTCCTGCGCGAGGAGATCGGCAAGCGGACCTGACGCCCCGCCGGAAGGTGCGTGGGATGCAGGCCTAAGTCGACAGGGGTCGAATCGGAGGCCATGCGAAGCGCTGTCGCCGGCCGGGCGTTTCTCGTCTGCCTCCTGCTCGTCGGGGGAGTCGCCGCTCCCGTCACCGCCGACGCGTCGGGAGCGAGAGACGCCGGTCGGTCGCCGGGAGACGTCGGCGGAAGCACGGCACAGGTCGAGAGCGGAACGCTCCACCAGGAGATGATCGTCGTCCGGAACCCGGACTCGGGGACGGTTACCGTCACTGCGACCTACACCGTTCCGTCGCAGGTCACGAATCTCGCCGTGGACGTCCCCGCCGTCGCGGACGGCGAAGCGACCGTCGTCTCCGGCAGCGGCTTCCGCCGTTCGGGGACGGCCCGGTTCGAGTGGGACGAGCGGACGGCCACCCCCTCGATCACGCTGCGCCTCGGCGTCGGCGAGGGGATGGCGCGGGGCGTCCACGGCGTCGAAGGGGACGAGTGGGCCTTCGTCGTCGAACCGAACACGAACGTCAGGTGGAGTTACCGCGGCGCGCCGCCGGAGTACTCACAGGAGTTCGCCGTCGACGGCGAGGGCTACGTCAGAGACCACATGGCCTACGTCGGCCCGTACCGGACGCGGTCGGTGTCGGTCGACGGCGAACGGACGACGTTCGTCCTCGGTGCGGATGCGGACGTCAATCTCTCGGACGCGACGGGCTTTCTCGAAGTCGCCCATCGACGGTTCGGCTTCGACGCCGAGCGCGACGAGACGACGGTGTTCGTCCTGCCGTTGCAGTCGCGGGGCGTCGAACACGTCGCGGGCGCGACGATCGAAGCCTCCTTCTGGGTGACCGAACCCGGCGTCCGCATCGACGACGTGAGCGCCGTCTTCCCCCACGAGTACGTCCACACACGACTCGGCACGGTCGGTGCCGACGGGGCCAAGTGGCTGAACGAGGCGAGCGCCGAGTACTACGGTCACGTCTTCGCGCTCAACTACGGCGTCGGCTCCTACGACCAGTTCCGGCGGCAGATCTCGGCGGAGTCGTTCGGCCCGAACGGAACCCGCGTCGTCCTCGAAAACCGGTCGACGTGGTCGAACAACCTCGGCAACTACGAGAAAGGCGCGCACGTACTCGCGGCGCTGGACGCGGAGATTCGCCAGCGAACGAACGGCGCGCGCACCCTCCGGGACGTCTACGTACGCCATCCGGAGGAGTTCGACGGCTACGCGTCGTTCCGGTCGGCCGTCGTCGAAGTGACCGGCGAAGAGTCGCTGGGGCCGTGGCTCGACAGATACGTCACGACGGGCGCGTTGCCGCCGCTCCCGAACGAGCCGTCGCGCTACGTCGTCGGCGAGGAACTCGACCCCGACGACGACGGTCTGACGAGCGGCCGCGAGCGGGACGTCGGAACGAATCCGTTCCTGAACGACACCGACGGCGACGGCGTCGACGACGGGCGCGAACTCGAGATCGGTACGGACCCGACGCAACGCGACACCGACGGCGACGGCGTCGACGACGCGGCGGACCGCTACCCGACGAATCCCGACCGCATCACGGCGACGCCGACGCCGACCGCGACGCCGACAGCGACGGAATCGTCGACGCCGACCGCGACCGAGCCGGTGACGCCGACGAAAACGGAGGCGATGGCTCCCGGATTCGGCATCGCAGCGGCGCTCGCGGCGCTACTGGTCGCCGCGTCCAGAACGTGACGGCGTCAGACTCGCCGGAGGCCGTCGCCGAGCCCCTCGCCCTCCTCACACTCCGGACACTGGTAGTACCAGCCGTCTTTCGTGGCACGTCCCTCGGGGAACTCCGCACCACAGTTTCGACAGGCGAGCAAGTCCCGACCGCGCTCCTTGGAGAGTTGGGTTCCCCGCATACTCCGAGGGTCACCTGCTACCGGCTTCAACGTGTCGCTTCCGCGCAGTACGCGACGCGACGGCGGCGAATTGGGGCGTTCGCGGCGGCGTCTCCGACTTTCGATCGGTCGACCAACTCGGCCGTTCGAGCGTCAGTCGTCGCCGAGGATGCCCCGGTGGGTCATCTTCTCGGGGTCGAGCACCTCGTCGGCCTCCGATTCGGTGAGATACCCCTTCTCGACGGCGACTTCCCGGACCGTCTTGTCCTCCTTGAGCGCCGCCTTGGCGACTTCGGACGCCTTGTCGTAGCCGATGGCGGGGTTGAGCGCGGTGGCGAGCGCCATCGAGCGCTCGACCTGTTCGGCGCAGTATTCCTCGTTGGCCTCGAGTTTGGCGACGAACTTCTCGGCGAACGTCTCGGAGGCGTTCGCGAGCAGTTCGGCCGACTGGAGGAAGTTGTGCGCGAGGACGGGCTTGTAGAGGTTGAGGTCGATCTGGCCCTCCGCCGCGCCGGCGGCGACGGCGGCGTCGTTGCCGACGACCTGTTTGTGGACCTGATTGACCGCCTCGGCGACGACGGGGTTGATTTTGCCGGGCATAATCGACGACCCGGGCTGGTTCTCGGGTTGCTCGATTTCGCCGAGGCCGTTGCGCGGGCCGGAGGCGAGGAGTCGCAGGTCGTTGGCGATTTTATTGAGCGACCCCGCGACGGTCCGCAGGGCCCCGTGGGCCTCGCCCATCGCGTCGTGGGCGGCCTGCGCCTCGAAGTGGTCGTCGGCCTCGCGGAAGTCGACGCCCGTCTCCTCGGAGATGTACTCCGCGGCGAGTTCCGGGAAGTCGGGGTGGGTGTTGAGACCCGTCCCCGTCGCCGTCCCGCCGAGGGCGAGTTCGCCAAGGTGGGCGCGGACGTTCTCGACGCGCGTGACGCCTTTCTCGACCTGCGTGCGGTAGCCGCCGAACTCCTGCCCGAGACGAACGGGAGTCGCGTCCTGCAGGTGCGTCCGGCCCGTCTTGACGACGCCGTCGAACGCCTCGGCCTTCTCGTCGAGGGCGTCGCGGAGGGTTTCGAGGGCGGGCAGGAGGTCCTTCTCGACCGCTTCGAGAGAGGCGACGTGCATCGCCGTCGGGACGACGTCGTTCGAGGACTGCCCGAAGTTGACGTGGTCGTTGGGGTGGACGACCCGGTCGCCGATCTCCTCGCCCATGATCTCGGCGGCCCGGTTGGCGATGACCTCGTTGGCGTTCATGTTCGAGGAGGTGCCCGACCCCGTCTGGAAGACGTCGACGGGGAACTGGTCGTCGAGGTCGCCGGCGATGACCTCGTCCGCGGCGGCGACGACGGCGTCTGCGACGTCCGCGTCGATCAGGTCGAGGTCGCGGTTGGCCTGCGCGGCCGCCTTCTTGACGACGCCGAGCGCGCGGACGAATCGCCAGCCGAACGTGATGCCCGAGATGGGGAAGTTCTCGATCGCGCGCTGGGTCTGTGCGCCCCAGTAGGCCTCCGCCGGCACCTGCATCTCTCCGAGACTGTCGCGCTCGATTCGGTAATCCTCGCTCATACGCCCGAGGACGTGAGGTGCGGTGGTAAAACCTACCGAAACCGTCCACGTTCGGTCGGTCCGGCTACGCCGCGTCGTACTCCTCGGGCGTGTACGTCTGGATTTCGAGGGCGTGGATGTCCGTCGTCATGTGGTCGCCGAGGGCGTCGTACACCATCTGGTGTTGCTGGACGAGGGGGACGTCCTCGAACGCGGGCGAGACGACGACCGCGGCGAAGTGGTCCTCGTCTTCCGGGTGGCGCGTCGTCTGCACGCTCGCCGTCGCGTCTTCGATGCTCTCCTCGATGATGCGCTCGATGCGGTCCGTATCCATACCCGACGTGGCGGGGCCGACGAATAAAAAGCGGGCGGTCCCCGGGACGAGCCGTCCGGAACGCGTCGCCGCCCTACATCTGATAGCGGCGTTCGTCGTCCCGCTGTGGATACTGGTCCTCGCCGGTCATCTCGTCGTAAGTCATCCCCGCAAGATACTCGTCGTAGGTCACGTCGTACCCCTGCCGGAGGTGGAAATCCAGGTCGCCGGTGTCGACGGTCGACCGGAAGAGCGCGTGGACGCCCCGCCGGATCAGTTCGTCCACGTCCGTCGCGTCGAAGACGGCCGCGAGCATCGCCAGTTCGTTTTTCGTCTCTCGGTCGAGTTCGACGCCGATCTCGTCGTCGAGTCCGCTGTACGCCTCTTTCACGTCGGCGTTCAGTTCGTCGAGGGTCATGCACCCGGCAAAGGGCGGACGCGGAATACCCCTTTCGACTCCGCGCCCGTCCCGAACCGCAGTCGATAAGCGGCGGTCCGCCCAACCCCAGGTGATGACCGACGGCGCGCCGTCGCTCCCCGAGGACGTCGAGGCGGTCCGCGAGGCACTCGTCGAGTGGTACGAACGCGACCACCGCGACTTCCCGTGGCGACGGACCGACGACCCCTACGAGATCCTCGTCTCGGAGGTGATGAGCCAGCAGACCCAGCTCGACCGGGTCGTCGACGCTTGGGAGGCGTTTCTCGATCGCTGGCCGACCGCCGACGCGCTCGCCGCCGCCGATCGGGCTGACGTCGTACGGTTCTGGACCGACCACCGCCTCGGCTACAACAACCGTGCGAAGTATCTCCACGAGGCCGCCCGACAGATCCGGGACGACTACGACGGCGACTTCCTCGCACGCCCGCGGGCCTCTCCGAGTTGATGGGCGTCGGCCCGTACACCGCCAACGCCGTCGCGAGTTTCGCGTTCGACGCCGGCGACGCCGTCGTCGACACGAACGTCAAACGCGTGTTGCACCGCGCGTTCGGCGTCGAGGACTCGGACGACGCGTTCGAGCGGGCGGCGGGAGAACTGATGCCCGAGGGGGAGTCGCGGGTATGGAACAACGCCATCATGGAACTCGGCGGCGTCGCCTGCGGGAAGAAACCGCGATGCGACGAGGAAGGCTGCCCGTGGCGGCGCTGGTGTCACGCCTACGAGACGGGCGATTTCACTGCTCCCGACGTGCCGACACAGCCGAGTTTCGACGGGAGCCGGCGGCAGTTCCGGGGGCGAATCGTTCGAACGCTCGGCGAGCACGACGAACTCGCGTTGGACGAACTCGGGCCGCGGATCCGGGTCGACTACGCGCCCGACGGCGAGTACGGACGGGAGTGGCTCCGCGAGTTGCTCTCCGACCTCGCCGACGACGGCCTCGTCGACGTGAACGTACGGGACGGCGAGACGGTCGCTCGACTCCGATAACAGCTGTCCGTCCGGGAGCGACATCCGCCCTCCTGACAGCGGATTTATTTTTAGGCTTGCCCAAAGTTCGAAAGTGATATATCCATTTAGGCAGGCCTAAACCACATGTCGAACGAGACGGACGGCCGTGGGACACCGACGCGGCGGGCGTATCTGAAATACGGCGGTGCGCTCGTCAGCGGCGGCCTCCTCGCCGGCTGTGCAGAGGATACGGGAGCGGCCTCGACGCCGGAGTCCACGACGCCGACGCGAGCAGACACGAAAACCCGGGCGGCGTCCTCGGCGGACGGCTCGTACGCTGTTTCGATGGAGCCCGTCGGCGAGGTGACGTTCGAATCCGTTCCGGAGACGTGGGTCGCGAACAACGGGAGCTGGGCGGATATGGGCGTCGCGCTCGGCCTCGAACCGCCGAAGGCCGTCTGGCTCACGGGACGGTATCACACCCAGTATTACGACGCGATCCCGGGCGTGTCGGTCGACAAGAGCGACATGGTCTCTCTCTATCGGGACAGCGTGAGCAAGGAGCTGTTCTACGAGCTCGACGGGGACGTCCACGTGCTGGACCCCAACTTCCTCCTGAATCGATTCAAAGGCTGGGAACGGTCGGACGTCGACGAACTCCGGGAGAACGTCGCGCCGTTCTTCGGGAACTGCATCTACGCCCAGCACTATCCGTGGCACTCGGACTACCGATACTACTCGCTCTACGAGGGGTTCGAGAGGCTCGCGCAGGTGTTCCAACGGACCGACCGCTACGAGGCCTTCGAAAGCGTCCACGACGACTTCCAGCAGAATCTGGCATCCGTCGTCCCCGGGCAGGACCAACGCCCGTCGGTCGGCGTCCTCTGGGGCGTCGGCGACCAGCCCGAGAAGTTCTACCCGTACATCGTCGGCGGCGGCACCGGCTTCAAACACTTCCGCGACCTCGGAGTGCGTGACGCGCTCGCGGACACGGACGTCAAAGACTTCCACGGGAGTCGAGCGGCCATCGACCTCGAAACCCTGCTCGACGTCGACCCCGAGGTGCTCATGCTCCGCGGATACGAGTCCAAATCCGAATCCGAGTTCCGGACCTCGGTCGTCGACTTCCTCGCCGGCCACGGGACGGCGAACGAACTCACGGCAGTGGAAAACGGCGACGTCTACCGCGCCGGTGGGCTGTATCAGGGGCCGATTACGAACCTCGTTCTCACCGAGCGCACGGCGCGACAACTGTACGGCTTCGAGGGAGCGCTGTTCGACCGACAGCGCGTCGCGGCTATCGTCGAGGAGGGCGACTGAGCATGCGGACCACCACGGCGACGGACTCCCCGTTCGATCACGACGTCGTCGGTGACGGGCGCTCCTCGATGCGACGGACGCCGGCGCGATTCGAGCGTTCCTCGACGCCGATCGGCGGGGGTCGGGGTGAGTGACTGAATGGCGAGCGAAACCGCCAGCAGCCCCGGGACGACGCGTAGAGAACGGTGGCTCAGTCGGTTCGACGGGTCGCTGTTCGCGCTCTGTCTCGGGAGTCTCCTCGTCGTCGTCGCCGGCGGGTTGGTGCAGGTGAGTTTCGGCGCGTTCTCGATGACCCTGGTCGAAGCGTGGCAGGCCGTCTTCAACCCCGAGGTGGTCTTCGATAGCCGCGCGTGGAACGCGTTCCTGTTCGGGGGGAACTCCCCGAGATGAACGAGCGGAGCCTCATCGTCTGGAACATCCGGCTCCCGCGCGTGTTCGTCGGTATCCTCGTCGGGATGAATCTCGCCGTCTCCGGAGCGATCTTCCAGGCGGTCACCCGGAACGAACTCGCGAGTCCGTTCATCCTCGGCGTCTCCTCGGGCGCGGGGCTGATGATTCTCGTCACGCTCGTGGTGTTCTCCGGGCTGACCGCGTTCCTGCCGCTCGTTGCCGCCGTGGGCGGAGCCGTCGCCTTCCTCGTCGTCTACGTCATCGCGTGGAAGAACGGCACGTCACCCGTTCGCCTCGTACTGGCGGGCGTCATCGTCGGCACCGTCTTCGGCTCCGTCCAGACGGCGCTGTTTTTCTTCGCCGACGACATCGGCGTGGTCCAGCCGGCCATCGCGTGGACGACGGGGTCGCTGACCGGGGCGGACTGGGAGCAGGTCCGGATGGCGCTCCCGTGGACCGTCGTCGCGATGTCGCTCGCCCTCCTGGGCTCGCGACAACTGAACGTCCTCCTCCTCGGGGAGCGGACGGCGAAGTCGCTCGGGATGTCGGTCGAGAAGGTCCGCTTCGCGCTCTCCGGAGTCGCCGTCCTCGCGGCGGCGGCGAGCATCGCCGTCGCGGGCATCGTCGGCTTCGTCGGGCTCATCGTCCCGCACATGGTCCGCAACGTCGTCGGGAGCGACTACAAGAACCTCGTCGTCGGCTGTATCTTCGCCGGGCCGGCGTTGATGGTCGCCGCCGACGTGGGGGCGCGCCTCGCGTTGAACCCCGTCCAGATTCCGGTCGGCGTCGTCACCGGTCTCGTCGGCGGCCCGTACTTCCTGTACCTGATGCGCAAACAGGACCGAATGGGGGAGATCTGAATGTCGAACGAGAGATTCGGAACGGGCTCGTTCGCTTCCGACTCCGATCGATCCGGGGATCCGCGGACGAACGGGAAACGAGACGGAGGGAACGAACGGACCACGACGCACAAGCTCGTCGGCGAAGGGCTCGCTGTCGGCTATCCCACGACGGACGAACCGGTGGTAGAGTGTGAGACCGTCGTCCTCCCCGAAGGTGAGGTGACGGCGCTCGTCGGGCCGAACGGGAGCGGAAAGAGCACGCTCCTGAAAGCGATGGCGAACCAGCTCTCGCCCGCGGACGGTCGGATTCTTCTCGACGGCGAGTCCGTCCAGACGCTCGATTCGAAGACGCTGGCCCAGGAACTGGGATTGCTCTCGCAAGAGAACGAATCGCCCGGCAGCCTGACCGTCGAGGACCTCGCGTATCACGGGCGGTATCCACACCGTGGCTTCTTCGACTCGCTCAGCGACGACGACCACGCGGCGGTCGACCGAGCGATAGGGCTTGCCGGCGTCGAACACCTGCGTGACAAGGAGATGAGCAACCTCAGCGGCGGGCAGAAACAACTCGCGTGGATCGCGATGGTGCTCGCACAGGACACCGACCTCCTGTTGCTCGACGAGCCGACGACGTTCCTCGACCTCCACCACCAACTGCGAGTCATGGAGGTCGTCCGGACGCTCAACCACGAGGAGGGCGTCACCGTCGGCATCGTCCTCCACGACATCGGGCAGGCGGCGCGGTTCGCGGACAACCTCGTCGCGATGAAAGACGGCGGCCTGTACGACTGGGGGCCACCGGCAGACGTCGTGACCGAGGAACTGCTGGCCGACGTCTTCCGCGTCGACGCCAGCGTTGACGCCAGCGTCGACGGCGAGAGCGCGACCGGGCCGCATATCGCCCCGCATCGGGCGATAGAGGAGTGAGACGGCGCGTCCCGGCTACCGCCCCAGTCGCGTCCGGAGCGACCGGGCGTTCGGATACATCTCGTAGTTGTTGAACAGACAGTAGACTCGCTCGTGGCTGGCGGCGTACTCCCGGAGTTTCACCGCGAGTTCGTCGAGTTCGTCGGCCGAGTAGTCGTAATCGTAGTCGTAGGGGTCGTCGTTGAGCCCGTGAAGCCGCGTGTAGACGGCAGAACGGTCGGTGAGGGGGTCGTCGCGCATGAGGTCGACGACGTGGATCAGATCGAAGTCGTCACAGATCGCGCCGACGCGGTCGGGGTGGTCCGGCCAGTCCCCGCGGGGCCCCCATCCGACGTCGAAGCCGCCGCGATCGGCCTCGGCAAAGAAGTCTCGCACGTTCGCCTCGTGGTCCTCGGAGTAGTCGAAACTGGGAGGCGTCTGTATCACGACGACGCCGGCATCCAAGGCGTCTGCGCGTTTTCGCGTCCGTTTCCACGCCTCTTCGACGAACTCCGTCGACCGGAGATAGCCGAGTTCGTCGGTGCGGTCCTCGGACACCGCGTCGCGGTGGCTGTTCCACGTCGGGCTTCTCCAGGGGTGTGTGATCGCTTGCCAGGCTTTCAGCGTGAACTCGAAATCGTCGACCGCCTCGCGTCGCCAGCGCTCCGTAGTCGACACCTGCGGCAGTTCGTAGAACGTGCGGTTGAGTTCGCCGACCGCGAACGCGTCCGAGTAGGCCTGGAGTTTGCTCTCGTAGTCGTCCTTCCAGCCCTCCTCCGGGTCGTAATCCCGGTAGCCACACGTCCCGATTCGGATGGTGTGCATGGAATCGCCTCGCTCGGCGAGACGCGGTGTCTGACAAAGATTACCGGGGATAACTACACGGTGTCCCGACGACCCGTCCAAAGACGCGTCGCGACCCGTCGAACCGAACGGGCGTTCCCGTCGCGTCTCGCTGCGCGTTAGAAGCACCTGGCGGTCTCTGTCGGGGGCGAGTTCGCACTCGATCCCGGGGTCGACCGCCAGGTCGTTTCCCGACCAGCGCCCGACGGCGTGTCCGGACGGCGCGTCGTGAGCACTCGAGGATTTCCGTTCTGGTAGTGTCCCGATCGCGCCGGCTCTGTGGCTCGCGACAGTTCCGAGAGCGACGTTCGTCTTTGGCCTTCAGTCGGCGTTTCTCCGTTCGGTGGACGATTCGTATCGGCGAGCGCCGCGAATCATCCGGACCGCGATGGCGACGACGGCGATCACGAAGACGATCCAGTACCACTCGGCGTCCGCCGTCGATGACCTGAGTTCCAGAACGCCGACACAGATCGTCAGAACGGCAACGTAGAGCGCGTTCGTTCCGACGAAGTCGGCCAATCCCTCCTCGTCGGTGACTCTCTCGGGGTCGTATCCAGCGACCAGCTCCGTCATCCCCGCGTACTTGATCAGCACGCCGAGGACGCCGACGAAAATCCCGGCTCCGACCGTGAGAAGCGCGTGTTCAGTCATGGGACTGTTGCGATCCCGTCCGCTCTCTGAGTCGCTCGATGCTCCACCGGCCAACGTACCCGACGCCGAACCCGAACGTACCGATGGTGAGGGTAGCGACGCCAAGTACCGCCAGTCCGACCGGATCGAAGAGGAACGCGAGTTTCCCGCCGAGCGAGTGACTCGAGAGCCCCAGGAACGCCCAGTCGGCCCGGAAGCCGACGTAGGCCGCGAACTGGACGAGCCACGCGACGAGCAGTCCGCCCCGATGAGCGCCGACCCCGACGGCGACCGCGAACCCGACGAGCGTCGCGTCTGCCGGCAGGACGATCACACCGCCCGACGCCTGAAACAGCCCGAGCGCGTACGCGACAAACGTCGCCACGAGGATCGAGACGGCAAAGAGAACGTCGAGCGTCCACTGAAAGCGACTGCGGGCGTGGCCGACGAGCACCGTGCGGAGGGCTGGGACCATACACCCCGTTCCCGTGCGAACGAGAAAAGTGCTGTCTCCTCGTCGGCTACCCGGCGACGGGATCGGACACGACTGACCGCGGGAGCGTCGATCCCGCGACGGAGCCGTCGCCCTCTCGTTTCGCGACTCGTCGGAGCGTGACCGTCTCGTCGACGAGCGTCGAACTCTCGAACGAGACGGTGACCGAGAGCCGATGTACGGTATCCGTCTGGTTTTCGAGGGCGACGCCGACCTCGTCGCTCGTTCCTCCGAACTCGAGCGTACACCCGGCAGTCGCGGCGGTCCCGAGCCCGGTCAAGCGGAGTAGCGTTCGTCGGCGTAGAGACACGATCGACCTCCGAACGGAGATTCCTCCCGAACCAGGCGGAGTAAGTCTCGTCGTCGTTGACACGCTGGGGCACACCCCTGTTGCCACATCTGAGCGAGGAACGACGCCGTCGCACACACCGACAGCAGGCTGATCGCCCCCGAACACACTGCTTCGGGGACGGAGCGTCCCGCGGTCCGCGCTGTGTCACCGGACGGTTCGACACGACTTTGGCATCTCAGTTCGGTCACCGAGACATGGTCTCCCTCCAGACGGCTCCCGCCTCTCTCGGTCCCGCAGTTGCCGTGATCCCGGTACTCCTCCTCGTCGGGTTCGCCGCCGGCGCGCTCGGGGACGCCGTCGTCCGGCGGCTGCCGAACCCCGTGGGAAAGTATCGGCTGCTGTACGCCGCTGTGCTCTTTCCGCTCGTACTCCTCTCGTACGCGTTTCTCGCGTTTCTCGGACTCGGACCCGCCCTGGCGGACTGGCTGCACGTTCCCACCGAGATACTCGGCCGCGGCGTCGCCAACTTCGTCGAGTTCCTCGCTGCGGGACTCGTCTGGCTCGTGGCGTACGCACCCACAGTACGAGGCGTCCGCGACGTTCGCGACCTCGAACTGTCGACTCGGCAGGCCCTCTCCAAGATGGGCCGCTACGTCGTCGGACTGAGCGTCGTTATGACGTCGGTGGTCACCCCGTTGCAGATCGTTCCGTCGGGCGATTCACCGCTCGTGTTGGGGATCGGGCTCGCGTGTATCGGGCTCGGGTTCCTGTACGCCTCGCCGTGGCTCGTTCCGATCCTCCGTTCGACGAAAGCCCCGACCGACGGGACGGCCGAGCGGTTGACCACGCTCTGTCGGCGCGCCGGCCTGGACGTCCGAGACGTCCACGTCCTCGACACGGACGACGAAGAGACGGCGAACACGCTCGTCCGTGGGCCGCCGGGCTACCGACGGCTGTTCGTCACGACCACGTTCCTGGAACGCTTCGACGACGGGACGGCGACGGCGCTGCTGGCGGTCGAGGCGGGCCGCCTTCGCGCGTCCCTGCTCGAACTTCGCGCGAGCACCGTCGTCGTCGCGGGGCTCGCCCTCGTCGCCTCGGTCACCGGCGTGGGGCCGCGCTGGCCGCTGCTCGGCGTATCTCTCGCCGTTCTTCTCGGCGGCTTCTGGTGCTCTCGCCGGGCCGTCCGAACTGCTGACGACTACGCGGGCGAACGGACGACCCCGGCGGCCGTCGCGGAAGCGCTCGAACGGTACGCCGACGTCCACGCCCTGGAGCCGACACGCCGACGTTTTCCAAATCCGCTCTCGATCAACGTCGCCCTCGGGGACCGAATCGACCGATTGCGACGGCAGGAGACCGAAGATGTGATCTGACTGTGGGTTCGGTGGCGATCCCACGAGGGCTCGTCTGAAACTCATCGAGGGGTCGACCGTCGACGAACTGCCGAGGCTTCAACCCCACAAGGGTTCGTCTGAAACAGGCTTGAGGGACGTTACGGACCCAGAGTCTTTTGTGCTTCAACCCCACAAGGGTTCGTCTGAAACGGGTCGTACTCAACGACGTGATACTCGCCATCGTCGCTTCAACCCCACAAGGGTTCGTCTGAAACCAGCGGTCTGTTCCCACTGTTCCCATTAGCGGTTGGCTTCAACCCCACAAGGGTTCGTCTGAAACCTGGTCGGTAGTACTCCCGGATGTGGGCTAACTCCTCGCTTCAACCCCACAAGGGTTCGTCTGAAACGGGCTGGATGTCGGGCTCGAACTCGAAACCGAAACGCTTCAACCCCACAAGGGTTCGTCTGAAACGAGTGACGACGCCCAATCAGAGGGGGAGTTGAACAGCTTCAACCCCACAAGGGTTCGTCTGAAACAGATGGTTCAAGGTCGAGGCCAGCCTGTTGGAGGCTTCAACCCCACAAGGGTTCGTCTGAAACAAGGACTTCTACACCACGAAGGTCAAAGACGAGCTGCTTCAACCCCACAAGGGTTCGTCTGAAACACGGGCGGCGAATCTCCCCGCAGAAAACAACGAGAGCTTCAACCCCACAAGGGTTCGTCTGAAACCAGTCCTGTTCAACGTGGGGAGAAGATAATCATGAGCTTCAACCCCACAAGGGTTCGTCTGAAACGAGCGCGAATTCGGCACCGGACGCAATCCCGACGGGCTTCAACCCCACAAGGGTTCGTCTGAAACCGGTGGCACGCTTCCCGAGACTGTCGTCGGCTGGGCGCTTCAACCCCACAAGGGTTCGTCTGAAACGCGCGAAAGCCCTGATCGAGCCCCGTGAAGACGCCGCTTCAACCCCACAAGGGTTCGTCTGAAACGCAGGGTACGGGCGGCAAGGTCTCCATCGCCGAGGCTTCAACCCCACAAGGGTTCGTCTGAAACGTCCTGCATCCAGCGGAGCACGTCGGGGCGGTCCTCGCTTCAACCCCACAAGGGTTCGTCTGAAACCGTGCTCGTCGTCGTGAATCCGTCGAACCCTCACCGGCTTCAACCCCACAAGGGTTCGTCTGAAACGGACTTACTGTCGGCCTCGCAGCTGGCTCGGCCGCCGCTTCAACCCCACAAGGGTTCGTCTGAAACATGGTTCGACGTCGAGGACGGCTCGACGCCGGTCGCTTCAACCCCACAAGGGTTCGTCTGAAACTCGGAGCGGCCGTCGACCTCGATCCAGGAGCACACGCTTCAACCCCACAAGGGTTCGTCTGAAACCCGGTCGTCGCCGCCCCCGATCCGGTCGGGTCGCGGCTTCAACCCCACAAGGGTTCGTCTGAAACCCCGACTCTCGTCGCGATCGCCTGTCTCGCACCAAGCTTCAACCCCACAAGGGTTCGTCTGAAACTCCGGCAGTCGGAGTACCGACTCGTCTTCGACATGTCGCTTCAACCCCACAAGGGTTCGTCTGAAACCCCTCGATCAACTCGACGACCGGATGGATTCCAGCGCTTCAACCCCACAAGGGTTCGTCTGAAACAGTGAGGACGGGTCGTCCCTCGTGTTTAAGCGTGGCTTCAACCCCACAAGGGTTCGTCTGAAACGGTCCGGGCGACCGTCATGACGAGCAACGGACGAGCGCTTCAACCCCACAAGGGTTCGTCTGAAACCATGAACCAGACCGACTACGACACCATCGAAGAAGCTTCAACCCCACAAGGGTTCGTCTGAAACAATCTCTTTTAACTCTTCTTTAGACTCGGCTTTAAGCTTCAACCCCACAAGGGTTCGTCTGAAACTCGCACGAACGCCGTTCCTTCGTGAAGACGTTGAGGCTTCAACCCCACAAGGGTTCGTCTGAAACAATGCCGTTTCTCTTAGTAACGTGGCGAAAATAGCTTCAACCCCACAAGGGTTCGTCTGAAACACGCTTACAGCCACGCCCGTGATATTGTTTCAAGTGGCTTCAACCCCACAAGGGTTCGTCTGAAACTTTGCCTTACTTGCGATAATTCCATGCAAATACAGGGCTTCAACCCCACAAGGGTTCGTCTGAAACCATCAGTCAGTACCATCGTGGCATACGACTCGTATAGCGCTTCAACCCCACAAGGGTTCGTCTGAAACAATGAGTAAAAAATGTCCTTACTGTAGCAAAGAGGCTTCAACCCCACAAGGGTTCGTCTGAAACCAGTGGCCAACTTATCCATGCTAAGGCGTGGCATTGCTTCAACCCCACAAGGGTTCGTCTGAAACTAAATCAATCTTATTTCTATCAGTACGGTGGGAGTGCTTCAACCCCACAAGGGTTCGTCTGAAACCATGCCCTATTCTGGGCACTCAGCCCATGTATTCGACACTCATGACTTAGAACTTCCGTCGACCCGCAATACCCGTCGTCACCCGGGGAGGTCGATGACGGACTTACAGGAACTGGTCGTCTTCCATCGGATCGTCACCGAACACCGATCGCTCGACGTACTTCTCCGAGGACATCCGGTACACCATCACGGATTCCTCGGATTCGAGCATCGATTCGAGGGTGCCCTTCACTTCCTTCAGGGTGCCCTCGGTGAGTTCGCCCTCGAACACGGAGTTCTGGACGTGGGTAAGGAATCGTCGGAGATACTTCAGGAACTTCGCGGTCCGGTCGGCCTGTACGTCGTAGACGACGATGACGTAAGGCACGTATCACCACCACCGCTCGAACGGGACGTACTCCTCGCCGGTAAGGAGATGTTTCTTCAATTTGTACGCCTCGACGCGGAGGAGGTACTGATAGCTCACCTTTCGATTCAACCGCGGATGTTCGACGGTCTCGTCGAGCGTCTCCTCGAACGCTTTCGAGAACGTCTTTCGCCCCGTCTCGGTCAGGAGACAGGCGTTCAGTTCGTCCTCGAACTCGTCGAGTCCGAGTTGCTTCCGGTTCACGACGCGGAAGATCACGCGATCGGCGAGGACGGGTTTGAAGAGGTCGGCGAGGTCGAGCGCGAGCGAGTAGCGTCGCTCACCGGGTTCGTGGAGGAAGCTCACGGCCGGATCGAGCGCGGTGGCGCGAATCGCGGAGACGACGTTCGCGTAGACGAGCGAGTTGGCGAAGGAGATGAGGCTGTTCACCTCGTTGTCCGGTGGGTTGTACTGACGACCGGCGAAGACGAACCCCTCGGGGAGTACGTCGTCGAAGATGGAGTAGTAGGCGCGCCGTGCGGTCGCTTCGACGCCCATCAGTTCGTTCGTATCCATCTCCGGGGAGAGCGATCCTTGCTGGGTTTCAGCCGCTCGATTACGCCGCCGAACTCGTATCCCCGGCCGTCGTAATATTTGACGTTCGCTCGCATGTTGTGGACGCTTCCACGGATGATTTTCCGGGCGATTTTCCGGCGTCGCTCGGGCGTATCGTACGCGCGAACCTGTTCGACCAGCGTCCGACCCGACGTCTGACCGCGTTCCGGCATCACCGACCCGGCGTAGTAGTCGTTCCATCCGAAGACGTGGAGTGCGACGCCCAGGTCGTTGAGAAACGACACGAGTCGCGTGTTGTAGTCGATCTGCCCGTGAAGGAACAGCGCCTCCGCGTTCTCGACGGGGAGGTACTTCTTCTCGTCGGCCGCGGTCACGAGACGGATGGTGTCGTTGTGCCGTTCGAGTCGACCGTCGCTGAAGACGTGATAGTTGTCGTTCATAGTGATCAACAGCTCCAGCAGAAATCGTGATACGCACAGGAGTCACAGAACGGCTTCTCGTCGGCTGGTGGCGGGCTGTCGCCGGTGACGACGCGATGGACGCCCCGGATCGATTCCTCGACCCACTCCGCGTTCGCGTCCGAGAGCTCGACGGACTCTCGTCGGCGCTCGGTCGGATGTGCGAGGACTCCCTCGCGTTCGACGCCGACGACCCGGTCGAGATACCAGAGATAGTACAGCAGCTGGAGCTTCGCCGGTTCGACCAGCGAAGAGGAGGGTTTGACCTCCAGTATGCGGCCGTCGTCGAGGACGTCGATCGCGATGGTGCCATCGATAGAGACGTTTCGGCGCTTCTCCGCGTAGGCGTCGTCGTCGACCTGTGTCCCCTGGACGACGGCCGGATTATCACGGTCGATTTCGAGATGCCGCGACGCGAACCAGAGTTCGCGCTCACAGACCTCGTAATACTGCATCATCACGCCCGTGACGTGGAACTGCTCGTCGACCGCCTCGTTGCGGGCGGAGCGCAGGAGTTTCTCGACCGGATCGTCGGGGGCAGATCGGTCGTCGCTCATAAGAACTGGTGTTCGACGGCGCTTTCGGGGACGACGAACCCGGTAGATTCGTCGAAATACGATCCGTATCGTCGGACGTCGAGGTGGTACACACCCTCGTCCTCGACGAGCGTCGGGAGGTCCGTGATGGCGTCGGCCGTCTCGCTGTCCGGCCGGTCGTACGGAACCGACACCCGGAGCGGCTTCGTCTCGTCGAGCAGCGACCGGAGCGTCGCGAAGTCGGCGGCAGCCGTCGTCTCGCGAATCCGTTCGGCGATGTCCCGTTCGGCGTCGGTTCGAGAGACGAAGACGTCTGCCGCCCGGCGCTGGTCGATGAGCGATAGCTCGCCCAGCGCGTCTGCTCTCGCGTCGTCGACGTACTCGGCGTAGGCCCGTGTTCCCACGTCCTTGTCGGCGCGGAGCCGTTCGTAGTACCGCTCGACGGCGGTCCGGGCGACCGCCGTCTCCGAGAGCGTTCCGTCGTCGGCCCGGACGGAGTCGAGCGTCGCCGCGGCGACGGGGAGAAGCGACGTGCCGCGGTTGTAGACGGCCGCCGCAGGCGTCTTGCGCTGTCCGTCGGGTGCATCGAGCCACCAGACCGTGACCCGCCCGATTTCTCGTTCGAACGAGCGGTTACAGCGACCCGCTGCCTGGACGACGCTGTCGATCGGCGCGAGGTCTCGATACACCCGGTCGAAACTGATGTCTACCCCGGCCTCGACAAGCTGGGTCGAGACGACGACGAGCGGATGGCCGCTTTCCGTGAGCGCCTTCGCGGCCTCGACGAGCGTCAGTCGGTCCGCGGGGCGGAGTCGTGTCGATAGATGCAAGAGAGCGGGCTCCCCGCGTGCTTCGACTCGGTTCGCGACCGCCGCCGCGTCGACGGACGTCGCTTTACCCGCTGCGTCGAGTTCGGCCGCGTATCGCTCGGCGACGTCCACCGGATCGGCACGTTCGTCCACGTATTCGGTGAGCTTGCGTGCGCTGTCTATCGTGTTACAGATCGCGAGGGCAGATTCCCCGTCGGCGAGCGACCCACAGAGCGCGTCGGCAGCGTCGTCGTACGACTTCGCACCCGCCTGTTCGTCGATGTACCGCGTCGTCGACTCGTCGAGTTCGTAGGTGACGCGCTCGACGGCCTCGAAGTAGCGATCCGGATCGTCGACGAGTTCGGTCGCGTCCTCGAACAACTTCGGCTGCGTCGCCGTCATCGCGATGACCGTCGCGTCGTACTGCTCGGTCAGCATCGAAACGAGCCGGGGGACGAGTTTCCACCAGCCGAGCGGGAGGCTCTGTGGCTCGTCGAGTACGACGACGCTGTTTTGCAGGGCGGGAAGTTTCATCGACTGGCGGTTCGCCGGGCCGGCGAGGCTCTCGAACAACTGGACGAACGTCGTCACCGTCAAGCCCGCACGCCAACTCTCGGCGAGCATCCCCGCAACGTCGTCGTAGCGGTCGGCGTCCTCCGCGTCAGTCTCGTCTCTAACGACCGTCTCCGCGAGGTGATGGTGTGCAGTGAGGAGCCTCCCGGTCGCGTCGGTGTCGTAGACGTCCGCGACTTCGTCGACGACCTGGTCGATGATGCTCGTAAACGGGAGCGCGTAGACGACTCGCTCCCCGCCGAACCGGTCGCGGAGGTCGAACGCGGCAGAGAGACCGGTGAGCGTCTTCCCCATCCCCGTCGGGAGCGTGAGCGTCGCCACGCCGCCGCCGGTCTCGGCGAACGACTCGGTGCCGTCGAGGGCGGACCTGCGGGCGCACGATCTGAGGTGGTCGAGTCGCTCCGCGCGCGATCCGTCAGGATCTGCGTTCGCCGCCGCTTCTAACTCCGCCACGTGCTCGTCGAGGCGACTCGACGACGGAGGCTGTGCCGCGTACGTTCGCGGAGCGTCGTCCGTCCCGGCCGCACTCGTCTTGTCGGCGAGCACGAGCGTACTCCAGGACTGGAGGACGAGGCCGTAACACGACGCCGAGAGCGCATCGCGGTCGACACCGGGGACGGTACCCGACGTCGCAACCGTCGACGCGACGTCGCCGAGCAGGTCCCCGAACCCATCCCGAAACGACGCCCAACCCCCGCTGCCGGCGGTGGCGTCGTCGAGCACGTCCGTGGCGAGGTTCGGCGCGTGCTCGTCGATATCGTGAATCTGGGTGGCGACGGCGGCCTGTCGTCGCTCTGCCGAGTTCATGTCCACTCCTGAGACGCCGTCGCGACGGTAGGCGCTGGTGTGGACGTAGTCGGCGACGTCCGGGAGTCGACCGTGGTGTTTCGCGACGGCGACGAAGCCGGCCAGACAGGTCTCCGCTCCGAACCCCCGTTCGTCGAGGGCGTAATACGCAGCGAACGAACCGAGGGGCGCGTGGTGTCGGCGCGCTGGGATGTCCGGATCGCGCCCGTCGAGCAGATACGCCTGGAAGAACGTCGTCGCCTTGCCGAGGTCGTGGACGTGCCCGAGCGTCTCGACGACGGGACGGAGCGGTTCTCCGGTTGGGGTCGTCGCGTCCGCGGGGACGACGTGACGAACTCGTCCGGCGACGTCGGCGAGGTGATCTCGGAGTTCGACTCCGTCCCGGTCGCCATCGGGGGGATGTGAGTAGGCGGGGGCATCTCAGACGAACACCACGGTGCGTTCGTCGACTCGTGACGACTCGATCCCACGAACTTCGAGCGGTTCCGCGTCGGGGTTGTACGCGTACGTCGCGAACGCGGTGGTCGTTCGACCGCCCGAGTCCGCGGCCATGAACGCGGGAGACTCCTCGATCCCACACCGTGTCTCACGCCCCAGAACGATGTCGTCGACGGCGTTCGGTACGGCCGAATCGACGGCAGTGATGCCCTCGTCCGGCCCCGGGGTGACGTCGAACTCGCCGTGGAACTCGATTTCGGCGAGGTGTTCGGAGAGCCCGAGGCTCGGAACGTAGTGTGACTTCCCGGCAGCGAGCAGCTCGCGGAGCCGTTGATATCTGTCCTCATCCGCGAGCGCGACGTCGAGGCGGTAGGCCGGGTCCACGAGAACCTCGTAGTTGTGCTGTTGGCGGAGGTCGGTCGGGTCGGGCAGCTTCACGCTGAGTTTGCCGCGGCCGTTGAGCGAGCGGAGGTTCTCGGCGGCAGTCGACAGCGCGTTCACCGGCATATTCAGCGTCCGGATCTCCCGGACGGGTTCGATGGCGACGGCCGACCGCTCCAGGCCGAACAGTTGGTAGTAGCCGTCGCGCTCGATACCGAGGACGGCCGCGAGAAGCCCCGCGACGGTCGTTCGGGGGATTATCCGATACGTCTGCTTGACGACGTTTCCCTCCACGCGGCGGAAATGTCCCCACGGACCGCGGACCGTGAGTGACAGACACCGTTCCGGGGACCACTCCCGGTCGTCCGTCCACTCGTCGAGCGATTCCTGGTCCATCGTCACGTCGCGTCGTCCGCGGGGAGCGTCTCGGGGTACTCCTCGTACACGTCCACGACGTCGACGGCGTCGTCACCGACGGCCTCGCGAAGCGCGTCGTAGAACAGGTCCGGACCACCGAGTTCCCCGTCGTGCGTGAACCGGAGCACGTCGCTCGCGACGACCCGAACGCGTTCGATCTGCTCGCTCGCATCCGCGAGTCGGCCGACGAACGCGTCCGTCTCCACAGCGAGATCCCTGACGTTCCGGAGTTCCTCGTCGGCCTTCGATTCGTCGGCGTCGAGCGCGAGGTCCTTGTCGAGTCCGCCCAGGTGGAAGCTCCCTTCCACGTACTCGACGCGGCAGTAGAGACGCGGCTCCTGGCCCACCTTGCTGCGGCTTATCGTCTGATTCTTCAGCGCACGCCAACAGAGCGTGTCGAGTCGCTCGACGTCGGCCGTCGTGAGTTTCGTATCCGTGGCCCCGTGTTCGTCGACGAGCCCGTGGAACCGAACGAGCCCGTACTGGATGCGGTGGTCGTCCAGATCGAACCCGCCCTGCTCTTTTCCCTCCTGTGTCGCGATGACGCTCGTGAGACTGTCGTACTCCTCGTTCTCGTTGACGGCGTGCATGGACTTCCCGGGCGAAAACTGCACCGGGCCGGTGAAATGGCCCGGGAGGTGGGTTGCGTACTCGTCGTCGGCGTCGACGGACATCGTCGCGCCGAAGTATCTGACGTCGGCGCTCTCGGCGAGATACTCGCCGAAGACGTCTTCGCGGAACTGTTCGGCCGATGCGTCGTCGTCGAGGTCGTAGTCGTCCGGATCGACCGCCTTCAGCCGGTCTTCGAGCAGGTCCGCCCGCGTGTACTGCTCGCCTTCCTCCTGTACGTTCCGGATGTAGACCCCGTGGCCGTCGTCGTCGAGCTGGTCACGGAGGTAGCGCTTCAGCCGGACGTCCGTGACGATGGCCTGCTGGGTCTGGGGGTCGATTCGCGGCCGGTTCGCACTACTCAGCGGGTTGCCGTTCGGATTCGCGTCGACCGCGTCGTACAGAAAGACGATTTCGGAGCGATTCGTGACGGTGTCGGTGGTGTCGGTCATGTTAGAGTTCCTCCTCGGCGTCGTCGGTTTCCGCGCTGTTCCAGTCCGGGTGATCGTTCATACCGTAGGTGACACCGAGGGCGTAGTAGAACCGGAGATCGTCGGTGTCGAGGGTCCACTCGTCCGGGTCGGGCCGGAGTATCGCCTCACGAAGCCGCTCGACGACGTGCTCGGCCTTCGTTCCCGGATAACTCCGGCCGCTCTTTTTCTCCTGCCGCGTGTACGTGAGCGTCTTCCCGATGGTCTCCTGTGTCACCTTCTTGATCCGCGAGCTGGTGATGGATTTCACCGGGAACTGGTCGACGAGCGTCGTCGATCGATCCTGATCGTACTCCTGATAACTTCCGATCTCTCCGACGAGTGCGCCAAGCAGGAACGCGCCGCGTCGCTGGTCGTTGTGCGGCGCGTCGGCGTCTCGCGCGAGCGCCGGCGTGTCTTCGATGAACGAGTCGAGTTTTGCGGCGGGGTCTCCGCCGTCGGCTGCGAGTAGTTCGTGTTGGATTTCCATCGTGTGTTCCTCGTAGGTCGGTTCCCGCGCGATCGGTTCTTTTCCTCGTCGGTCGTCGTCAGCAGGCCGAGTTCGTCGGTCGCGAGCGCACACAGCTGTGCGAACTGGCCAGCGACGCGAAAGGAAGGAAACCCTCGACGTCTTGGTCGGTCTCTTCGTCGACGATGCGGTCGACGTACTCTTCCAGCACCGTCTCGACCGAAATCGCGTCGCCGCTCAACACGGCAACGAGCGCCTGGATACGCGGATCGTCGGCGTCGGCGTCGTCGTCTTCCCGCTCGGCGAACGTCTGATAGAAGTACCAGCCCGTCGCGACGGAGTGGAGACGACCGTCGTCGCCGGCGAGCAGGGCCCAGTTCTCGTGGGTCGGCAGCGGTGCGGTCCACTCCGTTTCGGAGCGAAACGCGGCCGCGTTTCTGACGAGGCGGTCGTGCGTGACGGCGAGTTCCTTCGGGTAGAGCAGTCGTCCGTTCAGCGTCTCGCCGAAGACGTCGTATCGCGACATCTGGTGGGGCATCACGGCCGAGACGTAGAAGCGGAGCTCGGCGTCGCCGAACAGTTCGTCCCGCTCGCGGTACGCGCGCTCGACCGGCGTCAGGTCGTCCTCCTCAGTGGTAGCGAGGTACAGCAGTTCGTACAGATCGTGTGCGTTCGCCGCCGAAAAGCGACCCCACACGTACGGCAGATAGTACACCTTCGCGCCGAACGTCCGGTAGGTACACGCCTCGACGAACGTGTCCGCGTTCATCACGGTCACTGCCGCGTCCTCCGAGATCGGATGTGTCCGCCACGCTTCCTCGACGTCGAGGCCGGGAAACGTCTCCAGTTGCTTGCCGAGGAAGTAGTTCTGCGGGTCCTCGGACGTGCCGACCGTTCGCGCCGGTTCGCCGGTGACGAGGTCCGTCGCGTCGCCCGACGAATCGTCCGCCCCGTTTTTCGTAACGAGCTTCGAGAGTTTCCGGCGACGCATCGCCTCGGCGAACACGTCGAGTTCCCCGGCCACCGATACGCCTCGTCCGCGTCGAGCCGAACTTTCACCGTGAGCAACGCCGTCGCGGATTCGCCGCCGAGAGCGGTCGTGAGCGCGTCTTCGATGGCGTCGAGTGCATCCTCGTCTGCCCCGATCTCCGCGAGGGCGTCGATGATCCAGCCGTCCTCGTGTGCGTCAGCCGCTTCGGCGACGACGTCGTCGCGAGCCCACTTCGTCAGCCGCTCTTTCGCGTAGCGGGCGAGTTTCTCCGGACCGCTGTTCCGGCCGGCCTGATGGGTGACGCTGTGGTCGATGCCGCGGGCCGCGGGGTACTTGCAGTGTGCGACTTTCTCGACCAGGTCGTCGCTGTAACGCGTCACCCACACCGGGCCGCGTTCGTCGTCGGCAGCGAGTCGTGACTCGTCTCCTGACAGGTCCACGCGGACGACGACGAGGCTGTCGTCGGTGTCGATGATGTCGCTCGCGGCGTCCGGCGTGAGGTAGGGCGCGTAGTCGCCACCGCCCGTCGTCGCGAGCGTGTAGAGTTTGCCGTAGAGGTACTGGACGTCGCGGAGTGACCCGATCGGCGAGTCCGGAAGTTCGTCTGCGAGTTCGTCCTCCGAGTACTCCTCGCGGAACTCCTCAGGCGAAAGCATCCTCTCCTCCAGTTCCGTCTCGCCCGGTCGCGTCCGATCGACGACGTTGACGAATCCGAAGCCGAGGCCGTTTCGACCCCCGATGCCGGTGTCGAGCGCGAGGTTCAGATGTCGCCGGTGGGTGTCGTCTCGGACGCGGTAGTCGAATCGCCACTTGCTCACGACCAGCTCCAGTTCGACGCCCTCCGTGACCGTCGTCGGCAACGCGTACGTCTTGAGGAACTCGTACCCGTCGAACAGATCCGATTCGACATCGTCGGGACCGGGAACGTACTCCGGTGCGAACCGTTCGTGTTTCCGCTGGAGGTTCTCCGTAATCGCGTCCCGAAACGGCTCGATGGTGTACTCCGGTCGCCAGTACGTCGGCGTGTCGCCGTGGTCGCCGTCGATACCGTACTCGTCGCGGTGGCGCTCGTACAACCGAACGACGACACCGGTCGACGTCTCGACGACGCCTCGGGTTCCTGGCTCTCCCACGTCGACGTCGACGGGTGTGAGCCCGTCGACCTCGAACGGCATCTCACCGACGTTAAATTCCCGGTCGGCCTGCAGGTTCTCGGCGATCGCCGCGAGCAGTTCCTCCCGCGGCGACGCGACGAGGAGCGTCCGCTCGTCGCCTTCGGAGAGTTCGCCCCACGGAAAGACGTTCGAAAAGGAGAGCCCCATCGGCCGTCCGTCGCCGTGTTCCTCCTCGAATCGCGTCCCCTGGAGCGAACGCCAGAGCCGTCCCCGGAGCTTGTTGTGGTAATTGTTTTGGTATGTCGCGTCCGCTCGCGCGGACAGGTCGACCATCAAGCGCATCTCGGGGATCCCCACCGAACGTTCGCTATCCGATATGCTAGCACAGCCATCATTTCCGAAACCAACGCCATAAATATCCGGGGTCGATCTGACGACCGATCCGAGTGAGGGTCACGGAGTACCGTGACCGGAGTCCAGAGACACGAACGCCGTGAGCGCCGAGCGGTAAGGAACTTTGTCGCCCCGTCTCCATATCCGGGCCGTGCCAGTCGAAGTCACCGCGATCGCCGGCAGCCTCCGCGAGAACAGCCACACCCGAACGGCGCTCACACACGCCCTGCGCGGCGTGGAGGACGCCGGTGGGAGGGAACAATGCTCGACCTCCGGGAGTTCGAGCTACCGCCGTTGAATCCGGACCGCGACGAACAGGGCGACAGCGCCGCGTTCGCGCGCCGGGTGCGCGAGGCGGACGCCGTCGTCCTCGGGACGCCGACGTACCACGGGTCGTTCTCGGGCGTCCTGAAGAACGGCCTCGACCACTGCGGGTTCGACGAGTTCGACGGCAAGACGGTGGGGCTGCTGGCCGTCGCCGGTGGTGCCTTCCCCATCACGGCGCTCGAACATCTGCGGTCGGTGTGCCGTGCGCTGGACGCCTGGGTGTTGCCCCACCAGGCCGCGATCCCGCGCGCGTCGTCGGCGTTCGACGACGGCGAGTTCGCCGACGAGGACCTCGAAGAGCGCGTCCTGACGCTCGGTCGCCGGGCCGTCGAGTACGCCGCCATCGAACCCGATCCGCCGACGTTCGAGAGCGGACAGAACGTCGGTGCCGACGGATAGCGGCGTCGCGACCGCGGGGACGGCCGCTCGCTGTCGGAATCTCTATGCCACCGGCGGCGTCAGTTCCGGGCGTGATGGCGAGTGGTGATCCCTCGACCGGTGGGCGGGCACGCGGACCACGGGGCCTCGTTCAGGCGTGGGCGGCGGTGCTCGTCCACCCGAAGCGGTTCTTCCGGGAGCGCGTCGTCCCGGGCGACCAGGCTCCTGGCCTCGTCTTCGGCGTCGGCGTCGCGCTCCTCTATCTCGGCGTCTCCCTCGTCGCCGGCACCCTCCGCGTTCCAGCGGCGCTCCCCGTCGTCGGCGGCGCTGGACCGCTCACGACGGCTTTCGTCTTTCTTGCCGTCGGCCTCCTGATCGCGCCCGCGACGCTCCACCTGCTGGCCGCGCTGCAGACGCTCCTGTTGATGGCGTTCGTGCGCGACCGGGCGGGCGTGAGCGAGACCGTCCAGGTCGTCGCGTACGCGACGGCCCCCTGCGTCGCCGCCGGCCTCCCCGTTCCCGAACTCCGCGCGGGATGCTGTCTGTACGGCGCGGCGCTCCTCGCCGTCGGCGTCCGCGACGTTCACGAGACGACGACCCGCCGGGCCGTCGCCGCTACGGTGATTCCGGCGGCGCTGTTGTTCGGCTACGGCTTCGGCGGCTTCGACGCCGTCCTGTTCCTGCTCCGGGACTGGTATATTATCTGACTGGGGGCGAAGGGGGCGTATGCTCACGATCGACGTCGACGACTTCGCGTTCGAACTCAAAGACGGAACCGTCAAACACGTCGGCGCGTCGACGACGAGCGCGACGGTGAAACTCTACCACGCGACGGCGGCGACGGCCCGCCAGTTCGGCGACAGCCAGGTGAAACTCGCGTTCGACGACGAGGAGGGCAACGAGGTGGAGATCGCCCTCGATCCTGAGCAGGTGTCCTCGCTCGTCGAGGCCGTCGAGGTGCTGCGCGAGGAGGGGCCGATCTCCGAGTAGCTTTCGACAATCGTTTTACTTTGGGCCTATTCGGTATCGGTAATGGATTGGATAACGCACGAGGAAGACGTCTGGTTCGACTTTCGCGGGTCGGACCCGAAGCAGCTGAAACCCAACCGGTACTACAAGGGAACGGTAGACGGGTTCGCTGACTTCGGCGTCTTCGTCGACCTCTCGCCCGGCGTCACCGGGCTCTTACACCGTAGCGAACTCGACCGCCGTCTCGAAAGTCTCGACTGGGACCCGGGCGACACCGTCTTCGTCCAGGTGAAAAACGTCCGCGAGAACGGCGACGTCGACCTCGGATGGTCGAAACGACAGCGCGAGAGCGAGTTCCGGGGCGCTCGCATCCACGACCCCGAGGGCGAACACGACGGCGAACCCATCGAGAGCGAGGAAACGGAGCGCGAGAAACCGGTGCGGACGACGCCGAAACCGCGCGAGGAAGGCGGCGACCGGACGACGCGCGACGGCCGCGAAGCAGCCGAGACGGAGGCCGAAACGGAGGCTGAGCCCGAAACGGAGACTGAGCCCGAAACGGAGACTGAGCCCGAACCGACCGAGCCGCGCGCCGAGCCGGCCGCCCGGGAACTCGAACGCGTCACCGTCGACTCCCTGAGTGACCGCGTCGGCGACGTCGTCCGCGTCGAGGGCGAAGTCGTCGGCGTCCGGCAGACCAGCGGGCCGACGGTGTTCGAACTCTCGGACGAGACGGGCGTCGTCGACTGTGCGGCCTTCGTGGAAGCGGGCGTCCGCGCCTACCCCGAGGTCGAGGTCGGACACGTCGTTCGCCTCGACGGCGAAGTCGAACTCCGGCGCGACGAACTCCAGATCGAGACCGAGGAACTGACGCGTCTGACGGGCGAGGACGCCGCCGCGGTCGAGGAGCGACTCGCCGACGCGATGACCGCGGAGGCGCGCCCGGACGAGATCGATCCGCTGGCGGGTCACGAGGCCGTCGACGCCGTGAGCGACCGCCTGCGCGACGCCGCAGAGGCGATTCGCCGGGCCGTCCTCGAATCCCGGCCGGTCGTCGTCCGCCACGCCGCCACCGCCGACGGCTACGTCGCCGGCGCGGCCATCGAGCGCGCCGTGCTCCCGCTCGTCCGCGAGGAGTACGCCACGTCCGACGCCGAGTACCACTACTTCGACCGTCGCCCCCTCGACTCGACCGTCTACGACATGGACGCCGCCACGAACGACGTGACGAACATGCTCCAGGGGCGCGACCGGTTCGACGAGAAACTCCCGCTCGTGGTCCTCGTCGGCATCGGCAGCACCGTCGAATCGAGCGACGGGCTCGGCTTGCTCGGCGTCTACGGCGCGCGACGAATCGTCGTCGACGCCGCCGCGGCCGACGAGGCCGTCGACGGCGAGACGGAAGTGCTGGTGAACCCCGAACTCGCCGGCGTCGACGCCGACGACCTCTCGACGGGCGCGCTGTCGGCCAACCTCGCGGCCGCCGTCAACGACGACGTGCGCGACGACCTCACCCACCTGCCGGCGGTGAGTTACTGGGAGGCGACGCCGCGGGCCTACGTCGACCTCGCGGCCGACGCCGGCTACGACGCCGACCGCGTCCGCGAACTCCGCGAGGCCGTGGCGCTCGAAGCCTACTACCAGTCCTACGAGGACAAGCGCGAACTCATCACCGACCTCCTGTTCGACGAGAGCGAAGCGGGCGCGCGCGGCGAGAGCGAGACGCCCGCGCCGACGGGTCGCCTCGCCGGCCACGTCAGCGAGCAGTTCCGCATCAAACTCGAAGACGAAATCGAGACGGCGCAGGCGAACCTCGAACGCCGTGACGAGAACGGCGTCGGCGTCGCCGTCCTCGACACTGACGCCTACACCCACCGCTTCGACTTCCCGCCGACGGGGCTGCTGGTAGACGAACTCCACCGGCGCAACCGCGAGGGCGACTTCGTGACCGTCGGGCTCGGAACGGACGAACTCTGGCTCCGGAGTACGTTCCCGATGGATGTCCGCGACGTCGCCGCGGCGGCCGCCGAACGCGTCCCCGAGGCCGACGTCGACACCGCGAGCGTCCGCGAAGGGAAACTCGAGTTCCTCTCCGGGATGCGCGAGGCGACGACGGAGGCCGTCATCGACGCCACGGTCGAACAGGCGTAAGCCGCGACGTCGTCGGCGCGACCGAACGACATCCTTAACCGCCCGAATCCACCAACTGAGAGTAATGACTCCCCGCGAGGTGACCGCATGAGCACGGACGCCGCCGAAGAGACCGAGGCGTTCGAACGCGTCTGCGAGGACCTCGTCGCGCGGATCCTCTCGGGAGCAGTCGACCGCGACGATCTGGAGTCGGCGAAACTGGAGGCCTGTTCGGAACACTCCGCGTCGAAGGTGCCGAAAAACGCCGACATCCTCCAGTACGCCCCCGACGAGCGACGCGACGAGGTACGGGAGGTGGTCCAGCGCAAACCGGTCCGCACCGCCTCCGGCGTCTCGCCCGTCGCCATCATGACCAGCCCCCACATGTGCCCGCACGGGAAGTGTCTCTACTGTCCCGGCGGCCCGGCCTCCGAGTTCGACAGTTCCCAGAGCTACACGGGCCACGAACCGGCGGCCGCGAGGGGAGAACAGAACGACTACGACCCGTACGGCCAGGTGACGCTCCGCCTCGAACAGTTGCGCCACATCGGCCACCCCGTCGACAAGGTGGAACTCATCCTCATGGGCGGGACGATGACCGCCCGCAGCCACGACTACCAGGAGTGGTTCGTCAAGCGGGCGCTGGAGGCGCTGAACGACTACGACGTCGACTCGGAGCCGAACCCGGCCGAGGGGCGGTCGTTCGCACAGGACCCCGAGGAGCGCGAGTTCCGGTATCTGGAGGACGTCATCGCGGAAAACGAGACGGCCGACGTCCGCAACATCGGCACGACCTTCGAGACGAAGCCGGACTGGTGCGACCCCGAACAGATCGACCGGATGCTCGATCTGGGCGCGACCAAGGTGGAGGTGGGCGTCCAGACGACCTACGAGCGCATCAACCGCGAGATGCACCGCGGCCACGGCATCCAGGCGTCGATAGACGCGAACCGCCGCCTGCGCGACGCCGCCTTCAAGGTTGGCTTTCACATGATGCCCGGCCAGCCCGGGATGACCGAGGAGATGTGCCTCGAAGATTTCCGCCAACTGTTCGATGATCCCCGGTGGCGGCCCGACTACCTCAAGATCTATCCGACGCTCGTCGTCCGCGGTACCCGCACCTACGACATGTGGCGGCGCGACGACTACGACCCCCTGACGAACGAGCAGGCCGCCGACCTCGTCGCCGAGGTGATGGGGATGATCCCCAAGTACACCCGCCTCCAGCGGGTGCAACGCGACATCCCCGCGGACTTCATCGACGCCGGCGTCTGGAAGTCGAACCTCAGGCAACTCGCCGCCCGACGCGCCGAGGAGCAGGGCATCGAGCCCCGGGACATCCGCGCCCGCGAGGCGGGAATGAACGATGCGGACCCGGATCCCGACCGGGTCGAACTCGACGTGCTGGAGTACGAGGCAGCCGGGGGCACCGAGCAGTTCATCAGTTTCGAGGACCCCGTCGAGGACCTGCTGGTCGGCTTCTGTCGCCTGCGCTTCCCCGGCGACCCGGTGCGGCGCGAACTCGACGACGCCGCCCTCGTCCGCGAACTCCACGTCTACGGGAGCGAAGTCGGGATTAGCGAGGCGCGACGCGCCTCGAAGCAATCGAGCGGCGGAACGCCGCGAGACGGCGGCGAGGACGACTGGCAACACCGGGGCTACGGCCGCCGCCTCCTCCGAGCGGCGGAACGCCGCGCGGCCGACGCCGGCTTCGACAAACTCGCCGTCATCAGCGGCATCGGCGTCCGCCAGTACTACCGCGAGAAACTCGGCTACCACCAGGACGGGCCGTACGTCTCGAAGCGACTGTAGGACCCAAAAATCCACGTACCTGCCCACCGACGGTCACGGTATGTCGCTCTCCGACGCCGCAGACCGGTTGTTCCTCGGCCGAGACCCCCGGCTGGCGATCAAGCTCTCGTCGGTCGCCGGTGTCGCCTTCCTCCTGACCGCGCTCGTCCACCTGCCGCCGCGGCTCGTCGGGTCGCTGTCGACGCCGTTCGGCCTCTTTCTCCCCGCGCTGTTCGCGCTGATGTTCGTCCTGTCGGTCGTCGGCGGCTACCTCAACGACGGCCTGCTGGTCTGTGTCGCCCTCGCCGGCGGGCCGTCGCTCGGCTACTACCTCCCGCTGGCGATCTTCGAACTCACGTACCCGAGTGAGACGGTGTTGCGGGCGCTGGCGACGGGGACGGGCTACGCCGTCGTCTTCGGCGCGGCGGGCTTTCTCGTCGGCGCGGGCGGCCGACGGCTCGTCGGCCGCGTCCGCGCCGCCGTCGCGGCCGCCTGATACCGTCCGACGGTAACGACACGCCTTTTCGGCCGGGCCGACTACGGGAGGACATGGAACCGAAGCGGGAGTTGACGAGCGTCGACCTCGCCGCCCTCGTCACCGAACTCCGGGGCTACGCGGGCGCGAAGGTCGACAAGGCCTACCTCTACGACGACGACCTTCTGAGACTGCGGATGCGGGACTTCGACCGGGGGCGGGTCGAGTTGCTGTTGGAGGTCGGCGACGTGAAACGGGCCCACGTCGCCGCCCCCGAAAACGTCCCGGAAGCGCCGGGACGGCCGCCGAACTTCGCGATGATGCTGCGCAACCGCCTGTCGGGGGCCGACCTCGCGGGCGTCGAGCAGTTCGAGTTCGACCGCATCCTCGTCTTCGAGTTCGAACGCGAGGACGCCAACACGAAGATCGTTGTCGAACTGTTCGGCGAGGGGAACGTCGCCGTCTTAGACGAGAACGGCGAGGTGGTCCAGAGCCTCGAAACCGTCCGGCTGAAGTCGCGAACCGTCGCGCCGGGGTCACAGTACGAGTTCCCCCAGTCCCGAATCAACCCCTCACGATGAGTTACGAGGCGTTCGTCCAGCGAATGGAGGAGTCCGACACCGACGTGGTGCGGACCATCGCGACGCAGTTGAACTTCGGCGGCCTCTACGGCGAGGAACTCTGCTCGCGGGCGGGCGTCGAGAAGACGCTCGACATCGCCGACGCGGGCGAGTCGGAGTACGAACGCGTCTACGACGCCATCTCCCGCCTCGCCGAGCAGCTCCAGTCGGGCGAGTTCGACCCGCGGGTCTACCTCGACGACGACCGGGTGGTGGACGCGACGCCGTTTCCCCTCGAAGAACGCGCCGGCCTCGACAGCGAGGCCTACGACTCGTTCAACACCGCCCTCGACGAGTACTTCGTCCGTCTCGAACGCGAGAGCGAGAGCGAGGAGAAACAGGGGACGACCGAACGCCCGGACTTCGAGGCGCAGATCGAGAAACAACGGCGCATCATCGAACAGCAAAAGGAGGCGATCGAGGGGTTCGAGGAGCAGGCGGAGGCCGAACGGGAACGGGCGGAACTGCTCTACGCCAACTACGACCTGGTCGACGAGGTGCTGACGACGGTCCGCGAGGCGCGGGAAGCGAACGTCCCGTGGGACGAAATCGAGGAGAAACTCGAAGCGGGGGCCGAACGGGACATCCCCGCCGCGGAGGCCGTCGTCGACGTGGACGAAGCCGAAGGGATGGTCACCGTCGAACTCGACGACACCCGCGTCCCTCTCGACGTGTCGACGGGCGTCGAGAAAACGCCGACCGCCTCTACAACGAAGCCAAACGCATCGAGGGGAAAAAGGAGGGAGCGGAGGCGGCCATCGAGGACACCCGCGAGCGCCTCGCGGAACTCGAACGCCGCCGCGAAGAGTGGGAGGAGAGCGAGGAGGAACCCGAGGAGAGCGAAGCGGCGGAGCCAGAAGAGGTCGACTGGCTCTCCCGGTCGTCGATTCCGGTCCGCCAGCCCGACCACTGGTACGAGCGGTTCCGGTGGTTCCACACCAGCGACGACTTCCTCGTCATCGGCGGGCGCAACGCCGACCAGAACGAGGAACTCGTCAAGAAGTATATGGACGCCAACGACCGGTTCTTCCACGCGCAGGCCCACGGCGGCCCGGTGACGCTCCTGAAGGCGACGGGGCCGAGCGAACCCTCCCGGGAGGTGGAGTTCCCCGAGTCGAGTCTGGACGAGGCGGCGCAGTTCGCCGTCTCGTACTCGTCGGTGTGGAAGGAGGGGCGGTTCGCCGGCGACGCGTACGTGGTGTCGCCGGACCAGGTGTCGAAGACGCCCGAGAGCGGCGAGTACCTGGAGAAGGGCGGCTTCGCCATCCGAGGCGACCGGACCTACTTCCGCGACGTGAGCGTCGGCGTCGCCGTCGGCATCACCTGCGAGGAGGAGACGCGGGTCATCGGCGGGCCGCCGACGGCCATCGAACCCCGGGCGGAGACGTCGATCCGCCTCGAACCCGGGAAGTTCGCGCAGAACGACGTCGCGACGCGGTGTTACCGGGAGTTCCGCGACCGGTTCGCCGACGAGTCGTTCGTCCGCAAGGTGGCGAGCGCCGACCTGATCCAGGAGTTCCTTCCGCCGGGCGGAAGCACCATCGTCGAGGAGTGAGGCGGTCGCGGGGTGTGGGTGTCGCTGCCGAACGTCCACGGCGTCGGTATCTTTAAGTGGAATCGTGTAAGAGTCGTCGGTGACGCTTCGTCTGGAGGGCCGAAGCGTCAGCGGGGACCAATTCAGGGCGGCAAGCACCACGCGTTTTTCGCGTGGCTTGCTACCTTTTCGACGTCAGTTCGGGAGCGACGTTACTCGATAGAGAGGTCGCCGTCGCCGCCCTCGCCTTCGGTCCACTCGAGTTCGAGTTCGAGGCCGAGTTCCGACGGACCGGTGGCGGACGTCTCGCGTTCGACCTTGACTTCGAACGTGGGCTGTTGGGGGATGTCGATCGACACCGACTGGTCCCCGGCGCGAAGCGTGAGGTCGCCGCGTTCGACCTTGGTGGCGATGGACCGCAGCATCTCGGCGACGTCGTCACGACTCCGTTTCGACTCCGTCTCGAACAGGATTTCTTCGGGCACGACCGCCAGTACGGTCGCCAGCGAAATAAGTACTCGCTTCGAAAGATATGCTATCTGATTCGTGCGGGGTATTATTCGATTTGGTGACCTTTTCGGAACCCGTTGTGTCGGGCGATTTACCGGGTATGTCACCGACTCGGAACGTGTCGCTTCGACATATTTATTCCAATCGAACACTAATCGGCGAGTAGAGAATACCGATGTACGACCTGACAGGATTCCAGCGCGACCTGCTGTATGTCGTGGCCGGACTCGACGAACCACACGGGTTGGCGATAAAGGAGGAACTCGAGGAGTACTACGAGAAAGAAATCCATCACGGGCGGCTCTATCCGAACCTCGACACGCTCGTCGAGAAAGGGCTCGTGGACAAGGGACAGCGCGACCGCCGGACGAACTACTACACGCTCACCCGCCGCGGCCGCCGGGAACTCGAAGCGCGACGCGAGTGGGAACAGCAGTACGTCGACTTCTAGTCGGTCGGCAGCTCTCCGTCGTCCTCCGCCCGCTCGTCCGTCGGGTCCGTGAGATACCCCGGATCGACCGCGTACGGCTGGAGCTGTTTCGACGTCAACAGCTCCGGCAGGACGAGCCGAGCGAAATGCATCGTCAGCACCAGCAGCATCGGCATGAGGAAGATGCCGTACCAGCCGAACAGGAGCGGTCCGAAGGTGTAGGCGATCATCAGCGCGCCGACGTGGAGACTCCGCCCGGAGACGTACGGCCGGAGGACCAGGTCGGGGATGGTGTCGACGACGACGAAGGCGACGAGGGCGAACACGGCGACGAACCAGAGAGTCTGGGGGTCGACGAGGAAGGCGCGGATCCCGACGTAGATCGCCACGGGGAAGTAGACGAGTTTCATGCCGACGACGGGGATGAGGCTCGCGACGCCCGCGAGCAGCCCCACCAGCGCGGCGGCGGGGATTTTCGCGCCGGCCGGTGCGGCCGTGTTCAGCAGCGAGAAGGCGATGACGCCGATGGTGGCGGTGAGGACGGCGTTGAGGATGTTGCCGAAGAAGATGCCGTTGAAATCGCGGTCGACGGTGCGGACGTACGCCCGGAGGATGCCCCGTTCGTCGCCGAATCGCGAGAGGACCCACCGCGAGAGTTTCCGGTCGTCACGGAGCAGGTAGAACGCGAGGGCGATCATGGCGAACAGGTGGACGAGCCCCACGCCGACGAACGCGAGCGTGTCGGCGGCGGACGTCAGCGACTGGATCATCGAGGAGAATCCCCCGGACGTGAGATACCGTTCGAGGTCCAGCTGCAGGAGCGTCGCCGGGTCGACGACGCGGTTGAGCAACTGCTGATCGATCGAGAGATACTGAACCACGTCGATGCCCTGGCCGTCGAGGAGCTTCTGCAGTTCCCGGACGGCGACGCTCAGCGAGTAGATGACGAGCAGGAGCGCCGGCAGCGCCAGCGCGAAGAGGGCGATCGCGGCGGCCAGACTCGGCGGATACACCCGCCGTCGGATGTGGCGGTAGATCGGCCGCGTCGCGTAGTAGAGAAACAGGCCGAAGACGAACGTTCCGACGAAGGCGTAGACGACGTACGTGAGGGCGACGCCGAGGGCGAGGCCGAACAGCCACCAGCCGATCCGGAATCGATCGACGTCGTGGAACGCCATACCACAAGGGAAACGGCGGTCGGGAAAAGCCTGTCGCGGGAGCCGCCCGGTTACGCCGGTTCCGTCGCCGACGGAACGCGACGGCCCTCCCGACGGCGACCGGTGGCGACGCGTCTGGATCCCGTCGCGGGCGACTACGTCCAGCGGTCGAGGCCGGTCTGGACGACCGACGCCTCGATGCGTTCGAAGCCGCGTTCGACTTCGTCGGCGTCGACCTCCCACTCGTCGGTGACGTAGTCGCGGGCGGCGTCGAGGTCGGGGTTCAGGTCGAGATCGAGCGCGTAGTCGTCGGTCACCGGCGGATCGCGAAACAGTTCGCGGATGCGGTCGGCGTTCTCGACGTGCCAGTCGTTGGCCTCCATCGCGGCCCAGAGGTCGCCGTGCTCTTTGATCGCCGAGAGCGCCGTCTTCGGGCCGACGCCCGAGACGCCGGAGTTGAAGTCCGTCCCGCAGAGGATGGCGACGTCGACGAGCTGTTCGAGCGTCAGGTCGTGGCGGTCGAGCGTGGCGTCGAGGTCCATCAGTTCCGGCGCGCCCTTGCTCGTGAGCTGGCGGAGCGTCAGCGGCGCGCCGAACAACAGCGTGTCGTAATCCTCGCTGCCCGCGTAGTCGACGTCGCCGACGCGAGCCATGTGGGCGGCCTGTGCTTCGCCTTCAGCAGGTGCCTCGATTACGGGTACGTCCAGCAGGTCCAGCAGTCCGTGGGTCGTCTCGAGGATGACGTCGGTGAGTCGCTGGGTCCGGGCCGAGAGGCGGGCCGCCTCCACCTGGTCGCCGCGTTCGCGCGCCTCGGCCAAGCGCTCCTCGGCGCGTTCGCGCTTCTCGCGGCGTTCGGCCACTTCGGCGCTTTTCAGTTCGGTGACGCCGCCGTCGAAGACGAAGACGGGGGTCAGGTCGTGTTCGAAGAACTTCGGGAGGCCCTGGACGACGCCGACGAGGTTCGCCACCTCCTCGCCGCCCTCGGTCGTGTAGATCTCGTCGCGGGTCCACTTCACCGTCGTCGTGAGGTAGCGATACAGCCAGTTGTGCGCGTCGACGGCGACGACGCTCCCCTCGATGTCGGCCCACGCCACGTCCGAGAGCGCCGCGAGCGCCCGCAGGTCTGCGTTACCCATTTGGCGACCGTACGCGCGCAGGGGGTTTCAAGGTCCCGCGTCGACGCGGCCGGGCGGCGAGGCCCCCGCTTGTCGTCGAGGAACGTCGCCTCGGGGTCGCCGGGGTCGCGGGTGCGGTAGCGGTCGAGTCCCGACTGGTACGCCTCCGTATCCCGCGGATCGGGGCGTTCGAGGACGAGTTCGGCGATGCCGGTCTCCTCGCCCGTGAAGCCGAACCCCGCCTTGTAGAGGGCCTGGTACGCGAAGGGGTTGTTGACGGCGATGCGGATTCGGTCCCCGCCCCGGGACTCGATGCGGTCGGCCGCGAACGCCGCGAGGCGCGCGCCGAGGCCCTCGCCGCGCAGATCGTCGCGGACGGTGATATACCGGAGCCACCACGTCGCCGGATCGGTCCGATCTTCGTTGAACGCGACCGCCGCGAGGGCGGCGTCGTACTCGCCCTCGCGCGTCGCGTCCGGGTCGCAGGCGACGGCTTTGCCCGTATTCGACATGACGAACTTGCCGGCGTAGCGAAAGCGCCGGTAGTCCAGACGGAGTTGCGGGCCGTCCGGCGGCCAGCCGAGGACGCGAAAGGCCGGATCCATGGATTCGGATAGGCCGGCGAGCGGGTAGACCTTTGGTTCGTCGGCGACGAGACGGCGTATGCACGGCTTCGGCGACGTCCGCTTTTTCGACCGATTCGCCCGGGCGTACGACTTCGTGATGCCTTCGGCGCGGCGCGCGCCGCTTCGAGAGGGGTTGGCGCTCGCCGAACGCGACGTCGAGCGGGTAGTCGACCTCGGCGGCGGCACGGGGCGCGCGGTCCGCGCGCTAGATGTCGACCGACCGCTCGTCGTCGACGCGTCGCGCGGGATGCTCCGCCGCGCCGTCGCGCACGGTCTCGACGCCGCCCAGGCCGACGCGGCGACGCTCCCGCTCCGGGACGGGACGGTCGACGCGGTGATCGTCGTGGACGCGCTCCATCACGTCCCCGACCGACAGGCGGCCCTCGCGGAGGCGGCGCGGGCCCTCGCCGACGGGGGCGTGCTGGTCGTCCGCGATTTCGACCCCGGAACGCTCCTCGGCCGGTTGCTCGTTTCGAGCGAACGGGTGATGGGCATGGATTCGACGTTCGACGGGCCCGACGCGCTGGCCCGCCTGGTCGCCGACGCCGGCCTCGACGCCGCCGTGCTCGATCGGGGCTTCGGCTACACCGTCGCCGGCGTAAAGCGGGGAAGCCAATAGGGACGACGGGAAAGGGCGTGCATGGCGAGCGCAGTCGCGTCGTTCCTCGATCGTCGCATCGACGCCCGAGCGACCCCGATCGCGGTGGGTGACGTCCTCGTCATCGCCCTCCTCCTGACCGGCGGCACCGTCCGTCACAACGGACTCGATTTCGTCCTCTCGAACCCGGTGTATCTCGCCGGCGTCCTCGCGCCGTTCCTCCTCGGCTGGGTCGTCGCAGCGCCGGTGCTCGGAGCCTACGCTCCCGGCGCGACGGAGACGGCGAAAGCCGCCGTTCCGCTCGCCCTCCGGTCGTGGGTCGTCGCCGACGTCGTCGGCCTCGGCCTCCGGGCGACGCCCGTCTTCCACGGCGGCGTCCAACTCTCTTCGCGGCCGTCACGCTGCTGGTGGGTGCCGTCGGCCTGGGCGTCTGGCGCGTCCTCTTTTTCGAACTGCGCTGACGTTCACGCCGACCGAACGCGGACCAGATAGACGCCGATGAGCAGCGCGACGGACGCGAACCCCGCGAGCGCGAAAAAGAGCGTCTGCGGATTCGCGTAGGCGAGGATGCCGCCGGCGACGGCCCCGCCGAGGGAGCCGACGCCGAAGACGCCGAGATAGGTGTAGCCGTAGGAGAGGCCGCGGGTGTCGGCGGGGGTGTACTCGGCGACGGTGGCCTGATAGAACGGCTGGGCGAAAAACAGGAAGAAGCCGAGCGCCGCCCCGAGGACGAGGAGGGGACCGACGCCGAGCGACGCCGCCGGCAGGAAGAGGAGGGCGATGACGGCGAGTCCCGCGAACGTGGCGACGATGCCGTATTCGGCGGGCATCCGGTCGGTGAGCTTCCCGCCGACGTACTGGCCGACGACGCCGACGATGAGTAGGCCGGAGTAGAAGTATCGCTCGGGGTGGATGGTTCGGCCGCCGTCGACGCCGGGGACGAGCGAGTCGAGCGGGATCGGCTCGAATCCGGGAAGGCCCTCGAGGAGGTTCGGCATGAACGTCAACACCCCCGGTAGTAGAGGCCGGAACACATCACGATGGCGAAGACGGCGACGAAGAGGCCGCCGAACAGCGTCTTCGACTCCACGAGAAACTCCGCGAGCGACGAGACGCCGCCCCCGGCCCTCGACTCGCCGCCGTCGGTGGCGGTGACGGCCGCCGTCTCGTCGAACTGTGCGCGCGTGGCGTACACCCCGGCCGCCAGCGCCGGGATCGCGAGGAGGGCGGCGACGGCCGTCCAGCCGAGAAAGAGGAGCAAAACGGCCGTCACCAACGGTCCGAGGCCGATACCGAGGTTGCCGGCCATGCCGTGGTAGGCAAAGCCCGTCCCGCGTTTCTCGACGCCCTTACTGAGGAGGGTCAGACCGGCGGGGTGGTAGACGCTGGCCGACGCCCCCACAACAGGAGGGCGACGGCGACGGCGACGAGGCCGGGTGCCGCCCCGAGGAGGAGGAACGCGCCGCCCATCCCGAACAGACAGAGGCTGATGAGGCGACGCGATCCGATGCGATCCACGAGGACGCCCCCGGCAACGCGCCGAGGCCGAACAGACCGTAGCCGGCGGTGACGACGAGACCCAACGTCGCCTCGGTGACGCCCACCTGCAGGCCCGCGAACTGGATCGTCTCGAACTCGGCCAGCCAGATGGTCACGAAGATGGGAACCGAGAGTTCGTAGGTGTGGACCATCGCGTGAGCGAGCATCACGAGGCCGACGATCGCGCGGTCGTTCCGGTTCACACTCGAACTCTGTGTCCCCGCCCAGTTAACTCTCGACGTGGAGGCAAGCCCCGCAGATACGTCACTATTGTTCATTTAAAACTTATGAGTGCTATTTTAGAATCCGCCGTTACGGTTAGGCGTCGCCTACGGGAAAGAATTATATGAATGTAATGCATATTATTATGTAGAGGCATATTATGACAGGCTACTACGACTACGTGCTCGGCGTCATTCCGCTCGTGCTCATCGGAATCACCGCAGTCCTCAGCGGCGTCGGACTGCAACTGACGCAGGCCGTCCCCGTCGGGGCGGGAGGGGCCGTTCTCGTCATCGGGCACGCCCTGTTCGTCAACGCGCCCGTCGACGCGCCCCCGACGGCGAAACCGGTCAACGCCGACTGATACCCGACGCTTGAAGTGCGGGCCACCCCATTCGCGGGTATGGCCGACGCGCTGTTTCTCACGAGTGCCGACGTGTCCGGGCTCGCGACGCCCGCGGAGTACGTCGACGCAGTCCGCGACGCGTACCGACAGCGGGGCGAGGGAGCCCCGGCGGAACCACGCACCGCGCTGGTGAACCGCGACCCACCGGGAATGCTCACGTCGTACGTCGCCATCCTCCCCGAGACGGGCGTCATGGGCGGCTACACCTACTCGGCCGGGTTCGGCGAACGCGACGCGTACTTCATGACGCCGCTGTTCGATTCGGAGTCGGGCGAACCGCTCGCGCTGATCGACGGCGCGAGCATGAACCCCTTCAAGACGGGCGCGGTGGGGGCCGTCGGCGTCGACGCCCTCGCCCGCGAGGACGCCTCGACGCTCGCGCTCTTCGGAAGCGGCGCGCAGGCCCGGGGCCAGTTGCGCGCCGTCGCGACGGTTCGCGACCTCGACTCCGTCTGGGTCTACTCGCCGACCAAGGAGCACCGCGAGACGTTCGCCGGCGAGATGGACCGGGAACTCGACGCGGCGGTGGCTGCCGTCTCCTCCGCCGCCGCCGCCGTCGAAGGGGCGGACGTCGTCGTCACGGCGACGAACGCATCGGAACCGGTCTTCGACAGCGACAACCTCGAAGACGGCGCACACGTCACGGCGATGGGTCAGTACAACCCCAAGAAACGCGAACTCGACGCCGACACCGTCGCCCGCGCCACCTACGTTCCGGACCTGCGTGACCGAGTCATGCGCGACGCCGGGTCGTTCATCCACGCCGTCGAGTCGGGCGTGGTCGACGAGGACCACGTCCACGCCGAACTCGGCGAGGTCATCGCCGGCGACGCGGCGGGACGCACCGACCCCGACGAGGTGACCGTCTTCGACAGCGGCGGCACGGCCATCGAAACGGCCGCCGGTGCGGCCCTCGTCTACGAGAAGGCAAGCGCCGAAAACCTCGGCGAGACGATCCCCTTCGCGGCCGCGAGCGACGCGCTCACGGGACGGGAGTAGCGGCGACGGGGAGGGGCGGCGGCGAGGCGGTCAGTCCAGGCGGTAGCGCAACAGCGCGGCGATGCCGCCGAGGTTCTTCAGCTGGCGGCCGGGGTCGAACTCCGAGGAGAAGACGGTCACCTCGCCGCCTTTCTGCTCGACGGATTCGATGACGTCGTTGACGTCGACGTCCCAGTCGCCCTCGCCCTGTCGCTCCTCGCGGAGTCGCTCGTCGACGATGAGGAGGTCCTCGACGGCTCCGAAGTCGGCGGCTTCCGCCACCTCGTCGATGCCGTAGGCCACCTTCGTGCCCTCCGCGATGCGCTCCATCAGTTCGTCGATGAGTTCCGCCTCGCGCGCGATGCGCGTCTCCGCCTGTACCTCCTCGACGGCCCCGCGTTTGAGCACCTCGTGGACGCCCCTGTCGCCGACGCTCGACGTGTCGACGACGGTGAGTTTCTCGCTCACCTCGGGGTAGTTCTCCGCGATGTGGTCGCGGGCGTCCTGTTTGGTGAAGCCCGGACCGGCGAGGATGACGGCGTCGGCGTCGAGATGAGAGAGCGCCGAGCCGAGTTCGTCGAACAGTTCCGCCCGCGGGCGGGCGTATTCGCCCTTGCCGGTGGGGCGCGTGAAGGAGGCGTACTCCTCGGTTCCGTGCTGAGCGACGGTGTGGACGTGGGCTTCCCCTCCTCGACGGTGGCGATGGCGACGTCGGGGTTCTCGGCCGCTTCCTCCGCCTCCTCGATGCGGGCCATCTGGTCCGGCTTGAAATGTTTCTCGATGGTTATCTCGGAGTGTTCCTCGACGTTGAGGGTGTGGTGGTGGCCGAGTTCGTCTTCGCGCGAGCAGTCGACGATGACGCCGCCGACCCGGAGGCGGTTGGCGAAGCGGGCGAACTCCACGTCCTCGACTTCGAGGGTCACGTAGAGGTGCTCGCGCTGCCCGCCGGTGTCGCGCATCTGCTCGTCGTCCCGCTGGATTCGGCGGGTGGTGTCGCCCTCGACCAGATCTCCGGGTTCGAGGACGTGAGAGAGATGCCAGAGGTCGTCGACGTTCTCGGGGACCACGGTGAGACGGGTCCGCCCCTCCTCGCCGCGACCACGGCTCTGGATTCGCATACTCCACGTTGGACCCACCCCGTCAACTGGCTTTTGATACAGGCGACCGATTCTGCGCCGGGGCGGCGTGTGTCGTCGAGCGTCGCTGGACCGCCCCGACACCGGCGACGGGCGTCGCACCGGCGTCCGTCGGGTGTCCGCTCGGTGGCCAGCGTCCCCGAGGTCAGATGTACTCCTCTTCCAGAACCCATCCGAGCGCGCGCTTGTAATGCGTGAACATCTGTCGTACGCCCTGGTGATTCATCTCGTCGCTGTCGAGTTGCGCTTTCAGAAACTCGTACTGCTCGCGGACTTCCTCCTCGTCGCGCATGGACGCCCCTTGCGTCCGGGGCGTCAAGAACCCCGGGATGGCGTCAGTCGGCGGACGTCACCCCCTCGCTCGCCGCGGTCGACTTGCGGACGCGGAGCGGCTGTCGGTTCACCAGTTCGCAGTCGAAGGCCGGATGTTCGACGAAGTGGCGAAGCACCATGTGCCGCCGGCCGCCGGTGAGACCCGTCCGGCCGACGTCGGAAGCGGTGAACTCCCGGGGAGCCGGTCGTAGAGCCGACACAGCCCCTCGAAGGAGTCGAACACCTTGCGGTGGCCCGCCGACTCCACGCCGCGCCGCGAGACGACGTAGCTGCCGTCCTCGCGGTGTTCGCCCGCCGTCCGGAAGAACTCCTCGCGGCGCGTCAACGCGTCGGCGAGTTCGTCGCGCAGCGCCGTCGCCGCCTCGCGCGAGAGCGACCGCTCGACGCCGTCGAGAACGAGCGTCAGATCCGCTCCGTCGGCCGCGACGGCCACGTCGCCGGCGTCGGTCGACCGGGACTCAGACTGCCGGGAGAATTTCCCGCTCAGCCGCGCGGTGGCGACTTCCTCTATCCTCCGTCTCGGGATCTGCCGAACCCTGTGACGACATGAGTACTGGCTTCGAGGCGCGAGCGACGTATAAATCCCGCGGGTCGAGCAGCGTCGACGCCGCCGCCTACCGGCGAGTCGGGGACGCGGAGTGAGGAACGCCGTCCTTTTGCGGCCCGCTCACCTACCGCCTGCCATGAGAGTCCGCGGCCACCGGGAGTGCAACGACTGCGGCCGCCAGTGGTCCTACTACGACACGGGACGCGTTGAGTGTCCGAACTGCGGGAGCCTCCGGAGCGTCGGCGTCGACGAACGGACGTTCCACACGGCGACGCCGGTGTCGCTGGACCTCTCCTCGCACCGCGACGCGTTCGACGGGGGCGACCCCACCGACCTCGCCGACGATCTGAAGTCCGACCTCCGGGAGTACGTCCGACAGCGCGGGTTCGTCGACGCCGGCGACCTCGCCGACCTCAACGACGCCTTCCTCGCGGCCCACGAACTGCTCCAGGCGATCGACGTCTACGCCCGGGCCCGCGATCCGAGCGACGACGACCGACTGTACGTCCTCTCGCTGTTGCGCGGGGCCGACGCCGGCGAGCGACCGGCACCGGACGACGTCCCCGAGTCGATGGCAGCGGCTCGCGGCCTCGGCTACGCCGACGCCGTCGAGGCCTACCGGAGCGACGCCGTCGACTGGCTCGACGAGAACCCCGATCCGGCGGGGCGGACGGCACTGGGAACGGTCAGCGAACGGGTGAAACGCGTTCAGGCGCTGGAGGGAGACGTGTCGCCGCGGGACGCCGAGCGTCTGGTCACGGCGACGCGGGAGATCGCGACCTACCTCCGCGAGGGCGACGAGGCGGCGCTCGCGTCGGCGCGCGACCGCCTCTAAGGTAAGTCGACGGCGACGCCTTCCTGCAGGCTGGCCGCCTTGACGGTGTTGTAGAGCAACATCGCGCGCGTCATCGGGCCGACGCCGCCGGGGACCGGCGTGATGGCGCTGGCCTTCTCGACGGCGCTGTCGAAGTCGACGTCGCCGACGAGTTCGTACCCCTTGTCGTTGTCGGCGTCGACGCGGTTGACCCCGACGTCGACGACCACGACGCCGGGAGAGAGCATCGACCCGTCCACGAGTTCGGGGACGCCGACGGCGGCGACGAGGACGTCCGCGTTACGCGTCTTCTCCGCGAGGTTCTGCGTCCGCGAGTGACAGACGGTGACGGTGGCGTTACCGCCCTCGGCCTTCTGGAGCAGCAGGTTGGCCATCGGCTTGCCGACGATGTCCGACCGACCGAGGACGACGACGTCTTTCCCTTCGGGGTCGACGCCCGCGTGGTCGAGCAGTTTCTGGATGCCGTGGGGCGTACAGGGTTTGTACCGCGGATCGCCGGCGACGAGGCGGCCCACGTTCTCGGGGTGGAAGCCGTCGACGTCTTTCATCGGGTCGATGCGACGGAGGACCGAACTCTTCTCGACGTGGTCCGGGACGGGCATCTGGACGAGGACGCCGTGGACCGACGGGTCGGCGTTCAGTTCGTCGACCGTCTCGTACAGGTCGTCGGCGGGCGCGTCCGGATCGAGTTCCACGTCGACGGCGTCGATGCCGACCTCCTCGCAGTCCCGCTGTTTCATCGAGACGTACGTCTCGCTCGCGGGGTCGTCCGACATCAGGACGGTCGCCAGCGACGGCGTGACGCCGGCGTCGGCCAGCGTTCCCACGGCGCTGTCGAGGCCCGCACGGATCTCCTCGGCGACGGCGTTCCCGTCGATCGTCTCGGTCATGGACGAAAGAGGGCGTGCCTCGCCCTTCAATGCTCGGATTCGTGCATAATACGTGGTCAAGGACCACCAAAATGCTCACATGCGTGTATAACGGAGCGGCCGGTCCCTACTCGTAGAGGGTGAACTCCGAACAGAGGTCGTCGACCCGGGCGCTCACGTCGTCGAGCACGCTCTCGTCGTCGGGGGCGTCGACGACGCGGCAGATGAGGTCGCCGACTTCGCGGGTGGCTTCGGCGTCGAACCCGCGGGCGGTGAGGGCGGCGGTGCCGGCGCGGATCCCGCTGGGGTTGAACGCCGACCGTGTCTCGCCGGGGACGGTGTTCGCGTTGAGGACGATGCCCGTCGATTCGAGGGATTCCTCGGCGTCGCCGCCGGTCAGGTCGGGATGGGAGTCCCGGAGGTCGACGAGGACGAGGTGGGTGTCGGTGCCGCCGGAGACCAGCGAGAGGCCGTGGTCGACGAAGGCCTCACCGAGCGCCTTCGCGTTCTCGACGACTTGCCGGGCGTACTCGTCGAATTCGGGCTGGAGCGCCTCCTGAATCCGACGGCCTTGCCCGCGATGTTGTGCATGAGCGGGCCGCCCTGCGCGCCGGGGAACACCGCCGAGTCGACGTCGCTCGCGTGTTCCTCGCTCGTGAGGATGATGCCGCCGCGGCCGGCGCGGATGGTCTTGTGGGTGCTCCCGGTGACGAAGTCGGCGACGCCGACGGGCGAGTCGTGGACGCCGGAGGCGACGAGGCCGGTGATGTGGGCCATGTCGGCCATGTGGTAGGCGTCGACGGCGTCCGCGACCGCCTGCACGCGCTCCCACTCGACCTCGCGGGGGTACGCCGAGAAGCCGGAGACGATCATGTCCGGGTCGAACTCGTCGGCCGTCTCGGCGAGGCCCTCGTAGTCGACGTAGCCCGTCTCGGGATCGACTCGGTAATGTTCGACGTCGAAGAGCTTGCCCGCGAAGTTCGCGGGGTGGCCGTGGCTCAGGTGGCCGCCGTGTTCGAGTTCGAGCGAGAGGATGCGGTCGCCCGGTTCGAGGACGGCCAGGTAGACGCCCATGTTCGCCTGCGTCCCGCTGTGGGGCTGGACGTTGACGTGTTCGGCCCCCAGAGGTCCTTCGCGCGTTCGATGGCGAGCGATTCGATCTCGTCGGCGTACTCACAGCCGGCGTAGTAGCGCGCGCCCGGATACCCCTCGGCGTACTTGTTGGTGAAGACGCTCCCCTGCGCTTCGAGAACCGCCCTGCTGGCGTGGTTCTCGCTCGCGATCATCGCCAGCGTGTCTCGCTGCCGTTCTACTTCGCCGGCGAGGGCGTCTGCGACCGCCGGATCGACGTCGCGGACGTGTTCGTACTCCATACGTACAACCCCGGCAAAGCGACCAATAAGTGTATCCTTCCACCGACCGCCCACGGCGACGGGCGTCGCCGCCGCGGGGAACCCGTCGCCGAAGCCGGCCCCGGAAAACGCTCTTTACGGATCGTCGACGACGTTAAAATTAAATAGAGATACCACAATATTCGCGCCATGACGATTGATTCGAACCGCCACGCCGCAGACGTGAGGGGGCTCGTCGACGAACTGTTCGAGGCGTCGACGGACGGTTTGTTCGTCGTGAATCCGACCGCGGAAGTGGTCGAGGGGGTGACGGACGTCGCCACCGAGTTCGGAGACGAGTCGCCGTCGGTACGGATCCTCGCCGACGGGTCGCTCCTCAAGTCGGTGCTGGACGACTTCCTCGTCGCCAGCAACGCCGCCGACCTCGTCGCGTCCGACGTGCTCGACCTGCGGACGCCGGACGGCGACGCGGAGAACGCCCTGGTCCTGACCGACGAGACCGTGTTGGCGCTCGTCTCGGCGGGCGACCGGGTGGCGGCCCTCGCCGACGACGACCCCGACTTCGTCGCCGCCGTCGAGGAGACCTACGAGACGGCGTGGGACGACGCCGACCCGTACAACCTCCGGACGCCGCCGCTTTCGCGGGTGCGCGAGACGCTCGCGGAGGAGATCGGCGAGGCGACCCGCGACGACTTCGACGCCGTCCTGTCGTCGCTCGACGCCGTCCGCGGGGACGGCGACGGGATCGACGAGGTGACGCTCTGTCTCCTCGTCGCCGCCAAAAACGACGTCCTCCTCTACGACATCAGCAAGTGGGGCGAGGACGTCGGCATCGCGAGCAAGGCCACGTTCTCCCGGACGAAGACGAGACTCGAAGACCGGGGACTCGTCGACACCGAGAAGGTCCCCATCGACGTCGGCCGCCCGCGCCTCCGCCTGAAACTCGGCGACGACCGGCTGCGCGGGGCCGACGCGGACGAACTCGCCGCCGTCGCGACGTCGCTGCTCGCCTGACGCCGGCTGCGGACGCGACCGGAACGCCCGACCCGGCGACTGTACTTTTTTCACCCCGTCGTCCCTCTCCCGACGCATGCACGCAGGACTCGTCGGGACGGGGCCCGCCGCCGAGGCGTTCCGGGCCGCGTGTGCCGACGTCGACGCGACGGTGAGCGACGCCGACCCCGCCGACCTCGGTGCCGTCGACTTCGGTGCCGTCGTCGCGCCCGCGGGGGCGGGGCGTTCGACGCCGCCGCCGACGCCGCCGATCGGTGGGTCGCGGTCGAAATCGGCGGCCTCGGCGGCCACGCGTTCCCCGACCTCGACGCCGCCGTTTCGGTGTTCGACACCGGGTCGGCCGGCTACGCCGACCTCCGGGCGCGAGTGGCGTCGACGCGCGACGGGGAGCGGGGCGAGTCGCCAACGGGCGACCGGAGCGCCGTCCGCCTCGCCGGAGCCATCGCCGGGCGGCGCATGATCGCGCTCCTCGCCGGCGCGGACGTCGGCGGCACTGTCGTCGAAGTCCCCGGCGACGAACGGGAGTTTCTCCCCGTCCCCGACCCGTCCGACCGCGACCGGTCGCTCCGACACGACTACCGCGACGTGGCGCTCGACGACGCGCTCGAACGGGCGGAACGGGCCGTCGACCAGCGGGTCGGCCTCCTCGAACAGGTGGGAGAGCGCGAGTCGTTCCCGGTGCCGTACTATCTCGCGGGGACGGCCGACACGACGGCGTTCAGCGACGCCCGGGCCGCGGCGTTCGCCGCCGGCGTCGACGTGGACTGGGATCGCGCGTTCATGAAAGCCCTCGGCGAGGGCCTCGAACGCTACAGCGCCGGCGTCTACCGGCGCGCCGAGTTCGTCGTCGCGCCGGAGGCGAACCGCGCCCGCCCCGTCTCGCCCGCGGAGTTCGTCCGGCCCGACACGTACCGCTCGCCGGACCCCGAGGAGCGCATCCCCTGGGTCGACGGCGAAGACCTGGACACGGGCGAGACGGTGTCGCTCCCGGCGGAGTTCGTCCACTACCCGCCGCCGGACGAGCGTCACAAGCCCGCCATCACGACGGGGCTGGGGCTGGGGAACAGCGGCGTCGAGGCCATCCTCGCGGGACTGTACGAAGTCGTCGAACGCGACGCGACGATGCTGGCGTGGTACTCGACGTTCGACCCGCTCGGGCTCGGCGTCGACGACGACGGATTCGAAGCGCTGGCGGCCCGAGCCCGCGCGGAAGAACTCACCGTGACGCCGTTGCTGGTGACGCAGGACGTCGACGTCCCCGTCGTCGCCGTCGCCGTCCATCGCGAGGGCGACTGGCCGCGGTTCGCCGTCGGATCCGGTGCCAGCCTCGACGCCGCCGCCGCCGCCCGGTCGGCGCTCGCGGAAGCGCTCCAGAACTGGATGGAACTGCGGGCGATGGGCCCCGACGGCGCGAGCGAGGAGGAGGGTGCGATCGGCGAGTACGCCGACTTCCCCGATCCGGCGCGGGCGTTCGTCGACGTATCGAGTCGCGTCCCCGCCGGGACCGTCGGCCCCGACCCGGTGCCGTCGGGCGAGGCCGAACTGTCGGCGCTCCTCGACAGACTCGGCGACGCCGGCCTCTCGGCGTACGCCGCGCGCGTGACGCCGACCGACGTGGAGCGCCTCGGGTTCGAGGCCGTCCGCGCACTCGTCCCCTCGGCGCAACCGCTGTTCACGGGCGACCCCTTCTTCGGAGCGAGGGCGGAGACGGTTCCGAAAGAGCTGGGCTACGAACCGCGCCCGGATCGACCGTTCCACCCCTATCCGTAGCCCTCAGACGCCGAAGGTGGCCCGGATCATGTCCCGAGTCCCCGGTCCGAGGCCGACGGCGAGGATGGCGACGAGAAGCAGGATGGCGTATCGGGGGCTGTCCTCGAAGATCTGCTCGTCGAAGATGGAGACGACGAGCGTCGCGGCGACGAGCTTCACGACGAGGAACGGCCAGGTGTCGCCGGTGATGGCGAGGACGGACTGTGGGAGCGTCGCCCCCGTGAACTCGACGATGGCGCGGTTGACCGGATGTTTCGGGACGAGGTTCGGCCCCGCGCCCAGCGCGACCATCCAGTCGAGGCCGACGACGTTCGCGACGCCGTCGACGGCGTGACCCCAGATGATGACCGCGCCGATGCGGCCCGTCCCCGCGTTGACCCCGGGGCAGTAGGTCGTCACCAGCCACCAGACGACGGCCGTCGAGAGCGTCGCGCCGAGGAGGGTGACGACGAGGACCTGCGGGTAGAAGGTCACGTCGTTGCCGGGAGCGAGCGCCATCACGAAGAGGTAGCCGACGGTCGCCGCGAGGACGGCGCACCCGGTGGCGAACAGCGGGCGGCCGTAGTCGGCGACGACGCCGCGGCGCGCGAGGAGACGCTCCCGACGAGGGCGGCCAGCGTGATCGCGAAGACGGTGAAGTAGATGATGGGGCTGATGATGAGCGTGTTCCACGGGTAGGAGATGAGGGCGTCAGCGGCCCCGGCGGTGTCGTTGGCGTCCTCGACGACGCGGAGCGCTCCGCCGAAGAACATGAACGGCAGGAGAGCGAAAAACAGCTCGCGGTCCTCGCCGACGTCGAGTCGCTGGAGGAGAAAGACGAGCCCCGTGAGCGCGATCAGCAGGACGACGACGTAGCCGACTTCGGAGACGAGCGTGTAGCCCGGATACGCGACCGGTTCGGGCGCGGCGGCACAGGCGCTCGTGCTGTCGAGATAGCGGGTGACGCCGCCCTCCCGGACGGCACAGACCGCCGAGTTGGCGTCGGCCTGTACCGGCCCCCAGAAGTAGTGCCAGACGAACCTGTCGTAGACGATGCGCGGGAAGGCGAGCGATCCGCCGACCAGCGCGACCAGTAGCGCGAGGACGCTCCCCGCCCACAGCCGTTCGGGGTCGACGCCGAGGCGCTCTGCGACAGTTGCCATAGTCGAATGCCGACGCGGGTGCGTTTGAGGATTGTGGTATCGCGTACCGACCCGGCGGGCGTCGAACGCGACCGATTTATGGGGCCGAGCGACCGACTCGACGCCGTGACGGACCTCCCATCTGCCGTCCGTGACCGCCTCCTAGAACTGCTCGCCGAGGCGAGCGACGCGGCACGGGAGCGACGGGAGGCGGACGTTCGCACGGCGCTCGACGACGTCGAACGTCTGGTACGAAAGAGCGTCGACGACGAGGCCCTGGCCGAACGGCTCGCACACGGGTGTCGAGCGGTCGAGGGCCTCGTCGACGACGAACCGCTCGTCGCGGCGGAGTATCTCGACGCGATGGAGCGACTCGTCGACGGGGAGTGAGGTCAGTCGACGGACGGGGACGTCCCGGGTTCGGACGTGCCGGCGTCGGGCGACGCGAGACCGAGAGCGTCGGCGTACCCCTGCCCCCAGATCTTGCCGGCGACGACGTAGCCGTAGAAGGTTACGAAGACGCCGGCGATGGCTCCGATGATCGGGACGATACCGAGGATGCTGCGATGGCACCGGCGACGAACATCGCGACGACGCCGACGACCCACGGGACGGCGTAGTCCCAGCTCAGGCCCACGCGCTTGATGACGCCGAAGTCGAAGCCGTCGCCGAGGCTCCCGCCGTGAGCGTAGTTGGCGACGCCGACGAGGCCAACGTAACCGAACACGAGCGCCAGCAGGGCCGAGATGGTCATGCCGCCGAGCAGTCCGGCCACGCCGACGCCGGCCCCCGCTCGACCCCGCCGGCCATCGCCAGCACCGACCCGCCCACCGTGACGGCGAAGACGATCAGCGGGATCAACTGATAGACGAAGATGACGACGAACGCCCAGAACCCCTCGCTCAGGAGAGAGCCCCAGTCGCCGAAAGCGGGCGGTTCGCGCTCCTCGCGCATCCCCGCCCGGAGCACCCGCACGAAGTAGCCGTACAGGAGAAATATCGGGACGATGAAAATCGAGAGGAGCATGAGCACTCCCCCGATACCGATGGTCTTGAGCCAGTCCTCCGACTGCATCGGATATTTCGCCGCTGCTTCGAGGTCGATGTCCATAGCATCTCCAGCGTTCGACGTGTTTGGGGATAAATATTTGCACCCAGACGACACGCCGGGTCACAACCGTTTTGTGACCGCTCCGAGAGGGACGGACGATGAAGCGATCCGCCGGCTACCTCGGGATCGTCCTCGGCGTCGCCCTCGTCGTCGCCGCTCGAGTCCTCGACTCGCTGACGTCGCCCGCGCTGACGGTCGACGGCGTCTCGATGGAGTTTCTGGCCGTCAAATCCCTCACCGCCGTCGGCGTCGCCGCCGTCTTCTACGGCCTCTACGTCCTCGTTTACTCCCTCGTCGCGGGCGAGGCGACGAGCAAGCGACGCCGGCACAACGCCCGGAACGTGTTGCGGCTGGTGTTCGGCGTCGCGACCGTCGTCTCGTTTTTCGGCATCCTCACCGAGCAGTGGATCGGCCTGCTGTTCTCGTTCGGCGTCATCGGCGTCGCGGTGACGTTCGCCCTCCAACAGCCCCTGTTTTCCCTCATCGGCTGGTTCTACATCATGCTCAAACGCCCCTATCAGGTGGGCGACCGGGTGGCCATCGAGGGGTCGAAAGGCGACGTCGTCGACGTCGATTTCTTCGTCACGACGCTCTGGGAGATGAACGGCGAACTCGTCACGACGAACCAGCCCTCGGGTCGCATCATCACCCTCCCCAACAGCGTCGTCCTCTCCTCGCACGTCTACAACTACTCGTGGGAGGGCTTTCCCTACGTCTGGAACGAACTGGCGATTCAGGTGGCCTACGAGACGGATCTGGCGTTCGCGTCGGAGACGATGCGCGGCGTGGCCGACGACTACCTCGGCGCGAAGATGCGGGAACGCGTCGGCGAGTATCGCGACCGCCTCGCCGAGACGCCCGTCGAACTCGAAGTGAACGACGGGCCGTCGGTCAACGTCGTCCAGAAGGAGTCCTGGGTCGAGTTACGGCTTCGCTATCTCGTCCACCCGCGACGGGGGCAACGCGTCCGGAACGACCTCTACAGGGAGATCCTGGACGCGTTCAACGACCACCCGGAGCGCGTGAAGTTCCCCGTGGGCCGGTCGCGCTAACCGCCGAACGCCGCCCCTCGACGGAACGGCGACGCCCGAATCGCCCGGTAGTACGTGTCGGGAGTCACGAGCGAGACACCAGAAGCGCGACCGAGAAGACCAGAACGAGCGGGACGAGCGGCGCTGCGACTTCGAGCGGGAGTAAGAGGAGCACGACGGCGGACATCACGACGAATTCGAGCGCCACCAGAACGCTGAGGACCTCGAACCGAGTAGCCATCTCCCGATGCTGACCGCTGCGTGGTGATAAATGCACTGAGCGTCCGAAGCGACGCTCGAACGCCGAGCGCGCTATCCGAACGCCGTCACGCGCCGAACAGCGTCGGGAGGAGTGTTGCGAGGAAGAGCGCTCCGAGAGCGTCTTCCGCATCTGACAGGGTGGCGCTGACCACCGTGCCGGGGTGTGAGCCCCGCGATGCGAGGAAGGGATTTGAACCCTTGGACCTCTACAGGAGCGGATCTTGAGTCCGCCGCCGTTTCCGGGCTTGGCTACCCTCGCACGTGGGCCAGTCGATGCCCTCGCCGGAGTTTAAGCCACCGATTTCCCATCGGCGTCGTCTCTCGTCGGCCGATTCGGGCGGGCGACTCAGTCGAGGGCCTCGGCGTACTCGTAGTCGGCGGGGTAGGCGGTCACGCGTTCGCCGTCGACGGCGATTTGCCACCCGTCGAGGGCGGACGGATCGTCGAGGGCGGCGTCGAGCGTCGCGCGCACGTCGTCCACGTCGACGCCGTAGAAGTCGCCCGGGACGCCGTGGAGATACTGGAGTGCCGTCGCGAACAGCGAGCGCATCCCCGAATCGTCCTCGAAGTCGTCGTGTTTGTACGCGCCGGCGGCGACCTGAACCATCCCGTGGAGGAAGGCACTTTCCGTTGATCCACTCCCGTAGTTGAACCACTCTGCTTCAAAACAGTCGTGCGATTCGTGGTAGTCGCCGGCGTTGAACAGGCGAACGCCGTGTTCGGTCGCGCGCCGGAGCGTCGCGTGTTCCCACACCCGCCGGTCGCCGATCCACCCGGACGGATTGCCGAGCGGTGGGGCCACGCTCGGGTCGCGCGTGTGCTCGTCCATGTCCGGCGTGTGGTGCCCGATTGGGGTAATCCCGTCGGTGGGGACGTCCGTCGGTAGGGACGCGGTAGGGACGTCCGTCGGTGGGGACGTCCGTCGGTAGGGACGCGGTAGGGACGTCCGTCGGTGGGGACGCCCGGGAGACCGGACCGTCCCCGTCCGATTCCGAACGCACTTTAGCGTTCGATGCTACGGAGCACACGATGAGAGTACACCAGTTGGGCGACGGCGACCCCGACGTCGCGGTCGTCGCCGCCGTCCACGGGGACGAACCCTGCGGAGAGCGAGCGGTCGCGCGACTGCTCGCCGACCCGCCGGTGGTGTCCCGCCCGGTGAAACTCGTCGTCGCCAACGAACTGGCGTCCGACCGGGACGACCGATACGTCGACGAAGACCTCAATCGGGCGTTCCCGGGCGACCCGGCGGCGACGAGTCACGAGGCACGGCTCGCCGCGGCGCTCGAACGCGAACTCGACGGCTGTACGACGCTGGCGCTCCACTCGACGCAGTCCTACGGCGACCCCTTCGCCCTCGTCGACGCCGTCGGCGAGGAGACGGGGGCGATCTGTGCGGCCCTCTCTATCGACGCCGTCGTCGAGACGGGGCCGTTCGCCGACGGCCGGCTCATCTCCTACCCCCGAACCGTCGAAGTCGAGTGTGGCTATCAGGGGTCGGATTCGGCTGCCGACAACGCGTTCCGTCTCGTTCGCGAGTTCCTCGGAGCGACGGGCGTCCTCCCGGCCTCGTCGACGCCGCGAGACGTGCCCGTCTTCCGGTTTACCGAACGCGTGTCCAAACCGGCCGGACGCGAGGAGTACGAGGTGTTCGCCGAGAACTTCGAGCGAGTGGCCGAAGGCGAGACGTTCGCCGCCGCCGACGGCGACCCGTGGGTGGCCAAAGAGGAGTTCTATCCCGTTCTCATGTCGCCGTACGGCTACGAACGCGTCTTCGGTTACGCGGGCGAACGCGTCGGGTCGGTCTCGGCGGCCGGTCCCGGCGTGAGCGCCGGCGACTAACCGTCTTCGGGCGGCGCGAACTCCACGAGCGTCAGGTCCCGGTCGAGCATACAGTGGTCGTGTGGCGGATCGCCGAGCACCTCGGCGATGCGATACTCGCGGTCGAACGTCGCACCCTCCGGAACGCAGTATTCGTGGCTCGGACACTCGGTGTGGGGACACGGCCCTTCGAGTTTCGCCTTACTCCCGGCGTAGGCACTGCGGCTCGCGACGTTGGCGGGGACCGGCGCGGGTTCGACTTCGACCGCCCGTACCCCGTCGTCGTGGACGGCACAGTCGAGCGTCTGGGCGTTCTGCCGGACGTCGGTGATCCGATAGCGCGTCCCCTCGGTGAGATTGAGACACTGATTCCGGTACGGACACCCGGCACAGCCACTCGACTCGCCCCGAAAGACGAACTCCCGGCCCACGTCGGCGAGGCGAGTCCCGATGAGCGTCACGTTCGACATGGGCGGCAGTTCTCGCCTCGAAAGGTTAAGTCCCGCGCCCGGTCAACTCGTCCAGTCGGTCGAGGTAGGCCTCGCGGGGGACTTGATACAGGCCCCGGTAGTCGACGTCGCCGTCGGCGAACCGCTCGGCGAGCTCGGTCGCCGCCTCGACGGCCGCCTCGCGGGAGTCGTACGTCGCTACCGATCGGTCGACGTCGGGTTCCAGAAAGAGCGTCACGGACCACTCGGACGGCTCTCGCCTCGCGCCCGGGCGTTGACGCGGCGACCCGTTCGTGACGTAAATAGTCGGGAGGCAGGGCGCGGGAAACGCCTGCGAATCGAACACGTCCGGACGATACGCGAGGATGCTCCGCCCGTCCGGATCCTCGTTCCAGACGGTCCACCCCTCGGGGAGGGCGTCGAAACTCATGCTCGGAGCTACGTCCCCGTCGCCCTAAGGCCTCCCGTTCTCGGTTCCGGACTCCGAGAGCCGAACGCGGCAGTAGTGGACGTGGTGTGCCGACTGGGGTAAATCGGCTGTGGACGCTCGTCCCGCGTCCACCGACGGAGACGAGAGAGGCCGCGATTTGGAGCAAGAGTTATATGGTAACACCACCCACACACTAAATAGTCTCGGGATTCGGCCGAGTATCGCCACCCGACCACGAACCATCCGCCGATCGACCGACGTTTTGTCGTTACGTTGCCGACGCCGCGTCGCCCCGCGCCGTGGTTTGGTACGTCTGAACACACCACGGTCCGGTCGCGGGTAGCGGATGTCGAGGGATCGGGGCGATAGCCCGAACCGGGACCGTCAACACACAATGACGAGCGAATTCGAAACCCTCGAAGACCTCAGCCAGCATTACCAGGATTCGGTTCCGTCGGATCTCCGCGAGGCGAAGAGCTTCGATTGGTATCTGAGCGAGGTCTACGACGACCCGCGGATCGCCCGAAACGCCCACCAGCGCGTCGCCGACATGTTCGACCACTACGGCACCGAGTACGACGAGGACGCCGGCGTCGTCGAGTATCGAATGGCGTCGGACGACCCGCTACACGACGGAGAGAACACCTTCTACGGCCGTGAGGTCCACGAGGCGATTCACGAGTTCGTCAACAAGGTGAAAAGTGGGGCACGCGGCCTCGGGCCCGAAAAACGAATCAAACTCCTCCTCGGACCGGTCGGCTCCGGCAAGTCGCATTTCGACTGGATGGTCCGCCGGTATTTCGAGGATTACACCATGTGCGATGCGGGGCGGATGTACACCTTCAGGTGGGTCAATCTCGGTGACATCGTGCGCGACCAGGACCCCTCCGACGACGTGGTCCAGTCGCCGATGAATCAGGACCCGCTCGTGTTGCTCCCCCAGGAACAGCGCGACCACGTCATCGACCGGCTCAACGGGAACCTCGACGCGCCGTACACGGTCCGCAACGAGCAGTCGCTCGATCCGGCCTCGGAGTTCTACATGGACCGCCTGCTCGCTCACTACGACGACGACCTGAAGGCCGTCCTCGACGACCACGTCGAAGTCGTCCGCCTCGTCGCCAGCGAGAACAAACGACAGTGCGTCGAGACGTTCGAGCCGAAAGACAAGAAAAATCAGGACGAGACGGAACTCACCGGCGACGTCAACTACTCGAAGATAGCCGTCTACGGCGAGTCCGATCCGCGGGCGTTCGACTACTCCGGGGCGTTCTGTAACGCTAATAGAGGATTGTTCTCCGGCGAGGAGCTGCTGAAACTCCAGCGAGAGTTCCTCTACGACTTCCTGCACGCGACGCAGGAACAGACCATCAAGCCGAAGAACAACCCCCGGATCGACATCGACCAGGTCATCGTCGGCCGGACGAACATGCCCGAATACCGGGACAAGAAAGGCGACGAGAAGATGGAGGCGTTCAACGATAGAACGAAACGCATCGACTTCCCGTACGTCCTCGAATACGGCGAGGAGGCCGAGATCTACCGGAAGATGCTGCGCAACGCGGACGTGCCGGACATGCACATCGAACCGCACGCCCTGGAGATGGCCGGGCTGTTCGGCGTCCTGACGCGACTCACTGAACCCGACGGCGAGAACGTCACCCTGTTACAGAAGGCCAAAGCCTACAACGGCGAGATCGACGAGAGCGACGACATCGACGTGAAGAAACTCCGTGAGGAAGGCGAGAAGGCGGCCGACGTCGCCGAGGGGATGGACGGCGTCTCCGCACGGTTCATCGGCGACGAGATCGCCGAGGCCATCATGGATTCGACCCACCGCGGGCGCGAGTACCTCTCGCCGCTGTCGGTGTTCTCGCATTTCGAGGCGAACCTCGAAAACCACGGCTCAATCCCGAAGGAGAACGTCGACCGCTACCATCGCTACCTCGAGTTCGTCCGCGAGGAGTACAAGGAGCGGGCCATCGAGGACGTCCGGCACGCCCTGGCGTACGATCTGGACGAGATTCGCCGCCAGGGCGAGAAGTACATGGATCACGTGATGGCCTACATCGACGACGCCACCATCGAAGACAGCCTCACCGGCCGCGAGCAAGAACCCGACGAGACGTTCATGCGGTCGGTCGAGGAGAAACTCGACATCCCCACCGACCGCAAGGACGACTTCCGGCAGGAAGTCTCCAACTGGGTGTCGCGTCGCGCCCGCGAAGGGGAAGGGTTCGACCCGCAGGACAACGACCGCCTGCGGCGGGCACTGGAGCGGAAACTCTGGGAGGACAAGAAACACAACATCAACTTCTCCGCGCTCGTGAGCGCGAACGAACTCGACGACGACGAGCGCAACGCGTGGATCGACGCGTTGATGGAACAGGGATACTCCCGCGGGGGCGCGAAGGAAGTCCTCGAATTCGCCGGCGCGGAGGTCGCCAAAAGCGAACTGGAGAGCTGATGCGACGGGATTACATCCGCGCGGCGGACGACGAACTCCGCGAGGCCTACGAGGAGCCGATGAGCCTCGAATCGTACGTCGACGCGGCCTTCCGACAGCCGTCCATCGCCGCCCACGCCTCGAAGTACATCCTGCAGGCCGTCGAGTCGATGGGGACCCGGACGGTCGTCGAGGAGGGCGAGGAGCGCGAGCGCTACCGCTTTTTCGACGACCCCGCCAACGACGGCGAACACGCCATCCTCGGCAACACCGAGGTGTTGAACGCGTTCGTCGACGACCTGCGGACGATCGCCTCGGACCGGGGCAAAAGCGAGAAGATCATCTGGTTCGACGGCCCGACGGCCACCGGCAAATCCGAGCTGAAGCGGTGTCTCGTCAACGGCCTACGCGAGTACTCGAAGACCGACGAGGGCCGCCGCTACACGATCGAATGGAACGTCGCCAGCGCCAGCGACACCCGGGGTTGAGCTACGGCGACGAAGTCGACCGCGAGGACGACTGGTACGAGAGCCCCGTCCAGTCGCATCCGCTCTCGGTCTTCCCCGAGACGGTGCGCGAGGGACTTCTCGACGACCTGAACGGGGCGACGGATCTTCCCACGCGGGTCGACGCCGACCTCGACCCGTTCTGCCGGGAGGCCTACGACCACCTCGAAGAGCAGTACCGCCGGAACGGCCAGACCGACATCTTCTCGGCGGTGACCGATCCGCGCCACCTCCGCGTCAAGAACTACGTCGTCGACGTCGGACGGGGCATCGGCGTCCTCCACTCGGAGGACGACGGATCGCCCAAGGAGCGCCTCGTCGGTAGCTGGATGACGGGGATGCTCCGCGAGCTCGACTCCAGGGGTCGGAAAAACCCCCAGGCGTTCTCCTACGACGGCGTCCTCTCGCAGGGCAACGGCCTGCTCACCGTCGTCGAGGACGCCGCCCAGCACGCCGACCTGCTCCAGAAGCTCCTGAACGTCCCCGACGAGGAGCGCGTCAAACTCGACAAGGGCGTCGGGATGGACATCGACACCCAGCTGGTCATCATCTCGAACCCGGACCTCGACGTCGAACTCGACAAGTACTCCGACCGGAACGGCCGCGATCCGCTGAAGGCGCTCAAACGCCGCCTCGACAAACACGAGTTCGGCTACCTGACGAACCTCTCGCTGGAGGCGGAACTCATCCGGCGGGAACTCACGAACGAGACGGCCGTCTGGCAGGCCGAGAGCTACGAAGAACTCGCCGCCACGGTGCGACAGGCGCTCGAAATCGACGTTCGAGACAGGGAAGGCAGCACCCGGCGACGCGAACTCGCGCCCCACGCCGTCGAGGCGGCGGCCCTCTACAGCGTCGTCACGCGCCTCGACGGCGAGGACACGCCCGGAAGCCTCGATCTTGTGGACAAGGCGTTGCTGTTCGACCGGGGCTACATCCAGCGGGGCGACGAGCGAATCGACGCCGACGAGTTCGACTTCGACGGCGACGACGGGAGCCACGGCATCCCCGTGACCCACACCCGCGACGTCGTCGCCGAACTGCTCCAGGGAGAGACCGACCGACAGCACGCCGACCTCGACGTGGAGGCGGTCGTCATGCCGGACGACGTGCTCGACGCGATGGCCGACGGTCTGGAGGACGCGCCGGTGTTCTCGCGGGCCGAGGCCGCCGAGTACGAGAACCGCCTCGCGATGGTCAAAAACTACATCACCGAACGGCAGGAGGCGGACGTCCTCGACGCCGTCCTCGCGGAGAAAGGCGTCGACGAGGAGACGGTCGCGGAGTACGTCGAACACGTCTTCGCGTGGGCGAGCGACGACCGGGTCGAAACCGATCGGGGACCGGTCGATCCGGACCCCCTCCTGATGAAACTGTTCGAGACGGAGCATCTGGGTCGGTTCGGCGAGGAGGCCTACGACGGCAACGACCCGACCGACCGGGTGGAGACGTTCCGCCGGGAGAAGATCATCACGGCGCTCAACCGCTACGCCTGGGAGAACCGCGACGACGGCTTCCAGGTCAGCGACGTCGACTTCGGCGAGATTCCCGTCATTCGGGCGGTGCTCGACACCCACGACTGGGCCGACGTCGAACGCCTCTTCGAGGACTTCGACCCCCGACAGTGGGACGATCCGCCCTCCGAGACGGAGACCGAACGGGTGAAAGCCCGGACGCTGGAGCACATGCAGGACCGCGGCTACTCGGCCGCCTCGGCCGAACTGACGAGTCGGAAGGTCATGCGCGAGGTGAGTTACCGATGGGACTGAGAGAGGACCTCGAACGGTTCCGCGAAGTGGGCGAACAGCGACGCGAGGACTTAGAGGAGTTCATCAGCTACGGCAACCTCGGCAGCAGCGACCCCGACAGCATCAAGATCCCGATCAAGGTGGTCGACCTCCCGGAGTTCGAGTACGACCGACTCGATAAGGGCGGCGTCGGCCAGGGCCAGGACGGCACGCCCGACGCCGGCCAACCCGTCGGCCAGCCACGACCCGGCGACGGCGACGACGGCGAGGAGGGCGACCCCGGCGAAGAGGCGGGAGACCACGAGTATTACGAGATGGACCCCGAGGAGTTCGCCGAGGAACTCGACGAGGAACTCGGCCTCGATCTGGAACCCAAGGGGAAGGAAGTCGTCGAGGAGATCGAGGGCGATTACACGGACGTCACCCGGACGGGACCGAACAGCACGCTCGACTTCGAACGCCTGTTCAAACAGGGCCTCAAGCGGAAGCTGGCGACGGATTTCGACGAGGAGTACGTCCGCGAGGCGATGAAAGTCGCCGACACGACGCCACGGGAGGTGTACCAGTGGTGTCGCGAACGGAACGTCCTCGTCTCGCTGGCGTGGGTCGAGGACGCCTGGGACGACGTCCCAGCCGAGGAACGCGGTACCTGGGACAGTTTCGAGGAGATGGAGGGGAACGTCGACCAGGAGACGACCGTCCAGCGAATCCGGCGCGAGGGGCTGACGGAGGTGCCCTTCCGCCGCGAGGACGAGCGCTACCGCCACCCCGAGGTCGTCGAGAAAAAGGAGCGGAACGTCGTCGTCGTCAACATCCGCGACGTCTCGGGGTCGATGCGCGAACAGAAGCGCGAACTCGTCGAGCGGACGTTCACGCCGCTCGACTGGTATCTCACCGGGAAGTACGACCGCGCGGAGTTCGTCTACATCGCCCACGACGCGGAGGCCTGGGAGGTCGAACGCGAGAACTTCTTCGGCATCCAGTCGGGCGGCGGGACGCGCATTTCGAGCGCCTACGAACTCGCCCAGGACCTCCTCGAAGAGCGCTATCCGTGGAGCGAGTGGAACCGCTACGTCTTCGCGGCCGGCGACAGCGAGAACTCCAGCAACGACACGACGGAGAACGTCATCCCGTTGATGGAGGAGATACCGGCGAACCTCCACGCCTACGTGGAGACGCAGCCGGGCGGCACCGCCATCAACGCCACCCACGCGGAGGAGGTCGAGCGCGAACTCGGCGACGCCGACAACGTCGCGGTGACGTACGTCTCCGACCCCGCCGACGTGATCGACGCCATCTACGAGATACTGAGCACCGAGGACTCATGAAAGACGACAGAATCGACGCACAGCGAGCAGCGAATCGCCTCGAAGAGCCCGTCCGCGAGGCCGCGGCACTCGCCCGAAAGCTCGGCCTCGACCCGTACCCGGTCAACTACTGGGTCGTCGATCACGACGAGATGAACGAACTCATCGCCTACGGGGGTTCCAGAACCGCTACCCCCACTGGCGGTGGGGGATGCAGTACGACCGCCAGCAGAAACAGGACCAGTTCGGCATGGGAAAGGCGTTCGAGATCGTCAACAACGACGATCCCTCTCACGCCTTCCTCCAGGAGTCGAACTCGCTGGCCGATCAGAAGGCGGTCATCACCCACGTCGAGGCCCACGCCGACTTCTTCGCCAACAACGAGTGGTTCGGCCTGTTCAAAAACGCCGGTGCCGAGGGCGACCTGGACGCGACGGCGATGCTCGAACGCCACGGCGACACCATCTCGGGGTATATGGATGACCCCGACGTCGACCGCGAGGAGGTCGAGCGCTTCATCGACGCGGTGTTGTGCCTCGAAGACACCATCGACCAGCACCGGGCGTTCACCGCGGAGGACGACCGCCGCGACCCCGGCGAGTACGAGGACCTTCGCGACCGCCTCGACGAGATGGACATCTCCGAGGACGTCCAGCGACAGGTGTTCGACGACGAGTGGCTCGACGAGTTCGCGGAGCGCGAACGCGAGGCCCGCATCGACGAACCCCACGAGGACGTGCTGGCGTACCTGCGCGACCACGGCCGCCAGTACGACGAGGAGAAAGAACGCGCCGTGGAGATGGAACCCTGGCAGAAAGACGTCATCGACATGCTCCGGACGGAGTCGTACTACTTCGCCGGGCAGAAGATGACGAAGGTGATGAACGAGGGGTGGGCTGCCTACTGGGAGTCGCTGATGATGGGCGACGAGCGCTTCGCCGGCGACGACGAGTTCCTCACCTACGCCGACCACCAGGCGCGCGTCCTCGGATCGCCGGGGCTCAACCCCTACAAACTCGGCAAGGAGCTCTGGGAGTACGTCGAGAACACGGCGAATCGCGAAGAAGTCGCGGAGAACCTCCTGCGCGTCCGCGGGATCACGTGGCGGAACTTCCACGACGTCGTCGACTTCGAGGACGTGCGGGCGGCCCTCGAACCCCACTCGGCCATCGAGGGCGTCGCTCCCGACTCGCTGTCCGATCTCGCGGCCCTCGGTGACGACCCGCGCGTCGACGCCGACGCGCTCGAACGCGCACGCGAGGACGCGGTCGACGTCGAGCGCTACCCGTGGAAGGTGCTGACCTACGAGGGGTTGGCCGAGCGGCACTTCTCGCTCGTCAAGCGCCAGAACCGCGGGTTCCTCGAACGCATCCGGCGGTCGGATCTCGAACGCATCGCCCGGTACATGTTCGACGACGAGAAGTACGACACCGTCGAGGCGGCCCTCGACGACGTCGACTACACGGCGGGCTGGGACCGGCTGTTCGAGGTTCGCGAGAGCCACAACGACGTGACGTTCATCGACGCCTTCCTCTCCGAGGAGTTCGTCACCGAGAACGACTACTTCACCTACGAGTACTCGCGGGCGACCGGCGACTTCCGGGCCGCTTCCGACGACTACCGGGACGTGAAAAAGAAGCTCCTCCTGCAGTTCACCAACTTCGGAAAGCCCACCATCGCCGTCTACGACGGCAACTTCGGGAACCGAAACGAACTGCTGTTGGGCCACCAGTACAACGGCGTCATGCTGGACGTAGAGCAGGCGAAAGGCGTCCTCGAACGCACCTACCAGCTCTGGGGTCGACCGGTGAATCTCATGACCATCGTCAAGGAGTACGACGACCACGACGTGGAGGTCGCCCAGCGGCGCAACCGGGAACCCGAGCCGATAGAAGTCGGAACGCGGATCCGGTACGACGGCGACCGCTTCGAGACCCACGACCTCGACGACGACCTGCGGGAACGCATCGCCGCCGCCGACGTCGACTACGACACCAAACCCGAGGAGTGGTTGGGCTGACGCGTCCCCGAATTTCGGGGCGGCGCGCGTTCCATAACTTGATTGTTTTGGAGCGTGGAAGTCGGGGTACATGAGCGCCACCGGGAGCCGGGAGCGGCCGACGGCGGAGTCCGACGCCACGCTCGCGGAAGGGGAGATTCACGACGTCCTCCGGAACGACCGGCGTCGGCTGGTTCTCGAACGGCTCCGAAACCGCGGTGGGTCCGAAACCGTCGCCGAACTCGCCGAGTTCGTCGCGGCGGTGGAGGCGGGGACGTCGCCACCGCCCCGGAACGTCCGCCAGAGCGTCTACGTCTCGCTCCACCAGACGCACCTCCCGAAACTCGACGAACTCGGCATCGTCACGTACGATCCGAACGAGAAGACGGTGTCGCTGGCCGCCGGTGCCGAGCGAGTCGCCCCCTACATGGACGGGGGTCGAACGCACAGGCGGCGTGGGCGGAGTTCTTCGCCAGCGTCGGCCTGGTCGGCCTGGTCGGCGTCGCCCTTGCCGCCGCGGGCGTCCCGCTGCTCGCCGGGCAGGCGGCCGTCGTCGGCGGCTGTTCGCTGGCCGTCGTCGCGCTCGCGGCCGCCTATCAGCTCGCGACGGGGACGGAGTCGCCCCCTCGCCGTTCTGACGCGAGTTCAGTCTTCGTCGACGGCGGCGTCGCTGCCGACGCGGCTCCGGTGGGTGTAGTAGGAGTGGGCCCCCGCCGAGAGCGCGAACACGGCGGTGATGACGCCGGCGAGCAGCAGATCGGGGACGAGCGAGAACGGATACAGATCGAACCAGGCGGCCGAGAGCACCACCAACACGAGCAGCGACAGGCCGAGGTAGTAGTCACACCACGGAATGTCGTGTTCGGAGACGACTTCGAGGTAGATGTCTAACTCCGCCGCGCGTTCGGCGAGTTCGATAGTGCCGCGGTCCTGGTCGTAGTCGACGACGCCGGCGTCGTCGAGTTTCGGGAGGTGCGTCTGGTGGAGCGACGTGTAGACGCGCTTCCGTTGCTTGTAGTTCAGTTCGGAGGCGTCGACGTCGTTCTCCCACGCGGCGATTTGCTGGGAGAGGTCCCGGATGCGCACCGGCCCGGGGTCCGATTTCAGATATTTCAGGACGTATCGACGCCGCTGGTTGCTCAGCATCGAGAAGATGACGTCTCGCGACAGTCCCTCGTCGCCCCCTCCGCGAACGTGCTCTTTGCAGACATTCCCTTGGTCCCAACCCCGCTGGATGAAGTAGAGACTACTACGACGAGGGGTGGTATAAAGAATCTGTTACGCGAAAGTACGACCCCGTCCGATCGACGCGCCGGAGGGGTTCTGTTCCGCTCGCTGCGCGACTCGCCCGTTCAGAAGCATGCTCGGTCGGGGATTTGAACCCCGGTCATCGGCTCGAAAGGCCGATATGATTGGCCGGACTACACCAACCGAGCGGTCCGGGTCGGCTAACCTTCGCGTTCCGAGGGAAGGACTACTCGGTTATAAATCCGTCCAAACGCGTTCGGGGGCGGGAGTCAGTGACAGGCGACCGGGGGTCGAGCGTCACTCCGTGTGTCGCCAGAGATAGAGGCTGGCGACGGAGCGATACGGCCGCCACGCCTCGGCCCGGTCACGCATCTCCCCGCGGGTCATGTCGGGGTCGAAGAGATCCTGCATCGACCGCCGGATGCCCAGGTCCTCGACGGGGAAGACGTCCGGTCGGCCGAGGCAGAACTGGAGGAAGATCTTCGCGGTCCACGGGCCGACGCCCGAGATGGCCGTGAGTTCGTCCGTCACCTCGTCGTCCGACAGATCGCGAAAGTACGCCGCGTCGTAGTCGTTCTCGACGTACGCCGCGGCGACGTTGCGGATGTACCCCGCCTTCTGCCGAGAGAGGCCGACCGACCGGAGTGCCTCCTCGTCGGCGTCGGCGATCCGTTCGGGAGTTATGTCGAACGCCTCGTAGAGGCTCTCTCGCATCGATTCCGCGGCGGCCATCGACACCTGCTGGCGGAGAATCGCCACGACGAGTCGTTCGAAAGTGTCCGTCGCGGGGTCGACGGTGAGGACGCCGTGGCGGTCCACGAGTTCGGCCATCACCGGGTCGGTGACGAGGTGGGCGACGGCGTCGGTTCGTTCGTCGACGGTTCGAGACGACATGGAGTGCTCTATCACGCCGGGGGAGAAGAATCGTTCGGCGACTACTCCTCCAGCATCTCCTCGTCGGTGGGACTCCGGACGTCCTCGTCGGCGCGGCGGCGCACGTCCACGCGGTAATGCTCGAGGATGTCGCGGCCCAGGAGCAAGGGGTACTCCATGTGACCGCGGTCCTCGACGCTGGCGGTGACGGTGTGCTGGGTCCCGCCGATGCCGATGACGAGGTCGACGACCGGGCGGGCCTTCCCTCCCTTGACGCTCCCCGATTTCACGCGCGTCATGCTCTTGATCGGCCCGGCACCGATTTCCGCGGCGAGGCTCGTGTCGATGCTGGTCCGGGTCGCGCCGGTGTCGGATTTGGCGAACACCTGCGTCGACCCGCTGGTGCCGGAGACGTGGACCTCCTCGATGTAGCCGATGACGGGCAGGGACTCCTGTTCGGGGCGTTCGATGCGGGGCTTACACGACGGCGTCGAGTCGTCGAGCGACGTCGAGAGTTCGGCGACGCGACCGGCGGCGACGTCGCCGCCGCCGCGCTCGATGGCGAGACGGGCGATGTGAGGGGCCGGGCTCGTCCCGGTCGCCCGATAGAGACCCTTGAATCCCGCCGTGGGGTTCACTTCGAGGACGAACCAGCCGTCGTGGCCTTCGATGAGGTCGATCCCGGCGTAGTCGAGGTCCATGATCTCGGCCGCGTACAGCGCCGTCTCGGCCGCGCTCTCGGGAAGCGTTTCGGTGGCGTCCTCGACGTCGCCGCCGAGGGCGACGTTGGTTCGCCAGTCGCCTTCCGGCGCGTACCGGTACATCGCCCCGACGATCTCGCCGCCGACGACGTAGACGCGGAGGTCGCGGTGTTCCGTCTCGTCGCGTTCGACGAGGTCCTGGAGGAACGCCTGGCGGTTGCCGACGCGAGGGTTGACGGGGTCGGTGAGGTCGACCTTCCAGGTCCCGCCGCCGTGGGTGCCGATGGCCGTCTTGTAGACGCCGACCTCGCCGAACCGCTCGCGTCCCTGATTGAGTCGGTCGTTCGAGAGCGCGAGCAGGGCGTCGGGGACGCGGATGTTCCAGTCGGCGAGCGTCGTCGCCGTCGCGAACTTGTGGATGGCGGTGAGGACCGTCTCCGGTTCGTTCAGCATCGGCCGGATGCGGTTGAACGTCGTCGCCAGGCCGAGCAGTTCCGCCGGTTCCTCCGTGTTCGAGAGCAGCAACCGGTTCGCGATGACGTCGACGTCCGGTTCGAGGGTCACCTCGCTGTCCTCGATGGAGACGGCGGTGTTCTCGCGGCGGAGCCACACCGGTTCGTGGCCGAGATCCTCGACCGCGTTCAGGATGGCTTTCGTCTCCTTGCTGTTGTGGAGTGACAACACCCCGACCCGTACCTGTTCCCGGTCGGTTCCTGGCATACGACCCTCTATTTCAGTCGGGTTTCAAAGGCGTGCCGGTCGGCACGAGAACGCGCGAGCACGGGGCGACAGTCAGCGTCGGAATCGGGGACGGAGTCGACCGGTTACGACGATTCCCGTCGGAAGGCGGACTGCCACACCGGTCGACTCGACGCCGTGAGCATCCCGGCGCGTTCGGGCACCGGAAGGTGGCTCGTCGCGGACGGGCCGTCGGGGCGACCGCACGTCGAACGGCGAGGGATCCACTGGACACGGTGCCCGCTCCGCCCGGGCCGTCGGCGTCTGCCTCGATCGGACGCGGATTCCGCCGCCGAGGAGGAGACGTTTTACGTCCCGGCGACGGGTGTGGGAGTATGTCCGCAGACGGGGCCTTTACGTACAACGGCGGGAAGGTCAGCCCCGGCGAGACGCAGAACATCCGGTACGGCATCAGCGAGACGTATCTCGGTGATCCCGTTCGCATCCCGGTCACGATTATCAACGGCGACCGGACGGGGCCGACGGTGTTCCTCTCGGCGGCGGCCCACGGCGACGAGCTCAACGGCATCGAAGTCGTTCGGGAGGTCGCGTTCGGCTGGGACCTCTCGACGCTCGCCGGGACGCTCGTCTGTCTGCCGGTGTTGAACGTGCCGGGGTTTCTCACCCAGCAGCGCTATCTCCCCATCTACGACCGCGACCTGAACCGCTCGTTCCCGGGCGCGCCGGACTCGACCAGCGCCAAACGGATGGCCCACGAGATATTCGAGAACTTCATCTCGCCCTGCGATTTCGGCCTCGACTTCCACACCTCGACGCGCGGGCGAACGAACATGCTCCACGTCCGTGCGGACATGGCCCACGAAGACTGCCACCGCCTCGCCAAGGCGTTCGGGACGAACGTCATCATCGACAGCGAGGGGTCGTCCGGGACGCTCCGCGGCGAGGCCACGTCGTCGGGCACGCCGACCATCACCGTCGAGATGGGGGAGGCACACCGCTTCCAGCGGTCGCTCATCGACGACGCCCTCGCCGGCGTCAGGAGCGTCTTCGCCGAGTACGGGCAGAGGCGGACACGCCGGTCCGCTGGCCGGGGTGGCGGACCGTCATCACCGACGACAAGGAGAAGACGTGGATCCGGTCCGACGCGGGCGGCATCGTCGACATGCACCACGAACGGGGCGCGCTCGTCCACGAAGGCGAGCGGATCTGTACGATCACGAACCCGTTCAAAGACGACAACGTCCCCGTCCGCGCGCCGTTTACGGGGCTGGTGGTCGGCGTCCTGGAGAACCCCGTCGTCTACCCCGGAAATCCGCTCTGTCACCTCGTCGAACTCGGCGAGGAGACGCGACGCGTCGTCGAACGGAGTCAGTCGCGGACGTAGCGGCGCGCGTCGCGTCGACGGACCGTCGGCCGACGAACTCGCACACGTAACTTCTATTGCCTCACGGTCCGCAGGTCCCTCTTGAGTATGAGTCAGTCTTACAATCGAGGCCGTATCGAGGACTTCGGCCGGTGGCGGGAGTTCTCGGCCGGGATGTGGGCCTGGATCTTCCACAAGTTCACCGGCTGGGTGCTGATCGGCTACCTGTTCACCCATATCGCCGTGCTGAGTACCGCGCTCACCGCGGCGAACGCCGATCCGAGCACCATCGCCGCACACAACGACGTCTACACGCAGACGATTCGGGCGCTGGAGAGCCTGCTGGTCGTTCGGATCCTGGAGGTCGGCTTGCTGGCAGTCGCCGTCTTCCACATCCTGAACGGCATCCGACTGCTCCTGGTCGACCTCGGCATCGGGCTGGAGGCACAGGACCGGAGCTTCTACGCGTCGCTCGTCCTGACGGGCGTCATCGCCGTCGCGAGCGTGCCGACGTTCCTCGCCGGGGTGACGTTCTGATGGCCGAGCGCTACTCCTCGTTCGAGAAGGGCGGCCGTCGCTGGCTCCTCCAGCGCGTCACCGCCGCGTTCCTCATCGTCGTCCTCGCGTTCCACTTCTTCCTGCTGCACTTCGTCAACCACGCGAACGAAGTGACCTTCCAGATGAGCGCCGGCCGGATGCAACAGTGGATCTACTACTCGCTGATGGTCCTCTTTCTCATCACCGCGACGTTCCACGGCGTCAACGGCGTCTACAACGCCCTCGTCAACATGGGGCTGACGGGCGCGCGAAAGCGAGCGATGAAGGCGGCACTCAGCGTCGCGAGTCTGTTGCTCATCGTGCAGGGACTCCGCACCGCGAACGCGTGGGCCGGCATCGACCTCCTCCCCATCATCTAACATGAGCACACAACAACCCGAAACCCAGGAAGACGACGAGAGCGAGGGCGAACTCGAGACGACGTCGCCCGCACAGCAGCAGCGGCTGGAGAAAAAGCGCCAGCGCGCGGCGGCACGGGAACAGCGCGAGGCCGAAGCGGCCGAACGCGCCGCCGCCGACGAGAACACCGTCCATCTCAAGGTGTTCCGCTACGACCCCGAAGTCGAGGGCAAACAGGAGCCCCGTTTCGACGACTTCTACGTCCCCTTCCACAAGGGGATGACCGTCCTCGACGCGCTGATGTACGCGCGCGACAACTACGATTCGAGCCTGACCTTCCGGCACTCCTGTCGGCAGGCCATCTGTGGCTCCGACGCCCTGTTCATCAACGGCTCCCAGCGCCTCGGCTGTCAGACGCAGGTGTCGGACCTCGACGACCCGGTCCGCGTCGAACCGCTCCCCCACCAGGAGGTCGTCAAGGACCTCGTGGTGGACATGGAGCATTTCTACGACCAGATGGAGGCGGTCGAGCCGTACTTCCAGACGGACGACCTGCCGGACGACGAACTCGAAGAACAGCACCAGACCCGCGAGAACCGCGAGAAGGTGAAGATGTCGACCCGGTGTATCTGGTGTGGCGCGTGTATGTCCTCGTGTAACATCGCGGCCGGCGACAACCAGTATCTCGGCCCGGCGGCGCTCAACAAGGCCTACCGGTTCGCCATGGACGAGCGCGAGGGCGCGGACATGAAACAGCGCCGTCTGGAGATCATCGAACAGGAACACGGCGTCTGGCGGTGCCAGACCCAGTTCTCCTGTACCGAGGTGTGTCCGAAGGACATCCCGCTGACCGAGCACATCCAGGCGCTGAAGCGCGAAGCAGTCAAGAGCAACCTGAAATTCTGGTAATATGTACGAATACGACGTAATCGTGGTCGGTGCCGGCGGTGCCGGCCTCCGGGCCGCAATCGCGGCACAGGAAGCAGGGGCCGAGGTGGCGATAGTGACGAAACTCCACCCCGTCCGCAGTCACACGGGCGCGGCCGAAGGCGGCATCAACGCCGCGCTCCGCGAGGGCGACGGCTGGACCGACCACGCCTACGACACGATGAAGGGGTCGGACTATCTCGGCGACGCGCCCGCGGTGGAGGCGCTCTGTAAGGAGAGCCCCGAAGAAGTCATCCAACTCGAACACTGGGGAATGGCCTTCTCGCGCGACGAGGACGGCCGCGTCTCCCAGCGACCGTTCGGCGGCCTCTCGTTCCCGCGGACGACCTACGCGGGCGCGGAGACGGGCCACCACCTGCTGCACACCCTCTACGAACAGGTGGTCAAACGGGGCATCGAAGTGTTCGACGAGTGGCACGTCCTCGACGTCGCCGTCACCGACGACGACGAACCCGAAGAGCGGTCCTGCCACGGCGTCGTCGCCTACGAGCTGGCGACGGGCGACGTCGAGGCGTTCACCGCCCGCGACGGCGTCATCCTCGCCACCGGCGGCCTCGGTCAGGTGTACGATCACACCACCAACGCCGTCGCGAACACGGGCGACGGCGTCGCCATGGCCTACCGCGCCGGCGTCCCCATCGAGGACATGGAAATGATCCAGTTCCATCCGACGACGCTCCCCTCGACGGGCGTCCTGATCTCCGAGGGCGTCCGCGGCGAGGGCGGCATCCTCTACAACGCGAACTCCGAGCGGTTGATGTTCGAGCACGGCTACGCGAACAACGACGGGGAGCTCGCCTCCCGCGACGTCGTCTCGCGGGCCGAACTGACCGAGATCAACGAGGGCCGCGGCATCGAGGACGAGTACGTCCACCTCGACATGCGCCACCTCGGCGAGGAGCGCATCCTCGACCGGCTGGAGAACATCCTTCATCTCGCGGAAGACTTCGAGGGCGTCGACGGCCTCGAAGAGCCGATGCCGGTCAAGCCCGGCCAGCATTACGCGATGGGCGGCATCGAAACCAACGAGTTCGGCGAGACGTGCGTCGAGGGACTCTACGCCATCGGCGAGTGCGCCTGTGCGAGCGTCCACGGCGCGAACCGTCTCGGCGGCAACGCCCTCCCCGAACTCACCGTTTTCGGCAAGCGCGCCGGCCGTCACGCCGCCGGCGAGGAGATGGGCGAACCGAAGATCACGACCGGCAAGACCGGCGACTACGAGAAGGAACGGTCGACTCCCCGGTCGAACTCGGCGAACCCGGTTCGGGAGCCGTCGCGGACGGCGGCTCGGCGGCCGAAACCGCCGACGAAGTCGTCGAGCGCACCCTCGAACGCCAGCGCGACCGCATCGAACGACTCCTGGAGAAAGACGACGGCGTCCAGCACGCCTCCATCCGGGCCGACGTCCAGAAGTCGATGACCCGGAACGTCAACGTCTTCCGCGAGGCGGGCGCGCTGAAGGAGGCGCTTCGCGACATCCGCGAGGCCCGTGAGCGGTACAGCGACGTCTACGTCGAAGACCCCTCGCGAACGTACAACACGGACCTCATCCACACCATCGAGACGCGCAACCTCCTCGACGTCGCCGAGACCATCACCGTGGGCGCGCTCGCCCGTGACGAGTTCCGCGGCGCGCACTGGCGCAAGGAGGCACAGGAACGGCGCGACGACGTGTGGCTCAAACACACGATGCTCTCGTGGAACGACGGATCGCCCGAACTCTGGTACAAGCCGGTCGTCCTCGAAGGCGAGGAGAAGACCTACGAACCGAAAGTGCGGAGTTACTGACTCGCGACGGCCCCGTCGCGTCCCGCTCGCCACCCCGGTTATCCGGGCGACACAGCGGGAGAAGACGTCGGTCGGCGATCGATTCGTCGCACGTGTCAGTCAGGAGTGGCGGGGCGAGCGCGCCTCCCTGACGGTGGCACCGTCACGGACCATATCCTCGCAACTCGGACAGACACGGGGCTCCTCTACTTCGTCGGGCGTGAACACTCTCGCGTAATCTGGGGTGACGAACGACCCGCAGTTCTGACACTCTGGCATACGGGATTTCGTCTGGATGGAACACATATATAAGCTAACCATAATTACTGAGCCAGCCGTCGAACGTCCCGTTTCGGCCCGACGTCGGCGTGGTCGGAGACGGGTCCGAGCGGAGAATCATCGAGCGGACGACCACCGAGCGGACGCCGCGCGAGTCCACGGCGGTCGAACGCCGGCGGGCGGGTCACGCAGCTGTCTGGACCACCAGCGGAGCCACTCCGCGAGCGGGCCGTCCGCGCCGTCGACGCTGACCCGGAGCGTGCCGTCGACGCGCCACCGCGCCACGTCCGACTCGGGGCCCATCCGAATCGGAACGTCGACCGTCAGTTCCTCGAACGAACACTCGAGGTCTTCCTCGCGGTCGATGATGGCGTCGAGCACGTCGTCGACGGCGTCGAGCCACGTCTGCTCTCGGGGCGTCGGCCGTCGACGCGCCGGTGGTTCGTTCGACATCGTTTAGACGAGGACCGGACAGGGGCTTGTATCTTCGGTCGGGGCAGCTCCCGAGTCGGAGCGAGCCGTCCTCCTCGGCGAGGATGCCCCGCTCTTTCGCCGTTTCGAGGATGGTCTCGCACTCGCGGTCCGAGACGTCGTACGCTCCCGTGATGAGCGCCGTGAGCTCGCCCCGGTCGATGGGGAACTCGCGGTTCTGGAGCAGTCGCATCACCTTGTAGTAGTCGTCAGGGACGCCGTCGGTCGTCGCGCCGGTCTCGCGTGCGTCGGTCGCTCCCGCGTCGGCCGCTGTGTCGCCCCCGCCGTCGGCGTCGCCGGCGCTCGATTCGCCCGCCTCGGCGGCCGCGTCGTCGCCGAACGCCTCGTCACCCTGGCCGCCTCCGTCGTCGGCGTCACCGGCCGCGTCGGTCCCCGACGAGTCGCGCTCGACGTCCGCCTCCGCCGTCGATTCCGCCGCGTCGTCCGGGTCGGTCGCCGCCCCGGCCGCGCCCGACGCGGTCGGATCGTCGGACGTGGCGTCGAAGGTGACTTCCTGGTGGGCGCTCCCGCCGGACGCGACGTCCGTCGGCGGTCGTTCGGACGCGTCCGTCCGGGTGCGTTCGGACGCGTCCGGTGTCGTCGCCGCGGCATCTAGGCGCGTCACGAGCGGGTCGACGACGCGGCGGAGCTTCTCCTGACAGGACGTACAGAGGACGACCGTTCGCTGTTCCTCACCGGGCGGAGCGAGGCGTTCGGGGACCGTCGCGCACTCGCGAAGGGACTCGCTGACCGTGCCACAGAAGTAACACGACTGCAACTCGGGCATACCGAACCCCTCGCGCAGCGTCGTGCTAAGTGTTTTCCAATCGGCCGCTCTACCGGGGGACCTTTGCCGGTCGATCCCAGACTCGCGGGCATGTCCGGACCTCGAACCCGGCGACGCCTCCTCGTCGCCGCCGGAACGCTCCTCGCCGGGTGTGGACGCTCGGCCCGCGAGGAGACACCGACGGGCCGGCCAGCGACGGCCACCCGAACGAGGACGCGAACGACGGCGACCACGTCGCATCGGACCACGCAGTCGACGGCGACGTCGAACCCCACCGTCGTCTCCGGTCCAGCGGCGTGTTCCGGGACGCCAGCGACGCCCGAGTGGAAGGCGTGGCCGACCGCGCGGTACGACGCCGGCAACGCGGGCGTCGCCCCCACGGCGAACGCGCCGAACTCGATTCCGGTGGTCAGACGCTGGACCGCCGGCGGCACGCCGACCGGGCCGGTCGTGAGCGACGGCACGCGCTGTTACGTGAGCACGACGTCCGCCGTGCGCGCGCTGTCTCCGACGGACGGCCGAGCGCAGTGGACCGTCCGCATCGAGAGTGCCGGCGTCGGCGTCGCCGTGGCCGACGGAATCGTGGTCGCCCCGACGGCTGGCGGGGCGGTGCTCGCACTCGATCCGGAGTCCGGCGAGCGTCGCTGGCAGGCAGCCCTCGATTCGACGCCGACGACGCCCCCGCGCCTCACGTCGGACGCCGTCGTCGTCGGGACGGAGTCGGGGATGGTCGTCCTCGCTCGCGACGGCGGCACGCGCTGTCTGACGGTGGCGACGTCGGGACCGGTGACGGATCTCGCTCTCGGCGGGCGGCGGGCGTACGCCGCGGTGTCGAGCGACCCCGTCGGGAGCGTCGTCTCGGCGAACCTCGCCGCCGAACGCGTCGCGTTCGACCGCTTTCTGACTGCACCGCCGCGGGCACTCGCCGTCGTCGACGGCCGACTCTACGCCCTCACCGAGTCGAAACTCGCGGTCTCCGACGCGGAGACGGGCGAGTTCGACTGGCGACGGGCGGGCGGCGGGTCGTCGCTGGTCGTCGGGGATCCGATCGTCGTCGCCTCGGAGTCGACGCTCGCGGCAGTCGCTCCCGACGGCGACGCCGCGTGGCGCGAGTGGTACGACGACGGGGAGATCACGGGCGTCGCCCGCGCCGGGGAGTTCCTGTTCGTCACGTTCGCGGACGCCCCTCGCGCCCTCGCCGTCGTCGACGCGGCCACCGGACGGACGCGCGTCGAACACCAGTCGGCGGCGGCGTTCGCGCGGCCGACGGTCGCGCAGGACCACGTCCTCGTGACGACGCCCGACGACGCGCGTGCCTTCGAGGAGTTGGCGGGCAGTCGGTGAGGAAATTAGCGGGCGGCCGGTAGAGGAAATCCGGCAACAGCGAGGCCGACCCCCACATTATTACCCGCGTTCGACGTAGCCCGCCTGAATGGTACTCCGGTCGCTGCTGGGCGAGGACGCCGACATCCTCCGGGAGTGGGACTTTCGGGCGATGCTCGCAGCGAACCTGCTCGCGCCGCTGGGCATCCCGCTGGTGTCGCCGCTGTTGAACTCGCTCGCGGGCCCGTTCGGCGTCTCGACGACGCGCGTCGGCCTGTTGATCTCCGCCTACACGGCCCCGCCGATATTCCTCATTCCCGTCGTCGGCGTCCTCGCCGACCGCTACGGCCGGAAGCCGCTTCTGCTGGCCGGAATCCTCCTCTACGGTATCGGCGGGACGAGCATCGCGTTCACCACCGAGTTCCGCGTCGCCGTCGCCCTCCGGTTCCTCCAGGGCATCGGCTTCGCCGCGCTCACGCCGATCATCATCACGAGCCTCGGCGACCTCTACGGCGGCTCCCGGGAAGCCACCGCGCAGGGCCTCAGATTCACCAGCTCCGGCGTCTATCAGGCCATCTTCCCGCCCATCGCGGGCGTCCTCGTCGGCGTCGCGTGGCAGTACCCCTTTCTCATCTACGCGCTCGCCTTCCCCGCCGCCGCCGCCGTCTATCTGTGGTTCGACGAACCGCTCGCCGGGCGTCGCACCGACGGCGGGGACGACGGCCCGGCGGACGACCCCGAGAGCGACGGCGGCGAAAGCCAGGTCCGCGAGCTCCTTCGGCTGGTGCGCCGGCCGCGCGTCCTGTCGCTGATCGTCGGGCGGGCGCTCCCGATGTTGGCGTGGGTCGGCTTTCTCACCTACAACTCCCTGCTCGTCGTGCGAGCCATGAACGGGACGGCGGCGGAGGCGGGGATACTGGTGACGATAAACAGCGTCACGCTCGCGCTCGGGGCGAGTCAGGCCGGGCGGATCACCGCGATGTCCGACTCGCGAATGTGGCCGCTGGTCGTCGCCAACGTCGCGCTCGGCGTCGGACTCGCCGTCGTCGCGTTCGCGCCCGCGCTGCCCGTCGCGGGCGTCGGGAGCGGGGTTCTCGGTCTCGGCTTCGGCGTGTCGCTGTCGCTGTATCGGAGCGTCGTCACCGGCCTCGCGCCCGCGACACTCCGGGGCAGTCTCGTCAGCATCGCCGAGTCGCTCGGTCGCGTCGCCTCGACAGTGACGCCGATCGGGATGGGCGTCGTGGTGACCGCGCTCACCCCGGCGCTCGGCCTCGTCGATGCCGTTCGCTGGACCACCGTCGGCGTCGGCGTCCTCGCCGGCGGCGTCGGCCAGCTCTGTCTCGTCGTCGCACGGCTGTCGCGGGAGTAGATGAGAGAGCGAGCCGAACTGGCCGTAACGCCACGACCTCGTGGCGTACGGTCACCCCGTCCGATGACCCGGGGGACGAGCGCGATAGCTGCACAAACGACGTTGTCGAACAAAAACTGTTAACCGTCCTATTGCGTACCTTGGACCGATGCAGACGGAATCCGAACTCGTCACTGCGGTCAAGGCCGACTTCCTTCGGCTGCTGACCGCCTGGCGCGGGCTTTTGTTCTCGGTGAATTCGACCGATCATCCGGTTCGAACTCGGTGGCGACCCCGGACCACCGGGACCGTCTCGCTTTCTGGATGTGGAGCGCACTGGGATCCGTGCTGATCGTCGCTACGTACCCGTTCGCAGTCGCCGGGTTCTGGGTACGATACGTGACCCGACGACTCAATCGCGTCGCGGCTGGGTTGGGTCTGCTCGCGATCGTCGCCGCCGTGGCCGTCGCCTGGAGCGCGTTGACGGCGCTGGCGTGGGGGAACCTCCCGGCCGCTGGATTCAAGGCCGTGCTTACGGCGAGCGTGGTCGCGACGGCGTCGGCCGGGCTCGCCTGGGGAACCGCTCGCGTCGGCGGCCGGCGGCTGACCCTCCTCGCCGCGTATCCGTTCGTCGTCGCAGCGATCTTCCTGCCACCCGTGACGGCCGCGCTCTTTTCCCCCACGCTGGGCGAGGTTATCCTCCCGAGGAGCACGTCGATAGCTGCGTGGATACTCGACAATGTATTGGTAGTCGGTGATCTCAACGCGGTCGTCCGGCAGCAGTTCGATCTGTCGGGGTTCGCGTTCGTAGCGATGTGGTCCGGCTTCGCTGTGCCGATCGGCTGGGGACTGGGCCTCCTCGTCACGTTCGCGAACGCGGTCCGCCCCCACGGAGACGGGCGACGGTAGGTCGCTGACGGCGCGGACAGTCAGTCTGTCCCGTCGGCCCGTAATGTATCACCGACGCGTTCGTGTTCGACGGCCTGCTGTTGCAGCGAGTTGATCCGGGGAACCTCGGTGACGTTGGAGAGCAACACTGTGGCCGCGATGGTCGACGACCCGGTCCGTGGGTCGTCGCCGGCGAGCACCTCGACCGTTTCCGTCTCCTCTTCGAGCCACTGGCGGGCACTCTCGAAGCCTCGGCGGGAGAGTTCGTCCGGAGGACCGGACAACACGACGAGCACTCGCTCGGCGCTCGACACCTCACAGGGCAGTGTCAGCTGCGAACCGAGTGACTGCCGGACGAGGCTCTGAACCTTCTCCGCGTCAGTCCGCTCGTCCGACGTTTCGGTTTCTCGGACGCCGGGAAGGATCGAACGGAGCCACGACAACAACCCTCCGCCGTCGTCGAGTTCGGTCGCGGCGTATCCGACCGACGCGACGCCGCCCGGCGAGAGCGTGCGGACGATGTCGCTCGAGTCCAACGTGTTCGCACCGATCGACGACGGATCGTGGTCGCCCCTGGCAAACAGTGTAACGACTCGGGAAGCCAGTTCGCGGTTCGCCCGTTCGTACCGTTCGTCGGGGGCGTCGGCGTCGCTATCGGTGTCGACCCACCGGTCGTTGTCGAACAGGAGGGTGCTGTCGGCGGTCGGGACGATCGACCTGAGCGATCGGGCGGCGTTCAGCGCCGGGCGTCCACCCTCGTCTGCGGCCGGAAGGACGCCGAAGACGTACACCGGTTTGTCGTACATCTCCTGCAGCCGCTCGACGAGCACGGCTCCGGCCCCGCTCCCGGTGCCGCCGCCGAGACTCGCCACGACCAGTACGCCGTCCAGTTTGCGCATCGTGATCGAGTCGAGGGCGCGGTGTATCTCGGGGAGTCGGTGCGAGTGACCTCGACGGCGAGGTCCTGATCGCCGTCGACACCGTCCTCGACGTCACGGTGCGTGTCGCCGATCGTTACGTGTTGCTCCTGCGGGACGTGATCGAAACCGCCGCCGACCGTACGCGAAATGTCGACCGTTAGCAGGTTCCCGTAGCACAGCTGCCGGCCGCCCTCGGCCTCGATACCGCGAATCGTATCGGCAAGCCGGCTGCCGGCACCACCGACGCCGATTAGCGCGAGCTTCATTGCCGCCCTCGTCGCAGGACCGGAGCGCGATCAGTTCGATACACGGTTCAGACGACGGGGTCGAGATCGTCGTTCTCGTCGGTGATCAGGTTGGTGATCTTGTCCTCGCGAGCGGCTTGCTGCTCGGCGATCTGTTCCTGCGCGTCGACGGCCTGGTTCTGAATCGTATCGATCCGTGGCGCGTCCGAGACGTTCGAGAGGAGCACGGCCGCAGCGAGTCGCGACGAGTTCTCCCGCGGATCGTCACCGACGAGAACCTCGACCGTCTCGGCTTCCTGCTCGAGCCACTGGCGAGCGCTCTCGATTCCCTTCCGGGAGAATTCGCTGGGCGGGCCGGACAACACGACGAGCACCCGCTCGGCGCTCGACACCTCACAGGGCAGCGTCAGCCGCGAGTTCGTCGCCCGGCGGACGAGTGACTTGATCTTCGTCGCCTGGCTGGCGTCGTCCAGGGGATCCTCGTCGGCACCACTGCTGCCCCACCTGTCGAGGAGCCCTTCGGGCTGTGCGTCGACCGCCGTGGCGGCGTAGCCGATCGAGGATACCCCGTCGGTGGCGAGCGTTCGGATGATGTCGCTCGAGTCCATCGCGTTCTCCGCGACCTCCGTGTCGTCGGTTTCGCCCGCCGCCAGGAGCGTCACGATCCGGGCCGCCAGCTCGCGGTTCATCTCCTCGTATCCTTCTTCGATCGTCTGTTCTCGAGCGCGCCAGGCGTCGTTGTCGAAGCCGATGAAGTTGTCGACTTTGTTGACGAACGGCTGGAGGGACCGGGCGGCGTTCAGCGCCGGGCGTCCACCCTCGTACTCGCCGGGAAGCACACCGAGGGCGTACACCGGCTCGTCGTACATATCCTGGAGGGCGTCGATGACGACGGGGCCGCCCCCGCTCCCGGTGCCACCGCCCAGGCCTGCAGCGACGAGGATCGCGTCGACGTTGTGGATCTCTATGTCGTCGAAGGCACGACGTATCTCGTCGATATCTGCCGACATGACCTCGGCACCGATCTCTACGTCGCCACCGACGCCGTGGCCCTTCGACTTCTGATTCGTGTCGCCGACCAGAACACGCTGCTCTTCGGGGATGTACTCGGGTTTGGCGAGGTCCGTTCGGGCGGTGTTAATCGCGTGGACGTGCCGACAGAGGTTCCGGTTGGTCTCGGATTCGAATTCGACCATCCGATCTACGACCTTACTTCCGGCGTTGCCGACACCGATTGTAGCGAGTTTCATGACCGTCGGTCGTGTTGACTGTATCGAGAGACATAGTTAATTTGGTTCGGTGAGAAGCCCGCTTTACCTTCTCGGTGAAACGGCACAGCGGGAATCGCCCCGGCAGAGGATCGCACACGCCGAGCACTTACTGGATTTCGTCACGGAGCGTCTCGATCCGGTCGTCGAAGAGACGTCCCGGCGAACGGTCCCTCGACCAGGGATCGTGAACGGGGAGTCGATAGCCAGGGTGGGATTCGAACCCACGAAATCTCGATTACAAGTCGAGTGCATGAACCGCCCATGCTCCCCTGGCGCAGTTCGGCCTTACCCGTCCTCCTTTGAGTGTGTATCGCTTTCGAGCGATTTCCGGAGTTCGACGCGGTGGGGCGAGTAGCCGTGCCGATCGTAGAACCGCCGGGCGTCGTCGTTGTCGGCCATCGCTTCGAGCGTGACGACATCCGCTCCGGCGTCGGCGAGTGCGGTCTCGGCCGCCGAGAGCAACGCCGCGCCGACGCCGTCGTTCCGCGCCGCGGGGCGCACGTAGAGGTTGCTCACGACGCCAGGGGTCACGGACTGCTGGTAGCGGCCGGGTTCGAGGCGAAAGGTGACGAACCCGACGAGTTCGGCGTCGGCGGCGACGCGGATGCCGTCGGTGACGACGTGCCGAGCGATCTCCTCGCGGACGGCGGCGCGGTTGGCCGTCGGGCGGAGCGTCGATCCGTGCGCTCGCTGGTCGCGCGCCAGTTCGACCCACAGGTCTGCGATCGCGTTCACGTCGGCGGCGTCGGGCGTCGTTATCTCCATCGGCGGACGTCCCTACGCACGCCCGGGGCGAACGCTTTTCGGCGGCGATGCGCGCTTGCGGAGATAAATTTCACGGAACGAAGGGATGTTTAAATCACCCGCACGTCCGCAGACACCACGAGAGACACCCGTATTCGGCGACAAACGGACGGGTTTAGGCGCTCTCGACGAATTTTTCCGGGCCTTCGTAGAACCAGTAGCCAGCCTCGCGCATGGCCCGACCCAGGGCCTGGTGGAGTTCGACGAAGTCCTCGAACTCCTCGCCTTCGACGTTCTCGAAGATCTCGCGGAGCGACACCACCGTCTCGTGGTCGATGCGGACAGGGTCGTCGCCGTACTCGTCGACGAACTCGGATTTGGAGAGCGGAAAGTCCTCCTCCTCGTCGATCTTCTTGGCGACGATGGCGTGGCCGTACTTGCGCCTGCCCTCGCTCCCTTTCTCACCGTCCGGGTCGTGTGGCCAGTCCATACGCGTGGGTCGGACGGGGGTATGAAAGCCGTTACGGAACGCCGAAGGAAGCGGAGCACCGGCTCCGGCGGCGAGGGGGCGAAAAGGGGGACGTGAGGAGGGGGAGGGCTACCTCACGGAAGACCCATGCATTCAGGGCATGGGTAGTCGGTCAGTTATGACAGTTTCACAATAAAACTGACGGAATCGACCGGCAGTCGGTGGTGTGCGAGCGCCCCGGAGGGGACGGAACGAACGGTGGGACTGGGATTTGAACCCAGGAGGCCGGAAGGCCACCTGCTCTCAAGGCAGGCGCGTTAGTCCACTCCGCCATCCCACCACGGCCAGCGCTTCGAGGGCGGGCGAAAAAGGCGTGTCGGTTAGCGAATCTCCGACGGGGTCAGTCCGCTCTCGCCACCCGGCGCTCGTCGCCGACGACGTGGAGACCGAGTTCGTCGACGAACGCCGCGGTGTACGCGGGGACGATGCGTTCGGCGGCGAGTCGCGCAGAGAGGAACGGGAGCGCGGTCAACAGGTCTTCGCCGCGTTCGACGACCGGCGTCATGGGAATGTAATCCACCTCGTGGCCGGCGTCGCGTCCGCGGTCGGTCAGCGTCTCGACGGCCGGGTCGTGGTAGGCGTTCTCGAAGTCCACCGGCTCGGTGAAGGCCGCGTAGTAGACCCGGCCGTCCGTCGACGGCCCGAGGACGACGGGGGAGCGTCGCAGTTTCATCGCCGCGCTGTCGACGATGGTCCGCGCGAGAAACGGCGCGTTCCCCGGACGGCGGCCGCCGACGTCACCCCTCCTCGCGGAGGAGGTGGGTCACGGTGTTGCCGGCGCGGGCGGAGAACGTCGAACCGACCTGTGGTTCGAATCGCGCCTCGGAGACGTCGTCGAGCGCGGACGCGGCGAGCGCGCGCAGTTCCGCCTCGGCGCTGGTGTCGGTGACGTACTCCTCGGGGAGCAGGTCGTCCGGCCGGTAGTTCACGAGGAGATCCCCGCCCGAGCGCTCGACGGCGACGAGGACGTCTTTGAGCATCGCGGCGTAACACTCCGCGGCCTCGGACTCCGTGAGCGGACTCGTCTCGGCGAGGGCCGGCAGGACGAGTCCCTCGCGCGGGGGTCGGCGAGAACGGCGACGACGGTCATATCCGCGTGTCGCCGTCGCGGCCCTTGAAGTCGCCGGTGTCGACTCGCGTGCGACGGGCGGCGCTCATCGACTCCGGCGGCCCTTCGTCTGGCGGTAATCCCGTCCGAACACCGACTCGGAAACGTGATCGACGAACGCCGCCGTCTGTGCGTCCGTCTGGTCGTCGAGCGCGACCATGGGAATCAACTCGAACCCGCGCCCGCGGATGGTCGTCGCGTGTTCCTCGCGAACGTCGAACGACGACGGGTCGCGCGTGGTGTACTCGAAGGCCAGCTCTTCGAGCGGCCGCTGTCCGATCGGGACGATGATCTCGGGGTTTATCATCCGCACGTCGGCGGTGAGGTAGGGTTCGCAGTTGCCGACCTCCTCGTCGGTCGGGGCGCGGTCGGGGTGGTGACACCGGGCGAGATACGTCAGGTAGGCGTTCCGGAGTTCGGGTTCGTCGGCCGCCGGCGGCGACACCGAGAAGCCGAGTTCCGAGAGGACGCGCTGGAAGCGCTCGCCCGCCTCGTCGCCGGTGAAGGGGACGCCGGTCCGGTCGGCACCCGTCCCCGGTCGCTCGCCGACGAACAGGAACTCGGCGGTCACGTCGCCGTAGCCGTGGACGACCGTCGACCGGGAGTCACGGAGCGCCGGACAGTTGGCGCAGTCTTCGTCCATGCCGAACGGGTTGTCGAGGCGGTCCTGATTCGGGTCCACAGACGTGGCTAGTCCTGACGATACAAAAGCGGTGGCGTTCAGGAACGCCGTCGTGCGCGGCGGCGGTTGACGACGCCGACGTTGTTTGCGACGTTCTCGGTCAGGACGCGGAAGGCGTCGGCGGTGTCCGAGTCGTCGTCGAGGACGATGGGTTTCCCCTCGTCGCCGCCGGTCCGGACCGCGGGGTCGAGAGGGATGTTCCCCAGGAAGGGCAGGTCGTTCTGCTCGGCGAAGGCCGCGCCGCCGCCGGAGCCGAAGATGTCGTGGTCGTTCCCGCAGTCGGGACAGACGAACGTGCTCATGTTCTCGACGATGCCGAGGACGTTGGTGTCGTGTTTGCCGAACATTCGGAGCCCCTTGTTGGCGTCGTCGAGCGCCACCTGCTGGGGCGTCGTGACGACGACCGCCCCGGTGATCGGCAGCGTCTGGAGGAGCGTCAACTGCGTGTCGCCGGTGCCCGGCGGTAGGTCGACGACCATGTAGTCGAGCGACCCCCACGCGACGTCCTCGACGAGTTGCGTGAGCACCTTGTGGACCATGGGTCCGCGCCAGATGACCGGGTCGTCCTCGCCGACCATGAACGCCATGCTGATGAGTTTCATGCCGTACTGCTCCGGCGGGACGATGGTCTCGTCCTCGGTGGCGCGCGGGTGGTCGTCGGCGTCGAGCATCCGCGGCACGTTCGGCCCGTAGACGTCGGCGTCGAACAGGCCGACGCGCGCGCCGAGTTTCGAGAGGCCGGCCGCGAGGTTGACGGCGACGGTGGATTTGCCGACGCCGCCTTTCCCCGAGGCGACGGCGACGATGTTTTTCACGTCGGGCAACACCTGTTCGTCCCGCGAGAGCGACGAGGGGACGCTTGCGGACAGCTCTACCTCCAGGCCTTCGGCGGCGAGCGTCTCGCGAACCCGGTCTGCGATCGCCGTCTCGTCCGGCGCGTAGGGCGCACCGAGGGCCAGCGAGACGCGGGCGACGTCCCCGTCCACCTCGACGGCGTTGACGAGTCCGAGCGAGACGATGTCGTCGCCGAGTGCGGGATCCGAGATCTCCCCGAGAAGGCTGCGAACCTCGGCTTCGTCCATGGGATCACTCCGGGAGAGCGGCGGATAAGGGTTTTGTCCCGGCCGCCGGCGGCGGAATCACCGACGGCGACGCCGGCGCGTAACCACGTCCGGTTACGTCGCGCTCGAATCGGCCTGCCGATTTATGCGTCGCGGCACGTAGACTCATCTACGATGTTAGCGGACGACTTCGGTCGAGAGGTAACCGGTGTTCGTGTCTCTCTCACCGACCGGTGTAACTTCGACTGCGTCTACTGCCACAACGAGGGGCTCGGCGACACGCGCGGTCCGATGGAGCCACAGGACGACGAGATGAGTACGGACGACGTCGTCCGCTTTCTCGAGGTCGCCGAGGAGTTCGACGTCGACAGCGTGAAGTTCACCGGCGGCGAGCCGATGCTCCGGGACGACTTAGAGGAGATCATCCGCCGGACGCCCGACTCGATGGAGGTGTCGATGACGACCAACGGCACCTACCTGCCGGGTCGTGCGGCGGATCTGAAAGCGGCCGGCCTCGAGCGGGTGAACGTCTCACAGGACGCTCTCGACCGGGAGGCGTTCGCCGAGATCACGAAAGCCGGGGCGTACGACCGCGTGATGGAGGGCGTAGAGGCGGCCCTCGACGCCGGGCTCGCACCGGTGAAGCTCAACATGGTCGTCTTCGAACACACCGCCGGCTACGTCGAGGGGATGGTCGACCACGTCGCCGAGAACGACGGCCTCCAGTTGCAGCTCATCGAGTACATGCCCGAGCTGACGGGCAAGCCCGAGTGGAACATCGACATCGGGCGGGTCCACGACTGGCTCGAAGACATCGCCGATCGGGTGGAACACCGGGAGATGCACGACCGGAAGCGCTACTGGGTGGGCGGGTCCGAGAGCGGCGAGGACGGGATGGTCGAGATCGTCGACCCCGTGGAGAACCCGACGTTCTGTGCGAACTGCCACCGGGTGCGCGTCACCCACGAGGGTTACCTCAAGGGCTGTCTCAACCGCAACGACGACCTGCGGTCGATGGGCGAGATGACGCGCGAGGAGATACGCGAGACGTTCCGCGAGACGGTCGCGAATCGCGTCCCCTACTACGGCGAGTACATGGTCGAGAACGGCGACGGCGAGTGGGAGATAAACGAGGAGTACATCGGGGCCTGAAGCGGCGGTCACTCGTCGTGCGCGCCGGCACCGCGCGACGAACGCAAAGAGGCGCCACCGCCGCCGACGCCGTCGCAGCGGGCATCGGACGGCTAACCGGTCTCACGACCCGGTGTGAGGCGGTGTTGCACCCGTCGGCGCTTTCGTGATGTTTAAGTAGCCAACCCGAGTTGATTCTGTTGCAATACGCTGTAGGGGCGAACGTCCCGAGTCCGAGAGGGCGACGATACGAACACGGTGTTGCGGTAGCCAAGCCTGGCCCAAGGCGCTGGGTTGCTAACTCAGTGGCGTAAGCCCCCGGGGTTCGAATCCCCGCCGCAACGCTCGCACATACACTATCCATGAGTGCAGAAGAACCACAGGACGGCTCTACGGAGGAGGACGAAGACCTCCGGTATTTCGTCCGCATCGAGCAGACGGACCTCGATGGGACGAAGAGCGTAGAGCGAAGCCTGACAGACATGAACGGTATCGGTCAGCGCACGGCGAGAATCATCGCCGAAGCGGCCGAGGTCAACCGGAAGGCCACGTTCGGCCGCCTCGAGGACGACGAAATCGAACGCGTCGTCGCGGCCGTCGAGGAGTACGCCGACGAAGTGCCGGAGTGGCTCGTCAACCGCCGAGACGATTTCTTCTCGGGCGAGACGGACCACATCACCGGCAACGACCTCAGCCAGACGCGCCAGCAGGACATCAACCGGATGAAGATGATCAGCTCCTACAAGGGCGTGCGCCACAAGCGCGGCCAGAAGGTGCGCGGTCAGCGGACCAAATCCACCGGTCGCTCCGAAGGCACCATCGGCGTCAACGTCGAGGCCATCAAAGAGCAGGCCGCCGAGGAGGCTGCTGAAGAAGAATGACGACCGGAAAGAACACCAAATTCTACGAGACACCGAATCACCCCTATCAGGGTGAGCGCATCGCCCAGGAGGCGGACCTCCTCGGCCGCTACGGCCTCAAGAACAAGGAGGAACTCTGGCGCGCCCAGTCGGAACTGCGTTCGATTCGCCGCGAGGCCCGACGCCTCCTCGGCGACGCCCAGGGCGACGTCGAAATCGCCCAGCGAGCGGGCGCGGACTTCATCGCTCGCCTGCGCCGGCTCGGCATCCTCTCGGAGAGCGACGACATCAGCACCGTGCTGTCGCTCGAAGTGACGGACATCCTGGAGCGTCGTCTCCAGACCGTCGCCTACCGACAGGGCCTCGCACACACGCCACAGCAAGCGCGGCAGTTCATCACCCACGGTCACGTCACCGTCGACGGTGCGCGCGTCCAGACGCCGTCGCGGAAGGTCGGAGTCGACGAGGAAGACTCCGTCGCCTTCGACGAGACCAGTCCGCTGGCGGACGAACTCCACCCCGAACGCGCGGAGGGTCAACAATGAGTGAAGCCGAAGGCGGCAAGTGGGGCATCGCCCACGTCCACGCGTCGTTCAACAACACGCTCATCACGGTCACCGACCAGACGGGCGCGGAGACGATCGCCAAATCGAGCGGCGGTGCGGTCGTGAAACAGAACCGCGACGAGGCGTCGCCGTACGCCGCGATGCAGATGGCCGAGAAGGTGGCCGAAGAAGTGCTGGCCGCCGGCGTCGAGGGCGTCCACGTTCGCGTGCGCGGCCCGGGCGGCAACCAGAACAAGAGCCCGGGACCGGGCGCACAGGCGACGATCCGAGCGCTGGCTCGCGCCGGCCTCGAAATCGGCCGCATCGAGGACGTCACGCCCATCCCGCACGACGGCACCAGAGCGCCGAAGAACAGCCGACTATAACCATGGCATCCGACTTCGAGGTCGAGTTCATCGAACGCGACGACAGGAACGCCCGGTTCGTCGTCCGCGGGCTGACGCCCGCGTTCGCGAACGGCATCCGCCGGGCGATGATCGCCGACGTGCCGACGATGTCCATCGACACCGTCCGGTTCGTCGAGAACTCGTCGGTGATGTTCGACGAGATGATCGGCCTCCGGCTGGGGCTGGTGCCCTGACGACGCCGCTCGACGACTACGAGACGGGCGAGACGGCCACGCTGGCGCTCGACGTCGAGGGGCCCGCGACCGCCTACTCGGGCGATCTTCGATCGTCCGACGACCTGGTCCAGCCCGCCGACGAGAACATCCCCATCATCGAGTTGAAAGAGGGACAGCGGCTCGAACTCGAAGCGGACGCGGTGCTCGACCGCGGCCGCGAACACGCCAAACACCAGGGCGGCGTGGCCGTCGGCTACCGGCATCTCCAGCGAGTCGACGTCGTCGGCGACGCCGGCGAGTTCGACGAACAGGAGTCGAACATCCTCCGCGGGGTCATCGAGACGGAGGACGACGAACTCGTCTTGACCGACGAGTTCGACAACGACCTCACGGAACGCTACCCCGGCAAAGAGGTCGAGGTACACGACGTGCCCGGCGCGTTCGTCTTCCACGTGGAGACGGACGGGTCGGTCACCGCAGAGGAACTGGTCCTGCGCGCCGCCGACTCCATCGGTGACCGCGCGGCAGAACTGGAAGAGAAGGTCGCAGTGTAAGATGATATCCGCCCCCACCAACCGGTCGTCCGCTCGTCCCGAGAGCGACGCCAGTCGCCGCTGGGACGGTGCCGCGCGCCGCCGGATTCGAGGTGACGCCGCGCGCCGCCAGCCGGACGGGCGGACCGAAAGTGGTTTGAGTGGGGGCGGGATACTGCGATATGCGTGCAGGGATAGCCAAGTCTGGCCAACGGCGCAGCGTTCAGGGCGCTGTCTCGTAGGAGTCCGCAGGTTCAAATCCTGCTCCCTGCACTTCTCTTCGATTCTCGACGGCGAGCGACCGCTGGTCGCCACGCGTCGATTTTTCCCGTTACAGGAGGTAGATTATGAGTAAGACGAACCCGAGACTACAGAGTCTCATCGCCGAGTTGAAGGCGGTCTCCCGCGAGTCCGGGTCCGGCGTCTGGCAGGACGTCGCGGACCGCCTCGAAAAGCCCCGGCGCACACACGCGGAAGTCAACCTCGGGCGTATCGAACGATACGCCCGGGAAGACGAAACCGTGGTCGTCCCCGGCAAGGTGCTGGGGAGCGGTGTGCTCCAGAAGAACGTCACCGTCGCCGCCGTGGATTTCTCCACGACGGCCCGGAAGAAGATCGAACAGGTCGGTGACACCGTGGGCCTCGAACAGCTAGCCGAACAGAATCCCGACGGATCGAACGTCCGGGTGATCCGATGAATCTCGCCGAATTCGACGCCGACGTGGTCGTCGATGCGCGCGACTGCATCATGGGCCGGGTCGCCAGCGAGGTGGCCCAGCGCGCACTCGACGGCGAACGCGTCGCTGTCGTGAACGCCGAGGCGGCGGTCATCACGGGCAACGAGGAAGCGACGATGTCGACCTACCGCAAGCGCGCGGAGCTCGGCTCGGACCGCGGACCCTACTACCCCAAGCGTCCGGACCGCATCTTCAAGCGCGCGATTCGCGGGATGGTCCCACACAAGAAACAGCGCGGCCGCGAGGCGTTCGAGAACATCCGCGTCTACGTCGGCAACCCGTTCGACGAAGACGGGGAGGTGCTCGAAGGCACGTCGCTGGACCGCCTGTCGAACATCAAGTTCGTCTCCCTCGGAGACGTCTCCGAGAATCTGGGTGCTAACGTCACATGGTAACGAACACGAGCGGCAAGAAGAAGACGGCCATCGCCCGCGCGACGGTTCGCGACGGCGAGGGTCGCGTGCGAATCAACTCCCGACCCGTGGAGCTGGTCGAGCCGGAGACGGCGCGCCTGAAGATGCTCGAACCCTTCCGCATCGCCGGTGAGGACCTCCGCTCGGAGGTCGACATCGACGTCACCGTCAACGGCGGCGGGTTCAGCGGTCAGGCCGACGCCGTCCGGACGGCCATCTCCCGCGGACTGGTGCAGCATCTCAACGACGCCGAACTCCGCGACGCGTTCATGGAGTTCGACCGGTCGCTGCTGGTCAACGACGTCCGGCAGTCCGAACCGAAAAAGTGGGGCGGTCCCGGTGCGCGGGCCCGTTACCAGAAATCCTACCGCTGAGGTGAGCAGACCATGATGATACCGGTCCGGTGTTTCACGTGCGGCAACGTCGTCGGAGAACACTGGGAGGAATTCAAGGCCCGTTCCGCGGAGGGCGAAGACCCCGCCGAGGTCCTCGACGACCTGGGCGTCGACAGACACTGCTGTCGGCGGATGCTCGTCTCGCATAAGGACCTGGTCGACGTGGTCTCCCCGTACCAATGACGACGAAACAACGCTACAACCGGTACGAGAAGGCGCGCATCCTCGGGGCGCGAGCGCTGCAGGTGTCGTACGGCGCACCGGTGCTGGTGGAGACGGAGCAGACCAAACCGATCCTCATCGCCGCCGAGGAGTACGACGCCGGCGTGTTGCCCTTTACGGTGAACCGGGAGGAGAAATGACGCGCATCGCGTCCGTCTCGTTGCGTCGCATCCTCGATTCCCGTGGGAACGCGACCGTCGAGGCCGACGTGCTGACCGAATCCGGCGGCTTCGGGCGGGCGGCCGCGCCAAGCGGTGCCTCGACCGGCGAGTACGAGGCCATCGAACTCCCGCCGAGCGAGGCCATCGCCGCCGCGCGACGCCTCGCCGTCCCCCGTCTCGTCGACGAGGTACACGCGGGCAATCAGCGCGAGGTCGACGAGGCGCTCCGCGGAGCCGACGGCACCGACGACTTCTCGAAACTCGGCGCGAACAGCGCCGTCGCCATCTCGATGGCCGCCGCGAAGGCCGGTGCCGACGTCCTCGGCGCACCGCTGTATCAGCATCTCGGCGGGGCGTTCCGGGGCGAGAACTTCCCCGTTCCGCTGGGGAACGTCATCGGCGGCGGGGAACACGCGAAAGACGCCACCGACATCCAGGAGTTCCACGCCGTCCCCGTCGGCGCGCCGAACGTGTCGGAGGCCGTCTTCGCCAACGCCGCCGTCCACGAGGCGGTCGGTGACCTGCTCGACGAACGCGGCACGGCCGCGAACAAAGGCGACGAGGGTGCGTGGGCACCCCCATCGACGACGCTACCGCGTTCGAACTGATGGCCGAGGCCGCCGACGAAGTCGAAGCCGACGTCGGCTTCGAAATCCGTCTCGGTCTCGACGTCGCGGCCGCCGAACTCTACGACGCCGACGACGGCGTCTACCGCTACGCGGACGAGGAACGGACGCCGGACGAACAGGTCGAGTATATGGCCACGCTGGTCGACGACCACGACCTGGCGTACGTCGAGGACCCTCGACGAGAACGACTTCGACGGCTACGCCGACCTGACCGACCGCGTCGGCGACCGGACGGTCGTCTGCGGCGACGATCTGTTCGTGACGAACACGGAGCGTCTCCAGCGCGGACTCGACGCGGGGGCGGCAAACGCCATCCTCGTCAAACCGAACCAGATCGGCACGCTCTCGGACGCGTTCGACGCGGTCGAGTTGGCGTCCCGAAACGGCTACGACGCGGTCGTCTCCCACCGCTCGGGCGAAACCGAAGACGCGACCATCGCACACCTCGCCGTGGCGACCGACGCCCCGTTCATCAAGACGGGGGCGGTCGGCGGCGAGCGAACTGCCAAACTCAACGAACTCATCCGCATCGCGGAGGACGCAGTATGACGGAAAACGATAACGAACTCGAAGCCGCGGACGAGGGTGTCGACGCCGAGGAGGCCACCGAGGCCGAACCGGACGCCGAACCCGAAGCCGAGGCCGAACAGCCGGAAACAGTCGCCGAGGAGGCCACCGAGGCCGCCGAGGCCGAACCAGAAGAAGCGCCAGAGGAGGCAGCGACGCCCTTCGACGAGGACGTCATGCCCGACGAGGAGGCCGACCTCCTCATCCCCGTCGAGGATTACCTGGCCGCCGGGGTCCACATCGGGACCCAGCAGAAGACCGAAGACATGGAGCGGTTCATCCACCGCGTCCGCGACGACGGCCTCTACGTCCTCGACGTGAGCCAGACGGACAAGCGCATCCGCGTCGCCGCCGACTTCCTCGCGAACTACTCGCCCGAGCAGGTCCTCGTGACCTCCTCCCGGCAGTACGGCCGCTATCCGGCCGAGAAGTTCGCCGACGCCATCGGCGCGCGCGCCCGCACTGGGCGATTCATCCCGGGGACGCTCACGAACCCCGACTACGCCGGCTACATCGAACCCGACGTGGTCGTCGTGACCGACCCCATCGGCGACTCGCAGGCGGTCAAGGAGGCCATCACGGTCGGCATCCCCGTCATCGCCATGTGCGACTCGAACAACCAGGTCAGCAACGTCGACCTCGTCATCCCGACGAACAACAAGGGTCGACGCGCCCTGTCGGTCGTCTACTGGCTGCTCGCCAACGAGACGCTCGACCGCCGCGGCGCGGAACCCGCCTACGCCCTCGAAGACTTCGAGGCCGAGATTTAGTCGGGTCGTTTCGTTTCGATTTCTCCCGCGATCAGTCGCAGTAGACGCCGAGCGTTCCCCGGAACGGCCCCGCGTCCAGCCACGCGACTCGGCCGTCGCCCCACGTCTCGGGGTCGGTGAGCGACAGCGCCGTCGCCGCCCGGTCGAAGTCGGGCGTCCCGAGCAGGTAGGCACACGGCCCGGCACCGACGGCGTCGAGTCGGTCAGCGAGGTCGCCGCCGTCGGGAGCGACGAACGTCACGGGTTGGCCGGGCACCGTCGCAGCCGCCCCTTCGAACGGCGTCTCGACGGCGACGGGCGTCGGGAACCGATACCGGCGGCCGAACGTCGAGGCGGCCGACTCGACGTCGTCGACGAGGAGGACCACTTCGGAGACGCCCGTGAGGACGTCCGTTCCATCGGTCGGTTCGATGCGATACGAGCGAGGCGTTCGGTCGGTTATGGCGAACGGGAGGGGACCAGCGGTGCCGTCCTGGAAGGCGACGTCCCACTCGACTTTCGCTCCGTCGGGCCGGTCGCGCTGGGCGTAGCGCGGGCCGTCTACGCGGAAGCCAGCGTCGATGGCCGCCTTCGCCGCGTCGGCGACGTCGTCCGCCTCGACGCACCACGCACACGGCCCGGCCCGGTCGGCGAAATGCTGTTTCCAGTAGCCCGCGTCCCGCGGGTCCGTTCCCGGCGTCGGCGCGAGGAGTTCGAGATACGACCCGTCGGGAAAGCCGGTGAGCGCATTGTGCGCGGGCCGATGGCCGTGCTCCCCGCCGTAGTCCGTCGGTAACCCGACGTCCTCTGCGGCCGTGCGGACGTCGTCCAAGTCGTCCCACGCGAACGCGACGTGATCGATGGTGGGTGAACCCATGCCACGGCCGTCGCGCCCGGGGGACAAAACACTGGTGTGGCCGAAGCGTTTTGTCCCGCCGCGTCCGACAGTACCCCATGAATCTGTTTCGGAGCGTCCGGGCGGTGACGGACGCGTCTGGCGACGGGACCGTCGGCTGGGACGCCGTCGCCGAGGCGGCCAAAGCGAGCACCCGACCGGGAACGCTCGACCTGTCGGCCGCCGACCGGGACGCGTACGCGTCCGACGTCCGCGACGCCCGCGAACGCCTCCAGACGGTCGGAGACGTCCGATTCGACCTGCCCCGCGTCGTCGAGATCCAGAACCGCCACCACTGGATCGAGACGAACGTGACGACGTTCGAACGCGTCATGCGCCCCATCGAACGACACGGGGAGTCGGCGTTCCCCGAGGCGGCGCGCGTTATCAACACCGGATCGATGGCGTTTCTCCTCGCCTTCCTCGGTCGGCACGTCCTCGGACAGTACGACCCCCTCTTGCTGGCCGACGGCGACGACGCCGACGAACACAGCCTCTATTTCGTCCACCCGAACATCGTCCGCGTCGCCGACAGCCTCGGCGTCGCGCTCCCTCGCTTCCGGCGGTGGATCGCCTTCCACGAAGTCGCCCACGCCGCGGAGTTCGGCGCGGCCCCGTGGCTCTCCGGCTATATCGAATCCCGGATGAAACGCGGCGTCGAGGCCCTCGCGACGGGCGGCCTGGATCGAGAGGCGTTCGAAGAACTCGACGCGGCCATGACCGCCGTCGAGGGGTACGCCGAACTGCTGATGGACCGCGCGTTCGACGAGGAGTACCGCGATCTGCGGGAGAAACTCGACGCGCGCAGGCAGGGCGGGGGCCGCTCGCGCGGCTCGTCCGACGACTGCTGGGATTGGGTCTGAAGCGCCGGCAGTACGAACGCGGCGCGGCCTTCTTCCGGCACGTCGCCGACGAACGCGGCCTCGCCGCCGCGAGCGCCGTCTGGGAGCAGCCGGAGAACCTCCCGACCGACGCGGAACTCGACGCGCCGGAGCGGTGGCTGGCGCGGGTGTCGGCGTGAGCTAGCGGGGCGCGCGAATCTGTCGACCCGTTCGGACGAGGAACCAGAGCAACACGCCGCCGACGACGAGGCCGGCGAGAGCGGCACCGCCGGCCTGGACCGCCGTCGCCCCGCCGCCGAACGCGACGAGGCCCGCCGAGACGCCGACGAGGAGGACGAAGACGACTCGCAGACGGAGGTTGGCGACGCGTCGCTCGTCGTCGGTGAGACTCGGGCCGACCATCACCCTTCGACGGGGGTGCTGACGTGCAGCCCCACGAACTGCCACTCGTCGTCGCCGCGCCGTTCGAGCGTCCCGCTCCACCGCGTCTCGAAGTCGCGCTCGCGGTCCGTCTCGACGTCCGTCCAGCGCATGGACACCGCATCCGAGAACCAAGCGAACGCGTCGCGTTCGGTCACGCGGAGGGTCGAACTCTCGACGCGCCAGTCCGTCGTCGTTCGGGTCTGGTCGCGCAGACCCTCGGCGATCTCGTCGTAGCCCACGAGTCGTTCGCCGACGCCGTATTTCACGACGTCGGGGCGCTCCGCGAAGTAGGGGTAGAGCGGTTCCCCCGACGGAGTGCCTCGTAGTAGTCTCGAACGGTCGCTTCGGCGCTCATGGAGGCGAGGAGACGCCCGCCGATAATAAATTCAGTAGAAACCGCGTCCCACGTCGTCCTCCTCGACGAGGGCGTCGAGTTCCTCGGTCAGCAGCCGTTCGGCCTCGTCGAACTCCTCGACGAGGTCGTCGAGTTCGTCGGGTCGGTCGGCGAACTCGAACGCCATCGGCCCGAACGCCGGGCTGTCGAGGGCGTCCATCACGTCCGCGAAGAAGTCGTCGGGCGTCGTCGGCGTCTCGGCGTGGACGCGAACCGTCTCTTCGAGGCGTCTGGCCGCCTCCTCGGCGTCGTCCTCGTCCTCGGGGGCGTCTGGACCGCGAACCGCCCCTCGTGGTCGACGTCTGGGAGCAACGGATCGATGCTGTCGTCGATCTTTCGGGCGACCCGCGCGCCGACGCCGCGGACCTCGTAGGGGTTTTTCGCGTACGTCTTGAGCTGGTAGAGGCCGACCGACGGATGGCCCAGGTAGAGGTCCTCGCCGACGCCGTCCCGTCGCTGTCCGGCGACGGCGCGCCAGCCGTCGCGGTCGGAATCGCGCTCCGTCACGTCTTCGAGGATGTCCTGCCAGTCTCGGATCCGCATACGCGGCCGTTGGACGTCGATCGAAGTGAGTCTAACGGTCACCGTCTGCGGCGACGTGGCCGCGACGCCCACATTCATATTCGCGGGGTCGAATCCATCGGACAGGGATGCCCGAAATCGAGATTACGCCGGAGCAGCGTGACCGACTCCGCGCCCTCCAGGAGGACCTCGCCCGGGACGTCGTCGGCAAGTACGGGCACGTCCGCCCGAAAGACGCCGTCGAGTATCTCCTCGACCAGCACGACGGGGACGACGCCTCGGACGCCGGTGCAGGGGACGACGAGGCGACGGCCGCGGCGTCGACGGCCGACGAAACGGACGAGGGCGGCAAAGCGGACGAAGGCGGCGAAGCCGTCGCGCGCGTCGTCGACGACCCCGAGGCGGACGACGCCGCGACCGCCGAACCGTCCGCGTCGGCCGACGATGCGATCACGTCGACGGGGACGGAGACCGAAACGGCGAGCGAGAGCGCCGCCGGCGACGACTCGATGCTCGACGCGATGTTGAGTCTCCTGAACACCCACGACGACAAGTGGGAGGAGTCGTCGGCCGCCGACGAACGCTACGCGGTCGAACTCCCCGACGGGTCCACCGAACACGTCCGAACCAAAGACGACGTGAAGGCCCTCCTCTTCGAACACTACCGATGACTGGACCGCTGGGCCGCGTCCGCGCGTGGATCGGATCGCTGTTCGGGGCGGGGGAGTCGGACGACGAACCGGACGGAGAAACGGCGAAATCGACGACAGGCGGTGCGACGCCGGAATCGACGTCGGCAGGTGATGAAACGCCGGAATCGACGGCGGAGGTGACCGCGGAGGCGCTGGAGAAAGCGATAGCGAACGCGGAGGCGACGCCGACGACCGAGACGGTCAGACGGGAGACCCCGAGCGCCGACGACGCCGACGGCGCGGCGGACTCGCCGTTCGAACTCGAAGGCGGTCCGCAGACGGTGCGAGTGCCGGCCGAGGAGACGACGGTCGCGGACCAGGCGACGGCGGACGGGGACGGCGCTACGGACGCGGCGGCGGGATCGGAGACCGATGACGCGGCGACGACTGACGACTCGGTGACCGATGGTACAGCAACCGACGGCACAGCGGCCGACGACGCCGAACCGTCCCCGACCGACTACGCCTATCGGTGTACGGTCTGTGGAACCGGCGTGGAGACGCCGGACGATCACTGCCCGCTCTGTCACTCCTCGGAGATCGCTCCCGCAGACGACGCGGGCGACGTCTACGACTCGGCGGGCGACGAATCCGCTGAGACGGAGGCGGCCGAGCCAGTCGGCCAGAAGACGACGTCGATATCGGACGCCGACGACGCCGTCGAACGGTTGCGCGACCTCCGTCACGACGAGGAGTGACCTGATCGACACGTAGTGACCCGACCGACAGCGTTTTTCGCCGCGGACGACGAGGCGGTAGCGTGAACGTTCGGGGTCCGATACTCGAAGTCCGCGACCCGAAGACGGTCAGTACGCGCTACGGCGACCGCGAACTCGTCGAAATCGTGATCCGACCGGACCGCGGGGCCGACGACGCGACGACGGTGACGCTCTGGGGGAAGTGGACACACACGGCCGACCACGCCGAACCGGGGATGGAACTGCTCGTCACCGACGTCGAGGAGACGACGTTCGACGGCGAGTCGGGGTACGCGACGAGCGGCGACTCCCACGTCGTGCTCGAACCCGACTTCCTCGTCGACGTGACGGACGTCCGCTCGTGGGTGCAGTGTCCCCGGATGTACTACCTGAACAAACTCTCGGGCGTTCCCCTCGCTTACCCCGTCGTCAAAGGGACCATCGTCCACGAGGTGTTCGGCGACCTGCTCCGCGGCCGGGACCTAGAGGACGCCGTCGAGGAACGCGTCTCCGGGTCGGCGCTGGAACTCGGGTTGCTCGGCTACGAAGCGGACGAAGTCGAAAACGAGGTGCGGCGGAACGCCGCCGCGATCGAGGGGTGGCTCTCGCAGGGGACGCTCACCGACGAGGACAGTTGGCGCTCGGAGCAGACGCTCATCTCGCCCACCTTCGGCATCAAGGGCCGGGCGGACGCCCTCCGCCGCGGGACGCCGGTCGAACTCAAGACGGGCAAGAACACGAAACGCGACCCGCGGTTCCAGGACAAGATCCAGGCGGCGGCCTACGCGTTGATGCTCGACGAACGGGGCGTCCCCGCCGACACGGGGACGCTCCTCTACACGAAAAACAAGACCCTCGACCGGAGCGAGGAGACGGGCGACCTCTCCCCGGCGAAGGATTTCTCCGTCGGTGACGGGCTACTGGAGTTCGTCGTCCGCACGCGCAACGAAATCGCCGCGATGGAGTTCGACGCGTCGGTGCCGACGGGATACGAGGCGGACGCCAAATGCGAATACTGCTTCGAACAGGACGCCTGCATGGTCGTCTCCGGTCGCCTCGACCAAGAGTCGAAGGCGGGACAGATCGGGACGGCCGTTCCCGAGGAGGAACGCGACTATTTCGACCGGACCTACCGCGCCATCGAACGCGAACGCCGGGCGGTCCACGACGAGTACCGCAAACTCTGGGAGCAGTCGGCCGAGGAGCGCGCCGACGCCGACCGGGCGCTCCTGGATCTCGAACCCGTCGACCGGCGCGAACTCGACGGCGGGCGGTGGGAACTCCGCGCCCGGAAACCCGGCGACGCCGTCTCGAAACTCCGCGAGGGCGACGTCGCGATGGCGAGCGACGGTGATCCGGTCACCGGCCACGCCGAAATCGTCCGCATTCAGCAGTTGGGCGAGGAGGTCGTGGTCACCGCGGACGAACCCGTCGAACCCCGCCGCCTCGACGTCTACCCCTCGGAACTCTCCGTCGACCGGATGCTGACGGCGCTCCACGACGCCGTCCTGAAAGGCGACCCGGATCGGAAGGACGTCCTGTTCGGACGCAGAGAGCCGACGTTCGGGGACGCTGACCATCCCATCTACGTCGACAACAACGACGCGCAGAACGAGGCCGTCGCCCGCGCCGTCGACGCCGAGGATTTCTCCCTCGTCCACGGCCCGCCGGGGACGGGCAAGACCTACACCATCGCCCGCCTCGTGCGCGCGCTGGTCGACCGCGGCGAGCGAGTGCTCCTGTCGGCCTTTACCAACCGCGCCGTCGACAACGCCCTCGAAGCCCTCCGGGACCAGGGGTTCGAGGATGTCGTCCGGATCGGCACCGTGACGGGCGTCCGGGCGGACATGCAGGACGTCCGCCTGGAAAAGAGCGGCGACCCGAACGACCGGGCGGCCGAACTCCGGGACGCGCCCGTCGTCGCCGCGACGACGGCCGCCTGCGGCTCTCGAACGCTGAAAGAAGCGTCGTTCGACGTCGCCGTCGTCGACGAGGCGTCGCAACTCACCGAACCCGGGTCGTTGCTGGCAGTGAACCTCGCCGACCGGTTCGTCCTCGTCGGCGACCACCAGCAACTCCCGCCGGTCGTCCAGTCGGGCGACGAGACGCTCTCGCGCTCCCTGTTCGAACGCCTCCACGACGCCCACCCCGAGGCGTCCGTGATGCTCGACCGGCAGTACCGCATGGCCCAGCGGATTCAGGCCTTCTCCTCGGCGGAGTTCTACGACGGCGCACTCCGCCCGGCCACCGGCGAGGTGGCGGCCCAGCGACTCTCCGACCTGCCCGGCGTCGATTCCGGCGCTCTACCGCCGGAACTCCGCGATTCGGTGAGCTTCGTCGACCCGGACGGCCGCCGCGAGGGCAACACCAACCCCGTCGAGGCCGACCGGGTGGCCGAAACCGTCGACTCGTTCGTTTCGGCCGGCGTCGACCCCGACGACGTCGGCGTCATCGCCCCCTTCCGCGCGCAGGTGGCCGAGATCGCCCGCCGGGTCGACGTGACCGTCGACACGGTCGACCGCTTCCAGGGGTCCAGCGAGGAGGTGGTCGTCGTCTCGTTCGTCGCCACCGGCGACCTGGAGAGCCCGATCTTCGAGGACACCCGCCGGGTGAACGTCGCCCTCACGCGGGCCAAGAAAGCGCTCGTCCTCGTCGGCGACGCCGGGGCGCTCCAGTCGGACTCCTTCTACGCCCGGATGCTCGACTGGGCGCGCCGGTGAGTCGACCGACAGGTTTGAGGCGTCGTCCCACGATCCGACGGTATGGACGAAGTGGACCTGCCGCTGGGCACCGGTTCCGTCGCGGTAGCGCTCCCCGACTGCGACGTGACGGTGCTCGAACGGCCGGGGAGGACGGCCGTCGACCCGCGGACCGCCGCCGTCGACGCCATGGCCGATCCGCACGGCCCCGACCTCGAGTCGCTCGCCGACCCCGACGACGAGGTGACTGTCGTCGTCACCGACGTGACGCGGGCGACGCCGGACGACGTGTTGGTGGACGTCCTCGTCGACCACCTGCCGGTCCCCCGCGAGAACATCCGGATAGTCATCGGCCTCGGTCTCCACCGCCCGATGACGGAGGCCGAGATCCGCGAGGGCCTCGGCGACTACGCCGACCTTGCGGTGAATCACGACCCCGAGGCGACGGTGACGATGGGCGAGGTGGACGGCCACGACGTGGACGCCCACCCCGCCGTCGCCGAGGCGGACCTCCTGCTCTCGACGGGCATGGTCGAACCGCACCAGTACGCGGGCTTTTCGGGCGGCGCGAAGACCGTCGTCATCGGCGCGGGGAGCGAGTCGATGATCCGCTACACCCACGGCCCGGAGATGCTGTCGCGGTCCGGCGTCCGCCTCGGTCGCATCGACGGCAACCCCTTCCGCGAGACGATCGACCGCGCGGGCGACGTGGTCGGCCTCGACTTCTGTCTCAACGTCACCAAGGGCCCCGAGGGCGTCCTCGGCGCGGCCGCCGGCCGCCCGCGCGACGTGGTGGCCGACCTCACCGCCGTCGCTCGCGAAGCGCTCTCGGTCCCGGTCGACCGGGAGTACGACGCCGTCGTCGCGGGCGTCGGCGCGCCGAAAGACGCCAACCTCTACCAGACGACCCGCGCCGCGACGTATCTCGCACTCGGCGACAGGAACCCTGTGAAGGCGGGCGGCCGCATCGTCCTGCCCGCGACGCTGGCCGAAGGCGCGGGCGAGGGGACGGGCGAACGGCGGTTCTACGAGCGACTGCGGACGGCAACGGACGCCGAAACGCTCTACGAGGAGATGCGCGAAGGATACGAACCCGGCGCACAACGGGCGTTCGTCGTCGCGCGCACACTCCGGATGGCCGACGTCTACGTCACGAACAGCGACTATCCCGAGGTGGTCGAGGAGTGTCTGATGCACGCCGCGCCGACCGTCGCCGACGCCGTCGTCCCCGGCAGCGACGTGCTCGTCGTCCCGGACGCGTTGAACACGCTGGTCGTGTCTCCCGAGTAGGTCAGTCCTCGACCCGTTCGCCCTTGTCGACGGCCTCTGCTACCCGTTCGCGGAGGTCACACAGCAGTTCCTGTTCGCTGTCGGCCAGCACCGCGTCGCTGTCGGCCAGCGTCGCCAGGCCGAACGCCCGCGGCGACGGCGTCTCGACGGTCCGCGAAACCACGTCGATGTCCCCCGTCCGGACGGCCGAGAGGACGTCTTCGAGACGGGCGACGTGGAGTTCGTCCGCCAGGATCTCGCGGTAGGTCTCTTCGAGGACGGCGAAGTCGTCGAGTCCCTGCGCCAGCGAGAGGAGCATCTCGCTTTGCACCTGCTGTTTCGCGGCGGATTTCTCCGTTCCCTTGTAGCGTTTGAGCACCATCAGCGCGCGCGTGGCGTCGATGCGGAAGTAGCGCTTGAGGAGGTCCGTCCCGTCGAGTGCGCCCCGCAGGTCCTCGCGCGCGGCCGTCGGATCGAGGCCGCGAATCACGCCCGCGAGATCCACCTTTCGATTCAACGGCATCGAGAGGACGAACCCCTCGTCCGCGACGGCCACCTGGACGTCGGCGTTCGACCGCCCGGCGCAGTGGTACGCGAGGAGCCGCGAGAAGCCGTCGTTGAACCGCCGGCCGTAGACGGTGTGAACGTAGTATCGCCGGCGGTAGGCGTCCCGGTCGCGTTCGACCTCGATCGCGATGCGGTCGGGCGTGCTGACGCTCTCGGGGCCGGCGAAGGCCACCTGCTGGTCGTACGTGCGGGCGACGGCGCGGACGGCGTTCTCGTCGAGTGGGAACCCCGAAGCCAGTCGCGGACCGCCGGCCGCCCGCCGGCGTCGAGGCGGGCGAGCAGGTCGCGCTGGAAGGCGAGTATCTCGCGACCCAGGTCGTACGAGAGCGGGAGGCGTTCGGAGAACCACGACGGCACCGTCGGCCGGGCGTCGGTCCGGTCGGCGTAGACGTTCGATCCGCGGCGGTAGCGAAAGGCGAAGCGGTCGCCGCCGAGGGCGAACACGTCGCCGGGGTCCAAGGTGTCGAGATACGCCTCGTCGAGTTCGCCGACCCACTCGTCTTCCCCGCGGACGAACACGTCGCAGGTGAACGAATCGGGGATGGTTCCGACGTTCGTCATGTAGATGACGCGCGCGAGGCGGCCGCGCTTGCCGACGAGGGGTTCGCCCACGTCGAAGTCGGGGTAGTGGTGGTCGCCGTCCGGCGGGTCGTTTTCGTCCCGCCACACCTTCGGGTAGACGTTGTTCGCTTCCAGTCCGTCGTAGTTGGCGGTGAGGTAGCGAAACAGCGATTCGAAGTCGGCGTCGGTGAAATCGCGGTAGGGGTAGGCCCGCCGGACGACGCCCCGGATTTCGGCTTCGGACCGCGGCCCCTCGATGGCCATGCCGTAGACGTGTTGGGCGGCGACGTCCATCGCGTTCTCGGGGACGAACACCCGGTCGACGAACCCTTCAGCCGCTCTCCGGAGCATCACCGCACACTCGACGAGTTCGTCGGCGTCGAGAGCGAACACGCGCCCCTGGACGGTGCGGCCGACGCGGTGGCCCGCCCGACCCACGCGCTGGAGGAGCGACGCCACCGACTTCGGCGACCCCACCTGCACGACCAGGTCGACGTGGGGCATGTCGACGCCGAGTTCGAGGCTCGTCGAGGTGGTCACCACGTCGAGCGTTCCCGCCTTGAGGCGCTCCTCGACGTCCTGTCGGCGCGACTTCGAGAGGCTGCCGTGGTGGCAGGCGGAGTCGCTCTCGTCGTAGTCGAATCGCTCGCGGAGGGCCTGCAGGACGCGCTCCGCGCCGGATCGGGAGTTGGTGAACACGAGCGTGTTCTCGTGCGAGCGGACGAGTCCGTCGAGGCGGTCGTAGAAGCGCCGCTGCACGTCTTCACGGGGGTCCCGATCAGATCGGCGGCCGGACACTCCAACCGGAGGTCGAAGTCGCGGACGGACCGCGCGTCGACGACCTCGCAGTCGCGGGCGTCGCCGCCGGGCGTCTCGCGGCCGACGAGGAAGTCAGCCATCGTCGAGAGCGGTTCGACGGTGGCCGAACAGCCGATACGCGTGGGCGACCCGTCGGCGAGCGCTTCGAGTCGTTCGAGCGAGACGGACAGGTGCGTGCCGCGCTTGTCCGCCGCGAGGCTGTGTATCTCGTCGACGACGACGTACTCGACGGTGCGGAGTTTCTCGCGAAACTTCGGCGAGTCGAGCAGGATGGCGAGCGTCTCGGGCGTCGTGTTGAGGATGTGCGGCGTCTCCCCGAGCATCCGCTGTCGGGCGGCGTCGTCGGTGTCGCCGTGGCGGATGGCGTGGCGGACGGCGGTGGGTTCGTCGAGGCGGGCGGCGACGGCTTCCAGTGGCGTCTCCAGGTTCCGGTGGACGTCGTTGGCGAGCGACTTCAGCGGCGAGAGGTAGAGACAGTAGACCGAGTTCTCCAGGCCGTCCGCTCGCTCCCGCCGGAACAGGTCGTCGACGACGGCGGTGAAGGAAGCGAGCGTCTTGCCGCTCCCCGTCGGCGCACAGACGAGGGCGTTCCGCCCGTCGCGGACGAGCGGGATGGCCTCGCGCTGGGGCGGCGTGAAGAAGCCGCCGTTCTCGGGGACGTACGCGCCGAACTGCTCGACCCACCACTCGCGGACGGCGGGCTGGAGCGAGTGGAGGACCTCGGCGTCGGCGATAGGTTGGGCCTCGGGGTCGAACTCCACGTCCGCGTTCCGAAGCGCGTCGACGCCGCGTCCGGTCATGAGGTGATCGTCGGTGCCGGAAGGGGAAGTGCGTTGTGCCGCCGTCAGGCGAACTCGCGGTCGGACGCGGCGAGGCTGTCGTCGGTGCCGGCGACGAGCAGTCGGTCGTCGGCTCGGAACTCGACGTCGGGGACGACGTCCGTGATCCACTCACCGTCGCGTTCGAGGGGGCCGGATCGGTGGCGTCGCCGACGGCGCGTCCTCGCCGTACCCCGTCGTCGTGAACGGTCGCAACACCACCTCCAGCGAGTTGGGGGCGTCCGTAGCTCGTTCTCCCACGCCGCCATCCGTGGTTGTCGAGGAGCGTGAACCCGAACGTCGGCACCGTCAACAGGAGGAGAGACCGCACGCTCCGTCGCCGTCTCATGTCCGGGGGTTCGAGGGCCGGCCAGGTAGCCGCTCCCCCTGCGGCCGGACGCACAGGCGACCCGAAGCCATTTCCTCGCCCGCACCCCGAGGTGACGTATGCGCGTGACGTTTCTGGGGACGGGGAGCGCGATGCCGACGGCCGAGCGCGTTCAGACCGGAGTCCTGCTCGAAGCCGACGGGCGGACGCTGCTGGTCGACTGCGGTGCGGGTGTCCTGCACCGACTGTCACAGACCGATCCGGGCTACGAGGCGGCGTCGTCCGTACTGCTCACACACCACCACCTGGACCACGTCGCCGACCTCCTCCCCTCCTGAAAGCGCGGTGGCTGGCGGGCGAGGACCACCTCGAAGTCGTCGGCCCGTCGGGGACGAAGGCGCTCCTCGACGGCCTGTTGGACGTCCACGACTACCTCGACGGCCGGGTCGACCTGCGCGTCCGCGAAGTCGGGGCGCGCGCGTTCGAGGTGGCGGGCTTCGACGTGTCGGCCTACGAGACGCGTCACTCCGTCGACTGTCTGGCCTACCGCTTCGAGTCCGCCCACGGGGACTTCACCTTCAGCGGTGATAGCGAGGCGTTCGACGGCCTGACGAACTTCGCGGACGGGTCGGCGGTGCTGGCCCACGACTGCTCGTTCCCCGACGAGGTAGACGTCTCCAACCACCCGACGGCGACGCAGCTCGGCGAGGCGCTCGCGGGGTGTGACGTCGGTCGGGTCTACCTGACGCATCTCTACCCCCACACCGAGGGGGCACACCGGGAGATGCTCGACGCGATCGAACGCCAGTTCGACGGCGACGTGCGGTTCGCGCGCGACGGCCTCCGGTTCGAAATCGACGGGGCTGAATAGCCCGGACACCCTCGGCGACGACACGCCGGGCCGTCGCCGCCGACGTCGCTCTCGCCGAATTTCTCTCGCGTGAGCGACGCTTCGGGAGCGCGGAGTCGACGGCGAACGCCCGAGCGACTGCTCGGTCGCCCCTCGCGCTAGTCGCGGTGGACGCGGGTGCCCGGCGACTCGCCGCGGAGGAAGGCGTCGAGGTCGGCCGGGCCGAAGACGTGTGCCGGCGTCGGGAGGTCGAGCAACGTCCGCACCTTGCCGGCCATCCCCCGGTGACGTCCGTCGCGTCGCTCCCGCCGAGGGCGTCGGCCACGTCCGAGAACGCGGTGAGTTCGGGGATCACTTCGCCCGACTCATCGAGGACGCCGGAGACGGTCGAACAGAGGCCGACCCGGTCGGCGTCGAGGCCGGTCGCCAGGCGCGTGACGACTTCGTCGCCGCTGAGGATGGTGACGCCCTCGCCGGCGTGGGCGACGACGTCGCCGTGGAGGACGGGGACGAACCCCTCGTCGAGCATCGTCCGCACCTGGTCGAGGGGCAGGATCAGGTCGCCGTCCGCGTCGCGCGCCGCCGCCGACAGCGGGTGGACGGGGAGCGCGGGGACGTCCCGGTCGTGGAGTCGCGAGAGGACGAAGCGGTTGAGCGTCGTCATCGCGCCGTGGATGTCCATCGCCGCGGCGGCGTCGCGGGTCCCGTCGGTCACCGTCGTCCCGTGTTCGTCGGCGTAGTGGTGGCCGAAACTCCCCGCCCCGTGGACGAGAACGAGGCGGTCCACTCGGGCGCTCGCGACGGCGTCGGCCGCGGCGTCGAGGGCCTCCCCGTCGAGGGTCTCTCGCCTCCCTTTCTCGGTGATGACGCTCCCGCCGAGTTTGAGGACGACGGTCATTCGACGCGTCGCACCCCCTCGTCGGCGAGTTCGGCGCGGAAGGCGTCCTCGCAGTCCGGCGTGAGAGAGAGCGCCGTCACCGTCTCCGGCGTCGGGTCGAGGGCGACGATACAGCCACCGCCGCCCGCGCCGGTGAGTTTCGCGCCGTGTGCGCCCGCCTCGCGGGCCGCCCACACCATGCTGTCGAGCGACCGGGAGGAGACGCCCAGCGCCTCCAGCAGGCCGTGATTGAAGTTCATCAGGCGGCCGAGTTCCGCGAGGAAGTCGTCGTCGGGCGTCGACGCCGGGTCCGCGTCGGCGAGCAGTCGTTCGCCCCGGCGGACGATGTCGCCGATGGTCTCGACGGTGTCGGCGGCGAAGCCGTACTCCTCTTTGAGCGCGCGCACGCCGGCGACGAGTTCGCCCGTGTCGCCCGCGCCGCCGTCGAAGCCGATGACGAACGGCAGGGAGGGCGTCTCGACGGTCCGGCAGTCGTCGCCCTCGACGCGGACCGCGCCGCCCATGGTCGAGCAGAAGGTGTCGGCGCGGGAGGCCTCGCCCTCCTGGACGTCGGCCTCGGCGCGGTAGGCCCGGTCGGCGATCTCCTCGGGCGGGAGGGTGACGCCGAGTTCGCGGGCGGCGGCGTCGATGCCGGCGACGGCGACGGCCGCGGAAGAGCCGAGTCCGGCACCGAGCGGGATGTCGCTCTCGACGGTGATGTCGAAGCCGGCGTCGGGCGCGTCGGCGGCGTCACGGGCCTGCGCGACGGCGGCGTCGACATAGCCCATCGCCGCCTCGACCAGTGGGGTGGGGACGGCGACGTCCGGGCGGCCGTCGGTCCCTCCGGCGTACTCGACGGTGAAGCCGTCGAGGCTGAGGTCTTCGGCCGTCACGCGGACGTGGTCGTCGTCGCGCGCCTCGACGGAGACGGTGGCCCGCCGCTCGATGGCACAGGGGACCGCCGGCTCGCCGTAGACGACGGCGTGTTCACCGAACAGGTAGACCTTGCCCGGTGCGCTCGAAACGGTCATGGACTGGTGTTCGACGGCGGGCGCTTAAGCGGTGCGCTCCACCGCCGCGTCACTCCGCCAGATCGTCGAGTTCGTCGAGTTCGTCCAGCGCCTCGTCGCCCCCGAGGAGTTTCTTCGCCGCCACGGCGACGACGAGCGCGACGACGAGGACGGCGAGGAGTTTGCCGGCCCTGCCGCCGGGACAGCTACACCCCCGGCGTCGGCGGATTCGTCCGCGTCCGCGTTCGCGTCGCCATCGCCCGTCGGTGCGGCCTCCGTCTTTCGCTTGCCCACGACGTCGCCCATCTGTGACGGGCCGAACTGGATCGACCCCTCGTCCAGATGCAGCTCCAAGAGCGTGAACTTCTTGTCAGCCATGGACGGGGATTCGGTCAGGAGGGATATAGCCGTTGTGACATCGGCGGCGACACCGTCGCTTTGATTGCCACACCGGCACATCCCCGATCATGGATGCAGACAGACGCGACTTCCTCGAACGACTCCTCTCGACGCCGAGTCCGTCGGGCTACGAGGCGCGCGGCCAGCGGGTGTGGGTAGAGTACGTCTCCGCGTTCGCCGACGAGGTGCGGACGGACGCCTACGGCAACGCGGTGGCCGTCCACGACGAGTCGGGCGACGGGCCGCGTCTCGCCTTCGCCGGACACGCCGACGAAATCGGGTTCGTCGTCAAACGAATCGAGGACGACGGCTTCCTCCGGGTCGGCCCCATCGGCGGCGCGGATCGGACCGTCTCGAAGGGCCAGCACGTCACCGTCCACGCCGACGACCCGGTGCAGGGCGTCGTCGGGCAGACGGCCATCCACCTCCGGGAGAAAGGCAAAGAGGAGTACGACGAACTCGGCGAGCAGTACGTCGACGTCGGCGCGACGAGCGAGGAGGAGGCCGAGTCGCTGGTCGAGGTGGGCGACCCCGTCACCTACGCGACGACGGTCGAGGACCTCCACGGGACGCGCCTGGCCGCCCGCGGCATGGACAACCGAATCGGGACGTGGGCCGCCGCGGAGGGCCTGCGTCGCGCCGTCGAGGCGGGCGTCGAGGGGCCCGTCTACGCCGTCAGCACCGTCCAGGAGGAGGTCGGCCGGCGCGGCGCGATGATGGTCGGCTTCGACCTGGAGGTGGACGCCTTCGTGACCGTCGACGTGACCCACGCGACGGACACGCCCGGCATCTCGACGGCCCAGCGGGGACCGGTCGAACTCGGCGAGGGGCCGGTCGTCTCCCGCGGGAGCGCCAACCACCCCGCGCTCGTCGACCTCGCGCGGGCGGCCGCCGACGCCGGCGACGTCGACGTGCAGTTGCAGGCGACGGGTACCTACACCGGCACCGACGCCGACGCCTTCTACACGAGTCGCGGGGGCGTCCCGACGGTCGACGTCGGCCTGCCGAACCGGTACATGCACACGCCGGTCGAAGTCGTCGACGCCGAGGACCTGACCGACCTCGCGGACCTCCTCGGGGAGATGGCGGACGCCGCCCCGGCGTTCGCACCGTTCGCCGTCGACGTGTAGCACGTGCAGGCGCGTCACACGGCCGTGAGCCGAAAGAAAACCGTTAAAAGTCGCCGCGGGGTGTGATGAAGTATGGCTGGAACTATCGAAGCGCTCGTTCCGGGCGGCCAGGCCACACCCGGCCCGCCGCTCGGCCCCGAGCTCGGACCGACGCCCGTAGACGTCCAGGCAGTGGTCCAGGAGATCAACGACCAGACCGAGGCGTTCGACGGGATGGAGGTGCCGGTCACCGTCGACTACGAGGACGACGGCTCGTTCACCATCGAGGTCGGCGTCCCGCCGACGGCCGAACTAATCAAAGACGAGGCGGGCTTCGACACGGGCAGCGGCGAACCCCAGGAGAACTTCGTCGCCGACCTGTCGGTCGATCAGGTGCAGAAGGTCGCCGAACAGAAGCAGTCCGACCTGCTCTCTTACGACCTGAAGAACGCGGCGAAGGAAGTCGTCGGCACCTGCGTCTCGCTCGGCGTCACCATTGAGGGGAACGACCCCCGCGAGTTCAAAGAGCGCATCGACGCGGGCGAGTACGACGAGAAGTTCGCGGCCGAAGCGTAACCGACTCCGTTCTGTCCTCCGACTACCCCGGTTCGGCGAACGCGTAGAGGCGGCCGTCGTCGGTCCCGACGAACAGCGCGGACCCGACGACGGCCGTCTCCGAGAACCGTGCGTACTGCTCGAAGAACTGCCAGCGAAGCGTCTCGTCTGAGCGGGCCTGCACGAGGCCGTCCGACTGCGGTACGAAGACCGTGTCGAGCGTAGCGGCGGATGCCGCCCGTACTCGAACGGCCGGCGAGACCGGCGGCGACCGGGAGCGTTCGGTCAGTCGAGAGGCAGTAGATTGAGGGCCGGCGGGGACGGAGGCGGAGTATGGATCGCGTCTGTGTCTACTGCGGATCGAACCCCGGGCGCGACCCGGCGTACGTGGAGTCGGCGACGGCCTTCGGCGAAGCGCTCGTCGCCCGCGACGTCGGACTGGTTTACGGCGGCGGCCACGTCGGGATGATGGGCGCGATCGCCGACGCCGTCCTCGACGCCGGCGGCGAGGCCGTCGGCGTGATTCCCGAGGCGCTCGCCGACCAGGAAGAGGCCCACACGGGCCTGACGGAACTCCACGTCGTCGGATCGATGCACGAGCGAAAGCAACGGATGGTGGACCTCGCGGACGGATTCGCCGCCCTCCCCGGCGGCCTGGGAACGATAGAGGAGATTTTCGAGGTGTTGACGTGGGCGCAACTCGGCTTTCACGGCAACCCCTGTGGCTTCCTGAACGTCGCGGGCTACTACGACGACCTGACAGCGTTTCTCGACCACGCCACCGACGAGTCGTTCGTCCGTCCGGACCACCGCGACATCGTCCACGTCGAAGCCGATTCCGAAGCATTGCTCGACGCCTTCGAGGTGTACGAACCGCCGACCGTCGAGAAAGTCATCGAGGGCGACGAGACCTGAACGCGCGGTCGTACTGCACGGGCACGTCGAGTTCCTCCTCGCGGCCGAGCCGCCGTGCGGCGTGGTGGGTGAAGTAGGGGTCGCGGAGGTGTTCTCGGCCGATGACGGCGAGATCGGCGCGTTCGTTGCGGATCAGTGCGTCGGCCTGTTCCGGCGACGTGATACCGCCGACGGCACCGACGGCGACGCCCGAGGAGCCCTCGCGGACGCGCCGGCCGTACTTGATCTGGTAGCCCGGACCGGACGCGGGGAGCTGCTGATCGGGGTGGACGCCGCCCGCGCTCACGTCCACGAGGTCGACGCCGAGGTCGCCGAGGTCGTCGGCGAGGCGGGCCGACTGCTCGACGGTCCACGAGTCCCGATCGGGGAGCCAGTCCGTCGCGGAGATGCGGACGAACAGGGCCTTCTCACTGGGCCAGACGTCGTCGACGGCGGCGACGAGTTCGCGCAGGAAGCGCGTCCGGTTCTCGAACGACCCGCCGTACTCGTCGTCCCGGTCGTTCGTGACCGGCGAGAGGAACTCGTGGGTGAGATAGCCGTGTGCGGCGTGGAGTTCGGCCACCTGAAAGCCGGCTTCGTCGGCGCGACGCGCCGCTGCGACGAAAGACTCCTGTACGTCCTCGACGTCGGATTTCGTCATCTTCCGCGTCGCCGGCGGCGTCCCGTCGTAGGGCCACGGCGTCGCCGACGGAGCGAGCGTCTCCCAGCCGCCCTCGTCGGGCTGGAGCGGCCGACTCCTTCCCACGGCCGCGTCTTCGACGCCTTCCGACCGGCGTGGGCGAGTTGGATTCCCGGAACGCTCCCCTGGTCGCGGACGAACGCCGTGACGTCGGCGAGGGCGTCCGCGTGGTCGTCGCTCCAGATACCCAGGTCGTGTGGCGTGATGCGCCCCCGCGGCTCGACCGCCGTGGCTTCGCTCATCACGAGTCCGGCCCCGCCGACGGCGCGACTCGTCAGGTGGGAGAAATGCCAGTCGGTCGGCATCCCGTCGCGCGCCTCACAGGAGTACTGGCACATCGGCGACACCATCACGCGGTTCGGGAGTTCGATACCGCCGAGTTCCAGCGGCGTGAACAGGTCTGCGGACACGAACGGGGATAGGGCCGCCGGCTCGAAAGGCCCCTCGAAACCGGCGGTGCGTTCCTCTATCGCGGCACGGACGCGCCGCCGACCGCGTCTCCCAGCGGGTCAGCGCTCGTCGCCGTCCCGTCGGGCGGCGCGTTCGGCCGACCGGCGGTCCATCTGTTCCCCTCGCCTCCGTTCTTCACGGACGAACGCGTAGAGGACGAGTGGGGCGATCACGGCGAACAGGACAACCACCACGAAGACGGCGGCGGCCATTACCCGAAGAAGACGTCCACGAGGTCACTCCCCGACGATCCGACGTCGGCGTACAGTTCGGTGTAGCCGCAGTTGGTGCAGGTGACGGTGCTGAACTTGTTCGTCTGGATGTCGAACATCTTGCTCAGGCCGCTCCCGGTCGTCGAGATGCTCCCCACCTTCGCGTCGGTGTGGCCGCATTTCTGACATCCTTCCGACTCGTCTGCGCGAGGACTTTCGGACATACCAGACACCGCGAGAGGGCGGACATTAGTTCTTGGCTTGGCTGAAACGACGGCTGTAGCTACGACGAGACGGGGACGCCCCGCGTCGCAGTTGCCTTGAACGAGACGACGACGGAGGTGCCGGGTTCGAGTGCGAGGTTGCGGACGCTGTCGAGGGTAACGAGCGCCACCACGTCGGTCGCCCCACCGACGTCGACGGAGATGCGAGCGACGGCCTCCCCGCGGTCCACGTCCGTGACGTGGCCTTCGAGTCGGTTGCGGGCGCTCGTCCGATCGCCCGACGGCGCATCGTCCGTCGCGTGGAGCGTCACCGCGTCGGCGCGGATGGTGAGGCGAATCTTGTCGCCCTCCTCGGGAACCAGTGCCCGGACGAGTCCCGCCGCCGTCCCCATGGTGGCGAGTTCGCCGTCGCGCCCCCACACCGTCCCGGAGAGGACGGTTTCGTCGACGTTGGTGACGCCCGAGAACTCCGCGCGGAGGCGCTCGTAGCGTTCGAGGAGTGCGCGCGCGCCGTCAGTGAGTTCGCTGCCGCCGCCACCTGACCCGCCGCGACGGCGTTCGACCAGGTCGCCGAACGCGCCCTCCAGTTCGACGACGCGCTGTTGCGCACGCGAGTACGACCGGCCGAGCGCCTCCGCCGCCGCGTTGAGCGAGCGACGTTCGTCGATGGCCCGGAGCAACTCGACCCCGGTCGGTGACGGTGACGTCACCGTGTCCCAGTCGGGCGTCGAACTCGGGCGTGAACTCCATACGAAGAGCGACGGGATGTGTGACCAAAGAGGTTATGTCGAACGCTGAATAACGCCGTTATGCTAATGAAGGAACAACGAAAACGCGAGCAGTACGAACACTGGAAGCGCGTCGTCGCCGGCAGTTCACGGCGGGGATTTCTCCGGAACGCGGGGGCGCTTGGGCTGGCGGGACTCGCCGGCTGTTCCGGCGGTAGCGGCGGATCGGGCGGGACCGCGACGCCGACGAGTACCCCGAACGACTCGGATGGCGGAAGCGACACGCAGACCGCCACGTCAACGCCGACGGAGACGCCGATGGCGGATTCGATGACCATCTTCCACGCCGGGAGCCTGGCTCCACCGTTCAGCGCCGCCGAGCCCCAGTTCGAGGAGGGGTACGGCGTCGACGTCACGCGCGAGGCCAAGGGATCGGTCGCCTCGACGCAGAAAATCGTCCAACAGAGACGGAACGCGGACGTTCTCGGCGTCTCTGACTTCCGGCTCATTCGCAATCGCGTCCTCCCGGACTACGGCGACTGGTACGCCATCTTCACGACGAACTCGATGTCCCTCCAGTATCGCGAGGACTCGCCGGGGGCCGACGAGATCTCGGCGGACAACTGGTGGGAGGTGCTCTCGCGCGACGACGTCACGGTCGGTCACGCCGATCCCGCCGTCGACCCGGGTGGCTACCGAGCGGTGATGACCCAGCAGTTGGGTAAATACGAATTCGAGGGCGAGAAACTCTACGACGACTCCACGTTCCAGAAGATACGCGAGAACTCGACGGTGCCGACGGGGACGGAGACGAAACTCGAGGACAACTGCAGACGGGTTCGCTGGACTACGCCTTCTACTACCAGTCCATCTCCAGTACGTCGGATATGCCGTACGTCGACCTGCAACCCCAGGTCAACCTCTCGAAGGCGACGAGCAAGTACGCCGAACATTACGCCAAGGCGAAAGTCGAGACCGACAGCGGGACGTTCACCGGCGCACCCATCGCCTACGGTATCACCGTCCCGAGCGTCGCCGAACACCCCGGCCGCGGGGCGCAGTGGGTCGAGTACTTCGCCACCGATCCCGGCCGGGCGATCCTCGAAGAACAGGGACTCGTCCCCGTCGACCCCGTCGTCGTCCCCGAGAACGGACGAGACGCGGTGCCCGACCGGGTGATGGAAGTCGCCTCCGCGAAGAGCAACCTCGGCCCACTCGAACTGTAGAGGGCGCTCCGACATACATATGCTCCCGAACGTGAACAACGGCAAAAATGGCAACGAGAACTGAAACGAGAGTATCACTGGACGGAATCGGACGCGGGGCACTCGCAGTTGCGTTCGTCGCGATGCAGATACTGGCGTTCGTGGCCGCGTACACCACGGGTCGTCCGACGTGGTACGCCTTCTTCATGGTCGGGAGTACGGCGGTCACCGCGTACGTGCTCCAGGGCGACACCTTCGTCGTCGCGGCGGCGACGTTAGGGAGCGTCCTGATGATCGCACTCGCGTTACCGCTCTTTCTGTTCGTCGCCCGGCAGTCCCCCTCGCTGATAGTCGAGAAAACGCTCGACTCGGACGTCCACCGTATGATATATCTCGGCGTATACGGCCCGCTACTGGCCGCCCTGGTCAGTCTCGTCTTCGGCGTACCGCTCGCGCACCTGCTCTCGGAAGGCTTCGTCGGTCAGCCACTCGTCGAGAGCCTGGTGGATCTACCCCTGGTCGTCCCCCACAGCGTGGCGGGCATTCTCATTCTCTTCGGCTTCGGCAAGGGCGGCGCGTTTCCGAACGTCTCCATCCTGGGGACCATGGTCGGGATGGTGCTGGCGATGGCGTTCGTGAGCGCTCCCTACGCGGTCAACGCCGCACGGGAAGCCTTCGAGGCCATCGACGACCGGCTGGAGTACGCCTCACGCATCCACGGCGCGAACCGCTGGGAGACGTTCCGTCGGGTGACCGGCCCGCTCGCGGTGCGGGGAATCGTCACCGGCGGCGTCCTCGCGTGGGCGCGAGCGGTCTCCGAGTTCGGCGCGGTCGCGGTCGTCGCGTACAGCGTCTCCTTTTTCTACCTGCCGGCGGGCGAGAAGGTGACCGCCCAGCACGCGCCGGTGTTCGTCTACAACACGTATCTGCAGGGCGGCCTCGCGGAGAGCGGGGCAGTGGCGTTCCTGTTGCTCGCGGTGTCCGGGATCATCTTCCTGATCATCCGCTATCTCACCGGCGACAGTACGACCACGGGAGGGGTCGTCTGATGGGCCTCCACGCCGACGTCTCCGCGACGTTCACCGCCGACGGGGCGGACACCTTCCACGTCGACGCCGAGTTCGACGTCGAACGCGGCGAGAGCCTGGTCGTTCTCGGACCGAGCGGGAGCGGCAAAACGTTGCTGTTGGAGACCGTGGCGGGCTTTCACTCCCACGACGGAACGGTCACACTCGACGGCCGACGCGTGAGCGATTCGCCACCCGAACAGCGCGACTTCGGCTTCGTCTTCCAGGACTACGCGCTCTTCCCGCACATGACCGTCCGCGAGAACGCCGACTACGGGAGCCGCTACCACGACGAGACGCGAGATCCGATCGACCTACTCGCGGAACTCGGCGTCGACGACCTGCTCGACCGCTATCCACCGACGCTCTCGGGAGGCGAGAAACAGCGAGTCGCGCTGGCACGAGCGCTGGCGATCAGACCGGAGGTAATGCTGCTCGACGAACCGCTGGCGGCGCTCGACGTCCCCACTCGGCAGGACCTCCGAGACGACCTCGCGGACGTGCTGACGGACGCCACTGCGGTCTACGTCACCCACAATCGGACGACTGCGCGGGCACTCGCGGACCGCATCGCCGTGATGAACGACGGTCGAATCGTACAGCTCGGCACCCCCGAGGAGATTTTCGAGCGCCCGTCGTCGCCGATGGTCGCCCGCTTCACCGGGTCGAACTACGTCGACCTCGCGGAGACGCCGTCGCTCAGGGGCGCACTCGGCGGAACCGAGGACGACGCGATTTCGATCCGGCCGGAGGCGGTGGAACTCGGCGACGGTGGCGACGTTCGTGCGACCGTCGAACGGGTCGTTCGGGAGGACGCGACCAACCGACTGACGCTGTCGGTGGACGGGGAGGCTATCGAGGCGTTCGCCGACGTCTCTCCCGACATCGGCGACGAGATGTGGCTCACGTTTCCGCCGGATCGCCTCTACTACATGGACGGCCGGGAGGAGGCGATTCGAGCGTGACCACGGCGGTTGCCGGTCACCCATCAGGGTGGCACTCGATCGACGGTTCGACGGCTTTAAGTCCGCCTTCGCCCTCGTTCCGGTGAGGCAGGCATACGCCTGTTTCACTGACCCGTAGGAGCATCCCTGCGTACTACGGAGGTGAATAATGGCAGACACAATAGAGGAAGCAGTATCTCGCGCACTCGACGAGTCGCCGCCGCGGAACTTCCGCGAGACGGTTGATCTCGCCGTCAATCTGCGCGATCTCGATCTCAACGATCCGTCGAATCGTGTCGACGAGAGCATCGTGCTCCCGTCCGGCACCGGCCAGGAAACACACATCGTGGTGTTTGCGACCGGTGAAACCGCACTCCGTGCCGAGGACGTCGCCGACGACGTGCTGGGCCCGGACGAACTCGAAGAACTCGGTGACGACAGCGACGCCGCGAAAGATCTCGCCGACGACACCGACTTCTTCATCGCCGAGGCACCGATGATGCAAGACATCGGTCGCTACCTCGGGACCGTGCTGGGACCGCGCGGTAAGATGCCGACGCCGCTCCAGCCCGACGACGATGTCGTCGAAACGGTCCGCCGGATGAAAAACACCGTCCAGGTGCGGAGCCGTGACCGGCGAACGTTCCACACGCGCGTCGGCGCGGAGGACATGTCCGCCGACGACATCGCCGATAACATCGACGTCATCGTACGTCGCCTCGAAGCGGACCTCGAGAAAGGCCCGCTCAACATCGACTCGATGTACGTGAAGACGACGATGGGGCCCTCCGTGGAGGTGCCCGCATGAGCGAGGCTCAGGCGGCCCGCCGCACGGAGACCATCCCGGAGTGGAAACGCGAGGAAGTCGACGACCTCGTCGAGTTCATCGAGAGCTACGCGAGCGTCGGCGTCGTCGGCGTCGCCGGCATCCCGAGCCGCCAGCTGCAGAACATGCGCCGAGACCTGCACGGCAGCGCCGAAGTCCGCATGAGCCGCAACACGCTCGTGCGCCGCGCGCTCGAGGAGGTCGACGAGGGCGTCGAACAGCTCTCGGAGTTCGTCTCGGGCCAGGTGGCTCTCATCGGCACGAACGACAACCCGTTCGGGCTGTACAAGGAACTCGAAGCCTCGAAGACGCCCGCCCCCATCAACGCGGGCGAAGTCGCCCCCAACGACGTCGTCATCCCCGAGGGTGACACCGGCGTCGACCCCGGGCCGTTCGTGGGCGAACTCCAGCAGGTGGGCGCGTCCGCCCGCATCATGGAGGGCTCGATCAAGGTCACCGAGGACAGCACGGTGCTCGAAGCCGGCGAGGAAGTGAGCGAGGAGCTCTCGAACGTCCTCGGCGAACTCGGCATCGAGCCCAAGGAAGTCGGTCTCGACCTGCGCTCGGTCTACTCCGAGGGCGTGCTGTTCGAACCCGAGGAACTCGCCATCGACGTCGGCGAGTACCGCGCCGACGTCGAGTCGGCCGCGGCGGCCGCGCGGAATCTCTCGGTCAACGCCGTCTACCCGACGGCCCGGACCGTCTCGACGCTCGTCGCGAAGGCGTCCGGCGACGCGAAGGCCGTGGGCCTGTTCGCCGCCATCGAGGACGAGGAGTTCGTGCCCGAACTCGTGACGCGAGCGGACGCCCAAGTTCGCGCGCTCGCGGCGCAGATCGACGACGAAGAAGCCCTCCCCGAGGAGCTTCGCGGCGTGGAAGCGCCCGCAGCCCCCGCGGCGGAGGCAACGGACGAAACGGAAGACGAAGAACCTGCCGAGGCCGAAAGCGAAGTCGAAGCCGAAGACGAAGACGACGACGACGAAGGAGACGGTGCCGAAGGCCTCGGCGAAATGTTCGGCTAACAACGGAGACAACTCATGGAATACGTTTACGCAGCACTCATCCTGAACGAATCGGGCGAAGAGATCAACGAAGACAACGTCACCGAGGTGCTCGAAGCCGCGGGCGTCGACGTCGAGGAATCCCGCGTCAAGGCGCTCATCGCCGCGCTGGAGGACGTCGACATCGAGGAGGCCATCCAGACGGCCGCCGCCGCGCCCGCCGCGGGTGCCGCCGGTGCCGCCGGTGCCGCCGCCGGTGCCGAAGAGGAAGAAGCGGAAGCCGAAGAGGAAGAAGTCGAAGAGGAGGAAGCCGCCGAGGAAGAGGAAGGCGAAGAAGAGGAAGACGAGGCCAGCGGCGAGGGCCTCGGCGAACTCTTCGGCTGAGCGACGACCCGACCACTCTCGATTTTTCACCCGCCCGTAGCTTCGCGTAGCCTTATCTGCGATGACGCGGCCACCTCGTCTCGATGGCTCTCGACGCGGCGACGACGCTCGCGTTCGCTCTCGCCGGCGTCTCGCTCGGCGTCGTGAGCGGCCTCACGCCCGGCCTCCACGCAAACAACTTCGCGCTCATGCTGGCGTCGTTCGCGCCCGCGCTCCCGGGGTCGCCGCTCGCCGTCGGCGTGGCGATGCTCGCCGCCGGCGTCGTCCACACGTTCCTCGACGTGGTGCCGGCGCTGGCGCTGGGCGTCCCCGATGCCGCGATGGCCGCGAGCGCGCTCCCGGGCCACCGTCTCGTCCTCGCGGGCCGGGGACGGGAGGCGTTGTATCTCTCGGCGCTCGGGAGCGGCCTCGCCGTCCTGCTCGCGGTGCCGCTGGCCATCCCGCTCACGCGGGCGATGGAAGTCGCCTATCCGACCCTCCGGGCGTGGCTGCCGGCGTTGCTGGCGGGCGTCGTCGTCGCCCTCGCGGTGACCGAATCCTCGGTCCGTGCCGCCGTCGCCGGCCTCGCCGTCTTCGCGCTGGCGGCGGTGCTCGGGGCCGTTTCCCTCGACGTGTCGCCGTCGGCACCGCTGTCGGCCGGTGGGATTCTCGCGCCCCTGTTCGGCGGGCTGTTCGGTGCGCCCGTCCTCCTCGACGCCGTGGGCGGATCGGGCGTGCCCGCACAGGAGGACGCGGACGTGACACTCCGCCCCGCGTCGGTGGCGACGACGGCGGCGGCCGGTGCGGGCGCGGGCGCGCTCGTGGGCTACCTCCCCGGCGTCTCCGCGGCCATCGGCGCGGTGTTGTCGCTGCCGTTCGTCCCCGGCCGCACGGGGGCGCGGGGGTTTCTGGTGGCGACGAGCGGAGCGAATACGGCGAATACGGTTTTCGCACTGTTCGCGCTCGTCGCCCTCGGGATGCCTCGAACGGGCGTGATGGTCGCGCTCGACCGGGCGCGGGTCCCCCTGTCGCTTCCGACCCTCCTCACGGCCGTCGCGCTCGCGGCGAGCCTCGGCTTCGTGCTCGTCCTCACTATCGGCGACTACTACCTCCGAACCGTCGGCCGCGTCGACCCCGACGTGCTCTCGTACGCGACGCTCTGTGGGCTGGTGGTCGTCTCGTATCTGTTCGCCGGCGGCGTCGGCGTCCTCGTTTTCGGCGTCGCGACGTGTCTCGGCCTCGTCCCGCCCCGCGTCGGCACCCGCCGCGTCCACCTGATGGGGGTTTTGTATCCAGCAATACTGTTTCCGTAGAAGCCGAGGCGGACCGCAAATCTGCTATATCGAAACGATCAGTCCAGAGAGGAGAGTACGTCGATGCACGGTAGACGTTCTCTGCTACGATCAGACACCCTGTGCTGCATACGCGACCCCGATGTAGCAGGGCCTCGACGAATCAACGGTCATTTGTCCGAAATCGGGTGCCGAATAGAGCGGGTGTAGTCAGGACAACGGGTTCGTTTCCTTCAGATTCTCCCTGCTGAATCAGCTGTGCAGTGTGGATATCTCCCCGGCACTGAACAACCGAATATCGGGGTACCTCGCCATCACAGCCGGGCCGGCGTTCGGTCGCCTCATTCAAACCAGCACTACCCCTGCGGAACTGTCACAGTTTTTCTATCGAGCCCCGACCGCATACTGGTCGCCACAGGGCTTGCCGTCCTGGCCTACGTCTTAGTAGACACCGGAGAAGAGCCAACCAGGGGATGGCGGTATGTGAACACTCTGTACTTGCCTTCAACCCCATGCTCGGTCGGAGCGGCGACGGTGCTGAATATGCGCGGTGTGTGCAGCCTGGTTACTCTCGACCTGCGCGACTGCTGTCAGAAATTGCGTGAGCGATACGAAATTCCCGTTCAAGTCTATGCAGCCGAGTTCTACTGGGCTAGTGAATTCTGTCGGGCATAATTGATTAGTCCCATGATATTCTTTGGGTTGGTATGGTACCAAACCCTGAATGGCTTACACTTGATCCGGATGAGGAAGTCGTCTGGGCGGGGAAACCGCGAGTGCGCCGAATCATCTCGAACGTCGCAACGTCCGCGTTCTGGTCGATAGCGGCTTTCGTGGCTGCATTTGCTCTCACGAGCGTCCTGAGCGTCGATCTCCCACTCCCGAATCGGGCTGTGTGGGGAGTCGCCGTCCTGTGGACGTTGCTCCAGGCTATCGGGCCGGTACAGGCGTACTTACGGACGAAAAACACCGATTACCTCCTCACCGATAAGAACGTCTACAAGAAGACCGGTGTCTGGTCGGAGAACGTCACCCGCATCAGGTTAGAGAATATCCAGAACACGCAGTTGAAGAAGGATTTCACCGGGAAAATCTTCGATTACGGCACGATTCTCATTAGCACGGCTGGCGGGGGTGGGGTCGAGATGGCGATCGAGGATTTGGACAATCCCGACGAACTTCGCACCGAACTCCGAACGAAGATGACACAGGCCCGCGATCGGGAGCCGGACAGATCTGGGCAGCGTCGGAGTAGTGTCGACCCCGAGACGATCCAAACCCTCGTCGACGAAGCACAACAACTGCGCGAAGCCACAGAGACCATCGAACACCACCTAACAGACGTATGACCGACGAGACCACCCCACCCGACGTCGCCGCATCGACACAGACCGAATACGAGGTTCCCGAGTGGCTTTCGCTCGAAGACGACGAACAGATCCAGTGGATCGGCGAACCCGTCCCGATTAGCATCGTCGGGACGGCCGTCTGGGGTCTGATCCTCACCGTCGTTCTCATCGGCTTTCTCATCCTTCTCACGCTCCCTTTCTCTTGGTTCTCGATCAAGAACACCGACTACGTGGTAACCAACAAGTCTCTGTACGTCAAGAAAGGCGTCCTGAGTACGAACATCGAGAGCGTCGCTCTCGACAAGATCCAGAACACGGAGTACAGCCAGTCCTTCTGGGGGAAGCAGTTTGGCTTCGGGAGCATCGATATCAGTACGGCTGGCAGTTCCGGAGCCGAAATCAGCCTCCGAAACATCAAAAACGCTCGCGATGTCAGGGAAACGATAACCAGCCTGAGCAACGAGTACTCCACCACCGCCCGGCAGTCGAAAGCGACGGGCGACGAACAGGCGGGAGCAACCGCCCCCACGACCGAGGGAATGGACGAACTAATCGAAGAACTCCGCGCCACCCGGCAAGCCATGGAGCGCATAGAGCAACGACTACGCGACGAGTCGGAGTCCAAGGCCGAAAGCGTCTCTCCCGACGAGGACACACCGCGCTGACAATCTCGGCGTCGATAGGTTCGTAGTCGGTGCACGAATCGGGAGCGGCCGGCCGGTCGTTTCCGAACCGCCTGCCCCTCTCGTGGACCGTCGTTGCTGTCGCGATCGACGCGTGCGACGTATGCGCCCCGTATTCAGCACGACCATGCTATCTTATCGACACCCGAGGCTGTATGAGCAGAACATACCGGGAGGCGTTCACGAGGGCGATCTTACCGACGATTCAGTGGATACGAGCGCAGTAGAGTATTAGCCGTTCATACACCCTTGATGGGGTCCTCGTCGGCCCGTTGGCGGTAGGTGTGTAGATGCGCCGCCGACGCGTGAGACGCGAGGGGTAGCGCCGGGTCGAAAGACAACGATTAAAAGTCGTGACGGGGTGTTATCGGTATGAGCAACGCAGAACAGCGACAGGAGCGCCAGTGTATCTCCTGTGGCATCAACATCTCGGGCATGAGCGCGGCGTCGTTCAAATGCCCCGAATGCGGTCGGCAAGTGTACCGCTGTGCGAAATGCCGCAAGCAGAGCAACCTCTATGAGTGTCCCGACTGCGGGTTCCGGGGGCCCTAACGATGGGGAAAGTCGCCGCCAAAGTCAAGGTCATGCCCCAGAGCCCGGAGATCGACCTCGACGAACTCCAAGAACGGCTCGAGGACGCGCTCCCCGAGGGCGCGAAGATCAACGGCTTCGAGCGTGACGAAGTGGCGTTCGGGCTGGTCGCCCTCCTCCCGACGGTCATCGTCCCCGACGACGCCGGCGGGACGGAAGCCGTCGAAGAGTCGTTCCTCGGCGTCGACGGCGTCGAGAGCGTCTCCGTCGAGAACGTCGGCCGCATCTGATCGACGCCGGCGTTTCGCCGTCCGTGTGAGGTCGTCTCGTCCCCGCGACGGAACGCACCATTTATAATCGAAAGCGAACTACTGGCCCGTACGACCATGCCGAGTTCAAACGGGCCGCTGAAGGGGACGCGAGGGAAGCTCTCGAACAAACCGCGCGATCGCGGTACATCTCCGCCCCAGCGGGCGATTCAGGAGTACGACGAAGGCCAGAAGGTACATCTCAAGCTCGATCCGAGCGTTCCCGACGGGCGGTTCCATCCCCGCTTCAACGGGCTGACCGGCGAAGTCACCGGGAAACAGGGCCGCGCCTTCAAGGTCGAGATCACCGACGGATCGAAGACCAAGACCGTCATCACGCGGCCGGCGCACCTGAGCGCCCAGCAGTGAGATGACGATCTTCAAAGAGAAAGTCGACGAGGAGTTTCTCACCACGTCGGAGGTCAAGGACCTCCTCGAGGAAGTGGAAGCCGAACGCGCGGCGGACGAGGAGCGCGAGATGCGCTACGAACTCGCCCGCGCCATCGACCACGTCAACACGTTCGCCTTCCTCGACGCGGCCGAGTCGCGCGAACTCGTGGAGGACCTGCTGGAACTGGAGAAGGTAGACGAGCCGACGGCGTTCAAGATCGCCGACCTGCTCCCCCAAGACCGGAACGAACTCCGGACCGTCTTCGCCAAACAGCGGTACGCCCTCGACGGCGACGAACTCGACGAGATACTCAACGTCGTCGCAAAATACGCGTAGTCGGGCGATTTTTAAGTAGCTGGTTACCGTAGGGTAACGATATGGCTCCCGCCGAGAGCGACGAATCCGGGGACGATACCGACCGGACGTACGCCGTCATCCTCGACTATCTCCCGCACGGCCAACCGGACGACGAACGGCCCCAGTACCAGAAATCGCCGCTCGCGTACGCTCTCGGCGAGGTGGAGTTCCGGCTTCTCGAGCTGACGATGGCCGACGACGCGGACGTGACCATCGGCGACCGGGTCGTCATCGAGCCCGAGTCCGAACGCGACGCCGTCGAGCGGCTGCGCGACGTCGAGTACGAGGACATCTCCAACGGCGCTCGGTCGGAGCTGGATTACGTCGTCGAGGACATCGTCGACGAACAGGCGGACCGCTTCGTGGAGTTTTACAACGAGGCCCAGCCGATCACGCTCCGCCTCCACCAGTTGAACCTCCTCCCCGGCATCGGGAAGAAACTCCGGAACAACATCCTCGACGAGCGAAAGCGGAAACCGTTCGCGGACTTCGAGGACCTCGAAGAGCGCGTGTCGGGGCTCCACAAGCCAAAGGAGATACTCGTCGACCGCATCATGGAGGAACTCCGGGACGAGGACCTGAAATACCGGACGTTCGTGGGGCGCGAGGCCGACGTTTAAGCGGGAGGTTTACACCCGTCGGCCTGCTACCGACGGTAATGACCGAGTCGGACCCAGCCACTCGCTCGCGGGACCGACGCGACCCCGACCGCCTCATCCGCCGGGCGGGCGTCCGCGGCGACCCCGACCGCGACCAGCATTTCCTCGTCGACGACCGGGTCCTCGACCGGGTCCCGACGTATCTCCCCGACGACGCCGACGCGAGCCACGTCCTCGAAATCGGCGGTGGGACCGGGGCGCTCACGGACCGCCTGCTCCGGGTCGCCGACCGCGTGACCGTCGTCGAACGCGACCGGGCGCTGGCGGCGTTCCTCCGGGAGGAGTTCGCCGCCGACGTCGACGCCGGGCGACTCGACGTCCTCGAAGGCGACGCCCTCGAACTGACGCTTCCCGACTTCTCGGCTTGCGTCTCGAATCTCCCGTACGGCGTCTCCAGCGAGATCGCGTTCCGGCTGTTACCGCTGAAGCGCCCCGCGGTGTTGATGTTCCAGCGCGAGTTCGCCGAGCGGATGTCGGCCGAGCCCGGGACGAGCGAGTACGGTCGGCTGTCCGTGGGCGCTCAACACTACGCCGACGTGGAGGTGGTCGAAATCGTCCCCCGGAGGCGTTCTCGCCGCCGCCGGCCGTCGAGAGCGCCGTCGTCCGGACGACGCCCCGCGATCCGGACTACGTCGTCGACGACGAGGAGTTTTTCCTCAGGTTCGTGAAAGCCGTCTTCACCCAGCGCCGCAAGACCGTCAGAAACGGCATCCGCAACACGGCACACATCTCGGGACTGGCGGACCCGGACGCCGTCGTCGACGCCGCCGACGAGGAGTACCTCCGGCGGCGTGCGGGCGACCTCGCCCCCGACGAATTCGCCGAACTCGCGCGCCTCGCTGCCGTCCACGGGCGGGGTGAGGGTGATGGCTGACGTCCTCCAGGCGATCCCGTCCCCGCCGCAGTCGGTCGCGATCCGCACGGCGCTCACGCTCGCGTTCGTCGCCGTCGTCGTCGCCGTCAGATATCTCGCCGGCCGGTGGCAGTCGAGCACCGACGCGGGCGGCCGGTCGGCGCTTCGGGTGTCGGTGTCGGCGGGCGTGTCGCTCGTGACCGGGGCGGGCGTCGTCGCCCTCGTCTACCTCTGGAACCTCGTCGGGCCGCTCCGGGCCTCGCTCGCGAGCCTCGGCCTGGAGAACCTCGCCGGAAAACTCCTGCTCTCGGGTGTCATCCTCGCGGGGACGTACGCCCTGACGAGTTTCATCGGCCGAGTCATCGGCGAGGTGACGGGGTCGCGCAACGCCATCAGCGAACACGAACGCGAGATCCTCTATCGGCTGACGCAGGTGTCGCTCTACACCGTCGCCGTCCTCGTCATCGTCGGCCTGTTCACGAAGGACCTCGGCAGCCTCCTCGTCGGGGCGGGCTTTCTCGGCATCATCATCGGCATGGCCGCGCGACAGACCCTCGGCGCGGTGCTGGCGGGGTTCGTCCTGATGTTCTCGCGGCCGTTCGAAATCGGCGACTGGGTGGAAGTCGGCGACCAGGAGGGTATCGTCACCGAAATCACCATCGTCAACACGCGCATCCAGACGTTCGACGGCGAGTACGTGATCCTCCCCAACGACACCGTCTCCGGGCACGCCATCACCAACCGGACGCGGAAGGGGCGACTCCGCATCGAGGTCGAGGTGGGCGTCGACTACGACGACGACCCCCGTCGGGCCGCCGACATCGCGCTCGACACCGTCGAGGACGTCGACGGCATCATGCCCGTCCCCGCGCCGCAGGTGGTGATGAAGCGGTTCGCCGACTCGGCCGTCGTCCTCGGCGTCCGGTTCTGGATCGACAACCCCAGCGCCCGCCGGCAGTGGCGCGCCCGGACACGGGCCATCGAAGCGGTGAAAGCGGCCTTCGAGTCCGAGGGCATCAAGATCCCGTTCCCGCAGCGAGAACTGATGGCCCGGCCGGAGGAGGGCGGCTTCTCGGTAGCGGGGCGACGCGAGACGACGGCCACCGCCGACGGCGGCAGCGACGGCGGAGGCGACGGCGAGTGACGGACCTCGCCGACCGTCGGGGTCGAGACGGCCGTCTACCAGCCGGCCGAGGACTCCCGACTCCTCGCGGACGCCGCCGTCGAGCACGCCCGCGGCCTGACGCTCGAAGTCGGCACGGGGTCGGGGTGGGTCGCCGAACAGGTCGCCACGGAGACGGACGCCCGCGTCGTCGCGAGCGACGTCAATCCCCACGCCTGCCGGGAGGCGCGAGACCGGGGTCTCGACGTCGTCCGGACGGACCTCGTCGCTCCCTTCCGCGACGACGCCTTCGACACCGTCTGTTTCAATCCGCCGTACCTCCCGACCGACCCCGAGAACGAGTGGGGCGACTGGATGGAGCGCGCCCTCTCGGGCGGCGAGAGCGGCCGGGCCGTCCTCGATCCGTTTCTCGACTCCGTCGGGCGCGTCCTCGCACCCGACGGGCGCGTCCTCGTCCTCGTCAGTAGCCTCACCGGCTTCGACGAGGTAGTCGAACGCGCCGAAAGCGAAGGGTTCGCCGTCGAGGAGGTGCGCCAGGAGTCGTACCCCTTCGAGACGCTCTCGATCCTCCTCCTCGAATAACCACTGAACATATTTCCCTTTAGCAAATATTAAGCGACGTCATTACGAACGTCGTACCGATGACCGAACTGGTCGCCACGACACCCGGACTGTATCCTCTACCCGACTGGGCGAAAGACGAGCTATCCGACCTGAAGGGCCACCAGAAAGGTGACCTCATCAGCGGCGACGAGGACGAATCCGTCGTCGGCGTCTACGACCGCGCCCGACGCGAAGTCGTCCAGACGCAGGAAGACGCCGGCCTCGACCGAGTCGTCGAGGGCAACTCCGCTGGGACGACATGCTGGCCCACCCGCTGACCGTCCACGAGAACGTCGAGACGGGCGGCATCGTCCGCTACTACGACAACAACAACTTCTATCGCGACCCGCAGGTACGGGACGAGCTCACCTTCTCCGGCGACGTCGGGCGGGAGCTGGAGGCCCTCGCCGACGTCGCCGACGAGGGCCTGCAGGCGGTCCTCCCCGGTCCGTACTCCCTCGCGGACCTCGCGACCGACGAGTTCTACGGCGACGACGCCGACTTCCTCTCCGCGGTCGCGGACTTCCTCGCGGTCGAGATCGAGGCGTTCCCCGACCACGAGACGCTCTTCCTGCTCGAACCCTCGCTCGTCGAAAACCCGCCCGGCGAAGGCGCGGACGTACGCGCGAGCGAGGCCATCGACCGCGTCGCGGCCGCGACCGACGCCGACGTCGTCGTCCAGACGTACTGGGGCGCGCTGGAGGAGAAGGTCTACGCGCACCTGATGGACGCCGACGTCGACGCCATCGGCTTCGACTTCGTGACCGAACAGGACCGATCGCTGTACAACATCACCGAGTACGGCACGAAAGACGACGTCGCCCTCGGCCTCGTCGACGGCCAGAACACGCTGGTCGAGAGCCCGGAGACCATCGCCGAACGCGTCGAATGGATACAGGGCCAAATCCCCTCACAGACGTTCGATCGGACGTACGTCACCTCGAACACCGAACTGTTCTACCTGCCGGTCAACAAGTACGAGGCGAAACTGGAGTCGCTCGGCGACGCCGCGGCGACGGAGGTGAACGCATGAGCACCCGCGAGCAGTTCCGTCCCGAGGACCACGAGAACGACCACTTCCTCCTGACCTCGGTGGTCGGCAGCTACCCGAAGCCGAAGTGGCTCAACCGCGTCTCGGATCTGGCCGAAGACGAGGAGTCGAAGTTCACCGAGGAGCACCTGAAGGAGGCCCACGACGACGCCTGTCGCGTCATCGTCGACGAACACGAACGCGCCGGCCTCGACACCGTCTGCGACGGCGAGATGCGCCGCAACGAGATGGTCGAGTACTTCGCCCATCGCATCGAGGGCTACGAGTTCAACGGCCCCGTCAAAGTGTGGGGACACAACTACTTCGACAAACCCTCCGTCGTCGAGGAAGTGAGCTACGAGGAGCCGTGGCTGGTCGACGAGTTCGAGTTCACCACCAGCGCCGCCGCCAAGCCGGTGAAAGTCCCCATCACGGGCCCGTACACGCTCGCGCGCTGGTCGTTCAACGAGGCCTACGACTCCGACGAGGAACTCTCCTACGCCCTCGCGGACCTCGTGAACGAGGAGATAGAGAAACTCGTCGACGCGGGCGCACGCTACATCCAAATCGACGAACCCGCGCTGGCGACGACGCCCGACGACCACGCCATCGTCGGCGAGTGTCTCGAACGGATCGTCGCCGACATCGACGACGACGTGCGCATCGGCCTGCACGTCTGTTACGGCGACTACTCCCGGATCTACCCCGAACTGCTCGACTACCCCATCGACGAGTTCGACGTCGAACTCTGCAACGGCGGCTACGAACAGGTCGACGTCTTCACCGACCCCGAATTCACGATGGACCTCGCGCTCGGCGTCGTCGACGTCCACACCGCCGACGTGGAGTCCGTCGAGGAGATCAAAGGGAACATCGAGGAGGGTCTCAAGATCGTCCCGCCGGAGCGACTCACCGTCTCCCCCGACTGCGGCGTGAAGCTCCTGCCTCGCGAAGTCGCCTACCAGAAGTTGGCGAACATGGTACAGGCGACGCGCGAAATCGAGGCCGAACTCGACTCGGGCGAACTCGACGCCGAGGCGCTCCGTTCGGACGCGGCCTGAGAGACGCCGTTTCGACGCCCGACCGAACCCCCTTCTGCGTGCGGGGCTTACGAGCGAGCCATGGGCACCGAAGCCATCCACCCCGACGTCGAGGAGACGTGTGCGGCCATCGAATCCATGGAGATCCGCGGCGCGGCGACGATCGCCGACGCCACCGCCCGCGCCCTCCGAACGCAGGCCGTCGAGGGTGACGCCGACGCGCCCGACGCGTTCCGGGAGGCGATGTACGAAGCGGCCCGGCGTCTCGAAGCGACGCGACCGACGGCCGTGAGTCTCCCGAACGCCCTCCGGTCCGTCCTCTCGGAGATGGGCGGAGAGACGGTCGCGGAACTCCGCGAGAGCGTCGTCGCCGGCGTCGAGTCGTTCCGTGCCGACCTCGAAACCGCACGGGACGACCTCGGGACCGTCGGCGCGAACCGCCTGTCGGACGGCGACGCCGTCATGACCCACTGCCACTCGACGGCCGTGATGGCGTGCATCGAGACGGCCGTCGACCAGGGGAAAGAGCTCTCGGCCGTCGTCAAGGAGACCCGACCGCTGAAACAGGGCCACATCACGGCGAAGGCGCTCTCGGATCTCGGAGTGTCCGTGACGCTCGTCGTCGACGGGGCCGCTCGGCAGTATCTCAACGACGTCGACCACGTCCTCGTCGGCGCGGACAGCGTCGCCGCCGACGGGAGCGTCGTCAACAAGATCGGAACGAGCGGCCTCGCGGTCAACGCCCGCGACCGCGACACGCCGGTCGTCGTCGCCGCGGGGACCATCAAACTCCATCCCGGGACGCTGACGGGCGAGACGGTTCCCATCGAGCACCGCGACGAGTCGGAGGTGATCGACGCGGAGACGCGGGCCGAACTCGGCGACGTCGACGTGGCGAATCCGGCGTTCGACGTGACGCCGCCGCGCTACGTCGACGCCGTCGTCACCGAGCGCGGACAGTTCCCGCCCCAGGGCGTCGTCGGCCTGATGCGCGAACTGTTCGGCGAGGGCGTCGAACCGGTCTGGAAAGCGTAATCACTTCCACGGATTCGACACGAGATCGGCCTGCACGCTCGCGCCGACCTCGATTCGGCAGTCCGAACGGGGTTCGGCGACACAGAGCAGGACGTAGCCGGCGTCGAGGTGGCGGTCTTTCAGCGCGCGCGGGGTTCGGCGTGGGCGAGACGGCCGTCGAGGAGGCGGCCGGTACAGGTCCCACACGCGCCGTAGCGACAGCCGAAGGGGAGGAGACGCCGTCGCGTTCGGCGGCGACGAGAATCGTTTCGTCGGCAGCGACGCGGAGGGAGCTCCCCGCCGTCGCGACGGCGGAGCGTCACCTCGTGGACGGACATCTACTGCCAGACGTCGCTGGTGCAGTCGCCGCCGGGCCAGCGGATCTCGTGGGCGCGGGCGGGGCCGCCGGGTGCCTCGCCGAAGTCGACGACGAACTCCTCGTCGAGTTCCATCCGGCCCTCCTCCGGGTAGACGTCCGCTTTCAGCATCAGCGACCCTTCCTCGCCGAGTTCGGGGTAGAACTGGTCGTCCCACGAGGAGAACAGCGAGGTGGTCCAGTAGAGCCGTCGCCCATCGCGGCTGAGCTGGAGCATCTGGGGCGCGCCGCGGACGTCCTTTCCCCGACCGTCTGCCGGTCGCCGAAGTTGCCGCCGGCCCACACCCGGTCGACCAACCGTGGATTCGCGCTGTCGCTCACGTCGTACATCCGGACGTCGCCGTGGAGCCAGTTGGAAAAGAAGAGATACTGGTCGTCGAGCGACAGAAGGAGGTCGGTGATGAGCGGCGGCACCGGCATCTCCCAGTCGGGGTGGTCGCGGGCCTCCTCGTCGATGACGACGTCCCAGTCCCAGACGCCGTCGGCGTCTTCGTAGAACCGAATTACGTTCGAGGTGAGCGCCGCCCCGACGTATCCCTGGGTCTCCTCGGGGTTGTGGCTCATCCTGACTTCGAGGGGAATCCGCCCCGCCTCGCCGAATTCGAGCGTCTGGACGTGTTCGCGGCTCTCCCAGTCCCAGATGTGGATGCTGTCGCCGTATTTCCCCGACTCCACGTCCGCCAGGTCGAAGCCGGGGTAGTACGTCTCGGGGCGGCCCACTCGCTGGAGACCATCACGCCGTGACGCGGCTGATACCAGTAGTCGTAGTTCATCTCCATCTCGCCCCGGTCGGCCTCCCAGCGGCCGTCGATGGAGAAATCCGTCTGGTCGAGCTGGAGGAAGCCGCCGGGGAGTTCGCCGTCGGCGTTGCCCAGCATACTGATGATGACCTTCCTCGGGCACGCAGTGGACGGTGTGGGGCGCAGACAGATCGTATTCGAACACCGCCTCGGGTTCGATGACTTTCTCGATAGTCGGGTCGCGCGGGTCCTCGGCGTCGAGGACGTGAATGCGCGAGGAGCGCTGACCGGGGACGACGAGGTGGTCCCGGGCGAGGCCCTCGGCGTGACAGGACGACGAGCAGGCGTTCCAGCCGAAGTGGTGGAGTTCGTCGCCGCGGTTCGGCATCTCGACGGTGTCGACGAGTTCACTGTACGTCGGCGAGTCGGGGTCGACGTCGACGACGCCGACGAAGTCCGGCCCGTCGACGTCCATCCCGACCCGAGGGGCCATCACGAACGCCGTCTTCTCGCGGGTCGATTCGGTCCGCATCTCGGCCGGCGTCGCGTATCCCGGTCCCTCGTGGTGGTCGTGGTGATGCTCGTGAGCATCCGCCGAGGATTCGGTATCGCTCATGGCGAGTACTGTTGGTGAGCATCCATAATGAAAGATAGTGATGTGTCTCTGATACGACGGACGGGGCGGTAGCGACGCGAACGACAGAGAAATCCTCGAGAGCTACCGCGCGTAAAAGTGGCGGCGTCGGTCGCTTATTCGTAGAGCCAGCCTTCGTCGACGCGTTCGTAATCGAGCAGTTCGTCCTCGTCGAAAAAGAGGTCGATCTCTCGCTCGTTCGCGCCGGGGTCCTCGTGGTCGGAGCCGTGAATGACGTTCCGGCCGAGGTCGAGTCCGTAGTCGCCGCGGATGGTTCCGGGGTCGGAGTCGGCGGGATCGGTCTCACCCATCATGCGGCGGACCTGCCGCGTGGCGTCCTGTCCCTCCCAGACCATCGCCATGACGGGGCCCGAGGTGATGAACTCGACGAGCCCCTCGAAGAAGGGCTTGCCCTCGTGTTCGCCGTAATGTTCGTGGGCGAGTTCGTCGGAGATCTGCATGAACTTCGCGCCGACGAGTTTCAGCCCGCGGTCCTCGAATCGGGAGACGATGTCTCCGACGAGGCCGCGCTGGACGCCGTCGGGTTTGACCATCACGAAGGTGCGTTCGTGGTCGCTCATTCCTCGGCCTCGCCGCCCTGTCGCTGGCCCTCTCGTGTCCACTCCAGGTCGCGCGGTTCGCGGCCGAGGAAGTAGTTCTTCTCGGCCTTCGAATCTTTGAAGTGGAGGATGGTTCCGTCGGTACGGACGAACATCGTCCCCGTACCGGGTTCGATTTCGTCGCCGCTGAAGTCACAGGTGCGTTTCTCGACCATTATTGCCCTCCGATGGAGTCGGCGTCGCGCTGGGTCTCGCGCAGCTGGAGGATGTCGCCCTCGCGGACGGGCCCCAGCACGTTTCGAGTGATGATTCGACCCTGATTCGATCCTTCTCGGATTCGACATTTGACCTGCATGGCCTCGCCATGCATCCCGGTCTTGCCAACGATCTCGATGACCTCGGCGGACGTCGAGTCGCTGGCTCCTTCTTCGGCACTCATGGTCGCTTACTGCAGGTCCTCGACCTTGGTGGCGATGTCCTCGACCTGGTCGTCCGCGTCGCCGGCGTCGACGATGGCGGCGGCGGCGCTGCCGACTTCGAGGCCGGCGGCGTGGCCGAGGTCGTCCTGGGTCTGGATGAAGACGTAGGGGATGCCTTTCTCGTCGGCGAGTTCCGGCAGATGCATCACGATCTCCTCCGGGCTCACGTCCTCGGCGATGAGGACGAGTTCCGCGTTGCCTCGCTCGACGGCCTTGGTCGTCTCGTTGGTTCCTTTCTTGACTGTGCCCGTGTCTCGCGCGATTTCGAGCGCTTCGAGCGCGCTCTCCGCGAGATCCGCTGGTACATCGTAGTTGACGTAAACTGACATGGTGTTTCCTCTCCTCTCCGTGGGCTCGCGCCCCCCACCAGATGGCCGGTCCCTGATGGCGGGGAGCATCATCAACCCCGGACAGGGTGTACGGATCAGTAGCAGTTCTCCCCATAAAAGCGCTTTCAAAGCCGAGACGCCGTGCGAGGTCGACACACGGGTGGCGAGCGATTCCGGAGAGAAAGGTCCTTGCGTCGGGCGACGAAATCACGGCCATGGACCTCGCGGGACTGGCCGCCACGCTCCGCGCGGAGGCGACGCGGGCGAACGAACGCCGCCTCGTCGTCCTCGCGGGCGATCGCGACACCGGCCTCGCGGCCGCGCACACCGTCGTCGACGCCGCGGACGTCGCCGACGCGGCGTTCGTCACGACTCGTTCCGACGCCGGAGACGACTGCCTCCACCCGGATCACGCCGGTCGACTCCTCGGGACGACCCGAGAGGCCGTCGTCCTCGACGCCCACGAGGCGTTCTCGCCGAACGCCCTCGGCCGCGTCGTCGGCGCGGTGGACGGCGGCGGCCTCCTCCTCCTCCTGACGCCGCCGCTCGACGACTGGCCCGCCCGCCGCGGCAACTTCGATGCGACGCTCGCCGTCCCGCCCTTCGACGTCGACGACGTGACCGGCCGCTTCCGGGCGCGACTGGTCGAAACGCTCCGCACGCATCCCGGCGTCGCCGTCGTCGACGTCGACGGCGAGACGGTCGAACGAGACGGAACGACGGACCCGCCGCCCGCGACGACCGACCGCCGGGTCGACCTCCCGCCCGACCGCACCTTCCCCGACGCCGCCTACGAGGCGTGTCTCACGACCGACCAGGCCGAGGCCGTCGCCGCCCTCGAACGCCTCCGGGAACCGGGGCGGGCCGTCGTCGTCGAGGCCGATCGGGGCCGGGGCAAATCGAGCGCCGCCGGCATCGCCGCCGCCTGTCTCGCCGCCGACGGACGGGACGTCCTCGTCACCGCGCCACAGTTCCGAAACGCGAGCGAGGTGTTCGCCCGCGCCCGCGAGACGCTGGCGGCGCTCGATACGGTCGCCGGCGACGGCGCGGACGACCGCCGCCTACAGACCGACGCCGGCGGCCGAATCCGGTTCGAAGAGCCACCGACCGCCGCCGACCTCCCCGACGATCCGGACGTCGTCCTCGTCGACGAGGCGGCGGCGCTCCCGGTTCGACTCCTCGCGCGGTTCCTCGACGCCCCCGCCGCCGGGTTCTGTACGACCGTCCACGGCTACGAGGGGCCGGCCGCGGCTTCTCCGTCCGGTTTCGCGACCGGCTCGTCGAGAGCGACGTCGACGTCGCCGAAGTGCGGATGGACGAACCCATCCGGTACGCCCCGGGAGATCCGGTCGAGGTGTGGGCGTTCCGGGCGCTGTTGCTCGACGCCCGCCCGGCGGTCGACCAGGTCGTCGCCGACGCGACGCCCGAAACGACGACCTATCGCGCGGTTTCGGGCGCGGAGCTGGTCGAGGACGAGGAGTTGCTCCGCGAGGTGTTCGGCCTCCTCGTCCTCGCACACTACCGGACCGAGCCGGACGATCTGGCCCGACTGCTGGACGCACCGAACGTCGAACTCCGCGTCCTCGAACACGACGGCTGGGTCGTCTCGGTTGCGCTGCTCGCCCGCGAGGGCGGCCTCTCGGCGGAACGGAGAGCGGAGATGTACACGGGCGCTCGCGTCCGCGGCAACATGCTCCCGGACGTACTGACGAGTCAGTTGCGCGACCCGGTCGCCGCGGCCCCCGTCGGCTACCGCGTCCTCCGCATCGCGACCCACCACGCCGTTCGCTCGACCGGCCTCGGCTCCCGCCTCCTCGACCGGGTTCACGACGGCGTAGCCGACCGGGTGGACTGGCTCGGCGTCGGTTTCGGCGCGACGCAGCGCCTCCTCCGTTTCTGGCGGCGCAACGACTACCGGACGATACACCTCTCGACGACCCGCAACGCGACCAGCGGCGAGTACTCCGCGCTGCTGCTCCGGCCGACGAGCGACGCGGGATGGGCGCTCCACGACCGACACGCCCGCTGGTTCCGAAACCGCGTAGCCGACGTGCTCCTCGACGCCCTCGACGACGCCGACCCCGACGTGGTTCGGGCCGCCCTCGCGGGGACGGCCGGGCGAGTCGACGTCGCGTTGACCGCCCACGAGTGGCGCGTCGTCGTCGGGGCCGCCTACGGCCCGGGGCTGTACGACACCTCGCCCGGCGCGTTCCGGCGACTCGCCCTGGCCCACCTCCTCGACGGCGACGTCGAACTCGCGCCCCGTCAGGAGCGACTGCTCGTCCGGAAACCCCTGCAGGCCGCGCCGTGGGACGTCGTCGCCGGCGAACTCGACTACGTGTCGACGCGACAGTGCATGCGCGCGCTCGGCGAGGCGTTCCAGCCGCTGGTCGATCGCTACGGCGACGAGTACGCACGCGCCGAACGCGGGCGATACACCGATTAGGACGGAGCAACGAGAGGCGGGTATGGAGCAGTGTGCGGAGGACGACTGTGACCGCCCCGCGGCCGTCCGGGTGTACGTCCCGTGGGAGGCGGACAGAGACGTCTGCCCGGCACACGCCCGCGCCATCGCCCGACAGGAGGGTGTCGTCGCCGAACCCCTCGACGGGGCCGAGGACGCGTGGCTATAGGAAGTCGGCCATCATCACCTCGTCGGCGTACTCCCCCGCTATCTTGTAGTGGTCGCTGCGGACCGCTTCGGTCTCCCAACCGTGGGCCTCGAGAAAGCCGATGGCCGCGTCGTTGGTCGCCGGAATGCTGTTGTACAGTTTCTCGTAGTCGTGGTCTCGCGCCCACCGGACGCCGCGTTCGAGGAGCGCACTCCCGATGCCGTGACCGCGGTACTCGGACAGGAGCCCGACGGTCAACACTGCGGTGTGGGCGAGTTTCTCCGCTTCCGGCAGGTCGAGATGGACCCACCCGACCACCGCCTCGTCGACGCAGGCGACGAAGACCATCCGCGACCGGACTTCGGTGTGCCGGAGGACCACCTCCTCGTGGTCGATGAGATTGGCCACCGTCTCCGCCTCGATGTACGTCCCCTCCTCGGCCACCTCGCGGATGACGTCGATGAGACCCGACAGGTCGCGCTGAGACGCCGCCCGGATCGTGTAGGTAGTGCCGTCTACCTCGTGTGTCTCCTCGTCTTCGGCCTGATAGGCGACCTGTAGCTTCTTGTTGTCTTTCCGGAGGTAGCCGTCGCGCCGGAGAATGGTGACGTGGCTACCGAACGCCTCCGGATCGAGGTTGAGCGCCCGCCTGACCTCGTTTTCGCGTACCGTCCCGTGCCGTTCGACGTACGCGTAGATGTCCTTCCGGTCCTCGTTGTCGAACTCCAGGTCGTCGGTGAGCTCCATGTCCCATGATGTCACACAGCAATGCCACTTAACTCTTCGTCGCCTCCCCCGTTCGGGGACGCGCGTGAGCAACTGCGCGGTGTCGCGCAAGTCGTGCGTCTCGACGAGGAGTTCGGCGGCCTCGCGCACCGAGAACTCGGCGTCGATGGCGACGCCGTAACAGCGGGCGTAACACTCCAGCCAGCCGTTCAGCGCCCGTTCGAGGAGCACCCACTCGGCCTCCGAGAAGGCGACGTAGTCGCCCGTCCGCGACTCGATGTAGAGCGAGAGGACGGGAGCGAGGCCCTCCTGGAGGTAGTCGAGCGCCCGGTCCGGCGCGGGCGGTGACTCCGGAGGGTCGAACGATTCGCGTTCCTCGTGGGCCTCGGCCGCCAGCGACCGCACGCGCTCCTCGAACCGGCTCATCCTCGCGGAACTCGACGCCTTTCCCGCCGCGCGGATGCTCCCACTCGGTGTCGGCGACGACGGCGCAGGTGCCGCATTCGACGCAGGGCTGCGTGTCGAGGCTCACGACGCGTTCCTCGTCGCCGTTCGACGTCACCGTCTCCTCGCGGTAACAGCCGCCGCCGAAGTCCTGTGCGCTGACCGGACACGCCGAGACGGCCGCGCCGCTGGCGTCGACGGAGTTGTCCACCAGCCTGATGTGCGGGTTGCCGATGTCGGTGTCGTAGGTGAGGTCGCCGATGCGGTCGGCGAGCGTCGGCGGTTCGACGGTGCTCTCCTCGCGAACCGGCGTCCCGAGTTCCTCCGCGATGATCGTCGGGAGCGTCACGTACGAGGTTCGGGTGTCCGGCACCATCGACGTCAGGAACGGCGACCCGAACAGCCGGTCGAGTTGTCCCGAGAGCGCCTTGATGGCAGTGCGGCCCACCCCGGAGGTGAGCACGCCGTCGACGACGTTCGTCACCGCGTCGCGCTCGCCGAGGGCGCTCACGGCGCGGTACTGGGGCGGCCGGAGTTTCTTCATGACGCCCTCCGAGCGGAGTTTCTTCGCGTACCGCCGTCCGGCCGACGATGGGTCGTCGCGGGATTTCGCCTCCGCGAACGCCTCGGCGGCCAGCGCCCCCGCCGACACCGCGTGGTTCATCCCCTTGATGATGGGCCCCTGTGCCTGCATCTGTCCGGCGGCGTCGCCGACGACGACCAGCCGACCCTCGTGGGGTTCTTTCAGCGCCACCTTCTTCGAGTCGGGGACGAGCTTCGCCGAATATTCGCGCTCCTCGTAGTCGTCGCCCAACCACTGCGCGAGGAGGGGGTGAGTGAGCAGGGCGTCCAGCAGTTCGTGGGGTTCGGCCCGTTCGGCGACGAGGCTGTTGAGGTGGAACACCGTCCCGATGGAGACGGAATCCTCGTTGGTGTAGAGGAAGCCGCCGCCGCGCACGTCCTCGAACAGGTCGCCCGAGAACAGGTGGGCGACGCCCTCGTCCTCGCCGACGTCGAACCGGTCGGCGACGACTTCGGGGGCATGTCGACCACCGCCTTGACGCCCTGGAACCACTCCTCGGGGTCCTCCCAGTCCATCAGGCCGGCGTCGCGGGCGAGTTCGGAGTTGACGCCGTCGGCGGCGACGACCAGGTCCGCCCTGATGGGGTCGACCTCGTCGCAGGTGACGCCGACGATCTCGCCGCCCTCGCGCAGGAGACCGTTGACCCGCACGTCCGTCAGGAGGCCGCCCCCGTCTCGCGGGTCATCTCGTGGACGCGTTCGGCCAGCCACGAGTCCATCCGCCGGCGGAGGACCGAATCCGACCACTCGGTGTCGTGTTCGTGCAGGTCGGTGATGTCCACCGTCTTGACCTTGTCGCCGGCGACGTTGTGGAGGTAATACTCAGTCACCGGGCGTTCGCTCGCTTCCTCGCGGAAGTCGGGGAACAGGTCGTCGATGGTGTAGGGTGCCGACTCCTCGGCGTAGATGAGGCCGCCGGAGACGTTCTTCGACCCCGCGTCCACACCGCGTTCGAGGACGAGCGTTTCGACGCCGTAGTTCGCCAGGGCCGCCGCCGCCGCCGCACCGCCCGGCCCCGCGCCGACGACCACCGCTTCGTAATGTTCGTGTTCGTCACTCATGGGTATCACCTTCGTCGCTCGCAGTCGTTTCGCTCGCGTCGCGTCCGCCGTCCGTCACCGCACCGAGGTCCAATTCGCCCGTCTCGATAGCGTCGATGAGACGCGGCAACACCTCGAAGAGGTCGCCCTCTATGAAGTAATCCGAGAAGTCGCGGATGCGCGCCTCGGGGTCGGTGTTGATGGCGACGATGGTGTCGGACTCGTCCATCCCGACTTTGTGCTGGACGGCCCCCGAGATGCCCGCGGCGACGTAGAGGTCGGGTTCGACGACCTGTCCCGTCTCTCCGATCTGTCGTTCCTCCTGGGTGTACTGTTCGACGTGGCCCTCGAAGTTGTACGACCCGGTGACGATACCGCGGGTGACGCCGATTTCGGCGTCCTCGAAGCAGTCCGCGAGGTCGACGGCCAGCTCCATCCCGCGAGTCGGATCCGCGCCGATGCCCCGGCCCATGGCGACGATGACGTCGTGGCCGGTCAGGTCGACGCCCGCCTCCAGTTGGTCGAACTCCGTCACCTCGACGCGGAACCAGCCGTCGTCGAGGGCGACGTCGTGTTCGACCACCTCGCCCTCGAGGTCGGGGTCCGGGTCGGGGAGCTCGAAACTCCCGGGGATGACCGACGCCCCCTGCGGGTGGAACTCCCGGTTGGGGTTGTCCAGACAGAGGATGGTCGAGTACTCGAAGCCGCTGAAGTCCGGGCGCTTCATGTGCAGGACGCGCTCGAACGTCTTGTTCGTCCCCGGCTGTCCCGTCTTGACCGGGTTCGAGATGACCGCGTCCTCGATGAACAGGCCCGAACAGTCCGAGGCGAGACCGCTGTCGAGTTCGGCTTGCACCTGCGCCGACAGGTCGCGGCCGTTGTTCGTCGCCGGGAAGACGACGTAGCGCGGTTCGTCGTAGTCGCGCCAGTCGGCCTCGCCGGGGTTCCCCTCGCCCGGGTCGCCGCCCCACCGCGCCATGTCGCAGAAGATCTCGGTGTAGGCCTTGTGCTGGAAGCGATCGAGTCGGTCGTCCTCGTGGTAGACGACGACGTCCGCGCCGCAGGCGATGCACTCCTCGGCGTGTTTCTCGACGTCGTCGCCGACGAGGACGGCCACGACGCGTTCGTCCGCGTCGTAGTCGTCGTTGTAGCCGTCGATCAGTTCGCGGGCCTTCCCGAGCATCTCCCGCGAGACGTCGATCAGCGCTCCCGCTTGCGTCTCGCAGTAGACCCACATGTCGCCGTAGGTGCCGTCTTCCAGCGCGCGGACGTGGCGCTTGTCGGCCGTCGGGTGGTCGAGGTCGGGGTGTTTCTCCTCGGGCGGGACGGCCGCCTCCGCCTCCTCGCGCTCGCCCCCGCTCACCGATTCGATGCGACTCTGTATGAGGTTCTTGGCCGTCTCGCGGTTCTCGCCCGACTCCTCGGCGTCCAGGATGGCTTCGAGGGTTTCCACCTCGTCGACGTTCTGGACGGCGTTGCCGAGTTCCGCCACGCTCAGTTCCGTCGGGTCGACTTCCCCTCGACTTCGCTCTCGCTCAGTTTGTCGATGCGGCTCTCGACGAGGGTGACGACGCTGTCGCGGTTCTCTCCGGACTCCTCGGCGTCGAGGAGGGCACGGAGGGCGTCGATGTCCTCCACGTCTTTGAGTTTCGGTCCCAGTTCGGCGATGTCGAACTCGGCGGGGTCGAAGGGGGTTCGCCGCCCGCCTCCAGATACTCGCCTTCGGTGTCAGTGTCCTCCTCGATCGCTTCCGCCTCGGGGACGCCGAGGTCGTCGAGGCGGTTGCGAATCGCCTCCAGCGCAGTCTTGCGGTTCTTGCTCGTCCGCTCGGCTTCGAGGACCGATTCGAGTTCGTCGGCCGTCTCCACCGTCTCTAGCTCCTCGCGCAGTTCGTCGACGGTGTAATCGCTCGGGTCGAGTGGGTCGCCCACGCTCAGTCACCCCCGCGAACGGCTGGACGGTCTCCAGAATCTCCTGCATCCCCTCCTCGTCGTCGGGGTCGACCATCGTCGCCTCGCGTTCGGCGGGCGCTTTCGGAATCGGATCGACCGACGAGACGATGGTCGGCGACCCGTCGAGGCCGATGTAGTCCGGGTCGAGATTCAGGGCTTCGTGGTCCCACGTCGTCAGGTGATCCTCGAAGTTCTCGGCGCGCTTCTGGGTCTCCTCGCGGAGGTCCTTCAGTTCGAGTCGGTCGCCCGCCGTCCGGTAGGACGGATCGAACTCGGGGTCGGTGACGACGAACGCCGGGAGCGGCGCTTCCACCGTCTCTATCTCCTCGATATCGCCCTCGACGAGTCGCTTCGCCCGGATTCGCTCGGCCTCCGGGTCGACGTCGAGGGCGACGACGTGCGTGACGATGGGGAGGTCGAGCGCCCAGCAGGCCTGCGGGCCGGTGTGGCCCGTCTCGCCGTCCGCCGTTTTGAACCCCGCGATCACGAGGTCGAGTCCCCCCAGTTTTTCGAGTGCGGTACTCAGCGTGATCGCGGTGGCCCACGTGTCGGCGGCGGCCATCTCGCGATCCGAAGCCAGATAGAGGTCGTCGGCGTACACCGTCTCCATCGCCTCCCGGAGGACGTCCTTGTAGCCCGGCGGTCCCATGCTCATCACGCTGACCGTCCCTCCGTGTCGGACCCGCGTCTGGAGCGCCGCTTCGAGCGCGAAGCGGTCGTTCGGGTTCATCACCGTCGGCGTCTTCCCCCGTTCGAGATGCCCTTCCTCGTCGAAGGAGACCTGTCCCTCGCGGAAGTCGGGGACGCCTTTCGTCAACACTGCCGTGTGCAATGCTACCATGAGTGTGCCGAAACGTCGGCATCATAACGTAATAGTCTTTTATTATCACGGTTCTTACTATCTCGACGCTCGTACGCCGTCGGTACGACGTCCGTCGATACGCCGGTCGAACCGCGACGGACGTCGCTGCCGAGGAGAAGACGGCCGGCCTCTCAGATGCGCCCGGCGCGGCCGGGGTCGACGTCGATGGCGTCGACGGGACAGACGTCGACACACAGCATGCAGTCGATACACTGGTCCTCGTGGGTCGGATTCGCCTTGATCTCGCTTTCGGGGTGGCCGGGCGAGTCAACCCATTCGAAGACGTCGACGGGGCAGTCCTCCAGACAGGCCCCGTCCGCGAGGCAGATGTCGAAGTCGACGGCGACGTGCGTCCCGTGGATGCCGAGCTGTTCCGGCGGGTCCACCGGTCCCCACACCGCGACGCCGTCCTCCTCGCCTACCTTCTCGCGGTTCTGTTCGAAGTTCGGGTCGATGGGCATTGCTAGCTACGAACAGAGAGGCCGGCTATTAAAATATGCCGCCGAGCAGGTCTGCGCGAGCGTAGCGGCGGCCGGGAGAGCGCCAGACGGATCGGTCCCGACTAATCCGCCGTCGCGCCGGCGGCGTCCGTCTCGGGGACGCGGCCCTCGTCTGTCCACCCGCGCGTCTCGTAGTAGGCGTCGAGCGCGTCGTCGAAGTCGGGGAGTTCGTACGGGAGGGTGTCGTCCGTTCGGTCGAAGCCACGCTGGTTGTTGAAGTGGCGTTCGAGTTCGATGGTTCGCGCGCCGACGGACAGGAGGTCGTCGAAGTCGGCGTCGAACAGCGCTTCGAACCGTTCGTCTGTCATCGTTCCCCGAGAGAACCGACAGACGACGCCGCAGTCCTCGAAGGCGCGCTTGTTCTCCTGCTCGACCAGCTTGCGCGCCTTCGCGGCCGAGAGCCCCGACGGGTCGAAGGCGTCTTCCTTGTCGACGAGGGGGTACTCGAACGCGTAGAACGTGGAGTACATGTGGTCCGCGCCGCGGTTGGCCGTCGCGAACCCGAGCCCCTGTCCGTTGAGGGTGCGGCCGTCGTGGGCGGAGAACGACATGCCCTTGACCGTCCAGTCGTCGACGCCGAGATCGTCGGCGAAGCGGTGGATCCCCTCGGCCAACACGTCGCCGTCGCCCTCGCGGTAGGCGATCTTCTCGACCAGTTCGTGAATCAGGTCGTCGTTGCCGAACTCGCCGTTGGCCTTCAGGTAGGCGGCGACGGCGTTGCCACAGGAGATGGTGTCCATCCCGAGGGTGTCACACAGTTCGTTCGACTGCATGACCGAGACGATGTCGTCGACGTCGCAGTTGCCGCCGAAGGCCATGATCGTCTCGAACTCCGGCCCCTCGGTTTCGAGGCCCGTCTCCTCGTCCCGGGTCGGGAGTTTGCAGGCGAACGCACACGCCGAACAGGTCCCTTTCTCGTATTTCTTCGACTCCACGGCGTCGCCGTTGATCCCCTCGAAGCCCTCGTAGCGGACGTCCTCGAAGTAGTACGACGGGAACGTGCCCATCTCGTTGGCGAGGTCGGTGACGCTGGCGGTTCCCTGGCGTTTCATGATGTTGTCGCTGGTGGCGGCGTCGCGGTGGACGTCCATCTGTACCGACGGGATCTCCACGGGCGGGTCGGCGTCGCCGTCGAACGTGAGGAGTTTGACGTTCTTCGACCCGAGGACGGCCCCGAGGCCGCCCCGACCGAAGGCCCGACTCTCCGTCGTCATGATGGCCGAAAAGCGGACCCGGTTCTCGCCCGCCGGACCGATGCAGGCGACGCTGTCCTCGCCGAGTCCGTGTTCTTCCTCGACGTACTCGGTCACCTCAGGAACCGTCGCCGCCGCCAGTTCCGGCACCTCCTCGAACTCGACGCCGTCCTCGCGGACGTGGACGGCGACGAGTTCGTCGCTCTCGCCTTTCAGTTCGACGGCGCTGTTGCCCGCGCCCGCGAAGTTGCGCGAGAGGAAGCCGCCGGCGTTCGACGAGACGAGGCCGTTCGAGAGCGGCGAGACGCCGGTGACGTTCATCCGACCGGTGAAACTCATCTGCGAGAGCTGCATCGGTCCGGTCGTGAAAAAGAGGCGATTCTCCGGGCCGAGCGGGTCGGCGTCGAACGGGACGCGGTCGTGGGCGAGTTTGGTCCCGACGCCCCGACCCCCGACGAACGATTCGAGGACGTCGTCGATCGCTTCGAGTTCCGTCGTCCGGTCGCCGACGTCGATGGATAGGAGTGGTCCCTCGGCGTGTAGCATATCCGGTAGGCGGGGCCGCGCGGTATTAAATGGTGCCCAAACGATCTAGAACACGTCGGCGATCGACTCGTCGAGCGCCGACACCGCCGCGTCGACGTCGGCTCGATCGACACAGAGCGGCGGCGAGAACAGGAGCTGTACGTTCGGCCGGCCGCTCCCCACGAGGACGCCCCTCTCTTTCATCCGCTCTTTGACCTCGTCGACGGGGTTGTCGCCGTCTTCGGCCCACGGGTGGAGGAACGGCTCTCCCGTCTCGGGGTCGGTGAACTCGACGCTCCGGAGGAGACCCCGCCCGCGGACGTCGCCGACGACGTCGTGCGCTTCGAGTTCCGCGAGCTGTTCGCCGAGGTACGCGCCGACCTCGCGAGCGTTCTCGACCAGGCCGTCCGCGTAGACGTCGAGCGCGGCCACGCCCGCCGCACACGCCAGCGGGTGGCCGGCGAACGTCTGTCCGACCTCGATCCCCTCCTCGCGGAGGAAATCGCCCAGCGGCGGGCGCGCGACGACGCCGGCCAGGGGGACGTAGGCGCTCGTCACGCCCTTGGCGAAGGTGAGGAGGTCCGGGACGACGTCTTCGGTGCCGACGCCGAACCAGCCGCCACACCGGCCGAAGCCGGTGATGACCTCGTCGGCGACGAGCAGAACGTCGTACTCGTCGCAGATCTCGCGGACGCGTTCGAAGTACCCCGGCGGCGCGGTGTAGGCACCGCTCGACCCACCGACGGGCTCCATCATCACGGCCGCGACGTCGTCGGGGCCCTCGTTCCGGATGACGAACTCGAGGTGGTCGGCCGCCTGCCGGCCGATCTCCTCGGGCGTGTCGCCGTCGAACGGCGACCGGTAGGTCAACGGTGGGAGGAACTTCGTCGAGGCGGTTCCGCCGTAGCGCTCCATCGCGTTTCGCGTCGCCGGGTCGCCCGTCAGCGACGCCGCACCGTACGTCGCGCCGTGGTAGGACTGCCAGCGCGTCAGCACCTTCCGGCCGCCGGTGTACTCGCGGGCGAACTGGACGGCCATCTCGTTGGCCTCGCTCCCGGAGACGGAGAAAAACACCTCCGAGAGGTCGCCCGGGGTGACGTCACCGATGCGTGCGGCGAGTTCCGCCCGCGTGTCGTTGCCGCTCGCGGAGGCGACGTACGGAATCCGCTGGGCCTGTTCGGTGATGGCGTCGACGATGCGCTGCTCGCTGTGACCGGCGTTGACGCAGTAGAGCTGCGCGACGAAGTCGAGATACTCGTTGCCCTCGTCGTCGTACACGCGTGCGCCGTCGCCCTCGGTGAGGGTGACGACGTCGTCGCCCGCGGTGTACCAGTGCGGAATCGCCCCGCTCTCGGGACGGACTTTCCCGTGGCTCATATCTTGAAAGAGTCCTATTGCGGGATAAATGTACCCCCATCTTCGGATCGAACCGCACCGACCAGGATGACCACGAACGCGCGCCGTCCGTCGGATTCGTTACTTGTGCGCGAAGTACGCCACCGACTCGTCGTCGCCGCGGGCGTCGACGCGAGCGAACCCGACGCGCTCGAACTGGACGACGTCGTCGACGGCCGCGTCGGCGAAGTCGGGTTCGGCGACGCCGTCGACGTCGCCGTCCATCGTCCGCAAGCGGAGGGGACGCCGCCGTCGGCCGGGACCCAGTGAACGACGGGGACGTCCTCCTCGCGGACGGCGTCGATGTCGTCGCCCGTGTATTCGAAGGCGTCGCGGTTGTGCCGGACACAGCCGTACCCCTTGAGCCAGACCCGCTTGCCGTTCGGCGGCACGTCGTCGGGTTCGACGAGGACGGCCCCGGGAACGGGAACCTCGCGCGTCCCGCGTTCGTCGTGGTCGGGGTGCAACGGCGGATGGCCGGCGTCGGGACCACCGACGACGGGGAGTTCGACGCCGTCGCGGACGAGGAAGTAGCGGTTCGCCTCGTCGTCGACGGCGTCGCGGTTGTTGGCGTAGATACTGCTCATCGAGAGTTCGACGTTGCTCGTGGAGGTGCCGAGTTCTATCATCGCGTCCACGATGGCTTGGCCGCGGATGCCGCGCCGTCGCAGACTCGCCAGCGTCGGCGCGCGCGGGTCGTCCCAACCGTCGAGTTCGCCCCGGTCGATTAGCTCCTTGATGGTCGAGGTGGAGAGTTTCACGTCGTACTCGTCGACCTGGACGTGCCCCAGTGGACGACTTCGGGGTACGACCAGCCGAAGTAGTCGTAGACGAACCGCTGGCGTTTCGCCGAGTCCTGTAGGTCGATGCCGCGGATGATGTGGGTGACGCCCGTGAGGTGGTCGTCGACGCCGGACTGGAAATCGAGCATCGGCCAGCATCGGTACTCCGCTGCTTCGGGGCGCGGGTGGGGCGTGTCGATGATGCGGAAGGCCACCCAGTCACGGAGCGCGGGATTCTTGTGGGTGATGTCGGTCTTCACACGGAGGACCATCTCACCGGCGTCGTACTCGCCGTCGACCATTGCCTCGAACTCCGCCATCGTCGTCTCGGCGTCCTTGTCGCGGTGCGGGCAGGGTTCGCCCGCGTTCTTCTTCTCGGAGAACGCCTCGCCCGGACAGGAACAGGTGTAGGCCCCGCCCAGCTCGACGAGGCGACGGGCGTGGTCGTAGTAGAGTTCGAGGCGGTCGCTCGCGCGAAGCACCTCGTCGGGTTCGAAGCCGAGGTAGCCGATGGCGTCGAGGATGGCGTCGTAGGCGTCGAGGTCGGGGCGCTTGGTCTCGGGGTCGGTGTCGTCGAAGCGGACGACGAAAGAGCCGTCGTACATCTCCTTGTACGTCCCGATGACGGCGGGCATCCGGGCGTGGCCGAGGTGCCACGGCCCGTTCGGGTTCGGCGCGGCGCGCATCCGCACCTCGTCGTAGCCGTCGACGTTCGGCAGGTCCGGCAACACCTGCGTTTCGCCCTCCTCCTCGGCTTCGAGCTCTTCGAGGAGATCCGGCGCGAGTTCGGCCAGCCGCTCGCGTCGCTCCCCGGCGAGGCGTCGTTCACCTCGGCGACCACCTGCGCGACGACGCCCGGAATCTCGTCGCCGTGGGGGCGGAAGTCGGGGTTCTGTCCCATCAGCGGCCCCATGACCGCGCCGACGTCGGCCTCGCTGTCGTATTTCACGGCGTTGAGCAGGGCGTGTTTTCGCGCCTCGCGTTCGACCCGCTCGCGCAGTTCGGAGTCCATTACGCCACCATTCCGGCCGCCCGCTAAAAACAGCCGTGGATCGCCCCGCGCGGTCAGTAGCCGCGGGTGACGAGATACCGGGCGATGTCCGCGAGGCGGGCGCGCGCCGCGTTGTCGGGGAGGATTTCGAGGCGCTCCTGGCTGCGGTCGACGAGCGACTCCGCCTTGTCGCGGGCGTAGTCGATGCTGCCGGCGGCGTCGAGTTCGGCGACGGCGGCTTCGATGGCTTCCTCGGTGAGTTCCTCGGGGTCGTCGGCGTCGAGGAGGCCGTCGACGTCGACGCCCTGCTGTCGGGCGTGGAGCGTGATGAGCGTCTCCTTGTCCTCGACGAGGTCCGATCCGCGCTGCTTGCCGAGTTTCTCGCTCGGGACGGTCAGATCGAGGACGTCGTCCTGGATCTGGAAGGCGCTCCCGGCCTCGATGCCGTAGCGGTAGAGCGCGTCGACCACGTCGTCGTCGGCGTCGACGAGGACGGCCGGAATCGCGGCGGACGCGCCGTAGAGGACGGCCGTCTTCGACTCGACCATCTCGAGATACTCCTCGGGGAGCACCTCGGTCCGGCGTTCGAAGCAGACGTCGAGCGCCTGCCCCTCGCAGATGCGGGTACACGTCGTCGCGAGTCGCCGGGTCGACTCCAGCCCGTTGGCCGGGTCGGCCCCGGTCTGGGTCATGAACTCGAAGGCCTTCGAGTAGAGGGTGTCGCCGGCGAGGATGGCCGTCTCGGTGTCGTAGGCCTCGTGGACCGCCGGGACGCCTCGGCGCAGGTCGTCGTCGTCCATGATGTCGTCGTGGATGAGGGTGAACGACTGGATCACCTCGATGCTCACGGCGGCGGCCATCACGTCGATGACGTCGCCGGAGACGGTGGGGAACTCCCGGTAGTCGGTCGAGAGCGGTTCGACGTCGGTGACGGCTTCCGCGGCGAGCAGCGTGACCGTCGGCCGGAGCCGCTTGCCACCCGCTTCCAGCAGGTAGCGCGACGCCTCGTAGAGGCGTTCCGGGTCGGCCATCGGGAGGTAGTCGTCGATGGCCTCGTTGACCAGGGCGCGTCGCTCCTGGACGGTGTCGAGTACCCGCCGTTCCGTCGCGTCCGACGTCATTCCACCAGCTGAATCATGTTACCGTTGCGCGTCACGTGCAGGTCGCGGCCCAGCGCGTAGCCCTGTCCCTCGGCCAGATCGACGTACGGCGCGAAGCCGGCGAGGTCCTGGTGGGCGGGGACGACGTGCTGGGGCTGGAGGGCGTCCAGCATCTGGTAGTGGCCCTCCTGCCGGAGGTGACCGGAGACGTGGATGTCGTCGTAGATGCGCGCGCCCTGCATCCGGAGGAGCCGTTCGGACTGGTAGCGCTGGCCCTCGTTCGTCGGCTCCGGGATGACGCGGGCCGAGAAGATGACCTTGTCGCCGTCGTCGAGTTCGTACGGCGTCTCGCCGCGGCCCATCCGCGTCAGCATCGCGCGCGGTTCGCCCTGGTGGCCCGTGACGATGGGGAGGTAGTTCTCCTTGCCCTCTTTCATGATGCGCTTGAACGTCCGGTCGACGGACTTGCGGTGGCCGTACATCCCCAGATCCTCGGGGAAGTCCACGAAGTCGAGGCGTTCGGCAGTGCCGGAGTACTTCTCCATCGACCGCCCGAGCAGGACGGGCTGGCGGCCGATGTCTTTCGCGAACTCGACGAGGCTGGAGACGCGGGCGATGTGCGAGGAGAACGTCGTCGCGACGATGCCGCCGTCGTAGTCCTCGATGCTGTACATCACGTCCTGGAGGTGGCGACGGGCGACGGACTCGCTGGGCGTGCGTCCCTTGTCTCCCTCGTTGGTACAGTCCTCGATGTAACAGAGGACGCCCTCTCCCTCGCGGCCGATCTCGCGGAACCGCTTCATGTCGATGGGGTCGCCGATGACCGGCGTGTGGTCCATCCGCTTGTCGAGGCCGTAGACGACGGCACCCTCCGGCGTGTGGAGGACGGGGTTGATGGCGTCGATGATGGAGTGGGTGACGTTGACGAACTCCAGTTCACAGCGTTCGCCGATCTGCATCGTCTCGCCGGCCTCCATCTTCACCAGGTCGTTGCCGACGCTGAACTTGCTCTCCCCTTCGACCTGCTGTTTGACCAGTTCGATGGTGAAGGGCGTGGCGACGACGGGGGCGTCGTAGCGGTGGGCCAACTTGGAGATCGCCCCGATGTGGTCGAGGTGGCCGTGCGTGGGCACGATGGCCTGTACGTCGCCTTCGAGATCGCTCATCACCCGGTCGTCGGGGATGGCACCCATGTCGATCAGATCGAGGCTGTGCATCTTCTCGGTTTCGACGTTGTCGTGGATGAGGACCTGCGAGAGGTTGAGGCCCATGTCGAAGACGACGACGTCGTCACCGGCACGGACGGCAGTCATCTGCCGCCCGACTTCTTCGTATCCGCCTATGGTTGCGATTTCGATTTCCATGGTTATCCGAGCATTGAAACGCCACGTACGTGGCAACGGTGCTCACTGAAAGCAGGGCTCGGGGGCCACCGGCCCCGGCGTCTTACAGCACGTCGGTCGCTGGTCCCCGCGTGCGACGCGTCGTCGCACTTACCCGCGGGCGTTCTTGCTATCCCCTACACACCGGGGTATTAAAAACTGATTGGGTCGGTGACGGGGAGAGGTGGAGAGATTCGGTTACGCGCCGGACGGTCGCGTGGCGCTCGAACGCCCGCCGTTCCCGCGTTTCGCTGCCGTCTACGGCCCGTGAACCTCGCTTCGCGGGGGTCGCCCGGAGCGACGTCCCGCCCGAGATCGACTGGGCGGGCTCCGCCGAGCGAGGCGGAACAGCCACCCGAGCGGCCCGGGCTTTCCTGGCGATGTTCGTTCCGCGTGCGGCGTCGGCCACGGTCCGAACCGCCGATAGCGGCTTCGGTACGTTTAATAGCCAAACACACCCCGTTCGGAGCATGAGCGGACGACCTCTCGACGTTCTCGAAGCGTCGCTGGAAGCAGCCGTGACGGTTCACCTCAAAGACGGCCGGGCGTTCCACGGTAGCCTCGCCGGCTACGACCAACACATGAACGTCGTCCTCGACCCCGCGGGCGACGTCGACGGCGACGCTCTCGGCGAACTCGAAGTCGAAGCAATCGAAGACACAACCATTATACGCGGCGATAACGTCGTGACAATCAAGACATGACTGGCGCAGGAACCCCGAGCCAGGGGAAGAAAAACACCACCACGCACGTCAAGTGCCGTCGGTGTGGCGAGAAATCGTATCACGTCAAGAAGAAAGTCTGCTCGTCCTGTGGCTTCGGCAAGTCCGCCAAACGCCGCGACTACGAGTGGCAGACCAAAGCCGGCGAGTAACTCTCCGTTCTCTCTCCCGTCGACGCACGCCCGGAGCCTCGCGGCCGCCGAGCGACGGTCACGGTGACCGCCGTTCGACGCGGGCCGACCCGAGCTCGGGTATGCACATATGTGAATAATTCGACGACGGCGACGGGGGATTTCGACACGACTACGAGGATTTTTACCCCCGGACGCACAACCGACGCGTATGCCTCAAGGGCGGGACCATCAGCGTTCCCCGGACGGGATGACCGAGAAGTGCGGCGTCGTCGGCGTCGCCCTCGCGGACCGCGCCGTCGCGCGGCCCCTCTACTACTCGTTGTACGCGCTCCAGCACCGCGGCCAGGAGTCCGCGGGCATCGTCACGCACGACGGGTTCCAGCAGCACAGCCACGTCGGGATGGGCCTCGTCGGCGACGTCTTCGACGAGGACGCCCTCGACCACCTGAACGGGGCCGCCGGCATCGGCCACGTGCGCTACCCGACCTCGGGATCCGTCGACGCCGACTGCGCCCAGCCGTTCGCCGTCTCGTTCAAGTCGGGATCGCTCGGCCTCTCGCACAACGGCAACCTCGTCAACGCCGACGAGATCCGCGACGAACTCGAAGCCGAGGGTCACGCCTTCACCTCGAACGGCGACACCGAGGTCATCGCCCACGACATGGCGCGGAATCTCCTGGACGGCGACCTCATCCGCGCGGTCAAGCGGACGATGGAGCGCATCCACGGATCGTACTCGCTGACCATCATGCACGACGATACGGTGCTCGGCGTGCGCGACCCCGAAGGGAACCGCCCGCTCTGCATCGGCGAACTCGACGACGGCTACGTGCTGGCCTCCGAATCCGCCGCCGTCGACACGCTCGACGGCGACCTCGTCCGCGACGTCCGCCCCGGCGAACTCGTCGTCCTCGAGGCCGACGGCTCCGGCTTCGACTCCTACCAGCTCGTCGACCGCGACAACACCGCCCACTGCTTTTTCGAACACGTCTACTTCGCCCGCCCCGACTCCGTCGTCGACGAGAACCTCGTCTACGAGGTGCGCCGGAATCTCGGCCGGCAGCTCTGGGAGGAGAGCGGCATCGAGACGGACGTCGTGATGCCCGTCCCCGACTCCGGGCGCGCGTTCGCCTCGGGATACGCCGAGGCGGCCAAGGCCGCGGAGAACGAGGAAGACGGTGCCGGCGTCGAATTCGCGGAGGGCCTGATGAAAAACCGCTACGTCGGCCGGACGTTCATCATGCCCACACAGGACGAACGCGAACGCGCCGTCCGCCTCAAGCTCAACCCGATCAAAAGCACCGTCGAGGGGAAGACGGTGACCATCATCGACGACAGCATCGTCCGCGGGACCACCTCGACGCAGCTGGTCGACCTGGTCCGCGAGGCGGGAGCGGAGGAGGTCCACGTCCGCATCGGCGCGCCGCCCATCGTCGCCCCCTGTTACATGGGCATCGACATGGCGACCCGCGAGGAACTCATCGCCTCCGACAAGAGCACGGCGGACATCCGCGACGCCGTGGGTGCCGACAGCCTCGCCTACCTCTCTATCGACGCCGTCGCCGACGTCCTCGGGGAGTCGCGGGCCGACCTCTGTCTCGGCTGTGTCACCGGCGAATACCCCTACGACATCGAAGGCGAGACGACGGACCGCGACGTCACGCGGCCGCCCATCGGCGACGAACCCGTGACGGCCGACGATTAACGCGGACGTCCCGCGACGACCGCCCGCGAACGCCCGACCGGACGCAACTGACAACGCTTTTGAAGGGACTGTCGCCTACGAACAACCGAGATGAGCGAGGCACACGACACGCGGGTCGGTCGGCGAACGGTCCTCAGAGCGGCCGCCGGGGCCGTCGGAGCGGGCGTGGCGCTCGGGTCGGTCGGAACGGCCGGCGCACAGACCACGCTCGACCAGTGGTTCGGCGGCAACACGGGCGGCGAGACGGGGAACTACGACGGCGTCGTCGACGAGACGGGCGCGGACGCCGTCACCGTCGAAGTCGGCACGGAGGCGAACGGCGGGCCGTACGGGTTCACGCCCGCCGCCGTCCGCGTCGACCCCGGGACGACGGTGACGTTCTCGTGGATGTCGGACACGCACAACATCCTGATAGAACAGCAGCCCTCGGACGCTGACTGGGCGGGCCACGAAGCCATCGAGAACGAGGGCTTCGAACACGAACACACGTTCGAAACCGAAGGCGTCTACAAGTACTACTGCCAGCCGCATCTCGCCATGGGCATGAAAGGGGCCGTCGTCGTCGGCGACGTCGCCCTCGGCAGCGGGGGCGAGAGCGGGTCGGGAAGCGGCTCCGGCAGTGGAAGCGGCTCCGGTAGTGAGAGTGGTTCCGGCAGTGGAAGCGGCTCGGAATCCAGTAGCGGCCAACACGGCGGCGGACAGTCGGGCGGCCTGCGCATCGGCCGCTTCGATTCGCTCGTGGTCAGCGGAACGGTCGTCGGCGCGTTCCTCTCGCCCGTCCTGTTCGGCGTCCTCCTGTTGATCAAATACGACGAGCAGCGGAGTCGCGGCAACGGTGAGACCCACGGCCGCGGCCCGCAGTAGGCCTACTGGTCGTCGAACGAGTCGCCGAACGCGTCCGAGACGAACTCCTTGACGACCGTCTCTTCCGCGCGGTGGAGCTGCTCGCTCGCCGTCGACTTGGCGATGCCGACGTTCTCCGCGAGTTCGGTCAGCGTACACCGGCGCGGCGTGTCGTAGTAGCCGTTCTCGACGGCCGTCCGGAGGAGGTCGCGCTGGCGTTCGGTCAGGAGGTCGCGCGAGTCGATGGACTGGCGGATGTACTCCACCTCGAACGGCATCCCGAACGCGCGCAACTGCTCGCCGAGTTCCGAGAGCCGCTCCCGCGAGGCCGTGATCTCGACGGCGGCCGCGCCGTCGGAGATGGTCACCGGCGGTTCGAACGGGATCCGGGAGTCCCGAATCGAGAGCAACAACAGCGGTTCGTCCGTCTCGAACTGGACGAGGGCTTCGTCCTCGACGACCCGGAGCGGGTCGATCGCGGAGACGCCCTCCAGCTCGTCCATCGTCTCGATGACGTTCCGGAGGTCGTCGGATCTGATCTCGACGAGACCGACGCCCGTCTCTTCGTCCGGAAGCGCCGCGAGGACGCGGAACGTCGCGTCCGGAAATTCGCTGGACAGGTCGCGTATCCACACCCCTTCCGGGAGCGTGACGTTGAGTTTCGCGTTTGGCATCGTCGTATGCGACACCCTACGTGGCGGAGCAGTATATGAATTCCCGAATATATTCGGGGAGGACGGGGATCAGGCCATCAGGCCGACGCGTTCGACTGCGGGTTGGGGTCGAACACGTCGGGGTTCTCCTCGCCCTCCGCGGCGACGACGGCCATACAGCCCCGGCGCGCGACGCGGGTCAGCGCGTGGTCGACGATTTTGAAGTCGCCCGGCACCGGGAACGACATCGTCGCGATGGCCGTACTCCCGGGGACGACGGGCGACGTCTGGATGTGTTTCTGCGGGTCCGTACTCAGCGACCCCTGCGGGTAGTACTCCTCCCAGACGTTGCCGATGGGGTGGAAGCTACTGGTGAGGTTCGGACCGCCGGTGACGAAGAAGACGCGGGCCTTCTGGCCCGTCTCCAGCGTCGCCGCCGGGCCGTAGACGTCCGGCGTGAAGGCGTACTTCTCGCCGTTCATCAGCACGTACGTCGGCTCCTCCTTTTTCATCGACGCCACGTCGAAACTGTGGTGGCCTTCCTGGCCGGCCTGTCCGTCGGTGTAGATCTCGTGCTGGCCGAGATATATCTCCTGGTCCACCTCGGGGAGCCCCGCCGGCGGTTCGACGAGGATGATGCCGAACATCCCCGCGCTGATGTGCATGTCCATGTTCGGGACGGCACAGTGGTAGATGTACGCGCCGGGGTAGGTGGCCTTGAACCTCAGGTGGGTCGTCTCGCCCGGGGCGGTCATCGTCGCCTCCGCGCCACCGCCCGGCCCGGCGGCGGCGTGGAAGTCGACGTTGTGGGGCATCACGTTCGAGTCCGGATTCTCGAAGGTGAGGTTCACCGTGTCGCCCTGGCGGACGCGGACGAACGGTCCGGGAATCTGTCCGTTGTAGGTCATGAAGTCGAACGTGACGCCGGGTTCGATCTCGGCGGTCACCTCCTCCGCGCGGAGGGTCACGTCGACTTCAGCGGGTTCGCTCCGGGTGATCGGACCGGGGATGTCGGTCGGATCGGCCGCCACGCGGTCGGTCTTGGGTTTGGACTGTTGTTCCATGGTCTCGCGTTGCCGCTGTGACTCCGCGGCCGAGGGGGCTTTCGTCGCACAACCCGCCACCGCCGTCGCACCGCCGACGCCCATCGCCTTGAGCGTCCGACGCCGCGTCGTTTCGAGCATTGGTGGTCACCTCACAGTTCGAGAGAGGGCGAGGATCACCATAAGACGGGTATCTGGTTCCCATTTCCGAAGACAGATCCCGAAGATGTTCTGAGGTTTGTGATAAAGGACGGAAGGAGTGGACGAACGTATCACTGCCGTCGGAGCGGTGGGGTCGGCGATCGGGAGCGGTGGGGTCGGCTCGGGAACGGTGGGATCGGCTCGGGAACGGGCCGGCTTCGGTCGGGGCATCCGGGCCCTCGCCGAGGAGCGACCAGAGCGCGCCGTCGAGGTGACTGTCCGCACCGAGTCGGATGCTACCGAGGCCGCCGGCGGCGACGACCAGCGCACCGAGCCAGCCGCTCGCCGGCGCGTCCACGGACTCGCGTCGCGTTCGGATCTGCACCGGCCAACCCGAAGCACGGAGAGACCGCTCTCGACGCCTGGACGGTCGGGGCGGTGTTCGAACGGCCGCCTCAACAACAAAAGATGAACGGATAGACGAGGCTCACCCGGTCGCCATCTTCGAGTTTCGTGTCGAAGCCGTCACGGTTCTCGTTGAAACGGCCGTTGACGAGGACTCGGGCGTACGTGCGCGTCTGTTCCCCTTCGGGATTTTTCCGCCACGTCCCCGGGAGGTCGTCGGGCGCTTTCGCCCACCCCCGCGTCGTCGCCTCCGCCTCCGTCTCGGCGATGAGCATCTCCTCCAGTTCCGGGTGGTCCGCGAAGAAGGCCTCGAGGAACTCCCGGAGGGTGTCGCCCTCGAACGTGAATTCGATCCCGGAGGTGCCCAGTGCCGTCAGCACGTGACCGGTGGCACGCACCGTCACCGTCGTCTTCGTGGCCGTCGTCTCCGAATGGGTCCGACTCGCGCTCATACGTATCCCGACGACGCGAACCCCCGAAAGGGTACGTGCGAACATGTTCGGGGCGACGCACCGCGAAGCGAGGCGTCTAAGTAGCTCCCCTCGCGAGTGCCCGCCATGGTGCGTGACCCGTTATCGGGCGATGAGACGCCCGACCTGCAGTCGGTCCTGAACGCACTGGACGACGCCGACTGCAGGACCATCATCAGACACCTCGACGAGCCCATGACGGCCACGGAGGTGTCGGAGGAGTGTGATATCCCGATGTCCACCACCTACCGCAAACTCGACCTGTTAGCCGACGCGTCGCTCCTGTCCGAAGCCACCGAGATTCGGCCGGACGGTCACCACGCGACGCGGTACGAGATCGACTTCGACGAGGTCTGTTTCGGCCTCACCGAGAGTCAGGACCTCGACGTCTCCATCAGCCGACCCGCGCGGACCGCGGAAGAGCGGCTGGCGTCGCTCTGGGGGAGGTGCGCAAGGAGACATGAGCTACGTCCAGACGGCCGTCGTCGTCATCAAGACGCTGACGCTCATCCTCGGCGGCCTCATCACCTACCTGTCGTTCAAGGCGTATCGGCGGACGGGGTCGCCGTCGCTTCGAGCGCTCTCCATCGGCTTCGGCATCGTCACGCTCGGCGCGATACTGGCCGGCGTGATGGACCAACTGTCGCCGTTCGGCCTCGCCTACAGCGTCGCCCTCGAGAGCAGCCTCACGCTCCTCGGGTTCGCGGTCATCATCTACTCGCTGTACGTCGAATGACTCAGTACACGACGTACAGGAGGGCGTAGACGGCGTTCCCCAACACGAACGAGACGAACCACAGCGTCGCCGCCACCCTACCGACGGTCCGATGAGCCGTGTCGTAGACGTCCGACACCGGCCGCGTCAGCGCGAGCAGCGACACGTAGTAGAGAAGGGGGATACAGACGATGGCGAGGACGATGTGGACGGCGAGCAGGGGAGGTAGACGAACTGGTGGACCGACGCGGGACCGGGGAAGTCCGCCGGCCCTTCGAGGACGACCTTGTAGAGATAGAGGAGGAGAAAGACGGCGAACAGAAACAGCGAGGCCACCATCGAGGCGCGGTGTTTGCGGACGTCGCCGCGGCGGATGAACGCGACGCCGGCAGCGATGGTGAACATGGCCGCAGTGCTGACGACGGCGTTGACGTGGGGGATCGCCGCGACGACGGCGTCGGAGGCGCGGGGGAAGATCCCGCGCGGAACGACACCGAGGACCGCCCCGAAGACGAGCGCCAGCGACGCGGCGGTGAGCAGTACCGTCAGTTCGGGGACGCGATCGCGGGCCCGGAGTTCCATGCGCGGACGGTGGGCCTCCACCGTCAAAATCCCACGGGAACGCGGTACTGTTTGGGTGTGACCGCCCGCCGCGTCACGGGCGAAAGGAAAGTCATTTAATCGGGGCCACGGTACGGAAGAGTGCACAAGACACAGCGAGCGTGGGTAGCCAAGCCAGGCCAACGGCGCAGCGTTGAGGGCGCTGTCCTGTAGAGGTCCGCCGGTTCAAATCCGGTCCCACGCATCGCACGGGTGGAACCACGTTCCACCGGACACGATGCGGGTGATTCCTTCACGGGACATCACCCACGCACAACTCCTACCGACGCAACGAGTTCGAGCGACCGCCGTAGCGATCCGTCAGCGTGGAGCTTCGGCAGGTCAGATTCCACGCGTCGCACGGGACACCAACGCAATTCTTTCCGCCGCCGCGAACGAACGCTCCACCCACGCATGACCTCGCCCGCCGTCTACGACCACGTCCGCCCGACCGATGCCGACTGTCCCGACGGCACCTACCGCGTCGTCGGTCGAAGCGGGAGACGGTGACGCTGCTCCGCGTCGGCGACGCCGACGGCCGCCGGGTCCACACCGGCGACGTCGTGAGAGTCAGCGCCGGCGAGTTCGACTCGTTCGATCCGGCCGGGAATCCCGACGGCAATCGGCCACTCCGAGCCGCGATCGCGTCGGTGCCGGAAACGGCCTACTGGTCGTTCCGTGCCTTCGGCCGGGAGCTACGGTCGCATCCGCGCCCGACGGTCGTCGCGGGAGCGCTCGTCGCCGTCGGCTTCGTCGGCGAGTCACGTCTCCCGGTCCCGGACGTCGTCCTCGGCGGAGCGATTCTCGTCGGGTGCCTCGCGCTCGCGTACGTCGGCGGTGGCCGACTGTAGGGGCCGGCCCGTTACGCGACGGAGACCGCCTCTCACCGCGCCGTAGAACGCCCCTGGTCCGTGGTGATCCGCCGGACCGACCGGGACGCGACGACGGCGATGGCGAGTTCCAGACCGCCCACGGCGACGAACGCGGGAAAGTAGCCGTACAGCTCCGTGACGACGCCGCCGACGAGGAACCCGCTCAACATCCCGAGGCTCCCGAAGACGTTGAATCCGCCCATCGCGACGCCGCGTTCCGACGCCGGCACGACGTCGGTCACGAGCGCCATGGTCGTCGGCGAGACGAACGCGCCACAGACGCCGACGACGACCATCAGGGCGGCGGCGACGGCGTACCCCGGGGCGAGGCCGACGGCGACGATGGTTACGCCGTACAGCATCGACCCGACGACGACGGGGAGAAAGCGGCCGATACGGTCCGACAGCGCCCCGACGTGGTACTGACAGACGGCGAAGGGGACGAAGAACAACCCGAGCGTGATCCCCGCCTGTGCCGCGTCGATGCCGAACGTCTCCCGGAAGTAGGCGACGCCGGTCAGCGCGAAAAAGCCCGCAGTCAGACGGTCGATGTAGCCGAAGGCGTACGGCACGAGCAGCGTCGGCCGCCGATAGACGCGGTCGAGGAGGGCGTCGAAGGGCAGCCCGTCACCCGGGCTGCGGTCGGGGATCGTCAGCGCGAGCGCCGCGGCACCGGCGAGCAGGGCGGCCCCGCCGTACAGCGGGGCGAGCGGATCGAGCGACGCGAGCTGTCCGCCGACGACCGATCCGAGCGCCGCGCCGAGGCCGATGGCGGTGCCGGCCGCCCCCATGTTCCGCCCGTGTCCCCCGGAGAGGTCCATCAGCATCGTGACCGACAGCGAGAACGCGCCGATGGTGAACGCGCCGCCGACGACCCGTAACAGCAAGACCGTGCCGAATCCGAGGCCCGTTCGCGGGACCAGCGAGACGGCCACGTAGCTCGCGGCCCCGCCGGCCGCGCCGAGGGCGACCAGCGGCGTCCGCCGACCGAGGGCGTCGCTCACGACGCCCCAGAGGACGGCACAGACGACGAACGCCCCGAACTCGGCGACGAGAAACCACGTGCCGGCGAGGATGTCGCCGTCACCGCCCAGTGCGGCGACCGTATCCTCGAGGCCGGGATAGAGAAATACCTGTGAGACGAGGACGCTCCAGACGATGGCCGCGAGACGGCGTCTGTCGTTCATGGAGTCGAGACTGGACCGCCCGACGTCGCTCGTCTCTCACCGGAACCACACACGATAGTCGGAGTTGGACGGCGGACGTTGATAGGGGCTTCGGAGCGTTCGTCGCCGGTCCCAGTGTTTGAGAATCGGACCACCCGTACTTTTACTTCTTCATCTGACAGTACTGGTATGGCACGAACCGAATTCGGCACGGCGACCGGCGGCGAATCGCTCGTGAACCTCCCGCAGACTCCGATCGGATACGTCGCGATCGCGTTGGCTCTCGTCACGGGGATCGTCCACCTGACGCTGGCACCGCAGGTGGTCGGCTTCAGCCAGACGCTCGCCACCCTCTTCGCGCTCAACGGGATCGGCTTCCTGGTCGGTCTGCTCGTGTATCTGTCCCGGTTCTGGCGCCGGGAACTGTTCCTCGTCGCCGCCGTCTACAGCCTCCTCACGCTGGTGGCGTTTTTCGTGTGGCCGCCCGGGAGCGAGATCGAGTTCCTCGCGGCGTTCTACCGCGGACCGGAACTGAACGTGATGGCCGTCGTCGCGAAGACCGCGGAAACCCTGCTCGCCGTCTGTACGGCGTATCTGTACGTCGCCGACTGAACGGACGCGGAGCCGCGTCGCACTGATCGGTTTGAAAACACTTTTCTCCGCCGTCACTCGAACCACGAGACATGTCCGTCCTGAAAGCCCTCCGACAGACGCCGCGCGCCCTCCAGCGCAACCCGGTCGTTTTCGTCCCGGTGCTGGTCGTGATGCTGCTCCAGCTCCCGCAACTGATCTTGCGGTCGGTGCATCCGCTGTTGGCGAGCGTCGTCTCGCTCGCGATCTCGCTCGTGTTCGTGTTCCTCACGCCGTTCTTCATGGCCGGCGTCATCGGCATGGCCGACGAGGCTCTCGGCGGCCGGACGTCGCTTTCGACGTTCGTCGACGACGGCAAATCGAACTACGTGTCGGTGCTCGTCGCCTACCTGCTCATCGTCGGCGTCAACTTCGTGCTCGGATTCGTCGCGTTCGTCGCCGCCCTGGTCGGCGGCTTCGCGTTCCTCGGCGGTGCCAGTTTCGGCGCGGTGGGAATGGGCATCATCGCCGTCCTCGGCGTCGTCGCCCTCGTCGTCGTCCTCGCCTACATCGTGTTCGTCTTCCTCGTCCAGTTCTACGGACAGGCCATCGTCCTCGACGGATACGGCGCGCTCGACGGCCTCAAACACAGCGTCGCCGTCGTCCGGAACAACCTCGTGAGCACGCTCGGTTACACGGCGGTCGTCATCGTGATCGGCGGACTCGCCGGCCTCGGCTTCGGCCTGCTGTCGCTGCTGTCCTCGCCCCAGCCGCCCGAGGTCGCCGCGCTCCCCCACCTGTCGCTGGCCGCCTCGCTCGGCGTCGCGCTCGTCGTCGTGGCGCTGGGTACGCTCGTCGGGGGCTTTTTCGGCGTCTTCTCGGTGGCGTTCTACCGGACGATAACGCGGTGACCGACGGCGCTCGACGGGGAGCCCCCGGCGCTCGTCGTGGTCTGCTCCGTCGGGACCGCCCTCGGCGGCGTCAGTCACCCGTCAGGTAGGAGTCGAGCGTCCGGAGGTCGGACGGCTCGCGCCCGAGCGCCCGGACGTCGTTTTCGTCGACCGTGTTGTCGAGTCGGAGCGACCGGTACTGGTCGGACCCCATCGGGAACCCGGGGAGCAGCGCACCGAGCGTTAGGCCCACCTTCGCGAGGGCCATCGGCACCGGGAGGACGCGGACGGCTCTGCCGTCGGCCCGGTAGACCAGTTTCGTGACGTCTGCGAGCGTGAGCACCTCGGGGCCGCCGAGTTCGTAGACGCCGCCGACGTGGGCGTCGTCCTCGACGGCGTCGGCGAGCATCGGCGCGAGGTCGCCGACCCAGAGCGGTTGGAAGCACGTCCGCCCGCCGCCGGGCAGGCCGGTCACGTAGGGCGTCGTCAGCAGTTTCGTGAAGTCGACGAACTCCCCGCCGTCGCCGAAGACCACCGACGGCCGGACGAGGACCCAGCCGAGCGTCGACGCCCGGACGACCCGTTCCGCGTTCCCCTTCGCGCGGAGATACGCGGTCGGTCCTCGGGGTCAGCGCCGAGGGCGCTCATCTGAACCAGCTTGTCGACGCCGTGTGCCGCCGCCGCCTCGACGACGTGTCTCGTTCCGTCGAGGTGGACGCGTTCGTGCATCTCGTTCCCACCGGGCGGCGTGAACAGCGGCGACAGCGCGACCAGATTGACGACGGCGTCTTGCCCTGCGAACGCGCCCTCGATGGATTCGTAGTCGGTCACGTCGCCGTCGACCGCCCGGACGTCGTCGCTCGGCTCCGCTTCGGCCGTCCGGGAGAGCACCGTCACCGCGTGGTCTCGGGCGCACAGTTCGCGAACGAGCGCCGTTCCGACGAATCCAGTGCCACCGACGACGAGTATCTGCATACGTGGTCGGGCGGCCCGCGGGGAGTTTACGATATCTCCCGGCGGCTGTGACGGACCGTGGCACGTCCGCCACCGACTGTCGTTGCACGTCCGCTGACCGTCGAGCGCGTTCGCCGCGGACCGCCAACCTATCCCAGCGGGAGCGACGAGTCGACCGGCTCCGCGGCGTCGCGGTAGCGGTCGAACAGTCGTCTCCCCACCGGAGCAAGTCGCCGTCGGCGGACGCGACGCAGGCGCGGAGGTGGCCCTCCTCGTCGTACGCACCGACCAGTATCCGGTCGTCGCCGAGGGTGAGACCGAATCCGATCGGCTCGGGATGTCGGTAGAGGTCCAGTACGTCGAGGCCGACGACGACCTCGAACTCGGCGGGGTTGAGTTCCCGCGCGCGTCGAATCGTCGCCGCGTCCATCACGAGTTCGGTGTGGACGCCGCGCCTCGCCAGCGCCGCGTGGGCGTCGTGGAAGCCCCGACTCAGAATCGGCGAGAGCATCCGAACGCGGTCGGTCGCGAGCCCGCGGACCTCGTCGAGATACTCGCGAACCGGTGCCTGCGGGTTCTCCGGGGTCGCCGTGACCAGCGTCGCGTCGTCCAGCCACCGTGGGTCGGGCGCGTGTTCGCGGTCCGGGAGCGCGTCGAAGAACGGACGGAACGTCTCGATCCGATCCAGCGACTCCAGATACGCGGTGTGTTCGTCGACGACGAGGTCGCCGGTCGTCGTGAGTCGATACGCTCCGTCCGCCTTCTCGGCCCACCCGCGGTCGGCGAACTGACCGAGGTGGCGCTGGACGCTCCGCCGCGAAAGCGAGAGGGCGTCGGCGAGGTCGGCCGGCGTCCCCGGCCGGTCGGCCAAATGCGTCAGGAGTCGGCGTCGCTCCGGGGAGCCAGCGAGGAACTGGGCGAGTTCGTCCGGCGGCATGGGCGTCGCTACGGGGTCGTCCCTGAAAAGTCGACGTCCTCGGGCGTCGCCGGCGTTCGCACCCGTACGTTTACGAACGCCGGCGACGACACCTGCGATCATGGTCCCCGATTCGAACGGCTCGCGGCCCGATCGCTCCGACGACGACGCGCCGAAGGCGGACGGCGGGGCGGCCGGCTTCGACGAAGCGCGCCTCTACACCGTCGTCCGGAACGCCGTCAAGGACGCCCTCCTCGACGTCGTCGGAACCCTGCTGCTGGTCGGCGTCGCGTTCGTCCTCGTCGTCGCCGGCGTACAGGCCGTCCTCTGGGGACTGTCCCCGGGCACGATAACCATCGGCGTCGTCGCCGTCGCGTTCGGCCTCTATCTCGCGGCGGCGGCGCTCGAACTCGTGCCGCCGGTCCGCGACTGGCTGTGAATCCGTCTCGACGCCGGCCGAAGGCGGGCGGCCGAGTAACACGAATCGCGCCTTTAGTTACCGGAGGGATGAAGGTGGGTTTGCGACTACCTCCGCTATGAACCGACGGACGTTCCTCGCGACGACTGCCGGGGGCTCTCCCTGCTGGCCGGCTGTTCCGGCGGGCCGAATCGAGAACTGCCGACGCGTCCCGCCGGACAGTGGATGCAGCACGCACACGACGCCCGGAACACGGGGGCTGCCGACGTCACCGTGCCAGCGCGCGCCGCGCCGGCCTGGGACGAAGGGGTCGCCCAGCTCGCCGCGCCCCTCGTCGCCGACGGAACAGCGTTCTCGGTCGCCGCGGAGGCGACGGCCGTCGACGCCCGCACCGGGAGCGAACGGTGGCGGGTCGAACTCGAGGGGACGGCGGACCACACGCCCGCGCTCCTCGACGACCGACTGGTCGTCGCCGCCGAGACGCGCCTCGTGGCGCTCGCGCGCGACGACGGCTCGGAACTGTGGTCGAGGCCGTTGCCCCGGCCGGCGCGTGGCGGGCCGACGGTCGCGGCCGACCAGTCGCTACTCGCCGTTCCCGTGGCCGAAACCGGCCTGGTGGCGTTCGACGCGGGGACGGGCGAGGAGTCGTGGCGAGCGCCGATGCTGGGAGCCAGGCGGCCGGCGATCGCCGACGGACGCGTCTACGCCGCCGGCTACAAACGGGACGGCGACACCGGCGTCCTCCGCGGCCTGGCGGCGACCGACGGGACGCGACAGTGGGAGACGGAACTCGGCCACCCCGACACGGCACCCGTCGTCGCGGACGGCGGGGTGATCGTCGCCGACGGCGGGACGCTCGCCGTCCACGACCCCGCCGACGGCACCCGGACGCGGACGCTCGGCTCCGTCGGCGACCACGTCGACGTGCCGCCGGCGATCGCCGACGGAACGGCGTTCGTGGCGACCACGGACGGACGCCTCCTCGCCCGTTCGATCGCGGACGGCACGCAGGCGTGGCGGGCGGACGTCCACGTGACCGTCGACACCGGAGTCAGCGTCGGCCGGGAGGCGGTCGTCGCGGCCGCCACCGGACTCCCGGAATCGGGCGGTCCCGGTATCGTCGCACTGGAGCGATCCGACGGCTCCGTGCGGTGGGAACACGGCATCGAGGGGTTCGACGCGGTGGTCAGCACGCCCCCGGTGCTGGCGGACGGGGCGGTCCTGTACGCGAGCAACGAGAGCACGGGCGTCGTCGCGCTCGGCGACCTCCCGCCGCGCGACGAGTGAACGCGAGGGACGCCGACCGTAACGGTTAGGCGGTGCCCGTCGGAAGGGAGACGCGTTCGATGCCCTCCACCGACGCCGACCTCGCCGTCGAGGCGACCGACCTCCGGAAGGAGTACGGCCCGGAGGTCGCCCTCGACGGGGTGTCGCTCTCGATCTCGACCGGGACCGTGTACGGCTTCCTCGGGCCGAACGGCGCGGGCAAGACGACAACGATGCGGCTTCTGACCGGACTCGCACAGCCGACGTCCGGCACCGTCCGCGTCTGCGGCGTTTCGGTCGACGACCGGCGCGCACTTGCCGCCCACGTCGGCTACCTCCCCGAGACGCCGCCGCTGTACGACGAGTTCAGCGCCCGAGAGCAACTCGACTACGTCGCCGATCTCCGGGACGTCCCGCGGGACGTGGCTCGCGAACGGATCGACGACTACCTCGACCGGTTCGACCTGACCGAGGACGCCGACAGGCGCATCGGGTCGTACTCGAAGGGGATGCGACAGAAGACCGCCTTCGTCCAGAGCGTCTTGCACGACCCCGAGGTGCTGTTTCTCGACGAACCCACGTCGGGGCTGGACCCGCGGGCCGCCCGCCGCATCCGCGAGTCGATCGTCGAGTTCGCGGACGCGGGCACGACCGTCTTCCTCTCGACGCACATCCTCCCGGTCGTGGAGGCCGTCGCCGACGAGGTCGCCGTCCTCTTCGAGGGTCGACTCGTCGCCGAGGGGTCGCCGATGGACGTGAAGGCCCGCGCGGAGATGGGCGAGAGCAGTTCGCTCGAAGACGCCTTCCTCGCGGTCACGAGCGACGCGCGATCGGCCGAGGAAGGATGAGCCTCCGGACCGACGTCCGCCACGGCGGCCGCATCGCCCGCGCCGAGTTCGTCCGGAGCCTCCGGGGCTACGTCGGGAGCAAGCGCCGCCTCGCCGGCCTCGCCGTCGTCCTCCTGTTTTTCGGCGGCAACTTCGCCTTCGCCCTCCCGACGGCGTACGTGGTCGGCCGGACCGCCCGCTCCGTCGACGCGATCCCGTTTTTCGCGCCCGCCGCCACGGCGGTGCCGGTCGTCCTCCTCGGCCTCGCGGCGCTCCGGACGCTGGAACGCATCGGCCGCGTCGACGCCGAGGAGTTGGTTCTGACGGCCGTTCACCCGCGAGCCGTCGTCCTCGGCCTCGTCGGCGCGGAACTCGGTCGGCTGGCGGTCTGGTTCGGCGTGCCGCTGGCGGCGACCGTCACCGCGTTCGGACTCGGGGTCGGCGCGCCGTGGCTCCTCCTTTCGGCCGGCGTCGTCGCGCTCCCGCTGGTCTGCTGGGCGGCCGTCTGGGGGTACACCGCCGGCGTCGGCGTCCTTCGACTGCTCCGACGACTGCCCGGCGTCCGGCGCGTCCTGAAAGGCGCGGGCCTCCTCGTGCTCGTCGGGTTCGTCGTGGCGTCCCAGTTCCTCGGCCGGTATCTCGTCGCCGACGACACGTCGGTCCGGGCGCTCCTCTCGCCGCTCGCGTTCGATCCACTGACCGACTACGTCGCGCTCGCGTTCGTCGGGACGCCGCTCGCCCGCCCGACGTCGCCGTGGGCGCTCACCGTCTTCGCCGGCCTGGCCGCGCTCACGCCCGTCGGACTCGCCGTCGCGACGCGGCAGGCGTCCCGTCTCTGGTTCACCGACACGCCGGCGCGAACCGACGCCCGGGAGGCGAAGACGTCGACGGGGTGGCTCACGCCCCCGCGCCGTTCGCGTGGCAGCCGGCCGGCCGGATCGCGTGGGGCGTTCTCGTCCGCACGGCTCGACGGCCACAGCGACTCGGCCATCTCGTGATAGTGCTCTTTTTCGTCGGCCCGCTCGGGACGACCGTCGTCCAGCCGTCCAGGGAAGCGCTCGGACCGCTGGTGGCGGCGGCGGGCGTCGGTCTCGGGGCGTATCTCGCCGGAGCGACGTTCGGCCTGAACCCGCTCGGCGACGACCGACCGCAGATGCCCTTCCTCCTGCTCACCGCGGCCGATCCCCGGACTCTCGTTCGGGGACGCGTCCTCGCCGGTCTCGGAGTCGGGCTGCCCGTCGCGGTGGGCGTCCCGCTCGCGTCGGCGCTCGTCGGGACGGACCCGCTGTACGTCGCCGTCTTCGCAGCGACGGGGGTGTGGATGTGTCTCGCGGCCGGCCCCTTCGCTGTCGGCCTCGGATGCGCCTACCCCATCTACGAGGAGCGCGAGTTCTGGGGGACCGAGATGGTCGTCCCGTCGACGCTCGTGACGGTCGCGTACCTCTTCGTCGTCGGGGGCGGATCGATCGTCGGACTGGTCGCGACGTGGTACGCCGTCACCGGTCATCTCGCCGTAACGCCCGCGTTCGTCGCGGGGGTCGGCGTCTACGTCGCGCTGACGGCCGGCCTGTCGTACGGGTCGTATCGGTACGCGATCCGACGGTACCGGCGCTACACCCTGGCGTGAACTGGCCGGCGCGTCGCTCCCCAGTCAACAGAGACAAATAGCCGCGGCCGCCCGTTCCGCTATGGTCCCCACCCGCCGACGCCTCCTCCAGACGGCCGGAGCGACGACGCTCGCGGCGCTGGCCGGCTGTTCGTCGGCCTCGCCGCTCGGCTCCGAGGATTCGACGCCCGAGTACACCCTCGACGTCGAATCCGTCGACGCCTCGCCGGTCGAACACGCGCTCTATCGACCCGGGGACGGGGCGCTGTTCGGCGACCCGGCCCGGACGGCGCTCGACGCCGTCCTCCCCGACGGCCGGCACACGACGTACGGCTACAGACCGCTCCCCGACGACGCCTACGTGGCACGCGACGGAGCGTACTACCAGATCAAACACGTCGTCACCGGGCGCGAGCGGCTGGAACGCGCGCTCGTCCGCGTCGACACCGTGCCGAGAGACCAGGTCCCGGAGGACGCCGTCCTCGTCGACTCGCTCCCCGACCGAGCGCGCGGGCGCTCAAGATACTCCACAGCTACACCCAGACCGACGGCGAGACGAGCACCGCGGACCTGCTTCGCGGCGACGCCTACGTCCTGCGGCGGCCGGCCGAACGGGAGAGTCGACTCGGAGCCGGCGACCTGGACGGCCGCGTCGTGACGATGACGGCGGACGGAGCCTGGGCCTATCGGGTCGACGTCACCACGGAGCGCCTCCTCGAGACGGCGCACACGGCCCTCGCCGTCGCCGTCGCCGACTCGCGCGAGCGGTTCCGAGACGTCGTCTTCGGATCCCGAATCGATGTCGAACTCGAAGCGGACGCGCTCGCGCCGGAGACGCGGGACGTCCTCGAAAGAGCCATCGCTCGGGGGTCGTACGTCGAACAGACGCCGCTCTCCGAGTCGTACGACGCGCTGCTTCGAGCGCTCGGTCTGGGGGCGGTCGATCGGCTGTCGAACGACAACTTGCTGTGGTACGACGGCGGCCTCTACCGGTACGCGCTGTACGTCTCGGAGGGCTCGTGACTCCCGGGACGTCGCTCGACCGCGGTTCGGAAGACGGCGGCCCGGACTGAGCATTTCAAGCCCGTCGGGCGCGTACTCTCGGCCATGCGCTCTGCTCGCGGACACACCGCCCGAAAGCGGTTCATCCCGACGCTGATAGCGGCAGTGGTCGTCGGCCCGTTCGGCGCGCCGGTGCGCCGGTACGCCTGCGCCGCGTGACGGGCGTCGAACGGGGCGAGTGGGTCGGCGCGCTCCGGTCACGTCCGGTCGACGGCGAGGAGGCGCTCGTTGTTCGACGCGTAGACGAGGCCGTCGCCGACGGCGACGTCACCGACGGTGCTGCCCGTGTCGATGGTCCACCGGCGGTCACCGTCCGTCGAAAACGCGTACAGACGGTCGTCGTTCGACCCGGCGTAGACGGTCCCCCCAGCGACCACGGGTTCGTAGACGCCGCTGTTCCCGTCCGTGAACGACCACCGCTCGGAGCCGTCGGACCGACGCAGCGCGACCAGCGTCCCGTGGTTGCGCCCGGTACAGCCGAGATACACCGCGTCGGACCCGACGACCGGTCGCGTCCCGCGTCTCGGCGAGGGGGTGTCGACGGCCCACTGCTCGCTCCCGTCCGAGAGATCCAGCGCGAGCAACCGCCCCGAACGACCGGGGTCGGACGTGGTGGCGACGTAGACGGTCCCGTCGGCGACGGTCGGACTCCGCGTCTCGACGTCGGTCCGGCGTCGCCAGCGGCGCTCAGCGGCGGCGTCGTACGCGACGACGACCCCGTCGCGCCGGTTGGTGACGACGACGGCGTCTCCGGCCACGGCGGGCCTCGTGAGGCGGTCGCCACCCAGCGGTGCGCGCCAGTCGACCGACCCCGACCCGGCGTCGATCGCGAGCAGGCCCTCGCCGTTGGCGTACACCCGGCCGTGGCCGACGGCGACGCCGTTCCTGAGCGGGGAGCCGACGAACCACTCCTGGGTCCCGTTCGCCCGCCCGAGCGCTCTGAGACCGTCGCACGCCGGGACGTAGATTCGGCTGTCGTCGACGGCGAGCGCACTGCCCAGACAGAGCCGTTCGTCGAACTCGCTCTCGTCGTATTCGACGATCCACTGCGCGCTTCCGTCGGTGGGCGAGAGAGCGTAGAGCGTCAACCGGTCGAGCACGTAGAGGGAGTCGCCGTCGAGGACCGGGCTGCCGCGGACGCGCTTTTGCCAGCGGATCCGTTCGTCGGTCGGCCCCGACTGGCCGAGACAGCCGGCACCGACGCCGCCGAGGAGGGCACCGGCGGCCCGGAGCGTGATTCTGCGGGAGACCATACGCCGACACGAGGCTATTCGGAAATGAAGGTTGCGTTACGTGTCGGCGGGCGATCGTCGCCTCGTCGGTGGGGCGGACCGGCCGAGCGGACTCCGATTCGGGCCGTCGACGCGGGCGTCCCGCGGCGGCAACGCTTATGGAGGTCCAGAACGTGGATGGTTAGAACGGAGCAACGACTGCATCAGTGTCCGTATCGTCGTGGAGGGGGCACGTTCTCTCCGCGGGTCGCGGTCACCTGGATTGCGACGAGCAACTCCGTTCCGAACGGTGATCACGACCATGAGCGAGAGGGAAAACAGGAACTCTGACCGGTCCAATTCGGAACCGCCGGTGCAGCGCCCGTCCCGAGCGACGGTGCTTCTGGTCGACGACGACGAGGACTTTCGCGAGACGCTGGCCCTGTGGATGGCCGACGAACGCTGGGAGATCCGAGAGGCGGCGGACGGGGCGGAAGCGCTGGAGAAACTCGACGGCACCGTCGACATCCTCGTGCTGGACCGCGGTATGCCGACCGTCTCCGGTCCGACCGTGATCGAACGGCTCGACGAACAGCCGTTCGACGGGCGCGTGGTCGTCGTGAGCGCCTTCGAGCCGGACGCCGACCTGAACGAGAGCATGGTCGCCGATTACCTGACCAAACCGATCGACCGACAGGGATTTCTCGACGTCCTCGAACGGCACGCGCGGTAGCGTCGCTACCCGCGCGGTCGACGGCCGAAAGCCAACCGTTTTCTCTCGCAATCGCCGAGACCGGATATGGATCTCTCGGTCGTAGACCTCTCTCCGGTTCCCAGCGACGGCACGGCGACCGACGCCTACGCGAACACCGCCGAGACCGCACGGCAGGCCGAACGGCTCGGTTACTCACGGTTCTGGGTGGCCGAACACCACGGCCGGGCGAGCTCCCTCGCGGGGACGTCCCCCGAGGTGCTGCTCGGCCACCTGGCAGCCGAAACCGACTCGATCCGGCTGGGGTCGGGAGCGGTGTTGCTCAACCACTACAGCCCGTTCAAGGTCGCGGAGCTGTTCGGCGCGCTCGACGCGCTCGCGCCGGGTCGGATCGACGCCGGCCTCGGTCGGGCGAATGGCTCTCCCGCGGCCGATCGCGCGCTCGGGACGGAACGGCACGTCCGGAATCCGGACGAGGACCACGCCGAGAAAATCGAGGCCGTCGTCAACCACCTCTACGACGACTACCCCGACGACCACGCCTACAGCGACCTGGAGATCGCGCGCTCGGACGACGGCCCGCCGTCGCCGTGGGTACTCGGGTCGAGTCCGTCGAGCGCGGCGGTCGCGGGCGAACTCGGGTTGCCGTACTGTTTCGCGGCGTTCATCCGACCGCAGTTCGCCACGCGCTCGTTCGAGGAGTACCGCGAGCACTTCCGGCCGTCGCCGCTGGCCGGCGGCGTCGACGATCCGCGGGGATGGTCGCGGTGAACGCGGTCTGTGCGGAGACCGACGAGGCGGCCGCGCGGCTTCGGGCGACGGCCGAGGCGACCTACGCGCGGATGCAACGCGGGGTCGTCGGGACCAGACCGTCGGTCGAGGAAGCCGTCGACGAACTCGGTTCGGTCCCCGAGCCGACGCCCGCCACGCTCGATCCCGACGAGTGGCCACGGGCGATTTCCGGGAGTCCGGACACGCTCGACGCGCTACTGGCACAGCTCGCCGACCGCGTCGGCGTCGACGAGGTGATGATCCAGCACGTCGTCACCGACCACGGCGACGCGCTCCGATCGCACGAACTGCTCGCCGACGGCGTCGGTCTCGCGCCGCGCTGACGGAACGGCGATCGGACGGTGTGCCGAGAGCCCGAACCGACGAAAGGCACCTACAGACCCGGGTCGGTGAACCGCCCCTCCTGTTCGTAGATCCGCACGAGTTCCCCGATGAACTCTTCGAGCGTTTCGTCTTCCTCACAGTGGTCTTCCAGACGCTCCACGAGGTCGTCGCTGAGTTCGACTGTCCGCGACATACGTGATGCACGACGACTCCGGAGTAAAAAGTGCGGCCAAGCCCGGTGAGAGGGACCTGCTTCCCAGCCGAGTCACACGTCAGCGGAGGCCGGTCGACGTAGCCAGCGCGTGTCGGGCCGTCTGCCACGGGACCCGAACGCGGAGCAATCCGGACACGAACCGGGAGTTCGACGAACTGCGGTCGTAGCAGACACGAACGCTCGCGGCCGTCACCTCGCCGCCGGCCGCTCTGTCGGCCACCTCGTCGCCGCGCACCCCACGGGCGTCCGGCAGACGCTCGACGTCGCACGGATCCGTCGATCCGGGAGACGTCCCGACTCCGGACCGACGGCCCGGATCTGTCGGAGTCAGGCTCTCCCGCCTACTCGATGTCCATCCGGTCGACGAACGCCGCCAGACGGCGGGTGCGAGCGATCGTTTTCCCGTCGGCGTCGTACTCGATCAGCCCGGTTTCCGCCAGCTTCGGCAGGTCGACGTGATGGAGCGTACAGAGCAGGTCCCGTTCGTCGTCAGGCCAGCCTCGACGGGACGGTCGTCCACGCGTTCGAAGTCCGGTAGCGAGTTCGTCCAGCGTGACTCGGTGGCGCTGGTTGGCGATGACCGACACCAACTCCCGTCGGCGGGGTTGGGCCAGGAGGACGCTAACCGCGTCCCAGAACGGATGCTCCGGCTCGCGCAGTTCGGGCAGCGACAGTTTCTCGACGCCGAGGGGGAGGGGTTCTTCGGCGACGACGCCGTTCGGACGCCGTTCGATCCAGCCGACCGGTTCCAGTTTCGGAAGGCAGCGGTGATGGAGATCCATCCGAATGGACCGGGAGCCCTCCTCGGTTACGTCCGCCGGTTCGACATCCGTCTCTCGCGCCGCGATCTGGACGCTGATCTCGCGAGCAGTCATCGGCCGAGATCGATCCAGTAGAATCGCGAGAATCCGTCGCTGGCGAAGGTCGCCGACGATCGACGACTTCTCGAAGTAGTCCCCATCCCCAGTGATTCCGGCTCACTATCCATGATAGTAGCCACCTCCTACAGGCGCATAATTTGGCTGCCCAAAATTTGTGACTGAGACTAGAGTTCGGTGAACACGACGTCGAGGAGTTTCTTTTCGGCCTTTCGGACGTGCTGATGGTACGTCGATGCCCCGATGCCGATCGAATCGGCGACCTCTTCGCCGGACCGGTGCCGGGGCCAATCGAAGAACCCCCGAAGTATCCGGCTTCGAGCGCGACCCGCTGGCGCTCGGTCAGGTCCTCGGCGAGGCTGTTCAGCGACTGCTGTGACAACGGATCCCTCCGCGACACCTGTCGCTGACGGATGACGCGGACGTTCGGATGCGTCTCTCGAATCGTATCGACGACTCGCCGAACGTCCATCCCCGGCGGGATCTGGACGGTCACGCTGTACGCTCCGTCCTCGATCCGTCCGCGCTTGAAGTTGCCTCCGTGGTCCGCGACGATCGACGTGATCGGTGCGTCCGAGAGGCGTCCTTCGAACCGGACCTCGCTGCCCGTTTCGTCGAACGTGCGTACGTCCTTCCAGTTCGGGAGCTGTTCGCAGAGCGCGTCGATCACCTCGACGGCGTCTCCGGTCGCCGTGCCGTACATCAGGTGCTCGTCGTCACCCAGTGGTGTCACCCGATCGATCGTAACCGGTTCGTCGGTAGTCACCGAGTCGTCTCGTGGCTCCAGCAGTTTCGGAATCCGAATCTCGAGTTCGACGACCTCGTTGCTCATGAGCGCCCGTTTGCGATCGACCGCGGCGATAGCGTGGCCGACGACGTCGCCCAGCTGCCCGATAACCTCCCGTTCCTCCTCGGCGAACGCGTCGGGGCGCTCCGAGCAGACGCCGAGTATCCCGTACAGGACTCCTTGATGGACGATCGGAATCACGGCCGACGACCGGTATTCGAACTCGCGCGCGTGATCGCGCAACGTCTCGTCGGAGACTTCGAGTGCGTTCTGGATGATCTGTATCTCCTGTGTGTGGACGGCTCTCGCGGTCGGGTCCTGATCCGTCGGGTCGTCCGGTGCCGGCGAGTGCGAGAGTTCGTCGAGATACCCGTCGATTCCGACTTCGGCCCGCGTTTCCAACTGGAGATCCGAGTCGATCGCGCCGATCCAGGCGAACCGGTACGAATCGGACTCCGCCAGCCGGTCACACACCACCTGCTCGATCTCGTCCCGGGTGGACTGCTCGATGACCGCCTCCGTGATTCCGCGAACGACGTCGTTGAGTTCGTCGAGAGCAGCGAGCTGTTCGCGCTGGCGTTCCAGCTCCCGCTCGTACTGTCGGCGCTCCGAAATGTCGGTCGCCATCAGGATCGCACCGTCGAATTCGCCGTCGCGATACACCGGAACGGCACGTCCGGTGAAGTACGCTTCCTTGCCGTAGATCGACTCGAAGGGGAACGCGAATTCGATCGTCTCGCCGTCCTGGAGGCTCGTAAAGAGATCTGCCTGGCCCGTCTCGACGATCGGCGGGAGCTTACTGATGTCCGTTCCGATCGCGTCCGACGAGTCCTTCTCGTCCGGGAGGCCGATGATCTCCTCCGCTCGCGGGTTTTCGTACGTGATTCGGAGCTCGTCGTCGAGCCGGAACATTCCGAACGGGGCGTTTTCTACCAGTTCCTCGTTGAACTGGCGGGCGTCACGAAGCCGTCGTTCGTGTTCCTTGCGGTCGGTGATGTCGCGGACGACACAGACGATCCCCCCGTCGTCGGCGACCGTCAGTGAGAGTTCTTGCGGAAAAGTCGTGCCGTCCTTGCGTTTCCCGGTCGTTTCGCCGCGCCACGACCCCTCCTCGTAGAGGGCCGGGATGATGTCGTCCTCGAATCGGGAAAGCTCCTCCTCCTGGTAACACATCCGCCAGTGTTCGCCGAGAAACGCCTCGGCGTCGTCGTACCCGTACACTTCCACGTGGGGCTGATTGACGTAGCGGTACTCGCCGGCCTCGTCGACGATTGCGACCCCGTCGATCACGGACTCCATCGCCCGCGACCGTTGCTCTACGTCTCGGTCGCGTTCCCCGGGGAGGGTTTCGATTCGCCGCCGCTACCGGTACACGCAGCGGACGAATCGGCGGGGGCCGCCACCAGACCCGAGAATTAGCGCCCGCCTCCTTCGTTTCGAGTTTGCCGCGATCGGCCAGTTTTCGTAACCGCTCGTACACGGTCCGGCGTTCGGCGTCGAGGGCATCCGCCACCTCAGGGGTAGTGAGCGGTTCGTTTCGGAACTCACGCCGGTCGAAGACGGCCAGGGTTTCGGCGTAGATGTCCTGTAATTTCGATGTCATATCCGTCAATCTGCGCCACGAAATATAGTTCCATCGACGGAACAACGTCTGTCCGTTTCCACTGGAGGCACACGCCGCTCCACGTGTGGCATCGGACGAGAAGTGTCCGTCGACGGCATAGAATCAGTGTCGGCACACCGCGTAGTCGACCGTGAAAAACGGCGATTCAGAGAGGACGGCGTCCGGGCAGAAGCGATCCGAAGGGATCGTTCAGCGAGGGCGGCTTACGCACCGACTGAGGTCGCTCCGCTTGTCGGTCGCCGGCCTGTTCTATCTCCTTCACGAACGGCAGGAAAGCGGATGGGTTGGGGCGGATTCGAACCGCCGGCCTGCTCCGTGTGAAGGAGCCGTCATAACCTGGCTGACCACCAACCCGAGGCACCGGATCGTATCCGGTCCCGTAACTTAAGGATTCCTTTACTCGCCCGACTCGCCGCTGTACCGCTTGATCCGTTCGCGAGCGTCCGCGATGGCCTTCTGCGTCTCTCCCTCCGCACGCGTTTCGAGTTCCTTCAGTTCCGACTGGATCTTCTCCAGGCGCGACGGTTCCGGTTTCTCGTCACGGCCAGTCAGATCGCGGAAGCGCCGTTCGACCGGTTCGAGTTCCTCGACGATTCCTTCCTTGGCGTGTTCGCTCGCTCGCCCGAGATAATATCGGGCGTCCTCGAAATGCTTGTTCATATCTGTTCTTACAACGACGACAGATAAAACTCTTGTGTCAGATCGGGGATTCGTCCGACTGCGGCCCGATACGGACGAGGCGTGGCCGACGAGACCGCGTTCCGGAATCTACCCACGAACGCCGTCCGGCACAGCGACGTCGACGCGACGAGAGCGCGACGGCGATTACGGACGGCCGGGCCCACGTCCGTTTTCGCCGATCGAACTACCGCCTGTTCCCGAACACGTTCGGCCTCGTTCCACCGTCGGGAGAACGTGGTTCCGTGTATATAGTCTCGAACGCCGAACGCCGAACTGTTATGACCGACCGAATCGGTGCACCCGGAAGTCGTGTGTCGCGACGCGAATTTCTCGCTCTCACTGGCGGTGCGGGCGCGGCCGGACTCGCCGGCTGTGCCGCGCCGACCCGAACCGACTCGATGGCGGCGGCCGAGGGCCACACTCAGACGGCGGCCACGTCGTCGCCGTCGCTCCCGACGACGAGTCCGCCCGAAGTCGTGAACGTCGACGAGCAGGGCGGCCAGGTCACGGTCTCCTCGCAACCGGCCCGCCACGCCGTCCATCCCCTCGATTCGATGGGCGGCCCCATCGAACTCCCGCAGGTGTGGGCGTTCAGCGCCGACGACGGCGATCCGAGCGTCCCCGGCCCCATCCTCCGGACGACGGAGGGCGAGGACATGGAGGTGACCCTCGACAACACCGACGGGATGCGTCCGCACACCCTCCACTTCCACGGTGCGCGCAAGGCCTGGAAGGACGATGGCGTGCCGACGACGACGGGTATCACCGTCAAACCGGGCGAGAAACACACCTACACCATCCCGGCGAACGTCCCCGGAACCCACCTCTATCACTGTCACTTCCAGACCCACCGCCACATCGACATGGGGATGTACGGCATCTTCCGGGTCGACCCCGAGGGGTACGAACCCGCCGACCGGGAGTACTTCATGACGGTCAAGGACTGGGACTCGCGGCTCCCGCGGAAGTTCGCCGGGGAGGACGTCTCCTACAGTCCCCGTTCCCGGGATCCGGACGTGTTCACCGTCAACGGCAAGAGCGCCCCCGGACGCTCCACCCCGAAGACGGGTCGCCCATCATCGTCGAACGCGGCGACAGCGTCCGCCTCCACTTCGTCAACGCAGGCTACATGTCCCACCCGCTGCACGTCCACAACCACCGGTTCCGCCTCGTTGAGAAAGACGGCGGACAGATTCCGTCGGCCGCCCAGTACACGCAGGACGTCACCAACGTCGCCCCCGCGGAACGCCACACCGTCGAGTTCGAGGCCGACGCCGACCCCGGGATCTACCTCCTGCACTGCCACAAGGTCAGCCACGTGATGAACGGGAACTTCTACCCCGGCGGGATGCTCGGCGGCGTCGTCTACAAGGAGGCCATGCAGAGCGACGTCTTCTCGCAGTTGATGACGCACGCGGGCTACGAGGGATAATCGGACGACGGCGCTACTCGTACGACGGCGCTTCCTCGGGGACGCCGTCGCGTGCGTTCACCAGCCGAGCGAACGTAAAGAGGGCGTCCGACAGGCGATTGAGATAGGCGATAGCCTCCTCGTTGACGGACTCGTCCGCCGCCAGCGCCACCGCCCGGCGCTCGGCGCGGCGGGAGACGGCGCGTGCGTGATGGAGGGTGGCTCCCGCCTCGCTCCCGCCCGGCAGGATGAACGACTGGAGCGGGTCGAGTTCCGCGGTAGCCTCGTCGATCCACGACTCGAGTTGGTCGACGTGGTCGGCCCGCACCTGCGGGTCGTCCTCGTCGGGGTCTGGGTTGGCGAAGTCCGCCTGCACGACGTGGAGGTGGTTCTGGATCGCTCCGAGCCACTCGTCGACGTCGCCGTAGCCCGTCGGGCGCGCGGTGCCGACGAGCGCGTTCGCCTCGTCGACGGTGCCGTAGGCTTCGATGCGGGCGCTCGTCTTCGAGACGCGGGACATGTCCCGCAGGTCGGTCATTCCTTCGTCGCCGCGGCCGGTGTAGATCTTCATGCGAGCGTCCGTTCGACGTAGTCGAGGATGTTGTCGCTCTCGGGCATCACGACGCCGCGGGCGTCGTCGACGAGGACGGGGACGCCGCGCTGGCCGCTCACCCGCTTTACCTCGTTTCGCTTCGAGTGGAGCGCCTCTACCCAGACGGTGTCGTAGTCGACGTCGTTGGCGTCGAGGGCGTCGTGGACTTTCTCGCAGTACGGGCACCCGTCGAGGGCGTAGAGCGTGATAGCCATACCCACGAGTTGGGTCGCCGCCGGCAAGTAATTTCGCCTCGTACGACGGGTAGTGTCCAGATAAGCTGGTTCCATGCGAAGGCAAACGCTTGTAACCAATTTTCAGCGGTACTCGGTTCGACGTGGCTGAACGTATTTGAAAACTGGTGAGTTTGTCGTTTTACTTCATGAAAGACACGTTCGACGGCCTTCCGATTCCCATGTGTAATATGCTGGAATCGGAGTCCATGACGGTGGCAAGCCGCCTGCAACCACGGAGCACCGTCGACAAGAAAGGTGGCATCGTCGATCTGATGTTTCTCACGTAATTCTGAGAGAAACATCGAGGTAATCGCGGTGGTTCTCGTCGGATAGAGCCGAAGGAGCAGGCGGTTGGTATTGGGATCGACAGCAGCGTACAGCCAATATCGCTCATCGTTGAGTTGAATTACGGTTTCATCGACCGCAACGTGATTCGGATCAGCACCGTCTGTCGGCTGTAAATCGGCCTTCTGTACCCATCGATGCACGGTGCTTCGATGGCGATCGACACCCAACATCTCAAGAATAGAGACGGTATCCGAGAGTGATAATCCAGTCAGATGGAGTTGGATACCGAGCTTCATCGCCGGCTCAGGTGTCGCCTCTCGCTCCAGAAATTCTAACTCGATACAACCGCTATCGCCGCTGAGGCGGTCGAGATCGAGCATAGGCCACTCAAATCTTTGACTGCCTCGTTCCTTATCGCAACGCTACCTCAACAGCGTCCAGTGAGTTTTGATCGTAGAGTGGTGTGGAATCGTAACTGGGCCATTCGTAATGGGAACGTTGTGCGATGTGACGGAACACTATCCGCTGTGACGCGCGAGTCGCTGTCACTAATGATTCTAGCCGCTGCTCTCTCAAGAATTCGTCCAACGGACTAGAATAGACCCCAGAGGTTATGCTGTAGTGCTAAGGTTGGATCGATGAATTTGTTCTGCCGGCGTGTCCTCACCACGTCGTTTTCACTTATCAAAATCGGTGATAGTCATCTATTCTACCCGAAACTCGTCTGTATCAGCCGATTTTGCCCGCGACAAGAAGCAGTTTGGCTACAGATTTCAGGCTCGACAAGTCAGATGATCCCGTACAGTTCGCTGGCAGGATTGACACAATTCGGCGAGTCGCACAACCGTTACTAAGACAGGATACGTCACAGAAAAAGTCGAATAGAGGTACTGTACGAGCGAACGGTGAGTAATTGCCACCTGTCCATCCTTTGCGGTCGTCTGCCGAAGTGTACGTTGCCGTTCTCGGGCGATGCGGACTCACATCCCAACACAGGCCCTCAACCCACGTTCCCGAACCGGTAGACAGAGTGGTTAGGCGTACGTCTGGTAGGCGATGAACGCGGCTATTGCGACACAAACGACGCCAAGCCCGCGGGCAATCCACGTCCACCGGGCAGGAATCGCTTTGTCAATGCCGTATTCACCGCGGCGTCGACGATTCGGGCCGACAAACACGGACAGCCGAAGCATGGTTCGCGGCGCAACAAGTAACGCGACGCCGAGCGCGGCACCAAGGACGATCGCAAGGAGTTCGCGTACCCCGGCCATCTACGAGCGAAGCCGTTCGATGCGCTTTTCCATCGGCGGGTGCGTCGAGACGATCCGCTGGAGGAAGCCACGGTCGGGGCTGGAGATGCAGAGCGCGCTCACCTGCTGGTCGACGTTCGCGTCGCGGCGCCGGTCGCCGCGGGCGCGACCACGACCGTGCTGGGTATGCCGAGCCGGTTCTCGGGTCTGCTGGTTGCCCTGGTGAATTTTCTCGAGGGCACGAGCGAGCGGGTCGCCGGAACCGATGGCACGTCTCGCATCGGCGTCGGCGACGTACTCGCGGTACCGCGAGATGGCGAGGACGAAGATCATCACGACGAACTGGACGATGTTGCCGACGACGATGGCGAGAAAGAAGTCCGCGAGGTCGTTCTCGCCGGTGAACAGGACAGCGAACTGCGCGACGATGGCGACGATCGAGGCGATGCCCTGTCCGAGCTGCATCGTGATGACGTCACGGTTGTCGATGTGCGCGAGTTCGTGAGCGATGACGCCCTCGAGTTCGTCGCGGTCGAGCAGCTGGATGAGCTCCCGGGAGATGACGACGGTGCCGTTGCCGCGGCGGCCGACCGCGAACGCGTTCGGCACACCCATATTGGCAATCTTCAGCGACGGCTTCTCCATGTTCTTATCGCGGCAAACCTGCTCGACGAACTGGTGAATCTGCGAGTACTGGCTCTCGGGGAGGTCCTCGGCACCGACGCTCCGTAAGGCGGACCACTTCCCGATCTTGTACTGGACGACGACGAGGAGGAGACTTCCGACGATGGCGAACGGAAGGATTCCTGGCCGAACGCCACCATCGCGGCAGCGACGGCGACGAGATAGAATCCCGCGAGGATGACACCGACGACGGCCATCCGTACCTTGAGCCCGAAATGTCTCATAGGGGAGATTACGAGGTCGGACGTATAAACCCGGCTACTACAACCCGATCAGATCGTCTAACTCCACGTCACGCAGGTCGCCGCCACAGACCGCGCATTCGGAGAGACTATCCGGGGCGGGACCACCTTCCATGTGTAGATTTCCACACTCAGCACAGACTTCGAACTCTGCTTCAAGCATACACGGAAGCCACAGGGCCACCGATATGAAGCTTGTGCCGGACCCGCTTCGCTGACAAACCAGTGTTAGGTTTCGACCTATTCGATGGTAGTTAAATCGCCAGTTGATGCAACGGGAGCGTGCTTATCTGACTGGGGCGTGTAGCAGCTGGTGTATGCCTGAAGAAGTCCTGTTTAAATCTGAGAGCGCCCAGAGCCGAGACGAAATCGCGTCGTACCTCCGGAGCGTCGCCGAAAAGCTCGAACAGGGGGCTCGATCACCCTGAAGGCAGGGTCAGAGTCCGTCACGATGGATCCCCCGGCACGGCCGACGTTCGAAGTGAAAGCCGAACGCGAAGGGCCGACGGATGGCCGTGGAGAGTTGAGCATCGAGTTCGAACTCGAGTGGGATGAAAACAGTGAGGGTGCTGAGGGGAGCTCTGGTAGTCTCGAGATCGAGTAATTCGGTAAAATGGCGTTCTAACGACCTTCGCACCCCCGTTAGCCGAGTCAGGTTGATGCCTGCTGGTCGAGTGGATCCTCAAGTTCGCCCATTACCGCTTCGAGGGCATCCGTCGCCGTGAGGAGTCCCACGACGTCACCATCTTCGAGGACGAGCGCGAGTTCCTGGTCCTCGGCTTGGAACTGGTCGAATGCGTCGCTGACGTTCGTCTCCGTCGCGAGTGTCATCGGGGGTGCCGCGATCTCGGTGAAGGAGATACTGCCCTCCACAAGGTCCTCGTAATGGTCGATAATCGACGGTGCGTACACAATTCCGTGGAAGTCGGTCAGCTCCTCACCGACTGGTGGAAATCGGGTGTGTGGCGTGTTTCGGATACGGTCGAAATTCTCGTCGACCGAGAGTGTGGTCGAGAGCGCGATAATGTCGTCTGTCGGAACCATGATCTCGCTGACTGAGAGTTCGTCGATGTCGAGTGCGCCAAGGACTTCGTCGCGCCGCTCCTCCGGGGGTTCACCCTCCTCAAGAAGCGAATGCAGCCGATTACGGAGCCGGGCTCGTGATTCGAGAATCTCTTCTTCAGTTTCCAGCCACGCCCCGGTCATCTCGATACGAACAACTTGAGCGCGGCCTTGGCGATCCAGTCGCCGAGCGTAATGAGCGGAGAGATAAGCCAATTAAACCAGTACAGCGGTGTCGCTCCGTACCGGCACACCATCCGGGAGCGCTCGACACCGAGATAGGTCGGCGTCTGTTCGCCGTGCGTGAGATGGACGAGATTGATAATCCCGAATGCGATTATCGCACCCGCTCCGATCGACGCGAGCGGTGTGGCGGCGAAATACGGTTCGAATAACGCCGCCAGGGCGGGCTCTGCGACGATCCCGACCGCGATGCTAGATGCAGTTATCCCGACCTGACACGTCGTGAGATAGATCTCCAGGTCGTTCGTCATCTCCCATGCCCGTTCGAGGGCCGGTGCCATCAATGAACTCTTGTTCGCTGAACGGTCGAGCGCGCGTCAATGCGAACTCGATAGCGACGAAGAAGCCGTTGGCCAAGATGAGAGCGAGACCAGCGACCAAGCGGAGGCTAAGCTCAAGCGGGTCATTGTGTCCGGCTACTGAATCCTCGCAGTAAATAAGTAAGGAAGTTCGATAGGCGCGAGACACCTCATGGAACCGCTACTTCCCGCGTCCAACCGTGATGACGGGAACTGGTGCAGCGCGGACGGTCTTCTCGGCGACGCTCCCGAGTAGAATCCGATCCGTTCCCCGTCTCCCTGTGGTCCCCATCCCAACGGCGTGGATATCGTTCGCTTCGATACAGTCGAGAATTACCTCAGCAGGCGCTCCGTGTTCGATATGGCGGATAGTATTCGTCACCCCGTGTGTTTCGGCCTCCGAGACGACGGTCTCGACAGCGTCGGTCGCGGCCTGCTCGCTTTCTTTCCCGGAAATCGTCGACCGGACATCCGGCCCGAGTACAGAGTCGTCCACGACAGACAGGACGTGTATGGTTGCATCAAGCGACGCCGCAAGTTCGACGACGTGCTCGGAAGCGTGCGTCGCCGCGGGACTCCCATCCGTTGGGATGAGGATTTTCTCGTAGGGGAATTCGAGCGTTTCATCGGGCTGCATCCGAGCTGTGAGGACGGGAACCGAGGAGAGCCGGACGACCTTCTCGGAGACACTTCCGATAAGATATCGTGAGGCCCCTTCACGACCGTGAGTCGCCATCACGACTAAATCCTGGTCGTACCGCTCGGCGTAATCCACGATCGTCGGCGCCGGATTGCCCTGGACGACGTCGGTGTCGTATGAAACCCCGAGTGTATCGAGCGTTTTTGCCGCCTCGTCGACCACGTCTTCGCCGTGTTGTTCGAGCGCATCGACCGTTTGGCCCTCAACGACGGTGACGCTGTCACGTGTCGTGTCGGCAACGTAGAGTACGTGGATGGTCGCGTCGGCCAAGTGAGCGATCTCGCTGGTGTGGTGGAGCACCTCGGCTGCCCCGTCGCTACCGTCGTACGGGATGAGAATGTTCTCGTACATAGCTCGGTAGAACATGATACGTGTACCCGTCTCCTAATGGTTTGCACCTATACTCGAGAGAGTCGTTTTCAACGCTCGGAGACCGCCCAGCGGACGCTCATTCCTGCGTCCCTATACCGGTGTATACACTCGAATTTGTCCATCGAGCAGTGGGTTTCTGACGTTTGTCTCCGCCGCTTCGATACTGCGGCTCAGTCTGTTTCGTCCGCTCCGGCCGGCGGTTCCCCCGTGGCCGGATCTGGAGTATCACGATCGACGGTCACTCGGACCTTCTGAATGCGAGTGTCCTCCACCTGTTCGACGCGCAGGTCGACGTTCTCGTACTCGAACTCCTCGCCTTGCTCGACGAGACGGCCCGCGAGGTTGAAGATGAAGCCCGCGATCGTTTCGAACTCCTCGCCCTCCGGCAGGACGATGTCGAGCGCCTCGTTGACTTCATGGATGTTGACTGAGCCGTTAACCAGGGCAGTATCGTCGTCGACGAACTCAATCGGGTGCTCCTCATCACCCGCCAGTATCTCGCCGACGATCTCCTCGGTCATGTCCTCCATCGTGATGAGGCCCTCTGTGGCGCCGAACTCGTCGATGACGACGACCATGTGCATCCGGTTTTCACGCATCTCCGAGAGAAGTACGTCAACGTTCTTCGACTCGGGGACGTGGAGCGTTGGATTGATCACTTCTTCCACATTGAGATCCGCGAAATCGTCGTAGTTAGAATCCTCTAAATCACGGATATCGAAGATACCAATCACGTTGTCCAGCGTGTCCGCGTAGACCGGCAGCCGGGCATGTCCTGACTGGACGCAGGTCTTGATAGCCTCCTCGACAGTCGAGTCGCTGGAGATTGCGGCCATGTCGAGGCGGGGGTCATCACCTCCTTGGCGGTGGCATCGGTGAATCGCAGAGCGCGCTGGAGCATCTGGCGTTCTTCCTCGTTGAGGATACCCTCTCGCTCGCCTGTCTTGATCATGTTCCGGATCTCGTCACGGCTGACGTACGAGGATTCGATGGCCGAGCTGCCACCGACGACCTTGTTTACGAGTGAGGTCACGTAGTGGAACAAGATGATGAGCGGCCACAGCACTTTCTCGACGATTTTCAGGCCACGGGCGACGCGCCGTGCGTGCAACTCGGTGTTCTCGACAGCGTAGGACTTGGGCGCAGTCTCGCCGAATATCAGGACCATCGACGTGATACCAAGCGACGAGACGATGACTGCCGTGCCCGGATCAAAGTAAAAGCCAACGAGTGTCGTCGAGATCGAGGACATCGTGATGTTGACCATGTTGTTTCCCACGAGAATCGTCACGAGAAGGCGGTGGGGGTCCTCCTTGAGGGACTTCACCGCGCGCGCGCCGCGCAAGCCCTGCTCAACCATCGCGTCAACTTGGTGAGCGGGCAGGGAGAACAACGCTATCTCGGACGACGAGAAGAACCCAGAACCCAAGAGGAGTAGGAGAATCAGGCAGATACCGATCGCAGTGATTCCAGCCTGCCCCAGTTCGACACCGATAATCGGGACAGTGGACAGTATGATACTGGCCTCAGATACTGCTGTGAGCACAGATGACACCATCAATACCGGCTATTACCAGAGCAGAAAAGTAACCCTTGTGTACCCGTCGTCAGAGTCGCCGGAGAAACCGACATCGGTGCGCGGGGCTATTCTCCGAGAACCAGGAGATGATCTTGGTAGTCGACATCTTCCAACCCGTCGAGCCTGCCGAAATGACTGACTAGGATTCGAACGAGAGAGCTGTGAGTCGACGAGTTCGTGGTAAACGACGGCTGACCACGCATGGCGTATGCATTGAGAATGGTCTCATCTTCTGGCCAGACGGATTTCGTATCGCGATATGGAGTTTATCAGAGTGCGGAAATCAACATCTTCAACACCGCTGCTCCCGGAGTCGGGCGCATGAGCCTCGAACTCGAACACGACTGCCCGGAGTGCGGCAACGACGCCTTCTGGCAGACGGCGAGCACGAACGTCCACCTCGGCGAGAAGACGAAATACCGGTGTACCGAGTGCGACTACGGGCTCGTCCTGATAAACGGCGTCGACAGCTCAGAACACCAGGTTTCGACGAACGGCGGCGTGACCACCCGCGCGCGCTTGCCGTCGCCGCGGACGACGATTCTCACTTTCGTGCCCGGATCCGCGTGTTCGACGGGCAGGTACCCCAGGGCGATGGGTTCGCCGAGCGTCGGGCTCATCGTCCCGCTCGTTATCTCGCCGATCTCCGTGCCGTCGGCGTCGGTCACCGCGTAGCCGTGACGGGGGATTCCGCGTTCGAGGAGTTCGAAGCCGCGGAAACGCGCCTCGACGCCCTCCCTGTCGATCCGTTCGAGGGCGTCGCGGCCGACGAACTCGGTGTCGAGTTTGACGGTGAAGCCGACGCCCGCCTCGTAGGGGTTCCGGGGTTCGCTTCGGGGTCGAAATCCTGCCCGGAGAGGAGAAAGCCCATCTCCATGCGGAGGGTGTCGCGCGCGCCGAGGCCGCAGGGCTGGCAGTCGATGGCCGACCAGACCGTCTCCGCGTCGTCCCACGGACAGAGGAGTTCGAAGCCGTCCTCGCCGGTGTAGCCCGTTCGGGCGACCCAGCACCGCACGCCCGCGACCGTCGCGTACGCCGCTTCGAACCGCGAGAGGTCGAGAACGTCGCCCCCGGCGACGTCGGAGACGAGTCCGGGGGCGTCCGATCCTTGCACCGCGAACATCGCCCACTCCTCGGTGTCGTCGCGGACGGTGGCGTCGAGCCCCCACTCCGCGCGGTGGCGCTCCCAGCGGTCGTACATCTGGTCGTCGTGGCCCGCGTTCGGGATGAACAGATACGACGGCGTGTCGGCGTCGCCGTCGACGTCGTCCGGAAGGCGATAGACCACCGTGTCGTCGAGAATGATACCCTCTTCGTCCGTGATGCAGGCGTACTGCGACTCGCCGGGATCGAGTTCGGTCACGTCGTTGGTCGTCAGCCGTTGCATCAGCGTCGTCGCGTCGGGGCCGAACACCGAGATCTCACCCATGTGCGAGACGTCGAAGATACCGGCGGACTCGCGGACCGCCTCGTGTTCCTGGCGGATCGAGTCGAACTCGACCGGCATGTCCCAGCCGCCGAACTCGGTGAACTTCGCGCCACGGGCTGTGTGGACGTCGCGGAGAGGTGGGTTCCGTAAGGCCATATTACCTACTCGGAACACGGAGAAGTAATGCTTTGGTGTCGCCCTCTGATAAATTACTATCCGCTATATTAAATCCGACAGCCGGCGATACGCGTGCTCTGGGGTGGCTCGGAGGGCGACTTCGGCGGCGTAGAGTTCGCGGTCGAACGTTTCGAGGCGAGTGGAGATCGCACCGCATCCGTCGCTCCGGAATCGCACAGTATTTGCGCGCACGACCACCTATCGGACGTATGGACGAACCAGTGCAGGGGAGCGGCGACGTGCGCGTCGCCCTCTTCGTCGACGGGCCGAACGTCCTCCGCGAGGAGTTCGACGTCGACCTCGACGACGTGCGGGAGGCGGCGGAGGCCGTCGGCCGGCCGGCCGTCACGCGCCTCTACGTCGACGAACACGCGACGCCGGAACTCATCCAGGCGGCGGAGGCGCGGGGCTTCGAAGTCGTCGTCACCAGCGGCGACGTGGACGTGAAACTCGCCGTCGATCTGACGCGCATCGCCGTCGAGGGCGAGGCGGACGTCGTCGCCGTCGCCTCGCGCGACACGGACTTCAAGCCCGCCATCGAGACGGCCAACGCCTGCGGTCTGCGGACCATCGCCATCGCGCCGGGCGCGTACGGCCGGTCCGACGCCCTCCGGAACGCCGCCGCCGAGAGCGTCACGCTCGGGGAGTGACAGCCTTTTTCGCCCGCGACGCCGACGGGGCGTATGGAGGAACTCGACACGCCCGTTCTGGACAATCACCTGCACCTCGATCCGGCGAACGGGCGCGGGGTCGACGCCGCACGGGAGTTCGCCCACCTCGGCGGCACGCACCTGCTCGTGGTCAACAAACCCTCGTGGCAACTGGGCGTCGAGGCGGAGACGGGCATGGACTTTCGCGCCGTCTTCGACGAGACGCTGGAGACGGTGGCGGCGGCGAGCGAGGTGCTCGACGGCCGCGCGTGGCCCGTCCTCGGCGTCCACCCCGGCCTGATGACGCGCCTGACCGACGAGCGAGGGTTCTCGCCCGCCGAGGCGCGGGAGTTGATGCAGGCCGGTCTCGACGTCGCGGCCGACTACGTCGCCGACGGGCGCGCGCTCGCGCTCAAGTCCGGTCGGCCCCACTACGACGTGTCCGACGACGCGTGGGAGGCGTCGAACGCCGTTCTGAAACACGCGCTGTCGCTCGGGGCCGACCGCGGCTGTGCCGTCCAGCTCCACACGGAGGAGACGGCAGACCTGACCGACGTCGCGGCGTGGGCGAGCGAGCGGGGTCTCGACCCCTCGAAGGTGGTCAAACATTACGCCGGGCCGAAACTCGACGGGCCGACGCCGAGCGTGATGAGCCGGAAGGAGTGGCTCCGGGAGGCGGCCGAACGGGGCGACCCGTTCCTGATGGAGACGGATTTCGTCGACGACCCGGACCGACCCGGCGCGGTGCTCGGGCCGAAGACCGTCCCGCGGCGCGTGCGGTGGCTCCGCTCGGAGGGATACGACGACGCCGTCAGGGTGGCCCACGTCGAGACGCCGGAGTCGGTGTACGGAATCGACACGGAAGCGACGCTCTCGCGGGGAACGTAATCGTTTGCCGTTCTCCACCGAACGTGAGATAGGAAAGGCATTTGAGTCGTGGTGCGCTCGGTCAAGGTATGACTGAGGCGGAGGATACGTTCTACACCGAAGAACGCTGGCAAAACTGGCTCGATCGGGTGGCGGAGGAGGATCTCGACCCCGAGGACGAGGAGTCCGCGCGCCTCCTGTTGAACCTACAGGACGACGCCGCGATCGCGGTCGCGAAGATACTCAAAGCCTACCGGGAGGGACAGCTCGACGAGGAGGAGGCCGTCCAGGAACTGGAGGAGGTCCGCGAGATCGTCCTCGCGGAGGTCGATTTCGACGACGAGGAAAAGCGGATGCTCATCGACGGCGTCCAGACGAGCCTCGTCTGTGTCTTCTACGCCGCCGAGGAGTACGTCCACGCGGGGGCGGCCGAGGAGGCGAGCGTCGAGGAGTACGTCCGCGCCGCGGCCGACGCCGAAGCCGAGGACGACGTCGACGCTGCCCTCGGCTACCTCGTGCAGGCCGGCACCCGCATCATCGACGGCGACGAACTCGACATCGAACTCGTGGACGAACTCGAATACGGTCTCGTCTCCGAGTGGGTCAACGGGCTCGACAGCCTCCAGAGCGCGATGAGCGACCCCGAAGTCGTCGAAGAAGACGAAGGCTAACAGAACGTCACTTCTGCACCGGCACGAAGTAGGAATCGGTCGAGCCGTCGGCGAACTTGAACGAGATGATGAAGAAGTCCAGGTCGACGTCCACCTTCGATTTGCTGTTCTGATTCGTATCGTCGTCGAACGTGATGGAGATCGACGTCGTCCCGGAGATTGTAATGTTGTTGTTCAGCTTCGTCAGCGGTCCGCCAATGGCGAGGTACTGATTGTTCTGGAGCGTCCACGACTTGGCAATCGGCGAACTGTCGGGGTAGTAAAACGAGACGCGGGCGTGCGTGAGCGTCCTCGTCGACCCGCCGGCATCGAAGGTCATATTCACCCTATCTTTCGCGGCTTCGCTCGCACTAACGAACAGCATATCGTCCGGGCCGGACGGATTGATATCCTCGCTGACGTCGTCTGCACCGCCCGCGAGGTTGCCAGCGTCGAGAACGACCAACTCGAACGCCGTCGTCTCGTAGGAGTCGTTCGTCCCGTCGCCGTCGTAGTCACGCCACGCTTCGACGGTCGCGTTCCCCGTGTAGTCGCCGTCGGGCGTGAACGTGACGCGTGCGCGCCCTCGTCGTCCGTGCTCGCGACGCTCGACGAGAGCGTCCCGCTCCCCGCCGTCACCGAGAAGTTCACCGGCGCACCGGTGACGGGGTTGTTGTATCGGTCGCGCACTTCGACGACGAGCGTCTTCGGCTTCCCGGAGAAGGCGGTCTCGTTTTCGGTCACGCCGAGGAGATACGCCGGACCGGGCGACGCCACGACGCTCGAATCCGACCGCGTGCGCAGTTCGACGGCGGCGAGGCGGAGTTCGTACTGCCGCAATCCGTCGAACGTGACCGTCGCCGACCCGTTTCCGTGCGGCGTCGCCGAGACGACGTTCGGGTTGCCGTCGACCAGCGACTGGCCGACCCGCTCGTTCCACGCGGCGGCGTCGTCCGGCGTCGGGACGGTGATGGAGAAGTCCTCGCCGTCGCCCGTGATCGTCACCGTCCGGGTCGACGCAGTCACCGGAGTGGCGGTGACGGGCGTAACGTAGCCGGCGGTGCTCATGTCGCCGCGGAGCGTGACGACGGTGATACGGTTCCCCGAGACCAGGGTCTGGCTGGTCAGCGGAACGACCGTGTCGTCGACCGACCGGTACGCGCCCGACCCCGTGAGGACGACGGGCGAGGCGTCGAAGTGGTTGTAGTTCGGGCTGAACCGTACGCGGCTGGCCTCGTACTGCTGGTTCGCGCCGACGGCGCTCCAGAACTCGCGGACGTTTCGCGGCTCGCTCCCGATGGCGCGCACGTCACGGAGCGTCACGTTCGGCGCGTTCGCGGTGCCGATCGACCCCGTCGGCGGCGGGGCGTTGACGAAGATCGTGCGCGAGGGGTACCGCGCGCCCGTCTGGACGTTCGTCCCGGTTACGACGTCCCGCGTGGCCGCCGTCGTCACGCCGTTTCCGAGCGAGAGCAGGTCCTCCGTGGCCTGCTGATAGGCCTCGTACTCGACGCGCTCGTTCTGCTGGGGGACGACCGTCGCCTGGTAGATCGAGAGGCCGATGACGAGGATGCCGAACAGGAGAATCACCCCGACCTGCACGGTCTGTCCGCGGTCGTCGGCGCGAAGCCTCATTACGGGCGGAGAGTCGGGCCGGGAGTAAAGGCTTGTTGCACCGGCGTCCGAACGGTTATTACCGACGGACGGGAGGACTCCGCGTCGAAGCGGCCCCACATCCGCGATCGGTGTCGCGGCGGCTCCGGACTCCTGGGACGGTGCTCCTCGCGGCGACGGCCGTGGTGCTGGCGAGCGTCGTCGGCTACTACGCCCTCTCGAACGTCGGCGACGACGCGCCGGGCGTCGCGAGCGGCGACTCTCCCGGGGAGTTTCGACATATGACGAAATAATCATCGACAAAAACATATATCGGCTGGCAGTAGCTCCTGGCATGACAGCCGTCGGCATCGACGCCATGGAGATCTGGACGGGCAAACTCGAGCTCGACCTCCCGGGGACGTTCGCGCAGGCGAAAGGCGAAGACCCGGAGAAGTACACGAAGGGGCTCGGCCTCGTCACGTCGTCGTTCCCCGACACGTACGAGGACATCGTCACGATGGGGGCGAACGCCGCGAAGCGACTGATGGACCGGAAGGGGCTGACGCCCGACGACATCGGCCGCATCGACGTGGCGACCGAGAGCGCGTTCGACAACTCCAAGCCCGTCTCGACGTACATCGCGGGGTGTTTAGAGCAGGTGTTCGACGGCGACTTCCACCACGCGAACAAGGGCGAGCGGAAGTTCGCCTGCGTCGCCGGCACCCAGAGCATCGACGACGCGTACAACTGGATCAAGGCCGGCCGCAACCGGGGACGGGCCGCCCTCGTCGTCGCCACCGACACCGCGCTCTACGAACGCGGCGATCCGGGCGAGGCGACGCAGGGCGCGGGCGCGGTGGCGATGCTCATCACCGAGAATCCGAGCCTGGTCGAACTCTCGACGGAGCAGGGGTACGGGAGCGCCGACGAGACGGATTTCCTGAAGCCGAACCAGCAGTTTCCGAGCGTCGACGGCAAGCGTTCGGTGCAGGTGTATCTCGCGCGGATGCGCGAGGCGCTGGAGGATTTCGAGAGCGTCGCCGGCGACACCCACCCCGACGACTTCGCGTACGTCCCGTTCCACACCCCGTTCCCGGGGATGGTCCGCAAGGCGGGGCTGTTCGGCTATCGCCACACGCTCCGCGGGACTGACATCGAGGACGAACTCACGGACGAAATCGGCCGCCAGCCCCGCGAGGAGGCGTTCGACTCGTGGGAGGAGTACGAGGAGGCGATTCGCGACTACATGGACTCGCTGAAGCGGACCGAGATGTACCGCGACTGGTACGCCCGAACCATCGAACCGACGCTCAACATCGCCCGACAGGTCGGCAACTGGTACACCGGATCGGTCCACGTCGCCCGCGCGAGCGCGCTCAAATCCGCCGCCGAAACCGGGCGTGAACTCGCCGGCGAACATCTGCTGGTCGGCTCCTACGGCTCGGGTGCACAGGCCGAGATCCACGCCGAAACCGTCGCCGACGGCTGGAAAGAGGAGATCCAGGCGCTCACGCTCGACGAGCAGCTCTCGCGCCGGTACGAACTCTCCTTCGAGGAGTACGAACGCGTCCACGACGTCCACAACCACGAGAAGGAGACGGAACTCGAGGAGTTCACCCAGCCCGACGGCGAGTTCGTCTTCACGGGTTGGGGTCGGATGAACGAACGGAAGTACGACTACGTCGAGTAACGAGCGTCGGCGGGTCGAGGACCGACGATTCTCCCGCCCTACGGGTCGTTTTCACGCCGCGAAAACGCGGTCCGGTCAGTACCGATGGAGCGAGTAGAACAGCGACATCAGTCCGGCACCGATGAGGATGCCTTCGACGGTGTGAAGCAAGAGGAGTTCCCGGCCGCCGAGGTGGTAACTCCGCCGGACGCCGAGTTCGTACACCGCTTCGGCGAGCGCGCCCGCGGTGATGAACCCGAAGCCGGCGGCAGCAGTCCGGAAGGCGAGCGTGCGCGATCGGCGATACGCCCGGTAGCTGAGTACGGTCAGGACGGTCCCCGCCGCGAGGACGAGCAGGTTCGAGGCGATGAACGCCCAGAATTCGGGGGTTCAGCCACGCCGACCACCGTCCGATTCGAGACCCTCCCAGAACGATTCGAACTTGTCGATCAGGTCGTGTCTGCGCTCGACGTCGATGGTGAACCCGCCGTCTTCGACGGCGAACCGGGCCTCCCGGAACTTCGTCTCGTAGGTCTGGTAGTGGTTGCCGTCGGCGTCCATCTGGACGTCCGCGCGCAGGAGGTCCCACGATTCGAGGACGTTCACGCGCCGGTAGACGGTCGGAAGCGAGAGGCCGCACTGCTCGGCGATCTCCTCGGCTGACATCGGTTTCGCACTCGCCAGCACGAGAATGTCCCTCGCGTGTTCGTTGCCGAACACGTCGAAGACGTTCTCCGGCTCCCAATCGGTGCTCACACGAAACCGACGGGGAGCGAGGCTGAAAAACCCTTTGGGCGCGTTTTCAGCCTCCGTAACTACACGCCGGGTTGAAACCGCCAGCGCCCCACCTTCCGGTGATGTCACTCGTCAACAAGATCAAAAGCGCTATCGGAAGCGACGAGGAAGCCGGCGTCCGGACCTACGAGTGTCGAGACTGCGGTGCGACGCACGACTCGGCGAAGACGCCGGAACGAGCCAGCTGCCCCGAGTGTCTCTCGAACGACGTGACCGAGATGTCGAGCTGAAGCTCGCAACGCCGCCAGCCGAGCGGGACCCACGGCCGACGGGACACTTTTCACACCGTGTGGAGAACGCGAGGGTGTGAACGCCGGTCTCGACGTTCGAACGGTCGCCGTCGCCGCAGTCGCGTGTCTGTTCGTCGCGGTCGTCGTCGGCCTGCTCCTCTTGCGCGTCGTCGTACCGGTGGTCCACCGCGTCGTCAGCGTGGTCCGAACGGTCGGGGGTTCGTCCGGCCCGAGAGCACGATGGGGACGGCGTTCCTGCTGAGCGGCATCCTGGTGGTCGGCGTCTTCGGATCGATTCTCGGCATCAGCGGGTCGCTCACCGCAGCCGTAGCCGGGTCGGCGGGTGGACCCTCGCTCGGTCCGACGCTCGACACCGCCGTCGAGGGGGCGTTCTCCGAATCCGGATCGAGCCCCGAATCCATCGTCCGCCGGGACGCGGTCACCCACGACGTCGAGACGAAAGCCGTCAGCCGACCGGAACCGGACGTCGACGGCGACCTGTTGAACGACGACTGGGAACGGCGGGGGCGGACGCCCGACGGAACGGCCCTTCCGGACGCGAACCCCGGCCGGATGGACCTCTACGTACAGGTGAATCACGGGACGAACGTCCCGCCGCTCTCGGCGGCCGAGCGCCGACAACTCCGGCAGGTGTGGGCGTCGATGCCGCTCGAAAACCCGGACGGGAGCACCGGCATCGCCATCCACCTCGACGCCGACGCGCCCCGCGGCGGGTCGCTCGGCGAACCGGTCGACGTGACGGATCCCCGCGACGGGACGCTCCGGCAGTATTACACCGCCGACCGACTCGGAAACCGGACCTGCACGTATCGCCACGTCGTGATGGGCGTCGTGCGCCCGGCGAACCTCGCGGGGCGGGCTACCGCTCCCGGTTACGCGTCGATGGTCGACGGCCGCCTCACCCGGCGCGAAGGAGAGGTGAGCCTGCGCGTGGCGGTCATCACTCACGAACTCCTCCACAACGTCGCCGGGGAAGTCGACGCGGGCTATCACACCCAAAGCGGGTGGCTCAGCCACGGCGACGACCAGTTCCTCTCGTCGACGACGACGCGAGCGCTCGCCGAACGAGGCTTCGCCCCCTCGCCGTTCTTCCAGCGTCGGGTCTGCTGGGCAACTCGCGCAGGTCGGCGAGACAGTCCTCCAGCGGTCGCGTCGAGACGGCCAGCGAGAAGCCGTCGATGGTGGCGAGTTTCGGCGCGTGTTCCCACAGGTTCTCGGGCGTGAGGCCGTGGAGGACGACGGCGTTCGGCGTCGGGTCGACGACGCGGAGGGCGACCAGCGGCGACTCCCCCGGGTGACGTCGGTGAAGACGAGCGCCCGGTTCGTGCTCTGACCGTAGAGGCGGTAGAACTCCTCGCTGGAGAGACGGGTGATCGCCTGGATGCTGTTGATGACGGTGTGGCCGGACACCCGGTCGTCGTCGCCGCTGACGACTTCCGTCGCGTCCATCGCCTCGTAGAATCGGTCGAGCGGGACCGACGTGGGATACTCCCGCAGGTCGTGGACGATGTCGCTCTCGAACCCGGCCGAGATGACGCGGGCGTACTGGCGGATGCGCGCGCCGCCGCGGGACTCGTCGATGTCGAGCAGTGCGCGGACGATGCGGGAGACGACGCCGATGCCGGGGCTCTCGCGCCGCCCGCTCTCGTAGTCGGAGATGACGGACGACGAGACGTCGAGGCGGTCGGCGAGCTCGGTCTGGGAGACGCCGAAGTCCGTCCGCCACTTCCGGAGGGTCGCCCCAGGGTCCTCGCTCAGCGTGATCTCGCCGGCGATGCGTCGAGCGAGGTCGTCGCGCGGTGCCTCGCTCATCTCACCTCCCACCCGTCGGAGCGTTCCATGATCGCACTGGGGCGAGGCGTCGCAAAAGGCTACCGAAAGCCGAGGTGTGCGAGGCGATAACGATTCAAACGAGAGCGTCTAACGGGCGGATATGCCATCGACACTGGTCCACGTCGCGGTGGGCGGTATCGTCGGTGCGGCGCTGCTCGCGGCGGAGTTCGACCGCCGCAGCGTCGCCGTCGTCCTGGTGGCCGCGGCCGTCCCCGACCTCGACACCTTCACCGGCATCTACCTGCTCGGCACGCACCGGGCGCTGTTGCACACGTTCGTGCTGCCGGCGGCAGTGGGCGGCGTCCTCCTCTACGACGCCCGGGCCCGACCCCGATCGATCGTTCGGGACCGGTGGGGGGCCCGCGGCGTCCGCGTGGCGGGGGTGGCGCTGCTGTCGCTCCTGTTCGGCGGCATCCTCCCCGACCTGATGACCAACGGCGTGAACGTCCTCTACCCGCTCCACGACCAGTTCTACACCGTCGACGGGGAGCTGTTGCTCTCGAATCAACGCGGCCTCGTCCAGACGTTCGTCGAACTGTCGCCGCCCGAACAGCCCCGAACGACGGGGAACACCCACTACTGGACGGGCGTCGACGTGGCCCGCGGGGAGGAACCGGAGAGCGTAGAGCGCGTCTTCCCCGTGGTCCGGTCGGGCCTCCAGTTGCTCGTCGTGTTGCTCGGCGCGCTGACCGTCGGCGGTCGGCTGCTGGAGAGCGAGCGGCGGGACTGAGTCCGAACGATTCACGTCGCGTCTCGGCGACCGTCTCACACGCCCGTTCGACCGTGCGAGCCGGCGGATGCAGGCGATGCAGCGCGCGTTCGAGCGGGGCATCGGCACGGAGACGGACGGCGACGGGAAAGCCGCCTACGAACCCGAACGGACCGACGACTACCGGGCGTGCTATCTCGATCGGGTCGACCGCTGCGTCGGCTCCGACCCCCTGTGCGTGACCGTCGCCGACGACCTGCTGGCCGCCGCAGTCGACCTCGCCCGCGAGCAGGACCTGCCGCGCGACCGACCGGTCCTCGACGCAGAGAACGAACGGGCGAGAGCGTTCCACGGCCGCCACGGCTTCACGCGCTGGGGCGAGGTGGTCGCTCGCGACCTGTAGCGGCCGCGCCGACGACGCCACCGAGCGCGCCGAAGACGACGGGGTAGGCCACGCCGGCGACGAAGGCGGCGGGTATCAGGTCGGGGCGCACGGTCGCGTCGCCGGCGACGACGACGAAGAGAAACGCGCCGGCGACGGCGAGGGGGAAGTAGCCGAGGACGACGGCCGCGCCCGCCGTGGCCCCCGACGAACGCCGGCCGCACCGGCCCACCGCGCGAGCAACGCGCCCGACGCGGCGAGGGCGACGGGCGGAACGAGGTAGACGAGGACGGGGACGGCGTCGATGGCGGCGACGAGGTCGACGGTGCGCGACGACCCGAAGAGACCGGGGAGCACCGTCTCGACGAAGTGGGCCGCGTAGAACACCCAGCCGACCAGTTTCCACGTCGCGGGGTCACCGGTGACGAACTCCACGAGTCGCCGGGCGACCGACGCCCGGACGGGGTCGCTCGCCAGCAGATACGTCGCCACGTAGCCGAGGAGATACGCGCCGCCGCCGAGGACGCCAGCGGCGACCGTCGATGGGGTGGATCGGCCGTCGACTCGCGTCGTCAGCGCGGCGCTGTCGGACATACCGGAGGCGACGGCGCGTGTCGGCAAGTGCTTGGTGGCAAACGGGGAGCATCGCTCGCCGTCCGGTGCCGCCGCTGTCCCGCCTCCGCAACCACTAAACGCGTCTCGCGCCTTCCTACGGTAATGACCGACTGGACCGAAACGTACCGGCCGTCGACGCTCTCGGCGATCCGGGGGAACGACAAGGCCCGTGACGCCCTCCGGGAGTGGGCGGAGACGTGGGACGACCACCGCGAGGCGGTCGTCGTCTACGGGAGCCCCGGCGTCGGCAAGACGTCGGCCGCACACGCCCTCGCGTCCGACGAGGGGTGGGAGACGGTCGAACTCAACGCCTCGGACCAGCGAACGGCGGACGTCATCGAACGCTACGCCGGCCGTGCGGCAAAGAACGCGACGCTCGCCGGCGCGGCGAACGAGACCGGCGGGCGACAGCTCGTCATCGTAGACGAGGCGGACAACATCCACGGCAACTACGACCGGGGCGGGTCCAGCGCCATCACTCGCCTGGTGAAAGAGGCCGATCAGCCGATCGTGCTCATCGCCAACGACTACTACGACATGAGCCGCGGCCTGCGCAACGCCTGCCAGGAGATCGAGTTTCGCGACGTCGCCGCGCGCTCGATCGTTCCGGTCCTCCGCGACATCTGCCGGCGCGAAAACGTCGAGTTCGACGAGGAGGCGCTGCAAGCCATCGCGGAGGCAAACAGCGGCGACCTGCGATCGGCCGTCAACGATCTGCAGGCCGCCGCCGAGGAGGACAGACGCCTCACCACCGACGACGTGTTAGACGGCGACCGAGACCGGAGCCTCGGCGTCTTTCCGTTTCTCGACGCCGTCCTGAAAGAGGAGTCACCCGAGGAGGCACTCCAGTCGGCCTACCGGGTGGACGAGACGCCGGACGACCTGACGAAGTGGGTCGCGGAGAACGCCCCGAAGGTGTGCGAGGGCGAGGAACTCGCCCGCGCCTACGAGTTCCTCGCGAACGCCGACCGGTGGCTCGGGCGGGTGCGCGCCACGCAGGAGTACGGCTACTGGCGCTACGCGACGGACAACCTCGCCGCGGGCGTCGCCGCCGCGCGCGACGACACCAAGGGCGGGTGGACGCGGTTCTCGCGCCCGCAGTTCTGGCCCTCGTCGGACGGGACGGCCGACGAAGTGGTGCGGAGAGTCGCCGAGTCCGCGGGCACCAGCATGGCGACGGCGCGGCGCGAACTGCTCCCGTACCTCGCCGCGATGACCCACCACTGCAAGCCCCGCGAACTGACCGTCGCGATGGCCGCCTACTACGATTTCGAGGAGGACCACGTCTCTTTCGTCACCGGGAGCGGCGAGACGACGAACAAGGTCCAGTCCATCGTCGAAGACGCCCAGACGCTCCGCGAGGAGGCGATGGAGGACCACTCCGGCGCGTTCGGCGGCATCCCGGCGGGCGAGTCGGCCGACGGCGCGGACGGCGCCGAGGCGACGGCGGACGTCGAGACGGACGACGAAGCGACGGCGGCCGACGAAGCCACGGCGGCCGACGAACTGGCCGCCGCGGCGAACGGCGGCGACGACGCGGACGACGCGGACGACGGCGACGACGGACAGGCCGGGCTGACGGACTTCATGTGAACCCGGGCGACGCTTTTTGTCCCCTCCCGTCGTGGGACGGCCATGCGCGCCATAGTACTGGAGGAGTACGGAGAGCCGTTACAGCTGACGGAGGTCGCGCCGCCGGACGTCGAACCGCACGGCGTCGTCGTCGAGGTGACGGCCTGCGGGATCTGCCGGAGCGACTGGCACGCCTGGCAAGGCCACGGCGAGTGGGTCGGCGACAGAGTCCCGCGGGGACAGATCCTCGGCCACGAACCCGCCGGCCACGTCGTCGAGGTGGGCGAGCGGGTCGACCGCCTCTCGGAAGGCGACCGGATCGCCGTCCCGTTCAACCTCGGCGACGGCACCTGCCCGCAGTGTCTGAGCGGCCACGGCAACGTCTGCGAGGACGGCTACGCCCTCGGCTTCCAGCCGTCGGCACCGGGGGCGTTCGCCGAGCGCGTCCACGTGCCCCACGCGGACTACAACGCGATGGCCCTCCCCGAGGACGTCTCGGCGCGCGACATGGCCGCGCTGGGCTGTCGGTTCATGACCGCCTTCCACGCCCTGACCGCCCGGGGCGACGTCGGCGCGGGCGACTGGGTCGCCGTCCACGGATGTGGCGGGGTCGGCCTCTCGGCGGTCCACGTCGCCGACGCGCTCGGCGCGCGCGTCGTCGCCGTCGACGTCCGCGAGGCCGCGCTCGATCTGGCGACCGAACTCGGCGCGGACGCCGTGGTGAACGCCGACGGCGAGTCCGGGCGCGAAGTCACGGGCGCGGTTCGGTCGGCGACCGACGGCGGCGCGCACGTCTCCGTCGACGCCCTCGGCATCGCCGAGACCTGTACGAACTCGGTTTTCAGCCTCCGGCGACGGGGGACCCACGTGCAGGTCGGCCTCACCACGGAGGAAGAGGCGGGCGAGGTGTCGCTCCCGGTCGAACGGATGGCGATGATGGAGGCTGACTTCCACGGCGCGCGGGGAATGCCGCCGACGCGGTACGACGAACTGCTCGGCCTCCTGCAGTCGGGCGAGATCGACCCCGGGAAGCTCGTCCGTCGCGAGGTGTCCCTCGAAGACGTGCCCGAGCGACTCGCCGCGATGACGGAGTACGAGACGACGGGCGTCGAGGTCGTGACGGAGTTCTAGAGCAGTTTCGAGAGGAACCGCTCCCCGCGTTCGGTCAGTCGACGGGGACGCCCGAACCACGCCCCCATTCGACGCGTCCACCCGGCCGGCGAGCCACGTCGTCGCCGCGAGAACGACCCCTGCGGCGACGAACAGGCCGGCGTTCAGCGTCCGGACCGTCGGCGTGTAGTAGACCAGGTCACGGCCGAGCAGCATGCCGACGAACACGAGCGCGATCGCACTCCCCGAGAGATACCGGAGGGCGGGCGACGGCGACGCGCCGAGCCAGCGAGTGGCGGCGACGAGCGTGGCGAACAGCACGAGCGACGCGCCGTAGTAGGCCGCCTGCGCGGCGGGCGTGTACGCCGGCACCGGAACGACGCGGCTGAAGAGGACGCTGACGACGAGCGCGACGAGGCCGACGGCGAGCGCTCGTCGCGCCAGGGCGAGCGGGGAGCGGAGAAGCGCCCCTCGTGAGCGTAGAGCGTCGTCAACACCAGCAGCGTGAAGATCGTCAGCGCGACGACGAGGTGTGCGCCCTGCGCGGGCGGGGAGTAGCCCGACGGGAACATTCCGCTGAGGGTGACGGTGACCGCCCCGATGCTGATCTGTAGGGGAGAAGAAGGACGGCCAGCGTCGCCGCCGATCGCGTCCGGGCGTCGGGTCGTCGCCACGCCCACAGCGCCGTTCCGAGGATGAAAAAGCCGGTGATCATCGCTACGAGGCGGTGGAACCACTCGACGAAACTCGGAATCGTCTGGGGGAGGAGGCCGCCGTCACAGAGGGGCCACTGGGCCGAGCAGGCCAGCCCGGACCCCGTCGCAGCGGTGTAGATACCGAGCATGACGAGCGTGAGCGTCAGCCCCGTGGTGAGCGCGGCGAAGCGGGGGAACGAGAGCGCGGACCGCAGGCGCGAACGGCTCATGGTCGCGGTTCAGCCCCGCGCGTACTTAGACCTGTCCGAACCGCCGCGCGAACGCCCGTTTCAAGTCGGTGGCCGCGAATCGCCCGTTATGGACGCGACGGAACTCGACCGGCGAGCCGATCGTCTCGACGACTACCTCGACGCCGCCGGCCTCGACGCCGTGTGGTTCGGCCGACCGGAAACGGTCAAGTGGCTGACCGGCGGGTCGGTGGCGACCGACCGGGCGGCGCGCGTCGGCGACGCCGCCGTCGGCTACGACGGGTCGTTCACCGTCGTCTCGACGAACGCCGAAGCCGACCGGTTGCGGGCGGAGGAACTCCCCGAACGGATTGACGTCGAGACGGTCGAGTGGCACGCGACGACCCTCGCCGAAGCGGTGGCCGAGCGGTCACCGACGCCCGCGGCCGCAGACGTCGACGTGCCGGGGTTCGAACGGGTCGACGGGTCGCAGATTCGCCTGCCCCTGACCGACGGCGAGGTGGACCGGTACCGCGCACTCGGCCACGACGCCGCCGAGGCGGTCGAACGCGCCTGCCGCGCGGTCGACCCGGACGACAGCGAACGGGACATCGCCTTCGGCGTCCGGACCCTCCTCGCGGAACGCGACGTCGCCGCGCCGACGATCCTCGTCGGGGGCGAACGCCGAGCGCAGCGGTACCGGACGCCGACGCCGACCGACGAACCGGTCGAGGGGTACGCCCGCGTCACCGTCGTCGCCGAACGCGACGGCCTCCACGCGCCGCTCACCCGCCACGTCGCCTTCGACACGCCGGATTCGCTGGCGGACGACCTGACGCGCGCGGCGCAGATCGAGGTGAGTGCGCTGGGGGCCACACGGGCCGTCGGTCGCCTCGGCGGGGACGTGGGGAGCGTCTTCGACGGCGTCGAGGCCACCTACGAGTTCCTCGACGACGAGGACGGGTGGCGCGACGGCCCGGTCGGCGGCGCGACGGGGTACGTCGCCGAGGAGTGGACCGCGCGGCCGGGGGCCGACGTGCCGGTGCAGACGCCCGTCGCCTGCGCGTTCGGCCCCGTCGTCGGCGGGGCCCGAAGTCAGGACACCGTCCTCGTCGCCGACGAGGGGATCGAGGTACTGACGAAGACGGGCGAGTGGCCCACGAGCCCCGTCGTCTCGTGGGACTACGACGCGGCGCTCCCGCGACACCGAGTGTTACTCGTCGAGTGACCCCGTTCATTATTCGACGATTGACGAATTTAACAATCGACAGATACGGATAGTTTTTTGCTTGCCCCCAATGTGAACGCGTTCATGGGACTCGACGACGACGCTCGGGAGTATCACCGGACGGATCCGCCGGGGAAGATCGAAATTTCGACGACGAAGCCGACGAACACGCAGCGGGATCTGAGCCTGGCGTATTCGCCGGGCGTCGCCGCGCCGTGTAAGGACATCCACGAGAACCCCGATCTGGCCTACGACTACACGGCCAAAGGCAATCTCGTGGGCGTCGTCTCGAACGGATCGGCCGTCCTCGGACTCGGCGACATCGGCGCACAGGCCTCCAAACCCGTCATGGAAGGCAAGGGCGTCCTCTTCAAGCGCTTCGCCGACATCGACGTCTTCGACATCGAACTCGACCAGACGACGGCCGAGGACATCATCCGCAGCGTGAAGGCGATGGAGCCCACCTTCGGCGGCATCAACCTGGAAGACATCAAAGCGCCGGAGTGCTTCGAGATCGAGGAGACGCTCCGCGCGGAGATGGACATTCCGGTCTTTCACGACGACCAGCACGGCACCGCCATCATCAGCGGGGCCGGCCTCATCAACGCCGCCGACATCGCCGGGAAGGACCTCGAAACGCTGGAGGTGACGATCTCCGGCGCGGGCGCGAGTGCGCTGGCGACGGCGCGCTTCTACGTCTCGCTCGGCGTAAAGCGGGAGAACATCACCATGTGTGACTCCACCGGCATCATCACCCGCGAGCGCGCGGAGGCCGGCGACGTCAACGACTACAAAGCCGAGTTCGCCCGCGACGTGCCCGAGGGCGGACTGGCCGACGCCGTCGAAGGCGCGGACGTCCTCGTCGGCCTCTCCGTCGCCGGCATCGTCAGCCAGGAGATGGTCCGTTCGATGGCCGACAACCCGATCATCTTCGCGATGGCCAACCCCGAACCGGAGATCGGCTACCACGAGGCCAAGGAGGCCCGCGACGACACCGTCATCATGGGGACGGGGCGGTCCGACTACCCGAATCAGGTGAACAACGTACTCGGGTTCCCGTTCCTCTTCCGGGGCGCGCTCGACGTTCGCGCGACCGAGATCAACGAGGAGATGAAACTCGCCGCGGCCCGCGCCCTCGCGGAACTCGCCCGCAAGGACGTCCCCGACGCCGTCGTCAAGGCCTACGGTGACCAACCGCTCCACTACGGCCCCGAGTACATCCTGCCCAAGCCGGTCGATCCGCGCGTCATGTTCGAACTCGCGCCGGCCGTCGCGGTGGCGGCGATGGAGAGCGGCGCGGCCCGCCAGGAGATCGACGCCGAGGCCTACCGCGAGCGACTGGAGGCCCGCCTGGGCAAGTCCCGCGAGATGATGCGCGTCGTCATCAACAAGGCCAAGACCGACCCCAAGCGGGTCGTTCTCGCGGAGGAGCGACGAGAAGATGATCCGCGCCGCCTACCAGATACAGGAACAGGGCATCGCCGATCCGATCCTCATCGGGGATCGCGACGAGATATGGGGGAAGATGGAACGGCTGGGGCTCGACTTCACCCCCGAGATCGTCGATCCGAGCGAGGACAGCCTCGAACCCTACGCGGAGCGGCTCCACGAACTGCGCCAGCGCAAGGGCGTCACCCGCCACGAAGCGGAGGAACTGATCCGCGACGGCAACTACCTCGGGAGCGTCATGGTCGAGGTCGGCGACGCCGACGCGATGCTGACGGGCCTGATGCACCACTACCCGTCGGCGCTCCGCCCGCCGCTACAGGTCGTCGGCACCGCCGAGGACGCCGACTACGCCGCCGGCGTCTACATGCTCACGTTCAAAAACCGCGTCGTCTTCGTCGCCGACGCGACGGTCAACCTGAACCCCGGATCGAAGGAACTCGCGGAGATCGGCCGGCACACCGCCGAACTCGCGCGGCGGTTCAACGTCGAACCGCGGGCGGCGTTCCTCTCGTACTCCAACTTCGGGAGCGTCGACAACGAAGGCACGCGAAAACCCCGCGAGGCGGCGGAGATGCTCCGCGAGGACCCCGCAGTGGACTTCCCCGTCGACGGCGAGATGCAGGCCGACACCGCCGTCGTCGAGGACATCCTCGAAGGCACCTACGGCTTCTCCGAGCTGGACGATCCGGCGAACGTCCTCATCTTCCCCAACCTCGAATCGGGGAACATCGCCTACAAACTCCTCCAGCGCCTGGGCGGCGCGGACGCCATCGGCCCGATGCTCGTCGGCATGGACGAACCCGTCCACGTCCTCCAGCGCGGCGACGAGGTCAAAGACATCGTCAACCTCGCTGGCGTCGCCGTCGTCGACGCACAGGAAAACTGACGACCGTCGCGACGCGGATAGCGGTTTTTCGCAGTCTCGAAACACGGAGCCGTCGGTCAGGGAGCCGAGCGACGAGCGATCAGTCGCTCGCCTGGCGTTCGTGACGGGACGGTGGCGGAATCTGCGGGTCGTCGTCAGGGTCGGCGACGTCGGGGACGACACAACGGTCGGGCCGGTGGTTGACGTGGGCGTACTCCTCCGGAGCGTTGGCGAGGGGGTGGGCGGGGTTGACGCGGCTGTCGATGCGCGCCGCCCGGAGTTCGCCGAAGCCGGCGATGCGGGCGCGGATGCCGCGCCAGTGGTGTTCGCTCCCCGACGGAACCGAGACGGGGTGGGCGGGTCGCCAGTCGGGGTGGTCCGCCGCGAGGACGGAGTGGTTGACGTTCGCCGCGAGGTCGTCGTGGTCGACGAGGACGCCCACGCGGGCGTCCGGTGGGGCGCGGGCGGCGAGGACGTCGAGTCCGAGGTGGAGCGCGCGGTACTCGGCGACGTTGTTGTTCGGCGGTGCGTCCGGGAGGGCGACCCGGGCGACGCGCGTGCCGTCCCGCGTCTCGATGACCGCGCCGAGGCCGCCGCCGTCGGAGCGATACGAGCCGTCGCTGGCGACGTAGAAGTGTCGGTGATGTGTCCGCGGCGGATGGGCGATGTGCGGCGTCGGCGACTCGTCGAACAGGTCCCGGAGCGTCGACCGGCCGTGAACGGCCATACTCGTCGTTGGCGGTCACCCAACTTAAACGTACGGCAGCGTGGGGGAAATGCGCCCGACCCGGAACATCTACCACGCGGCCGCCCGTCGGGACGACGTATGAACGCACGCGAGCTGATGGAGACGGACGTGGAGACGGTCGCACCGGACGACGAGGTGAGCGAGGTGCTCGCCCGTCTCGCCGAGGTGGAGTTCAACGGCTTTCCGGTCGTCGACGACGCCGGTCGCGTCGTCGGAATCGTCACGCAACACGACCTGGTCCACCTCTTCCAGACGGAAGACCGAACGCTCTGGATCCCGGTCGGCCTCCCGCCGTTCACGCAGACGCTCACCTACGCGGTGGACGTCTCGTGGGAGGACCTCGACCTCGGCATCGACCTCGCGAAGAACGCGAACCGGCCGGTGCGCGAGGTGATGACCGAGGACGTCGTGACGGTCACGACCGACGCCGACCTCGATCGAATCCTCGACCTGCTGGCGGACGACGACCGCGACATCAACCGACTGCCGGTGGTCGAGAACGGGGAACTCGTCGGGATAATCGCCCGACAGGACGTCCTCCGGGCGGTCCGTGACGAACGTCGCGAAACGAAAGCTTGAGACGAAATCCCGCCCGAGGTCGGGTGTGTCACGATATCGGAACCTCGCGCTCTTTCTGATCCTCGCAGCGGTCTGGGGGTCGGCGTTCATGGCCATCAAGGCCGGGCTGGCGTACTTCCCGCCGGTGCTGTTCGCCGCCGTCAGATACGACGTCGCGGGCGTCGTCATGCTGGGATACGCCGCCTACGTCCTCGACGACCCGGTTCCGCGCGGGCGCGGGCAGTGGACGCTCGTCGCCATCGGATCGGTGTTCCTCATCGCCGGCTATCACGCCCTCCTGTTCGTCGGCGAGACGGACCCCGCGGTGACGAGCGCCGCCGCGGCGGTCATCGTCAGCCTCAGCCCCGTCCTGACGACGGGGTTCGCCCGGGCGTTCCTGCCGAGCGAACGCCTGACGGCGGCCGGCGTCGTCGGCCTCCTGTTGGGTCTCGTCGGCATCGTCGTCCTCTCACAGCCCGACCCGAACAACCTCCTCGCGGGCGGCTTCGTCGCCAAATTCCTCGTCCTGGCTGCGGCGGCGTCGTTCGCCCTTGGATCGGTGCTCACGCGGTGGGTGGACGCGTCGATGCACATCGAATCGATGGAGGCGTGGTCGATGCTGGGCGGTGCGCTGTTGATGCACGGCCTCTCGGTCGGCATCGGCGAGTCGACGGCCGAGGTGGTCTGGTCGACCGAGGCCGTCGTCGCCCTCCTCTATCTCTCGCTGGCGGCGAGCGCGGTGGGCTTTCTGATCTACTTCGACCTGCTCGACAGACTCGGAGCCATCGAGATCAACCTCGTCTCGTACGTCGCACCTCTCTCCGCTGCCGCGGCGGGGTGGGCGTTTCTCGGCGAGCAGCCGACGCCCGCGACCGCCGGCGGATTTCTCCTCGTCTTCGCTGGGTTCGTCCTCATCAAACGCCGGGCCATCCGGGACGAACTGCCGAAACTCCGCCGGGAAGCCGTTTCCCTCTTCGAAGATTAAACGTCGACGTCCTCCGTCTCGAACGCGCCCTCGTCGGCGTCGGGGTCGTAGCTGTCGACGGCGGTCAGGACGACGTCGAGGACGCCGTCGGCGTCCCAGCGAGCGGTGTTGATACAGAGATCGTAGAACGATCGGTCGTCGACGTCGACCCCGTAGTAGCTCTCGTACCGGCCGGCCTCGCTCACCTCGCGGACCCGCATCTCGGCCTCCGTCTCTACCCGGTTCGACGTTCGTTCGACGCGTACTTCCTCGGGAGCGTCGAGCCAGATGCGCAGATCGGCGCGATTGCCCGCCAGCCAGCCGGCGAGGCGCGATTCGAGGACGAACGGCTTGCTCGACGTTCCCCACTTCTCCGCGATGCGCCGGAGTCGCCGGTCCAGCGCCCGATCGAGTTCGTCGTCCTCGTCGGCCTTGGCGATGAGTTGCGACAGCGACACGCCGCGCTCGTCGGCGAGTTCGCGGAAGATGTCGCCGCCGCTCACGTACGCGCAGTCGAACGCGTCGGCGAGGCCCGCCGCGAGAGTCGTCGCCCCACAGCCCGGCGGTCCGGAGACGGTGACGAAGAGGTTCGTATCGAGAGGCCGTTCGTCGGCCGTGGAGTCGCTCGCGGAGTCAGGGGACATGTAGACTCGTGGCGGCGTACGTAGCACCGATATAAATAATGACGGCGTACGCGAGTCGACGCGAGCCGCCGGGAGCCGGCTCGTCCGCCGGGCTCGGCGCGTTCGTGAACGACTAAACTCGCCCGTCTCGGCGCGAGGTAAAAGAGTAAGACGCGTCGATAAAACGTCTCGGCTATTTTGCGCCGTTCGTGAAACGTCCGCGGGCGAACGTCGAGTGGGTGAAATGACCGGAAACGACGTCAACGCTCTGGCGACTATATGACCCTCCGGGTCCACTGGGTGAGTGAGGAGTCCCCCCACCATGTCCAGTTCCTCCCCGACGGTTCCGACCGCCCGCCTCCGCGAATCGCTCGACGTCCAGCAGCTCCACTTGGGCGTCGAACTGATCACGGCCCCGCTCCGCTTCGTCTCGTTCTGGGCCGCCGTCGCACTGCCGTTTCTCTACCTCCCGTTGCTCTACGGCGGACTGGAAGGCCAGCAGGTGCTCGTCTTCGGCCTGCTCGTCGTGGTCAACGTCGTGGCGCTGGTACTCGGCCACGATTACGGACAGTAGCCGCGCGACCCAGGAGTCGCCGACAGGGTGGGACGAGCGACCTTCGCGAAGCAAAAACGAAATTCATTACGTCGCCGGGGACGACGAGTCGACTATGTTCGGACTCTCCGGCAAGGGCACGACGGGCGCGATACTGATGGTGATCGGCGCGGCGGCGTTTCTCCCCACCATCGGACCGGCGGCGGGAACGACGAGTTACGTGCTGGCAGTCGCGGCGACGGCGCTGTTGACGCTCGGCACCTACTTCATCGGCACCGACGTCGGCGGCCGACCAGCCTGAACCGCCTCGGGTTGGAAGGCGACGGGCCGTATTCGAGGCGGCGAGCGCCGTCCGGAAGACCAGACACAACTGTTATACCGACTGGTATCCCACCTCGCGGGAGATGACACGCTCGACGTCGACCCGGACGTTCCAGGACTGGTCGAGGAGGGGGCCGTCGTGAAGCGTCGCCCGCTCGCGGACCTCGCGGCCGCCGTCGACGACGGCGACGTGGTGGCACTCGGCGGCAAGACGCTCCACCGCGCGCCGATGGCGTTCGTCCGGGAACTCGCCCGGCGCGACGTGAGCGACCTGACGCTGATGGGGCTCGCCAACTCGATGGACGTGGACCTCCTCTGTGGGACGGGACAGGCCACGGCGGTCCACTACGGCTACGTCGGGTTCGAGGCGCTCGGCCTCGCGCCCAACTTCCGCCGGCGCGTCGAGGCGGATGAGGTCGACGCGCGCGAAGGGACCTGTTACACGGTCGCGACGATGCTCCGCGGCGCGAAACAGGGGTTCCTTTCCTCCCCGTCGCCGGCCTGGAGGGGAGCGACCTGCTGGACGTGAGCGGGGAGTGGCTGACCGAGACGACGGGGCCGTTCACCGGCGAACGGACGGCGGCCGTGCGGACGGTGACGCCCGACGTCGGCGTCGTCCACGCCACCGAGGCCGACGAAGAGGGGAACGTCCGCTACGACGGCGCGGACCTGACCGAGAGCCTCGTCGCGAAGGCGGCGGACCGGGTGTTCGTCACCGCCGAGCGGATCGTCGACACCGAGACGTTCGCCGCGGACCCGGCGGCGACGGACGTCCCGGGGTTTCTCGTCGACGGCGTCGCCGAGGTCCCCTACGGCGCACACCCCTGTAGCAGTCCGGGGACGTACGACTACGACGCCGACCACCTCCGCGAGTATCTCAACCGATCGAAATCGGGGGCGTTCGAAGCGTATCTGTCGGCGTATCTCGGCGACGGCGAGGCCGACTACCGGGAACGCGCACTCGACGGTCGGGCCGACGCCCTCGCGTGGACGCCGGAGGTGGCGTAGGTGGCCGCAACCGACCCCGCGCCGGCGACCGACGTCACGGTGGCCGAGGTGATGTGTGCGGCCATCGCCCGCCGGCTCGCGTCCGTCGAGACGGCGTTTCAGGGGTTCGCATCGCCGTTGCCGACGGTGGCGTTGCGGATGGCCCACGAACGGGACGGCGTGACCCACCTCAGCGCGTCGGGTGCGGTGAACGGCCGGCCGGAGACGGCCCCGCTCTCGACGGAGGACCAGCGACTACTGGCGGGGTCGACGGCGCAGTTCACCTCGCCGGAGGCGTTCGATCTGGCCGCGCGCGGCGGCGTCGACGTGATGTTCGTCGGCAGTCCGCAGTTCGACCGCCGCGGGCGCATGAACGGCACCGTCGTCGGGTCGTGGGACGACCCCAAGGTGAAGTTCGGCGGCGGGGGCGGAAGCGGGTCGCTGTTACCCCTCGTCGAGGAGGCGTGGGCGTGGCGGACGGAACACACCGCCCGGTCGCTCCCCGAAGACGTGGACTTCGTGACCGCCGAGGGGAACCTGACGTATCTGGTGACGCCGCTCTGTGAGTTCGAACGACTCGACGGCGAACTTCGGGTCGTCTCGCTACATCCGGGCGTCTCGCGGACGACGGTGCGGGAGCGAACGGGATGGGATGTGACGTTCGCGGACGACCGGCGGACAGTCGGAGATGACCGGCGGACAGTCGGAGATGACCGGCGGACGCCCCGACCGACCGACGAGGAACTGCGACTGCTGGAGGACGTCGATCCGAAACGGGTGCGTCGGTCGGGCTTTACCGACCTCGAACCGCTGTAAGCGGGGACCCGTCGGGGAGTTCAGACGACGTCGTCCTCGTGGAACCGCTCGATTTCGTCCCTCGAATAACCGAGTTCGGCGAGGATTTCGTCGGTGTGTTCGCCCAAGAGCGGCGGGTGTGAGCGAACCGTCGCGGGCGTCCGCGAGAAATGCATCGGGACGCCGGGCATCTCGACGGTGCCGGCGGTCGGATGGTCGACTTTTGCACGCATCCCGCGGGCGCGGACCTGCGGGTGGTCGAAGACGTCTTCCATGTCGTTGATGGGCGTCGCGGGCACGTCGTACTCCTGCATCAATGCGACGATCTCGTCGGTCTCGTACGCGGCGATTTCGGCTTCGAGCATCGGATCGAGGACGTCCCGGTGTTCGACGCGGTCGGAGTTGGTCGCGAATCGCTCGTCGTCGACGAGGTCCTCGCGGTCAAGTGCGGCACAGAAGTCGGGCCACATGTGTTCCGAGGGGACGGCGACGACGGCGTAGCCGTCCTGCGTCTCGAACACCTGATACGGAGTGATGTTGTTGTGCTTGCCGCCCTGTCGCCCCGGCGAGTCACCGGTGGCGAAGTACGCCTCGGCCATGTAGGTGTCGAGGGCGACGGCCGAGTCGAGGAGGCTGAGGTCGAGTTTCTGTCCCTCCCCGTCGCCGAGTTCGCGGTCGAGGAGCGCCGCCAGTACGGACTGGGTGGCGTACAGCCCCGTCGCGAGGTCGGCGATGGCGACGCCGACGCGGACGGGGTCGCCGTCGGGATCACCGGTGTAGCTCATGATACCGCTCTCGCCCTGGATGACGAGGTCGTACGCCGGCCGGTCCTTGTCGGGACCCCACTCGCCGTAGCCCGTGATCGAACAGTAGACGAGGCCGGGGTTCTCGGCGCGCAGCTCGTCGTAGCCGAGCCCCCACTCCTCCATCTTCCCGACCCGGAAGTTGTTGAGGAGGACGTCGGCCTCGGCGGCGAGTTCGCGAAACAGGTCGCGCCCCTCCTCGCTGGCGAGGTTGAGGGTGAACGAGCGCTTGTTCCGGTTGATGCTGAGGTAGTAGGCGGCCTCCTCGCTGTCGCCGTAGGCGGGCGGCGTCCACCCGCGCGTCTGGTCGCCCGTATCGGGGCGTTCGACCTTGACGACCTCCGCGCCGAGGTCGCCGAGCTGCATCCCGCAGAACGGCCCCGCGAGGACTCGCGAGGCGTCGAGGACGGTCACGCCGTCGAGGGGGCCCGTCTCCCCGCTCGGCTCCCTGGCTTCGCCGGTCATCGCTGCTCCCGTCGCGTCGGTCCGGTATCGTCGCGCGATTCCATGTGCCTTCGAATCTCGCACCGCAAAAGAACCTTTCCACGCCGTCGCGGGCGTGCTTGAGAGGATTTATCACCCACAGTACCCCACCCTCAGACGATGTTGTCCGCGATGGAGACGGTCGAACTGAACGAGGAACAGCGGATGGTCAGAGACGCCGTTCGCGAGGTCTGTGAGGACTTCGACGCCGAGTACTGGCGCGAGAAAGACGAAAACGAGGAGTATCCACACGAGTTCGTCGACACGCTGGCCGACCACGGCTGGATGGGCGCGCTCGTCCCCGAGGAGTACGGCGGTGCGGGGATGGGAACGGCCGAAGCCGTCGTCATCATGGAGGAGATCGCCGCCAGCGGCGGCGGATTCAGCGCGGCACAGGCCGTCCACGGCGGTATCTACAACTCGCCGACCATCGTCAACCACGCCTCCGAGGAACTCAAAGAGGAGGTGCTTCCGAAGGTCGCTACAGGTGAGAAGTCCATCCAGTCGATGGCGCTGACGGAGCCGAACGCGGGGTCCGACTCCACGTCCATCGAGACGTTCGCCGAGCGAGACGGCGACGAATACGTCATCGACGGCCAGAAGATCTGGATCTCTCGCGTCGACGCCACGGACTACGTCCTCGTCATCGCGCGGACGACGCCCAAAGAGGAGGTCGAAAAGCGCACCCACGGGATCTCGATGTTCCTCGTGGACAAGGAGCGAGCGCTCGACTCCGGCGGGATGGAGATGCGAAAGATACCCAAGACGGTGAGCGGCCCGGTCCACTCCTACGAACTGTTCTTCGAGGGCCTGCGCGTGCCCGAGGACCGCCTCGTCGGCGAGGAGGGAGAGGGGTTCTATCAGGTCCTCGACGGACTGAACGAGGAGCGACTCGTCATCGCGGCCGAGTGTGTCGGCCTCGGCGAGGCGGCCCTGGAGGCGGGCATCGACTACGCCAACGAACGCGAGGTGTTCGGGCGCGCGATCGGCAAGAACCAGGCCATCCAGCACCCCCTCGCGGAGGCGTACGCGCGGGTGATGGCAGCGAAACACGTCACCTACAACGCAGCGTCGAAGGCCGGTACGTCCCGGCGCGAACTGGGGGCTGAAGCCAACATGGCGAAGTACCTCTCGGCGGACGCGGCGTTCGAAGCGGCCGACGCCGCGGTACAGACACACGGCGGGTTCGGCGTGGCCCGTGAGTACGACGTCGAACGCTACATGCGCGAGGCCCGTCTGACTCGGCTCGTCCCCATCGCACAGGAGCTCGTCCTCAACTACCTCGGCGAGAACGTTCTCGGTCTCCCCCGATCGTACTGACGCCCACCGCTGACGACGCGAGCGCCGTTACATGTTTGTTCTATCATGGGGGGATATGGCATATATCGTATAATGATAGCCATTAACGTGGAGAAAGGCGACCCCCTACATTTATAATAAGTTTGGCACAACGGACAGTCGTCCGCGGCCCATCCCTTTCCCCACAGGAGGCACCCCATCCCTTCGCAGGCCAGGACACTCTTGGCCTGTCGGGCCGTTGGGCACCCTTTCGTCACGACTCACTGCTTCCGGTGTGGACCGGCGATGCTCACCCGCGCACGCTCGTCGCGAGATAGGAGATCCACGACGGATATCTGATCCACCGCCAGAGCCTGTGACCGACCGTCCACTCGCACCGGCGACAGGCGAGAAACGGCTCGTCGGCGGAGCGGCGGACGGTGGACTGGCAGTCGGGACAGACGCCGGCGTTCCGGGTGGTGGTGTAGTAGTCGCTCTTTCGCGCCCGGAAGAAGACGCAGTCGTCGCCCGTCGAGACGGCGCGATAGGCGTAGGCGTCGTCCTCGAACGTCTCGTACATCCCCTCGTTTCGGGGGCGCGCGAGCGAGTCCGGAACGGCCGCCCGCACGCTCTCCGGCGGGTCGGCTACCCGTTCCATGCCCGCCGCCCGGGCGCGCTCTTCCTCGTACTCGCGCCGTTTCGCTAGCCAGTCCGACATCGGTCACCCCGTGTGAACATCCGTCACGGCGGGGCGGAGATACAAAACTCTATACCCGACGCACGTCGGAGACGGCGGCCGCATCGCGGACCCCTACGAAGCAGTAGTTGCCAGTACGGTTTCTTTATTCGGAGTCAAGGTCGAAACAGCGGCTCGATACACACCGAACTCTGATCGCGTCTGGCTGCCAACGCGGGCTTTCTGGCCCTCGGTGCTGGTTTCGTCCCTTCGGCAGAAGGACGCGAGACACCGGAAGACATGCAGCGGACCAGTAACGGCAGCACAAGAAGTCTACGGAACGGATCTGCCGGGACGCGAGATCAGGGAGTGAGAACGATTTTGCCGAGGAAACTCTCCTCCACGACCGCCCGATGGGCCGCAGCGGCGTCCTCTAACGGATAGGTGCGGTCGATGACCACCTCGAGTCGGTCCTCCGCCACGAGTCGTCCGAGACGGGCGAGAATGGGTCCGATATCCGGGGCGTCCGGGTGGGTAGCGAGATTCGACATGCTCATCATGTGAATGTCGAGTTCCTTCGACCGCGCCGCCGAGACGTCCGAAAGTGTCGCCTCTCCACCCGCGATGACGGACACGTCTCCGCCAAACGCCGCGAGTTCGACGTCCATCTCGAAGTAGGTTCCGGCCATGGAGTCGAGAACGAGGTCCGCACCCCCGTCGCCTCGACAGCCGCCTCGGTCAGATCATCACGCGTGTAGTCGAGCACCGTCTCGGCGCCCAGCTTTCGAACCGCGTCGTGGTACTCCGGACGTGCCGTCGAGACAGATGTGGCTCCCAGCGCGTCAGCGAGGCCGATAGCCACGTGACCCACGCCACCGTTGCCCCCGTGTATGAACGCCGTCGCGCCCGGCTCGAGGCGGGCGTGGTGGACCATCGCCCGCCAGGCAGTGACACCGACGAGGGCGACGGCAGCGCCCTCTTCGAAGTCTACACCTTCGGGCAGGGGAGCGAGCAGGTCAGTCGGGACGACCGCGAAGTCGGCAAAGGACCCGCCCGCGAACCGCCCCACGTGCAAGCCGGTCGCGAAGACGCGGTCACCCTCCTCGTAGGCGTCGACGTCGGTCCCAACCGCGGTGACGACCCCGGCGATGTCCGACCCGGTGGTTTTCGGCACCCTCGGCGCCCCCTGCTCGCGGAGTACCGCGTCTACGGGGTTAATACTCGCCGCACGCATCTCGACGAGTACCTCGTCGCGCGCCGGTTCAGGACGCTCGAGTTCGTCGACGCGAAGAACGTCCGGGCCACCGCCATCGTGATATCGAATTGCTCTCACACCCCGTTACACAACGATAAGTGAAATAAGGATGCCGGACCGTCTTTCTCTCTGCCACCCTCGTCTGCTGCATATGCTCCCTTCGACGCGCCCTCCGCTAATACCGTCTAGTAGTGACGGGGAAACGGTAACTTCGCTGTTCTACTCGCCGATTCAGCCGCGTTAGTACCTCTCTGAATAAAGAGATCGCGCTGGCAACCACTGGAAGCGATCGGGGGCGTCGCTCCGAGCCGAATCGGGCAGAAGAAGCGGGTCGTAACGCGGCGGCGGAGCGCGGCGACTCGGTGGTCGTCGACGGATCGAAACATGCCCGGGGTGGGCTCCGAACCCACGATCTCCGCATAACCCAGGAATCGAGGCTCGGCGGGCCTCGAAGGGGCGGAGGCTTCCAAGGCGGTACCGCACCGAAGCTCGAATACCCTATGAGTGCGGCGCTATGTCCAGCTAAGCCACCCGGGCTCGTCTCTTCGTAGCCGGATGTTCACCTTTAAGCTTCCCATATCGACCGACGGGACCCACCGGATTTATGGCTGAACACGGGGACACCCAACGCATGGACCTGCCGGACATCGTCCAGTCGACCCTCGGAGACGAGTCGGTCGCGGCCCGGGTGAGCCTCGGCGGCGAGGACGCGCTCTTCGTGACCCCGACGCGGACCGTCGTCTACCGGTCGGAGGGACTGCTCTCGGACGAATCGGTCGACGAGTACCCCCACGGAGCCGAGCGAATCGAGGTGTCGGAGGGGCGACGCAAGTCGAAGGTGACGCTCGACTACGGCCTCGACGGCGAGAAGACGTTCGCCGTCCCGACGGCCCGTCTCGACCAGGCGCTCCACCCGGTGCTCGCGGGCGTCCTCAACGCCACGGGGATCACCGACCGCGGCGAGACGGTCAAACAGACCTTCCGCTTCAGCGAACTCACCGTCGTCATCACGAGTTCGCGGCTGGTGCGCCACATCGGCGAGGCCGTCTGGGACGAGGAGTACGACGAGTACCACTACGACGACGTGACGGACCTCGACTTCGAGGAAGGCAGCGTCGCGACGTCGGTCGTCGTCACCGTCGACGGCGGGCAGGAGCGCTTCAAAGCGCCGAACGACCAGGCGCGGGCGGTGCGTGAGGGACTCGTCTCGGCGCTGTGTGCCTACCACGACGTCGACGGTCTGGAGGCGTTCCGCGAGAAGATGACGCCGGACGACGACGGCGAGACCGAGGCGAAAGACAACGTCTCCTTCGGCGACGGACCCGATCCGCTCTCGACGGGGACGCCGGAGACGGACGACCCCCTCGTGGCGTCGAACGGCGACGAGAAGGTCGATTCGTCGGAGACGGGAGTCGCCGCCGAGAAGGTCGATTCGCCGGAGACGGGGGTCGCCGCCGAGAAGAGCGACCCGCCGGAGAGGCGGGCGACCACCGACGAGGGGTTCGCCGGATCGGGGTTCGAATCCGCCGGCGTCGTCGACGACGAGGTGGCAGCGGAACTCGCTCGCCTCCGGCAGGCCGTCGAGACGCAGAGCCGGCAACTCGAACGACAGGAGCAGGTCATCGAGCGGTTGATTGAGGAACTCCGGCAAGGCCGATAGTCGCTAGCTCGACCGGCAATCCCGCCGGGAGAGTCGCGAAGCTCCGACATCGGGTCGGTCTGCTACTCCCGTCCCATCACTTTCCGGACGCATGACGGCCCGAACGGGCCGAGTTCACCGGCGTCGAACCGGACGAAATGCCCGGTCGAGAGGCCGGCCCCGCACCGTCGGCAGTCGAACTCCCCTCTTTCCGTATTACCTGTCGCTCGAAGGCGACGTAGTCGCCCCGGCGGACGCGGAGGCGGCCGTCCTCCCGATCGACGATACCCCGCAGTTCCGCGGTGTCGAGGATTTCGCGGACGAGTCCGGGGTCGGTCGTCACCGTCTCGATGCGGTCGACGGCGTCCGAAAGCGGGAGCTCCTCCCGTTCGACGTGGGCGAGCAGCTCCAGCGCGAGTTCGCGTTTGCGTTCCCGTGCGTCCGTCACGGACGGGGGTTCGGAGCCGACGAGCAAGAATGTGGAGGAAACGCAAGCGGTTTGCACCCCGAGGACGGAGAGCGCCCATGGACCGCCGGAGGCGACTGGCCGTCAGTTCGGCGCTGGTCGGCGCGATCGCGGCACTGGGGTGGGTCGTCTCGCCCGACGCCGCCCTCTCGCGGTTGTCGTGGATCGCCGCCGATCCCCTTCGGTTGGCGGTCGCGCTCTGCGTGCTGGCGCTGGTCCGCCCACTGTTCGCGTGGCCGACGACGCTCATCGCCGTCGCGGCCGGCTACGGGTTCGGCCTCGCCGCGATCCCGTTTGCGCTCGCGCTCATCGTCCTCACGAGCGTCCCGCCGTTCCTGTTCGCCCATCGGCTCCGCGACGGCCGCCTCGCGTCGATCGGCGAACGCTTCGTCGACGAGACGGGCGATCTGCGCGGCGTCACCGCGAGTCGCCTGATGCCGGCCCCGTCGGACGTGGTGTCGGCGGGGGCCGGCGTCGCCGGCGTCTCGCCCGGCGCGTTCGTCGTCGGGACGGCGATCGGCGAACTCCCGTGGGCCGTCGCGGGCGTCGTCGCCGGTGACTCGCTCGGGGCGTTGACCGCGGGCGCACTCGGGGACGCGATCGACGTGCGACTCGTCGCCGTCGCCGGAATCGCCGCCGTCGTCCTCCTCGCCGCCCCCGTCTATCGGCAGACGAACTCGTCGCTATTCGAGTAAGTTCTCGCCCGTCATCGCCGCCGGCTTCTCGATGCCGACGAGCGCCAACAGGGTCGGCGCGACGTCACAGAGCGACCCGCCCTCGCGGACGCGCTTGCCGCCGTCGCCCCCGTCGGGCGCGAGATAGACGAACGGCACCGGGTTGTACGTGTGGGCCGTGTGCGGGTTCTCGGGCGTCCCCATGTCGTCGGCGTTGCCGTGATCGGCGGTGAGGAGGACGTGCCCGCCCGCCGTTCGAATCGCGTCGACGAGGCGGCCGAGTTGGGCGTCGACCGCCTCGACGGCGTCGACGGCCGCCGCGAAGTCGCCCGTGTGCCCGACCATGTCGGGGTTGGCGTAGTTCAACACCAACACGTCCGGGTCGTCGGATTCGATGACGTCGATGGCGGCGTCGGTCACCTCGGGGGCGCTCATCTCGGGGCGCAGGTCGTAGGTCGGCACGTCGGGACTCTCGACGATGCGCCGGATTTCGCCCGCGAACTCGACCTCGCGGCCGCCGTTGAGGAAGTAGGTGACGTGGGCGTACTTCTCGGACTCGGCGAGGCGGAGTTGGGTCTTGCCCGCCGCTGCCAACACCTCGCCCAGCGTCTCCGTCGGCTGATTCGGCGGGAACGCCACGGGCAGGTCGAACGTCTTGTCGTACTCGGTCATCGTGACGAGTTCGATCTCCGGGGGCCGTCTCGAACGGCCACTCGGGGTCGACGTCGGCGAGCATCCGCACGAGTTGGCGCGCCCGATCCGCCCGGAAGTTGAAGAAGACGACGGCGTCGCCGTCGGCGAGGGCGGGCCGGTCGGCCACGAGCGTCGGTTCGACGAACTCGTCGGTGTCGCCGCGGTCGTAGGACTCCTCGACGGCCGCGACGGAAGATCCCGTCGCGTGCGGGGCCTCGCGGGCGACGATGGCGTCGTAGGCCCGCTTCGTCCGCGCCCAGTTCTCGTCGCGGTCCATCGCGTAATATCGCCCCGTGACCGTCGCCACGTGGCCCGTTCCTTCCGCTTCGACGACCGACTCCAGGTCGGCGAGGTAATCCGCACCGGCTTTCGGCGGGGTGTCGCGGCCGTCGGTGAAGGCGTGAGTCACCGCCTCGACGCCGCGGTCCGCCGCGAGCGAGATCAGGGCGTGGAGGTGGCGCTGATGGGAGTGGACGCCGCCGTCGCTGACGAGGCCCAACAGGTGGACGCGGCCGCCGCTCGCCTCGGCGTGCGAGAGGGCGCGGTCGATGGCGTCGTTGCCGGCGAACGAGCCGTCGTCGATGGCGTCGTCGATTCGGGTGTACGCCTGCTTGACGACGCGACCGCCCCCGATGTTGAGGTGGCCGACTTCGCTGTTGCCCATCTGTCCGTCGGGGAGGCCGACCCGCCGCCCCGTCGCGTCGAGCGTTCCGGAGGCACCCGTCCGGGTGAAGCGGTCGAAGTTCGGCGTCTCCGCGGCGTCGACGGCGTCGCGACCCTCGCCGCCGTCGAGCCCCCACCCGTCGAGGATGACCAGCGCGGCTTCCATGTCGGACGCGAGGCCGCGTGGCGTTAACTGCCTGTCGACTCTCGACAGCTTTTACCCCCGGCCCGCCGACGGTGCGAGCGATGGAGTCACCGATCCCCGAGCGGTACGTCCAGTACTACCTCGGCAACGGCCCCAGTCTCGTCACCTTTCTCGTCCTCGACGGGGCCGCCTTCCTCGTGGGCGTGAGTTTCTACGTCCACTCGGACCCCTCGCTCGCCGACCTCCCGACGTTTCTCTACCCCCTGTTCGGCGACTCGCCGACCGCGCTGGCGCTGGCGGCGCTCTCGCTCGCGACGCTCCTCCCCAACCTCGGCCGACGCGTCCGCGACGCGCCACAGAACCGTCCGCTGGCGTATCTGCATACGCTCACGTTCGTCTGGCTGGTGAAGTACGGCCTCTGGACGCCTCTCGCGCTGAACCTCCACCCCGAACTCTACGTCGGCTTCACCGTCGACGCCCTCTGGAACTACTGGGGCATCGTCCTCACCCACCTCGGCTTCCTCGTGCAGGCGGCCCTCGTCCCCCACTACGGCCGGACGACGCGCGGCGCGCTCGTCTTCGCGCTCGCGCTCTCGCTCGTCAACGACGCCTTCGACTACGGCCTGGGCTACTACCCGCCGCTCCGATACGAGCCCGGCGTCGTCCTCGTCGTCGCGACGCTCGCGATCTCGGCTCTCTCGGTGGGGCTCGCCGCCCGCGCGTTCGACCGCCTCGACGCTCGATCGCGGGAGGGGTCGGACACGTAGCCCTTTTGCGGTTCGGGCGTTTACCTCACGTGTATGGACTCGGCGGTACTACTCGACCTCCTCGGAAACGAAAACCGCCGGCGCATCCTCAGGCTACTGGCCCGCAAGCCGTGTTACGTCACGGAGATCAGCGAGTATCTGGGCGTCAGTCCGAAAGCGGTCATCGACCACCTCCGGAAACTCGAAGAGGCGGGGCTGGTCGAGAGCCACACGGACGACCAGCGCCGCAAATACTTCCACATCGCGCGGAATCTCCGGCTAGAGGTGAGCGTCTCGCCGCACGGCTTCGGGGCCAAGAGCGCCTACCCCGCCAATCCGGACCTCGATATGGCCCACCACTGTCAGCATCTCACCGTCGAGGACTTCCGGACGAACGCGGACGACGTCTCCGACCTCGCGGCGGCGTTCGACCGCCTGCAAGACCTCGAAAACGAACTCTCGCTCGCCCAGCGGTGGGTCTACGGCCGGATCATGGAGGTGCTCGACCGCCTCGACGAACACATGGGGACGGACGTCGACAGTCGCTTCCACGCCGAAGTCCTCGGCGCGGTGGCGACGGGCGCGAAGGCGACCGCCGACGTCGCCGACGAGGTGGACGCGTCGGTCGACACCGTCCAGACCGCCCTCCAACATCTCGCCGACCGGGGGCTCGTGACCCGCGACGGCGACGGCTGGGTCGTCAGCTGAGGTCGCGCGTCAGGCCGTCTCTGAGATCGCGGCCGAAGTAGTGACCGGCGAGCGACACCAGCGCGCCAGTCGTCGCCCCGACGCCGGCGATCTCGACGCCGTACTGCGCGACGACCGGGAAGAGCGGCGTCGCCAGGCTGCTGAGAACGAAGCCGAGCCCCGAGGCGAGACCGCCGGCGACGCCGGCCTCGACGTATCGGCGGCCGTCGGCCAGCAGTCCGGCGGCGAACGCGACGACGAACAGGCCGACGAACCGACCGACCAGTCCGACCACCGGGATCGACCCGCCGACGACGAGGGCGACGAGCGACGCCACGAGGACGAGGAGGAACGCCCTGACGGAGAACCACCCGCCGAGACGCCCGCTCGACTCGTCCGCGGTCGACCTTCGAAGTGTCATACCTGCACTGTGGCCCGTGAGGGGAAGTCGCTTGCGTCACACCAGCCTTTATCTGCCGGGTGGGCGAACGACGGGGGATGACCGAGACGACCGTCCGCGAGGCGTTTCCGGCGATCGCGGAGATCACGGACGACGAACTGCGCTCGGGCGTCCTGCGCGCGTGGGCGGAGTCGCTCGACGAGACGGGACACGACCTGTTCGAAGTGCCGTGGTTCCCGCCGGTACAGACCGAACTCGACCTGCCCGACGAGCGGCTGGTGCCACACGTCAACGACGTCGTGGCGTCGGCAGTGGCGATCGCGGAGCGCCTCCGCGACGCCCGCGGGAGCGACGTCTCGATCGACCTCGTCAGAGCGGGGGCGCTCGTCCACGACGTCAGCAAACTCTACGAGTTCGACACGGACGGGGAGACGGCCGTCCACGACGCCCTCGGCCACCCGCACTACGGCGTCGTGCCGGCGGCGCGAGCGGAGTTGCCGGCCGAGGTGCTCAACGTCGTGCTGTCGCATTCGAACCGGACGTCGGTCGAACCGTCGACGCTGGAGGCGGTGATCGTAAAGCGGGCGGACCAGGTTGCGGCCGCGGCCATCCGCGCCGAGGCGCGAGACGATCCGCGGGAGGTTTGAGTCGGATCGACCGGCTAGTCGAGTTTGCCGAGGGCTTCGAAGAAATCCGAAGAGGGGCCGGCGATGCGAAGCGGGCTGTCGGCCGTCGAGACGCGAACCTCGGTCGGCGGCGACAGTTCCCTGACGAGGCGGCCGTCGCTGACGACCACCGCGCTGTCGGCGTCGGTGAGGGTGACCGACACCTCGCTCCCCTCGCCGACGACCAGCGGCGGCATACCGCCGGTCGCGCACATCTCGGTGACGACGAGGCCGTCGACGTCGGGCGTGATCAGCGGACCCTTCTCGCTGAGGTTGTAGGCGGTGCTGCCCGTCGGCGTCGCCACGAGGACGCCGTCGGCGTGGCTCCCCGAGTAGAGCGACCCGTCGACGCGGATCTCGACGCCGACGCCGCCGCCGTGGCCGCGGTACGGGCCCTGGATGACGACTTCGTTCGTCGCGGGCTCGCTCGTCCAGCCGTCGCCGCTCGCGGCGAGTCGGGGGCCTCGCGGGCGTCGAGTTCGCCGGCGCGAAAGTCAGCCACCGCGTCGAGGACGGCCGCCACCGCCTCGTCGGGACCGACGGCGTTCAGAAAGCCGACTTCGCCGAGGTTGACGCCGAGGATCGGGGTGCCGTTGGCCCCGCGGGCGGCAAAGAGGAAGGTGCCGTCGCCGCCGATGCTGACGATGAGGTCGCAGGCGTCGAACGCGTCGAGAGGCGTGCCCGCCACGTCGATGGTTTCGGCGGTCGCCGCGTCGACGGTGACGTCCACGCCCGTTTCGCGGAGTCGCGTTCGCAGCGTCGCCGCGAGAAACGCCGCGCGGCTGTTGCCCTTCTGCGCGACGAGCCCTACGTTCATACGCTCCCGTTTCACCCGGGGGAACGAAAAGCCCACTGTACGGACAACATTCATGTCGGCACAGGGCGGAGATTCGAGCGTGGCGAATCGCACGTGTCGATCGGGCGGGCGCGACCGACGTAGCTCGGACAGGTACGAATGAGCGACGAAAACGGAGACGAGGACGACTGGTTCGAGCGAGCGCTTCGGGAGATGGAGGACGAGGCGGAAGAGCCCGAAGCGCCCGCGACCGAGCCAGCCGAATCCGAAGCGGAGCCGGAACCCGAAACGGAGTCAGCCGAACCGGAAGAAGAGGCCGTCGAACCGGAAGAAGAGACCGCCGAACCGGAGGAAGCGGAGCCCGGTGCAGGCGGTGCGGCGAGAGAATCCGAGGAGAGCGAGAGGGCACCCTTCGAAGAGGATTTCGCGTCGGCCTTCGAGAGCGCCCCGGGCCCGGATTTCGGCGGCGAGGGCGGCGAGGAGGAAGGAGGTTTCGGCGGCGAGGACTTCGGCTTCGGCGGCGAAGGGGGCTTCGGCGGCGAAGAGGGCTTCGGCTTCGGACCTGGCCCGGGAGCCGGTAGCGAACAGACGTTCGACGAGGAGGAGGCCGAGTTCGAGTCGGAGATCGACCGCATCAAACTCGGCATCGAGGGACTGGACCAGATGATCCTCGGCGGCGTTCCCGAGCGGTCGCTGCTGGTCGCCATCGGAAGCGCGGGGACCGGGAAGACGACGTTCGCACTCCAGTTCCTCCACAAGGCGCTGACGGACGGGGAACGCGCAGTCTACCTCACGCTGGAGGAGAGCCGCGAGGCCATCCTCGAAACCGCCACGGAGAAAGGCTGGGAGTTCCGCGAGTTCACCGACCAGGGCCAGCTAGCGGTCGTTCACCTCGATCCGATCGAGATGGCGAACAGCCTCGCCAACATCAGAAACGACCTGCCCCGACTCGTCAAGGAGTTCGACGCCGACCGACTCGTCCTCGATTCGGTGTCGCTCCTGGAGATGATGTACGACCGCGCGTCGGAACGCCGGACCGAGGTGTTCGAGTTCACCCAGGCGCTGAAGGAGGCTGGCGTCACGACCATGGTGACGAGCGAGGCCAGCCAGGAAACACCGTACAACTCCCGGTACGGCATCATCGAATATCTCTCCGATGCGGTGTTCGTCCTCCAGTACGTCCGTCCCTCCGACTTCCGCGAGACGCGTCTCGCGGTCGAAATACAGAAGATACGCGACGCGAACCACTCCCGGGAGACCAAGCCCTACGAGATCACGGACGAGGGCATCAGCGTCTACCGACAGGCGAACATCTTCTAGTCGTCGGCCGGCGGTGCGTCGGGCCGGACTGCGGGGTCGAACGACTCGAAGTGAACGACCTCCTCGACCGGGCGACGGAGCTTTCGCGGGCGTTCCAGATCGGGGGCGTCCTCGGCGGGGTAGCCCAGCGTGACGAGCATCACGGGCTCGTACTCCTCGCTCACGTCGAACGCCTCGCGGAGGTCCTCGGCGTCGAACCCACCCATCGGACAGGAGGCGATCTCGCGGTTCCACGCCGCGTGCATCAGCGTCATCGCCGCGAGCGTCGAACTCTGTCGGGTCCAGCGGCGGCGGGCCTCGCGGGGACCCTCGGCCCGGCGTTCGATGGTCTCCAATTGGGACTCGACGGCGTCCTCATCGGGAAGATACCCCTTCTCGAATTTGTCCCGGGCGATCCGTTCGGCGTGTGCCGACGGGTCGAGGTTCCCGAGAACGACGACGACCGCCGCCGCGTCGGTGACGTGTTCCTGCCCGTGAGCGACTTCCCGGAGCCTGCGCTTGGATTCCTCGTCGCGGAGGACCAGAAACTCCCACGGCTGGAGGTTGTAGGAGGAGGGGGCGAACGTCGCCTGTTCGAGTAGCTCGCGGAGCACGTCGTCGTCGATGTCGTCGTCCGCGTACTGGTGGACCGACCGTCGCGTCTCGATGACGTCGTCGAACTGCATTCGACTACGCTCGGGCGTCCAATCGGATGAACGACTCGGATTCGGACGACCGTTCCGATGTGGGCGACGGACTAGCGGACGACGGTGACCGGAACGGGCGAGCGCCGGACGGCGTGTTCGGCGACGCTTCCGAGGAGGACCCGCGAGACGCCGGTTCGGCCGTGGCTCCCGATGACGACGTGGTCGACGTCCGCCGCTTCGGCCACGTCGACGATCGTCCGGGACGGACGGCCGACTTCGACGCGCGTCTCGGCGTCCCGTCCCATGGCCTCGCGGGCCTGGGCGAAGAGTTTCTCCGCGTTCGACTTCGCCTGCTCGTACCACTCCTCGGAGCCACTCGGCAGGACGCTCGGACTGTACCCGGCCTCGACGGGGTCGATGACGTGCAGGAGGACGAACTCGGCGTCCGGCCACTCATCGGCGGCGAACTGGAGGGCCTTCTCGGCCTGGGGAGAGTCGTCGATCGGGACGAGAACGCGCGGAGGCATACGACACTGTAGACGGCGCGGACGTAAAATTCTACCACCGACTCACTCCCCGTGACGGGTGACGCAGGTCGAGAGGCCGACGAGTTCGACCGGTTCGGAGTTGTCCGGCGAGTAGACCACCATCTGCCCTTGCTCCATGTACGGCACCTTGTCCTCCAGCGACGACGGGATGTTGACGCTCTTGATGGCGTCCTCGTCGCCGAGGTTGAGGACGAGTTTCGTGTTCACCTGCTTGAACACGGGATCGGCGACGTCCTGGGGGTCCTGCGTGATGAGAAAGAGTCCGAGCCGTTCTTTCCGTCCCTGTTTCGCCGCCTCCGTGAACTTCGAAACGACTTGCCGGGCCTGGACGTTGTCGGCGTCCGCGAGGAAGTTGTGTGCTTCGTCCATCCCCAGTATCACCGGCGTCTCCTTGATGCGGTCGCTGGACGGCGAGTTCGACAGTTTGTCGTCGACGAGCATGCTCGACACCGCGAGGACGAACATCTCTTTCGCCCGACTCGTCGAGAGGTGGTAGGTCGGCACGACGGTGAGCCCTCCCGGGCGGACGAGCTGGTGGTCGAGGTCGGTGATCGGCCGGGCCGACTGGTCGAAGATACCGCGGGGAACCCCCGAACGCGGCGTTTGACCGCGTCGTAAGTCGCTTCGTGGACCCGCCCGGCCTCGTGTAGCTCCTCTTTCAGCGCCGGATCGTCGAGAAACGTCAGGAACTCCTCGTAGGTACCGCTATCCCCGTACTGCCGGAAGAACCGCCGGAGGAGTTCCTTCAGCGCGGGGTACTGGTTCTCGTTGAGGCTGCTGCCGGCGACGAGCCAGGGGCGGTCCCGTGCCATCGAGAAGGGGATGGTGAACTCCAGTTGCTCGGCGCGGTGGTTCTCGCCGCCGTAGATCACGCCGTCTTCTTTCGGAACGAGGGCGATAGTGTCGTCGTGGCCGCCGTAGGCGACGCCCTCGCGTTCGAGGCGACGGGAGTCGGCGTCGGTCAGCGACCCGTCGTCGTGCATCTGGGCGTACTCGTCTTGCGGGTCGAACTGGACGACTGCGGCCTGCACCTCGCGGTCGTCGTCCATCTCGTAGGTCGAGTCGAGCACCTGCCGGAGAACGTTCTTCGAGGCGTGAGTCTTGCCCGACCCCGTCCCGCCGGCGACGAGGACGTGCCGGAAGACGAGCGGGTCGCCGTCGGCGTAGTCGTCCTCGAGGCGGTAGTCGATGGTCGGCGGGTCCGCCGCCGTCCGTACCTTCTCGCCGCCGACCGAGAGGTGGCCGAGAAAGACGCCGTCGGCCGGGATGGAGAGCCCCGTCTTTATCTGGTCGGCGTCGGCCGCCTCGGTGACGAGCGCGCCCGGTTTCGGCACCCGGTCGGTCATCCGGCGTTTCAACTCGCCGCCGTCCTCGAACAGCACCGCCACGGGGTCGAGCGTCGTCATGAACTTGTAGTCGCGCTCCTCGAACTCGTCGCGGCGCATCGCCCGCCGGGCGTGGATTTCGGTCGCGTCGTCGGCCTGGAACTCCTGGGCGTACTCCAGCGCCGTGATGCGGCAAAACAGCAGTTCGTCGTCCGGATAGGGAACGAGGAGGTATTTGCCGAGACGGACCGAATCGCGGTTGCCGGTCGTGACGAACGCCCGTAGGCGCGTGTCGTCGCCGTCCTCCGCGACGCGGAGGCCCTGCGAGACGGAGAGGGTGCCGAGGCCGCGGTCGTCGCCCGCGGGGGTGACGTCGTAGGATTCGAAGTCGTCGGCGTCGGATCCGGGTGACGAGTCGGCGGTTGACGCGTCGTCGGCGTCGTCCCCGGTGTCGGACGAGAAGTCGGTGAAGTCGCCGAGGTCGGACATAGATTGGTCCACGGAGAGCGGGGGATACCGTTTTCGCCCGAGGGAGAGTGTCGTGTATCTTAGCCTCCGGAGAGTGCAAGAGAGGAGCGGAGAATCATCCACGTATCCGACGCGGCCGACAGAAACGTAGCCGCTCCCCGTGAACCGAGACGATCATGGGAGGAGATTTCAGAGACCGCCTTCAGAATGTATCGAGGGCGGCGTAGTTCCCATCACGGAGATCGCGGTCGCTCCCCGGTTCGACCGCGAGTACCAGTATTTGGAGCGTCTCCGCAGGATCGCTGTAGGTAGCGTTCGTTTGGATGTCGAGGTCGACGCTGACCGCCTCCCCAGGACCGAGCAGTTCACCTTGATTGTTTTCGTCCGTGAGCCACGCACGGTTACCACCGTCCACTTTGATGGCAGGCGGATTACCGATACCGGTCGCGAGGCCGCTTGGCCGCTCGGCGAACGTGTAAACGACGTCGATACCGGGGTATTCCTGAAGCAGATCCTGCCCTGTACCGTTGGTGACCGCGGAATTCGAGAATTCCGTTGCCGAAGAATCGAAACCAGTTCCGATGTAGGCGTGGGACTTACGTACGCCGACAGCAGCGACGACGTCGTTATCGCCCTGATTCCGAATCTCGAATAGATCGTGAAACGACGTCCGTGAATTCGGATTCAGACCATTGGCACCGTTGCTGGAGTCACTGAAATCGAGAGACAACTGACCGTTATCAAGCGACGAACGTTCGTCGGTGGGATTGATACCCACGTAGGCGTTTGGGTCTTGCACGACGTTAACGCTCACGTCTCGCCCGGAGACGCTACTGGTAAACGCCCCGGTACCCATCGCCGCCGCCCCACCGGCGGCGAGCGATCCGATTGCTGCGAGGTATTTGCGTCGTTGCATTGTTGTCACGCGCTCCGTCCGGAGCACGCCCGACACAATACCCCACACTCCGATTGTTGTACGCTGACAGAATCGCCGTCGGATAGTGACAGAAGCGAGAGACCGAGCGTCAGGGCGCGCCTGAATCCGAGTCGAACGGTCGTTTCCCGGCGATTAAGCCGAGCTTAATCCCTTATAAATCGCGGCGGGGTCGCGTTTTGCGGTCATTAGTTAAACCCCTACTGGTAGTGACCGACAGCGGGGAAAGTAAGGGATATGAGCCTCACACGAGACGACGTATTCGAGATCCTCCGCAGTCGTCGACGGCGCTTCACACTCCACTATCTCCGACAGAACGGGGAGCGAGCGGAGTTGGGGACGCTCTCGGAACACATCGCCGCGTGGGAAAAGGAGACGCCGGTGAGCGAAGTCGGGTCCAGCCACCGCAAGAACGTCTACACGTCGCTCCAGCAGTTCCACCTGCCGAAGATGGACGACCTGGAGATGGTCGAGTTCGACCAGCGCTCCGGCGAGGTCGAACTCACGGACGACGCGGAGAGCGTCGACGTCTATCTGGAGGTGGTTCGGGACAACGACGTCCCGTGGAGCCTCTACTACCTCGGAGTCGGCGTCGCGAGCGGCGGGGTGTTCTGGGCCAACGCCGCAGGCATCGCCCCCTTCTCGGCGCTGTCGATCGTGGAGTTGGGCATCTTCGCCGTCACGGCCATCGGCGTCCTGTCGCTGGTCCACACGGTCCACACCCGCCGGATGCGGCTCGGGAGCGACGGCTCGCCGCCCGAAGTGGGGTGATGCGACGACTCCTCGCCGGATTGGCGCTCGTCCTCGCAGTGAGTCTCGCGGTCGGCGTCGGGAGCTACACCTCCGCCTCGCGCGGCGTCGACGTGGCGGTCGTCCCCGACGACGAGGCCTACCTCGGCGTGGTGCCGGAAGGGTTCGACCGCTGTGGGAGGCTGGCGTTCGTCACCCTCTACAACCGGTTCGGCGAGAACGTGACCCTCGACGTGGACGTCCGCGTGGTAGACACCGACGGCGGACTACGGGCGGCGATCGTCGAGGCTCCGGCGTCGCTGGGCGGCGGGGAGTCGGGAGTCGTGAAGGGACATCTGACCCCGACCGACGGAGCGGCGGGCGACGAGTTGCTCGCTCTGGCCATCGATGCCGACGGCGAGGGAGTCAGCGTCTCGTTGCGCCGGACGTATGCGGTCGCCTGTGCGAAGGCGGATCCGAGCGAGAGCGCACGGGGTCGGGGGACTCCGGGCCCACCGGGAGACCTGAGCGAGCGGAGCGCGGACCTCGTCAGGGGGACGGCACCGGGTGACAGCGGAACTCGACGCCGATCCGCGGAGTTCGATAGCGCGGACGGCTTTTACGTATCCGCGCCGTACCGCCGGCCATGTTACTGGTCCGCGGGAACGGGGGCGGGACGACGCTGACGGGGACGGTGTACGAACGGGGTGAGGATCCTCCCTCGTTCAAGGGCGCGCCGGACGAGGACGCGGCGTACGTCTGGATCTGCGACGAGTTCTACGAAGTCGAGAGCGGCGGGTCGGCGACGGTCATCGACGGCCGCGAGATCAACGTCGCCTTCGAGACGCCGATGCCGCGCGGATTCGACACGCGCGAACGGGCCGTCGAGGCAGCGAAGGCGCACGTCCGGACGCAGTTCGCCCGCGTCGGCGTCCCCGAAAACGACGTGAGCGTCGAGGTCGTCAAGGCCGAACCCAGAGAAGTTTAGTCATCGCCGCTCCAGCGGACGTCGTCGTAGGTGCGGACGAACTCGGAGTCGAATCGCCGCTCGAACTTCCGGCGTAACGCCGCCTTCTCCTCCCGGCCGACGCGGGCGAGCGAGTCGGCCTTTTCGACCGCTTCCGGCGGGCCGCGAGTCGTCGCCACGTCGCGCAGGATCTGTTTCGTCAACCGCTCGCGCACGTCGTCGTCGCGGGTGACGCCGTAGGGCGCTTCGACCCGGTAACAGAGGTCCTCGCGCGGGTCGTAGACGACGAAAAACGTCACTTCGTACTCCTCGGGCGGGCGGACGCGGTCGACGCCGAGGGCGTCGCTGTCGGCGGCGAGGGTGCGGTCCGCGCCCCCGCGGGAGCGAAACCAGCCCGTGAACGTCAGCACGTCCGTCCGGCGATCGCCGTCCTCGCGGCGTTCGAGCAGTCGCGCGAACATGGCGGTGTCGTCGGTCCACGGCGCGTCGACACCGCGGGCGTCGACGGTCTGGGTGATCAGGTTCGACGCGGGATTTTTGACGAAGCCCGCGAGGGCGACGCCGCGGTCGAGAAACCGTTCGACGAGGCGGACGTAGTTCTCGACGACGCTTTGCGGTTTCGCCTCGGTGATCAGGTCCCGCAGTTCGGCGTCGCGGTCGCGCCAGTTCAGCAGTTCCTTCGGGTAGAGCGGACCGTCGAGCAACAGGAGATCCGACACCTCGTCGGCGTGTTCTAGGGCGTGCGTGCTCTCGGCGAGATAGAGCGAGAGGGCGTGGACGACGCCCTCGGCGTACCGGCTGACGCGGGGGACTGGACGGTGACGTACTTGCTGTATCCGTCGTCCCACTGTCGCCACTCGCTGTCGAGCGAGAGCGTCCGGTCGTTGCTGTGGGCCGTGAGGACGAGCGTCCGCGAGCGGTGCAGGTCGAGGTCGGAGGGGACGGCCGCCACGGCCGCCTGCGCCACGTCGAGAACCAGGCCGTTTTTGAACGTAGTGGGGTTGATAGTGCCGGCGTCGAGGCCGTGAGTCGTCGGGAACGGGTCGTCGACGAGAGCCACCTCGTCGATCGGGACCGACCGGAGACGGCGCTCCCCGACGGGGTCGACGACCACGCGCCCGCCGTCGTCGCGGAGCGGATCGAGCCACTCGTTCCAGACGGTCCGCGCGAGGTCGGTGTGGTCGCGGTCGTCCACGTTCTCCGCGAGTGCGCCCGCGAGCTGGGCGATGCCCTCGACGTGGACCGGGTCGAGCGTCATACTGGTGGCTGGCCGGCGAGGCACAAAAGTCCCGATGGAAGCCGATACGCAAGCGCTACAGTAATACGCGCCGGCGGCCAAACGTCGGCAATGACAGTCGCGGCGGTCGCGTTCGACCTCGATTACACGCTCGCCGTCCCGACCCGGTCGCGGTCGACGCTCCTCTCGGAGGCGACGGCGGCCGTCGGCGCGCCGCCGCTCTCGCGCGAGGACTATCTCGACGCCCACGCGGACAACCTCACCCGGCGGACCCGCGCGCCCATCTTCGAGCGACTGCTCGACGGGCGCGAGGCGGACGTCGAGGCGGCGACCCTCGCGGCCGCCTACCGCGAACGCGTCAACGACGCCCTCGAACCCGTGCCGGGCGTCGAGTCGATGCTCGCGGACCTGCGCGAGCGGTATCGGCTGGGCCTCCTGACGAACGGCCCCGTCGTCGCCCAGCGCTCGAAGCTCCGCGAACTCGGGTGGGAGGACGCCTTCGACGTCGCCCTCGTCACGGGCGATCTGCGCTCGGGGAAGCCCGACGCGGCGGCGTTCGAGGCGCTGCTCGACGCACTCGGGGCGAAACCGGAAGAGACGGCGTTCGTCGGCGACGACGCCGACGCGGACGTGGCGGGCGCGAGCGACGCCGGCCTCCGGGCGATACAGGTGCGCTTCCCGGACGGCCCCGACCCGGATCCGAAGGCCGCCGCGCAGGTCGACCGCGAGCGAATGGCGGCGGAACTGCCGGCGATCCTCGAGACGCTGTAGGCCCGAGCGCACGATGCGCTTCGTCAGAGCGCCTCGAACGCACGCACGACGCGTTTGGCCTGTGCGCCCGTCTCGACGTACACGAGCGTCCGGTCCGAGTCGCCGGCCGCCGGCTCGACGCGCAGGCCTTCGGATTCGGCCGCCTCGGTGGCCGCTGCTCGCCCGGTCAGGAACGCGACGCGGGCGTGATCGGGGTAGACGACGACCTCGGCGACGCGTTCGTCGCCGCGGACGACGGCGTAGGCGAACGCGCCGTCGGGCGTCGGCTCCACGTCGGGGTCCGCGTCGGTCACCGACAGATCGGCGAGCGACGCCTCGTGGCCCTCGATCTCCGAAGCGATCAGCTGCGCGATGCGTTTGCCGTCCGCGAGTGCGTCTTCGACCATGGCCGCCGTTGGGCCGGCGGCGTTAACCGTCTTTCAGTTCCCGCCGCACCCGGTCGGCGACGTCGCCCACGTCGAGACCCCGCTGGCGAGCGTAGACGACGGCCGCGGCCTCGATGGTCACGCCGAGGGCGCGCTGGCGTTCGTTGATGGCGGCGACGGCCTCCTGTTTGTCGACGTCGGCGGCGACGAGCGAATCGAGGACGCGTTCGAACGTGGACTGTTCGCGGAGGACCGACTCGTCGGGCGTGAAGCCCTCGGGGACCGACATCTCGGCGGGGTCGAACTCGACGACCAGATCGCCGTCGTCCCGCGAGAGCAGCCCCCGTCCCGTCGCCACGTCGATGAGGCGTTTGGCCTGGTCGGGCGAGAACCAGTCGCGGTCCAGCGACAGCGCGACGACGAACTCGCCTTCCCCCATGCGCGTCGTACCCTGCTGACGGAACGGCGCGGCGACGGCTACCTCGAGGCTCATGCCACCAGCAGGTGCGACCGGCGAACTAAACCTTGCTATCCGTCGGGACCGCCGGCCGTACGAGTCGAGCGATTCAAGTAGTTGCTGGGCCTTCCTCCGGTATGAAATACCAGGGATCGTCCCGGCGAAAGCGGACCGGTGGACGGATCAAGCCATCGCGAAACAAGAAACGCTACGAGCTGGGCCGCGAACCGGCCGAGACGACGGTCGGCGAACCCCGATTTCAGGTCGTCGACTCCCGGGGCAACGACACCAAGACCCGCGCGCTCGCGACGAACGTCGCACAGGTCGCCGACGGCGACGAGGTCGTCGAGGCGGAGATCGAGAACGTCGTCGAGAACCCGGCGAACACGAACTACGCCCGTCGAAACATCATCACCAAAAGCGCGATCATCGAGACGAGCGCAGGAACCGCGCGCGTCACCTCCCGTCCCGGCCAGATCGGTCAGGTCAACGCCGTCCTCGTCGACTGATTCTACGGCGTCGGTGCCGCCTTCTGGAGCGCCGTCTCGGCGACGTTGCCGCCGTAGTCGGCGCTCCGCGAGAGCGAGTCGACGATGAGCCCGAGCAGCTGCGCCCGCGCCGGATCGAGGTCGCGGAGGAGTTCGTCGATCGAACGGGCGTGAGCGTCGATGTCCTGCACCGATTCGCGGGCCTCGTTTGCCTGCTGGGTCGCCTCGTTGCTGTCGTCCATGAACAGCGCATCCATCGCGGTGTCGACGACGGTGGCGGCGTCGGCGTGGAGTTCCTCCAGCGCGTCGACGACGTCCTCGGGCACGGGATCCTCGAAGTTGAGCGACAGGTGGGCGATCTTGCTCGCGTGGTCGGCGATGCGTTCGAGTTGGCGGGCCGCGGACTGGTAGTCGAAACACACCTCGCGGGGCAAGCCGAGTTCCTCGGCGGCCCGGGGACTGCGGAGCGTGGCCCGGAAGATGCGCGAGACGACCATCCACAGCCGATCCACGTCGTCGTCTCGCTGGATGACGTCGCGGGCCATGTCCTCGTCGAGATCGATGAGCGCCGTCACGGCGTCTTCGAGCATCGACAGGGCGATGAGACGCATCCGCGTGACGGCGTTGTGAATCGACAGTTCCGAGGAGTCCAGCAGGTCGCGGATGACCACCCGATCTCTGGTCTCCTCAGCACTTCCAGGCCGACGAGGCTCTGGGTGGCCTGCCGGATCGTCCGTCGCTGCGCGGTCGTGATGCGCGGGGCCTCCAGTGCGATGATGTCGAAGCCGCTAACGTACATCGTCATGACCGCGCGCATCAGTTCGTCGCCGTTCAGATCGGTGACGTCGAGAGTCCCCTCGGTCCGGTCGTCCTCCGTTTTGGGCGTCATGAACAGCGAATCGTCCTCGGGATAGAACTCCACGACGCTTCCCGCGGAGACGCCGTTGGCCGTCGCCCACTCTTTCGGAATCGACACGGTGTACGTCGATCCACCGGTCACCTGCACCTTGCGCGTCTCGACCATACGACCAGTGACCGCCCACCGGGGGATAAATCTGACCATTCGCTATATACATCATCTCATAGATATTGCTACGTCGTTCTATCTCGGTATACATCGTCAGTGTTGCGGCCGTATTCGCGTCGTATCGGCGACCTCCTCCGGCTCACGACACACGAACACGCCAACGAACCGCGAGTGAGAAGTTGCCATACCCAATACTATATAGTGGTCATAGTAGCGTATTTATTCGGAAATCGTCTTGCCGAAAACGATGACAGGGAATTCCGGTGCGGGCCGTGAGCTGCTCTCTCGTCGCAACTTCCTCGTCGCGTCCGGTGCCGTCGGCGTCGCGGGGCTCGCCGGCTGTACGGAGAACCCCTCCGATGGCGGTGACCAGGGTACGACCACCGGCGACAGTGCATCGCTTTCCGGTACCATCAACATCGCGGGCAGTTCGACGGTGTTCCCGCTGGCGACGCAGATGAAGTCTGCGTTCCAGCGGGAGTACCCCGACGTCAAGGTGAACGTCCAGTCGACGGGGACGGGCGGCGGCTTCCAGAACAACTTCTGTCCGGGCAACACCGACTTCAACAACGCCTCCCGTCCCATCACGGACGCCGAGAGAGAGCTCTGTTCGAAGAACGGCGTCGAACCCGTCGAACTGAAGGTGGCGACGGACGCCCTTACCGTCGTCGTCAACAACGAGGCCGGCTGGGTCGACTGCATCACGGTCGACGAACTCGCGCAGATCTGGTCGCCCGAGAATCCGCCCCAGCGGTGGAGCGACGTCAACGCCGACTGGCCCGACGAGACGTTCAACCTGTTCGGCCCCTCACAGGCCTCCGGGACGTTCGATTACTTCACCGAGGTCATCGTCGGCGAAGAGGAAGTCCCGCACGGACTACAAAGCGACCGAGAACGACAGCGTCATCATCCAGGGCGTCTCGAAAAACGAGTACGCGATGGGCTATCTCGGATTCGCCTACTACACCGAGAACTCGGACAGCGTGAAGGCCCTGAAAGTCGACGCCGGCGACGGCTGTATCGCCCCGTCGCAGAGACGGCGAAGTCCGGCGAGTACACCCCGCTCTCCCGACCGCTGTTCACCTACGCCGCGAAGTCGTCGCTCGCGGAGGAACACGTCGCCGAGTTCGCTCGCTTCTGGATCGAGAACAGCACGAGCCAGGAACTCGTCGCCCAGAACGTCGGCTACGTTCCCAACACCGAAGACGAGAAAGCGGAGATGATGGATCGCCTCGAAGCGGCCATCGAAGAAGCTCAGGGCTGACGCTTCCGACGAACGCGCAACGAAGCGCTTTTTCGGTACTTCCCTCAATGGACCACACGACATGAGCACGGACTCGTTGACACAGGATCTCACGCAGCGAACCGAGAACTCCTCGCGCGAGCTGCTCGCCCGGGCGTTCTTCTTCGGGTGTGCGTTCCTGTCCATCGTGACGACGATCAGCATCGCCGTCCTCCTCGTCACCGAGGCGGCGAAGTTCTTCAGCATCACCGCGCCGCTGGTCGGCGTCGAGGGGGAGACGGCGACGATCGCCGAATTCCTCACCGGAACCGAGTGGCGGCCGAACTTCACGCCCCACGAGTTCGGCGTCCTCCCGCTCGTCTCCGCGACGCTGATGATCACGTTCGGGTCGGCGCTCATCGCCCTCCCGCTCGGCGTCGCCACCGCCATCTACCTCAGCGAATACGCGAGCGAACGGGCGCGGTCGTTTTTGAAACCCGCACTCGAAATTCTGGCCGGCGTGCCGACGGTCATCTACGGCTTCTTCGCGCTGATGTACATCACGCCCGCACTCTCGACTATCTTCCCCGACATCAGCTTCTTCAATCTCCTCTCGGCGAGTATCGTCGTCGGCATCATGATCATCCCGATGGTCGCGTCCATCAGCGAGGACGCGATGAGCGCCGTCCCCGACGACCTCCGGCAGGCCGGCTACGGGATGGGGGCGACGAAGTTCGACGTCTCCGTCGGCGTCGTTCTCCCGGCGGCCACCTCGGGGGTCGTCGCCTCCTTCATCCTCGCGCTCTCTCGTGCCATCGGCGAGACGATGGCCGTCACCATCGCCGCCGGATCGCAGGCCAACATGCTCAACCCCTGAACCCGCTCGGCTACTTCGAATCCGGGATGCCGATGACCGCCGCGATGGTCCAGTTGCTCCACGGCGACATCACCGGCGGCGGCCTCGCCTATCGCTCGCTGTTCGCCATCGGCCTCACGCTTTTCGTCATCACGCTCGCCATGAACATCGTCAGTGACCTCGTCGCCGCGCGCTACCGGGAGGAGTACGAATAATGTCGACTGACGCGCGCGACGCGGTCGAAGACGGCTTCGGCCACGTGAGCCGAACCGTCGGCACCGTCTTTCGGTATCTGCTCCTCGTCTCGACGCTCGTGGGTATCGTCACCCTCGGCGTCCTCCTCGTCTACGTCGCCAACGACGCCATCCGCCCGCTCACGGCCGACCCCGGGTGGCATCTCACCTTCGTCCTCGCGTTCGCGTTGCCGTCGCTGCTCGTCGGCGGCTACCTCTACCGGCGCGACAAGTCCGCGCTGTTCACCGGCCTGAACGCGCTCGGCGTCCCGGCCGTCTCCTCCTGTTCGCCAGCGCGGCCGCGATGCTCTTCGTCGACGTCGTCCCGCCGCTGATCTGGTTCGCCTACGTCGTCGCCGTCGCGATCCCGCTCGTCGTCCTCCTCGCGACGACTCGCTACTCCCACCGCATCCCCTTCCTCGCCCGCGTCGCCACGCTCGCGGCCGTTACCGTCGCGTCGCTCGGCGTCGTGCCGGGGGCGATCCAGTCGCTCCCGTTCGTCCCGCAGGCGTGGCTCGTCGTCGCCGCGACGCTCGGCGTCCCCGTGGCCGGGGTAGCGGGGACGTACGCCGATCGTCGCTGGGGACGACGAGCGGCCGTGTCGGTCGCCGTCGCGGCCCTCGTCGCTACCGTCGCCGCGCCCTTCGCCGGGCCGACGATCGGCCTCGACCCCCTCCCCGCGACAGTGTTGATGGCGCTCGCGGGCGTGCCGACTGCCGTCTACGTCGGCACCGTCGTCGTGAATCAGCCGGAGCGGCGCGTCGGCCTCCTCCTCCCGCTCGTCGTCGTCGCCGGTGCGCTCGTCGGCGGTGCCGTCGTCGACGCGCTCGGCTTCGCCGGGCCGCAGGCGTGGATCGACTGGCAGTTTCTCACCAGCGACCACAGCAACACGCCCGCGGAGGCCGGCATCTACCCCGCCATCGTCGGCACCATCCTGTTGATGGTCGTCGTGGCGCTGGCGTCGTTCCCCGTCGGCGTCGGCGCGGCGGTGTACCTCGAGGAGTACGCTCCCGACAACACGTTCACGCGCGTCGTGGACGTGAACATCTCGAACCTCGCCGGCGTCCCCAGCGTCGTCTACGGATTGCTCGGCCTCGGCGTGTTCGTCCGATACGGCGGCATGACCCCCGGGACGGTCGTCGTCGGCGGCATGACCCTCGCTTTGCTCATCCTGCCCATCATCATCATCTCGGCGCGGGAGGCCATCCGATCGGTGCCCGACTCGATGCGGCAGGCGTCGTACGGGATGGGGGCGACGCGGTGGCAGACGGTCAAGAACGTCGTCCTCCCGCGGTCGTTCCCGGGCATCCTCACGGGGACGATCCTCGCTCTCGGACGCGCCATCGGCGAGACGGCACCCCTGCTGATGATCGGCGCGCCACAGATCTTCGATCTGCCGACGGCGCTCGACGCCCGCGTGGGCGCGATGCCCTGCAGTTGTACGTCTGGGCGACGACGTTCGCCAGCCCCGAGTTCTACACCACCGCCCTCGCGGCCGGCGTGGTAACTCTCCTCGTGGCCATGCTGGCGATGAACTCCATCGCGATCGTACTGCGAAACAAGTATCAGCGCGAACAATAACAATGACACGAGAGAACATGACCGACGAGGCCAGTTCGCCGGCCGACGGCGGAGACCCGACGACGGACGAGATGCTCGTAGAGACGAGCCCGACGGCCGGGGTCTCGGAGTCCGACTCCGGGACGGCGGGCGGCAGTCGAACCCTCGTCGAAGCACGCAACGTCAACGTCTGGTACGACGACGACCAGGCGCTCAACGACATCAGCCTGGAGATTCCCGAGAATCGGGTCACCGCGATGATCGGCCCTTCGGGGTGTGGGAAGTCGACGTTCCTCCGGTGTATCAACCGGATGAACGACCTCATCGACGCCGCGCGCGTCGAGGGTGACCTGTTTCTCCGGAATAAGAACGTCTACGACGACGACGTCGACCCGGTGGCGCTCCGCCGGCGCGTCGGGATGGTGTTCCAGAAACCGAACCCGTTTCCGAAGAGCATCTACGACAACGTCGCCTACGGCCTGGAAATCCAGGACAAGGAGGGCGACTACGACGAGATCGTCGAACGGTCGCTCAAGCGGGCCGCCCTCTGGGACGAGGTCGAGGACCAACTCGACGAATCGGGGCTGGAACTCTCCGGCGGCCAACAGCAGCGACTCTGCATCGCTCGCGCCATCGCCCCCGACCCCGAGGTTCTGCTGATGGACGAACCCGCCTCCGCGCTCGACCCCGTCGCCACCTCGAAGATCGAGGACCTCATCAGCGAACTCGCGGAGGAGTACACGGTGGTCATCGTCACGCACAACATGCAACAGGCCGCCCGCATCAGCGACAAGACGGCCGTCTTCCTCACCGGCGGCGAACTCGTCGAGTTCGGCGACACGCAGAAAATCTTCGAGAACCCCGACAGCCAGCGCGTCGAGGACTACATCACCGGCAAGTTCGGGTGATCGCGTCCGCCCCGGTGGCGTCAATAGTTCGGCCTCGATAGCAGTATAGAGCGCTCAATAGCAATAGTTAGACAGGGATAACCCTTAGGTGACCGGACGGACAACTCGGAAACATGGCACGTACGGATTATCAGACGTCGCTCTCGGAGCTCCGGGGGACGTCCTCTACATGAGCGAGGTGGTCGCGGAACGCCTCCGGATGGGGCTCGACACCCTCGACCGGAAAGACGACGACCTCGCGCGCGAAGTCATCGAAGGCGACGACGAGATCAACGAGATGTATCTCGATCTCGAACAGGACTGCATCGACCTGATCGCCCTCCAGCAACCGGTCGCGAGCGATCTCCGATTCATCGCCGCGTCGTTCAAGATCATCACCGACCTCGAACGCATCGGTGATCTGGCCGTGAACCTCGGGGAGTACACCCTCGACGCCGAGCAGGACCTCTTTCCGGACGTCGACGTTCAGCGCCTGGGTGACGTGACCCTGGAGATGCTCGACGACGCGATGGAGACGTACGCGAACGAGGACGCCGACAACTGTTTCGACGTGGCCGACCGCGACGACGAACTCGACGCGATGTGCGAGGCGGCGAGCGAACTCGTCATGCGCGATCTCATCCAGAGCGACCGTCTCGACGAAGAGGGCGAGGTCGAATCGACGATGCAGGACGTCTCCCGCCTCCTCTTGACGATTCGTGACCTCGAACGCGTCGGCGACCACGCCGTCAACATCGCCGCCCGGACGCTCTACATGGTCGAGAACGACGACGAACTCTTGTACTAACCGCGACCGTTTGTGTTGCGGGCGGCCGCCTTCGGCGGCCTCGATGTCGCCAAGTGGCGACGCCGTCCGATTGCAAGAGGTTGCGAAGGAACCTCTCTGGCAAAAGCTCGACCAAACGCGCTACGTCACACCTCAGCGCGGCTTCGCCGCGCTTCGAGGGTTCCTTGGCCCGCTCACTCGCTTCTCTCGTTCGCGATGAGTGCGCTCGTCGAGAAGTGACGGAAATCGCATCTCAGAGATCGTCTCGTCGATGTGAGTTGGATATCGAATGCGAACCCCGTTGCAGTTCGACCGTTCGGCTCGGATTTCGTTGATATCTGAGGAGTGAACCTACCGACGTCGCGTTCGACCACCAGACCTACAATCGGGAACGAGATAGCGAGCGTATGTTACCGAATACCTCCATCGAGTTAGCTCTCCTCGGAACCGCTATCTTGGCGGCGAGTGCTGGTTCCGTGATCTGGGGGAAGTGTATTTTATCCCGATTCAATTCCGACACCTGAATCCGCTGGAGCGACTGATTACGACTTCTTGGCGTCAACGCTGACCCGCCGATGAAAACTAGTCACTGTACCGCGAGCGACCGGCGGGAGCGAGCGGGCCGAGGTGCGAACGGAACGAAGTGAAGTGAGCACCGAGTGCTTTTGGTCGAGCTTTTACCGAGGGCGCGGCGGAGCCGCGCCCGCAGCGCAAAAGGTCGTTACTGGAACCCGATGCGGCCGCCGCTGCCGCGCTCGGCGAAGCTCTCGCCGCGACCACCCTTGAACTGCTCCTCGATGCGTTCGTAGTAGTCCAGAATCTCGTCGGTGATGGTGGGGCGGACGTGTTCCATCGCCTGACGGAAATGCCGCATCTCGATTTCCTCCGCGTCGTCGTCCTCTCGCAACGCGACCATCGCCGCCTCGCGCGCGATGCTCTCGAGGTCAGAGCCGACGTAGCCGTCGGTGATTTCGGCGATCTCTCGCAGGCTCACGTCGGGGGCGAGCGGGCTGTCCTGGGTGTGGATTTTCAGGATCTGTTCGCGACCCTCCTGTTCCGGTTCGCCGATGAACACCAGACGGTCGAACCGGCCCGAGCGGATGAGCGCGGGGTCGATCATGTCGGGGCGGTTGGTCGCTCCGATGACCATCACGTCGCCCATCTCCTCCAGCCCGTCGAGTTCGGTCAGCAGTTGGTTGACGACCCGTTCGGAGACGTTGTTACCCACCTCGTTGCCCCGGGAGGGAGCCAGCGAGTCGAGTTCGTCGAAGAAGATGACGGTCGGGGCCACCTGTCTGGCCTTCCGGAACGTCTGTCGGATGGCCTTCTCGCTTTCCCCGACCCACTTCGAGAGGAGTTGGGGGCCACGCACCGAGATGAAGTTGGCGTTCGTCTCGTTGGCGACGGCCTTCGCCATCAGCGTCTTGCCCGTCCCCGGCGGGCCGTAGAGGAGGACTCCCTTCGGCGGTTCGATGCCCATGCGATCGAACTTCTGGGGGAGGAGAGCGGCCACTCGACGGCCTCTTTGACGTTCTGTTTGGGGTCCTCCAGTCCCCCGACGTCGTCCCACGTAATCTTCGGGAGTTCGACCAGCACCTCGCGCATCGCGCTGGGTTCGACTTCGCCGAGCGCGCCGCCGAAGTCGTCGCGTTTGACGATCATCCGGTCGATGAGGCTCGGCGGGATGTCCTCCTCGTCTAAGTCGATTTCGGGGAGGTAGCGTCTGAGCGCCTTCATCGCGGCCTCCTTGGTGAGGCTCTCGATGTCGGCACCCACGAAGCCGTGGGTCTCGTCGGCGAGGTGGTCGAGGCTCACGTCGTCGGAAAGGGGCATCCCCCGCGTGTGTATCTGGAGGATCTCCTTCCGTCCCGCCTCGTCGGGGACGCCGATCTCGATTTCGCGGTCGAACCGGCCGGGGCGGCGAAGCGCCGGGTCCACCGAGTCGACGCGGTTCGTCGCGGCGATGACGATGACCTGCCCCCTCGTTTCGAGGCCGTCCATCATCGTCAGCAACTGGGCGACGACGCGGCGTTCGACCTCGCCGGTGACGTCCTCGCGTTTGGGCGCGATGGAGTCGAGTTCGTCGATGAAGATGATGGAGGGCGACTCCTCTTTGGCGTCCTCGAATATCTCGCGTAACTGCTGTTCGGACTCGCCGTAGTATTTCGAGATGATCTCGGGACCGGCGATGGAGAAGAAACTCGCCGACGTCTCGTTGGCGACGGCCTTCGCCAGCAGGGTCTTGCCCGTCCCTGGCGGGCCGTGAAGCAGGACGCCCTGTGGCGGTTCGATGCCCAGTTTCTTGAAGATCTGGGGATGTTTCATCGGGAGTTCGACCATCTCCCGGACGCGTTGAATCTCGCCTTGCAGGCCGCCGATGTCCTCGTAGGTGATGCCGCCGCCCGTCTTCTCGAAGCCCGAAATCGGCTCCTCGCGGAGTTCGACCTCGGTGTCTTCGGTGACGAGACAGACGCCGTCGGGCTCCGTCTCGACGGCGATGAGCGGGATCGCCTGGCCGGGCGAGCGCATGAACGGATGGTTGGTACTCGACATCACCGGCACGATGTCGCGTTCGACGACCGGCCGCTTCAGGATCTGGCGCTTGACCATGCCGGCGGCGTCGGAGCCGAACTGGACGCTCGCCTCCTCCGGCGGCGCGAGGACGAGCTTGTCGGCTTTCGTCGCCTCCGCCTTCCGGATGGTGACGCGTTCGCCGATGCCGACGTCCGCGTTCTGGCGCGTGAACCCGTCGATGCGGACGGTGTCCGTGTTCCAGTCCTGCCGGTCGGCACGCCACACCTTGGCCGCGGTGGTGTCGCCGCCCTCGATCTCGATGATGTCACCCGGCGATAGCTTCAGGTGGAGCAACGTGTCGGGGTCCAATCGGGCGATACCGCGACCCGAGTCGTTCGGGTACGCCTTGGCGACTTCCAGTTGCACTTCGTTCATAATCTCCCCGCAGGGATACTGAAATGTCGGCGACGCCTCGGGATAAGTTCTTTGCTACTGGGGGTAGATTCCCGCGCCGCCGTCGGAGTCAGTGTCATATGCTAGCACAGGCCGGGAGGACATAAATCCCTACCGGCGAGTCGGTGTCTCAGTAGGCAGCCAGAGCCGGCCGTCGGCGCACGGTCGGCCGACTGTTTCCGACAGTCTAACTTGCGTCGGGAGCGTGAGTCGGCGTATGCGAACGCTCGCGTTCGACGGCCGAATGGGTGCCAGCGGCGACATGCTCCTCGGCGCACTGGTCGCCGTCGGTGCCGACCCCGCCGTCCTCACGCCCGTCGAGGACGCCATCGACGTCAGGTACGACGTGGGTGAGACGGTCGACAACGGCGTCCGCGCGACGACGGTCGACGTTCGTCTCGACGGGAGCGACTCGACGTCACACGCCGTGGACCACTCTCACGACGACCACTCTCACGACCACCCACACGACGACCACTCTCACGACCACCCACACGACGACCACTCTCACGACCACCCACACGACGACCACTCTCACGACCACCCACACGACGACCACTCTCACGACCACCCACACGACGACCACTCTCACGACCACCCACACGACGACCACTCTCACGACCACCCACACGACGACCGCGCCGAAGGCTCGGGCCCGCATCGAACGTACCCGGACGTCGTCGACCTCGTCGAGTCGATGGGGCTGCCGTCGGCCGTCGAACGCGACGCGCTGGCGACGTTCGAACTGCTCGGCGAGGCGGAGGCGGCGGTCCACGGCACCGACCTCTCGGAGACGCACTTCCACGAGGTGGGGGCCGACGACGCCATCGCGGACGTGGTCGGCGTCTGTCTGCTCCTCGCCGACCTCGACGTCGAACGGGTGGTGACGGCACCCGTCTCGACCGGCGGCGGCGACGCGGCGATGAGCCACGGGACGTATCCGGTGCCGACGCCGGCCGTCGTCGAAATCGCCGAGCGCGCGGACTGGGCGATTCGTGGCGGCCCGGTCGACGCCGAACTGCTCACGCCGACCGGGGCGGCGTTGCTCGCGCACGTCGCCGAGGGCGTCGACCGCCTCCCGTCGCTGACTCTCGACGCGTCGGGCTACGGCGCGGGCGACATGGACTTCCCCGACCGCCCGAACGTCCTCCGCGCCCTCGTCGGCGACGGGGAGGGGGCTCCGCCGCGACGAGATCACCGTCCTGGAGACGAACCTCGACGACGCCACGCCGGAGATTCTCGGCGGCCTGCAGGAGACGCTCACCGACGCCGGCGCGCGCGACGTGACGGTGTTGCCGGCGACGATGAAGAAATCCCGGCCGGGCCACCTCGTCAAGGTGATCGTCCGCCCGGCGGACGCCGAACGCGTGGCCCGTCGCCTCGCCGAGGAGACGGGCACGCTCGGCGTCCGCGAACACGGCGCGGGCCACCGCTGGATCGCCGACCGGCGGTTCGAGACGGTCGAACTCGACGTGGAGGGAGACAGCTACGAGGTGGCGGTGAAAGTCGGCTGTGACGACGCCGGCGAGGTGTACGACGTCAGCGCGGAGTACGACGACGCCCTCGCCGTCGCGCGCGAGACGGGACTCCCCGTTCGCGAGGTGAGGCGACGGGCCGAGTCGGCAGTCCGGTAGCGCCTCGGGCGGTTTGGTGTCGGATTTATGGACCGTCCGGCACGACGGCCTGTGCCGTCGCCGGGCGCGCCGGGGAATGGGAACGCCCGCCGTGCGTCGGCGTCGTCGACACGCCGAGTACGCATTTTTCGCCGTCCGCCGCCGGGGCGCGATCGAAACCGCTTCGCGTCTCTCGAGCGGCGGAAACGGACGACCCGGGGCCCGAGCGGGCGGCCGTCAGTTCCGGTGTTCGTCCAGCGCTTCCTCGATGCTCAGTTCGCCGCTGGCGACGCGGCGGGCCAGTCGTTCGTCGATGGCGCGGTTCTCGCTGGACTGCTGGCGCGAGCGGTCTTTGATGACCTGTAGTTCGCCCGCGGTGGGTTCGACCTCACGGGATTCGACGCGTTCGCCGTCGAGGCGGGCGATGTTGACCGCCGCGAGGACGTCGCCCATGCCCCGCGCGCCGGTGCCGAGGTAGGGCGTCGTCCCCGTCTCGTCGACGAGTTCGACCGGCACGTCGTCGAGTTCGTTGACGAGTTGCGAGCCCTGCAGGCGCGCGCCGTCGCCGACGCGGACCACCGGGTCGACGGCGTCGGCGACCTCCCGCCGGATCGTCTCGACGGCGTCGGCGAAGGGGACGTGGAAGGCGGCGACGACCATCTCGCCGGAGAGGACGGCGATGCCCGGACGGACGCCGGGGTCGACGCCGACGACGGTGCGGCCGCTCCCGCCTCTGAGGACGGCGAGGGCTTCGTCCACCGCGCGCCGGGCCTCGTCAGCGGACGCGACGACGTGGGGGACCTCGCCGGTGTCCACGTCGTCCTCCGGGACCGTGATGACGACGGTGGCGTGGTCGGGCAGGCCCTCGCCGGGTTCGACCGTCGTGAACTCGACGCCCCGATCCCGGAGTCGGCCCACCACCTCGTGGTACAGTTCGAAGTCCGCGGTGGCGACGACGATCACTGCCGGGAGTTGGGTGTGTAGCGGGTAAAACGTATCGAGAGCCACATCGGGGTTTTTTGCGCATACCGACGCAAAGACGGGCGTGGCAGAGCACGTTTCCACCGGCTGTGACCCCCTCGACGAGTTGCTCGGGGGCGGATTCGAGCGTGGCACCGTCACGCAGGTGTACGGCCCGCCGGCCGCCGGCAAGACGAACCTCGCGCTCTCGGCGGCCGTCGGCGTCGCCGCGGCCGGTGGCGTCGCCGTCTACATCGACACCGAGGGGCTGTCGATCGACCGCTTCCGCCAGCTCGCCGAGGCGAAAGCGACGGACGACGTCGAGGACGTCACCTCGCGGTTGATCATCAGCGACGCCCACGACTTCACGGAACAGGCGGAGGCGGTCCGCGACGCCGGCGAGTTCGCCGAGCGCGCCGATCTCGTGGTGCTCGACAGCGCGACCGGCTTCTACCGCCTCGAGCGGGTCGGCGACGGCGACGACGGCGAGTCGCTCCGGAAGGTGGCTCGCCAGGTCACTCACCTGCTCTCGCTGGCGCGCAAACACGACCTGGCCGTCGTCGTCACGAACCAGGTGTACACCGATCCCGAGAGCGATCGGGCGCGCCCGCTGGGCGGCCACACGCTCGAACACTGGACCGGCGCGGTCGTCCGACTCGACCGCTTTCGGGGCGGGAACCGCCGCGCGACGCTGGAGAAACACCGGTCGAAGCCGGCGGGGGAGTCGGCGACGTTCCGCATCACCGAGACGGGGTTGTCGGGAGCCGAACCGTAGGCCCCGGCCTCAGAGTTCGCCGAGTTTCGAGAGGAGCTGGGCCTCGTACTCCTCGTCTGCGATGATGCCTTTCAGTTCGAGGACGTTGCGTTCGAGTTTGTCGAGGGCGACGTGGAAGCCGTGTTCCGCGCCGTACCCCTCGCCGGAGCCGGCGACCTGCCCGCGGTTCGTCCGGAGACGGATCTGACACCGGATAAGGGGGTCCCGCGGAGGCGCTCTTTGTGTTCGTGAAAGCGGACGTGGGCGTGGTGGACCTGCATGTCCCGATACTTGTCGGCCACCTCGGTGACGCTCTCGACGACCGCCCCGCGACTGATGTCGTCCAGGAGGGCGACGTTGGTGATCTGGACGTCCATCTGCTGTTTTTCGGTGTAGGTGAGCGCGCGCAACACGTCCGTCTTGGTGAGGACGCCGGCGATCTCCCCGTCGTCGGCTTCGGGCGTGACGACGAGGCCGGCGACGTCGTTGTCGAGCATCCGGGCGACGGCGTCGCGGACGGATTCGCCGGGCGTCGTCGTGAGAACCGGACTCGTCATCAGATCGTAGACGGGCAGATCGAGCATCCGTTCGAGGTCGCCCCGGCGGTCGCCCCGGCCCTGCCGTTCCGTGTCGCGGACCGCGAACTCGACGATGTCGTGAGTCGTGACGACGCCGACGAGTCGGCCGTCGTCGTCGACGACGGGGAGGCGCGAAATGCCGTTTTCGCGCAGTCGGTTGATGACCTTGCCGACGTGTTCTTTCTCGCCGATGGTGACGACGTCGTCGGTCTGGATCTGGGAGACGTCGAGGGCGTCGAGGTTGTCGAGGACGGCGTCGAGGATGCCGTCGACGCTGACGATGCCCCAGCGCTTCTCGCCCTCGTAGACGGGCGCGATCTGCGTCCCGCCCTCGACGAGGACGCGCGCGACCTCGCGGACGTCCTCCGTGCGGTCGACGCGGGGGCCGACCGGACGAGCACCTCCGCTTTGGCGTCGTCGGCGACCCGGGAGCGCACGAGATCGCGTTCGCTGATGACGCCGGCGTACTCCCCGTCCCGGGTGACGACGATCCCCTTCGGATTCTCGCGTTCGAAGATGGACTTGACCTTTCCGAGGCGTTCCTGTGCGTCGATTTCGGTGTATTCAGACGTCGCAATATCTGCGATATTCATATCGATACGTCATTCTCGGCGAGCGCGGAAGTTAGTTCTTCTCGTCGCCGGGGCGTAGACCGCCGTCGCGCGCTCGGGCCGCCGTCGACGGCGGGGTGTCGGACCGCGACGGCGAGGTCGGCTCACGACTCGCGGAGGCGACGCCGCTCGTAGTCGAGCTCGGTCTCGTAGCCGGCGCGACCCAGCGCCTCGTGTGCCGCGTCGAGGCTCTCCGTTCCCCGGACGTGACTGGCCAGGCCGGACGTCGCGGCGACGGCCGACGGGTCGAGATAGAAGGTGACCGCGCTCGACGGCGAGAGCGACACCGTCCGGTCGCCGTCGCGAATCTCCGTCTCGCCGAGCGCGCCCCGGGCCGCCTCGACGGGGAGGCGACTCGCCTCCGTGGTCACGTCGGCCAACAGGTCGTCGAGTTCGGCGACGACGCTCGGCGTCAACCCCCACGCGCCGAGGAAGCCGTCGCGTCGGGCCGCGCGGGCGATGCCGTCGTCGACCTCGGCGGGGGTCAGTTCGCCGTCGCTCCCGTGGCCGAAGACGCCGAGGCAGGCGTCCACGTCGAGGCGGGTCAACGCCGCGAGGACGACGGCGTCGATAAGCGGGCTCCGGAGGCCGTCTTCGTCCCCGGCCGCGAGGACATCGCCGCCGGAGTCGGTGCCCACGACCAGATCGACGTCGAGGCGTCGGCAGGCGTCGTCGAGGCCCGCGGCGAGGCCCGCCGCACCGCCGCTCACGTTCACCAGCGCGACGTCCTCGTCGTAGTGGCGGGCGACCCGGGTCTCGGCGAACTCGACGCCGTCGTGGGTCCGCGTCTCGCCGTCGGCGACGGCGACGGCGTCGTTGATCCGGTCGACGCTCGTCAGTTCGTCGAACGACCGCGGCCCGACCGTCGGGTCGACGACGAACCGTTCCCAGGGAACGCCGCCGAGGAGTACGTCGACACCGTGTCGTTCCAGGAATCGGGCCGTCGGCACGGCACCGACCACGTCGCCGCCGCCACCGCCGCCGAAGACGAGCGCGCGGGTCGCATCGAACGCGGATTCGAGTGTCTCCATGGTCGGGCTTCGACCGCCGGAGTATTATACGCCCGGCGTCCGTCGCCGGGCGCATGGACGTGCAGACGCACTCGGAGATCTCGGAGCGCTACGTCGGAACGCCCGAACGGGTTGAGGACGGCCTCGCCGTCGTCTCCCTCGCGACGACGGCGGAGATGCGGGCCGACGAGACGGGACTGGTCCACGGCGGGTTCGTCTTCGGCGCGGCGGACTACGCCGCGATGCTCGCGGTGAACGAATCGACCGTCGTCCTCGCGGGGGCCGACGTCGAGTTCCCCGCGCCGGCGGAGACGGGCGACGAACTCCGCGCCCGGGCGGAGATCGCCCAACGGGAGGATCGCCGCGTCGACGTCGACTGCGCCGTCACGGCCGGCGAGACGACGGTCATGGCGGGGTCGTTCGACTGCGTCGTCCCCGACCGACACGTCCTGGAGTAGCCGACCGGATGTTCGCCGTCGACGTCGAACGCGCCATCCGCGACGCCCGCGAGACGGGGGATACCTCCGCCCCGCCTACGACGACTTCTGTGTCGCTCGCGTCCCCGCGACGGCGGGGCGCGTCCTCGACGCCGACGTCGGACCGCCGCTCCCGGCGGACGCGCTGGCCGACGTCGAGACGGACGTCGAGGTGGTCGTCGTCGCCCTCGTCGACGGCTACGGCTACACGCAGTGGCGACGCGACTACGAAGCCGTCCCCTTTCTCGACCGACTCACCCGTCGCGCGGGCGTCACGCCGCTCACCTCGGTCTACCCCTCGGAGACGGCGGCGGCGATGACGACGCTCCACACCGGCCGGACGCCCGCCGAACACGGCCTCCTCGGCTGGAACCTCTACGTCGAGGCGGACGACCTGACGATCCGATCGCTCCCCTTCCGGACGCTCGCCGGCGAGGATCCGCGATCGGTGGACGCGTCGGTGACGCCGGCGGACCTGTTCGCGGGACGACCGATATACGAACGGCTCGGCGAGGCGGGCGTCACCTCACACGTCCTCTCGCCAGAGAGCCTCGCCGGGTCGGCGTACTCGTCGGTGGCCAGTGCCGGCGCGGCGACTCCGGGCTACGCCGACGTTTCGGACGCCGAAGCGTCGCTGCGTCGGATCGTCGAGTCGGCCGGCGATCGGACGTACGTCCTGGCCTACTTCCCGCAGGTCGACGCGGCGGGCCACGAGACCGGCACCGAGTCGGCGACCTACCGCGACCGGCTGTCGTCGGTGGCGGCGACGCTCGGTCGGTTCGTCCGCCGCCTCGACGCCGCGGACGCTCGGCGGACGCTCCTCGTCGTCACCGCGGACCACGGTCAGGTGAACACCGACCCGACGACGAACGTGGACCTCCTCGAACTCGACGGCGTGGCGTCTCGCTTGCGTCGCCACGGCGGGGGTGAGACGGACGCCGAGGGCGTCGCCGGGAGCGAAAGCCCCGTCGTCGCCGGCAGCGCGCGGAACGTCCACCTGTTCTGTGAGGAGGAGCCGAGGTTCGGCGGTCGCTGGCCCGCGAACTCGACGCGCGGACGTTCACCCGTGCGGAGGCGCTCGCGGAGTCGCTGTTCGGGCCGGGCGACCCGGCACCCGCCCTCGAACGCCGGTGCGGTGACCTCGTGGTCGTCCCGCGCGATCGGGGCGTCTGGCACGGTCGCGACCCGCGACTGCTGGAACACGTGGGGATGCACGGGGGCCTCCATCCCGACGAGATGCTGGTCCCCTTCGCGGCGGCCCGGGTCGCCGACCTCAGCGGCGCGTCGCTCCCGGCAGTCGCCGACGAACCTCCGGGGCACGGGCGGAACGGCGCGGGGACGGACCGCCGACGTGCGAAACCGCGATTCGACGATCGGCCCGCTCGGAACGAAGCCGGGGCTGAGATTTTCGCTACTGAGAACGGAAGGCGTGATCGTTTGAGGCGATAATCCCGGCGTGTTAGCGGATTTTGTCCCGAAATAGCTAAATAGCGCCCCTTGGATTATTATCACTGATAGCCGGTGACACCAACTACATCGTTGTCGTGTGTGCAGTGTGGGCGAGACGCCGAGGACGACCGGGCAGTCGTCGACTCGGAGACGGGGACGGCACTCGGCGGCCTGTGTCACCGCTGTGAGCGGGAGACGTTCGGAATCTGTCTGGAGGAAGGGGTGTGGGAGACCACGGAGCGGTGTCTGTTCTGTTCGGAGACCGGCCCGATCGCCCTCCCGGCGTACAAACTGGAGATCAATCTCGTCGACGGACAGGAGGGCGTCGAGGATGGCCACGCCCTCACCGACGAGACGCCGCTGCTGTGTACGCGCCACGCGAACGACCTGTTCGACCTGAAACTCGACGCCGGCGACCGACGGCCGAGAGGATCGAGGCGGTCGCGTCCGCCAAACGTCTGACGCAACGTATATGGCACTGGAAGACGCCTCAACGAACGAATCGTCCCCCGGCAGACGACGCGGGTAGGGGTACTCGACGACGTCGTCGCCGGAGTACGAACCCGTTTTATTCACCGGCGAGTCGCGTCGCTCCCGAATCGGCAGTCGCGGGAACGGGCGCGCCAGGGGTCGGGAGGAGGCACCCGGTCTCACCCCGCCGGGAAGGTGGCTCCGCCGCCGTCATATATCTGTACATCTCTCGAAATCGTTGCAGCACGTTCGAATTCGAGGGCGTCGATTGCGCCCGTTCAGTTCGCGCGGAGGCGGAGTTCGCCGGCGAGCGTCAGTCGTACGCGCTTTACCTTCCCTTCCATCCGCGTCTCGACGAGTCCCCGCTCGGACAACTGGTTGACGTGGCGCGTCACGGTGCTCTTCGAGCGCTGGCTCAGTTCGGTCACGGCGGGGATCGTCGTCCCGTCGTCGGCGTCGGCGACGAGGGCGAGCGTCGCCCACGCCGGCTCCGGAATCGGCGTGAGGAGGGGCGGAATCGTCAGTTCGCGCACCGCGCCGTTCATATCGCAGAACTGATAGGCTGTCGAAATCCGGTTGGTGGCGGTCAGCGTCGCGAGCGTGAAACAGAGAAAGAGTTCGCGCGGCCCGCCGCCGAAGGTGACGACGACGTCGCCCCGGACCGCCTCCAGAACGTCCAGGCACTCTCGCACCCCGCGCTCGAAGTCGTCGTGGGTTATCGACTCGACGGTGACGGTGACGGAGGGGTCGACCTGCGAGAGCATCTGTTTCACGTCCGTCACCGCCTCCGCGGCCCGGTTCTGGTCGTTCTCTTCCTCCGAAGTCGGGCGTAACATCACGACCTGATCACCCGATTCGAGGCCGTGGCGGAGGACCGGTCGCGTCACTCGCGTGCTGTCGTATCCGAGCGGCGAGATGAACGTCTGCATACTGGCGAGTGGAGGGTACTCACAATAATTCCACCGTCGTACGTCGGTGAAACTGAGGCGGCGGCGGCCGCGACACTGCAACCGCGTCGTGAGCGGGTCGGCCCACGACCGCGTCACTCCTTCGGCGTGATCTTTCCGGCGAAGGTCTGCTTGCGGATCTCGCCGCCGCGGATCTCGAAGGTGTCGGTGCAGTATTCGTAGACGTTCTCCTGCGTCTCCGCGTGCCAGACGATGTAGGCCCAGTCGCCCTCGACGGTCTGCTGGTCGAGCGTGATGTCGGTTCCCGGCCGGGCGAACTCCTCGAAGAGGCCCGCGAACAACTCCTCGATCTCGTCGAGGCCGCGGAACGTCCCCATCGGCGTCACGACGAACGAGTCGTCCGCGTAGTCTTCCATGATGCCGTCTAAATCCTGTGCAACGAACGCGTCGAGGTGGTGGTCCAGTACGTCTTCGGTCGTCATAGTGGTCTCTCCCGTCGGGCGTGTCCTGACAGGGGGTAGCATATCCCAGCCGAGAGATAAGAGGGTTTCCCCGATCAGACGGCCGCCGCGACGAAACAGCCGGCGATGGCGGTAAAGAGGAGGCCGGCCGAGAGCGCTTCGGCGAGACAGCCGACGGGCGAGAGGAGACGTAGGGCGTCGGTACGGGTCAGTTCGAGCGAATCTAGCGCGGACATGGACGGACTCACTATGCGGGTTTGTTACGGGGAATTTAAACTTTATCGGTCGTTTCGTTAACTATTCTTCAATATATTCGATGTACGCAGACGTTTGATAACCGATACGTCGAATCACGGGACGGAGTGTCACGGCCGGCGAACGCGACGGCCGTTCCCGGTCGACGGGTGAGCGAGAGGCCGGTCGACCCCGCTGGCGGGCGGCTATCCGCTTCACGGGCCGTCCCGGTCGGAGGAGAGAAAGGTATAAATACGGCACCCGAGAACAGGGAGACAGATGTCACGGCCTCTCGTCCCGGACAGTTCCGCGTGGCTTTCGCCACGCCGTTCGTCCGTGTCGAGCGGTGCGGCCGTCGTCGCTATCGTCGCCATTATTGGGGTTCACGCCTAACCCCACCTCCACCTCCACCCCACTGTTCGAATCGTTCACCGAACGTCAGTATCGTCGCCGACGGCGACGTGCAGCCCCACACCCAAATGTCCCAGCAATCCCCAGTATCGGAGACGGAATCGAGCCAGCAATCGAACGACACCCCGGTCACGAACGGCGCGGAAGCCGCCGTCGCCGCACTCGAGGCGGCCGGCGTCGAACGCCTGTTCGGCGTGCAAGGCGGGGCGATCATGCCCGTCTACGACGCCCTCTACGACGCCGACGTGACCCACGTGACGATGGCCCACGAACAGGGCGCGGTCCACGCCGCCGACGCCTACGGCGTCGTCTCGGGTCGCCCCGGGGTCTGTCTCGCCACGTCCGGTCCCGGCGCGACGAACCTCGTGACCGGACTCGCCGACGCCGATCTGGACTCCGACCCTCTCGTCGCCCTCACGGGCCAGGTGCCGACGAATCTCATGGGCAAGGACGCGTTCCAAGAGGCCGACACCGTCGGTATCACCCGCCCCGTGACGAAGGCGAACTACTTCGCGTCGACGCCGAACCGGGTCGGCGACGCCGTCCGCGAGGCGGTGTCGCTGGCGGGCGACGGGCGACCGGGGCCGACGCTGGTCGACCTGCCGAAAGACGCCACCCTCGGCGAGACGGACCGCGCTCCCGACGCCCCGTCCACCTCGACCGCGCCGGACAGCGCCGACGCCGAAGCGGTGCAGGTCGCCGCCGACGCCCTCGCCGCGGCGGATCGGCCGGTCGTCCTCTCCGGCGGCGGCGTCGTCAAGGGCGCGGCGAGTCCGGAACTCCGGCGGTTCGCGACGGAGTACGAGGTGCCCGTCGTCACGACGATGCCGGGCATCGGGTCGTTCCCCGAAGACCACGACCTGGCGATGGAAGTCGCCGGGATGCACGGGACGGGCTACGCAAATCTGGCCCTCCAGCAGTGCGACGTGATGCTCGCCGTCGGCACCCGGTTCGACGACCGACTGACCGGCGGTATCGACTCGTTCGCGCCCGACGCGACCGTGATCCACGTCGACATCGACCCCACCGAGATCTCGAAGAACGTCCACGCCGACCATCCCTCGTCGGCGACGCCGCGACGGTGCTGGCGCAGTTGTCCGACGCCCTCCCCGCCGCCCCCGACGCCGACGCGTGGCGCGAGCAGTGCCGGACGTGGAAGACCGCGTATTCGATGGAGTACGACCTGCCCGAGGACGCCCTCGCCCCGCAGTTCGTGGTCGAGGCCCTCGACGCTCTGCTGCCTGCCGACACCGTCGTCACGACGGGCGTCGGCCAACACCAGATGTGGGCCATGCAGTACTGGACGTTCACCGAACCGCGGACGTGGGTGTCGTCGCACGGTCTGGGGACGATGGGCTACGGGCTGCCCGCGGCCATCGGCGCGCGCTACGCCGCCGACGACGACCAGCCGGTCGTCTGTTTCGACGGCGACGGCTCCTTTTTGATGACGGTCCAGGAACTCGCCCCCGTCCGGGAACAGCTCGACGTCACCGTCGTCGTCCTGAACAACGAGTACGTGGGGATGGTGCGCCAGTGGCAGGACGCGTTCTTCGAGGGCCGCCACGCCGCGTCGGACTACTCGTGGGTCCCCGAGTTCGACAAGCTGGCCGAGGCGTTCGGCGCGCGCGGCTTCCGCATCGACGACCACGCAGAGGTCGAAGAAACCCTGGAGGCAGCCGTCGCGTACGACGGCCCGTCCGTCGTCGACGCCCACGTCGACCCCGACGCCGACGTCTATCCGATGGTCCCCTCGGGCGGCGACAACGGCGAGTTCGCCATGAATCAGGAGCAACTCGACCGGCTGTAGTCGCCCGGCCGCCGAACGCGGCCGACGCCGATCGTAGCCGAACTCGACGACGCGCTAAAGCGACGGCAGTCGAGTCGGAGAACGACGTCGGAGGTGTTTTATAGCGGCGAAAGAAAGGCCAGGGTAGATGGCACGGTCGGTCGGCCACCTTTCAGCCCGCGTGGTTTCCACGTGCGGTCATCGCTGACCGACCTACCCCGTCTCTTGAACGACCGCGAGCGACCGCTGTGCGGTGTCCGGGAAACACCCGTCGGATATTACTGAGCAGTGCGCGCTACGTCGGTCGAGAACGGTCCGAGAGAGTGTTCTCTCGGGGGAACGAAGTTAGGCGGCTGGGGAGTTCCCGGCCCCGAACGCGCCACGGCCGAAGGCCACGAGCGCTGTAGGTGGGCCAACGCGTATTTGAACGCGCGACTCTCACCCCTCCTACGCCTATCTACGGCTGATTCAGCGCTAACTGATGTCATCGCGGGCGTAGCTCGATCGGGGAATTATCACCCGGACGCACTCGTAGTTCAGAGGAGATTCATCACGGTGAGCAGTCACGATGCTCCCGTTCAGTAGATGGACAACTCAGTTGTTCGTCTATCCGGAGTCGCTGAGCAGTTCTATACGAGAGAGAGCCCCAAATACTTGAATTGCATCCAGAATTTCCGGCTATTATGAACACTTATCTATGCTGTGTGTCGATACATAGCTCGATGTCCAAGGATTTCCCACTACCGGACGACCTGCCAGTACCGGAAGACGACGGAGCGGCCGACCATCTCCAAGGGATGGAGCTGCCTGACGTGTCACTCCAATCGACCGAGGGGACGGCGGTCGACCTTCGAGAACTACCTCCTCGCACGGTGATCTACGTCTATCCGTTGACGGGGCGGCCAGACAAGGACGTGATCCCAGAGGGGTGGGAAGATGTCCCGGGTGCCCGCGGCTGTACCCCCGAGTCACGCGGTTTTCGCAGTCACTACGACGAACTCCGAGATAACGGAGTCGGGGAGGTGTTCGGACTGTCCACGCAGTCGAGCGAGTACCAACGCGAGGCACGTGACCGACTACACCTCCCCTTCGAGCTGCTCAGCGACGCCGAGTGGGAGCTGGCGAACGAACTCGACTTACCGACGTTCACCATCGAGGGAGAGGATTATCTGAAGCGATTGACGCTGGTAGTCTCCGAGGGACGTATCGAACACGTCTTCTATCCGATCTTCCCACCGGACGAACACGCGAGCGAAGTCCTCGAGTGGGTAACGAACAATCCCCGTTGAACACCCAGTACGACTGGAAAAGGAACAACCGTTCGTGTACTTCCGACAGACCTGTTTTATCGCGGTCTGAGTATTTCGGCAGCGCCTCGGTGTGCTGCGTAGGTGGACCGGCGTCGTCACCGAAGCCGCTCTCGTCCCTTTCGAGCGCCACCTACAGCGGTTACCTCTCTACACTCGAATGCGCGACTGACGGTGTCCTTACCGGGAGGAAGGGTGTCATACAACGGTTCGTATTCCTGTTCTTCGCTCCCTCAATTCGCTCACTACAGTGGGTGTATCCGGCAGAGATATAATCGAAACTGGAGCGTCGGTAAATCGGGTTGTTGGTGCAACAGAAAACTCGTCACGAGGACGAGTTGTAGTGTCTGACAACATGTGGTGTGCAAGATTTATTGTCCTACGTTTGAGGCGATACAGACATGGAAAACGAGAGTATCGACGAATTAGCTTCTGAGAGCGAACTTCGTGAAGCATACCCAATCGTCGACCAGTTGCGGCCCGTCGGAGAAAAGAAATTCCTCGAATTAGTCGCTGAAATGCGTGATGAAAGCGGGTACCAATTATATGGTCTCCGTGATGAAAACGGGTCCCTGGTAGCTGTCACAGGTTTTGTAAAGCAAACAAACCTCTACAGCGGATCCCACGTCTGGGTGCATGACCTCGTCGTCGACGAACCCGCCCGCGGGAACGGATACGGATCGAAACTACTCTCCTGGGTATTCGACTGGGCGGAGGGACGAGACTGTACCTGCGTCGAGCTGGCTTCTGGTCTCTGGCGTGAAGATGCTCACCGCTTTTACGAAGATCTCGACATGGAGAAGTATTGTTACACCTTCCAGAAGGGCCTCAGTGCTGAATCCCCCTACTAATTGGGCGCTTTCAGCACACCCGGCGGGCGTTTGCGACACTGCACACTGGTCAGGAGTGTATTCGTGTTGTCATAATGTAGATGCTGGAAGACTATCCGCTTAGTCTATCTCTCAATTGCGCTCCGTCTGCGAAAGTTCGATTCGAGATCGCGTTTGACGTCACCCCACTCATCATCAACAATACTGAAATAGACAGTATCACGGACCCCCTGATGCGATTGCATGTGTTTTCGAAGCGTCCCTTCCTTGGCTGCGCCAATTCGCCGAATAGCGTCTATTGACGGTTGATTTCGCGAATCAGTCTTCAGTTCTACACGTACACAATCCCATTCTTCGAAGGCGTGAGACAGCATAAGATATTTAGCCTCGGTATTTGCCTTTGTGCGTTGTTGACTCGGTGTAAGCCGCGTCAAGCCAGTCTCAACACGACGGCGACACCTCCCCGAACGCTTATCGGCGCACTACTACTACTACCAGCCATGAGCACGGGCCGTGAAATCCGCCTTATCGAGGAGGACGACGGCGGCTGGTCGGCAATCGAGGAGGAGCTGAACGTCGCCAGCCAAGGCGAGACGCGGGAGGAGGCGCTTACCAACCTCGACGAGGCCGTCGAGCTAACGAAAGAAGCCCGCGAAGCGGACACCGACGCGCCGGAACCCGACGCCCCGTGGTTCGAGGGATGAGCGGTCCGCCGCGTGATTTCTCCGGCCGAGAGATAGTCAGCGTCCTCACCTCGTTCGGCTACCGCAAGGACCGCCAGCGCGGGAGCCACACGATTCTGAAGTACACGAACCCCGATACCGACGACGTTCGAACGGTGACGGTCCCGCTGCACGACCGGGTGAGAACCGGAACGCTCCAGTCCATCGCCGAGCAGTGCGGCGCGAACGACTTCGACGCGTGGTGCCGCTGGATCGACGAGCATCGCTGATCTGGCCTCCCGGAGAGCGTCGCTCATGCTTTCTCCCGCTCGTCGAGGTCGCGGTCGTACGGCCCGCGCGCGACGAGCAGGCGCACTTGCTCGCGTTCGTAACACTCGCCGCTCTTGCGGTCACGGAGTTCGTGGAAGACGCCGTCGACGCCGTCAAGGCGCGCACAGCGCTGACACCAGAAGTGGTGATTCGTCGGCTCCCACGAGCGGTGTCCGCGCGGGCAGGTGTACCGCAGCGATCCAACCGGTCTTCGATTCGCACGACTTGTCTCGCCATCATCAACCGACGACGTTGCATTCGGTGATCTCGCCGCACTCGGGACAGTCGTAGGCGACGACTCCGCTGTCAGTCTCGACCTTTTGAATCACGTCGTCGACGATGCGGGCGATTACCTCTCCGTGGCGGCCGATATACACGTCCGTCTCGTCGTGCTGACAGTGGCCGACGCGGGTCCGCTGTTCGTCGTCGCCCAGCTGGGCGTCGTCCTCGACGCCGGCCTCCGCGTCGATCTCCTCGACGCCGTCAGCCTGGAGGACGTCGACGTGTCGATCCACGGGCGCGAGGTCGTCACGACGGACGGGGACGTAGCGCGGGTGGTCGGAGAAACTGACCTCGACACCCACGAACTCGTCACTCCAGCCGGCGGCCTCAGGGCCTCGGCACGTCTCGAGGACGACGACCTCGGCGTGCGGGGAGTCGTACCCGTACGACCGAACGGAGGAGACGCCCGCGTTCGACAGCGCGCCTTTCAGCGTGGCGTCAGCGAGCGCCGAGACGCCCAGTTCAATCTCACCCTCCGTGTATTCTATCGGATTCGCGGTGACGGGACGGGCGACGCGGCCGTTTTCGTTTTTGACCTTCAGTCGCGGACGGTCGAACCGTTCGACGCCGAAGTCCTGGAGGTTCATCGGTCGACACCTCCGTCAGACAGCGTTTCAGGGGCCTTCCGTCCGCGATTCCGGTTCGGCTGCTCCAAGGGGTCAGGATACTCGACATCCTTCCCGGCGGCGCTGCCGGCCTGTATACGCGGGCGCGAATCGCACGCAAGGCACCGATGCGCGACGTTGTTCTCGTCGCCCAGCGTCCGCCGGAAGTCGTTGGATACGTGGGTCTCGCAGAAGCGGCACGTTGATCGATTGTCCGCCGGGTCGAGGCGAACCGGCATCACGCACCCCTCCTTTCGGCTATTCCAATCGCATGACTGCGCGGGGGGCGCTCGCAAACCGAGTGAACTTACCGAGATAGACTCCTCCCTCGCGAGTGTGAAAGTGCCGAAATGAGGTGGCTGGGGAGGGTTGCGCGTGGATTCCGTCCCGGATAGCGTCCGAGTGGAAGCCGAGTGGGCCAACACGGATTTGAACCGTGGACCTCCCGGTTATCAGCCGAGCGCTCAACCTGACTGAGCTATTGGCCCAGGTGAACGCATCATATCGTTGCGCAGTTCGTCGTTTAAGGGTTTCCTTTCGGCGTCCGTCTGTGGCGCAGTGTCACTTCGCGTCGTCGTCGACGGAGTACGATCCGCCGTCGACATCGTAGACGTCGTCCCCGTAGTCGTCGTCGGGAAAGCCCGCCGTCCAGACCCGACCGGTGACGAAGCCGCCGGAGCGGCGGTCCAGATAGGGCTGGACGACGAACCGCCGGAGGACGGCCCGGATGGGGGCGCGGGTGATCGGCACCGCGAGCAGGAAGCCGAGCGTGTCGGTGACGAGGCCGGGCGTGAGGAGGAACGCACCGGCGGCGATGAGCATGCCGCCGTCCATGAGTTCGGTGGTCGGTACGTCGCCGCGGGCCAGTTTCTCCTGTAAGCGCTGGAGGGTGTATCGGCCCTCGGCGCGGACGAGCAACATCCCGAGGAGGCCGGTGAGCACCACCAGCGCGACGGTCACCTGCCAGCCGACGGCGTCGGCGACGAGGACGAGCAACAGCGCGTCGGAGAGGGGGATCAGCAACAGGAGCACGAACAGCCAGCGCAGTCGCATACGTGGACGTACTGGACCGGCGTTCATAGCCCTTGTGTCGCCGTCGTCGACACTCGAAGCCCTTACCCCACGGCGTCACCGAGGGAATCCATGAGCGATGGGACGCGCGTCGAGTGGCGCGACTGGAGCGACTCGGCCTTCGCCGAGGCCCGCGAAGAGGGGAAGCCGGTGTTGCTCGCGCTGACGGCGACCTGGTGTGCCGACTGCCACGAGATGGACGTCGAGACGTACGGCGAACCGCGCATCGCCGCGAACCTCAACGACGGGTTCGTCCCGATCCGAGTCGACGTGGACCGCCGACCGCGCGTCCGCGAGCGCTACAACATGGGCGGGTTCCCCTCGACGGTGTTTCTGACGCCGGACGGCGAACTCCTCACAGGCACGGGCTATCTCGGCCCCGACGGGATGCGGCAGGTCATCGACAGCGTCCGGGAACTGTGGGACGCGAAGGGGACGGACGCGGGACGCGTCCCCCGTGCGCTCGCCGGCGACCCGACGCCCGCGGGCGAGGTGACCACCGCCATCGAGGAACACCTCGCGGGACAGCTCGAAGCGCAGTTCGACGAGGAACACGCCGGCTGGGGCGACGGCGCGAAGTTCCCCCTCCCGCGGACGATCGAGTTCGCCCTCAAGCGGGACCGGAACCGCGCGGTGCGGACGCTCGAAGCCGTCCTGAACAACCTCTACGACGACGAGGCGGGCGGCTTCTATCGCTACGCGCGAGCCCACAACTGGCGGTCGCCCCACCACGCGAAACTCCTCGACACGAACGCGGCGCTGGTCCGCGCGTTCGCCAACGCCTACCTCTACACGGGCGAGGAGGCGTATCGCCGCCCCGCCGAACGGACGGTCGAGTGTCTGGTCGATTCCCTCTGGAACGGCGCGGCGTTCGGCAACAGCCAGGGTCCCGCGAGCGGCCGCGAGTACTTCCTCCTCGACGCCGAGGAACGCGCCGAGGAGACGGGGCCGCGAACCGACCTGACCGCCTACGCCGGGAGCAACGGCGTCGCCGTGGACGCCCTGCTCACCCTCCACGCCTACACGGACGCCGACCAGCCGCGGGCGTACGCGACCCGGGCGCTGTCGTCGCTCCTGGATTCGTTCGTCGACGACGGTGCCGTCGTCCACGTCGAGGGCGGCGACGAGGCGTTGCTGCTCGACGACCAGTCGCGCGTCCTCGGCGCGCTCACTCGCGCGGCGCAGGTCGTCGGCCCGGCGTATCTCGACGCGGCGACGGACGTCGCCGATCGGACGATCGACGCCCTGTTCGACGACGGGTCGTTCCGCGACGGCCCGACCGAGGGCGTGGGGTTGCTGGACCGCCCGCTCCGGCCGCTCGACGGCAACGTGGAGATGGCGGACGCGCTCCTCGATCTGGCCGCGCTCACGGGCGAGGACCGCTATCGCGACGTGGCTCACGACGCCGTCGCCGCGTTCGCGGGCGCGTGGGACCGCATCGGTGTCCAGGTAGCGGGCTATGGCTCCGTCGCCGGCCGTCTCTGCCGGCCGACGCTCGCCGTCGACGTCGGCACCGGTCCCGGATCCGACCTCCACCGGGCCGCCCTCCGCGTCGCGGACCACGAGAAGGTCGTCCATCCGGACGCCGACGTGGCGGCGGGCACGGCCGTCGTCGCCGTCGGCGATCGGTCGCGGTCGGTGACGACGCCCGACGGCCTGCTGTCGGCGGTGGCCGACCTGTCGACGCCGACCGAGTAACTAGCGCACGGTTTTTATTCGTGGAGAGCCGTCCGCAAACATGGCGAATCTACGGGACCTCGGGCTGTCTGAGTACGAATCTCGTGCCTATCGGACGCTCCTACGGAGCGGGTCGACAACGGCCAAAGAGTTGTCGAGCGTGAGCGACGTCCCGATGGGACGCGTCTACGACGTCCTCGACAGCCTGGAGAGCCACGACCTCGTGCGGTGTCAGGCGGCAAGTCGCCCGAAGAAGTACGTCGCGGTCGAACCCGATACGGCGCTGGATCGGTTGCTGGCGGAGCGAAAGCGTGAACTGAACAAGCAGGCCGAACAGTACGAGGAGACGGTCACCGAACTGCAGGAGGAACTCGACGCGACCGAACCGGTCAGCGACCGGTTCTGGACCGTCGCCATCGGCCCCGAGGAGTCGGTCGACCTCCACGCCGAACGACTCGCGGCGGCCGACGACCGCATCCGGATGGCCGCGGGGATGCCGTCGCCCCAGTTGGACATCGGGGAGGTGAGCGAGCGGGTCGTGACCGTCTTAGAGGACGCCCTCGACCGGGGAGTGACGGTGACGTCGCTCCTGACGCCGGAGCTGGCGGAGACGCTCCCGCCGGGGGTCAGAGACCGGACGGCGAGGCTCGCGGAACACTCCTCGTTCGCGGTCAGAACGCACGACCGGATCGACGGGCCGTTCAACCTCATCGACAGCGCCGAGGTGTGTATCGAGGTGCCGAACCCGCTCGATCCCGCGGAGGCGTTCGCGCTCATCGACTTCAAGGACGCCGCCTTCGCTTCGGACGTCCGCGAGACGTTCGACGAGCGGTGGGAGCGGGCGACGCCGCTGACGCTCTGCGGATCTCCGAACGGAGTCGGTCCATCGTCACCTCTCGCTCGGCGTGGGCGTTGTGCTGGTGGATGGACTCGTCGTTCGACTGCTTCATGTGGACGACGGCGTCGTCGGGCAGGTGGTCGAACTGCTCGACGACGTCGTCGGCCATCGACCGGACGCAGTCCTCGACGAACTTGGCGTCGGCGTGGGCCTCGTAGGTCATGTGGTCCTCGTCCGGGCGCTTCGCGAGGTTGTAGATCCGCGCACTCATCGAGTCGCGTGCGACGTCGATGACGTCGTGGAGGTCGACGTCGGGCGAGCCCTCGCTCGTCACGGTGAGCGTCGCGTGTCCCCGCTGTGAGTGGCCCGGTTGCGGTACGGCGTCGAGGAACTCCTCGACGACGTCGTCCTCGACGCCGAGCGCGAGGAGTTCTTCGCGGGCGCGGGAGGCGGACATCCCCTGCGAACAGGGACAGACCGTCATCCCGGTCACTTCGGCACCGATCTCCTCGCGAGTGCCCTCGTCCGTCGCGACGGCGCCGGCGAGGATGGTCGCCGTGCTCTGCGTGCCGAGGCCGCTCGCCGGCGTCTCCTCGCGGACGACGTACTCCGCTTCCATGCGGACCTCGGCGGTCGAGGTGTACTCGTGTTTGTCGAGGAGGCGTTCGGCGGCGTCGCCACAGACGTCCTCGACGCGATACGTCGGTTCGCTCACGGCGGCTTCGAGCGTCTCGTCGATGACCTGCATGTTCCGGCTCATGTCGACGCCCTTCCGTCCGCTGGGCAGGTCGACGAACACCTCGAACTCGGCCATCAAGACGATGGGACGCCGGCCGTCGCGTTCGAGTTTGACGAGTTTCTCGACGCCCGTGACGCCGACCTGACTGAGCCCGACCGTGACGTCGGGTTGGCCCGCCTGAACGTCAGGCAACTGGTGGCTCATCGACTACTGAGTGGGACGCTCGGCGATTAGGGCTTTCGATACCGCTGGGCCAGTCGTCGCGAACGTCCGCCTCGAAGGGGTCGGCGTCGTCTTCCTCGGAGCCGAGGCTCCAGCCCGCCGCCTCGGCGGCCTCATCGACCGGGAGATACTCCCAGCCCGCCGCCTCGGCCAGCGCCCGATCCTCGCCGCTCGTGCCGACGAAGACGTGCCGGTCGGTGTCGAACTGCCGCTTGACGTTGTCGAGGCTCTCCTCGACGCCGCGCGGCCCGGAGAAGAAGTCCTGGCGGATGCGTTCCTTTCGCGTGAAGTTCGTGACGACGTAGGTCGGTTTGTCGCTGACGACGCCGACGTACTGCGTCCACTGTCGGGCGTCGTTGAACACCGCGTTCGGGTCGGCGAGTCCTTTCAACGCGTCGAGGTCGAACGCCAGCGTCATCTGGCCGCCGCTTTCCATACCTCGTCTATCGCTGGGGCGTGGAAAACGGCTTCGGTCCGCGAGGAGTCGTCCGGGCTGTTGGGAGTCGTGTCCGGCTGTCGTCGACTCCGGAGTCGGCGACGACCGGCAAACAGCCCGGCTCAGTGGATCCGAAAGTAGTCCGTGTAGACGACGACGTCCCCCGACGCGAGGCCCGTCGGCATCGCCGCCGGCGTCTCCCCGCTCTCCACCGCCGCGAGATACTGCTGGCTGTCGTCGTCGAGTTCGTCGAAGTGACGAACCCGTGCGTCGGCCGGGACGGCGGTGGTTCGACTCACTCGTAGTTCCCTGGACTGTGCCATGTGTTCACATGCAACACGAAAGATGATAAAGGTATCTCCGCCGTGGCCGGGGTCGACGCGTCACCGGTCGCGACGCGTAGACGGTCGGCCGATCCGAGCGCCCGAGTGGATCGATCCGCGCCGGTGCAGCTACCGCGTGTTTCGTCCGGGGCCGCGTTCGGCCGCGAGCCCGACGTGCGAGAGCCGCCTGTTAGTCGTCGTCCTCGGCGAAGATGCGCCGGGAGATGACGGTCCCGTCGACGGGCGTCTCGGGCACCTTGCGGCGGACAAAGCGCTTTTTCAGGACGTCGTAGCTGAACACGGCCGCCCCGAGGATGACGAGCACGTCGCCGGGCAGGCGGGCCCAGAAGAGGAGTTGGACGAGGTCGCGGTTGTAGAACGCGAGCGAGCGCGCCGCGTCGTATCCCTGCGTGAACACGGCCTCCAGCTGCAGGAAGCCGACGGGGATGTCGCCGACGAAGACCATCCACGCGAGGCCGGCGTTCAACAGCCAGAACGCGCGCTTGAGATTCGTCGGGTCCCACGCCCCGGGCTTCGTGGTGAACCGGAGCGCGTAGATGGCCATCCCCATCGCGAGGAAGCCGAACGCGCCGAACATCGCGCCGTGGGCGTGTCCGACCGTCAGGAAGGTGCCGTGCTCGTAGTAGTTCACCAGCGGGAGGTTGATGAAGAACCCGAGGACGCCGCCGCCGACGAAGTTCCAGAAGCCGGAGGCGATGATGAACATGAACGGGAGTCGGTAAGGAAGTCCTCGCCCGCGCCCATCATCGCGCGGTATTCGCCGAGTGCCTCGTAGAGGATGAAGATGAGCGGGATGAACTCCAGCGTGGAGAAGACGCTCCCGACGGGCACCCAGTACTCGGGGAGGCCGATCCACCAGTAGTGGTGGGAGACGCCGATGACGCCCGCGCCCATCACGAACAGCGCCTCGAACATCACGGCTTTCTCCGCGCTGCGGCGCGAGAGGAGGTTCATCGACACGAGCGAGATGCTGATGATCGCGACGACGAAGAACTCGAAGGCACCCTCCACCCACATGTGGACGACCCACCACCGCCAGAATTCGGTCACGGGCATCGTCGTCTGCGGCGTGTACAGCATGCTCGCCGAGAAGAGCAAGCCGATGGACCCACCCGCGTAGAGAATCAGGTGTGCGAGTCCGTAGCGCTCCTCGCGGGCGAGCAGGGGTCTGAAGCCGCGGGCGACGAGCGCCGTCCAGAGGACGAACCCGACGAGCAGGCCGACCTGCCAGAGGCGGCCCACTTCGAGGTATTCGAGGCCCTCGTTGCCGAGGATCCACCAGAGCGCGCCGTCGATGTAGCCCTGCGCGCCGAGCCAGATTCCCGTTAGCCCGCCGACGACAACGACCACCAGCGCGCCCAGCAGCACGTGGACGTACCGCTTTTGGTTGTCGGGTTCCTGACCCGTGAGCAGCGGCGGGAGAAAGAGCCCGATGCCGAGCCAGAGGGTCGCGATCCAGAGGACGGCGAGGTCGATGTGCCACGCCTTCGTGATGGCGAAGGGGAGCGTCGCCATCGCGTCGACCCCGAGCGCCTCGGCGATGCCGTAGAAGCCCTCGCGTTCGATGTAGTAGTGCGCCATCAACCCCCGAGGAGCGTCTGGACGAGAAAGAGGACGGCCGCGACCGGGACGAAGCGGACGGCCGCGAACTGGCTCGGGAAGAGGTCGATTTCGCTCGGGTGGGGGACGTCGACGCCCTCAGTGTCCGGTTCCGGGAGTTCGACGGAGTCGTAGAGCCAGATCCCCGCGCCGCCGCCGCCGACCAGAAGCACCATCGCGACGACGCTCCACGTCATCGCGGAGACGGGCGGCTCGTTCCCCGCGCCGGGGTTGTACGGCCACTCGTTCGTCCACGAGACGTCGCTGTTGGGCCGGTCGATAGAGGAAAACAGCGCGGTCCAGAGCGCGAAGTCCGCGAACCGCCGCGCGTCCTCGCGCGTTTCGACGAACTGCGACGGGATGCCGTGTTCTGCCGCGCCGCCGTAGTACCGCTCGACGTACGCCTCACGGACCTGTTCGTAGGCGTACGCCTCCGCGGCGGTGAGCCGGATGGTCTCCCCGAGAGCGCCCTCCTGGAGCTGGCGTTCGACGACGGAATTCACCGCCGCTTGCTCCGGTTCGGGGAGGTCCGCGTACGCCGTCCCGTAGCGCTCCTGGGCGACGTACGAACGCATATTCGACGCCAGCAGTTCCTGTGCGTTCGCCGTGTAATCGGAACCGAAGTACGCGCCGTTCCCGAGAATCGATCCGTGATTCATCAGACCGTTCTGCTGGAAGGCCGCCTTCCCCGCGACGATTTCGTCGTTCGTCGCGAGCACGTTCCCCTCGGGGCCGACGATGCGTTCGGGGCGGTCCGGCGACTGCTGATACGCGAGATACGCCCCCGCACCCATGACAACCAGATTGAAAACGAACGCCGCGACGAGCGCCTTCGCCAAGGTCTTCCTCCGGACCTTCATGTGTTACGTTCTTCGGTCCTGACACATAACCGTGGTGGAGCGTCGACCCGGACCGGAGGGAGTAGCCGCGCGACGACGCCCAACGCGAGACGGCGTCTCGAAGGAGAGGCGACGGGAGACGGGGCGTTACTGCTCCTGTGCGGGCGCGAGTTCGTCGGCGTCGAACTGCTTTTGCATCAACACGTCCTTCTGGTCGGCGACGACGCGCTCATCGCGCATCAGGCGCTTGTAACCGCTCTGGGGCGAGAGGTCGCCGATGAGGACGCCACCGACGATTTTGCCGTCTTTGAACGCGAGCCGCCGCCACTCGGTGTCGGAGTATTTCCGCTCGGCATGGTCGTCGCCGATGGTCGGGTGGCCAAACGAGAGGAAGGGGAAATCGAAGTGCGTGATGGAGTACGAGGAGACCCACCGGAACGGCTCGGACTCCGCGTCGATCATGTTCCGGGCGGCGATCGCGCCCTGTTCCTTGGCGCTCCCCCACGAGCCGTTCTGGGCGTGTTCGCCGAGGACGGTGTCGTAGAACCGGGTCAGATCGCCGGCTGCGTAGACGTCGTCGACGCTCGTCTGCATGTATTCGTCGACGACGACGCCCCCGTCCTGCTCGACGCCCGTCCCCTGCAGCAGTTCCGTGTTGAAATCGAGGCCGATGGCGACGCCCGCGAAGTCGCCCTCGTAGTAGTCGCCGTTGGGGTCGACGGCACCCCTGATCTGGCCGTCGTCGCCCACTTCGAAGCGGTCGACGCCGCTGTCGAAGACGGGCGTGACGCCGCGTTCGCGCATCGCGTCGTGCATGATTTCGGCACCCGCCTCCGAGAGCGCGTAGCGCCACCAGCAGTCGCCGCGCATGAGGTAGTGCGCCTCGACGTCCTGTGCGCCACAGATGGCCGCGAGGTCGATGCCCAGCAGGCCCGCGCCGACGATGATGCCCGCGTCGGCCGTTTCGGCGTCCGCTTTGATCTTCCGGGCGTCCTGGAACGTCCAGAAGTGGTGGACGCCCTCGGCGTCGCTGTTCTCGACGGGGAGCTGCGTCGGCGTCCCGCCCGTGGCCACGAGGAGTTTGTCGTATTCGAGGTCTTCGTCCTCGTGGGTGCGCACGACGTGCCCGTCCGTGTCGATGTTCGTGACGTGGGTGTTGAGTCGGAGGTCGACGTCCCGTTCGTCGTACCACGATTCGTCGTGGATGGAGATGGGGGCCTCCGGGAGTTTTCCCTTGGCGAACTCCTTGATGAGGATCCGATTGTACAGGGCTTCGCCCTCGTCTGTAATGACGGTGATGTCGGCGTCCGGGGCCTCTTCGCGGAGGGTTTCGGCCGCCGAACTCCCCGCGATCCCGTCGCCGATAATCACATACGACTGGGTCATATGCCGGAGTTTCGTCGTCGGGGTTAATGTGGGTTGCTATCTGCTGCATTCTTGCGATTCGTCCGTATCCGGTGGTTTCAAGCCGCGAGAGACCTAACTAACTCCGATGAAGATCCGGCAGAACATCCGTCACTTCGCCGCGAAGAAGGCGCTGACGATGCCCGTCGTCGGCGACGTGGCACGGGAGAAGCTCGTCGACCTGCACGTCGACGTGTTCGGCGCGAAGGCCGATCCGGGCCGTCGCGAGGAGCGCGAGCCCCGAATGGCGGCCTTCTTCGACCGCACGTTCGACACCTACGTCGACGCCCTGGACGAGGAGTTCTCGGAGGCCGAAGCGCGCGAGATCACCCACATCCAGGCCAACTTCGACTTCTACAACCACGGGTGGACCGAGATGATGGAGTTTCCCGCCGACGAACTCCGGGCCCACTACGACCGCTACCGGGACTTCTTCGAACGCCACGACATCACCATCGACGACCCGCTCGGCGAGTACGACACGGGCGACGTCCCGGCGGCCCCCTCGACGCCGGCGAAACTCGACGACCCCGAACACCCCCACGCCGAAGGCGGCTTCGCCGACGACGTCTACGTCGAGGGACCGGACGGTGGCCTCCGCGTCGGCGGCCGGGACGACCCCGAGGACGTCGACGTGAGCGCCGCACCCGGCGTCGACGAGGGCGACGAAGACGAGGCGTAGGCCGGGCCGTCGCTCGCGGGCGTCGAGTCACGTACTGGGTAGGGAAGTCGACGGGACGGCCGCAACGGCGGGGCGTACCCCACGTTTTTGTCCCTACGCGGTGATACGTTCAGACATGAGGGCGATCCCCGCGGTCCGCTTCCCGATGAGCCGACGGGCCGTCTCGGGCGGAGCCATCACGACCGTCGGTATCCTCCTGCTCGGGATCCCCCTCTACGACATCTGGGACGACATCGTCGACCTCGACTGGTCGCTCCTCGTCACGGTCTTCGAGAACACGACGTTTCTCCTGCTGGCGGGGGCGTCGCGGTGGGCGGCGTCTGGCTCGTGCTGAGCGACTGGAACACGCGCCACGTCACCAAGGTCGCCAAGTGGACCGTGGGCGGGTGGGTCGCCGCGACGCTGCTGTTCGGGTGGGTCCTCTACATCCAACTGCAGGTCATGCAGCAACTGAAGCCGTACGTCATCGCGATGGACGGCGTCCTCATCGGGACGACGGTGACGTTCGCACTCGGGCTCCTCAGTGCCCGGACCGACATCCAGCGCTCGGAACTGCAGTGGGAGCGGGAAGCGCGGGACACCGTCGAATCGCTCCCCGAGATCGCGACGGCGCTCCAGCGGTCCGAAACGCGGACGGAAGCCTACGAAACCACGCTCGACGGCGTCGAGACGCTGCTGTCGGCCGGCGTCGCCCGCATCGTCGTCGACGGCGAAGTCGTCCTGAGCGGCCGATCGTCCGGTCCGCATCGGGCGACGAACGGGCGACGGTGACCGCGGCGATCGGTGCTCGCGGGCGAATCGAACTGGAAGACGGCGACTTCGAGGTGTACGAGGAGAACACGCTGCGACTGCTGGGGACGCATCTCGACCGCGCGCTGGACCGCATCGAGCGCGAACGCGCCCTCGACCGGGAGCGGACCAAGTTCGCCCTGATAAACCGGACGCTCGGCCACGAACTGGGCAACAGCCTCAACGTCGTCGAGGCCCGACTGCAGTTGATCGAAGGCCAGGCCGACCTCCCGGAGGACCACTGGCCCGTCGTCACGGAACGCACCGAGGAGATGCAGCGGTTCGTCCAGCGGATGCAGGAGTACATGCGACTCGTCGAACGCGACGACCACGACCTCGAACCGGTCAGCCTCCGGCCGACGCTGGAGCAGAAGGTCGCGGCCGTACAGAACGCCCACGACGACGCGCGCCTGTTGCTCGACCACGTCCCGGAGGTCGAGGTGACGGCCGACACGCTCCTCGGTCCCGTGTTCGAGAACCTGCTGCGGAACGCGGTCGAACACAACGACAAGGAGACGCCGGAGGTCCGGATCCGCGGCGAGGGCAGGGAGACGGACGTGACCGTCGAGATCGCCGACAACGGACCGGGCATCCCCGACGAACACAAAGAGGCCATCCGCGACCGGGGCACACAGGTGACTGAGGGACCCGGGAACGGGTTCGGCCTCCACCTGGTCACGGAAGCCGTCGACGCCTACGGCGGCACCCTGGAGATACGGGACAACGACCCGGAAGGGACGGTCATGCGGGTGACGCTGCCCGTCGCCAGTAACTGACACGACCGCCCGCGAACAGCCGTCGTCGCCGGCGCGAACCCCCTACGCCCGATCCGCGATGCGGTCCGCGCACTCGAACCCCGCGACGATCCCCCCGTTGAGGCTCCGTTCGGGGTACTGCGCCTCGCTCGCCATGCCCGCGTAGTAGACGCCGTTCGCCACCGCCTCGCTCAGGTCGTACGGAACGACCAGGTCGAGATAGCCGCGTTCGTAGACGGGGGCGGCCCGAGGGTTGCGCGCGAGGCGGAACTCGATCACCGACGACCGGTCGAACGCGGGGAACATCTCGCCGACGTGCGAGAGCCACGCCTCCTCGATTTCCCCGTCGCTCATCCGCCAGAGGTCCTCCTCGGCGTCCTGGACGTAGCTGGCGACGTAGAGGAGGTGCTGGCCGCCGTACCGTTCGGGCGGCACGAAGTTCGTGTGCTCGATGAGCGCGCCGAAGGGCGCGTCGTGGGCGACGTTCAGCCAGTAGGTGTCGGTCAGTGCCTCCTCCATGGTCACGACGGCACAGACCGCCCCCTGGAAGTCCACCTCGCAGACGTAGCCTGTCAGATCTTCGAGGACGTTCGGCATCGCGGCGACGACGACGGCGTCCGTCTCCTCCGTGCGTTCGCCGCCGGCCGTCTCGTACGTTATCGTCGACACCGCGCCGTCCGCGACTGTCACGTCGGTTGCGCGCGCTCCCGTCGTGACGTGCTCGCGACCCACCGCCTCGACCAGCCGGTCCACGAACGGGGCGAACCCGCCCTCGAAGTACCCGAGGATCTCGCCCCGGAGGAGGTCGCGCTCGCCGCGGAATTTGATTCGCCCGAGCAACCACGCCGCGCTGACGTCCTCCTTCCGGTCGCCGAACTTGGCGTCGAGCAGGGGTTCGAAGAAGTTCTCGTAGACGCCGCGGGTGGTGTGGTCGAGGAGGAACTGCTTGATGGGGACGTCCTCGAAGTCCGTCAGGTCGTCGTAGGTGTCGAACTTCGGGACGCCGCCGCGCACGTCGATCTCGAGCGTCAACATGCCGAGGCGGAACTTGTCGTAGAGGCTCATGTGCGGGTAGGCGGCGATCTGTGGCAGCGTGTCGAGCGGGTGGACGACGCCGTCGACGTAGTAGGCGTTCTCGCCGATCCGCCACTCCAGCCGATCGCCGAGGCCGAGTTCTTCGGCCACCTCGACGATGGTCTCCTCGGACTTCGAGAGGTGGTGGTAGAACGTCTCGACGTCGTCGCCGGCCGTCTCGTACGTCGCGGCCAGTCCGCCGACGTCCGCCGTCGCCTCCAGCACTCGCACCTCGCGTCCCCGCTTCTGGAGTCGATAGGCGGACGCCAGACCGGCGACGCCGCCGCCGACGACGTGAATCATGTCAGTGGGTGAGGCGGCGGGGAGTAAGTGGCTTGTGATGGCGCGGTCGGGGCGACCAGCGACGCCGGCGGCAGTCAGTCCGATCCCGTCAGGTCGGCCGAGAGGACGAACTCGGGATTCTCGGCGGGGTGGCCGCGCGCGGCGGCGGCGTCGGTCACCGCGCCGACGGTTTCGGGAATCGGCACGCGCGTCCGGTCGGCGTCGACGGACGCGGCGTCGTGGGCGACGGCAGCGAAAAGCGCCGACGCCGCCTCGGGGTCGGCCCACGCCGCGACGGCGTATTCGGCACAGCGTTCGTTGCCGTCCCAGTCGCGCGTCACCGTCCGGTTGCGGACGGCGAACCCGCGCGTCCCGCCGTCCCGAACGACGAGCAGTCGGCCGTCGTCGGCCGCCGCGTGGACCCGTTCGCGCGTGAGGTCCGCGAGCGCCCACGAGTAGTCGGGGGCGACGGCCAGCCCGCGGAGGTGCGTTCGGGCGTCGCTCTCGGTCCAGAAACGCCACGCCGCGTCGGGATTCGCGCCGTCGCTGACGACGCGAAGGGGCGCGGATGCCGACGGGTCCGGATCGGGGTGGGCCCACCGCATCTCGGTACACGGCGCGAAGCCGAGTCGGCGCGAGAGGCCGAGGCTCGGCGCGTTCCACGAGAAGACGAGGTTGCGGACGACCGTCGCTCCCCGCTCCCGCGCCCAGCCGAAGACGGCTTCGGTCAGTTCCCGTCCCCGGCCCTCGCCGCGGTAGTCGGGGTTGACGCGCAGGCCCTGTGCCCACCCCTCGTACGGCGAGAGCAACACGCCCTGGATCACGCCGGCGATGTCGTCGCCGGCGTCGAGGACGAACGTCCGCTGGCGCTCATCGTCCTCGCGGACCCACGCGTCGAACACGTCCGGGAGGTAGTCGTCGACGGCGCGGTCCGGCCACGTCTCGCGGGTGAACGCCGCGACGGCGTCGAAGTCGTCTTCGCGTGCGGGCCTCAGGTCCATGGGACCGACCGGGTCTGCAACTCGCCGGCCAGCGACTCGCCCATGGCCTCCTCCGGATCGTCGGCGTTCGCGAGCGCCCACATGAGCTTCACCGTCGCCGTCCCTGGGAGGGTGTCGCCCGCCTCGACGACGCCCGCCTCCAGCAGGTCGCGGCCGGTGTCGTACACCCGGTCACAGACCCGGCCTTCGAGACACTGGCTGGTCATGGCGACGGTCGTCCCGGCGTCGACGAGTTCTTCGAGACGCGGGATGAGGTCGGTGTCGACGTGGCCCAGTCCCGTCCCCTCGATGACGACGCCCGCCTTCCCCGAGAGGTAGTCCAGGGCCGCGGGGTCCATGCCGGGGACGAACTTCACGAGTTCGACCTCGGTTTCGAGGCCGGGCGAGATGTCGAGACGGGTGTCGCCGCGGGTGTCGTAGTCGCGGCGGAAAGTGACGTCCTCGGATTCGTACGCCACCCTCCCGAGCGGTTTCGCCCCGACCGTCTCGAAGGCGTCGCGCCGGGAAGTGTGGTTCTTGCGGACGCGCGTCCCGCGGTGGAGCGCACAGGCGTCGTCGCTCTCGGACTCGTGCATGCAGACGAGCACCTCCGCGCAGTCCGCCTTGGCGGCCTCGACGGCGCAGACGGCGTTCATCACGTTGTCCGAGGAGGGTCGGTCGGCCGAGCGCTGACTCCCCGTGAAGACGATCGGGACGGGCGTGTCGAGCATGAGAGCGAGCGCCGACGCCGTGAACTGCATCGTGTCGGTGCCGTGCATGACGACGACGCCGTCCGCGCCGGCCTCGATCTCTTCGTGGACGGCGTGGGCCAACTCCTGCCAGACGTCGGGCGTCATGTTCTCCGAGAGGATGTTGGCGACGACGCGCCCGCGGTAGTTCGCCCGCCCCGCCAGATCCGGCACCGCCCGGAGGACGTCCTCGGCGTCGAACTGCGCCGTCACGGCCCCGGTCCGGTAGTCCACAGTGGAGGCGATGGTGCCGCCGGTGGAGATGAGCGACACCGTCGGCAGATCGTCGTCGAACTCGATCTCGGACGTCTCGCCGGTCGCCTGTGCGCTCTCGACGTCGTAGACGTCGGATTCGAGCACCTCGACGTCGGCGTCCTCCCGGTCGACGCCGACGTTGTACCCGCCCGGGAGTTTGACGACGAGGTGGTCCGCCGTCGAGGAGGGCAACAGGACGCCCTCGTTCGTGACGCCCGCGCGTTCGACGCGGACGCGATCCCCTACGTTCATACGCCGTGGTACCGCGTCGGCGGACTTGAAACCACTCTTTCCCCGTCGACGGACGCGGCCGCGACGTGCCCCGCCGGTCTCTCGGCCCGTGCGGAAACAGCGGCGACGACGGACGTCCGCCGTGGCTCCTGCGAGCGACGCGGCCAGTCGAGCGTGGGACGTCCGGAGCCGCCGCGAGAACGGACCGGGCGGCCCGGTCGGTCGCGTTACCGGCCCCAGCCGGTCCGGAGTTTGGGGCGGTCGGAGATGGCCTGGACGTCGATGGGTTCGTCGTGGGCGCGGACGCCTTCGAGCGCCGCCCGGGCGCTGGCGTACGTCGAGAAGTAGGTCACGTCCTCCTCGACGGCGACTTCGAGGGCGTCGCGGTCCCGCGAGACGACGAGGTCGACCTCGCCGTGGCGGATCGCCTCGTGCAGGTCGTCGAACTCGCGCACGTCGAAGAACTCGGCGTAGCCGTCGACGAGGTCCGCCGCCGCCTCGGAGTCCGGATCGGGGAACTCGTCGGCGGTGAGGTCCAGTACCGCCGTCCCCGAGGTGGGGATGGGTTTGCTCGTGGCGGACTGGGCTTTCTCGTAGGCCTTGCCGAAGGTGTCAGCCGTCCCCATGACCTCGCCCGTCGATTTCATCTCCGGGCCGAGACGCGGGTCGCTCCCCGGCAGGCGGTCGAACGGCAGGACGACCTCCTTGACGCTCACCTGTTCGGGGATCTGCTCGTCGACGTCGAGTTCGTCGAGCGTCGCGCCGGCCATCACCTTCGCCGCGAGTTTGGCGATGGGAACGCCGGTGGCCTTCGAGACGAACGGAACGGTACGGGACGAGCGCGGATTGGCCTCGATGACGTACACCTCGTCGTCCTTGACGGCCAACTGGATGTTCAGGAGGCCGACGGTGTCGAGGGCCTGTGCGATGTCCTCGGTCACCTCGCGAACGCGGCCGAGCATCTCCGCGTCGAGCGAGCGCGGCGGGATCATACAGGCGGAGTCGCCCGAGTGGACGCCCGCGCTCTCGACGTGTTCCATCACGCCGCCGACGAGGACGTGATCGCCGTCGGAGACGGCGTCGACGTCGAGTTCGACGGCGTCGGCGAGGAACTCGTCGATGAGGATGGGTTTGTCGGGGCTGACGCGGACGGCCTCCTCGATGTACTCCTTCAGTTCCTCGTCGTCGTGGACGACGTCCATCGCGCGGCCGCCGAGGACGTACGAGGGACGGACGAGTACCGGATAGCCGACGTCGCTGGCGAGCTCGAGCGCTTCGGCCTCGCTGGTGGCGGAGCCGCCGATGGGCTGGGCAATGCCGAGTTCGTCCATCAGGCGATTGAACCGGTCGCGGTCCTCCGCGAGGTCCATCGCGTCGATGCTGGTGCCCATGATCTCACAGTCCAGCCCGCGGCGGTCGAGTTCTTCCTCGAGCGGGTGGCCGATGTTGACGGAGGTCTGGCCGCCGAACTGGACCATCACGCCGTCGGCGTCGGCCGCTTCGATCACGTCCGCCACCTCCTCGGCGGTGATCGGTTCGAAGAAGAGGCCGTCGGAGGTGTCGTAATCGGTCGACACCGTCTCGGGGTTGTTGTTGACGACGTGGGCGTCGATGCCCGCCTCGCGCAGGGCGCGGATGGCGTGGACCGAACAGTAGTCGAACTCGACGCCCTGTCCGATGCGGATGGGGCCACCGCCGACGACGACGACGCTCTCGACGTCCCGGTCGACTTCGAGTTCGCCCGCCGCGGCGTCGCCCACGAGGGGGCCACGGAGGAACTCAGGCTTGCGCGCGGAGTAGTAGTACGGCGTCTCGGCGGCGAACTCGCCGGCACAGGTGTCGACCTGTTTGTAGGTGCGGCCGGGGACGTCGGTCTCGACGTTGCTGACCGTCGTGCCGGCGGCGGTGGCGATTTCGGCGTTGGTGCGGCCCTTGATGGCCGCCTCGGTGAAGTCGCCCTCGGCGGCCGCCTGCGTCGCCTCGGCGACGCGTCCGTAGCGCTCGACGTACCACCGCTCGATGTCGGTGAGGTCGGCCACCTCGTCGACGGTGTAGCCGCGGTCGAACGCCTCGAACATGGCGTAGGGACGGTCCGGCGTCGGCGTCTCCAGGTAGTCGGCTTCGAGTTCCGCGTCGCCCACGTCCGCCCAGCCGACGGCCGGGTCGTACTCGGAGGAGCGAAGCGCCTTCAACAGCGACTCCTCGAAGGTGCGGCCGATGGCCATCGCCTCGCCCGTGGACTTCATCGCCGTCCCGAGTTCGAAGTCGACGTCGTCGAACTTGTCTTTGGGCCACCGGGGGACTTTGGTGACGACGTAGTCGATGGCGGGTTCGAACGCCGCCGTCGTCTCGCCCGTGATCTCGTTTTCGATCTCGTGGAGGCGCTTGCCGAGCGCCACCTTGGCGGTGACGCGGGCGATGGGGTAGCCCGTCGCCTTCGAGGCGAGCGCCGAGGAGCGAGAGACGCGGGGGTTCACCTCGACGACGCGGTACTCGCCGCCGGGCGTGCCGTCGTCGCGCCAGGCGAACTGGATGTTACAGCCACCCTGGATACCCAACTCCCGGATCACTTCGAGGGCGGCGTCGCGCATCTCCTGGTGGCCCTCGTCAGGGATCACCTGCGAGGGCGTCACGACGACGGACTCGCCGGTGTGGATGCCCATCGGGTCGAGGTTCTCCATGTTACAGATGATGATACACGAGTCGTCGGCGTCGCGCATCACCTCGTATTCGAGTTCGACCCAGCCCGAGATGGACTCGGTGACGAGCACCTCGTTGTTCCGCGAGAGGCGAAGCCCCTTGCGGACGCGCTCGACGAGTTCGTCCATCTCGTGGACGACACCCGACCCGGAGCCGCCGAGCGTGTACGTCGTCCGCGCGATGACGGGGAGACCGCCCACCTCGTCGACGGCGGCGTCGACCCGGTCACGAAGTCCCTCCTGGGTCAGGTCGGTGACTGCCTCGCCCTCGTCGAGGGAGATGGTCGTCGAGGCCGGAACGGGTTGGCCGATCGACTCCATCCGTTCGCGGAACAGGTCGCGGTCCTCGGTGGCGTAGATGGTGTCCAGCGGCGTCCCCATGACGTCGACGTCGTGTTCGTCGAGAACGCCCTCCTCGGCGAGCGCGGCCGTGACGTTCAGACCGGTCTGGCCGCCGAGGCCGGCGATGACGCCGTCCGGGTTCTCCTTGCGGATAATCTCCGCGATCGCTTCCGTCGTGATCGGTTCGATGTAGACCCGGTCGGCCATCTCCGGGTCCGTCATGATCGTCGCGGGGTTCGAGTTGACGAGGACGACTCGTGCCCTCCTCCTGCAGGGCACGGCAGGCCTGCGCGCCAGAGTAATCGAACTCCGCTGCCTGCCCGATCTGAATCGGGCCGCTACCGATGAGCAGTATCGTGCGCTCCTCGTCGTCAGTCATCGTCCCATCGAAGTCCGTACATCGTAATAAGCCCGACGAAAGAATACGAGATGCGAAACTGAATTACGGATTTCGTAACGGTCGCGGTATATGCGAGCGGCCAGTCGGACGGCGGCCCGTAGCAAACTCCCGACCGTCGGACGCGCGCGACAGCGGCATTGTGGCGTCTCTCGGCCGCTCAGAACGCCGCGATCAGACGTTGAGCCGATAGCGATACGGACTGCCGTCGAGTACCTCGACTTCCCCTCCTCGGCGGCGCGGCCGAGGATGGTCGCGACGTGGTGGGCGCTCTCGAACTCGTCGTGCTCTTCGAGTGACGACAGTATCTCGCGCGCGGTCAACGGCTCCTCCGCCTCGACGAGCACACCCCGTAGTTCGTCGTACTTCCGCCAGCGGGTGTGCATACGTCACACATGGGCCGCTATCGTCTTAGTGTTCAGTGAGACGAACGTCGGACAGTAGTCAGACGTGCGCGTTCTCCGCGTCGAAATCCCGCTCTTCGCGGTACTGGGTGACGAACTCCGCGACGTCGAACTCCAGCATCTCCGACTCGAAATTCTGGACGACCGCGTCGTCGTCGGCGTGGCTGACCGCGTGTTCCATCAGTTCCACCACGAGTTCGACGACGATCTCGTGGAGCCGCCGCGAGTCGAAGTCGGTCACCCACAGGAGGGCGTAGCCGACGTCGCCCCGGTCGCTCACGTCGATGCTGGCGACGTCGCCCGGGAACTCCTCCAAGACGATGCCCATGAGGTGGGGCGTGCCGAACTCCGGCATCTCCTCGCTGGTCGTCTCGACGCTCTCGCGCAGGATCGCCACCAGAAACTCGGGGAGAAACCGGTCCGGCGGGTGGACGTCCATCACGACGGCGTGGGTGTCGCCACACGGACAGTCGAACTCCCGCATCCCCATGTCGAACGTGGAGACGGGGAGCGTCCGGCCACAGGGGAGTTCGACGTCGTCCTCGTCGCCACCGGGCACGCGCGGTTCTGCCATACACCCGGTTGCGCGTTCGAACGGTTAAACGCCGCGCTCCCGCGACGGCGTCACTGGCTGGCGGTCACGTACAGCATCGGCCCGACGACGAGCAGGACGATGCCGAGGAACATGTAGTGGACCGGGGCCAGTGCCGACGGCGTCATGATGAAGATGACGCCGAAGAGGACGGTGTTGATGGCCACTATTTTCCGGGATTTCAGCGGGAGCGTCCCGACCGTCGCGAGGATGAACACCAGCAACAGCGCCTGCCCCACGTTGTAGTTGAGCAGGAAACTGTCGATGACCTGTAACGGGAGCATTCTTACCTGTAGGTCGCCCGGAATCGTGCATTAAAGTTCCGCTCTGCGCTCGGCCGAACCGGTGAAGTCGATCGGTCGAATCCAGCCGTACCAGACGACGAACGCCGCCGTCGCGTAGCCGACGGTGAAGACGGCGCTCCCGAGGGTGTCGAGACCGAGCGTTCCGAGCCACCACCGGGCGAGTCCCGGGAGTACGACGCCGCTCACGAGGACGACGGCTAATAAAAGAGTGTTCCGGGTGCGGAGCGTTCGAGACGCCATAGCCGAGGATGGCGCTCGAACACCGTCAATGGCCCGATTCGAAGCGGGGAAGCGGGTCCGCTACGGGACCGTGTACTCCCCGACAGTCGACGTCTGATCGCCCGAGCCCTGCCAGATGACGCGGATGGTGTCGCCGCTGGACAGGGCACTACTTGGGTGGAGGTCGGCCGTGTCGGGTGAATCGTCGTCGTCCACGACGAACGAATCACCGGCCGACACCGGGAGCGACCACGACGTGGAGTTACCGGGTGCCTGAACCGAGAGGTTCGCCGTGTTCTCCGAACTGAACGTCGCACCGCCCTCGTGGACGATCGTCACCTGATCCGCCGACGTGTTGTAGTCGAACGTGAAACTCGCCTGCGGTGTCGTCTGTTGCACCTGTTGCCCGAGCCCGAGCACGAACGTCCCGATAACGGCCGCGAGAATCACCGTGATCGCGACCATCAGAATCACCCCGATCACCGGGCTGACTGCGCGGTCGTCCGTGATGAATTGCTTGAGTTGCATGGATTACAGTCGTGCGCTGCGAACGCCTACGTGTCGCGTTCGACGGCGGGTGACAATGAAAGCGCGGCCAAAAGGTAGAGATATTGATAGGGTACGACGGCTATATCGACAGTCTACCCCGTGTGAGCAGAGCGACGCGGAAGTCGACGGGGCGAGTCGTCGAAAAACGGCGACGGTCCGCTACGGGACGGTGTACTTCCCGACGGTCGACGTCTGATCGCCGGATCCCTGCCAGATGACGCGGACGGTGTCGCCAGAATTCAGCCCAACCGTGTCGAGTTCCGTACCGGCATCAGTGTAGGTGGTGGCAGAGCCGTCGCCCCCGATGTCGCCGACAGTGAACTGGTCACCGGCTGAAACGTCGAGAGACCAGCCCCGCTGACGGTCGACGCTTCCGTTCACTTGAACAGTGAGGGTCGCTGTATTCTCCGATTCGAACGTTGCTCCGCCTTCGTGTGTGACGTCAACAGTGCCGTTGGAACTCGAGTCGTAGTCGAACGTGAAGCTCGCCTGTGGCGTCGTCTGTTGTACCTGCTGTCCGAGTCCGAGCACGAACGTCCCGATGACGGCCGCGAGGATCACCGTGATCGCGACCATCAGAATCACCCCGATCACCGGGCTGACGGCGCGATCGTCGGTGAAAAGTCGTCTGAATCTCATGTTAGGGGACAGTGTACTTCCCGACGGTCGACGTCTGATCGCCGGAGCCCTGCCAGATGACGCGGATGGTGTCGCCAGACGAAACGGCGGTGGCGACGTCGCCACCGGATGCAACGAGAATCTGGTCCCCGGCACTAACGGGTAGCCCCCAAGTAGCGGTGCTCCCATTCGCAGAGACATTCAACTCCGCCGTGTTCTCCGTTTTGAACGTCGCCCCGCCCTCGTGAGTGACGAGCACGCTGCTGTTGGTCGAGTTGTAGTCGAACGTGAAGCTCGCCTGTGGCGTCGTCTGTTGTACCTGCTGTCCGAGTCCGAGCACGAACGTCCCGATGACGGCCGCGAGAATCACCGTGATCGCGACCATCAGAATCACTCCGATCACCGGGCTAACTGCGCGGTCGTCCGTGAGGAATTGCTTGAGTTTCATGGTTGGATGCACACGCCGGACGCAGCGAACGAGAGGTGCTGTCCGCCCCCTTCTCGTACGCGTCCCCGTGTCTGTCGAGAGTAGATTACCCCGCGAAATATAAATCTGCTGTTATGTCCCAATGTACGGAATATGATATAACCACTCGTTGAAATCCCTTAATCAGCCATTAAAAGGCCTCTATCCCCAGGATACGCCTCTTTCCCACACCGATCCGGGCAACACTGGAAATCATCCATATGTATGAATACCGAGTGTATCGTGGGCTCGCTTCGGCCGTGACGGGGACAGGTTTTAGCTGATCCCCCGCTACTCGCCGCTATGCGCAACCTCGACGAAACGGATCGCGAGATTCTCCGGTTGCTGACGAGCGACGGCCGGCGGCCGTACAGCGACATCGCGGACGCCGTCGACCTGTCGGCCCCCGCCGTCTCGGATCGGGTGTCGCGGCTCGAAGAACAGGGGATCATTCGGCAGTTCACCGTCGACGTCGACCGGTCGAAACTCCGCGATGGATATCCGATTCTCGTCGACGTACGGGTTCGCCCCGACGCGGTCGGGACCGTCCGAGAGCGACTGGCCGACGCCCGGGCCGTCGACCACGTGTTCACGACGGCGAGCGGTCGGCTCGTCGTCCAGGCCGACGCACCCGACCCCGACGTCCGTGCGTGGCTGTTCGACGTCGTCGACGAGGAGGCGGTGCGAGAGTACGACGTCGAACTGCTCTCGAACGTCGACTGGTCGCCCGAGGTGGCCGACGTGGAGTTCGCGATGACCTGCGTCGAGTGCGGGAAGACGATGACCGACGGCGGCATCACCGAACGCGTCGGCGGGGACCTGAAGACGTTCTGCTGTCCGACGTGTGAGAGTCAGTACCGCGAGCAGTACGAGCGACTCGAACGGGACGCGGAGTGAGCGGTCGCCGAACGCACAGTATATTTGACGGGGTGTCGAAACCCCGCCTATGCGTGACCTCTTCCTCGACGCCGCCCGCGGGAACTACACGGAACGGCCGCCCGTCTGGCTGATGCGGCAGGCGGGGCGCTACCTCCCCGAATATCGGGAGGTGCGTTCGGACTACACGTTCCTCGAAGCCATCAAGACCCCCGAGATCGCGGAGCGAATCAGCCTCCAGCCGTGGGAGCGATTCCGCCCGGACGGCGTCGTGATGTATTCGGACATCCTGACCGTCCTCGAACCGCTCGGCTTCGACTATCACGTCGAATCCGGCGTCGGTCCGGTCGTCGAGAACCCCGTCTCGGGACCGGACGACGTGGACCGGACGCACGGCCCGGTCGCGGAGGAACTCGACTACGTTGGCGAACTGCTCGACCGCCTCGGTGACACTCTCGGCGACGAGGCCGCCCTCATCGGCTTCGCCGGTGGCCCCTTCACCCTCTCGTCGTACGTCGTCGCCGGCGGGCCCTCGCGGTCGCACATGGAGCTCCGGCGGTTCCGTGCGCACCACCCCGACGCGTTCCGGACGCTCCTCGATTCGTTCTCGGCCGTCGTCGAGGACTACCTCCGCTATCAGGTCGAGATGGGCGCGGACGTCGTCCAGTTGTTCGACACCTACGCGGGCGTCCTCTCGCCCGCCGACTATCGGGAGTTCGTCCTCCCGCGACATCAGCGCATCCTCGACGCGGTGGACGTGCCGACCATCGTCTTCGCGCGCGACATGGGCGGCCACCTCGACGCCCTCGCCGAGAGCGGTGCCGACGTCGTCGGCCTCGACTGGACCGTCGACATGGGCGACGCGCGGGACGAACTCGGGGAGCGGCCGGTACAGGAAACCTCGACCCGGCTCATCTCTACGGCGACGCGGCGTTCGTTCGCGAACGCACCCGTGAAATCGTCGAGAAGGCCGGACCACGGGGTCACATCCTGAACCTCGGCCACGGAATCGACAAGGATACGCCCGTCGAGAGCGTCGAAGCGTTCGTTCGGACGGCCAAAGGGATCGAGCGGTAGATCACCGGTCGACGTCCGCGAACTCCGCGGCCAGTTGCTTGGCCTCGCGGATGCGGCTCGGGACGCCCATGCGTGCGGTGTAGTTGGTGGCGAGGTGGAGGCCGTCGGGCAGGTCGAGGCCGTCCAGCGCGGTCCAGGTGGTGTCGTAGGCGGGGAAGCCGCGGGGAGTTTCGTGACGCGCAGGACGCGCGCGTCGAGGCCCATCACGTCCGCGAACTCCTCGCGGGCGATGGCCGCCAGCGTCGCCTCGTCCTCGTCGACGAGGGCGGGACGGTTCATCCCACCGAGAAAGCAGGTGTAGACGCCGTCGCGACCGAACGCGCTGCAGTTCCACGAGACGCCGAGCGTTTTCAACTCCTCGTCCCGGCGGACCTGATAGCCGAGGCCCGCCCGCGGGCAGTCGGCTTCGAGGTGGACGTAGACGAGCGGGTTGTAGTGGAGTTCTCGGAGGCGACGACCCGCGTCGGGGTCGATGTCGTCGAGCATCGACGCCGTCGCGTCGGCGGGCGTCGTGAGGACCACCTCGTCGACGGCGACGGCGTCGTCCGGCGTTTGGAGGACGTAGCCGTCGCCGTCGCGTCCGACCGTCTCGACGGGCGTCTCGAGGCTGATTCGGTCGTCGTTCGCCTCGTAGAGCGCGCGGGGAGTTGCGCCATGCCGTCGGCGAACGAGACGGCGGGCGGGCGATCGCCGCCGGCGATCGTGTGTTTCAGAAAGACCTTCAGGAGGCTTCCTCCTCCCGTTCGAGGCGGAGCAGGCCGGTGAGCGCGTACTTCGCGGGCATCTCGGCGGGGTCGGAGCCGAAGATGCCGCCGTAGAGCGGAGCGATCAGGTTGTGGTACGCCTCCGCGCCGAACTTCCGGGTGAACAGTTCGGCGGCGGACTCCTCCGGGTCGCCGGCGGCGGTCAGCGGTTCGGCCAGCAGACGGAGCTTCCCCCGCCACGAGAGCAGGTCGGTCGTGAGAAACTCCCGGATCGAGAGCGGAGCGCGCCGCAGCCGGCCGTCGGCGTAGACGAACAGCGGCAGGTCCTTGTCGGCGACGACGAGTTCGTCGCGGAGGCCCACGTCGTCGACGAGGTCGGCGACGAGCGACGTGTGGCGCGTCCGCTGGGGACCCAGTTCGAGGACCCGCCCGTCCTCGTGGACGGTCCGGATGACGCCGCCGGGTCGGGACGCGGACTCGAACGTGTGGCTCTCGACGCCCGCCTGCCGGAGATAGTGGGTGAGCGAGAGGCCCGTGATGCCCGCGCCGACGACGCCGACGGTCATTCCGGTCGGGGCGCGTTCAGACACATCGTTCCCGGCGTCTCCTTGCACCGGCACTGCCGGAACTGGTAGTATTCGGGGTCGAAGCCGGCGACGAACGGTTCGACGAGGTCGGCCAGCACCGACACGAACCGGTCGTCGTCGTGGGGGATGGGAACGCGGTAGAAGTCGAGGCCGACTTCTTCTGCTTCCTCGCGGAGTTCGACGTCGAGTTCGGACAGCGTCTCGCTCTGTTCGTGCATGAAGCTCACGGGATCGACGACGACGCGTTCGGCGTCGAGATTTTCGACGGCGTCCTCGACTTCGGGTTCGGTCCACGGAATGTCGCGGTTCTCGTGGTTCTGATAGCCGACGACGTAGTCGTCGACGCCGAGAAGCGAGGCGAGAGTCGAACAGAACTCGTTCACGTAGCGGTCGTAGCGACTCCCCTCGTTCAGATAGTGCTTGGGCGTCCCGTGGGCCGAAAAGACGAGTGCCGTGTCCGGATCGTGCAGATCGACGCCGTTCTCGGCGGCGAAGTCGGCGATGGCGTCCGCGCGGAGTCGGTTGTAGAGGGGATGGCGGTGCCAGCCCGTGAGTTCGTCGTACTCGACGTCCCAGTCGGCGTCGTCGACGGCGTCGCCGAGTTCTTCGAGGGCCGCGACCGTCGTCGAGGGACCACAGAGGGGGTAGACCGGTAGGCCGACGAGGTAGTCGACGCCGTCCGCCCGGGCCGCGGCCACCGCGTCCTCGACGAACGGCTCGGTGAACTGCATCCCCGTGTAGGTGGCGACGTCGTGCCCGCGGTCCCGTAGCTCGTCCGCCAGACCGTCGGCTTGGGCCGCCGCCTGGGCGTTCAGCGGCGACCCGCCGATGGCCTCGTACTCCTCGACGAGCCCCGCCACGCGGCGTTCCGCGAGTTCGCGCGAACGCTCCATGGCCTCCTCCTCGGTGGTCGCCCCTTCGAGGGCGGCGTTGTTGAAGAAGATGCGCGTGAGGTAGTCGACGACCGCCTCCCGCGACGGCTCCGCCGGTTCGCCGAAATTGAGGAGGACGATGCCTGCGTCCATATCGAAACCCAGGGACAGCAGTTCCCTATACCTGTTGTTTTTCCGCCCGAACGGCGGCGACGGGGGCTGGCGTGTGCGAATCAACCAGAGTTAACTGATTCCAGACAAATTTCGAGTGAAGACCCCTGGGAATGAGAGAACACGCGAATCGAGAGACGGACGGAGCGGTGACGTCGAGGGACGTCCTTCTCGTCGACGACGACGCCCAGTTCGTCGAGACGGTAAAACACTACGTCGAGGACGCGAACGACGTCGACGTGACTGCCGTCACCGATCCGAACGAAGCGCTCTCGGCCGTCGAACGCGGAGACGTCGACTGCATCGTCAGCGACTACAAGATGCCCGGGATGAACGGTCTCGAACTGCTCGAAGCGGTCCGGTCGGTCGATCCGGACCTCCCGTTCATCCTCTTTACCCGACACGGTAACGAAGAGATCGCCAGCGAGGCCATCTCCGCGGGCGTCACCGACTACCTCCGGAAGGGGGACGACGAACAGTTCGCGCTGCTGTCGAACCGCATCGAGAACGCCATCGGCCGGGTCGAGTCCCAGCGGGAACTGCGCGCGGAGAAAGAGCGGTTCCAGCGCCTCGTCGAGGAGGTCAAGGAGTACGCCATCTTCCTGCTGGACGAGACGGGCCACATCGTGACGTGGAACGAGGGCGCGAAACGCGTCAAAGGCTACACCGAAGCGGAAGTCCTCGGCGAGCATCTCTCCCTGTTCTATCCGGAAGAGTCCGAAGACCGGGTCGACTACCTCCTCGCGAGGGCGCGGGAGTCGGGATCGATACAGGACGAAGGCTGGCGGGTCCGCAAAGACGGCTCGAAGTTCTGGGCGAACGTGACAATCACGGCGACACACGACCGAGAGGGGAACCTCCTCGGCTTCTCGAAGGTCACCCGGGACATGACCGACCGGCGGGAGTACGAACGGCGGATAGAACGCAAGAACCGCCGTCTGGAACGGGTCATGTCGATCCTGAACCACGACCTGCGGACGCCGCTGAACACCGCGAAGGCGCGACTGGACATCGGGCGAGAGCGGGACGATCCGGAACATTTCGAGGTGGCGAAAGACGCTCTCGACCGGATCGAACACCTCCTCGATCGGCTGATGCTGTTCGCCCGGAAAGGCCGGATCGTGAGCGAAGCGGAGTCGGTCGACCTCGGCGAAGTCGTCGCGAACGCGGAACGGACGGTGAACTACGACCTGAACGTGATGGTCGCCGACGAGTTGCCGACCGTCGAAGGCGACGAGCAGCGACTACAGGAGATGTTCGAGAACCTCCTCAAGAACGTCGGCGACCACGCCGGCCCGACTGCGACGGTGACCGTCGGGACGACGAACGGCGGATTCTACGTCGAAGACGACGGGGACGGCGTCCCCGAGACCGACCGGGCGCGGGTGTTCGACATCGGCTACACGACCGGCGACGACGGAACGGGGTTCGGACTGAGCATCGTCAAGGAGATCGCCGAGGCCCACGCGTGGGAGGTGTCGGTCACCGAGAGCGACGCCGGCGGTGCGCGATTCGAATTCCGGGAGTAGTCGCGCGGGGGCCGACCGTGGTCCGCGGGGGTGCGTCCGCTCGCTACGCGCTACCCCGCTGGGAGTGGCCACCCGGAGCCGAAAGGTATTCGGGCGTGGTAATTACATGTAATTAGAAAGCATGAGATGGACGCGATTCGACTACCTGTTGGCGGCGATGGGCTTCGCGCTCCTCTCGGGACTCGGCTACGGCGTCGCCTCGAGCGCGCCGCTCGCGTTCGCCGCCAGCGGCGGGTCGTTGCTCGCGGGCGCGTTCATGGCCGTCGGCCTGATCTACCATCCCGGCGCGTGACGGGGGCGTCCTCGTTCGCGCCGGCCACCGCTCGGATCGACCGCCTCACGCGCCGCGACGCAGCCAGGCGAGAATCGGCCCGGCGACGACCATGAGCAGACCGACCAGGAACAACAGCGGCCAGACCCCGCCCGTCGCCGGCCCCGTCGACGCCGCGGTCGTGGGCCCAGTCCCCGGGTCGAGCAACAGGAGCAACGCCTTGTCCTGGGGGAGTACCGCCGGATACTCCCGACTCGGCGCTGTGTCGAAAAACCGGATGAGGTTCGGGGACGTCCCGTCCGTCGGCGAGAGCCTCGCGGAGTAAAACGAGACGACGGCGACGATGACGCCGAGGAGGCTCACGTCGAGCGCCGACGAGCGACTGGCGAGACGGCGGATCATGCCCGGAAGGTTGGCACCGCGGAGAGATAGTCGTCACGCCTCTCTGGATAGTGATACGATCACCGACGTCGAGGCGTCGCGGGCAGGGCTCGGCGGTCACTCGCCGTCGAATCCGGTGTCAGATCTATAAGTAAGTGGATCAGGTAGATTCGAGGGTTCGTAAAGACCGTGCGTCGGCTCCTCGGAAGACGTGACCCGCTGTGAGAACTCGTCTCACGTCTCGTCATCGCGTTTCAATCGCTCTTTAGTGGACGAGTCGACGGGGATGGACGTTCGGCCCACATGAATTTAGGTTGAATTCGTACCCGTATGCGTTTCGTCGTAGCCAGGTGACTCGACACCGCAAGGTGACCACCGGAATGTCGCGCTCACGGGGGCGAGTACGTCGAATCACGTCCCTCGCCCAGTGTCAGGTACCGGAGGCGAGCGACTCACCGTCGCTCACCTTCGACTGTAATAAGGGCCCCACCAACGGGTGGTGATTTGGGTATTTCAGAAGATGGGTTGGGGCAGATTTGAACTGCCGGCCTCCTCCATGTCAAGGAGGTGTCATAACCAGACTAGACCACCAACCCTGTCTGGGGCTGCTTTCGAACGCATTCTTACGTATCCCGGGACGGTAATTGAACCTTTCGGAACGCGGAACTGCGAGGCGATTTCGGGAGCGTTATGTGGGCGAATCTCCGCCCGGCGTCCCGAGCGGGACAGATCCGTCTCTCGGGGCGACAGGCTTAATATGATGTACGGATATGTTCATTGTAACTCGAAGAAGTACACTGATGATGCAAGGATACATCGAGCGGGTGGCCGACGGGGAGGACCTGACGCTCGAAGCGGCCCGGGACGCGGCGCGGGCCGTCTTCGAAGTAGCGACGGAGGTACAGATCGGGGCGCTACTGGCGGCGCTCAGGGCGAAAGGCGAGACGGAGACGGAGATCGCCGGCTTCGCACGGGGGATGCGCGACGCGGCGCGGACCATCGACCCCGACCGAAGCCCCCTCGTCGACACCTGCGGGACCGGCGGCGACGACTACAACACCATCAACGTCTCGACGACCAGCGCCATCGTCGCCGCCGGAGCGGGCGCGGCCGTCGCCAAACACGGGAACTACTCGGTCTCGTCGTCGTCCGGGAGCGCGGACGTCCTCGACGTCGCGGGCGTCGACGTCGAGGCCGAACCGCCGGCGGTCGAGGAGGCCATCGAACGCGACGGCATCGGCTTCATGCTCGCGCCGGTGTTCCACCCCGCGATGAAGGCCGTCATCGGCCCGCGCAAGGAACTCGGGATGCGGACGATCTTCAACGTCCTCGGGCCGCTGACGAACCCGGCAGGGGCCGACGCACAGATCGTCGGCGTCTACGACGCCGACCTCGTGCCCGTGCTCGCGCGCTCGCTCGCACAGATGCCCGTGGACCGAGCGCTCGTCGTCAACGGCTCCGGCATGGACGAGATCGCGCTCCACGACGCGACGACGGTCGCCGAAGTCGACGGCGACGACGTCACCGAATACACGCTCACGCCCGAGGACCTCGGCGTCGAACCAGCTCCGGTCGAGGCCGTCGCCGGCGGGACCCCGAGGAGAACGCAGCGGACCTCCGCGGCATCGTCGAGGAGCGTCGGCGGCGCGAAGCGCGACATCGTCCTCGCCAACGCGGGCGCGGCGATCTACGTCGCCGGCCTCGCGGACGACCTTCGCGGGGGCGTCGACCGGGCGCGGGAGGCCATCGACTCCGGCGCAGCGGCCGCGAAACTCGACGACATGCGGGGCGCGTGATGACGCGCGTCAAAGTCTGTGGCGTCACCCGACGCGAGGACCTGCGGGCCGTCACCGACGCCGGCGCGGACGCCGTCGGCGTCATTACGGACGTCCCCGTGGACACCCCCGCGAAGTGGCCCCCGACCACGCCGCCGAACTCGTCGCGGACGCCACGCCGTTCCTGACGACGGTGCTCGTCCTCATGCCCGACTCGCCCGAACACGCGGTCGAACTCGCGGACGTCGTCCGCCCGGACGTCGTCCAGCTCCACGCCGACTTCGACGCCGACGAACTCCGGTTCGTCCGCGCCGAATCGGGAGCGAAAGTGACGCCCGTCGTCGACGCCGACGACCCGGACCGCGCCCACGCGTACGACGACGTCGCCGACGCCGTCGTCGTCGACTCGACGAGCGCCGACGGCGCGGGCGGGACCGGCGAGACGCACGGCTGGGCGGCCACCCGCGACCTCGTTACCGGCCTGTCGACGCCCGTCGTCCTGGCGGGGGCTCACGCCGGCGAACGTCGCCGACGCCGTCGAGACGGTCGCTCCCTACGCGGTGGACGTCGCGAGCGGCGTCGAGTCGACGGGCGGCCGCAAGGACCCCGAGGCGGTCGCGGCGTTCGTCCGCAACGTCCGCCACCGGGAGGTGACGGCGTGACCGCCCCGACGTTCGACCGGTCGCGAGCGGCGTTTTGCGACCTCGTGAGCGATCACGACGGGCCGGTCGTCGCGCGCGTCGTCGCCCACCTCGACGTGGAGACGACGCCGCTGGCGGCGTACGCCGCTCTCGACGACCGGAGCGACTACGGCTTCCTGTTAGAGAGCGCCGAGAAGACGCCCTCCAGCGACCCCGAGGGCGCGTTCGCGCCCGACGGGGCGACGACGGACCGCCACGCCCGCTTCTCCTTCGTCGGCTACGACCCCGAGGCGGTCGTCTCGGTGTACCCCGACGGGACCGAGGTGACGTCGCTCGGCGGCCCCGCCGCGGAGTTCGTCGGCGTCGACGACACCGGCGACGTACTCGACTCGCTCCGGGCCGCGCTCCCCGCGCTCGAACGCGTCGGCTTCCCGGACGCCGACCGCCAACAGCTCGACGGCGGCCTCGTCGGCTTCCTGGCCTACGACGCCGTCTACGACCTCTGGCTCTCGGAAGTCGGCGTCGACCGCCCGGACCCCGTCGTCCCCGACGCCGAGTTCGTCCTGACGACGCGGACGCTCTCGTTCGACCACGCCGACGGGAGCGTCTCGCTCGTCTTCACGCCGGTCGTCACCTCCGACGACGACCCGGCGGCCGTCCACGAGAGCCTCCGCGCTGAGGCGACCGCCGTGGCGGAGACGCTGGCGGCGGCCGACGGCCCCGAGACGGACGGCTTCGTCCGGACGGGCGAGACGACCGGCCCCCGCGAGGAGTACGAGGACGCGGTCCGGACGGCCAAAGAACACGTCCTCGACGGCGACATCTACCAGGGCGTCGTCTCGCGCAAGCGCGAACTGGAAGGCGATGTCGACGCGCTCGGACTGTACGAGGCGCTTCGGGAGGTCAATCCCTCGCCGTACATGTATCTCCTCCGCCACGACGACCGGTCCATCGTGGGCGCGAGCCCGGAGACGCTCGTTTCGGTGCAGGGCGAACGCATCGTCTCGAACCCGATCGCGGGGACGTGCCCGCGCGGGACCAGCCCCGTCGAGGACCGCCGCCTCGCGGGCGAGATGCTCGCGGACGGAAAGGAACGGGCCGAACACACGATGCTCGTCGACCTCGCACGCAACGACGTGCGCCGGGTCGCCGAACCCGGGAGCGTCCGCGTCGAGGAGTTCATGAACGTCCTGAAATACTCGCACGTCCAGCACATCGAGTCGACGGTGACGGGGACGCTCGCAGGCGACGCAGACGCCGGGGAAACCTCGACGGGCCGAAGGGCTCCGCCCTTCGACGCGTTCGACGCGACGCGGGCGACGTTCCCCGCGGGGACGCTGACGGGCGCGCCGAAAGTGCGGGCGATGGAGCTAATCGACGCGCTGGAACGCGAGGCGCGCGGCGTCTACGGCGGCGGCGTCGGCTACTACTCGTGGGGCGGCGACGCCGACTTCGCCATCGTCATCCGGACGGCGACGGTGGAACACGGGGACGGCGAGGGCGCGCCCGACCGCATCACTGTCCAGGCCGGCGCGGGCATCGTCGCCGACAGCGACCCGGCCGCCGAGTACGAGGAGACCGAACAGAAGATGGACGGCGTCCTCGCCGCCGTCGAACGGATCGAGCGGACGCCGTCGGAGGTGTCCCGATGAAGCTACTGGTGATCGATAACTTCGACTCCTTTACGTACAACCTCGTCGAGTACTTCTCCGACCAACGTCTGGACGAGGAGATCGCGATCGAGGTGGTGAAAAACACCGCCTCGCTGTCGGAGGTGCGCGCCGTCGACCCCGACGCCGTCGTCATCAGCCCCGGTCCCGGCCACCCCGCGAACGACCGCGACGTGGGCGTGACGATGGACGTCCTCCGGGAGGTCAGCACGGAGGTGCCGACGCTCGGCGTCTGTCTCGGCCTGGAGGCGGCCGTCTACGCCTACGGCGGGACCGTCGGTCACGCGCCGGAACCGATCCACGGGAAGGCGTTCCCCATCGACCACGACGGCGAGGGCGTCTTCACGGGGCTCGATCAGGGCTTTCGCGCCGGACGCTACCACTCGCTCGCCGCGACGGAAATTCCGGACTGCTTCGACGTGTCGGCGACGACGGTCCACCCCGCCGACGGCGAGGAGCACGAACTCGCGATGGGCGTCCGCCATCAGAACTACCCCATCGAGTGCGTCCAGTTCCATCCCGAGTCGGTGCTGACGGCGGTAGGCCACGACGTCGTCCGCAACTTCCTCGTCCACTGCGTCGGCGTCAGAGCAGCCGCGGCAGGAAGAACATCATCAACAGCAGGAGGCCGATGACGGTCGCCGCGATGGTGACCAACCGCCACGCGATCCGGAGGACGACGCGTCCCACCAGCACGACCAGTCCGACGACGACGACGATCGAGAACAACCGACCGAGCGGCCCGGCGAGGAGTCCACCCATCTGCAGGACGACGCCGGCGACGGAGAGCGCACTCATGTCCGGAGGAACTCACAGCAAGCGGATAAGTCTGTGGGCGAATTGCCCGCTCGGAGATTTCGTATCATCATTCGGAGTAGAAAACGAGCGGTCGGGGGAGTAATCGCTGCTTACGGTGGGGACGCGCGTGGCGTTCAATCGGTGACGAGCGCGCGGGATTTCGCTCACGAACCCCCATTCGTTCCACTGCATTTCCCACTCCTGTCCCCCGATCTATCGTTCGAAATTTCACTTCCGCTCCGGTCTGACTACCATTATGTATTCACCGGCCGCATGTCCAGACCGTACACGTGGGGAGACCCGCGGTCGGAACCGGAAAATAGACAGAAATCGGATAGGTTCGGCGGCTTCGAAACACAAACCAACGCCTTTACCAGCCGAGATTCCACACGAGTTACCGTCATAAATGAGCAGAACTACGCAAGCCACGCCACGGGTGGCGGTCCGACGTCGGGCCGTCCAGACGGGGGTACAGTGCGAATGACCGCGACGACACACGCTCGGGGGCCGACGCGTGAGCAGTCACGACCTCGACGCCGACGAGCTGGAGCTGCCCATCAAGCGGACGAAGGGAGAGACGCTGGCGGAACGCCTCACCGACAACGCCTACCACAACATCCTCCCGGCGCGCTACCTCCGCAAGGACGCCGACGGGGAACTGATCGAAACACAGGAGGACCTCTTCGCCCGCGTCGCACGGAACGTCGCCCTCACGGAGGCGGTGTACGAGGCCGAGCGCCGGGGCGTCGAGATCTCCGTGACGCCCGCGCAGTTGAAACCGGACCACCCGCGCCGCGACGAACTCGCCGAAGAGGTGTTCGGGAAGGGAGTCACTGCCGACGCGGACGCCGAGACGACGCTCTCGCAGTACAACGTCAACAAGTTCTCTTACGAGACCGTCGTCCCGGAACTCCCCGGCGAGGTTCGCGACGTCGTCGAGGAGACGCGCGACGAGTTCCAGGAGATGATGGAGCGGCTCTCCTTTATGCCGAACTCGCCGACGCTGATGAACGCCGGCGACGAACTCCAGCAGCTCTCGGCGTGTTTCGTCGACTCGCCCGAGGACGACATCGACGACATCCACCAGACGGCCAAGGAAGCGGCCCAGGTGTTCCAGTCCGGCGGCGGCATGGGCTACGCCTTCTGGCGACTCCGCCCCTACGGCGACGCCGTCGGCTCCACCGGCGGCATCGCCTCTGGGCCCATCACCTTCATGCGCACGTACGACCAGATGTGCTTCCCGCCGGGGACGAACGTACTCACTCCGAGCGGACAACGTGCTATCGAGACGCTCGGGGCGGGTGACGTCGTCGTCGACGAGAACGGTGACCGGCAACAGGTCGTCGAGACGATGGAGCGACACGTCGACGAAGACGTCGTCGAAATCGTGCCAGAGCGGCTCAACGAGCCGATTCGCGCGACGGGCGAACATCCGTTCAAAGTCGCGCGCGACGACGGGTTCGAATGGGTCGACGCCAGCGATCTTCGAGAGGGCGACCACCTCGTCCTCGGTCATGCGACGGACGACAACGGACTCACGCTGACGGAACGGTCGACCTCTCCGAATTCGCCTCGGGCCCACTGGTGTTCACCGACGGCGGAGCGGCCGTGAATCGGGAGTTCTACGGCACAGACAAGGGCCCGCGGCCCGCGAAAATACGAACCGAGGTCCCGGTCAGCGACTTCGCGACAGTCGCTGGCTGGTATCTCGCCGAGGGCTGTGTCGTCTACCGCCGCGGGATACCGAACGAGGTCACGTTCACCCTCCACGCCGACGAACGCGACGAGGCCGAGGAAATCCAGAACGCGCTCGACGCGTTCGACGTGTCGAGTCGAGTCGAGACGGTCGAGGAGAGGAACACGCTCCATGTCCACGCCGAGAGTTCGAGTTTCGCCCAGCTCGTCGATGGACTGTTCGGAACCGGCGCATCGGAAAAGCGCGTCCCGGACGTCCTCTGGAACGCGCCGCCCGAAACGCAGGCGCGGGTGCTTGAATCGCTGTTCGATGGCGACGGGACGATGGAGACCCGCGGCGAGAGCCAGCGCGTGAAACTCCAGTTGACCTGTGAGGAGGTCGTCGACTTCGTCTTCCAGGCCGGGCTCCGGTGTGGTGTGCAGTTCTCCAGACACAGTCGAACGCCAACCGACCGGAAACCGACCCACTGGGTCAGCGCGAGCGTCAGTACGGCTCTCGGAACGCCCCTCGAACGTCTCTTCGACGACGTTCCCGACGACTTCCGGGCGACCGACCGGACGAAGCAAGTCCACGGTCGCGACATCGTCGCCGTCGACTCCGTCGACACCGTCCACTACGAGGGACCGGTGTACAACGCCGAAGTCGACGGAACCCACACGTACGTCGCGGAGGACGTCGTCGTCCACAACTGCGAGACGATCGCCCAGGGCGGGGCGCGCCGTGGGGCGCAGATGGGCGTCATGCGCGTCAGCCACCCCGACGTCATCCAGTTCATCCACGCCAAGAACAAGGACGTCTCGCTGGCGCACACGCTGAAACTCAACGACCCCGACGACTACACGCACACGTCGTTCAAGGACGCACTGGAGGAGGCCCGCGAACTCATCGACGACGAGGGGCGCGTCCCCAAACACCTGCGAAACGCCGTGGAGGGCCACCTCTCGAATTTCAACATCTCCGTCGGCGTCACCGACGACTTCATGGAGGCGCTCTACGAGGGCGAGGAGTTCACGTTCACGAACCCCCGTACCGGCGAGGCCCACGTCGCGACGCCCGAGACGAAGGAACTCTACGAGATGTTCGGCCTCGGCGACTACGTCGAGGTCGGCGAGGAACTCTCGATGCCCGCGGAGGTCGTCTGGGAGGACATCGTCGAAGGCGCTCACGAGAACGGCGAACCGGGCGTCATCTACCTCGAACGGGTGAACAAACAGCACTCGTTCGACGTCGATGAACATCCGGACCACCGGATTCTGGCGACCAACCCGTGTGTGACGGGCGACACACTCATCAGCACCGAAAGCGGCCTCGTTCCGGCCGAAAAACTGTACGAACAGGGAACCGCGACGGATGTCGTCGTCGACGGGCGTCTGAGCGAAGACCGGGTCAAGGAGGCGAGCAGCGTCTACCAGACCGGCGAGAAAGACGTCTACAAGCTCACGACCGAGGAAGGCTACGAACTCCGCCTCACCGCGGACCACCGCGTCATGACCGACGACGGCTGGGTCGAAGCGAGCGACCTCGACGCGGGCGATACGGTTCACATCCAGAACCGGAAGGGTACGTTCGGCCAGCACGGGAGCACAGCGGAGGGCCGCGTCCTCGGCTGGCTCGTCGGCGACGGTCACCTCAAGGACGGCGAGGAGCGCGCAGTCCTCAACTTCTACGACGACGACGCCGCAATCTCCGGGCAGTTCGCCGACGACGTCAACGACGTGGTCCGTGAACCGGCCGGCAACGCGAACTACGAAATCGGCGTCAGTGAAATCAGCCGGAGCGGCGACTACCGCGGCGTACAGGCGGTCGAACAGCGGATTCGTTCGGCACGTCTCTACGAGTACGCCGAGAAAGCGGGTCTCGTCGAGGACAAACTCAGCGTCCCCGACGCGGTCATGCGCGGGAGCGAGGAGATGGCGCGTGGCTTCCTGCAGGCGTTGTTCACTGCCGACGGGAGCGTTCAGGGAAGCGCCGAAAAAGGCGTCTCGGTTCGGCTCTGGAGTTCCGATACCGACCTGCTGGGCGACGTGCAGCGCCTCCTCCTGAACTTCGGCATCGCCAGCAAGGTGTACGAAAACCGCGAAGATGCCGGAACGAGCGAACTCCCCGACGGTCGGGGTAACACGAAGGAGTACGAGACGGAGGCACAGCACGAACTCGTCGTCGTCAAGGACAACCTCGAACGCTTCCGCGACGAAATCGGGTTCCTGCTGGATTACAAAAACGAGGCGCTCGACGGCCGTCTCGACGCCTACGACCGCGGGCCGTACAGCGAACGATTCGAAGCGACCGTCGAATCGGTCGAGTACGACAGTCACGAAACCGTCTACGACCTGACCGAACCCGACACGAGTTCGTTCGTCGCGAACGGCCTCGTCGTCCACAACTGCGGCGAACAGCCGCTCGAGGAGTACGAGGCCTGCAACCTCGGACACATCAACCTCTCGACGCTCGCGGCCGGCGACGCGCCGGACTGGCGCGTCTGGTCTGCCCGCCACGCCGACGAGTACGACTCCACGGAGGACGCCGTCGACGCCTTCCTCGCGGAGGCCATCGACTGGGACGAGTTCGACTACCGCATCGAGTACGGCACCCGGTTCCTCGAGAACGTCGTCACGATGTCGGACTTCCCGGTCGACGAGATCGAGAAGAAAGTCCGCGAGATGCGGAAAATCGGCCTCGGCGTCATGGGGCTCGCCCAGTTGTACGTCCAGTTGGGCATCCGCTACGGGAGCGACGTCGGCAACGAGGTCGCCAGTTCGCTCATGACCCACATCAACCACGAGTCGAAGTGGGCCTCCCACGAACTCGCCCAGGAACGAGGCGAGTTTGCCGAGTGGGACGACTCGAAATACGCGAACCCCACCGAGTACCGCGAGTGGTTCGAACACCACACGGGGCTCGACGCCGACGAGTGGGCGGACGGCTTCCCCGTCCGCAACCACAACACGACCACCATCGCACCGACGGGCACGACGTCGATGGTCGGCAACACCACCGGCGGGTGTGAGCCCATCTACAACGTCGCCTACTACAAGAACGTCTCCGACGACGTACAGGGCGACGAGATGCTGGTGGAGTTCGACGACTACTTCCTCCGCGTGTTAGAGGCCAACGACATCGGCGTCGAGGAGGTCAAACGCGAGGCACAGGAGCAGATGTCGAACAACGCCTTCGACGGCGTCTCGTCGCTCTCGACGGTGCCCGACAGCATCTCGGAACTGTTCGTCGTCACCTCGGACCTCTCCGGGAAGCAACACGCCGCCGTCCAGTGTGCCTGTCAGGAGGGGGTCGACTCCGCCATCTCGAAGACCTGTAACTTCCCGAACGACGCCACGGTCGAAGACATGGACGAGGTGTATCGCTACATCTACGACCACGGCGGCAAGGGTGTCACCGTCTACCGCGACGGGACGCGCTCGAAGCAGGTGTTGACGACGCGGGCGCACAACGCCGAGTTCGCCGACGAGAGCGAGGCGGCGGCGGCCCTCGTCGAGCAGATTCAGGACGTCTTCGGCGGCCTCGACGGCTTCCTCGACAACGAGGAGGTCCAGGCGGCTCTCGACACCCAGGTCGAGGGCCTCCTGTCGGCGGCCGACGGCGAACGCGAACTGGGCAAGAAGCGCCCGCGCCCGGACGTCCTCCACGGCGTCACCCAGCGCATCGACACCGGCTACGGGAAACTCTACGTCAACATCAACGAGGACGAGGCGGGCCACCCCTTCGAGCTGTTCGCCAACATCGGCAACTCGGGCGGCTTCACCGCCTCGTTCACCGAAGCGCTCGCGAAGACCATCTCGACGGCGCTCCGTTCGGGCGTCGATCCCGCGGAGATCGCCTCCGAACTCCAGGGCATCCGGAGCCCGAAGGTGGCGTGGGACAAAGGAGAGCAGATCAACTCCATCCCCGATGCCATCGGGACGGCGATGCGGCGCTACCTCGACGGCGAGATCGACAAACCGTATCCGAAACAGCAGAACCTCACCGAACTCGAAGAGCGCGCCGAGACGACCGAATCCGACGGCGGAACCGCCGTCGACCCGACCGAGACCGGCGACGGTCCCGACGTCGAATCCGACGCGACCAACGACCTCCTCGCGGCGGGCGAGAGCCCCGAGTGTCCCGAGTGCGGATCGATGAGTCTCTACTACTCCGAAGGCTGCAAGACCTGCGAGTCCTGTGGCTGGTCGGAGTGCTGACGTCGGCGACCGCGTTTTTCGACTGACCGCCGCCCTCGGCGAAACAGTCATACGCGAAAGCGCCGACGTTCGGATATGGACTCCGCCGGCCGACCCTGTCCCCGCTGTGGAGAGTCTATGCACCGGCGACACTGCAAGTACGTCTGCCCGCAACACGGCGTCGTCTACGACTGCAGCGACACGTTCTGGTGAGCCGTTCTCCCGTAGAAAACCGGATTCATTATTAATCCACGTCTAGTTGTTGTTAACATGGCGGAGATATCGCGAATCAGCGCCGGCGCGTTCGCCGGATTGCTCGCGCTTTCGGCGGTGGCAGCCGCGGCGGGCGCGTGGAAGTTGCTCGGCATCGCGTGGGCGGCGTTCGGGGCGATGGCGCTGGCCATCCCGCTGGGTGCACGGAGTCGGGACGCCGACGCGTGGCGACTCGTCTGGGGGTACGGCCTCGCGAGCGGCGCGATGGTGACGAGCGCGGCGGTGTTTCTCGTCCCGCAGGCCATCGCCCACGACGCCTCGTTCGGGGGCTTTGGCATCGCGATCGGCCTCCTCGTGGGGTTCGCCTCGCACACCGCCGAACACCGCCTCTCGCACCTCGAACTCCCGATTCCGCGGACGGTGGCCGAACTCACCGCCCACTCCCTCTCGGCCGGGGCCGTCATCGGCATCGTCTACGGCAACATGCCGAATCTCGGCCCCGTCCTCGGACTGGCCATCGCCTCGCACAAGGGACCGGCGGGCTACGCCGCCGCGAGCAGACTCGCGAGCGAGGACCGCAATCCGATGCTGTTGCTCTTGCCGGCGGCGGGTCTCGGCATCGCCGCCGTCCTCACCAGCCTCGTCCAGTTGCCCGCGTCGGGGCCGCTTCGCGGCGTCGTCTTTGGCTTCGCGTCGGGGATGTTCCTCCACGTCGCCATGGACTTTCTCCCGCGGTGTGAGATCGGAAGCGAGATTCACGGCCTGCTGTCGGTGTCCGGCGACGCTCACGCAGTGCTGGATCGCCTCCGGACGCACGCCGTCGCCAGTACGCTACTCGGCAGCGTCGCCGTCTTTCTCGCGTGGTTCGTCGTCGTCTGAGCCACCGTACAGCCGCCGGATCTGATAGGAGATTCCCAGCCCAGCCAGCAGCAGGACGATGAGGTTGAACAGCGCCTGGAAGAGCGGCCGGTACTCCGGCGTGACCCACGTGCTGATGACGCGGGAAGTGCTGAGGTAGAACTGAATGAGGGCGATGAAGGCCAGTAACCCCAGTACGGCGAGGAGACCGTAGTTGGCGTATCTGCGGACGCCGGATCCCGAATCCGTCGCGTCGTTGGCGTTCGATGCGTCGTCGTCTCCCGTCTGTTCTGCGTCGCTCATGAGGACCACCGCCGTGCGATGAGTGCTGCCGCGAGGACGGCGACGAGGGCGACGCCGACGCCGAAGCCGGGCGCGCCGCCGCCGCTCACGCCGCCCATCTCCGTCGGAACGGGCCGGCCGTCGGCACCGTCGCCGCGTTCGAAATCGCTCACCTGTAGTTCGACTTCCCGTTCCGTCTCGTTGACGCTGATGCGTTCCGTGGGGTCGAGATTGGCCGCCGTGCGGGCCGTGTCGACGACGACGTCGCCCTTCCAGAGGACGGCGTCGACGTAGTAGTTGTAGCCCGCCGGCACCGTCACCCTCGCTTCGGCCGTCGCCGTCCGTCCGGGTTGGATGCTGCCGACCTGTGCCGCCGTCCGGTTGGCGACGATGTTCGAATCGGCCTGCCGGAGGACGAACGTCACCCGCAGGTCGTCGGTGACGTCGCCGCCCTCGTTGGTCAGCGTCGCCGCGAGGGCGAGCGTCGTCCGGTCTTCGCCCGCCCGTTCGACCGAGAACGAGACCGGCGGCAGCGCCTCGGAGTCGGAGAATCGGACCGAACTCCGGGCGTAGGGGGTTTCAGCGCCTCCAGCCCCCGGATCGTCTTGCTACCCGACGCGACTCGCTCGCCGTCGCGATAGACCACCGTCTCGATGCGGTAGCCGCCCTCGCGGGCCACGGAGAGGTTCGCCGTGACCGGGACCTCCCGCTCCTCGGTGAGATCGCCGACGGCGACGGTTTCCGTCGTCTCGACCAGCCCCGACTCCGCGTCCACCGCGCGGACGCGAACCGAGACGTTTCTGGCCGGATTGCCGCGGTGTGACAGGCGCGTCTCGACCGTCAGGACGACGCTCCCCCGAGACGTCACCGGGGGAGATGGCGACTTCGGAGATGTCGACCGGTCCGGGACGGACCGGGTCGCGCTCTGTCGGGTCCGCGACGGCACCGGGGACCAACACGGCGACCATCAGGGCGAGCACCGTCACGCCAGCAGCACCGACCGCCAGTGCCGACTCGCGCTTCATGGGACTGACAATTCGAAGCGAGCGTATAGGTTTTGTGGAAGGGGATTTATGTCTCGCGCGGACGCCGTCCCGGTGTGAAGTACGTAGTCGGCACGGATTCCGTGCACGCGAGCGCAGAACTCTGTGACTACCTCGAGGATCGCGTCACCGCCGAAGACACCGTCTACGCTGTCAACTCCCTCCGCGGCGGCAACGACACCAGTTCGGACGACGTCTGCGACGGCGAGGAGGCCCTCGACGCCATCGACTCCCGCCTCGGGACGGAAACGACCGTCGAGACCCACCAGATCGTCCGCGGCAACGCCCCCGCGGACGACCTGCTCGCGTTCGCCGACGAACACGACGCCGACGAGTTCGTCATCGGCGTCCGCAAGCGCAGTCCGACGGCCAAAGTCGTCTTCGGCAGCACCGCACAGGAGCTGCTTTTGAACGCCAACGTACCGGTCGCCGTCGTGCCGTTGGTCGCCGTCTGAGCGCCGCTTACGATTCTTCGAGGATTTTCTCCGCGAGCATGGGGACGAACGTCCCGATGTCCGTCACCATCCCGATCGCCTGTGAACTCCCCGATCGAGCAGTTGCGTCACCGTCGCGGGGTTGATGTCCACGCAGACGACGCGCGTCGTCGAGGGGAGGCAGTTACCGACGGCCACCGAGTGGAGCAGCGTCGCCAGCATCAACACCATGTCGGCGTCGTGGGCCTGTTCGCGGATGGCGTTCTGTGCTGCCACGGTGTCGGTGATGGTGTCGGGCAGGGGGCCGTCGTCGCGAATCGACCCCGCGAGGACGTAGGGAACGTCGTTCTCGACGCACTCGTACATCACGCCCGACTGGATGAGTCCGTCGTCGACGGCGGCCTCGATGCCGCCGGCGCGGATGACCTCGCTGATGGTGTAGATGTGGTGTTTGTGGCCTTTTCGGGGGTGTTCGAGCGTCTCGATGTCCATCCCGAGCGACGTGCCGTAGAGCCCGCGTTCGATGTCGTGGACGGCGAAGCCGTTGCCCGCGCTGATAGCGTCGACGTAGCCCTCGCTGACGAGGCGCGCGAGTTCGTCGCCCCCGCCCGCGTGGATGAGCGCCGGGCCGACCACGGCGAGGACGTTCCCGCCGTTCTCCTTGGTCTCGACCAGGGCGTCCGCGATCTGAGAGATGAGCGACTCGGAGGGGCGTTCGGCGGAGACGCCCCCTGCATGAAGCCGAACGGGCCGGACCCGTCGCGCGGGCGTTCGGGCGGCTGGACGCGAATGCCCGCCTCGCCTGTCACCACCAGATCGTCCTCGCGGATGGCGTTGAGGACCTTCGTGTAGGCGTGGCGCTCGTCGGGGTCGACGACGATGGCACAGTCCATCTCGACGTCTTCGACCTGGAGCCACTCGCCCTCGTAGCGCACCTGCGTCGGGTGGTTCGTCGTCGAGTAGAAGCCGAGCGGCACCACCTTGTCCGCGGGCGCGGGATTGAGCGTCGCGTCCACGGGGTTCGAGAGGTTCGCCCCGTTCTGGTGGAGTTCGTGGAGGATCGACCGCAGGTCCTCCTCGTCGTCCGCGATCACCCGCATCCGCGCGTACGACTCCTCGTCTTTGTGCCGGCCGACGGTGAACTCCTCGACTTCGAAGGCTCCGCCCATGTCCATGACGATGCCGAAACAGCGCTGCATCATCCCGGAGTCGATGATGTGCCCTTCGAGTTCGACGGTTCGCGTCGCTGTCATGGCGGGGAAAACGGTAGAGAGCGCTATGAGAGTTGTGGGTCCGAGTTCACAGGAACTTCGAGAGGGTGTCCGAGAGGGTTTTGGCCACCGAAAAGCCGGTCGCCAGCGCCCAGTTGGTCGGCGTCTTCCCCTCGAACGTCACGTCGTTCTCGTCGATGTTCCGCTTCAGCGCGGCCACGGGGTCGCTCGCCGACGAAACCTCGTCCATCGTCGCCTTGTCGGTCTCGATGAGCAGCGTCGCCTCGTCGTGTTGGCCCGACTGCACCTCACCCGTAATCTCCTTGCGGGCGTTCGTGTCGAAGTTGTAGTACGCGACGCGTCCCTGGTCGTCGACGACTCTGACGGTGACGCGTTCGTCTTCGAGTATCGCGTCGCCCAACCCGAGGTCGAGCGACGACGCGTTCGCGTTGTACCGGTCGACCATCGAGTTCATGTCGGCTCGCAACTGGTCGGCCCACGGCGGTTGGGACTGCGCCTGCGCCCCGACGGGGGCCGACGCGGTGACCAAGAACGCGGCGACGACGACGACGAGCGCTCGGTTCGTGTGAGTCATCGGTCACGATAGACCGGCCGGGGCGATAAACGTTCGTCAAGTTTCAAAGCGTTGCGTCGAGGAAGGCGCGCTGGTAGTCGAGGGCCGCCCGCCCCTCGTAGACGCCGAAGTGGCCGACCGGCAGGCGCACGTACGTCGCCTCCGGGAGGGCGTCCGCGGCGCGTTCGACGGACGGCGGCGGCACCACCTCGTCGTCGCCGGCCGCGAGGACCAGCGTCGGACACGAGACATCGTCGAGGTGACGAACCGGCCGGTACCGGAGGACCGAGAGCAGCGACCGGGCCGGAACCTCGTTTCGCCAGTCCGACTCGTCGGGGACCATAGCGAGAACGGCGGATTCGACTCCCGGACCGACGAGGGCGGCGAATTCGCCCGGATCGCCCGCCACGGGCACGGTGTACGGACGGCCGACGAGGCCCCCGAGTCGGTCGCGAACGGCGGCGACGCCGCCCCGGAGGAGGGTCCGCAGCGACCGGGTTCGGGCGAGAGCGTGGCCGTCGACCATGGGCGTGACGGCGACGACGGCGGCCGGTCGTTCCTCGGCGGCGAGCCGGAGGACGTGGCCCCCGGCGAGCGACGCGCCCCAGAGGACGGGACGCCGGCCGTCGACGCCGTCGAGTCGGCGGACGTGGGCGAGGGCGGCCCGCCAGTCGGCTGCTGTCGGTCGACGGAGACGAGTTGCCGCGGCGTCCCCTCGCTGTCGCCGAAGTGGCGGTAATCGAAGAGGAACGCGGCGTATCCCGCTTCCGCGAGGCGCTCCGCGATCGCCGGGAGGCCGAACGTCCGTTCGGCCGCGAAGCCGGGAGCCATCACCACGACGCGCGGGGTCGAGACGCCCGACGGACGGTAGAGCCACCCCGCACACCGCCGGCCGTCGCTCTCGAAGTCGGCGTCCACCTTCGAGAAGTCGAACCGCGAGGGGCGGTCCGCAACGGACGTCGGCGCGCGCGACCGCCAGGCGCTCATTCTACCGTCTCCAGCACCCGCGTCGAGAACTCGGTTTCCGAGATGCCGTAGGTCACGAGTTCGCGGAACCACTCGGCTTCGGCGTGCCACGTCGCCTGCACGTCGTCGTCGGTCCGGAGGACCGTCGCTTCGACGCGGCTCGGCTCCCACTCGCCCGCCTCTGCGAGTTCGACGAGCGCCGTGAGCGCCTGTCCCATCTCGGTGTGGTTGACTTCGGTCGCGGGGAAGGCGGTCAGATACGTCAGTTCGAGGGGGTCGCCCGGATCCAGCGACTGGACGTCGACGTTGTGTCCGCGGAGTTCCTCCTCCAGTCGGTCGGCGCTGTCCTCGGTCATGGAAGTAGCTACAGACGCCACGGAGTAAACCCTTGTCTCGGACGGCCAGATATGGTTAGCTAGCCAATAACTTAATTAACTATACAATAGATATCTAACCAATCCGGGGCGGCGATCGATAGCCGCAGTCGCCGAATTGTCCGGCCACACCGAGCGTGACAGAAAATGTATTCGACAGACATCGACAGCGATCGTCGCCGACTCGGCGGCGGTGGAGCGACGACGTGATAGAACGCATCGAAGATCTCGACGGCATCGGCGACACGAAGGCGAAACGCCTCAGAGAGAAGGGGTTTCGCACCGTCGACGACCTCCGACGGGCCAGCGTCGAGGAGTTGATGCGCGCCGACGGGATCGGGGATGCGCTGGCCGAGCGCATCAAATCGCAGGTCGGCGAGGCGACGTCGGAAGCCACAGAGCGGACCGGCAAGCGACCGGACGTCACGGCGAGCGAGTGGTCGGTGACGGAGCGACAGGCCGAGCACCTGTCGAAACTGACGCGAACCGACTCCGCGGATCTGATCGGGCGGGCGGCGGGCGACGTGCGCGGCCGCCTCGAAGAGCTGCTGGACCCCGAACTCCTCTTTTCCCGGCGAATCTGCGGGCGCGTCGTCAAGCGCAACCCGGAGGCCGGCGAGGACGACCCGGAGTCGGAGAAGTGGCATCCGGTCCCCCACGCGACGGTTCACGTCGAGGACACCGACGCCTCGTTTCTCGGCTACTTCCCCGAGGATACGATCTACGGCTGGCTCTTCCCGTTCGGCCCGCAGCGTGAGGAGATCGCGACGGTGACCACCGACGAGTGCGGGAAGTTCTGCGTCTCCGTCCCCCGGTGGGACATCGACCGGGTCGTGAGCCACCGCCGCGAGCGCGTCTGCCTGCCCGAACTCGTCGTGCCGCGCCTCCGGGACGTCCTCGAAGACCCGCGCGTCCTGCCCGACCCGGTGCGGCCGCCACGGCCCGGCCCGGATCCGGGCCCCCTCCGACTCGACTCCCCCGGCGCGTTCGACCGGGTGAGCGAACTCGTCGGCCGCGAGACGGCCCTGCGTCTCGACCGCTCGGAGGGTCAGGCGACCTTCGGCGAGTCCAGACGCGCGCTGCGCGCGTTCCTCGACCGACCGGCGTTCCCCGAACCGATCCGCCCGCCGCTCCCGGACGACCTCCCCGAGCCGTCGCCCGAAAAGCGCGTCGAAGCGCTCAACGGCCGCCTCCCCGTCGATCCCGACGTGCTGGAGGCCGTCGACTTCGACCGGTTCGTCGGTCCCGTCCTTCGATGCCGCGACGTGGTCGTCCCCGAGTGGACGACGCTCGTCGACGTGCCCGACATCACCTTCCGCGTGACACAGGACGTCGACGGCGACGGCACCGAGGAGACCATCTACTCGGAGGGCTACTTCGAGGTGCGCTGGGACGAGACGCCCGACGACGTCGTCCTCGAAGCGTCGGGCGACGCCATCTCGACGCCGACGTGCCACGGGCTGACGCCGGAGAATCTGGAGTGTGAGACCCCCTCCATCGAGACGGTGGGGACGATGCCCGCCCGGTCGCCACACCACGACCGGTCGTCGGGCTACGCCAGACGGATCAACAGGCCGAAAGAGCCCGACGGCGACCGACCCGTCGCGGAGACGCCGTACGCCGGCACGCTCCAGTTGCACGGCTGTCACCGCTTCGAGGAGGCCAGCCACTACCGCCTCGTCTACGAGTACGAGGGGAACGACCAGCAGGCGTTCACCGGCAACGAGTGGTACGCGCCCGCCATCGGTCGGGAATCCGTCCACGTCCAACCGGCCGATCCCCAGGGCTGGTATCCCGTCCTCGACGAGGCGTACCTCGAAAGCTACTACGGGGAGGCGCTGTCGGACAACCCGCTACTGTTCCCCTACTGGATGCTGAACTGGAACACCCGCCGCTACCCCGACGGCGAGTACGCCGTCTCCCTGCAGCTCGGCGACGACGACCGGAACGTCCTCGACGAGACAGGGCCCGTCTCCCTCGTCGTCGACAACAGTCGCCCCGCGACGTCGATATCGAGCATCCGGTGGGGACCGGCCTCGACGCCACGGAGCAACTGGACCGACATCTCCAGCGCCTGTCCCGTCATCCGCCGGGCGGCCGACACGCCCGTCCGTATCGCCGTCTCGTTCACTGCGTCGGCGTCTCATTTCCGCGACGTCAGCCTCGCGATGTACGGGTGCGAGGACGATCCGACGCGAGTCGACCCGGCGCGCCCCGCCGGAACGGCGAGGGCCAACGAGTACACCTACTGGCACCAGTCGACGAGCGACGACAGCCACTCCCGAACCGTCGTCTTCGAAGTGCCGGCGTCGTCCCCCGAGGGGCCTACCGCGTCGCCCTGCGGGCCAACAGCCGAGCGTTCACTCCCGGCGGCGGTGCCGGCCCGGGGTCGAACTGGCGGTTCGACGCCATCGACGTCTGGTCACACACCAGTCGCGGCATCAGCATCGTCGACAGGTAGCCGTCACCCCGAAGACGCGTCGTGAGCGTCGACAACCTCGCCCACCTCTTCCCACTCCTCCTCGCCGAACGCGCGGCGATACAGCGTGACCGGGCCGCCGGGTTGTTGGCCCGTCGAGAGTTCGTACTCGAGGCCGGCCTCCTCGTCGCGCCCGTGAGCGTAGAAGCCCCGGGTCTCGAGGGCCTCCCGGTCTACCTCGTCGATGCGCAACTGGAGCGTCTCGTCGTCCTCCAGGCGGAGTACCCACTCGTCGGGTCCGCGTTTCGCGATGACGACCGCGACTTCGCTGAGGTTCGCCATGTGCGCGCCTGGATCGGCGAGCGTCAAAACGACCGGGGGTAAGTGCGCGGGAGATCCATTTAAGCCCCGTACGGACGCAGGGACGCGCATGGCTACGGAACGGTGGTCGTCACGGCTCGGATTCCTGCTCGCGACGGTGGGTGCCGCCGTCGGTCTCGGCAACATCTGGCGGTTCTCGGCCGTCGTCGGGACGAACGGCGGCGGGGCGTATCTCGTCCCCTACCTCCTGGCGGCGGCCGTCTGTGCCGTCCCGCTGCTCGTCCTCGAACTCGCGATCGGCCGTCGGTTCCGAACCGACGTCGTCTCCGCGTTCCGATCGGTCGACCCCGCCTACACCGCGTTCGGCTGGCTCGTCGCCGGGGGCGTCCTCCTCGTGTTGAGCTACTACCTCGTCCTCACGGGGTGGGTACTCGGGTTCCTGATCTCGTGGCTCGCCGGATCGGCGACGACGTTCGCGGCGTTCACGGCGGGCTGGCTCCCCGTCGGCTACTTCGTCGTCGCGACGGCGCTGACGGCCGGCGTCGTCTCCCTCGGCGTCCGGGACGGCATCGAGCGCATGGCGAACGTCGTGATGCCGACGGTGTTCGTCGTCCTCGTCGCCCTCGCCGTCTACGCGATGACGCTGCCGGCCTGGGACCGCGCAGTCGCCTTCCTGTTCACGCCGCGGTTCGCCGTCCTCGGCGACCTCGGTCTCTGGAGCGCCGCCTTCGGACAGGTCTTCTTCTCGCTCTCGGTCGGCCAGGGCATCATGCTCACCTACGGGAGTTACGTCGACGAGGAGACGGACCTGCTCGCGTCGTCGCTGCTGATCACCGTCGCCGACGTCGGTGCGGCCGTCGTCGCCGGCCTCGTCATCTTCCCCATCGTCTTCAGCTTCGGCCTCCAGCCGACCCTCGGGACGGAACTCGCCTTCACTACCCTCCCGACCGCGTTCGCGACGATGCCGTTCGGCCGCGTCGTCGCCGTCGCCTTCTTCGGCCTGCTATTTTTCGCCGCCCTCTCCTCTGCGGTGTCGCTGCTCGAAGTCGGCGTCGCCGCGGCGACGAACACGACACGCCTCTCGCGTCCCCGCGCGACGCTCGCACTGACGGTCGGCGTGTTCGTCGCCGGCGTGCCGTCGGCGCTCAGCTACAGCCCCTCCACCTCGCCGTCGCCGGCCGCCCCGTTCTCGACGTCGTCGACGAATCCGTCGGGACGTTCGCGCTCCCGATCTCCGCGCTCCTCCTGGTGGTCGCCTTCGTGTGGGTCGCCGACGTCGACGCCGTCCGCGAGGAACTCGGGGCGCTCTATCCGCTCGTCCGCTATCTCACCCCCGCCGTGCTGGGCGTCGTCACCGCCGCCAAGGCGGGCGGCGTCGCCCGCCCCGCCTGGCGACTCGTCGTCGATCGCGCGGGAAGCGGCCCGACCGGAGTGCTCGTGGCCGCCGTCGTCCTGCTCGGGTTCGCGGCGCTCGGGTGGGCCGTCCGTGACCGACTCCCCGACCCGCCGCGGCGTCGGCGACGGTGACCGTTCGTCGGCGCTCCCCGTTCGTTCGATCGGTCGCCGAGGCGCGGCCGATCAGGCGTCCTTCGTCGGCGGCTCGCCGGCCCGTTGCCAGATCGTCTCCAGCGGCGGGATAGAGCGAATCTCCGCCTCCGTGAGGAGATTCCAGTGGATGCCCGACGGCTTCTGTCGGTCCCCGTCGACGCGAACCGTCCGGGTCGGCGTGACCACGTAGTCGACGACGGTGTCGTGGTCGGCGACCATCCCGTCCGACACCCGTTCCTCGGAGAGCAGTTGAACGTCGTGGACGGCGGCGACGACGACGGTCTCCTCGCTCACGAGGCCGATCTGTCGCAGCATCGCCCACTCCAAGTCGAAGTAGCCGTGGCCTTTGCCCATGCGCAGGCCGTCCGGCGTGACGAAACTCGCGCCGGTGACCATGACGTCGAGCGTCGGGTGGTCGGCTTCGAGTGCCTCGATCGGCACGCGGTCGGCGAACCGGTTCATGCCGTCGAGGACGGCGGCGAAGGCCGCCGCTCCCGCGGGGACGTCCGCGGGGTCCAGCGAGAGGAAGCCGCGACGAATGCCGTAGGTCGGCATGAGAAACGGCGTCGACCGCTCGACGAGCCGTTCCCGGAGCGGGTCGAGGTTGTTGTCGGGCGTGACGAGCCACGTCTCACAGCCGCGTTCCTCGGCGAGTTCGACGAGTCGCTCGGCACCCTCGTCGCTCCCCTCGTAGTCGGCGATGAACTCGCCGAAGTCCCAGGCGAACCGCGAATCCGGGCGCGCGACGTCGCGGAGTTGCGACCAGACTCGCTCGCGGACGTCGTCTCTGACCGACGGCGTGTCTTCCGTCATGTGAGATACGTTCCGAACTCGCGGACCGTAACTCCCACGAGATACAGCCAGGCGAGCGTCGAAACGACGACACAGCCCGCGAACAGCATCGTGAACGCGAGCGCGTTCATCGACGGCCCTCCGTGGCGTCGGAAGTCGGTCGTCGATCGGTAGCCGTTCGTCGCGTCGAGCGCGTGCGGGTCATGGTGTGGTGGGTTCCGGCTTCGTGGGTCGGCGTCATTCGAGGCTCTCCAGTTCGCGCAGTTCGTCGAACGAGAAGTCGGCGGGGCGGGCGAGCAGCCAGCCGACGGCGACGGCGTTGCTCACGAGCAGCGCGCCGGCGAACGAGTACAGGTAGTTCCCCGCGAGGAACCACGGGACGCCCGCAGCGATGCCGAGGACGGCCGCGCTGAACGCGGCCGTCCCGCCGAGGCGACGGGTGTACAACCCGATGAGAATCGGACCGACCGTCGCGGACGCGAGGAGGTCGGCCCGCAGCAACAGGAACAGCACGCTCGGTCCGGTCGACGCGATGGCGACGCCGACGACGGCGATGACGAACGTGAGGATCCGGGAGGTGCGAAGGAGTTCCGACCCGCTCTGGTCTGCGTCGAACAGCGGGACGACGTCCACCGCGAGGATGCTCACGATTGCGGACAGGGCGTTGTCGAGCGTGCTCGCGATGACCAGCAGGATGAGGACGACGAACGCCAGCTGCAGTCCGGTTCCGAACGTCGCCTGGACGACCGTCGGCAACGCCGCCGACGGGGAGGCGAACTCCATGCCGAGGCCGCTGGCGATGACGCCGTACAGGCCGGCGAGGATCGTCATCGGCACCACGGCGACGGCAGCCCCGACCAGCGAGAGGCGCAACGACCGCGTGTCGCGAGCGGCGTGTGCGCGCTGCCAGAGCGACTGATTGAGCATCTCCGCGCCGACGAGCGCGATGACGATGTAGACCGCGAACCGGACGCCGGCGGGGTTGGTGAGACTGACGCTCACCGGGTTCGTCGCCTGCATCCGGGTGAAAAGTTCCGCGGGGCCACCCAGCCGAAACACGGCGACGAGCGCCGTCCCGACGAGCAGGGGAACGAGCAAAATCGTCTGCACGAGGTCGGTGAAGATGCTGGATAGCAATCCGCCCTGGATCGTGTAGATCATCACCACGCCGCCGACGAGGGCGAGCGTCACGACCAGCGGGACGCCCGCGATGGCCCGAATCGCCACCGCCACGCCGGTGAGATTCGCCGTCATCAGGATGAACATGTAGAAGAGGGCGACGAACAGCGTGAGCAGGTACATCGGCTTGCCGTAGCGCGCCCGGGCGTATTCGACGACGGTGTGTCCCTGGGGCATTCGTTCGCGGATCTTCGGCGCGACGGTCAGATACAGGGCGAACGGCGTCGCGATGGCGACGCCGTAGCCGATGACCGCCGCGATCCCGAGTCGCGCGCCGGATTCGGGCGGGCTGAACAGCAATCCGGACCCCGCGGCGTACGCGATGAACGTCGCGAGCCCCAGCGAGACGCCGGTCGACCCCCGCGCCGCGAGGAAGTCTTCGACCCCACCGAGGTTCCGCCGCCCGTAGTAGACGCCGACGACGAGAAACGCGCCGAGAGTGAGAACCATTACACCGACCGTAAGCGTGAGTGTAGCCATTCAGTCGGTGAATTCGGTCCGTCGGGTATGAACGTCAGTGTCGGAGCAAAAACTGCACGAAACTACGTCGATCGAGAGGCGTTCGACCGTCCGTCGGGAGTTGGAGAACCGGGTACGCGACTCGGGGCCGACGACGTCAGTCCGAGCCGAACATCTGGCGCATCATCGGATGCATCTCCATCATCTGTTCCTCGGCGATCTCCTCGTAGAGCTTGTAGGTGATGCTCACAGTGAGGAGCAGGCCGGTACCGGAGACGCCGCCGATGGTACCGAGCATGTTAGCGAGGACGGCCAGCAGGCCGACCAGCGCGCCGCCGATGACGGTCACTTGCGGGATGTATCGCTCCATGACCTTCTCGATGACCTGCGGATTGCGGCGGAACCCCGGAATCTGCATTCCGGAGTTCTGGATCTGCTGGGCCGTCGACTCGGGGCCCATCCCCGTCGTCTCGACCCAGAAGATGGCGAAGATCGCACCGCCGATGATCATGAACGTCAGGTCGATGGCGATGCGGATGAGGACCTGCCACGGTTCGGCAGCCGTCCCGGCAGTCCACCACATCCACTGCTGTGGGCTCTGGATCGGGGCCATGTAGTAGAACAGCCCCCCGATGGGTTGGCCGTCGCTGTACTGGCCGAGCCACGCGGGCATCTCGGACCACGTGCTCTGGAGGATGCGCCCGGCGAACTGGATGTTCGCCTGGAGCGCGCGCACGAGGATCATGGGCAGGACGCTGGCGTAGATGAGCTTCACGGGGAAGCGTCCGCGAGCGCCCTTCACGCGAGCGTGTGAGGGGAATCTCGACGCGCACGCTCTCGGCGTAGACGACGATGCCGAAGATGAACACCGTCGTCAACAGCGGGAGCAACTGGCCCTGTCCGATGAACAGCGCCTGGAGACCCTCCGCCGTCAGCGGCGAGGAGATGGACTGCTGGCCGGTGAGGATGGCGAACCACGTCGGGAAGAACCCGGCCGCGCCGCCGAGGCCTTGCCAGCTAAACAGCCCGCCGACGAGCTGCTGGCTCACGCCGGCGATGATGAACAGCCCGACGCCGGAGCCGACGCCCCACTTGCTCACGATCTCGTCCATGAACAGGATGAGGATGCCACCGACGGCGATCTGCGCGAAGAGGAGTGACTTCACGCCGAAGTCACCGACGCCGAGCGCCTGCCCGACGGCGGGGTCCACGGGCAGGAAGTTGCCGGCGAACACCATCGGAAGCCCGGTCAGACAGATCATCACGACCACCAGCAGTTTCTGGAGGCCCTGATAGAGCACCTGATCCCGGGGGTCGTCCGTATCGAGGCCGAGCAGATCGGCTCCGCCGAGCAACTGCAGCACGATGCTCGCCGTGACGATGGGCCCGATCCCCAGCTGGAGGATCGAACCCTGCGACCCGGCGAGAATCGACCGGAACCGACCGAACAGGTCGTTCGCGGCCGCGGTGTCGAGACCGAACAGCTGCACGTTCGTCAGGAAGAAATACAACACGAGGATGCCGGCGGTCCACCCAGCTTTCGCTTGAAGGGGACGTGCCCTCCGGTTGAGCGACCGTGGGCATCCGCGTCAGCACCGGTTCGGCGGCCTCCTTCCATCCCATGGGTTACTCCTCGGCGTCGTCCGGTTCGGTTTCGTCCGTCTCGACGGCGCGATCCGAGAGGTCGGCGCTACCGCCGGCGGTTTCGAGTTTCTCGATCGCGGTGTCGGAGAACGCGTCGGCGACGACGTGCAGTTCCTGACGGACCTGTCCGTCGCCGAGCACCTTCACCACGTCGACGTCGTAGCCGTCCTCGACGACGTCGCGGGCGTCGATCTGGTACGCGCCGTCCGTCCGTTCGGCGAGGCCGTCGGCCGCGAGCAGCGCGGCGTCCTCGTCGAGCGTCTGGACGGTCACTTCCAGCACCTCGTCCTGGGCGGACTCGGGGCGCTTGAATCCCTTCTTGCCGAGCGGTTCGTAGTTGTGGAACTCGTGTTTGTCGCGGCCCGCGCGACCACGGCCGCCACGGTGTCCGGCACCGCGCCGGTTCTTGTGCGTGCCGCCGCCGTGCGTGCGGGAACCGCGCTGTCGTCGTTTCTTGCTCGTCATCGCATTGCCTCCAGCAGCGCGTCGATCTGGTCGGTCGAGTGCTTGCCGAGTTGACCGGACTCCTTGGCCGGCTGTTTGAGTCCGTCGTGACCGCCACGGGGGATGCAGCCGGACGGCAGGGGAAATGCCCTGCTCGCGGAGCGTCGTCTCCTCGTCGGCCAGCGCCGCCACGAGCGACTCGACGTCGTCGTAGTCGGTGTGCTCGGCGACCCACTCGTCGTCGACGTCGGCCTCGCCCTCGAGGGTTCGGCGCGGCGACGGACGAGCGTCTCCACGACGTCCGTCGACGGCTCGCCGTGGGCGACGTAGTCGTTCACCTTCGTGATCATGCCGCGGTAGGTGTCCGTCTCGGGGACGAACGCGCAGTGGTTGACGGAGTGGAGATTGAGCATCTCCAGCGTGTCGCGCACGTCGCCGCTCATGTTCACCTCGCCGCGGACCTGGACGATAGCCTGCATCAGTCGGACACCTCGCCTTCGCGCTGCTTCTCGCGCGCGCGTCGCGGCGTCCGCGACTGCGAGGCGTTTTTCAGCGCGTTGTACGTCGCCTTCGCGAGGTTCACCGTCGTCCGGGTGTTACCGTTGCTCTTCGTCCAGGCGTCCTGGACGCCCGCGAGTTCGAGGATGTTGCGCACCGTCTCGGCGGCCGCGAGGCCGAGGCCCTGCGGTGCCGGGATGATCTCCACGGTGACGCTGCCGGCTTTCCCCTCGGCCTTGCGGGAGAGGGAGTTGACGCCGCCGGCGCGGTCCTCCCAGGAACCGGAGCCGCGGTCGACCTCGATGATGTTCAGTTTCGCCACGTCGATCGCCTTCTGGATGGCCCCGCCGACCTGGTCGTCGCGGCCCTCGGCGTAGCCGAGGTAGCCGTCGCGGTTGCCGACGGCCACGACACACCGGAACTTCACCCGGCGGCCGGAGTCGGTCATCCGCTGGACCATGTTGATGTCGAGCACTTCGTCGTCCAGTCCGGGGAGGAGCTGGTCGACGATTTCGGCCTCCTTCAGCGGGAGGCCCGAATCGAGGGCCTGCCGCATCGACGTCACGTCGCCGTCCTGTACCTTGCGGCCGAGCCGCGTTCGCGGTTCCCAGCCGTCGTTGTAGTCGTTGCTGCTCATGCGTCCTCCTGAAGTCGCGCGAGCACGTCGTCGAAGTGCTCGGGCAGATCCGTGGCGTCGAACGCCCCGCTGTAGAGCGGTTCGTCGAGCTGCTCGGCGTAGTCGGCGATGTGTTCGCCGCGGTTGCGCGACCAGTCCGCGAGCACGCTCTCGCTGTGGGGGATTTCGAGCCCTGCGTCGATTGCACCTTCCTGTACTGCGAATACCTTGTTCCCGGGCGTCGCCGTGTTGAGACCGACGTCGAGGACGGCCTCTTCGAGGCCAGCCTCCACCGCGCGGACGCCAGCGAGATAGCCCGTCAGGTACGCACTCGGGAGATTGCCCGTCGGGGCCTCCCAGCCGTACGCCGACAGGTCCTCGCTGGACGCCGCCGCGTGGGTCTCGTCGCCTTCCGGTCCGGGGGTCACCAGCTGCGCCCTGACGTGTTTGTTGCTCGTGCGAGCAACGAGGCGTGGTTTGTCGGATTTCAACAGGCGCAACCGCTGATGGTAGTCAGTCCGGACTTCGCGGCGTCGACGCATCGGGACCTTGTACCGTGGTCCAGTTGCCATTAATCAGTCACCTCGATTCCGTATTGGTTTTCGATGAACGCTTCGAGCCGAGCCACGCTGTCGAACTCGCCACCGCTGGCTTTGTTGTAAAGCTCGCGGTACTGCGAGCGGTCGAGCGGGCCGTCGTCGCGGAGTTCGCGCAGACGACGCCGCTGGGCGCGGATTCGGCTCGCCCAGTCGTCTTTTTCGTTCTGCCGAGCGCCGGCCTTCCCGCGGCGGGTGCCGGCTCCTTCTGGTGGCCGTACGAACGCTTCGCGTCGCGTTCGCGGGCACGGCCACGCGAGTTCCCCTTGGCGTCCTCGGCCCGGATCTGTCCGGATTGGACGAGGTCGCGGATGTCCTCGCGGGTGATCGCCTCGGCGATCTCTGCCTGTGCGTCCGGGTCCATCCAGACGCGGTCTTCGCCGACGTCGAGGACGTCGGCGGCGAGTCGTTTCTGTGCTCCGAGGTCAGTCATTGTTCGACCTCCACTTCGACGTAGGTCGGGTTGAGGACGCGAATCTCGCGTTCCTCGGCGACCTCTTCGATACGCTCGCGTTTGCGAGCGCCGACCTTGCTGGCGATGCGAACGGCCTGCCGGTCGCCGTCGACGCCGTCGAGGTCGTCGACGTTGTGGACGCGGACTTCCTCGAAGCCGCTCGGGTGCAGGCCACGGGCGGCCGTCGGCGAGCGAAAGCCCGCCTCGACCGTGTCGCCTTTCCCCTTGATGCCGCGGCGCTGCTTCGAGAGGTTGCCCCGTGGCTTGCGCCACGAGGTGGGCGTCCGCTTTTTCTTGTGGTAGTCCTGCCGGTTGAACTGGGGTTTGCCCTCGCGGTGTTTCTGCGCCAGCGCGCGGGCGGTCTCCTCGTCCAGCTCCGGCGTCTTGTCGGCGTGGCCGCGGGGGCGGAGTTCCGTCTCCACTTCCGCTTCCTCCGCCGCTTCTTCCGGCTCTTCTTCTTCGATTTCGGCTTCGGTCTCCTCGGTGACTTCGAGGCCGCCGACCTCCGCTTTGATCCGGGCCGCGAGCGCGTTGCCGATTCCCTCGACGTCTGCCAGTTCGGACTGGCTCGACGCCTGGAGGTCCTCGACCGTCTCGTAGCCCGCATCGCGGAGCGCTTCGGCCTTCGAGGGACCGACGCCGCCGATGTCTTCGAGTTCTTGCGGTTCTTCGTCGCTCATTTAGGCACCACCTGCTTGCGGTTTCTCGGTGATGTAGACGCCGTCCTGGAAGACGCGGGTGTCCTTGTCCTTGACGCGCGTCAGTTGTTCGATGTCGGCGGCGGTCTGACCGACGGCCTCCTTGTCGGGGCCCGAGAGGGTCAGTTCCTCGCCGTCGACCTGTACTTCGGTGTCGCCGCGAACGTCCGCGCGTCGCGGCGCTTTCTCGCCGAGGAAGTTCTCGATGACCACTTCGTCACCCTGCACGTCGACCTGCATCGGGAAGTGGGCGTAGAAGACTTCCATCTTGTACTCCCAGCCCTCGGTGACGCCGTAGATCATGTTCTCGACGTGGCTCTCGAAGGTGCCGACGGTCGCGTTCGTCTTCGCGTCCTCGGCGTCGGCCTCGATGACCACGCTGTCGTCCTCCACGCTCACCGCGACGTCCGGGTACCAGAGGCGTCGCGTGACGCTCCCGTTCGGCCCGGATACGGTGAGTTCGAGGTGGTCGACCTCGGCTGTGACGTCGTCCGGTATGTCGATTTCTACTCGGTTCATTGTTAGTAGACGTACGCGATGACCTGGCCACCGATGCCCTGTTCGCGGGCCTCGTAGTGGCTCATGACGCCGTGGCTGGTCGTGACGATGAGCGCCCCGTAGTCGCGGGCGGGGAGCATCCGCTTCTCCCATTTCTCGAACTCGTCTGCGCCCGCCGAGTAGCGGGGCTTGACCGCGCCACACTCGTTGATCGCGCCTTTCAGTTCGACCTCGAACTTTCCGGCCTTGCCGTCTTCGACGAACTCGAAGCCGTCGACGTATCCGCGGTCGTAGAAGACTTCGAGGACGGAGCCGATGATGTTCGAGGCGGGCTGTACCGTATGCGACAGGTGGCCGACGCTCTCTGAGTTGTTCAACCCGGAGAGCGCGTCCACCAGTGGATCGTTGCCTGCCATAGTTATCGATACTTCTTGAATCCCATCTCGCGGGCGACTTCGCGGAAGCACTGCCGACAGAGGAAGATGTCGTACTTGCCGACGAGCCCCTGTTCGCGACCACACCGGCGGCACTGATGGCGCTCGTCGGTCCGGCGCGTGGCGTGCTCTCCCGTCACGTCGCTCTCGCTTTCACTTTCGCTCTCGCTTTCGCTCATTCGTTCACCTCCACGTCGAAGTTGGCCTCGAGGAATCGGACGGCGTCGTCGACGGACAACCGGTGACGGGCCGGAATTGCCCTGGAAGCCTTCTCGCGCTTGGTCACTCGGTATCCGGGCCGGACGAGATTCACCGTCACGTCCAGTCCGTAGATACCGACGTTCGGATCGTACTCCTGACTCGGGAACTCCGTGTGTTCGGTGACGCCGAAACTGAAGTTCCCGGTGTCGTCGAACTGCGATCGGGAGAGGTCCACGATCGTCAGCGCCGTCTCGAGGAACTCGCGGGCGTCGTCGCCGCGCAAGGTGACTTTCGCACCGATGGGGTCGCCCTGGCGGATGCCGAACTCCGCGATGGTTCGTTTCGCCGACGTGCGGACGCTCTGCTGGCCCGTGACGCTTTCGAGGATGTCCTCGGCGTCCGCGAGTTCGCGCCCGCCCTCGCCGACGCCCATGTGGACGACGACTTTGTCGATGCTCGGTTCGCGCATCTCGTGGAAGTCGGAGTCGGCTTCGCTCTCGCTCATGCCTCGTCACCTCCGTCGGACTCGGTCCGACGTGCTGCCGACTCGTCGTCGGCACCTCCCGTGAAGTTCTCGTCGATGACGACGACGTACTCTTCGATGGTCTCGAAGCCGTCGCCCTCGTCCTGGGAGACGGTCACGGCGTTGTCGCCGCTACCCGGCGTGACGGTGATCTCCTCGATCGTCCCGATCTCGCCGGCGTGCGTGCCGGCGACGGCCGTCACCAGCGCGCCTTCCTCGTAGGGGAAGTGCGCGACGATCTCCTTGGTCTCGTTGTCGACGACGAGCGAGTCGCCGGGCGTGTAGTCGGCGTCCGCGCCGACGCGAAGGGTCGCGCCGTCGTGGAGCGTCAACTGGAACGCGTCGCCCGAGACCTGCTGTTTGCCGACGACCTTGCCGAGGCGGCTGTCCGCCGCCGCCGCGTCGATGGGCGTCAGAGCGAGCCGACCGCCCTCGTCCGGGAAGACGCGGTAGTACTCCTCGCGTTCGGTGAAGGCGAGGATGTCGAACATCCCGATGGGCCGGCGTTCGTCGCTGGCGGCGTCGCCGTTGATCAGGACGGTGCCCTGATTGAGGGCGTAGCGCGCCTCCTTCTTCGAGTCCACGTGGCCGAGGACGTCCCGCAGGACGACGAGCAGGGGAACCCCGCCTCGCCGTGCGGGCCGGCACCGGCCTTGACCGTGAACGTGGCGGTCTTGCGCTCGACCGGCCAGGATTTCGGTACTGAGAGTCGTTTCTGATGTCGCGTCATTCGTTATCCGCCTCCAATCTCTCCTGCCGGCGGTCGTCTTCGAGGTCGAGTTCGACGACGCGGACGTTGCTCGCGTCGAGTGGACGCGGCACCTCCTCGCCGTCTGCCTTCTCGACGGTGACGTCCTCGACGTGGAGCACCTCGTCTTTGAGGTCCACTTCGAGCACTTCGCCTTCCGTGCCGGCGAAGTCGCCGCGCAGCACTTCGACCGTGTCGCCCGCGTTGACGCGGACGTTTCGCTGGTCGTACTCCTCGCGGAGATCGTCCGCGAACGTGGCGCGAACGAACTTTTGCCGTTCGTGCAGGGGCGCGTTGTCCCGCTGATTTCGCTGTTTGCGTGGCTGTCGAGTCATACGATCATCGTAGCCGTGCTCGCGATGCTCCCGAAGCGTTCGGCGACTTCACGCGCGACGGGACCCTTGATCTCGGTCCCGCGAGGCTCCTGCAGGTCGTCGATGATGACGGCTGCGTTGTCCTCGAACTTGACGCGCGTTCCGCCGGGCCGACGAATCGGCTTGCGCTGCCGGACGACGACGGCCTCCAGTACCTGGCGGCGCATCTCCGGTGTGCCTTTCGTGACCGAGACGGTCACTTTGTCGCCGATTCCCGCTTTGGGGTGTCGGTTCTTCGTCCCCGAGTAGCCCGAGACGCTGATGATTTTCAGCTCCCGGGCCCCGGTGTTGTCCGCGCACGTGACGAGCGAGCCTTTCGCGAGGCCACGCGTGACGTCGGCCTTCAGCGCCTCCATCACTCGTCACCTCCGACGATCTCGACTACCACGTGCGATTTGGTCTTCGACAGCGGCCGCGTCTCCGCGACGCGGACCGTGTCTCCTTCCTCCAGACCCAGGCACGGGGGTGCGTGGGCCGAAATCCGGCTTCGTCGTTTCATGAAACGGTCGTACTTGGGCACGCGTACGTCGTACTCGCGCTCGACGACGACCGTTTTCGCCATATCTGTGGAGGCTACTGTGCCTTCCAGCAGCTGGCCGCGCACGGAGAGACTTCCGTGGAACGGACAGTTCTGGTCGGAACAGGCTTCCTCCGGTTCCGTTACGTTCAGTCCTATCGCCATGTAGAGTCACCTGCCTTCTCGGTTCGCAAGGCGGGTCGTGAGAGCAGTCGTGCGCCATCCACCGTAACGTAGGCTTCGCCCTCGCAACCGCCAGACTGCCCGGCGCGAACGCCGGGAGTTTCCGACGGGAGTTCGGACGGAGTCCCCGGAGCCTTCCCGGCTCCGGCGGCTTCATCTGTGGGCGCGTCGAGTCGGAATTCGAGGGTTGCCCCTCGTTTCGGCACCTGTCGCACCCGAGAGCCGTCGTCGAGCGACAGCGTCCGCTCCGTCTCGCTGACGACGCGGCCGCTCACCCCGATGAGGTCGGGGTTGGTCGCGTCGGCGACCCGCGCGTGCAGGCCGACGAGTTCGTGTCGCGTGAGGGTCTCGGGTGTCAGGGGCATTATTCGATGTCGCCTTCTTCGCGCTGGATCGTCTTGACGCGTGCGATCGTGCGCTTGAGTTCGCTGACGCGGCCGGGGTTCTCCGGCGCGCCACCCGCCGCCTGTACGGCCTTCGCGTTGAGCAACTCCGTTTCGAGTTCCTCGAGTTCGGCCTCGCGTTCGGCGGGCGTCATGTCACGGATCTCCGCGGGGTAGAGTATCGCCATCGGTTACTCCTCCGTCTCCTCTTCGTCGACGTCGATTCCGGGTTCGGCTTCCTCTTCCATCTCCTCGACGAGGTCCGCGGCTTCTTCCTCAATGTCCTCGTCGAGTTCCTCGACGTCCTCGATGCCCTCCTCGGGCGTCGCCGTCGCGACCGGTTCCTCGGGGGACACGTCGGTCGGACCGCTCTCGTCGTCGGTCGTGTCGACCTGGGCGCTCGTCTCTTCGACGACTTCCTCGACGACTTCTTCGTCGATCTCCTCGTCGATGACGTCTTCGGGGCCCTCGGTCGGGACTTCGACTTCCTCGCCTTCGCCGACGTCCGGAATCTCCTCGGGCTCTTCCTCGAGGAGTTCCTCGACGCCACCGCCGGTTTCGGCCTGTTCGACGGCCTCGACGTCCGCGTCCTCGGCGACCGTGAAGTCGTCGGGGAGTTCGGCTCCCGGCGGGATGATCTTCACCGTCACGCCGATGGTGCCGAGTTTCATCACGGCCGTCGCCTGTCCCTCGTCGACGATCTCCTCGGCGGGTTCGCCGTTGTGCTTGATGTAGCCGCGGTTGAACTTCTCGATGCGCGAGCGTGCGCCCGTGACCTTCCCGCTGAGGACGATCTCGGCACCGAGCGCGCCGGATTCCATGATGCGGTCGATGGTCGTGTGGCCGGCCTTGCGGAAGTACCAGCCACGTTCGAGGGCGTTGGCGAGGCGGTCCGCGACGATGCGAGCGTTCAGGTCGGGTTCGTCGACCTCCTGAACGTCGATCTGCGGGTCGTCCAGGTCGAATCGCTCCTCGAGTTCCCGGGTGACCTTGCGGATGTTCTTCCCGCCCTTGCCGATGACCATCCCGGGCTTCTCGGCTTTGAGGACGATCTGGGTCCCCATCGGGGTCTTGGCGACGTCCATGCCGCCGTAGCCCGCGCGGCCGAGTTCGTCCGCGAAGAACTCGTCGATCTGCGAGCGCTGGAGGCCGTTCTCGATGAACTCGTGTTCGTCAGCCATTACGCCTCGACCTCCTCGATGACGAGTTCGACGTCACAGAGCGTGGTGTTCCACGGGTCGGCACTGCCGAACGCGCGGGGCTTGCGCCCCTGTCGTTCGCCGACCTTGTGGGCGGCGACGTGAAGAATCTCCATCGACTCGCCGTCGAAGCCCTGCTCGTCGGCGTTGTGTTTGGCGTTCTCCAGCAGTTTGAGGAAGTCCTCGCTGGCCTTCTCCGGGTAGCGACCGGCATCCCAGCCGTCGATGTCGCTCCGGTGACCGACGCCGGAGTTGTGCTGTTTGAACGGCACCGACCGCTCGCCGTCGATCACTGCCTGGAGGTACTCCTCTGCGTCGTCGACGGTCATGCCTTTGAGCTGGCGGGCGATGGCCTTGCTGTGCTTGATGCTGATGGGCCGGTCGCGGAGCATCGCCTTGGCGGTGGTCTCCGGGTCGGCCTCGACGCTGTAGTTGATTCCCATGGGTTATTTGAGTGGCACGAACTTCGAAGACCGGGTCGCGCCGATGCCGGCCTGCCCGTGCTCGACCGACGTCCGGGTCAACTGGAACTCGCCGAGGTAGTGGCCGATCATCTCGGGTTCGACCTCGACGCGTTCGAACTCCTGACCGTTGTAGACGGCGAAGGTCAGCCCCACGAACTCGGGGATGATTGGCATGTCCCGGAGGTGGGTCCGAAGCGGCTCGTTCGCCGTCTCCTCGGCCGTCGATTCGCGGGCGTCGTCGAGCAGTTTCTGGTGCTCGACCGACAGGCCCCGGTCGATAGTTCGCCGCATCCGCGCGGGAAGCAGTTCCGCGACTTCGTCGAGCTCCATCTCCTGCAGCTCGTCGAGCGTGTGACCGCGGTAGGTGAACTCACCTTCGCGGCCGGTTCGGTACTCTGAACTCATTTGTTGCCACCTCGTCCGGTGCGCTTGGAGGCGATGTCACCGACCTTGCGTCCCGGCGGGGCGTCCCGCGAGACGGACTTCGGTTGGCCGGGGTGTTGACGGCCGCCACCGCCGAACGGGTGGTCGACCGCGTTCATCGCCACACCCCGTACTCGGGGCCACTTGATACCGCGAGCCTTCATCTTGTGGTGTTTCTTGCCGGCCTTGACGAACGGCTTCTCGGTCCGACCGCCGCCAGCGACGACGCCGATGGTGGCCCGACAGTCCGGGCTGAGCCGCTTGACTTCGCCGCTGGGCAGTTTCACGACCGCGACCTTGCGGTCGTGGGTGAGCAACTGCGCGCTCGTCCCGGACGCGCGGGCGAACTTCCCGCCGTCGCCCGGCTGGCGTTCGACGTTACAGACCGGGACCCCCTCCGGAATCTCGGCCAGGGGGAGCGTGTTCCCCGGCTTGATCTCCGCCGAGACGCCGACCTGGATGTTCTCACCGACGCTGATGCCTTCGGGCGCGAGGACGAGACGCTGGTCGCCGTCCTCGAACTGCACGGCCGCGATCGGTGCGGACCGGGCGGGGTCGTGTTCGATGTCGACGACCGTACCCGAGACCGTGTCTTTCTCCTCGTCTTTCTTGTGCGATAGTTCGGCCTTGTAGCGGTGGCTCGGTGCCCTGAACGTGGGCGATCCGCGACCGCGACGTTGGCCCTGAATTCTACGTCCCATTGATTAGAACACCCCGATTCGGGAAGCGACTTCCTGTGCGTCGTCGGCTTCGCTGAGCGTGACGATGGCCTTCTTTTTCCCCTTCGCCGTGACCATCGTGTGGACGTCCTCGACGGTGACGTCGTAGCGCTCGGACACCTCGTCGGCGACGTCGGGCTTTTCCGCGTCGAGCGAGACGACGAACTGGAGTTTGTTGTCGAAGTCCATCTGGTTCATCGCCTTCTCGGTCACGAGCGGATGTTCGATGACCGAACTCATCGCTCGGCCACCTCCGCGAGCGCGCTCTCGGTCCACAGCGTGAGTCGACCCGCGTGCGTGCCGGGCGCGAGGTCCTCGGCGTTCACTTCCGAGGCCGTGGCGACGTCGGCACCCGCGAGGTTGCGGGCCGCCGTCGACGGTTCCTCGCTCGTCACGAAGAGGATCGACTTGGGGCGCTTGTACTTGCGACCGCGGGTCTTACCCTGGCCGGCCCTGACCGTGCGCTCGTCCGCGCGTTCGACGTCGGCGTCGACGCCGACCGCTTCGAGGACGTCGACGACGTCCTGTGTCTTCACGAGGTCCTCGAAGTCGTCGGCGACGACCAGCGGGAGTTCGAGGTCGTCGTCGAAGCGGTGACCGCGTTCGGCGACGATCTCCGCGTCGGCGGTGGCCGCGATGGCCGACCGCGTGGCGAGTTTGCGCTCCTTGTCGTTGATTCCCTTCCCCTGGTCCTTCTCGGCTTTCGGGGGTGAGCCCGACGGCCTTTGACGGCCTGCGGAACGCGGCGGGCACGTCCGTTCTCGCGGGGGACGTGGGCCATGCCGCGGCCGCTACCGAAGGATTCGGCCGGGGTTCGCAGCCCGGCGTTGGGGTCGGCACCGTACGCCTGCTTTCGGTTTGCCTGGGCGGCGAGGACGGCCCGCCGGATGAGGTCCGGCCGATAGGGCGTCTCGAAGACCTCGGGCAGGTCTACGGTGCCCGCGTCCTCGCCGTTCAGGTCTCGTACTGTTGCTTGCATGAGTTAGCCCTGATTCGATGCAGTCGAGACGAAACGCACCTCGGGATCGAGGCGCGGTTGGTCTTTCGGCCGGATGGCCGGTCGGAACCGCAGGACGCGCTTGTTGGGACCCGGCAACGAGCCCTTGACCAGCGCGTACGGCCCATCGACCTCGCCGTAGTTGACGAAGCCGCCCTCGACTGTGGCGTCGTCGCCGTCGCCGATGTCGATGAGTCGTTTGTTGAGTTCGGTCCGCTGGTGGTAGCCGGTCTGGCCCTGCTGGGGGACCGTCGAGCGGACGCGGCTGGGGTTCCACGGGCCGAGGTTGCCGATGCGGCGACGCCAGCCCTGCCGGGCGTGTTTGCCCTTGCGTTTCTGGACGCCCCAGCGCTTGACGGGACCCTGCGTCCCTTTCCCTTTCGTGACGCCGGCGGCGTCGAGATACTCGCCCGCGCGGAAGACGTCGGACATCGAGTGCTCGCCACCGTCGCCGACGAGTTCGAGCGCGAAGTCGGCGCGCTCCAGCAGGGAGCCGCCGCCGACCCGGGTCTCCATCACGTCGGGTTTCTTCTTCGGGACGTTGGCCAGTTCGCTCGGGACCGTGTGCGTGATGACGCGCAGGTCGTCGACCTCGCCCGCCTCGACGGCGGCGCGCAGGTCAGCGGCGTCGTCCTCGAAGGTGTCTTCCGCCGGCAGGTCCAGCACGCGGTCGAGTTCCTCGTGGAACTCGCCGGTCCAGACTTCTGTGCGCGGCTTCTGGCCGTACGGCGTCTGTTCGTAGGCTCGGAGCGCGACGGCCCGCATCGGTGGCGTCTCGACGACGGTCACCGGAACCGACTCCTCCATCCCCTCGCGGGGGAGTTCGACTCGTCGTTGACCATGACGACGTGGGTCATTCCGGCCTTGTAGCCGGCAAAACCCTGTAGCGCGGGTGCGCCGTCGTCGTCGGGCCACGACTTGATGCGCGGGACTTCCTTCTCCGCGCGCTTACGCGGGCTGAAGCCCATCGAGCCTTTTCGTGGTCTGCTTGGTTGTGGCATGGATTTACTCCGTGAGTGTCAGGGTCGCGAGGGAGGCGAACATCGCTTCTTCGGTTCGCACCACCTCGCTGCCCTGTCGCGGAATCGTATTCAGCCAGAGGTCGAACCCCGGATCGTTCGAGGGTTCGACTGTCTCGTCCCAGTCGTCGGGGACGTCCTCGACAGCCACGTCGAGGATGGCCGGAAGGCCACGTTCGGGCGCGCCGAAGGCGACGGTCACGTCGCCGACGGTACGCCCCGCCAGATCGGTCAATCGACCGACCGAGAGCGCCGCCCCGAAACGGGAGGTTGCGATGCGAACGCCCGCGTCGGGGCGGGACAGCGCTTCCGGCAGGTCCGCGCGGTCGACGGCGAACCCCGGGAGGGGCTCGTCGACGAGTCGCGCACGGACCGGTTCTCGCGAAGAGATCCTGATGGCGACGCGCTCTCCCTCGGTTGGCTCCACCCCGTCAGGGGGAGGAGGGAGATCGGGTGTTGCAGTCCGCAATTGACCCGAACGCGGCCGTCAGGTCCGACCTCGGTCACGATTCCCTGTCTTAACGACCCCGGACCGTTCGATCCGGAGCCGGTCTGTGTCGAGACGCGGAGGGGCGGCAGGACACCGACGTACTCCAGTTCGTCCCGCGTCCCCCACACCTCCTTTCGGAGGTAGGGCGGCGTCGCGGCGTACCGAAGCACGGTTTCGACGAACCCGCCTCCCCAGCGCCGTTCGCCTTCCACGTCGCGGAAGACGACGAGCCTGTCCGCCCGGAACACCGCCGCCGCGCGGGCGACGTAACCGAGTTTGCGAGTCGCCTCGCGTTTGTCCTCGGCTTCCCGGACGAGCGAAGACGGCACGAGTACGCTGAGTGTCATGCCGGGGCCCTTCCTCGTCTCGTCACTAGACTGTGCCAATGCTACCGAACCCTCGGTAAAAAGGGTAGCGAATCATCCGAGCGACTGCGAGAGCCTGACACACCGTCGGACGGCGGGGTCGTGCCGGCGGTTCTCGTGGGTGACGGTACCACGCTGGCGGGCGGTTTCATGGTGAAGTCGGAACTCTTAAGGATGAATCGGCGGTTACAGTGAACTGCAACAGGGCGCTGGTAGTGTAGTGGTATCACGTGACCTTGCCATGGTCACAACCCGGGTTCAAATCCCGGCCAGCGCAGTTCTGCCGACGCAAACCGACGAGCGAGGCGATCGACGCTGAGGACGACGCCGACCTCGATGCGGTACTGCGCCTTCTCGAAGCCGTGCGGGAGCGACAGGAGGAGATCTCCGACGAACTCGAACGACAAGTCATCTATTGAGAGACGAGTCACCGGAGGGCGAAAATCAGTCTGGCTACATAGGAAAACAGGTACAGACAAGATACTTACCGACAGCACCGTGGGGGTGAGGTGTGAAGCGTCGCCAAGCCCTCCTCTCGGTTTGTACTGTGGTCGCCAGTGCGGGCTGTCTCGGGTTTAGTTCCCCGCAATCGAAGAACCCGAGGCTCGCGTGGATTTGGCTGCTGAACGACCGGGACGAACCGTACGAGGTCGACGTGGTCGTGGAGGACGACGGTGAGATAGTCTTCTCCGAATCGTACGAGTTAGGGACGGAACCCGACACGGCGAATATCCACGTGGACAATCCCGTCGACGGAACCGGGCGATACGTCGTCCGTGCAGATATGAGTGGAGAATCCCGTCAGGTGGATACAACGGACGTCGTCGACGGGGACGAGAACTGCGTCGGTGTACGGTTCTCACTGCTCAACAACGGGAGTGTCGATTACTGGGCGAAGCCGATGCAGCAGTGTTAGATCGCCTCGAGAAGATGGGTTGGAGTCGGTTAATCAGCACGTGGGGTCTGGAGTCGGTCAGTCAGCACGTCGCGAATCACTTACCGGTCCGATGCCACCGATTACCCGAGGGTCCTTTCCCGGCGGGCGCTCATCCGCGAGGAGTCCGAGCGCGGCGTCGGCCACGACACACAACGGGTACGCAGTCATCCGTCGAGTTCGCGCATCCGCTCGCGCCGCTCCGCCTCGGTCATGCTCGCCCACGTCGCGATGTCCGCCAGCGTGCGGTTACAGGCGACACAGACCCCGTCCTCGACCTCACAGACATCGACGCACGGCGAGCTCACCATGAACTGGCTGTCGTCCCGGATCAGCTTAACTGCTGTGACACGTCGACGCGACGTCGGGAGTCACGTCGAACGTCACCAGACGGTTGCATCAGGATAGCGAACGCGGGGCGAAAGTGCACTCGACCGCAACGTCAGGCGTCGAAGGGCGTCGACTGCTGGCGGTAGGATCGATACTCGTCGACGACCCAGTCGCGGACGGCGGGGTCGGTCGTTTCGGCCAGGGCGACCAAGATCCCGTCGTCGTCCAGCGCGCCGATGACGGCCGTCTCGTCGTACACGCCGAGAACGACCGGGATCGCCTGATCGCAGGTGCGGACGTCGGCCGTCTCGGCGGTCGCGAGCGCCTCCAGTTCCGCCCGGACGTCCGAGGAGGAGTCGACAGCGTCGAGGGCGGCCGCTTCGACGACGGCTTCGACGTCCGGCGGATCGTCCGCCGAGCCGATCCGTTCGGTGAGTTGCTCGACGCCGTCGAGACAGGGCGTCGGCGCGAGTTCCCGGACGTACGCAGCGCCAGTGCGGAGTTCGTGAAGCCGGTGCATGGCCGCGTACGGGTTCCCCTCGGTCGGGCTAACGAGCGTCGCGTCCGCGAGGCCCCCGACGTCCAGGTCGACGGCGTCGCCCGGGACGTGGCTGAGAAGCGGCGCGAACCGGGTCGCGAGGTCGACTCTGTCGAGTGCGCCATCGAGTGCGTCGAGCACGGAGACGCCGAGCGCCGTCGCGTCGTACCCCTCGCCCACCGGTCTGATCCAGCCGCGGTCCTCCAGCTCGCCGAGCGTCCGTTTGACGGTGCGTCTCGACGCCGCGATCCGATCTTCGAGGTCGCGCCGAGTGAGCGGTCCGTCCGCGCGAAGGGCGGCGAGCACTCGACGCCGGTTGTCCGACCCCACGAGGTACCTGATGGCAGTGTCCGACATCCTTTTCGGTTACTTACGCACTGTCGGATAAACCCCTGCCGTGATTCACCATGCTTCGTTCGGCGGACAGAGAGAACGCAAAGAGCTATGTGGGAGACGGATGCACGGTTAACGAGCCCGGCGATGACCGACGACGTGGATTCGGGGCGAGGCGAATCGCTCTCCCCCGACGATGCCTTCACGCTGCTGGCAGACCGGACGCGCATCAAAATCCTGCGCGCTCTCGGCGACGCCTCCGAGCCCGGCGTACCCGAGACGCTGACGTTCTCGGAGCTCCGGCAGCGAGCGGACGTCTCGGGTAGCGGCCGGTTCAACTACCACCTCCAGCAGCTGCTCGGACACTTCGTCGAAGATACCGACGACGGCTACCGGCTGCGCTACGCCGGCAAGCGCGTCTATCAGTCGATCAAGACCGGGACGTTCACCGAACGCGTCCAGGTCGAGCGGTTCGAGCTATCGTCGTCCTGTCACGTGTGCGGGACGCGACAGGCGGCGGCCTACCGCGACAGCATGTTCCACGTCCGCTGTCCCGACTGTGACGCACAATGTTACAAGTATTTCGTCCCGCCGAGCACGGTCATCGACCGATCGAAGACCGAACTCCTCCACGCGGCGAACGACCGCATCCAGCGCGAGATCGGCGCGATGGCCAAGGGCGTCTGTCCGTGGTGTTGTGCTCGTCTCACCTCGCGGGTCCTCCCGCCGGACGCCGAGATGCCGCTCCGAGACAATCCTGCAATCCAGCATCGCGTGTTGCACTCGTGTGAAACGTGTGACGGCTCGGTCTACACGCGACTGGGCGGCCTCGTCGTCTCGCACCCGGCCGTCGTGTCGTTTTTCTACGACCACGGCGTCGACGTCTCCGAGAAGTTGCTCTGGACGATGGCGTTCGCCTCGACGGACGAGCGGACGACCGTCGTCTCGGAGGATCCGTGGCGGGCCTCGGTCACCGTCGAGTGTGAGGGGGACGAACTCCGACTCGTTCTGGACGACGCCCCGTCCGTGGTTCGCGTCGAGGAGTGACCTACCGGTCCCGCTTCGGCCCGTCGACGTAGGCCTCGATTTTCCCGCTCGCAGCCTCCAGTACGGACGAGCCGTGGAAGACGAGGCCGGCCTCGAAGTCGTAGGCCGTGAGTTTCGAGAGGTTCCGTTCGGCCGCTCGGGGGTCGTCGGTGTACGTCTCGCCGTGGACGGAGAAGTAGCCCGCCGGCAGGCCGCGAACGTCCGCGCCGACGACGGTATCCCCGAGGACGGCGAAGCCGTCGTCCTCGTTCACGAGGGCGTAACTGTCGGCTTCGTGGCCGGGGACGTGGACGGCCTCGAAGCCACCGAACCGGTCGCCGTCACCGTAGCGGTGGTCCGGTTCGCGTGCCGTCTCCGCCTCGGTTTCCGCCGGCATCCACGTCTCGACGCCGTAGCGGTCGACGACGGCGTCGAACCCGCCGACGTGGTCACCGTCGCCGTGCGTGACGAACAGCCGTTCGGGTTCGACGCCCAGTTCGTCGAGACCCTCGAAGAGCGTCGCCTTCGGCCCGTCCTCGTCGTGACAGGTGTCGACGAGCGTCGGCGCGTCGCCGTCGACGAGATAACAGCGGTAGCGCCGCCCCCACTCCCGGCGCGTCGTGATATCGTACACGTTCGGAACGACTTCGTACGGCTTCTTGAGCAGTCGCCACGACATGCAGGGAGCGTCGGCGGGCCGGCGGTTATACCTTCCTCCGAGCACATCGGTCCGACATGACAGTCGTCGCACTCCTCAGCGTCGCGCCCGTCGTCGAAGGGAGCATGGCCGCGGACGTGGCGGACGCCGTCGCTGCGCTCGACGATTTCGACGTCTCGTACGAGACCAATCCGATGGGCACCGTGATCGAAGCGGACGACGTCGACACTCTGCTGGACGCCGTCGCCGCCGCACACGAGTCGGTGGACGCGGATAGAGTGAGCACGTTCCTCAAGATCGACGACAAGCGCACCGTCGACGAGCGAGCACGGGAGAAAGTCGAAGCCGTTGAGCGGGAGCTGGGGCGGGAGGCGCGGCGCGAGTAACGACTGCCAAACCCTTTATCCGAACCCGCCCAAGGCGTCGGCATGGACAGCATCAACCGGATGGCCGTCGAGTTGGTGGACGAGGCCCTCGACTTCGCTGACGAACTCAACGTCGGTGCCTACGAACTCGACTCCGAGGCGACGGTGCTCGACTTCGGCGTCGAGGCCGACGGCGGCGTCGAGGCGGGCCTGTTGCTCGTCGAGATTCAGACGGCCGGGCTGGCGACGGTACAGACGCGGATGGACGAGGTGGCGGGCGCGCCCTCCCGCACGTCGAGCTGTCGACGGACCACCCGGCGCTCGCGCTCCTCTGTTCGCAGAAGGCGGGGTGGGAACTCGCCTTCGAGACGTTCGACGGCCTCGGGAGCGGCCCGGCGCGCGCGCTGGTCGGCGAGGAGGCGGAGTTCGAAGCCGTCGGCTACTACGACGAGTTCGACCTGACCGTCCTCGCCGTCGAGTCGATCGAACTCCCGGGCGACGAGGTGGCCGAACACGTCGCCGAGAAGGCGGACGTCGCCCCGAGCGGCGTCTTCCTGCCGACGTACGCCACGGGGTCGACCGCCGGGAGCGTCACGGCGGCGGCGCGGGCGGCCGAACTCGCCGTCTTCCGCCTGTTCGAACTCGGCTACGATCCGCGCGACGTCCTCTCGGTGAACGGGAGCGCGCCCTCGCGCCCGTCAGCTACGACGAGAGCGTGGCGATGGGCCGGACGAACGACGCCGTCGCCTACGGCGGGCAGGTCTACCTGCAGGTGCGCGAGGAGTTCGACCACTTCGAGGAACTTCCGTCCGCCGCCACCGCCGAGTACGGCACGCCGTTCGAGGAGATCTTCGCCGACGCCGACTGGGATTTCTACGAGATCCCGGAGACCGTCTTCGCGCCCGCGCAGGTGACGGTGGATGTCGTCGACGGCCCGACGCACGTCCTCGGCGAGACGAACGACGCCGTCCTCGAAACCTCGTTCGGGCTGTGAGGTTCAAACTCGTCCCCAAACCGCCCGACTCGCTCGAGTTCGTCGCGGACGCACAGCGCGCCGTCCCGCTCATCCCCGACACCGAGGACGACTGCTGTGCCCGCCTGATGCGCCGACTCGACTTCCCCTCGCGCGACATCGCCCGGACGTGGCTCACCTTCCTCCGGGCGCTTCGTCTCGCAGAGGAGACGGAGTCGGGGTTCAGGCGAACGGACGTCGATCCGACGCGCGAGGCCGTCCGCGAGGCGTTCGTCGACCGCGTCTTCGGCGCGAGCGAGGTGCTGACGCGCTGGAAGCGGACGGCGCGCTCAGCGCCGACGAGGCGTTCGAGCGGTTCAAGGAGCGAGTGCCGACGTGGGAACATTACAAGAATCCGACGGAGTGGGAGGACGTCTGGCGCGAACGGGTGGAGCGCGTGCTCGACTGGTTGACGCTGCTTGGAGCGGTAGAGCGGACGGCCGACGGCCGGTACCGGCGGGCCTGATCGTCACTCCACGGCGATTCGGACCGGTTGCCCGCGACGCTCCTCGGCCCGGTCGGCGAGTCGCTCGATGCGCTCCTCCATCGGGGGATGCGAGGCGAGCAGTCTGGTGAGCGTCCCCTCCTCCTCGCCGTGGATGTAGAGCATCGAGAGCAGGCCGCCCGGCGTGGACGCGCGCCGAATCTTCGCCAGCGCCCGCGCCAGCGCGAGCGGGTCGCCCGTCACGTCGGCGGCGCGCCGGTCGGCCGCGTACTCCCGCCGTCGCGAGTACGCCTGCAGGGCGAACGTGAAGACGAACAGGAGGAGGACGACCACGCCGGCGACGGCCGTCTGGACGCGCGCCGTGATGCGCCGGAGGTCCGCCGGGTCGCCGCCGCGGAGATACGTCAACCCCCGGGCGAAGCCCGTCAGGATGACCGTCACGGGCAACAGCAGGAGGACGAACAGGCCGACGACGGTCTGGGAAAGCGAGTAGCCGAGCGTCTTGACGAGGCTGTCGCGGCGTTCGAGGTGCGCGAGTTCGTGAGCGACGATGGCTTCGAGTTCGTCCGCGTCGAGCAGCCGGAACAGCGAGTCGTCGAGGACGACGTCGCCCTCGCTCGGGCCGCCGAGCGACAGCGCGTTCGGCGACTGCATCCGCGCGACGAGCACTCGCGGCGCGTCGACGTCCATCTCGTCGGTGAGGGCGTCGATCCGGTCGTAGAAACCGGCGGCACGGGTGCGCGAGAGCTCCGTCGCGTCCAGCGCCGAGAGGATGCGCGCCGTCCCGAGGCGGTAGCTCACGTAGCCGAAGGTGAGCGAGAGGCCGACGACGACGACCGCCGTCGTCACGGGGTCGGGGCGCTGTCGCCAGAGGAACAACACCAGTCGATAGACCGCGAGGGCGGCGACGGCGTAGACGAAGAGCATCGCCGCCCCCGTCACGGCCATCAGCGAACGGGTGACGAGGCGTCGCATCGTCGGGCATTGGGCCAGCGGCGACAAACGCCTGTCGACGGGAGAGCGGGCGTTCTCCGACCGCCGGCGTCAGTCCGCCGGCGTCAGTCCGCCGGCGTCACGTCGGTGACGGTGCCGACGCCCTTGCTCCGGCCCTCGCGGAAGACGAACCGCTGCCCTTCCTCGACGAGGTAGGGCCGGAATTTGAACTCGACGCTGGTGGAGCCGTTGTCGCCCGGGAGGAGCTGGTCGCCGTCGGGGCGGAAGACGGCCGCCTCGCTGATGGTTTCGAGGTGGACGACGGGTTCGTAGCCCGTGCCGATTCGCGTGGGGTGGTTCAACACCATCACTTCCGCCTCGAACTCCCGGACGGGAGTCGGGTCGGCGTCGCCCGGCAGGAGGACCATCCCGCGTTCGACCTCCGATTCGCGGACCCCCTTGAGGGCGATACCGACGATGCGACCGGCTTTCGCCCGGTCGACGCGGTGGTAATGCATCTCGATGGAGCGGACCTCGACCTCGCGGAACGCGCCGTCGGGCATCGGGCCCAGGAGCAACTCGTCGCCCGCTTCGACGGTGCCGGAGTTGACCGTGCCCGAGGCGACGGCACCGACGCCCGTCACCGAGTAGGTGCGGTCGATGTACATCCGGAAGTCGCCGCCTCGGTCGTTCGTCTTCGGGAGCTGCTCGAAGAGGGCGTCGAGGTCGTCGAGCCCCTGCATCGTGACGGCGCTCGTCCGCAGGACGGGGACGACCGCGTCACCGATCTCCTCGACGGCGGCGTCGACGCCGTGGCGTTCGACGAGCAGCGGCGTCTTGTCCACGTCGCGCAACAGCCGTTCGACCTCGCGCTCGACCTCGTCGACGCGCTCCTCGGTGACGGCGTCCACCTTGGTGATGGCGACGAGCGTCGGCAGTTCCGTGGCCAGCAGGATGCCGAGATGTTCGCGCGTGGTCTTCGTCGGGCCGTCGTCGGCCGCGACGGTCAGGAGGCCGTAGTCGAGTTTCTGTCCGACGAGACCCCGGATAGTGGTGCGGAGCCAGGGTTCGTGGCCCACCGTGTCGACGAAGGAGACGAGGCGATTCGACTCCTCGACGACGCGGGCCCGATCGGCCTTCCGGTGGGGGTTGTCCACGTGGATGGGCCCGTCGTCGAAGCCGTAGACGGCGTACGAGAGGTCGGCCGACAGGCCGCGTTCGACTTCGTGGGGTTGGACGTCGAGAAAGCCCCGCGTGCTGCCCTCGCCGTCGTCGGCCTGTCCGGTGACGAGCGTCCCGACGAGCGTGCTCTTGCCGTGGTCGACGTGGCCGGCGGTGCCGACGACGATGTGCGAGTCGTCGGTCTCCAGCATCGCGCCCTCGCGGACGGTGGCGACGCCGACGATGCCGCCGCCGGACGAGTCGTCGCCGGCGACGCCGTCGACGCTCCACGTCTCGACGTCTTCGATGTGCGCACCGGCCTCCTCGGCGAGCAACGAGAGCACGTCCATGGATTCGGAGAAGTCGTCGATTGGGATGCCGGCGAGGTGGCCGTCGTCGGTGACGCCGACGACGTACGTCGCCTCGCCGTCCCCCGAGAGGACGCGATGGCGTAACTGCGCCGCCAGACTCTCCATCCGGCCGTCCGCGAGGTGGACGTCGCGGGAGAGTCGTTCCTTGAACTCGACGCGCCCGCCCTCTCGTTCGCCGCGCTCTGGGCCTCTTCGAGGAGAGCCCGGTCCGCGCTCATGGGGCTTGATAAGCCATGACCCGCTAAAATCCTTTCCGTCGCGTGGGTATCGGTAACACGGCGTCGTCCGGCGCGCTGGTCCGCGAGCGTCGTCCGGCGCGTCAGTCGGTGAGCGTCTCGTAGGCGCGGTTGACCCGCTTGAACGCCTCTTCGTCCCCGGACTCGGCGTCGGGGTGGACCTCCTTCACCTTCGCCCGGTAGGCGCGGCGAATCTCCGCCTCCGTCGCGCCGGAGTCGAGTCCGAGCGTCCGATACGCCTCGGTCCGGGTCGTTCGAGACGTCTCCGTGGTACGCCGCCCCGCCCGCGCGTTCGCTCCGCGCGGCCCGGCCTGGAAGCCACGCGGACCGCGCGACGCGTTCCCGGTCGCGCGTTCGCCGGCCACGCTCGCCCGTTTCCGCGACCGTGACCACATCCGTTCCTCGAGTCGCCCGGTCGCGTGTTGCCACATGAAGTAGGTCGTCACGCCGAACGGGAGCGCGACGAACAGCAGGAACAACTGCTCCACGAACGCCAGCACCAGCAGTACGACGGTGATGCCGGCGAACGTCGACGCGAGTCCGAGCACGAGACCGTCCCTGTCCACGGCGGGAGATACGGAAGCGGGGCTTGTAAGCGTCTCGCCCGGTCGCACCCGTCCGGTCGCCCCCGCCCGAGAACAGGCCGAGTGCTAAAGGAGTCGGCAACCGAACGACGACCCATGAGCTTCGCCGGCGTCTGTCAGATCTGCGAGTCCGCCGAGGCGCGATACACCTGTGACCGGTGTGGCGCGGCCGTCTGTGAGCAACATTACGAGGCGAGGGTCGGCCTCTGTGTCGACTGTGCGACGCAGATGTAAACGTCGAGAGCCTACCGATACTGATTGAGTCGATGTTTCAGACGCTTTGCCGCCGCGCCCGCCGCGCCGAAGTAGGCGTCCTCGCCCGCGGCCCCGGACTGCGACCGTGAGCGCTGCTCGCCAGCGAAGATGATGCCCCGCGAGGAGTTCACGAGGCCGACGCCGTCGGCGAGGCCGTACTCGACGGCCGCCTCGGCGTCGCCCCCTGCGCGCCGACGCCCGGGACGAGGAAGGGGAGGTCCGGCACCTCGGTGCGGAGCGTTTCGAGTTCCTCGGGGGCCGTCGCGCCGACGACCAACCCCACGTTGTCGTGTTCGTTCCAGAGGTCCGCCAGCGCGGCGACTCGCCGATACACCGGTTCGCCGGTGGCGAGTTCGAGGTCCTGGAGGTCCGCGCCGCCGGGGTTCGAGGTGCGACAGAGGACGAACACGCCCGCGTCCTCGCGGGAGAGAAACGGGTCGAGCGAATCGCGACCCATGTAGGGGTTGACGGTGATGGCGTCGGCCGAGTCGAGCAGCGAGGCGTACTGCCGACTCGTGTTGCCGATGTCGGCTCGCTTGGCATCCAGGAGGACGGGCACGTCCTTCCCGTGGGCGTAGGCGATGGTCTCTCGCAGCGCGCGCCACCCCGTACTGTCCTCGTAGAAGGCGGCGTTGGGCTTGTAGGCGGCCGCGTGTTCGTGGGTAGCGTCGATGACGCGGCGGTTGAACGCCCACCGCGGCAGATCGCGGTCCGCGAGGAAGTCGGGGATCCGGGACGGATCGGGGTCGAGACCGACGGAGACGACGCTGTCGACCCGGTCGATGCGGTCGCCGAGGCGGTCGAAGAAGGTCATACCGGGAGTCGGCCCGGCGAGAACTACAAGCTTCCGACCCTCAGCCGACGGTGACGAGTATCGCCAAGTCGGCGTCAGCGATCGTCGTAGACGAGCCGCCCGTCGACGACGGTCACGGCGACGTCGAGGTCGGCGATGGCGTCCGGCTGGGCCCAGGGCGAGCGGTCGAGGGCCACGAGATCGGCTCGCTTGCCCGCCTCGATCGTCCCGAGTCGGCCCTCGTCGAAGCCGGCGTAGGCCGCCCCGAGCGTGTACGCGCGGAGCGCCTCGGTCACGCCGAGTCGCTGGCTCTCGACCGGCGCGTTCACCGTCTGGTGGACGCCGTAGAGGGGGCAAGCGGCATGCAGTCGCTGCCGAACGCGAGCGTCGCACCGGCGTCGGCGAGGGCGCGAAAACGGTTGGCGTCGGTCCATCGGTCGCCGAGGCGCGCGGCGTACAGTCCGTCGTCGCCGCCCCACTTCAGGAAGTTCGGCTGGACCGACGCCACGACGTCGAGGTCCGCGATTCGGGCGACGGCGTCGTCGCTGGCGAGTTCGAGGTGTTCGACGCGGTGGCGGGCTCCGCGGCCCGACGACGCGTACGCGTTGAGGACGGCGTCGACGGCCACGTCGCCGATGGCGTGAGCGGCGACCTGGAAGCCGGCGTCCTCGGCGGCCGCGAGGATGTCGCGGAACTCGGCGGGCGGGACGACCCACTCGCCCGCGCCCTCGGCGTCGTCGTAGGGCTCGCTCAGTTTCGCCGTCCGGCCGCCGATGGTCCCGTCGGTGTAGGTCTTTATCGCCCCCACCTCGACCATGTCGGTGCCGTGGCCGGTGTGGAGGCCCGCCTCCACCAGTGCGTCGAGGTGGTCCGACCAGTAGTTGAGGCGGACGCGCAGCGTCAGTTCGCCCTCGCGGTCCAGGTCGCGGTAGACCTCGGGCGCGCGGGAGCCGCGAACCACGTCGTGGACGCCGGTGACGCCGCGGGCGTTGGCCTCGGCCTGGGCCACCGTCAGCAACTCGTGCATCTCGGCCGCGTCGGGTTCGATGGCGGCGTAGACGGAGTCGAGCGCCCCTCCAACGACGACGCCCGTCGGCTCCCCGTTCTCGCGGCGGACGCCGCGGTCGGGCGACTCGGGAAGCAGTCGGTCGAGCGCCGTCGAGTCGAGGGCGGCAACGTGGAGGTCCTCGCGGAAGGCGACGACGGGGCCGGCGGCGTCGACGTCGTCCAAATCGTCCCGAGTGAGATATCTCGACTCGTCCCACTCGCTTTCGTCGTAGCGAAAGCCGAGGACGAACTCGCCGGCGGCCACCTCGTCGGCGCGGGCCTGGAGGCGGGAGGCGCACTCCGCCGGTCCCGACGCGCCCGAGAGGTCGGCGTGGACGAGCGCTCGTCCGACCATCGAGAGGTGGGTGTGGGCGTCGACGAACCCTGGGAGGAGGACCCGTCCGTCCAGGTCGACGGTTCGCGTCTCGACGCCCGCCAGAAAGTCGAGTTCGTACGCGCTACCGACGCGGACGATCTCGCCGTCGCGGACGGCGACGGCCTCGTGGGTCTCGTCCGGGCGGGCGAGCGTGTGGACCTCCGCGTTCGTCAACAGGAGGTCGGCGGCCTCGGTCATATCGGATGCGCGGCGGCGAGGGCGAAAACAGTTCGGGTCGAAAGTAGCAACTGTTAGGAAGAACCCGCTCCACCACCCGGTATGACCGATCCAGCATCCCTTGCGGACCGCGTCCGCGACGGCGAACTCGGATTCCACGAACTCGAAGACCACGCGGACGCCGACGCCGCGGCGGCAGCGCGACGTCGCCTCGTCGAGGAGCAGTCGGGCGCGTCGCTCGACGCCGTCGGCGACTACGGCTTTCCCGCGACCGAGGCCGAGGCCAACGTCGAGAACATGGTCGGGGCCGCCCAGATACCGATGGGCGTCGCCGGCCCCGTCACGATCGACGGGGCCGCCGCGGACGGCGAGTTCTACCTCCCGTTCGCCACGACCGAGGGCGCACTGCTGGCCAGCGTCAACCGCGGCTGTTCGGTCATCGACCGGGCGGGCGGCGCGACGGCCCGCGTGACCAAATCCGGGATGACCCGCGCGCCCGTCTTCCGCGTCGCCGACGTCGCCGAGGCCGAGGCGACGGTGGAGTGGGTCCGCGAGCACGAAGCCCGCCTCGCCGAGGCGGCGGAGTCGACGACGAGCCACGGCGAACTGCTCGACGTGACGCCCTACGTCGTCGGCAACTCCGTCTTCCTGCGGTTTCGCTACGACACCAAAGACGCCATGGGGATGAACATGGCCACCATCGCCACCCGCGAGGCGGCCGAGGTGCTCGAACGCGAGACGACGGCCGAGCTGGTGGCGCTCTCGGGCAACCTCTGTACGGACAAGAAGCCGGCCGCCGTCAACGCCGTCGAAGGCCGAGGGCGGAGCGTCACCGCCGACGTGACCCTCCCCCGGGACGTCGTCGAGGACAGGCTCCACACGACGCCCGAAGCCATCGCGGAGATCAACACCCGGAAGAACCACGTCGGGAGCGCCAAGGCGGGGAGTCTCGGCTTCAACGCCCAGGTCGCCAACGTCGTCGCCGCCATGTTCCTCGCCACGGGCCAGGACGCCGCGCAGGTGGTCGAGGGGTCGAACGCCATCACCACGGCCGAGGTTCGTTCGGGCGACCTGTACGCGAGCGTCTCGCTGGCGAGCCTGGAAGTCGGCACCGTCGGCGGCGGGACGCGCCTGCCGACGCAGGCCGAGGGCTCGACGTGCTCGGCGTCCGCGGCGGCGGCGACCCACCGGGGGCGAACGCCGACGCCCTCGCCGAATGCGTCGCCGTCGGCGCGCTCGCCAGCGAGCTCTCCCTGCTCGCCGCGCTCGGATCGCGCCACCTCTCCAGCGCCCACGAGAGCCTCGGGCGCTGAGTTCACTTCCGGAAGAACGTTCACTTTCACCGCGGACGTGGCTCACGTTTAGGCCCGTCCGTCCCCACATCGTCGAACGCGCCCGGCGGCGAGCACCGGCGGGCGCGTCCACCCATGTCCGACGACCACCCGCCCCCGTACCGACGGCTCCGCCTCGTGAAACTCCTGCTCGGAATCGTCGTCTCGGCGCTGACCGCCCTCCGACTGCTCGGCCTGTTGTAGCTATAGGAGTCGGTATTCGCCGCCGCTCTCGGTCAGTTCTCCCCGGCGGGTGAGACGTTCGAGGACGTCGCGCGCCGCCTCGGCCGGCACCCCTCGCTCCGTCGCGTACGCGACTATCTCGGACTCCGTCCGCGCGCCGCCCTCGCTGAGGGCCGCCCGCACGAGTTCGGGGCGGCTCTGGCTCGGTGAGCCGCCGACGTCGCCCGCGTCGGCGACGGCGTCGGCGTCGAGACCCGCCGCGGTCAGATACTCGTCGTCGTCGACGCCGGCGTCGTCGAGTCGCCGTTCCATCTCGCGCACCGACGGGAGGGCGTCGAACGCTTCGCTGTCGCCCGACTTCTCGGCCACCATCGCGGCGCGGGCCTCGCGGGCAGCGTCCCGGTCCTCGGTGCGGTAGAAGCGCTCGAGCCTCCGCGTCTCGTGGCGCGTCCGACACCGGGGACACTGCGCCGTCTTCGCCTCCGTCGGATCGGCCAGTATCCACAGCGCGCCACAGTCGCTACAGCCCACCACCGCGTACATGTCCCGGCGTTGGGCGGGTTCGAACATGAATCCTCGGAGACGCCGACGCCTCACTGCTTCCGGGGCCGCATGATCGTCAACAGGTAGGTCTGGCCGCCGTACGCCATCGGCGCGGCGGTGATGTCCGACCGGATCGTGTCCCCGTCGCGGGTGTAACAGACGGACTCCACCCGTTTGGCCGTCCGGGTTTCGAGGATGGACTTCCCGACTTCGAGATACTCCTCGTAGTCGTCGGGGTGGATCTCCCCGATCGACGTGCCGACGAGCTCGTCGTACGGATACTCGAGGAGTTCGCAGGCGCGCGGGTTCGCGTCGACGATGACCGCGTCCTCGAGGTCGAGGATGAATATCCCGTCGTAGGCGTTCTCGAAGATGGCCCTGAACTGCTGGTCGCGCTTGTCGAGTTCCCGGCGCGTGTGGACCTGGTCGAGCAGCGCCTCCACGCGATTCGCGAGGCGGTCGTACTGCTCCGAGGTGCCCTTCTGGAGGTAGCCGTCCGCTCCGGCCGTGATCGCTCGACTTGCCACCTCCTCGGAGCCGCGTCCGGTAAAGAGCAGATACGGGAGGCCGGGGCGGCGCTCTCGGACCCGCTCCAGTAGCTCCAGGCCGTCCATTTCGGGCATCTTGTAGTCGCTGACGACACAGCCGATCGAACGCCCCGAGCCGGCGAGTTCGTCGAGTGCGGCCCGCGGGCCGGCTACCCAGACCGGCTCCAGGCCGCGGTCCGCCAGCATCATCGCCGTCGTCTCGGCGACGTCGGCTTCGTCGTCGACGACGAGGACTCTGTCCATCGTTCGACGTTCGTGTTAATTCGATAAAATATTTGGCGTGCGCGTCGGGCACCGGGCGCTCGGCGGCGAGCGACCCCGGCCCGGAACTTTATGCTAACGGGCGTCGCCACACCGACTATGGACATCGTTCCCCACGACGCGGAAGACGCAGTCGAAGCGGTCGAGGGCGTGCATCTGACGCAGTTAGCGGCGGGCGATCGGATGAGCGTCCAGCATTTCTTCTTCGAACCGGGAGCGGCCGTGCCGGAACACAGTCACCCCCACGAACAGACGGGCTTTCTCACCGACGGCACGCTCACCTTCCTCGTCGACGGCGAGGAGCGCACGGTCAGCGCGGGCGACTCCTACGTCGTCCCCGGCGGCGAGCCGCACGCGGCCGAGAATCACGGCGACGTGCCCGTCCGCGGCGTCGACATCTTCAGCCCACCGCGGACGAACCCCGACTGGGCGAGGGACTAGCGATACTCCGCGGTCGCTCGCTTCACGACCTCGTACTCCTCGGTGCCGTAGGCGATGAATCGCACGTCTGCGAGCGACTCGGGGTCGAACGCCGTGATCTCCTCGCCGATGATGTCGGCCCCCTCCAGCGCGCTCCGAGTCGCCTCGTGGATGCTCTGGGCCGACGCCCGGCCACCGGCGGGCATCGTCGCCGCGTGGACGACGTAGTCGGCGTCGTCGAGCGCCTCGCCGCCCGCCTCGCCGAGCGCGCCCGCGACGCCGGACTCCACCCGGAGACTCGTGTTGGCGGCGTTCACCACCGCGTCCGCCGCCTGTTCGGCGACGTCACTCCGCACTACCTCGAAATCCACGTGTGGGCGTTCGGTCGGCCGCGTGTTAGCTCTTGGCCGAATCGGCGCGGTCGTTCACGAGACGGGGGAACTGAGTGCGAACCGGCGGCGGTCAGGAGAGCTTCTCGATGTTCTCGACGACCGCGTCGGCGAACTCGCTGGTGGCGAGTTTCGTGCCGCCTTCGATCTGCCGGTGGAGGTCGTAGGTGACCTGCTTCGAGGAGATGGTCTGTTCGACGGCGTCGCGCACGAGGTCCGCGGCGTCGTCCCAGCCGAGGTATTCGAGCATGATGCGGCCGGAGAGGATCATCGCGGTCGGGTTGACCTTGTCCTGCCCGGCGTACTTGGGGGCCGATCCGTGGACGGGTTCGGCGAGGCAGCGACCGTCGCCGAAGTTCCCCCGGCGCGATGCCGAGCCCGCCGATCTGTGCGCCGGCGGCGTCCGAGAGGTAGTCGCCGTTGAGGTTCGGCATCGCCAGCACGTCGTACTGGTCGGTCCGGGTGAGCAGTTGCTGGAGCATGTTGTCGGCGATGCGGTCTTTGACGACGACCACGTCCTCGGGCTTCTCGCCGTCGTACTCCTCCCAGAGTTCGTCCTCGGTGATGGTCGTCTCGGGGAACTCCTCGGCGGCGAGTTCGTACCCCCAGTCGCGGAACGCGCCCTCGGTGAACTTCATGATGTTGCCCTTGTGGACGAGCGTCACCGAGTCGCGGTCGTTCTCGAGGGCGTACTCGATCGCCTGCCGGACGAGGCGCTTGGTGCCGAACTCCGAGATCGGCTTGACGCCGATGCCGACCGGGCCGTCGTGGATGGTCGCGTCGAAGCCCATCTCCTCCTCGACGAACTCGCGGACCGTCTCGACCTCGTCGGTGCCGGCCTCCCACTCGATGCCGGCGTAGACGTCCTCGGTGTTCTCCCGGAAGTTGACCATGTCCATCTTCTCGGGGGTTTTGACCGGCGACGGGACGCCGTCGAGGTGGTAGGTCGGCCGCATGTTCGCGTAGAGGTCGAGTTTCTTCCGGAGCGCGACGTTGAGCGACCGGAAGCCCGCGCCGACGGGCGTCGTGAGCGGCCCCTTGATGGCGACGCGGTAGTCGCGGATGGCGTCGACCGTCTCCTGAGGGAGGTTCTCGTCGTATCGCTCGCGGGCGGACTCGCCGGCGTAGACGCGCATCCAGTTGATGGACCGGCCGGTCGCCGCCGCCGCGGCGTCGAGGACTCCCTGTGCCGCCGGACCGACGTCCTTGCCGATCCCGTCGCCGTGGAGTATCGGAACGATGGGGTCGTCGGGTACCTGCAGCGTTCCGTCCTCGTCGGCGGTGATCTTCGTTCCCGCCTCGGGGATTTCGATCTGGTCGTAGCTCATATCATAGCGCGGTTTTCCCACCCAGGTAAAAGACCTGCCGTTATCGCACCAGGAAGCGAGATTTCGGCACAGGAGCGCGGTGGCCGGCTCCCCGGTCGTGAGTCCCGGGGTGACGGCCGCGACGGCGGATCGCGGGCGGCCCCCGTCGGCGATGGCGCAACCTCTTTCCCCCGACCGAGCCAATCGAACGCCATGAGCATCGGACCCCTCGACGACGAGACGGTCGAGAAGTATCGAGAGGCGGGCGAGGTGTTGCAGACGGTCCTCGACGAGGCCGCCGAGATGGTCGAACCCGGCGTGAAACACCTGGAAGTCGCCGAATACGCGGAATCGAGGATCGAGGAACTCGCGGACGGCTGTGCGTTCCCGGTCAACATCAGCGTCGACGAGGAGGCGTCGCACGCGACGCCAGCACGGGACGACGAGACGGAGTTCGGCGAGGACATGGTCTGTCTCGACGTCGGCGTCCACGTCGACGGCTACATCGCTGACGCCGCCCGGACGATCGACTTCACGGGGACCCCCGACCTCGTCGAGGCGGCCGAGGAGGCACTCGACGTCGCCGTCGACGCCATCGGCCCCGGCGTCGACACGGGCACCGTCGGTGCCGAGATCGAGGACGTCATCCGGGGCTACGGATACACGCCGGTGCTCAATCTCTCGGGCCACGGCGTCGCACAGTACGACGCCCACACGGGGCCGAGCATCCCGAACCGGGGCGTCGACCGCGGGGCGGAACTCCAGGTCGGCGACGTCGTCGCCGTCGAACCGTTCGCCACCGACGGCCGGGGGAAAGTCAGCGAGGGCTCGACCGAGGAGATCTACGGCCTCGAACGCGAGCAGTCGGTGCGGAACCGACAGGCCAGACAGGCACTCGAACAGATCACCGAGGAGTATCGGACGCTCCCCTTCGCCGCGCGGTGGCTCGACGTGCCGCGCGCGAAGATGGCGCTGCGCAGATTGAAACAACAGGACGTCGTCCACGGCTACCCCGTGTTGAAAGAGGAGGAGGGCCGTCTCGTCAGCCAGGCGGAACACACCGTCATCGTCACCGAGGACGGATGCGAAGTGACGACCTGGCGTCGTTCATTCTCGTGACGGTTTCGTCGTCGCAGATTCCACAGACCGACACCCGGTAGGGCTCGCGCGAGAACGCGGCGTTGGTCGTCGTCGGGTTCTCCGTCCTGATCTCGATGTGAACCGTGTGTGGGGTCTGTCGGCCACAACGTTCACATCGTTCCAGGTGCGCATCGGAGTCGGGATGCTCGGCTTTCATTAGCGGCGCGTTCGGACGCCCGAACGATAAACGCCGCCGACGCTTAACCCGGATTTAATCGGGTTAATTCGGGTACGCAGACGCGAGAGCGCGGTCCGTGCGCCCGCGCAAGACGGGCGTCCGACGAACAGACCTAAGCCGGTGCGGACGCCCCGGAGGGGCATGGACCAACTGTTCGCGCCCTGGCGGATCGAGTGGGTGACGAAAGACGGCGACGAGGTCGACGGCTGTCCGTTCTGTGAACTCCCCGAGCGAGGGGCCGACCGGGACCACCGCATCGTCGCGCGCAGCGAACACACGTTCGTCCTGTTGAACAACTACCCGTACAACCCCGGCCACGTGATGGTCATCCCGTACGATCACACGGGCGAGTACGTCGCCCTCGACGACGAACGACTGCTCGACCACGCCCGGATGAAACAGCGGACGTTCGCGGCCCTCCGGGCCTCGCTCTCCCCCGACGCGTTCAACGCCGGCCTCAACCTGGGCGGGGAGGCGTCCGGCGGGTCCATCGACGATCACGTCCACACGCACGTCGTGCCGCGGTGGTCGGGCGATACGAACTTCATGCCCGTCGTCTCCGAGACGAAAGTCATCGTCGAGGCCCTCGAAGACACGTACGACGACCTCCACGCCGCCTTCGCCGGCCTGGAGGGAGCCACGGTGACGGCCGAGACGGACGCCGTCCGGTTCGACTAGAAGTCGTCGAGGCGCAGTTGGCTCCGCGGGAGTCCCTCGTCGGGTTCGGCTCCGAGGAGCCGCGGGAGCGCCGTCTGGGCGAACGTCAACACGACCACCAGCAGTATCGGCGCGAAAAAGAGGCCGTAGAAACCCAGCACGACCGGCCCCAGCGTGTACGCGAGCATCAGGAGGCCCACGTGCGTCGTCTCCCCGCTGAGCAGCGGCCGGAGGAGCAGGTCGGGGATGGTGTCGACGACGACGACGGCCACGAGGAGGAAGCCGACGACGTAGACGAGGAGCGACTGGTCGCCGCCGAGGAGGATCGGGAGCGCGGCGATGCCCGTCAGCGGGAGGTAGACGATCTTCATCCCGACGACGGGGACGAGGCTGGCGATGCCCGTGAGGACGCCCGCGAGCGTCGGATAGGGCACGTGGGCGGGCGTCGGGACGAGAGCGTTGTACCCCGGAATGCGCCGACGGCGATGAGCGAGATGGCGATGACGTTCAGGAGGTTCCCGAACAGGACGGCTTCGAGTTCGTCGTCGACGGCTTCGAGATACTTCCGGATGATGGCCCCCTCGTCGAACCGGAGGAGCCACTCGCGGATGCGCGAGCCGTCGACGAGGAGGTAGTAGGTGACGATGACGACGATGAAGAGGTTGAGGAAAAAGTTCGAGACGAGACTGGAGATGAAGGCGGCGTTCTCGGTGGCGAACGTGAGGAACACGTCGAGTCGACCCGCCTGATACGCCTGATAGATGCCTTCGAGGGTGAACTCGGGGATGGTGCCGACGCGGCCGATCCAGTCGACGTGTGTGGCGGCGAGGTCGATGAGGGAGTAGCGGGTGATGAACCGCCGCGCCTCGATGACGAGGAGGACGACGGTGTAGCTGATGAGGAGGATCAGCGGCACGGCGAGCGACGCCAGTACGATGACGGCGCGGATCCGCGCGGGCAAGCGGAGCTTTCGAAGCGCCTTGTAGTACCGACGCGTCGAGTAGTAAAGGAAGACGGAGATGGTGAGCGGGGCGATAAACCGGTACGCGATCGATCCGAGGAGGGCAGTGACGATGACGCCGAACAGGGCGACGACGAGGCGGTTCTCGTTCACAGTCCGATATGTTTCAGATCGTCCATAAAGTCTCCTACTTTTCCGGCTCCGTCCGAAGCGATTTTGCTCCCCGTCCCGAAACGGGGGTCGTGAACAGGCAAGCGGCACTCCGGCGCGTCGGCCTCGTCGTCGTCGCGGCCAATCTCGCGCTCGTCCTCGCTAAGGGCGGCGTCTGGCTCGAGACCGGGAGCCTCGCCGTCGGGTCGGAAGCCGTCAACAGCCTCGCCGACACCGTCTACAGCGTCGTCGTCCTCGCCGGCCTCTATCTGACGACGCGCCCGCCCGATTTCGAACATCCGCACGGCCACGAGCGCATCGAGCCGTTCGTCTCGCTGGTGGTCGCGCTCGGCATCTTCGCCGCCGGCGTCGTCGTCCTCTGGCAGGCGGTCCAGTCCGTGCTGGCCGGCACGTACGGCATCGCCACCGGCCTCCCCGCCGTCGCCGTCCTCGTCGCGTCCGCGGTGACGAAGTACCTCCTCTATCGCTACTGTCTCGACGTGGGCGACCGACACCGCTCGCCGGCGGTAGTGGCGGCCGCACTCGACAACCGAAACGACATCCTGACCGCGGGCGCGGCGCTGGTCGGCGTCGTCGGCGCGTCCGCCGGCTACCCGATTCTCGATCCGATCGCCGGCGGCGTCGTCGCGCTCGGCATCCTCTACACCGGTGTCGACATCGTCCGCGACAACGTCAACTACCTCGTCGGCCGCGCGCCCCCGGACGACCTGCGGGCCGAGATCGTCTCGCGGGCGCTCGACCACGACGCGGTCCGCGGCGTCCACGACGTCGTCGCCCACTACGTCGGCCCCGAGATCGACGTGAGCCTCCACGTCGAGGTGGAAGGCGACATGACGCTGCGAGAGGCCCACGACATCGAGACCGAGGTCATCCGAACCATCCGCGACGTCGACGCCGTCGACGACGTGTTCGTCCACGTCGACCCGAAGGAACTCGACGAGTGGAAGGAGGACGACGAGACGGAACACCTGCTCGAACACGCGGCCGAACACACGCGCTACCCGCCGGATCCGCCGTCGCGGGACTAACCCCCGCGAGCAGCAGTCGGATCCAGCCGAGATACGGAATCCGAACGAGCGCGCGGGCGCGGACCCACTGACGCGCCGCCGGCGGGATCGCGCCCGTCGCCTGGTCGTACGTCGGGGCCGCGTCGCCTCTCGTGACGTACCCCGCGTTCGGTGCGGGGCAGTTCGGCAGGTCCGCACAGTTCTCGACGCCCGCCGGGAGAGCGGCGGGGTCGGCCCGCGCGTACCAGTTCTCGCCCGCGGCGACGTGGAAAACGGCCCGGTGGACGACCGGCGGCCCAGTCCGGTTCGGCGTCGAGAAGACTATGACGTCGCCGTGGGCCCCGAACTGCGTCGCGCCGAGCGCGGCGGCGCGACGCGCGGTGAGGACGCCCGCCTCGTCGGCCCCGGGCGACGCGAACCTGTCGCCGACGACGAGCATGTCGCCGGTGCGAACGTTGGGTGCCATACTCCCGCTTTCGACGGCGACGAGGGGCGGCCAGACGCCCGTGATGGCAAAGAGAACACAGAGGAGCAGGACCCCCGAGAGGAGCGTCTTGCCGGCGTCGCGGACGAACGGCCACCAGTCGGCGTCGCCGACGCGGCGCTCGAACGAACGGGACACGTCAGACCGGCCGGCCGAAGGCGTAGACGGTGCTGTGGCCGGTGATCTCCACGTCGAGCAGGTCGCCGGGGGCGACGCCGTGCTCGGCGGCGTTCCGGACGATCACCTGCCGGTACGCCTCGTCGTAACACTTCACGGAGTCGCCGGTGCCGGGTTCGACGACGAGGACTTCGTGGACGTCGCCCACCATCTCCCCGTACGCCTGGCCCACGACGTCCATCTTCAGTTCGGACATCGCCTTCGACCGCTCCTTTTTCTTCGTGCCGCCGAGCCCCTTCATCTCGGCGGCGTCGGTGCCGGGGCGCTTCGAGAAGCGGGTGACGTTGATCTTCTCCGGGCGCGTCTCGCGCAGGAGGTCCATGCTCAGTTCGTGGTCGGCGTCCGTCTCGGTGGGGAAGCCGACGATGAAGTCCGTCGAGAGCGTCCAGTAGTCGAGGCGGGCGTCGAACGTCTCGACCACCTCGCGGAACTCGCTCACCTGATGCTGGCGGCGCATGTCGCCGAGGACGTCGTTCGACCCCGATTGGACCGGGATGTGGATGAAGTTGTAGAGTTTTTCGTTTTCGGCGAATACGGTGGCGAGTTCCTCGCGGATGCCGTGGACGCCCTTCGGGTTCGCCATACCGACGCGCACCCGGAAGTCGCCCTCGATGTCGCAGATGCGCGAGAGGAGTTCGTGGAGTTTCCGCTCGCCCTCGTCCCAGCCGTAGACGCCGGTGTCCTGGCCGGTGATGCGGAGTTCCTTCGCGCCGGCGTGGACGAGGGCCCGAGCCTTCTCGACGTTCTCCTCGATCGGAGGCGAGTCGATCTTGCCGGTCGCCCGCTTCGTGATGCAGTACGAGCAGTCGCTCATACAGCCGCGGGCGATCGGGAGGATGCCGACGACGCCGTCGAGCACGGGGTCGGTGCCGGTCGTCGTCGTCGGGCATTCGCCGTTCATCGCGGCGGCGGGCACGTCGTCCCAGTGGAGTACCTGCGCGTCGACGCCCGCCTCGGCGAACTCCTCGCCCTGCGCGAGCGCCATACAGCCCGTCACGATGAGGTCCGCGGTCTCCTCCTGTAGCTCCTCGGCCCGGCGGAGCATGTTCCGTTCGGTCTTCTCGACGACGGTGCAGGTGTTGAGAATGGCCACGTCGGCGTCGGCGGGGCCGTCGGCCGGGCGGTGACCGCCGTCGCGGAGCGCCCGCTCGATCTGTCGGCTCTCACCTCTGTTTGACGTACAGCCGTACGTCTCGATGTGGTACCGGGCCATTCGCTGGTCGGGGAAACGTTGCGCGCGGGCGAGCAAAAGGGCGACGGTCCGGGGCGACGAGAGCGGGCGTCCGGCGTTCGACGGCCCCGCTGAGACGAATCGAGAGACCTGCCGTCGACGTCACTCGGGGAATCCCTCGACGACCGCGACGCCGCTGGACGTGCCGATTCGCTCCGCGCCGGCGGAGAGCATCGCCTGTGCGTCCTCGTACGTGCCGATCCCGCCGCTCGCTTTCACGGGGAGATATTCGGCGAGCACCGAGACGTCCTCGACCGTCGCGCCGCCGTCGGCGAACCCGGTCGAGGTTTTGAGGAAGTCGGCGTCGGCGTCGACGGCCGCCTCCGCGGCGCGGCGCAGTTCCGACTCCGAGAGGAGGGACGCCTCGACGACGGCTTTCACCGGCAGGGGGACGGCGGCGACGACGTCCGCGAGCTCCTCGCGCATTCGTTCGTCCTCGCCGGCGCGGAGGCGGCCGACGTTGATGACGACGTCGAGTTCGTCGGCTCCGGCCCGCCAGGCACCGACGGCCTCGGTTCGTTTGGTCTCCGTCGTGTGCTGTCCGTGGGGAAGCCGACGACGGCGACGAGCGTCACGTCGGGAGCGTAGTCGGCCGCCTCGGCGACGTAACACGGCGGGACGCAGGCGTTCGTCCCGTACTCCGCTGCCTCGTCGAGCAGGCGTTCCACGTCCCCGACCGTCGTCTCCGGGCCGAGGACGGTGTGGTCGATGCGGGCGGCGAAGTCGGCGCGATCCATACGGGGTCGTTAGCGGCCGGATGGTTATATTGACGGGTCGAGAACCGCGGTAGCGATCCGGTGACAAATCGCCACCGTCGCGAAACGGGGGAGAGCCCGATTCGTCCCTGTCCGGGCGGAGCGGACGGGAACGGACGCCGTCCGGGGAAGTGGACAGAGAATGGACGCCGTCCGGGGAAGCGGACAGAGAATGGACGCCGTCCGGGGAAGCGGACAGCGTGTCGTCCCTCCCCGTCGGGGTAAGGGGTGCCTCGATGTCGCATCTACCCGGTGGGGGAGGGAAGCCCGTCAGCAGTCGGGTTCAGGTCGGCGGTGGGGGGTCAGCAGTCGGGTGTCGGTTCGTCGGGGGTCGCGACGCTACGCGGTAGCCGCGCCGCCGCCGAGGAGGTCGCGCAGCACTCCGCCGAGGTTCGTCACGTCGCCCGACAGGAAGCCCCGGACGACGTCGCGGACGGACGACGCGCGGTCGGAGGCCCGGTCGGGGAGTTCCGACGATGGCCCGCGGCGCTCGGCCGACGCGCTCGCGGACGCCGACGCGTCGCCGTTCGGACCGGCGTCGGCGCGTTCGGTCCGGTTCTGCTCGCGTGCGTGGTCGCCCTCGTCGTCTTCAGCGTCGTCGGCCTCGTCGTCGGCGTCCTCATCCTCCGCGTCGTCCCGTTCGAACTCGCTTTTCTCCAGGACGAGCGACCCGTTCTCGACGTCGAACTCGCCGTTCATTTCGAAGCCGTCGCCCTCGACGGCCAGTTCGAGTTCGTCCGCGGCGGTCGTCTCGAACGAGACGGTCCCGTTCTCGCCGGTGGTGCCGACGCGTTCGCCGTCGGCGTACACGGTGGCGTCGGGGACGCCGGATCCGCCCCGGTCGACGGCCACCGTGACCGTGCCGTCGTCGAGCGTCGCGTCCATCGCGTACGACTCCGTTCCCGTCTCGTAACTGCTGCCGGCCGCGACCGCCGCGCCGGAGCCCACGAGGAGCACCGCGAACGTGACCGCGAGTAGGTTCGTCGCGTTCATCGCGTTCGTCCATCGGGAGCGACGCCACTTCAACGGGGAAATCCTTGAAGGCGGGTTTCGTCGGTTTGAGTCGGGTGAAAACCCGATTAAACGGAGTTAACCGTGATCGGCGCGTCGGGTCAGGCGAGTTCCTCGGCGACCACGTCCGGCGCGAACAGATCGGGGTCCATGGCGATGTCGGCCGATCCGCGGACGAACTCCGGGAGGAGTCGCGGCTGTAGACGACCACCGGACGTCGGGGTGTAGCTCCTTGGCGACGGGGATCGACGTCGCCTCGTCGAGGTCGGTCAGCACGTACAGGTCGGCGTCGTCGATGCCGGCGTCGCGGAGGACTTCCGCCGTCACCACGCCCTCGATGCGCGTGACCTGCACGCCGGCCAGTTCGAGTTCGGAGACGAGACCGTCCACGTCCGGGCCGGCGACGATAGCCGTCGTCATTCGTATTCGATGGTCGCGGGCGGTTTGTGCGTCACGTCGTAGACCACCCGCGCGACGGTTTCGTTCTCGCCGGTGATGCGACTCTGGATGCGCTGGAGCGTCTCCCACGGGAGGTTCTGTGCGCGGGCGGTCATGCCGTCGCGGGACTCGACCGACCGCACGGCGACGACCCAGCCGTGGACCCGGTTGTCGCCTTTCACGCCCGTCGCCTTCCCGATGACCGCCGCGAACGCCTGCCACGGGTCGTGTTCCTCGACTTCCTCCTCGACGACGTAACACGCCTCGCGGGCGACGTCGAGTTTCTCCTCGGTGACTTCGCCGATGACCCGGACGGCCAGGCCGGGACCGGGGAAGGGCATCCGCTCGGAGACGACCTCCTCCAGGCCGAGTTCGCGGGCCACCGCGCGCACCTCGTCCTTGTAGAGGTCGCGCACGGGTTCGACGATGCCCTCGAAGTCGATGACCTCCGGCAGGCCGCCGACGTTGTGGTGGGATTTGATGTTCCCCTCGGACTCGATGCGGTCGGGGTAGATGGTCCCCTGGACGAGGTAGTCGGCGTCGGCCTCGCGGGCCTCGCGTTCGAACTCGCGGATGAACTGCTCGCCGATGACGTGGCGCTTCTCCTCGGGGTCGGTGACGCCCGAGAGGGCGTCGAGGAAGCGCTCCTGTGCCTCGACGACGCGCAGGCTCTCCATGTAGGCGAACGTCTCGCGGATCTGTGCCGTCTCGCCCTTGCGCATCAGGCCCGTGTCGACGTAGACGGGGGTGAGCTGATCGCCGATAGCGCGGTACGCGAGCGCCGCTGCGACCGACGAGTCGACGCCGCCAGAGAGGGCGATGATGGCGTTTGCGTCGCCGATCTCCGCCTCGATTTCCGCGGTGGCGTCCTCGATGAACTCCTCGACGTCGACCATTACGCCTCCACCCCCGTTCGACTTCGGCCCGTTCGAGGATGGCGTCGATCAGCCCCACGAACGGCGGACTCGCGCGGTCGGGACGCGACCGGAACTCGGGGTGGAACTGCGTCCCGAGGAAGTACGGATGCGACTCCATCTCGACGATCTCCATCCGGTTGCCCGCGCGCCCGGAGAAGGTGAGGTCGCCGGCTTCGAGGTCGTCGATGTACTCGGGGTTCACCTCGTAGCGGTGGCGGTGGCGCTCCGTACAGGTGCCGGCGTCGTAGACGTCGTGGGCGAGCGTGTCGGACAGGATTTCGGTCGTGTGCGCGCCGAGGCGCATCGTCCCGCCGAGGTCGTCGAGATCGTACTGTTCGGGGAGGAGGTCGATGACGGGATGGGGCGTCTCCTCGTCGATTTCGGCCGAGTGGGCCCCCTCCAGTCCGAGGACGTGCCGCGCGTATTCGACGACCGCCATCTGGAAGCCGAGACAGAGGCCGAGAAACGGTACGTCGTTCTCGCGGGCGTAGCGGATGGCCTCGATTTTGCCTTTCGTGCCCCGAGAGCCGAAGCCGCCGGGCACGACGACGCCGTCGGCGTCGCGCAGGCGACTCGCGTGTTCGTCCTGCATCTGATCGGAGTTGACCCACCTGACGTTCACGTCGACCTGTCGCTCGATTCCGGCGTGTTTCAGCGCCTCGTGGACGGACATGTAGGCGTCTTCGAGGTCGTATTTCCCGACGAGCGCGATGTCGACGCTCCCGTGGCGGTCGCGCGTGACGAGTTCGCGCCAGCGGCTGTCGCGTTCGGCCGTCGGGAGCGCCTCCGAAGCGAGGTTCAGGCGCTCCATCACGTATTCGTCGAGACCCTCCTCCTCGACGACGAGGGGGACGTGGTAGATGTCCTCGACGTCGGGGTTCGAGAAGACGGCGTCCGTGGGGACGTCACAGAACAGCGCGATTTTCTCCTTGGTGTGCGGTTCGAGCGGGTCGGGACACCGGCCGACGAGAACGTCGGGTTGGAGGCCGATGCTCCGGAGTTCCTTCACGCTGTGCTGGGTGGGTTTGGTCTTCTGCTCGCCGTTTTTCGAGTACGGCACCAGCGTCACGTGCGTAAAGAGGACGTCCCCCTCCTCTTCCTCGTGGGCGAACTGCCGGAGGGCTTCGAGATAGGGCATCCCCTCGATGTCGCCGACGGTGCCGCCGACTTCGACGATGCAGACGTCGGTCCCGTCGGCGGCCTCGCGGATGCGCCGCTTGATGTCGTCGGTGATGTGGGGGATGATCTGGACCGTCTTGCCCAGGTAGTCCCCGGCGCGTTCCTTCTCGATGACGTGTTTGTACGTCTTTCCGGTGGTGACGTTGTGGTCCGAGGTCATGTCGGTCCCGAGGAACCGTTCGTAGTTCCCCAGATCCAGGTCCACCTCGCCCCCGTCTTTCAACACGTACACCTCGCCGTGCTGGTAGGGGTTCATCGTTCCGGCGTCGACGTTCAGATACGGGTCGATCTTCACCGCGGTCACGTCGAACCCGGCGTTAGAGAGGAGTCGTCCGGTGCTGGCAGCGGTTATCCCTTTGCCGAGCCCGGACATCACACCCCCGTTACGAAAATGAACTTTCGCCCCAGTTCGGGGTCGTACCCCGTGTCGGGTTCTGTCGGCATACCGACTGTGCGCCGCACGGCTTCAAAACCGTTTCGGGCGTCCGTCGCCGTGAGTGCCAACGTCACACGGGAATCGCCGACGGGGAGCGAACTTCGCCGAAACCACAGGTGTTGACGTACTGGCGGGCCTGGTGTCGCGTATGTCGTTTCATCGACTCGGCTTCGGAACGTACCGGCTGACCGACCCCGAAGCGTGCGAGCGAGCAGTGAAGACGGCCCTCGACGTGGGGTATCGCCACGTCGACACCGCCGAACTGTACGAGAACGAGGCGCACGTCGGGCGCGCCATCGCCGAGAGCGACGTCCCCCGCGAGGACGTCTTCTTGGCGACGAAGGTGTGGCGTGACCGACTCTCGTACGACGACTTCCTTGAGAGCGCGCGGGAACGGGTCGACGAACTCGGCGTCGACTCGGTCGACCTGCTCTACGTCCACTGGCCGCTCGACACCTACGACCCCGAGGAGACCCTCGCGGCCCTCGCCGCCGCCGTCGACGAGGGACTCACCGAACACGTCGGCCTGAGTAACTTCACCCCGACGCTCCTCGAAGACGCCGTCTCCCGCCTCGACGCGCCGCTGTTCGCCCACCAGGTCGAGATGCATCCGCTGCTCCAGCAGGAGGAACTGGTCGCCCGCGCGCAGGCGGAGGACTACTGGCAGTGGCCTACGCCCCCTCGCCCGCACCGAAGTGTCGGACGTCCCCGAGATACGGGCCGTCGCGGAGAAACACGACGCGACGCCCGCACAAGTGTCGCTCGCGTGGCTGCTGTCGAAGGAGAACGTCGCCGCCATCCCGCGGTCGGGGACGCCCGCTCACATCCGCGAGAACTACGGCGCGCTCGACCTCGAACTCGACGCCGAGGACGTCGACCGCATCGACGACGTCGACCGCGAGGAACGCGTCGTCGATTTCTCCGGCGCGCCGTGGGCGTGACCGGGGTCGGGGGCCGTAGCGCGGCGGGTCGGACGGGGCCGATCCCCGGACGGGCCGTGCACTTCGTCACGCTTTTGGCCACGCACTCGAACTGGCCAGTATGAGCGAGGACGACAAGTACCCCGAAGAGAGCGGCCGTCGACGGTTCGTCAAGGGGGTCGTCGGAGGGGCGGCACTCGCCGGCGTCGGTGCCACCGGGTCCGTCGTTGTCAACAGCGCCACCACCTCGCCCGGGAAAGGCGGCGGCGCGACGCAGGCGTGGGCGATCGAGAACACCGGCGGCCCGGCACCGCGGGGGATGCCCCAGATACCGCTCGAAATCGACAGCGAGGGGTACATCAGGGGCATCTGGCCCTCGGTGGAGACGGTCACCCAAGGGGGACGACAGATTCAGGTCGCCGAGATGGACCTCGGCGGGTCGACCTACTCCTCGGAGTGGTTCCAGTACTGCGGCGTCGAGGGGTACCAGGGGATCCAGCCCAGCTACGAGAGTGACAACTACTTCCGGTCGGGGTCGAGTCCGGCCTACACTTGGCAGCAGAACGCCAAGAGCCAGGGCGACCGGTTCCACGTCGACGACTTCTCGAACTACGAGGAGTGGGGCAACGGCATCGGGCAGGCCGGCCTCGGGAAGCCCGCGACCGGAACGTGGCGGTCGCAGGACGCCTCGGACGTCATCCCGATCCAGGTCGTCCGCAGCACGCAGGTCGAGGAGGCAGCGCAGGACGACGAGTGGCTCCAGGCCAGCACGCAGGAGGGCTTCATCGCGTGGCTGAACAAATGCACCCACTTCTGCTGTGTCCCGGGCTACAAGCAGACCGAATCGGCCGCGAAGTTCGACGCCTCGAACGAGGTCTACTGCCAGTGTCACCAGTCGACCTACGACCCGTACTCGGTCGTCCAGACGCTGTTCACGGCGCGTCCGCGCCCCGACTGATCTCCTTCGTTCCCGCGCGGACCGCCGTACGCCGCGTCACCCGCCGCTGACCGGCGGGAACAGCGCGAGCTCGTCGCCGGCTTCGAGCGTCGTCTCCAGGCCGGCCGCGTTGTGAACGTTCTCACCGTTTCTGAGGACGTTGATGTGGTCGCGGAGCGACCCCGACTCGTCGAGGACGCGGTCTTCGAGTTCCGGGTAGGCCGAAAGGAGGGCGTCGAGCGCGTCGCCCACCGTTGCGTCCGGTTCGACGTCGACGCTCACCTCGCGACCGCCGGCGGTTTCGGCGAGGTCGGCAAACAGCTTCCAGTCCATGTGTGTGACTCGCGTGGCGGTTCCAAAGAGGGTTGTGACTCCGGCGGAAATCGACCGTCCCGCGAGCGACGGCGCGGCGTCGGATCGGCCAAACACCTTACAACCGACGGGCCGAACGGGAAGTTATGAGGCTGTTTCGCCATCCGCTCACTGCGTTGGGTCTCGTCGTCGTGCTCACACTCCCGTGGGTGATCGTCCGACTGACCGGCAGGACGACCGCCCTGTCGACGCCGGCCGTCATCGCGACCAGCGGAGTCGCCGTACTCGGGGCCGCGTTCGTCCTCACGTGGGCGGCCGAAACGGCCGAGAAAGACGTGCCCCGGTCGTTCGCGCTCGCCGTCCTCGCGGTCATCGCCGTCGCACCGGAGTACGCCGTCGACGCCCTCTACGCGTGGGAAGCCGGAGCCGACCCCGGGTCGGCGGCCTCGCGGATGGCCGCCGATCTGGCCGTCGCCAACATGACCGGTGCCAACCGCATCCTCGTCGGCCTCGGCTGGTCGGGGATCGCCCTCTACGCCATCTACCGGGCGACGCGGGTGAAAGACGAAGCCGTCGTCGAGCGCGAGGAATCCTCGCCGACGCGGTCGAACTCGAACCCCGGATCGGCATCGAGATCCTGTTTCTGGGCGTCGCCACGGCGTACGCGTTTCTCATCCCCCTGAACGGCGGCATCGACGCCGTCGACGCCGCGTTCCTCGTCGGCCTCTACGGCGCGTACATCTACGTCATCTTCCGCGGCGAAGCGGGCGAGGAACTCCACCTCGGCGTCCCCGGCTACATCCAGGAGTTCACGCGCTCGCGTCGCGTCACCGCGATCCTCGCCATGTTCGCGTACGCGACGTTCGTGATTCTCTTCGCGGTCAAGCCGTTCGCGAAAGGGCTCGAGACGCTTGGCCCCCAACTCGGCGTCTCGTCGTTTTTCATGGTCCAGTGGGTGGCACCGATGGCCAGCGAGAGCCCGGAGTTCATCGCCACCGCCTACCTCGTTCGCAAGGCCCGGACGACGGCGTCGTTCAACGCGCTCATCTCGTCGAAGCTCAACCAGTGGACGCTCCTCATCGGAACCCTCGTCGTCGTCTACAGCATCTCGCTGGGTTCCTACGACGTCCTCTCGTTCAGCCAGAAACAGGCGGGCGAAATCTGGCTCACGGCCGCCCAGAGCTTCTTCGCCGTCACGCTCCTGCTCGATTTCTCCATCAGCATCCGTGAGGCGGTCGCGCTCCTCGGCCTCTTCCTGGCGCAGTTCTACCCGGCGTTCCAGCAGTACGAAGGGCTGCTCCTCTACAGCGGCCTCTACGTCGTTCTCGGCGTCGCTCTCCTCGTCGCGCGACGCCGCCATCTCCCGCGCGTCGTCGATCAGGTGCGCGATCAGCTCTCCGGTGCGGAATCGCCGCCGGCGGATTAACGCTCCGACCTCCCGGAGTCGAGTTCCCGGAGCGTCTCGGGGCGTGCGATGACGTACAGCTCGTCGCCGGGCGTGAGCGCCCGCGACCGAGAGGGGCGGCTCGACGGACCCGCCCTCGGGGCGGATCGCCGCCACCGTCGTATCGAGCGATCCGACGGCCGCGCCGTCGAGCGCGCTCCCTTCGCGGATCCGGACGACGCCCATCGTCTCGTCGGCCGTCCGGAGCAACGAGGCGAACTCGCGGTCGGCCTGTGGTTCCGCGGGCAGCGTCACCAGCCGATACCGGGTCTCCGGATCGAGTTTCGTCGCCTCGACTTCGTCGACGACGAGCGTCGACACGTCGTCGGTCGTCGCCCGGAGTTCCGCCGTGACCACCCGCGTCGGCGTGGGGTCGGTCCGCCACACCTGCACGAGGTCGCCCGGACTCGCCGAACCCGACGGGTCGGCGCGGACCGCGACGGCCACCGCGCCGGGGGCGAGCGTCTGTCCGATTCCCGTCGCTCGGCTCCCCACGGCGAGATACGTCACCGTCCCGTCCGCGTCCACCTCCACGTCGACGTGACCGACGTCGTAGTCGTCTTTCAGCCGGGTGGTGAGACGGGTCCGGAGTTCGGCGACGGTCTGTCGCCGCGGGAAGATGAGCGTCTTGCCGCGCAGCGCCTCCTTGGTCTCCTCGTCGACCGGGTCGTACCCCTCGATGTCTTCGACGTCGTCCGGAAGCGTAACGGCGGTGATGCGGCCGACCGATCGGACGAGTCGGCTCACCTCGACGTCGAGTTCGCGAGCGCCGGCGACGGCGAAGACGCTGGTCGCGATTCGGTCGCCGACCGACTGCCCGGCGGGAGCGGCCAGCGTCGCGACCCCGAGTGCGAGGACGTTGAACAGCGTCCGTTCCGGCGCGAAGATGCCCGTCTCGCCGCCGAGGAGCGCGCCGAACATCCCCATCGTGTTGAGATACGCCGCCGCCGCGCTGACGCCGAACAGCACCGAGAGCGTGACCGGGATCCGCATCCGGACGTACCAGCGATACGCCAACGCCGCGAGCGCCGCGGTCAGAAACGACCCGGCGGCGAAGCCGATAATCCGGAGCACGGGCCGGATCAGCGCCGCGTCGACGGGGAGTTGTAGCGGGGTCATGCGGCCGCCTCCGCGAACGCCGTGAGATCCTCGCGCGTTCCGACGGCGAACAGTTCGTCGCCGCCCGCCAGTTCCTGCGACCCGCGCGGGGCGAACTGCCAGCGGTCGCCGTGTCGGACGGCGAGTATCACCACTCCGTACGTGTCGCGGACGCTCGCGTCGCCGAGGGTCGTCCCGTCGAGCGCCCCGCCCTCGCGGAGCGTGTACTTCCGGACGCGGTTGCCCGCCCGTCGGAGCAGGGAGATGAGTTCGTACTCCCGGCGCGTCCCGCGCGACCGGACGACCAACCGGGACTGGGTGGCCCCGAGGAGCGCCTCCGCGTCCGCGGCGGCGACGGCGACGGTCACTCGCCCCTCGCCACCGACGACGTCGCGCGCGGGGGCGACTCGACGTCCGCAGCCGAAGGCGTTTCGACCCCGGCCTCGCCGTCGCTGTCGGCGATTTTCACGCCAAGGACCTCCCCTGAGACCACGCGATCGGCGGTCGATACCGTCACCTTCTCGCCGCGGTCGAGCCCTGTCGGGACGAGCGCCGACACCGAGACGCCGCGCTTGCCGGGCGGGACGCGCTTCGAGAGGCCGCCGACGGGGGCGCGGCGGCCACCGTCGCCCGCGCGCGTTCGTCGAGGGTGACCGAGACGTCCGCGAGGTCGTACTCGGTCCGGAGGCGGTCGGCCACCCGCGTCTCCAGCTCCGCCAGGGGGACGTCGGCCGGAAAGGTCCACGACCCCGATTTGAGTTCCTCGCGCAGGTCCGCGGGAATCGGCGGATACCCCTCGATGTCGCCGACGTCGCCCGTGACAGTCACGCGGACCTGTCCGCGCCCGCCGACGAGTTCGACCACGTCCGTCGAGAGCGTCCGTTCGGTGAACCGCTTGAGCGAGAGGCGTCGCGGCAGCGACGCGCCCATCCTGTCGCCGGCGCTGTGTGCGTACAGTGACCCCATGAGGACGACGATGAGCGCCACGCTCAGTCGGACGCGGTCCTCGGACCCGGTGAACGTCGGATCGTTCAGCGCCAGCAAGCCGCCGTTGACGCCGGCGAGGGCGACGGCGAGGACGACGACGGCGAGCGCCGGCACCGTCACGCCGGTGACGTACTTGAACACGAAGCCGAACGTCCACGAGACGAGCGCGGGGATGATGCCCGTGAGAACGCCAAGGTAGAGGCCGTAGACGATTTCGATTGGCAGAGACGCCATACCCGAGTCATCTCGGGCGACCGATAAACCGCTGTCGGGGAGTCCGCCACGTCGCCGCTCCGTCGGCGAGCGAGGCCCCTACGGTCGGCCGCGATCGACGACGGCCACGTCGCAGGCGACGTCGTGCAGGCGTTCGAACGTGGGCGGCGAGACGAACCGCGACGCCCTCGACCGCTCTCGGCTCGACCCGACGACGAGCAGGTCGTAGCCGCCGGCGTTCGCGTCGATGAACTCCGTCACCTCCGACCGAGCGACCCGCGTCTCGACGTCGACGTCGACCGTCTCCGCGAGGTCGGCGAGGCGTTTCTCGGCCGGGCGGCGCTCGACCTCCCGGTCGATGCACGTACAGACGCTCACGGTTCCGGACCGGCCGACGAGGCGGGCGGCGAAGTCGAGCATCGCGTGGGCGGTGTCGCCGGGGCGGGCCACCGTCACGAGGACGCGCTTCCAGCGTCGCCGCCCCGTGGTCGACCGGAAGGCGACGGCGTCGACGGGGCTCTCGAAGACGCCGCGGACGTACTGCGAGAGCAGGCCCCGGTCCTCCTCGTACGGCGTGATCACGAGGTCGCAGTTGGCGTTGCGGACCGTCTCGATGGTGGTCGGGACGGGATCGCCGCGGGCGACGACCACCTCGCAGGGGACGCCGACCTGCGTGCGGATCGTTCGGGCGGTGGCTTCGAGGCGGGTGGCGGCCTCCCCGGCGTCGGCGTCCGCGTTCGACTCCGGCGCGACGTCGAGGAGGACCACCTTCCCGGCCTCGTGGGCGGCGGCGAGACGCGCGGCGAAGACGGCCGTCACCTCGGCCGTCTCGCCCCGCATCGGGACGAGGACGTGGTCGTCGCCGCGGGCGGTGTCGTAGAGGTACTGCGCCCGCCGCTCGTAGAACGTCTCCCGCCAGACGGTGAAGACGGCGGCGACGAGCGCCGTCGAGAGGGCGACGCTGAGGACGTAGACGGTGGCTCCCGAGACGGACGCCCCGAAGAGGGTCGCACCCCGACCCGGGCCGATGACGAGGACGAGCAGCGCGGAGGAGAACGCCGACGGCTCCTCGACGTCCAGCGCCCACGTCGCCACGCCGGCGAGGAAAATCGAGAGCGCGGCGCTCTCGGGGTGGATCATCGAGGGCGGCCCGTAGACCATCGTGGTCACGGCGAGCGCGATCCACCCGCACACCGCCCCGACGGTGAGACCGACGACGAACTTCACCGGCGAGGCGTACTGCCCCTCGGGATCGGAAAAGAGCGTGTACGTTCCGGACGCCAGCGGCGGGAAGAGGAGAAAGGAGAGTTCCTCCAGGGTGTTGGCGACGAACGTGACGAAGGCGATGAGGAGGGGGACGGCCACCACGACGGTCAGGTGGAGGAGGTTGTTCGTGTTCTCGATCCAGCGGCTGAACGCCGCGAATTCACGCCGCTCGACGCGACGCAGGCGACGCAGGATTCCGACGAGGCGGGCGACCACCCGGTCGAGCATCCTCAGGCGAGGGCCGTCACGGCGTCGAGCCCGATCCGGATCATCCGCTCGACGTTGTTTCGCGCCTTCGCCGGTAACTCCTCGTCGCCGTCGGCCCCCTTCTGGGTCCCTTTCACGAGGTTGCCGTCGACGGTACAGATCGCGCCCGCACGGAGCCCGCGGCGGCGAGCGAGCGAGAACAGCGACGCGGCTTCCATCTCGATGGCCAGCAGCCCGGCTTCCTCCCAGTCGTCGACGTAGTCGTCCTCGGCGTAGAAGGCGTCGTCGGTGACGACGGGGCCGACGTGGACGTCCTCGCCGTTGTCCTCTGCGGCGTCGACGAGCGCTCGCAGCGCCGCGAAGTCGGGGACGGCCGGATACGTCTGGCGCTCGTAGCGCTCGGTCGTCCCCTCCTCTTTGGCCGCGCCGGTGGCGACGACCATGTCGCCGACGTCGATCTCGCGCTGGAGCGCGCCCGTCGTCCCGACGCGGAGGAACGTCTCGACGCCCACGTTCGCGAGTTCCTCCACGGCGATGGCGGCCGACGGACAGCCGATGCCCGTCGAACAGAGCGTGAGGTCGGTCCCCTCGTAGGTGGCGTTGACCACCTTGTACTCGCGGTTGTGCGAGAGCTCGACGACGTCGTCACAGTGGCCGGCGATTCGGTCGACTCGACCGGGGTCGCCCGGCAGCAGTGCCACGTCGTTGGGGTCGCCGTCCGCCAGGAGGAGGTGAGGCTGCTTCGACATACGTCCACGTCGCCCGGCCGCGAGTATAAATTGTGTCGTCCGACTCAGACGCGGTCGGGGTCCGACGGCGGCCCGGATCGGTAGTCGAAGACGGCGAGGACGCGCCGGATCGCGATCCCGACGAGGAAGCTACAGACCGCGATCGGGACGCCGAAACCGAACGCGACGGCCGTCGCGACGCCGACGGCGTCGGGCAGCGAGACGACGGCCGTCCCCCACGAGTAGGTGACTTCGGTGCCGTAGCGCGTGACGGCCGCACCGAAGACGGGTGCCGAAACGAGGAGCGTGGTGGGGAGAAGCCCCGAGTTGCGCGCGGCGCTCACGGCCCCCAGTCCGACGAGGAGGGCGACGGCGAGGAAGACGACGAGAGAGGGGTTCGTCCCGTTCCAGGTCCCGCGAACCCACCCTTCGAGCGCGGCGTAGCCGACGCTCGTCCCGACCCACCAGGCGGTCCCGAGGGCAAGCAGCGGGGCTACGAGCACCGCGAGGAGCGACAGATCCGGCCGCCTGCCGAGAAGCCCGGTTCGGACGGGGCCGGTGACGACCCGTTTGACGGGACCACCGAGCAGGCGGCGCGTTCGCGACCCGCTCGTCGCCGCGAGCGAGCGACCCCGACGCCACGTCAGTCGGAGCGCTCGTCGGAGCCAGCGCGCCGCCGTCCCGAGTAGGGAGGCGGTCCGCGCGAGGGCGGTCGTGAGGAGGAGACGGCCGTTGCGACTGCCGTGTGGAGGGAGGACGCGTCAGGGCGCATCGATCCGGTGTTGCCAGCGAACTGTTATATTAGTTGGCATCGCGCGAACCGGACTCCCGCCCGATCAGTCGCTCGACAGCAACGCCTCGACGGCGTCCCGGTCGATCGAGACGCGCGCGCCCACTCGCGTCGTCGCGAGCGCACCGCAGGCGTTCGCCACCGCGAGCGCCCGGTCATACTCCCTGCCGTCGACGCGGGCGGCGACGAACCCGGCGGCGAAGGCGTCGCCCGCGCCCGTCGTGTCCGCTACGTCGACGTCGAAGCCGGGGTGCGTGTACGTCCGTTCGGGCGTCCGGACCTCCGCGCCGTCGGCCCCGCGTTTGACCACGAGGACGCCCTCGGAAACGCTCGGGACCGTCTCCAGCGCGACGCTGGCTTCCTGGCGGTTGAGCAAGAGGAAGTCCGCCGCGCGCAACGTCGCCGCGTAGTCGCGGTCGCGGATGCGTCGCCCGGGGTCGAAACTCACGCCGACGCCCGCGTCGTTCGCGCGGCGGGCGAGTTCGGCCGCCGTCTCCGGGGCCTGGCTCGTCAGGTGGAGGTGGTCGGCGGCCGCGAGGTCCGATCGGGGAGCGCCGACGCCTCGAACCGCTCGTTCGCACCGTCGCTCCCGAACACCATCACCTCGCCCGCCCGGTCGACGACGAGATACTTCACCGTCGTCGGGGCGTCGGCCACCTCGACGACGTGCGTGCAGTCGACGCCGGCGTCGGTCAGGTCGTCTCGTGCTGCGCGGCCGCGGTCGTCGGTGCCGACGCTCCCGAGGAGCGACGCCGACACGTCGAGTCCGGAGAGGGTCGCCGCGACGTTGGCCGCGCTCCCGCCGCCGCCGGTCGTCTGCGCCTCGATGCGCGCCTCCCCGTCGGTGACCGGGAGGCGGTCCACGCGGAGCGTGACGTCCCAGTTGACGTGGCCGGCGCAGATGACGCGACTCATGGGAAGGGAGTCGGGGGAGATCGCCAAAAATCCCGCCGGTGAGCGGTCGCTCAGGCGACGGAGAACAGAATCAGATTGTGAGCCCCGGGGCCGAGACCGACCGCAGCGACGAAGCCCAGGAGCAACCGGCCCTCGGTCGGGTCCTCGCGGACGTAGTCGGCGAGCCAGACGACGAGCAGCGAGGCGAGGGCGAGTTTCACGAGGACGAACAGCCACGTCGACCCGACGACGTCGGCGGTGGGGAGTCCGGCCGCGAACTCGATGATGACACGCGAGAGCGGCGTTCGCTCGCCGAAGCCGAGGACGTCGACGCCGACGGCCGTCGAGACGCCGTCGAGGGCGTGAGCGACGACGGCGAGGACGCCGACGCCGTCTGTCACCCGAACGGCGGGGCGAAGCCGCGTCAGGGCCGTCCACGTCGCGCCGGCGATCGAGAGGGCGACGACGAGGCCGACGCCCGGCCAGAACAGGCGGAGCGTCCCCCGGTGCAGGCCGATCGAGAGGGCGGCGGCGAGGGGCGGGAGGGCGGCGACGACGCCCGCGGCGGCGATTGCCGTCGCGGCGTCGTGGCGCGTCGCGTTCGCGCCGACCCACACCGCGCCGGCGACGACGGCGACGGAGGCGTACACCGAGGGCGTCCCCGCCAGCGGTCGGAGGGAGGCGGGGAGGACGCCCAGCACGTAGAGGACGTGGACGGCCGACCCGGCGACCATCCAGGGCGCGAACGCGACGACGACCCGGTCGGTGACGGCCGGCCGCTCGCGGGCGAGGGCGACGACGACGCCGCCGAGGCCGACGAGCAAGGCGAGGAGATACGGAAGCGGCGGGAGCGCGAACCCCTCCGGCAGGACCATACGGAGACGGCGTCCGGCCCCGTGGAAAGCCTTGCGTTCGAGTCCGGCCCGACGCGGCGGTCGAGTCCGGCCCGACGCCACGATTAAGACGCCGGCCCGCGAGGGGACGGGCATGACCCTCGACCGACTCGCGGCGGCGGAACTGGACCCCGATCCGGAGGAAGTCGTCAGCACGGAACTCGCCGTGACCGACGACGTCCTCGTGAAGGCGTTCGCGCTGGGACCGGGGGCGGAACTCCCCGCGCACGAACACGCCGACAGCACGAACGTCTTCCACGTCCTCTCGGGCACCGTCACGGTGATCCAGGGCGACGAGACGGAGGCGGTCGACGCGCCGGGCGTCGCGATGCACGAACGCGGCGTCGACCACGGCGCGCGAAACGAGACGGACGAGGTCGCCGTCTTCACGGCGAGTCTCTGTCCGCTGCCCTGACCGCCACACCGGATTTCGTTGCCACCGTCGCAACCCCCATAGGCGACGGCGGCCAAACGAGGCCATGGCCCGCGTCACGGCGAGCGCTCGCGTCCACTTCGGCTTTCTGAACCTGAGCCTCGCCAACGAACGCCTCTACGGCGGCCTCGGCGTCGCCCTCGATCAGCCCCGGGTGGCGGTGACCGCCGCCCGGGCGTCGGGCGTCGACTGTGCGGACCCGACCGCCCGGGAGTACGCCCGTCGCGCCGTCGACCTGCTGGAGGTGCCGGGAGCCCGCGTCCGGATCGAGGAGTCGTTCCCCCGGCACGTCGGCCTCGGCAGCGGCACGCAGTTCGCCCTCGCGACGCTCGGAGCGATCGCGGACGCCTACGACCGGACGCCAGCGGTTCGCTCGCGAGCGCCCGCCCTCGGCCGCGGCGGGCGGTCGGGCGTCGGCGTCGCCGCCTTCGAAGACGGCGGCTTCGTCCTCGACGCGGGACACCCGACCGCGCGATTCACGACGGCACCGCCGGCCGACGGCGACTGGACGGTTCCGGCGGTGGCCGCCCGCCACGAACTCCCCGACGACTGGCGGTTCCTGCTCGTCGTGCCCGACGTCGACGCCGGACGAAGCGGGACGCGCGAGGAGTCGAGCATGCGCGCCGTCGTCGAGGGTGCCGATCCGGCCCCGAGCGACCGCATCGCGGGGATTCTCACGCGCCGACTGCTCCCCGCGGTCGCGGAGGGCGACGTCGAGCGGTTCGGCTCGGCCGTCGCCGAAATCGGCCGCCTCAACGGCGCGTGGTACGCCGACGAACAGGGCGGCGTCTACCGACCGCCGGTGGGCGAACTCGTGGCGTCGCTGTCGTCGTCGGCCGCCGTCGACGGCGCGGGCCAGTCCTCGTGGGGGCCCGCCGTCTACGGCGTCACCGACGCCGACCGCACCGAGGCGGCGGCGAACGCCGGCCGGAACGCCCTCGACGCGGCCGGCCTCGACGGACAGGTGCGCGTCGTCAGCGGTCGGAATCGGGGCGCGACCCGGAGCCACGCCGAACGCCACAACGCCTAACTCCGGGGACGGGAAGGTCTACGCATGGCCACCATCCCGTTCGGGATCGCGCGCCTCGACTCGATGATCGGCGGCGGCGCACCGTCCGGCAACGTCGTCCTGTTGACGGGCGAGGCGGGGGCCGGGGCCCGCGAGTTTCTCTACACGAGCGCCGCGATGAACAGCGTCGTCCACACGGATCCGGACCTGTTCGACCTGCATTACGGCGACCTCCACGAGGACGCCGAACCGCCGCCGGAGGTCCACTACGTCTCGTTCACGGCGGACGAGGAACACCTGAAAGAGGAGATCGCGTACACGCTGTCGGACGACGTCGCCGCGTCGGCGATCGATCACCTGGAGTTCCGAAACCTCTCGCCGGAGTACTTCCAGTTGAGCCCGATCCCCCGCGAGTGGTATCTGGGCGAAGCGCAGACCATCGACGACCTGGGAAGGGAGGCCGGACACGAGGGGGTCCTCACGGCGCTTAGCGACTACCTCAACGAACACGCGGCGGACAACCTCGTCGTCATCGACTCCGTGACCGATCTCGTGGCGGCCATCAGCGACGACATGGCCTGGAGCGACATCACGCTCGTGATGAAAGGCATCCAGAAGGCGGTCCGCGAGTGGGACGGACTCGTCCTCCTGCTCGTGAACGAGGAGTCGCTGGAGCCGACGGAGCTCGGTCACCTGATGGACGCCGCCGGCGGCACGTTCCAGTTCCACTGGGAGACGGGAGGGTCCAAACGCGCCCGGACGCTGGTCGTCAAGGAGTTCCGGGGCGTCCTCTCGCGGCTGGAAGCGGAGAACATCATCCGCTTCGAGACGGAGATCCACGAGGGCGGCTTCGACATCAGCGGCGTCCGAAAGATCCGATGAGCGCGGACGCCGGCGACCGGAACCATCCTGGCGACCAATACTTAAGAGCGGGGCCCGTTTCACCCGAAAAGATGGCAGGCGAGCAGTCGGAAGCCTTCCCCGACGAACTGCGCGAGTGGGTCGAGGAGAAGGCGGACGCGCTCGACGCGACGCCGGAGGAGGTACTCGCCCGGGCCGCCCTCGTCTACCGGCTTCTCGACGAGGAGGGCGACGTCGAGGCGGCGGCCGACGTCGACGAGCGTCTGACGGACGTCGACGAGCGACTCGCGCGACTCGAAGACGAGTTCGACGAGAAACTCCAGGACGTCCGCGACCGCGTGGTTCAGGTCAAACGCGAGGCGGACGCGAAAGCGCCCGAGGACCACGGCCACCCCGAACTCCGCGAACGGGTCGCCCGCGCCGTCGAGACGGCCGACGACGCCGCCGCCGCGATCGAGGACGTCGAGGACCGCCTCGACCGTGGCTTCGACAACTACGAGGAGATTCTCGACTATCTCACCGAGACGACGGACGAACTGGACGAGAAACTGGACGCCCTGGCGAGGGCGGTCGTCGACGTGCAAAACGCGACGGCGACGCTCGAAGCGGAGCGGCGGAACCGCGCCGCGGTCGCCGAACTCGCGCAGGAAGCACACCGCCACGGCGAGACGACGGCGAACTGCGAGGACTGCGGACGGACGGTCCGTCTCGGACTGCTCTCGCGTCCGACGTGTCCGTACTGCGAGGCGAAGTTCGTCGAACTCGAACCCGGGCGGGGGTTTTTCGCCGCCGCGACGCTGGTGACCGGCGACCGACCCGCGCTCGAAGGCGACACGTCGGAACCGCCCGAGACGCCCGCCGACCTCTTCGGGGAGGGAGACGATGAGTGACGACGCGGTCGACGAGGACGACAGAGAGCGCGCCGCGGCGGAGCGCGACGACGCCCCGCTCTCCGAGCTGGCACGCGAGGTGCGCGAACGCCGCGAGCGACTCGAACGCGAGGAGGAGGCGGAAACCGAAGACGACCCCTTCGAGCGGGTCGACGTCGGCGACGTCGACAGCGAGGCGGTCTGGGAGGCCGTCGTCGAGGGCGGGGAGCGTGCGGACGTCGAACGCGTCGGCGTCGGCCGGGAACCGGAGCGGGTCGCGGCGGAGACCGACGAGGGGACGGAGACGCTGGTCTCGAAGCGGGAGTACTGCCAGCGGTGCCCTCACTTCACGGAGCCGCCGGAGGTCGCCTGCACCCACGAGGGGACCGAGATCGTCGAAGTCGTCGACAACGACACGTTCCGGGTCCGGAACTGTCCGATGATCACGACCGGTCGGGAACCCCGAAGTTCGAGTGACCTTTCAGTCCGGACGCCCAGGAGCAACAACGATGCAGTTCTGTGACGACTGCGGTTCGATGATGGTCTCTCGCGACGGGGAGATGGTCTGTACGAACGACGACTGCGGCAAGACGAGCGAACGCGACGAGGAACGCGCCGCGCAGTTCGTCTCCACCCAGGCCCAGAGCGAGGACGACGTCATCGAGACGGAGGAGGGGCGGAGTTCGAGGGGAAACCGACGGCGACGGACGTCACCTGCGACGAGTGCGGCCACGGCGAGGCGTGGTACACCATCAAGCAGACGGCCTCCGCCGACGAGCCGCCGACGCGATTCTTCAAGTGCAAGGAGTGTGGCTACCGCTGGCGCGAGTACAACTGACCGACCCGACGGGTTCTTGACGGGACGGCGAGAACGGTCCGTATGGTTTCCGCCCTCCGTTCGCGCCTCCGGCCGTGGCACGCCCTGATGGTCGCGGTGTTTCTCGCTGGCACCGCCGTCTCGCTCTGGCGGGCCGGCGAACCGCTCGGCCCCGCGCTCGTCTTCGGGGCGGTCCTCCGGGGGCTGTTCGGCCTCGTCCTCTTCCAGTTCACCGTCGGAAACGTCTGGGCGTACGCCGTCGAGTATTACAACGCGGGCGGACGGTGGACCGACCTGCCGTTCGTCCTCCCGTTCGCCGTCGCCGGCCTCGCCGCCGCCGCGGCGCTCCTCGTCGCGAGCGACCTCGCCCTCGCGGCGTGGGCCGGGTTCTGGACGTTCGTCGTCGTCGCCGGCGTCGTCGCCGTCGCCGCCTGGTTCGCCGTCGGCTATCGCGACGCGCCCGCCTGAATCGACGCGGGTCGGCGAAGCCCACATTTACCCCTGAGCAGTCACAACCTTTCCCATGGTCGAACACTGCGACAAGTGCGGGACGGAACTCGGCGAATCGCAGGCGCGCCACCAGCGATACCGGATGGAGAGCGCGGCCGACCCCTCGGACGTGACGGAGGGGTGTCTCTGTTCGGACTGTTTCTGGGAGTTCGAGGAGTGGCTCGAAGCCGAGTCGGCGTGATCACAGCGCCGACGCCAGAAAGTCCGCGACCCTCGTCGCTACCTTCCGTTCCTGTCCGGCGAAGAAGTGGTCGCCCTCGACGGCGTCGACGGTCGCTCCCGTCTCCCTCGCCGCCTCGACGACGGCCTGCCAGTCGGCGGTGTCGTCGCGGGTGCCGTAACACACCTGGACCGGCACCGAGATCGCGTCGACAGCGGCGGCGACGCTGGCGCCCCCGTCGAGGTGGCTGACGGGCGCGAGGGCGCTCACTGCGTCGAGGCGGACGTCGCCGGGATCCGACGCGGTCAGGAGGGCGACGCCGCCGCCGAAACTGTAGCCGAAGAGGCCGATCCGGTCGTAGCGCGACGTCGCCCACCGGAGGGCGTTGCGGGCGTCGGCGCGTTCGCCGCGGCCCTCGTCCCACGGGCCGTAGTCGAAGCGGAGGCAGTCGACGCCCCGCTCGCCGAGCGTATCGCCGACGGCGCGGAGGCGGCCGTCGCGGCGCGACCCCCGTGTCGGGGGTGTGGCGGACAGGCGACGACGACGGCGTCGCCGCCGGCCGAATCGAGCGTCGCGCGAACGTCGCGGCCGCCGGGGACGAGGACCGTCACGCCGTCGGCTACGGCGAACGGGGCGAAATGAGTTACGCCTCTCGGTGGGGGACGTTTTAACCCACGAGGGCCAAAGAGAGGGTATGGGAATACTCTCGCGGGCTTCGTACGTCGTCCGGTCGAAGCTCAACGCCCTCCTCAACCGCGCCGAGGATCCGACGGAGACGCTCGATTACTCCTACGAACAGATGCGCGACGAACTCCAGCAGGTGAAACAGGGCATCGCGGACCTGACGACGCAGAAAAAACGGCTCGAAATCCAGAAGCGACGCCTCGAAGAGAACGTCGAGAAACACAACGAACAGGCGAGGGAGGCCGTTCGACAGGACCGCGACGACCTCGCGAGGGAGGCCCTGGAGAAGAAAACAGAAGATGTCCCAGATAGAGGACCTCGAGGGCCAGATCGCCGACCTCCAGTCGACGCAGGACGACCTGGTCGAGAAGAAAACGACCTCCAGAGCCGCATCGAGGAGTTCCGCACGAAAAAGGAGACGATGAAGGCGCGCTACGAGGCCGCGGAGGCGTCGACGCGCGTCTCGGAGGCGATGAGCGGCGTCGGCGACGAGATGGAGGACGTGGGGCGCGCCATCGAACGCGCCGAGGAGCGGACCGACGAGATGGAAGCCCGCTCCGAAGCCATGGACGAACTCCAAGAGACCGGCGCGTTCGAGGACGCGATCTCCGACAAGGACGAAATCGACCGCCAGCTAGAGACCGGGCGCACGTCGAGCGAGGTGGACGCCGAGCTGGAGACGCTCAAATCGGAGTTGGGAGCGGAAGCGGGAGCGGAAGCGGAGACGGAGGCGGAGTCGGAAAGCGAACCGCCGGCCGTCGAAGACGCGGCGGACGAGGAAGTCGAGGCCGAACTGGAGGAGCTGAAAGACGAGACCGAGGAGTCCTGACGCGTTCTACGCCTCCGGGTCCATGTCGGCCACTCGCTTTACGCGCAGGGCCTTGAAGCCGACGAGGCCTTCGTACCCCTCCTCGGACATGAGGACGGGGAAGAACGGTTCGTCCGCCGTGAGCACGTCGCCGCCCCGGCGAGCGAACGCCTCGCCCGCCTCGACGCGTTCGAAGTTCGTCGCGTCGACCTCGTAGCCGGAGCCCTCGACGGCGTCGAAGACGTGGTAGATCTCGGGCGGCGTCTCGAGTCCCGACGCCGGTTCGTCCAGTGCGCCGAGAGAAGCGAGGAACTCGGTCAGGATCTCGTAGGCGTTCTCGGCCGCCCGGACCGTCCCCGTCAGGCCGCACTCGACGGCGACGCCGTCGACGTGGTCGATGAGCCCACCGGAGACGTGGCCGATGTCGACGACCTTCGAGATGCCTGTCGCGGCGGCGAGGCGGAGCGTCCGGCCGTCGACGCGCGGGACGAGCACGAACGGGTCGGGGTACGAGTGCGTGGAGTGGAGATCAAGCACCCGGCAGTCCCCGACGGCCCGGAGGAGAGATGCCGCGAGTCTCCCCTCGTAGCTCTCGCCCCCGGGTCGCCCGGGAACGCCCGGTTCAGGTTCTCGTCGACGTGTCCGACCCCTCGCCGGCACGCCCGGGGGTTAGCGACGACGAACGCGGTCGGCGTCCGGAGGTCGCGACCCTCGTCGAGAAAGCGCCGCATCGCCAGTTCGCCGCAGGGTTCGTCGCCGTGGACACAGCCCACGACGGCTAGCTGTGGCTCGTCGCCGCCGCGGACGTCCAACACCTCGGGCTCGTCCGTCATCCGTGCTCACAGTCCGTGGATTCGATGTCGATTCGCTTCTCGATCGTGACGGGGAGGTTCGGCGGGTCGACGACGACCGTCAGCCGCGGGGTGCGGTCCTCCATCCAGTCGACGTAGGCGAACTCGTCGGGGACGTAGACCCAGATCGGCATGAAGACGTTGTGGTTCGACGTGTAGTGGTCGAGTTGCAGACGGGCGCTGCTCCGACGGATAGGGTGGATCCGCTTGTCCGCCGTCGGGCGGTACGCGAGGTTGTCGTAGTCCGTCGACGGCGGTCCGTCGTCGCCCGTGTCCAGCAACGCGGCGTCGTTGGCGTAGCTCGTCACCTCGACACCGGGGAGGTCGTCCTCGGCGTCGTCGGGGACGATACGGACGTTCTCCGGGGGCCAGAAGTGGACCCACCACACCAGCGGTTTGAACATGACGTATCCGTCGTACCGCAGGAGGAGAAAGAGCAGCTCGTACTGGCCACTGCAGAGGTCGAGCACCGGCAGTTCGTCGGCCGTTCCGCCGTCGGCTTGCGTCTCGCCGGCGTCGTCCGAGTCCGCGTCGACCGTCCGGAGTTCGTGGAGCGTGATCCCCTCCCAGTCGTCGAGGTCCTGGTCGTCTACGTTGACGTGCCGATCGTCGAACTCGACGACGGCGACGAGGAGGTCGTCGTCCCAGAAGTTGAACGTGAGCCACGAGAGGATGTAGTCCTTCCTGAAGAGGGTGACGAGGGTGGCGACGAGGACGACGACCTGTACCGCGAGGCCGAGGACCATGCGGAACTGACGGGCGTCGAACCAGATAAAGACTCGGGCGGGGTTATCGAGCGCCGGTGCCCGCCGGCGAGTCGGCCAGTCGGATATCGCCGCCGGTCAGATCGACGCCCTCGTACGCGTCGTCGGCGAGCAACAGCGACCCGTCGAGGTCGGCGTAGTCGAGGAGCGGCGCGAGGTGGCAGGCGGCGGCGATGGAGGCGTTCGACTCGATCATACAGCCGAGCATCACCTCAAGGCCGTGTGCGCGGGCGGTGTGGATCATCCGCCTGGCCTCCCGGAGGCCGCCACACTTCATCAGTTTCAGGTTGGCGATGTCGACGCGGTCGGCGATCTGGGGGACGTCTTTGAGCGTCACGCAGGACTCGTCGCCGGCGATGGGGAGGGGCTCCGCTCGTAGACGAACTGCAGGCCCTCGCGGTTCTCGGCGGGGACGGGTTGCTCGACGAACTCGACGCCGTAGTCGGCGAGCCACTCGCATTTCCGGACCGCTTCGCGGGGCGTCCACCCCTCGTTCGCGTCGACGCGGACGGTCGCGTCGGGGGCGGCGTCCCGAATCGTCTCGACGAGTTCCCGGTCGCGGTCGGTGCCGAGTTTCACCTTCAACACGGGATAGCCGGCGTCGACGGCCGCTTCGGTCTTCTCGCGCATCGTCTCGGGGTCGTCGATGCCGATGGTGAAGGAGGTTTTCGGCGTCTCCGTGGGGTCGAGACCCCAGAGACGATAGAGGGGGACGCCGAGGCGTTTCGCCGCCAGGTCGTGGAGCGCGACGCTGACGGCCGACCGGGCGGCGGGGTTGTCGTTGACCGTCTCTCGCATCCGGCGCTCGATGCGGTCGAGGGCGTGCGGGTCGCCCACCCGTTCGACGACCGCGAGGAGGTCGGGGAGGACGGCTTCGACGGTGTCGGCCGTCTCGCCGTAGTGTGGTGAGGGTGCGGCCCCGCCGACGCCGGTCATGCCAGCGCCGTCGGAGACGCGGACGACGACGTTCTCGGCGGTGGACATGGTGCCGCGGGCGATGGTGAAGTCGTGTTCGAGGGGAGCGTCACCCGTTCGAACTCGGTTTCGAGCGTCATCGGAGGGCGTCGAGCACCTCGGCGGCGTCGAATCGAATCGGGTCGGTCGCCGGCGCGTCGAGTTTCTCGGCGTAGGCGTCGAGCACCTCGCGGGCCGCCGCGTCGCCCTCGACGCTCGACGTGTTCAACATCCCCGCGACGACCGCCGCCTCGCTGACGGGGGCCGCGAGGTCCTCGTAGAGGTCGACGTACGTCTCGACGGATGGGAGTTCGAACTCCTCGTAGCCGTGGATGACCTCCTTGCCCTCGACGTGACACAGGACGAGGGCGTCGGCCATGGCCCCGTGGAGGATGCCACACGTAACCGCCGAGTAGGCGGGGTGGACGATGCTCCCCTGTCCCTCGACGAAGAGCATCTCGTGTTCGTCGCCTTTCTCCAGGATCATCTCCTCGACGGCACCAGCGGTGAAATCGGAGACGACGCGGTCGATCGGATTGCCCCAGCCGGCGATCATGATACCGGTCTGGCCGGTGGGAACGAAGCCGGCGTCGATGCCGGCCTCGCGGGCCGCCTGGACGAGTTCGAGCGTCGCGGTCATCTTGCCCGTCGAGCAGTCGGTGCCGACGGTGAGGACGACGTCGGCGTCGACCTCGTCGGCGACGCCCTCGCTCACGCCGACGTCGGGGTGGGGTTCGCGCACGTCGTGGAGTTCCGCGCCGTGCATCGCCGCGAGATCGGCGAACTCCTCGTCCTCGCGGAGGAAGTAGTGGAGGCCGGCGACGACGTCACAGCCGTGTTCGAGCGCCGTCCGGACGTCGGCGCGCCACGACTCGTCGAAGCCGCCACCGATCGGCGCGATGCCGATGAGGAGGGCGTCGAGGTCACCCAGTTCGAGTGCGGCGTCCATGTCGGCGACGACGGGCGCGTCCTGCACGTCCGGCACGTGGTCGGCGGTGCGGGTCCCCGGCCGGTCCCGGTCGAGGACGGCCGCGACGTCGTAGTCGGCGTAGCGGAGGACGCCGACGGCGGTCTTGGCCCGATCGGGGAACTTCTCGTGTGCGAGGATGGCGACGGTCGAATCCGGATCGAGTGGCATACAAGACTCCAAACCGCCGGTCGGTAAAATCGTTGCCGTCGAACGCGTCCGGAGGTGATCGCGAGTCGGTGAGAGGTGTCGCCGCTCGGGCCAGCGGCGGTCGTGACGACCGCCTCACACCACCGCGAGGCGGGTCGTGAAAAACGAACGGAAGGCGTCGTCCAGTGCCGCCTCGGGGTCGCCGCTGGCGTCGACGGCCGCCGTGTAGTCGGCGTCGCCGTCGAGTTCCGCCACCATCTCCCGGTCGCCGACGAGGACGAGGCGATCCGGGTCGCGCCGGTCGAGCACTTCTCGGCATTCGTCGAGGTGGGCGGCGATCTGTTCCTCGCGGCGGCGTTCGAACCGGGACTGGGAGAAGCCGCCCTTGGAGTGGCTCCCCTTCACGTCGCTCTCGACGGTTTCGAGGTCGCGTCGCTCGCCGTCCTCGTAGACGCCGAACGCGAACTGGTCGGAGCGAACGAGAGCGAACGCGAGGCGGCCGACCGGTCGGAACCACGACTCGTCGAGGCGGAATCGCTCGCCCCACTCGACGAAGGTGTCGGGTGCCAGCGGCGGCGTCAGGGCGACGCTCACGAGGCGGGCGTCGTCAACACACGCGAGACAGGGCGCGGCGCGCTCGACGAGGGCGGCGTCGTCGCCGAGGAGGTCGCGAACGGGGTCCGGAACGGCGTCGTCGACCATCGCCGTCAGCGCGCCCTCGGGACCCGCGTCGACGCTCCGCAGGCGGTCGAGGACGGCCGCGAGCCGGTCGCCGCGGAGCGACTCGCGCCGACGGAAGTCGAGCGTCGTCTCCGCCGCCTGCTGGTCGAGTTCGTCCTCCAACTGCTCGATTCGGTCTTCGAGGCGGTTGATTCGTTCCTCGGCCTCCTGTCTCTCGGTGACGGCTTCCGAGCGACGCTCCGACTCGGCGTCGAGCTGGCGCTCCAGATGGTGTTTCTCCTCTTCGAGTTCCTCGATGCGCGCTTTCAACTCCGCCCGTCCGAGGAGTTCGTCCAGCATAGCACACCGCGCGTGGTCCGGACACTTCTACCCTGCGGCGTGGCGTCGCCTCGGAGCGGCCGCCACACCACGTCTACTCCGCCACGTCGCCGCGAACCACGTCGCCCGGATCGTAGCCGGCGTACCGGAGCAGTTCGTCCGCCCGGTCCGCCTTCGCCAGAAACACCTCGCATCGGTCGGGGAGGCCCGACTCCGCGAGGTCCGACGGGAGCGCCAGCGTCCCGGTCGGGACGTTCTCGTCGCCGAGGACGGGGAAATGCGTCCCGTCGAGTTTCATCACCAGCGGTAGGTCGACGCGCTCGACGCCGTCGCCGGTAGCGTACAGTTTCTGATTCACCCGTTCGTGGTCCGCCTGCTGAATGACCGCCCGGTTGCCGTCGTGCGGTTCGACGTACAGACGACCGAGGTAGTAGCCGCTCGAGAACTGTTCGAACATGCTGTGCATGTGAATGTCACCCGTGGGGCGGCATAAGCCTTGTCGGAAGGTTATTTGTAGAACGACAAACTGCCAGGTAGCGGCGCCGTCACGCCGTTCCGAGCCAGCCCGTGTATCCGACTGCGCGGTGGAACTTCCACTGGAGGAGGTAGACGGGAAACGGGACGGCCGGGAGGACGGCGACGGCCCAGATGGTGGGAAGGCCCGCGAGGAGCGTCCAGACCAGACTCGCCGTGCCGACGATAGACACACACGCCGTGCCGAGCAGGTAGGCGTGATAGAGGACGTCCGCGCGGGAGCGCTGTTCCTCGGTGTAGATTCGGCGGCCGAAGGCGATGGCGAGGGGACCCATCAGCGCCAGCATCGCCGAGAGGAGGAGGGTGACCCGTTCGAACAGCGGGGAGACCATACCGGGACTCCCGTCCAGACGGTCAAAGAACCACCGACGAGGGACAGCGGTCCCTCACTCCGCCGCGGTCATCGACCAGACGGCGACGAAGCCGAGGAGGACGGCGGGCAGCAGCGGGAGGACGAGCATCGCGGCTCTGAAGCCGAATCCGAGGTGTGCCGGGCCGGCGGGCCGGAGGTAGATGAGACCGGGGACGAGAAGCGTCGAGAAGACGACGGCAGCGACGAGGAGCCACCCCTTGCGGCCGAACCCCGACGATTCGGACGACTGGTCGGCGGCGACGCTCCCGTCCGAGCGGTGGACGTATCCGCCGTCGGTCAGGTCGTCTCCGGCGTCCGTCGCCTCGCTCCCGGCGTCAGAGTTCACTATCGGGGATTACCACCACTTTCCCAAAGCCCTCACGGTTTTCGAGGAGTTCGTGGGCGCGGGCCGCCTCGCTCATCGGCAGCGTCTCGCGGATGCGCGGTTCGAAGGTGCCGTCCCAGACGAGTTCGAGGGCGTCGTCGACCTGGCCGGGCGTGGCCATCGTCGATCCGATGACCTCCAGTTGGTTCCAGAAGATGCGGTTGATGTTCGTCTCGGGCTGTCCGCCGGTCGTCGCGCCGCAGGTGACGATACGGCCGCCCTTGGCGAGGCTCTTGAGCGAGTCGCTCCACGTCGCCGCGCCGATGTGGTCGACGACCATGTCGACGCCGCGGCGACCCGTCAGGTCCCGAATCTGGGCCGCGAAGTCCTCGTCTTCGTAGTTGATGACGTGGTCGGCACCGCAGTCCTCGGCGTATCCGAGTTTCTCGTCGGTGCTGGCGGTGGCGTACACTTCGGCTCCGACGTAGTCGGCAATCTGGACGGCGGCGTGACCGACGCCGCCCGACGCGCCGAGGACCAGAATCTTCTCGCTGGGCTTCAGTTCGCCCCGGTCGAGGAGCATCCGCCACGCCGTCTGGAAGACCAGCGACGCGGACCCCGCGACCTCCCAGTCGACGCCCTCCGGGACGGGAACGAGGTTGTCCTCGGGGACGGCCGCCTTCTCCGAGTGGACCCCGCGGGTGTGTTCGCCCTTGATCTGGAAGCGCACGCACATCGACTCCTCGCCGTGGCGGCAGAACTCGCAGTCGCCGCAGTAGAGGCCCGCCGTAACGGCCACCCGATCGCCGGGTTCGAAGCGAGTGACGCCCTCGCCGACCTCCTCGACGACGCCCGCGCCGTCGCTGCCGGGGATGTGGGGCATGTCGAGGTCGATGCCGGGCATCCCGCGGCGCGTCCACACGTCCAGGTGGTTCAACGCACCCGCCTTGATGTCCACCAACACCTCGTCGCGGTCGATCTCCGGGTCCGGGAAGTCGCCGTACTCGATGACGTCGCGGTCGCCGTGTTCCGAGAACTGAACGGCCTTCATGTCAGGGTCCTCCGTAGCGAAGGGTAAAACCCTATGGTTACGCTCGTCGTCTGCCTCTGTTTCGTCGTTCGACGAAACGCCGGCGCGGCGAGTGGGCGACTACGCGCCGAGGAGCGCCCACCCGTGCGTACCGACGGCGATAAGCCCGTACGCCAACAGGACGCCCGCGCCGAAGTACGGCGGTTCCTGGCGCACGTCGTGGAAGCCGAGGCGGTGTCTCGCCTTCGTCGCACCGGCCTTGGCTCTGCCGTCGCTGATCGTGAACCGGGCGATGGCTATCAGCAGCGTCACCGCCTGCCCTTCCGCCCCCGCCTGGACGGCGAAAAAGACGAGCAGGCCGACGTACGCGCCGAGTTCGAGGGAGTGTACCTCGGTGAACGTCAGGTGGCGAAACACCGGCAGATCCGGACGGACGGGGTGGTCGTCGTCCTCCGGCAGCCATCGGAGTGACATGCCCTACCGTATGGAGTTGTCAGCATAAAAACATATCGTCGGGCGGAGTCCGGCGGCCGTCGGCCCCGCGTCGACGTGCCACAGTATTAGTGACGGGCCGACGAACGGCCGGGTATGAGCGATGACCGCGCCAGCGACGACCGCGGACGGGGAGATCACAGTGACGACCACGCACACGGCGACCACCACACGCACGGCGACCACGACCACCACGCACACGACGTCTCGACGCTGGGCGTCGCCGTCGTGACAGTCTCGACGTCCCGGAGTCTCGACGACGACCCTTCGGGCGACGCCATCGTCGAGGCGGCGACGGGGGCGGGCCACGAGGTGGCTACGCGCGAACTCATCGACGACGACTACGACGGCGTACAACAGACCGTCGACGCGCTCTCGCGACGGGGAGACGTGGACGTCGTGGTGACGACGGGCGGTACGGGCGTCACCCCCGACGACGTGACCGTCGAGGCGGTAACGCCGCTGTTCGGGAAGGAACTGCCGGGCTTTGGCGAACTGTTCCGCCGCCTCTCGTACGACGATATCGGGACGAAAGTCATCGGAACGCGCGCCGTCGCGGGCGTCGTCGACGGGACGCCCGTCTTCTGCCTCCCGGGGAGCGAGAGCGCGGCCCGCCTCGGCGTCGAGGAGCTGATCCTCCCCGAAGCGGGTCACCTCGCCGGGCTCGCCACGCGCGACTGACCGCCGACAGACGGACTGTCGCTCCCTTGCCCTTTAAGCCGACCGAGGAGAAGAGTCGAATATGAGCAAGCAGGAACGCACGGAGAGCCCGCTCGAACACGAGAAAGACCCGCGGCTTCGAAGCCGCGAAGTCACGGAGGGCGCGACCGCGCGCCTCACCGGTCGATGTTCCGCGCGATGGGGTTCGACGACGAGGATCTGGAGTCGCCGATGGTGGGCGTCGCCAACCCCGCCGCCGACATCACGCCCTGTAACGTCCATCTCGACGACGTCGCCGCCGCGGCCATCGAAGGCGTCGACGAGGCGGGCGGGATGCCCATCGAATTCGGCACCATCACCATCTCCGACGCCATCTCGATGGGGACCGAGGGGATGAAATCCTCGCTCATCTCCCGGGAGGTCATCGCCGACTCCGTCGAACTCGTCGCGTTCGGCGAACGCATGGACGCCCTCGTCACCGTCGCCGGCTGTGACAAGAACCTCCCCGGGATGATGATGGCGGCCATCCGGACGGACCTTCCCTCCGTCTTCCTCTACGGCGGCACCATCCTCCCCGGCCACCACGAGGGCCGCGACGTGACGATTCAGGACGTCTTCGAGGGCGTCGGGGCCGTCGCCGACGGCAAGATGAGCGAGGAGGAACTCGACCACCTCGAACGCGAGGCCTGTCCGGGCGCGGGCTCCTGTGCCGGGATGTACACGGCGAACACGATGGCCTCCATCAGCGAAGCCCTCGGCCTCGCACCGCTCGGGTCGGCCTCCGCCCCCGCGGAGTTCGAGGAGCGCTACGACATCGCCCGACGCGCGGGCGACGCCGTCCTCGACGCCGTCGAGAACGACCGCCGCCCCTCCGACGTCATCTCGAAGAAGTCCTTCGAGAACGCCATCGCCCTGCAGGTGGCCGTCGGCGGGTCGACCAACGCCGTCCTCCACCTGCTCGCGCTGGCGGCGGAGGCGGGCGTCGATCTCTCCATCGACGAGTTCGACGACATTGCCCGACGCACGCCGAAGATCTCGAACCTCCAGCCCGGCGGCACGATGGTCATGGCCGACCTCCACGAGGAGGGCGGCGTGCCGGTCGTCCTCCGGCGTCTGCTGGAGGCCGACCTCGTCCACGGCGACGCGATGACCGTCACCGGACGAACGATAGCCGAAGAGCTGGAGCGACTCGACCTGCCGGCGGACGACGAAATCGACTCCGATCTCCTTCGCCCCGTCGACGACCCGTTCCACGAGGAGGGAGCCATCAAGATCCTGAAGGGGAACCTCGCGCCCGACGGCGCCGTCCTCAAAGTGACGGGAGAGGAGGGCTTCTACCACGAAGGCCCGGCCCGCATCTTCGAGAACGAGGAGGACGCCATGGAGTACGTCCAGGAGGGGAAATCGAGTCGGGGGACGTCATCGCCATCCGCAACGAGGGTCCGCAGGGCGGGCCGGGGATGCGCGAGATGCTCGGCGTCACCGCCGCCGTCGTCGGCCAGGGCCACGAAGACGACGTGGCGCTTCTCACCGACGGCCGGTTCTCGGGGGCGACCCGCGGCCCGATGATCGGCCACGTCGCGCCCGAGGCGTCCGCCGGCGGTCCGATCGCCCTCCTCGAAGACGGCGACGAGGTGACGGTGGACATCCCGAACCGGACCCTGGAGATGGACGTGAGCGACGAGGAACTCGAACGCCGCCGCGAGGAGTGGGAGCCCCACCCGCCGAAGTACGAGACGGGCGTCCTCGCGAAATACGGCCGGCAGTTCGGCTCTGCCGCAAACGGCGCGGTGACGAACCCCGGCGTCAAGGAGGACTAGTCGTCGAGCGTCGCCAGCGCCTCGTGAACGCCGACGACGAGCGCGGGGACGACGACCATGAACAGGTGCTCCTCTATCGGGATGCCGAGCAGTTCGACGCCCGTCCGGAGGGGATGGCGAAGACGCCGACGCGGAGCGTGTACCAGTCCCAGACGTAGGCGACGGGATAGAGAACGACGACGGTGCGGGCGGCGGCGCGGAACGCGCGGGCGTACGCCAGGAGCGCGACGGCGACGACCCCGAAGGTGACTTCGGTAGCGAGGTAGGTGTACGGACCGAGGACGCTGATGTCGGGGAGTGGGGAGAGCGGTCGAAACCGGACGGCCACGACGAGGACGGCGAAAAAGAGGTAGGTCGCCCGCACGAGCAACATCGTGGCGAGTCCGGCACCGGCACGTCGAGCGACGACGGCGACGACGGCGAACGGGACGACCGCGATCGCCGCACTCGACGGGAGCACCGACGCCGCCGAGAGGGCGACGACGGCGACCATGCCGGCGGCCATCAGGGCGTACGCGAGGCGGCGTGCTCGCCGACGCCCCAAGACGACGGCGACGGTGCGCTTGTCGATGGAGCGGTCGTACGCGTAGTCCGTCTCGTCGTCGACGATTTTGATGCCCGAGAGGACGACGACGAAGACGGCGGCGAGCGAGACGGCCGCGGGCGAGAGCGCTGTCACCTGGGCGTAGTAACCGCCGAGCAGCGACACGCCGACACCGACGGGGTAGCCCGCCGTCGCCGTCAGCGGGTGGGTGTCGAGCTGCGGCGCGTGGAAGTAGCCGAGGAGCCAGCAGGGAACCGTCACCAGGGCGGCACCCCACCCGACGAGCAGTCCGAGCGCCGTCGTCGCGAGACCGAACCCCGCGGTCGCGCCGACGAGGCCGAGCCGACACCCGGTGCGGGTCAACGGATGCTCGTCGTCCTCGCCGCGGACGTAGAAGTCGACGTAGCCGTCCTTGACGTGGGCTGTGTAGACGGCACAGAAGACGCCGGCGGCGTGGAGGGCGGCGAGCGACGGCGCGAGCGACGGCGCGAGGACGCCGCCGAACGCCGACGCCGCGAGCGGCGGGAGCATGAAGACGGGGTGGACCTGCGAGGCGAACGCTCCGGCCGCCTTCCGGATGCCGCGGCCGTGTCGGGAGAGCGACATCTACAGGGGAGAGGAACTGCTGACAGTAATAGCAGGCCGGCGCGCCGGAGGAGTCGGGAACAGTGTCCCGGTCGCGTTAGAACGGTGCCAGCGGCCAGTTCGCACCGCCGATGGCGAGCAGAACGAGCGCGCCGCCGGCCAGCGCGGCGTTTTTCAGGAAGTCGTTCCTCTCCGACTGGCGCTGTTGTGGGTCCTCGACGTTCCAGAAGTCGTGCATCGTCGGCGTCGCCACGAGGAAGAAGGCGACCAGCGCACCCGCCGCGAGGATGGGGAGGACGCCGAGGACGAGGGCGATACCGCCCGCGATGAGCAACGCGCCGGACCCGAGGACGGCCAGTCGGGGGAAGGGAAGGCCCTTCGACTCCGCGTACCCGGTCATCGCGTCGGACTGCTGGAAGTGGTTCAGGCCGGTGAACGCGAGGACGCCGCCGAACAGGACGCGCCCGAGGAGGAACGCGACGGGACTGACGGTTTCGAGCGCCATTATCGGCGTCCCTCCGTCAGAGTCGTGTTCGGGAAACGCTTCGAACGTAGCTGAACGTCTGCTTTCATTACGTTACCTACTTGGTTCCAGAACCTATTTATCTCCTTGGCGACACGAATGACAGTAGGTAACGGCGATGTCATCGATGCATTCAGAATCTGACGAGACGGTAGAGAAGAATCCGGACGCCTGCTCGGTCGTCGAGGCGCTCGACCGAATCGGGTCGCAGTGGCGGCTCATCGTGCTGCACGACCTCCAGGAGGGCGAGAAGCGATTCAACGACCTCCAGCGCTCGACGGGGGCGAACTCCCGGACGCTCTCGCGGGTGCTCGACGACCTCGAGGAGGCCGACCTGATCGACCGCCGCGTCGAAGACCGACCGATCGCGACGTATTACAGCCTCAGCGAACCCGGGGAGCGCCTCTGTCCCGTTTTCGACGAACTCGAACGCTGGGCCGACGACTGGCTACAGATCGCGCCCGCCGACGCGGACTGAACCGTCCGGACCGGCGTCACGGAGCGACCGCCGGAACGATCGGACGTCGTGACCGGCCCGTATCCGTCGGGGACACGTCCGCACCGCCCGTCCCCGGCCCGCACTCTTTATTTAGTTGTTTGACAATTATTGACAGTGCCAATGAGCCAATCACGACTGGAGACGGGATCACTCACCCCGCTCCACTGGGCCGCGGTCGTACTGGCAGTCGTCACCGGCGTAATCCACCTCGTTCTCGGCGTCATGTTCTTCCCCGGCGGGCTACCGGTAGCGTTCCTCCTCGCCGGGGCCGGCTACTTCGGCGCGGTCGTGTTGTTCCTCCGGAACTACCGTCGGCGACAGCTCTATCTCGCCGGCGTCGGCTACACCGCTCTCCAGATCGTTCTCTACCTGCTCGTCAACCAGCGCTCCGACCCCGCCGTCTCCCCCGTCGAGGGGATAGACAAGGCGGCGCAGGTCCTCTTGATAGTCGTCCTCGTCGTCCTCTACCGGCGCGGGGGTAACCCGCGTCGACCGAGTTACCGGATCGTGTCGGCGAGTCCCGTCACGGCTCCGGAGTCCGATAGAGGAAGTCGTACTGGTGGGCGACGTAGCTCAGTTCCCCGGTTTCGAGCTGTCGGCGTCGCTTCCGGAGCCAGTCGTCCGCATCCGGACGGTCGAGGTCACCGGATTTCGATGCGTTGCCCGTCGAACCGCGTTCGACGGCGTCGGCGACGAACTCCAGGATCGCCGCGAGAAACGCCGCCTCCCGAGCGGGGTAGGAGCCGTCGCGAGGCCGGACCACCCAGTCCGAGGACGCGATCGAAAGCAGGTCGCCGCCGCGTTCGCGCAGGTGGTCGAGCAGGTGCCGGCCCGCGCGGGCGTCGCGCCCCGGTTGCCCGTCGATATGGTCGTGGTAGGCCGCCTCGACGGCCGCGTCCGCCGGGTGGTCGGGCTGAAAGACGGTCGCGCCGTCGAAGGTGAACGGCGCGTAGACGAGCCCGCCGGGGCGAAGCGCCGCCTCGAAGGCGTCGAGCGCGTCCGTGATGGGAACCAGATCGAGGAAGGAACTCGCGACGAGGAGGTCGGCCCGTTCGCCGTCGAACGCCGAGAGGGCGTCTCCCCGTTCGAACCTGACGTCGAGCGCGTCCAGGTCGAAGCCGCCCTCGACGGGATCGGCGTCGAGTTCGGCCGCTCGCCCGTCGCGGGCGCGGGCCAGCACCTCGCGAGACCGGTCGACGCCGCGGTAGGTCCCCGCTACGCCCCACTCGACGAGGCGCGCGACCATGGCTCCCGTCCCGACCCCGGCTTCGAGAATCCGCGGTTCGGGCGGGAGTTCGTCGAGCAACCGATCCCGGACCCGGGGGAGAGCGCCCGGTCGTCGACGGTCCGTTTGGCGTCGAGGTAGTCGGCGTCGGCGTGGTCCATCGCCTCAGAGGTCCCGGCGGTGGCACGCCCACGCGGTTTCGTCCTCCCACATCCGGACCGCGAGTCGCGTCGAGGTCCCCGTCTCCAGCGCGTCGACGACGCGGTCACCGAACAGTCGGGCGAAATGCTCGACGCTCGGATTCAACCCGTCGAACTCCGGCAGGTCGTTCAGCAACGCGTCCCGGTATCGCCGCTCGATCCGGTCGAGCGCCTCGTTCACGGCGTCGATGTCGACGAGGTAGCCGTATTCGGTCAGTTCGGGGCCGGCGAACCGGAGTTCCGCCTCGAAGTGGTGGCTGTGGACGTCGCCCTCGGGACCGGGATTCGGCACGGTGAGGTAATGCTGTGCGACGAAGTCCCGGCTGACGCCGAGTTCGTACATGGGCGCAGTACTGCGCCGGTCAGCATAACTTCAGGGGGCTACTCGAACTGGAGAATCACCTGCAGGGCGTTGTCGGGGGATTCGTCGAGTTCCCGGTACGCGTCGGGCGCACGCTCGAAGGGGAGTCGGTGAGTGACGACCCGGTCGGTTTCGATCCGACGGAGATACTCCCACGCCGTCTGGATGCGGCGGGATTTCGTCCACCGTCCCCGGTGGTCGGGCGCGAGCGTGCTCACCTGACTCGACACGACGTCGACCCGCCCCCGATGGAAGAACTCGCCGAGGGCGACGTCGGCCCGCTTGCGCCCGTACCAGGACCCGACGACGACCCGGCCGTCGTATCCGACGGCGTCGATAGCGTCGTTCAGCACGGCCGGACAGCCCGTCAGTTCGTAGACCAGGTCGACCCCGGGGGTCGCCTCGCTCGCCGACGTCGTCCATCCGGTCGGGGTGGAACGTCTCGTCCGCGCCCATCCGGTCGGCCAGTCGCCGCCGCGAGGCGACGGGTTCGACGACCGTCAGCCGTTCGAGCGGGAACGAAGCGAGGAGCTTTGCCGTGAACAGCCCGACGACGCCGGCACCGAAGACGACGACGCGCTCGCCGACCATCGGCCGGCCGTCCATGACGAGCGTCACGGCCGTCTCCGCCGTCGGCAGGAGCGAGGCGGTCTCCGGCGACACGTCGGCAGGGACGGGAAACAGTTGCTCCGGCGTCGCCGTGAAATGGCTCTCGTGAGGGTTGAACGCGAACACCGTCCGCCCGCGCCAGCGGTCGTCGATGTCGGCACCGAGGGCCACGACGTCGCCCACGGCGGAGTAGCCGTACTGGAAGGGGTAGGAGAACTCGCCCGCGAGCGCGTCGATGGTCGCGTCGACGTCGGTCTCCTCGGGGGCCTCACCCCGGTAGACGAGGAGTTCGGTGCCGCCGCTCACCGCCGAGACGCTCGTCTCGACCAGCACCTCGTCGCGCGCCGGGTCGGGGACGGCTACCTCCTCGACGCCGACCTGTCGTGGGCCGGTGAAGTAGAGCGCGGTCGCGCGCATCAGTTTCCCCGACGCACGCGCCGCGCTCGTTCGTCGGTGCGTTCGCTCGCCCCGCGCCGCGCGTCCGGGACGGTCGTCCCCAACTCGGCGTCGGCCGGATGGACGCGAGCGTGAACGACGGGATGGGTAGTGGTCACACACGACAATGAGGAAGGCGGGATTATTAGTCCTCGTCTCGGTGAAGGCGGCCGGTGACGGTCAGATAGTCGCGGGCGAACACGGCGAGCGACGGAACCGCCACTACCGCGGCGGCGGGATGGACCACGCGAACGGGGAGAAGCGGAAGCAACGCCGCCGTGATGAACGCCATCTGGAGGGCAGCCAGCGGTCGGCGAACGCGACTCGGCGAGAGGTCGAAGACCGGCCGACCGCGACGCTCGCGCCACGCGAGTCCGCCCCGATAGAGGTAGCGCGCGGCCGAGATGGAGAGATACCAGACCGGCAGTCGCCCCCAGGCGACGCCGACCAGCGGGGCGACGAGGAAACCGAGCGTGTCGAACGCGAGGTCGAGTCTCTCGCCCAGTTCCGTCCGCCGTCCGGCCGTCCGGGCCGTGGCCCCGTCGACGGCGTCGAGTGCGACGCCCACGCCGTAACAGAGTCCCGGCAGCCACGCGACCGCCGGCGTCGCGGGGGAACGAGCAGGAAGCCGGCGACGGCGGCGAAGAGCCCCCGCGGACGAGCGTGAGGTGATTAGCCGCCCCGAGGGCGGGAGACGGCGGCCCGTTCGCCGGGCGATTCGCGCCGAGGTTGTACCAGAGAAAGCCGACTTCGTAGGCGACGACGACGCCCGCCACGAGAAGCCAGCGGTCGGCGACAGTCACGGAGACGACGCCGGAGAGCGCGACGCGCCCCGCGACGGCCGCGCCCACCAACAGGAGAGTGACGCGCACCCACGCGAGCCGGAGACGCCCCCGTACCGAGCGGCTCATCGCTCGAAATCGGGGTCCGCGAGGTCGTCCAAGCGGACCATCCGATCCGCTGAGAGGCGCGTCCCCGACGCGGCGAGGTTCTCCACGACGTGATCCCGGTCGGTCGTCGAGGGAATGGGGACGACCCCCGCGTCACGTTCCACGCGAGGACGACCTGCGCCGGCGAGATGCCCCGCTCGCGAGCGATCTCCTCGACGGCCGGCTCCCGAAGCAGTCCGGGCGCGGACAGCGGCGAGTGGGCGACGACCCTGATGCCGCGTCGATGGCACGCCGTCACGAGATCGGTTCGTGGCCGGTAAGGGTGGCGCTCGACCTGTACGAGTTTCGGGGGATGCGCGCGAAATCGAGGACGTCGAGCAGCGTCTCCCGGTCGACGTTGCAGAGGCCGAGCGTCCGCGCGAGCCCCCGGTCGTGGAGCGACTCCAGGTCCCGCCAGACGGCTTCGAGACTCACGTCCGCCGTCCGTATCTCTCCGGTTTCGTTCCGCGGGAAGGCCATCGCCTCCTGTGTTTCGACCGGTCGTTCCGCGAGTCGCCGGAGGGGTCCGGTGTACGCCCACGCCTCGGGCCAGTGGACCATGTAGCAGTCGACGTACGCCGTCCCGAGTTCGCGGAGCGTCGACTCGCAAGCCTCCGTCGCGTGGCCGTGATTCGTGTTCCAGACCTTGCTCGCGAGAAAGACCGTCTCGCGGTCCGGGCTCCCGGGGCCGACAGCGCCTCCCCGAGCCGGTGCTCGTTGCCGTAGAGTTCGGCGGAGTCGAAGAACCGATAGCCCGCGTCCAGCGCCATTTCGATGGATTCGCGCCGGTCGACGTAGTCGCCGTCGCGGTAGCGCGAACAGCCGAATCCGACCGGCGGAAGGCGAACGGCGGCGCTCCCGTCGTTCCCGGCGCTCTCCTCGGGCGTCCAGACTGGGGGTGGGGACTCTGCGGCGACAGCCGACGAATCGGCGACCGATGATTCGACGTCGACGGGGCTCCCCGGTTCGGCGGCGTCCTCGATCGCCTCGCAGACGGCGACGAGATGGGCCGCCCGGGACGCGGAGCGGCGGTCGGGAGCCCCGCGTCGCACGCTCTCGGCCAGGCGTTCCGGCCCCGCGAGATACGGCGTTTCCCGGGCAGGCTCCTGCAGCGGCATCGCCGTGTAGGGTCGTCCCCGCCCCCGAACGAGACGAGGGGCCGGTCGCTACCCCCATGTCGCCCGCGTCCTCGACGTAGAGCGAGCCGTCGTCGCCGTGGAGCTCGAGGCTCGTGAACTCCCGGCTCCGGTGTGGCGCGTAGAAGCTCGCCGTGAGTCGGACCACCGGCCCGCCGGCCGTCGAGAGCGTCGCCTCGACGTGCGTCGGGCGCTCCGGTTCGTGGGACTCCCCGTCCGGCCAGAGGTCGACGGCGTCCGCGCTCCGGACCCGCGTCACGGGGCCGAACCACTCCACGAGCAGGTTCAGCGGATAGACGGCTCCGTCGTAGAGCGGTCCGACGCGGAGAAACGACGCCGGGTCGTCGTGCCACTCGGTCACTCGGCCGACGTGGGCGTGGGCGTACGCGAGGCGAACCGTGCCGAGACGGCCGTCGGCGAGGACGTGGCGAGCCTGTCGTTGGGTCTCGGATCGGTGGTTGAGCGGCGCGCATCCGAGCGCGACTCCCCGTCGTTCGGCGAGGGCGAGGAGGTCCGACGCCTCCGCGCCCGACAGCGCGAGCGGTTTCTCGCTGAAGACGTGTCTGCCCGCACGCAGGCATCGGCGCGTCACCGGCGCGTGCGCTTCGTGGCCCGTGAGATTCACCACGAGCGGCGCGGCCTCGGCGTCGAGCATCGCGTCGATGTCGGCGTAGGCAGTCGCGTCGCGTGGGGCGACCAGTTCCTCGGCGCGGGCGCGTTCGACGTCGCAGACGGCCGCGAGCGACAGCGTCGAGGCATCCAGCCCCGCGGCGTACAGCCCCGCGGCGGCCCCACAGCCGACGAACGCACACTCCATGTTCGGTCGGGGGGACGGGAGGACAAAAATCCCCCGCGGCCCGACTCTTTCATACCGTTGCCGCCCCGACAGTCGGCATGGCGCGCGTGGCGGTGCTCCACAACACGCTGGACCTCCGCGGGGAGCGGACGCCGTCTGTCTCCACGTCTGCGAGGCGCTCCAGGACCGCCACGACGTGACGCTGGTCACGCTCTCGCGGGCCTCGCTCGACGAACTCAACACCCTCTTCGGCACCGACGCCGACGTGGCCGTCGACCGACCGTTCGGCGGCCGTTCCGTCAGTCGGCTCCTCGACGGGCTGGCGGATCGCGCCGGCCCGCAACTCGCCGCCCGGAGCGTCCTGCTCGACCGGGCGTTTCGCCGGCGCGTGGACCGGTTCGACGTCGCCGTCAGCACCGCCAACGAGTTCGCGCTTCCCCTCCCGTCCGTCCAGTACGTCCACTTTCCGCAGTTCAATCGGCGACACGCGCCGTCGCCCGACGCCGGGCGGGTAAACGGGGTCTGGAGCCGACTCGCCGGCGTCGGCGACCGGACGCTCCCGCCGGACGCGACGCTCCTGTCGAACTCCGCGTGGACGGCGGGCGTCGTCGAGGCCATCTACGGCCGACGGCCGGCAGTCCTCTTTCCACCCGTCGATCCCATCCCGAGCGCGCGCTCGTGGGACGAACGGGAGGACGGCGTCGTCTTCGTCGGGCGACTCGCACCCGACAAACGCCCCCTGCGAGCGATTCGGATCGTCGACGGCGTCCGGGACCGCGGCCACGACGTCCACCTCCACGTCGTCGGCTCCGCGCCCCGCGCGTATCGGGGCTACGTCCGTCGTCTCGAAGCGGCGGCGGCGGACCGACCCCACGTCCACGTCGAACGGGACGCGAGTCGGGCGCGGGTCGAACGCCTGCTCGCGACCCACAAATACGGGCTGAACGCGAAACCGGACGAACATTTCGGCATGGCCGTCGCGGAGTACGTCGCCGCGGGGATGCTCGCGTTCGCGCCGAACTCGGGGGCAGCGCGGCGTCCTCGACGACGACCCCGACCGACTCTACGACAGCGACGACGACGCCGTCGGGTTGCTCACGGCGGCGATAGCCGCCGGCGACACCCCGACGCTCCCACGGGACCGGTACGCGAGCGACCGGTTCCACCGGGCGATTCGCCGCCGCGTGGGTCGGGTGGCGTGTCGATGACTGCACGGAATCGACGGTTGCGGCCGGACGTGGTGCGATGGCCCCTTCGGAATGGCGTGACCCACCGGTGCTTCGGTCGGGGAGTAGCTATGCAGGGCTCCGGTACGTATTAGAGCCTTCTCCCGAGATACTGACCGATGGTCGACAGACGGTCTCCGCTCTCGGAGTACAGGCCGGCGGACAGACACCTTCGATACGTCGGGGCCGGTCTCGTCTATCTCGTCGCGAGCATCCATCTGTTTCATCCCGAACGGGGCTTCCCGCGGCTGGTGTTGCTCGTAGCCACGGACAACGTGGCTCTGCTTCTCGGCGACCCGCGGCCGCTCCTGTTCGTGATTTCGGGAGTCGCCCTCGTCGGGGGGACGCTGCTCGTCGCCCGAGGGTTCCCCCGGAGACCGCTCTACGCCGGCGGCATCGCCCTGATGTGTACCTATATACTCGGCTATTTCGCGTGGCACCTCTCCGGCCACGGCGGCTTTCTCCCCGGGCGAGAGCCGCTCTACCACGGTCTCACTCCGCTGCAGGCCGTCGTCGATCATCTGCGGACGTATCCGGTCGCCAGGCTGTCGAAACTCGCGGAGACGCTCCTGCTGGTCGTCCTCGTCGTTCTCTATCGCAGGGAGGAGTAGCCAGTCCGTCGTTTTCGTGCGAACGGAGGATAGGTCGGTCGGTTCCGAGTTATTTGCCGGTGCGGCTGCACGCGACGAGTGTGCCGTCTTTCCGGGGCCGGAGGCCGGTATATGGTGTCGGGCCCACACGCGTCGTTCGAACGATGCGACGCTCGGTGAGGAGATAGGCGACGTTGTACGTTCCCTCCGTCACCGGTGTCGTGGATGACGACGTCGAATCCGTCGGCGTTTGTGCGACGATTGGTTCGGCGAAAAAGTGGACGCGAAACCCCTCGTCGACCCGTTCCGTTTCGAGATGTTCGAGATAATTGAGGCCGGTGTAGTCGGGATTCCGAGCGGGAGCGAGCGTATACTCGTACTCCGTGAGAAACTCGGTGACCGAGTCTCGCGTGAGTTCGTCCGGCCTCTCCGGTACGCCCTCGACGTCGAGGGAACGTGGACACGCCTCCGGTAACGCATCGTCGGGCGTTGGCGTCTCGGACTCTCTCTCTCCGTCGTCGCCGAGACACCCGGCCAGCAGGGCGGGGAGCGTGCCACAGACCCCGAGAAAGCAGCGTCGATTCATATCTACCCCGTCCCACCGGGAGCCAAAATATCTTCAGCAACGTTCAATCGTCGTTTATCCGTCCGGCGTGCGGTCCAACAGCCAGAGACGCTCGGAGCGCTCGAATCTCGGAATACGAATGTCCAGATATTCCGTGGAAATCAAGACGCTGATCAGAATCTAGTCGCGTTAACTTCGGCGTGAGTTGTGACGAATGGCGAGGGCTTGGAGCCACGATTCTGCTGTCGGCGGCTCACCATGGCGAAAACTATTTGCAAACGAGGAGGTTCGTCTCGCTATTTCTCAAAAGACACGTTCGATGGCGTTCCGATTTCCACGTGAAATCCTCCGGGTCGATATCCGTCTTCGTCGAGGACGTCTACCAAGTAATCGGCGTCACCGACGAGAAATTCGACGTGATCGAGTTGGGGTTCTGTCGTGCGAGTCGTCGAAACGCCGACCCGTCGAGAATGACGATGAAATGGTCATCTATCTCACGAAGATGTTCGAAGAACACGGATGTTGGCGTACCATCCGGTTCCTACCCCGACGCCGTCGGGCGGCACTTCCGCTCTAAGTCATGATTACTGTCAGAAACTGTATGGGACCGCTGAGAGTCGAACTCAGGTCCTACGGACCCCATCCGCAGAGGATACCACTACCCCACGGTCCCGTACTCGAATCCACGTGAGTATCGCGGTTAAGCGCTTCGTTTCGCTCCCGGTTCGTCAGACGAGGACGCGTTCCAGCGAGACGACTTCGCCAGCGTCGGCGTCGGGGTCGCCGACGAGACGGCCGAGACAGACCGCCGCGTCGTCGGGGGTGAAGCAGGCGACGAGGGCCCCCTCGTCGGCGTCGTCGACGTCGAGGACGCCCGGGGCGTACACCGGCGCGCCGTGAGCGATCTGTTCGGCGGCGCTCTCGGCGACGACGACGCGCGGGAGATGCGTGAGCGCCCGTTCGGCGGGGGCGACCACCTCACGGAGCGGCTCCTCGTCGCCCTCCTCGGCGAACGCGAGGGCGTCCACGAAGTCGTGGAGGGTGACGAGATCGGTGTCGTCGAAGGGGTCCGTCGCCGTCCGGCGGAGGTGGCCCATGTGCCCGCCGGTGCCGAGCGCCAGCCCCAGGTCGTGACAGAGTTTGCGGACGTAGGTGCCGCTCTCGCACCGAATCCGGAGGAGGACCTGCCGGTCCCGCCGTTCGAGGACGTCGAGGTCGTAGATTTCGCGGGTGCGCAGGCGGCGGGAGACGGCGCTCTTGCGCGGCGGTTTCTGGTAGATTTCGGTCTCGAACTCCGCGACGGTGGCTTCGAGGTCGTCGGGGGCGGGCCGTGGAGTTCGAGGACGGCGACGTACTCCTTCGAGCCCTCGAGGAAGACCTGCGCGAGGCGGGTGGCGTCGCCGAGCAGGACGGGGAGACAGCCGGTCACCTTCGGGTCGAGCGTGCCGGCGTGTGCAGCGCGGTCGACGTCGGCCAGATCACGCACCCAGCCGGCCACCTGATGGGCCGACGGACCGGGCGGCTTGTCGAGGTTGACGACGCCGAACGAGAGCAGTTCGTCGAGCGATCGGTCCGACGGCGGGTCACGAAGCGCCATCGTCAGAAGTCGTAGTCGACGCCCTCGATGGGGTGTTTGCCTTCGTCGACGGCGGGGCGATACCGTTCGACGGCCAGTTCGAGGATGGCGATCACGTCCTCCGGCCCCCACCGGGCCGTGTTCAACACCAAGTCGTAGATCGAGAGGTCGTCGATGGGGATGTCGTAGTACGTCGAGTAGCGGGTCTTCTCCGAGAACTCGCGCCGGAGCGTCTCCTCGCGGGCCAGATCGACGGATTTGTCCTCTCGGTCGGCGATGCGGGCCGCGCGGACGTCGATCGGTGCGTCGAGCCAGAACCGGAAGTCGGCGACGTCGCCCGCGAGCCAGCCGGCGAGACGCGACTCCAGCACGACGTCGTCCCGGTCGCGAGCGATGTCGTAGAGACGGCGGTCGAGGTCGCGGTCAATCCCCTCGTCCTCCTCGGCGAGTTCGTTGAATTCGACGGGAGTGAATCCGCGTTCGGCGGCGAGTTCGCGGAAGATGTCTCCGCCACTCACGTGTTCGAGATCGAACGCTTCGGCGAGGGCGGCGGCGGTGGTGCTCTTGCCACTGCCTGCCGGGCCGGAGACGGTCAGCAACATACACACCCTCCGAGCGGCGGATTGAAAGAGATTGTCTTTGCTCGCTCGGAACCGCGGCCGTCGTCCGATCAGGACGACGTCGGACTGATGTTGATGTTGAGGCTCTTGCGGATGATCTGGGTGAACCCCATCGAGCAGAGGAAGTACCAGACGATCCACGCCTGGATCGGGCCGAGCACCGGGTCGGTCCACGACTTCCGGCCGACGAGCGGGAGCACCAGCGGTTCGAGGTCGAACATCGGCGCCGTACCCCCGCCGATGCCGACGCCCCAGTACATCCACAGGAAGACGGGGATGGTGAGGAACATGATCCACACCATCGGACGGAACTGCTCTTTGAACATCCCCATCTGGTCGCCCATCGCCTCCATCTGTTCTTCCTGGACGCGGTCGAGGGCTTCCTCGTCGCCCGCCTCCTTGGCCTTCTTTCGTTTCTCCTGTATCTCCTGCATGCGCTCTTGATACTCGCCGACGACCTCGGTGTTCATCAGGTTCGCCTGCAGGATCGTCGAGTAGAGGCCGGTCACCAGCGCCAGCACCATCACGACAGCGTAGAACGGGAGCATCTGCTCGATGGGGCCGAGAACGACGTTCATGACGCCGCCGATGAGGTTCCGCATCGGGGCCCACGAGTAGCCCGCGAAGAGACCGACCGTGACGAGGGCGGCACCTTTGTCCCAGACGGACCACGAGGAACTCTCGGCCTCGCCGTCCGATCCGGACGCCACCTCGCCCGGTTTTTCGTCCTCGGCCGACAGTCCCGCGTGAGCGGCGTCGACGTCGGCCACTTCGAAGCCGGCGTCGCCGTCGACGAGGACGCCCTTCTCGATGAGTCGCCCCCACTGTCCGCTGGTGATGTCGTCGCGGACGTCGACCCACTTGACCTCGCCGTCCTCGGCGCTGTCGAGGACCGTCTCGACCGCCCCACGCATCTCGGGATCCTCGGAGACGAGGTTTCGCACCTTCTGCTCGATCCGTGCCATTACACTCCGGGTTCGCTGTCGGCGGTTAAGAACCTTTTACTCTGTCGCCGCCTCGACGACGTCCGTGATGCGTTCGAACACCTCGTCGGGGGTGCCCTCGCCGTCGACGGTTTCGAGGACGCCCTCGTCGCGGTAGTACTCGACGACGGGTTCGGTGTTCTCCTCGTAGACGCGGAGGCGTTCGCGGACCGTCTCCTCGGTGTCGTCGTCTCGCTGGACGAGTTCGCCACCGCACTCGTCGCAGACGCCCTCCTCTTCCGGCGGGTTGAACTCGACGTGGTAGTTCGCGCCACAGTCGTCGCAGACACGCCGGCCCGTGAGTCGGTCGACGAGTTCTTCCTCGCTCACGTCGAGGAAGACGACGGCGTCGAGGTCGGTCATGTCGGCGAGTTCCTCCGCCTGCGAGAGGTTCCGCGGGTAGCCGTCGAGAACGTAGCCGTCGGCCGAATCGAGCGCCTCGGCGACGATGGCGTTCACCACCTCGTCGGGGACGAGTTCGCCACGCTCCATATACTCGCGGGGCGCTCCGTACTCCGTCTCCATGTCCTTGTTCGCCCGGAGCGCGTCGCCGGTGGTGACGTGTTCGAGGTCGTACTCGTCGGCGAGACGCTTCGACTGTGTCCCCTTCCCGGCACCCGGCGCACCGAGCAGGAGGATATGTTTCTCACCCATACCCCACCCACCCGGCCCTCGCATAAAGAGTTGAAGAAATGCGCGAGCGGCTCCGGCCGCCCAGACCGACCGGGTTTTTGCACCGCCCCCACACAGAGAACGTATGACCCGTTTCGACGCTGCCGATCCGACCGAACGGCGGAAGCTGTTCGCCGACGCGGTCACCGCCCACCGCGAGCGAGACAGCGACTTCCTCACTGTCGAGGCCGACCCGACCGACAACGAAGCCGTCGCGCCGTGGATCCAGTTGGCCGTCGAGACGTTCAACCTCGACTGCACCGACGCCGAGTTAGACCGGGTGAAGGCGTTGCTCGACGAGTTCCCCGAGTTCCGCATCGACCGGCTCGAACGCCCGGAGGAGGCGGAGGGAACGAACGTCCGCATCACCGCCCGGTCGGACGCGAACCGGCTCGCGGCGTTCGTCGATCGGGCGTTTCAGGACGTCTACGGGCGCGACGACGACTATCGCGCCTGGGTCGTCCGGATCTGACGGGGGACGATGCCCGACAGCCCGCTCGCCGAGCCACCGCGTCCCGGCGACGCCGAGTCGGTGTTCGTCCACGCGAACGGGATTCGCCTGCACACGGTCAAGGCCGGCCCCGACGGCGGGCCGCTCGTCGTCCTCCTGCACGGCTTCCCCGAGTTCTGGTACGGGTGGCGCGAAGCCATCGAACCGCTGGCCGAGGCCGGCTTCCGGGTCGTCGTCCCCGACCAGCGCGGCTACAACCGGAGCGAGAAACCCCACGGCGTGGCGTCCTACCGCCTGGACGAACTCGCCGGCGACGTCGTCGCGCTCGCGGACGCCCTGGGCTACGACGCGGCCCACGTCGTCGGCCACGACCTGGGTGCGGCGGTCGCGTGGTGGACCGCGCTCCACCACCCCGACCGGGTGCGGACGTGTACCGCCGCGAACGTCCCCCATCCGACCGCGATGCGTCGTCGCCTCCGCGAGACGTGGAGCCAGCGGCGAAAGAGCTGGTACGTGCTCTTTTTCCAGCTCCCGAAGCTCCCGGAGCTGACGGTCCGTGCGGGCGACTGGTGGTTGTTCGTCCGGACGATGCGCCGAAGCAGCCGCCCGGGGACGTTCTCGGAGACGGCGTTCGACTACTACCGGACGGCGTGGGGCCGCCCGGGAGCGATACGGTCGATGCTGCACTGGTATCGGGCCGTGGGCCGCGAGCGGAGCGAGCCACGGACCGACCGCGTCGATCCGCCGACGCTCGTCGTCTGGGGGCAAACGACGAGTTCCTCGACCGGGAGCTGGCGAGCGAAAGCGTCGACTTCTGTCGCGACGGCCGCCTCGAACTGCTGTCGGAGGCGACCCACTGGGTCCAGCACGAACGCCCCGACCGGGTCGTCGCGTTACTTCGCGACCATTTCGACCGGTAGCGGAAGGCTCAACACGGGACGCGGAGAGTCGGGAGACGTGGGACGATTAGAGACGTTCTTTGGCGAGGACGCCGACCTGATCTACGACCGGAGCTTCCAGGTGCTGCTGCTGGGGAGCGTGGTCTCGCCGCTCGGCGCGTCGGTCGTCTCGCCGCTCCTGGATACGCTGACGGGCGTCTACGGCGTGGGCGAGGCGCGAATCGGACTGATGATGGCCGTCTTCACCGCACCCTCGATCGTCCTGATCCCTCTCGTCGGCGTCCTCTCGGACCGTTACGGGCGCAAACCGCTGTTGCTGGCCGGACTCGCGCTGTTCGGCGCGGCGGGCGTCGCCCTCGTCGGAACGACCGACTTCCGGGTCGTCCTCGCGCTCCGTCTCCTGCAGGGCATCGGCTACACCGGCATCGTCCCCGTCCTCATCGCCGCCGTCGGCGACCTCTACGCCGGCGGCCGCGAAGCGACCGCACAGGGCCTGCGCTTTACCGCCGTCGGCGTCTCGCTGACCGTGTTTCCGCTCATCGCGGGCATCGTCGTCGGCCTCGCGTGGCAGTATCCCTTCTACCTGTTCGCGCTCGGCCTCCCCGCCACCGTCGCCGTCGCCCTCCTCTTCGAGGAGCCGACGCGACGGAGCGCCCGAACGGAGGCAGACGGGGGCGACGGTGGCGGAACGTTCCGGGACCTGGCGGCACTGGTTCGGACGCCGGCGGTAGCCGCTGCCGTCGTCGGGCGGACGATCCCCTCTTTCCTCTGGTTTTGCTTTCTGACGTACAACTCCATCGTCGTCGTTCGGCTGCTCGACGGGACGTCGGGGCAGGCCGGGATGCTGGTCGCCATCGCCAGCGTCGCCAGTTCCCTCGGCGCGACGCAGGTGGGGCGACTGACCGCCGCGTTCGAGACGCGCAGAAACCCCCTCCTCGGCGGCACCCTCGCCTGTGCGGTCGGCCTCGCACTGCTCGGTACCGCGCCGTCGCTCCCGGTCGCGGGCGTCGGATCCGTCTGTATCGGCGCTGGCTTCGGGGTCGTCCTGTCGCTCTACCGGAGCCTGGCCACGGCGCTCGCCCCCGAGGCGCTCAGGGGGTCGCTGGTCAGCGTCGCCGAGTCCATCGGGCGCATCGGGAGCACGACGGCACCGCTGGTCGTCGGTGCGCTGGTCGCGCTCTCCCGGCCGACGCTCGGCTTCGTCGACGCCGTCCGATACACGCTCGTCGGCGTCGCCGCCGTCGCGATACTCGCCGGCGGCGTCTGTGCGTTCGTCGTCGACACGAACGGCCCGCAGGAAGCGGCGGTCTGACTCCGAGCGTCACGGCTTTGTCGCCCGCGACGCGACGCCCAGTATGTCCGACCTCGGGAAAGTCCCGCCCGACTTCTTCGACGAGCGCATCCGCCCGTATCTGGGAGCCGATCGGTCCGACGTCCGCCTCGGGCCGACCCACGGCGTCGACTTCGGCGTCGTCGACGTGGGCGACGCCGCCGTCGCCGTCGCCACCGACCCCGTCTCCGTCCTCCCGGATCTCGGCTTCGACCGCGCCGGCCGGTTCGCCCTCGACGTCGTCCTCGCGGACGTGGCGGTGAGCGGCCTCCCGCCGTCGCATCTCGCGATCTCCTTCACCCTCCCGCCGGAGATGGAAGACCAGGAGTTCGAGGCGGCCTGGCGCGCTATCGACGCCGAAGCGTCGGATTTGGGCGTGAGCATCGTCACCGGTCACACCGCCCGCTACGCCGGGTGTTCGTACCCGTGGATCGGCGGCGCGACGGCGTTCGCGGTGGGCGACCCCGCTGATCTGATCCGCCCCGATGGGGCCCGCCCCGGCGACGACCTGCTGGTGACGAAGGGACCGGCCGTCGAGGCGACGGGTCTGTTGACCACGCTCTTTCCCGACCAGATCGACCTGTCCCCGGCGCTGCTCGACGAAGCCCGGTCCCGCCTCGACGAGGCGAGTTGCGTCCGCGACGCGACGACGGCGGCAGCCGCCGGCCCCGTCACCGCGATGCACGACGCCACCGAGGGGGCCTCCACGGCGCGCTCGTCGAGATGGCCGAGAGCGCGGGCGTCCGCTTCGACGTCGACCGATCGTCGATCCCGCTCCGCCCGGGCGTGATGGCGACGTGCGACGCCCTCGACATCGACCCGTGGGCCGCCACCACGTCGGGGTCGCTGGTGCTGGCCGTCGACGCCGCCGGCAGCGACGCCGTCCTGTCCGCACTCGAAGCGCGGGGACGCCCGTCGCCCGCGTCGGGACGGTCCGCGGGGGCGACGGCGTCTACGTCGACGGCGAACGGATCGAACACCCGCGAGTCGACCCGTCGTGGGAGGCCTACGAGCGGCTGGCGCGACGGGCGCGCGAGGAGTAGCGGCCTATTCGACCCGCACGTCGAGCGACTCGAACGCCTCACCGGTCCACCGCCACGCCCGAACCTCGTCGTCGCGGGGCGAGACGATGGCGTAGACGTATCCGACCCACGTCGCCCGTTCCCGATCCGTGTCGCTCGGGGCGGCCGCGCTCTCGGGATGGGAGTGATAGAACCCGATCACCGACTCGCCCGCCGCCTCGGCGGCGTCGACGACGTCTATCGTCGCTTCGGGGTCGAGTTCGTACCGCGCGTGCGGATCGTCGGCCACGTTCGGGACGCGCCGAAGGTCAGTCACCCGGCCGTCGTCGCCGACGAGGACGCCGCACACCTCTCGCGGCGGGTCGCCGGCCGCGCCCTCCCAGGCGTGTGCGAGGAGTCGCCGGCGGACGCCGGGCGCGAGAACGAGTTCAGTCGAAGTCACGACGCATGGCGATTTCGAACCACGGACAGAGGCGCAGTTGCCGGTACCACTTCGGGTGGTCGTGGAGGTGTTCGTAGTCCACCCAGAGCATGCCGGCGATCTCCTCCTCGTTCGGGTCGAGGTCGACCTCGTCGAGGGTGAGTTTCAACACCGAACAGACCTCCCACTCCAGGCCCGCGTCCAAGTAGTAGCGCTTGTATTCGAACTTGTCCGTCACGCGCAGGTCGCTGTACTGGTCGGGCGTGACGCCGAGTTCCTCTTCGAGTCTGATCCGCGTCGCTTCCGTCTGCGTCTGGCCGACGCGGGGGTGGGAGGCGACGGTGCCGTCCCAGTAGGTGTCCCACAGGCGCTTCTCGGGACTGCGCTGTGCGAGGAGGATGCGCCCCTCGCCGTCGAAGACGAGCGACGTGAACGCCCGGTGGAGGGTGCCGTCGCCCGTGTGCGCGTCGAGACGGTTGGCCGTTCCCTGTTCGTTGTCGTCGGCGTCGACGACGATGACGTCCTGTCGAGCGTTCGGATGGGCCTCCGTGCCGGCGTCGGCGTCGTGGCCCTCGTTCGCATTCATGGGAGAACTAACGGAGAGGGGTGTAAAGATGGCTTCGATGCGGATGCGGGAGCCGGACCGGTCGTCGGATGCGAGCGCCCCGTAACGATTATTCGTCGGCCGACCGACCGTTCGACCATGGCGCAACTGCTCGACGACGACGAGATAGCCCGCCGTCTGCCGGAGGAGTGGGAGCGCGAGGGCGACGAAATCGTGCGCACCTACGAGTTCGACGACTACCTCAAGGGAGTCACCTTCGCGACGAAGGTGGCCGAAGTGGCGGAGGAGGAGTTCCACCACCCGGAGATACGCATCGGATACGAGGAAGTCGAGGTGCGCCTGACGAGCCACGAGGAGGGCGGTATCACCGAGAAGGACCTCCGGCTGGCGGACCTGTTCGACGACGAGCGATAATGGACGCCGCGTACGTCTTCCGCGTCCGGTTCCGCCTCGACCCGCGCGGGGTCCGCTTGGACCCCGCTGAGTTCGAGACGGTGTTGCGAAAGCCCGCGCCGGAACCCGGTTCGGAAGGCTGGAGGTTCTTCCGCGACGCCCTCTGGCGCGGCGAGGTGGCCGACGAGGCCCACCTCCGCGACCGGTTCGAGGACGTCCTCGGCGTCACCGTCACGGGCGTGGCGTTCAGCGAACTCGAGACGGACGAGGCGTATCTCGACGCCCTCGACGCCGCGATCGAGGCCGACCTCGACGCCTTCAACGCCGACAGCGTCCGCGAGGTCCGCCACAAGTATCTCGGCAGTTCGGTCCGCGTGGAGTGACGAACGCGGCCGCGCCGCCCCGCTCCCCGGGACGTCCCGCCGTCGACCCGCGTCGACGGAACACACTTATTCGCGCCTCCCCTATCCCCGTCCCTCATGGTCGCCGACGCCTACGACTTCTGGCTGTTCGACCTCGACGGCACCCTCGTCGACGTCGAGTGGCCGTACGTCCGGGAGACGTTCGACCGGGTCGGCGAGCGACTGGGTCGGGAGTTCTCGGATCACGAGGCCGAACGCCTCTGGTACGGCCTCGACGGCGCACGCGACGCACAGTTACGGACGTGGGGCGTCGACCCCGGGACGTTCTGGCCCGCCTTCCACGACGTCGAGGACCCCCGGGCGCGAGCGGAGGCGACGTACCTCCACGACGACGCCGCGTTCATCGCGACCGTCGACGCGCCGGTCGGGCTAGCCACGCACTGTCAGGAGTTTCTCACCGACCCGGTCCTCGAGCGACTCGACATCCGCGACTGGTTCGACGCCGTCGTCTGCTGTGACGAGGAACTCGGCTGGAAGCCCGACCCCGCGCCGGTGACGCGGACGATAGACGAGATGGGCGTCGACGGCGGGACTGGCGTCCTCGCGGGCGACGGCCCGAACGACGTCGGCGCGGCGTGGAACGCCGGCCTCGACGGCATCCACGTCGAACGCCACGGTCACGACCGGCGGGGGCAGTGCGTCCTCGGCGACTACCGGGTGCAGTCGTTCGACGAACTCACGCGTCCGGGTCGTAGTCACCGCGTCCGCGGGCGAGAATGAGGCCGTCGCTGGTCACGACGAGTTCGTACGCCTCGTAGTCGAAGCGGACGCCGACGTTGCCGCCGGGACTCGACGCGCGCGGTTCGAGCAGTTCTTCGAGCGCTTCCGCGTCGACGCTCTCGTAGAGCGGCGGGAGCGCGTCGGCGTCGACACCGGCGTACGACTCCACCGCCCGCACGATGGCGGTCCCGAGGTCGTCGGGACTCTCCCACTCGTGTCGCGTGACGAACTCCCAGTCGTTCGTCGCCGCGTCGAATTTCGTGCGCTCGGCCATCCGCTTTGCATCCGACGCGGCGAGCAGATCGAGGACGTAGTCGACGACCGCGTCGAGTCGATCACCGTCGCCCTTGCGGACGTATTCGGCGACGCCCGCTTCGTGGACCAGCGACTCGACGTCCTCCCACTCGCTCGCGGTGAACAACACGACGTCGAGGTCCGGATCGCGGTCGCTCGCCGCGAGGACGAACGGCGTCCCGTCGGCGAGCGTCAGCGAGTCGCTGACGAGGCAGTCGACCGTTTCCGTCTCCAGCAGCTGCAGTCCTTCCTCGGCGTCCGCCGCCGTGAGGAGCGTCACGTCGGACGCCTGCTGTTCGAATCGCCGTTTCGAGAGCCGTCGGATACCGCCGTCGTCGTCGACGTGGAGAACCGTCGGAGCGGACATACCGGCCGTAGGGATTCGTGCGATATAGGCTACCTGGCCGTTCCCGGTCGCTCGGCGTCGTATCCCGCGAGGGAGTCGACGATCGACGCCAGGCCGTCGAGCGCGTCGCGCAGGTCGGCCACGCCGCGTTTCTCCACCCGGTCGGGGTTCGCCCGCACGCTGACCGCCTCCTCGCCGAGGGGGACGAAGCCAAGACCGAGTTTCGCCGCCGTCGCCCGGAGGCCGAGGCCGGCGTCGGCGTCGCCCGCGGCCACTTTCCGGGCGGGGCTCTCGTGGGCTTTCACCGTCAGGTCGTAGCCGTCGATCGCGTCGGTCAGGTCGCGCCGATCGGCGTCTCTGTCCTCGGCGACGTCCGCGAGGGCGGCGTCGAGGCTCGCGCGCAGGCCCGAATCGCGCCCGCGATTGACGAAACGGAGGTCGCGGTCCACGAGGTCAGCGAGGCCGGAGACGTCGGCGGGGTTGCCGCCGGGGACGACGAGCCCCCACTCGCGCGTCCAGCCGCCGAGGTCGACCGTCTCCACCTCGCGGGAACTCGGGCCGGCGACGACGGCGACGTCCGGCAGGCCGTCGCGCAGGCGGCGCAGGCCCTCCCGACTGCCGACGGGGAGATAGCGCGGGGCGTCGACCCGATCGAGGAGGCGCGAGAGCGCGGGGTCGTCCTCGCCGACGCCGAGCAGCGCCGGCGGGCGGACGTCCGGCGAGAACAGTCGGACGGCGACCGTTTCGCCCTCGGCGAGATACTCGGTGTCGGGCGGCACCTCGACGACGCCGTCGGCTTCGACGAGGCTCGTCGTCGCGCCGCTGCCCTTGTCGACCGGGTAGACGAGCGTGTTCCCCGCTCCGTCCTCGACCAGGCCGGCGGGCATCAGGCGCAGCCGCCCCTCGCTGTAGCGTTCGCGGACGGCCATCTCGCCGCGCACCGTCGCCGTCTCCGGTTCGGGCAGCCCCGCCGCCTGCCGGAGTTTCGGCGCGACGAACGTCCGGAAGATGGTCAGCGCGGAGACGGGGTAGCCGGGCAGGCCGACGTACGCCGACTCGCCCGGCCCCTCGCCGCCGTCGAGGCGGCCGATCAGCATCGGTTTCCCCGGTTTGACTGCGACGCCGTGAAGCAGGAGTTCGCCCCGCGACTCGACGACGCGGTAGATGACGTCGACGGCGCTGGCGCTGGTCGACCCCGACGAGAGCACGAAGTCACACTCCTCGGCGGCCTCCAGGAGAACGCGCTCCATCTCGTCGTAGTCGTCGCCGACGTGGGGGTAGAGACGCGCCTCGCCGCCCGCTTCCTCGACGCCCGCGGCGATGGTGTAGCTGTTGACGTCGTAGATCTCGCCGGCGTCGGAGTCGAGCGGGCTTCCCGGGCGGACGAGTTCGTCGCCGGTCGAGACGATGCCGACGACGGGTTTCCCACGAACGGGCACCGAGTCGACGCCGAGCGCGGACAGCAGGCCGATCTCTCGCGGCGTCAGACGCGTTCCCGGCCCGAGCGCGCGAGCGCCCGCCGCCACGTCCGCGCCCGCGATCATCACGTTGTCGCCGGGGGCGACGGCGGTCCGGACGGCGACGTCGCCGGCGTCCGTCAGGTCGGTCCGTTCCACCATCACCACCGCGTCCGCGCCCGGCGGCGTCACCGCGCCTGTCGAAATCTCGACGCACGTCCCCGGGTCGACGGTCACGTCGGGTTCGGTGCCCGCGTGAACCTCGCCGACGAGGTCGAGTTCCGCCGGGTCGGCCTCGTCCGCGCCGAAGGTGTCCCGCGCACGGACGGCGTAGCCGTCCATGCTCGCCCGGTCGAACCCCGGCACGTCGAGCTGGGCGTCGACGCGTTCGGCGAGGACGCGCCCCCGGGCCTCGGCCAGGTCGACCGTCTCGGTTCCGGGGTCCAGATCCAGGCGCTCGATCGCCTCGCGCGCCGTCTCCGGCGCGGCGAGGTCGCGGAACTCCCGTCGGTCCGTCATCGGCGGACACCCCCGATTACGGACGTCGGAAGTCGCAGTCCGCGAGCGAACGCGAGCGGAATCGTCTTCCGGAATCCGCTCATGCCGACCACTCCCAGTTCTCGACGTCGACGGCCGACCCCTCGGTCAGCCCCTCGCGCTCCTCGGGGACGACGACCCACCCGTCGGCGAGGGCGACGCTGGACAGGACGCCCGAACCGGACGCCCGCGTCGGCGTCGCCACCCGTTCTCCGTCGGCTTCGTGCAGGCGGACGCGCGCGAACGTCCGCGTCCCGGGCTCGCTCGAAATCTTCCGCGTGAGTCGCGCCTCGACGGTCGGATGGGGGTCGACGGGGAGCCGTCCCGCCCGCTTGAGCACGGGGCGGAGAAACTGGACGGCGTTGATGATACACGCCACGGGGTAGCCCGGGAGCATGATCACGGGCGTCTCCTCGACGACGCCGAGCGCGACGGGGTGGCCGGGTTTGAGGGCGACGCCGTGGACCAGTACGTCGCCGATGTCGTCGACGACGTCGACGACGTAGTCGCGTTCGCCGACCGAGGACCCGCCGGTCGTGACGACGACGTCCTTGTCGAGGTCCCGCTGAATCGCCGCCCGGAGCGCGCTCGGATCGTCGGTGACGACGTCGCGGTAGGTGGGCTGTCCGCCCCACCGATCGACCAGTTGCGAGACGGTCAGGCCGTTGGTCTCGATGACCTCGCCCGGGTCCGGATCGCTCTGGACGAGTTCCTCGCCCGTCGGAATCACGCCCGCCGTCGGGGCGTCGTACGCCTCGATCCGGTCGATGCCGACCGACTTCAGCAGGCCGAGGTCGGACGGCCGGAGTCGGTGGCCGGGTTCGTAGAGTTCCTGTCCCTCGGCGACGTCCTCGCCGACGTCGCCGACGTTCTCGCCCTCGGCGACGGCGTCGAACACCTCCACCTCGTCGCCGACGGCGTCGGTGTGTTCGATCATCACGACGGCGTCGGCCCCCGGCGGCAGGTCGCTCCCGGTGTGGACGCGGACGGCGTCGCCGGGGTCGACCGACGCCTCGCTCTCGCGGAGGACGGTCGGCGACCGGTCGCTCGCGCTGAAGGTGTCCTCGGCGCGGACGGCGTAGCCGTCCATCGCCGCCCGGTCGTATCCGGGGACGGGGTTCGGGGCTGTGAGCGTCGTCGCCACCACCCGTCCGTCGGCGCGCGAGAGCGGGACGTGCCGCGTCCGTTCGTGTGGCGTCACCGCCGAGAGGATGGCCTCCCGGGCGTCGGCGACGCGGGTCCGGTCTTTGAACCCGGCGTGTCTGAGGTCGTCGTGGCTCATACACGTCCCTACGTCGCCACGGGAAAAAGTGTCTCCCCCGCGAGTCGGGGACGGGTCAACTGCAGTCGCCCGGGACGACGGGCGCTTCCGTGGCCGCGGGGAGCGTTCGCTCGCCCCCGTCCCCGCTGGCCGGAATCCGCGGGCTTTTTCGACCCTCCCACCCTACCGACGGTCATGTCAGCGCTGCGTAGCGCGCTCCGCGAGTTGCCGGACCCGGTGTTCGCCGACCTCCTCGAGAGCGACAGTGAGTACCTCCTCGTCCTCGATCTGCCCGGCGTCACCGCCGACTCCGTCGAGGCGGCCGTCGAGCGCGGCCGTCTGCTGCTCGAAGCGCGGCGCGAGAAGGACGCTCCCCCGAGTTCCGGTACGTCCGCGAGGACCGATCGCTCTTTCTGGACGTGGATATTCCCCTGCCGCCGGACGCCACCGGGGCGGGTGCCGAGGAGCGGTCCACCGCGGCGTTCTCGAACTCCACCTCCCGAAGCGAGAGGCCGCGCCCGAACGGACCATCCCGATCGAGTCGGCGTAAGCCGAGGTGGTTACCCTGGTCAATCTCCGCGCCTACTGGCGCTTTTTCGTCGTCGTCTACCAGTTCTCCCCGCTCATCGTCGCCTACGCGCGGGACCGCCGGCGGTTCGTCCTCTTCGGCCGCTCGCGGAACGTCGACCGGGCGACGCAACTCGAACGCGCCGACCTGCTGCTCGACTCGCTGTTGACCCTCGGGCCGACGTTCATCAAACTCGGCCAGCTGCTCTCGACCCGTCCGGACGTCCTCCCACCCGCCTACATCGACGTGCTCACCCGGTTGCAGGACGAGGTGCCGCCCGCGCCGTGGGCGGACGCGCGCGCCGTCGTCGAGGACGAACTCGGCCCCGTCGACGAGGTGTTCGACGACTTCGACCGCGATGCGATCAGCGGCGCGAGCCTCGGGCAGGTGTACCGCGCCACCTACGAAGGCGAGGACGTCGCCGTGAAGGTCAGACGCCCCGGCATCGAGGACCTGGTCGACACCGACCTGCGGGTCATCCGGTGGACCCTCCCGGTCGTCGTCCGCTTCACCGGGCAGGCGCGGGCGTTCTCGCTCGAGAACCTCGCCGACGAGTTCGCCCGGACCATCCGCCAGGAGATGGACTACGACCGCGAACTGGAGCTTCTCACCGAGATTCGGTCGAACTTCGCGGACGACGACCGCGTTCGCATCCCCGCCCCGGTCGACGGGCTCTCGGGGGCGCGCGTGCTCACGATGGAGTACGTCGGCGGGACGAAGATCTCCGACGTCGACGTCCTCGACGCGACGGGACTGGACCGGAGTCGCCTCGCGGAGGTCCTCCAGCGCATCTACATGCAGATGATCCTCGAAGACGGCGTCTTCCACGCCGATCCGCACCCGGGGAACCTCGCCATCGCCGACGACGGCGCTATCGTCCTCTACGACTTCGGCATGAGCGGCCGGGTCGACGCATTCTACCGCGAGAAGATCATCGACTTCTACATCGCCGTCGCCAACCAGGACATCGACGGCATCCTCGACGCGATGATCGAGATGGGGACGCTCTCGCCGGAGGTGGACCGGGAGGTGATGGGCAACGTGATGGAACTGGCCATCGCGGACGTTCGCGGCGAGGAACTCGAACAGTATCGTGTCCAGCAGGTCATCCAGCAGGTCGAGGACACCATCTACGAGTTCCCGCTGCGCCTCCCGCGGAACTTCGCGCTCATCCTGCGCGTGGCGACGGTGGTCGAAGGGGTGTGTGTTACGCTCGACCCCGACTTCGACTTCATCCGCGTCGCCACCGACTTCCTCACCGAACGCGGCTACCGCGAGGAAGGGGCGCGGAAGGTGGTCGAAGACGTCTCCGAGCAGTTCCGGCGGACGGGGGAGTCGCTGGTGACGGTGCCGCCGAAACTCGACGAGGTGCTCGACCGGACGCGGCGGGAGAACCTCGCGGTGAACGTCCGCCTGGAGGACCGCAACGACGTCCTCGAACGCCTCGCCAAGCGCATCGTCTACGGCCTCCTCGTCGCGGTCGGCGTCCTCTCGACGACCATCCTCTACTCGTTCAGCGACTCGCCGGTGGTCGCCGGCGTCGCGGGTGCCTTGACGATCCCGGTCGCGGTCTTGCTCTATCTCTCCTTTCGCAAGCGACGAGGGATCCGGGCGAAACCGCAGTTCACTCGGCAGAAGCTCAGGGAACGACGGGAGGATCGGTCGGTCGCCAGCGAACGCGGCGACGAGTAAGGCAGTCGCCAGCGAACGCGGCGACGTGTCAGTCAGTCGCCAGCGAACGCGGCGACGTGTCAGTCAGTCGTCGTCCGCGACGAACTCCTCGCGTCGGCCGTCGGAGGCGATGCCGCTGGTGACGATGCTCTCGACGCCCTCGGAGACGGTCATGTCGACGTCCATGACGCGCTCTTTCGGGACGTGCGCGAGGAAGCCGCCCATCACGGGGTTGGGTGCGAGCGGGAGAAAGAGCGTCACCATCTCCTCGCAGTCGGCGGCGAGTTCGACGGCCGCCGGCGATTCGGCCGTCTCGAAGCCGACGGTGTAGGCACCGTCGCGCGGGAACTCGACCAGTTTCACCTCGCGGAAGTTCTCCACATCGCTTTCGATCATCACGTCGCTCATCCGCCGGAAGCCCCGGTAGATGGACCCGAATCCCGGGATGCGCGCGACCACGGCGTCGAAGTAGTCGAGGAGTCGCTCCCCGTAGCTGACGCGCGCGACGACGCCGACGCCGACGATGCCGGTGGCCAGCAACAACACGGCGATGAGTTCGGTGACGAACTGGACCTCGCTGGCGACGACGTCGGTTTCGAGCAGGAACGCGACGACGCCGATCTCGCGGACGCCCGAGATGAGGCCCGCCCACTGCATCACTTTGATGGCCGGTTCCAGCGCCCCGGCGAGGAACTCGAAGGCGATGTCGAGAACGTACAGCGTCACGACGAGTGGGACGATGACGGCGATGCCGGTCAGCACGACGTCGAGGGCGACGCGGTACAGCGATCGACCGGCACGGCGCGCGGTGCGGGCGTGCCGGCGCGGGGGCGCGGAATCGACATACTCCTGCTGAGTCAGGGGGACGGATAGTGGTTGGGCCAACGCGTGAACGCCTCGGGGCGGCTTTGCACCGTTGGGACGGCGCTGACGCGTGGACGTCGAACCGTTCGGACTGGAGCGCCAGCTCGCGGAGTACGAACGCGGGGCGGACGTCACGCTCGCCGAGAGCGGCGTCCTCGCGCCGGGCGGACTCTTCGGCTTCCCCGGCGACTTCCGCATCGGAGTCGGTCTCCCGAACGCGGAGCTGGACGAGGGCTCCGCCGGGTCGGCCGCGTCATCGACCGGCAACGCGCCTGACGCGAGCCGACGCCGCGTTTCCAAACCGTTTATACTCCGCCCTCGGTAACTCCACGGTATGGCGAAAGAGCAGAAGCAGGTCCGCGATCTTCAGGAGGGGAGTTACGTCATGATGGACGGTTCCCCCTGCAAAATCAACGCCTACAGCACGGCCAAGCCTGGCAAACACGGCAGCGCCAAGGCGCGCATCGAGGGGAAGGGCGTCTTCGACGACAAGAAGCGCAGCCTCTCCCAGCCGGTCGACGCGAAGGTCTGGGTCCCCATCATCCAGCGAAAGCAGGGGCAGGTCGTCTCCGTCTCGGGCGACGACGCGCAGGTCATGGACCTCGACACCTACGAGACGTTCACAATGCGGATGCCCGAGGACGTCTCGCTTTCGCCCGACGACGAGATCGAGTATCTCGAATACGAGGGCCAGCGGAAGATCGTCAGCACGTAGATGTTCCCCGGGGCGTCCGCCGACCGGTCCGCCGCGGACTACGTCGTCGTCGGAGCCCCGCTCGACGTTTCTACGACCTTTCAGCCCGGGACTCGGTTCGGCCCCGACCGAGTTCGGAGATACGCGCGCTCGTACGAGGACTACGATCGCCGCACGGACGCGCGGTTCTCCACGTTGGCCGTCCACGACGCCGGCGACGTCCGCGCCTGGGACGACGCTCCCGACTACGTCGACTACCTCTCGGGCGCCCTCGGCGACGTCGTCCGCGACGACGCCGTCCCGCTCCTCCTCGGCGGCGAACACACCGTCACCGTCGCCGGCGTCGACGCCGTCTCCCCCGACCTGTTCGTCTGCCTCGACGCCCACCTCGACTTGCGCCGCGAGTTCGACGGCAACGAGTGGAGTCACGCCACCGTCACCCGGCGCGCGCTCGACGCCGCCGATCGCGCCGTCGTCGTCGGCGCGCGCACCGGGAGCGAGGCCGAGTGGGCCCGCGCCGACGACGACGACGTGACCGTCGTCCCGCCCGAGCGGGTGCGCGAGTGGCTCGCCGACCCGCCGGCGTTCGACGGGTCAGTCTACCTCAGCGTCGACGTCGACGCCGCCGACCCCGGATTCGCGCCGGGAACGGGGACGGTAGAACCGTTCGGCCTCACGCCCCGGGAGCTCCGCGACGTCGTCCGAGCGGTCGCCCCCACGCCGACGGCTTCGACGTCGTCGAAGTGAACGACCGGGACGACGGCCAGGCGGCCGCCCTCGGCGCGAAACTGCTCCGGGAGTTCGTCTTCTCGCACGCCGACGCGTGAGCGGTCGCGCGGAGACGGGGGATACAAGCCGTCGGCCGACGAGATGCCGACATGCGCCTCTCCGAGTTCGTTTCCCGACTGGACGATCGACTCCGAACCGACGCGTACGCCGACCTGGACGCCAGCGCCAACGGCCTGCAGGTCGGCCCCGACGAGGGCGAGGTCGAACACGTCGCCTTCGCCGTCGACGCCGCCGTCGCCACCGCCGAATCGGCCGCCCGAGCGGGAGCCGACGCCCTCGTCACCCACCACGGCCTCGTCTGGGGCGGGATGGACCGCCTCACCGGTCAGCAGTACCGCCGCGTCGAACCGCTGCTGGCGAACGACCTGGCGCTTTACGTCTCGCATCTCCCGCTCGACGGCCACCAGACGCTCGGCAACGCTGCCGGCCTCGCGGAGCTACTGGGACTGGACGACCGAGAGCCGTTCGGAACGCTCGGCCCGGAGGACGTCGGCACGCGGGGCGTCGCCGCCGACCCGTATTCGACCGCCGGCCTCGCGGACCTGTTGGACCGCGAACTCGACACCGGCGGTCGGGAGACGCAGGTGCTCGATTTCGGCCCCGACGAGATTCGAGACGTCGCCGTCGTCACCGGCAGCGGCGTCGACTGGGTGGAGGAGGCGGCCGACGCCGGGGCCGACGCCCTGGTGACGGGCGAGGGGAAAGGCAAGGTGTACCACGAGGCGCGGGAGGCGGGGATCAACGTCTTCCTCGCGGGCCACTACGCGACGGAGACGTTCGGGGTGCGGTCGCTCGCGACGCTCGCGACGGAGTGGGGGCTCGAGACGACGTACATCGACCACCCGACCGGGTTGTGAGCGAGCGTCCGCCGGCCGAGAACCGCGGCGTTGAAAGCGTTCCGCGCCGGAGTCGAAGCCATGACAGACGAGACGCCACGCGAGGAGTTCAGCCCCGACCCGATCGGCCACACCGACGTGTGGGCGGGCATGAGCGTCGGCGACCTCGTCGCGGAGTACGGTAAGGCCGGCATCGGTGCGGCGGACCTCCACCACGCCGCCGACATCTACACCGAGATGCTCGACGACGACGTGTCCGTCTTCTTCGGCCTCGCGGGCGCGATGGTCCCCGGCGGGATGCGGAACGTCGTCGCGGACCTGATTCGAGACGGGCACGTCGACGCGCTCGTCACCACCGGCGCGAACCTCACCCACGACGCCATCGAAGCGATCGGCGGCAAACACCATCACGGCCGTACTCCCGAGGACGGAACCGCCCGCGAACACGACGAACGACTCCGCGACGAGGGCGTGGATCGGATCTACAACGTCTACCTCCCGCAGGAGCATTTCGCCCTGTTCGAGGACCACCTGCGCGACAACGTCTTCCCCGAGATCGAGGAGACGGTGAGTATCCGGGAGTTCGTCCGCGAACTCGGGCGAGCCAACCTGGAACGCAACCGCGCGGACGACGTCGCCGAGGGTACCGGCGTCGCCGCCGCCGCCTACGAGGCCGACGTCCCGATCTACGTGCCGGCGATTCAGGACTCCGTCCTCGGCATCCAGGCGTGGATGTACTCCCAGACCTCCGAGTTCTCGCTCGACGCCCTCGCCGACATGTCCCACGTCAGCGACCTGGCGTTCGCGGCCGACTCCGCGGGTGCCGTCCTCGTCGGCGGCGGCGTCCCCAAGAACTTCGTCCTCCAGACGATGCTCACCATCCCCGACGCCTACGACTACGCCGTCCAGTTGACGATGGATCCCGAGGCGACCGGCGGCCTCTCCGGTGCGACCCTGGAGGAAGCGCGCTCGTGGGGCAACTGGAGAAGTCGGCGCGCAACGCCACCGTCCTCGGCGACGCCACCGTCACGCTGCCGTTGCTCGTCGCCGCCGCCCGCGAACGGGCCGACTGAGGCCGCTCGATGGCCGTCGATCCGCTCTCGCGGTCGGAAGCCTCTTTCCCTCCGCGCGGCGTACGCCCTGACGGCCGATGACGAGCGCACCGCTCCGAGTCGGGGTGGCTCCCGACGGCGACGAGCCCTATGAGTGCCGAGGCCTCTTCTCCTATGTAGGGAGATGCTTCCGTTATTGAACAAGCGACCATCAGAGAGGCGGATATAACCGATAGATTTCCAATGTTGAACTGATTTCCCCGTCACCAATCTCGCTGTGGACGATATCAAAAACAACGTCCCACAACACTACATACCACTCCAAGCTACATCTAAGGAGGGCGGCATCCCCGAGTTCGGCGTTATTGGATCTGTTGAAATCCTATTGGTCAGGCACTAGAGAGAAACACCCGGTAGGTAGATCCGCGCACTTCTCAGATACTCTGGCGCATTGTGTCGGTAAACGTTGCTCGATCGATCGGCTTGGTGAGGTAGTCTGTAACGTCGTTTTCACACAGGTTCGAATCGGGCTTATTGGCGCTAATCACGATGACCGCTCCGTCGAAGGAGGTTTTGTCGAGTCGCTCGACGACTTCTGAACCGGAGAGTTTCGGCATCTGGCGATCAAGCACCAGAATATCGATCGTCTCATCGAGTTTCTCTATCGCTTTCTCCCCGTTCCGGACATCGTTCGTCTCATAGATGTCCTCGTTCATCAACCAGAGGCAGAGTGTCTCGCGGAAGTCTTCATCGTCATCAGCTAGCACGACCGTCACCTGCTGCAACTCTTGCCTCGCTGTGTCGGACTCGCTCGGGGAGCGGGGGAATCGAGAGCGTCGGTCATACGAGGATATCTGTCCCCGTTCGAGAATCCTTTCGGGATGGCTTATCATGGGATTCAAACCAGTACCCGCTGTTGTTGGCATCCGAGCGTCAATCCGCCAGCTCGACGACCATGACTTCCATGTCTGAGCTCGTCCCGTCGGTGCGGTATTCCCACGTTCCACGCGGATCGACGTTGTTTTGGAGGGCAGTAAGAATCACCCGGCCGAGAGCAGCCTCGAAGTCCTCTGTACTCGACATCTCGTCGTCGGAAGTGAAGTCGGTTGTCATAGTGGGGAACACGCTCGACTGATACGACGTTGCCGCAGTGTGGAACTCACTGCCACACAAACAGTAGGGGCCGCAGTCGTACGTCTCTACATCGCCTGATACGCCTTCACATGGGATAACACTATCGGAAGACATGGCACACCATGTATTCTATTCTACCGAGGGACCATCTCTACCGAGTCTTTAACGCAGTTGCGAGAGAACGAGCGTGTATCGAATGAGCGTCATCACTGAGTTGACCATCCCATCTGAGGAGTTCGAGTTAGGACGGATCCTCCAGGTCGAAGGACCGACCCAGATCACGCTCGAAACGATGGTGCCGCTGGGGGAAACCCACACCGTTCGTTCGGATTCATAACGACGCACGAGAGACGTTCGAACGCTCCGTCCGCGAGCACCCGTCGGTCAACGAGATCACCCTCGTCAATACACACGAGGACGAAACGTTGTACGCGCTGGATTGGGAGCCGTCCGAATCCTCACTGTTGCAGACGATGCTCGATCTGGACGCGGTACTGTTGGGCGCAACTGGAACCGCCGACACGTGGGGACTCGAACTACGATTCCCTACTCACGAATCGCTCTCGGAGTTTCAAGAGCACTGTATCGAAAAAGAACTCCAAGTGTCGATTGAGCGTATATACAATCCCACGAAACCGGACGCCGGACCCTGGTACGGGTTGACGGCCCGGCAGCGCGAAACGCTCATGCACGCCGTGGAGAACGGATACTATTCGCTGCCACGTCAAATATCTACCCAGGAACTCGCGGACACGTTCGACATTTCCGACCAAGCCATAACCGAACGCCTCCGACGAGGCATCTCTACCCTAGTACTGAACACGCTGTCGGTCGATGAGAAGGAAGACTAATCTGGGTTACTATTGTTCTTCTGCCGGCGCTTGTTTCGCTGATTCTATAAATCTCTCTTCACAAGCTTCTTTGACCTCTTCAGCCGTCAAAAAGACCGACGCGCCTATGAGGTCACCTTCCCGGTTCTTCTATTAATTCAAATCGTGCATGTAGGAATCTCGGAGAGCGTCTGGTACTCTGTGGAGAGGAACTGGTCGAGGACGTCGACGTTCTCGACCAGCGAGAGGCGTCCGTTTTTATCCGCTCCCCGTGAGTATCATACGTGACAGCGCATGTTCGATCGAGTACTCGTTCCGACGGACGGTAGTGAAGCGGTCGAGCCGGCCGTAGAGACCGCGATGGACCTCGCGGAAGTTCACGAGGCGACGCTCCACGGTCTGTACATCGTCGATCAGCCGACCTCCGTCTCCGGGACTGGCGAGGGCGTCCCCGGGTTGGACAATCTGCTGGACGCGCTGGAACGGGAGGGGCGGGAAGCTACCGGCGACGTCGAATCCCGTGCGCACGACCGGGGTCTCGAAGCGACGACTGCGGTCCGGCGAGGCAACCCCTACGACGACATTCTCACGTATGCGGAAAAGCACGACGTCGACGTGATCGTCATGGGGACCCACGGGAGAACGGGCGTCAAACGGGCCCTGCTGGGAAGCGTCACCGAGGCCGTCGTTCGGCGTTCCGAGATCCCGGTCCTGACCGTGCGCCGAGGTTCGGCGGAGTAGCTACTCAGTGAACGGGGGCTTCGTCGGCGGCGTCCTCGGCTTCGGGGCCGTATCTCTTCAGGGCTAACGCGACCGCGGCACAGATCGCGCTCAGTACGACGAACAGGGAGAACCCTCGCGCGTAGCCGATCCGGCCGTAAACGTCCGTATAGTACCCGAGCGCCGGGAGGATGAGGAGCGTCCCGCCGCCGCCGATGCCGCTGATCCACCCGGAGGCACCGCCGACGGCTTCCGGGACGAACTTCGGAACCAACTCGAACACCGCCGCGTTGGCGACGCCCATGCCGGTCCCGAGGACCATCATGCCGACGAACGCGGGCCAGAACCCGACCGCGAAGGTCATGACCGCCGCACCGATCGCCATGACGCTGAAACTCGCGACGGCGACGTTTTCACCGCCGAATCGGTCGCTGATGCTGCCGCCAGGGATCCTGATGAGCGATCCGTAGACGATGAAAACGCCCGCCAGCAGGCCCGCAGTCGAGAGGTCGAAGCCGTGGAACAGATCCCAGTAGGTGGGAAACCAGGCCGACAGCGAGGTGAATCCGCCACCGAACGAGACCGTATAGAGGAAGACGAGTACCCACGTGCGGCGGATCGAGGCGGACTCTCTCAGTGACTCCCACGTATTACCGGACGGGAAGATGTCCTGTCCGAGTTCGTCCGCGACCCGTTCGGCCTCGTCTTCGTCTTGCCCCCGTCGGAGGAGTTGGAAGTAGTACGGGTCGACGGCGTACACCGCGTACACGATCGTGACGGCGACCACGAACGCGAACCAGGCCGAGTACGCCGCCGTCAGCCCCCAGAGACCGATCAAGACCGGAAGAACGAAAACGACCAACCCCGGTCCGATGTTCCCAGCACCGGCGAACGCGCCCATCGCGAACCCCTGTCTGTCGCTCGGATACCAGTAGGAGGTCTGGCTGATGCCGACGGAGAACGTCGCCCCGCCCGCTCCCGCCAGTAGTCCGAACAGCACCAACAGCGGGTAGAGATGCATCCCGAAATCGTCGGGATAGGTCAGAAACAGCGTGACGACGAGGCCCGCGATTCCGACCGTCGTCGTCGCGAGCAGGATGAGCATCGGCTTCTTCCCGCCCGCCTCGTCGACCCAGGCACCGAACGGGATTCTGAGAACTGCCTTGCTCAGGTGTGGCGAACCCAACAACAGCCCGTGGAACACGCCCGTGAGCGCCAGGTGTTCCTCGAAAACCGGGCCTGCAGCGCCGTAAAAGACGATCGTAGTGAGACCGCCGAAAAAGCCGAGAGTGGCCATCAACAGCCCTCGCCGCGGGGTCCCGACGACTCCGTGCCCGTCCGCCGATCGGCTCTGACCGCTCATCACCTTGGCAGTGGCGTTTCCTGCCGTATGAAGTATGCGAAATTAATTACGATCCGGATCCGAGCCGCTGTATTACCATCGCGTTCGATCCCGACGTGGACTGGAGCCGACGAGTCGTCGAACTCGGTCGCGACAGCGGGTCCGACGGCCGACCGGCCGTCGATCCGGTGAGTCGTCCGTCGTCGCGGCCGTCGCCGCCCGGTGGCGAGTTCCGCGTCGTCCGGGCGCTCGGCGGCGACGCTACGTCGCTCGGAAGACGCGCGTCGTGTCCCGGCCGTCGGATTCGGCGTCGACCTCGACGAGTCCGAGTTCGGTGAAGATGCGGTTCCAGCCGCGGTAGTAAAGGGGGACGTCCTCCCGGACGTAGTTCACCGCGGGACCGGACGACTGCGAATCTCCTCGCCTTCGTTCTCGACCGTGACGAGCAGGTCGGCCGTGATCCGAGCCAGGTCCTCGAAGACCCACTCGACGTCGGGATGGAGGTGCTGGAGCGTCTCCACCGAGTAGACGGCGTCGAACGCGTCGTCTTCGAAGTCCTCGGCGACGTTCTCTATCGCGTCGTGATAGAACGTCCCGCTGTCGAAGAGGTCGGGGTACGTCTCGGCCATCACGTCGAACGCGTCGGCGTTGACCTCGACGCCGGACAGGTTCTCGAATCCGTTGTCGAAGAGATGCGCGAGGTGCCGGCCCGAACTGCAGCCGAGTTCCAGCACCCGCGCGTCCCGATCGACGAACCGGTCGAGGTGGTGGAGAATCGTCTCGCTCCGCTCGTCCGGGCCGTAGTAGGCGTAATACTCGGGCGAGTACTCCCCGGAGCGTTCCGCCCACTGACGGCGAACCTCGTTAGAATCCACGTCTGTACACGCCGGCCCACACCTAAAGTCCCGTCGGCCGATCCTCTCGGATCGGATTCGGCGATCGGGGAGCTCCGGGCTGTGGATTCCGCGGAATTTTCCGTTCGTTGTGACGGTTCCGACGAATAATCACCGAACTCCCCCGTATCCAACCAACTATCTGCTAAAGATTGTATTTATGGGACATTTGTAGACTGCTGTCGTTGTTTCGATGACGAATACGAAACCCTTATCCGTATCTCCTGCCTCAATTCAATCGCAATGGCAAACGGTAAGGTTGACTTCTTCAACGACACTGGCGGTTACGGTTTCATTTCCACCGAGGACTCTGACGACGACGTGTTCTTCCACATGGAGGACGTTGGCGGCGAGGACCTGACGGAAGGGACCGAGATCGAATTCGACATCGAACAGGCCCCCAAGGGCCCGCGCGCGACGAACGTCGTCCGCGTTTAAGCAGGTCGCACCCGTCGTCGAGAGACGACCCGGCGAAACTGCGCTTTTTCGGCATCTAACGCCCGAGCGGCCGCGCCGGCGGCGCTCGTCGCGCCCGGACTCACAGGAACCCCGAGACGAAGAACTCGAACAGGATGAAGAAGATCGGGAGGAGTATCGAACTGGCCAGTCGGGTGATGATGCCGATCGAGAGCGGGTAGAGCTGTACGTTCTGGTACTCGTCGTACTCCCGGCGGGCGCGCTGGATCTCTAGCTGGAGCAGGTCGTCGGCCGTGTCGTCCCCACCGTCCCCTCGACTCTCGGAGAGGCGCGCTTCGAGCGAGCGGATCCGCCGTCGCCGCGATTCGAGCATGTTCTCGCGCAGGTCCTGAGCGCGCCGGTTCACCTTGTACGTCGGATAGAGGAAGTTGAGCGCGACGAGCAGGACGAACAGGGCGACGCCGACGTAGACGACGTTCTCGTATCTGATGTGCGACGCGATCTGAAACGACAGGGGGAGCGCGAGCGAACCGAGAGAGATGACGAGCGTCATCCGGATGGCGAAGCGGCCGATCGTACTGAGACCGCCCAGCCCGTCCGGGTGGAGCGGGTCGATTTCGAGGTCGACGTCCCGGGCGAACGCCCGGATGGTGAGGACGGTGACCAGTCCGCCGTGGGTCCGGAGACCGACGAACACGAGCCAGTAGACGAAAAAGCCGAGATACGCCGTCCGTTCGACCTGCGACGTGATGCCCTGGCTTGCGAAGTAGCCCTGCCCCAGCACGAACACGAGCAAGACGAGAGCGACCCACGGAAGCGTGGTCACCCACCAGTACCGCGAGTAGATGGTATCGAACCGCTCGGCGAGGCGTCGCAAGGTTTCGTCCTCCGCTTCGGTGACCGTGTCGTCGATGTCCGCGAAAAAACCCGGCAGGAGACGCTCGTCGTAGTACCAGACGTCGAACGGGGCGACGACGACCATCAGGCAGGCGAGCGCCTGCCCGACGAGAAAGAGCGTCGTGGCCTCCGCGGGATCGACGGCGACGATCGAACACGCCACCGGAATCCAACCCAGCGTCAGCATCGCGGCGAGAAACGGATGGCCGACGTACTGCTGTCCCCACGACACGATACGGCTAACCCAGATCGACGTCGAATTATATCGCACCGTTGACTCCCGTGTCTCGACAGCGGATAATTGGTTTTGGGGTCGACACACCGGCTCGTCGATACGTTCCGGTCGTCCGACTCACCGCTCCACGACGCGGAACGTCGTCCCGGATTCCATTCCGAGGGTCATCTCGGGGGCCAGCGGCGGATCGGCGTCGGTCGACTCCCGGCGGAGTTCGTATTCGCGGCCGACGGTCGCGAGCGCTGCTTCGCCTCGATGCGGGCGAGTTCCCGACCGATACAGCGTCGCGGCCCGCCGCCGAACGGGGCGTAGGCGAAATCCGGGAGGTCCCGCCGCAGGCCGTCGGTCCAGCGGCCGGGTCGGAACGTCTCGGGGTCGTCGAAAAATCGCGGGTCGCGCTGGACCTGTTCGACGGCGAGAAAGATTCGCGACCCGGCCGGGACGCGATAGCCGCCGACGGTCACGTCGGCCGCCGCCTCGCGCGGAATCGTGTAGACCGGCGGGTAGAGGCGGAGCGTCTCGGTGACGATGCGGTCGGTCACGTCGAGCGAATCGAGGTCTTCGACCGTCGGCGGCCCGTCGAGGCGGTCGACCTCCGCGTGGAAGCGCCGGCGGACGTCGGAGTTCGTCGCCAGCGCGTAGAACGCGAACGCGATCGCCGTCGCCGTGGTGTCGTGGCCGGCGAAGATCATCGTCACGACCTGGTCGCGGAGGCGGTCGTCGCCGAGGGCGTCGCGCTCTCCCGCACCCGACTCCCGGAGGGCGACGAGCAACGAGAGGAGGTCGTCGGCGTCGGCGGGCGTCGACGGGGGTTTGCCGCTTTCTCCGCCAGGAGGCGGTCGGCGACCGCCCGCAGTCGTCGTCGCCCGGCCTCGAATCGGCGGCGTGCGGGCGTCGGTACCCAGTTCGGGAGCGGATACGACGTGGGCGTGAACCAGTCGCTGAGTCGCCCCGCCGCCTCGCGGACGTCCTCGTCGCCGTCGAGGGCGAGTTCCCGGCCGAACAGCGTCGCGAACAGGACGTCCAGACTCAACTGACTCGTCTCGGCCGGGAGGTCGATTCGCTCGCCGTCGTCCCAGCGTCGCCGCCGCCGCCGGACCTGTTCGACGATGGTATCGGCGTGGCTGCGGAGTCGCTCCCGGCGAAACAGCGGCTGGAGAACCTCGCGCTGTCGTCGCCACTCTCCGCCTTCGGCGGCGACCAGTCCCCGACCGAACGCGATACGGAAGTCCTCGGATTTGCGGAACTGCTCCCGGTCGCTCACGAGGACGCGGTCGAAATGGTCCGGGTGGGCGAAGTGGTAGACGTCGCCCGGGCCGAAGAGCCGAACGCGGACCACGTCGTGGTTCGCCAGCGCCCGATCGCGAAAGCCGAAGACGTCCCGCATCGTCCGGAACGAGTGTGTCAACGGGTGTCCCACGGTCGAGGGATACGGCGGGAGCGGCGGTGCGTTCTCGGCGTCGCCGCGACGGCCGTCGCCTGCCATGGGTGCCCCGTCCCGCGTCGGCAACTTATAGCAATCGCCCGCGGCGTGGCGTCTCTCCCGCCGGGCGGTCAGATTATCTCCACGTCGTCGCCGACGGAGAGCGTCTTTCCGCGGTCGGCCTCCGGAATCCGGGAGATGAGCATCAGCGTGTAGTGGTGGTCGAAGGCGTCGGGATCGGCCCACTCCGGAAACGTCTCCTCGCGTTTCTCGACGAACCGCTGACGGAACTCCGGAAGCGGATCGCCCGTGTCCGGGTCACGACCGGGGACGACACACCGGGCACACGGCTCTGCGCCCTCGAATCGAACGTCGCCGGCGACGAACGCGGGGGCGTCCGCGCCGACGAAGCGGTCCTCCCAGAAGGCGGGGACGCCGCCGACTTCGACGTTGGCGCGGAGGCGTCGCCGGGCGCTCTCGACGGTCAGCTCGTCGAACCACGACGCCACCTCCCGGAGCGTAGCGGTGCTGATGACGGACGGACCCATCGTCGGTCGGTCGACGAACGCCGGCGGTTCGTTCCGGTGGAAGGCCACCTCGACGTCGAGATACGAACTCAGCCACTCGCCGACCGCCTCGCGATCGATTGCCAGATCGAACCGCCGGTGCTCGCCGTCGGGCGTGCGGAACGTCAGCGTCTCGGTGTCGAGGTCGACCGACGTCCGGAGTTCGTGGATGCGCGCCGTCTGCTTGCCGTTGTAGGCGAACTCGCGCAGCGTTCCGTCCTCGGCCGTCGCCTCGGGGTCGGTCATGGCGTACTCCCTGTCGCCGGCGACGGTGCCGGCGTCGGTGACCTGGACCGTCTCGACCTCTTCGGCGTCGAACCCCTTCACTGGATAGCGTCGAATTCGCTCGATGTGTGCCACGCCGACGTCTACAGGAGGTCCGCTAATAACTTTTGAGGAGACGCCCACGCTCACTCCGCTTCGAGGAGGCCGCTTCGGAGTCCCGTCACGAGGGCTTCGAGTTCCTCGGCGTCGGCGTCGACGTCGACGTTGAGCGTGAGTGCGTGGTGCCCGTTCCGGTCCCCGGAGGCCGTCCCCCGCCCTCGCTGTCGGGTTCGCCGGTTTCTTCGGTTTCGTCCGCTTCGCCGGCCCCTTCTGCACCGCCGCCGGCTTCTTCTGCACCACCGTCGGCTTCTTCCGCTCCACCGTCGGCTTCTTCCGCTCCACCGTCGGCTTCTTCCGCTCCACCGTCGGCTTCTTCAGTTTCGCCGCCGGCTTCTTCGACTTCCGCAGTCGCGTCGCCGTCGACGGCGAGTTCCTCCGACGCTTCGACGGTTTCACGGACGTCCTCGGCGGCCGACTTGGCCTCGGTGGCCGCCTCGCTCGCTTCTTCGGCGGCCGTCTTGGCCTCCTCGGTGACGGATTCGACGTCGCCGACGAGTTCCTCTACGACCTGTTCGAGTTCGTCGGTGACTTCTTCGGTGACTTCTTCGGCCGTTTCAGTGGTCTCTTCGGTGACTTCTTCGGCCGTTTCAGTGGCTTCCTCAGTGACTTCTTCGGTGACTTCTTCGGCCGTTTCAGTGGCTTCCTCAGTGACTTCTTCGGTGACTTCTTCGGCCGTTTCAGTGGCTTCCTCAGTGACTTCTTCGGTGACTTCTTCGGCCGTTTCAGTGGTCTCGCCGACGGCTCCGTCGGCGGCGTCGATGGCTTCGACCGCGTCACGGACGTTCTCGGTAGCCGTTTTCGCCTCGGTGGCTGCCTCGCTCGCCTCTTCGGCGGCCGTTTTGGCCTCCTCCGCGACGGACGCGACGGCGGCCACGGCCGCTGTCGCCTCCTCGGGTAGGCCTTCGGTAGATTCGCTCGCTTCTTTGGTAGCTTCTTGGGCGGTCTCGGTGACTTCCTCAGCGGATTCGCTCGCTTCTTTGGTAGCTTCTTGGGCGGTCTCGGTGACTTCCTCAGCGGATTCGCTCGCTTCTTTGGTAGCTTCTTGGGCGGTCTCGGTGACTTCCTCAGCGGATTTGCTCGCTTCTTCGGCGGCTTTCTGGGCGGTCTCAGTGACTTCCTCAGCGGATTCGCTCGCTTCTTCGGTGGCTTCCTGGGCGACCTCGGTGACCTCTTCGGCGGATTCGGCTACGCCCGCGTTCTCGGCGACAGCCTCCACCGCACGAGCTGCCTCGCTCGCTTCTTCGGCGGCCGACTTCGCTTGCTCGGCGGCGGATTCGACGTCTTCGACGAACTCTTCGACGGCGGGGGTCGCGGCCCTTTCGGGACGGGTTGCGGCCGCTCGCTCGACATCTGCGACGGTTCCCGTCGCTTCGGCCGCTCCGTCGATTGCCTCGGTCGCAACGGCAGGGGGCAGCCGCTTCCGCCGCTGTTTCGGCCGCCCGCTCGGGTGCCTCCGCACCGTCTGCGGTTGCTTCTGCAGTCGTCTCTTCGGCCGTCGTTTCGGCCGCCTCCTCGGGTTCTCCGGCGGCCTCGTCGGCTTCCCTTCCGTCCCCCAGCTCCTCGACCGCCGTCACGGCTTCGACCGGTTCCTCCGTTTCCACCATCTCTGCGGCTTTCTCCGGGACTTCCTCGACGCCCATCCCCACTTCTTCGACCGTTTCCGTCTCTTCCGTGGGCGTTTTGTCGGGCTCTTCACCCGTCTCCGCTTCGGGAGGTTCCTCGGCCTCGCCGCTCGGAAGGACGTAGCGCTCCCGCTCGTCGCGTTCGAGAAGCCCCGCCCACTCGTAGAGGTCGAGCAGGGTGGTGATCCCGCTCCGGATGCGACTGGCGTCTACGTCCTGTCCCGTGACCGCGGCCACGAGAGGGACGAGCGTCTCCTCCGCGGTCGGGTTCTCTCGGACGAGTCCGCGTATCTCCTCCGTCGGCGGCCAGTCTTCGAGTAGCTCGCGAGCGCGGGCCTTCGCTCGCTCCTCGTCGCCTGCCGCGAGGGCACCGGCGAGCGCCTGCCCGATGCCGGTCAGTCGGTGTTTCTGGCCCTCGGATTCGAGGATGTCGACCTGTTCGAGAAACCGGTTTTGCCGGCCGACGGCGTCGGACACCCCAGTCTCGTCTTCGACCGCCGAGGTGTACCGCGGTTCGGCCGCAGCGCCGACTGCTGACCAGCCGACGAGTATCTCCTTGAGGGTATCGAGGCTGACTCCCTTCGGGACGTGATACGCTGGCATCGGTTTGGTGTGAGACGCCGACCCACAAAATCGGTCGGCCAAAACGCTCCGTCACTCCGGTTTGCGCAGGACGACGATGAACGAGGAGTTGAGGTTGGTGTAGAAGACCGACGGGTAGCCGTTCAACACGAGACGGCGGTGTTGATTCTGATCCCAGACGACGAGGTCGTGGTAGTCGAAGCCGGCGGCCTGTCCCGCCTCGGCGACGTCGCTGTGGAGGGGGACGTACGGCCGGTCGCCGTCGACGTCGCGGAAGTCCTTGACGACCCAGACGTTGTAGCCGCCGGGCGTCGTCGCCGCGTAGATCTCGTCCATGATCTCGCCCACGCTGTCGAGATACTCGTCGTACTCCAGGTTCCCGAGGTCGTTCTCGGCGTCGCTGTAGGCCGACGAGGTGGAGTTGTTCTCCGCGTCGATGATCGAGTACGACCGGTCGTCGCGATCCTCGCGCGCGAGGTGGATGAGATTCGCGTACGGGGGCGAGGTCACCGTCGCCTGCACGCTCTCGGGGTCGAGGTACTGATCGAGGTTGCGGCAGTCGTCCCGGACGATTCGCTGGTCGTACTCCTCGCCGTCGGTGAATCGCGACAGCGACGACTGGGCGAGTTGCTCACGGCCGATTTCGGCGAACTCCTCGACGAGTTCGATGCCGAGTCCCCGCCGATCCGCTTTCATCGCAGCGATGACCGTCGTTCCGGTGCCGACGAACGGATCGAAGACGAGGTCGCCCTCTCCGGAGTAGATTTCGACGAGGCGACGCGCCAGCGCCTCGGGAAACGTCGCGCCGTGTTCCTTGTGGTACTCCTGACGAGCGGAACTCAGCCCCCGCCAGACGCTCCGACTCCGCTCGGTCCACTCCGCGGCCGTCAGCCCGTTGAACGAGCGTTCGCGCTGGGCGGCCGCGCTCTCCGACGTCGCCTCCTCCGGATCGACGCCGAACCGCGCGAGCGTCTCTTCGGGTGGGTCGTCGTCCATCTGTCCGGACGTATACGACCGACGCCAATACGCTTTGTCGTGGCCGTCCGATCCGCGGTGTCCACGGTCCAGCCCGAATCGAACCGGTCGTCAAAATATAAGAAAATATTATTCTCCGTAGAAGTATAAGATTTAATTCTATTTTGACGGGCTGCGATCGTTCAGTAGTTCATACTGTCCATATCGTTGTATAGATCGGTTTTATTGCCCTTCTCGGTGCTTTTCACAGAATTCGCGTGAAGAGATGAGACGATCGGACAGACGAGTATCGGTTCGTGGTCAATCGCCGTTTTCGGCCGTATCACCGCCTAAAATCGAGTTACATCCGACGTCGACGATTGTTCGGCCGGCGGTATACCTCTTAGAATATGATTACATTCAGTTATGTAATTATATATTATAGGTAGCATCAAATTAGTGTAGCGGACGGGAGCGTATCCGGTCGGTCGTGTTGCCAGCGCCGAGGGCGTCGGCCAGTCACGGAGCACGTCCGACCACGAACGGGATTCGGTCCATCGGGGGTTCTCAGACGTCCGTTATCCGCTGGTACTCGTCGTCGAGAGCGCCGGCGTCTTCGGGGAGGAGCGCGACCACCAGATAACCGGTGTACTCCTGGAGATACTCGACCAGTCCTGCGATGCGATCCGAGTCGATGGCCTCCAGGGAGTCGAGCAGCATGAACGGGAGGTCCTCGTAGACCTCGTGGGCGAGATACCCCGCGAGCGCGAACACGAGGCCGGTCACTTCCCGTTCTGACTCGGAGAGGTGGTCGACCGTGTCCTCGTAGGCCGTCCCGGACTCGGTCATCCGGACAACGTGTAGCCGGAAGACTTTCTCCTCGACCGTCCGGCGTCCGTCGCGGACTTCGCGTTCGCGACGCTCGATCCAGATCCGTTCGAGGTTCGCGTAGGCCAGCCGTTCCAGCACCGTGTCCATGTGCTCGTTGAACGTCTCGACGGCGTCCTCCTCGATGCGGTCGATGCGCGTCCGGAGCTCCGTGAGTTCGTCCGTGACGGCCGACAGCTCCGTGTCGACGTCGTCGCGCCGTTCGATGCGCGTCTCGACCGTGTCGATCTCGTCTTCGACCTGTTCGAGATCCGTCTCGAGGCGGCCGAGTTCGTATTCGATCTCGTTCGCCTCCTTGTGGAGTTCGAGGACGGTGCTGTAATCCTCGTTTTCCAGTTCGTCGACGGCCGCCTCGACGTCCTCGATCTGATCGGTCAGGCGCTCGCGGCGCTCCTGGAGGCGGTCGATGGCGTCCTCGCTCTCCTCGATTTCGGCCTCGGTCTCACGGAGTCGGCGTTCGATGCGGTTCCGTTCGTTCCGCGCGCGTTCGAGGGAGCGGCGCTCCTCGGTCAAGTCGTCGATCCGCTCGTCGAGGTCGTCGATCTCGCCGATCTTCCGCTGGCTGAACTCGCGCAGTCGGTCGAGCGTTGACTCGATCTGCTCGCGGTCGACGTCGCTTCCACAGGTCCAGCACGTCACCGTATCGTCGAGCAGTCGATCGGTGACGGCTTCGTCGTCTTCGTCGGTGAGCGCGGTGAACACGTCGGAGTCCGAATCCGCGAGCATCTCCTCGTTGAACCGGATGACGCTCTGTAGCTCGTTCGCCTCGGTTTCGAGCGTCTGCTTGCGGTCGCGGAGGCGGCTGAGCTCCGATTCGAGTTCGTCGAGGTCGTCGGCGACCGTCTCCGATCGTTCCTCTCGGTCGGCTTCGAGTTCGCGCCGCTCCCGTTTCAGCGCTTCGAGGCTCTTGCGTTCGGTTTCGAGGTCGTAACGGACGTCGTCGAGTTCCGAGCGCTTCGACCGGAGTTCGTCGAGTCGCTCCTCCAGTTCGGCTTTCTCCTCGACGTCTACGTCGGCCGACTCGAGTTGTTCCTCTTTGGCCGTCAGCTCGTCTTTTTCTCCTCGATTCGGTTTCTGATCCGGCTCCGTTTCTCCTCTGCCCCGGCAGGTCGCGTTTCAGCTCCTCGATTTCCTCCAGTTCCCGTTCGAGTTGCTCCCGCTCGTCGACGAGGCTCTCGATGCGGGCCTGAATCGCCTCGGTATCGACGGGGCGCATGATGAGTTTCCGGAGGTCGTCGCCGCGTGCCACGGCCCGACGCGCCTCGTTCGATTCGAGCAGGAACGCGAACAGGTCGGCGAGTTCCGCGTCGTCGAGATACGGCTCCCCGTCGGTGACGACGGTGTCCGACCGCCGACTCAACCGCCGCGTGTAGGTCTCGTCGCCGAGCGTCAACTCGACGCGGCCCTCGTCGGTGTCGCCCTTGAGACTGACGTCGTCGCTACCGAGGGCGGCCATGAGCGCACGCAGGAGCGACGTTCGGTTCGTCGCGTTTCGCCCCACGAGGACCGTGACGCCGGGCGAGAACTCGGCGGCCGTCTCGTTGATGCCCCCGACGTTCTCGACGTGGACGGTCGCGTCCGCGGTAGAATAGTCGTCCAGTTTCACGGGGCGACGTTGTTCGGACAGTGTAATAAGCATTACCCGCTGTTCCCGCGGCCGAGACCCGGCGACGCTGCCGACGAGGATAACGACAGTACGTTCGTTATCCTGACGCGGATCGACAGTCGCACGCGCCGCGATCGAGGAGTTCCGACGCCTCGTACTGCACACCGCAGTCCTCGCAGACGACGGCGACGTCGACGAGGACGCGGAAGTCGCCGAGGTCGACGTGTTCGCCGTCTCGCAGCTGCTCGAACTTGCCTTCGGTCACCGCCGCGATGCGTCCCCGGAGCTGCTGGACGTTCTGCTTCTCGATCGCCGTTCGATCACCTGTACTCTGTGAGTACTCGGCACCGCGATACTCCCGGAGATACGTCCGAATCGCCTGGTACGTCACGAAGTCCTCGAGAAGGGCGTCGACGTCGACGCCCTCGCGTTCCAGCTGTCGGCGGGTTCGCTGGCGGTCGGCGTCGCTCACGTCGGTCGCGGTCAGGAGTCGGTAGACGTTCTCCGACTCCCCGTCGAGGGTCTGTATTCCGGCCTCGTCCATCGCCGTCGCGAGCAACTGCTGATTGAAGTAGTCCGCCAGATCACGGAGGCTCCGGCGCTCGTCGGTGTCGGTCGTCCAGAGCCGCTCTAACTCCGTTCCGAGCGCGTCGAGCCCGTACTCGTCGAGGAGCCGAGCGACCTTCGGACGCCGTCCCGACGTCCGTTCGGATCGGTTTTCGGGGAAGCCATGGCGTCCATTGCCGAGCGACCGCATTAATACTTGTTCTCGTGGTGGCGTCCCCCGCGACGCGTTCCGGTCCGCCGAAAAAGAGGTTTAATAACGGTTCCGGGCGTCGCCCGTGGTATGCCACCACTCAGCGACGTGACCGTTCTCGACGTGACGCAGATGGTCGCCGGCCCGTTCGCGTCGATGCAGCTCGCGGACCTCGGTGCGGACGTCTACAAGGTCGAACGACCGGACGGGGGCGAACTCGGCCGGTCGAATCCGCCGTTCGTCGACGGGCAGAGCGCCTACTTCGCCGCCGTCAATCGCAACAAGGGCTCGGTCGCGCTCGACCTCCAGTCGGACCGCGGTCGCGAGGCGTTCCTCTCGCTCGCCGAGAAGGCCGACGTCGTGGTCGAGAACCATCCCCCTGGCCGACTGGAGCGATTCGGCGTCGGCTACGACGCCGTCAGCGAGCGGAACCCGGGGATCGTCTACTGCTCGATCACCGGCTTCGGGCAGACGGGGCCGTACCGCGAACTCCCGGCGCTGGACATCGTCGCGCAGGCGATGAGCGGCGTGATGAGCATGACCGGGCCGGCGGACGGAAAACCGCATCGCGCGGGCGTCCCCATCGGCGACATCGCGGCGTCGATGTACGCCGTCCAGAGCATCGTACTCGCGCTGTACGAGAGCGAACGCACCGGCGAGGGCGACTACCTCGACGTGTCGATGCTCGACTGCCTGATACAGTGGCTCACGGTTCGGGCGGGCTACTCGTGGGGGACCGGCGAACCGTACCCGCGGATGGGGAATTCGCTCGAGGAGTTCGTCCCGTACGGCATCTACGAGACGGCCGACGGCTATCTCGCGGTGGTCGTCGTCGCCGACCACCACTGGGAGAAGCTCTGTACCGCGATCGACCGCGAGGATCTCGCCGACGACGAGCGGTTCGCCACCGCGCCGGCTCGCATCGAGAACCGCGAGGCGGTCGACGACCTGCTGGAGTCGGCGTTGGCCCGCGCGCCGGCCGACAAATGGTTCGACCGATTCCGGGAGCACCGCGTGCCGGCAGCACCGGTCCTCGACACGCAGGAAGTGTGGCGCGACGAACACGTCCGGGCGCGCGACCTGCGGACCAGCGTCGAGGCCGACGGGACCGAACTGCCGGCCATCCGGTATCCGGTGTCGGTCGGCGACGCCGACGGAGAGATCACGGGCGGCGTCCCGGACCTCGGTGAACAGACGCGAGAGGCGCTCCGAGCGGCGGGCGTCGACGAGGAACGCATCGAGGCCGTCGTCGCGGCCATCGAGCCGCCGTCGGCCGAATAGCCCCGTCCCGCTATCGGATAGCCGCTCGTGCGGGCGTGGTCCCCCTCCTCGACGCGGTCGGGGACGTGCACGCTCCGTTCAGTGACGGCGGTTTCCGACGGCGTCGACGACCGCCGACAGTCAGTGCTGCCGTTCGAATTCGACGGGGTCGGAGACGGTGTAATACGGCCCGCCCAGCCGCCCCACGGTCGGCATCTTCCGCATGTCGATTTTCCCCTCCGTCAACACGTCGTCCGAGACGTGGAAGTGTTCGACCTCGCCGAAGACGACGAGTCGGTCGTGGATCCTCATGGAGTCGAAGAACGAACACTCCATCGTGACGACGGCCGCGGCCACGCGCGGCGCGTCGATCCGCTCGCACTCGGCCCGGTCCACGTCCGCGAGGTCGAACTCGCTCTCCCCGGGCGGCGCGCTCGCGGAGGTGCGGTCCATCCGTTCGAGCAACTCCTCAGTCACGACGTTCACGGCGAACTCGCCGGTCTCTACCGCGTTCCGGGCGGTGTCTTTGAGTCCGCCGTGGTCCTCGTTCGGCGAGTTGAACAACACCACCGGCTCGCTCGACGACACGTAGTTGTACGAACTGTAGGGAGCGAGGTTGTCGACCCCGTCCACGCTCCTCGTGCTGATCCACGCGATCGGCCGGGGGCTGACTGCGGATTTGACGATGCGGGCACGCTCCCGCTCGGTCAGCGCCGCGCGCTCGTGTTCTACCATCGATCGCCGGTGCTCCCCCGACGACCAAATCTGTTGTGCTGGTGCCGGCGCTTACCCCTTTTCGGCGCGTCGGGATCGGGTTCATACACCGGGACGACAGATGCGCCGCCGCGCCGACCGAGACACGAGATGACGGGTGGCGTTTCCAGATGGCGGCTAGCATTAGTCCGGCAGCGGGCTACCGGCGACTCGGTCGCCCGGCGTCGACGAGGCCGTATTGGCAGCCGTCGTAAATAATAACTATTCTATCTTTTCTATCTTAAAGGCAGATTTAATATATGTCGTGAGCGGCCTTCCTCGTGGAGTCACCTGATCTACGTCGATCGTCGAGTAAGCGAAGCGGGTCCCGGATAAACAGCGTAGATACGGTCTCTATCGCGTATACACGCCGACCATCGACGTCAGATCGCATCCGATCCTTCTGAGACGTGATACGAGAACGAGAGGCGATAAAATCTCGGTAGAAGAGATATACGCTGCTACGACGTCGCTACCGAGAGATCGTCGGTCGAACACACGACGCGGAGCGCTTTCGCCTCCTTGATATTCGGTCTCAAGATACATCAGATATAGATAATAGACAGAATGAGAATATAATTGCCTCGTACCGCCCGTAGCCGCGCGGATTCGCCGTCGCACCGTCGGCGAACGAGGTCGGATTTGGGCCAACGCTTACCGGCGTTCGTCTCCACATCCTCGTTCATGTCCGCAGACCTCCCGACCAGACGCGAACTCCGGCAGGGGATGACAGTCGAGATCGAGCAGCCCGACGGCGACCGCATCCTCGGTGACGTCGGCGTCATCAAGACCGACGAACGGACCCATCCGGAGGGCATCCTCGTCAAACTCAAATCCGGGGCCCAGGGGCGCGTCAAGCGCGTGGTCGGCGACGAGTGAACGCCCCGCCGCGTGAGGGCGCTACGGCCCCGACCGGCTGTCACGTCGACCCACGGAACACCTTTACACCGGAGGCGCTTCGGGTCGGTATGGATTACACTGTTGCGCTCGACCGGGCGTTCGACGCCCTCCCGGATCAGCCACGGGAGGCCGGGACGCGCCTGTCGGTTCCAGATCCCGCCGGGGAGACGGACGGCGCGTTCACCCGTCTGACGAACCTGAACGCCATCGCGACGGCGCTGTCGCGGGACGCCGAACACGTCCACCGCTCCATCCAGCGCGAACTCGGAACGGCCGGCCAGCTCGACGACGGCCGCGCCCGCTACAACGGGTCGTTCACCGTCGCCGACTTCGAGGCGGCCGTCGCCGAGTACGTCGCCGAATACGTCACCTGTTCGGAGTGTGGCCTGCCCGACACCAATCTCGTCCGCGAGGACGGCGTCGACATGCTCCGGTGTGAGGCCTGCGGTGCGTTCCGCCCCGTCGAGAAGCAGTCGTCGGCTTCGACGACGCAGGCGTCCACGCTCGCGGAGGGACAGACCTACCGCGTCGAGATCACCGGTACGGGCCGGAAAGGCGACGGCGTCGCCGAACGCGGCAAGTACACGATTTTCGTTCCGGGAGCGCGCGAAGGCGACGTCGCCGACGTCTACATCGAGAACATCAGCGGCACCCTCGCGTTCGCTCGGCGAGTGTAACGGCTCAAGCTACATACGCGCCGCCCTCGTGACGCCGCTATGGAGACGCTGGACGTATCCGACGGCTTCGACGTCCACGAGTATCGACACGGACTCAAACTCCACAGGCAGGACGGCGAGTCGATGTATCTCGTCAACCGTGCGGACTTCGCCTGTCCCGCCTGCGAACGGCCGTTCGACAGGCTGTTCGTCTCGTCGGCGCGGGAGGTTACCTTCGCGAACCCACCCGACGCCCCGTTCTGTCTCGTCCGCACGCCGGACCGCCTCCTGTTGTTGACCCACTGACCGGGCGGGAGACCGCCGCCAGTGTCTCTCTCGGATTTCGAGAATGTTGGTAAAGCTACATTAGGGTAGAGCGAGGATACCTGATACGGCGTGTCCGCGGTAAGGTGTACAGATGATACTCAACGAACTCACAGAAACGGCAGACAGGCGTATCGAACTCCACGTTCGAGCGGACGACCCCGCCCCGGGTCACCACTCGGACGTCGTCGAGACGTTACGCGAACTCGACGCGGACGGCCGCATCGACGGCTTCGATGTCTCGACGTGGCCCGAACGAGCGACGCTCTCGCCGGATCGCCCCGGCGTCGACGTCGTCGACGCCTACGAACACTTCCAGTCGTGGGCGTCCGAACGCGGCGTCTCCATCAACCCGCCGTTCGTCGTGCGGACGGGGACGCGGACCCTCGTCGGCGACGAGTACGCCGTGTTGCGGACGCCGACGGCGTGTCTCGCCGTCTACGACGGCTTCGAACTCGTCGGCGTGTTCCCCTGCGTCGACGGTGACACCGTCCACACCGTCGACGACGCCCTCTCGACGCTCGAATCCACGACGCGGACGCGACGGGCCTCCCCGAGGGGTCCTCGCTCCTGGCCGGCCGCTGACCGGCGACCGTTCGCGAGGTGAACGACCATGAACTCGAAAATCGTCCAACACGCGGCAACGACCGAGGCACAGCAGCGAGCGAACCCACTCGACGGTAAGACGTGCGTCGTGACCGGGTCGTCGCGCGGTATCGGCCGCGAAATCGCCCTCGAACTCGGCCGGCACGGCGCGTCCGTCGCCGTCAACTACCTTTCGTCGGCCGACGCCGCCCACGAGGTGGTGGACCGGATCGACGCGGGAGCCGGCGAAGCCGTCGTCGCACAGGCCGACGTCACCGACCGCTCGGACGTCGACGACCTGGCCGCCCGCGTCCGCGAGTCGTTCGGGTCGGTGGACGTCCTCGTGAACAACGCCGGCATCACCGCCGACCGGCGCTTCGACGAGATGTCCCGCGAGGAGTGGGACCGCGTCGTCGACACCAACCTCGGCGGCGCGTTCAACGCGACCAAGGCCTTCTACGACGACATCAGGAAGCCGACCACGGCCGCCTCGTCAACGTCGCCAGCGTCGTCGGCTTCACCGGCAACTACGGCCAGTCGAACTACGCCGCCGCCAAGAGCGGGCTGGTCGGGTTCACCCGGGCGCTCGCACACGAGCTCGCCCCCCACGGCGCGACCGCCAACGCCGTCGCACCGGGGTACACCCGGACCGACATGGTCGACGACGTGCGCGAGGACATCCAGGAGCGCATCCGCGAGAGGATCCCGCTCCGGCGGTTCGCCGACGCCGAGGAGATCGCTCCCGTTGTTCGGTTCCTCGCCAGCGACGCCGCCGATTACCTCACCGGCGAAGTCGTCAACGTCAACGGCGGGATGTACGCGTAGCGGAATCTTTCAGGAACGTTTATTATCGTCCGTCGTCCAGGGGCGTACATCGATGATGGTCGTATCCGTACGCTGATTCTCCCCCGACGGAGCGTCGCCCGCCGACCGCCCGCCGCCGACCATCGAAATGAGTACACGCACCACCGACGCCACCGACGCCGATTCGACCGACCGAACACCGACCGACCGGCCTGCTACCGACCCTGCTGACCGCGCGGCCGCGGGCGCGCCGCGCCTGTTCGACGCCGCCTCGACGGCGCGCCTGCCCAACCTGTTCGACCGCGAGAATCGGGCCGTCGTCGAGACGAAACGATAATCCAGTCTGGCGTCCGTTCGACGACCGATGCGACTCGCACGTATCCGCACGCCCGATGGAGTCACGACCGGCGAATACGACGACGGCACCGTCCGCGCCGAGGACGGAACGTACGTCGTCGGCGAGGACGCCGACCTGCTCGCGCCCTGCGAACCGTCGGTCTTCTACTGCGCCGGGCGGAATTTCGGCGGCAAAATCGACCAGATGGGCGAGTCCGACCACCCCGACCGACCGGACTTCTTCGTCAAGCCGCCCGTCTCGCTCCACCACCCCGAGACGCCCATCGACTACCCCGAGTGGTGTTCCGAATTCACCTACGCGGGCGAACTCGCGGCCGTCGTCGACGAAGCGTGTTCAGACCTCACCCCGGCGGAGGCCGAGGACGCCATCCGGGGGTACACCGTCCTCAACGACCTGGACTCCTCGACCAGGACCGCCGGACGGCGCGCAAGGCGTTCGACGGATCCGCCCCCTCGGGCCGTGGATCGAGACGGACGTCGACCCGACGGCGATCGACATGTACACCGACGTCAACGGCGAACGGCGACAGGAGGCCAACACCGAGCGGATGCTCTTCTCGCCGACGGAGATCGTCGCCTTCCTCTCGGAGCGATGCACGCTGAAAGCCGGCGACGTCGTCTCGTTCGGCAGTCCGCCGAATCCGGGCGTCCTCGAACCGGGTGACGAGATCGAAATCCGCTACGAGGGCGTCGGCACCCTCCGAAACACCGTCCGGTGAGTGTCGCGGCGTTTCGGACGAGCGCGTTGCCGCGGGGGTCGTCCGCTTCGGGCTGTGCGCCGCGACACCCGCGCCGATTCGCCGTCCCCGCGGCGTTCGACGCGGGCCGTCAGCGAACCGAAAAGGGTGTATCCGTCCCGGGCGACCTACGAACAGACAATGTACGAGGACATCCTCCTCCCGACGGACGGTAGCGAGTCGATGGACGCCGTCGTCGAGCATACGATCGACATCGCTACCCGGCGCGACGCGACGGTCCACGTGTTGTACGTCGTCGACGACCGGGCATTTCTGACGCTCCAGGACGAGGTGAAGACGGACGTCCTCAAGGAACTCGAGGCGGAGGGGAGGCGGCGACGGCGACGATGGCCGACCGCCTCCGCGAGGCCGGCGTCGACGTCCGCACCGAACTCCGGAAGGGCGACCCCGCCGACGTGATCCTCGACTACACCCAGGAGGCGGACGTCGACCTCGTCACCATGGGGACCCACGGTACGGAGTACGAACGGAACATGCTCGGCAGCGTCTCGCAGAAAGTGGTCACGGTGTCGTCCATCCCCGTTCTGACCGTCAACATCGCCGACCAGGCGTCACTCCTCGGTGTCGAAGTCCAGCGCGGCCGAGTTGATGCAGTAGCGCTCCCCCGTCGGCTCCGGGCCGTCCTCGAAGACGTGGCCGAGGTGACCCCCGCAGTTGGCACACGTCACCTCGATGCGGCGCATGCCGTGGCGGGTGTCGACCTCCCGCTCGACGTTCCCCTCGACGGCGTCGTAGAAGCTCGGCCACCCGCACCCCGAGTCGAACTTCGTCTCGGCGTCGAACAGGGCCGCGCCACAGGCCCCGCAGACGTAGGTGCCGTCCGCCTTCTGGTCGAGGTACTCGCCGCTGAACTTCGGTTCGGTCCCGCGCTCCCGCAGGACGTGATACTCCTCGTCGGTGAGTCGTTCCCGCCACTCCTCCTCGGTCGTCGGCAGGTCGTCCGATTCGGGTTCGCTCATGGGTGCTGCTACGCGAGCGAGACGGATATACTGTCGCCTCTCACTCCGCGACCGGAACGCGGTCCAGTTCGAGGAGGTCATCCAGCCCGCCGAGTTCGTGTGTGGGTTCGACGGCCGGCGTGTGGTCGCGGCGATGCGGGCGGCGGACGAACGCGGAGTCGAGGCCGGCGTTCGCGGCGGCCAGCAGGTCCGCGTCGCTGTCGCCGACGAACAGCGCCGACTCCGCGCCGAGGTCCGACAGCGCCCGTTCGAGGTAGTGCGGGTCGGGCTTTTTCAGGTCGAGGCTCTCCACGGTCGGCTCCCGGCCGTAGGCCGTCTCGAACAGGTCGTGCGTCCCGAGGAAGTCGTGGTGGAAATCGACCGTCTCCTGCTGGTTCGAACTGACGATGCCCCGCGGCGTCGCCAGCGACCGGACGGCGTCGAAGTCGTCGTAGAGGCCGACGCGGCGCTCCCGGAGTTCGGTCTGCTGGGCCAGCGACGCGTGTCGCTCTCGGGCGCGCCAGAAGGCGTCCGGGTCGACGTCGTACCGGCCGGCGACGCTCGCGACGGCGTCGGGCGTGACGTGGATGGCCACCTCCGCGACGTCGTCGGGGTCGGGGTCGCTCACACCGACGGCGTCGAACGCCCGGCGTGCCGCGGCGTGGAGGACGTCGAGCTCGACGAGTTCGACGAGCACGCCGTCGTTGTCGAAGAGTACGGCGTCGTAGGTCACGGGAGCAGCAGGCGGACGACGGATAAAAGCGTTTCAGCGCGGCGGCGCTGCCCCGCCCTTTAATTCGCGCGGTGCCGATTGACGGACCGATGGCCGACGAGCCCATCGGACGACGACGGGTACTTCAGGGGCGGTCGCCCTGCTCTCGGTGCTGCCGGGCTGTGGGAACGTCTTCATCGAAGAGCCGACGCCGACGCCCGACGAGCGGGGACCGACGCCAGCGCCGACGCAGACGCCGGCACCCACGCCCGCCGACACGCCGACGCCAGCGCCGACGCCGACGGCGGCGCTCCCGAGCAACCGGCTCGAAATCCGTCGGTCCGCCTTCTCCTCCGTCTCGATCGGTTCGAGTCTGCCGTCTACGTCGACTTCGAGGTGCGAATCGAGAACGTCAGCCGGCGGGTCCTCGAGTTCGTCGAGTACCGGGTCGACGTCCGGTACGACGCCCCGGAACTGTCTCGAACCGTCGCCACCGACTACTTCTCGCGGCGCTTCCCGGAGGGGCTCGAAGCGGGGGAAACGGCCCGGCTCACCGGGACGGCGAAGTTCGTCCGCGACGGCCGGGCCGAGCGCTCGACCGACGAAGACGACTTCGCTCTCGAGTTCGCGTTTCGCGAAGTCGATTTCAGGTGACGCGCCCCGTTCGGGAGCGTCGCTCCCCCGCGGCGGCGACGCTACCCCACAAAGTACTTACCCAGCACACAGATAGAGTAGGGTGATCACGAGTAGTGTTTCAGATGCTTCGGAATTCAGCTGCGAGGGAGGGGGGACGGGGAGCCTCGGCGCGCTCCTGCTCTCCGGCCTCCTTCTGTTGTCGGTCGCCGTCGCGCCCGTCGCCGCGGCCTCCTCGAACGCCGATTCGGGGTCGCCCAGCGTCGGCTTCGGCGAGGCGGTGACGACCGACCAGCGCGGCGACGTCGTCGCCGTGCCGCTTCGGCTACACGGCGTGTCGGAAGCGACGCTGAGCATCCGGGCCGCCGACGGCGCGTACCGGTCGCGCGTCGGGGTCCGCGACGGCGACGGCGACGGCAACGTCACGGTTCGGTTCAACACGTTCCGCGCGGGATGGCGTAGCGGCGAGCGGGCCGCCTTCTCGGCGGCCGGCGAGGGGCTGGATAACGTCGGTCGAGCGGACGTCGCCGCGACGGTCGACCCCCGTCGCCACCGGGCGGTACAACCTCGTCGCCTCCACGCCGGGGTCGAGTACGTCCGCCGTTCTCGAACTGACGCCGGGGTCGATGGACGCCGCCACCGCGAACGCCGTCGCGGACGAACGACTGCCGTCGGGTGCCGTCGGGAACGTCACGGCCGCGAAGGCGTTCGAGGCGGACGCCGTCGCCGAGGGTGATTACGCCGTCGTGGCGTTCGACGCCAGCGGCGTCGGGGGCCAACTCGCGGGGGTGGCTCCGGGTCGAAATCTCGTCTACCCCCACAACAGTTCGCCCGGCGCGGACACGACCCACACGGTACAGGTCGCCCCCGATCGGCCCGTTTCGTTCGAGACGGTGACCGTGAACTACGCCGGCATCGACGGCGGTCCGCCGTCGGGGCTCTCGCAGTTCGGTTCGGAGAACATCGCCCACGTCGGCGTCGACCGCGACGGTGACGGCGTCGTCGAGACCGACCTCACCTCGTCGGTCTCCGAGTTCCGGAGCAACACCGCCGGCCAGATCGCGCTCACGTTCTCGGACGCGGTCGAGGTGGCTGCCGGCGAGACGCTGCTGGTCCAGTACGCCGTGACCAACCCCGACCGGACCGGGACGGATTCGGTCGCGGTCTCGCTCGATGACGCCTACCGGGAGAGCGGTCAGATCGTCTACGGCCCCGCCGGGCAGGGGACGCTCGGCTACGGGCTCGACCTCCGTCTCACCGCCACCGACGGCGACGACGTCGTGGCACCGCTTCCGGTCGACTACCGCTTCGCGCCCGAGTCGGACACGCTGTACGCCCTCGTCGACACCGCCGCCCTCTACGACGGCGATTCGCGCGAGTTCGAGATGACGCTCTCCCGGTCGGCGAGCAACCCCGTCGTCGAATCGGACGACGGCACGGGCACGCTCGGCGCGGCGTTCACGATCACGGATCGGCGCGTGACGCTTGTCTCCCCCACGGAGACGGACCCGATCGTCGTCTCCCCCGGTAACGTGACCTTCGAGGCGACGACGACGCTCGCGCCCGAGAGCACCGTCGTCGTCCGGCTATCGAGCGGCGGCAGCAACGGCTTCCTCCTGCGGACGGTGAGTACCGTCGACGCCGGCCGGTCCGTCGAGGCGAGCATGACGGTCCCCAACTACAGCGACGAGCAGTCGTTCGAACTCACCGTCGAGGACGGCGACGAGGTCGTCGGCGGGCCGTACGACGGCGTCGTCCGGAACGACTCCGCGGCCGGGGCGGCCGACACGACCGTCTTCAGCTGGGCGCGCGCCTGACCCCCATTTTAAGTCGATCGCCGTCACAGTGTCGGGTATGCCGTGGGCTTTGCGGGTGAGCGAATGATGTGGCTGCTCTCGCTCGTTCTCGCGGGCGCGCTCGTGCTGTTCGTCCACTCCGTCATCTCCCGCACCCGCTCGGATCCGTCCGGCCGCTACCGCTCGACATCCGCCGTCGCCCTCGTCGGCATCTGCGTTCTCGCGGCCGTCGGTGGCGTCGCACTGGGAGTCGGCGGACCGTCGCCCGCGACCCCGCCCGACGGGGCGTCGACGCTCCAGCAGTCGACGCCGACCGCCGAGGCAGCGACGACGCTCCAGCGGTCGACGCCGACCGCCGAGGCGTCCACCGACGCGTCGCCGACGATCGTCCACGTCGCCGACGGCGACACGCTCACCGTTCGGCGCGCCGACGGCCGACTGGAGACGTACGCGCTGGCCGGCGTCGACGCCCCCGAGACGGGGGAACGATCCGCGGGCGTTCGGAGGCGTCCTCACCGGCTCGCGCGGCGCGGCGTGTCTCGCCGAGTTCGGCCGACGCGCCACCGTCTTCCTGCGGACGAACTACCTCGACCGGCCGGTCGAGATGTCGGTCGTCTCCGACGGCCCCCGGAAGCGAGCGCACGTCTCGGTCGACGGGACGTCGCTCAATCGCCGCCTCGTCGCGCGGGGCTACGCACGGGCCGACGGCGGCTACGCGCGACTCGAGGCCCGCGCCCGGTCCGGCGACATCGGCCTCTGGTCGTGTGGCGTCGTCTCCGTGCCGCCGACCGACGACGACGGCCTCGCGATCACGAAAGTCCACCCGAATCCAGACGGTGACGACGCCGAGAATCTCAACGGCGAGTACTTCGTCGTCGAGAACGTCGGTACGGAGACCGTCCATCCGGGCAACTGGTATCTCGTAGTCGACGACCGCCGATACCAGTTTTTCGGCCCCCGGGAACTCCTCCCGGGGCAGGCGATGCGGGTCCACACGGGGAGCGGCCGGGACACGCCGCCCGACCGCTACCTCGGTGCGAACGCGCCGCTTCTCGACAACGACCACGCCACGATCGTCCTCCGCGACGGCGACAACGTTCGGAACGTCACCGTATCGTACTGATCTCCGACCGCACTGCCGAGTGGCGGTCCGGCGCTACCTCGACAGGTTTCAACTCCTCCGCGTTCTTTCTGACTCCGCGTGTCGACGTCGGCCTGAATCGGCGCTCGGCGGGAGCTAACCGATATTTCTCACACAGAGAATTAAACTTTATTTCCGTTTCTTTTAGTAAACCGTCATCGTTAACCCGCGTCTCTCACAGTAGCGAACGCACATGCGACGGGTGACGATACTACTCGTAGTCGGGCTGTTACTGTGACGCCGGCCGTGCCGGTGCTGGCCGACGATTCGGTCTACGGCGAACCGGACCTCTCGCTGTCCGTGGCCGACGACACGTTCAGGGCGAGCGAGACGGCGACGCTCTCCATCGACGTCACGAACGACGGGCAGATCTATCAGGGCGGTCCGGCGAAGTACGAACAGCAGGTGCAGACGGCTCGTAACGTCCAGATGAAGATCCTGGAGGATCGCATCGACGCCCCCATCGACGTGAAGACGGGGACGGTGGCGATCGGGTCGATCCCCGAGGCGAGTACGGCTCCGTTCGAGTTCGCCCTCGAACTGGGCCAGGTCCAGCCCGGGACCTACCGCATCCCGGTGGAGGTGTCGTACAAGCACGTCCGCGCGGTCACCTACAGCGACACGGAGCAACCGGAGTACGTCTGGCTCGAAAACGACGAGCGAAAGTACGTGACGATCCGCGTCGAGGACCGCCCGCAGTTCGAGGTCGTCTCCGAGGGGAGCAACTCCCTGTTCGCGGGCGACACCGGCACGCTCTCGTTCTCGCTGAAAAACACGGGGACGAGGGAGGCGCGGGCGGCGTCGGTGCGACTCTCCTCGAAAGCGCCCGAGGTCTTCTTCGGTAATCCCTCGAACCAGCAGCGGACGACCAGCCTCTACGTCCCGTCGCTCGCGCCCGGCGAGACGACGAATCTCTCGGTACAGGTGGGCGCGACGGGCGACGTCTCGCCCGGCGAGTACCCCATCGAGACGGTCGTCGCCTACCAGAACCAGAACGACGTCACGGAACGGTCGGACGCGCTGACGACCGGCGTGACCGTCCGCCCGGAACGCACGTTCGCCATCGACGACCTCCGGACGCAGAACTTCCGGGTCGGCGAGAGCGAGGCGCGGATAACGGGCGACGTCGTCAACGCCGGTGAGGGGGTCGCACGGAACGTCGTCGTCCGCCTCCGGACGAACGGCCCCATGACGCCGACGAACGGCGAAAGCGCGGTCGGCGACCTCGAACCCGGCGAGTCGAAGCGGGTGTCCTTCACCACCGCCATCTCCGAGGACGCCCAGCCGGGAACCAACTCCTTCGCCTTCACCGTCGAGTACGAGAACGCCGAGGGCGACGTGCGGACGGCCGGAAATCCGGTTCGCAAGTCGATCAGCATCGGGGAAGAGCGCGACCCCTTCCGCGTCGTCGGCGTGAACACGTCGGTGACGCCGGGCGGGACGGCCGACCTGCGCGTGCGGTTGCAGTACCTCGGTGACGACCCCGTCTCGGCGACGAACGCGAAACTGTTCGTGAGCGACCCGCTCTCCTCGTCCGACGACGGGGCGTATCTCGGGACAGTCGAACCGAACGAGACGACGACGGCCACCTTCCGCGTCAGCGCCGCCTCCGGGGCGCTCGTCAAATCGTACGCCGCCTCGGTCGAGGTGCGGTACGACGAACCCGACGGCGACACCAAGTTCACCGACGGCCTCTCGCTCGGCGTTCCGGTGAGCGAATCCGAGAGCGGACCGCCCGTCCTCCCCATCGCCGTCGTCGTCGGCCTCGTCGTCCTCGGTGCCGGGGCGTACCTCTATCGCCGCCGATGACCCCCACCCTCGCGGAGCGTGGTGAGATGGCCGGGATGAGAGACGTCTTCGGTGCCGTCGGCGACGGAATCCAGCGCCATCCCGTCGCGACGCTCATCGTCGCCCTGGTGTTGATATTCGCGGCCTTCGGCGGTGCCACCCAGATTACGAGCGTCACCGGCGACAGGGCGTTCGTCGGCGAGAACCCGACGCTGGAGACGTTCTCGGAGACGTTCGACCGCGGGAGCATCGCCGTCCTCGTCCGCGGCGACGTCACGGAACCGGCGACGATCCGAGCAATCGACCGGTTCGACCGACGGATGTCGGAAGTCGAGAACGTCGCCACCGTCGTCAGCCCCGCCGACCGGGTGCGCCAGCGGTACGGCCGCATCCCCGACTCGCAGGCGAAAATCGCGTCCGTCGTCGGGTCGCCCGACTACACCATCGTTCAGGTAATCTTCACCCCCGGGCTCACACAGACGGAGGAGCGGCCCATCTTCTCGCAGGCCGAGACGGCGAGCGAGTGGGCGCGTTTCCCCGCCGCCGTCACCGTAACCATCACCGGGAGCGCGGCCTTCTCCGCCCAGCTCTCGGTGCTCATCCAGCAGAGCACCCAGCAGCTACTCGGCCTCGCAGTCGGCTTGATGATCGTCGCCCTCTTTTTCCTCTTCCGGGGCGTCAGACTCCGCTTGCTCCCCATCGTTGCCGTCTTCATCGGCGTCATCTACACCTTCGGCGCGATCGGCTACGCCGGCGTACCGAATTCGACGCTGACCAGCGCCGTCTTCCCCATCCTCATCGGCCTCGGCATCGACTACTCCGTGCAGTTCCACGAACGCTACGAGGAGGAACTCGAGTCACATCCGCCGAGGGAGGCACTGCCACGCGCGATGAGCGGCATCGGCCCGCCCGTCTTCGTCGCGATGCTCTCGGCAGCGCTCGGGTTCGGCGCGACGTGGATCTCGACCGCCGGGACGCCGGCGTTCGTCTGGTTCGCTCAGACGTCTATCTTCGGCGTCATCCTGACGTTCCTCGCGGGCATCCTCGTCCTCCTGCCCGTTCTCACGCTCTACGCTCGGTGGCGGGGTGACGGGTCGTCGGACCGGGCGGCCGACGCGGCGGTCGAAGCCGGCGAGATCGGCCTCCTCGGCCGCGTCCTCGGACAGTCGTCGCGATTCCTCGCCAGTCACCCCTTGCTCGTGCTCACGATCGCCCTCGTCATCGCTGGAGCCGGCTTCCAGGCGTCGTCGTCGCTCGAAACGATGGCAGACACCGAGGAGTTCATCCCGCAGGACCTCCCGGCGTACGTCGACTTACAGCAGTTCCGGTCGGTCACCGGCGGCGGGACGAGCGTCCAGCACGACGTGCTCGTGACGGGCGATCACCTCAAGCATCCGAGCGTGTTACGCTGGATGGAACGCTTCGAGGACGTCGCCGTCGGCACACCGCTCATCGAGGCCGTCGACACGCCGGCGTCGCTCGTCCAGCAGTACAACGGCGGCGAGATTCCACAGACCAGAGCGGGCGTCGATCGGGTCCTCGATCGGATTCCCGCACAACAGCGCGCGCAGTATTACGCCGACGGCTACGCCCACATCACCGTCGTCGCGCCACAGGACATGACCACCGCACAGACGATCTCGTTCATCAACAACGCTCGCGAGGCCATCGAGTTCAGCAATCCGCCGCCGGGCGTCGAACCGAAACTCACCGGGACGTCGGCCGTCTCGCCGCCCAGCATCGTCTCGCAGATCGAGTCGCGCAACACGACGACCCTGCTTGGCGTGGGCTTCGTCTTCGGGGCGCTGTTCATCTACTACCGCGATCTCGTGAAGGCTATCGCCCCGCTGGTGCCGATGGGGTTCGTCCTCGGGTGGCAGAACCTCTACATGGTCGCGCTCGACATCCCCGTCTCGCCGCTCGGAGCGAGTCTCGGCGCGATGAGCGTCGGCATCGGTGCCGAGTACACCATCATCGTGATGGAGCGCTACTACGAGGAGAAGCAACGCGGCGGCGTGAGTCGCCTCGCCGCCGTCGAGACGGCGGCGACCCGCGTCGGCAAGGCCATCTCCATCTCCGGGATGACCACCGTCTTCGGCTTCTCCGCGCTGACGCTCTCGCCGTTCCCCATCCTCGGCGACTTCGGCTATCTGACCGTCGGCGTCATCTTCCTGACGCTCGTCGCCGCGCTGGCGACGCTCCCGCCGACGCTGGTCGTTCTCGACACGCTGGACGAGCGGATTTCGGCGTTCCTGAACGCGCGACGCGGCGTCGCTGACGCCTGACTCGGGGTCCGTTTCCGCCCTTCGAACGCTCGCGTCCGTGCCATTCGCGGGCCTCGGGGACGTGGGCAACCCGGAGCGAACGCGGGTGTTCGGGATCACCGCGACGCCGACGCGGAGGATCGCCGACGAAACCACTAACCAGGCACCGCTGAGTGACGTCATATGTCCACAGATGACTTCGGAACTGTTCTTGCACCCGTCGTGACGCCGTTCGCGGACGGCGACGTCGACGCGGAAGCGCTCGCGGACCTCGTCGCCTTCCAGCGGGAGGCGGGCGTCGAGGGGTTCGTCCCTTGCGGGACGACAGGCGAGTTCGCTGCCTCGACGACGAGGAGTACGCCACGGTCGTCGAGACGACGGTCGAGGCAGCGGGCGACGCCCCGGTCCTCGCCGGCACGGCGAATCCGAGCGTCGCCGGCACCGTCTCCCGCATCGAGGCGGCCGCGGCCTGCGGGGCCGACGCCGCCCTCGTCGTCCTCCCGTACTTCCACGCCGCCAACGACCCGGCGGGCAACGAGCAGTTCCTCCGCGAGGTGCTCGACGCCGCGTCGCTCCCGGTCGTCCTCTACAACATCCCCGCCTGCGTCGGACAGGAGATCGACCCCTCGACGCTCGAAGCCGTCGCCGACCACCCCGACGCCGTCGGCATGAAAGACTCCAGCGGCGACATGACGTACTTCGTCGAGTGCCTACGCCGGACGCCCGACGACTTCGCGCTGTATCAGGGCTTCGACAGCCAACTCGTCCCCGGCGTCGGCATGGGCGCGACGGGCGGTATCAACGCGCTGGCGAACGTGATACCGGAGGCGTTCGCGGCGGCCCTCGACGCCGTCGCCGCCGGTGAGACGGGGCGGGCGCGGGAGATTCAGACGGACCACATCGCACCGCTGTTTCAGGCGTGTGTCGCCCACGGCTTCGCGCCGGCGACGAAGACGGCGCTCGTCGCGCGCGGCGTCCTGTCGGACGCGGCCGTGCGCCCGCCGCTGGTCGAACTCGACGACGACGCCGTGGCAGACATCGAGGCATGCGTTCAGAACACCGTTTCGGCGTTCGAGTGATGGCACGACCCGGCCGGCGCGTCTGACCGCTCCGATGCGCTGTCACGGGGCACGGGAGACGATCGGAGCCGACGTGGACGATCGAGCCCCGCGCCCACGTTTCCGGCCGTGAAGCTTTCGGTGGCTGGGCACGAAGGCGAGTCGTGGTATCGACGACGATCCGGATCGACCCGCACGTTCACAGCGAGGCGTCCCACGACGGCGAGGACCCGGTGGAGTTGATTCTGGAACAGGCGGCCGACATCGGGTTAGACGGCGTCGTCGTCACGGATCACGACGTCATCCGGGAGTCGCTCCGGGCGGCCGAACTGGCACCGGAGTACGGACTCGTCGGCATTCCGGGCGTGGAAGTGACGACGGCCGTCGGCCACCTCCTCGCGATCGGGGTGGAGGCGATGCCCCGTTGCACGCGCCGTTCGAGGAGACGGTGGCGTGGATTCGCGACCACGGCGGCGTGGCCGTCGTCCCGCACCCGTTCCAGCGGAGTCGACACGGCGTCCGCAAGCGCAACCTCACCGACTGCGACGCCATCGAGGTGTTCAACGCGTGGCTGTTCACCGGCTATCGCAACCGTCGGGCCCGGCGGTTCGCGACGGCCAACGGCTACCCCGGCATCGCCGCCAGCGACGCCCACGAAGTGCCGTACGTCGGCCGGGCGTACACCGAACTGGAGATCCCGGACGTGTCGCGGGCCGACCTCGACGGGGCGACCGTCCTCAGGGCCATCCGCGACGGATCGACCGCCATGCGCGGCCGCCGACAGCCCATTCCGGAGTCGGCGAGCCACTACACGACCGGGATGGCGCGAAAGAGCGGCTACTACGCCAAACTGGGGGCGATTCGCGGCGGCTACTACGCCAAGACGGGTGCCCTCCGCGGGGTGCAGCTCCTCTGGCAACTCTCGCCGCTCTCCTGACGCCCGCGCTCGTCCGTCTCGATCCGCACAATCCGACGTTTTTAGTAGCGTAACGACGAGTGTCAGACGGGACATTCGATGTTAACATCTATCAAAGCCCTCCTTCGACGAGTGGCGAAATCGTACGTCCTGTTCGTCGTCATCGGGGTGGTCGTGGGGGCCGCCCTGGCACCGGTCGCGTGGGACGCCGCGGAGTCGGACGGCACCGTCGCCGTCGTGCCCCTCGCGGGCAGCATCGACGGGGGAGCGCGTCCTCGTTCACGTCGATGATGTCGCGTGCGAGACAGGACCCCGACGTCGAGGCGGTGGTCGTCGTCACCAACAGCGGGGGTGGGGCGGCCGCCGCGAGCGAGGAGCAGTATCTCCAGATGAAACGGACGGCCAACGAGATGACCGTCGTGACGGCGGTGGACGCCTCCGCCGCGTCCGGAGCGTACTACACCGTCGTGCCGAGCGACTACATCTACGCGAAACCGGCGTCCATCGTGGGGAGCGTCGGCGTCCTCGCCAACGTGCCGGTGGACGTGGAGCCGAACGGCCTCATCGCGACGACGGGGCCGAACAAGCTCTCGGGCGGTGACGGGCGGGAGTTCCACTACCTCCTCGAATCGCTCGGGAACGCCTTCTACAACGCCGTCTTCGAGCAGCGTGGGTCGAAACTCGAACTCACGCGAACGGAACTCGCCCAGGGCCGCATCTACAGCGGCACCCAGGCCGTCCAGAACGGCCTCGTCGACGACGTCGGCGGGACGCAGGCGGCCGTCCAGAAGGCGGCGGAGCTGGAGAACCTCTCCGACTACGAGGTCCGGCGGATGACGCCTTCGAGCGAGATCCGGTTCGTCGCCCGGTCGAACTACGTCGCTTCGACGGTGCCCGAAAAGCGGATGGTCGACGCGTCGTACTTCCTGGACGACGAAGCGTCGACGCCCGTCTTCCTGATGCTTCCGGCGTCGTATCTCGACGAGGCGGACGGTGAGACGATCGGCGACCCCGTCAACGAGACGACCGCCGACGGGGAGGTGACCAATGCGACGCGCTGATCTCGCAAAGCGCGTTGCCGTCCTCGTCGTGACGGCGGTCGTCGTCCTCGCGATCGCCGGTGCCGGCGCGACGGTCGAACCCGACACCGAGCCGTCTCCGATCCCGGATACGACCGAGTACGCCCCGTCGAACGTCGTCCCCGAGCAGATACCGGCGACGGGGACGATTTCGCCGGATGCGAGCGCCGCGGACGGGACGGGGACGGTTCTCATCGACGACGCGCACAACAACCGCTTCTCGCGGTCCGACATCGAACCGCTGGTGGACGCGCTCGTTCGCGTCGGCTACACCGTCGAGTTCTACACGGGCGGTGACCTCGCGGCCAACCTCCGGGACGCGGACGCCTTCCTCGTCGTCGACCCCTCGTCCGAGTTCGCGCCGGGCGACGTCGACGACGTGCGAACGTTCACCGGCCGCGGCGGCCGTCTCGTGATGGTTGGCGAACCGACCCGCGTCGCCGTGAGTTCGGGGCTCCTGGGGACGTCGATCTCGACACAGGAGAGTCAACTGACGTCGCTCGCCTCCGAATACGGGATGAGCATCGACACGCGGTATCTCTACAATCAGGAGACTGCGGACGGCAACTACAAACACGTCGTCGCGGAGTCGACGGGACGGGGCGACCTCGACGGCGTCGACCGGACGGCGATGTACACGGCGGCCGCCGTCACCGTCCACCGCGGCACGACGCTCCTCGAAACGACCGCGAACACGCAGAAGTCGCCCCAGAGCGACGTGAGCGGGCGCTTCCCCGTCGCCGCGACCAAGGGGAACGCCCTCCTCGTCGGCGACAAGACGTTCATGTCGTCCGGTCGGTACAACGTCGCCGACAACGAGGCGTTTCTCGCCTACATGGTCGAGTTCCTCGTCGCCGGCGACTACGATCCGCCGCCGGAACCGGATGACGGCGCCACCGCGACGCCGGGAGATCGGTCCACGACGACCGAAGGCCGATCCGCGACGACCGGGGCCTGAAGCACACGGGCTTTATGGCGGGGCCGCCTGAGATGGGCGTATGAGCAATCCGACGGCGACGCTACACACGAACCACGGCGACATCACGGTCGAACTGTTCGAGGAGCGCGCCCCGCGGACGGTGGAGAACTTCGTCGGCCTCGCCACCGGCGAGAAGGAGTGGACGGATCCGGAGACGGGCGAGCAAAAGCAGGGCGAACCGCTCTACGACGACGTCCCTTTCCACCGCGTGATCGAGGGGTTCATGATCCAGGGCGGGGACCCGACGGGCACCGGCCGCGGCGGGCCGGGCTACACCTTCGACGACGAGTTCCACGACGAACTCACCCACGACGGCCCGGGCGTCCTCTCGATGGCGAACAGCGGACCGGACACCAACGGCTCGCAGTTTTTCGTCACGCTCGCGGCCCAGCCCCACCTCGACGGCCGTCACGCCGTCTTCGGTGAGGTCACCGACGGCATGGACGTCGTCGAGGAGATCGGATCGGTACCGACGGACGCGAACGACCAGCCGAAATCGGACGTCGTCCTCGAATCGGTGACGATCGGACGATAGTACCGAAAACCACTTGCGGGCGTACCGGGTACGCCGAACTGCGCGAGGGTGGCTGAGCCAGGCCAAAGGCGGCGGGCTTAAGACCCGCTCTCGTAGGAGTTCGGGGGTTCGAATCCCCTCCCTCGCATTCGTTCTTCGAGCGTCAGCGAGAAGACGACGCGGACGGAGGGATTCGAACGTTGAAACGAGCGTAGCGACGTTCCGGGAGTTCGAATCCCCTCCCTCGCATTTTCCGGCTCGACCGAACGGGAGAGCCGTGAAAGTGTCACGAGGGGATTCGAATCAGGGAGCGACCGGACGGAGCGACCGTGGTTCGAATCCTCTCCCTCGCATGTTTCTCCGGACGCCAGCGAGGAGTCGCAACGACTACGGAGATCGCTCTGGGCAGTAGCACAGAGTGCCGACGCGAGGGTTCGAGACGCCGCCGACTACGCGGTTCGAGTCACACGAAAGCGAAAAGCGAGTCGTGTGGGAAAAAGCCACACGACCGCTTGCCGCCCTGAATTGGTCCCCGCTGACGCTTCGGCCCTCCAGACGAAGCGTCGAGTAAACGCAACCGCGGCACGGACTTAAGCTTGCCGCACTCGGCAGAATTCCATGCGGCCGCGCGACGACGCGGGGTTTTTCCGGCGTGACCGCCTCTGTCCGCACGATGACGGAGGTTCACGGTCGCGTTCGACGCGCGTTCGCCGACCACGAGTCGTTCGAACGCATCGCCGACGACTGCTACGAGCTGGTGACGACGCCGTTCGATGGACGAGTCGAAATTTCGCCCGCCGAGGGGGCCGCCACCGGTTCGCGGTGACGGTTCGCGTCCCGACGCTCGGTGCCGTCGTCGAGGGCGACGTCGCGCCCGTCGTCGAGGACGGCTGGTACGAGACGTTCGCCCTGCGCCTCGAAGACGTCGACGGCGTGATGCGGCGCGAACGCGACGTCACCCCCGACGTGGAACGCGAGGGGGACGACGTAATCGTCGAGGCGGCGTTCGAGGACGTGAACGAACGACGCGCCGTCGACGACGCCGCCGCCCTCGTCGACTACGTCGAGGGGACGTACGTCCAGGGCGTCATTCCGGGGTACGACTACACCGACCCCGTGGCGGGCATCCTCTCGCGAGCCGAAGAGACGGCCGGCTTCTGTCCATCGCGATGTACGTCTGAGTGTCCTCGACGCCCGCGATGGACTGGAGATTCGTCGCGACGATGTCCTTGATCTCGGCGGTGGTGTCGGCCTCGACGCGGGCGACGAGGTCGAAGTCGCCGGCGACGATGTGGGCCCGCGTCACACCATCGATGGCCGAGATGTCTCCCTTCAGGCGGTCCGCTTCCCCCGTGTTGGCTTTCACCATGATGTAGGCGACGACCATCTCACTCACCACCCGCGGTGGCGGGGACGCGCTCGCCGACGAGCAGCTGCCGGACGTCGTCCAGCACTTCGTAGTCGGCGAGGACGGCCACGCGGTCGCCTTCTTCGAGCGAATCGTCGGGGAGCGGAACGCGCATCGGCTCGTCGGCCTTCCCGAACGCGAGCAGGCGCGTCTGAGCCGGAAGTTCGACCTCCTCGATCGAGTAGCCGCGCATCGGCGACGCCTCGGTGACGGTGATGAGCAACACCTGGAGGTTCTGAGCGACGTCCGCGATGGCCTGAATCGATCCGCCCAGCAGGGCGTTCTTGGCGACGATGGCCCCGAGTCGCTCCGGATAGACGATTTCGTCGACCTCGGCGGCGTACTTGCGATAGATCTCCTCGCGGTAGTCCTCGTCGATCCGCAGGATCGTCCGGCAGCCGTGGTGTTTGCCGATCATACACGCCGCGAAGTTGGCGTTGAGGTCGCTCGTCAGCGCGCCGAGGGCGTCGGCGGTGGCGACGTCGGCCGCTTCGAGGACGTGCTCGTGTGAGCCGTCGCCCTCGACGACGTCGAAGCCGTCGGCCCGGGCGCGAGCGACGCGGTCCCGGTCGCGTTCGACGAGGGTGACGTCGTGGTCTTCCTCGCGGAGGACCCGGGCGGTACGGAGTCCGACCCTCCCGGCACCGATGATAACAAACCGCATGATTGTCAGTACAGTTCCGGAGGTGAATAACTTTGCGTCGGTCAGAAGACGCTGTCGGCCGTCGCCGCGCCGATAACGCTGAACATCGACCCGATGCTAATGGCCTTGGCCGTGGTCGCGGGCGTCGCGCCGAACGTCCCCGGGGCCGCGAAGACGAACGCGAGCGTGGTCACCGAGGCGTACGAGATGACGACGAGCGAGACGAACCGAAGGGGAATGCCGCCGACCTCCGCCTCCGCGTCGGGGTCGCGGTCCGCGTCGGCCCGGTACAGCGTCCCGTAGCCGATCGCGAAGACGATGAAGACGGTGATCGCCGTCCGAATCCAGTTCATCGACGCCGCCAGCAGCCAGACCTCCTCGGTCACGACGAACGGTGCCGAGAGGAGGAAGCCGCCGACGATCTGTTGGGCGACGTCGGAGACGCCGAATCGTCCTCGAATCATCGTCTTCCGACTCGATCCCCGGGAGGAAGGCTTTTGCCATGTCATCGTGTACCACGACGCATGGTTCACGCGTTCATCATGGTGAAAACGGGGGCCGGGGAGTCGGAGACCCTCCTCTCCGACGTCGACGGCATCGAAGACGTGACGGAGGCCCACGTCGTCGCCGGCGACTACGACATCATCGCCGAAGTGGACGCCCCCGAGGTGTACGACGTCCTCCACGTCGCCGCCAGCGGGATACAGAGCCTGGCCGGCGTCCTCGATACGCGCACCTACGTCGCGATGGACGACTAGCGCCGTCGGCGACGCCCGACCGCTCGCCACACCGACAGTGCAAAGCGGCTGGCCGACGTACGGCGGCTATGGCTTCGGTCCTCGATTTCGCCCTCGTGGGCGTGGTGTTCGCCGTACACACCGCCATCGCGGCCGTCCTGACGCGCTTGTTCCGCATCCAGCTGAAGACGCGCGCCGGAACCGCCGTCTTCGTCGCCTTCCTCGTTCCGGTGTCGCTCGTCGTTACCACACAGGTGTTCACGGGCGTGTTGGGCGTCGGGAGCGGCCTCGACGTCTCCGCGACGGCGTTGCTCGCCACCCTGGTCGGCGTCCCGCTGGCGCTGGGCGTCACTATCGACGTACTCTACATGCCCACGCCCGAGGAGTACGACCTGCCCGACGCTCGGTCCTGGTGGTCAGCCGCTCCACCAGCGCCAGCACGTCGTCGACGACGTCCGCCAGCGGCTGCGTCGCGTCGACGCGGTGAAACCGGTCCGGTTCGGCCGCGATGAGGCGTTCGTAGTTCGACCGGACCTCCCGGAGGTAGTCGAGTTGTTCGAACTTGTTGGTCGCGCCGCTCCGGTCGACGGCCGTCTCGGGGTCGACGTCGAAGTAAATCGTCGCGTCGGGCGTCCGCGAGAACGCGGCGTGGATTTCGCGGACGTACTCCAGGGGACGATCGACGTCCGTCGCCGAAAGCGTCGCCGCCTGGTAGGCGAATCGGGAGTCCGAGTAGCGGTCGGAGATCACGAGCGCCCCCTCGTCGAGCGCCGGGCGGACGACTCGCGAGAGGTGGTCCGCGTGATCCGCGGTGTAGAGAAACAGCTCCGCGAGCGGGTCGGCGTCGTCGTCGTCGACCGAGCGAAGCACCGCCTCGCCGTACCACGACTCCGTCGGCTCCTTGGTGAACACCGCGTCGGGGTAGGATTCGTGGAGCACCTCCCATATCGAGGTCTTCCCGCTCCCGTCGAGTCCTTCGAGGGTGACGAGCATACCGGGTGGTGTCGAGGCCGACGCTTAAGCGTTGGTTTGCGCCACGGCGTACCGCTGTCGTGCCGTAGCTTTACAACGACACGCGGCCTGCTTCCGAGTATGGAGGTTCTCGTCACCGGCGGGAGTGGATTCGTCGGCAGTCACCTGTGTCGTGAACTGAACGAGCGCGGACACAGCGTGACGGCGCTCTCGCGGTCACCGGACGTCGCCGACCTGCCCGAGGGCGTCGACACCGCTGTCGGCGACGTCACCGCCTACGACTCCATCGAAGGCGCGTTCGAGGGCCAGGACGTCGTCGTCAACCTCGTCGCCCTCTCCCCGCTCTTTCGACCCAGCGGCGGGGACGAGATGCACGACGTCGTCCACCGACAGGGCACCGAGAACGTCGTCGAGGCGGCGGAGGCGGCGGGCGTCGAGAAACTCGTCCAGATGAGCGCGCTCGGTGCCGACCCGGAGGGGCCGACGGCGTACATCCGGGCGAAGGGCCGCGCCGAGGAGGTCGTCCGGGCGTCGGACCTCCGGTACGTCATCGTCCGGCCCTCCGTCGTCTTCGGTGACAGCGGGGAGTTCGTCGCCTTCACGAAGAAACTCGCGCCGCCGTACGTGACGCCGCTTCCGGGCGGTGGGAAGACGCGTTTCCAGCCCATCTGGGTGGGCGACCTGGTGCCGATGCTGGCCGACGCCGTCGAGGACGACGCCTACGACGGCGGCGTCTACGAAATCGGCGGTCCGGAGGAACTCTCGCTCGCGGACGTCGCCCGCGCCATCCACGAGGCCGAAGGCCGCTCCGTGAACGTGTTGCCCGTGCCGATGCCGGTGGCCAAAATCGGGCTGTCGATCCTCGGTGCGGTGCCCGGCGCGCCGATGGGGCCCGACCAGTACCGGTCGCTCCGGTTCGACAACACCACGGAGCACAACGACTGTGAGGCGTTCGGGGTGAGCGAATCCGAGTTGAAGACCCTCGACGAGTATCTGCAGGAGTGAGCGATGCACAACGGGGTGAGCGATGCACACGAAGTGAGCGATGCACACGAAGTGAGCGATGCACGACGCCCGTCGGACGCTCGTCAGTCACCGTAACGAGTGATTAAGCCTCGCCGCTATCTGCCGATTTCGGCCCCCGAAACGCCCTTTCTGCGGAGATTCCATCACAAGGCTTATGTCTGTTTTAGTAGTTGGTTTTACCCAATGACGAGGGGACAGAAACCATGAAATTAGCGATGATCGGCTTCGGACAGGCCGGCGGAAAGATCGTCGACAAATTCCTCGAGTACGACGAGCAGACGGGGAGCGAGATCGTCCGCGCGGCCGTCGCCATCAACACGGCCAAGGCCGACCTGATGGGTCTCGAACACATTCCGAACGAGAACCGCGTGCTCATCGGCCAGTCGCGGGTGAAAGGCCACGGCGTCGGTGCCGACAACGAACTCGGCGCGGAGATCGCCGAGGAGGACATCGACGAGGTTCAGGGCGCTATCGACGGTATCCCGGTCCACGAAGTCGACGCGTTCCTCATCGTCGCGGGTCTCGGCGGCGGGACCGGCAGCGGTGGATCGCCGGTGCTGGCCAAACATCTCAAGCGCATCTACACCGAACCCGTCTACGCGCTCGGCGTCCTCCCGGGGAGCGACGAGGGCGGCATCTACACGCTCAACGCCGCGCGGTCGTTCCAGACGATGGTCCGCGAGGTGGACAACCTCCTGGTGTTCGACAACGACGCCTGGCGCAAGACCGGCGAATCCGTCCAGAGCGGCTACGACGAGATAAACGAAGAGATCGTTCGGCGGTTCGGCGTCCTCTTCGGTGCCGGCGAGATTCGGCAGGGGCAGGAAGTCGCGGAGTCCGTCGTCGACTCCAGCGAGATCATCAACACCCTCTCGGGCGGCGGCGTCTCCACCGTCGGCTACGCCTCCGAGATGGTCGAGAAACAGCCCAAGTCGAGCGGACTCCTCTCGAAACTCACCGGTGGTAACGACGACCTCGAGGACCAGCTCGACTCGGCGAACACGACCAACCGGATCACGAGTCTGGTGCGAAAGGCCGCGCTCGGCCGACTGACGCTCCCGTGTGAGATCGACGGTGCCGAGCGCGCCCTGCTCGTGATGGCCGGACCGAAGGCCTACCTCAACCGGAAAGGCATCGAACGCGGGCGGAAGTGGCTCGAGGAGCAGACCGGTAGCATGGAGGTCCGCGGCGGTGACTACCCGCTCCAGAGCAGCAACCGCGTCGCGTGTGCCATCCTGCTGTCGGGCGTGACGAACGTCCCCCGCATCAAGGAGCTCCAGCAGGTCGCCATCGAAGCACAGGACAACATCGAAGAGATACGCGAAGAGAGCGAAGACAATCTCAGGAACTTAGTCGAGGATGACGAAGACGAACTCGAGTCGCTTTTCTGAGTCGCGCTCGCGGGACTTCTCGTCTTGCTGGTCGCGGCGGCCCCCGTCACGGCCGCGTCCATCGCGAACGAAGACGTCCCCCAGGAAGCACAGGTCGGAACGCAAGTGACTGCGACGATCACGCTCGACGAACTGTACCAGAACCCCACGCTCGAATCGTGGCAACTCGAAGGAACGACGGAACTGACGAACGTCTCGTGGACCGTCGTCTACTACGATCAGACCGGATCGAAGGTGAACCAGCGCGAGTTCACGGGCCAGCAGTTCTCCGGCGCGCCCGTCTCGGCCGACACCGGCACCAGCGAAGTTCGCGTGCGGATCACCGGCACGGTCCCGCGCGTCCAGCAGTTCAGCTACGACCCGCCCCAGGAGTTCCTGCTGATGGAACTCACCCAGACCCAGGAGGGTGGCGCGAGCAACACGCTCGGCACGTGGACCACCCACCACTTCACGGAGCGGAGCGACCAGGCCCGAAACGCCATCGACGAGGCGCAGGCGGCCATCGACGACGCCGAAGCGTCCGGGGCGAACCCACAGGAGGCCCAGACCGACTTCGACGACGCCGTCGCCGCCTACAACGACGGGAGTTTCGACGTGGCGATCAGCCTCGCCAACAGGGCCGTCGACAAGGCCAACGCCGCCCAACAGTCCAGACAGACCCGCCAGACGATCATCTACGCCGTCGCCGGCCTGGTCGTCGTCGGCCTGATCGTCGGCGGCTTCCTCTACTGGCGGTCGCAACGGCAGACTTACGACCGCCTCGGCTGACGCTCCCCGTATGCGGTTTCTCGTCCCGTACGCGGCCGATCGGCCGAAGACGCGTCTCGCGGACGTCCTCGACGACGACGACCGAGCGGCGTTCGCCGCGGCCATGCGGCGGGACGTCGTCTCGGCCATCCGCGCGGCCGGCCACGACGCCTCGATTCTCTCGACGGCCCCCTCGACTCGGCCGCCGCCCCGGTGACCGTCGACGACCGGCCGCTCTCGGCGGCGGTCAACGCCGCCCTCGACGCGTCGACGCCGCTCGGTCTTCTCGCCGCCGACCTCGCGCTGGCGACGCCGGCGGCCGTGTCACGCCTCGCCGACGCCGACGCCGACGCCGACGTCGTCCTCGCGCCGGGGCGCGGCGGCGGGACGAACGCCCTCGTCGTCCGCCACCCCGACTTCCGCGTCGACTTCCACGGCGCGTCCTATCTCGACCACCTCGCGGCCGCCCGCCGTGTCGGTGCCGACGTGACCGAAGTGGACTCGATGCGCCTCTCGACGGACGTCGACGACCCGTCGGACCTCGTGGAGGTACTCCTCCACGGCGCGGGCGAGGCGCGAGAGTGGCTCGTCGACGCCGGGTTCGTCCTCGACGTCGGGGAGGGACGCGTCGGAGTGCGACGCGAGTCGTGAGGCGCGTCGGAGTGCGACCGTGGGGCGACCCACGCCGCGAGTGCCACCTTTTTGGCCCCAGGGCGACGACGCGGGAGTATGGATCCGCTGGCCGACGCCGGAGTCGACGTCCGCGAGAGCGACATCGAACGCCTGCTCTCGGTCGGCCCCGACGACGTCGCGGCCGCATCGAAACTCACCTTCTCGCGGAACGTCTTCCTCCCGCTGACGACGGCGTGTCGGTACACCTGTACCTACTGTACCTTCTACGACGCGCCGGGCGAGGCGAGGCTCATGCCGCCCGAGTCGGTGCGCGAGACGCTTCGCACGGGCGCGGACGCCGGCTGTACGGAGGCGCTGTTCACCCTCGGCGACGACCCGGACGACCGCTACACCCAGGTCCACGCCCAGCTCGACGACTGGGGCTACGACTCCATCCGCGACTACCTCTACGACGCCTGCGAGATGGCGCTCGACGAGGGCCTCCTGCCCCACAGCAACCCCGGCGACCTCTCGCCGGCGTCGATGGAGCGACTGGCCGAGGTGAACGCGAGTATGGGCGTCATGCTGGAGACGACGGCGGACGTGCGCGCCCACGCCGGATCGCGACGGAAGACCCCCGCCGACCGCCTCGAGACCATCCGCGCCGCCGGCGAAGCCGGCGTCCCGTTCACGACCGGCATCCTCGTCGGCATCGGCGAGGAGTGGCGCGACCGGGCCGAGAGCCTGCTGGCCATCCGCGCCCTCCACGAACGCTACGGCCACGTACAGGAGGTCATCGTCCAGAACGTCGTCCCGAACGAGCGGTCGGAGTTCGAGCAACCGAGCGTCGAGACGATGCGCCGCGTCGTCTCGATGGCGCGCGCCTGTCTCCCCGAGGCGGTGTCGGTGCAGGTGCCGCCGAACCTCTCGCCGACGCGGGACCTCCTCGATTGTGGCGTCGACGACCTGGGCGGCGTCTCGCCCGTCACCGACGACTACGTCAACCCCGACTACGCGTGGCCCGCGCTCGACGAACTCCGGGCCGTCGCCGACGAGGCGGGCGTCCCCTCTACGAACGACTGCCGACGTACGGCCGCTATCTCCCCGCTGACTACCGACCGACGACCCTCTCCGCCGCTCCCGCCGACGGCGAGTGGCTCGCCCCGAAGATCCGGGCCGCTCTCGGCGCGGACGACGAGGCCGGCCGGCGTTACCGCGAGGTGGCGCGGCGGCGACGGCGGCCGTCCGCGTAGCCGATTAGATGAACTTCTCTTCGAGCGCCGGCAGTCGCTTTCTGACGAGCGTGTACGCGAGGGCGACGAGGAGCATCGCGACGGTCACCCGGCGGACCAGGCGGCCGAACGCGAACAGGCCCGGCGCGGAGAGGACGGCGGTGAGCGCGAGATCCTCGGGCGCGCCGTCGTAACGGACCCAGTATCGGGGGCGGAGCCACTCCCCGCGGGTGTGGACGAACACCGCCTCGGGCGACGTTCGTTCCCACGGACGGGGCTCGACGCCCGCGCCGAACCAGTCCGTCCCCGAGTGGACCGCCGCGGCAACGAGAAAGAGGGCGGCCGCGGCCGTGAGCGGACGGGGAACGACGGCGGCGAGGAGCAGTGCCGGCACCGCGACGACCCAGTAGTAATGCGGGAAGTGGAGCGTCTTGCGGTGATAGCCCACCAGCAGATCGAAGTCGGGGAAGATGCCGCCGGCGACGGCACCGAGCGCGGCGGCCGGCGCGAGTTCCGGCGCGAGGACGAGGACGGGGAGAGCGAGCACCAAGCCGACGGCGGCGTGGGTCGTCCCCATCATGAGCGTGGATTCTCGAACATGGGCGTGCCGTCGGCCCGGGGACCGAGGCCGGGGCCGTACGGAGCGTCGCCGGCGTCGAGGGGACGGAACGTGGAGTAGTCGGTCGAGCGCTCGACCGGCCGGCGGCCGATGGCCGTCACCATGTCGACGTACTCCTCGAAAGTGCGGAACTCGCCGTACTCGCCGCCGGCGCGCCGGGTGATCTCCTCGGAGAGGATGGTCCCCATGAAGTCGTTCGCGCCGCAGTTGAGGGTCTTCAGCGATTTCTCGTCGCCGAACTTCACCCACGACGTCTGGACGTTCTCGACGTTGTCGAGAAAGAGCCGCGAGACCGCGATCATCAGTTCGTCCTCGGCGTCGCTCGCACCGCCGGAGACGAGGCCGCGGTCGTACAGCGGCGTCTGCTGGTGGACGAACGACAGGGGAACGAACTCCGTGATGCCGCCGGTCCGGTCCTGCAGGTCGCGGACGCGCTGCAGATGCATGACCCGGTGCATCTCGTTTTCGACGTGGCCGTACATGATCGTCGCCGTGACGGGCAGGCCGGCGTCGACGGCTCCCTCCATCGCGGCGAGCCACTCGTCGGTGCCGATCTTGCCGGGGCAGATGACGTCGCGCACCTCGTCGACGAGGATCTCGGCCGCGGTGCCGGGCGCGCTGTCCAGTCCCGCCGCGCGGAGCGTCCGGTAGACGTCCTCGTAGTCCCAGTCGGTCCCGCGTTTCGCGTGGAACGCCTCCTCGGGCGTCACCGAGTGGACGTGGACGCCGTCGACGGACATGGCCCGGATCTGCTCGACGTACGTCCCGGGGTCTTTCTCGTAGACGGACGCCGGCTTGTAGTCGACCTCGCTGGCCGCGTTCTCGACGCCGTCGAGCAGTTCGCGGTGGTCGTCGTTCAGCGCCAGCGCCGGGTGGAGCCCGCTGACCGAACACACCTCGTAGATCCCGAGGTCGAGCGCGTCGTCGACGACGTCCCGCGATTCGTCGGGCGTCTTGGTGAAGCCGCCGTGGTCGCCGTCGTGTGCGGCCTCGAACTCGTGGGCGGTGTCTTTGAAGTTACAGAACAGACAGCCGGTGTTGCAGGCCGTCGTGACGTTGTTGTTGAGGTTGGCGACGAAGGTGACGTCGTCGCCGACCACCTCCGCGCGCCGCCGGTCGGCCGCCTCCAGCACCCGCTCTTTCCGCACGGGGTCGATGCCCGGGGCGTCCGTCCCCGTCGTCAGCAGTTCGACGCCGTCGGCGACGGTGAGTCGAATCCCGTCCCGCGCCTTCGCCAGCGCGTTCTCGAAGGACTGGTCCGTCTCGGGGACGTGGTCGAAGTCGAACGCCCCGGCGTCGGTGGCCGTCCCTGCCGTCGCGTCGCTCATTGCGTGATAACAGGGTCCGAACGGTAAAAAAGCCGGGCGGTCCCGGCGAGACAGCGTCGAAACTGGGTGAAAGTACTGTGACCGCCTCGAAAGCCCCGCCGCGCCGGAACGGATTTATGGCGCGCCGGACCTCCCAGTAGGGCATGGGCTACGATTGCGCGTTTCTCGACGATCTCGACCTCGACGGGTCGGTTTCGACGGACGCCTCCTACCGGGAGGGGCGTGCGACGGACTGGGGGACGCCCCCGGATCTCGAAACCCTCCCGGACGCCGTCGTCTGGCCGGCCTCGACGTCGGACGTAGCAGCGGTCCTCGCGGCCGCGAACGAACGGGGCGTCCCGGTAACGCCCTACGCCGCCGGGAGCGGCCTCGAAGGGAGCGCGGCCCCGACTCACGGCGGGATCAGCCTCGACATGACCCGGATGGACGGGATCGTCGAGGTCCGCCCGGACGACCTGCAGGTAGACGTCGAACCGGGCGTCATCGGATCTGACGTCGACGAGGCGGTGGGACGCCACGGCCTCTTTTTCCCGCCGCTCCCCTCGTCGGGTGATATCTCGACCATCGGCGGGATGATCGCCACCGACGCCTCCGGCATGAAGACGGTCAAATACGGCGAAGTCTCGGACTGGGTACTCCGACTGGAGGCCGTCCTCGCCGACGGGCGCGTCATCACCGCCGGGACGAAAGCCGCCAAGTCCTCCAGCGGATACAACCTCAAAGACCTCGTCGTGGGCAGCGAGGAACGCTGGCCGTCGTCACCGAGGCGACGCTGAAGCTCGCGGGCATCCCCGAGCAGAAACGCGCCGGGCGGGCCATCTTCCCGACCATCGACGACGCGACGAGCGCGATTTCTGACGCCATCACCTCCGGCGTCGACGTCGCCACCATCGAACTGCTGGACGAGACGACGGCGACGATGGCCAACGCCTACGCGGGACTCGACCTGCCGGACGCGCCGATGGTGTTTCTCGAGTTCCACGCCGACCACGGCATCGAGGAGGAGGTGGAGTTCTGCCGGACCATCTTCGAGGCCCACGACGTCTCGCAGTTCGAGATGGCCGCGACGGAGTCGGAGATGGACCGCCTCTGGCAGGCGCGCAAGGACGTCGCGTACGCCTCTCGCGAGTGGGACGACGACCTCGAACCCTCCATCCCGGCGACGTGACCGTCCCCATCAGCAAGTACCCCGAGATCATCCGCTACGCGCGCGACCTCGCGGCGGAGTACGACCTCACGATCCCGTGTTTCGGCCACGCCGGCGACGGCAACTTCCACTACGTCGTCCTCGTCGACCCCGACGACCCCGACCACGTCGCCGCCGGCGAGGAAGTGTACGCCAGGATCGTCGACCGCGCGCTCGAACTCGGCGGGACGGCGACGGGCGAACACGGCATCGGCCTCGGCAAACGCGAGTTCCTCGTCGCGGAACACGGCGAGGCGACGGTGGAGGTGATGCGCGCCATCAAGCGAGCGCTCGACCCGCGCGACACGCTGAACCCGGGGAAGATGTTCCCCGAGACGCTGGAGGGGAAGCGAATCCGCGGCGTCGACGACGCCTGATCGACCACATCGCTTTTGTCGCGGCGGCGTGGCAACGAAGCCATGACTGTCGTCGTGGTTTCGACGGGCGGGACGATCGCGTCGACCGAGGACGCGGGCGGCGACGCCGAACCGGAACTGACCGGCGCTGACCTCGTCGCGGCCGTCCCGGGCCTCCGGGACGTCGCCGACGTCGGCACCCGCGAGTTCGCCACCGTCCCGAGCCCCCACTTCACCGTCGATCGGATGTACGGCCTGGTCGAGACGCTCCGCGAACTCGACGCCGACCCCGACGTGGAGGGCGTCGTCGTCACGCAGGGGACGGACGTCCTGGAGGAGACGGCCTACTTCGCGGACCTCTGTTACGGGGGCGAGACGCCCGTCGTCTTCACGGGCGCGATGCGCAACCCCTCGCTCGCGGGTGCCGACGGCCCGGCGAATCTCCTCGCGAGCGTCCGCGTGGCCGCCTCCGATCCCGACGTCGCGGGGGCGTTCGTCGTCTTCGCCGACCGGGTCCACGCCGCCCGCGAGGCGACCAAGACGCACTCGATGGCCGTCGACACCTTCCGGTCGCCCGAGTTCGGGCCGCTCGCGTTCGTCGACGAGGACCGCGTGACGTGGCGGCGACGCCCCGAGAACCCCGATCCGACGCTCGACCCGGAGCGGGAGAACCTGACGAACGACGTGGTGGCCGCGACGGCGACGGCGGACGTGCCGGCCGCGCATCTCGACCCCGCACGCGACGCCGAGGCGCTCTGTCTCGCGGCGACGGGGGCGGGCCACGTCCCGCCGACCATCCTGCCGGCGCTCGAATCGGTCCGCGAGGCGGGCACGCCCGTCGTCGTCACCACCCGGTGTCCGGAGGGGCGGCTCGCCCGCCACACGTACGCCTTCGAGGGGAGCGAGGCGACGCTGCGCGAACTCGGCGTTCACTACAGCGACGTGAACCTCCAGAAGACGCGGATCCGAGCCGTCGCCGCCCTCGCCGCCGGGCGACTCGACGACGCCTTCGAACGGCCCTGGTCCCGGACCAACACGTCCAGCACGTCCGGGCCGGACCGGGAAACGGCGGCGGCGACGGCGTCGCTGATGTCGTCGGCGTCCTCGATTCGCTCGCCGCGGACGCCGTGGCTCTCGGCGTTCGCCGGGATGTCCACCGGCGGGTCGAAGTCCATGCCGACGAACGCGTGGTCGCTCTCCTCGCCGCCGAGCAGGTCCAGCGTGTTGTCCTTCAGGATGCGGTAGTTCCGGTTGTCGGAGACGACCACCGTGAGGTCGACGTCGTAGCGGGCGGCCGAGTAGAGCGCGTGGGGGTAGTAGAGATACGAGCCGTCGCCGACGAATCCGACGACGGGTCGGTCGCTCTCGTCCTCGGCGATGGCCGCGCCGACCGCCGCCGGTAGGCCGTACCCCAGGCCGGCACCCTTGTTCGAGATCAGGCTCGCCGCCTCGAACGGCCAGCGGGCGAGCATCACGTACTTCGAGGTGACGCCCTCGTCGACGAGGTAGGCGTCGGGGACGGCCTCGTGGAGCGCGTCCACCAGTTCGGCTTTTGTCGCGCGGCGGTCGTCGGCGTCGCCGTCGGCCGTGTCGCCTGCCGAGAGCCGGCCCCGGATCTCGGCTTTCGCCTCGGCGACGCGTTCGAGTCGCCGGGCGCGCTCGGCGGCGTCGACGCGCTGTTCGACCCGCTCTGCGAGTTCCGACGCGACCTGTTTCGGATCGCCGAGGAGGGTGGCGTCCGCCGGGTGGTTCTTCCCGAGTTCCCACGCGTCGTCGCCGAGGTGGATACAGGTCGTCTCGCTCGACACGAGCGGGTTCTCGTGGCGCGTGACCGTCGTGTTGGTCGAACAGCCGGCGAACAGGAGCGTGTCGGCGTCCATCGCCTCGCGCGCGGCGTCCTCGTCCGGCGGGACGAAAGACACCCACTGGTCGTGGTCGGTCGGGAACGACACCTCCGCGGCGAGGATCTCGCCGTGGACGCGCGCGCCCGCCGCCTCCGCGAGGGCGACGGCCTCGTCGACGGCGTCGGCCCGGGCCACGCCGTCGCCGAGGACGAAGACGGGGTCGTCGGCGTCGGCGAGGAGGTCGGCGGCCCGGTCGATGGCCGCGGCGTCGCCCCGGCCGGCGCTCGGAATCTCGCCCAGCCGTTCCACCGCGGCGTCCGTCTCGGCCATCGTCACGTCCAGCGGCAGGCCGAGAAAGACGGGGCCGGTCGGCGGCGTCAGCGCGGTGCGGACCGCCCGCCGGAGCATCGTCGGCAGGGCGGCCACGTCCAGCACTTCCGCGCTCCACTTGGTGTACTGGTCGGTCATGGCCTCCAGGTCGCCCGAGAGGACGGGTTCCTCGTGGCGGAAGTCGGTGCTGTGGCTGCCGGCGGTGACGAGGAGGGGCGTGCCGGCGGCGGCGGCACCGTAGAGGTTGCCGAGACCGTGAGCGACGCCCGGCGTGATGTGGAGGTTGACGACGCCGAGCGGGCAGACGTCGTCGCCGCGGTGAGTCCGGTAGCGGCGCGTGCTCGCGTAGCCGCTGGCCATCCCCACGGCGATGTCCTCGTGGAGGGCGAGGACGTACTCCAGACCGCGCTCGTCGAGGGCGTCTACGATCGGTAGTTCCGTCGTGCCGGGGTTGCCGAAGACGTGGTCGACGCCGTAGGCTTCGAGCGCCTCCACGAACAGGTCGGCCCCGGTGCGGTCGCCACCCATCTACCTGCCCTCCGGAGCGAGTTCCTCGTACGTTCGCTCGGCGAGTTCGTCGTCGGCCGCGGCCGGGACGACGACGAGGGGTTCGTCCACCGCGTCGAGAGCGGCGACCTCGTCGAGGCGGTCGCGGGCCATCGCCGGCGTCCCCGAGACGCCCAGCGCTTCGACCATCTCGTCGGTGACGGCGGCGCGGGCGTCGCCGCGGTTCCCCTCGTGCCACGCGTCGGCGATCGCGTCGGCCTCGTCGGGGAACGCCGACGCCACCGCCTGCCGGTAGCCCTCGCCGCTGCCGACGTAGTACGCGAGATGGCCGCGGACGGCGGCGTGTGCCTCCTCGGGGTCGTCGCTCACCGCGGCCGGGACGTACGGCGCGACGGTGATCGAATCGGGGTCGCGACCCGCGCTCTCGGCCGTCTCGGCCACCGTCTCGAAGGCGTCTTCCAGCCCTTCGAACGGGATGTTGTGCGGGAGCCAGCCGTCCGCGACGCGCCCGGTCGCGCGCCGGGCCGCCGGGCCGAGGGCGGCGGTGTAGACGGGCACGTCCGCGTCGAGCGTCGGGAAGTCCTGCACGGAGAAGAGTTCGCCGTCGTAGTCGACGCGCCCCTCGCCGGCGGTGTAGGCTTTCACGAGTTCGCCCGTCTCGTGGATGCGACGCACCGGCCGGTCGTACGCCACGCCGTGGAGGTCCTCGACGGCCTTCGGCGTCGACGCGCCGATGCCGAGGCGGACCTCCCCGCCGGCCACGTCGTCGAGTTCGGCGGCCGCTCCAGCGAGCACCGCCGGCGACCGGGAGAAGACGTTGACGATGGCCGTACCGAGGTCGACGTCGTCGACGGCGTGGGCGACGTTCGTCAGTCGGACGAAGGCGTCCGTCCCCCAGAGTTCGCCCGTCCAGACGGAGTCGTACCCGAGCGATTCGAGCCGCGCCGCGAGATCCGGCGGGGCAGCCGATTCGAGGTCGTGAAGGAGTGCGCCCTGTGGCATGGTCCTTCCGGCGTTCGGAGGGAGGATAAGTGGTTGGGTCAGGCGTCCAGTTCGCCGGCAACGGCGGGGAGGAAGTCGGTCACGTCGGCGCGGACGTCGGCGTCGGCGCGCTCCGAGTGAGGCGTCGGTTCGAGGTTGACGATGACGAGTCGTCCGTCGGCGGCGGCGGTCTTGGGCAGCGACGCCGCGGGCTCGACGACGAGCGACGACCCGGCGGCGAGGAAGACGTCGCTCTCGCGGGCGAGCGTCCGCGCTTCGTCGAACGTCGCCGTCGGCAGGCGCTCGCCGAACAACACGACGTCGGGTTTGAGGAGACCGCCGCAGTCACACCGCGGCGGCACCTCCCCGTCGCGGACGCGGTCGCGGACGGGCGCGGCGTCGCCCCGGCGGCCACAGTCCTCGCAGGCCACTCGCCGACTGGTGCCGTGGAGTTCGAGGACGTGCTCGCTCCCCGCCGCGGCGTGGAGGCCGTCGGTGTTCTGCGTGGCGACGCCGTCGAGGTAGCCCGCCGCTTCGAGGTCGGCCAGCGCCTCGTGGGCCGCGTTCGGCTCGGGGTCCGCGGCGAACAGCGTCTCGTGGAGGTCGAGTCGGTCGTCCCAGAACCCGGCCGGGTCGCGGCGGAACCGGCCGTACTGGAAGTCGGCGGGGTCGAACTCGGTCTCCCAGACGCCGTCCTCGCCGCGAAACGGCGGGACGCCGGAGGCGGTGCTGACGCCCGCGCCGGTGAAGGCGGCGGCGACGTCCGCCTCGCGGAGGGCGTCCGCGACGGCGGTGACTGTCTCGTCCATGTCAGTCCACGAGAAACGACCGGAGGCGACGGCGGTAGGCCGTCGTTCGGTCCTCGACGACCCAGTGGTACGCCTCGTCCAGTCCGTCGACGGCCGCGTTCCCGGAGACGTCGGCGGCGAGTCGCTCGGCGTTGGCGAGCGGCTGGAGCACGTCGTCTGCGCCCCAGAGCAACAGCGTCTCGGCGGTGACGGCCCCGTAGTCGAGTTCCGTGGTGTGGTTCGTGTTCGTCGCCACGGCGTTTCGCTCGAGCGAGGTGCGCCCCTCGCTCGTCCGCCACGGCGCTTTCATCCCCTCGACGAACGCCTCGTGGTCGGCGGCGTCGCCGTAGAGGCCCTCCCCGAAGACGAAGTCGAGTTTCGACTCGAACGCCTCGTCGTCGAGTTCCGTGAGCGCGCCGGGGACGCCGAGGCCGTTGACGAACTCGACGGGCCAGGAGTCGTAACACGCCGCGTTCGAGAGGACGAGACGCCGCACGTCGGCGGGGCGGTGGCTGGCGTAGCGGAGGGCGACGCCGCCGCCGATGTCGTGGGCGACGAGGTCACAGCGAGCGGTTCCGAGCGTCGACAGCAGCACCGAGAGGACCTGCTCCTGGGCGCGGATCGAGCGGTCGAAGCCGTCGGCCATCGACGAGTTGCCGTAGCCGACGAGGTCCGGGGCGACGACGTGGCGGTCCTCGGCGACGGCGGGCGCGACGTCGCGCCAGAGATACGACCACGTCGGAATGCCGTGGAGGAAGACGACGGGCGGGCCGTCGTGTTCCGCGCCCGCCTCGTAGTAGGCCACCGACACGTCGTGGCCGTCCACCGAGAGCGTCGTCGACGTCTGTGCCTCGCTCCACGCCTCCGGGGCGGTCATCGTCCCCTCCCGTCGCCGTCGGTCGGGATGTCGAACGACCGGTGTCGAGTCATATGCCATCTACGAACGCGACCTGTGGACCCTTAATTTCTCGCCCGACAACTAATGGGGCTCCGCGAGAGAACGTCAGCAGCGCGATGAACAGACGCTGGTGGGGATACGCCGTCTTCGCGTCGGGCGTCGTCACCGGCGGGAACGCCCTCTGGCACGTCGTCACGTACGACGCGAGCCACGCCACCCTCCACCTGCTCGCCAACGTCGCCCTCGGCGGCGGCTCAGCAGCGGCGGTTCTCTACGGCGGCTACTGGCACGCGACGCGCCCGCTGGACGAGGGACGCTACCCCCGGTTCGCCGGCTGGGTGCTGGCGAGCGTCCTCCTCTTTCTCGGCCTCGGAACCGTCGTCGTCTACGTCGGGTCCGAGCGGGTGCGGCCGGCGGAGCTGTACGAAGCCCTCCAGTTGTCCGGGAGCGTCGGGTTGGCGATCGGCCTGTTCATCGGTACCATCGAGGCCCGAGAGATCACCACCGCGGAGGCGGCCGCCCGGGCCGAAGCGAAAGCCGAGGCGATCGAGGCTGAGAAAGAACGGATCGAGCGCCTCAACGACCTCCTGCGCCACTACGTCCTCAACGGTTCGAACGTCATCAGCGGCTACGCGGAGGAGCTCAAATCGTCCGTCCCGCCCGAGGACGAAGCGACGCTCGACACGATCGCGGACCGCGCCGACACGATGGCGACGCTGGTCGAGCACGTGCGGACGCTCACGGCGGTCGACCAGGGCGACTTCGCAGAGACGGATGTCCGCCTCGCGTGCGTCCTCGATTCGGTGGCGGAGACGCGACGCGGCTCCGCGGTCACGGTCGCTCTCCCCGACTGCGGCGTCACCGTCCGCGCCAACGAACTGCTCGGAGAGGCGTTGTACCTCCTGCTCGGCGCGCTCACCACGCTCACGGAGGACGGCGGCACGGTCACCCTCGCCTGTAGCCACTCGCCGCGGACCGCCACGCTCACCGTCACCGCGACGCCGGCCGAACTGCCGCCGTCGGTCGAGCGGTCCCTCTTCGATCCGGTCGGCTCCGGGGTCAGCCTGGAGTTCTACCTGGCGCACGCCCTCCTCGACCCGTACGTCGACGTCGACCTGGTGCGAAACGCCGACGAGACGGTCCGCTTCGACCTCGTCTTCGACCGCGTCGGCGACGATACGGGGAAGTGAAAGCTTCTTCCCGACGGGGGACACCCGTTCGACCATGACCAGCGTCAAGGAGTTCCGGGTCGAACGCGAACCGACCGCGACGGACCTCGGTCGCGGGCGGTTCGTGTTCACCGACGATTACTCCGTTTTCGACTGGGGGCGGATGCCCGATCAGATCCCGCGGAAGGGGGCGAGCCTCTGTACCATGGGCGCGTTCAACTTCGAGCGTTTCGAGGCCGACGGCGTGCCGACTCACTACCGCGGCGTCGTCGCGGACGGCGAGCCGCGAGCGCTCGCGGAGGCCGACGCTCCGCCGCGCGAGATGGCGATCAGCCTCACGCAGGTGCCGGAGTTGCCCTACGAGGACGGCAGCTACGACTACGACGCCTACCACGCCGCGGCGGGGTCGAACTACCTGATCCCGCTCGAAGTCGTCTTTCGCAACACCGTCCCCGTCGGATCAAGTCTCCGCGCTCGCGCCGACCCGGCCGACTACGGCCTCGGGTTCGACGACTGGCCCGACGAACCGGTCGCTCTCCCCGAGCCCGTCGTCGAGTTCTCGACGAAGTACGAGGAACAGGATCGCTACCTCTCGCGGGCGGACGCCGACCGCATCGCGGGCGCGGCCGACGTCGATCGCCTCGAAGCACTCGCGCTCGCGGTGAATCGCCTCCTCAACGAACGCGCCGAAGCGACCGGGTTCGTCCACGAGGACGGCAAGATCGAGTGTCTCTACCACGACGGGACCGTCCGCGTCGCCGACGTCGCGGGCACGTTCGACGAGAACCGCTTCAGCTACGACGGACAGGAAGTCTCGAAGGAGGTCGTCCGCCAGTACTACAAGCGCGAACAGCCCGCCTGGGTCGACGCCGTGAGCGAGGCGAAAGAGGCGGTGAGAGCCACGGACCGCGCCGACTGGCGACCGCTCTGTGACGTCGATCCGATGCACCTCCCCGACGCCGTCGTCGACGCCGTCTCCGACATGTACGCCGCCGGGGCGAACGCCTACACGGACGAGGCGTGGTTCGACGCGCCGCCGATCGACGCGGCCGTCGACGCGGTCCGGGGCCTCTGAGGCGACTCGGTCGCCCGCGGGGGCGGCCCGCGTCGCCCTCGCCTCCGGCGCTCGCCAGCATGTACACGAGCGTGTACAACTAACTCGTTCCAAAAGAGATTTTGCACACACCCGCGCACAGTAAGACGATGACGGCATACACCGCGACGGTCACCGTCCGGCTGAAGCACGGCGTCTTGGACCCCGAGGCCGAGACGACCAGGAAGGCGCTCGAACGACTCGGCTTCGAACTCGACGCCCTCCGGTCGGCCGACCGGTTCGAGATCGACCTCGACGCGGCGTCGGCCGAGGAAGCGAAAGCGAGCGCGGAGGAGATGGCCGAACGGCTGCTGGCGAACCCGACCATCCACGACTACGAGGTCGAGGTCGAAGAGCGATGACGGTTGCGGTGGTCCAGTTCGGGGGAAGCAACTGCGACCGCGACTCCGTGCGAGCGCTCTCTCACCTCGGTGTCGACGCCGAACGCGTCTGGCACGAGGACGGCCTCCCGGCGGAGACGACGGGGATCGTGCTCCCCGGCGGCTTCTCCTACGGCGACTACCTCCGCGCCGGTGCGATGGCCGCCCGGTCGCCCATCATGGACGAGGTTCGGGCGGCCGCCGAAGAGGGGACTCCCGTCCTCGGGGTCTGTAACGGCGCACAGATCGGCTGTGAGTCGGGGCTCGTCCCCGGCGCGTTCACCACGAACCGGAGCGCGCGCTTCCAGTGCGAACGCGTCCACGTCCGCGTCGAGAACGCCGACACGCCGTGGACCGACGCCTACGACGCGGGCGACGTCCTCGAACTCCCCATCGCTCACGGCGAGGGACGCTTCGAGATCGCCGCCGAGAACTACGACCGCCTCGAACGCGAGGACCGGATCCTCCTGCGGTACTGCGACGCCGACGGCGACGTCACCGACGCGGCCAATCCGAACGGGTCGACGGGCAACGTCGCGGGCGTCCTCGGCGACCGCGAGAGCGTCGCGGTGATGATGCCCCATCCCGAGCGCGCGACGCTCCCGGACCTCGACGGCACCGACGGCCAGGGCGTCCTCCGGGGTTTCGGCGCTGATCTCCGACGCGGATCACCGCGTCAGCGGCAGCGCGTAACTCGTCTCTTCTTCCAACACCGCTTCCCACGCCCCCTCGCAGTCGCAGGAGACCTGTTCGAACACCGTCGGGTCCTGCCGGAGGTCGAAGTCCTTGATGGCGCGCTGGACCCTGTCGTCGCAGTCGCCGCAGTTGTGTGGCCCCCGGTCGCTCCCGTGGCCGACGGGGTCCGAGACGACGATGGCGTCGACGTCGGCGGTGTCGCAGAGCACCTCGGCGACCGACCAGAGCCACGGCGGGCGGTAGCCCCCGCGGAAGTAGAGTTCGTCGACCATCGTGTAGCGCTGGACGTTACAGGGGTTCATCGAGACGGTGTGGGCGTGTTCGGCGCACTTCCGGACGGAGGCTTTCATATCTTCGAGCGCCTCGCGCTCCGAGAGGAACGGCGGTTTCATCAGGAGGTAGGCCTTGACCCCAGCGCCGGCCGCGTCGGCTTCCTCGCTCGCGGCGACGAACTCCTCGAAGTCGAAGTACTTGTTCACGCAGTCGTGGCGGACGCGGTCGGTGGCGGTTTCGAGACCGACGGCGACGTCCGTCTCCAGCCCTCGATCGGTGAAGTCGGCGAGTTTCTCGCGGTCGACGAAGTCGGGGAGCGACTCGACGACGATGCGCTCGCGGTCCGCGAACGTCTCGGCGATGGCCCGTCGCGTCTCGGCGGACGCCTCGCGCTCGTCGAGGAACGAACCGGAGGTGTAGATCTTCACCAGGCCCGACGCCTCGTCGGCGTTCTCGCGTTCGTGGGCGAGACAGGCATCGATCTGGTCCATCAGCGCGTCGTGGCTGACGCTCCCGCCCTCGACGGACTCGGCGACGTAGCCACACATCGTACAGCCACCGGCCCGCGCCCAGCGACAGCCGCCGGTGTTGAGGATGATGGTGAGCGACTGATAGACGCCGTCCGGCGTGTTGTCCTCGTCGATCCACACCCGCGTCGGTTCGTGGGGGTCGTACTGTTTCTGCTTGCGGGACCGGATGGACCGCATCACCTCGTTGTGCGCGTCCATACCCTTGCCCCGTTCGTACACCTCGGGCGTCGGCTTGCTCATCGGCGTCTCTACCCGGTCGTCAGGTAAATCGGCTTCGGCTGCCAGCTCCGCCGGTGCCGGACCGTGGGCGTTCGGAACAGCGCCCGCGGTCGGTTCCGTGCGCGGGCGTCGGGTCAGCGAGCGACCCACGACCGCGCCGGCGTCGTAACCGTATTCAGTTACGCTCGTACGACAACGTCTAACGTGGTTCCGACCTAATACAACTAATGGACCTTACAATGACTGACTTAGGTGGCTTTCACGACAACGTGGGACACGTAGACCTCTCGGCGGGGGACGTGGCCTATCGGGGTATCGACGACGACGACGCGGAGAAGTACATCGGCGCGCGTGGGCTCGGCGTCAAATACGTCTTCGACGCGGGTCCGGACGTGGATCCGCTCGGTCCGGAGAACCGACTCGCCTTCATGAACGGGCCGCTCACCGGCACGCAGACCGTCATGAGCGGCCGGGTCGCCGTCTGTACGAAGTCGCCGCTCACGGGGACCGTCACCGACTCCCACCACGGTGGCTGGTCGGGGGCGCGCCTCAAGTGGAGCGGCTTCGACGGCCTCGTCTTCGACGGCAAGGCCGACGACCCCGTCTACGCCTTCGTCGAGGACGGCGAGGTCGAACTCCGCGACGCCTCCCATCTCTGGGGGATGGGCGTCCACGAGACCATCGAGACGCTCGGCGAGGAGTGCGAGGGATCGATCGGCAAGAACCTCTCGGTGATGGCGATCGGCCCCGGCGGCGAGAACGGGGTGCGCTACGCCTGCATCATGAACGAGGACGACCGGGCCTCCGGGCGCGGCGGTACGGGCTGTGTCATGGGGTCGAAGAACCTCAAGGCCGTCGTCGTCAAGTCCGGCACTCGGATGCCGAAGCCGGCGAAGCCGGACGTGTTCACGGAGGGATACCAGCAGGCGATGCAGGCCATCCAGGAGTCCGACGTCACCGCTCCCAACGAGGGCGGCCTGTCGGTCTACGGGACGAACGTCCTGATGAACATCGCCGAGGAGATGGACGGGCTGCCGACGAAAAACGGCAAGTACACGTCGGTACGCAGTTACTCGGAGGCCGAGGGCGTCGACCTCGACGCCGAGAAGGTCTCCGGCGAGAACGTCCGCGAGAACATCCTCGTGGACGAGCCGACGTGTCACTCCTGTCCGGTCGCCTGCAAGAAGGAAGTCGAGGTGCAGTACGAGCACAAAGGCGAGGAGATGAACGTCCGGATGGAGTCCTACGAGTACGAGAGCGCGTACGCGCTCGGTCCCAACTCCAGTCAGACGAACCGCGACGCCATCGCGGTGATGATCGACCGGTGTAACGACATGGGCGTCGACACCATCGACATGGGGAACATGTTCGCCATGGCGATGGAGATGACCGAGAAGGGGTATCTCGACGGCCTGGGCGACGGCATCGACTGGGGCGACGAGGAGCGCATGATCGACCTCATCGAGGAGGTGGCCCGCCGCGACGGCGACCTGGCCGACCTGCTCGCCGAGGGGCCAAAGCGGGCCGCCGAGAAGATGGACGCCCACGACTGCCGACTCGACGTCAAGGGCCAGACCATCGCGGCGTACGATCCGCGGTGTATGAAGGGGATGGGCATCGGCTACGCCACCTCGAACCGCGGGGCGTGTCACCTGCGTGGCTACACGCCGGCGGCCGAAATCCTCGGCATTCCGGAGAAGGTCGACCCCTACGAGTGGGAGGGCAAAGGCGAGCTGTGTGCCACCTTCCAGGACCTGCACGCCATCTCGGACTCGTTCGACATCTGCAAGTTCAACGCCTTCGCCGAAGGCATCGAGGAGTACGTCAAGCAGTACAACGGCATGACGGGGCGCGACGTGACCGAGGACGAACTGATGCAGGCCGGCGAGCGCGTCTACAACCTCGAACGCTACTACAACAACCTCGCGGGCTTCGACGGCGACGACGACACCCTGCCGAGTCGCTTCGTCGAGGGCAGCGAGGACGCCATCCCTGGACAGGGTGGCTCCGAGGGCGCGCTCTGTGAACTCGACGAGATGAAAGCCGAGTACTACGACCATCGCGGCTGGGTCGACGGCGTCGTCCCCGACGAGAAACTCGACGAACTGGGTATCGACGTCGGGCCGGGAACGGGCGTCTCCACCGGCAGCGGTGCCGGCACGCCCGCGGACGACTGACGCGACGGCCCGACGCTTTTTTCGACGCGGATCCGGCGAGTCTCCGGAGATTCAAGAGGATACACCGCGTAGTTCCGACGCTATGCTGCCGGCTCCGTTACTCGGAACGGCGGACGGCAAGCGACCGGCCGACGGTCGCTCTAAAGCAGGAACCTGAGCGTCCAGAGCGCGCCCATCCCGACGGCGATGGTCGCCAGCATGTTCTCGGTGTGCCACGCGACGACGCCGGCGACGACGCCGGCGAGCAGCCTGTCGTCGGTCAGCGTCGCCGCCGGCGTCGGGCCGACGGTGACGAGCGACGGCAGGACGAGCGCCGCCAGCACCGCGGGCGGGACGAACCGGAGCGCCGCCTTCAGGTTCGGCGGGACGGCGTCGATGCGGCCGAACAGGTAGATGAACGAGTAGCGGTAGGCGAACGTGACGGCGCCGACGACGACGACGACCGCCCAGATCGCGGCGGGACCGTAACGCGTCGTCACCGGTCGGCCCTCCGTTCGACGAGGACGCCGGTCGCGACGCCGGCCAGCGCCCCGACGACGAGGCCGAGGTTGAGCGGGAGGCCCGCGCCGGCGACGGCGACGCCGCCGCCGACGACGCCGGCGGCGACCGTCTCACGGTCTTTCAGCGCCATGACGAGCAGCGTGAGAAAGACCAGCGGGACGGCGAACTGGAGGCCCCAGCGGTCGGGGACGTTGGCTCCGAGGGCGATCCCCGCGACGGTGGCGAGCTGCCAGACCACCCAGATGGTCACCGCGATTCCGAAGTAGTACCAGCGGCGGTCGGTGTCGTCGGTTCGGGCGTACTCGGCGATCGAAAGGGCGTACGCCTGGTCCGTGAGGAGGTAGGCGAGCAGCACTTTCCAGCGTCGGCGCAACGGCCGGAAGTACGGCGCGATGGAGGCGGAGTACATCACCATCCGGACGTTGATGACGGCGGCGGTCAGAATCACGACGGCGAGGGGTGCGTTCTGTCCCAGCAGTTCGAGGACGGCGAGCTGGGACGCGCCGGCGAAGACGACGACCGACAGACCCATCGCTTCGACGAGAGTGAGGCCGGCACCGACGGCGGCGACGCCCGAGACGAGGGCGAACGGGACGACGCCGAGGAGCAGCGGGAGGGCCGCCCGGACGCCGTTCCGGAAGTCGGGGTGCATATCCGACTCTCGCTACCGCCGGAGAAATGCCTGTCCGTTTCAGACGCCGCCGACTCCGAGCCGCCAGTCGGCCACCGTCGCAGTCGAGGGTCGGCGGACGCCCGTCGTGTTCGCCCCGTCGACGCGTCGGCGTCGTCCGGAGCCGCGATCACGCCCCGACGACGACGGCGTCTCTGATGTCGAGCGCCGTCTCGAACTCGTCGCGGCGGTCGGTTCGCCGGCCCACGCGAAGCAACTGCTCGTCGTGGGCGCGGCGGACGGCCTCGCGTTCGCGGCGGTCGAAGTCGAGTTCGTCGCCCACCCGTTCCCAGTGGCCCGGCGCAACGAGGAAGACGACCCGGTCGTCGTCCTCGTAGACGCACTCGTACTCGCGGCGATATTCGTCGCGTCGGGGGTCGAGCAGGCGTTCGACGCGGGAGACGAGTTCCGGCAGTCGGTCGGCGCTGACGCTCGCCTTCGCGGCGGCCAGCAGGAGTACCTGCCCCTCGATGGGGTCGCCGCTCGCGTCCATCCTCAGCCTCCGGCCCGCATCGCCTTCTGCGAGAAGCGGTCGACGAGCGAATCGAGCGTCTCGGGATCGCCCTCGAAGACGACGGTCACCTCGGTCAGCGTGAGCGACGGGCCGATGCCGACTTTCTCGGCCGACAGCGTCGCTTCCCAGTCGTCGGCGACGACGCGGTGGTCGCCCACCGCGTCGCCGCCGAGCGTCGTCAGATACTGGACGGCGAGCCGGATCGAGATGCCTCGGTAGGACCGCTCGCGCCTCGTCCACTCCTCGGACATCAGACGTGTCCGCCGGCGACGGGCGGGAAGATCGCGATCGTGTCGCCGTCGGTGACGGTCGTTTCGGTGCCGGCCATGTGAAGCACCTCGCGCCCGTTCTTGAGAACGTTGATCTGTGGTTTCAGATCGCCGTCGACGAGCAACTGCCCCTCCAGTCCGTCGAATTCGGATTCGAGTGCCGCGAGAATTTCGCCGACGGTCGTACCCTCCTCGAACTCGCGTTCGAGAAACTTTCCGCCGACGGCTTCCCGGAACGTCGCGAAGAACTTCAGTTCCACCTGCATACCGTTGGAACGACCGCCGCCGTTAAAAGCGGTATGGCATCAGACGTCCCGAAGCCGGATGCCGTTCTCCACGAGGCGGGCGTTGCGCTCGCGAGTGACGTAGTCCTGGAGCCACTCGTACTCCTGGATCTGCATGATGAGATCCGCCTGGAGGTTGCGCCACGCGATGGCGTAGATGGGCGACTGCCCCCACGCGCGGAGTTCCGGGACGAACTCGTCGTAGCGTTCGAGCTGGTCCTCCAGGCGTTCGAGGGCGTCGACCACGCGTTCGGCGGCCTCGCTCTCGTCGTCGGCGTCGTCGATGGCGCGGTTGAGTTGCGCCTCCAGCCCGCCGACGGCCCGCTTCATGTCGTCTCTGGCCGCGTCGTCGTCGGGGAGCGATTCGAGAATCGGCCGCGGGACGCCCAGATCGAGTTCCTCCATGGGTCGTGGTAGCACCCAGTCGGTAAAAGGCTCCCGTCTCGCCGCCGTGCCGCGGTGTCCCACTCCCGGTCGCACGCCGTGTGCTCGCGCCGCCGCGAACGCTACGCCAGCATCTCGACGCCGAGGGCGAGGAGGAACACCACCACCCCGAGGACGGTGAGCGCCTGTGCGTTCCGTGACTCGCCGGGGCTCACGAACAGGACGCCGACGACGCCGACGATGGCCACGAACAGGACCAGGATCGTGTAGCCGAGACCGAGCGTACTGACCATAGTTGCAGTTGCGCGTCAGTTAGATTAAGTGTTGTGTCAACGCTGCCCGTGGTTCGCCGTGCCAAGGTATATGCACGCGCCCTCCGTGTCACACTGTACGAATGCGGATGGAACTCAGGGTGTGCAAGCACTGTCACGAGGGCGAACACGGCAACGAGGAGAAGACGGCCGTGACGCGCGACATGGTCAGGTGTGCGCGCCAGATACGCGAGTACAAGGACCTGGTCGGCCTCGACGCCATCTACGTGACGATGGTCGAAGAGGGCGACCCCGGCGGCGCGGAGGAACTCGCGGCGATCGTCGCACACATCGAGAACGACCAGATAACGCTCTCGGATACGCAGCTCGTCATGGAGGACGACGACGGCAACATGCTCGTCTACCCGGAGCCCGAAGACGTCCTCGAAGTGCTGACGCGGAACCTCGACCAGATCAGCGAGAGCACCCGGCAGGACGTCAGCGTCGAACTGTCGGCCGAGGGCGCGGAGCTGCTCTCCTCGTAGGCCGGCAACCGCGGACCGCCGACGCGGGGGTCACTCGCCGTCGGACCCCTCGGGGCGGCCGCCGTCGGTGGCGGCGCTCCCCGCCGCGCGCTGTTCGAGCTGGCGCTCCCAGCGGCGGCGCAGGACGTTCCCGTACACCGAGAGGACGAGGCCGACGAACAACACGAGGACGCCGACGTTGACGCCGACGGTGAGCAGGAAGTTCGCCGGACCGCCGCCGACGGCGAGTTCGCGGGGCACGGGGTAGCCCTCGTCGAAGATGCTCGCGATCAGGACGCTGACGATGCCGATGACGGTGAGCGCTCCCATCAGGTTCGCGGCCCACCCCAGCTCGGCGAGAGCGTCAGGTTCTCGATGCCGGTCCCCTCGCTTTCGCCGTGGGATTCGGGGATCATGCTCCGCGGGACGAACGCCTTCGTCTCGACGGGGTAGAACGCGGGGTGGAAGCCGTGTTCGAAGACGTGGAACATCACGCCCATCAGCATGATGACGCCCAGCAAGCCGTGGAAGGTGACGAACGCCATCGCGGCCGTCTTGGTCGCCATGTACTGCATCAGACCGGTCTTGCTCCAGATGAGTAGCCCCGAGACGGTCAGCAGGAACAGCTCGACGGTGAATATCCAGAGGACGCCCTTGCCGACGTAGGAGAGCAGCGGCACGTCGTCGGCGGTCCCGCCGGCGAACTGTCGGGCGTTCGGGTGGCGTTCGTCGGCGTCCCCGAGGACGAACCGGACGTCCTGGACGAACGCCTTCGCGTCGTCGGGAGTCGGGACGATGGACGTGAGGTTGCTCCGGCCGGTACTCGACAGGACCGTCAACAGCGTCCAGAACGTGATGAGCACCATCAGCCCGAAGCCGGCGAGCCGGTGGAGCGCGGCGACGGCGGCGTTCCCGCCCATGAATTCGAGCAGCCACCAGAGTTCGTCGTGGAACATGATGGCGTACCCGGTGAAAAACAGCAGGAACACGTCGAGCGCCAGAAGCGAGTGGAAGGTCGTCGTCACGCGGGTGAACTTCCCGTGGTCGAGATTCGTCATCAGCCGTCACCTCCCGATCGGGCCGCCGCGTCGTGCGACGGCGTCTTGCCATCTTCCGGTCGACCTTCGTCCGTCGGTCGACTCTCGTCCGTCGGTCGATCCTCGTCAGCCGGTCGGCCCCGGTCCGCCGGCGTCCCGCCGTCCGTGACGACGTCGGACGAGCGCATCCGTCCGGCGAGTCGGCGGAACGCCCCCAGTGGACGAACACCATGAAGAGGATGAACACGCCCATCAGGAAGTCGGCGGCGTGGACGAGCGCGATGGCGAAATCGAGGACGGGGACGGTGTTGCCGGCGACCCAGTCTGTGCCGACGCCGCCGCCCTCGACGGTCGGGGCGATGCGGAACAGTTCCTCGTAGAAGACGGCGTTCCCCGTCGCCCACCACGTCGCGAGGGCGGCGACGACGAAGCCGCCGACGGCGCTGGCGAGGACGGCCCACCGGCTGTACGTCTTCGTCTCGGGCAGGTCGTGGGTGCTCATCGGAACACCTCCGCGTCGTCGCCGAAGACGATCTCCATGGCGACGCCGTTGAAGAACGTCCCGCTCCCGCGACGGTCGAGTTCCTCGGCGATCTCGTTCGCTTCGCCGACGAGGATGGCGTCAGTGCTACACTCCTCGGCACAGGCCGGCCCCTTGCCGACGGCCTGTCGCTCCTCGCACATCGTACACTTGTCCATCGTCCCTCCGGTGCCGAACAACCGCGCCGTGGGTTCGTCGGAGTCGGGGAACTGCGGCGCGCCGAACGGACACGCGGACAGACAGTACTGACAGCCGATACAGAGGCTGTCTCTGACCTGCACGAAGCCGTCCTCCGCCTTCAGCAGCGAGTCGGTCGGACAGACCGACACGCAGGGGCGTTCTCGCAGTGATAACACTGCATCGGGACGCTCGTCTCGCCGGGGGACTGGCCCTCGTTCAGCGCGCCGGCGCTGTTGGCGTTGAACCCCTCGGCGGCCTCCTGCCCTCGAGCATCGTTGAGACGCTGATTCGCTGTTCGTCCGCGGGAACGTCCCACGTCCGTTTACAGGCGACCACGCAACCGCCACAGTCGATGCAGGCTTCGACGTCCGGGAAGATTCGCGCGTCGGCCCCGGTGCTCATGACGCCGTCCCGCATCATCTCTCTGTTGCTTGACATAGTTACTGGATGGTTTCCTGTTCGCGGACGTCGAAGTCCTTCTGTCGGCCGATGCCGTCACGGTCCTGCGGGAAGTCGAACTGGGCGAGGTCGACGTCCATCTCCAGGTCGTCGACGACCTGCTGGGTCGCCTTCTGGACTTTGACCATCGCCGCCTTCGTCTCCTGCATCTGCGTCTCCACGTCGTAGCCGCGGGAGGTGATGGTGTTCACGCTCTCGCCGATGGCGAAGGGCATGTGTCCGTCGGGATAGCGGTCTTCGAGGCTCTCGCCTTTGAAGACGCCCCCAGTGGAACGGCAGGAACGTCTCCTCGGGGTTCGGCCGGTTCGTCACCCGCGCTTTCACGAGGACTGAGCCACGGTCGGTTGTCGAGACGACGACCAGGTCGCCGCCGTCGACGTCGAGTTCCGCCGCCATGTCCGGATGCAGTTCCGCGTACATGTGCGGTTGCAGGTCGGCGAGGAAGATGTTCGACCGCGACTCCGAGCCTCCGCCCTGGTGTTCGACCTGACGACCGGTCGTCATGATGGTGTTCATCCCCTGCTCCTGAGCGGCCGCCGTCGCCCTCGTCTGCTCTCTGGCGTTGTTCTGGTCCAGGCGGTAGAAGTTCGTCTGTTGGCCGTTGGCCGGCCACGCCTCCGCGAGGTCCTGGCTCGGGCTCTCGATCGGTTCGCGGTGGACCGGAACCGTATCGAGGAAGTTCCACGTGACCGCTCGCGCCCGTCCGCGCCCCGTCGGCGCGTCCGGTTGCTTGTGGTCGTACTGCTGGTAGAACTCCTCGTCGAACTCCGCCCAGTCGTACTTCTCGTTCATGTCGACGGCGGTGTCGTACACCGATTTGTCCTCCCGGAGCGCGTACTCGTAGGGGAGCGTCAGAGCGTCCGGGTTCGTCGGGTCGTCCGGCATCGTCGTCGCGAAGCCGGGATACTGCGGGACGCCGTGGACGGTGCCGTCGTACCAGTCGGGTTCGTAGGGGTCCCTGAGCAGATTCAGCCCCTCCTCGCCCTGCTGGTCGACCGTCGCCTGCATCGGGTAGTCGTCGCCGGACCACTCGTCGGGCGTCGGTGCCTTGACGCCCCACCGGGCGCGGAAGTCCTGGCCGCCGTCGCGGGGTCCCTGTCGTCGTTCCAGATGATGGGCGTTCCGGGGTGGCCCTCACCCCAGCACGGCCACGGGAGCATCCAGAAGTCCCCGCTGACGGGCGTCCCCTCCGCGTCGGCGCGTAGCGTCTCGGTGCTGAACGCCCAGTCGTACTCGCGGTGGAGTTCCAGGCGTTCGGGGTCCTGGATGTAGCCGATGGTCCGGACGCCGAGGTTGATCTCGCGCAGGGCGTCCTCGTAGGTGCTCTTGCCGTTGTACATGTTAGGACCGGACCCCCAGTCGAAATGCTCGCCGAAGCCGAGGCGGTCGGCGAGTTCCTGCATGATCTGCATGTCCGGCTTGGAGTTGTGGGACGGCGGCCGGACGGGTTCGCTCCACTGGACCGAGCGGTGGGAGTTGGTCACCGAGCGCCAGTGTTCGTACTGACTCGCCGCCGGCAGGATGATGACGCCGTCGTCGCGTTCCGGCAGGACGCTCGCAACCGACGGGAACATGTCCACGACGACGAGGAGGTCGAGCGCCTCCATCGCCTGTTTCGCCTTGGCCATCTCGCTGATGGAGTTCACCGAGTGACCCCAGAAGAGGGCGATCTTCACCTTCTCCGGCTGATAGAGCGGCGTTCCCTGGAGGCGGTCCTCCTGATCGAGCGCCGCCTCGAACCAGCGGGCGACCGTCAGCCCGTTCTGGAACATCATCGACCGCTCGCTCGGGAAGGTTTCGTCGATCGCGTCGGCCCCCTCCGTGGTCGGGCTCTGCCGGACGAACTTCTCCTCCGACATCTTCTCGAATCGGTCGTACAGCCCCTGGAACGTCACCTCCCCGCTGGAGTAGGGGCTCTCCGTCCACACGTCCGCCCAGTAGCGCCAGGAGCCGGGCGAACTGTTGGCGTAGTAGCCGGGGAGGATGTGGCTGGCGACGGCGAGGTCCGTCGCACCCTGGACGTTCGAGTGGCCGCGCATCACTTGCAGGCCGCCGCCGCTCCGGGCCGCGCTCCCGGACCCCAGACTCGCCAGGGCGTACGAGCGGATGTTCTGCGTGCCGTTGTTGTGCTGGGTGCCGCCCATCGCCCACTCGATCTGGACGCTGGGTTTGTTCTCGATGATGAGGTCACCCAGCTCCTGTAAGTCCTCGACGGAGATCCACGTGATCTCCGAGACGGTTTCGAGGTCGTACTGATCGAGTTCGGCGTCGACGTCGGGCCACCCCATGACCCGTTCGTCGATCATCTCGTCGTCGAGTTCGCCTTGGTCTCTGAGATATTTGATGAGCCCCATCATCAGGGCGACGTCGGTCCCCGGACGGAGCCGATAGAAGTAATCGGCGTGGGCCGCCGTCTTCGTGAACCGGGGCTCGACGACGACGATGTCGCCGCCGCGTTTCTGCCCTTCGAGGATGTGTTGCATCGCGATCGGGTGGGCCTCCGCGGGGTTCTGGCCGATGATGAGGTCCATCTCGAAGTTGCGGTAGTCGTTGATGGTGTTCGTCATCGCGCCGTACCCCCACGTGTTCGCCAGTCCGGCCACCGTCGTGGAGTGACAGATGCGCGCCTGGTGGTCGATGTTGTTCGTGCCCATGAAGGCCGCCAGCTTCCGGCTGGCGTAGGCCTCCTCGTTCGCGTGATGGGCGCTCCCCAGGAACATGACACTCTCGCGGCTGTACTCCTGCCAGACTCGCTCGATCTCCGAGGCGACGTGGTCGAGGGCGTCGTCCCAGGAGATCTTTCGCCACTCCCCGTCTTCCTTTATCAGCGGGTGTTTGAGGCGCTTCTCCGTGTGTTCGCTCTCGAAGATGGCCGCTCCCTTCGAACAGAGCGCTCCGTTGTTGATCGGGTTCTCGAACCACGGCTCTTGGCCGACGAACGCGTTCCCCTGGCGTTCGCCTTTGAATCCACAACCCACCGCACAGAAGTTGCAGATGGTCTTCGTCAGCTCGGAGTCGGTGTCCGTGGCGTCGACGTCGTCACCGCCCTGTGCGAGTGCCTGTCCCGCGCCGCCGCCCCCGAGTGCCACCGCCCCGGCGAGCGCGCTGGCCTTCAGGAACGACCGCCTGTCGAGGTCGAGTGATACGGGTTCAGTGCTCATTTACTGTCGTCGCCGCTCTCGGTACGTTCATACGTCGGCTCCTCCGTGTGCCGTGTTAGTACGCGACACGACATGGAAACTTCGAGAGGAGCGCCATTAAATGTTCGCCACGCCTGAATTTCTGATCGGTCGTCATATCCTCCCAGCGCTGTCGCCGAACTGGTCGGTTGGCGGAGATTTTTAGTATGGTAGCACATACCGAAGGCCATGCACGTCGGCGCGTTCGTCTGTTCGTGTGACGACACCTGTTCGCTCGACCTGGAAGGCGTCCGCGAGGGGATTCGGGACGTCGAGGTCGTCGGCAGTTCGAGCCTGCTCTGCGAGGACGGATTGGCCGGCGTCGACCACCTCGTCGACGAGTACGACCTGGATCACCTCGTGATCACGGCCCCCGACCAGCGGTGCCAGCGCACGTTCCGCACGCTCGCCGAGGAGAAGGGCCTCCACCCCGAGGCGACGGTGTTCGTCGACCACCGCGAGGCCGCCGGCTGGGTCCACGACGAGGCGGCGGCGACGGACAAGACCGCCCGCCTCGTCAACGCGGCCGTCGCCGGCCTGCGCGAGGAGGCCGTCTCGCGCACCGTCTCCCGGGAGGCGGGCGACGCGGTGGCCGTCGTCGGCGACGCCCACACCGCGGCCGCCCTCGCCGACACGGCCGACGTCACCCTCGTCGCCGACGGCCGCGAGTTCGCCGACGTCGACGCAGACCTCTCCGACGTCGCCGTCGAACGCGGCCAGGTCACCGACGTCACGGGCCGGTTCGGCGAGTTCGAAATCGCGCTCCGGTCGCGCGTCACCGACGACTGTATCTCCTGTATGGAGTGTGTCCGCGAGGGCCCCGACGGGATGCTCACGCGCTATCCGGTCGACGTCCACCCCGACGCGCCGGGCGGCGAGTGGGTCGACTGCTGTCCCACCGACGCCATCGACCTGGACGGCGTCGAACGAACCCTGACGGTCGACCAGTTGGTCTACCCCGGGGCCTCGGGGTCGGCCCGCGGCGGCGTCCTCGGCTTCCACACCGGGACCGTCGACGCCGAAACCGTCGCCGACGTCGAGCGCCTCCTCGGCGGCGTCGAAAAGCCCGCGCACCTCGACTTCGAGATGGACGTCTGCGCCTCGGGGGAGTCGAGCCAGCGGGGCTGTACCGCCTGCGTCGACGCCTGTCCGCACGAGGCCGTCTCCCATCCCTCGGTCGACGACGTGGAGTTCGACCCCGTCGCCTGCCAGAACTGCGGGGCGTGTACGAGTTCCTGTCCGACCGGGGCGGTGACCCTGCGCGAACCGTCGAACCGCCGGCTCGCCCGCGAGGTGGAGGCGCTGCTCGACGCCGGCGACGACGAGGGCGGCTTGCTCTCCCGCCCCGGCTTCGACGGCATCGAGACGCCCGTCGTCGCCTTCGTCTGCGACGAACGCGCGAAGTCGGCGCTGGAGACCTACGGCCGGCGGGCCCGGTCCGACGGCGACGTGTCGTATCCGCCCGTTCTCCCGGTGTCGGTCAACTGCACCGACACCGTCGGCGAGGCCCACGCAATGCACGCCCTCGCGGCGGGAGCCGACGGCGTCGCCGTCGTCGGCTGTGGCGAGGCGTGTCTCCACGCCGGCCCCGACCCGAAGGCCGCCCTCGTCGACCGTCTCAACCGGGCGACGGCGGAGCTCGGTCTGGGCGAACGCGTCGCCTTCTTCGCGCCCGAACGCGACGACCACGAGTCGTTCGTCGCCGAACTCTCGGCGTTCGTCGACGGCCTCGGTTCCTCTCCCGTCCCGGCCGGCGACCACGAGGCGACGGGCGAGAGTCGCGGCCGCCGCCCCCGTTCAACAGCCACGGCTGGACCCTGGAGAGCGTCCGGGCGATACTCGACCACGCGACCCCCGAACGGGAGGTGATACGCGGCCTGAAGGACTTCGGCGTGATGGAGGTGGACGACGCCTGTAACCTCACGCCGACGTGTTCGACGCTCTGTCCGACCGACGCCATCAGGCGAACGGAAGGCGGCGAGCTACAGTTCGCCCACGAGGACTGCGTCAACTGCGGCCTCTGCGAGGAGGGCTGTCCGGAGACGGCCATCGAGATGCGGGACGGTCTGGATCTGTCGCGCCTCCCCGAGAACCGGGACGGCGAGCGCTGGGAGACGGTGTACGAGGGCGAGATGATGGAGTGCGCTCGCTGTGGCAAGCCGTTCACGAGCGCCGGCTCGGTCGAGCGCGTCCGCGAGGAGGTGGGGGGCTCGTCGAGGGCGTCGCCCCCGACGGCGACCGGAGCATCTTCGAGTACTGCGGCGACTGCCGGGCGAAACTGCTGTTCGAACAGGGAGGGAGCCCATGAACGACGACGCCGTCTACGACGCCCGCCTCGAACTCGTGGACTTCCTCGTGGAGGCGTTCTACGACGTCCCCGACGAGGCGTTCGTCGAGCGGTTGCTCTCGGGCGAACTCCGGTTCCCGGCCGACGAGGTGAACGCGTCGCTCGACGCGGGATTCGAACGGCTACGGGCGTTCGTCGACGACAACGCCGGCCGCGATCCGGCCGACGTCCGGGACGAACTGGAGGCGGAGTACACCCGCGTCTTCGTCGGCCCACGGCCGCCGGTGCTGGCCCACGAGACCAACTACCGCGACGACACGGCGTTCATCGGCGAGGGGCTGGCGGACGTCGAGGCGAGTTACGGGGCGGCCGGGTGGACGCCGCCCGAAGGCTACGGCGAGGAGAACGACTTCGTCGCCGTCGAACTCGCCTTCCTCCGGCACCTGGTCACCCGCCAGCGGGGCGGGGCCGAGGAGGCGTTCGGCTACGAGCGCGTCTTCCTCGACGAACATCTCCTCCGGTGGGTCGACCCCTTCGTCGCGGACGTCCACGACCACGCGGAGTCGGACCTCTATCTCGCCGCGGCGGACGTCTACGCCGGCTTTCTGGAGTTCGAGGACGAACTCGTCGCGCAGATGGTTTAATCGCGGGGCGCGAGCGCGACGATGACGCCGCCGCCCGCCAGCGACAGGACGAACAGGGCGGACGCGAGGGGCGGGCGAACGCGATGGCTCGCTCCATGCGGAAATACCACTCCCACGTCGCGTAGGACTCGGCGACCATGGCGACGACGGCGACGCCGAAGATGGTCGCGACGAGGCCGCCGAACGCCGCCAGCGACGCCGCCCGGAGGACGTCAGCGCGGTCTGCCATACCACCACCGTCCGACGGCGAGCAGGCCGGTCAGGGGGACGAGGACGACCAGCAGGCCGCCGACGAACACCCCCATGTAACTGATGGTCGATTCGAGGTGGATCGCCCAGTGCCAGGTGCCCTTGATGCCGGCGATGACGGCGACGGTGCCGACGACGAGCAACGAGAGGGCGAGTAGTCCGGCCAGCAGATACACCGCCGTCTGGAGGTGGCCCAGCAGCGTCTCGGCGTCCGGCGGGCCGTCGGATCCGACGCCCGCCATCCGTCTCTCGGTCACGCCACCACCTCACGGTAGGAGCGGTAGGCGTCGTAGGCGACGACGGCGAGGACGACCAGGCCGACGGCGAGGATCCCCAGTGCGACGCCCGGCGAGAGCGGCAGGTCGAGCGCCGTCCGCGCTCCTTGCTCCGCGCCAACGTGGAGCATACGTACTAGTAGCCGAGCGCGTGGATAAACGATTGGATTTATGACGGATTTCCGAGACGGGAAACGCTTTTGCGCTCGAACGACTGACAGACGTTCACATGGTCTCGCGGCGTCGGGCGCTCGAACGGGTGGCGGCCGTGGCCGGGGCGGTCGGACTGTCGGGCTGTCAGTGGCTCGGATCGGCCGGGACCGGCGGCGTCGAGGGCCTCCCGCCGAACCCCCGTGCCGACGCGCTCCCCGTCCGGCAGTTCGCCCAGAACGACCACCTCCCGACCGACGACGCCGGCAACACGGTCCAGCCTCGGTTCCGCCGCGTGCTGGCGCTGCGACTCGACGTCGACCCGTCGGCCGAGGCCGCTCGCACCGTCGAGCGCGCGATGCGGACCGTCGAGGCGGCGTACGGCTGGTCCGCGCGCGGCCTCTTTCACGCGCTCGGCTGGGGAACGGCCTACTTCGAGCGAGTCGGAGCCCTCGGTCGCGCCCCCGTCACCAGGCCGCGCGTCCTCTCGCGGACGGACGACCCCGAACTGCGCGCCTTCGACGCCGTCCTCGTCCTCGCGTCCGACGTCCCCTCGCATCTGAGCGCCGTCGACGCCGCGATGTTCGGGTCCCGGTCGTCGCTCGGCGGCGTCGCGGTCGACGACCGCCTCGGCGACGCGTTCGCCGTCGCCTCGCGCCGGACGGGCTTCCTCGGCGAGGGACTCCCCGCGTCCCACGCCGACACCGAGGGGGTCCCCGACGCCATCCCCGCGGACGCGCCGATGTTCACCGGGTTCTTCTCCGACCGCCGGGGGACCCAGGCCACCGAGGACGCCGTCGCCATCGCGGACGGACCCTTCGAAGACGGGACGACGATGCACGTCAGCCGCCTCGACCTCGATCTGGACGCGTGGTACGCCCTCTCAGAGTCCGACCGCGTCGCGCGGATGTTCTCGCCCGCCGTCTCGTCCGCGGACGTGGAGGGGTTCGAGAACGCGGTCCCCTTCGCGGACCGGGTGCGCGAACACGCACGGGAGTACGGCGTCGTCGGTCACCACGAGAAAGTCGCCCAGACCCGGCGCGACGGGACGCCGCTGCTCCTCCGGCGGGATTTCAACACGCTCGACGGGGGCGTCCCCGGCGTCCACTTCGTCTCGCTCCAGCGACGCCTCTCGCACTTTCGCGAGACGCGCAAGGCGATGAACGGCTGGTACGTCCGCGACGACCATCCCCGGATCACCGACCGGGAGAACAACGGCCTCCTCGGGTTCGTCACCGTCCGCTCGCGGGCCAACTTCTACGTGCCGCCACGCGACTGTCGCGCGTTCCCGTTACGGTGACGCACCCCTCCGCTACTCCTCGGATTCGACGTCCTCGGGGTCGACGTCCTCGAACGCGACGTCGCCGTCCACCTCGCCGTCGTTGCGTTCGTGGGGACCGACTTCGTACTCCCAGACCTCGTGGCCCTTGTACGACTCCATGGCCCCTTTCGGCCGCCAGTCCGTGTCTCTGTGTACCATACGTCACTGGTCGTGGAGCTATCGACTTAGCCTTTGTCCCGACGTTCAGTTCGGGGGCGCGTTCGGCGGGCGCGTCGCGTCGTCGTCGAGGAACGTCCGGGCGAACAGGTCGACGTGGAACTTCAGCAGGGTCGCGGGGTCGACGCCGCTCTCCTCGGCCTGTCGGTCGAGAAACGTCCGGAGTTCGTCGCTCGGATGGTGATGAATCCGGTGGCCGTCGACGTCGAACTCCACCTCCGTCGCGCCCGAGACGAGGTGTTCGATCTCGAGTAAGGCCTGCTCGGCTTTCGTCGCCATCGCCTCGTCGAACTCGACCATCCGGGCGTCGGCCCACTCCTCGGCCGCCTCGACGAACCGGTCGCTCACCGTGAACGAGAGCGTCAAAACGACACCCCCTCCGCCTCGAACGCGACGGTCCACACCGTCCGCTCTCCACAGGCCGGACAGTCGGCGACGAACTCGCTCCGGTCCTGCCGGGCGAACCGTACGAGCTGTCCGCACTCGCTGCACTCGTACTGCGTCATTCGTCGGGAGAGAACGGGGTCGGTTGGGGCTGGGCGTCGCCCGCCTCGGCGAAGGCGTAGACGAACAGCCCCAGCAACGCGGCCAGGACCAACAGGCCGACGACGCCGCTCGCCCACGTCTGGCCGGGGACCGTCTCCGACAGCGGCCCGAGAGAGCGGTAGACCTGGATCATGGTCAGTATCGTCCAGACGGACGCCGCCAGCAACGCGAACGTTACCACGCGCGACTGCCTGAGTGCGGTCTTGAGGCTCATGTTCCTCGCTCCCGTGTGAATGCGTCCCGCACCGTGAAAAAGTTAGCGCGCAGTCAGGTGTCGGTGAGGGCCCAGTCCGCCCCCTCGGCCGCCTCGGCGAGCGGGACGAACTCCCAGTCGGCGTCCGTCGCGATCCACGACTCCCCGTCGGTGCCGACGACGACCAGCCGGTTCGCGTAGAACATCGAGTGTTCGTCCACAGTGGCGAGGCGCTCGGCCGGACCCGTCCCCGTGCCGTTGAAGAAATCGAGGTCGAGTTGGTGTTCGCGCTGGAACTTGTTGAGGACGTGCGCGTCCACGTCGCCGACGACGCCCACCCAGTCGCTCCACCCGCGCGCCTCGGCGACGGCCCTGCGCGGGTCCGCGAGTTTCCGGATGGCGCCGTAGGTGAACGCCGTCGTCATCTCGTCGGGATCGGCGTGTGTTTCGTGGGCGGTGCCGCCGGTCGACGGCGCGTGTCCGGCGGTCGAATCACCGCCGGTCGACGGCGCGTGTCCGGCGGTCGAATCACCGCCGGTCGACGGCGCGTGGCTGTTCTCCGGATCGTCGTCCGGGGTCGACGCGGCGTCGGTCGGCCGCGACGCCGCGCCCTCGGCGTCGCCCGCGCCTGCCCCGCCCGAGTGGAGGGGATGCCGACCGGAGCCTCGTCGTCGGTCCGGGGGACGCGCGGCGTCGTCGGCTCGCTCGGACCGGCCGCGTCGTGAGCGACATCGGCGTCCGCTCCGTCGCCGGCGTCGTCCGAGAGCCACCCGCGCTCCTCGCCCGGGTCGCTCTCGCCGGCCCAGAACCAGTCGCCGCGGTTCGGCGCTTCTTCGCGCTCCTCGCCGACGTCCAGGTCGTCGATGTCGATTCGGTCAGTCATGGTCGAGTGCGGTTGGATCCGTTCCGAGGGGGTCTCGTCGTCGACGGCGTCGCCGAGTCCGAGGCGCTCGACGGCGGCGCGCGTCGGGAGCCCGTCGCGCGACCAGCCCCAGGCGTCGTAGTAGGCGTCGAGCATCCGGTCGAACGTCTCGCGGTCGAGCGCCCGCCCCGCCGACGGGCCGCCCGCCAGCGGCCGCTCGAAGACGTCGGGGAGTTCGTCGCCGGCGCGGTCGAACCCCTCGCGGGCGTTGAACAGGCGCACCAGCGTCCAGATGCGCTCCCCGCGCGTTCGAGTTCGGCCGGGTCGTAGTCGAGGCCGACGGCGGCCAGCCACTCCGCGCCGAGGTCGTCCCAGAGCGTCTCGCCGGCGAAGTCGTCGACGACGAGGCTCCAGAGGACCGATCGGGTTCGCTGGGCGGTGGCGACGGCAGCGACGCGGTCGGCGACGCTCCACCCGTCGGCGTCGAACACCTCGCGTTCGACGGGGCGCGCCCGGCGGTGACAGCCGCCCCGGTCGCTCGTGGCGTAGGCGAGAGCCATCCCCGCCGCGCCGCGCGGGTCGTACGCCGGGAGCTCCATCGACTTCACCGTCGGGACGTCCTCGCCGCCCGCCTCGAACCGCTCGCTCGCGGCGTCGACGCCGTCCGCGAGGGCGTCGCCCAGGGGGACGCCCGCTCGGCGATGTCCTCGATGAGGTCGCGCGCCGCTTCGTCGTCGCCGAAGGCGAGGTCGCGGTCGACGTCGCCGCGGTCGGCGGCGTGGACCGCCCACGCGACGGCGTTGCCCGCGCTGATGACGTCCATCCCGTGCCGGTCACAGGCCGCGCCGAGGGCCGTGACGGCGTCGAACTCGTCGATCCCCAGACCGGCCCCGAGCGACATCAGCGCGCCGCCGCGGGGCACCGTCTCGCCGTCGTCGGTCTCGACGCGGAAGTCGCCGGGCAGGCCCGCTTCGTCCTCGCGCTCGGCCGCCGCCTCTCGGGCCGCCTCGATGCCGATGTCGTCGGCGTCCTCGAAACGGCCCGACTGCCACCCGCGGGTCGACAGGACGCCCACCTCGTTGGCGAAGTCGATGCTCTCGACGGTGCCACTCGCCGCGCGCCACAGGCCGGTGTCGGCCGCGCGGTACGCGTCGTCGTACCGGTCGCGCAAGTCGTCGAGCCCCGACGGCGGGTCGCCGCGGACGACGACGGCTTTCAGCCGTTTCGCGCCGAGAACCGCGCCCGCGCCGCCGCGGCCGGCGTGGTGGTCGCCGGCGTCGCTGGCGACGGTGGCAAAGCGCACCCGCGACTCGCCCGCCGGGCCGATACAGGCCACGGCGGCGTCGGGGAACGCCGCGTCCGTCTCGACGGTGTCCGCGCCCCAGCAGTCGACGGGTCCGACGCGCGCCTCGCCGTCCGCCACCTCGATTCGAACCGGGCGGTCGGCCCGCCCCGTCACGAGGACGCCGAACGCCTCCGGGAGCGCGCCGGCGAGCGCGTCCGCGAAGGACCCGCCGCTGTACGAGTCAAGAAACGCCCCCGTGAGCGGCGACTTCGTGACGACGGCGTAGCGCGACTCGCCGGGGAGATAGCCCGAGAGCGGGCCGAGGAAGAAGGCGACGGCGTTCTCGGAGCCGAGGGGGTCCACGCCCGCATCGAGTTCGTCGTAGAGGTAGCGAGCGCCGAGTCCCTTGCCGCCGAGGAACGCCCGTCGCCACTCGGCGGGCACCCGTTCCCGGGTGACCGCTCCCGTCGAGAGATCCACCCGGAGGACGTCCCGGCGCGCAGGGGATGTCATTCACTACCACTAGGGCCGGTTCCGACGTAAGCGTTGTCCCGAGGTTTGTCGGGCGGTCCGCTCCGACCCCTATCGTCGCGGTGGGACTGACCGCTCCGACCCCTATCGTCGCGGTGGGACTGACCGCTCCGACCCCCTATCGTCGCGGTGGGACTGACCGCTCCGACCCCCTATCGTCGCGGTGGGACTGACCGCTCCGACCCTCTCATCGCTCCTCGACGTGTCGAACCTCGACGGCGATGCCGCGGGTGCTGTCGGCCATCTCGGGGCCGCTCATCTCCGCCCGCCCGACGGCGAACGCCTTCGGCCCCTCGATCACCACCTCGTCGCCGACGCGGATCTCCTCGTCGGCGTCGACGACGCCCGGTGCGAGGACGCTCCCGTGGGGGACGAAGCCGTCGATGTCGACCCGTTTCGTCGGCGCGTCGCTTTCGGCCCAGTGGCGTGCGCCTTCGAGCGTGAACGCGAGGACGCCGTACTGGGGCACCATCACCGCGAGCTGGTCGCCGTCGACGTCGCGGACCTGGAGTTTGGGGTACCGACTCGTCATGTGGACGTCCTCGAAGAGGGCGTCGCCGGCCCCTCGCCGAACTGGTAGTCGGCGATGGCGCGGACGGTGTTGTGCTGGCGCTCCCGCTTCGAGTATTTGAGCTCGTCCGAGAGCGTCGACATGAGATTCGAGAGCGAGTCCGTCGTCGTCGGGTGGTCGGCGACGGTGTATTCGAAGGGGACGTCCACGGTCTCGGACACCCGTTCGCAGATGTCGCGGTAGCCCTCGCCGCCGACGTGGGCGACGACGCGGGGGTAGTCGTTGCGTTCGAGGTAGCGCTGCAGGACGTCGGCGACGAACGACTTCTCCCCGTCGGTCCAGTGGCCGGTGACGACGGCGTCGTAATGCTGGGCGGGGTAGGTCAGTTCGAGTTCCTGCGGGACGACGCCGATGGGGGAGGTCATCGAGGCGACGTGGCCGCGGAACTGGATGGCGTCCTGGAACTGCCGGTGGCTCTGTGACTCGCTGTACGGCTTGGCCGCAGAGCAGGGAACCAGGATGAGCGGGTTCGAGAAGCGGTTGCGGTAGCGCGTCGTCACCCGGTCGGCGAAGCGCTGAATCTCGACGCGGCGGAGGGTGTCCTCGCTCGCGGCGGTGAGTTCGGTGTCGCGAATGACCGGCGTTCGCTCTTCGAGATAGCCGTACTGCTGATCGAACCGGCGGAACGCGGCGGTGTGCCACTGCTCGTGCCGGGCCTGTCCTTCGACGTAGTCCCGGAGCCGGCCCCGGCGGATGCGGGTACGAATCGTCGCCAGTTCCGCGCGCAAGGCGGCGACGTTGTGGGCGGCGCAGTCCTCGCGGGTGAACTCCGAGAGCGGCGGGTCGGAGGGGAACGCGCCGGGGAGTTCGTCGAGTTCGTCGAGGCGATATTCGCCTTCGGCCGTCAGGTAGCGGCCCTGCCGGCCTTTCACCTTCGCCAACTTGGCGTCCACCAGGTCGACGCCGGCGTAGACGAGGGTCGCGACGTTGGCGGGCGTGGCGACGCCGGCGAGATAGAGCGCCGAATCGGCCGGCAGCGATCCGCGAGCGGCGATTATCTCGTCGCGGAAGGCTTCGGCGTGGCCGACGAACCCCGACGCGTTCGAGAGGACGTACGCGTCGGCACCGTAGTCGGCGGCCGTCTCCGCCGTCACGACGGCGGCGTTCGGAAACGCTACCTCCGGATAGTCGACCGCGAACGACTCCTGTACCGGCTCCTCGGTGCCGGCCGGGAACGCCCGGTGAGGGAGCACCGTGAGTACGTCCTCGTCGCCTTCGGGGAGGTCGCGTTCGCGGGTCCAGAGGCTCCCGGCGTCGACGACGAACTCGTCGGCGAGGGCCGGCGTCGTCACGGGGTCGGCGAGGCGCACCTCGCCGACGCGGGCGGCCCCGTCGCGTCCGAGAACCTCGAAATACTCGGTCATACTCACTCTCGGGGGTCGAGCGTCAACTATCTTCCTTTGTTCACTCCTCGTCCGTCCGCGGATCGCCGCGCGCGACGCCACGGAGCGACTCCACCGCCACCGACTCGGGCACGAGGTCGATCGCGGCGTCGGGCCAGTCGTCGTGGGCGAGGGTGAACGAGCTATCGGGGTTGGCGGCGGCGAGGCGGGCGACGCCCCGTGCGGCCGCCCGGCACGCTTCGGCGTCCGTGCGTTCGGGGACTTCGGCGGTGAGCGGGTAGGTGCCCGAGAGCGCCCGGGGGAACGGCCCGAACGGCGGGACGACGCGCCACGAGGCGTCGAAGCGGTCGGTAGAGGGAGCGTTGCCCTCGGTGAGCAGTATCTCGCCTTCGGCGTCGAGCCGTCCCAGCCGCTCGTGGTGGCGAAGCACCTCGGGGCGACGGGCGCTCTCGTTCGAGAGGTAGAAGAACGTCCCCTTGGAGGCCGGGTCCGACCGTTCGAGCTGTCCGGCGTGGTCCAAGAGGGCGCGGTAGCCGTCGAGCATCGCTGGATGGGCGCGGGCGCGCGTCTCCACGAGTTCCAACAGGTCGCCGTCGCGGATGGCCTGCTTGATGCGGCGCAGCTCCTCGAACGTGACGTGGAGGTTGTGCTCCGCGAGGAGTCGTTCCTGTTGCTCGTCGTCGGCCGACCGGAGGTGCGCGGGCGAGTGGTCGGTACAGACGGGACACGAACAGGGGAGATACGACAGCTCGTCGAGGTGTTCGGTGCCGGAGACGGTGAGATAGCGGCCGTCGCGGGCGTACAGGGCGTAGGCGGCCGAGTCGAACAGGTCACAGCCGGCGGCGACGGCCAGCGAGAACATCATCGGGTGGCCCGCGCCGAACAGATGGACGGGCGCGTCGGCTCCCAGTCCCCGCTTGGCGGCCGACACGACGTCCACCACGTCGGCGTAGCGGTAGTCGTTCATCAGCGGTACCACCGCACCGACGGGGAACACGTCGAGGTCGGTCGCGTAGGCGTTGCGGGCGGCGCGTTCGCGCAGGTCCGGATACGTAGAGCCCTGGACGGGTGCGTTGACGAGCATCTCGCCCGTGTCGACGCCCTCGGCGTCGGCGAGGGCGTCCTCGGTCACGTCGAGGTCGGATTTCGCCTGCTCTCTGTCCGCGTCCGGCGGCGTCGGCACGTCCACCGGCGTCCCGATGTCGGAGCCGATGTCGCGCTGGAATTCGAGGATTTCGTGGGTCGTCACGTCGATTTCGCCGTATTCAGCGAGTTGGAACGACCCCGAATCGGTCATGATCGCGCCGGAGAAATCGAGCAGTTCGTGGAGGCCGACGTCGAGCGCGCGATCACGCAAGTCGTCGGTCTTGCGGACGATGTAGGAGTTGGTGATGAGGATATCCGCGCCGAACTCCGACTGGAGGCGCGACGGCGCGATGGTCTGGAGGTTCGGGTTGATGACGGGGAGGAGCGCCGGCGTCTCGACGGTGACGCCGGCACGGGGACGGTCAGCCGGCCGAGGCGGCCGGCGGCGTCCCCGTGTCGAAGCTCGAAACAGTCGCGCATGCACTGGATTCCGGCGGCGCGGCGGTAAGGGTTTCCGGTCGTATTCGCTGGCGCAGCGAGATCGGGAGTGTCCGACGTCGGAGCGGGACGGCTTTCGAGGGGGTCACAGCCGTTGCACGACGTCCTCGCACGTCGACGCTCCCGCTTTTCCCCTTCTCGCTGGTGACCACTCACGCGGCGTCTGCGCGGGAGTCACGCGCCCATCAGCCGAAACGCGACGTACGCGAGGAGAAAGAGCGTCGCGTTGTACGCGCCGTGGACGAGGGCGGGGACGACGAGGTTGTCGGTGAGTTCGTAGACCGCCCCGAACACCAGACTCGGGAGGAAGAGGACGGAGATGGTGACCAGTCGACCGCCCGCCCCGCCGGTGAGGGCGACGAAGTGGACGGCGGCGAAGACGGCGCTCGCGAGAGCGACTCCCGAGACGGGGGCGAACGTCTCGCGGAGGCGACCCTGCACGACGCCCCGGAAGAGCAGTTCCTCCCCGGGGCCGATGAGGAGAAACGAAGCCGGAATTAGCCAGAGAAACGCCGTCGGGTCGGCCCGGCCAACGTCGGCCACCTGATTCTCGCCGACCGGGAGCCCCGTCACGGAGACGGCGACAGCGCCGACGACGGCCGCCGCGATCGCGAGGGCGTAGCCCGCCACGACGACGAGCAGTTCGCGAACGTCCGGAGCGCGAACGCCGAGGGCGCCGACGCCCCAGCCGCGGTAGCGGAGATACGCGAGGGCGACGCCGCCGAAGGCGACGCCCTGAATCGCCACGAGCGAGACGGCGAGGGCGGTGAGCGGCGTCGGCCGAACGCCCGCTCCGACGACGACGGCACCGAGGCCGAAGACGACGGCGAAGCCGACGGCCAGGCCCGAAAGCGACACGGCCACGGCGACGATCAGCGCCCGGACGCGACTCCTCACGTCGGCGTCCGAATCGGCGTCGAAGTCGATCATACCGCCCCGACGTCTGGCGGACGGAAAACGGTTGCCTACCGCTCGGTGAGTTCGTAGTAACAGACGGCCGACACCGTCCGGCCGTCGCGCACGTCGCCGTCGACGACGGCCGCCACCAGGTCGTCGTAGGACGCGGTCCGCACGCGGATGCTCTCGTTGAAGTCGAGGTTCGGTTCGCCCACGGGGAGACAGCCCTCCGCGACGAAGACGTGGTGGACGGAGTCGGCGATGCCGTTCGCGGGTTCGATCGTGTGGAGGTGGCGCACCTCGTCGGCCTCGTAGCCGGTCTCCTCGGCGAGTTCACGGCGCGCCGCGGTGGCGAGGTCGACGTCGTCGGGTTCGACAGACCCCGCGGGGAGACCGTGGCTGACGCGGCCGACCGCCTGTCGCCACTCCTCGATGGTGACGACATCGCCCTCGGGGGTGAACGGCAGGACGACGACGGCGGGCGGTTCGTCCACGTAGTGGTAGTCCGTCTCGGTGCCGTCGGGCAACACCACGTCGTCGCGGCGCACGTCGAACCCCGGACACGTGTAGTCGATGTCGGTTCCCGTCGTCTCCCACGCGAGGTCGTCGGTGCTCATACGCACGGATGCGAGCGGCGGCATAAAAGCGCTCAGGGTCGACGAACCAGCGCGACCGCGGCCCACGCCGGGGAGCGGATTTTAAAACCGTGGACGCGGTAGACGGGACATGGCCAAATACTCCACGGGCGGCGGTCGCTCCGACGACGAGGGCGACAGCTGCGAACTCTGTGGACGCGAGACGGGATCGCTCCGGCGGGCGAACGTCGCCGGGGCGAACCTGCTCGTCTGCGAGAACTGCGCGCCCCACGGGTCCCAGGAGACGTCCCGTGGGACGTCCCGCGAGACGGCCGACGACGAGCCGAGTCGCGAGAAACGGACGGCCCAGAAGGCGGCCAAAATGTACGACGCGACCCGCGGCGACAGTAGCCGCTGGGAGGAGGAGGGGACGGACTACGAGAAAGACCGCCTCCCCTATCTCGTCTCGAACTACGGCGACCGCGTCGAAGAGGCCCGACAGGAGGCGGGGCTGACCGCCGACGAACTCGCCGCGGAACTCGACGTCGCCGAGGACGACGTGCTGGCCGTCGAGCAGGGGCGCGCGGCGCGATCGAACGTCGGCGGCTCGGTCGTCAGGGCGCTCGAAGAGCGACTCGACGTCCTCCTCGCCGAGGAGTAGCGAGGCGAGAGCGCACCACTTTTGCTCGCCGGCCGTCTGGACGCGTCCATGCACTCACGCGCCCCCGCCGACCCCGAGCGACGGGAGTTCGAAGCGACGGTCGAACGCGTCGCCGGCAGCGACGTGGTTCTCGACGAGACGTACTTCTACGCCGAGAGCGGCGGTCAGCCGGCCGACCGCGGAAGCATCGGCGGCGTCCCCGTCGTCGACGTACAGCACGGCGACGACGCGGTAGTACACACCCTCGTCGAGCCGCCGGCCTTCGACGCCGGTGACGCCGTGACGGGCGTCGTCGACGACGCGTTCCGGACGTACTGCATGCGAGCGCACACGGCGAGTCACGTCCTCTACGGAGCGGGGCGGCGCGTACTCGACGACCTCGGCTACGGCGGCTTCGGCATCGACGAGGAGAAGGTCCGCGTCGACTTCGAGACGACGACCGACGTCGACGACGAGACGCTGGTCGAACTCGAACGCCTGACGAACCGCGCGGTGTGGGACTCCCGGCCCGTGACGTGGGAGGAAGTCCCCGTCGAGGCGGCACAGCGCCGCGACGACGTCGCCTTCAACACGAAGACGGAGGAGGGCGTGATGGCCGACGCCGACGCCGTCCGCCTCGTCGACGTCGACGGCTGGGACGTCGCCGCCTGCGGCGGCACCCACGTCCCGAACACGCGCGAAATCGGGCTGGTGGAGATACTCGACCGCTCGAACCCCGGTGAGGGCCTCACCCGCGTCGAGTTCGCCGTCGGCCCGTCGGCCGTCCGCCGGCACGCGACGGTCCACGAGGCGGCCCTCGACGCGGCGCGCGAACTCGGGACGAACGTGACGGGCCTCGCCGAGGCGACGGCCGACCTCCGCGAGACGAACGAAGCGCTGGGAAGCGACCTCCGAGAGTACAAAGGCGAAGTCCTCGACGCCCGACTCGCCGACCTCCCGACGGTCGAACGCGACGGCCGGACGTGGCGCGTCGGCAGCGTCGACGGCTTCGGCCCGAACGAGGTGGGCGACCGCCTGCAAGAGCGGGTCGGCGAACTGGGCGACGTGCTGGCGGTCGTCGGGTCGGGCGAGAGCCCGTACGTCGTCGTCGCGAGCACGGGCGACGTGTCGGCGGGCGGCGTCGTCGACGACGTGACCGCGGAGTTCGGCGGCGGTGGCGGCGGCGGCCCGACGTTCGCACAGGGCGGCGGTCTCTCCGGGTCGACGGCCGAAGTGCTGGAGTTTCTGGGCAGGCCGCCCGGCGGCAGAGCAACGCCGCGACGACGAACGCGAGGACGGCGAGCGCCGGGGTGAATCCCGGTGCCGGAACGCCGGTGTCCGCCGTCGGCGTCGGCGTGGCCGTCGGGGTGGGCGTCGGCGTGTCCGTCGGCGTCCCGGCCGAGATGGCTTCGACGGTCACCGCGTCGGAGCGAACGTTCCCGGACCGCGCGTAGAGCGAGTGGTTCCCGGGGTCGTCGAGGCGAACGGCAAGTACGCCCTCGTCGCCCGTCGTTGCGACCCGGGTGCCGTCCCGGAAGACGGCGACGCCCGAAGCGGGTTCGTCGTACTCGTTTATCACCTCGACGACGACTCGTTCGCCCGCGACGACGCGCCGATTGACCGGCGTCAGCGTCAGATTGGGCGTCCGGCGCATCGTGAGCGTCACCGCCTTCGAGGACTCGTTGACGGAGAGTTCACGGGTCACGCGCTGGTAGCCGTCTTTCTCGGCGGTCACCGTCGGATCGGTGTTCACGGGGAGGCGCGCGGACGCCTCGCCGTTCTGGAGCGTATCGAACGTCCCGTAGCCGTCGAGCGTCAACTCGACGCCGCCGACGGGGCGCGGCGGATCGAAGTGCGGGTCGGTCACGGTGAAATCGACCGTCACGGCTCCGCTCTCGATGGTCATCGGCTTGCGCGTCTCGCCGGTCACGCGGACCGAGCCCGCTTCGGTGTAGTAGCCCGGTTTGCTGACGGTGATCGTGTAGTCGCCGAACTGGAGCGGCCCGGTCGCGTACTCGCCGTTCGGCCCGGTCGTCCCGGTTTTGACGACGCGGCGGTTGTGCCGGACGGCGACCCGTGCGCCCTCGACGTCACCCTCGCTGTCGGTGACGTCGACGACGATCGATCCCTTGCGATAGACGTCGATCTCGACCGAGCGCTCGGTGGCGTCGGAGACGCGATACGGGTCGTTGCGGACGTAGTCGGGGTGAGAGATCCGAATCGTCACGTCCGCGCCCGCCGGGACGTCCACGAGCGCCTGACCGTTCGACGCCGTCGTCTCCGTCGTCGAGCCGCCGTCCCAGCTGGCGGTGAGGTCGACCTGCGAAACCGGCCGGTCCGGCTGGTCGACGACGGTGACGGTGAGCGTCACCAGCTCTTGCTGTGCTCCGACCGACGCCGTCGCCGCCGTCGCTCCGGCGAGGACGGTGACGAGAAGTATCGCGCACCGGACCCTGTCACGCATACTCACACCTACGCGACCGGGGAGTAAATTCTATCGGCGGCTCGCTACCGGCGCGCTCGCGCCGGTCGTTCGCCCGACGGCTTTTGCCGACCGGGTGCGAAACGGGGGTCATGACACTCGCAGGCGTGAACTCGGGGCTGACCGAGGATCAGCGGGCGCTCAGAGAGGACCTCCGCGCGTTCGCCGCGGAGGAGATCCGCCCACACGCGGCGGCGGCCGACCGGGAAGAGTCGTTCCCCGAACCCGTCTGGGACGCCCTCGCGGACCGCGACCTGACGGCACTGACGGTTCCCGAACGGTACGGCGGCCTCGACGTCGACCGGACGACCTACAGCCTCGTCAACGAGGAGGTGGCCTACGGCCAGCTGCCGTCGCGAGCGCGCTGTCGGTCCACTCGCTCGTGACCTCGTGTATCGCCGAGTTCGGCACGGAAACCCAGCGCGAGCGGTGGCTGCCGCCGATGGCCGAGGGACGGCCCGTCGGGATGTTCGCCCTCTCGGAACCGGGCGCGGGGTCGAACCCCGCCGAGATGGAGACGGTGGCCCGACGCGAGGGTGACGAGTACGTCGTCGACGGGCAGAAACAGTGGATAACGAACGGCCAGCGCGGCGAGGTGTGCATCCTCTTCGCCAAGACCGACCCCGACGACCCGTCCTCAGTGACGCAGTTTCTCGTCCCGAAGTCGGCCGGCATCGAGGTCGGAAAGAAGGAGTCCAAACTCGGGTTGCGCGCGAGCGACACCACCGCGCTCCTGTTCGACGGCGTCAGGATACCGGCGGACAGCCGCCTGACCGAGGAAGGGCGAGGGCTGTCGGCGGCGTTTCACGTCCTCACGGGCGGGCGCATCGGCATCGCGGCACAGGCGCTCGGCCTCGCGCAGGCGGCCTACGACGAGACACGCGCGTACGTCACCGGAAGAGACGACGGACGGCCCGCCGACCGGCAAGCGGTCCGTCACGCCGTTGCCGAGATGGGCACTTCGATCACCGCCGCTCGCCTCCTCGTGCGCGAGGCGGCCAGACAGGACGACGCGGACGCGGACCCGCGGCTCGTCGCCGCGATGGCCAAGTACGTCGCCAGCGAGACGGCCGTCGACGTGACGAATCGAGCGCTCTCGCTGCTCGGCCACCGCGGCTACACCGACCGGAGCGACGCCGAACGGCTCTTCCGCGACGCCAAGATCACGACCATCTACGAGGGGACCAGCGAGATACAGAAGACCATCGTCGCTCGGGGCCTGCTGGATTAGCCCGCCGCGACGAACCCCTGTTCGTCCACGGCCTCCCCGTCCTCGCCGTCCGCGGACTCGGCCGCGCGTCGCCGCCGCGTCGCTCCGCGGACGATCCGAGCGGGGTTGCCGACGGCCGTCGCTCCCGCGGGCACCGCGTCGAGGACGACGGCCGCCGCGCCCACTTTCGCGCCGTCGCCGACGGCGATCGGCCCCAGAAGCGTCGCGTTCGCGCCGAGGAGGACGCCGTCGCCGACGGTCGGGTGCCGTTTGCCGTCGCGCGGCCGGTCCGCGCCGAGCGTGACGCCGTGATAGAGGTGGACGTCGTCGCCGAGTTCGGCCGTGGCCCCGACGACGACGCCGCGGCCGTGGTCGACGACGCACCGCCGACCGATGGTCGCCGCCGGGTGGATTTCGACGCCCGTCACGAGGCTGGCGAGCTGTGAGAGCCACCGCGCGAGCAGCGGATGGCCACGGGCCCAGAGCAGGTGTGCCACCCGGTAGGTCCAGAGCGCGTGCATCCCCGGGTAACAGGTGAGGACGGCGAGGGTACTCCCCGCCGCCGGATCGCGTTCTTTCACGGCGGCGACGTCCTCGCGGAGGCGCGAGCGGGCGGCCGACAGCACGCGCTTACCGCGCCGGAGCATCGACCCGACTGCGCCCGCGGCGAGACGCCGGCGGACGCGTGGCCCGGTGGGCCGAGGAGTGCGCGGACGGGGCCGTCGGGAAGCGGAGACAGCGGCAACGACACGGTGCGAGAGAGCGCGCACGCTCGTCGCCTGTGCTGTCGACGTGGTGACCGACGGGCCCCACCATGGGGGTAAAATACGTGCGCGAGCACAAAAGCGATTCGGGGATCGATCCTCCGGCATACGAAAGTATATACCGTCGTGTCCTGCATAGCGTGTGTCATGAGAGAACCGTTAGCAGACCTCACGGAACGGGTAGCGACGCACGTACTCGAACGCGACGTCCTCGCGGAGGACTGGGAGAAAGGCGTGGCGATACAGGGGCTTCTGGCGACGGACCAGCACGTCGACGAGGCGCAGGAACTCGTCGATCTGGCCATCCGAACGCAGACGAGCAACGGCCAGTTCGCCTTCGGATGGGGGATTATCCGAAAAGTTGGCTCGACAGAACCGACTTCCTCAGCGACTACAAGCCGTGTTTCAATCAGACCGTCCTCGGTGACTGCGCGCTCCGGTTCTACCAGCGCACGGGCGACGAGCGGTATCTCGACGCCGCGGAGGACCACTACGAGTTCCTGCAGACGACGCCGCGGACGGCCGACGGCGGGATGTCACACCGGCGGGATTCGGTCGAACTCTGGGTCGACGCGCTCTACTTCGTCGTGCCGTTTCTCGCCCGATACGGGGCGATCACCGGCGACCGGGCGGCGATGGACGAGGCCGCGACCCAGCTACGGATCCACACGAAACATCTGCAAGACCCACACACGGGGCTGTTCCGTCACAACTGGCGGGAGACGCCGAACTCATATCCGCAGGGGACGTTCTGGGCGCGTGGAGTCGGCTGGGCCACGACGGCGCTGGTCGACGCGCTGGCGATACTCCCCGACGACCATCCCCAGCGCGACGACCTGTGCTCGATCCTCGACGAGACGGTGTCGACGCTCGTCGAGTTGCAGGACGCCAGCGGGTTCTGGCATCACATCCTCGACGACGCAGATACGTTGCGCAGTCCGCTGGAGACGTCGGGGACGCTCATGTTCGCCTACACCATCGAGCGAGGCGTCCAGCAGGGTCCTCGACGACTCCCTCTCGGACGTCGCGGCGCGTGCGCTGGACGCCGCGACGTGGGTCGTCGACGAACGGGGAGCGGTTCGACGCGTCGCGAAGAAACCTGGCGGACCGGGTGCGCCGCTCGGCGTCACCTCGTTCGGACAGGGGTGGTTCCTGCTGGCGGCAGACCTGTTCAGCTAGCCGGTCCGGAGCGCGGTACCGAAGTCGTCAAACCCCGCGACGCCAACGGGCCACCGTGTCACACGACGACTACGACGCCGTCGTCTACGACCTGGACGGCACCCTCGTTCGCCTCCCGGTCGACTGGGACCGTGCGGCCCGGGACGCCGCGACCGCCCTCGCCGACGCCGGCGTCGACGCCGACGGAATGGACCTCTGGCGGATGCTCGACGTCGCCGAAGAACGCGGCCACCGCGACGCCGTCGAAGCGGTCCTCAGCGATCACGAGTGCCGCAGCGCGGAGCAAGCGGCGCGTCTCCCGACGGCCGACGAAGTAGCGAACGCGGCGGTTCCGGTGGGCGTCTGCTCGCTGAACGCCGAACGCGCCTGCCGCCTCGCGCTCGACAGACACGGCCTGACCGCCCACGTCGCCGCCGTCGTCGGGCGCGACTCGCTCCCGACGCGCAAGCCCGACCCCGAACCGCTGTTGGCGACGCTCCGCCGACTCGGAGCCGACCCCGACCGGTCGCTGTTCGTCGGCGACACCGAACGCGACGCGGTGACGGCCGACCGGGCCGGCGTCGCCTTCCGGTACGTGGACGACGGCCAGACCGAGCCGTGACCCTGCCGCTGCGGCCGCGTTCCTTTATCCGCTCGCACGTCGAATCCCGGATATGGTACTCCGACTCGTCTCGGACGAGGCGGCCGTTTTCGGCGTCGTCGCTTTCGTGATCCTCGCCGCCCTGGCGCTGGTCGGCGCGCTGGCCTACGCCGAACACCGAAAGGAGATGCCGCTCATCGAGGCGGGGGCCTACGAGGAGGCCCGGGGGACCGAACGTGGCTCCTCGCGGCCGGGTTGCTGTTGCTCGCCGTCGGCATCGCGGACCTCCTTCGGTCGGCGTTGCTCGGCGTCGTCCCCGAGAGCGGCATCACGCTGTCGATGCTCGGCCTGGCGTCGCTCGTCTACTACTACCTGCGCCTGCGGGAGACGCGCCGGAAGCGAGCGAGCGAACTCGAGGCGAGCGAGTCGCCCGCGGACGAACGGACGGACTAACCCTTGACGTTGCAGACGGGGTAGGTCCGAGCCACCTTGTCGCCGATGCCGAGGGCGTCGGAGACGCGCACCACCTCGTCGACGTCCTTGTAGACGCCGGGGGCCTCCTCCGCGACGGTGGCCCCGCTCTGGGCCTTCACGTAGACGTGTTGCTGGTCACGGAGTTCGTCCTGGACCGTCTCGCCCCAGAACTCCTGTTTGGCCTGCGTGCGACTCATGGTGCGCCCCGCGCCGTGGGCGGTTGAGCCGAACGTGAGATCCATCGACGCCTCGCCGCCGCGGAGGACGTAGCTTCCCGCGCCCATGCTCCCGGGGATGATGATAGGCTGACCCACGTCTCGATAGGCGACCGGGACCTCGGGGTGGCCGGCGGGGAACGCCCGGGTCGCGCCCTTCCGGTGGACGAACAGGTCCCGGTCCTCGCCGTCGACGGCGTGGGTCTCGCGTTTGGCGATGTTGTGGGCCACGTCGTAGAGGAGGTCCATCTCCATGTCGCGCCAGTCCCGGTCGAAGACGCGTTCGAACACCTGTCGCGTGCGGTGCATGATTAGCTGGCGGTTCACCCACGCGAAGTTGATGGCCGCACACATCGCGCGGTAATATTCGTCCGCGAGTTCGGACCCGGCGGGCGCGGCGGCCAGTTCCTTGTCGGGGAGTCGGTCGAGCAAATCGCCGTGTCGTTTCTCGATGCGCCGGAGGTAGTCGTTGCAGGTCTGGTGGCCGAGGCCGCGACTCCCGCAGTGGATGAGGACGACGATCTGGTCTTCTTCCAGGCCGTACGCGTCGCCAACGTCGTCGCGGAAGACGTCGGTCACGCGTTGGACTTCGAGGAAGTGGTTCCCGCTCCCGAGACTGCCGATCTGATTTTTCCCCCTGTCTTTGGCCTTCTGGGAGACGGCGCTGGCGTCGCCCTCGGGGCGGAACCCCTCGTCCTCGCAGTGTTCCATGTCGGCTTCGACGGCCCACCCCTCGTCGACGGCCCACTGCACCCCTCTTCGAGGATGCGGTCGACGGTGTCGACGCCGGACTCGACGACACCGCCGCCGCCGAGTCCCGAGGGGACGTTGGCGAACAGCGATTCGACGAGTTCCTCCTCCCGGCCCTGCAGGTCGTCGTAAGAGAGGTTCGTTTTCATCATCCTGACGCCGCAGTTCGAGACGACGAATCCATTAGCGACGAAGTTGTGTGCGTCGTGTGTGACGCCGATGTCGTAGACGGTCTTGCAACCCCGTTCACGAATCGAGTCGATTTCGACGTCGACGGTCAGGTCGGCACGAACCTCGGCCATCTCGCGGAATTCCGCGAAATTCGGAAAGTCAGCCGGTGGACGTGGCCGACCACTGCGGCCCTCGTAGATGCTCCGTTCGATGAATCGGTCGTTGACGTCGAATCGCTGTTTGATGTCCGCCGTCGCCATCCCGCCGTCGGCGAGAGCGCGGGCGTCCTCGGCGATGCGAGCGCGTTCGTCGATGACGCGCTCTTTTCGCTTGAGATACTGCGTCGCGAGCATCGCCCGTTCCCGCTTCTCGCGGTTGTATCGATACCCGATGCGCGTGAAAAAGCGAATCAGATTGTCCGAATCGTTCTTGAGGCCGAAACGGAACCGTACCGTCTCGCCGGCCGTAGTTTCGGTGCGCTCGACTTCTTCGAGCGCGTTCACCCGAACGCCCAGGTCGCCGAGATGACGCATCAGGTCGCGCATAAACTGCTCGCCCGCGTCGCGGCGGACTGCCAGACGGTTGTGTGACACGGAGGGACAGTAGAAGTTCTTCCCCGTCATCGCGTCCGGTGCGCTCATCTCCGCCCCGAAGAAGGCGGAGAGATAGAGCGCCTTCTGCCAGTCCGCGAGGCGGTCGAGATACGTCGGAGCGGTGAACTCGGAGTCGACTTTGGTCCCCGCAGGCGCACCCAGACGAACGAGCAACTGTCTAAACGATTTTGCGGTCGAGCGAACGCTGTATTCGGTGCGCTCGAAGGAGTGTCCGTCGATTTCGTGTTCCCGGTCGCGTTCGTAAATCCGTGAAGGCGTGAATCCGAGCGCTTCGATGTCGTCCCGAATCGCTTCGAGGTCCTCGGGATCGCCGTAGAACCACGGCTGGTTCCCGCTGAACGTCCCGTCGCCCGTGTGGAACGCGACGAGTTTCAGCAGTCGATTGACCGCCTCGTCGGTCGATTTGAGCGGCAGTAAGTCCCGGTCGACGAGCGCCTGGACCAGTTGTGGGTCCTCGTCCTCGAAGTCGGATTCGTCGAGGAGGACGAACTCCGGTGGCTCCGCGTCCGGAAGCCCCTCGAACGGGTGGAGCGACACCGTATCCCCCTCGTTCAACTCCCGGAGTTCGGTCATGCCGTCGGGCGTGGCGAAGGGGTGGTCCGCTGTGGCTTCGACCACGTCTCCGGTCTCAGTTTCGACTTCGTAGACGACTTCGTCTTTCGTCTGCGTGAACAGTCGGATGTCGGCGTCGACGGGTCCGTCATCGGACGTGACGACCGCCCGTTCGTCCTCGAAATCGGCCCACAGATTCCGAATCTGTCGACGACGACCGTGCGACAGGAGCACCTCGCTCTCGCCGGAGAGGCAATTTATGTCGTAGCCGACCGCTCCGGGCGAGATACAGCCGTCTTCGGCGTCGAGCGCGCCGACGCCGCCGACGGGGAAGCCGTACCCCTGGTGGCCGTCGGGCATGCAGATGGCGTGTCTGGTGATGCCGGGCAACTGCGTCGAGTTCTTCAGCTGCGTGAGCGTCAGGTCGTCGCCGATCTGTTCGAGGAGGGACTCGCTGGCGAGGACGCGGGCCGGCACGCGCATCTCGCCCTCCTTGGGTATCTCCCAGACGAACTCCCGAACCCGGTCGAGGCGGATACCGTCGAACTCGCGTGTCTTCATAGTCGACCAGTTCGGCCGGCGTGGGGAATAGTATTGTCCTCCGGGGCTCGCCTAAACGTCGAAGACGACGTACGCCGCCCACCCGCCGTCCGTTCGTTCGAGTCGCATCTCCGAGTAGGTCACCGCCTTGACGTCGCGAGCGACGACGTCGGAGAGCGGGACGCCGCGAGCGCTGGCCTCGACCGTCCACTCGCCGTCCGCCTCGTAGACGGTCGCCTCGTTGTCGACCGGGAGGACGCCGCGGACGTCGCGTTCGTAGATGAGTTCGTCGAGGTAGTCGAACAGGAGGGCCTCCCGGCTCTCGGCGGTGACGGTGAGGTCGAACCGGTCGCCGCCGGGCGGGACGTCGTCGCACATGGCCGCCGCGAGGCCGTCGGCGACGGCCGCGAAGACGTCGCCGAGGCCGTCCCCGGTGGCCGCGACGCCGACGTCCGCCGTGTGATCGGTGAGTTCGAACGGCATCGTCGGTGGGTGGGACGAGACGCCCAAAACGCTTCGCCTCTCGTTCGCCGCCGACGGTGGAGTTATATTCCAGAGCGCACTACGTGGGCGTAGTGAGCGTCACAGTGGAGAAACGGGTCGACGGGCCCGGGAACACCGACCACGTCGAGGAGGCGTGGGAGCTCAAAGAACGCATTCGAGAGCGGGAGGGCGTGCTGAAACAGCGGCGGCGCTTTTTCGTCGACGCGTACCGGCGCGCGACGTCGTATCTCCTCTTTCTCGACGACGACCTCATCGGCTTCGCGTCGGTTCGACGCGACGGCTACATCCTCTTTCTCGCCGTCGGGCCGGAGGTCCGCGGGGAGGGGTACGGCCGACGACTCGTCGCCGAGGTGGCCGACGACCACCGGACGGTGTCCTGTCACGCGCGGACGACGAACCAGGAAGCGCTCGACTTCTACCAACACGTCGGCTTCGAGATCAAGCGACGCATCGACAACTACTACGAGGACCGCGGCGACGCCTACTATCTGAAACTCGGCCCCGACGAGCGACTGCGCGACAAACTCTCGGAGATCCTCGGCCGCTGGGGTCCCGGACGCCGTCGTCGGTGACGATTGCGTCGAGCAGTTCGACCGGCGTCGCGTCGTACGCGGGGTTCTCGACGTGGATGCCTTCGACGGGCTCGCGCATCACCTCGGCGGGCGAGCGGGTCTCGTTCTCGAAGACGAAGCCGTCCTCGATGACCTTCGACTCCGACCCGGCGACGACGACGGGCACGTCCAGGCGGGTGGCAGCGGAGACGAGCGGGAAGGTGCCGACGCGGTTGTAGAGGGTGTCCTCGGCGACGCAGGTCATCCCGAGGACGGCCCGGTCGCACTCGGAGAGGAAGTGGCCCGACGCGCTGTCGACGGCGAGGTGTGGTTCGACGCCGTCGACGTCGGCGAGCCGGCGTGCGGTCTTGCGCCCGAGATAGCGGGGGCGCGCCTCGGTGACGTAGACGGTCAGGTCGTGGCCGTCCTCGGCCGCGAGCGAGATGGCTTCGAGGACCGTCGAGGAGTAGTCGTGCGTGAGCAGGGTTTCGGTGTCGTCGAACGTCTCGGCGAGGTTGGCCGCGGCGCGCCGTTTGCCCGTCTGAATGGTCTCGACCACGCGGTCGATGGCCTCGCTGGTGAGGGCTTTGGCCTCGTCGACCGAGTCCGCCTCGCCGACGACGTCGTCGACCACCTCGCGCATCGCCTTGTAGAGGGAGGCGTGCGAGGGGTTCGCGCGCCGGAGCGCGCTCGCGTTCCGTTCCAGGTCGCGTTCGAAGTTGTCGACGTTGCGGTACTCGCGGTCGAGGAGTTCCGAGAGGAGCGGGCGGCCTTGACCGCGACGACGGAGGAACTGTGCGTCTTCATCCGACGGATTTCCTCGATCGTCTCGTCTATCATACAGAACGGTGTCCGCAGTAGGGCAAAGGCTTTCCGGCCGTGTGACGCCCGTCACTCGGCGTGTCGACGGGCGTAGACGTAGGTGGCGACGGCGGTGACGAACCAGACGAGCGCGCCGACGCGGACGGCGAAGGCGACGCGGGACCCCCACGTCGGGAGCGTCGTCGTCGTCGAGAGGGCGGCCACCACCGGCGCGCCGACGACGATGGTGACGACGAACGTGACCTGCATGACCCACCCGTAATCGACGCCGTCCGGGTCCGTGACCTCGACGCGTTCCGGCACGACACCACAGACGGAGGCGAACGGTTAATGCGTAGCGATACGCGACGCCGACGTCCGTCGGCGAGTCACCGGACGTCGGAGAGGAACGTCGCCACCGCGTCGTTGAACGCGGCCGGGCGTTCGAGCATCGAGAGGTGGGCGGCGTCGTCGACGGTAACCAGCCGGCAGTCGGGCATCTCGTCGGCGAGGAACTCGTGGTACCACGCCGGCGTCAGTTGGTCGTACTCGCCGACGACGGCCAGCGACGGGATGTCGATTGCGTCGACGCGGTCGCGGACGTCGAACTCGTGGCAGGTCCGGAAGTCGCGGTAGGTGACCGCCGCTCCCGTCGCGTAGAGGGTCTCCCGGGAGCGTTCGACCAGCCGCTCGTCGGGGTCGTGAAACAGCCGATCGTCGTCGTGGAGGAAGTCGACGGCCCGGTCGAAGTCCTCCTGTAACCACGTCAGCAGGTCGTCGAGGACGGCGAGTTTCGCGCCGGTGCCGACCAGAACGAGGGCGTCGAGGGCGAGGTCGCGTTCGAGAGCGGTCGTCAACGCGACCGCCCCGCCGAGGGAGTTGCCGACGAGGACGCCGGGGTCCGTCTCGCGGGCGACGGCGACCACGTCGTCGACGTACGCCGAGAGCGTCTCGTATCCCGGGTCGGCGTCGACGTCCTCGCTCTCGCCGTGCCCGCTCAGGTCGACGGACACGACGGGGCGTTCGTCCGCGAGCCGGGACTGGCCCTTCCAGACCTCGCGGGACCCGCCGCTTCCGTGGACGCACAACAGGCCGCTCCCGTCGCCGCCACGGTCCGCCCGGTGATAGGCAGTCTCGCGCCCGTGGTGAGTGACAGTCTCCATGCCCCGGATTTTCGGGCGGCGTAGCATAAACCCACGCTGTCGCCGAACCGTGTGAACCACAATTCGAGTGAAAGTGCTTGATTAGTCCTCCGTCCCCCGATTCATAGGGAGAATGTTTATATAGTAGTACCCCTAACTTAGAGTTAGGAATCATCATGGAACGCCAGCAATCCACCGGAAGTGACGGGCGGTTCGTTCGTCGGTACGACTACGACGACGGGTGGGTCGTCGCCGCGGATCTGGGCGTCCCGGACGACCAGGTCGACGTGGACGTCGTCGGGACGACCGCCATCGTCGTCGTGAACGCGGGCGGTGGGGAAGCGGAGTTCGAGTTCGAACTCCCCGGCACCGCCGAAAACGTTGACACGAACAACGGCGTACTCGTGATCACGGAAGACCAATGAAGCTCATCGTCAAACCCCTCAAGCAGAAGGACGCCGGGCGCGGACTCGCGGCCATCGACAAACAGGCCGCAGAGGAACTCGGCCTCGAAGGCGGGGATTACATCCGCATCGAAGGCAGCGACGGGACGACCATCGCGCGCGTCTGGCCGGGCTACCCCGAAGACCGGGGCACCGGCGTCATCCGCATCGACGGCCAGCTCCGCCAGCAGGCCGACGTCGGTATCGACGACCGAGTGGAAGTCTCGAAGGCGGACGTCGAACCCGCCTCGCGCATCACCATCGCGCTCCCCCAGCGACTCGGCATCCGGGGGAACATCGACGCACTCATTCGCCGCGAACTGAGCGGGAAGCCGGTCACGACCGGTCAGACCGTCAGGCTGCCCTCGGGTTCGGTATGATGGGCAGTCAGGGCCAGGCGATTCCGCTGAAAATCGCCAGCACCCAGCCCTCGGGGACGGTCGTCGTCACCGACTCGACGGAGGTGCAGATCAGCGAGAAACCGGCCGAGCAGATTCGCGAGGCCGAAGGCGAATCCGGCCGTGGCGGCGCGCCCGACGTCACCTACGAGGACATCGGCGGCCTCGATCGCGAACTCGAACAGGTCCGCGAGATGATCGAACTGCCGATGCGCCACCCCGAGCTGTTCAAGCGCCTCGGCATCGAGCCGCCGAAGGGCGTCCTCCTGCACGGTCCGCCGGGGACGGGGAAGACGCTCATCGCCAAGGCCGTCGCCAACGAGATCGACGCCCACTTCCACACCATCAGTGGGCCGGAGATCATGTCGAAGTACTACGGCGAGTCGGAGGAACAGCTCCGCGACGTCTTCGAGGAGGCCGAAGAGAACGCACCCGCGATCGTCTTCATCGACGAGATCGACTCCATCGCGCCCAAACGCGGCGAGGCCGGCGGCGACGTCGAACGCCGGGTCGTGGCCCAACTGCTCTCGCTGATGGACGGTCTCGAAGAGCGCGGCGAAGTCGTCGTCATCGGCGCGACGAATCGGGTGGACGCCATCGATCCCGCGCTCCGCCGCGGCGGCCGCTTCGACCGGGAAATCGAGATCGGCGTCCCGGACCAGAACGGCCGCAAGGAGATCCTGCAGGTCCACACGCGGAACATGCCCTCACCGAGGGCGTCGACCTGGAGGAGTTCGCCGAGAACACCCACGGCTTCGTCGGTGCCGACATCGAGAGCCTCACCAAGGAGGCCGCGATGAACGCGCTGCGGCGCATCCGCCCGCAGATCGACTTAGAAGCGGAGGAGATTGAAGCCGAGATCCTCGAATCGCTGGAAGTCACCGAGGACGACTTCAAGCAGGCGATGAAGGGGATCGAACCCTCGGCGCTCCGCGAGGTGTTCGTCGAGGTTCCCGACGTCACGTGGACCGACGTCGGCGGCCTCGAAGACACGAAAGAGCGCCTCCGCGAGACCATCCAGTGGCCGCTGGACTACCCCGAGGTGTTCGAGGCGATGGACATGGACGCCGCGAAAGGCGTCCTCATGTACGGCCCGCCGGGGACGGGGAAGACCCTCCTCGCGAAGGCCGTCGCCAACGAGTCCGACAGCAACTTCATCTCGGTGAAAGGCCCCGAACTTCTCGACAAGTACGTCGGCGAGAGCGAGAAAGGCGTCCGCGAGATCTTCAGCAAGGCGCGCGAGAACGCCCCGACGGTGGTGTTCTTCGACGAGATCGACGCCATCGCGGCCGAACGCGGCCGCAACACCGGCGATTCGGGCGTCACCGAACGCGTCGTCTCGCAGCTGCTGACGGAGCTCGACGGCCTCGAATCGCTCGAGGACGTCGTCGTGGTCGCGACGACGAACCGGCCGGACCTCATCGACTCGGCGCTCCTCCGTCCGGGGCGACTCGACCGGCACGTCCACGTGCCCGTCCCCGACGAGGACGCTCGCCGGGCCATCTTCGAGGTCCACACCCGGAACAAGCCGCTCGCCGACGACGTCGACCTCGACGAACTCGCCCGCGAGAGCGAGGGCTACGTCGGCGCGGACGTCGAAGCGGCCTGTCGCGAGGCCGCGATGGCCGCGAGTCGGGAGTTCATCCGGAGCGTCAGCCCCGAGGAGATGGGCGAGACGCTCGAAAACGTCCGCATCACGATGGACCACTTCGAGGACGCACTGGACCAGGTCAACCCCAGCGTCACCGAGGAGACTCGCGAGCGCTACGAGGAGATCGAGCAGCGCTTCAAGAGAAGCGAGGTCGAACGCGAGTCGGAACCCGAAGTCAGCCGGACGTTCCAGTAGCGAACGCCATTGGGTCACGGATTTCCCCGATCGGAAGCTTTTGATACTATTGGGGGGTATGGAGGGATACGTAATCGGGTATGCAGATGAGACCACACTCATCCGACCGGCGGTCGACCGTACGGGGCCTGACACGATGACACCAGGGGACGACGACCTGTTACAGCTCGGCCCGAGCGACGAACCGGCGTACGCCTGCGGGGCGTGCGGTGAAACGTACGACGAAGAACATTACCTCTGTCCGGCGTGTGGCGAGTTCGCCATCGACCGCCGACCGATCGACTCCTGAGGTCGTCGAGTAGTTCCTCGGCGTGGTCGTCGGGCGAAACGCCCTCGTAGGCGCGTTCGATGCGCCCGTCGGGGCCGACGACGTACGTATTTCTGAAGACGCCGTCGAACGTGTTGCCGAACATCTGCTTCTCGCCGTAGGAATCGTAGGCCGCCGCCACCTCGCCGTCCTCGTCCGAGAGCAGCCTGAAGGGCAGATCGTACGCCGCGGCGAACGCCGCCAGGTCGTCGACGGGGTCGTCGCTGATGCCGAGGACGACCACGTCCTCGTCGCGGAAGGCGTCGTAGGCGTCGCGGAAGCCGCAGGCCTCGGTCGTACAACCGGGCGTGTCCGCCCGGGGGTAGAAGTAAACGACGACGCGTCGCCCGCGAAAGTCCGCGAGCGACACCGTCTCGCCGTGCTGGTCGGGGAGTTCGAACTCCGGGGCGTCGGCTCCAACGTCGAGCATAGTCGTGGATCGGACGCCCGCTACAAACGTGTTCGGACTCTCACTCCAGCGGTTCGGCGGCCTCGCGGTCGATGAGGGGTTCCGCGTTCGTCGTCGGCAGGGACACCACGTCCTCGCTCGCGAGTTCGTACTCCCGCTCGTCGACGCCGAAGATCTCGCCGACGTCTCGGGTGATTCGAACGGTCGTTCGGTCGGCGTCGGTCGTCGCCTCAACGTCGGTCGTCGCCTCGGCGTCGGGCGTCCCGGCATTAGCTCCGGCGTCGGTCGTCGCCTCGGCGTTAGCCCCGGCCTCGGACGCCGTCCCGGTAGCACCGGCCGAAGTCCGACCGCCGTCCGCGTGTGCGTCGGTCGCTTCCGCGTCGCCCATCGCGTCGGCCAGCAGGCCGCCGTCCGCGGGTTCTTCGGTCGGTGCGTCCGGCGACGCCGAGTCGGGCACCGGCGGGGCGTCGTCGACGGCGTCCGAGATCGAGTCCGACGCTGCGTCCGGGGACGTGGTCGCATCGGGGGTCGATGCGGCCGCGTCCTCGGCGTAGTTCCCGGCCAGCGTGTCGAGGACCGACTCCCGATTCTCCTTGATGCGGGCCACGAGGTCGTCGAACAGCTCGCGTTCCTCGCTGGTGAGCCCCTCCTCTTCGGCGGCCATGTCGGCGGCGGCGAAGGTGGCGCGTTTGACCACCTTGCCGACGCGGCGTTCGTAGAGGGACTCGACCACCTCCTCGGCCGTCTCGATTTCGTCGGTGATACGGCCGACTTCGGGCGAGGAGAAGGGATCGTCGACCTCGGCGGCGACGCGGTCCCGCTCGGCTTTCAACTCCGCGACGTAGTCGGCGGCGTCGCGGTAGAACGAATCCCGCAGGTGCTGGAGGCTGTCCTTCTGTCGTTCGGTTCGTTGGACGCTCCGTAGTTCCTCGAGATTCATTCTTTGACCTTCCTCGCTCGTCCGCGTGCCATGAGGAACACGCCGACGCACTCCGGTACGGTGTACTCGTCTGCGTCGAGTGTAAAGCTATCGCCGTCGAGACTGACCGGCCCGGGGTCGGTCACCTCGATGCGGATCTCCCGCCGGGTGAACCGCTCCGGGACGGCGTCGACGAGGGGATCGAAGTCGGCCACCTCGCCGGCGTCGAGTCGGCGGACCGCCAGCCCGCTCCCGCCGTGGAGACTACCGGGGAGACGGATGAGGCGGTGGGTGTCGGTCGTCACCGGTTCGTCGATCGGCGCCGTCTCCTCTTCGATCGTCTCCCGGACGAGGGCGTCCACGAGCGTCCGGAGGCCGGGACCGCCGGCTTCGACGTTGCCCGCCTCGACGGCGTCGGGGTTCTCGCGGACGACGCCGAGGATCGTCTCCGACCGTCCCGCGCCGATCCCGTCGAGTTCCTGTAAGCGCGTTCGCGCGTCGCTCTCGTCCATCTCTCGGAGGTCGGCGACGAACTCGAGGAGGCGGCGGTGGACGCGCCGCCCCCACCCGCCCTCGGTCCGGAGGACGCGCCGGGTCGTCCCGTCGACCGACCGAGTCGTTATCAGGCCCTCGGCGTCCAGGTCGATCGCGCGGACGTAGTCGACGATTTCGCGCCGCGCCTCGCTGTCCAGGTCGCGGACCGACTCGTCGCGGACGTGGACGTGGTAGCCGCGGCCGCCCGAGAAGACGACCGACGTCTCGAAGTCGAAGTCGTCCTCCAGCAGGTCGAGCAACCGGAGGAGCGCGTCCTTGCAGGCCGCGAGCATCGCGGGGTAGGCGGTCGTCTCGGGGTCGACGCCCGGCAGATGGTCGGCGTCGAGGTCGAACACGAGGTCCGCGCCCCGCCACCCCTTCCGGTCCATCCGCGTCTCGCCGGGGTCGTCGTAGCGGGCGGCGGAGAAGTAGACGTGCCGAGGGGACTCCTCGGCGAGGAACGTGCCGAGGTCGCCGAGCGACAGGAGGGACTGGTGGCGGACCATCGTCGTCCCCTCGCCGGCGGTCCACGGGATGTGTCCCCACTCGCGCGCCTCGGCGGCCGGCGGCAGCGGGAGGTCTGCGCTCCGGTAGTAATCACCGAAGCGCCCGCGGAGATACTCGCGGGTGCGTCGGTCCATCGTGTCCCGTCGGTTGTCGAGACGCGCGTATAGGCGTTGCCATCGCTCGAAGGGGTCTCACTCGCGGGACGGAATCCGGTCCCGCCCGAGGAGGAACTCCCGCCCCTCGACGTCTTCGAGGGCGGCGACGCGCCCCCGACGTCGACCGGGCCGTCGTCGGTGTCGACGGTGAGGTTCGCCACCTGTTCGGAGGCGTCGTAGTTCACGTCGACTATCTGTCCCTCCACGACCACCTCGGCCCCCGTCTCGACGTCGCGGCCGACGACGCTCGCGTAGAAGTCGCCGCCGAGTTCGTGGACGTCTTTCACGGCGCGACGGATCGAGGCGTAGCGCCGGGGGAAAGAGGGTTCGGGCGTCGCCGAGACGAGGGTGTCCGCCGTCGTCCAGAGGACGGTGCCGAAAAAGCCCGACACCAGAAAGCCCAGCGCCGAGCGGTTGAAGATGACGCCGTAGCGTTCGACGTCCTCGCGGAGGGCGTCCTGGGTCGCGTAGACGGAGTACCGGCCGTCGGCGACGGCGAGGACGGGCGTCGTGATCCCCCGGCGAGCGCGGACGGCCGTCGCCACGTCCCGGTAGTCGAACTCCTCGGGGTCGGGCGCGCGGCGGGCGGGCGTCAGCAGCAGTTCGACGCTCACGCCCGAATCGACGGCGTCCGCGAGGGGGCGCGAAAGCGCCGCAGCAGGTCGGGCGTCAGAGAGAGGGCGAGTTCGTAGTCGGCCGCTTCGATCACGTCTTCCAGATAGCGGAGGATGGTCGCGCGGGACTTCACGAGGGCCGCCGCTTCGGCCTCCCGCGACGGCGCAGTGTACCGGCGTTCGAGTTCGTCGACGAGAGCATCGAGCGACGACTGCACGTCGTCGAACGCCACTTCGGGGTCGAGAGCGACGACTTTCATCGGGCGCGACTCGCGGAGTTCGACCAGTCCGCGCTCGGCCAGGCTCCGGACGGTGTCGTACACCCGCGGTTGCGGGACGTCCGTCCGGTCGGCGATCTCGCTCGCGGACAGTTCGCCGTGGTGCAGGACCGCGAGGTACGCGTCGATTTCGTACTCGCCGAGGTCGAACCGGCTCCCGACGCGTTCGAGCGTCGAACGAAGGTCGTCGGCCATAGCCGTCGTTCACGGCCCGCGAGTAAAGGCGTTGTCGGGGAGCGTCGGTCGGGGACGGAACCCCGAACCGGCGAGTCAGGTCGTCGCCCGCTCGTCGTCCCCACGCGGCGGGGACGGAGGCGTCGCCCGCCAGCCGACGACGCCCGACCCGACGAGGAGCGCGCCGCCGACGACCAGGAGGGACGGTTCGGCTCCGAGGACGACGTCGCTCGACGGGTCACCGACGAAGGGGAGACCGGTGTAGAGGCCGCGGTGCGTGGCGTAGTGGAAAACGGCACGGACCGGATAGAAGCAGACGACCAGCCCCGCGAGAACGGGAATCACCGACGCCCGGTGCCACCGCGTCGCCGCGACCGCTCCGAGAAAGCCGATCGCGGCCAGTTCGGCGAGGAGCCACTCCTCGTGATTGAGCGAGTGAATCCAGCGTCGGTGGCCCGGAGCGACGCCCCAGCCGGTGGTGATCGTCGCGTCGACGCTCGGTCTGAAGTGGAGCAGTTCGGCGTGGACTCCGATCGCGACAGCGAGCAGGCCGGCACCGGCGAGACCGATCGGGAGGGCCCGGTTCCGATTCATCGATCGTGTCACGGTCCGCGGTCCGCGCCCATAAGTTCGGGGTCGGAGGGGGAATCCTTTTTCGGGACGGAGCGACGCCTAGGCCATGTCCGCAGCCGGCCTCCTGCAATCGGGAGCGGTCGAGACGCTTCACGGTGTCTGGGAGGCCGTCAGCGCCTACTGGAAGACGGCTCCGACGGTCGTGCGCGTGTCCGTCGGCCTGGTCGTCGTCGCCGTCGGCGTCTACCTCTCGAAGCTCCTCGTCCGCCTCCTCGGTCGCCCCGTGGCCCGAAGGTTCCGCCGGCAGAGCGTCGCCCAGACCGTCCTCGCCGCCATCCGTATCACGACCGTACTGGTGTTCACCGCGCTCGCCGCGGGAGTGGTCGGGTTCCGGCTCGGCGACATCGTCCTCTCGGTCACGGTCTTTTCGGCCGTCCTCGGGATCGTTCTCGCTCCCATCGTCGGCAGCATCATCAACGGCCTGTTCGTCCTCGCGGACCAGCCCTACGAGATCGGCGACATGGTCGAACTCGGCGACACCCGCGGCTTCGTCGACGACATCACCCTCCGGTACACCAAGATATTCACGCTCGACAACACGTTCATCGTCCTCTCGAACTCCTCGATCCGGGAACGCGAGGTGACGAACTTCTCGGCGGAGGACGAACGGACGCGCCTCTCCCTTCGACTGCTCGTCACCTACGAGTGCGACGTCGGACAGGCACGGGAACTGCTGGAACGCGCGGCCCGCGACTGCGAGGGCGTCATCGAAGGCGGGCCGGACATCCGCATCGGGAGCGGCCGCTACCCCGCCAAACCGACGTGTCTCGTCGAGGAGTACGCCGACCACGGCGTCCTCCTCAACCTCCGCTTCTGGACGCGGACGCCCTACAAGATCGCGCGCATCCGCTCGAGCGTCCAGGAGCAGGTCTGGGCACTGTTCGACGACGCGGACGTCGAAATCGCCTACCCACACCAGCAGCTGGTGTTCGACGAGACCAGCGGACAGGCGCAGGTGGCCGTCGAATCGTCGCCGGCGTCGTGGGCGCGGAGGAGACGGACGGGAACGCCGAGTGAGTCAGGCGGCCTGGACCGTGACGACTTCGCAGTCGAGTTTCTCCCGGAGGAACGTGTCCACGTCCGGATCGTCGAGAAATCGGTTGAACGTGCGCCGCCAGCGGCTCACCTGCTTGGATCCGATGACGACGACGTCGGCGTTTTCGGCCGCCACCTCGTCGAGGATGGTCTCCTCGACGAGAAAGCCACGGCGGACGACGTACCGGGCGTTCGACAGCCGGCCGAACTCGCGCTCGACCGCCCGTTTCAGGTCGGTTCGGGTGACCTCGTGTCCCTCCTGATAGAGGTCGACGTGGAGGACGGTGAGGTCCGCGTCGCGGTCGTCGGCGATGCGGATCGCCTCCGAGAGCGTCGCTTTCGAGTGCCTGCTGAGCGGATAGCGGACGGGGACGACGACCAGCGTCATCGAGTAGTCGGTCGGGTGCCCGGGATTCAAGCCTTCCGACTCGACGGCCGAGCTACTCCGGCGACTCCAGCTCGAACGCGACGGTGACTTCGGCCTGGTACTCCCGGTCCGGTGCGCTCGCGATCTCGACGCCGAGTTCGTCCACCTCGATCCAGTGGACGTTGTCGAGGGTCTCCTCCGCCCGGTCGATGGCGTCGTCGACGGCGGCGTCGAAGCTATCCGGACTGCGTCCGATGAGCGTGATCTTCTTGAATACCATGTGTGATCTCCGTGGGCGTGCCGGCGTGGTACGGAACGCGGACCGACCCCGCCCTGGCGACTATTCGTCCCGTGTTATGATATAATTTTGTGAGATCCGCGTCGACAGCGACGGGCGGACGCCCCGGCGTCCGGTCGGTCGCGTCGGCCGGAGCGTTAATGGTAGTTCGGCGAACACCTACGCGGGAACGATGCGCAAACCGAGGACGGCCCTTCGAACCGGGAGCGACGGGAGCCGGCGATAGATGGGAGACGACGCCGACGACGCGGAGTCGACGTCGCTCTCCCCGGACGCGCTGTTCTCGTTGCTCCGGAATCGGCGGCGACGGAACGTCCTCAGATATCTCCGGGGCGCGAACGGGGAGGTGAAACTCCGGGAGTTGAGCGAGCAGATGGCCGCCTGGGAGAACGACTGTCCGGTCGCCGCCGTGACCTACAAGCAGCGAAAGCGCGTCCAGACCGCGCTCTACCAGATCCACCTCCCGAAGCTCGCGGAGTGGGGCGTCGTCGACTACGACCGCCGCGCGGGAACGCTGGAACTCAGGGACTGTGCGACGTCCTGTCTCTCGCTGCTCGACGGCCCGACGTCCTCGCGTCCGTGGTGGAAGCGGTATCTGGGCGTCGCCGTCGTGGGAAGCGTCGTGACGGGCCTCGCCGCGCTGGGCGTCCCGCCGTTCGCCGGCGTGCCGGGGTTCGGCTACGCTGCGTCGCTCGCCGTCACGTTCGTCCTGCTCTCGCTCGCGTACGCCGTCGACAGTCGGACCGCGGGCGCGTGATCAGGCGTCGGTGCCGTCCAGACGGGCCGAGAGCGCACCGACGACGTCCGTCAGGTGAGCCGTCCCCCAGACGGCGACGACGAGGCCGCCGAGGGCGTCGAACAACAGATCGAACATCGTGTCGGAGAGACCGTACTGGGTGAGGACGCTCCCGGTGCCGGCGAGGGCCGCGAGTTCGCTCACGGCGAACTCGATCACCTCCCAGAAGACGCCGAACGCGAGGACGAACAGGAGGATGAACACGAACATGAACCGCGGCGGGAGCGAGACGGCGTCGGTGTGGGCCTCGATGGCGCGAGCGGTGGCGTAGCCCGCCGCCGCGACGATCGACGACGAGAGCGTGTGCGTCAGGTGGTCCCACCACCAGACGGTCGTGTAGAAACTCCGCTCCGTCCCGGGGATGCCGACCGTCCCGAGGGCGTGCAGGAAGACGGCCGTCGTGATCCAGAGCGTGAGGCCGGCGTCCATCGGGATGTGGTAGTCGCGTTCGAGCACCGCCGGCAGGTAGGTGACGCCGAGGGCGATCGACGCGTTGACGACGATGCCGAAGTTGCGTCTGTCGAGGCCGATGAAGATCAACCCGACGAGGATCACCTGCATCACGCGGGTGAGTTGGCGCTGTCGCGCGGCACTCAGGCCGATCCGGTCGCGAATCCTCATTTGCTCTCACCCGCCAGTTCGGGGACCCGAGTCGCCGCGTCCGTCCGCCGCCGGAAGTAGTACTCGAAGAGGACGCCCGCGAACAGCCCCGCCACCGTCGCGGCGACGAAGTCCCACATCAGCGCCCGTTCGATGGCCGCCTCCGATCGGTCGTCGAGCATGAACGTCGTGCCGAGGGTCACGTCCGCGCCCCACTGTGCGAGGGCGACGAGTCCCGCCGTGGCCATCGTCGTGACGACGACGAACAGGACGGCGAAGGAGTAGTTCATCTGGACGGGCGTGAACACGTCGAGTTCGACGGCGACGATGAGCGCGATGGCGGCGACGGCGAGGTAGTTGGTGATGCGCCCGGTGAGCGTCACGCCGCCGAGAGACCGGCCGACGAACAGCGCCTGTCCGACGACGGGGAGCGACGCGAGCGCGAGCACCTCCCACGGCAACATGGCCAGCAGCCGGCGGTACGCCAGCGCGGGAAGCATCGCCAGCAACGCCACCGCCGCGGCGAAGCCGGCCCAGAGAAACCGGCCGTCAAGCGCGTTCGTGACGGTCATCGTCCAGAGAAATACGACGAACAGCCAACCGAGTGCCGCGTTGAGGCGGCGGCGCTCGACCACGTCGGTGAGTCTCGACATCCTCTCGACAGCCGTAGGGGTTCCCGGTGCAAAGCGTTTCGGGAAATCAGAAGAGGAGATACGCGACGCCGTACGCCGTCCACGCGACGGTGACGGCGGCGAGCCCGGTCACGAGAGCGGTCGTCCGGTCGGGGACGGCGACCGGCGACGACGACCGGAGGCGAAGCCGTGGGAGGACGCCGAGCGATCCGACGGCGAGGACGCTGAACACGAAGGGGTACGAGAGATCGAGCGTCGGCGCGGGGATGAGAAAGACGCTCGCGGCGTAGCCCGCACCGAGCGTCGCGCGCGGTTCGAACGACGGCCGGAGGCCGACGAGCGAGCAGAAGACGGCGACGGCGCTCCACACCACGGCGAGTTCCACGCCGAAGGCGGCGAGGAGGTGGAGCGTCGGATCCGGCGCGAGGGGAGGCGGTGGGCGACCAGCGAGACGTCGACGGGGTAGAGCATCGCCGGCGGCGTCCCGGTGAAGAGGTCGCCGAACGGGTGTGAGACGAGTCCGATAAGCGCCGCCGCGAAGGCGTATCGCGGGGCGATCGCCGTCCGCTGGCGGACCGCCTCGGCGACGACGAGGGCGGCGACGCCGAACAGCGCCATCATCGCCCCCCGAGGACGCCGCTCTCGACGGCGGCGACGGCGACGAGACCCGTGAGGGCGAGCAGCGACCCCGCGGCGACCGACCGGTGGCGGCCGTCCCGTCGACCCGACGCCACCCAGAGGCCGACGGCGACGGCGACGACGGGAGCGACGACGACCGAGTGGGTCACGGTGCGGTGGACGACGCTCCCGGCCGACCAGAACGAGGACGCGAGAGCGAGCGGACCGCCGTGTGCGCCCACGAGACCGACGAGCGCGTAGGCCATGTCGACGTCGGGGACGGCCGCGAACGCGCCGGCGACAGCGCCGACGACGAGGGCGCGGGACGACGCCCACCCTCGCCAGGCGGCGACCGTGGCCACCAAAGCGAACGCGAAGAGGGCGTGGCCGACGAACATTCTACTCCGACTACGACGCCCGCGTCAATAAACCCTCGTCAGCCGTGTTACCGTTCGTCACCCGCGCGTTTGGTCCACTCCCCTTCGATGTCGGCGTTGGCGCGGACGACGGTGTCGCCGTCCACCTCGAAGCGGGTCTTCCGGAGTTCGATGGACCGGACGACGCCCTCCATGCTCCCCACCACGACGGTGTCGCCCGCCGCGAAGTCCGGATCGCGAAGGAGGTAGATGCCGGCGACGGCGTCGGCGATCATGTCGGAGGTGGCGTAGGCGACGCCCAGGGCCAGAAAGCCCGCCGCGGTGCCGAGCGACGCGGCGATGCCGTCGAGTCCGACGATGGAGAGAAAGGAGAGGGCGACGCCGAACCAGAGGAAGACGGCGACGATCGTCGTCACGAACTGCCGGTAGACGAGCGACTCGCGTTTCAGCGTCCGCGCGAGGCCGAACCGGACCAGGCGGAGCAGTATCCCGACGACGACGGCGGCCACGCCGAGGAAGACGAACCCGGAGATGAGGTTCGGGAGGGCGGCGGCCAGTCGGTCGAGAAAGCCCACCAGCGCGGTCTCGACGACGCTACTCGCCAGAAGGAGTGCGAAACCGAACATCGATCGGCCGTCAGGCGACGGTTTCGCTCCGGTTGACGACTTCGTAACGGTCGGCGTCTTCGACGCCGATGACGGCCCACTCGTAGGGCGGGTCGAGGCGTCGAAGTCGGTCGGTGAGACTCCCTGTATAGCCTCTCCACGTGACGAAACAGCGGAGGCCGAGGTCGTCCGTACTCCCACCATCCGGGCGAACGGGATTCGCCGTCGCCTCGTCCGCGTCGAGCGCGGTTACGTGGACGGTTCGCCACTTTCGTTCGGCCCGAAGTTCGGAGCCGTTCCCCGAAACGGAGTATCCGAGGCTGCGGAAAATCGACCGTGCCTCTTCGACGGGTGGCATGGTAACAGGGGCCATGTGGTCGCACGTACGGCATCTCGGCTGATAAGTGTTGCCACGACAACCGCTAGCAATCGGAGCCGGTAACGCGTTCGGCGGCTCCGAGGGGCCGCTCGCCGCGAGGGACGCATCAAAACGAGAGGTGTGACGTCGAACTCGGGCCGTCGTCGGCGGCGTCGATACCGCCGCCGTGGAGATACGTGTAGTCGTCGTCGGTCAGGAAGACGGTGCCGTCAGCGACGTCGACGTCGACCGGCGTGAGCGAGGACCCCGACGCCGGGCCGTTGTCGCAATCGCCCGCACACGCGTCGAACATCGACCCGTGTCGCGGACAGATTATCTCGCCCTCGCGGAGCGCGGCTCCCGAGCCCCGGTCGAAGCGCTGGCTCTCGTGGGGGCAGACGTTCACCCACGCTTCGACGCCCGCGTCGCACGGGACCAGAATCACCTCGTGCTCGTTCCCGTCCGAATCCTCGACGGTGAACAGGTAGGATCCGTCGTTCGGGACGTCGGAAAGGTCGGCGACTCGCGTCTCGTGTGCCATCGGGGCACCGAACGCGGCCGGACGGTAAAAGCGGCACCGCTAATGGACGTCACGCCGGATTCGGAGTCGACGGGACGCACGCCGGGGAACGGCGACGCTACTCGTGGGCGGCGTCCCACTCTTCGGGTTTGCGGACGTTCCCGCAGTCGTTGCACTCGATGCGCGCCATCGTGTCCATGGCCGTGTCGAACCCCTCGCAGTTGCCACAGAAGTAGCCCCAGCGTTCCCCGCGGGTCTCGGAGCGGTAGACGGCGAAAAACGGGCCCTTCGATCCGCGGTCCGCCTCGGTTCGGTCGACGAAGACGGCGTCGCCGTCCGGCGTCGTGTGCGTTTCGAGTTCCATACCTCCTCGGTCGCGGCGGCGGCCTATGTGAATTGCGCTACGTCCGGAACGACTCGCCACAGCCACACTCGCTGACGACGTTCGGGTTCTCGACGTGGAACCCCTCCGCCTGCAGGCCGCTCTCGTAATCGAGCGTACTCCCGCCGATGTAGTTGGCGCTCGCGGGGTCGACGAACACGCGCAGGCCGTGGCGTTCGACGACGGTGTCGTCCTCTTCGGGTTCGTCGTCGAAACGCATGCCGTAGGAGAGGCCGGCACACCCCCTGCTGGACGAACAGGCGAAGGCCGGCCACGTCGGTGTCCATGTCTTCGCTTTCGAGCAGCGAGAGGGCTTGCGCTGCCGCGTCGGGAGTGACGGAGACGGTGGCGTCGGCGTCGCCCCCGTCGGCGGTGTCGGTACTCATAGCTACGGATAGCGCTCGAAGCCTGTTAACTGTGGCGACGGAGCGTAACCGGAACGGGTTGCTCGTCGGGGGCGCTGATCACCGACTACCCGTCGAACCGCCGGCGGACGCTCTCGGCGTGGGCCTCCAATCCTTCGGCCTCGGCGAGCGTCGTGATCGTGTCGGCGAGGCCGCTCAGGGCGTCCCGGTCGAGTCGCTGGACGGTCGTCGATCGGAGGAACGTATCGACCGAGAGGCCGCCGTACAGTTTCGCGCCGCCGTTCGTCGGGAGGACGTGGTTCGTCCCGGAGGCGTAATCGCCGGCGGCGACGGGCGTGTAGGGCCCCAGAAAGACGCTGCCGGCGTTCGAGATGCGCTCCAGCAGGGCCTCGTCGTCGTCGGCCTGGATCGAGAGGTGTTCGGCGGCGTACTCCTCGGCGAACAGGACCGCCTCCGGCATCGACCGCGCGAGGAGGACGCCGCTGGCGTCGTTGTCGAAGGCGGCCTCGATCGTGTCGGCCCGGTCGCGGTCGGCGGCCTGACGATCGGCCGCGTCAGCGACGGCCGCCGCCAGGCCGGCGTCGTCGGTCACCGCCACGACCGAGGCGTGTTCGTCGTGTTCCGCCTGGGCGACCAGGTCGGCGGCGACGAGTTCGGGGTCGGCCGTCTCGTCCGCGAGGACGAGAATCTCGCTCGGGCCGGCGAGGAAATCTATCTCGACGTCGCCGCGCACCTCGGCCTTGGCGGCCGTCACCCAGCGGTTGCCGGGGCCGACGACCTTCTGGACGCGGTCGATGGACTCGGTGCCGTAGGCGAGGGCGGCGATGGCCTGCGCGCCGCCGACGCTGTGGACCGTATCCGCGCCCGCCTCGTGGATCGCCGCGAGCGTCACCGGATTCAGCTGTTCGGCCGGCGGCGTCGCCACCGAGACGTGTTCGACTCCCGCCACCGCCGCGGGGACGACGCCCATCAGCGCGCTCGACGGATAGGCGGCGGCCCCGCCGGGGACGTAGACGCCCACCCGGTCGAGCGGGCGGAAGCGACGGCCGAGTTCGCGTCCGTCGAACGTGTCCCGCCAGTCGTCGGGCAGCTGTCGTTCGTGGAACTCCCGGACGTTCGCCGCCGCCGTCTCGATGGCGTCGCGCACGTCGTCGTCGAGGGCCGCGTGGGCGCGTTCGGCCTCGTCGGTCAGGTCGAAGCTCCCGACCTCCACGCCGTCGAACTCGCGGCAGAACTCGCGCACTGCGGCGTCGCCCTCCTCGCGGACTCGTGAGACGATGTCGCGGACGTCGCCCCGGACCGCTTCGACGCCGGCGTCCCGGTCGAACAGTGCCGAACGCTCCGCCGGGCGCAACTCCGCAATCTCGCGTACTTCCATGGGCGTGCTGGGCGAGTGAGGCGAAAAGTCGTTCCGGTCCAGTGGCTCGCGGTCCGCTTTCTGCTACGGTGCTCCCATATACAATCTGATGCTCTTGATAAATCCGAACCCGGCGTTTCGAGCGCTGGGCTTGAAATCCTGTAACACGCCCGGTATACCGCAGGTAACCTGATGTACTCGACCTATCCAATTCCTTATATATCTGTGGGGCGTGGCTTAGAACGAACCCTCCATGACTGACCGAACGCACGTCGTCGCAATCTGTGGAAGCAGCGCCGACGACAGCACGACTCGCACCTCGCTCGAACGCGTTCTCGACAGCGCCCGCGAACGCGGCGTGGAGACGACGCTGGTCGACGTCCGCGAGTGGGACCTGCCGACGTTCGACCCGGACGCCCGCGACGCCGGCGACGCGCCCGAACTCCGGGAGACGGTGGCGTCGGCCGACGCGATCGTCCTCGGGACGCCGATGTACCACGGGTCGTACTCCTCGACGCTCAAGACGGCCCTCGACTACTGCCGCACCGAGGAGTTCGAGGGGAAGACGGTTGGCCTGCTCGCCGTCGCCGGCGGGGACTTTCCGACGCCGGCAGTCGAACATCTCCGTGCTGTCTGCCGGACGCTCCGGGCGTGGACTCTCCCCCGTCAGGTCGTCGTCCCGAGCGCCTACGAACAGTTCGAGAACGGCGAGTTCCGCGACGCCGACATCGCCGACCGCGTCGCCGAACTCGGGCGCGACCTGGTCGAATACGCCGGTGTCGACGAGTATCCGACCGCCGACGCCACATCTCCCGAAGCCCCGGCCGACGACTGACTCCCTCTCGACGTTTACACGACGCCCGAAACCGTTCCCCGCAGGAGCAACGCGGTAACGACGCCGACGGCGACGGGGAGACAGGTCACGTAGCCGGTACGCGCACCCGAAATCGAGAATCGGCTCGGCCGTGGCGTTCGCTCCTGCGGAGGCGACTACGGCCACTCCGCGTCGAGCCACTCGTCCGCCCACGCTTCGAGGTCGTCGAAGACGGGGCCGAGCGCCGCGCCCTTCTCCGTGAGACTGTAGTAGACGGCGATAGGGGCGGCCTCCTCGGACCGTCGCTCGACGAGGCCGTGGTCCATCAGCGTCTCCAGCGTCTGTGAGAGCGTCCGTGACCGGGCGTTCGTCGCGCGCTTCAACTCGTTGAACCGCATCTCGCCGTCGCGGAGGGCGTAGAGTACGTTCAGCCGCCACGTCTCGCCGATGACTCGCATCGAGTTGACGACCGGACACGCCTCGGCGTTGCTCCGCTGAACCTCTCGTTGTCGATTCTCGGCGGCCATTAGCTGTCAGAGTTACGCCAGTATGAATAAACGTTCCGTCCGGTACGCCGGAGGATACTCCCCGAACCTTTGGTCCCCCCTGTCGAACCCCGCCCCATGCGCGCCGCAGCGTTCACCGACCTGACGGGACCGGACGGAGTGGAGATAGTCGACCGACCGACGCCGGAACCGGGGCGCGGCGATGTCCGGATCGACGTCGAGGCCTGCGCCATCAACCGCCACGACCTCTGGATTCTGGAAGGCGACTCGGCGATGGTCGAAACCGACGACCTGCCCTTCGTCACCGGCCTCGACGTCGCGGGCGTCGTTGACGCCGTCGGCGACGGCGTGACCGACGTCGCCCCCGGCGACCGGGTCCTCCTCTGTCCGAACGAGACCTGCGGCACCTGTCGCTTCTGTCGGGAGGGGCCGGAGAACCTCTGTGAGTCGTTCTCGCTCTACCACGGCGGCCTCGCGGACGCCGCCGTCGTCGACGCCGCCCGCCTCGTCTCGCTGCCCGATTCCGTGGGCACGACGACGGCCGCCGCCCTCCCCACGGCGTACGTGACCGCCTACCACATGCTCCGCCGGGCGGCGGTGTCGGCGGGCGATCTGGTGTTCGTCCCCGGCGCGACGGGCGGCGTCGGCGTCGCGGCCGTCCAGCTCGCCGCCGTCCTCGGGGCTCGGACCGTCGCTACCTCCTCGTCGGCGTCGAAACTCGACCGCGTCGCGGAACTCGGGGCCGACCACGCGGTTCTCGGCTCCGACCCCGACGACCTCCGGGACGCGGTGAGCGACGTCGGCACGCCGGACGCCGTGATCAACCATCTCGGCGGCCCCTACACGGACCTCGGCCTCTCTCTCCTGCGCCGCGGCGGACGGATGGTCGTCTGCGGACGGACGGCCGGCGCTCGCTCCGAGATCGACGTCCCGGACCTCTTTCTCGGCCACAAGCGCGTGATCGGGAGCACGATGGGCACCCAGGCGGATCTCGAACGACTCGTCTCGCTGGTCGAGGCGGGCGACCTGACCCCCGAGGTCGACGAGACCTATCCGCTGGAGTCGACGGCGGCGGCGTTCGCCGCGATGCAGGAGCGCGAGACGATCGGGAAACTCGTCGTCACGCCGTGACGCGACCGCGGCGGCGTGTGGCCGCCGCTTACCACGAGGCGGCGACGCCGGCGATCACCTGCTGGGTGACGTAGAACGTCGTCACGACGACGGCCGCGCCGCCGGCGTCGAGCGAGTCGGCGACGAGCAACGCGATACCGAGGTTCTTCATCCCGCCGCCGAACGAGAGCGCGGCCACCTCGCCGGCGTCGAGGCCGAGGACGGGACCGACTGCGCGCGCGCCACCGAACACCACACCCGTCATCACCACGGCGACGAGGGCGGTGCCGAGGAGGACGGCGAGGGCGACGCTACCGGGGTCCACCGCGCCGACGCTGACGAAGACGAGGAGGGAGACGGTGATTCGGGAGAGGGCGTCGACGTGGGCGTCCGTCACCAGGCGTTCGGGGACGACGCGCGAGAGCGCCGCGCCGCCGGCGAGGATGACCGCGAGGTCGCGCAACACCGGCAGGACGTCGAGGTTCGCCGCCGTGCCGACGAGTTGCGTGAGGACGGCCGGCGTCGCCAGCGGCGAGAGCGCCATCGTGAGGACGGCGGCGAACGTGACGCCTTGCACGTCGCCGTCGTCGAGGCGCGTCCAGACGATGGCGGACCCGGCAGTCGTCGGGGCGGCGGCGGCGACGAGGACGCCGAGGCGGGCCGCGTCGGGGACTAAATACCGGGCCGACGTCGCCGCGACGAGGGGCGCGAGGACGAACGCGACGGCGAGGACGCAGCCGAGGAGTCGGCCGAAGCCGCGACGGGCGTCGGCGTCGAAGCGAGCGCCACGGAACGAGCCGTAGACGAGGACGACCACGAGCGGGGTGACGAGCGGCGAGAGCCGTCCCGCCCCGGGGACGACGAGACCCGCGGCGGCCGACGAGACGACGACCGCGACGGTGTCGAAGCGACCGAGGGCGTCACGGAGGGCCCCGAACATGGACCGGACTTCCGCGAGGGGTAGTAAGGACCTGTCGGAAGCGGCGAGGCGCTATCCGTTCCGCTCCAGTTCGTCGAAGAGGGCGGCGACGCGGCGTTCGATCCCGTCGCGCAGGGCCCGCACCTCGGGAAGCGGTTTCCCGTGAGGGTCACGCGGGGGATCCGCCCGTAGTCGATTTCGGCCACGGGGGGTAGATCGTCACGAACAGGCCGGCGGCGATGGGGGACACGTCCCGTTCCACGTCACCGCGTCAGCGACGCCCGGCACGAACCGGCCGAGAGCGACGCCGACGCCCGGCGCAGCCGATCGGAGACTCTTGCATCGACGAACAGTTGTGCTATCGTTCAGACGGTGATGGCGGAGCACGGGGCCGAGTCGGTCCGTGTCAGTGCCGACGCGTCACTCGTCGCGTCGCTTCAGCCACTCGTCGAGGAGGTTGCGAATCGCGGCGTCCCGGTGGCCCCGGTGTTCGGTGAAGGCGACGTCGTCGACTGCGTCGAGCGTCTCGTCCGACAGCTCGATAGTTACCGTGTCCAGTTGTCCGTCATCCATGGGGGAAGCGACGGCGGGCCACCACAAATAGGTGAGTCAGACGACCGTCGAACGCGCGTGTGACTGTGCCGGAGTCGGGCGATTAGCCACGTCTCGACAGCGTGAACTCCGGGAGAAGAGCCGGCCGACTCTTCGACGGGATCGGCCACGAGACCGACGATCGCTGTCGGACGATTGGCCGCGTTCGCCAGCGTCGGAGTGCACCCGGTACAGCAGACGTCGGGAACCGCAGTCCCGCAACGCCAACCCCGGCCGCTCCGAAGCGGACCCGCGGACGGCTTATTCGACGACGAATCTGACGCGGATGCCGTCGGGGTCGGCCGCCCCGTCCGTTGAGTCGACGTCGTGGCCGCGGTCGTCGAGACGGCGACGGACCGTCGACAGCGTTTCGCCGTCGGGGACGACGAGCTCGAACCACGCGAGTCCCCGACTCCTCGAAGCGGGCGCGCGGCGGTCGTTCCACGTGTTGAGGCCGACGTGGTGGTGGTAGTCTCCGGCCGCAAGGAAAGTGGCCTCGTCGCCGTAGCGGGCGCGGACGTTCAGGCCGAGCGCGTCGGCGTAGAACGCTTCGGCACGCGAGAGGTCGGTCACTTCGAGGTGGACGTGACCCAGGTCCGTCGCCGGCGGGAGCGCCTCGCCGTCGCCGGCGGCCGCGAGATCGTCGAGGTCGAGCGGGCGCGTCGCCATCGCGACGCCGTCGTCGGTCCACGGCCACGCCGAACGCGGCCGGTCCCGGTACACTTCGACGCCGTTGTTCTCCGGATCGCGGAAGTAGAGCGCCTCGCTCACGAGGTGGTCGGACGCCCCCGTGAGCGACTCGTCGGCGGCGCGGGCGCGTCCGAGGGCGTCGGCCAGGGCGGCGCGGTCGGGGACGCGAATCGCGAGGTGGAACAGCCCCGCTTCGTCGGGGGACCGCGCGGGGGCGTCGTCGTCCTCCGAGAGGACGAGCAGCGCGTCGTCGCCGGCGAGCAGACGGGCCGTCGTGCCGTCGCGGCGGACGTCGAGGCCGAGGACGTCGCGGTAGAACGGGAGGACGTCGTCGAGCGAGTTGACGCGGAGGGCGACGCGTCCCACGCGCGTCGCCGCCGGCAGGTGGAAGTCGTCCATACCGATCCGTTCGAGGGCGGCACCCAAATCCCTTCGCTCGGCCGGCCGCGTTCAGCCGCGCCCGTGCGCCAGTTCGAACGGGTGAGGTGGCAACCGGAGTTCGTCGAGGTTCGGCAGCGACTTCACGTTGTAGACCACCTGCAACTCCTCGGTCGTCGGCGTGCCGCCACAGGAGAGCCGAATCCCGCGGTCGGTCAGCTCCGCGGGGAGGATGTGGTCGCCGGGCATGGACATCTCGCCGCCGCAGATGGCGACGGCGCAGTTGGCACAGGCACCGCCGCGACAGGCGTAGGGCCACTTGAATCCGCGGTTCTCGGCGGCCTGGAGGAGCGTCTCGTTCGGTTCGACGAGGAATCGGCCGTAGTCCTCCGCGTCGAGGTCGGCCGCGGACGCCTTCTCGAACAGGTCGTCGTCGTCGAGGCTCCACCCGAAGTCGTCGAGGGCCTCGTAGTTGAGATACTCGACTTTCGGATCCGTCCGCTCCGGGGGCTCTTCGACGCCGTTGCCGCCGGCGTCCGGGTCGCCGTATCGCCCGGAGACGACGTCCTCGTACGCCGTCCTGACCAGCTGAAATTCGCTCGTGGAGCCGCCCCGGTCGGGATGGGTCTCGAGCACGCGTCGCCGATACGCCTGCTCTATCTCCTCTTCATCCGCGGTCGGGTCGATCCGGAGCACGTCGAACGGGGAATCCACGGCTACCGCTAGCTCCAGGCGGCTGAAAAATTTTCGCACCGAGCGCGGGCCGCGCTGGTCGTCCAGCAGTTCGGGGCCGGATTCCGGCGTGGCGGCGTTATCGGACACCTCACCGTCGGAGCAGGCGTACATCCCCGCGCCGAGGACGACCCACACGAGGACGATCCCCCACTCGAACGGCCACGAGAGCGCGGACGCCGACCCGGGCAGGTAGAGCGTGACGAAAAACAGCGTCAGCCCGAGGGCGACGGCACCGACGCCGTAGCCGAAGGGGAGTTCGAGCGGGCGGTCCATCTCGGGTTCGCGGTAGCGCAACACGAAAAACGAGACGACGACGAGCACCCACGCGACGACGATGCCGAGGCCGCCCGCGTTGACGATCCAGACGAGCATCTGCTCGCCGAACAGCGGGGAGAACATCGACAGCCCACCGATGAGGCCGAGCGCGACGGAGGGCGTCTCGTACTCGGGGTGGACCGCCGCCAGCGACGACGGCAACATCCCGGATTCGGCGAGCGCGTAGGTGGCGCGGCTCGCGCCGAGCATGAACGCGTTCCAGCTCGTCATGATGCCGGCGAGACCGGCGAGCGCCATGATTCGGCCGACGAGCGCGCTGTCGAACAGCGCTTCCATGGCGGCGGCGGCCGGAAGCGGGCTCTCGACGAGGGCGGGGCCGGGCATCGCCTGCCCGGAGGCCCAGATGACGAGGATGTAGAAGGCGGCCGCGACCGACACCGAGACGGCGATGAAGAGGCCGAGGAACTTCGGCGACACGTCGGCCTCACCGGCCGCCTGCGGGATGACGTCGAATCCGACGAACATGAACGGCGTCATGATGGCGACGGTGAAGACGCCGGCCATGCCCGCGCCGGCGAACGGCGGCGTCTGCGGTGCCTGCCCGTTCGCGACGGCACCGATGGCGAGCGTCACGCCCGCGAGCGAGATGACGAGCGTCAGGATCGACTGGAACTGCGCCGCGGGGCGCACGCCGCGATAGTTCAGGTAAGTCATCACGATCGCGCCGGTGCCGCCGACGAGGACCCACGTCCCGTAGACGGTCTCACCGGCGACGGTGTAGAGCGGAATCGCGTTGAAATTCGGGACGATGTACGCGAGTGCGGACGGGAGGGCGACCACCTCGAAGACGACGACGCCGACGTACCCGAGAATGAGCGACCACGTACAGACGAACGATCCGAGGGGACCGAGCGCCCGCATGCTGTAGACGTGTTCGCCGCCGACGAACGGCATCGCCGACGCGAGTTCGCCGTAGACGAGGCCGACGACGGCGACCATCGAGCCGCCGAGGACGAACGCCAGAATCGACCCCGTGACGCCTCCTTCGTCGATCCAGTACCCCGACTGGATAATCCATCCCCACCCGACCATCGCGCCGAACGCGAGGACGAAGATGTCCTTCTTCGAGAGGACCCGTGAGAACTCCTCCCCGTGTGTGCTACTCTGACTCTTGCCTTCCATATCCAATCAGAGTCGGATCGATTCCCAAGTATGTTACTATCTATCCGAAAAATGGATAATATATTGGTTATAGTTTGAATATAACGTGGTTTATGGGATCAAACACCATCCAGGATCGCTGCGGCGGGAGAACCCGTTGGCCCGCTCCGTCGGCCGTCGCTACCGGCGTCTCGGTCCACCAGCGGATCGGCCCGACAGTTCGTTTCGATCGGTCCACGTTCACGAGCGTTCCATTCTCGCGTCGTCCGCCGGAGCGCCCCGGCGGCGAAATCCCAGTGTTTCGCCTCGCAGTTCTATAAGCGCCCGCCCACAACGCCCGGTATGGAGAGCGAGGCGTCCGTTCCGGACGAAGGGAACTTTCGGGAGCAGATCCAGTTCTATCTGCTGGACCATCGAACGATACTCGGCAAGAGCATCGACGTCGCGCTGCTGGCGTTGAATCTGGTGTTCGTCGCCATCTTCGTCGTCGAGACGTACCCGGCCGCGGCGAAATACCGGCCCCTGCTGTGGAATCTCGAAGTCGGCATCGCCGCCGTGTTCCTCGTCGAGTACGTGTTACGCCTGTATGGAGCGCGCGACAGGACGGCGGAGTTTCTGAACGGCTACACGCTGGTCGACCTGATCGCGATCCTCCCGACGGTGCTGGTGGTCGTCCTCCCGACGCCGGTCGCGGCGTTGAACGTCGGCTTCCTTCGCGTGGTCCGCATCGTGCGCGTCCTCCGGTTCTACCGCTTCACGCAGGACGCGACGTTTTTCTTCGGTACCGTCTCGGACAACACGCTCCGGGCGATGAAACTGCTGTTGACGGTTCTGGTGTTGCTGTCCGCGTCCGCCGGCCTGTTTTACAGCGCCGAACACGCGACAAACCCCGAGGTGACGACGTTCGGCGACGCGTTCTACTACACCGTCGTGACGCTCTCCACCGTCGGATTCGGCGACATCGTCCCCCAGACGGAACTCGGCAGGTGGGCGACCGTAGCGTCGATTCTGGCCGCGGTCGTCGTCTTGCCCCGGCAAGCGAGTCGGATCGTCAGCGTCATGGCGCGCATGTCCTTCGTGTAGTCGACTTCGCCGTCGACCAGCATGAACAGGCGTTCGAGGTTGTTCGACGGCTTGCCCATCTCCTCGCGCAGGTCGCCCATCGCGAGCTCGGCCTCGCCGCTCTCGATGATGACCGACATCGAGAGGCTTCCTCTTCGAGACCGTGTTCGTCTTCGATGATGGTGATGAACTCGTCGGCCTTCTTCCAGTCGTCGATGTCGCCGACTTCCGGGATGACGAAGCCGTCGATGTGGTCGACAGCGCCGTTGTCGGGGTCGGCGATCTCCATCATGTACTGGAATCCCTGATAGCGTGTCGAGGGTCCTCGCGGAACCACTCGATGCGCGGGTGGATCTCGCCGGGGAAGTCAGCGCCGTATTCGGCGACGACGTCGATGATGTTCTGTGCGCCCTCGTCGCGCATGTTCGGGGCCGTCGCATCCTCGTTGTCCGGTACCCAGACGTCCGGCGCGCGCATGCCTTCGAGTTGGGCGGCGCTCCGAATCATCTTGGCCGAGTCGTCTTCGCCTTCCACCGCGGTCGGCGACGTGAAGAACGTGCGAACGAACTCTCGCTCGTAATGTCGCTCAGTGCTCATAAGGGTCGTTCGAAGTGATTCTACGGAGGGTATTAAAAATGCCGTATCCAGTGAACCCCGCCGGAATGAGGCGTGTTCACGCGTCACTGTGAGCGTCTGCGGTTTTGCGGCGACACGGCCGACAGCGACGTGCCGCGGGAGCGTCGGCACGAATCCGAACGCGTCCCGAGCGCGCTTCCGGGACCGCCGTCGACGGTCAGCGGACGGCCCGAGCGATCCGAACGCTCCGAGCGACCGACGCCGACCGGGAGGAGCGCGACCGACGTCGGGAGTCGGTTCGGGGAGTTTAGTGACTGGAGCCACCAACGGCGGACGATGACTGACGGAAACGAGAGCGACACGTTCGACGTCGGCGGCGACCTGACGGTCCACCGACTCGGCTTCGGAGCGATGCGGCTGACCGGCGAGGACATCATCGGGCCGCCGGCGGACGAGCGAGCGGCCAGGGCCGTCGTCCGCCGGGCCGTCGACCTCGGCATCGACTTCGTCGACACCGCCGACTCCTACGGGCCGGGCGTCAGCGAACGCCTCCTCGGCGAGGAACTCGGCGGCGACGACGCCGTCGTCGCCTCGAAGGCCGGCCTGCTCCGCAACCGCGACGGCGACTGGCTCCCCCACGGCGATCCGGACTACCTCCGCAATCAGGTGCTCTGTAGCCTCGACCGACTCGGGACCGACACCATCGACCTCTATCAGTTCCACCGTCCGGACCCGGACGTCGACTTCGAGGACTCGATCCACGCCTTCGCCGAGATGAAAGACGCCGGCCAGATACGTCACGTCGGCCTCTCGAACGTCACCGTCGAACAGCTGGAGACGGCGCGGGAGATCGTCGACGTCGCGACGGTCCAGAATCGCTACAACGTCGGCAACCGCGACGACGAGGACGTCCTCCGGGCCTGCGAGGCGTACGACGTCGGATTCATCCCCTGGGGCCCGATGTACACGGTCGACGAAGAGGGCGTCGCCGGCACCCTCGAGGAGGTGGCGGACGCCCACGACGCCACCCGCCGGCAGGTGGCCCTCGCGTGGCTCCTCCACCACTCGGACGTGACGCTCCCGATTCCGGGGACGTCGAGCGTCGACCACCTCGAATCGAACGTCGCCGCTTCGCGACTCTCGCTGACCGACGGCGAGATGGCGGCGCTGAACGCCGTCGACCCGCAGTCCTGGGAGCGGGCGTCTCCGACACTCCGGTGTACGCGTCCAGGACGGCCGCCCGACTCCGGCGGAGCGTCGCCAGGTGGTCGGCGTCCTCGAGGACGGTCAACCGACTCCGTCCCAGTCGCTCGTGGAGTCGACGTGCGCCGTCGACCGGGACAGTGGCGTCGGCGTCGCCGTGCCGGAGGAAAACGGGACAGTCGACGTCGTCGAGCAGGTCGACCCAGGAGTCGACAGCAGGTCGAACTCGGTCACAGCGCCGCTCGCGCCCGCGTCGAATCCTTCGAGGAAATCTCGCTTGACCGTCTCCGCGACGTCGCCCGGCACCTCGCGCTCGTCCGCGGTGTACTGTGAGGCGACGAACGCGGGCGAGGAGCGGGCCGCGATCGCCGCCTGGAATCGGAGGGTCACACCGAGCAAACGAGGGGTGCGGTCGGCGAGCGCCGCGACCAGCCGTCGGCTCCACGGCGGGTCGGACTCGACCGACGGCGGCACCGCGCTCGCGACGAGGGAGATGGCGTCGACGCGCGTCGGCTCCGCGGCCGCCATCGCGAGAGCGTGCGGCCCGCCGCCGGAGAAGCCGACCACGGGTGCTGCGTCGACGCCGGCGTCGTCGAGGACGGGCGCGAGGAAGGCCGCGGTGTCGTCGAGCGCCCGGTCCGGCCAGGGCGACGACGCGCCGAATCCCGGGCGGTCGGGAGCCACCAGGCACACCCCTCTCCGCCCGGCAGCGGCGTCGAACAGCGCGCCCAGCCGGCGCGAGCCGGGCGTCCCGTGCAGGAACACGACGGGCGTGCCGTCCGGGTCCCCGTACGTCGCGTACGACACGCGACGCCCGCCGTCGACGGAGACTGTTCGCAGTTCGTCGGCCGCTTCGGCCGTGGTGTCGCTCATCGTTCGGGGATCGGGCCGCGACGCGTAAGTTTGTACTGCCACGTGCGGGACTTTCTATCCGGTCGGCGACGCGGCGAGAATCCGTCGGAGCACGGCCACCGTCCGCGCTCGACTGATCCGCGGGAGCAACGTGAGCGCGCCGTGGGGGAAGCGGGGGAAGTCGACGTGGGCGACGGGCACCTCGGCAGCGGCGAGCGCCCGGGCGTACGCCCGCCCCTCGGCGCGGAGCGGGTCGAATCCGCACGTGACCACCGTCGTCGGCGGCACGGCGTCGAATCGGGTCGTACGGAGGGGAGCCACTCGCGGCGTCGTCCGGTCGGCGTCCGGGGGAGATAGAGGTCCCAGAGCGCCTCGATCAGGGGACGCGACGCCCGCCGGAGCGGACCGACCGAGCGCCGCCGCGCGTCGAACGCCGGATCGAGCGGCGGATAGACGAGCGTCTGCTGTTCGACGGGCAACGAGGGCGCGGCCGCCGGATCGCTGTGCAGTGCGGCGGCGAGCGTCCCGCCGGCACTCGCCCCGAACAGCCGAACCGAGTCGGTGTCGAGGCCGTGTGCCGGCCCGTTCGCGTCGATCCAGTCGAGGACGTGTTCGCAGTCGCGGAGCGCGGCGGGGTGCCGGTGTTCGGGGGCGAGTCGGTAGTCGACGGCGACGACGGTGCGCCCGGTCTCGCGGGCGAGCGACGCACAGAGGCGCTGGTTCGTGTCGAGGCCGCCGGTGATCCACCCCCGCCGTGGAGGAAGATCGTAACCGGGCGCCGGTCGGCGTCCCCCGGCGGGCGGTACCACCGGACGGGGACGTCGGCGTCGGAGCCGCGGATCGTCCGGTCCCGGACCGTGACCCCCGGGACGGACGTGTCGCCCCCGCCGTCGGACAGCTCGCCGAGCAAGCGAGCGCCGCGAACGCACGCATACGCGGCGAGAGAAGTCTCCGGCGGCGGTGCGAGGCGACGCCGGAGCGCCGTTCGGAGCCGGTCGACGGCGCGGGGGCTCATCGGGACCCCCACGAGCGTCGCGCGCGGAGCCGTCGGGCGTCCATCTCAGACGGGGATCGAGAGCCACCCGAGGTCGAGGCCGACGACGACCAGCGACGTGGTGACGCTCGCGGCCAACTTGATCGCGGAGGCGACGTTTATCGGCCACATGTTCATCTCGGCCAACTGGTCGTACATCGTCGCCATCGCGACGACGTCCAGGGCCGCTTCGTCGGTCGACTCCCCGTCGGCGTGGGCGGTCCAGAACCCCTGTTCTGCCTGCCGGAAGTTCCACCGGATGATCGCGAGTTTCCGGTCGCGAATCGTCAGCAGGCGACTCCGGATGAGGTGGGTCGTCAGGAGGGTGAGGCCGATCATGACCGCGAGGACGACCCCGTACGCCCCGAACACTGCGATCCGGGCGTCGAGCCCGGGGACGAAGGTGACGCTGGACGCCGTGACGAAGTCGAAAGTCATCAACACGACGCCGTAGACGACGAGCGTCACCGACGCGTCACCGATGCGGCGATACCCGCCGACGCCGTCGGGATCGAGGCTGTCGACGTTCTGGATGAACGAGCTGGTCATCCGGGAGGCCAACACGAGCGTTCCGAGAAACGGCGCGAGAAAGAGCCCGTGGGCGGCCCCGAGCGCGAGGAGCGTCAGCGTGTGTGGATAGGCGGCGAACAGCGACACCCGGACGCCGAGCGCGAACATCACGCCAGCGCCGACGACGCCCCCGACACCGAGGGCAAGCGGATGGAACGCCCGGTTCAGGACGGCGTCGTAGGCCGTCGCGACGGCTTCGGGGTCGGGGACGTCGACGTCCAGGTCGTACGCCCGTTCCATCGACGGCCCGCCGGCGAGATGAACGAGTTCGTCCCGGACCTCCGCGAGGACGTCGTAGTAGCGTTCGAGCATCACGAACGCGACGGGCAGGTGGACGAGGGTCACGTAGTACGGGTAGTTGAACGGAACCGGCGTCGCCGTCATGTCGACGCGGACGTAGTCGAGAGCGGCGAGCGCGAGGAACCCGCCGACGAGCAGTCGGGTGAACGTCACGCCGCGGACCGACGCCAGATACCGGTCGGGCGGATACGTCGACTCGGCGGCGTCCAGCAGCGCTCCTCCACGATTCGAGCCGAACGGCCGGTCGACCCCATCTGGAACTCCACGTCCGCGTCACGTCGGTCGCTCATGGCGCACCTCGTCCCGTCAGGCGGCCGCGTCGCCGCGTTCCGCGTCCGGAGACGGCCGGTCCGTGCGCGGGCGTCTCGATCACCGGTGGTTCACCTCGATAGCGACCATTCGGCCACGGCAATTAAAACTCTCCCTGCGAGGAAAACGGAGCGTCCGGGGAGGCGACGAAGAGGGGTCTCACGCCCTCCACACCAGCTGGTCCCGGACGGCTCGTTGACACGACGCGCAGGCGGCGTCGAGGCGGGCGGTGTCGACGTCGCCGGGAGGTCCGCGACGCGGTCGACGAACGCCTCGAACGCCCGGCGCTTCGCGCCGACGGCGGCCCGTTCGGCCCGGACTCGCTCGCGTGCGCGTCTGACGAGTCGGTCATCGGCGAGACTGGATGGGGACGCTCGCGGGCGTTTCCGGTTCGGCCTCCCTCGCGAGGACGAGCGTGATCCGCCACGCGTCGTCGGCGTCGACGACCCGGAGCGACGAGAGGGGCCACTCGGGCCGTCGCCGACACAGATCGAACACGATTGGCAACACGGGGAGGCGCCCGCGCCGCGGTGACAGCGCGTAGTCCGAGATCCGAACGGCGACCGACCGGGTGCCGCCGTCGAGGTCGACCGACCACGGCGACAGCGTGAACTCCCCGAGTAGCCCGCGTTCCACGAGGTGCGCGAACGTCGCCGACACCGGGTCGTCGTCGGCTTCGGCCGGCGCGATTCGCGTCGCGGCGTCCGCGAGGAGGTCGGCCAGTTCGACCGGCGTCAACCGCGCGTCGAGCGTCTCGGCCATGCTTTCGAGCAGGCAGAGACAGAGGTCGTCGGGGTCGACGACGCTCTCGGCGAGGTCGAAATACGCGTCCATGACGGCCGTTTCGACGGCGTCGTGGCCGGCGTCCGAGAGCGCCTCGAACACCGCCGCCGCCACGCTGTGACAGAACTCGACGAGACGCCGCCGTCCGGGTCCCGGGTTCGCGTCGCGGAGGACGGGATCGGAGAGCGTGTCGGCCGCCGCTCCCGACGGCCGTCGCTCCGACCGCGCCGCCGGCGTCGTGGCCCCCGTCGTCTGACAGACGATCAGGTCGTAGTACGGCGACTGCGGGTCGTATCGCCGGAGCGCCGTCCGATACTGTTCGGTCGCGCGGGCGGCGCTCCGTGCGGTCGCCCGACTCGCAAAGCGCTTGCCGGCGGCCGGGACGGGTCGGTCGCCCGTCCGCCCGCAGACGACGTAGTACGTCCCGTCGTCGCAGGCGAGGGACTCGACGTGTCGCCGGATCTCGGCGAGCGTCACGCCGACCACGGAGACCACCCCGCGCGACCGGTCGAAGCGGGGAGAGCGGCACCGCCGCCGGAGGGCGACCACGACACACGCCGCCGACGACCGGCACCCGCCCCGTCGTGGATTCGAGGGTGCATCGGATTTTAGGTTGGCCTAAAATAACATAGTTCCTGTGGTTTCGCCGAAACGTCCGCCGAAGCCGGTCCGTCGTCCGCGACGGCTACGACGTCGGCCCGCGCCGGTAGCTCGCGGTGCCGCCGGGGTAGCCACGGGGGTTCTCGATGCCGACGAGTTCACCGCCCGTCGGCGAGGAGTAGAGCGCGAAGAGCAGTTCGTCGACGACGTAGTACCGGACGCGTTCGACGTCGGACCCCTCCGGGTCCGGGTCGGCGCTGTCGGCGTCCATGCGGTGTAAGGCCTCCCGCCGACGCGACGGGTCGAGCGCGGCGAACGGCTCGTCGTGCCAGGCGCGGGCGTAGTCGTCGAGGTAGGCGACCGCGTCCGCGACGCCGGCGGCGTGGGCGGGCTGGTCGGCCGCCCGCCCCCGGGCGTACTCCGTGACGAACGTCTCGACGTCCTCGACGGCGGAGGGGTAGAGCACCTCCGCGGCGGCGACGAGCGTCGTCGCCGCGGCGTCGCCGAGCGGACCGTCCGCCTCTTCGGCCGCGTCCCGATCCGCCGAGAGGAGCACCGCGCCACCGCCGCCGACGGCGACGCCGGCCGCTCCGAGCGCCACGAGTGCGTCACGTCGAGTTAGCTGCATTCGTCGACGAATTAGGCAGGCCTAAACTTAGGCGTTCGGTTCGGTCGCGACCAGCTCGGACCGGACGAAGACGCCGTCGGGGGCCGACTCGGGGACGTGCGTCGCTGCACCGCCGCAGGCGCGGGCGTTCCGACAGCGTTCGACGCGCGGCGTCAGCGCGCGCACCCGGCCGTCGTCGACGTCCACCGGGAGGTCGAACCGGTAGGTGAACCCCCGGCGGGGCCGTAGTCGACGAACGCGGTCAGGCGGACGACGTCCCGGCCGTCGACGGCGAGCGTCCCCTCGTCGACGGGACGGACGTCGCCCGACGCCCGTATCCGGCCGTCCGAAATCGTCAGGTCGACCTCGAGGAGTCCGAGACGTTCGGGGCGACGTAGTAGGCGCTCCCCTCGTCGGTGGCGACGCGGACGGACACGCCGAGCGCCCCGTCCGGAACGCCGAGCGCCGTGTCGAGGCGCACGTTCGACCCGGAGACGTCACGAACGCGCTGGAGGCGGGCCGCGTCGGGCGACCCCTCGTACGGGGCCCACGCGCCCCGGTAACCGTAGCGGTACAGTCGCCGGTCGGGGAAGGCGTCCGCTACCTCGAAGGGGTCGTCGTCGAGGGCGTAGACGACCCGGCCGTCGAAGCCGGGGTCGTTGCGTAGCGGCTGGAAGGGGTGGTTGAGCCAGTCGCCGTACGGGTCCGGGACCAGAACGAGCGAGTTCGCGGGGACGCCCCCTCGAACGGCGCGTAGGCGTCCTCGTACGTCGCCGTGACGGCCGCGTTCTCGTCGACGCGCTGATCGAGGTCGTCGGCCGCGACCGCGCCCACCGCGCCCGCGGACGCGACGAGGACGAGGACGGCCGCCGTCCGGGCTACCCGTCGGTCGAGACGGGCGGCGAGGCGTCGGTGGACGGCGCGAGCGGCCCAGAGCGCCCCCACCGCCGCGAACACCGCCGTCGGGAGGAGCAGGTCGAAGTGGTAGTACGGCCCGAGCACGGAGACGAGGCCGTCGCCGGCCTGGTCGACGTCGCCGAGGACGTTGAAGTTCCCCCAGAAGTAGACGTTGCCGACCGGTATCGAGACGAACAGGCCGGCGAGCGCCGCCGTCCGCGGCGTCAGTCGGTCGCGAACGGTCCGGGCGACGCCGACGGCCGCGAGCGCGGCACCGAAGACGCCGCCCGCGACCCACTCCGTGAAGAACAGTTCGACCACCTCGCGGTTCGCGCGCAGGGCCAACTCGGGCGTGTAGCGGACGTCGTGGTCGAGGATCCGTCGCTGACCGAAGCCGAGGCCGTCGAGCGGTGCGAACGCCTCGTAGGGGAAGCGCCACGGCGACCCCGTCACGGCGGCGTTGTACGCGAGAGCGACGCCCACGCCGGCCAGCCCGAGCGCCGCGACGACGGCCTGCCGCGGGAGCGCCGCGCGCCGGTCGGCGGCGAGCGTCCAGAGCGCGTGACAGATGAACGGGAGCGCGAACAGGACCGCCGTGTAGGGGCGGGCGAAGAAGGCGAGTCCGACGGCCGCGCCGGCGACGGCCGCCCACCGGTAGTCGTCGGTGCGGTCCGCGCGCAGGTAGCCGAAGGCGAACAGGAGGTTCAACAGCGTCGTCGGCGCGTACGGGAGAAAGACCGACGAGTCGATCAGAAACAGCGGCGACGCGAGGAGGAACCCGCCGGCGAGGAGACCCGTCGGCCGATCGAACGCCTCGCGGGCGACGCCGACGACGAGGGCGACGTTGGCCGCGGCGATGCCGGCGAGCGCGAGCCGATAGCCGCCGAACAGTCGACCGACGGCGAACATCGCGGCGGGGACGGGCGTGTACTTCGGATAGAGGCGGTCGCCGTCCTCGACGAAGAACCACGGCCGGAGGGCGTCCTCGACCGGCGGGCGGAGGGTCAGTCGCCCGTCGAGGAGCATCGCGGCCTGCTGGAGGTAGACGCCCTCGTCGTGATTCAGCGAGTGATAGGGGAACACCTGCGTCGAGATCGCCCAGACGAGGAGCGCACCGACGGCGGCGAGCGCGACCGTCGCGAGTCGAGTCGGTCGACGGCGCATATCGGTATCAGGTGTCCTGGCCGCCTTCCTGGGCCAGTATGACGGCCATCGAGAGGCCGGAGACGACGACCAGGACGAGCGCGGGCACGGCCGCCTGTCCGTACAGCCCCGCCTCCTGGACGCGCCAGATGTAGGTGACCAGCGTGTCGAACCGGAGCGGGCGGAGCAGGAGCGTCGCCGGGAGTTCCTTCATCGTCGTGAGAAAGACGAGTGCCGCGCCCGTCGCGACCCCCGGCAGGATGAGCGGCAGCGTTATCGACCGGAAGGCGTCGAACCGCGACCGGCCGAGGGTCCGTGCCGCTTCGACCAGCCGCGGGTCCACCTGCAACGCCGACGTCCTGATGGCACCGATGGCCTGGGGCATGAACCGGACGACGTAGGCGAACACGAGCAGCGGGATCGTCTTGTACAGCGGGGGCAGGACGTCGAGGCTGAAGCTCACGAGCGCGATGGCGAGGACGATGCCCGGCGTCGCGTACCCTATGTACGGCGCGCGGTCCGCGAGCGCGGCCAGGCGGGAGTCGGAGCCGGCCGACTGCAAGGCGATGGGGAGCGCCACGAGCACCGCGCCGCCGGCCGCCAGCAGCGACACGTAGACGGAGTTCCAGCCGAACGACCACGAGAAGGCCATCGATCCGGTAGCGTAGCCGGGGCCGGTGCGGAGGAGCCACGTCCCGAAGATGCCGACCGGGAGCAGGATCGCCGCCAGTCCGACCGCGGCGGGGACGAGCATCGCGGCGTAGCGCCACCGCCCGAGGCTCAGGTCGACAGTGCCGCGGTTCCCGCTGCTCGCGTAGGCCCCCGACTCGTCGATGCCGATGCGGGACTCGATGGCGAGGATGACCGTCGTCACGGCAAACAGCTGGATCGAGAGGAGCGCGGCGTAGTCCCGCATGAACGCGTTGTATCGGGCGTAGATGAACTGGGTGAACACCTCCACGCGCATGATGTTGGGCGTGCCGAAATCCGAGAGCGTGTAGAGCGCGACCAGCAGCGCGCCGGCGGCGACGCCGGGCGTGATCTGCGGGAGCGTGACCCGCCGAAACGCCTCCCAGCGCCCGGCGTTGAGCGTTCGGGCCGCCTCGACGAGCGAGGCGTCCATCGAGAGCAGCGAGGCTCGCGTCGTGAGGAAGACGTACGGATACGTGTACAGCGTGAGCACGATGGCCGCGCCGGTGAACCCGTAAATCGTCGGCACCTGCTGGACGCCCAGCGGGGCGAGCACGCCGGCGAACGCGCCGCGCGGACCGAACGCCGAGACGGCGGCGAACGCGCCGAGGTAACTCGGAACCGCCAGCGGGAGCGCGGCGACGACCGTCCAGAACCGGCGGAACGGAATCGCGGCCTGGACGGTGAGCATCGCGAGCAACACCCCGATGACGACGCTCGCGGCGGTGACGACGGCGACCAGCCCGACGGTCCGGACGAGAACCTGGAGCGTCGTCGGCGCGACGGTGAGTTCGAGCGCGCGCGACCCGAGGCCCGCCACGTCGACGACGAGCCAGCCGAGCGGGAGCACGAGCGCGGCAGCGATGGCCGCGGCGAGGAGCGTCAGGCCGGTCCCCAGGGCCGTCGTCTCGTCTCCCGAGATGCGGTCACCGACCGATGCGACCCACGCTCGAACGCTCATCCAAGCACGCCGGCCTCACGCATGAGTTCGAGCGTCGGCTCGATGTCGGACAGTTCCGAGAGGTCGATGTCCGGCGGGTTCAGCTGGTCGATGGTCGGCAGGCCGCCCACGGGTTCGACGCCGGGAATCATCGGGTAGGCGAAACTGACCGTCGTGAAAAACTCCTGTGCTTCGGCCGAAAGCAGGTGGCGGATGAAGTTGTTCACCAGTTCGTCCTTCTCGGTGCCCTGGATCCGGAGCGCGCCCGCGACGTTGACGAGGCCGCCCGCGTCGCCCTCGGTGAACGCGAGGTCGATCGGCGCGTCGGGTCGCTGGTTTTTCACCCGCATCGCGTAGTAGTGGTTGGCGAAGCCGGCGGCGAGCGCGCCGTCCGACACCTGCTGGGAGACGACGAACTCGTTGGGGTAGCGCTCGACGCCCGCCTCGCGCATCGAGACCAGCCACTGCCGAGTCGCCTCGGGTCCCCTGAGAATCCGCATCGCCGTCACGAAGGACTTGAACGCGCCGTAGGTCGGGGCCCACCCCATCGTCCCCTGCAGCGCCTCGGTCTCGGGGAACTCCTGTACCTTGGTGGGGATGTCGTCTTCGCTCAGCTGATCGGTGTTGTAGGGGACGCTCCGCGCCCGGCCCGCGACGCCGACCCAGGCGTTGTCACCGCCACGGAAGCTCGTCGGGACGGGGTCGACGACGTCGCTGGGAAGCGACTCGTAGGCGTCGTTGTCCGCGACGAAGCCGAGCGAGCTGGCGTCGATGGACCAGAAGACGTCGGCCTGGGGCGACCCGGCGTCGACCTCCTCGACGACCGTCTGGGCGAGCGACGACGAGGCCGCGCTGCTCGCGAACACCTGGAACTCGGGGTAGATGTCCTGGAGCATCTCGACGAACTGGTAGTAGATGCCACCCTCTCCGCCGCCGATGTAGAGGTTCAGCGAGCCCGACAGATCCGGCAGGTCCTGAATAGAGGTCCCCTCGGGGGCCGGTCGGCCCTCCGCGAGCACGCCCGATCCGCGGAACGCGGTCAGGGACGGAACCTCCACGGTCTGAGCGCCGCCAGCGTCGCCAGCGCCGCCGGCACCGTTCCCACCGCCGTTCCCGCCGGACTCGCCGCCGTTACCACCTAGCACGTCCGAGAGCCCCGAACAGCCGGCCAGGCCGGCCAACGAGCCGACAGCGGCCGTCTCCAGTATCCGTCGCCGAGTGAGATGATCCTCTCGTTCCATAGTTTTAGGCCACCCTAAATAAACTAAACCCTTGTGGTTCGCGTCTCAGTCGTCGGCCGGCAGCGGGCGGTCGACCGACTCCGACTCGACCGCGTCCAGACAGTCGAGCCAGTCGTGCATGTACTCCCCGCAGTAGTTCAGGAACGCGCCGTTGTTCCAGTCGCTCCAGTCGCCGGCGACGAGTTCGTCGGCGATGGCGCGAAAGACCCCGGCGTAGGAGTCCGCGTCCGCGCCGGCGTCGTCGACGACCTCCCAGAGGTGTTCGTTGAGTTCGAGGCCGGCGACCTCGTTTTGCAGGTCGTCGAACGTCGAGCGGGGTGCCTTGTTGTGCTCGCAGAGCGGCGCGCCGTTGTACACCTGCTTGCCGAGGACGTCGCAGGCGCGCTTCAGGAAGACGCCCGACCAGATGTCGTCGAAGCGGCCGACGTTCCAGGAGTTGTCGTCCATCGGCAACTGGTAGAACGCCGGGACGACCTCGCGCTCGAAGGCGAGGTTCATCGAACAGACGGTGAGGTAGTTGCCGTCGGCGGCGACGAAGTCCTCGCCGAAGTCGTCGGCTTCGGTCCGCGTCTGTGCCTGTCCGCGGAGGTCGCCGTCCATCAGGATGCGAACGGCGTCGAGATCCGGGACGTTCGTCCAGAGCCCCTGGGACGCGACCACGTCGTCGACGCGTTCGGTCCCGACCTCGACCGTCTCGTCCATTGCGGCGTACGGGTAGCCCCGCGGGTAGAGGTCGTTGTCGCCCTGATAGAGGACGTTCACCCACTGCTCGTCGGAGCCGACCGACGTCAGTTCGCCCTCGTAGTGGAGGTTCGCGAGATGCGTCCCGAAGAAGTCGTGGTCGGGGTGGGGAAGCGTGTCGTCGTCGATGAAGAAGCCGTAGTCGAAAGCCTCGTTCGCCCAGAGGTAGAGCAGCCCGAACGAGGTCTGGGCGTGGCTGGCCTCGGGGACGAGCTGGGCGTAGTCCGACACGCCGTAGTCGTCGAACCACTGCTCGCGCGCTCGCCCGTCGAAGACCGCGCCGGAAACGCCCTCCTCGTCCAGCATCGCACGCATCCCTTCGGAGTCACAGAAGTCCTCCGTGACGAGGACGACGAACAGCCGATCGAGGTCGAAACCGTGATCCCGCGCGTTCTCGAAGTAGGTACGCATACACTCGTACTCACGGATGGTCGGAACGACGACGCAGATGTCGGGGTCAGCGCTCATTCGTACGTCCAGGGAGTTTAGGCTGGCCTAAAAGTTAGCGATATCCAGAAACGGGTGGTTTCGCGAGGGGCGACGTTCACCGGACGCGCCCGTCGATGGTTTCGTAGAGCGCCGCGGAGTCGGCGGGATAGCGGAGACGGACGGCGCTCCGGTCGGCGAGTTCGAGGACAAGCCTCGTCTCCCCGAGCAGTCGGTCCACCGGGCTCCGGCGTCGAGTGACCCCTTCGACGTCGGCGTAGTCGACGGCCCATTGAGGTTCGTCGAGCCACTCGTCGTAGCCCACGACGACCCCGTCGTAGAGGCGATACTCCATGCGACCGTAGCCGACGACGCGGTCGACGACGGTCACGCCGACGGCGACGGCCACCAGCGGCAGGAGGAAACACCCCACGATCAGGGCGGGCGTGCGCACGTCGCCGCCCGCGAGGAGTCCACAGACGAGGACGCCGAAGAGCGCGTAGGCGACGACCAGCCGCGGATACGCGAGTCCGCGGAGCACCCCGGCGAGCGCGACCGCTCGCGACTGGGACCGGGTCTCGAACGTCGGCGCTCCCGTCGGCACGTCGATCGGGTCGAACGAGCGCGACCCGTCGCCGAGAAGCGGTGCGAACGCCCCCTCGATCCGCCTCGACTCGTCCGACCGTGGGCGACGAAAGCGAACGCGAGTCTGACGGCGACGACGGCGGCGACGGCCCATCCCAGTCGCGTCGAGACGGCCGCCGGCCCGACGGCGAGGACGCCCCCGAGGCCGACGACGTAGCCGAGTGGCTCGCGGAGCGAGACGCCCGGGGTGACGTCCTCGTACCGGGATCGGCCCAGATAGCCGGTCCAGAACGCGAGACCCCGCCCGACGAACGCCGTGGCGACGCCGACGACGACCGTGCCGACCACGAGCGCGTCGCCACCGAGCCAGTGACCGCCGTCACCCGCCGTCGAGAACGCGACCCCGTAGCCGAACCAGACGACGGCGAGCGCGCCGGCGGCGAACGCGGCCACCAGATTCCGCGGGTAGACGGCGACCCCAAGCCTGTCGACGCTGACACCGCCGCGCTTGTGCGAGAGTCCGTGGAGCGACGGCGACCAGTCTGACGCCCGCCCGCGTTCGGCGAACAGGGCTTTCACGGCCGCCCAGCAGACGGCGCTCCCCGTCTCCAGCCAGTAGAACAGGAGGACGGCGGCGACGTCCCACGCTCGGACGGTGACGCCGACGAGCGGGATCGAGTTCGCGACGACGAGGACGAGAAGTGCCGGTCGTCGAGGCCGAGGTCCCGAATCCGCCATGTGGCGGCGGTCCGGGACGGAGATACAAGAATCACGGCGGTTCCGACCGAGAGCGAAGGGCTTTCAGCCGGTCGGTCGAAGCGGCGGTATGGTCTCGTGGGCCGACGGACCGGTGTTTCACGCGGGGATGATCGTCGCGTGGGCGTTCGTGACGATCGGTGCGCTCTGGCGGTCCCGCCGGGGCGACTGGCCCCGACGGCGAGCGGCCCTGTTCGTCTCGATGGCCGCGGGCTGGGTCGCCCAGTCCGTCGGCGACGCCGCCTCGCTCGCGGGCGTCGGACCGCCGGTCACCGACTGGCTCGTCGCCGCCTTCTCGCTCGCCTTCGTCGTCGGTCTCGGATACACCGTCGTGCTCTGGCGACGGTCGGAGTCGTGAGCGGGCCGTCGGGAAACGCCGCCCGCCGTCACTCGTGTTCGGGGGTCGGCCCGGGCAGCGCCGGGTTCCGGAACCGACGAACCAGGTAGAGGGCGGCGACGTAGTGGACCAGCGGGTTCAGAAACAGGAGAACGCCGAGGGCGGAAAACGAGACGCCGCCCGTAATCCACAGGCGGACGTTCGGGTCCCAGGGGGTGTCGCTCTCCCGAACGGCGCGTAGCTCCCGGTACAGGGCGTAGTAGAAGGCGGAGCCGAGCAGGAAAATCGGACCGCCGGCCAGCATCCGGAGCGCCCCGGGATCGGCGGGGATCGTCGACTCCCGCGAGAACGGCGAGCGCGTACCATCACCGAGTCCGTTCCATGGTGTCGCCAGACGGAGCGGACGGATAACGGTGTGGGGACGCCGTCCCGGGACGGGCGTCGAACCGGTGCTTACGCGTCGGGGGTTCGTACGGACTGTCCGGCGTCCCCGGCGAGATGGCCCGGCGTCGTCGGATATCCACCGGCAGCGTCGAGATCGGCGGTAGATATTCGGTCCAGGGAGCCGCGATCGCACGGGGTCTCCGTCCCTGATACCACGGTTTATGGTCGCGCCGGTAGTAGCCTGTGATGATCGAGCCATGACGGAGCCGGATCCGAACGACCCGCTCTCGCCGTACTTCCCCTCGGAGACGCCCGATGTTCCCGGGAACGGCCGGACGTGGGTCGCGCTGGCGCTCGCATTGACGCTGCTGCTCGGAGCGGCGTTCGGCGTCCTCTCGCTGTTCGTCACGCTGTGATCAGCGACCGTCGGCCGACCGCCAGCGGACGACGCTGCCGACGCCGACGAGACAGAGCGAGAGCACCGTCGCCAGCAGGTGGAGTTCGGTGAACCAGCGGGGGACGCGGACGGCGGCGCTCAACAGGCGATGGGCCGGGGTCAGAACCGGGAGTCCCGCGTTGCCGGTCGCCGACGCGCCGACGCCGTACCGGACGCCGCCGACGGGTTCGCCGTGCGGGAGGCTGTCGGCCTCGTAGGGCAGGTGTCGGTAGTTCATCGAGTACTCGCGGAAGACGTGGCCCGTCTCGTTCACTTCGAGGACGCGGCTGTTCCGCGTGTCCGTGACGAGCGTGTGGCCGTTCGGGAGCCTGTCGGCGTCCCGCGGCCAGTCGAACGCCTCGCCGCCGGCCCCGGTCAGCGTCCAGGCGGGCCGCCACCGGCCGTCGTCCCCGCGATGGAGTTCCACGACGCGGTGGTTCTCGCTGTCGGCGACGAGGACCGCGCCGTCGCCCAGCCACTGGGGGTTGTGCTGGTGGTTCAGGACGTCCGTGTCGCCGACGCCGTCGCCGTCCCGGTCCTCGTTTATCACCTCGACGACGCCCTCGCCGCGTTCGAGTAGCAGAATCTGATTGGCGTTCCGGACCGAGACCAGATACCGGCCGTCGCCGATGCGGTCGACGTCGTTGATGTGGAGCCAGTCGACCTTCGTCGGGTCGGCGGGCGGGTCGTACCGGGTCGACGCCTCCCACTCCCACGTCACCTCGCCGCCCTCGACGACGACGACGCGTTCGTGTTCCATGTCCGCGACGAGAAAGCCGCCGCCGGGGAGCGGTTCGACGTCGTGGACCTCGCTGGCGACGTGGCTGCGGACGGGGAACGACCACTCGGAGACGACTTCCGGGGAGGGCGAGGGGTCGATGATGCGAAAGCCGGTCCGGGAGCACGGCGACTCGTAGGGACCACACCGCTCGTAGCCGCCGGTCAGGAAGGCCGCGAGGACCGATCCGTTGTCCAGCCGCGTCACGTCGAAGTAGGTGCCGGACGTCGATTCCCGCCACGCGACGCTGTCGTTCTCGACGCGCGCCACGTAGCCGTCGGCGCTGTAGCTACCGACGCCCTGGACGCCGAGGAGGAGCGGAGTGGCGGACTCCCCGGACTGCGCCGGCGCGGTCGACGACGTCGGCGCGAACACGACGCCGCCGACGAGCGTCGCGGCGAGGAGGGCGACGCCCGCGACGAGCAACGCGGTTCCGAGAGCGGGTCTCGTGACCATTCGGTGAAGGGATGCGGGGTTCCGGGCATAAGCCTTCGGAAACGGGGCGTCCCGCGGGCGTCGGACTGGCGTCAGACGCGGGACCAACAGTCATGTGGGATGAGCCTGTACGGACCAGCATGAGTACGGACACGCCCGAGAACGTCCTGTTCGAGTGGTACGAGCGATACATCGGCGACCCCGAGACGGAGACGGACGTCTACCTCGGCTTCGCGCTCTTTTTCGGCGGGATCGGTCTCGGTGCCGTCGGCGTCGCCGTCTTCCTCCTGAGCGCGGTCGTCTCGGATCCGGCGTCGCCGGCGTTCGCCCTCCGCGAGGTGGCCGTCGTCGCCTCCGCGGGCGGTCTCCTCCTCCTGCTGGGCGTCGTCGTCCTCCTGCCGGGCGACCAGCGGATGACCTACGCCGCCGTCGGCGGGCTCGCGATCTGTCTCGTCGCGGTCGCTCTCTTCGTCGCCGTCTATCCGATGCACTGGAACGTCGATCGGGCCGCCGATTACAGCGCGCAGGGCGTCGCGATCTACGCGATCGGGCTGGTCGCCGTCGTCGGAGCGACCGGGGCGTCCCTCGTCGGCCACCAGGTCGAACGCGTCGCCGCCCCCGGCGGGAGCGCCGCCGCGTCCGAGAGCGGCGGGGGCTCCGGATCGGCCGGAACCGGGTCGGCGGGCGGGACGGTCTCCGAGGAGGACGTCCGCCGGGACATCGAGGAGGCGATGTCGGGGACGGACATCTCCTGGGGCGGCGTCGAGAAACGCGAGGGACGGCAGCTCCAGCTCGACACCGAGACGGTCGACGACGTCGACCGGACTGTGCTTGAGAACGCCGAGGCGACGACCACCCGCGCCCAAGGGGACAACGTCGACGCCGCCGTCTCGGGACTGCGCCGGCTCCAGGGCCGGGAGACGGAGACGGCGAGCAGCACGGGCGTGGACGAACAGACGTCCGCGCTGACGGAACTCCGCAAGCAACAGCAGGCGGAGGAAGTCGCCGAGCGAGACGAGGGATTCGTCGACCGCGCGCGCGACCTGTTCTCGCGATAGCTCCCCGACCCGCCGTCCCGATGCCTCGGCCCGACGCGCCGCGGGCGGCCGGTCGCCTCACCCCCGCTCGTCGAATTCCCGCACGTAACGGCGTCTGACGGCCGTCTGACCTGGTAAGCGGTCGGACAGTTGGGAGAACGTTTATGGGGGCTTCCCAGAATTGAACGCGTATGGCCAAAGGCCTCGACGTCGGTACGATGAACATTCTTTCGGCACAGCAAGAGGGGAACGAAACAGTCTTCGTCCAGCAGCGGAACTCGTTCGTCGAGATCGAGTACTCCGACATGGCGGAGCAGATGCTGTCGCGAAGCGACGTCCTGCACATCCGCAAGGACGACAAGGTGTACGTCGTCGGCGACGACGCCCTCAACTTCGCGAACATCTTCAACAAGGAGACGCGGCGGCCGATGCAACACGGCATCCTCTCCAGCGACGAATCCTCGGCCATCCCGATGATCAAACTCATCACGGAACAGGTGGTCGGCCAGCCGAACCGGCCGAACGAGCGACTGTACTATTCGAGTCCGGCCGATCCCATCGACTCCGACCTCTCGACGCTGTACCACGAGAAAACCCTGGAGTCGATGCTGGGCGACATGGGGTACGACCCCGAACCGATCAACGAGGGGATGGCGGTCATCTACTCCGAACTCGCCGACCACAACTTCACGGGCCTCGGCGTCTCCTTCGGTGCCGGCATGACCAACGTCTGTCTCTCCTACTACGCGGTGCCGGTGATGAAGTTCTCCATCGCCCGCGGTGGCGACTGGGTGGACGAGCAGGCCGCGCAGGCGACGGGCACGCCCGTCGACAAGGTGACGAGCATCAAGGAGGACGACTTCGAACTCGACTTCCGCACGGACGTCGGCGGCGTCGAGGGCGCGCTGGCCATCTACTACGAGAACCTGCTCGACTACGTCATCCAGAACATCGCCCGCGAAGTCGACGACGAGGACGTCGAGGAGGGACTCGACGTGCCCGTCGTCGTCACCGGCGGCACCTCCAGTCCGCGCGGCTTCGAGAAACTGTTCGAGGACCACCTCCGCGACGCCTCTATCCCGTTCTCGATCAGCGAGGTCCAGAGCGTCGACGAACCGCTCTACAGCGTCGCCCGCGGTGCGCTGGTGGCCGCCCGCTCCGACGAACAGGAGCAAGAAGAGGAAGCGCGACCCGCTCAGGAACCGTCCGCCGAGGACTGAGACGCCGGCGTCCCCGTCGATTCGTCGGAGTCCGCCGGCTCGTCGTCCGCGCCGTCGTCGGCCGTCGTCGCTCGTTTTTCGTCCGTGTCGCCCGTTCGGTCGTCGCTCGGTCGCTCGTCGTCCGCAGCGTGTGCGGTGGATTCGTCCGCCTCGTCCGACTCTCCCGCCGCGCTCGACCCGTCCTCGTGTTGGGCGTAGAACCGGCGCAGAGCGTCGTCCCACGACTCGCCGTCGCGGCGTCGCTCGGTGACGTCGTCGCGGGCGACTTCGACGCGCGGGTCGGCGTCCGCGCCGTGCTCGGCGTAGAACCGGCGGAGGGCGTCGTCCCACGACTCGACTTCGACCGGTTCGCCCCCGTGGTCGGCGTCGATGCCGACGTAGCCACAGTCCTCACACACGGACGCCTCTCGCCCCCGAGCGAGTACGTCAGGAGCGTCCCGCCACACTGCGGACAGGCCATGTGTCGGGCTTGCGTTGCAACCTATTCAGCCTTCGCCCCGCTCGCAAACCCGGCCTGACGCCCGTCGCCGCCGTTCGGCGGCGCGCGGTTCGAGCGACAACCTTTGTACATCTCCGGGTCGAACCCCGGATCGTATGGCCTCGGAGGCATCCGGCACGTCCGCGGACGACCCCGTGGACAAGTGGGCGCGACGCGCGGCGCGGCTCGTCGAGCAGTTGCCGCGACTGGCGTCGGTCGACGTCGGCGTCACCGAGAGCCACACCGTCTACTCGGAGAACAAACTCGACCTGCGGCGCTACGGCGGCGAGGGCAGGCCGCTCGTTCTCGTCTACGCCCTCGTGAACCGTCCGGACGTCCTCGATCTCTCGCCGGCGCGGAGCGTCGTGCGCACCCTGCGCACCGAATCCGACGTCTACCTCGTCGACTGGGGCGACCCCTCCCCCTCGACGGATCGCTCTCGCTGTCGGATTACGTCACCCGCTATCTCGACAACTGCGTCGACGCCGTCCGGGACCGGACCGGAGCGAGCCAGGTGGATCTGCTCGGCTACTGTATGGGCGGGACGATGGCGACGATGTACGCCGCCCTCGAACCCGAGAAGGTGCGTCGCCTCGGACAGTTGGCGGCCCCGCTCGCGTTCGACGGGGCCGGCGGCGTCCTCGAACGGTGGGCGACGGGTGTGGACCCGCGGGCGCTCGCGGACGACCGAGGGCTCGTCCCGGCCGACACGCTCGACGCCTGCTTCAGGCTCGTCGACCCCGTCGAGAACTACGTCGCGACCTACCGCCGCCTGCTCGAAAACGTCGACGACGACGCCTTCGTCGAGCGGTTCGGCCGGGTCGAACAGTGGCTCAGAGACGGCGTCGACGTGCCCGCGGCCGTCTTCGCCGAGTTCGTCGAGGCGTGTTACCGGCGCGACGCGCTCCGGACCGGGGCCCTCACGCTCGACGGTCGGCGGATCGACCCGTCGAGGCTGACGATGCCCGTCGCCCAGATAGTCGGCGCTCGCGACACGCTCGTCCCGCCGGCGGCGACGCGGGAGTTCGCGGACGTCGTCCCCGGGCCGGTGACGCCGTTCGAGGCCGACGTCGGTCACGTCGGACTCGCCGTCTCCGCAGACGCACACGACGATCTCTGGCCCCGCGTCGCCGCGTGGTACGACTAACCGACGACTTCGGCGGCGCGTCGAGGCCGCGCGCGCCTCTCGACGGCCGGACGGCCGACGAGGCGGCGGCCCGGTCGCCGTGGGAAACGCACACAAACCTCCGGCACGTATTTCCGCCGATGGCCTTCGAAATCGGCTTCCTCGTGGGGTCGCTCCTGTTGCTCGGGGTGGTGCTGTATTTCACGCGCATCAGGAACCCGGTCGTGCCGGGTGTGCAGGGGACGCGCCACCTCGCCCGGGGCCGGAGACGGAGACGTGCGACCTCTGTGAACGAGAGCGCGTCTGCGAGACAGTGGGTGACCTCACCGTCTGTGCCGAGTGCAACGACGACCTGTTGACCTGAGGCGTCGGCCGTCGCCCCCGTCGGCGGACGGGTGGCCCGCCGAGTCGCGACTGCGGTCCCTTCTCCGAATCGACGGTTCGCGCCGTTCGGAACCCGCGTGATTAACTATCCGAGCGCCGGCTTCGACACGTAACGAGTAAGACAACCTGATCTTCAATAACACAACTATGATCCAGTTATCAGGCGAACGCCGGGCGGCGATGCTGGCCGTTCTGGTGGTTCTCTCGGCCGTCGCGTTCTCGGCGACCGCCGCCGCGGCCCCCGAAACCGAATCGTCGCTGACGGTCGATCCGACGGCCGTCGCGTCCAACAGCACGAACTCGCACAGTTTCGCGGTGAACGTCACGACGACGGTGGACGGCGCGAACGACCGACTCGAAATCACGTTCCCCGACGCGTTCGCTCTCTCCGGTCCGTCCGCCACGCTGACGACGAACGACAGCGCGAACCTCTCGAAAGGGACGGTCCAGGTCGTCGATCGCACCGGCGACAGCGCCGCCGAGACGCTCGAAGTCGTCGTCGTCGACTCGGGGGCCGGCGGCGCGAGCGCGTCCGTCAACCTCACCGGATCGGTGTCGGCGGCGGCTCCGACGGGCGAGTTCTCGGGGACCGTCCGGAGCGGCTACGACGTGGGCGACGACGGCAGCGCGACGACCGATCTCGACGCCGGGTCGCGCTCACTCTCGACGTACACCTACGCGCCGTCGTACGACACGGCCGCGAGTTCGGGCACGGTCTACCCCGGGGCGACCGTCTATCTCGGACAGGGCGACGTCACGTTCGGCGGGGGTCTCGGGACGCGCCTGCTCGGCGTCGCCGGCGACGCGGACGGGCGGGTCCTGCAGTCGCCGATCCTGCGGGACCAGCCGGTCGGTCGCTACTCCAGCGACGGGTCGGCGAGCGCACGGTCCGTGACGGTCGACACGCCGCGCATCACGACCTTCCGGGTCGAGAACGCCAACGCGGAGGACGTCTCCGGGGGTGCCGTCAGCGCGGGCAGCGCCGGGCAGTTGCGCGTCGTCGTCGACTACAACTTCGCGAACGCCGAGGACGTCGAACTCACTGTCGAGGATCCGAGCAGGCTCGACGTCACCGACGACGTACTCACCGGCCCCGCGACGTTCAACGGCGCGCACAGCGTCGGCCTCGACCTGAGCGACGGGAAGGTCGGCTTCTACACGATCTCGGTCGAGGGCTCGGACGACCTGGATTTCGGCGAGGCCAACCGATCGACGTCGATCGGATTCCTCCCGGACCGGTCGCCGTCCATCCACGTCGACACTGACACCGCCGTCCAGGGAGCGACGTCGTCTACGACGTCTCCGGGAGCAGCGCCGGGACCTTCCACCTCGTCCGCATCGACGCGAGCGACTTCCGCGAGAACACCTCGCTCGCGGAGCAGGCCAAGATCTTCCGGCACACGGGCGACGTGGTCGAACGCGGCGTCGTCGCCGCCGGGACGGGGCCACACGGGCGGGCCTTCGAGGCCGCGTCGGGGTCGTCGACGGGTCTCGAAGGCGGTGCCGCGCCCGCCGACGTCACCGCCGCGTACGCCGTCGTCGAAGTCGACGACGACACGGGGCTGGCCGTCGGCTCGGTCGAAACCGAATATCTCGACACCGCGTCGGTGGCGCTCGACGTGTCCGACGGCCTCGTGACCGACGAGGCGGTGGACCCGACGCTTCTCGACACCGACGACGCGGGCGAACCCGTCGCCGTCTCTGACGGGTCGGTCGCGGGCTATCTGTTCGACGACGGCGACACGAGCGGGCTACCGGTCGACTACCTCCCGACGCCGGACGCCGATCAGGACCTCGCCTCGACCGACGACCGGAGGTTCGACCGCGACGGAGTCTCGGTCGACGTCACCGAGGGGTCGGTCAGCCTCGACAGCCCGCGGACGTACGCCGTGGGGTCCCGGACCGACCTCACCGGGAACGCGTCGGCCGAGATGGACGCCGTCGCCGTCTACGCCCGCGATCAGGCCGAGTTCGAACTGGTCACCGTCGACGGCCAACGGACGGTCTCCGTCGGCGATAACGGGACGTTCCGCGAGACCGACGTCACGCTCTCGGCGGGGAACGACCTGCTGTCGCTCCCCGGGAGCTACCTGTTCGGCGTCGTCGACGCGGCGGACGCCGACCGCGACGGCGACGGCACCGTCGACGGGACGCTGACGGTCCGCGAGTTCGGGTCGGCGACGTCGACCTCGCGCTCGCTCCGCGTGACGAACGCGACGCTCGACGCCACGTTCACGTCCGTCGTCGACGGGCAGGTCGCCCGGGGCGACGACGGCGTCGGGGTGAACGGCACCGCCACGGCCCCGACGGACGTCGTGTTCGTCGCCGTCGGCTCCACCGGGCACGTCGTCACGGAGGAACTCGCCGTCGACAACGACACGTTCGCGGAAGACGCCGTCTCGCTGCGCGGTCTCGAACGGGGCCGCGTCTGGCTCGCCGTCCTGTCGCTGGGTCGCGACGGCACCGCCGGCACCACCGGCGACGGTCCCTCGGCCGCGGCGAATCGGATCCGGGGGTACGGCGCGAACGCCCAGGGGACGCCGTCGACGATCGATCAGGTCCGCTCGCGCCTCCGGGATTACACGACCGGCGCGGCGGGGAGCGACGACGCGCTCGTCACGGAGACGATCCAGTTGCGGGATCCGCTGACGACGATCGACGCCGTCTACCCCGCCGGGTCGCCCGCGACGGGCGTGAACCCCGTCGCGGCGGGCGAGACGATGGTCGTCACCGGATCGACCAACCGCCAGCCCGACGACGCCACCATCACCGTCGAACTCCGTGACGCGAGCGGGTGGGTGGCGACGACGACCGCCGACGACTGGGGGCAGACGGCCGGTGGTCGGTCGAGATCGACACCGCGGGCGTCGGACCCGGGGCGTACACCGTGACGGCGGACGACGGCGAGGCCACCGACGTCGCGGACGTCGAGCTCGTCGAATCGCGCGCGACCGAGACGACCGTCGCGACCGAGACGGACGCCGCGACCCTCGCCGACGGCGACTCCCACGGCGACGCCGGCGGCGACGTCGACGCCGACGGCGACGCCGTCGCCGACGCGGGGCGACGGCCCCGGATTCGGCACCGTCGCCGCGCTACTGGCGCTCGTCGCCGCCGCGTCGCTCGCGATTCGACGTGATTAGTCACGCGCACGGACGCGACCGCCGGCCGCGGGCCGCGCCGTCGACGACCTACGCCAGTCGGTCCGCGAGGTCGTAGAAGTCCTCGGCGACGACGTCGGGGTCCCGGCCGAGGCGTTCGCGGGGGCGTTCTGCTCGGGACGGGCGAGCCAGCAGGCTCGCATCCCGGCGTGTTTCGCCCCCAGACGTCGCGCATCCCGCCGCCGGAGACGTGCAGGATTCGCTCGATGGGGGTGTCGACCCGGTCGGCGGCGTGGCGGTAGATCGCCGGATCGGGTTTGTACGTCTCGATTTCGTCGGCGCTGATGGTGTCGCTGACGACCCCCTCGACGTCGGCGGCGTCGACGAGGTGGTCGAGCATCTCGGGGTTGCCGTTCGAGAGGACGTACACCTCGTAGCCGGCGTCGACGATGCGGCCGATGCCGTCGGCGACGTCGTCGAAGACGGTGAGTCGCTCCTCGTAGACGTCCCGTCGGATTCGATCGCGCACGTCCGCGGGCACGTCGTAGCCGTTCGCTTCGAGGGCGTACCGCAGCCCCTTCCCGATGAGGTCCCAGAAGGGGCGGTACTCGTCGATGTCGTTGGCGATAATGGAGTACTGGAGATACTGCGCCCGCCACAGCTGCGAGACGCGCTCGCCGTCCGATATCTCCGGGACGCGTTCTTCGAGGACGTCGGCCTGGGACCCGACGTCGACGAGCGTCGTGTACGAATCGACCGTGACCGTGCTGACGGCTTCCATGCCGGCACGGTTGGACCCCGGCGGTAATAAGGATGCGTCGCCGAGTCGACGTCAGGAGCGGCGTGACTACGTCCAGTACGGTGGAGCTGTCAATACGCACGGGGCCGAACGTCTGAACAGGTCTGTACGCGGAGACGAACCGCCTCGGGCGATCGTGATCACGGCCCGACTGACTCCTGTATCCGTCCTCCTCGGCCGTGTGAGCGTCTGACACACGTATGTCGTGAGCAGAAAACATTTAACGGATGGGACATACGGATGGTATGTACCCCTACCCGTGGCAGTGTTGCCGTTAGGCGACCCGCCACAAAGGCCGACACGAAATTGGTCATCCGACCTCGGGACTGTCACGCGAAACACAACAAACTATGACAAGCAAATCAAATCAACTCCGCGCGCTGGTCCTTGCAGCGCTGATGGTGTTCTCCGTATTCGCGGGCACCGTCGCGCTCTCAGGAACTGCCGCGGCGACCATCACCAGCTCCGGTACCACGTCCGCTTCGGACGTAACCGCGGGCGTGAGCGGTCAGACGCAGACTATTACGCTGAACGGTATAGTTGACGATACAACAGGAGACAACGTCACTATTGACTATAGTGGTGTTACTAACGTTTCCATCACGTCGATTGATAGTGCATCCTTCTCAGGGACCACCCTGACAGTCGATAACCAGACGCGAGTGAATTCGGGTCTGGCCAAGGTCGGTATTAATTCGACCGATGCAACCGCATCCGATACTCTAACAGTCACCTTGACGGTAGACGCCTCGAATGCCGTCGTTGGCGAAAACCCGACAGTGGCTATCGGTACGCGTGACGGGAACGATCCCGCAGACCCCAGCTTCACCGCCGTGAGTGGTGGAGGCAACAACGCTCGCGCAGGTAACGCCGCGGGTACGACGTCCTTCGACACGGTGAACGGTGAAGGTTACATCTTCCCGGGTGCGACCATCTACCAGGGTGAGGAAGACATCCAGTTCGCTGGTGCGCTGCATTCGACCCTGACCGGTACCGGTGGTAACGCCGAGAACGTCCCGGTCAGCCCGCCGATTCCGCAGGACCAGGAACTCGGTCGCTACTCGAACGACGGTACGACGGGTGCGCCCGGCGTCACTGTCAACACGCCGCGCCTGACTAACCTCGACGTGCTGAACGAGAACGACGAGGACATCTCCGGTGGGTCCGTCCCGCAAGGTGACGACACCTCCGGCTCCGGTGCCCTCGAAGTTCAGGCGAGCTGGAACTACTACGACGCTGAGGCACTCGAACTGACCGTCGAGAACCCCAACGGACTCAGCGTGACCGACGACGTCCTCGAAGCCCCGAACTCGGCTTCGGTCGTCACCTCCAACAACGGCCAGGCCGCCTGGAACGTTGACCTCTCGGACTCGAACACGGGGACGTTCACCTTCACGGTGGCTGGCTCCGACGACCTCGACTTCGGCTCGGCTTCCCAGTCCACGACCGTGCAGGTCACGGGTGACCAGGACGTCGCCCTCGACCTCGATTCGGACAGTGTGACCCAGGGCGTCGACGTCACGTACACGCTTCGTGGCTCGAGCGCTGGCAACCAGCACGTCATCACCATCGAGAGTGGTGACTTCCGCGACGGCATCAGCCAGCAAGACGCACAGAAGATCTTCCGCAACACCGGCGACGTTGACGCCGTCGGTGTTGTCATGGAGAACGACAACGTCTCCGAGCGTGGCCAGACGCCCAACAGCGCCGAAACCGTCGATTACGCGTACGCGAACGTGACGATCGACGACGGCACGGGCGTCGCTGTCGGTTCGATCGAGACGCAGTACCTCGACACGACCGACGTGGACATCAAAGCCCACACCGCAGGTGGCGGTGACCCGGTCACCGACGTCAGTCTCTCGAACCCCGCGGACGACCCGACTCTGACGGTCGAAGAGGGCGAAGTCTCGCTCGACACCCCGGGTAACACCTACGTTGTCGGTAGCGAGATCGACGTCAACGGGACCGCGTCCGAAGGTATCGACGACGTCGTGCTCTACGTCCGACGTCAGGCCGCATACCAGATCGTCGACCTCGGCGGTCAAGACGCAGACAACCAGGTCGACGACGCGACGATCTCCGTCGACGCTGACAACACGTTCGAGCAGGAAGACGTCGTGCTCTCGAACGGCGACGGCGGCGGTAACAACCTCCTCTCGCTGCCCGGTAGCTACCGCGTCGGCGTGGTCGACGCGACCGACGTGGAAGCGACGGGCCCCAACGAGGCAGGCAACACGGGCATCGCAGCGTCCGTGAGCGTCTCGGACTTCAACACGGCAACGAGCTCGCAGAAGTCCATCCGCGTGACCGACACTGAACTGTCGGCGACCCTTCAGACGGTCGGCGGCCAGGTCTCGACCGACGACACCATGATCGGCGTCAACGGGACGTCGCTCGGTGCGGACAACGTCCGACTCGTGTTCATCGACGAACGCGGTAACACGGACTTCAAGACCGTCTCGGTCGACGACGACAACACGTTCTCCGACGACGAACTGTCCTTCACCGGTCTCGCAGAAGGCCAGGTCAGCGTCCACGTGATGACGCCCGGTCGCGACGGTGAATTCGGTGACGGCAGCTTCCCGGTCGGCGGTGACTTCGAAGGCTTCGTCGGTGCTGCTGGTGGCCAAGGTTCGACGGGCGACCAGGTGCGTGCGCGCCTGCTCGACCAGACGACCGAGGAAACCGCAAGCGACGACCGAATGGTCACCTCGCGATTCCGCCTCGCGGACTCGCAGTCGACCATCCAGAGCGTCTACCCCGAAGGCGCTGAGGCCTCGGGTGTCAACCCGATCGCTATCGACGACACGATGGTCGTCGAAGGCCAGACGAACCTGCGCCCGGACGACAACTCGATCACCACGGAACTCCTGAACCAGAACGGTGACTCCATGGCTGTCACGACCACCGACGAGTGGTCCTACGACGGCACGTGGAGCATCTCCATGGAGCTCCAGGGTGACATCTCGGCAGGCACGTACGACCTCGAAGCCGACGACGGCTACAACTCGGACATCGTGGAAGTCGAGATCGTCGAAGAGCGCATGACGCCGACGCCGACGCCGACGGAGACGCCGACGCCGACGGCCACGCCGACGGCCACGCCGACGGCCACGCCGACGCCGACGGCCACGCCGACGGCCACTCCGACGCCGACGCCCACCTCGGGTGACGGCCCCGGCTTCGGTGCGCTCGTCGCTGTCGTCGCGCTCATCGCGGCTGCGCTGCTGGCAGTCCGCCGCGACAACTAACGACGACTGACCGCCGGTAGCGGTCACTCGCGATTGCGGCTTTTTTATCGACGCTACTCCCGCAGTGGCGACGCCCTCGACGCGAGAGCGGACGCCCGTGGAGAGACGTGATCGAAGCCCGTCGAACTCGCGGACGGCGCGAGAACGTACTGTGCCACCGACAGTTTGATGGCCGGGACTACGAAACGATACCCCCATGGAGCGCCGAAGGATGCTAGCTGCGTGTGGCAGCGTACTAACAGGTATTCTCGCGGGATGTAGCGGGGGTCGGGGGAGACACGGCGACGCCGACGGCGACGTCGACGGCGACGCCCACCGACACGCCGACGCCCACGGCGACGGCCACGGCCACACCGACGGCCACGGCCACGCCGACGTCCACGGCGTCGATGCACGAACTCGACGAGTCGTTCACCGTAGGGGAAGGGGACAACGCCATCGGATACCGTATCCACAATTTCTACCGCGCCGACCGCATCGGCAACTCGGCGTCGTACGCCGAGGCCGACGGGACGTTCCTCGTGGTGGTACTGACGCTCTCGAACCCACAGGACCAGAGCATCACCCTTCCATCGAACAGCATCAGGGCCAACAGCGAGAACCCGTTCCAGTACCTCGACGACGAAGCCTCGTCGAAGCTGTCGAGCGACGACCGCATCGACGCGTCGTCGCTCGCGAACACGACGGTCCTCTCGGGGGCGTCGAAGATGGGAGCGATCGTCTTCGACGTCCCCGCGAGTGGCACGTATCGGATCGAAATCATGCCGGCCGGCGCGGACGAACCCGTCCACGTCGTCGAAGTCGGACCGATTTCGGACGTCGAGAAGTTGCAGTCTACGGTCGTCGGATAGGCCGCCCACGGGTCGCCGCCCGGGAGTTCGGTCGCTCGCGGGGGCGTTGCGGCCATCCGAAGCTCTCGGCGTAAAATGCGGGAGAAGTGGGCCGGCACGAATTCGTATCTCCGTGGAGCAAAGCTCCACGGGCTCCCGCTCGCTTCGCTCGCGGGAACGCGGTTACGGTCACCCGAAGGTTGCCACTAACCGTATCGAATTGCGGGAGAAGTGGGCCGGCGCGAATTCGAATCGCGGTTACGGCCACCCGAAGGCCGAAGGATACCAAGCTACCCCACCGGCCCGCACGTCGAAATGACGTCCCAACCGCGTTTAACAGTTGTGATTGCCACCCGTTCGGGGGCTCAGTACCGCGAGAAGGCGTCGGTGTCGAGGTAGTTGTGTGCGACCGTGATCGCGTGGTCGGCGTGGAGTCGCTCCGGGCCGAGGCGCACGCGTTCGTCCGCCGCGTCGTCGAGGAGCGACGCCTCCTCGTCGGTGAAATCGCGGTGATCCGAGAGGACGAACGCGGGGTCGGCCGGCGGCGACACGTCGACGACGGGGTCGCCGTCCTCGTGGAGGTGGACGACCGACGACTCCCGGGCCACCGTCGAGAGCGTCGCCTCGAAGCCCGTCCGCCGGAGGGAGACGCCCGGACTCGTCTCGACCGGCACGTGGCCGACGGCTTCCTCGCGCTCGTCGAGCGCGCCGCGGATCAGCGCCGCCGTGCTCCGTTCGTCGGGGTTGAGTCGTCGCAGGTCGCCCCCGTCGAAGATGACCGTGAACTCGTCGCCGAGGACGAGGTGGGCGCGCACGTCCTCTCGGATGGCGTGCGAGAGGAAGAACGCGGAGTTGACACAGCGACAGAGGACGTCGAGGCGACCGGCCCCGCCCGCGAGGTCGGACAAAGAGAAGTCGGGCGTCGTGGGCGCGTCGTGTCCGATGACGATGAACTGGCGCATACGCGTCCTCGGCGGTCCGGCCTGAAGGATCTATCCGTCGACGTGGACGGTCGCTTCGGCGGCCAGCGACCGGTCGCGGTCGGTCACCCACGCCCGGAGGACGTGGTCGCCGGGCGCGACGGCGTCCCACTCGCGCCGCCCGGTTCGGATGCGCTGGTGCCACTCGCGGGCGAACGCCTTGCGCTCCCGCGGGGCGAACTCGAACCGGGAGGAGTCGTCGGGCAGGGGGTCGGCGACGCGCGAACCGCGGTCGATGCCGTCGACCGACCAGGACCACGGCACCGGCGACTCGACTCGGAGGACGACCGGCACGGGGAGGCGGTTGCGAAAGACGACGCGGAAGCCGACAGGGTCGCCCGCGGGGTACACGTCGCGGTCGGGTTCGAGGTGCATCTCGACCGCCCGTCGCCGCACGGCCGTCGGCAGGAGGGCGTGACTCAGGTTCGTCCAGTCGACGACGCCCATCAGTCGCCTCCGAACGTCGACTCGACGCGGTCGTAGTAGGGACAGGCGATGGCGTGATCGCCGCCGACCGATTCGAGGTCGGGGTGAGACTCCCACTCGCCGCAGTCCTCGCTGGCGACGGGACATCTGGTGTGGAACTTACACCCCGGCGGCGGGTCGACCGGCGAGGGGACCGATCCGTCGAGGACGATCCGGTCGCCCTCCCACAGGGGATCGGGTTCGGGAATCGCGGAGAGCAGCGCCCGCGTGTAGGGGTGGTACGGCGGCGAGAACACCGCTTCGGTCGGCCCGACTTCGACGAGTTCGCCGAGGTACATCACCGCCACGCGGTCGGCGACGTGTTCGACCACCGAGAGGTCGTGTGCGATAAACAGGTACGCGAGGCCGAACTCCGCCTGCAGGTCGGCCAGCAGATTCAGAATCCGGGCCTGTACGCTGACGTCCAGGGCGCTGACGGGTTCGTCGCAGACGATCAGCTCGGGGTCGACGGCGAGAGCGCGCGCGATGCCGATGCGCTGGCGCTGTCCCCCGAGAACTCGTGTGGATACCGGTTCGCGTGACTCGCCCGCAGGCCGACCGTCTCCAGCAGGTCCCGCACCCGGTCGTCCCGCTCTCGCCCGCGGGCGACGCCGTGGACGTCGAGCGCCTCGCCCACCAGTTCGCCGACGGTGTGTCGCGGGTCGAGACTCGACGTCGGATTCTGGAAGACGTACTGGAGGTCGGCTCTCCGAGCCCGCATCTCGGCCGTCGAGAGCGACGTCAGGTCGTCGCCGCGGTGATAGACCGACCCCGCGGTGGGTTCCTCCAGCCGCAGGAGGGTTCGGCCGAGCGTGCTCTTGCCACAGCCGGACTCGCCGACGAGCGCGAGCGTCTCGCCCTCGCGGATTTCGAGATCCACGCCGTCCAGCGCCCGGACCCACTGTCTGTTGCCGAGAAATCGGTCGAGCAATCCCTCCTCGGTCGGGTAATGTTTCGTCAGGCCCCGGGCGCGAAGCAGCGTCACTCTCGCACCTCCACCTCGAAGTCGAGGTCGCCCGAGAGGTCGCCGGTGTAGGCGAGACAGGCGGCCTGGTGGGAGTCAGCGCGGGCGTCGGCCGCCGTTTCGGATGCGTCGACCAGCGGCGGCTCGCGTTTCGTACAGGCCTCCTCGGCGAACGGACACCGGGGGTGGAAGCGACACCCGGGCGGGACGTCCACGAGGTCCGGCATCGACCCTGGGAGGGTCGGCAGGCGGTCCCTGTCGGCTCCGAGGCGGGGAACCGACGCCATCAGCCCGGCGGTGTAGGGGTGTTTTGGGTCGTAGTAGAGGTCCTCGACGGGCGCGCGCTCGACCGCCCGGCCGGCGTACATCACCACCACCCGGTCGCACGTCTCGGCGACGACGCCGAGGTCGTGGCTCACGAACTGCACCGCGAGGTCGTACTCGTCGGCCAGGTCGTCTAAGAGTTCGAGGATGCCGGCCTCGATGGTCACGTCGAGCGCCGTCGTCGGTTCGTCGGCGACGAGGAGGTCGGGATCACAGGCCAGCGCCGTCGCCAGCACCACCCGCTGTTGCATCCCGCCCGAGAATTGGTGGGGGTAGTCGCCGTACCGCTCCCGGGGTCGGGGACGCCGACGCGGTCCAGCGTCTCGACGGCCCGCTCTCTGATCGCCGACTCGGCGAGGTCGGTCTGGGCGCGGATCGTCTCCGCGACCTGTTCGCCGACCGTGTAGACGGGGTCGAGCGCCTCCTCGGGGTCCTGAAACACCATGCCGATCTCGCCGCCGCGCACCTCGCGCAGTCGCTCGTCGGACGCCGACAGCAGGTCCTCGCCTTTGAACCGCACTTCGCCGCCCTCGATCCGACCGGGCGCGTCGATCAGGCCGAGCACCGCCAGGCCGGCGACGGTCTTGCCCGCCCCGCTCTCGCCGACGACGCCCAGTCGCTCCCCGCGCTCGATTTCGTAGCTGAGGCCGTCCACCGCCCGGACGACGCCCTCCTCGGTGTAGAAGCGGACGTCGAGGTCGGTGACTTCGAGCAGCGCCATCACCGGGCCTCCCGTCTGGAGTCGCCCTGCGGGTCGATGGCGTCGCGGACGCCGTCGCCGACGAGGTTGATGGAGAGGACGAACAGGAAGATGGCGAGGCCGGGGAAGACGGTCACCCACCACTGTCCCTGCATGAGCGTGTCGCGGCTGGCCGAGAGCATACTCCCCACTCGGCGGTCCCCGGCGGGAGGCCGAGGCCGAGAAAGCCAAGCGCCGCCGCCGAGAGGACGACGGTGCCGACGTCGAGCGTCGCCTGCACGACGACGGGCGCGATGGCGTTCGGGACGACGTGGCGGGCGAGGATGGACCGGTCGGGGACGCCGAGGGCGCGCGACGCGAGGACGTACTCCTCCTCTTTGACGCGCAGGATCTCGCCGCGGACGAGCCTGGCGTAGCTGATCCACCCCACGACGACGAGCGCGAGGACGAGCTTCCAGAAGCCCTGTCCGAAGACGGCGACGAGGGCGATGGCGAGGACCAGGAAGGGGAAGGCATAGAGGACGTCGACGAGGCGCATGATGGCCTCGTCGACCCAGCCGCCGACGTAGCCGGCGACCGCACCAAGCGGGACGCCGACGCCGACGCCGAGGGCGACGGCCACGACGCCGATGGCGAGGCTGTACCGCCCGCCGTAGAGGACGCGCGAGAGGACGTCGCGCCCGGCCCAGCCGGTGCCGAAGGGGTGAGCGAGCGAGGGCGGTTGGCTCGCGGGCGCGACGTCGGTCGTCGCGGGGGCGTACGGCGCGAGCGCGAACGGCTGGACGGTGACACCCGCGACCTCGATCGGGCGGGCGAAGACGGCGAGAACGAGGAGGGCCACGACGACGACGAGGCCGGCCACGGCCGTCCGGTTCCCGCTGAACCGTCGCCACGCGCGCGCCCGGCGACTCGCGGTTCGCCCGCCGCGGTCGGGCGACCAGTCGACGTCGGTCGTCGCGTCGGCGTCGAAGCCACGCACCCGGAGGCGTCCGCGTTCGGTCGTCGGTTCGCGTGTCATGATCAGTATCTGATCCGGGGGTCGAGCACCGAGTAGACGACGTCGGCGAGGAGGTTCGCCAGCACGACGGCCGTCGCGATCAGCAACACGACGGCCTGCACGACGGGGAAGTCGCGCTGGTGGATGGCCTGGACGAGCAGTCGCCCGATGCCGGGCCAGGAGAACACCTGTTCGACGACGACGGCACCGTCGACGAGGAAGGCGATCTGGAGGGCGATGACGGTGACGACGGCGCTCAGCGAGTTCCGCAGGACGTGTTTCACGATGACGGTGCGTTCGGACAGCCCCGCGCCCGCGCGGCGCGGACGTAGCCCTCGTTCAACTGTTCGAGCATCGACGACCGGGTCAGGCGCATCAGCAGCGCCGCCGAGGCGGTGCCGAGCGTGACGGCCGGCAGGAGCAGGAATCGGAGCGACTCGGGGGCGTAAACGGGTGCCAGCGGCGGGATGACGCGGGCGACGTTCAGGTAGACGCCGAAGACGAGAATGAGCAACATGCCGAGCCAGAAGTTGGGCGTGGCGATGCCCAGGAGCGCGACGACGCGACTCGCCTCGTCGGCGAGGTCGCCCTTCCGGACGGCGGCGACGACGCCCGCCGGGATTCCGACGGCGAGGGCGACGACGAGCCCGAGCGCGCCGAGCGCGAGCGTCTCGGGCAGCCGGCCGACGACGGCCGCCGACACGCTCCGGTCGGAGATGAGCGACTCGCCGAACTGGAGCGTGAGGGCGTCGCGGAGCCAGAGCAGATACTGCACCCAGACGGGGTCGTCGAGGTGGTACTGCTCGGCGAGGCGAGCGCGCAACGCGGGCGTGGCGTCCTGGAACTGGAGGATGTAGTCGACGGCGCTCCCCGGCAGGAGCTTCACCAGCGCGAACGTGAGCACGGAGACGCCGAACAGGATCGGAATCGTCAGCAACGCCCGTTTGACGACGTAGCGACGGAGCGTCATTTCGTCTCGGTGTAGACGCCTGCCGAGGGCGCGTAGATGCCGGCGAACTCCTCGCCGTCCAGGGGATACGTCTCGAACCCCGACACCCGGTCGTTGCGGTAGGCCTCCATTCGCCGCGCGAACCGGACGAAGATCACGGGCGCGTCCGCGACGATCCGCTCCTGGGCGTCGCGGTAGATGCGCTCGCGTTCGTCGACGTCGTACGTCGCGAGGCCCTCGTCGAGGAGGCGATCGACCTCGGGGTTCGAGTAGTGGGCGGCGTTACAGCAGGCGGGCGTCCGCTGGTCGCTGTAAAACAGGTTGCGGACGTAGTCGTCGGGGTCCCAGCCGCCGGACCAGCCAAGCGCCATCATCGCGTCCGTCTCGTTCGAACCGCCGGTCAGCACCTTCCCCGTGTAGGTGTTCCACTCGAACTGCTCGACGGACGTCTCGAAGAACTCGGTGGCGTTCAACTCCGCCGCGATCAGCTGGCAGAACTTCACCCGCTGTGGGTTCTGGTTGACGATGATGCGGGCCTCGTGTGGCGTCGAGAGGCCGAGTTCGTCGAACCCCGCCGCGAGCAGTTCCGTCGCCCTGTCGGGGTCGTAGCCCGAGTACTGGTCCCGCATCTCCCGCTGGAACGACTCGGAGGCGTACTCCTCCAGCAGGGGAGATGGGGGCGTACGCGGGCTGGCCGACGCCGTGAAAGACCGACGAGAGGATCTCCTCGCGGGGGACCAGACGGGTGATGCCCCGGCGGATCTTCCGGTTCGTGTACGGTTCGGTCGCGAGCGGGAAGACGAGCAGATCGTACCCCCGGCGACGTGTGACGTGAGGGTGAACTCCTCGGAGTCGCGCAGATCGGCCGCCGCCGACGCCGGCGGCGTGTTGATGAGGTCGACGTCGCCACCCCGCAGGGCCGCGAGCTGTTCGGACTGGCCGACGACGATGCGGAACGTCAGGGTGTCGATCGGGGGCGTCGCCGGGACGTCGCCGTCGCCCTCGAACCAGTAGTCGTCGTGTTTCCGGAGGCGAAAGAGCGAGTCGGGTTCGTGTGCCGCGAACCGATAGGGGCCCGTGCCGACGGGATCGGTCGACAGGTCGAGTTCGTCCGTCGCCGCCGCCTCGGGGACGATGGGCACGTTCGAGAGCGCGACCCGGAACGGCGCGTACCCCTCTTTCAGCGTCACGTCGAGCGTGTAGTCGTCTCGAATCGTCGCCGAGTCGTACCACAGGAAGACCAGCGACTCGCGCGGCGTCCCCTCGTAGCGTTCGAACGTCGATTTCACGTCCGCCGCCGTCAGCTCCGATCCGTCGTGGAACGTGACGCCCTCGCGGATCGAGAGCCGCCAGCGCAGTTCGTCGAGGCGCTCCACCGACGTCGCGAGCGTCGGCCGGGGAGTCCCGTCGAAGTCGACGGTGAGGAGCGTCTCGTAGACCAGCCCGAACGCCTTCGACGACGTCGTGTCGTTGGCCTGCGTCGGGTCGTAATTTTTCACGTCGGCGCTGAGGGTCGCGACGAGTTCCGAGCCCCCATCGCCACCGGCACCACCCGCACAACCGGCGAGGCCGGCGAGCGTGCCGCCGCCCAGCACACGCAGGAGGTCACGCCGCCCCGGCGCGAGTGCCCTCCCGTCGTCACGAGACATACCTTCAGAGGAACGCGGCACGCCGAAATATGCTACGGTTTGTCTAGCGTATCCGTCAGAATCCGGCCGCCGTCCCGTCCTTCCGTGGTTCGGTGGCCGCAGAGAGCGTCCCGTCGTCGTTCCGGACGATCTGTGCGCCGCCGAACTCGCCCGGCGGGAGGAGGCGCACGTCGTGGTCCCGGCGCGCGAGTTTCGTGCCGAGTCGCGCCATTCGGTCCTCGACGGCGAGCGTGCCGTCCTCGCGGTAGCGCCACCGCGGGCGGTCGAGCGCCGCCTGCAGGGGCAGGTCGTAGTCGACGATGTTCGAGAGCACCTGCAGGTGGCCCTGCGGTTGCATGTAGCCGCCCATGACGCCGAAGGCGAGCCAGTCGTCGGCGTCGAGGCGAGCGACGGCCGGTATCAGGGTGTGGAAGGGCCGCTTGCCGGGTTCGAGGCGGTTCGGTGGTCGTCGTCCAGCGAGAACGACGCCCCCGGTTCTGGAGGGCGATGCCGGTGTCGCCGGCGACGAGGCCGCTGCCAAAGCCCGCGAAGCGGGAGTTGATGTACGAGACGACGTTCCCCTCGTCGTCGGCGACGGTCAGGAGGACGGTGTCGGCGTCTTCGGCGGCCGACTGCGGGTGGCCGATCGAGACGTCGGTCAGCGCCTCCTCGCCGACGAGTTCCGCCCGTTCGCGGGCGTACGCTTTCGACGCCAGCGGCGGGATGTCCTCGTATTCGGGGTCGGTGATGTACCGGTGGCCGTCGTGGAAGGCGAGTTTCAGCGCCTCGACGAACCGGTGGGTCGCCTCCGGCGATCCGAGGGTGGTCGCCCGCGCCGAGTTCCTGGGCGACGTTGAGCGCTTCGAGGACGACCGGTCCCTGGTTGTTCGGCGGGAGTTCGAACACCTCGACGCCGTTGTAGGTGGTGCTCTCCGGGTCGACGAACTCGGGGTCGAACGCCGCCAGGTCGTCGACGGTCATGTAGCCACCGCGGGCCTGCACCTCACCGGCGATGGCCTCGGCGATGGCCCCCTCGTAGACCGGATCCGCTCCTCGTCGGCGATCGTCGCCAGCGTCTCGCCGAGTTCGGGCAGGGTGACGGTCTGTCCGACCGACGGCGACTCGCCGTCGAACAGGTACGTCTCGCGGGCGTGGTCCTGGGTGAACAGCTCTTCCCCGTGTTCCCACTGCGAGGCGACGACTTCGCTGACCGGGTAGCCGTCCCTGGCGTAGCGGATGGCCGGCTGGAGCACCTCGCCGAGCGTTCGCCGACCGAGCGTCTCGACGGTCAGTTCCCACCCGCGGGCCGTCCCCGGCACCGTCACCGTGTGCGGTCCGGTGTCGGGCATCTCGGCGTCTTCGGGGGCGACGCCCTCCTCCTCGGCGACGGCGGTGCGGACGCGGTCCCGGGTCGCACCGGCGGGCGCGTGGCCGCAACTCCGCAGGCCGCCGACGTCGCCGTCGGCGGTCCGGTAACAGGCGAAGACGTCGCCGCCGAGGCCGGTACTGGTCGGTTCGACGACGTTCAACGCGGCGGCGGTCGCCACGGCCGCGTCGAAGGCGTTCCCCGTCGCGCAGGACGGAGATGCCGGCCTCCGCCGCCAGCGGTTGGCTCGTCGCGACGACGCCCCGCCGTCCGTAGACGGTGGAGCGGCGCGACGTGAATCGGTCTAGATCAACGTTCGACATGATCCACTCGTTCGAGAGGGGGCAAGAAAAGTGTACCGTGAGACTACGCCGCGGTCGGCGGACGGGGCGCGGAATCGCCGGTCGGCGGGCGCGCCGGACCCTCGGTTCCCGCGGTCGGCGACGCCGGCGCGCCGGGGTTCTTGTCGCCGCTCACGAGGAAGTCGGCGACGTTGCCGACGAGCACCTCGTTGTCGGCGTCGTAGACGTTCTCCCGCGAGAGGAAGTCGGAGTCGCCCAGGGCGGCGACGTTGCCGTTCTGGACCGCGACGGCGTACTCGCCGGATTTCCGCGTGGCGGAGAACGTCGTCCCCTCGGAGCCGACGAGCGCGCGTTCACCGCCGGCCGTCGTGACCGGGGCCACACCGCGCATGACGACGCGGCCGACGCCCTCGCTGAGGCCGGTGCTCGCGTCCGGCGTGGCGTAGACGCTCTTGAAGTTGTTGTCGTTCTCCGCCATGTTGTAGAGGTAGCCGGAGTCGAAGGCGACGCCGTACTGCGAGGCCAGCGACGTGTGTTTGGCGCTGGACTGCTGTGGCCTGGCGAACAGCAGGCCGCCGCTGACGCGCACCGCCGGCGGGTCGCCGACGACGAGGACGCGCCCGCCCGCCTCGGTGAAGGCTTTCACGCCCGCGAGTTCGTCGCTCGTGTGCCCTCGCTGGGGGTTGGCGACGACGTAGGCGTCGGCCGCGCGGAGCGATTCGTTGAGGCTCGTTCGCTCCCCGCGGTAGAACCGCACCTGGTGGCCGTTCTCGACGAGCGTCGAGACGAGCGGCTGGATGTCGTCCGCAGAGACGGTGTTCTCGTGGCCGACGTCGACGAGGACCGTCTTGCCGGCGGCGTCGCTGTTCATCGTGATCGACCCCGATTCGGCCGTCTCGTCGGGGAGGATGTTGTTCGGCTGGTACTGTTCGTTCGTGATCTGTGCGTGTGCCGTGCTCCCCGAGTCGGCGACGAGCGGCGCGGCGGCCGCCCCGGCGACGACGAGGCCGACGACGGCGACGAACACCGCGAGATGCTTCACGACGCCAGTTGCTGACATTGCCTATCACCTCGTCTTCCTGCTGGACCGTTCCGTACACCATCAGGAACGTCGGCGCGCGGACGCCGTCGTACCCGACGGGACTCTGATCGACGACGACGGTACCGTTCGCTTGCGCGCCGACGGTGAGGATTCCCAGCCGAGTCGGTGGCTCCTTGCGAACGACTTCGTAGTCGTCGAGCCCCTCCTTCTGGGCCGCCTCGTGGACGGCGTCCTGTAGCGAGCCGATTCGGTCTGCCATCCCGTTGTCGACGGCGCGAGCGCCGGTGTACACCTTGGCGTGAGCGACCTCTGTCCGCGAGATCGAGAGGTCGTCGCCGCGGTGTTTCATCACGCTCCCGACGAACGCCCGTTTCAGCGTCTCGATCTGCGCGCGCCGCTGGTCGGCGGTCGTGGAGGCCTTGTCCGGGCCGCTCCGTATCTGGCTCGACGGGACGGGCGCGGGGGCGCTCCCCGGACGCCGACGCTCCCGACGATCGAGGCGGGCGTGACGTAGATGTTCTCGGCCGGGAGCATTCCGTAGTACGCGCCGGAGGCACCCGTCGACTGGACGCTGGCGACGACGGTCATCTCCCGGGCCGTCCGCTGGACCGCCATGTAGAGTTGTTCGCTCGCGGCCGCAGACCCTCCGGGACTGTCTACCTTCAGGACGACCGCTCGTATCGATTCGTTCTCCCTCGCCTCCCGCAGATCTTCCTGTACCGCACCGACAGACTGCGTAGAGATGTATCCGTCGACGGAGACGACGGCGATCCGACCGTCCGGACCGCTCGTCCGTTCCACGGCGACGGGTGCGAGGGCCGCACCGACGACGAGGGCAGCCACGACGACGATGGCGTACGTTCGACGCCTCGTCAACGCGGTGCCGGTGTTCCGAGACATGCTGCAGTCGGGCGGTCACTACCCATCCGTTAATAGGCTCGTGAGGCGAAAAACTCGATTTCACCTTTCGGTCGTGTCACACACTCACTCCGTGAGACCGTAGCCGCGGCGGAAGAGCGCCACGTCGAGGGCGACGACGGCGACGGTCAACCCCGAGAGGACGAGCAGCGAGAGGTGCGGGTCGACCTCCGCCTGACCGACGAAGCCGTAGCGGACGCCGTTGACCATGTAGACCATCGGGTTCAGCAGCGAGACCGCGCGCAGCGTCGCCGGCAGTTCGGCGATGGAGTAGAAGACGCCGCCGAAAAACACCAGCGGACGGACGATGAACTGGTTCATCATCGTCAGGTCGTCCCAGTCGTCGGCCCAGAGGCCGCCGACGATGCCGATGCCCGAAAACAGGAGGGTGACGACGAGGCCGAACGCGACCAGATACAGCGGCCGCGCCGCGCCGACGGACGTGAACGCCGCGCCGACGATAGCGATGAGGACGCCCACGAAGAGACCCCGCGTCGCCCCCGCGACGACGTACGCCAGCGCCATCTGCGTGTACGAGAGCGGCGACGTGAGCGCTTCGTCGATATACTCGTTCCAGCGCCCGTGGAAGATCGAGAAGGAGGCGTTCTCGAAGGCGTTGGAGATGGCTCCGAGGACGACCAGGCCGGGGAGGATAAAGAGGACGTACGGGACGCCGTTTATCTCGTTGATCCGCTGGCCGAGGATGACCCCGAACACCGAAAAGTAGAGGACGTTCGTGACCAGCGGCGGCACGAAGGTGTTTTTCGGCCGGCGGAGGAAGCGCAGAATCTCGCGGCGGGTCAGCGTCTTGAATCCGACCGGGAGGACGCTCATCGACTCCCTCCCGTGCTCTCCTGGCCGTTCGTCATCTCGACGAACACCTCCTCCAGCGAGGTGCGCGAGACGTCCAAGTCGACGATCTCGTGGCCCCCCGGTCGAGTTCGCGCACGAGGTCGGGCGCGAGGAGGCCGCCCTGACGGGCGGTGACGACGAGGCGGCCGTCGTCGAGGTCGACGCTCTCGACGTGGCCGTTGCCCGCGGCGACGTCGGGCACCGACGACGGCGGGTCGCGGAACGTCACGGTGATGGTGTCGGTGCCGCGGTCCATCAGTTCGTCCGGACTCGCCACCTCCACGACCCGTCCCGAGTCGAGGATGGCCACCTCGTCACAGAGGCGCTCGGCCTCCTCGATGTAGTGTGTGGTGAGGAGAATCGTCGTCCCCGCCTCGTTGAGGTCGGTGATGAGGTCCCAGAGGTCGTGGCGGAGCTGGACGTCCACGCCCGCCGTGGGTTCGTCGAGGACGAGCAGGTCGGGATCGGTGATGAGCGCCCGCGCCAGCAAGAAGCGCCGTTTCATCCCGCCCGAGAGCCAGTCGAAGCGGGTGTCGCGTTTCCCGTAGATGCCGACCTGCTTCAACACCTCGTCGGCGCGCTCTCGCGCCTCGTCGGCCGGGATGCCGTGGTAGCCGGCCTTGTGTTCGAGGACCTCCCGAATGGGGAAGAAGCGATCGACGTTGAACTCCTGTGGCGCGAGGCCGATGCAGTCGCGCGCCTGCCGGTAGTCGCGCTCGACGTCGTGGCCGAAGACGGCGGCGTCGCCGCCCGTCCGCTCCACCAGGCCGACGAGGACGTTGATGAACGTCGTCTTTCCCGCGCCGTTCGGCCCGAGGAGGCCGAAGAAAGAGCCCTCGGGCACCGTCAACGAGACCCCGTCGAGCGCCCGGACGTCGCCGTAGCGCTTGCGGAGGTCTCTGGTCTCGATAGCGGCAACCATCTACCAGTCACTGGGTCGTGGACGCAATTAAGGAGACTGACCTGCGGGCGGCGTGGGAGGCCCGTGGCAGTCCCGGCCGGTTCTACCGGTCGCGCAACGACGCCCGCATCGCGCGGGCGGCCACGTCGCCGGCGCAGGCGGCGGTGGTCCGGATCGACTCGACGGCGAGACGCGCCGACGGGTCGTCGGCCGCGTTCGGGTCCAGCGACTCGCGCAGGTCGGCACACGACCGCTTCACCTCGAACGCCCGGACGGCGTCGTCGGCGTCGAGGAGGGCCTCGACGGCGTCGTCGACGAGATTCCGACCCCGGCGCGCGGTCTCCGCGGAGGCGTCGACGCCGCCCGCCGGTTCGTCCCGTTCGACGGCGACGGCGACGCGGCGTGCCTCGTCGGCGACGCGGTCGAGTCGGCTCGCCGCCCGGAAGTAATCGAACAGGCGGGGACGGCCGAGGTCGAGGCCGTGGAGTTCTTCGAGACCGGTCAGCGATCGCTGGAACGACCGGCTCACGAGGTCGTATTTCCGGCGGGCGTCGTCGCGGCGTTCGACCACCTGCGCGCCGAGGTCGGCGTCGCCGTCGGCCAGCGCCGTCGTCGCGTCGTGTTGCATCGAGAGCGCGACGTACTGCAGCTGGACGAGCGTCCGCTCGATGCCGAGTTCGGCGGCGTCGAGCGGCGTCGAGAGCTCCACCGTCGACTCGGTTTCGCGCGTCACTTCGAGCCCCGTGTGGGCGCTCGTCGCGTCGCCGATGGCGCGTCGGGTCGACCCGGAGAGCGCCTCCGACGCCGACAGCGTGAACCGGTCGGCACCGACGGTGTAGAGGCTTCGAATCACGTCGCCGACGGCGTCGTCGGGGATGGGCCCGAGATCGAGCGTCGGGGACGGTCCACCCTCCGTCTGTCCCGCGTCGACGACGAGTTCGCCGTCGTGGCCGGGACAGAGCGTCAACTGCATCCCCGGTTCGATGCCGTGTTCGCGGGCCCAGTCTTTCGGGAGCGAGATCGTGTAGGTCGAACTCCCGGTGAGCTGGACCTTGCGCGTCACCATCGACATGGATCGGTCGCGTTCGCGGTCGGCATTTCGGCTCACCCGAACTTCCCGGAGACGTAGTCCTCGACGCGCTGGCTCTCGGGGTCCTCGAATATCTCGTCCGTGTCGTCGTACTCGACGAGTTCGCCGCCGGTGAGGAAGACGGCCGTCTGGTCCGAGATGCGCGCCGCCTGTTGCATGTTGTGCGTGACGATGACGACGGTGTACTCCTCGGCCAGGTCGTGGATGAGTTCCTCGATCTTCGAGGTGGCGATGGGGTCGAGCGCCGAGGCGGGTTCGTCCATCAGGAGGACCTCGGGGTCGGTCGCCAGCGCGCGAGCGATACAGAGGCGCTGTTGTTGCCCGCCCGAGAGACCGAGGGCGTTGTCGTCGAGGCGGTCCACTACCTCGTCCCAGAGGGCGGCCTGTCGGAGCGACTGCTCGACGAGTTCCCGTTCTTGTTCCTCGTCGCTCCGGCCGAGCAGTTTCGCGAGCGCTCCCGTCTCGATGTCGCCGTGTTTCCGCGGACCGTAGGCGACGTTGTCGCGGATGGATTTCGGGAACGGGTTCGGTGCCTGGAACACCATGCCGACGCGCTTGCGGAGTTCGACCAGATCGACGCCGTCCTGGTAGATTTCCTCGCCTTCGAGGGCGACGGAGCCGTCGATACGAGCCGACTCGATTCGGTCGTTCATCCGGTTGAGCGACCGGAGGAACGTCGACTTCCCACAGCCCGACGGCCCGATGAGCGCCGTGACGCTCTCTTCGGGTATCTCGATGGAGACGTCCTTGAGGGCGTGGTCGTCGCCGTAGTGGACGTCGAGGCTCTCGACGGCGAGTTTCGCCTGGCCGTCGAACTGGTAGTCGACCCACTCCGAGCGGGCCTCCTCTGCCGTTTCGCCGTTCGTCGTCTGGAGCGGCTGGTCTGTACTGCGTTCGGTCGTGGACTGTGTCGTTTCGCTCATTCGTGGAGTTTGCTGCGGAAGTAGTAGCGCGTGACGATGCCGACGGCGTAAAACGAGAGAACGACGACGAGCAGGACCAGTGCCGTCGCCCACTTGAACTGGTCCGGGTTGCCGACGTTCCCCGACGCGCCGACGCCGGCGGTGATGAGCGCGTACAGTTGGTAGGGGAGCGCGGACGTCGCCTGCAGGAGTTCGGGGTTCGCCACGAACGGCGGCGACGCCGTGAACTCGAAGCCACCGACGACGTCGGCCGTCTGACTCCCGGGGACGAAGACGCCGCCCGCCATCGTCAGGAGGATGGGGGCCGTCTCGCCGGCGATGCGGCCGACGCCGAGGATGACGCCCGTGACGACGCCGGGGAGTGCGGCCGGCAGGACGACGCTCCGGATGGTCTGCCACTTGGTGACGCCGAGGGCCACGCTCGCGTCCCGGTACTGGTCGGGCACCGCGAGCATCGCCTCCCGACTCGTGATGACGACCAGCGGGAGGAGCATGAATCCGAGCGTGAGCATCCCCGAGAGCAGCGACTTCCCGCCGCCGAACCGCGGGATGAGGAAGGCGTAGCCGAACAGGCCGAAGACGATGCTCGGGGTGCTCCAGAGGCCGTTGGTGGCGACTTCGACGGCCTGCGTGAACCGCCCGCGCTCGGCGTACTCGGTGAGGAAGACGGCGGCACCGACGCCGAGCGGGACGGCAAATAGCACCGCACCGACGACCAGCCAGATGGTGCCCACGATGGCGGGCAGGACGCCGTTGACGTCGTTCAACAACCCGACGCCGTTCATCACGAACGGCCAGTCGAACGGCCAGGTGAACGTCAGTTCGCTGCCGAAGAGGGCGATCGTCGACTCCGGCCCCGCCCCGAGGCCGACGGTGAATTCGCGGAGCAGTCCGGGGAGCCCTTCGACGACGGTGAACGCGACCAGCGCGAACAGCACGCCGACGATGGCGAGGGCGTTGAGGTAGACGAGCAGGTACGCGCCCGCGTGCCGGCCGCTGGCTCCGAAGCCGCCGTACGCCTTCGCGGACGCCCACCCGGACAGGAGCGCACAGAACAGCGTCAGGGTGGGGACGACGAACCCCGCGGTGAACGACGCCGGCTGTGCCCAGCCGAGGTTCCACGCCCACGACGGCCCGATGACGCCGCCGAGGAAGACGAGTCCAGCGAGGAGGGTGACTGCGCCAGCGGGGAGCGTCGAGCCGACGTCCTCGCGCGGGAGCGCCGTCAGCAGGAACGCGCCGCCACCGGTGACGAGGGCAGCGGCCGTCCAGCCGACGGTTCCGAGGCCGAACGTCTGTGACGCCACCAGGCCGCCGACGACGAACCAGATCAGACCGAACGCCGTCGCGGCGATCAGGCCGGCGGTCGGTCGGGGGTCGGTCGCGACGAAGCCGAGCCGGGAACCGACGCCGAAACTGACGACCGCGCCGCCGAGGAGGACGAGCAGGCCGCCGACGAGCGTCACGACCGGCACGCCCGCGATCGGGTCCGTGAGGCTTACGACGTCGAACAGGGCCACGACGCCGACGGCGAACAGGAGCGTGGCGAGGCCGGCGGCGACGGCCGCGACCGCGTCGGTGTGGGTCGTGTCCTCGTCGACGAGCGCACTCCGCGTCGCGCCCGCCATCAGGCCTCACCCCCGAGTTTGCTTCGCATCCGGGCCTCGACGTACTGCGACCCGACGGAGATGAGCAGCACGGTGATAAAGAGGATGACGCCGGCGACGAACAGCGCGCTCATCTGCAGGCCGTCGGCCTCGCCGTAGTTCCGGGCGATGAGCGAGGTGAGCGTCTCCTGTCCGTAGAACGCGTTGTACAGCGGTTTCGTGAGCTTCGGGACTCCCTTGAGCATCACCGTCGCGGCCATCGTCTCGCCGATGGCGCGCCCGACGCCCAGCAGGACGGCCGCCGAGACGCCCGAGAAGGCCGCCGGGAGGGTGATCGAGGTCATGGTCTGCCAGTCGGTCGTTCCGAGTGCGAGCGACCCGCTTTTCATCGACTCGGGGACGCTGTTCAGGGCGTCTTCGGCGACGGAGACGACCGTCGGAAGTGCCATCAGACCGACCACGACGCCGACGAACAGGTACGTCCCCTGGCCGAGCAGTTCGAACTGGTCGGACGCCCACGGACTCAGGACGGTGAAGCCGACGAAGCCGTAGACGATGGAGGGGATGCCGGCGAGGATCTCGACGCCGGGTTTGACAACCTCCCGGACGAGCGGCGGCGCGATCTCGCTGAGAAACAGCGCCGCCGCGACGCCGAGAGGACCGGCCACGAGCGTCGCGACGACTGTCACCATCACCGTCCCGTGGATCATCGGCACCATCGAGTACCGAATGGGCGGCGAAACCGCGTCCCAGTTCGTCTGGACGAACAGGCGGAGGCCGGGGACGCTCACGCCGAACACCTCCACGCTGGCGTACTCTACCGTCGGCCACGCCTCGACGAAGATGAACACCGTGATGAGCGTGAGTATCAGAATCGTCGAAGCCGTCGTCGCGAGGGTGAGGGCCCTGACGGTCAGTTCCTGGTGGCGTCCGTAGCCGTACGCCGCAGTCACGACGAAGACGGCGACGGGGACGACGGTCAGTGACGATACGAGCAGGAAGCCGACGAAGGCGGCGAGCAGACTCCCCGTCCCGAGTAACACCGTCGCGAGTGCCGACGGCCCGGCCTCGTCGGCGAACTCCCGCCCACGCCGGAACCGTCGCCGGAGCGCCGTTTGCCACCCCGAGTAATCTGCATCTGTCGAACTCATTGTATGATTGAACGATAGTTGGTAGAAACGCGGCGCGTCTCCCCGCTCGACGACTTACGCCTGCGGCGGCAGTTTCTCTCGCTCTGCCTCGATGTCCTTCGTCGGGAGCGGAATGTAGTTGTTGTCCTCGACGAACACCTTCTGGCCGAACTCCGTCAGGAACATGTTGATGAACGCGGCTTCGCGCTTGTCGACGCCCTCCGGGTTCTCGTCCGTCTTCTTCGTGTACATGTGGAGGTCGCGGTTGAGCGGGTAGTCGCTGTCGTAGATGGTGTTGCTCGCGTCCTTGTCGGGCTCGTAGACCGTTCCCTGGAAGTCGATGGCGACGGGGAGGACCTGCTCGCTCGTGAACGCGAGCGCCATGTAGGCGATGGCACCGTCGTTCTGGGCGACGGTCTGGGCGACCTGCTGGTTCTGTCCGAGGCGGGTGTCGACGCCCGGCATCGGGGCGTCGGCGCTACCGAGCATGTTGAGGCGGAACGAGGTGTCCGTCCCGGAGCCTTCCGCGCGGCCGACGACGTAGATTTCCTGGTCCGGACCGCCGACCTCGTTCCAGTTGGTGATCTCGTCCTGGTAGATTTTCTTGATCTGCTCGCCGGTGAGCTGGGTCACGCCGGCGTCGTAGACGTCCTTGCTGACGACGACCGGTTGGCCGTCGCGGCCGACGACGTGGTCGACGAACTGCTCTTTGGCCTTGGACTCGCTGATGCCGAGTTCGGCCGTGATGGGGCCGGAGGAGTTGCCGATGTCGACGAGGCCGTCGCGGACGGACTTACAGCCCGTCCCGGAGTGGCTCAGGCCGACCGTCACCGCGAACGGCGGGTTGGCCTGCTCGCCGGTGGCTTCGAAGCCGTAGAGGCCGGCGAAGTAGTCGGCGAGGCGCTCATCCGTCTGAATCTCGTCCCAGCCGGGGACGGACGTCTCGTCGTTGGCACCCCAGTACTCGCCGTCGCTCGGCGGCGCGTTGGAGTTCCAGTAGGAGCTGCCCTTGTTCGAGATGGGGTAGACCGTCGATGACCCCTCCGCGGTGAGCATTGCGGTGGACGACGAACTCGACTGCTCGGTCTCGGTCTGACCCTGCGATGCTTCGGTCTGTTCGGACGCCGTCGGCGTCGACTGGGCCGTCTCTTCGCTCCCGCCGTCGTCGCCGCTGTTTCCGCTACATCCCGCGAGACCCGCGATGCCGACGCCCCCGACAGGGCGAGGAACTTACGCCGCGATGCTACCTCAGACAGACGCTCTCGGTCTTGCGTCATCACCCGTACGATTCCCGTATCCCCTAAAAGCCGCTTATAATAGGGGTACGTACCGACATCACGCGGGCGTTTGGGAACGGTTCCCCCACGTTTCCTCGGGAGCCGTCAGACGGCTACATAGCGATACGTATCTCTCCACGTCGCCTGTGACCACGCCTCAAATAAGGGCGTTTAATCGCCGTATTTCTCATTAAAGACTATTATCATTATTTATCATAATGTTTTTCTACGATCCCCGAAACCACCCGAACGCACCGATGTCAGTACACGCGTTCGCGACCCGCGACAGGGGCACCGGCGACCGACTACCACGCGAACCCACCACAACAGATGACAGACACCGACCGATACGCTGACCGCGAACTCGACGTCGAACACGAAATCGAAGCGCCCGTCGTTCCCTACCTCGGGGACGACCGAACCGACGACGTCCGCGACGAGCTCGCCGCGTTGCGAACTCGGCTCGACCGAATCGAAGCCACTCTCTCCGACCGATGAATCCCGAATCCCTCGACACCGACGTCTTCACGCGCGACGTTACGAACCACGCCGCAGAGGAGTTCCGCGAGCGACTCGACGCACAGGAGTTCGTCTTCGCTCCCGGCCTCTATCACGCCCTCGACGCACGACTGGCCGAGATGACCGGCCACGACGCCGTCTACATGAGCGGCTACTCGACCGTGCTCGGCCAGTTCGGCTTCCCCGACCTGGAGATGGTTACGATGACCGAGATGGTCGAGAACGCCAAACGCATCGTCGAGGCGACGAACCTGCCCGTCGTCGCCGACTGCGACACCGGCTACGGCGGCGTCCACAACGTCCGCCGCGCCGTCCGCGAATACGAGAAAGCCGGCGTCGCCGCCGTCCACATCGAGGACCAGACGACGCCCAAGCGCTGTGGCCACATCGCGGGCAAGCAGATCGTCTCCCGCGAGGACGCCCGGGCGCGGTTCGAGGCGGCCGTCGACGCCAAACAGGACGAAAACACCGTCATCATCGCCCGGACGGACGCCTACGGCTCCTCGAACGGCGACTGGGAGGAACATCTCGAACGCGGGCGCATCTACGCCGACGCCGGCGTCGATCTGGTCTGGCCCGAGATGCCCGATCCGAGTCGGGAGGACGCCGTCGACTACGCCGAGACCATCCACGAGACCCACCCCGACCTCGATCTCGCGTTCAACTACTCCTCGTCGTTCGCCTGGTCCGAAGAAGAGAATCCGCTGACGTTCGCCGAGCTCGGCGACCTCGGCTACAGCTACATCTTCATCACGCTCGCCGGCTTGCACTCCGGCGCACACGCCGTCTACGAGGACTTCCAGAACCTCGCCGAGAACGACGAACGGGGGCAGTTCGACCTCGAAGGGACGTATCTCGACCACCCGACCGAGAGCCACCACGAACTCTCGTTCGTCAGCCGATACCAGGACATCGAGGCGCGCTTCGACCCCGAAGCCGAGAAACGCATGGAGCAGTCCGAGGGCTTCAGCGCGGACGAACGCGACCCGATTTCGACCGACGAGGACGAATCGACGGAGGCGATCCGGAACGACGACTGACGCCCGATCCGTGGGTCCTGCCCGCGACACCGGAGACTGAAGTCCCGGCCCGTCGTACGACGCGTCGTGTCCGACCTGCGACGCTCCGGGGAGTCGGTCGACGGCGACGCGACCGGTCCGCCCGACGTGACCCTCTCGCCCGACGCGGCGGCGCATCTCGACCGCCTGCGGGCGTTGAGTCACCTCTTCGACGCCTCGATCCGGGTCCCCTACACGCGCGCCCGGATCGGCATCGACCCGATACTCGGCCTCTTCCCGATCGTCGGTAATCTGCCGGGGACCGCCCTCGCGGCGTACGTCGTCGCCGTCGCGGTCACCGCCGACGTCCCCCGGGCGACGCTGTTTCGGATCCTGTTCGTCCTCGGCGTCGATTCCGTCGTCGGGTCCGTCCCGGTCGTCGGCGACGTCTTCGACGCCTACTGGAAGGCGAACCTCCGGTCGGTCCGCCTCGTCGAAGACCGCCTGGACGCGCCGGCGGCGGCCGCGCTGGATCGGCGCTACCTCCGTCGCGTGGCCGTCGTCGCCTTCCTCGCGTTCCTCGCGGTCGCCGTCGCCCTCGCGGTCGCCGGCCTGTGGCTCGTCGGCCGATTCGGCTGACCGGAAAGGCAAGACAGTTACGCGCTCCGCGCCTGTCACCCGACATGAGCATTCTCGACGACGCTCGCCCCGTCGCGGACGCCGGCCCCGTCTGCGACGCCTGTCTCGGGCGCGTCTTCGCCGACCGGAGTTTCGGGCTGACCAACGCCGAACGGGGGCAGGCGCTCCGCGTCGCCCTCGCCCTCGACGACGACGAGCCCTACGACCCGGTCGATGCCGCCGACTGCTGGGTCTGTGAGGGCCGCTGCACGTCGTTCGACGAGTGGGCCGAACGCGCCGTCGAGAGCGTCGACGGCGTCGAGTACGACACCTATCAGGTCGGCACCCGGACGCCGCCGCTGGTCGAGGAGAACGAACGCCTCCTGCGCGAGGACGCCGGCCTCGACGAAGACGCCGGCGAACCGTTCAAGATGGAGTTCAACCGCGAAGTCGGCAAGCGCATCGGCGACCTCGCCGACGTCGACGTCGACTTCGAACGCCCGGACGTGCAGTTCGTCCTCGACCTGTCGGACGACCGGGTCGAGACGTCGGTCAATTCGGCGTTCGTCTACGGCCGCTACCGGAAACTCGAACGCGACATCCCACAGACCGAGTGGCCCTGCCGCGAGTGTCACGGCTCGGGCCGGCAGGGGCGCGAGCCCTGCGACCACTGCGGCGGGACGGGCTACCTCTACGAAGAGAGCGTCGAACAGCTCGTCGCGCCCCTAATCGAGGACGTGATGGACGGCATCGACGCCGTCTTCCACGGCGCGGGCCGCGAGGACGTCGACGCCCGGATGCTCGGCACCGGCCGCCCGTTCGTCGTCGAGGTGAAAGAGCCGCGCCGCCGGAACGTCGACATCGACCGCCTGAGGCCGACGTCAACGCCTTCGCCGACGGGAAAGCCGAGGTGGAGGGACTCCGTCTGGCCACCCACGACATGGTCGAACGGGTGAAGGGACTCGACGCGAGCAAGACCTACCGCGCCGAGGTGGAGTTCGGCGACGACGTGGCCGAGGACGCCCTCGCCGACGCCGTCGCCGAACTCGACGGCGCGACGGTCGAACAGTACACGCCCAACCGCGTCGACCACCGGCGGGCGAGCCTCACTCGCACGCGCGAGGTGTACGAAGCCGCGGCCGAACTCACCGACGCCCGCCACGCAGTCGTCGAAATCCACGGCGCTGGCGGCCTCTACATCAAAGAGCTCGTCTCGGGCGACGAGGGCCGAACGAGTCCGAGCCTCGCCGACCTCCTCGGCACCGAGGCGACGGTCACCGCCCTCGACGTGCTGGCCGTCGAAGGCGAGGACGAACCGTTCGAACGCGAGGCGTTTTTCAGATAATCAGGCTTCCTTCAGGAGGCTCTCGAACTTCGCCCGCACTTTCTCCACTTTCGGCCGCGCGTGCATCCGACAGTAGGCGTCGTCGGGGTTTTTCTCGAAGTAATCTTGGTGGTGCTCCTCGGCCGGATAGAACGTCTCCAGTTCCGCTATCTCGGTCACCACCTCGTCCTCGTACTCCGACTCCAGCGCCTCGACGTACGCCTCCGTCTGCCGTTTCTGTTCCTCGTCGTGATAGAGGACGACAGAGCGGTACTGCGACCCCACGTCCGGACCCTGGCGGTTGAGTTGCGTCGGGTCGTGCGTGGCGAAAAACACCTCCAGCAGCTCCTCGTAGGTTATCTCCTCGGGGTCGAACGCGACCTGTACGACTTCGGCGTGTCCGGTCGTTCCGCTACAGACCTCCCGGTAGGTTGGGTCTTCGGTCTCCCCGCCGGCGTAGCCGGCCGTCACCGACCGCACTCCCTCCAACTCCTTCATCGCGGCTTCCGTACACCAGAAACAGCCCCCGCCGAACGTCGCTTTCGCGGTGGTCATCGTGGGACCCGTACGACGCCGACCGGTATGTATGTGACGCGCTCCGATCCGAGTCGGCGCACCGCCGGCCACACCCGTCACCCCGTCGCGCCGCACAATCGTTTTGGCGAACCGACTCGTAGCGTCGCGTGGTGAGTTACCGTGTGCCACTACTACGGGGCGGCCGGCTGGATCGACGAGTACGAACGCCGACGCGACGAGGGATCGGCGGCGGACGAGGACGAGGAGGAGACGGAATACCCCACGCTCGTCGCGCCCGGCGACGACTGAGACGACCGAACCGATCGGTGACGAAACGGCTTTAGGGCCGCCGGCGAATCCGACACGGCATGTACCGCGTCGGGGCGGACGAGGCGGGGAAAGGGCCGGTTCTGGGACCGATGATCGCCGCGGCGGTGCGGGCGACCCCCGACGCCCTCCCCGCCGGCGTCGACGACTCGAAGCGCCTCTCGCCGTCGCGTCGAGAGTCGCTCGCGGCGTCGCTCCGAGACGCGAGCGGCGTCGACGTCGGCGTAGCCGTCGTTCCGACCGACCGGATCGACGACCCGGCGACCGACATGAACTCGCTGACCGTCGAGGCGCAGGCGCGGGCTATCGCGTCTATCGCCGGCCGGGGCGACGCCGTCGTCGTCGACGCTGGCGACGTGAACGAGGCGCGGTTCGCCCGTCGCGTCCGCGAGTTCGTCGCCGACCGCGGCGTCGATGTCGGCGTCGACGCCGAACACGGAGCGGACGAACGCTTCGAACTCGTGGGCGCGGCGAGCGTCGTCGCCAAAGTCGAGCGCGACGCCCGGATCGACGCACTCGCCGACGACTACGGCGACGTCGGGAGCGGCTATCCGAGCGATCCCGCGACCCGGAAGTTCCTCCGCGAGTTCGTCCGCGAGACGGGAGCGTTGCCGGACTGTGCGCGGACGTCGTGGGGGACCTGTGCCGACCTGCTCGACGCGGCCGAACAGTCCTCGCTCTCGGAGTTCTAGGGCGCGCAGACGAGAGACGTCGTGGCGTCGGCGACGGAAGCGGGTGTCGGCGACGGAAGCGGCTCCCGTCAGCCGTCAGCGACTGGTCATGAGCGACCGGAGGATGTCGCCGTAGGCGGGGCGCGTCAGCAACACGCCGACGAGGACGCCGAGGATGGTGAAGATGGCGAAGCCCTGCAGGTCGCCCAGCGAGAGGACCGCCAGCGGACTCATGGCGATGATGGTCGTCGCGGCGGCGACGCCGATGACCCAGAACGCCTTCCGGAAGCGCGACTGGAAGACGCGGTGGCTGGAGACGTCGCCCTGGGCCATCACCTCGTCGGCGATGATGATGAGGTCGTCCACCCCCGTTCCGATGACCGCGATGAAGCCCGCGATGACCGACAGGTCGAGCGGATAGCCGATACCGGCGGCGAACCCGAGCAAGACGACGACCTCCGAGAGCGCCGTCACGACCATGGGCGCGGCGACGCGGACCTGGCCGTAGCGGATGAAGACGACGATCGAGACGGCGATCACGGAGATGATCCCGGTGATGAGCGAGTCGAACTTGAAGCTCTCACCCTGTCCGGGGGAGACGTACGAGGACGTTCCCTCGCCGCCCGGGCCGAGGTCGAGTTTCGCCGGGAGCGCACCCGCACGGAGGTTGATGGCCACCTCGCGTGCTTCGGAGAAGTTGCGCGTCTGGAGGACGAACCGGGGGTCCTGCGCCCACTCGCCGCTCCGCATACCGGACGCCAGTCCCGAACTCATCCCGAAGGCGTTGACGACCTCCCCGTCGACGACCAGCAGCATACAGGCGTCCGTCGAGTTGGGGTTCTCCGCGTACGTGCACTGCGAACCGCCCTGTTTGGCGACGCCCGTCCGGACGAGCGTCTCCTGGAGTTCGGGCGCGACGCTCTCTTTGATGACGACGGGGACGTTCGGCTGTTGGCCTTCCTGGCCCTGCTGGGCCGTCCCGATGCTCTGGAAGTCCTCGCGTTCGAGGACGGTCTGCTGTTCGTAGCCGCCGTCCGTGGGGTAGTAGACGTCGACGCGGACGCTCCCGCGCTGATTCACCAGCTCGAGGACGCGCTGACGGTTCTCGTCGGGCACCTCGATGAGGATGAAGTGGTCGCCCGTCGAGGTGGAGATCTGCTGGACCGTCCCGCCCTGGAGGCCGGCCTCGTTGATCTTGTTCGAGAGGACCTGAACCGTCTGCTGACGAGTCTGTTCGGTCACGCCCTCGCGGAGCGACCCGGAGTCGTAGGAGTAGCCCGCCGCCGAGAGCGCGTCCCCGAGTTCCTGTGTCGTGACGTTCCCCGCGGTGACTTCGACCGCGCTCGGCGCGTTCTGGTAGGTCCGTGCGGTCACGTCCGCGACGGTGGCGTTCTCCAGCTGTTCGGCGACGGCCTGTTCGACTTCCGGCGGCTGTGTCCCGCCGAAGTCGACGTCTTCGGCCGTGACGCCGACGAGCGGGGCGCGAATCCGCGTCCCGCCCGAGAGCTGGAGCCCGTAGCGCAGGTTCGTCGGCCCCTCGGCGGCGGTGCCTGGCCGCTGTCCCCGCCGACCGTCGGCGAGAACAGCGCGAACGAACTCGCGAGGAGGACGACGACGAGCAACAGGATGCGCCAGTTCTCCCGGAGACTCATCGCTTGACCCCCTCGTACTTGTACCAGCGGAGCAGGCTCAGATTGAGCATGTAGGTGTTCATGAGGTCCGCCGCGAGCCCGAACACCAGCACCGTCCCGATGGAGGCCAGCAACTGGATGCCGAACAGGGTCGCCACGATGGTCATGACGATCATCGCCGACAGCGACGTGAGCGTCATGGTGACACCGGTCCGCATCGCCCGGTAGACCGACTCGTAGAAGCCCCGGAGCGACGCAGGATGTGGTTGTTGAGCAGGATGTCGGAGTCGACGCTGTAACCGATGATCATCAACAGCGCCGCCACCGTCCCCAGCGAGAGTTCGATGCCGAAGACGTTCATCAACGCGACGGGGATGACGATGTCGGAGAACGCCGAGATGACGACGGCGACGGAGGGAACGAACGTCCGGAACATCCCGAAGACGACCAGACTCATCCCGAGGAACGCGAAGACGACGCCGCCGAAGGCGAGTCGCTGCGTCTGCGCGCCGAAGCTCGCGGACACCTCGTAACTCGACTCCACCTGAAAGCCGGCGTCGCGCGCCTGCTGTTCGAGTGCGCCGAGGTCGACGTTCCCGCCGTCCGTCTGGAACGTCAGAATGTAGGTGTTGTCCGACGGAACCGAGCGGATGGTCTCGGGCGTCGGCGAGAACGCCGAGCGAATCTGCTCGCGCGCCTGTCCGTCCGGTGCGTCGACGGCGACGCGCAACTCAGCCCCGCCGGTGAAATCCACGCCTGGCTGTACCGGCGCGCCAGTCGCGACGTACCACCCGCCGACGACGACGAGAGCAACGGCGAGAACGGCGAGTGGAACGGCCGCGAGTTGGCGATTCGTGTACCGGGAGTAGTCGATCTCCGGTACTTCGAACGCTACCATGCTCGCAGGTCCACTTCCCCACTGAATAAGCCTTCTTCTTTATTCGCCGTCTTCGTCCGCTTCTTCGGCCCCGTCCTCGTCCGCTTCTTCGGCCTCGTCCTCGTCCTCACCCCCTCATCGTCCTCTCTTTCGTCTTCGCCCCCTCTTCGTCCCACGTCACTTCCAGTTCGAATTCGCCGTCGTCGGCTTCGTATTCGAGTTCGACGTCGACTTCGTCGGGAATCGTGATGGCCGAGTGTTTCAGTTCGACCCGACCCGCCCGAACCTCCGTCGCGAGGTCGGCCAAAAGCGCCGCGAGTTCGTCTCGCGTCGTGGTGAACTCCTCTTCGTACTCGTCGCTCTCGTGCATGGTCGGCCCGTCGCCCGCGGCGCGGATGAATCCCCCGCCAACGGCGTTCGACTCGTCTCCGGCCCGACAGCTATGTGTCTGTACGCCGTACCCCCGGTATGGACACCGCGACGCGCGTCGTCGTCTCCTACCCCGACGAACTGAGCGACTGGGGACGACGGCAGGTGACGACGGACCGCTTCCGAACGTATCTCCGCCGCGTCCACGACGAGGTCGCCGCCGGCGACGTGTGGAGCGAGTTCGTCGACGTCGGCTGTTGTGGGGACACGCTCGACGTCCCGCTACGCGTCGAGTCGGTCGACGGCCCGCCGCGGATCGGGCCGGAGACGGCTATCGAGTTCGCCGAACGCGAGGCGTCGGTGGAGGGCGGCTGGCGCGTCCAGAGCGCCGCCGGACCGGAGTGAAGTCACGGCATATACCGGACGCTCACGACCCCCGGTGCCGACCGGATCTCGACGCGCGCGACGCCTGGCCGGGCCGCCCGCGCGTAGGTCGCCTCGTCGTCGACGACGTCGGCCACCACCTCGTCCGTCTCGCCTTCGGGAACGGTCAGGACGTGGATCTCGCCGGTGCCCGCTCGCTCCTCGCGCGCGAGTTCGCCGACGGCCTGGTCGGCCGCGACGTCGCGGACGAACGACGTCGGCGACTCGGCGCTCTCCTCGACGACGAGCGACCACCGATCGTCGACCTCCACGAGTTGCCACGAGAGTTCGAGCGGCGGGTCGGGCGCGACGACGCCCTCGACGGCGTCGTTGCGTTCGACGCCCGGATTCGACGACAGCGTGTGTACCTGCCCGGATTCGACGTCCTTGAGGACGGCCGACTCCTCGTCGGCGGCCGTCACGAGAAAGGTTCCTTCCTTCTTGTCGGTCATGCTGTGTCGTAGGCGGCCGAGGGGTTTCGGGGTTTCGCGTTCGTCGCGTCACCGGAGCGCCCGGTGGACGAGGTAGATCACCAGCGCACAGGTAAGCGGCGGCACCGCGCCGGCGACGGCCGGCAGTCCGTACAGCGCCCGAACGGCCGGCGCGAGCGCGCCCGCCGGCGTCGTCTGCTGGGCCTCGGGGACGGTGGCGACGAGGCCGACGTACAGCGACGCGAGAAACAGGTAGCCCGAGAGGGCGAGGGCGGCGTCGTAGGCGTCGTCGCGGGCCTCGCCGCGGCGGTGGCGTCGGGCGACGAACAGCGTCGGCGCGACGACGGGCGCGACGACGAGGAGGGCGAGGAGGACGTAGAACGCCCGCGAGAGCGTGAGCGACCCGCCCACCGTGCCCGCCGTCCGTCCGACGAGGACGACCAGCGCCAGGCCGAAAAGGGCGGCGACGAGGGCGGCGACGAGGGCGCTCACGACGACGTACGAGCGGAAGAGAACGGAGTCGCTCGCTCGGAAGGCGTAGGGGAACGCGCCGAAGACGCCGCGATAGTCGGCCATCGTCGGCCGTTGTCCGCCGCGCCGATTAAACTCCCCGATGCCGGACGGCAACGGTTTTACGCCCCCACGCCGGGCGTTCTCTCATGTACGTCGACCTCGGAAACGCCCTCGAGACGACGCCCGGCGTCTCGCGCGACGCACTCGCGCGACTCGACGCCCACGTCGCCGACGCCCACGACCGAATCGAGGCCGGACGCGCGAACGACGACCACGGCTACGCCGCGTTGAACCTCCCGGAGACGGCCGACCCCGACGCCGTCCGCGCGGCGGTCGACCCCTTCGCCGACTCCGAAGCCGTCCTGACCGTCGGCATCGGCGGGAGCGCCCTCGGCGCGGCCACCATCGCCGCCGCCCTCGGCGGCGACGACGACGCGGACGCCTACTTCCTCGACAACGTCGATCCCGAACGCGTCACGGGACTGCTCGACGACCTCCCCCTCGACGAGACGGCGGTCAACGTCGTCTCCCGGTCGGGGACGACGGCCGAGACGCTCGCGAACTTCCTCGTCGTCCGCGACGCGATGGACCGCGCGGGCGTCGGCTGGACCGACCGCACGTTCGTCACGACCGGCTCCGAGGGGAACCTCCGCGCGCTCGCCGAGAGACACGACCTCCCCGCGCTCGACGTCCCCGAGGGCGTCCCCGGGCGGTTCTCGGCGCTCTCGACCGTCGGACTCGCCGTCGCCGCGATCCAGGGCCACGACCTCGACGCCGTCCTCGCGGGGGCGGGCGACGAGGCCGACCGCCTCTCGGGGTCGCTGTTCGAGTCGCCCGCCTACGCCTACGGCGCGGCCTGTTACGCCCTCGCCCAGCGCGGCGCGGCGGTCAACGCGATGATGCCCTACGCCGAGTCGCTGGAGGAGTTCGCCGAGTGGTTCGCCCAACTCTGGGCCGAAAGTCTGGGCAAGGACGGACTGGGACAGACGCCCGCCCGCGCCCTCGGCGCGACGGACCAGCACTCACAGCTCCAGCTCTACCGCGCCGGTCCCCGCGACAAGCTGGTGACGCTCGTCCGCCCGCGGGAACGCGAGGACCGGGCCATCCCGGAGACGGACCTCGACGGCCTGGGCTATCTCGGCGGGGGAGCCTCGGCGAGCTCCTCGACGCGGAGTTCGAGGCGACGGAGGCCAGCCTCGCCGCCGCGGGCGTCCCGAACGTGCGCGTCGAACTCGACCGGGTGGACGAGCGCGGCGTCGGAGAACTCCTATACGGGATGGAGGCGGCCTGCGTCCTCTATGGCGAACTCGCGGGCGTCGACGCGTTCACCCAGCCGGCCGTCGAGTGGGGCAAGCGCGCCGCACGGGGGCTCCTCGGCGGCGGCGACTTCCCCGAGGCGGAGGCCGTCGGCGAGAAACGACGGCTCGTCGTCGACTGAGGGCGTCGCGCCGGGGCGACTCAGGCGGCTTCGTCGACCGTGATCCGGCCCTGGAGGTCGCGTTTCGAGGCCGGGCTGATGGTGATGTCCGCGTCTTCGAGGCGCGCCTTCACCGCCTGTGCGTACGCCGATCGGATTCCGAACACGTCCCGCTGTCGCGGGTTCGCGATCCAGTAGTGGACGCGGACGACGACCGAATCGGAGCCGAACTCGTCGACGTAGGCTTTCGGCGTCGGTTCCGCCGCGACGTCGTCGAGCCGTTCGGCCGCCGCCCGGAGGTGGTCGACCGCCGCCTCCGCGTCCGCCTCGTAGGCGATGCCGACGCGTTCGACGACGCGGTACCGACCCCGGCCGTACGGGCGGGTGATGGCCTGTCCCGTGAGCGTCGTGTTCGGCACCGTGACGAGTTCGCCGTTCGGCGTCACGACGCGAGTGACACGGAGCGTGATCGGCTGGATGGTCCCCTCGCCGTCGCTCCACTCGATGTAGTTGCCGACGTTGAACTCGGGGTCGACGACGAGCACCAGTCCGCTGACGAGCGAGCCGATGACCGTCTGTCCGGCGACGCCGATGGCGAGCGTGCCGGCGGCGATGACGAGCGCGGAGTCGCCCAGAAACTGCCCGTAGCCGGCCGTTCCCGCGCCGGCGAAGAAGGCGACGAGGAGGACGGCGACGCGGAGGTATCGCGTGACGGCCTCCTGGATCGTCGGATTGTTGCGGTTGCGCCGCCGGACCGTCCGCGACACCACCGGAGCGACGACGAACCAGCCGACGAGGGAAACGGCGAGAAAGCCGGCGAAAAACCACCCGGTGCGGACGAGGGTCGGCCAGTAGTCGACGAGCTGCTCGGGGCCGACGCCGGGCGTCGGCGTCGCCGTCTGTAGCGCCACCGCCGGGACAGGAACGGACATCTGTCAGCCACTCGCGCGGTGACTACAAAAACCGTTGGCCAACCGCGGGGATAGTGTCGAAATAAGCGTGTGAGGTAGTACTTCGGCGCTGTTGAAGTCACCTCGAAAGCCCGGCCCCAGCGAGTCGGGGCTTTCGAAACGTCCACAGCCGCTTCCCTCTCAGAGAATACGCAATCTCAACAACACCGTCCGTTCGTATCCCAAATTTTAACCGACAGTTCTGATATCCGCCCGTAGTGATCGACTTCTATGTCGGCGACAGGTTCTGAGCGGCGCCGATCACGAGGCATCGAGGGCGAATCGGTCAGCAGACGGCGATACGCCGTCTTCTTGACGGTTACGCTGGTCTCCTCGCCAGTCTCGGGTCGCCGCTCGTCGCCCCCGCGTCGGCGGCCACGGCGAACGTCTCCGTGCAGAACGCCCAAGGGAACGTGATCAGCACAGCGACCGACGGCCAGACGGTGTACGTCAACGCGAACGTCTCCAGCGTGAACGGCACCACGGTCGGCGCGACGGTGAAGAACGCGAGCGGCACCTCGATCGGCGTCCAGTTGTACGACGACGGCACCACCACTGGCGGGCCCGGTGACGATACCGACGACGGCGAGTACTGGGGTCGTTCACCGTCTCGGCGAGTTCGACCGACGACGGCAACGACGTGTTGCAGGTCGACGACGGCAGTACGGCGGAGGTGTCGGTCGACCTCGACGGCGATGGCAACGACGGCACGGCGACGATAACCGCCGACTACGGGCCGACGCCACAGTCGGCGACGACGTTCGACGACGACGGGAACGGCACGATCGACACCATGACCGTCACGTTCGACGAGGCGATCGACGGGTCGGTGTCGTACGCGACGAGCGACTTCACCGTCAGCGGCGCGACGACGGTGACGGGCATCGCCAGCAACGACGGCGACGCCACGCTCCGTCTCGAAGTCGACTCGGCGCCGACGAACGACACGGGCATCACGCCCGACGTGACGGTCGCACAGAACGCGGTCCAGGACACGAACGGCAACGCGGGTCCGGCAGGGGTTCCGAGACGGTCACCGCCACCGACGAGGCGGCACCCGTGGCGCTGAACGCTACCTACAGCGACTCCGCCGGTGACGGCCTCGTCGATCAGGTCCTCGTGACCTACTCTGAGGACGTCGCCGACTCCGTGTATGCGAACAGCGACTGGACCATCACGACACCGGGGAGCATCAGTCTCTCGAAGAACGGCACGGGCTCGGTCACCGGGAACGAGGTGCGGATCGACGTCAGCGGCACCGCCGAGACGACGGGCGGTGCCACGCCCCGGAACTCGACTACACGGGGACGAGCATCCATGACGGGCGAAACGCCGCGCCCGCACAGGCGCTCACGGTGCAGGATGGGGCCGCGCCGACGCTCGCCGGCGTGACGACTGCCGACCGCGTCTCGGACGGCACCGTCGACAACCTGACCGTGACGTTCACCGAAGCGGTTGCGGCGGGGTCGGTCGAGGCCGCTGACTTCGCTATCGATTCGGCGGACGGGCTCTCGGGCACCGTCTCGGGCGTGACCGACGACGACGGCGACGCGACGGTCAACGTGACGCTGGTGAACGTGACTTTGGCCGGGCAGGCCGACACGGGGTCGAATCCGACGCTCGCGTACGCCTCCGGAACCGGCGCAGCGGTGCAGGACGCCGCCGGCAACCGCATGGCCGACACGACGTCCGACCCCGCCACGGACGGCGCGGCGCCGTATCCCGTCCAAATCACGATGGTCGACGGCCTGACTGCGGACGGAACTGTCGACATTATCGGCATCCGCTACTCCGAGAACGTCTCTGCGAGTTCGCCGGAGGCGGTCGACTACTCGCTCGGCGGGAGTGACGCCGACGCGGTCACCATCGACGAGGCCTCCATCTTCGACCAGGCCTCGATGAACGACTCGGTGGTCGCCCTCAACGTCACCGCGCCGGCGAACGACACCGGCCTCGATCTGACGCTCTCGTACGACGCGTCGGCGGGGGCGTCGGGGAGCATCACGGACGGCTCGAACCCGGCAGTCTCTGTCTCGGATCGATCCATCAGAGACGCCGCCGCGCCGCTGATGCAGTCGGTGACGACGGTTTCGTTCGGGAGTGGAACCGTGGGTATGATTCAAGTGGTGTTCACCGAGCCCGTCGACGACGGGACGGTCGACCCGGGTGATTTCTCCCTGTCGACGGGGTCGGTCGACTCGGTCAGGAAGTCGTTAACGATGGATAACCAGACGCAGCTGGGGTGGTTGGCTTCCCCACGGACACCAGCGTCACACCCGACGTGACACTCGCCGAGGGATCGATTTACGCTCCGTCCCAACCGAGGGTGGGCAACCCGAAACAGACGCTGACGGCGACCGACGGTGCGCCGCCGGCCATCGTTGCGGCGTCGACGGCCGACGCCGACGACGATGGGGTCGTCGACCGCATCGATCTGACGTTCTCCGAGCCCATCGACGACGGCGCGTCGACGCTCGATGCGTCGGCGTTCTCGCTCTCTGCCGGTTCGGTCGACGGAGTGACCACCGGGGCGACGGCCGACGACGACGCCCTACGGCTCTCCGTCTCCGGGCTCTCGGGGAGCGACGCGACGCCGGACGTGACCGTCGCGAGCGGCACGCCCGTCGACCCCTCGGGAACGCCGTTCCCGAATCGAGGACGTTCACGGGGACGACCAGCGGTGCGGCGCCCGCCGTCGAGTCGGCGACGACGCTCGACCGGGACGGGGACGGGAGCGTCGACGCCGCCAACGTCACCTTCACCGGTCCCGTCGACGACTCGACGCTCGCGGCGGGCGACTGGGCGCTCGGCGGAACGGCCGTCGAGGGGTCGACACCCTGTCCGGGGCGGACGACGACACCGTCCAACTGCGGATCACGACCGACGCGAACGAGGTGTCGGGGACCGGCCCGGCGAACGTGACGTACACACCGGGATCGGCGGTTGGTCTCGGCGGGAACCCGATCTCGGCCGTCGACGCCGCTGACGTGACCGAAATCGACGGCGCGACACCGATCGTCGAGGACGTGTCGGCCTCGACCGACAGCGCGACACAGTCCCGCGTCGAGGTGACGGTGACCGCCTCCGAATCGCTGGACGGCGTCACCGTCGACCTGACCGGCCCGACGTCACGGACCCTGTCCAGTTTCACCGTCTCGGGGAGCGGGCCGTACACGCACACGCTGACGACGTCCGTCGACGCCTCGGGGACGTACACGGCGTCGCTCCAGCGGGCCGCCGACGCCGACGGGAACGGCGGCGCGTCGGGTCAGCAGGCCGCCGTCGAGGTGTCCCTGCCGTCCAGCGGAGGTAGCGGCGCGCCCTCGGCACCCGGATCACCGTCGACGCGCGGTAGTTCCGCAACGGTCGCCGTCTTCTCGGGCGTCGACACCGCGACGTTCGACCTCTCGGACGGCCCGGTCGGCCGGGTCGAGGTTCGCAGTCAGGGGTCGGCGGCTGGATTCGCCCGTGCCACGTCGCTCTCCTCGCTCCCGAGTGGCGTGCCGTCACCCGACGGTCGGACGGTGAGCGCCGTCTCCCTCCAGATGCCCGGCGAGTGGCGCACCTCAGACGCGGCGGTTCGCATGACCGTCGACGCCTCGGCGGTCGACGGCGACCCGGACCGTCTGCGGATCGCACGCTACGACGACGTCTCGTCGTCGTGGACGACACTCGAGACGAGCGTCGAGCGCGGCGCGGGCGAGACGCTGATCGTGACGGCCCAGACGCCCGGCTTCTCCGTGTTCGCGGTCACCGCCGTCGAGGAGCCAGCCAGTCCGACGTCCACGCCGACTCAGTCCGACACGGTGTCGGTGACGTCGGCGACGCCCGCTGCCGACGGCGAGTCGACAGCCGACACGGCGACGGCCACCGACACAGCCACGGACACAGCGACCACCACGGGCACCGGAGCCGGGTTCGGCGCCCTCGTCGCACTCGCGGGACTGTTCGCGCTGATCGCGCTCCAGCGTCGGTCCTGATCCAGCCACGGGATATTTCGGAGTCGGCGCGCACGTCTCCGACGTGAAGCGACGCGCCCTCCTCTCGCTCGTCGCCGGCGTGCCGGTCGGCGGGTGTCTCGGTCGACAGCCCCTCCCGCGAATCGCCTGGATTCGACTCGTGAACGACCGCGACGAAGCGTACGACGTCGGCGTATTCGTCGACGCGGACGGCGAACAGGTGTTCTCCGAGCAGTACCACCTCGGGACGACGCCGGATTCGGCGACCGTTCTGGTGGAGAGTCCGGTCGAAGGGACGGGACGGTACGTGGTCCGTGCCGACGTGGACGGTCAGATCGTCTCCGTCGACGCCACCCGGGCCGTCGACGGCGACGAGAACTGCGTCGGCGTGCGATTCTCGCTACACCGACGGGGGACGCTGGGCCACCGGACCGAATCGATGCAGGAGTGCCGGGCGTCCCCGTAGCGGGTCGACGGAGTCGCTCCGCCGCGGCGGCGGAGCCAAATCTACTTATTTCGACGCGGGCTTGAGGGCGTATGGCAGCGTCTATCTCGTCGCCGCGCTCCTCCACCTGCTTTTCGGCATGGTCGCCGCCGTCCTCGTCAGACAAGACGCGTCCCTCCGCGGGAGCGACCGACCGCTCCTGTGGGCCGCCGCCGTCCTCGTCGCAGGCGTCGCCGGCGTCGTCGGCTACGCGCTCGTACGCGGGCGTATCGGCTCCCTCCCGCCGGATTCGAAACCACCGCTCGTCCGGCGATTCGACAGCCTCGTTCGCGCCGTCGCCGCCGTCTTCGCCGCCTTCCTCGCGGCGTACGCCGTCGCCGGACTCGGGAGCAGCCTGCTGGTCGCGGCGGGCGTCGTCTCCCGGGGAGCCTCGGCATCCGCGTCGCGCTCTCGGTCCTGCAGTTCGTCGGCTTCGGCGTCGGCGTCGCCGGCTACATGACCGTCACCGACGACTGGGACCTGATCCGGGTTCGCGTCCCCTCGCTTCGCGAATTCGGCTGGGTCGTCGGGGGCGTCGTCGGCATCGTCTTCGCCGCGGCGGCCGTCGGGCAACTCCTCGCCGCCTTCGGCATCGAGGTGGCCCAGAACCAGGTCGTCGTCGTGGGCCAGGAGAACCCCCGGTTTTCCTCTACATGATCCCCGTCTCGCTGTTTCTCGTCGGCCCCTTCGAGGAACTCGTCTTCCGCGGGACCGTCCAAGGGCTGCTCCGGCGGACGTGGGGCGGGGACGTCGCTATCGTCGTCGCCAGCGTGATGTTCGGCGTCGTCCACTGGATCGCGCTCACCGGCGGCGGAACCGGACGGGTCCCGTACGTCGCCATCGCCGCGACGCTGGGGCTCGTCCTCGGATTCGTCTACGAGCGCACGCAGAACCTCGTCGTCCCCGCGGCGGTCCACGGGGTGTACAACTCCGTGCTCTTCGGCATCCAGTACGCCGTCGCGGCTGGGCTGGTCAACTGGGGCTCAGTCGCTCGCGACGAGCCCGCGGTCCTCGCCTCCCTCGGCGCATCCGCCGCGCCACTCGATACCGAGGCTGTGACGCGAGAGATACGGGCCAAGCGCCGCCGCCGACAGCAGTCCACGGGGGTCGCCGTCGGGGACGACGGGGAGCCGTTTGACGCCGGCCGTTCGCATCCGTTCGGCGGCCTCTTCGAGCGTCGCCGTCGGCGGGACCGCGCTCACCGGCGTGTCGGGAGTCACCGTCTTCGGTGATCGGGTCGCGACGTGTTCGACCGTCGTCTCGATCGCGAGTGGTCCGTGGTAACGCACCACTACAAAATTCGATGGACGGACGTCCTTCGAGTGCTAACATTACTAGAGGATACTGGATTTCTGATCGGGTATAGACCACGTAAACCCTCGAATGCCCCCGTTTCCGTCCGTCCCGCTATTCGAACGGGACGGGGGCGGCGATCCGGCTCACCGTCGTCGGCGGAGCGCCAGCAGCGCGGCCGCGACCAGGGCGACGAGCGTCACCCCGACCGTGAAGCCGGGGACGGTGCCGCTGGTGGTTTCCGCGCCCGATTCGGGAGTCGGCGTCGCCGTGCCGTCCGCGGGCGGCGTGGGCGTCCCGTCGGCGGCCGGCGTGGGCGTCGGCGTCCCGCCCGGTCGCGGCGTCGGCGTCGCCGTGGCGTCCGCGTCTTCGTCGGTCAGGACGACCGCGAACACCGAGAAGCCGGGAGTCCGTGCCTCGACTGTGACCCGTTCGTCCGTCGTGCGCGCGACGCTCGTCTGGAGGCGTTGCGGGCCCTCGTCGGTGAACCGCACGACTGCGAGGCGGTCCGGCGATCGGCCGTCGAGCCGGTTGCGCGACACCGTGAGTCGGATCGTGGCCGACGCGTCCTGGAATCCCTCGGGTGCGGTGATCCGGACGCTCCGGAGCACCGGCGCGCCGTTCACGGCGTCGCCCCCGTCGTCGCCCGCCACGTCGCTCGGCACCGACGAGAGCTGTGCGACCGTGATCCGCCCAGTGACGTCCCCGTCGAAGGTGATCGAATCGCCGTCGCCGAACGGCACCGTCGTGCCGGGCTGTCCGGGTTCGCTGTCGGTCACCGGGACAGACGTCGACCGGGTGACGGCCCCCGTCGCGACGCCGCCACCGCCCCCGCCACCGAGCGGCGGGAGCGTCACCGCCCCGCTCTCGCCCGCCGCACCGTCGTTTCCGGCGGCGTCAGCGGCCGTCACCAGTTCCACGGTGTACTCGCCCGCGCCGGTCGCGTCGTACGTCGCCGCGTACGTGTGGGGGTCGCTCTCGGTTTCGGTGAAGCCAGTCAGCGTTCCGACCGGCGCGCCGTCGCTCGTGATCCGGGCCCGCGTCGTCGCGAGCGGTTCGCCAGCGGTCACGGTCACTCGGATCGTCCGGCTGTCCGGTTTGGTGACGGTGAGAGACCGAATCCGCGGCGGGGCGGCGTCGGTCTCCGCGACGTCGCTCGCCGCGACGTCGGCGAGGGCCCGGCCGTTGTCAGCGGTGACCGTCCCCGCGGTGTACGTGACGTTCGTCGCCGTCGTGCCGTTGACTTCGTTGCCCTCGGCGAGGCGGAGCTGGACCGCGTCGTCGTCCGACGTGTCGAGCGTGTCGACGGCGTCGACGGCCGTGCCGCCGATCATCCAGTCGCTCGGGGTGAAGGAGGCGTCGTTCATCGCCGCAGTGAAGGAGACGTTGGCGGCGTCGACGTTCCCGTCCCCGTCCCGGTCGAGGACGCTGATGTGGCTCACTTTCGGCGGCGCTCGGCTCGTCGTGCCCGTGAACAGGTGCGTCCGGTCGACGCTGTTTCCGCGTGCGTCCTGGATCGCGTTCGGCTGGAGGGTCAGATCGGGCGTCGCGCCCGTCCCGCTCAGGCCGCTGACGTTCAGCCACAGGTGGGCGTCGTCCGCGGCCGTGCCCGTGGTCACGTCGTCGACACTGCCCGAGTCGACGGCGTACGCCGAGGCGTCGATGGTCGATCCGGAGTCGTTGATGGGCTCGGAGAGCGTGACGTTGATCCGGTCGACGTCGCCGTCGCCGTCCGTGTCGTCGGCGACGGCGGCGATCGTGACGGGTGCCGCGCCGTCGGCGGCGACGAGCGACTGATCACCGCCGTCGGGACCCCTCACCGCGAGCGGCGAGCGATCGACGAGGCTGGTCGCGGTGACGCCGAGCGTCGGCGTGACGCTCGTGTCGCCCGACGGGAGTCCCGTCACCGCCAGCGTCGTTCGGTTGTCGTGGACGCCGCCGGGGTTCGTGACGTCGGCGACGGACACCCCGGTGAAGTCGCCGGGCGCGAGCGAGGCGTCGTCGACCGGTTCGGTGAACGTGACCGCGAGCCGGTCGACGGTCCCGTTCCGGTTCGAATCGATCGTCTCCACGGTCACGGCGCGGGGCGGTGCGCTGTCGTTCACGTCGAGCGGCTGGCTCGGGGCCGCGTTGCCGCGGCCGTCGTCGAGCGTCCCGGCCGTGTAGGCGATCCGCGGCGTCGTGCCGCCGCCGGTGACGTTGGCGTCGCCGGCGACGTCGACTTCGACCCGGTCGCCGCTGATCCGGCCGCTCCCCGTCCGCGACAGGTTGACTCGACTCCCGCTCGCGGTGGACGGAACCGTCCAGTCGGCGTCGGTGTAGTTGGCGACCGGTTCCGAGTAGGTGACGTTCACCGCGTCGACCGCGCCGTCGTCGTCGGCGTCGTCGTAGACGGCGTCGGTCGCGACGGGCACCGCGCCGTCGACGACGCGCACCGATCCGAAGGAACTCACCAGTCGGTTGTCCGCGCTGTCGTTCCACTCGTCGGAGAGGTCGCCGGCGAGCGTCGTCGCGCCCGCCGACGTGTTCGCCGTCGCCTGTCCGGCGACGCCGGTGACGTTGACGTACGCCGAGTCCGCCGGGTGGTCGAAGCTGCGCGCCCGACAGGTCGGCCCGCGATCCGTCGGGGAGGACGAGCGCCACGCCGGTGGCGTTCTCGAACTCCGTCGGGCCCAGCGTCTCGCCGTTCGCCGGCGTGACGTACTCGGTGAAGGTGACGTTCACCGCGTCGATCCGGCCGTCGTAGCCGGTCCCGCTCTCGTTGCGCTCGTGGATCGTCAGGTCGACGACCGTCGGTCTGGCGTCGTCGGCGAGCGTGACGTTCGTCCCGTCGGCGGCCTCGTTGGGCGTCGAGGCGGCGTCGGTGACGTCGCTCCCGCTCGACGCGACGTAGGTGAGATTCGGCTGGAGCCCGCCGTTCGCGCCGGTCCGGTTCGGCGCGCCGGTGACGGAGAGCGTGAGCGTCTCGGTGCCCGAGCCGGCCCGCAGGCCGTCGAGCTGGAGGCTCGACAGCCCGTTCGCGTTCCCGTCCCACTCGCCGCCGCCGTACGCGTAGGTGACCGCCTCGGAGAACGTCACCGAGACGTTGTCGACGGTGCCGTCGGCGGTGGCGTCGGTGTAGTTCCCCGAGACGAGGACCGGCCGGGCGTCGTCGGTGACGCTCTCGTCGTCGAGCGTCGCCCGGAGCGCGTTGCCGGCGCTGTCGTTCCACTCGCCGGAGAGGTCACCCGCGACGCCCGTCGCGCCGGCGCTGGTGTTCGCCGACGCCTGGCCGGCGACGCCGGAGACGTTCACCACCGCGTCCGTGCCCGCAGGATCCGAGACGGTCGCCCCCGAGAGGTCGGCCGCCGACCCGTCGGGGAGGACGAGCGCCACGCTCCCCGACGCGTTCGTGAAGCTGGCTTCGGTCGGCGCGCTCCCGTCCGCGGTGTCGACGTACTCGGTGAACGTCACGTTCAGTTCGTCGATCCGGCCGTCGGCGTTCGCGTCCCGGATCGTCAGCTCCGAGACGGTCGGCCGGGCGTCGTCTTCGAGCGTCGCGTTCGTCCCGTCGATCACTTCGTTGGGCGTCGACGCCGTGTCCATCACCGCGTTCCCGCCCGTGGCGTCGTATCCGAGGACGGGGTTACCGCCGCCCGTCGTCCCCGTGACGCCGGCGTTCGCGGACGCCTCCAGCGTGAGCGTCGCGGTGCTCGTACCCGTCCCGCCGGTCACGCCGAAGCCGTCGACGTCGTTCGCGGTGACGTTCCAGTCGCTCGCGTCGAAACCGGTGTAGTCGATCGGCTCGGTGAACGTCAGCGTCGCGTTGTCGACGGTGCCGTCGGCGGTGGCGTCGGTGTAGTTCCCCGAGACCACGAGCGGGGCTGCGCTGTCGTTCGCCGTCAGCGTCTGACTCGGGGCGACGTTGCCCGCGCCGTCGGTGAGGTTGTTCGCACTCGACGCGTAGTCGACCGCGGGCGACGGGCTTCCGCCGGTGGTGTTCGCGTCGCCCGCCACGCCGAGCGTGACGGTCGAGTCGTCGCTCGCGAGGGCCGCGCTCCCCGGTGCGGTGAGGTTGACTGCGCCGGCCGTCGGGAACGACCAGTCGGCGGCCGAGAGCGTCGACGCCGAGACGTTCTCGGAGTAGGTGACGTTCACCGTCTCCACCGTCCCGTCGTGGTTCGTGTCGTTGTACGCCGCGGTCAGCGCGATCGGTGCCGCCCCGTCGGCGGTGTCCGTGAACGTCTCGTCCGCCCCGAGCGCGTTGCCCGCGTCGTCGTACAGCGCGTTCGCGGCGAGGGTCAGGTCGGGCGTCGCGCCCGTCTCGCTCAGGCCGCTGACGCTGACGTTCAGTTCGTCGTCGTCCGCGGTGCCGTTCGTGGCCGTCCCGGTCACGCTCCCGGCGGTCGAGAACGTGGTGCTGTCGAGCGTGCTGTCGGTGTCGTTGATCGCCTCGGTCAGCGTCACGTTGAGCTGGTCGACGCTGCCGTCGGCGTCGGTGTCGGCCGTGACGCTGGTGTTGACGAGCGGGGCCGCCCCGTCGGCGAGCGTGACGCCGGTCCCGTCCGGGGCTTCGTTCGCCGGCGTCGACGTGTCGTTGAGCGTTCCCGACCCGCCCGCGTCGTACGCGACCGTCGGTTCGCCGCCGCTCACCCCGGTGTGGTTGGCCGCGGCCGTCGCGCCGAGGACGAGTCTCGAAGAGCCGGAGCCGCCGGCGGTGATCCCGCCGTCGACCGAGAGCCCGGTGAGCCCGTTCGCGGTGACGTTCCAGTCGTCGGCGTGGAAGCTATCGTAGCCGACGCCCTCCGAGAACGTCACCGAGACGTTGTCGACGGTGCCGTCGGTCGTGTTGTCGTAGTAGGCGCCGGAGAGCGCGACCGGCCGGGCGCTGTCGGTGACGTTCTCGTCGTCGAGCGTCGCCCGGAGCGCGTTGCCGGCGCTGTCGTTCCACTCGCCGGAGAGGTCACCCACGACGTCCGTCGCGCCGGCGGACGTGTTCGCCGTCGCCTGACCGGTGACGCCGGAGACGTTGACGTACGCCGAGTCCGCCGGGTGGTCGAAGCTCGCGCCCGAGAGGTCCGCCGTCGAGCCGTCGGGGAGGACGAGCGCCACGCTCCCCGACGCGTTCGTGAAGTTGGCTTCGGTCGGCGCGCTCCCGTCCGCGGTTCCGACGTACTCGGTGAACGTGACGTTCACCGCGTCGACGGTCCCGTTGTGGTCCGTGTCGCGTATCTCCAGATCCGAGATCGTGGGGCGTGCCGCGTCGGCCAGCGTCGTCGGACCGGTCACGGCGAGTTCGTTCGTCTCCGTGTCGGTCACGCTGTTGGGGCCCGTGGCGTTGTAGGTGATGGCCGGTTCGCTCCCGCCCGTCGTCCCGGTGACGCCCGCCGTGGCGTTCACCGGGAGCGTGAGGACGGCGGTGCCGGACCCGGAGGCGCTCTCGCTCGCGTCGAGTTCGAGGCCGTCGACGCCGTTCGCGGCGAGTTGCCAGTCGGTGACGGCGAAGCCGGCGTACGAGACGGACTCGGAGAGGTTGACCCGGAGTTCGTCGACGGTGCCGTTCCCGTTCGTGTCGGTGTAGTTGCCCGCGAGGACGACCGGAGCGGCGTCGTCGTCGACGGCGAGGGCCGTCGGCGTGGTCGCGTCGTTGCCGGCGTCGTCGGTGACGTTATCGCCGCCCGCGTACCGCACCGTGGGCCGTGTCGAACCCCCGGTCGTGTCGGCGTCGCCGGCAACCGTCAACACGAACGTCGTGTCGTCGGCCGAGAGGGTCGCGCTCGTCACCCCGGCGATGCCGACCGAGCCGTTCTCGGGGAACGACCAGTCGACGGCCGCGGGCGTCGACGCCGAGACGTTCTCGGAGTAGGTGACGTTCACCGTCTCCACCGTCCCGTCGTGGTTCGTGTCGTTGTAGCTCGCGTTCATCGCGTGTGGCCGCGCGCCGTCCGTGGCGTTGGCCGACTCGACGGTCGGCATCGCGTTCGGCGACGTCGCCTGATCCGTCACGTCGCCGTCGTGGATGACCGTCGGCGTCGCCCCCGTGTCGACGCTCGACCCCTCCGCCAGCGTCAGCGTCGTCTGGTTGTCGGCCGGACCGTCGCTGAGTCCGCCGATCGTTCCGGTGAGCCCGTTCGCGGCCCCGATCTGGAAGTCACTGCCGTCGGTCGCTCCGTTCGCAATCGGCTCGGTGAAGGTGACGACGATCCGATCGACGTAGCCGTTCGGATCGGTGTCGTTGGTCCGGAGCGACTCGAAGCGGGGGACCGCGCTGTCGTTGACCGTCAGCGTCTGCCCCGGCGCGAGGTTGCCCGCGGCGTCGCCGACGCTCGTCCCCGAATACTCCACGCCCGGGTTCGTCGGCCCGCCGGTGGTGTCCGGCGCGCCGTCGACGTCTATCCGCACGACGTCGCCGACGACCTGTCCCGAGCCGTTTTTCGTTAGCTCGACCGTCCCCTGGGGACCGATCGTCCAGTCGGCGTTCGCGTAGCTCCCGGCGATCGGTTCCGAGTAGGTGACGTTCACCGCGTCGACCGCGCCGTCGGCGTTGTCGTCCTCGTAGACCGCGGTGTGGGCGTAGGGTGCGGCCCCGTCGCTGGCCGTTACGTCCGTGTCCGGCAGTTCGTTCGTCGTCGCCGCCCGGTCCGCGATGCTCGATCCCGCGTCCGCGACGGTCGGGGTCGCGTTCGTGTCGTAGGTCGATCCCTCGGTGAGGCGCAGGATGGTCCGGTTGTCGCCCGCGGTGTCGCCGCTGGCCGTCGAGTCGATGCTCGCCGCCGTGTCACTCCCGCTCAGCGTGAGTTCGCCCCCGGAGACGGCCGTCGACACGCCCGTGACCGGTTCGGTGAACGTGACGTTCAGCCGGTCGATGTGTCCGTCGGGGACCGTGTCGTTCGTCGCGGCCGTGCGGAACCGCGGGGCGGCGCTGTCGTTCGCGACGATTCCGCTCTGGGTCGGCGCGTCGTTGCCGGCGGCGTCGACCACGCCACCGGCCGTCGTCGCGTAGTCGAGCGTCGGGTTGGGATCGCCGCCGGTCGCGTTCGTGGCGGCCGTGACGTCGAGGACGACCGTCGCTCCCGGCGTCCGGTTGACGCTGTCGACCGACGTGACGTCGATCGCACCGGCGCGGCTGACGCTCCACTGGCCGGCCGCGCTGCCGCCGTCGGAGACCGATTCGGAGTAGGTGACGTTGACCCAGTCGACCTGTCCGTCGCCCGTCGGGTCGGTGAAGTTCGCGTTCAGCGCCACCGGGGCCGCGTCGTCGGTGACGCTCTCGTCGTCGAGCGTCGCCCGGAGCGCGTTGCTGTTCGGACTGGTGTCCGTCCACGTCCCCGAGAGGTCGCCCGCGATGTCCGTCTGGCCGGCGGAGGTGTTGGCCGTCGCCTGCCCGCCGACACCGCTGATGTCGAACGTCGTCGCCGGCGCGGCCGTGTCGACGGTGCCGCCGGTCGCCGTGCTCCCGTCGGGGAGCGTGATCGTCCCGAAGTCGGCGAACGCCGACCCGCCGGTGACCTGTTCGGTGAACGTGACGTTCACGGCGTCGATCAGGGCGTCGCCGTCGGAGTCGGAGACGGCGAGGTCGGCGACGGTCGGCCGCGCCGAGTCGTTCAGCGTGGCGTTCGTCCCGTCGACGGCCTCGTTCGGCGTCGAGGCGGCGTCGACGACGTCGCCGCCGCTTCCCCGGACGTACGTGACGTTCGGCGCGAGGGCGCTGCTGTTCCCGGTCAGCATCGGGTCGGCCGTGGCGGGGAGCGAGAGCGTGCTCCCGGCGTCGACGACGGTCCCCGACCCGTTCAACTGCAGGCCGGTGATGCCGTTGGCGTTTACCGTCCATCCGTTACCGTCGTACGGGGCCGACGACGAGTATCGGACGTCCTCGGAGAACGAGACGTTGATGGCGTCCACCGTCCCGTCGGCGTTCGTGTCCGCGTAACTCCCGCTCCGTACGACCGGTGACGCGCCGTCCGCGGCGGTGACCGTCCCGCCGCTCGTGTTGGCGTTGCCCGCGAGGTCGGCGACGCCGCCGCTTCCCGTCGTCAGCGTCACGTCCGGCGTGACGCCGGTTCCCGAGATCTCGCTCGACAGCGAGAGGTGGACGACGGCGTCGTCCGCCGTGCCGGTGCGAAGACTGCTCGGCGTCGACCCGGCGACGGTGAAGTCGTCGACCGTGACCGTACTGTCGTTGATCGGTTCGGTGAAGGTGACGGTGACGTTGTCGACGGCCCCGTTCGCGTCCGAGTCGTTCGTCGTCGCCGTCCCGATGGCCGGCGCAGTGTAGTCGGCCGTGACAGCGGCGGACGGATCGGTCGAATCGTCGTCGTCGAGGTCCGCCGTCACCGTGGCGTCGTTGCCTTCGGGGACGGTAATGTCGGTCCCGACGGTGAAACTCCCCCAGTAGTCGTCGTCGACGGCGTCGTCCGGACCGGTGCTCCCGTCGTCGTAGACGTTCACGCTGATACTCGTCCCACCCCCGTTCGAGACGGTAACCGTCGCGTTGTCGTAGGTGTAGTTGGTGTTGGTGACCTTGACGTAGACAGTCTCGCCGTCGGTGACGTTCTCCCCCGTGATGTCGGCTCCCTGGGGACTGTCGTGGAGCGAGACGGCGTCGGTCTCTGCCGATGCGATCTGTACGAACATCCCGGCGCTGGCGAGCGCGGACACTGTGAGAAATACTGTCAGTACCGCGGCCAGACACCATCCTTTTGCCCGGTTCATGGATTTCTGTTCGGAGTGGAGGCGAGGGTGCCTCCTCCACCGTTCTTGTCGATGATATGTACTGTGTATGGCATATAAGATTTGGGTCAGCGCTTATCCCGGTGGGGTCGGAAGTGGCGCTCGAACGACCCCGTCGACGTCGCTTCGGATCGGGGGCGCGATACGCTGACGGGTCAAAAGACCCATATCCTCCCGTCGAGACGTCTCGGCTATGCTGCATCGGGCCCGGGAGGGATTCCGGACGGCCTACGAACGCCTCCTCCGTCGAGAGATCGACGACGGCCCGGACCACGTCGCGGTCATTCAGGACGGGAACCGCCGGTACGCCCGCGAACGCGGCGACGCCGCCGCCGACGGCCACCGCGCCGGCGCGGAGACGACCGAACGCGTCCTGGAGTGGTGTGACGACCTCGGCGTCGACGAACTCACGCTCTACGCCTTCTCGACGGAGAACTTCGAACGCCCGCCCGAGGAACGCGAGCACCTGTTCGACCTGCTCGAATCGAAACTGTACGACTTCGCCGACGCCGACCGCGTCCAAGAGAGCGAGGTGTGCATCCGCGCCCTGGGCGACGTGGCGCGCCTCCCCCAGCGGGTACAGGAGGCGGTGCGGTACGCGGAGCGCCGAACCGAGGCGTACGACGGCTTCCATCTGAACGTCGCGCTGGCGTACGGCGGGCGGTCGGAACTGCTCAACGCCGCCCGCGAGGTCGCCGCGGCCGTCGACCAGGGCGACCTCGCGGCCGCCGACATCGACGTCGCCGAGATCGAACGCCGCCTCTACAACCGCCCCGTCCGCGACGTCGACCTCATCATCCGGACCGGCGGCGACGAGCGAACGAGCAACTTCCTCCCGTGGCACGCCAACGGCAACGAGGCGGCCGTCTTCTTCTGTGCGCCGTTCTGGCCCGAGTTCTCGAAGATCGACTTCCTCCGGGGCATCCGTACTTACGAGTCCCGAGAGAAGTCGTGGCGACGCACCCGGACGGAGCGCGCGGTGACGCTCGTCCGCGCGCTCGCCGAGGCGGAGCTCTCGGAAGCGCGGACCGTCGCCGGCCGGCTCCGCAAGCAGCTCCCGAAACAGGGGGCCGAGGAGGTGTCGGCGGAGCTTCGCCGACAGGGTGCCGAGGGCGACGCCGCCGACTGAGGGCTTCGCGACCGCTCACCGTCGCACCGGCGGCGCGATGGGAGTGAGCAAACGCGAACGAAGTGAGCGTTCGCGAACTACGTCGGGGGAGCGCCGAACGGAGTGAGTGCGAGCGCCCGCGATGGGATTCGGCCTACCGGCCGAATCGCCGCTGGCGGTTCTGGTAGTCCAGCACCGCCCGCAGGTAGTCCCGCTCGCGGAAGTCCCGCCAGTTCACGTCGGTGAAGTAGAGTTCGGCGTAGACGGACTGCCAGATCAGGAAATCCGAGAGGCGTTCGGCCCCCGTCTTGATGACCAGGTCCGGTTCGTCCGGGAAGACGAGGCGGTCCTCGATGTCGCCCTCGTCGATGTCGGCCGGGTCGAGCCGGCCGGCGTCGACCCCGTCGGCCAGCGAGCGGACCGCCTCCGCGAACTCGCGTTTCCCGCCGAGGCCGATGCTCACCTGTACGGGCGCGTCGGCGCGTTCGGTGTCGTCGGGCGTTCGCACGGCGACGGGGCGGGGGAGTCCACCGCCCGCAGTTCGCGTTCGAGCGTCGACACCACCGCCGTGTCGAGGACGCTCACCGACACCGTCACGCGGTCCGCGCCGTACTCGAACGCCCAGCCGAGGACGTCGGCGAGCGTCTCGTACGCGCCCTGTTCGAGCAGGTCGCGTTCGGTGAGGACGACGGCGACATGTTCGGGCGGCGCGCCGTCGTGGAAGCGGCGGCGGAGGGCGAGATAGCGGTCGTACAGTCCCACGGACACCGGTCGGCGGCGCTCGAACTTAACGGCACGGCTTCTCTCGCCCGAAACCGGCCATGTCGGGAGCGTTAAGTGGTCGTCGGGGATACCGGAGGGTGTGACGTCCACGCTTCGACGCGCAGGGGGTTCGCGGCCGTCGGGACGCTCTCGCTCGCCGCCCCCGAACTGGGACAGGCAGCGGCGGCCCCTTCGCCGTCGTGGCGATTCTCGCCGCCTTCGTCGTGGACGAGGGGCCGCTGTTCGACCTGTTCGCCCGTCCGCAGGACCGTCGCGACGGCCGGCTCAACGGGCTGGCGGGGTTCTCGCTCGCCGCGACGGGGCTCGCGTTGCTGGCGACCGTCCCCCGGCAGGCGATGCCGCTCTCTATCTACGTGGCGACGGTGTTCATCCTCTCGTACGGCAACCTCGGGGCGCGGCTCGTCGAGGAGCGGAGTTCCGACCCGTTCCGGTCGGCGGCGGGCTTCGCCGGGGGCGCGTTTCTGGCCGCCCTCGGCGGCCAGGCGGCCGTCGTCTCCATGACCGAGGCGGCCGGCCTCGCGTCCGTCGCCGCCGCCCTCCCGACGCTCGCGTTCGTCGCGTCGAGCGGCGCGCTGGTGGCCGCCCTCCTCCGGTCGATGCTCTACGAACGGGACGACCCGCTCGTCCTGCTCACCACCGGCCTCCTGCTCTGGCTCTTCGTCTCCCTGACCGACGGGGTCGCCGCCGTCGAGATCTCGATCGCGCTCGCCGTGACCGCCCTGCTCGGCTCCCTCTCGTACGCGCTCGGAACCGCGTCGGTTCCGGGGATGCTCACGGGCGTCCTCCTCGGTCTCCTCACCATCGTCTTCGGCGGCTTCGGCTGGTTCGCGGTGCTCATCGCCTTCTTCGCCATCGGCGGCCTCTCCTCGAAGTTCAGATACGAACAGAAGCGCGAACGCGGCGTCGCCGAGGACAACGAGGGGGCCCGGGGAGCGGGAACGTCCTCGGCAACGCGGCGGTGGCGCTGGTCGCGGTCGTCGGCTACGCCGCCGGGTCGCACCTCCCCGTCGACCCCCTCCTCTTCCGGTTCGCGTTCACTGGGTCGCTCGCCGCCGCCATGAGCGACACGCTCTCCAGCGAAATCGGCGTCCTCTTCGACCGACCGCGGCTCGTCACGACGTTCGAACGGGTCGCGCCCGGCACCGACGGCGGCGTGACGTGGCAGGGCTACCTCGCGGGCGTCGTCGGTGCCGTCGTCGTCGGCGTCGTCGCCGTCTCCCTGTTCTCCTTCGAATCCCCGCTCCTGGCCGCCGCCGCCATCGTCGTCGGGGGCGTCACCGGGATGACCGTCGACAGCGTCCTCGGGGCGACGCTGGAGGGGGATGGGTCGGCAACCAGGCGGTCAACTTCGCGGGGACGCTCGCCGGCGCGCTCGTGAGCGTCGTCCTCGCCGTCGTCCTATGAGCCGCGTCGAAACGAGCGTCGGGGTGATCGCGTGATCCGCGTCGCGACGACCGACGACGCGGCCGCGCTCTCGCGCCTGCAGGCGTACCTACCGTCGCCCGCGCCCGACCTGCTTCGGGTGGCGCTCTCGACGGGCGACGTCCTGGTCTCCGTCACCGGCGGCGACCCCGTCGGCTACGCCCTCACCGTCCCCGACGACGCGGGCGAAACGATTCACGTCGGCGAACTCGTCGTCGCCCCGACACACCGCCGCGAGGGTCGGGCCGCGGCGCTACTCGACGCGGTCGCACGGGGGCAGATCGGGTGACGCTCACCGTCGAGCCGGACAACGAGGCCGCTATCGCCTGCTACCGCGCCTGTGGCTTCGAGCGCGTCGCGCGGCTGGAGAACTACTTTGAGGACGGCCCGGCGCTGTTTTTCGTCCGCGGCTAGTCGGCTTCGGCCTCCGCCTCGGCGGCCTCGCCGGACGTGAGGTCGCCGGCCGTCCGAACGCGGACGCTGACCGGTTTCTTGACGAACTCGGCCGTCTCCCCCGACGAGCTGGTCGACGCCGCGCTGGGCGGCCACGTCGACGAGCCGCTGGGTCACCTCACCGTCGAGGACGACGGCGTAGGGCACCGTCTCCGCGTCGGCGACGGCGTCGAACGCCTCGTCGACGGCGGCCTCGGCGAGCAGGTCGAAGTCGCCGTCGAGGAGGCGGACGCGCCCCGACGACGCGTCGACGACCGCTCGGACGTGTTCCCGGAGCGTGGCGTCCTCGGCCGCGGAGTCGCCGGTGGCCGTCTCGGCGCTGCGATCCTCGTCCTCGGCAGCGCTCGATCGGGCGACCGGGTCGTCGACGGCGGCCTCCGCGACGGCCGTCGCCTCGGCGGCGCGGGCGTCGTCGGACTCGAAGTCGTCGGTCGCGGCGTCGTCCGCCGTCGGTCCGTCGGCCGACCCCCGCCCGTCGCGGGAGGTGGCGTCCGGTCCCCCGGCGTTGATGCCTTCGCCGCCTCCCGGATGTCGCCGCTCTCCGAGAGCGTGTCGTAGGGCACCTTGCCCCGGAGCGCCGACATCACCTCGTGGCGGGCGAGTTCCTCGACCGACCGCCCCTCGGGCGCGAAGACGACGTAGTCGACGGTGCCGACCTGCGCGAGTTCGCGCAGGATGAGTTCGCCGCCGCGGTCGCCGTCGAGGAAGGCCGTCACGGTGCGGTCGTTCGTGAGCCTCGCCACCGCGTCGGGGACGTTCGTCCCCTCGACGGCGACGGCGTTTTTGATGCCGTAGCGCAGGAGCGTCACCACGTCCGCGCGCCCCTCGACGACGACGATCGCGTCGGAGTCCTCGACGCGCGGTCCCGCCGGGAGGCCGTGGAACTCGGTGATGTCCTCGACGCGGACGCTCTCGCGGACCTCCTCCAGGATCTCCCGGGACTCCATGACGTTGCCGTCGAACGACTCGGCGAGCAGTTCCTTGGCCCGCTCGACGACCTCGCGGCGTTTCGCCTCGCGGACGTCCTCGATGTCGGTCACCTCGACGACCGACTGACACGGGCCGACGCGCGTGATCGTCTCCAGCGAGGCGGCCAGGATCGACGTCTCGACCCGGTCCAAACTGCTCGCGATGGTGATGTGGCCGAACGACTGACCGTTCTCGCTGTCGACCTCGACGTCGATGCGGCCGACTTTCGAGGACTGCTGGAGGTCTCGCAAGTCGAGTTCGTCCCCGAGGAGACCTTCGGTCTGTCCGAAGACGGCCCCGACCACGTCGCTCCGTTCGACGACGCCGTCGGCGGTGATTGATGCGTGAATGAGATATTTCGCGGTGTCGTCCATTGATGAAACCCCCGTTCGGGGTGTGATGATGATAGCGCATGGGCGAACCCATGACCGGGTATTTATACCGGTTCTGCAGGCAAATAGCTGTCGTACCCGCCGTAACTCAACCCTGGTTTCGATAGCCAAATTTAACCTTTCACACTGCCGTCGTTCCTCCATGACTCGTCTCGCGCTCGCCGCGTTGCTCGCGCTCGTCGTCTGCGCGTCGCCGGTGGCGGCGACGTCGAGCCCCAACGATCGGTCGACCGCGGCGGCCGCCGACGTGGAGGGTCCGCCCGCCGCCGACCTCAGCGCCGCCGAATCCACCTGCGACTATCCGGTTACGGAGACCGACGCCACCGGCACGACGGTGACGCTCCCCTCGCCGCCGAACCGAATCGTCACGCTCCAGCCGAGCGCCGCTCAGACCGTCTGGGAGATCGGGGGCAAAGAACAGGTCGTCGGCGTCACCGAGTACGCCGACTACCTCTCGGGCACCGGCGGGCTGACGAAAGTCGGTAGCTGGTCCATCGACACCGAGACGGTCGTCGGCCTGGAACCAGATCTCGTCCTCGCGCCGAACTCCACGCCGCAGCCGACCATCGACACCCTCCGGAGCGCCGGCCTGACCGTCTTTCACTTCGGCGAGGCGGGGTCGCTCACCGACATCTACGACAAGACGGAGCTAACGGGACGTCTCGTCGGCCGGTGTGACGAGGCCGAGAACCGAACCGCGAAGATGCGCGGGCAGGTCGCCCGCATCCGCGAGGCGACGTCGGACGTCGACGAGCCGAGCGTCTACTACTTCGTCGACGGGAACTGGTGGACCGTGAACGACGACACGTTCATCCACATGGTTATCGAGACGGCCGGCGGCCGGAACCTTGGGGCCGACGCCGACCGGAGCTACTACCAGGTCAACCCCGAACAGGTGATCGCCGACGATCCGGAGTGGATCGTCCAGCCCCGCGAGTTCGACCTCACGCGGTTCTCCGGCACCACCGCCGTCTCGCAGGACCAGGTCGTCATATTGAACGAGAACTACATCAGTCAGCCCGCGCCCCGCATCGTGATCCCGATGGTGGAGCTCGTCGAGAAGCTCCACCCCGAGGCGTACCGCGATGCGGGCCTGGGGAGCATCGACACCAGCGGGACCGACGGCGACACCGTCGTCTTCCGCAACGGGTCGCGTCTCTCCGTCCTCCGGGGCGACTTCGCGTATCTCCGCGTCCTCGGCGGCGACTCGAACGCTCCCGTCGTCGACGTGCCGGCGGAGTACACGGACGGCCACGACGCCCCGCTGAAAACCGTCCGGGTGGCCTCGCGCGAACGCGTCCCCGTCTTCACGCTCCTCGTGAACCCCCTCGCCGAGGACGAACGGCCGGCGACCCCCGCGAACGTGACGATGCTGTCGACCTACGAGGTGCAAGACCGGGAACTCCGCGGCGGCGCGACCTCGGCCACCTACACGTTCGACGTCGACGCCGCGACGGTGAACGAGACGCCCGGCGAGACGCTCTCGGTCTACCGCGTCGCCGACGGCGAGTGGCGGGCGATGGAGACGCAGGTCGACCGCACGAACGGGACGGTTCGGCTCACGGCGGAGAGCGACGGCGTGTCGGCCGTCGGCGTCGGCGTGTCCGAGACAGTCGCCGTATCGACGCCGACGAACGGAACGGCCGCGGGAGCGAACGGATCGACGACGGTCGAGATCTCGACGCCGGCGGACACGGCGACGTCGACGCCGACGGACACGCCGACTCCTGCGGGGACGGCGACGCCGACGTCGACTTCTGCCGAGACGCCGGCGCAGGGGCCTGGCTTCGGCGTCCTCGCCGCCGTCCTCTCGCTTCTCGCGACCGCGATCGCGTCGGCGACTCGCCGCTAGAGCGAACTCGGCGAGAGATCCACCGACGGGGTCCGCTCGACGGGCGTCGACGTCGTCAACCGCGTCGAACCTCGTAGCCCGCCGCTTTATCGCCCGTTCGACCGAATCGGATGACGGTGACTCCAGATGGCAATTACCGGAACCGCCGCAGTCGCGTTGCTCGTCGCGCGGGTCTGTTTCGGCGGCGTCCTCGTGTTCACGGGCTTGAATCACTTCACTGACCCCTCGTCGCTCGCCGCCTACGCCGAGTCGAAGGGCGTCCCCGCCCCGAAGTTCGCGGTCTACGCGTCCGGGGTGTTGCTCGTCGCCGGTGGGTTGGCCATCGTCGCGGGCGTCTACGCCGGCGTCGGTGCCCTCCTGAGCGCCGCGTTCTTCCTCGTCGCGACGCCGACGATGCACGACTTCTGGGCCGTCCCCGAAGACCAGCGACAGGACGAGATGAATCAGTTCCTCAAGAACGCCGCGCTGTTCGGCGGCTCGCTCGTCTTCTTCGCCGTGAGCTACCAGTCGTGGGGCTACGCCGCCGGGATCGGCCTGGTCTGAGCGTTCCCCGTTCGGTACGGCAGACCCTCACGGCGACGGAGCCGTTCGGTACGGCAGACCCTCACGGCGACGGAGCCGTTCGGTACGGCAGACCCTCACGGCGACGGAGCCGTTCGGTACGGCAGACCCTCACGGCGACGGGGCCGTTCGGTACGGCAGACCCTCACGGCGACGGAGCCGTTCGGTACGTCAGACCCTCACGGCGACGGAGCCGTTCGGTACGGCAGACCCTCACGGCGACGGGGCCGTTCGGTACGGCAGACCCTCACGGCGACGGGGCCGTTCGGTACGGCAGACCCTCACGGCGACGGAGCCGTTCGGTACGTCAGACCCCGAACCCGGGGCGAACTGCCGCCGCGTCCAGCGGACTCGACGGCAACTCGGGCGGGAGGTCCGGGTCGTTGTAGCCGCCGGGAGCGACGTCGTTCGGTCCGTCCGGGTAGAACAGCGACGCGAGCGCCTGAATCTGCGTGCGCCCCACGCCGAGTTCGAACTGCCCGCCGCCGTAGAGCCGGATCTCCCGCTCCCGGCAGTAGTCGAGCGTCGCGAACAGCGACTCGACGGTGCCGAACCGCGAGGGTTTGACGTTCAGCCACCGCGGTTCGAACGGCAGGGCCTCGACGCTCGCGACGTCCGTGACGGGGGCGTCCCACGAGAGCCGGTCCCGCTCGGCCGCGAGGAGCGCCTCGGTGTCCGCAGTCACCGCCGGGTCCTCCACGACGGCGTCGGGGAACGCCGACAGGACGCGGTCGTAGAGAGCCGGGTCCGCGCTCTGGTCGACGTCCGTTCCCTCGTAGTAGCCTTTCAGGTCGAGGATGCGGACGGCGTCGGTCGCCGCGAGCGCGTCCACGAGGTCGTCGTCCCAGTCGCTCGTCGGGTCGAGTTTGAATTCGAGGCCGGGGTCGCGTTCGAGCAACGTCTCCACGCGGTCCGCGGTCGGCGGGTCGCCGAGGCGCGTGCTCACGACGAACCGGACGGGATCGTACGACCGGCCGAGGACCGCGCCGAGCGTCGTCCCGGCCTGCTTGAGCGCGAGGTCGAGGGCGGCGCTCTCGACGGCCCAGCGCCGGTAGTGGCGCGAACTCTCGCGTTCGGGCGGGGTCGGGAAGAGGGTCGCGTCGTCGAGGGCGGCGGAGAAGTCGGCGAACGTGTACTCGCCCGCGGGGACGAGCGACGGCGCGTCCGCGAGGGCGTCGTGGTCCGTCGCGTCGTAGGTCACGTCCTCGCCTCGCCCCGTCGCGCCCGCCCCGTGGAGTTCGAAGACGGTCGACGCCCGGGTGAATCCGCTCGACGTGTCGCGTTCGAGTCGCGTCCGCGTCTCGCGGTCGATCCGGAGCGACAGGTCGGCGATCCGGTCGAAAGCGCTGTCTGCCATACCGTCCGTTCGTCGCCGCGGGACAAAAACGCGGGGCTCACGCCCCCGCTTCGAGTTTCTTCACCCGCGTCGAGAGCGCGAGGAAGGTGGCGGTGAGCGTCAGGACGACGGCCCCCGCGGCGGCGAGTTCGTGGGCGGGCGAGACGTGCGTGATGACGCCGTCGACAGTCCGCTGTCCCGGCAGGAGCGTGTGGTGGGGCGTCTCCACCAGGGGGACGAAGTAGTCGACGACGTCGTTGAGGCCGTACCACGCGACGGCGACGGCGACGGCACCGACCCGGAAGTCGGCGTAGCGGTGGACGACGAACGCCTCGACGACCATCGAGAGATGGCTCGTCAACAGGAAGGCGTAGAGCGGGAGCGGCGTGAATTCGAGGAATCCATCGCGGAAGGCGAGGAGGACAAAGGGCGTCCAGAGACCGAGTTTCCAGCAGCCAAAGAAGGCAGGGCGTTCAGGTACTCGTTCGAGCGCCCGAGTTTCCACGCGGCGAGCGAGAGGGCGATAAACAGCGTCGCCACCGGGCTGTCGGGGATGAGCGGCCAGACGGCGATCGGTTCGGCCGCGAACTGGAACCGGTAGTACCAGAAGCCGAAGGCGGTGCCCACGACGTTGATGGCGACGACGACCCACGCCAGCGAGAGGCCGACGTCCTCCAGCCACCGCGGGAGCGGGGCGAGCCACCACGGCAGCGAGTCCCGTTCGGGAAGCCCTCCGTCGACGAGTTCGTCGAGGGCCCGATCCAGTCGGGAGGTAGCCATGCACGGTCGGTCGACGCGCCGAGACAAATGGGTGGCGGTCCGACGAAGGGCACGTGTTAAGTGCCCACCATCGTAATTCGACGTATGACCGATCTCGAGGACCTCAAACGCGGAACCGACCTCGTCAAGCGCGGGTTCGCACAGATGCAGAAAGGCGGCGTCATCATGGACGTGGTGACGCCCGAACAGGCGCGCATCGCCGAAGACGTCGGCGCGGTGGCAGTGATGTCGCTCGAGGCCGTCCCGGCGGACATTCGCAAGCGTGGCGGCGTCGCGCGGATGGCCGACCCCGCACAGGTCGAGGAGATCGTCGACGCCGTCTCGATTCCGGTGATGGGTAAGACCCGCATCGGCCACACGACGGAGGCACAGATCCTGGAGAGCGTCGGCGTGGACATGATCGACGAGTCCGAGGTGCTGACGCCCGCCGACAACGAGTACCACATCGACAAGCGCCCGTTCACCTCGCCGTTCGTCTGCGGGGCGCGCAACCTCGGCGAGGCCCTCCGGCGCATCGACGAGGGCGCGGCCATGATCCGAACGAAAGGCGAGGCGGGGACGGGCGACGTGAACCAGGCCGTCACCCACCAGCGAGCCATCAAGAGTCAGATCCGCGCCCTCGAGGGCGCGACCCACGAGGAGCGCCAGCAGTGGGCGCGCGAACACGAGGCCCCCGCGGAACTCGTCCACGAGACGGCCGAGATGGGGCGCCTCCCGGTCGTCAACTTCGCCGCGGGCGGGATCGCCACGCCCGCCGACGCCGCGCTGATGATGCACCACGACTGCGACGGCATCTTCGTCGGCTCGGGCATCTTCGGTGCCGAGAACCCCGAAGCGATGGGCACGGCCATCGTCGAGGCGGTCAACAACTGGGACGATCCGGATCGCCTGGCCGAGATCGCCGCGAACGTCGGCGAGGGGATGAAAGGCCAGTCGAACGTCGGCATGGCGGACGAGGAGAAACTGCAGGGCCGGGGCGTCTGAGCCTCGGCGTCGGTAGCGGCGTGTCCACGCCCCCGTCGCGACTCCGTTCTGACCGACGGCAGCGCTCGGCGGAATTGCTAAGAACCATTAAGCGAGAGCCGTCGTAACTCGGTGTATGACTTCCGACCCCGACCGGTCGAACGAGGACCTGCTCCGGCATCTCCTCGTGCCGGTTGCGACCGTCGAGGACGCGCGAGCGACCGCTCGCGCACTCGCCCCGTACCGGCTCCAGCGCGTGACGGTCCTGCACGTCGTGGAGAAAGGCGAGGGCGTACCGGACAAGACGCCCGTCGAACAGTCCGAATCCATCGCCCGGGAGGCGTTCGACGCGTTTCGGGAGTTCATCCCGGAGGCGGAAGAGAAGGTCGCGTATCGCCGCGACGTGGTCGGCGCGATTCTCCGGGTGGCCGAGGAGGTCGACGCCAGCGCCATCGGGTTCCGGCCGCGTCAAAACGGGCGGTTTCTTCGCTTTCTCACCGGGGACAAGTCGCTCCGCCTCGTCACGTCCGCCGACCGGCCCGTGCTCGCGTTCCCGGGGAGAGTGACGAATGAGCGACGAAGAACTGGCCAAGGACCTCGGCCTCTTCGCGGCGCTCACCATCGGCGTCGGGACGATGATCGGGGCCGGCATCTTCGTGTTGCCGGGGCAGGCGGCCGCCGCCGCCGGCCCCGCCGTCGCGCTCTCGTTCGTCGTCGGCGGCGTCATCTCGCTTTTCACCGCGCTCTCTGCGTCCGAACTCGGAACGGCGATGCCGAAAGCCGGAGGGAGTTACTACTACGTCAATCACGCCCTCGGTCCGCTGTTCGGCTCGATTGCCGGGTGGGGCAACTGGATGGGGTTGGCGTTCGCGAGCGCCTTCTACACGCTCGGGTTCGGCGAGTATCTGGCGACGTTCCTCCCGATCCCCGCGCTGGTGCTCGGGCCGATCAATCTCTCGACGTACCTTCCGATTCAGGCGCTCACGCTCGGTCCCATCGGATTGACGTCGTATCAACTCGGAGCGCTCCTCGCCGGGACGGCGTTCATCGCCGTCAACTACGTCGGTGCGAAAGAGACCGGCGGCGTCCAGATCGTCATCGTCACGCTGCTGGTCGGCATCCTCACCCTCTTCTCCGTGCTCGGAATTCTCCAAGCCGACATCTCGACGATACAGCCGTTCTTCCCGGCCGAAACGGGCGGCGTTGGAGCAGTCCTCCCCGCGACCGGGCTCGTCTTCGTCTCGTTTCTCGGCTTCGCGAAGATCACGACGGTGGCCGAGGAGCTGAAAAACCCCGGCCGGAACCTCCCTATCGCCGTCGTCGGCAGCGTCGTCGTCGTGACGATCATGTACGCAGTCATCATGGTCGTCATGATGGGGGTCGTCAACTGGCGACAGCTCGGCCCGGAGTTCACCACGACGCCGGTGTTGGACGTCGCGGAAATCGCCTTCGGAACGCTCGGGTTCGCGGCCGTCGGCGTGGCGCTTCTGACGTTCGCCGGCCTGTTGGCGACGGCGTCGAGCGCGAACGCGTCCATCCTCGCGTCCTCGCGCATCAACTTCGCCATGGGGCGCGACAAGCTCGTCACCGCCAAACTCAACGCGGTCCATCCGACGTTCGCGACTCCGTACCGGAGCATCGCCGTCACGGGCGGGCTCATCCTCCTGTTCATCGTCGTCGGCGACGTGAAGACGCTCGCCAAGGCCGGGAGCGTCCTCCATCTCATCGTCTACGGGCTCCTCAACGTCGCGCTCATCGTGATGCGGAAAGCCGATCCCGACGAGTACCGCCCCGAGTTCGAGGTCCCGCTCTACCCGATCGTTCCGATTCTCGGGGCGGTCACGTCGTTCGGACTCATCGCGTTCATGCGGCCGATCGAGATCGTCCTCTCGCTCGTGTTCGTCGCCGGTGGAATCGTCTGGTATCTCGCGTACGCCCGGAACGAGGCGGACAAGGAGGATCTTGAGCCAGTACATCCTCTCGAATCCCGACGAGATGCCCGGTGCGGCGGTGACCGCCGCGACCCACGTCCAACCCGACGGCGGCGCGTATCGCGTGATGGTGCCCCTGGCCAACCCGAAACACGAGAAAGACCTCATCTCGCTCGCCTGCGCCGTCGCCAGACAGCGCGGCGGTGTCGTCGACGCCGTCCACGTCGTCACCGTCCCCGATCAGACCTCCCTCGAACACGCAGCCGACCACCTCGACGAACACGACGAGGACTACCGCGCCGTCCTCGACGCCGCGCGGACGGACGCCGAGACGTTCGGCGTCGACATCGAGACGCACACCGTCGTCTCGCACCGCTCGTTCGAGGAGATCTTCGACACCGCGCGGACCCACCAGGCCGACCTCGTCGTCATGGGATGGGGCGAGAGTTCGCACGGCTCTCCCGGCCGCGCCGAGAGCGCGTTCGACGACCTGACGATGGACCTCCCCTGTGACTTCCTCGTCCTCAAGGACCGCGGATTCGACCCGGAGGACATCCTCGTGCCGACGGCCGGCGGCCCGGATTCGGACCTCTCGGCGGAGGTCGCCAAACTGCTGAACGCGGAGTTCGATTCGACGATCACACTCCTCCACGTCGCCGACACCAGGGCGGAAGGGACCGCCTTCCTCGAGGAGTGGGCCGAGCGCCACGGCCTCGACGACGCGGAGCGCAGGGTCGAGACGGGCGACGTCGAGTCGGTCATCGAACGCGTCGCCGACGACTACTCGATGGTCATCCTCGGGGCGACCGAACAGGGACTGCTCTCGCGGCTCGTCCGCGGCTCGCTCGTCCTCGACGTCGTCGAGGACGTCGACTGTTCGGTGTTGCTCGCAGAGCGGGCAAGAAAACGCGGTCTGGTCGAGCGACTGCTCGGCGATCGAAAGTAGGTCAGTACAGCGTCACGCCCCGCCCGATCTCGGTCTGGTAGGCGCGGGCCTGGACGTCGGCGTCGGCGAACGCCCGGACCATCGCCGCCGCGATGCGCTTGCGGTCCTCGGCGTCACACGCCGCGAGGATGGCGGGGCCTGCCCCGCTGACGGTGACGCCCGTCGCGCCGGCGTCGAGTGCGGCCTCGCGAACCAGTTCGTAGCCGGTGATGAGATCCGCCCGTGCGGGCGTGACGACGGTGTCGTGCATCCCCTCGCCGACGAGTCGCGGGTCGCTCCAGCACATGCCCGCGGTCAGCGTGGCGGCGCGACCGATCGTGTGGACCACGTCCTCCATGGACGTCCGCTCGGGGACGACCTGCCGGGCGTCGCGGGTCGACACCGCGATCTCCGGGAGACACGCCACGAGGGGGACGTCGGCGTCGACGGCCGTCACCTCGGTGTCGGCGGCGATGGTGAACCCGCCGAGGAGCGCGGGCGCGACGTTGTCGACGTGCGCCTCGCCGGAGACGACGGCCTCCCCTCGCCCGCGATGGGGACGAGTTCCTTCCGCGAGAGGCCCCGATCGTAGAGTTCGTTCAGCGCGACGGCGGCGGCGGCGGCGCTGGCGGCCGACGATCCGAGTCCGGACGACGGGCGGACGCCCTTGTCGATGTGGATGTGAGCCGGGGCGTCGAGCGCGTCCGCGACGGCCCCGACGGTGTTGCCCGCCGGGTCCTCCGGGATGTACTCGGCCCCGTAGCCGGTCACATCGATCGTCGTCCGGTCGGCTTTCTCGACGCGGACGACGTCCGCCGGCCGGTCGAGGGCCACGCCGAACACGTCGAACCCGCTGCCGAGGTTCGCACTCGTCGCGGGAGCCCTGACCGTAATCATGCTCTCCCGTTTCGGGAGTCGATTGAAAAATCTGCCGAACCGGGGGTTCGAACGGACTCACGGCAGTTCCGGCGTCCATCGACGCCCGTTTCGAACGTCGGCGAACGCCGACGGCCGGCCGTCTCAGTCCGACGCGACGGCGTGTTCGGCGTCAGACCGCGTCATGTCGAGCACGTCGTCGAAGAAGTCGAGCGAGTCGTGTGGACCGGGGTTGGCCTCGGGGTGGTACTGGCGCGTGATGACGTCGAGGTCGGGGTTCTCCAATCCTTCGGCGGTGTCGTCGTTGACGTTCACCTGCGTCACTTCGAGGTCGCCGGGTTCGCCGACCGTGTAGCCGTGGTTCTGCGTCGTCATCACGACGCGGTCCGTCCGGAGGTCGCGGACGGGTTGGTTGACGCCGCGGTGGCCGAAGGCCATCTTCTCGGTCGTACCGCCGAGGGCGCGGGCGACCACCTGCTGTCCGAGACAGATGCCGGCAATCGGGAGGTCGCCCACGAACTCGTCGACCAGCGTCGTCGCCGCGTCGAAGTTCGCGGGGTCGCCCGGCCCGTTCGAGATGAACAGGACGTCCGGGTCGATTTCGCTCACGTCGGCGGGCGTCGCGTCGTACGGGAGGACGTGGACCTCCGCGCCGCGGGCGGTCAGCGAGGAGATAATCGACCCCTTCGCGCCGCAGTCGACGAGGGCGACGCGGGCTTCGCTCCCGCCCTCGTACACCTGCACCTCGTCGACGCTGACCTGCGCGCCGATGTCGGTGTGTTCGCTCATGCCCTTGCACTCGGCGAGTTCGGCTTTCGCGTCCTCGGGCGTCACGTCGTCGCCGACGGCGATGCCACACTTCATCGCTCCCTCCTCCCGGATGGAGGTGACGAGGTCGCGCGTGTCGAGGTGGTCGATGGCCGGGACGTCCTCCTCGGTCAGCCACTCGACGACGTCGTCGGTGAACTCCTTGGCGACGGCGGCCCGCGGGTGGACGCGCTCGGATTCGAACCGCTCGGCTCGGACGCCGTAGTTCCCGATGAGCGGGTACGAGAAGGTGAGAACCTGTTCCTCGTAGGAGGGATCGGTCAGGCTCTCCTCGTACCCCGTGTACGCAGTCGTGAAAACCAGTTCGCCACGCGTGCGGCCCGGAACGCGGCCGCGCGCTTCCACGACGCGGCCGTCCTCCAGTGCGAGGTAGGCGTCCGACATTACGAGAAACACAGGAATGCCGCGCCAATAAGCCTTGCTTTCGAAACTGAATTACGAATTTCGTAATCGGTAAGGCGCTCCCGCCCGATCGGAGGACATGGACGACCTGGACCGACAAATTCTGAACATCCTGCGGCGCGACTCCCGGACGCCGTACACCGAGATCGCCGACCGGGTCGGCACCTCCGAGGGGACGGTCCGCAACCGCGTCGAGCGAATGCTCGACGAGGGAGTCATCGAGCGGTTCACGCTGGCTACGCGCACCGGGAACATCAAGGCGATGGTCGAGGTGTCCGTCGCCGTCGACGTGGACACGACCGTGGTCTCGGAGCGCATGGCCGAGTGGCCGGAAGTCGACTTCGTCTGGCAGGTCTCCGGCGAGGAGGACGTCGTCCTCGTCGTCGACGCCGCCGACACCGCCGCCGTCAACGACCTCATCACGCAGGCCCGCGAACTCGACGAGGTCAAAAGCACCAAGACGCGCCTGATTCTCGACGAACGCATCGGGTAGTCGTCGGTGCCGTTCGAGTAGTGATCACGGCAGAACCCACTCGCCCATCGGCAGTGCGGCCGAGAGAACCACTCGCCCGTCGGCAGTGCGGCCGAGAGAACCACTCGCCCGTCGGCAGTGCGGCCAGCAGCGCCGATCTAGTCGTCGGACGACCGCTCGAAGACGTGCTGGGGTGCCTCGGCGGCCCCGTCGCGGGGCATTTCGGGGGCGTCGACGCCCTCGGGCGCGTCGCCGAATCCGGGGTCGAACAGGCGAAGCGCGGTCTGGATGGTCGTCCAGTCGTCCTCGGCGGCAGCCTCGCGGAGGCTCTTGGTCGGCGCGGCGAGCAACTGTCCCACGAGGGCGTCCGCGAGGGCTTCGACCGTCTCGCGCTGGTCGTCGGTCAGCGATCCCTGCGCGTCGAGTTTCGAGAGCGCCGTCGCCAGCTCGCGCTCTTTGACCAGCTCGGCGCTCTCGTACATCGCGCTGATGGCGTCGTCGGCACGCTTGCGCTTGTAGGCGTCGAGCAGGCGGTCGAACTCCTCGTCGATCATCGCCTCGACACGGTCGGCCGCCGCGCGTCGCCGGATCCGGGTCCGGTCGGTGATGGATTCGAGCGAGTCGATGTCGAAGCTCCGGACGCCGTCGACGTCGTCGGCCGCCGGGTCGACGTCCCGGGGCTGGGCGATGTCGATGACGAGCGTCTCGCCAGCGGACGCGAAGTCCCGCCGGTCGAGGACGGAGTCAGGTGCGCCGGTGGCGGTGACGACGACGTCCGCGCTGTCGACGGCCGTCGGTGCGGCGTCCAGGCCGACGGCCGTCGCCGTCGTCTCGACGTCGCCGGCGACGTGTTCGGCGTGGGGAACGGTCCGATTGGCGACGACGAGTCGGGACACGCCCGTTCGGTCGAAGGCGTGGGCGGCGAGTTTCCCCATCTCGCCCGCGCCGACCACCAGCGCCGTCGCGCCGTCCAGGTCGAGTTCCGACTGCGCGAGTTCGACGGCCGCACTGCCCAGCGAGACGACGCCCTCGTTGACGCTCGTCTCCGTGCGGGCGCGTTCGCCGACGTGAATCGCCTTGGTGACGGCGTCTTCGAACATCGGGCCGACGCCGCCGACGGCGCGGGCCTCCTCGAAGGCGGTACGGACCTGGCCGAGAATCTGGTCTTCGCCGAGAACGAGCGATTCGAGACCCGCCGCCACCCGCATCAGGTGCCGGAGGCTCTCCTCGTGGCCCATCCACACGGCGGCGTCGTCGGGAGCGTCGGTCGCGAACGAGTCGAGGGCCGCCCGTCCCGTCTCCGGTCGGTCGGTGACGACGTAGGCTTCCGCCCGGTTACACGTCTGCAAGACGAACGCTTCGCTCACGGCTTCGGCCGCCAACAGGTCGCGGACGGCGGTTCGCTCGTCGGTCGCGCCGGCCGCGCCCACGGCGTCGACGCTCGCGTTGACGTGCGAGACGCTCACGCCGCTGACGACGCCGGGACTCGTCACGACGTCTCACCTCGGTGCTCTCCTCTCACGTGCGCTGCCTCGGGCCGTCGATTGGATGCGGCGATACGTAAACCCTTCCAAAGCGCCGCACCCCGACGCCGTGGGGACCCGAACGGGGGCGCGCCGGTTCGTCCCATACGCCCGTCTGCGCGGGCGACCGATATAAACGCCCCGTCGCGTCCCGGACGCTGAAAACCGAACGCTCATTGACCCCACGCCGCAAGAGCGAGCATGGACAGACGGACGATCCTCCGGACGGCCGGCGGGGCGCTGCTCGCCGGGAGTGCGGGCTGTCTCGGCGGATCCGGTGGCAGTGACCACGCCTTCAGCGAGTACGAGACGGTCACCGTCGACGGCGTCGACGTGCCCCTGGCCCCGATGGCCGACGTCCACCGGTGGTACGAGAACCGCGACCTGCACCTGGCGGACGCGCGGAGTCGGGCGGCCTACGAACGGTCGCACATCGAAGGGGCGGTGTGGAGTCCCGCGCCCGACGGCCGAGAGGGCGACGACCCCGCGTCGGCGTGGGACCCCGCGTCGCTCGTCGTCTGTTACTGTGGCTGTCCGCACCACCTCTCGTCGATGCGGGCGGCGTCGCTCATCGACGCGGGCTACGAACGCGTCGCCGCCCTCGACGAGGGGTACTGGGCGTGGAAGGACGCGGGCCATCCGATCGCCGGGAGCGAAGCGTCGATCGAACCGCCGGTCCGCGTCGTACGCGGCCGGACCGACCCGCAGTTCGCCGGCGAGTCGGCGTGGGCACGCCACGACCCCTCCGGACAGATGGAGGCGACGGCCATCGCCGACGACGGGTCCTACGAACTCCACCTCCGATTCGCCGGCGTCAGCGACGCCTCTCCGGTCCGGATCACCACGCCGACGTACGAGATAGAGAGATCCCTGTCCGCGCTGACGACCGGCGTCGTCGACGGTTAGCCCTCGACGCTCGTCACGTCGTAGCCGCGCTCGCGGACGGCGTCGACGAGGGGCGCCTGGTCGACGTCGGCCTCGTAGTAAAACACCAGATCGAACGTCCCCTCCCGGAGGAGTTGCTGACACTCCCAGACGAACTCGTCGTCGTCGAGCGTCAGCCCCTGGAACTGGTTCGAAGAGAAATCCGGATCGTCGTTTCCGGCGTAGATGTACGTCTCGCCCTTGCCGGCGTGGGCGGCGATGACCTCGTTGAGGTCGACGGTCAGTTCGTGCATCTCGAGGTCGTCGCTGCTCTCGAGGTCCGTGTGGACGATGATCCCGTTGAGGTCGATCTCCCCGGCTGGAGCAGGGCCTTCGTTCGCTCGTAGAGGTCGTCGTTGACGGCGTCGCTCATAGGGGAGTGTTCGTCGGCGGACCCATACGGGTGACGATTTCCGTGCGGCTTACCGTCTGCGGCGTCCGACCGCGACGGAGTTACCGTCTGCGGTGACCGGACCGCGACGGAGTTACGCCGGGTTCTTCCGCGAGAGGTCGCTCCCGCAGATGGGACACCGGTCGTGGGACTCGTCGAACTCGCGGCCACAGCCCTGACACTGGAAGTGCCACTCGCGGCGTTCGGTGATGCCGTCGCGGGCGATGACCTCCACGTCGACGCGGAGATGGTCGGCGACGTTCTGCATCGCGTAGTCGTCGGTCACGAGCGTCGCGTCGAGTTCGAACGCCGCGGCGATGAGGCGGACGTCGACGTCGGAGAGTTCGTCCGCGTCGCCCGTCTCGGTGGCGGCTCGTCGGATCTTCTCGACGGTCCCCTCCGATGGGATGTGGATGTGCATTCCGGCACCCTCCATCGCGTCGAAGCGGTAGGCGCTCTCGCCTTCGAGTTCCTCCCGCACCAGGGGAATCGACGCGGTGGCGGTGTCCGTGTGATACTCGTGGATGAACGCTGAGGAATCGAGAACTTGCATCTACCGCTCGATAACGATGTAATCCTTGACCGCCTGCACGTGAGAGACCGGGACGTGAACGCGCCCCTGCTCGTCGAGGTCGAACCGGGAGTCGCCGACGGGGTACTCCTCGTTGGGCGAGACGAGGAGGTCCTCGAGCGCACCGGTCTTCAGGTTCATCGTGATGTTGTACAGCATACCGAGTTCCGTCCCGTCCGAGCCCATGACCGCTTTCCCGGAGAGATTCTCGGCGAGTATGTCGGGCATACGTTGCCTATTCGGTGGGAGAAATATAAACGCCACGGGGACGGCTGCCGCGCGTCTGACGCTCCCATGTTGAAAGACTTAACTTCGGCCCGCGGTATTCACGTACAAGAGAACTTCTGCGGGGAGATTCCATGTCAGACTCCGATACACGTGACCGACCCGAGGCGCTTCGCACTCCCATCGTGGCCGTGCTGGGCCACGTCGACCACGGGAAGACCAGCCTCCTCGACAAGATTCGCGGCTCCGCGGTCAGCGAGGGCGAAGCCGGTGCCATCACCCAGCACATCGGCGCGACGGCGGTCCCGCTCGACACCATCTCGACCATCGCCGGCGAACTCGTCGATCCAGACGACTTCGACCTCCCCGGCCTGCTGTTCATCGACACGCCCGGTCACCACTCCTTCACGACGCTTCGCTCGCGCGGCGGCGCACTCGCCGACATCGCCGTCCTCGTCGTCGACGTCAACGACGGCTTCCAGCCACAGACCGAGGAAGCCATCGACATTCTCAAACGGACCGGGACGCCGTTTATCGTCGCCGCGAACAAGATCGATACCACGCCGGGGTGGAATCCACAGGACGGAACCCCCATCCAGCAGACCTACGAGTCACAGAGCGACCGCGCCCGGTCGCGCCTCGACGAGAACCTCTACGAGATTATCGGCGAGCTCTCCGACAACGGCTTCTCCGCCGACCTCTACTGGCGCGTCCAGAACTTCCAGAAGAACGTCGGCGTCGTCCCCCTCTCGGCGATGACCGGCGAGGGCGTCCCCGATCTGCTGACCGTGCTGATGGGCCTCTCCCAGCGGTACATGAAAGATCAGATGGCCGTCGACGTCGAGGGGCCGGGCGCGGGCACCGTCCTCGAGGTCAAAGAGGAGAAGGGGTTCGGCGCGACGCTCGACGTCGTGGTGTACGACGGCACCATCCGCGAGAGCGAGCAGATCGTCGTGGGCGGGCTGAACGGCCCCATCGTCACCGAAGTTCGCGCCCTCCTCCAGCCCCGTCCCCTGGCGGAGATACGGACGGAAAAGCGGTTCGAGAACGTCGACGAGGTCGCCGCCGCCGCCGGGGTGAAAATCGCCGCGCCCGACCTCGAACACGCGATGGCCGGCGCGCCCGTCCGCGTCGTCCGCGACCGCGACGTCGACGACGTGATCGCCGAGGTCGAATCCGAACTCGCGGAGATCCAGGTCGAAACCGAAGAGCAGGGCGTCGTCGTGAAAGCCGACACGCTCGGGAGTCTGGAAGCGATGGCGAACGCCCTCCGCGAGGCCGAGGTGCCCATTCTCCGCGCCGAAGTCGGCGACGTCGCTCCGCGCGACGTCGCCATCGCCTCCACCGCCGCCGAAGACGAACACGAGGTCATCCTCGGATTCAACGTGGACGTCCTCGCCGACGCCGAGCGCGAACTCGAAGAGAGCGACGTGCGCCTCTTTCGCGACGACGTCATCTACCAGCTCGTCGAGGACTACGAGGAGTTCATCGAGGAACGCCAGCGCGCCCAGCAGGAGACGGTACTGGAGAAAATCGTCCGCCCCGCGCGCTTTCGCATCCTCGAAGACCACGTCTTCCGACAGTCGGATCCGGCCGTCGTCGGCGTCGAAGTCACGTCGGGGACCCTCCAGAACAACACCTACGTCGGCGCGTTCGAGGACGGCGAGTTCGAACGCGTCGGGCAACTGAGCGGTATCCAGGAACAGGGCGAGGACGTCTCGGAGGCCCGAGCCGGCAAACGCGTCTCCGTCGCCATCGACGGCCCCACCGTCGGTCGACAGATAGACGAGGGCGACACCCTCTGGGTCGACCTGCCAGAGAAACACGCCAAGATCCTCGAACAGGAGCTGAAATCGGAGATTCCGGCCGACGAACTCGAAGCCCTCCGGAACTTCCTCGACAAACACCGGAAGCGCGATCCGTTCTGGGGGAAGTAATTCGCATATTATTTGCGGTGCATATCTCGACGTTCGAGAGATAGGTCTCCCAACCGCGAGTGAACTTTTAATATCGATCAGACTGTAGAATTAAACGAGGTGAGAGAGTATGAGCACGGAAACGCGCCGGAACGGTCGTAACGTTCGATTCCCGCCGCTGACCCGATACGATCTCCTCCTGTTCGTGCTCCCCTTGCCCCTGTTCGCCGGCGTCGTCGCCTCGCTTCTCGGTCCCGTCTCGTCGTCGGTGAGCGTCGGCGTGAGCGCGCTTCCGTCGCTGTTGCTCCTCGGTTACGCGCTGTTCGTCGCGGCTCCGTCGATCGAAAAGAAGCGTCGCTAGCGCGCCGTCTGCGTGACGCCGTCGCCGACCGTCTCCATCACCTGCAGGGCCGCGCTCGCGGCGAGTCCGCGAGCGACCTCCTCGCGTTCGTCCTCGTCGAGGCCCGTCTCGACGTCCTCGGCGTCGGGCGTGAGGCCGGCGCTGATCGGGCTACCGGCCGGCGGATGCACGGCGACGGTGGCCTCCAGGCCGTTCACACCCTGGCTGAGTTCCGACCCGACCGCGTAGCTGTCCGGGAGATACGACCGGGTCCGGGTGACGATGCCGGCGACGGCCCGTCGGAGCGCCCGCATCTGGTCGGGCGAGAACTCGTCGCCGTCCGACGGTCGGCCGGCGTCGACGACGCCCGGTGCGCCCGCGTAAGGTGTGTTTCCGTTCATCGAAGAGTCACCCGCGCTACGGTGAGACGAGGTAAAAAGGCGTCGCCTGGCCTAAACGATGGGCTCGCTCTCGCCGTAGGCGGCGAGGACGACGGCGGTGGTGAACACGTCGGGGTCGGCCTCGGCGGCTTCGACGACCACCTCCCGGTCGTCGAGCGTCCAGTCGCGGAGGGCCGCGCCGGCGTCGAGACCGCGCCGGATCTCGTCGGCGACGCCGTCGGCGTCGGTGCCCGACGCCTCGTAGAACAGGCCGGGACCGGGGCCGGTCGCCCACCCGAGACCGGCACAGACGCGCCCCGCCTCGTCCGTCGTCACGCGGGACTGGACGACGGTGAGGCGGCCGCCCGCCGGTCCGAGGTCCGGCGCGGCGTCGACGCGGTCGACCGTGGCGTCGGCCGGAACGACCGACGAGACGGTGACGAGGTTGTAGTTGTGGAGGTTCGCCTCGGCGAGGGCGGCGTCGTACGACGCCATCTCGGTGGGGCCCGTCGCCGCCCCGCTCGTGACGTAGATGGTGGCCATCAGTGACACGTCGGGGGGCGCGAAAAATAAGCCGTGCGACTCGGCGTCGGCGACGCTCAGTACTGGTAGTCGGTGAACTCGGTGATCGGGCCCGTCTCGCCGCTCTCCTCGATTTTCTGGTGGGCCGCCTCGAAGTCCTCGGTGCGAACCTCGGTGCGATCGTTGCGGATGGCGAACATCCCCGCTTCGGTGGCGAGACTGGCGATGTCGGCACCGCTGTACTCCTCCAGACGGGTAGCGAAGGCGTCGAAGTCGACGTCGTCGGCGACGTTCATGTCGCGACTGTGCAGGCGGAGGACCTCCGCGCGGCCCTCCGCGTCGGGTTTGGGCACTTCGATGAGGCGGTCGAAGCGACCGGGCCGGAGGATGGCCTCGTCTAACATGTCGAAGCGGTTGGTGGCGGCCATGAGGCGCACGTCACCGCGCTCGTCGAAGCCGTCCATCTCCGAGAGCAGTTGCATCATCGTCCGCTGGACCTCGGCGTCGCCGGACGTCTTCGAGTCCGTGCGCTTGGCGGCGACGGCGTCGATCTCGTCGATGAAGATGACCGCGGGTTCGCGCTCCTGGGCCAGATCGAACAGGTCGCGGACCAGCCGCGACCCCTCGCCGATGAACTTCCGGACGAGCTCGCTGCCGGCCATCTTGATGAACGTCGCGTCCGTCTCGTTGGCGACGGCCTTCGCGAGCATCGTCTTGCCCGTGCCCGGCGGGCCGTGGAGGAGGACGCCCGACGGCGGGTCGACGCCGACCTCCGCGAACATCTCGGGTGAGGTGAGGGGGTCTTCGACCGTCTCGCGCACCTCGCGCACCTGGTCGTCGATGCCGCCGATGTCGTCGTAGACGACGTCCGGCGAGGCCTCGATCTCCATCGCCTGTGCGCGGGCGTCCGTCTCGTCGTCGAGGACGCTCTGGACGCTGAAGGAGTCGTTGACGGCGACCCGGTCGCCCGCCTCCAGCTCGTCGCGGAGGTTCGCGGACGGCTCGGTCAGCACCTCCTGGTTGTTGCCGTGTTGCTTGACGATGGTTCCATCGTCGCTCACCTCTTCGACCGTGGCGACGTACAGCGAGGAGGTCTTCAGCACCTCGTTGCGGCGCTTGAGACGGTCCACGTCGTCCACGAGGCTCTCTCGGCGTTCGTCCGCTTCGTCGAGGCGCTCGGCCAACTCCGCGTTGACCTGGACGATGCGGCGGTAATGCTCGCGTAGCGCGTCGAGTCGCTCGGCGTCCGACATCTCAGGGTCGAGGTCGAGCCGAGGTCGGTCCGGGAGCGACGGACTCCGTGACATTGGTTAGTCGTGGTAAGGTTCGGGCGTAAATGTGCCTTTGGGTCGAGCGACGGCCCGCAGCCACCGGATTATCGGGCGGGCCGTGCCCCGAGCGGTCGGTAGCGGTAGGCCAGGCAGCCGAGCAAGAGCAACGTCACGCCCCACAGCGGCGGCGTCGCGACCGAGAGGACGGCCCGTGCGCCCGCGGTGAGGGCGTCCCGCACGACCGTCGGCAACGGCGCGAACGAGAGGAGCGTCTGCACGTCGTCGAACTGGAAGGCGAAGTTGATGACTGCACCGCCGAGGAGCAACAGCGTCCGCGCGGGACGCGCCTCGACCAGGTAGAGGAGCGGAACGAGGGGGTAGTAGAGGAAGACGAGATACAGCGGGAGCGACGGGACGAAGACGATCACGGCGGCGAGCGTCCCGAGGATCGCCACGAGGCGGTCGTGGTCGACGAGCGGACCGCGATACAGCAAGAGGACCGGGACGGCGAGCACCGCGGCCGCGACGGCACCGAGTCGGCCCGGGGGCACCCCGAGCGCCGCCAGCGGCCGGCGGATCGTCACGTACGGCTCTCCGGGCGGCAGGCCGCCGGCGAACAGGCCCGGTTCGAGGCGCGTCGTGAGGACGGTCGTGAAGAACTGCCGGGTCGTATCGACGCCGAAGACCGCGAGGCCGACGACGAGGCCGACGACGCCCGTCGCCACCATCGCCCCGAGCGGTCGGTCGGCTCTGGTGCGGAGCCACCACGCGCCGAAGAGCGCCGGGAACACCTTCACCAGCGCCGCGACCCCGAGGGCGACGCCGGCGAGCGTCTCGTGCGTCTCGTCGAGCACCGCCCGGGCCGTCTCGGCCTCGTATTCGAGGGCGGCGACGGCGACGGCGACGAGGAGCGCGAGGAGGAGATTGACGTTGCCGTAGACGAGGGAGGGAAGCGACAGCGACGACCCGACGACGTAGCCGTAGATGAGCAGTCGGTCGAGGAGGGGAGCAGTGCGTCGCGGCGGCGTTCGATGACGACGACGAGGAGGTGCGCCAGGAGCGCACACGCCAGGAGGGAGACGAGCGTGACGACGGCGTAGCCGGTCTGCCAGTCCGGCGCGAGGACGAACGGGAGGAAGAACAACACCGTCACGGGCGGGTAGAGGTAGGTGTACTGACTCGGCAGTCCCGGCGGCACGGCGCTGTAGACGTCGCCGCCCTGGAGGGCGGCCGCGGCGGCGGCGCGGTAGACGCGGAAGTTGACGCCGAAGGACGGTTTGAGCGCGAACGTGTAGCCGAGATAGGCGAGGCCGAGGAGGAGTCCGACGAAGAGGACGAGACGCGGGCCGCGGTCGGAAGCCATACCGGCACCAACCGACGGGGAGGGCTTTGGTGTACCGGTCTGCGGTCGGCCCTACAGGAGCGACTCCATCTCGTCGAGGAAGTCGTCGTAGACGCCGACGGCCTCCTCGATCGGGGTGGACGTCGTCATGTCGACGCCCGCCGCGTCGAGGACGTCGAGCGGGTAGGCGCTCCCGCCCATCCGGAGGGCGTCGCGGTAGTCCGCCGCCGCCGATTCGCCCTCCGCCAGGACGTGCTCGGCGATGGCCGTCGCGGCGCTGATGCCCGTGCTGTACTGGTAGACGTAGTAATTGTAGTAGAAGTGAGGAATCCGCATCCACTCGCGCCGGACGTGGTCGTCGACGACGGCCGGGGCGTAGAACTCGGCTTTCAGGTCGCCGTAGAGGTCGTCGAACCGGTCGGGAGTGAGCGCGCCGTCGTCCTCGACCAACTGGTGGATCTGCAGTTCGAAGTCGGCGAACATGGTCTGTCGGAAGAGCGTCGACCGGAAGCGTTCGAGATACTCGTCGAGGACGTGTCGGCGGAACTGTTCGTCCTCGACGGTGTCCAGCAGGTGGTGGGTGAGCAGCGTCTCGTTGACGGTGCTCGCGACTTCGGCGACGAAGATCTCGTAGCCGCTGTACTGCCACGGCTGGGCTTCGTGGGTGAGTTCGGAGTGCATCGAGTGGCCGAGTTCGTGGGCGAGGGTGAACATCGACGCCACGTCGTCCTGGTAGTTCATCAGGATGAACGGCTGGGTGTCGTAAGTGCCCGAGGAGAAGGCCCCCGAGCGCTTGCCCCGGTTCTCGTAGACGTCGACCCAGCGGCTATCCAGCCCCGACGCGAGACGCGTCTGGTAGTCCTCGCCCAGCGGTGCCACCGCTTCGGTGACGTAGTCGACGGCGTCCTCGTAGGGGACTTCGGGCGGGTCGGTCGGTGCCATCGACGCGTAGAGGTCCCACATCCGGAGTTCGTCGACGCCGAGCGCGCGCCGTTTCAGGTCGGCGTGGCGATGGAGGGAATCGAGGTTCTCGCGGACCGTTTCGAGCAGGGTGTCGTACACCTCGACGGGGACGTTCGGGCCGTTCAGCGCCATCTCGCGGGCGGTGTCGTAGTTGCGGGCGCGGGCGAGTTTCACGTCCGACGTGACGCTCTTTTTCAGCGTCGTCCCGACGGCGTTGCGCACCTCCTCCCAGCGGCCGTAGAAGACCTCGTGGACCTCGCGGCGGAACTCGCGATTCGGTCGCTTCTGGAGTTTCGTGAAGTTGCCCTGCGTGATCTCTATCTCCTCTCCGTCGGGGTCCTCGACGGTCGGGAACGTCATGTCCGCGTTCGAGAGCATGGAGTAGACGTCGCTCGCCGTCCCCGTCACCTCCGAGAGGTCCGCCAGCAGTTCCTCGACTTCCTTCGACCGGGTGTGGGGTTTCATCCGCAACACGTCGTCGAAGAAATGTTGATACTCGGCGAGGGCCGGTTCCGCCTCGACGAACGCGTCTACGTCGTCCGCGGTGAGTTCCTGGAGTTCGGGTTCGACGAAACTCGTCGCGCTGCTGGCGTCGGCCGAGAGCGACTCCGCACGGGCGGACATGGCCTGATACTCCTGGTTCCGCGTGTCCTCGCTACTCCGGAGGTTCGCGTAGGTGACGACCTTCGACACCTCGCGCACGATCTCCTCGCGCAGTTCGAGCAGTTCGAGAAGCGTCTCCGCGCTCTCGGTGACCCGCCCCTCGTAGGTCTCGAACTCGTCGAGGCGGTCGGCGACGGCCTCGAAGGCGGCCTCCCACTCCTCGTCGGATTCGTAGACGCTCTCCAGGTCCCACTTGTACTCCGGGTCGACGTCGCTGCGCTCGGGCACCGAACTCATGGACCGTGGCTAAGTGCAGGACGGTCCTAAGTGTTCGTACTCTCCGGCGCGACGGCGTGAGCTCACCCGCCGACGCCGTCGAGGATCGTCCCGGCGACGCGGGCGGCGACGAGTCCCTCGACGCGCTTCTCACCGAATATCTCTCGCGTGCCCGCGAGCGCGTCCTCGTCCGCCGTGAAGTCGACGCCGGGGTAGTCGACGCCGGTCAACACGAGGGGCGTCGCCGGCGCGGGGCCGACGCCGCCGGAGCCGTCGAGCGGGTCGGAGCCGAGCACCCGGTCGACGCGGGCGACGTCCGAGTCGCCGGTCGCGACGGCGTGGACGAGCGCCACCGCCCGCCGGACGAGTTCGCGCGCGAACCCCCGGCCGAGACGGTGAAAACGAGGAAGTCGCCGTCGCGGGAGAGCGCGATATCGAGCGTTCGGACGGTGTTGTCGTCGTCGGGAGTGAGGTTGTGAAAGTCGTGTTCGCCGGCGAGGGCGGACGCCGCCGCTCGGGCGCGGGCGTCGTCGGCCGCCGGCGCGTAGCAGTGGTAGGTGTAGGTCCGGGAGACCGCGTCGTGGGTGGCGTGGAAGTCGTCGGGGACGTCGGCGGCCGCCCACGCCCGGATCGACGGGGAAGACGCCGTCGAGGGCCGCGGGCGTACACCAGTCGGGACAGGCGAACGCGACCGTCTGGGCAACGGCCGAGACGCCGGCGTCGGTACGGCCGGCGGCGGCGTAGCCGTCGGGCGCGTCGCCATCCAGGACGCCGAGTTCGCGGAGGGCGTCGAACATCGCGTCCTCGACGGTCGGGACGTCGGGTTGGCGCTGGAAGCCGTAGAACGGGCGGCCGTCGTACGCGACGCGGAAGGCGCGCATCGACGGCAGTGGTGGCGGGCGGGCCTTAGAGATTCGGAATCACGCGGGCACGGCGGGCTTCTCGGCGACGTTCAGCAGTTCGGTCGTGAACGCCGGCAGGTCGTCGGGGACGCGCGAGGTGACGAGATTGCCGTCGACGACGACGGGGTCGTCGACGAAGGTCGCGCCCGCGTTCTCGACGTCGACTTCGAGCGACCAGTAGCCGGTGGCTTCGCGCCCCTCCAGGACGTCGGCGCTGACGAGCAACTGCGCGCCGTGACAGATGGCGGCGATGGGCTGGTCGGCCGCGTCGAACGCGGCGACGACGTCGGCTGCCTCCGGGGCCTCCGTGCGGAGCGCCTCCGGCGCGTCGCCGCCCGGAATCACGAGGAGGTCGTACTCCGCGGCCCACCAGTCCGGCTGGTGGGCGTCGATGGCCCAGTCGGCGTCGAACTCGTAGCCGTGCTCGCCTTCGACAGACTCACCGTCGGGCGTCGCGACGTCGACGTCCCATCCTCCTCGCGGAGGCGGTAGAACGGATAACTGAACTCGCTGTCCTCGAAGCCATCCGTGGTGACGATGAGTCCCTTCATGGCTCCGTCCGGAACTAGATTCGCGGTTCTACAAGAAAATTTCGGAAGTGAAAGAAATTTCCGGATGAACTGTAGAGAGAGGACGTTTGGAAGCCGACAGGGAAACGGAATTCGAGAGTTTAAAAGAAGCCGTCAGGAGAGGTCGTCGTACGTGGGGTGGTCGCTCCCGGGGAACTCGTCGACCGGAACGGTGGTCTGGTCGCCGGAAGCCATGTCCTTGACCGTCACTTCGCCGTTCTCCAGGTCCCGTTCGCCGACGATGACGACGGTTTCGGCGTTGATGCTGTCCGCGTAGGACATCTGCGCGCCGAAACTCCGGTCGGCGACGTCGGTTTCGACGACGTTGCCGCGTTCGCGCAGATCGCGGGCGACGCGCGCGGCGGTCGGTCGAGTGTCACCCACCCGCAGGACGTAGTAGTCGGTCGCCAGTTCCTCTTCGGGCCAGACGCCCGCGCGTCGGAGCAACAGCGAGAGGGTGGCGTGACCGGGCGCGACGCCGACGGCGGGCGTCGGTTGGCCGCCGTAGCTCTCGATGAGGTCGTCGTAGCGGCCGCCGCCGAAGACGGCGCGGGAGACGTCGCCCTGCGTGTCGAAACACTCGAAGACGGCACCGGTGTAGTAATCGAGGCCGCGGGCCGTCTCTAAGGAGACGGTGCAGTACTCCCGGACGCCGAAGTCCTCGGTGGCGTCGAGGACGGCCTGGAGGTTCGAGACGGCCGCTTCGACTCGGTCGGTGCCCGCGAAGTCCACGAGTTCGGACAGGTCGTCGGTGGCGAGGAGGGCGTCGAACCGTTCGGCCTCGTCGTAGGAGAGGCCCGCCTCGGCCAACAGATCGTAGTACGCGGCGGGTTCGATCTTCTCGCTTTTGTCGACGGCGCGGATGGCCGCCCGGACGTCGACGTCCGCCTCGAACGCGCTCAGGAGGCCGCCGAGGATGTCGCGGTGGGAGACGCGGAACTCGAAGTCGTCGCCGGTGAGGCCGAGACCGGTGAGGGCGTCGGCGGCGAACGCGAGAACCTCGGCGTCGGCGTCGGGTTCCGAGGAGCCGAAGATGTCGACGTTCGTCTGGTAAAACTCCCGAAATCGGCCCTGCTGGACCTGTTCGTACCGCCAGAACGGCCGCGTCGAGAACCACTTGATGGGCTTCGAGAGCGCCTGGCCCTTCTCGACGACCATCCGGGCCACCGTCGGCGTCAGTTCGGGCGTCATCGCCACGTCGCGGCCGCCCCGGTCCTCGAAGGCGTACAGTTCGTCGACGATCTCCTCGCCGCTCTTGTCGGTGTAGAGTTCCACCCGTTCGAGCGCCGGCGTTCCGACCTCCCGGAAGCCGTAGCGGCGGGCCGTTCCCTCCAGGGCGTCCGTGACCTCGCGCCGGGAGGACATCTCCTCGGGGTAGAAATCGCGGAAGCCCTTGAGTCGGTCGTACATGTAGTCCCGTTTGCGGAGTACGCGCTTGAAAGCTACCCTTCTCGGCTGCGGCCCCCGAGGCGCTACCGGGCGTCTCGCACGTCCGCCAACGCCGCCTCGACGACGTCCGAATCGGCGACGAGCCGGACCACCCCGGTGTCGGAGTCGTACTCGACGAGGCCACAGTCGACGAGTTCCGGCAGATGGACGTTGTGGAACTCGACGACCACGTTCGGGAGTTTCTCGTCTCGCTCCGCCGCCAGTCGGCTGGCGAGCGTGACGAGCGAGAGTTCCCCGTCGTGTTCGAGAAGTTTCTCAGCAACCGCGGACCGGCGAGTGTGCTGGAGCGCGGCCGTGATCTCGGGTGACACGTCGTCGCCGTTCGGCGGTGGTTTTGCAATCATTGCCCATACCCCAAAGTAAAAGTATGTTGTGTAGCGCCAAAAGTGTGCCTCGTGGTGACACACCGAATAACGCCGGGGAATAATGCGTGTGACATATAGTCACACCCACCAAAAGCATCATGTCCGTGGTCAGTCGGTGATATTCCCACGTAATTATGGGACGGAACGAGGCGCGATCCGAACTGAACGTCGACCTCTATCTACGGTCGGTCTCTCCGACAGGAGCGCAGACGGACCAAGAAATCGTCGCCCGATTGGAACGACTCGAAGAGCGGGCCGTGATAGACGATTTCACCGTCAGCGTGTGGGGAGAGCACGTGTATCCCGACGCCGCGGCGGCCCGCACCGACGCCGGGAGGACGATTCTGGAACGTATCGACGCGATTCACTCGTGGGCGGACCGGAACGGGATGTCGGTCGATTCGTTCACCGCCAGGGAAGTCGAGTCGACGATGACGGGCGAGGCGTACGAACGAATCACTCTCCCCGTGATGGCACTCGTGGAGTATCGGCGGGGCGCGCTCCAGTTCGTCGCACCGTGTACGAACGGCGACGCCCACTATACGGTCGCTGACCGGCTGGCCGCGCTCGAACGCGGCGAAACAGATGTTACACATGGAGAGTAACGACGGCGACGCCCGCACGCTCTCCCCGGACACCGTCTTCGAACTGCTGGCCGAGCAACGCCGTCGGTTGCTGTTGTACGCGCTCTTTCAGCACTCGAACCCGATGACGTTGCCGACGATCGCGGATTGCGTGACCGAGTGGGAGTCGTGTGTCCCCGCCGACGCCGTCCCGAAAGAACGGCTCCGGATCTACATGTCGCTGTATCACGCCCACGTCCCGAAGTTAGAGACCGCCGGCGTCGTCGCGTACTCCCAACCAGAGGACATGGTCGAACTGAACGAGGCGGCGACGGCCCTCGAACCGCACCTGAAGCGGGCGGCGGAGCGTGACCTCGCCCCCTCGAACCGCGAGGGGTAGGAAGGCGACGATACTTACTCCTCCGCCGTCTATCCCCGCTCATGCCCAGCGGAGTCATCGTCGCGGGCGGCCGGTCGACGCGCTTCGGCGACGCCGACAAGGCCGTCGCCGAACTCGCCGGCGTCCCGATGATCCGCCGCGTCGCCGATCGACTCGCCGGCGTCGTCGAGTCGCTGGTCGTCAACTGCCGCGACGAGCAGACCGACGCCATCCGGGCGGCGATGGCGGGCTACGACCACCCGTGCGCTACGCTGTCGACGACGAACCCGACAGGGGGCCGATGGCCGGCATCCGGAACGGCCTCCGCGCCGTCCCGGACGAGTACGCCTTCGTCGCCGCCTGCGACATGCCGTTTCTCGATCCCGACTTCGTCGCGTATCTGTTCGACCGGGCCGAGTCGTGCGACGCCGCCGTCCCGCGCCTCGACGGCTGGTTCGAACCGACCCACGCCGTCTACCGCGCGGCGGCGATGGCCGACGCCTGCGACGCCGCCCTCGAGCGCGGCGACTCCCGGGTGATCGCGCCGCTCACCGACGTGGAGTACGTCGTCGTCGAGGACGAGGAGGTAGACGCTCACGCCGACCGCTCGACGTTCGAGAACGTCAACACCCGCGAGGAGTTCGAGGCGGCCGCCGCCCGCCTCTCTTAATCGACCACGGCGACGATTTCGGGGGCGTTCATCCGCGCGAGGACGACCCGAGGGACGTCCGTCCGGTCGAGCATCTCGGCGGCGATTTCCCGCCCGACGGCTTCGAGTTCGGGCGTATCGACCATGTTCAGCAGGGGCACGACCGTCGCCCGCGCCGGGACCCGCTTCAGTCCGCCGTCCCGGCTGGCGAGAACGCGCGCGACGTCGACCGGCCGAATCTCCGCGCCGAGTTCGCGATCGGTCAGGGCGGCGACCCGTTCGGGCCGGTGAACTGTTTCCTCGTCGAGGAGTTCGCCGACGGCGCGGACGCTGGCGATCGGTATCACGGTGTCGGCCGTCGCCGGCAGTTGCGGTTCGCGTTCGTTCGGGGCCTTCAACAGGCGCGTTCGCGCGCCGTCGGCTTTCACGATGACGGGGTGGCCAGTCGCTCCGAGAGCGGTCACCGTCTCCCGCGGATAGCCGCGGTACCGGTCGTCTCGTTCCCGTTCGGGGACGAGGCCGACGGGCCACTCGTCGACGTCGCGGAGCGCGTCCACGGGGTCGTCGGTGACGACGACCCGCGCGACGTGTGCGTCGAAGATCGGTATCCGGACCGTGGCGGTGACGACGGCGCGGTCGAGGCGGGTTGCGAGCGCGTACGCCGTCGTCTTCTTCCCGCCGGCCCCGACGACACAGACGAGGCCGGTCTCGGCCTCGAGCGCGGAAACGAGGTCCATAGCCCCGCTTCGTGCCGGGGTCACTTCGACGTGTCGGGGTCTCGGAGCCCCTCCACGTATGTCTGCTCGTGGTCGGGGAACACCTCGACGACGGCCTCGACGCCGTGTTCCCGGGCGAGCAGCTCCCTGAGTTCGCCCTCGTAATCCGCCTTCGGGATCTGCTCGCTCGGACCGACACGGACGTCGAGATTCGACTCGACGAGTCGGTCGACCGCTCTCCGGCCGAATCCGGACAGCGGGGCGATGTAGTCGACGCCGTGCCTGTCTTCGAGGCTCTGGGCCTGCGCGCGAGAGACGGTCGGCACTCGGTCGTCGCGGCGGGTGCCGTCGGCGACGGCGGTCACGCCGAGGTCGGCGACGCGTTCCAGGGCGCGTTCGTGGACCTGCTGGATGCCGTTTCGCGGGTAGCCGTCCGCGACCATCCGCTCGACTGCCGCCTCGGCGACCGATCGGTCGAGGTCGACCGCCCGGAAGTCGTAGTCGAGCGACGCCGCCGCGTCGCGGGCGTGTTCCCAGTCGTCGGTCAGCCCGAATCGGGCGGTGACGAGGGTGACGTCGTAAAACGAATCGAGAAAGAGCGCTGCGAGCGTCGAATCCTTACCCCCGCTGTAGAGCAGCGCGAGTTCCATCACCGACGACGGATGTCGAAGCTCTTGGATTCGGGTTTGAGTTCCTGCAGCAACTCCTTCATCTGATCCTCGTCGATGCGGTCCTGGATGCGACCGCTCTGGGCCAGCGCAACGAGTTGCTGTTCGACCTTCTCGGCGAACTCGGGTTTCGACATCTCGACGGCGTTGAGTCGCTTCCGCGCGCCGTCGGTCAGGTGCTGTTTGAGCAGCGCCTGTTTCTGCGCCTCGGCCTGCTCCTGGGCCGCCTGCTGGGCCTGCTCCTGTCCCTGGCCCTGTCCCTGCCCTTGGTCGGCCTGTTCCTGCAGCTCCTGCATCTTCTGTTTTCGCAGTTCTTCGAGTCGTTCGTCGTCAGGTGACCCACTCATGGATAGGGGTTATCCGTTTGAACGGCAAAACGGTTTCGGAGGCCGGAGCCGTCGGTCTACGCGTACTTCTCGAGTTCCGGTCGATCGAGCTTCGCCAGGACGTCGTTGGCGACGTCGTCGAGGAAGCTCCGTCCCTCGGGCGTGATGCGCCGGCCCTCGCCCTGAGCCGTTTCGACGAAGCCCTCCTCTTCGAGCTGCTGGAGGATAGTGCGGACGATCTTCTTGCTGCCGGTGTCGGAGTGAGCGGAGGCGACGGCGTAGCGGTTGGTGCCGCGCTTGCGGCCGCCGTACTCGGTCGCGAGGCGGTCGACGCCGACGGGGCCGTTCACGGCGACTTTCCGCAGGAGGCTCCCGGCGCGGACGAACCAGAAGTCGTCCTGTTCCGGCGGGAGGTCGCGGGTCTGGCCGGTCTTGGCGTAGGTCATCCAGTCGGGCTCGTCGATTCGGTCCGCGAGGCGGGTCGCGAGCTCCTCGATGAGCTCGTCCGCGGGGACGTCATAGAGGGTTACCATTGCCTACGGTTTCCGGTGGGCGAAGTTTAAACCCATCGTATTAGCCGCGCTTTTGCAGGCTGACGTAGCCCGTCACCGCCCCGCCGAGCACCGTCGGCGTCCAGTAGACCATCCCGCGGAAGATGACGATCGCGGCGACGGCGACGGACTCGGTGACCAGCGGGAGCGGTGCCGCGACCAACAACACCACGAGGACGCTCTCGATGCCGCCGGCACCGCCCGGGAGCGGCGTCACGCCCGCGATGGCTCCGATAGGGACGACCAACAGCGCGATAGAGAGCGGGATCGGCGTCTCGATGGCCTGGAAGGCGAGCCAGAGACCGACCATCTGGAAGAGCCACCCGAGCGACGAGAGCGCGAGCGCGAGCGCGAGGCCACGGGGGTTGGCGGCGACGCGCTCGATGGCCCGGAAGAAGCCGTTGATGCGGCGCTCGACGCCCGAAGCCGTCGGCACCGGGACGCGCGGAATGCGGCGGGCGACCCGTCGAGCGAGTGGCGTCAACCCCCGGATGACGCGCTCTTCGAGTCCGTATCGGTGTTGCCACCCGAGGAAGACGGCAGCCGGCACGCCGACGGCGAGGACGGCGATGGCGGTGATAGCGAGTTCGATACGGGGGTTCGTGCCGAAGGCGACTTCGGTGAGGAAGTAGCCCGCACCGACGACCGCGATAGTGATGGAGGGGACGAAGTTCAGCGTGTCGACGCTGGCGATGGCAGCGAGCCCCGTCTCGTACTCCGTATCACCCACTTCGGAGATGAGCAACGCGGTGACGGGTTCGCCGCCCGCCTGGCCGAACGGCGTGACGTTGTTCGAGAACATCGCGGCCGCGAAGACGAAAAACGACTCGAACACCGACAGCGAGACGCCGAGGACGGAGAGGACGACCCGGAGCGCGAACCCCCACGCGGCGAGCCAGCCGAGCGTCGCGAGAAAGACCAGGCCGACGATGCCCGCGTCCGCCTGCGAGAGCTGGGCGACGAGGCGGTCGTAGCCCGCGACGGTGAACAGCAGCGCGAAGGCGGCGAGCGCGCCGGCGAAGCCGAGGATCGTCGCTCGAACCTTCTCGCCGGTCATACGGGACAGGTGAGCGAGCGACCGCTTTAAGCCACCGAAACCGGTCGTCGCGGCGTGGGGCGTTCTCGCAGGGTTTTTCGCTCCGACCGTCGAACGTCGACCATGGACGAGCGTAGCGCACTCGGGTTGCTCGCGGCCGAACTCCCCGGCGTGGGCGACGACGCCGCCGTCGTCGACGACCTGGTGCTGACGACCGACATGCTCCACGAACGGACGGACTTCCCGGCGGGAACGACACGCTACACGGCCGGGTGGCGAGCGGTCGGTGCGTCGCTCTCCGACGTGGCGGCGATGGGCGGCGCGGCGACGGCCGCCGTCGCCGTCTACGGCGCGCCCACGTTCGACGAGGACGACCTCCTCGCGTTCGTGCGCGGCGCGTGCGACGTGTGTGACTCCGTCGACGCCGACTACGTGGGCGGCGACCTCGACGGCCACGACGAGTTCACCGTCGCCACCACCGTCGTCGGGCGGACGGACGACCCCGTGTTCCGGAGCGGAGCGCGCCCGGGCGACGTCGTCTGCGTCACCGGCACGCTCGGTCGGAGCGCCGCCGCCGTCCGCGCGTTCGACCGCGGCGACGCGGACCGGGGCAACGACCTGTTCAGGTTCCCGCCCCGCGTGGCCGCCGGTCGCGCCCTCCGGGAGTACGCCACCGCGATGATGGACTCCAGCGACGGCCTCGCCCGCTCGCTCCACCAGCTCGCGGAGGCGAGCGACTGCGGCTTCGACGTCGACTTCGACCGCCTCCCGATAGACGAAAGCGTGACGGAGATGGCGGACGACGACCGCGAGCGGCGGGAGATGGCGACGTTCTTCGGCGAGGACTTCGAACTCGTTTTCACGCTCCCCGCGGCGTCACTGGACGCGGTCCGGGACGCGTCGCCGACGCCGATCACTCGCGTCGGCGACGTGACCGAAGGTGGCGTTCTGGCGAACGGCGACCCGCTCCCCGACCGGGGCTTTACGCACTCATGAGCTGGATCGGGACCAGAAGGAAACAGAGCGTGCCGAGCGCGAACGTGACGAGACCCAGGAGCTGTCGCCTCCAGTCCAGCGGCGTCTCGTCGGCGGGCGTGGCGGGGCCGTTGTAGGCGATGAAGGTGGCGAACAGCCCCCAGAACATCCAGAGGCCGACCGATTCGTTGATGCCGAGGCCGCGGACGAAATGCAGGTAGGCGGCGAGACCGAAGAGGACCGCCGGCACCATCGCGGCCACCGTCTCCTGTCGCCGGCCGAGCATCGCCCGGAGCATGTGCCCGCCGTCGAGCTGGCCGACGGGCAGGAGGTTGAGGAGGGTGAAGAACATCCCGACCCAGCCGCCGATGATGACCGGGTGGACCGTCTTCGACGGGTCGGCGTAACTCGTCGGTTGGCCGATGAGATCCGCGATGATGTCGAGGAGGGGCGGGTTGTTGAAGACGATGACCTGCCCGCTCGTCGAGAGGACGCGCTCGGGGACGGTCATCGGGTCGAGCGAGAGGCCGACGACGGTGACGGCGACGGTCGCCGCGAGGCCGGCCAGCGGTCCGGCGACGCCGATGTCGAAGAGGACGCGCCGATCGGGCATCCGCCCCCGCATCCGAATGATGGCACCGAGGGTGCCGAAGGGGACGATGAACGGTATCAGATACGGAAGCGAGACGTCGACGCCGTGGTAGCGACCGACGACGTAGTGGCCGAGTTCGTGCGCCGAGAGGACCCCGAGGACGGCGGCGGTGAACGGCCACGCCCGGAGGACGAGCAGGGGTTCTCGGAGAGCGCGGAGACGGGGATGTAGTACCACGCTGCAGCGCCGACGACCAGCGTCGAGAAGACGGTCATCACGAACAGCGCGAGGTTCTTCCACGGGACGCCGTCGACGCCGGACGTGATCGGTTCGGCGACCAGCGTGGTCTGAAAGCCGGAGGGGTCGGATTCGACGGACAGCTCGTATCCGGCGTCGCGAAAGACGGGCGTGAGCTCCCGGGTGAGCGTCCGACGCGTGACGAGCGGTTCGCCGCGGAGTCGGACGGTGTCACCCTCGACGTCCGTCTCTTCGAGATAGAACACCGAGCGGAGCGCCTCCGTCGGAACGTCGGCGGGCATCGAGTCGGCCGAATCCATCGCTCGTCGGTAGGATGTTCGGCCGTATAAACCTCTTGGGGCGACGATCGGGGAGAACGGAGCGCTGCAGGGACCGTTTCGGGTTACGCGGGTTCGATGCGCCACGTGGTCGCGCTCGTGTACGACCACTTCTCGATCGTCAACTCGCCGGCGGAGTCGCGGAGCTTGACCATCAACGCGCCGATCTCCTTGGGCGAGAGACCGACCTCGTCCGCGATGAACTTGCTCTTGAAGTACATCTCACCGTCCTGTGCTTTCGTGACGAGGAACTGCTTCAGCCGTTCCTCTTTCGAAGGGGCGTCTCCCGCATCTGGCTTGGTGGAGGGTTCGGTTGCGCTCATCGCACTCGGTCGTCTGTCCCACATCCGGTTATAAAGGCGGGAACGTTCGGAGCAGTTCGTGTCCTTTCACGGTTTTCAGCGAATTCTGAGGATGTTTTAGGACGCTTCACGAGAGGTCGAGACATTTTATCGGTGGTTTTGAGAGATTCATTCAGAAGTAATATATAGAATTTAACTCCGGCCAGTAGTCGGCCGAGCGCGTCGCTCGACGGGCTGAATCGGGGCGATCGAAGGGAGTCGCGGCTCAGGCGCGGTCGTGAACCCAGAACTCCTCGTCGACGGTCGTCTCCTTTTTGAAGATCGGAACCTCGTCTTTGAGGCGGTCGATGCCGTCCTCGACGGTTCGAAACGCCTCGGCCCGGTGGCCCGCGAGGACGACGACGAAGACGATATCCTCGCCGTCCTCGATGACGCCCGTGCGGTGGTACATCAGCACCTTCTGGACGCCGTCGCGCGCTTCGAGTTCGCGGCTGATGGCGTCCATCTTCTCCTCGGCGACGCCCTCGTACTTCTCGAACTCCAGCCGGACCGTTCGCGAGTCGTCCTCGGCGTCCCGGGCGCGGACGCGGCCCGTGAAGGTGGCGATAGCCCCCGCCCGGTCGGCCCGCGGCGACGACTTCGCCCGCGCGACGAGGGAGTCGAGCGTCACGTACGGGTCGACGGCGTCGACGATGTCGAGGAGCGCGTCGACGTCGGCCGCGTCGGCGTCGTCGACGGCGTAGACGACGTCGCCGGCCGTCTCTGCGTCGCCGACGGTGACCGTCGGCAGGCGCGTCCGGGAGTAGTCGGCCACGAGAGCGTAGTCGTACCGGGCGGACAGCGAGTCGAGGAGGTCGGTGAGCGTCCGGTCTTCGCCCGCGCCGATCCACGAGCCGTCCTCGGAGAGGCCGTACGAGGCCGTCGCCGAGACGTCTCTGGACGCCGTTTCGGGGAGCGGTTCGACCGTCGCGACGGTGCCGTCGAGGCGGGGTGCGAGGCGTTCGACGAGCGGCGTCGCGCCGGGACCGACGATAGCGAGTGCGTTCATATCTCGAACGCAGGCACCGAACGGCTTTATACTGACGGGCGTCGCGGCTGTCGACTCGCCCACGCCGGTGAGCGACGGCGCGTCTTCGCTCCGGAGTTGACAACCCTTAAGGCCGACTCAGAGCTACTCGACGCCAATGAGAGTCGTGATTTCTATCGGCGGGAGCGTCCTCGCGCCGGGCCTCGACGTCGGACGCGTCGAGGGCCACGCGGCGGTCGTCGAATCCCTCGCGGACGAAGGGTGTGAACTCGGCGCGGTCGTCGGCGGCGGCGGCGTCGCCCGCGACTACATCGACGCGGCACGCGACCTCGGCGCGAACGAGGTCCAGCTCGACCAGATCGGCATCGACGTGACCCGCATCAACGCGAGACTCCTCGTCGCGGCACTGGGCGATTTCGTCGATCCGACCCCCGCCCACGACTACGAGGAGGCCGGCGACGCCATCCGACGAGGCGACGTCTGCGTGATGGGCGGCGTCATGCCCGGCCAGACGACCGACGCCGTCGCGGCGGCGCTGGCCGAGTACATCAACGCCGACCTCCTCGTCTACGCGACGAGCGTCGACGGCGTCTTCAGCGCCGACCCGGGCACCGACGCCGACGCCGAGAAGTACGGCACACTGACGCCGTCGGACCTCGTCGACGTCATCGCGCCGATGAGTCGGAGCGCGGGCGCGTCGGCCCCAGTCGACCTGCTGGCGGCGAAACTCATCGAGCGCGCCGGGATGCGAACCGTCGTCCTCGACGGGACGGACCCCGCCGCCATCGAGGCGGCGGTCCTGCGGGGCGAACACACCGGGACCGACGTCGTCCCGGAGGGAGCGGAGCGGAGCCGACCTACTGGACACAGCGATGAGCGAGACGGGACACCACGCCTTCTGGGCCGACGACGTCGCCGACGAGGTCGAGGCGCGCGACCCCGCGGATCCGATCGTCGTCAAGGGCGGGGTCTCGCCGTCGGGCATCCCCCACGTCGGCCACTTCAACGAGATCATGCGCGGCTACTTCGTCGCGGAAGTCCTGCGCGAACGCGGCCACGAGGTCCGCCAGGTGTTCACCTCGGACGACCGGGACGCCCTCCGGAAGCTCCCGCGAAAGCTCGCCGACGCCGACTGGAACGTCGTCGACCTGGGCGATGTGAACGCGGGCGCGCTCGGCCGGAATCTCGGCACCCCCTACACGGAGATCCCCGATCCCTTCGGCGAGGCGGACTCCTACGGCGCACACTTCACGAAACTGCTGCGCCGGAGCGCCGAGATGGTCGACGTCCCCATCGAACTGGTGTCGAACACGGAGATGTACGCCGACGGCGACTTCGAGGGCGTCACCCGCGAGGTTCTCGAAAACGCCGACGCCGCCCGCGAGGTGCTGGCGAAATATCAGGACAAGGTGGACGCCGACTACGTCCCCTTCATGGCGCAGTGTTCGGACTGCGGGATTCTCACGCAGGACATCACGGCCGTGGACCTCGACGCCGGCACCGTCGACTACCGGTGTTCGGGCCTCGACGCGGGCGGCAAGCACATCGACGGCTGTGGCCACGAGGGGACGGCGACATTTCGGGAAGGAAGCTCCCCTGGCGCTTCGAGTGGCCGGCCCAGTGGAAAGTGCTGGGCGTGGACTTCGAACCGTTCGGCAAGGACCACGCCGAGGGGTCGTGGCCGAGCGGGAAGGACATCGCCGAAAACGTCCTCGACGTCGAACCGCCGGTGCCGATGGTGTACGAGTGGTTCACGCTGAACGGCGAACCGCTCTCGTCGTCGGCGGGGAACGTCGTCACCGTCGCCGAGATTCTCGACCTCCTCGAACCGGAAGTCCTCCGGTATTTCTTCGTCCGGAACCCGAAGAAAGCGAAGGACCTGGACCTCGAACGCCTCGACCTGCTCGTCGACGAGTTCGACCGCTTCGAGCGCATCTACTTCGGCGAAAAAACGGACGAGGACCTGCGGCCGCTGGCCGAGCGGGCCTACCCCTTCGTCGTCGACGAGGTGCGCGAGGAGCGGGTGCGCCTGCCCTACACCTTCGCGGCGGTCCTCGGCATGACCGACGACCGCGACCTCCGCGTTCGCATGGCCCGAAACGAGGGCCACTTCGACGACGACACGCCCGAATGGGCCATCGAGGACGCCCTCGAACGCGTCGAGAAGGCGCGGACGTGGGCCGAACGCATGGACAACGAGTACAACTACCGCCTGCAGGCCGCGCTGCCCGACGTCGACTTCGACCCGGCGATCGAGGACGCGCTCGACGACCTGGCCGACTTCGTCGCCGAGGGCCACGACGGCGAGGAGATTCAGGGCGAGATGTACGAGGTGGCGCGCCGCCACGACGTCGAGGTGAGCGACTTCTTCGCCGCGGGCTACCGCCTCTTCTTCGACGACACGCAGGGACCCCGTCTCGGCGAGTTCCTCGGCGAACTCGACCGGACGTTCGTCGTCGACCGGCTCCGGCGCGAGAAGTAGGGCGGGACGCGGCGGGTGGTCGGACCCGGTTCGGCCGCCGTCGTCTCCGCGTCGCCGGGGCGTTTCCGCGTAACCCGAACGCATTTGGCTCTCCCAACCCACCTTCCGTCGATGAACACGCTGCTCTGGGTCCTCGTCGGACTCCTCGCGTACGTCCTCCTCACGACGACGCTCCAGTCGCGCGGCTATCTCCCGTCGTATCTTCGGTTTCAGGGGCCGCTGACGACGCTCCACACGAAACGCGGGCGGGCGGCTCTCGACAGGCTCGCACAGCCCCGGCGCTTCTGGCGGGCGTGGAGCAACGTCGGCGTCGGCGTCGCCCTGGTCATCATGACGGGGATGTTCGTCCTGCTCCTGTTTCAGGCCGTCTCCATCCTGCAGAATCCGCCGGCCCCCACGGCGATCAATCAGCCCCAGAACTACCTCGTCGTCCCCGGCGTCAACCAGTTTCTGCCGCTGTCGGTCGCCCCGGAGATCGTTCTCGGACTGCTGATCGGGTTGGTCGTCCACGAAGGGGGCCACGGCCTGCTCTGTCGGGTCGAAGGCATCGACATCGAGTCGATGGGGCTGGTCTTTCTGACGCTCGTCCCCGTCGGCGCGTTCGTCGAACCCGACGAGGACAGTCAGCGACGAGCGGACAGGGGTAGTCGCACGCGGATGTTCGCGGCGGGCGTCACCAACAACTTCGCCGTCGCCCTCGTCGCGTTCGGACTCCTGTTCGGTCCGGTCATCGCCTCTATCGGCCTCGCGCCGGGCGTCGCCGTCGCGGGGGCCTACGACGGGTCGCCGGCCGCGGCCGCCGGCATCGACAACGGCGACCGAATCACCGCCGTCGCCGGGACGAACGTGACGACGGAGGCCGAACTCGACGCGGCACTGCTGTCGACCGACGCCCGATCCGTTCGGGTCGAGATCGACGGGGAGCGCACCGTCTCGGTCGACAGGTCGCTGGTAGTCGTCGGCTCCGTCGGCGGCAACCCGGCGAACCTCTCCGTCGAGAGCGGCGGCGACCCGATCCGCGTGACGGCCGTCAACGGCACGCCAGTCCGTACCCGCGGCGAGTTCCGCGAGGCGACGGCGAACCGTACCTTCGCCCGCCTCTCGACCAGCGGCGGTGAACGGGTCGTTCCCGTCGGTGCGTACGTCACCCGCGTCGCCCCCGACGGTCCCCTCGCCAACGCCTCCGCGCCGGCGAACGCCAGCCTCGTCGTCACCCACATCGACGGCGAACGCACCGTAACTGCGCGCGACCTCGACGCCGTCCTCGACGGGACCAGCCCCGGCGACGTGGTGCCGGTTCGGGTCTACCACGACGGCGAGTTCCACACCTACGACGTCCGTCTCGGCGAGAACCCCGGGACGGCAACGGCTTCCTCGGCGTCAACATCTTCCCCGGAACGAGCGGGCTCTTGCTCACCGACTTCGGGACCCAGACGTACCCCGCCGGCACCTACCTCGAACTGCTCGGGGGCGACGGCGGTCCGGGGACCGGGGCGTTCGAGGGGCTCACGGGGTCGATAGTCACCCTCGTCTACGTCTCGCTGGTGTTGCCGCTGGCGTCGTTCGTCCTCGGCATCCCGAACTTCCCCGGCTTCACCCCCGACGTGATGAACTTCTACGTCGTCGAGGGCGCGCTCGCTCCCCTCGGGTCGGGCGTCTTCCTGCTGGCGAACGCCCTCTTCTGGACGGCGTGGATAAACCTCCAGCTCGGCGTGTTCAACTGCATTCCCGGCTATCCGCTCGACGGCGGGCGCATCCTCCGGATGGGTGCCGAGGCCGTCGTCTCCCGACTCCCCGTCTCCGATCCCTACCGCGTGGTGCGGACCATCACCACCGGCGTCGGGGTGACGATGCTCGCGTCGCTCGTCCTGATGATATTCGGGCCACAGCTACTCTCCTGACGTCGGGACGCTCGCCGCGACTCGCGTGCCGGCCACGACTCGCAAACCCCATAGGGCGGGGGTGCTAACCCCTCGCGTATGCGAGAACCACCGCAGACGGACGAGGGCTGGTTCGCACTGCACGACTTCCGGCGAGTCGACTGGGACGCGTGGCGGGACGCCCCGGAGCGGGAGCGCGAACGCGCCGTCGAGGCGGCCGTCGACTACCTGCAGTCCCACGAATCGGTCGAGGACGCCGCGGACGGCGCGTCCGCCGTCTTCGCGATGCTCGGCCACAAGGCGGATCTGATGATCGTCCACTTCCGGCCGACGCTCGACGACCTCTCGGCGGCCGAACGGCGCTTCGACCGGTCCGCCTTCGGTGCGTTCACGGAGCAGTCGACCTCCTACGTCTCGGTGACGGAAGTGAGCGGCTACGTCTCGACCGACTACTTCGAGGGCAACGAGGAGGACGTCGACGAGGGGCTCCGGCGTTACATCGAGACGAAACTGGAGCCGGACGTCCCCGACGACCAGTACGCCTGTTTCTACCCGATGAGTCGCAAGCGCGGCGAGTCGGACAACTGGTACGACCTGCCCTTCGAGGAGCGGCGGGCGATGATGGAAGAGCACGGCAAACACGGCCGCGAGTTCGCCGGGCAGGTCAAACAGGTCGTCGCCTCCAGCGTCGGCCTCGACGACTGGGAGTGGGGCATTACCCTCTTTTCCGAGGAGGCGACGACGCTGAAAGACATCGTCTACGAGATGCGCTTCGACGAAGCGAGCGCACGCTACAGCGAGTTCGGCCCGTTCTACGTCGGCCGTCGATTCCCGCCCGCTGACCTCGACGCGTTCCTCGCCGGCGAGAAGGTGCCGACCGGCGAGACGGGATCGCGCGAAGAGGAGGCGGGCGGCCATCCCCACGGCGGGAGCGGCGACGAGCACGGCGAGAGCCACCCCGACAGCGGCGAGGGCGACGCCGACGGCGACATCCGCGGCGAACTCGCCGACCTGAACGTCTACGCGGGACGGCCCCACGGCGAGGACGTCTACGCGACGGTTCTCTACTCCGAAGCCGATCCGGACGAACTGTTCGACGAGGTGCAGGGGCTGCGCGCGAACTTCGACCACTACGACACGCACGTCAAGACGGCCGTCTACGACGCGAGAAACCGCGACCGCCGCGCCGTAGTGAGCATCTGGGACACCGAGAGCGCCGCGGAGACGGCCGCGGGCTTTCTCTCCGACCTCCCGGACGTCGTCAGTCGCGCTGGCGACGAGTCCGGATTCGGAACGATGGGGATGTTCTACACCGTCAAACCCGACCACCGCGAGGACTTCGTCGAGAAGTTCGAGGAGGTCGACAGCCTGCTCGCCGACATGGAGGGCCACGGGGAGTCCGACCTGATGGTGAACGTCGAAGACGAGAACGACATGTTCATCGCCAGCCAGTGGCGGTCGAAGGAGGACGCCATGGAGTTCTTCCGGTCCGACGCCTTCGGCGACACCGTCTCGTGGGGGCGGGACATCCTCGCCGACCGCCCGAGACACGTCTTCCTGGCCTGAAGCGGAGATCCCGCGTTCCCGCGAGCGCAGCGAGCGGGCCGACGAGCGACCGTCGGGAGCGAGGAGTGCTTTTGGTCCAGCTTTTGCCGAGGGAGCGAAGCGACCGTTGCGCAAAAGGTGGCGCTGACCGCCCGAGACACGTCTTTCTGGCCTGAATCGGAGGTCTCGCGTTCCCGCGAGCGCAGCGAGCGGACGTCCTCGTGACACCCGCAGCCTTATATTCGACCGTGAACCAGTTCGACTGAATGGACGACCGGACGGTCCGTGAGGCACGCCTCGAACGCCTCCACGAAGCGACACGGGAGTTGATGGCCGCCCGCACGCCGGAGGACGTCGCCGACGTATCGACGGAGACGGCGAAGGACGTCCTCGGTCTGTCGGTCAACTCGGTCCACCTCTGGAGCGACGACGAGGAGCGACTGGTCCCCGTCTCGGCGACGCGGGAGGCCAACGACATCTTCGACGAGCTGCCCGCGTTCCCCCCGAGCGGGAGCGTCGCGTGGGAGGTCTACACCGAGGGCAATCCGAAGATGTACGGCGACGTGCGCGACGCCCCGTCGATCCACAACCCCGACACGGAGATACGGAGCGAACTCGTCTTTCCCCTCGGCGACCACGGCGTGTTCATCGCGGGCGCGACCGACGCCCACGCCTTCGACGACGCCGTGGTCTCGCTGGCGAAGGTGTTCGCGGCCAACGTGGAGACGGCGCTCGACCGGGCGGCCCGCGAGAACCGACTCCGCGACCGCGAGGCGAAACTGGAGCGACAGAAAGACCGCCTCGATGAGTTCACGGCCGTCGTCTCACACGATCTCAAGAACCCGCTGAGCGTCGCCCGGGGACGGCTTCGCCTCGCGCGCGACGCCCTCGACCGGAGCGACGTCGACGCCGCCCGATCGGAGATCGAGAAGGTCGCGGACGCCCACGAACGGATGGTGACCCTCCTCGACGACCTGTTGTCGCTCGCACAGCAGGGAGAGACGGTCGGCGAGGTCGTCCCCGTCGACCTCGAAACCGCGATGCGGAAAGCGTGGGACGACACGACGGGGGGACGCTCGTCGTCGACGGCCCGCTCGGCAGCGTCGAGGCGGATCCACAGCGACTCGAGGAACTGCTGGCGAATCTCTTCGACAACGCCAGCCGACACGGGGGCCGGAGACGCGGGTCACCGTCGGCCGGTTCGACGACGGCTTCTACGTCGCCGACGACGGCCCCGGCATCCCGGACGAGGACCGCGACAGGATCTTTCGGAGCGGCGTCACGAGTCGCGACGCGGGGACGGGGCTCGGCCTCACGATCGTCGAGAGCATCGCGGCGGCCCACGGCTGGGAGGTACGCGTGACCGAAAGCGAGGACGGCGGGGCGCGCTTCGAAATCGTCACGACCACCTGACTCCGCGGTGGTGCGCCGTCACCTGCAGACACCCGAACCCATTTGAGTACCCCCGGCAAATAGCGGGTCATGACGAAACGGCACGTATCTCTTCCCGACGACGCCGAAGCGGGGGTCGAGGCGTTCGTCTCCGACGTCGACGAGCGACTCTCCTCCGACGAAGACACGTGTGAGGTCGTCAGAGACGTCCTCGTCGATCTGTTCGGTGACCGGGAGGCCTACGAGCGGTGGCAGGGCGGCGGCGATGTCTCGCCGGCCGAGCGGGTGCGACTCCAGGGATACGACCCGTGTAATTCGACGCTCGAGAGCGAGTACTACGCCGAGAAAGACGAGGAGAAGTTCCGTACCTCGAAACATCTCCAGTGGCTCTGGCGGCAGTTCGACGCCACGCCGATGGCCGACAACATCGAGTTCGCCCTCCGGTTCCGGCAGATGCTCGCCGACCACCTCTTCGACGAGGCCGGCGACGACCTCCGCATCTTCAAGGGCGTCACCTTCTCGTACGGCCACAACATCGCCGTGGGCGACAACACGGTCATCCACGACGACGTCCACCTCGACGACCGGGGAAGTTGACCATCGGCGACCGAGTCTCCATCTCCGACGGCGTCCACATCTACAGTCACGACCACGACGTCGTCGACCAGACCGAGATTCGAAACTACCACACTATCATCGAGGACGACGCCCGCGTGACCTACGACGCGATGGTCCGGGCGGGGTGTCGCGTCGGCCGGAACGCGGTCGTCGGAGCGCGCGCCGTCGTGCAGGGCGACGTCCCCGACCACCACATCGCGGTCGGGATGCCGGCCCAGAGCGTCAAAATCAAACCCGGGTGGGAGGACGAGGCCGAACCGCTGGAGGCCGGCGGCGAGAACCGACAGGAGGAGCGGCGTATCGAGTACGAACTGCCGCCGGACCTCGATCGGTTCGACGAGTTCCAGCGGGATCTGCCGGAGTAGCGGGCGGTGCCCCGCGCAGTCGCGATCAACGTCGGTGCGAACACGAATCTACCGGGCTTTCGTGCTCCCGTCTTCCCCGACGGTCGATTCGAATACGTCCCGATACCGGAGCGGGAACCGACGCGCGAACCGGTACCGACCTACGCCGATCTCGATCTGTCGACGGACGTCCCCGACGACCACCTGGAGACGCCCGTCCACCTGGATCCGGAGTTCGCCGGCGTCCACGGCAGCGAAGCCTACACGTACGGCGACGAACACGCCGTCAAGGCCGGGCCGCTCTCGTCGCTCACACGGGGCGACTTCCTGCTCTTCTACGCGACGCTCTCCCGACGGGACGACGCGCCCGCCGACTGGGGTGCCTTCCTCGTGGGCGAGTTCCGCGTCGCCCGCGTCGTCTCCGGCGAGGAGTACGAGGACCTCGACCCGGCGGCGAAAGAAGCGTTTTCGAGCAACGCACACGTCGAACGCGATCCGTTCGACGCCCGGGTACTGGTCGCCGGCGACGACGACTCGCGGCTGTTCGACCGCGCGGTTCCGTTGAGCGAGCCGGGCGCTGGCGCGGACGCGAATCGGCTGGTGACGTCGCTCTCGAACGACTCCGGGAAGGGGCCGTGGTGGCGACGACCGCTCCGCTTCGACGCCGAGGCGACGGCGTCGCTCCGGGAGCGGATTCGCGAGAAACAGGACAGCTGACGAGCCATCGACAGCCGTCGAAGATCGGCTACTGGTTCGGGGCCACACGACACCGCCCCGACTTTCGGCAGTTGCTAGCTCTCCGAACGACCCGTTCCCGAACACGGCCCTGTGCCACGAAACTTCGTGACGCGATGCGACCGCCTGTCAGGAAGAGCGTACTGCTACAGCGGTCGGACCTGGCACGCGGACACGCTGTGGCAGTCACGGGCGTTCGGACTGATCGCGGGGATGGCGAGCAAGGAGATGGCCGACGGCGGGACGGCCAGTGTCGCTCCCCGTGCTAACCGACCGCATCACGGCCAGATTTATTACGATCACCTCACCTGCACGAAATATGCCGACCGAGGAGGGATCGACTCCCGAACAGCCACCGACGAACGCATCAGCGGCAGCGGAAGCTAATACGCTCTGGCGACGCTGGACGGCCGATACCGGTCCGTTCTACCAGTCCTGTGCAATATTGGGCTTCGACCACCTCTCGGAGGCGAACGTCCCCCGGCGGGAGGGCACTGAGAAACCCGGCATCCAGTTCTGCACGGGGCTGTTACGTCTCGCACTGCGACATATCCCCATCCTGCTGTTGCTCACAGCCTCGACTGCGATCGTGGTCGGACAGCTCAACGACTTTTACCTCCCGTTCGGGACCTACCTCCCGCTCGGGGTGGTGTCGGTGCAGGCCGAATACTTGCTTGCGGTGCCGCTCGGGATCCTCTGGATCGCCCTCCTCGCCCGTATCTTCCGCGAATCCGTCAGTACGGACGACTTCCAGATCCACCGCACGCTCGTGTTCTCTGGAACCGCGCTCTGCCTGCTCGTCGGCGTCGGGTACTCGGTCTATCTCGTCGTGACTAACAGAGTGACCGGATCACAGCAACACCTCGCGTTCCGCTCGGGGTATTTTCTGTTCATCTTACTCGAGGGCCATCTCGCCTACGACGGCCTCGTGTTGCGCAGCGAGAACCTCTTCTGGAACCTCAAAAACAGCAGAATCGTCGATTCGGCGCAGTACGATGCGTTTCGCCGCCAGCTAGCGAACAGTCTCGGCGCGCTCGAAGTGGGGCCGTACACGCTGCCACTCGGCAGCGAGGGACGCACTATCGGCCCACTTCGAATTTCGCCCGGCGTCCTGTTCGCGATCGTACTGTTAGCTCCGGTCACCCCGCTCCCCTTGCTCACCTTCGAGACGAGTCATCCGCTGCTTGGGCACATCGGTTACGGCATCACTGTCGCGCTGCAGATCTTCCTCGTCGCGGTCCTGTTCCAGTTCGTAGTCCTCCTCTGGCAGTTCAGCAAGCTCCTCTCGGGCGACTACCTGGACTACAAACCGTTTCACCCCGACGAACACGGGGGTACCGCGCGCTCGGTCGGTTCGCGACGCGAGTGAATCTCATGTTGGCCGTCGGCGGTGGCTACGTCGCGTTTCGCTTTCTCACCGGTGGCCTGACACACCTGCACGGCTTCGCGAACGGGTCGGTTCTCTGGGTCGTGACCTGGGTGATTAGCTTTCTCGGACCGATGGTCGTCTACGCCGCGGTCGTCGTGCTGTGGGTGTACTTCTCGTTTTGGCGAATGCACCGGCAGATGCGACGGGGACGGCGCGAGAAAATCCAGAAACTGCAACGAAAGGCCCGAGACGGTGTCGAGGACGGCGGCGCTTCGAACGACGACCAGATGGAGGACCTGAGCTGGACGCGCCAGCGTGGGAGTCGCTGCAAGGCGCGCCGACCTGGCCGATCAAACGGCGGAGCTTGATGGGTATCGCGGTGTTAGATACCGTTCCCGTCCTCGCGACGCTGCTCATCTGAGCGCGTGACGGCGCGCGTTCGAACGCGATCCGCGACGGGACTCCGGTGACTTTCCTCGCAGAACGCCGGCCGGGAATTGAACCGAAGCAAGACGGTCGCGCTCACGTCGTTCGCGCGCTGCGACTTGCAGGGCTCAAATCGCCAACGGGGCGATTTCGCTGCTCACTACGTTCGCAGAAGAAATGCGCCGGCCGGGAATTGAACCCGGGCTATCGGCTTGGGAAGCCAATGTCCTACCACTGGACCACCGGCGCTCGTCTCGCGCTTCGGACGCCCGCTCACGTCGATCACGGGGGCGTCGGCGCGTACGTAGAACTAACCGATGCCGGCCACTTGAACGTAGCGTTTCGCCGGACGATCACAGCCTTTTGCGCCCGGCGAGAGTACAGTTTCGTTGTCACGACCGAATCACGGCCGACCGACGAGGTGCATCTGACGGCGACGGCCACGGAGGGTGAGTCGACGATCGAATCGGCGATCGCGACCGATCGCATCGACTTCTACGACGCCGGGGTGTCGCGGGACACCGGCCGCGACTTCTTCCCGTACGAGCGAATCCGGCTGATCCGAGAGGGCGTCGGTCCGGAGACGGGACCGTCCGACTCGACCGAATCCGACTCGACGGAGCGCGACGCGGCGGCGTCGGTGACCGAGGCGGCGGACGACCACCTGGACGTCGATGAGCTCCCGTATCAGCCACTTCTGCCGTCGTCCGGTGAACGAACGTCCAGCGTTGCTCGAAACACGAGCATATTTGGGCTCCGGATTCGAACACCGAAGCGATGAGCGAGGAGACTCTCGACGCGTCGGCACCGCTGGACCTCCGCCTGTCCGACGCGGAACTCGAAGCGACCCGCGACCACATCGTATCGTTCGTCGAGGCAGTCGTCGACCGGGCGGGGGCGGACGGCGGCGTCATCGGCCTCTCGGGCGGCATCGACAGCACGCTGACGGCACACCTCGGCGTCGAGGCCCTCGGCGCGGAGAACGTCCGCGCACTGGTGTTGCCGAGCGAGGTCAACGCGGAGGAGAACATGAGCGACGCCGAACGCGTGGCCGAACGCCTCGGCGTCGAGTACGACGTCGTCGCCGTCGACCCGATCGTGGAGTCGTTCGTCGACGCCTTCCCGGGAGAAGCGACGGAGGAGCGCGTCCAGACGGATCCGCTCCGGACGGCCGTCGGGAACGTCCGGGTCCGAACCCGGGGCGTGTTGCTCTACTTCGTCGCCAACGCCGAAAACGGGATCGTCCTCGGGACGGGCAACCGAAGCGAGGCGCTCACGGGCTACTTCACGAAGTACGGCGACCAGGCCGTCGACTGTAACCCCATCGGTAACCTCTACAAACAGCAGGTCCGGCAGCTCGCCGCCCACGTGGGCGTCCCCGAGGACCTCGTGACCAAGACGCCGTCGGCCGGGATGTGGCTCGGCCAGACCGACGAGGAGGAGATGGGGCTGAGTTACGACACGCTCGACGCCATCCTCGCGCTCCACGTCGACGGCCCGCTCTCGAGGGCCGCGACGGTGCGCCACCTCGACGTGACGAAAGCACAGGTCGACCGCGTGGTCGACCTCTACGAACTGAGCGCGCACAAGCGGGCGATGCCGCCCGCCCCCGACCCGCTGTACCGGTAGCCCGCGCCGCGGACGCCGGCCGCCTACTCGCGCCCGCCCGCGATGTCGTCGGCGTGAGCGGCGTGTAGTTCGGAGAACGCCGCCGCTTCCGCCGCCTCCTGTTCGGCCGCGGTCGAGCGGTCGCGCAGCCGCTCTTTGACCAGTCGGAGTGCGTCGTCCGGGTTGCTCGCCAGTTCGTCCGCGACGGCCGACGGGTCGGGGACGACGCGGGAGACGAGCCCCATCCGGAGCGCTTCCTCGGCGTCGACGACGCGCCCCGAGAGCGCGACGTCGAAGGCGTCGGCCTGTCCGACGACGCGCGGCAGGCGGACGGTGCCGCCCCACGCGCCGAACAGGCCGAGGCGGACGCCCGACTCCGCGAACGTCGCGTCGGGCGTCGCCACCCGGAGGTCGCAGGCCAGCGCCAGTTCGACGCCGCCGCCGCGAGCCGCGCCGTCGACGCCGGCGACGACGACGCTCTCGGCGGCTTCGACGGCGTCGAGGACGTCCTGCCCGTGTCGCACGAACGCCTCGGGGTCGTCGAGCGAGGACACCACGTCGAGGTCCGCCCCGGCGCTGAAGGCGTCGCCGGCACCGCGGACGCAGACGACCGGCGCCGGTGCATCGACGACGGCCGCCCGGAGGTCGTCGAGGTCAGCGGGGCGAAGCGCGTTCCGTCGCTCGGGGCGATCGATAGTGACCGTTCGCACGCCGTCCCCGTCGCGTAGCCGAATCATGCCGCGACGAAGGGGTCGGTTTCCAAAGGTCTTTGCCATTCCCGCTGCTAGTCGCGGGTGATGGACGATGCCGCCCGAGCCCGTACTGCCGCGCGTGAGGCGCTCTCCGACGTCGAGCCGGAACGGCTCCACGAGGTTCTCGAAGAGCGCCTCGCGGAAGCGCCCACGACGCCGGGCGGCCTGACGCTCGTGAGCGCCCGTGCGCTCGAGCCGGCGCTCGACGCCGACGCCGTCGCCGAGCGCGCGGCCGGCGTCCAACTCATCTACGAGGGCCTCCGGCTGACGCGCCAGCTCGCCCACGCCGAACCGTGGGCGGTCGGCGACGCCGACGTCGACGCCGATCTCGACATCCTCGCCGCCGACGTCTTCGTCTCCCGGGGCTTCTATCTCCTCGCCCGGACCGAGGCGGCGGAACGCGCCGTCGAGACGGTCCGGAAGTTCGGCCGCGACCAGACCCGCCGTCGGAGCGACGCCGACCCCGAACGACTCGACCGGAACCTCGAAGCCGACGTGTTCTCCCTCGCCGTCGTCGCCGGCGCGACGGCCGCCGACGTCGACCCGTCCGCCCGCCTGCTCGAGTACGCCGCGAACCTCGCCCGCACGAGCGACGGCGACCTGCCGCCGGCGCGCGTCGCCCTCTCGGAGGCGACCGCCGACCGCATCGCCGCGCTCTCCTCCGGCGACCGACGGCCCGCGGTCGATGACGGCGTGAATCGAAACGCATAAAGACGATTCCGGCCAATCGATGAACGCGCCTGGGTAGCTTAGCGGTAAAGCGCGTCCTTGGTAAGGACGAGACCCCGGATTCAAATTCCGGCCTGGCTTCCTTCCTCTTTATTTCGGGCGTCTCAGGCCTTCTCTGTGTTTCAACGATGGCACGAACTCGAGGACGCGACCCCGGTGGCAAAATCGGCCCCCCGACGTACAGTGATTACAGCAATTTGAATGTCCCGTTACATAAGCCATTTAAAACTTTGTTACGCAATGATCTCCAACAAGCCACCGAAGAAAAGTGACCACCATCGCGCAGATTACTCAGTCGAACAAATCCTGTGCCCTTCTGTAGATGGGTGCGCCGAGCCAGTCCCGATTCTCCGCAAGCACATCCAGCTTCTCCCTCGCCCTCTCGACCGTGAGAACGTCTCTCTGTACCAGGGCCTTGAGGACGATCGGTGAGATCGCTACCTTGGCGTCAGCGACTGTCTGGAGTTCCGGTAGTGCGCGGAGGTCGTCGGTGATCAGGAACTCCGCTTCTTTCTCTTTGGTGAGTAGTGCGCAGCTTCCTTCTCCTTCGTCTACTCGGGAGGAGGTGAATTCGCCCTGTATGTCGTGAATGGTGATCTGGTCTCGTTGGTCGAGGACGATCTGTGCTGCTTCCCCGTGACGATCGTTGTACTCGCTGGTTTCCGCCAGTTCCTCTAACACCAGCTCTGTGGTGTGGACGTCGAACTCGGTTAGAAGTGTGTCGAGGAGATCGATGGAGGCAAGTGAGATTAGACTGCTTGTATCCGCTACGATCATATTTTTCTCCGGACCCTTCTACAGTTCTGCGAGTTCGTCGGCCAGGTCTTCGCCCTGGTCGAGAATGGTTTTGGAAGCCTTCACGGATTCGGCGTCTTGCCGTCCAATGAACTCTTTTAGTGTGTCGAACCCGATCCGGTCGTCGAGATAGAGTTCGATGACTGCCTCTTTGAACGCCTCATCGTCCTCGATTTCTTCCAGATACTTCTGGAGTGCTTCTTTGACGATCTCCGTCCGGTTCTTGTGGCTGACCTCGGCGGCGACGTCTGCCTTCTCGACAAGGTCGTCCGGGAGTCGGAAGTTGACTTTGGTGCTGCCCATTCTCACAAACCCTCTTGTACGTACATTGTACTCACACATTTAAATAAATTTCCGCGACACCTGACTGCCTCCGAAGAGAAATCTTCGAGCAGTAGTTCAGAATATCTTCGAGACGATCTCTTTGTTCTCGAAAATTTGGTGAGGCGTACCTGGCGCAAGGAGCTGAGACTGAGGATGCTGATTTGGAGGTTGCTACCGGTTTTACGATTATTCCGGGTGGTGGTGATTCGACTGAGGATGAGATCCGGAGATTCTACGAGAACCACTACAGTTCAGGAGCGGTGGCTTCGGGCGATATCTGGCCTATGTACCCAAAAGAGGGCGACATCCCTCCTCTTGCAAGTTATAATTACAGGCATCCGGGACAGTTTTTCGAGAATGAAAATTAGGTTAAATTGATGTGAATTGAGAGAATTTTTCTTATTTCTCTCTCCAGTGGTACCAGAATGGTGCGACTTGTTCGTACTGTTCTGGTGTGAGTTCTTCGAAGACTGTTTCGCCCTGTTCGTTGATGTGTATTCCTGTGCGTTGTCTCCTTGTGTTGCTTCGGTCCCTCTTGCCATGTGGCTCTTTCGGCCGTACACTCCTTGTACGCGCACTTTTGGCTGTAATCGACTGAATGAAATCCGTTCGAGACTCGCTGCTCTCGCTAAACAGGGCATCCCTCGCCGTATTGCGATTCACTAAACTATCAGGACACGCAAACTAATTCACAGACAGCGGCGGGATAGACCCCCGAAATCGACCGGGGCGCATCACCTCAGGGACACCACCGATCTCCCTAATCCGCGCTCACAGAGGGACGAACGAAACTCAGTCAGGAATTTGATAGAACACCCTCGATGCGGCGAGGAACGGGTGAAGGATTCGGTGGAGTTGGCCCCCGTCGCCGTCGATCGTGAGTCACGTCATCGAGGCGGGCGGTCCCTTCTGTCCCTCGATGTGGTGAGTAGCTTCGGTAAGTGCAGAGAACTGGCCTATCGAACGTTTCATGCTGAATGGCCGAGGAATCATCGTATGTCCGACCGCACCGACCGATTGCTCGCCCTGCATGTGATACTGATGGCGTTGCTCGTCGTTTCACAGACGACGGTAGTTCCGCGAAACCAGATTTTAGGCTCGATCGGCGTGCTATTCGGGGCTATCGCTATCATATACGCGCTTGTAGAACTCAAAAACGCGTCCTGAGTTCAGTCACCGGAAACGATCGGTTCGCAGTAACTGCCCTTTCTATTCCGTCATTCTCGCTCTGAAACCAACGAGCCGCCTTGAGTCAGCGAGACGGCTCTCGCCGGTTCCCCCAGCGTTTTAGCCGATCCGGACCTGCGAGCAACCGACTCCGAGGATGCAAGTCACGGACGTCGGACTGGTCGCCGACGCGGGCCTCGCTGCCGGCGCGGTGCTCCTGACGGCGGGGGTCCTCGCTCTCTACGTCGGCTGGAAGCAGCGCCAGCGGGCCGCGACCGTCGCCGACACGCCCCTGACGGCCGCCGGCGGCGTGGACGAGTCGGGGCTGGTCAGGGTTCGAGGAACCGTCACGCCCGTGAGGCGCGGCGAGACGTTCCGGTCGCCCGTCCGCGACGACCCCGACTGCGTCCTCGCGGCGTGGGAGATCGAGGAGAAACCCGAGACCGGGAAGACGAAATCGTGGGAGCGTTCGGCGTGGGGCGTCCGCTCGGTGCCGTTCGCGCTCGACGACGGCACGGGCCTGCTCTACGTCGATCCGGGGACACACGCGGTGAGCAACGAGACCGACGACGTGTTCACGCCGGAGAGCGTCCTCGCGTCGAACGGCGTCGCCGTCGAGGGCCTCGTCTGTGAGTTCGACGGCGTGGACGTCGCCGTCGAGACCGATTACGGGGAAGCGCCGCCTCGACGCGTCAAGCGCTTTCTCGAAACCACCGACGGCGTCGCCGTCGATCCGATGGGGGTCGGCGTCGAGCGGAGCAAACGTCGATACGGAGAGCAGACACTCGCCGTCGGCGACGCCGTGAGTGTCCTCGGTGTGGCACGCCCTCGGCGCGACGGCGTCGACGCGTCGACCGCCGACGAGTTCGTCGTCGAGCCGGGCGAGGAGACGACGCACCTCTCGACGGTCCGGTTCGACGACCTCCCGGACGGGGAGGGAATCTGTGGGCCGGCGCGTTGCTCGCCGCCGTCGGCGTCGCCCTCCTCGGAGCGAGTCTGGTGCTCTGGTGATTCCGACCGCTCGCCGGCGGTCGACGGCGGGCCCGTCCCAATCCTCGTGGGGAGGGGACACATGGGGATCGAGCGCGTAGGCGAGCGCATGGACGACCCACCGAACGCGAGCGAGGACGAGCGTGGCGAACGACTCTCGACGGGCATCGAGGGGTTCGACGACGTTCTCTACGGCGGCTTCGTGCCGAATCGGGCGTACCTGGTCCGGGGGAACCCGGGACGGGAAAGACGCTCCTGGGTACCCACTTTCTGACGGCGGGCGACCCGAACGAGTCGCTGTTTATCAATCTCGGACAGCCCGAATCCGACGTCCGATCCGACGCGGCAGCGCTCGGCTTCGACCTCTCGTCGGTCGAGTTTCTCGACCTGTCGCCGGAGTCCGAGTTCTTCGCGGAGGGGCGGACGTACGACGTCTTTCCGCCCGGCGACGTCGAGACGGGGGCGTTCGTCGAGCCCATCGCGGACGCGGTCACGGACCTGCAACCGACCCGCGTCTTCGTCGATCCGGTCACGCAGTTCCGGTATCTCTCGCCCGACGAGTACCAGTTCCGCAAGCAGATCCTCTCCTTTCTCCAGTTCGTCAAATCGAACGGCGGAACGGTGCTGTTCACCTCGCAGGCGACGACGGCGTCTCCCGACGACGACCTGCAGTTCATGAGCGACGGCATCGTCCACCTGCGATACGGGACGCGCAAGCGGTCGGTGGAGGTGACGAAACACCGCGGCTCGGACTTCCGGTCGGGCACCCACGCGATGAAGGTCGGCGACGACGGCATGACGGTGTTCCCGGAACTGGTGCCGGGGCGTCACCGCGCCGAGTTCTCGCCGGAGGCGGTGTCCTCGGGCGTCCCGGGAGTCGACGCGCTGCTGAACGGCGGCCTGGAACGGGGGACTGTCACCATCGTGAGCGGCCCGTCCGGCGTCGGCAAGACCACGTTCGGCGGTCAATTCATGAAGGAAGCCGCGGGGCGGGGCGAACGGTCGGTCATCTTCCTGTTCGAGGAGTCGCGCGGGACCTTCGTCCACCGGTCGGAGTCGATAAACGTCCCCGTCCGCGAGATGATGGATCGCGGGACCCTCAAGATCGAGGAGGTAGAGCCGCTCGAACACTCGCCGGAGTCGTTCGCCGGCATGGTCCGGACGGAAGTCGAGGACCGGGACGCGAGCGTCGTGATGGTGGACGGGCTGAAGGGGTATCAGCTCTCGATGACCGGCGAGGGCGAGGCGGAGTTCCTGACCGAGATCCACGCGCTCGGGCGCTATCTGCGGAACATGGGCGTGACGGCGATCTTCACCAGCGAAACGGCGAGCGTCACCGGCGCGTTCTCCCCGACCGAACACGGCGTCAGCTACCTCGCGGACAACATCGTCTTCCTCCGGTATCTGGAACTGGGCGGGGAGTTGCGCAAGGCCATCGGCGTGCTGAAAAAGCGGGGGAGCGACTTCGAGCGCACCCTCAGGGAGTTCGAGATAACCGAATACGGCATCGAGGTCGGGGCTCCGCTCTCGAACCTCCGTGGCATCCTGAGCGGCACGCCGGAGTGGGCCGGGCCACGCGGCGAGGAACGGACCGAGTGAGTGAGGACCGCCATGACAACCGTCTACCTGCTGGTCGAACACGGCCCGAACCGGGCGTTGCTCGCGGACCGACTCGGCGACGCCTACGACGTCGTCGAGGGACCGAACGGGAACGGCGAGGAGCCGGTGGAGGCGTCGTTCGACGTCTGTCTCGGGGACGTGGAGGCGTTCGAACGTCACCGGGCGGCGCTCGAGCGGCGGAAGTCGGAGGCCGATCCGGTGGTTCTCCCGTACGTCCTCCTGCTTCATCGCGACCAGACGAACGCCGTGCCGTCGCGGCTCGAATCGCTCGTCGACGACGTGGTCGAACTGCCGATTCGGCCCGCCCTCCTCGAAAAGCGCGCCGAGACCGCGCTCCGGACGCGCCGCCAGTCGCTCGAACTCCAGCGACGCACCGAGGAACTGGAGATACTCAACCGAGTCGTCAGACACGACATCCGCAACGACATGAACGTCGTGCTGGGCTGGCTGGAACAGGTCGCCGAACACGTCGACGACGATGGACGGCCCGCCCTGGATCGAGTGACGGTCGCGTGCGAGCACGTCGTGGAGATCACGACGATCGCCCGCGAGTACGTCGACGGCCTCCTCGGCGAGGACCGGGACAGACGCGAGACGATCAACCTCGAAGACGTCGTCCGGCACGAGGTCTCGGTCCACCACGAGAGCTTCCCGGCGGCGACGTTCGACCTCCACGAGGAGTCGCTCGACCTCGACGTCGTCGGCAACGAGATGCTCACGTCGGTGTTCCGGAACCTCCTCACCAACGCCGTCGTCCACAACGACAGGGACGACCCACGCGTCGAGGTCGGCGTCGAGATCGGCGCGGAGACGGTCGTCGTCCGGGTAGCCGATAACGGCCCGGGCGTCCTCGACGAGCAGAAGGAGCTGATTTTCGGGCGGGGCGGAAAGGGCCTGGACAGCCCCGGAACGGACATGGGGCTCTTTCTCGTCGACCGGATCGTCGACAGCTACGGCGGCGACGTCTGGATCGAAGACAACGAGCCGCGGGGAAGCGTCTTCGCCGTCGAACTCCGTCGCCCGGACGCGGCGACCCGGGACGTCGGCGGCGAGACGTGACTCCGTCCCTCGTTCCAGCCACTCGTTTTTATATCTCGCCGCCGTACCCACGGGTATGCGATTCGTTATCGTGGGGTACGGCCGCGTCGGGGCCCGGACCGCACACATCCTCGACGAGGAAGGACACGAGGTGGTCGTCGTCGAGTCCGACCCGACGAAGCTCGAACGCGCCCGCACGGAGGGCTTCGACGTCGTGGAGGGCGACGGCGGCACCGAAGCCGTCCTGAGAGAGGCGGGCCTCGAGTCGGCGGACGCCGTCGGCGCGCTCACCGGCGATCCGAACGTCAACTTCGCCGCCTGCATGCTCGGCAAGGAGTTCGGCTGTCGGACCGTGATGCGAATCGACGAGGACTACCGCACCGAGATCTACGACCAGTACGCCGACGACGTCGACGAGGTCGTCTACCCCGAACGCCTCGGCGCGGCGGGGGCCAAGACGGCGCTGCTCGGCGGCGACTTCGGCGCGCTCGGCGACCTGACCGAGCGGCTCCAGCTGTCCGTGGTTCAGATCCCCGAGGGCGCGCCCGTCGTCGGCGATCACGTCGCCGACGTCGACCTGCCCGAGACGGCGCGCATCTACGCCCACGGCCGCCGCCGGGAGTCGATGACGATCCCCCTGCCGGGGACGATCGTCGAGGCGGGAGATCGGGTCGCGCTCGTCGCCGAGCGCGACCGTCTCGACGAGGTGCGTGCGACGCTACTCGGGCGCTGAAACACGACGCCGCGGGGGAAAGACGACGCCGCACGTCGTGGGATGGGGTGCCGGGCGCGCGGGTGGGAGGATGGGAACTGAAGCCGTTCGTGCGCGCCCGTCAGGAGGATACGACCCACTCACAATAAAACTGCGTCAGACGAACGCGTGACCGTCGGGCGATTTCGGCCGTCGCGAGGGCGACGGTCGACGCCTCCGCAGCTCGCGGACGGAAGTAACTTAAATAGGTTACATATTCCCGGGCATGAACCGGATTTTGATAACTGAGAAAGGTTACGTTCGGCCAGTTCGTATTGCGGACGATGGCCGGTACGTTCGAGGCGCGCGTTCGACGCGGAGTCGAGATTTCGAGCGGCGAGGTGACGGGTGCGATAGGCGATTCGATCACGGTGTTGCCCGTCGTCGTCGCGCTCGGCGCGCTGACTCCGCTGTCGGTGCCGCACGTCCTCCTCTGGTTCGGCGTCTTCCAGATACTCTGGGGCGTCGTCTACGGCCTGCCCTCTCCGTCGAACCGATGAAGGCGCTCGCGGGACTGGCGATCGCCGGCGCGCTCTCGTACGGCGAACTCGTCGCCGCCGGCCTCCTCGCCGGCGCCGTCTTGCTGCTGGCCGGGCGGACGGACGCGCTCGCTCACGTCGAACGCTTCGTCGGCGATTCCGTCGTCCGCGGCGTCCAGCTGGCCGTCGCCCTGGTGCTCGCGCAGGCGGGAGTCGACCTCGCCCTCGCGGACCCCGCACTCGCCGTCGGGGCCGGCGTCGCCGCAGTCGCGTTCGTGGCCGTCGGCAGGGCGGGCACGGGCGCGTTAGCCGTCCTCGGGGCAGGGCTCGCCCTCGGCGTTGGCGCTGCCGGGCTACCGACGCCGACGCTGCCGGGCGTCCCGCCGGTGACGCCGCCCGCACTGACCGCGAACGCGCTCTCGGGGGCCGCCGCACAGCTGGCGATGACCGTCGGCAACGCCGCCGTCGCAACCTCGCTGCTCTGTGCCGACCTGTTCGACGCGGAGGTCCAGCCTGACGAACTCGCGACGAGTATGGGCGCGATGACGCTCCTCTCGGTCCCGCTCGGCGGCCTGCCGATGTGTCACGGGAGCGGCGGCCTCGCCGGCAAGTACGCCTTCGGCGCGCGCACCGGCGGCGCGAACGTCGTCCTCGGCGTCGGCTACCTGCTCGCCGCCCTCGTCGCCGGCGTCGTCGTCGCCTTCCCGACGGCCGCCCTCGGCGTCCTCCTCCTCCTCGTCGCCGTCCAGCTCGCCGAGAGCGCGAGACAGACGTCCTCGCTCCCGGTGACCGTCGGCGTCGGCGTCATCGGCCTTCTCGTCAACGTCGGCACGGCGTTCGTCCTCGGCGCGTCGGTCCACTGGTATCTCGACCGGCGGGCGGCGTGACGCGGACTCCGCCACCGATTCCCGAACCCGACAGACCCTTTGTGCCACGCCCGCGAGAGCGCGTATGACGTGGATCGACCTGTTCGAACGCGCGGCGGCGTACGACGTGAGCGAGGCGGCCGTGGCGGACGCGCTGTCGGAGCGACGGGGCGATGACTGACACCTCCCCGGCGCGGGTCGTCGCCGACGCCGACGTGTTGGCGGCGGATCTCCTCGTCGGCGGGGCGTCCCGCGACGCCCTCGACGCCCTCCGCCGGCACTCGTGGACGACGCTCGTCGCCAGCGACTCCCTCCTCGACGACGCCGAGGCGGTGATCGGGAGGCTCGCCGACGCGTCGCTCTCGTCCGACTGGCGCGAGCGAATCGAGGCGTGGCGCGACCCGGTCGCCCATCCCGACGGCGACCACCCCGCGCTCGCGTCCGCGCTCCACGGCGGCGCGATGCACGTCCTCACGCTCGACGAGGCGCTGACGACTGCACAGACGGGGGCGGCCGTCCGTAGCCACGCCGAGGTGAGCATCAGACATCCGCGTGCGTTCGCCACCCTGTTCGACGCCGAAAGTCTCTACGAAGCGACCGAGGGCGGCGACTACCCGGGCCCCGACCGCGACCCGCGGCACTGAGGCCGCCAAGAGCTTTCCCGCTCGACGCGCAACCGTTCACGGGATGCCAACGACAGCGTGCAACGGGGCGACGCTCTACTACGAGGAGGCAGGGACGGGGACGCCGGTCGTGTTCCTCCACGGGCTGATGGCCGGATGTCGAGTCTTCCGGGGGCAGCTGTCGGGTCTCGACGGCTGTCGCGCCCTCGCGCTCGACTTCCGCGGCCACGGTCGATCGACGAAGACGCCCGCCGGGCACACGATGGCCCAGTACGCCCGGGACGTCGAGGCGTTCCTCGACGGACTCGGCGTCGACGACGCGGTGCTCGTCGGTTGGTCGATGGGCGCGCTCGTCGGCTGGGAGTACGTCGACCGGTTCGGGACCGACCGCCTCGCGGGCTTCGTCGACGTCGACCAACCGGCGTCCGACTTCCAATGGGACGACTACGACTACGGGTCGTGGGACCTCGCCGACCTCGCCCGCGCCGTCGGGCGTGCACAGGAAGACCCCGACGGCCTGGCCGAGTCGGTCGCCCACAGCCTGTTCGTCGACTCGCCTGCGGCGGACGTCGCACGGGCGATCTACGACGAGGCGTCGCGGGTCCCGCCGGGCGTCGTCTCGGCGACGTACGTCGATCAGACGCTCCGCGACTACCGGGACGTCCTGCCCGACGTGGACGTCCCGTCGCTGGTCTACGTTTGCGGCGAGGGGGCTCTCGCCCCCGCCGGTGCCGTGGAGGACGTCGCCGAACGACTGCCCGACGCGGAGGCGGTGCGGTTCGAGGAGAGCGGCCACGCGCCGTTCCTCGACGCCACCGATCGGTTCAACCGCCGCCTCACGGAGTTCGTCGCGTCGCTCTGACGCCCGCTACTCGCGCCACGCCCGCCTGAAGGCGAGGACGCCGGCGACGACGGCCACCCACTCCAGCAGGCGTTCGGTGAGCGGATTCGCCGAGAGGAACGTCCGCGTACCCGCCTCGTAGACGACGTAATACCGGCCGCTGGATTCGACCAGTTCGGGTTCCGAGAGGGGTCGGCGGCGCGGGCGCTCCCCGTCTTCACCGTCTGTCGGATCGGGTAGTTGTACTGGGCGACGGGGCGCGCGACGCCGTCGACGACGCGACTCGCGTCCGCCCGCTCCAGGCCGAGGACGTACGCCTCGGCCGAGTCGTTCCACTCGGTCGTCCGCTCGAACACCCGGCCGTCGCCCGAGAAGGCGACGTAGCGCTCCGACGCCACGAGCGTCGGGTCGCCCGCGACGTGGCGGACGCCGGGATACGGCGCGCGGACCGCCGCGCCGTCGAGGAGCCGTGACTCGAAGCCACAGCGCCTTGACGGACTCTGTTCGTGGAAGCAGTCGACGCCTTCGACGCCCGCCAGCCACGGGTGACGGCCGGGAATCGAGAGCCGATTATCGTCGACGGCGACCTGTGCGGCCCGGTAGTCGTAGTCGTCGCCGGTCACGTCGAGCGGGGGTGCCCAGAGCGGAACGGTCACGAGGACGAGTCCGAGAGCGAGGAGGAGCGTACGCCGCGGCGACGCCGTGCGGGGGATCCCATGGCGGCACCGTGTGTCGGAGAGGTGAAAGGCGGAACGGTACGACGCCGCTTTCAGCTATCCCGAGGTTGAAGGCATCAGCGGGAGAAGGGCCGGCGATGCGACTCCGAAGGCACCTCCCCGCAGCCCCCGCGTTCGCTGGACTCGCCGCCCTCCGGTTCGGGTCCAGCACCGAACCGCTGTCGCTCCGACCGGCCTACGGCGGCCCGATTCGGGCGGCGTCTGCCGGCACAGGCACCCGCGTCGGCCACGGCGAGCGCTTCCTCCTCGAACTCGCCGCCACGGGCGTCGCCGGCTGGGGCGTCCGACCCGCCGACGGCGGGACCGCCGTTCGAAACGGGTCGGCGGTCTGACGTCGATGCCCGATTTCGTCACGCGACTCGTCGACGGCTGGGAGCGTGCGCTCCGGCACGCGCCCTCGTGCTCGTCCCCATCGTCCTCGCCGCCATGGACGCGAACAAGATACGGTCCGTCCTCGCGTTCGACGGCCTCCACCTCGGGTTCAAAGTCGGCGCGCCGCTCTCCGTCGTCACCGTCTGGCAGTTCGTCAGCGTCCCCAAATCGGGCGTCAGCGTCGACACCGGTGTCCCGCTGGAACTGCTCCCGTTCGCCGCCGTCAGCGTCCCCGTCGCGCTCGTCGTCCAGAGCGCCCTCACGGCGGGCTACTTCGGGAGCGTCGCCGACGTCGTCCGCGGCCAAGAGTACGACTTCGTCGCCAACGTCGCGGCGTATTTCCGCCCCTTCTTCGTGTTGACCCTGCTGCCGTTTCTCGCGTTGTTACCGCTGGCGCTCGGCGTCGTCGGACCCGGGCTCTCGGGCGGCGTCCCCGCCGGGGCGCTCGCCGTCGTCGCGCTCGGGATCCCCGTGTTCGTCGCCCTCGCGTACCTCTTTTACGCGACGCCGTATCTCGTCGTCCTCCGGGACGTCGGCGTCGTCGACGCCGCCCGCGGGTCGTACGCGCTCGCACTCCGGGGCGGCCCCTACCTCTCTTACTTCCTCGGCTTCGCGCTGTTCGTCCTCGCCGTCTCGCCCGTCGCGACGGTCGTCGTCGTCAACGTTCCCCTCCTCGGCGTTCCTCTGGGCGTCGTCGGCGGCGGCGTCCTCGGACTCGCCGCCAACCTCGCGACTGCGCGGTTCGTCGCCGACGTCGACCCGGAGTCGGCGTCGACCGCGTGGGAGTCGGTGTCGCCGACGACGGACGAAGAGTCGACGACGGACGAGTGAACCGAACCCGCTCGTCGTCACCGCGGGAATCGGCGAAGGAGGCTCGCGACTTTCGCCTCGCTCCGTTCACTCACGGCGCTTGCTTCGCTCCCTTCGGTCGCTCAGCGAACCACCGATAGACTCACTGGCTCACGGCGGAGCCGTGAGCCGTTCCGAGACGCTCACTGCGTTCGCTCGCGGTACCACTCCCCGAACTTCGCCAGTGCCCGTCCGCGGTGTGAGACGGCGTTTTTCTCCGCGGCCGTCATCTCCGCGAACGTCGTTCCGTCGTGTTCGAAGACGGGATCGTAACCGAAGCCGCCGTCGCCGCGCGGGTCGACGATGCGCCCGCGGACGACGCCCTCGAAGAGTTTCACCGGGAGCGCGTCGGTCTCCTCGCCGGCGTCGTCTTCCGCGGCGGCGACGGCGCGGTCCGCCCGGTCGACCGGGTCGGGACTGGCGTCGAACCCCTCGCCGTCGCAGTACGCGAGGACGCACCGGAACGACGCGCGGCGGTTCTCCTCGGCGAGGGTGAGGTCGGCGACGCGGTCGACGCCGAGTTTGTCCTCGACGTAGGAGGAGTAGGGACCGGGGAAGCCGTCGAACGCCGAGAGGAAGAGCCCGGCGTCGTCGACGAGGACGGGCGCGTCGGCGTACCGATACGCCTCGCGAGCACCGCGAGCGGCGATGGGACCGAGCTCCGGGGCCTGGATCTCGGTGTAGTCGAAATCGAGTTGCTGGACGCCGCTCCCCAGATACTCGCGGGCCTCGCGGACCTTGCCACGGTTGGTCGTCACGTACCTGAGCATACCCGACGTGGACCCGGTCGGGGAAAACGCCGTCGGTCTCCGAGAAGCCGAGAACAGCAACTTTATCACTCGCACGGGGCGAAGCCTACGCAAGATTACTCTCAATGGCGACGGAAACACACCAACAACCGGAGGTGAACATCGGCCTCGTCGGACACGTCGACCACGGCAAGACGACGCTGGTCCAGGCCCTCAGCGGTTCGTGGACCGACCAGCACTCCGAGGAGATGAAACGCGGCATCTCCATTCGGCTGGGGTACGCGGACGCGACGTTCAAGACGTGTCCCGGCCTCGAGCCGCCCGAATGCTACACGGTCGAAGACGAGTGTCCCGACGGGTCCGAGAGCGAGCCGTTGCGGACCGTCTCGTTCGTCGACGCACCCGGTCACGAGACGCTGATGGCGACGATGCTCTCCGGTGCGGCCCTGATGGACGGCGCGATTCTCGTCGTGAGCGCCACCGAGGACGTCCCGCAGGCCCAGACGGAAGAACACCTGATGGCGCTCGACATCATCGGCATCGAGAACATCGTCGTCGCACAGAACAAGATCGACCTCGTCGACCGGGAGCAGGCGCTGGCAAACTACGAGCAGATCGAGGAGTTCGTCGAGGGCACCGTCGCCGAAGACGCCCCCATCGTCCCCATCAGCGCCCAGCAGAACGTCAACATGGACCTCCTCATCGACGCCGTCGAAGAGGAGATTCCGACGCCCGAGCGCGACGAGTCGGAGGCGGCCGAGATGTTCGTCGCCCGCAGCTTCGACATCAACCGGCCGGGGACCGAGTGGGACAGCCTCCAGGGCGGCGTCGTCGGCGGCAGCCTCGTCGGCGGCAGCCTGGAAGTCGGCGACGAACTCGAACTGCGTCCCGGCCGCGAAGTCGAACGCGGAAACGAGACCGAGTGGCAGTCAATCACCACCGACGTCCGGTCGCTGCAGGCGGGCGGTCAGCAGGTGGACGTCGCCCGACCGGGCGGCCTCCTCGGCGTCGGCACCGGCCTCGATCCGAGTCTCACGAAAGGCGACGCCCTCGCGGGACAGGTCGCCGGCGAACCGGGGACGCTCCCGCCGGTCCACGAGGACTTCGAGATGGACGTCGAACTGCTCGACCGGGTCGTCGGCGAGGAGTCGGGCGAGATCGAGGAGATCTCGACCGGCGAACCGCTGATGCTCACCGTCGGGACGGCCACCACCGTCGGCGCGGTCACCAGCGCTCGCGGCGGCGAGTGCGAGGTGTCGCTGAAACGCCCCGTCTGTGCCGAATCGGGGTCCAAGATCGCCATCAACCGCCGCGTCGGCGCTCGCTGGCGGCTCATCGGCATCGGCACGCTCAAATAGGACGTGACTACCGTCGCCATGGACACCAGCGCGCTGATGATGCCGGTCGAATGCGGCGTTCGCGTCTTCGAGGAGGTCGAACGCCTCCTCGGGGAGTCGCCCGACTGGGTGACGCCAGCGGCGGTACGCACGGAACTGGACCGGCTCTCGGCGGGCGGCGGGACGGAAGCCACCGCCGCGAGCGTCGGGCTGGATTTGGCCGACCGTTGTCGGACGGTCGAGACGGACGCATCGTACGCCGACGACGCCCTCGTGGACCTCGCCGAACGCGGCGACTGCGAGTACGTCGTCACGAACGACCTGCCCCTGCGGGACCGACTGCTCGAACGAGGCGTTCGGGTAATCGGTTTAAGGGGCCGGAACACACTCCACATACAGGAACGATAACATGTACAAACGGGTACGACTCAAGGACACGGTCGAGGTACCGCCGCGACATCTGGCGGACGTCACGCCGGAGCGGGTGAAGCGTCTGCTGCAGGACAAACTCGAGGGACGAATGGACGAGGAGGTCGGTAGCGTCGTGAGCGTCGCCGAGGTCCACGACGTCGGACAGGGGGCCGTCCTGCCGAACCGCCCCGGCGTCTACTACGAGGCCGACTTCGACGCCATCACGTTCGACCCGGAGATGCAGGAGGTCGTCGACGGCACCGTCGTGGAAGTCGTCGAGTTCGGCGCGTTCGTCGGCATCGGTCCCGTCGACGGCCTGCTGCACGTCTCGCAGATCTCCGACGAATATCTCGCCTACGACGGCGAGAACCAGCAACTCGCGTCGACGGAGTCGAACCGCACCCTCGGCGTCGGCGACGAGGTGCGGGTCCGCATCGTCACCAAGAGCATCGACGAGCGCAACCCCCGGGACAGCAAGATCGGCCTCACGGCGAAACAGCCGGGGCTGGGCAAGCACGGCTGGCTCGAAGAGGAGCGCCAGTCGCGCGAGGCCCAGATGGAGGGTGACTGATGGCGAAACCCCGGCTCGCCTGTCGTGAGTGCCACCACATCAACGACCCGGACTCCCAGTCGTGTTCGAACTGCGGGTCGTCGAGTCTCACGGAGGACTGGGCGGGGTACGTCATCATCACCCACCCCGAGCAGAGCGAGGTCGCCGAGGAGATGAACGTCACCGAACCCGGCGGCTACGCGCTCAAAGTCAGGTGATGCTCCGACTCCCCGAGGACCTCCGCGGCGCGTTCAAAGAGCCCCTCGGCCCCGTGTTCACCGACGCCGAAGAGCTGCTGGCGACGGCGGGCACCCCCATCGTCGCCGTCGGCGACGTCGTCACCTACCACCTCCGGCTCGCCGACACCACGCCCGACGTCGCCCTCGTCGACGGCCGGACCGAACGCGAAGCGGTGAGCGCGGAGATCGTGCGCGTCCTCGGGAATCCCCACGTCGAGGTGGAAAACGAACCCGGAACGCTCTCGGACGCCCTGCTCGCCGCGCTCCGCGACGCCATCGACGCCGACGAACCCACCACCATCCACGTCGACGGCGAGGAGGACCTGGCCACCGTTCCCGCCGTCGTCGCCGCCCCGAACGGCACGAGCGTCGTCTACGGCCAGCCCGGCGAAGGCATGGTCCTCGTCACCGTCGACGAGGATACGCGAGCCATCGCGCGCGACCTGCTGCGGCGGATGGACGGCGACGTCGACGCCGCACTCGCGACGCTCGGCGGCTAATACGCGCTTCGTAATCCTTTTGGTCGTTTCGAGTGGAGTTACCTACAACTGACCCATGGAAATCGAGATTATCGCCGAAGAGGAGAATCCGATGTTACACCGGACCGACGTCCGATTCAGTATCACGCACGAAGACGCGACGCCGTCCCGCCTCTCCGTCCGTGACAGTCTCGCGGCCAAACTCAACAAGGACTCCGAGGAGGTCGTCGTCCACGAACTCGACACGAAGTTCGGAATGCGAAAGACGATGGGCTACGCGAAAGTGTACGAGAGCCCCGACCACGCCAAGGACGTCGAGCAGAAACACATGCTCGACCGCAACAAGATCAGCGCGGAAGACGAGGCCGAGACGGAAGCAGAACAGGCTTAGATGCGCGTTCTCGGTATCGAAGGCACGGCGTGGGCGGCCAGCGCCGCCGTGTTCGATACCGACGCCGACGCCGTGTTCATCGAAACCGACGCCTACCAGCCCGAGAGCGGCGGCATTCACCCCCGCGAGGCCGCCGAACACATGGGCGACGCCATCCCGCGCGTCGTCGAGGCGGCGCTCTCGGAAGCGGACGGGGATATCGACGCCGTCGCCTTCTCGCGTGGCCCCGGCCTCGGCCCCTGTCTCCGCGTCGTCGGCACGGCCGCCCGCGCCCTCGCGCAGTCGCTCGACGTCCCCCTCGTCGGCGTCAACCACATGGTGGCCCACCTCGAAATCGGGCGCTACCAGTCCGGGTTCGACTCGCCCGTCTGCCTGAACGCCAGCGGTGCCAACGCCCACCTCCTGGGCTACCACAACGGCCGCTATCGCATCCTCGGCGAGACGATGGACACGGGCGTCGGCAACGCCCTCGACAAGTTCACCCGCCACGTCGGCTGGACCCACCCCGGCGGCCCGAAAGTCGAACGCGCCGCCGAAGACGGCGAGTATCTCGACCTCCCGTACGTCGTCAAGGGGATGGACTTCTCGTTTTCGGGCATCATGAGCGCCGCCAAGGAGGCCTACGACGACGGCGCGCCCGTCGAGGACGTCTGTTTCTCGCTGCAGGAGAACGTCTTCGCCATGCTCTCGGAGGTCGCCGAGCGCGCCCTGTCGCTGACGGGGACGGACGAACTCGTCCTCGGCGGCGGCGTCGGGCAGAACGACCGCCTCCGGGAGATGCTCGAAACGATGTGCGAGAGCCGCGGGGCCGACTTCTACGCGCCCGACTCGCGCTTCCTCCGGGACAACGCCGGGATGATCGCCGTCCTCGGCGCGCGGATGTACGAGTCGGGCGACACCCTGGAAATCGAGGCGTCGGCCGTCGACCCGAACTACCGGCCCGACGAGGTGCCGGTGACGTGGCGCCGCGGGGAGGAGTCGGTCGCCCGCCCGACGACCGACGCCGGCGAGATCCGGGGCGCGGAGGCCGTCGTCACCATCCGCCCGGACCGCGTCGTCAAGCGACGCCTCCCGAAGGAGTACCGCCATCCCGAACTCGACGCCCGCCTGCGTCGCGAGCGAACCGTCTCGGAGGCCCGACTCACCAGCGAGGCGCGGCGCAACGGCGTCCCCACTCCCCTCGTCTACGACGTCGACGTCCCGGAGGCGACGCTTGCCCTCCAGCACGTCGGCCACGCCGACCTGGCCGCCGCTCTCGCGACCGACCGGGCGCGGACGGTCGGGCGGCATCTCGCCACCCTCCACGGCGCGGGCGTCGTCCACGGCGACCCCACGACGCGCAACGTCCGCGTCGGCGACGACCGGACCTACCTCGTCGACTTCGGCCTCGGCTACCACACCGGCCACGTCGAGGACCACGCGATGGACCTGCACGTCTTCGAAGGGAGCGTCCGGGGGACGGCCGACGACCCCGACCCGCTCGTCGCCGCGTTCGAGGAGGGGTACGCCGCCGTCGGGGCGGAGGCGGCGTTGAATCGGCTGCGCGAAATCGAGGGGCGCGGCCGGTACCAGTGAGATTCGACGGGTCCGTCGGATGCTTTCTTCCGAACGTCGAGGGACTTTCGACGTACCGCCCCACGCGTAGCCGGTCCATTGTACCGAGAATAGCCCAAACGCTTTATCCCGAGCGGCCGTATCTCGTCCCATGGTAGACAAACCGGAATCGGGGACGATTTTCGGCGTGCCGTACAACTTCGAGCGACCGAGCCTCGGCCGGATGCTCTCGGCCTACTGGAAGCCGGACGAGGGGATGCTCGTCGAGAAGCCCTTCGGCATCGGCTACACGCTCAACCTCGCCAGCTGGCGGTCGTGGGTCGTCCTCCTCGTGGCCGGCGTCCTCCTCTGGCGCGAGAGGGAGACGGGCGACGCGACGGACGAAGCCGAATCGGACGGCCCCGTCGAAGTCGTCGTCGACGACTGAGCGGCGGGCATGGAGTTCGCGTTCGAGTTGGCGATCTGTTCCCACCTCGAAGAGACGACGGACTGGCTCCCCGGCCGGCAACTCGGCGCGGCCGTCGAGACGCCCGGGCGTCGCATCGTCGACGTCTGTGCGGTCGAACCCGGCCCCGAGTTCGAGTCGCGGGCCGCCATCACCGAACGGACCATCCGCCCCGGGCCGTCGAGAGCGAGGTCGGCCCCGGCGAGGCCGTCTACTGGAAAGACGCCTTCGACTGCCACCCCGACGTGGCCCGTCGCGTCACCGACCGCGCCGTCGACGCGGGATTTTTCGAGGCCGAACGCCGGCGCGGCCGCCGCTACGTCAGGCAGGCGACGCGCTACCCCGGCTGGATAGGGCGTCTGGTCGGCATCGAGAACAAACCGGACCTCGGATCGCCCGGCGACCTGCAACGGCAACTCCGGATCGACGTGAGCCTCGGCCTCTTCGACGCGGTCGTCCTCGCCACCGAGAGCTACGTCACCGGCGCACACCTGAACCGCATCCCCGAGGCGGTCGGCGTCTGGCGGTTCGATCCCGAGACGGGCGAGCGAACGGTCGTCCGCGACCCCACGCCGCTGTCGGTCGCGTCGGCGGGCGTCGAACCCGTCGACTTCCGGTCGCTCCGGACGGACGTGACGATCGTGAGCGCGGCGGCGAAAGCCCGGGCGCGACGCCGCCTCGCCGAACGCGTCTACGGGAGCGGATGGCGGCCGGCGCTCCCCGACTGCGCCCGACTGCACCCGACCGGCGACGGCCGCCCGTACTGTTCGGCCCTCGACCGCGTCGTCGACCCGGGGAGCGACTGCGGCGCTGACTGTCCGCATCGCGATCCGACACCCGCGCCAGAAATCGATCGCGATGGGATCAGAGCGGCGCGGACGCCGTGGGTCGCCGACCCCGACGGCGTGGCGCGCCGACAGGCCGGGCTGGATCGCTTTCCCTGATCGGATGCCTCACCGCCCCTGCCACACCGACAGTCCGAAGACGGCGACGGCGAGGGCGACGGCGAAGACGACGCCGCCGCGCCAGTCGGCGCTGCCGAGGACGAGAAGCGAGGCGGCGACGTACGCGAGAACGGCGACCAGGCCGTTCGCGACCGCGCGCCCGAGATGGCCGAGTGCCGACATACTCCGGAGGTGCGCCCCGGGCGACATTACCCTGTCGGAACTCAGAGGACGTAGCGCTCGCCGTCGACGGCGAGTGGCTCCTCGAACGCCTCGTCGGCGGGGTAGTAGTGGGCGAGGTGGACGAGGCGGGTCCGGTCCGCGTCGAGTTCGGCGGCCAGATCGAGGGCCCCCTCCCGAGTCATGTGTTTGCTCCCGAACGTCCGCGGGACGCCGTCGTCGTCGTGGTGTTTGCCGCCGAGCGGGTGGTACTCGCAGTTCGCCGCGGGGACGATGGCGTCGGCCAGGAGGAGATCGGGATCGGCGAGGGCCTCGCGGGAGGCGTCGGGGACGGCGAAACTCGTGTCGCCGGTCATGGAGAGTTTCCCGCCCGTCTCGGGGTCGGCGACGACGAGCCCGTAACAGAGCAGCGGCGGGTGATCGACGGGGATCAGCCGGAGTTCGAGGCCACACACCTCGAACCGCTCCATCGGCGTGCGGTCGTGGACCGTCACCCGGTCGAGATAGTCGTACTTCCGGCGGACGGTGTCGGCGACGCTCTCCTCGGTGACGGGGTCGACTTCGTCGGCGGCGTACACCGGGAGCGAGTCGAACACGCGGTAAGCGTTGCCGAGACCGTCGAGGTGATCGAAGTGAATGTGGGTGACGACGACGGCGTCGGGCAGGGAAACGTCCTGCGTGAGAAACTGGTGGCGGAAGTCGGGACTGGCGTCGACGAGGATCGACTCGCCGGTGCGTTCGTTCTCGACGTGGACCGAAAATCGGGTGCGCTCGATCCCACGTTCCCGCGCTCGCTGACACGTCTCGCAGTCACAGCCGACCGTCGGCGTCCCGGTCGTATCGCCCGTGCCGAGAAGCGTCACCCGCATCGGGCGTCAGTGGTCGTGGCCGTGATGGGCCTGATCGCCGCCGTCGCCGGCGACGAGACCCTCGTGGTCGCCCATCATGTCCATGTTCTTGAGGTTGTCGCGCTCCTCGAAATCGGCGACGGCGTCGAGGATGTCTTCCTGCGTGAGCGTGGTTCGCTCCTCGGTCAGCGCTTCCAGCACCGCCTCCCGGAGGACCATCCGCAGGTCGCTCCCCGTCAGCCCTTGCGTCCGTTCGGCGACGTCCGCGGGGTCGAACTCCGCGATGTCCATCCGACGGGTGATGACCTCGAGGATGTCGGCGCGCATCCCGGCGTCGGGTTTGGGGAAGTTGACGATCTCGTCGAATCGACGCCACGCCGCGGCGTCGAGCTGGTCGGGGTGGTTGGTCGCGCCGATGAGCAACACCTCGTCTTTGATGAGGCTGATGTCGTCGATGCTCTTGAGCAGGGTGTTGACGGCGCGCTTGAGGGCGGCGTGTTCGTCGCTCCGGCGGGTCTTGGCGACGGAGTCGAACTCGTCGATGAAGAGGATACACGGTGAGAGCCGTTTGGCCACCTCGAACGTCTTCTCGACGTTCTTGGCCGTCTCACCGAGATACTGGCTGGTGATCATCGACAGTTTCACCTCGACGAACGGCTGGCCGAGTTCGTGGGCCAGCGCCCGCGAAGCGGTGGTTTTCCCCGTCCCCGGCGGGCCGACGAAGAGGAGTTTGCCGATCTCGCGCAGGCCGATCTCGGCCAGATATTCGCGGTGTTCGATGGCCTTGACGATCTTCTGAATCTCTCCTTCCTGGTCTTCGGTGAGGACGAGGTCATCGAGGGTCATCTCGATCTCTTCGGGCGCGCGCACTTGCACCAGATCGAGCATCTCGGCGTCGTCGTCCTCGTCGAAGTACTCGTCGAGGAGGCTGTCGATCCAGACGCGATCGGCGTGGATCGGCCGGTTCTGTTCGCGCGCCTCGGCGTGCGTCACGTCCACGTCGTCGCGGTCCTCGAGCGTCGACGCGAGCGTCGGGTTCGTCGCCAGTCGATCGCGGTCGGCGCGGTCCAGCACCCAGTCGGTCGCCAGCTCGGGCTGTGTCAGCGAGATGCGCCCCGAGAAGTCCTCTTGCTGGGTGAACAGGAGATCCGAGATGGCCTCCCACGGATGTTCGACGCCGGTCGCCTGTCGGGCGGTCCGTTCGGTCACGACCAGCGGTCGTTCGATGCCGCCGCGGGCGTCGGCGTCGTCGTCGGCGTCGTCGTCGGAGGTGGATTCGGCCCAGAAGACCTGCCGATATCGCGGCGGCAGGTCGTTCTCGTCGAGCGTTCGATCGTTCGTGTAGACGTGGGCCGTAAGCAGGAACTCGACCACCTCGAGGGCCGGGTCACTCATCCCCAAGGCTAGTCGGCGGGGTCGCATAAGGCCGTCGAAACGGCCGAAGTGAGGGACGTGGCTCCCGTGGACGGCGTGAGGAGGAAACGAGCGCGTCGCTATCGCTCCGGATTCGCGAATTTCATGGCGTCGCGGACGGCGTCGCGGCCGCCGATGATGGTGATTCGGTCGCCGCGTTCGAGCGTGAAGTCGGCGGAGGGGACCATCATCTCTCCGTCGCGGGCGACCAGGGTGATGAGACAGCCCTCGGGCAGTTGTGGCCCGATGTCGCGAAGGGGTTCGCCGATGAGGTAGTCGGCGGTGACCTCGATCTCCTGGACGTCGCCGGTGCGCCCGATCGTACTCATCCAGTTGACCATCGACGGCCGCTCGATGTAGTTGTCGAGGGCCATCGCCGTCGCGTCGACGGAGGAGATGGTGCGGACGCCGAGTTCCTCGAACGGTTCGACGTTGTCGGGGTTGTTGACCCGCGCGAGGATGGTCTCGGGGTCGAACTTCGAGCTGGCCAGCTGCGACACGAGCAGATTCACGTCGTCGTCGCCGGTGGCCGCGACCACGATCTTGGCGTTCTCGGCTCCGGCCGACCGCAACACTTCGGTGTCGGTGCCGTCGCCGTGGTGGACGGTCAGGCCCTTGTTGCGGGCTCGCTCCACTATTTCGACGTCCTCTTCGACGAGGACGACGTTCTCACCCCGATCTTCGAGGCGGCGGGCGAGCGCACGGCCCACCTGTCCGCCTCCGATTACGAGTACGCGCATGGGTATGACGTCGAGAGTTTCGGCTATCTGTCGGGCGAATCCTGCCTCGAACGCGACGGTGGTGAGGATGACGAGGAAGACGGTGCCGACGAGCAGGTTCGCCGCCTCGTCGAGACCGGCGGCCCGGAGTTCGATGGCGAACAGCGTCGCCACGGACGCGGGGATGATGCCGCGCGGCCCGACGAAACTCATGAAGAGTTTCTCCTCGCGGGTGAACCGGTCGCCGCCGGCGCTGACGAACACCAGGAGCGGCCGGATCACGAGCGCGACGACGGCGACGACGGCGAGGCCGCGCAGGCCGAGCGAGAGGAGGTCCTCGAACCGCAGGAGGGCGGCGAGAGAGATGAAGACGAAGGAGAGGACGATGAGCGTCACGTCGCCCTTGAAGTCGGTGATGTCCTCCTCGTAGGGGACGTCGACGTTGCCCAGCAGGACGCCCGCGGTGGCGACGGCGGCGATGCCCGCCTCGGTGGCGACGGCTTCGGCCGCGCCGTAGGCGACGAGCGCACCCGCCAGAACGAGCAATCGGGCGTTCTGGGGGCGTTCCCCGGCGAGAGGTCCACGTACCGGAGGGCGTAGTAGACGACGGCTGCGACGGCCATGCCGACGACGACGCCCGTGCCGAGTCGCTGGGCGAAGAGCACGAGAACGGCGTCGAGAGCGGTCACGTCCTCGATGATCGCCTCGAAGATGACGACCGCCAGAATCGCCGCGGTGACGTCGTTGACGATCCCCTCGGTTTCGAGGGCCGTCCCCACACGGTTGCGGACGGGGACGACTTCGAGGATCGGGGCGATGACCGTCGGCCCCGTCGCGACCAGCAACGCGCCGACGAGGAAGGCGAGTCGCCACGACGCGCCGAGGAGGAAGTGGATGGCCAGCGCCGTCCCGACGAGGGCGATGAGCGCACCGAGCGTCACCAGCCGAAAGGTGGCGGCCGGGGCCTCGCGCAACCGGTCGATGCGGAGGTGGAACGCCCCCTCGAAAACGATGATCGCCACGGAGAGGCCGACGATGGCCGAGAGGGCGTCGCCGAACGAGGAGGGACCGACGACGCCCAGCACCTCCGGGCCGAGGATGACGCCCGACGCGAGCAGGAACACGACGCTCGGGACCTGATACCGGTCGGAGAGCAGCTGCGCCACGACGCCGATGCCGATGAGCGCCGCGACGAGCGAGATGAGGTTCCCGCCTCCGGCGGCCATTTAGCGTCCCTCCATGTGACTGGCACCTTGTAGGCGAAGAAGATAAAACCCGCCGATTCGGCGTGGGTTTTTCGAGGGATAATCACACGAACGTTTTCTTCTATCGAAGATTAGCGCACAGTTAGTCCATTCCTACTCGGCGTCGCCGTAGAGCGCGTCGACGGTCTCGGCGTAGCGCTCGGTGATGGCCCGGCGGCGCTTTTTCAGCGTCGGCGTCAACAGGCCGTTCTCCCGGCGGAACGGGTCGGCGACGACGGCGAACCGCTCGACGCGTTCGTGGGACTGTAGCCCCTCGTTGACCCGAGACACCGTCCCGTCGAGGCGAGCGCGGAGGCGGTCGGTCGGCCACGAGTCCGGGTCGGGGAGGTCGACGTCCTGCCGGTCGGCCCACGCGCGAACCGCCTCCACGTCGGGGACGAGGAGCGCCGCCGCGAACGGGCGTTCGTCGCCGACGACGAGACACTGGGCGACGAGCGGGTCGGCCGCCACCTCGCTCTCGATGGGTGCGGGCGCGAGGCTCTTGCCCGTCGACAGGACGACCGTCTCGGAGGCCCGCCAGCGGAAAGTGAGGTAGCCGTCGTCGTCGCGTTCGACCACGTCGCCCGTCCTGAACCAGCCGTCGTCGGTGAACGCGTCGGCCGTCGCCTCCGGGCGTCGCCAGTAGCCCTCGGTGACGTTTGGACCCCGGACCTGCAGTTCGCCGGCGTCGTCGCCGGGGGCGTCGCCGACGTCGGGGTCGATGCGGGCGTCGAGACCCGCCACCGGCGGGCCGATGGTGCCGACCTTCGCCGCCTCGGGCGGGTTGACGCTGACGACGGGCGCGGTCTCGGTCAGGCCGTAGCCTTCGAGGAGGGGGATACCGACGTCGTGATAGCGGGCACAGAGGTCGGGCGGGAGGCGCGCGCCGCCGCTGATGCAGAAGTCGATGCGGCCGCCGAACGCCTCCCGGACCTTCGAGAGGACGAGTCGGTCGGCGAGGGCGTACCGGAGTCGCTGGAGCGGGCCGAGATCGTCGGTCTCGCGACGGACGCGTCCGGCGTCGACGGCCCGGTCGAACAGGCGGTCGCCGAGGGGTTTCTCGCCCACGTTCGCCTCGACGGCCGCGAGGAGCTGCTCGTAGAGGCGGGGCACGCCCGTCGTCACCGTCGGGCGGACGGCGGCGAAGTCGGCCGCCAGCGTGTCCGGGCGTTCCGCGTAGGCAACCGTCGCCCCCGCCGCGAACATCAGGTAGTGGCCGACGGTCCGCTCGAAGACGTGGGCGAGCGGCAGCACCGAGAGATGCGTCGCGTCCGCGTCGATGGCGGGGTCCGTGGTGCCGAACCGGTCGAGGAACTGCTCGACGTTCGCGCCCAGATTCCGGTGGGTGAGTTTCACGCCCTTCGGGAGCCCCGTCGTCCCCGAGGTGTAGACGACGCTGGCGAGGTCGGTCGGATCGCGGGCGTCGAGCCACGACTCGTAGGCGTCAGCGTCGAACGACTCCGCCCCCGTGCGTGGACGTCCGCGAGGGTGAACACGTCGTCGCGGTCGTCGTAGCCGCCCACTTCGTCGATAGCGACGACGAACTCGAGGTCCGCCGCCGCCAGCGCCTTCTCGACGAGGGCGGCGTCCTCGACGACGGCACCGAGCACGTCGGCGTCGTCGAGGAGATACCGGACGCGGTCGGTCGTCGATTCGGGGTAGACCGTCGCGACGACGCCGCCGGCCGCCTGGACGGCGAAGTCCGCCTGCGCCCACTCCATCCGGGTGTGGGCGGCGACGCCGATCCGGTCCCCGGCGTCGACGCCGAGCGTCCGGAACCCGGCGGCGAGGTTGCGGACCAAGTCCCGCATCTCCGCGTAGGTGAGGGCGGCGTAGTCGCCGTCCGGGGCGGCGGGGAGGACGTCGCCGGCAGCGAGCGACCGGTCGTAGACGCCGCCCTTGTACCGCTGGGCGACGCTCGCGGCGTGACGGTCCGCGCGCGTCTCGAACAGTCGCGGCAGCGTCGGCACGTCGAACGCGACGTCGTCGCCGGCCGCGACCGGCGTGGAACCTTCCATGCACGACGAGTTACCACGAATCACCATAAATTGGCCGACGGCCGACGGACGGCCGCGTCGCGCCATCCCGATACGGTTTTCCCGCCGCCGGATGAACGAGGCACAAATGCTCAGCAGGCAGTATCTCCGCGCGCATCCCGACGAGGTCCGGGAGTCGCTACGAGCCCGCGGGATGGCCGACGACGTCGACCTCGATCGCATCCTCGAACTCGACGAGGAGTGGCGCGCCCTCAAAAGCGAGGGCGACACGCTCCGTCACGAGCGCAACCAGGTGAGCAGTAAGATCGGCGACCTGAAAGCGGAAGGCAAAGAGGAGGCGGCCCAGGAGGCCATCGAGCGCTCGCAGAAGCTCAAATCCCAGCTCGCGGAGATCGAATCCCGCGCCGACGAACTCGAATCGGAACTGGAGTCGGCGCTGCTCGAACTCCCGAACGTCCCACACGAGAGCGTCCCCGTCGGCGACGACGAGAGCGACAACGTCGAACTGCGTCGCCACGGCTTCGAGGACCTTCGCGACCTGCCGGCGGAGGTGACCCCACACTACGACCTGGGCGAGGAACTCGACGTCATCGACGAGCAACGGGGGCGAAGACGACGGGGGCGGGCTTTTACTTCCTCAAGGGCGAGGGCGCGATGCTCGAACACGCCCTCATCCAGTTCATGCTCGACGTCCACCGCGAGCAGGGGTACGTCGACCTGTTCCCGCCGATTCCGGTCAAGAGTACGTCGATGGTCGGCACCGGCCAGTTGCCCAAGTTCGCCGACGACGCCTACCGCATCGGCGGCAGCGAAACCGAAGACTGGGACGACGACGACCTGTGGCTCTGTCCGACCGCCGAGGTTCCGGTGACGAACATGTACGCCGACGACATCCTCCTCAAGGAGGATCTCCCCTGAAACATCAGGCGTACACCCCCAACTTCCGGCGCGAGGCGGGCGAACACGGCACCGAAACCCGGGGTATCGTCCGCGTCCACCAGTTCAACAAGGTCGAACTCGTCAACTTCGTCGAGCCCGAGAACAGTTTCGACCGCCTCGACGCCCTCGTCGACGAGAGCGAGGAAGTCCTGCGGCGACTCGGCCTCCCGTATCGCATCCTGAACCTCTGTACCGGCGACCTGACGTTCGCCTCGGCGAAGACGTACGACGTCGAGGTGTGGGCTCCCGGCACCGACTCGCCCGAGGGGCCCGATCGTGGCGGCCGGTGGCTCGAGGTCTCCAGCGCCTCGAACTTCGAGGCGTTCCAGGCGCGGCGCGCCGGCCTGCGCTACCGGCCCGAACGCCACGAGTCCGCCGAATACCTTCACACGCTCAACGCCTCGGGCACCGCCGTCGGCCGCGTCATGGTCGCCATCCTCGAATACTACCAGAACGAGGACGGCACCGTCACCGTCCCCGAGGTCCTCCGCCCGTACATGAACAGGGAAGTCATCGAAGGCCACGAACCCGTCGGCGAGAGCGCCGTCGGCGCGGGCCGACGCGACTGCCGGCCCGCCGCGTCGCTATCGCGTGTAGGTCCACAGCGTCGCGACCCGCCCGCCCTCGAACCCGAACACGTCGACGAACGACACCAGCGTCTCGCCGTCGGCGTCCCGGAGTCGCCCGCGGACGGCCACCTCGGTGTTTCCCTCGTAGACGGCGTCGACGGCGTGGGTGGTGTCCGTCACGGGACGGTCGTCGCGCATGAACGCGACGAACCGCTCGCGCCCGTCGAGCGTCCGGTCCGGCCGGTGCTGGACGAAGTCGGGAGCGAGCAGGTCCGCGAGTCGGTCGTACGCGCCCGAATCCAGCGCCTCGTAATACGTCGCTACCGCGTCGCGTCGGTCCATACCGCCCCTTTCGGCGGCGGCCGAATGAAGGGTTCGACCCGCGTCCCGCGGGCCGGTCGCCGAGGGCTCTGCGAGCGCATTCGTCGGCGGCGGTCCCGCGACGCGAGAAGGAGTACGTCGAGGGCGGGCAGCCGTCACGAGCGCCCGGTCGAGCGCCCGTTCCTGTATCGGGGCAGACGGACTTTTATTCGCGAACCGCGTGCGACCACCGTGGACCTCCACGTTCGCTACGAGGGCGACGACGACCCCGCGAAGTGTACGGCCCGCAAACTTGCGCGCTTCGACCTCGTGGAACTCCATCGCTCGGACCGGGCGACGCCGTACGGCGTCGTCCTGAACCCCCACGCGGAGCGTGCGCTCTCGCCGGCGGACGCGGGGGAGACGCTCGTCGCCCTCGACTGCTCGTGGGAGTCGGCCGGTGAAGCGCGCTTCTCGCTCCCGGGCGACCACCGCGCGCTCCCGTATCTCGTCGCCGCCAACCCCGTCAACTTCGGCCGGCCGACGAAACTGACCACCGTGGAGGCGCTCGCGGCGGCGCTGGTCATCTTCGGGCACCGCGACCACGCCGAGCGCGTCCTCGCGAAGTTCACCTGGGGCGAGACGTTCCTCGAACTCAACGAGGAACCCCTGCGGCGGTACGCCGCCTGCGAGGATTCGGGCGAGGTGGTGGAGATTCAACAGGAGTATCTGGACCGGTAGCGGGCGGGAGAGAAACGGACGGCCTTTTATCCGCTGAGCGACTACACTCGACAATGATTTTCGAGGCCCTGCCGACCACGCCCCGGTCGGAGGAACTTATCGACAAGGCGTTTTCGCGGGCGGCCCGCGCGGGGCGAGCGAAGTCGGGGCTGGAGGCCCAGCAGTCGATGCTCCAGACGGCGGGCAACATCCTCTCTGACAACCTCCAGAACGTCGCCACCGAGTGGCCGGATTTCGAGACCGTCGACCCGTTCTACTACGAACTCGCTGACGCCGTCCTCAAGCGGTCGCTCTCGCCCCGCGAGGCCGACACGGGGGAACAGGTCGGCGTCGACGCCCTCCGGGCGAGTCTCTCGGAGGTGACGTGGGCGAGCCGGCAGATCGGGGAACTCCAGCGCGAGTACCAGCCGAAACTCCGGCGGACGGACCCCGAGACGGCGCGCAAACACCGCAAGCAGGCGTTCGCCCGGATGGCCGACGTCGTCGAGGAAATCGAGGACGACCTGCTCCGCGTCGGCGAGGCGCGAAACGCCCTGCGGGACCTGCCGGACATCCGCTCGGACGAACCGACCGTCGTCGTCGCCGGCTACCCGAACGTGGGGAAATCCTCGTTCGTCAACGCCGTCACCCGCGCGAGCAACGAAATCGCCGAATATCCGTTCACCACTCGTGGCATCCAGATCGGTCACTTCGACCGCGACCGCATCCGCTACCAGATCATCGACACGCCGGGGCTGCTCGACCGGCCGGCCGAAGACCGAAACGACATCGAGACACAGGCCGTCAGCGCGCTCACGCACCTCGCCGACGCCGTCGTCTTCGTCGTCGACGCCAGCGGCGACTGCGGCTATCCACTCGACGCCCAACTCGAACTCCGTGACGCGGTCGAGTCGCAGTTCGACGCGCCCGTCCTGACCGTCTGTAACAAGAGCGACCGCTCGACGGACGTCGAGGCCGACGCCTACATGAGCGTCGCCGAGGACGAGAACGTCGACGACGTACTGGAGATGGCCGTCGACGCCGTCGACTACGAGCCGGACCTGCCGTCGCGGTAGGTCGCTCGCGTCAGGCCGCGGTGTAGGTGACGCTGACGCTGGCGGAGACGGTCACCGGGCCGGGTTCGACGACGGTGCTCCCGCCCGCACCGCCGCCCGATGCGACGTCGCGGGATTCGAAGTAGGGGACGAACTGGGCGCTGGTCGAGGCGGTTTTCACGCCCGTCACCTCCACGTCGGCGGCGGACGCGATGGTGTCCGCGTCGGTTCGAGCGGCGTTCATCGCCTGCGTCAGCGCCTGCTGGCGGAGTTCGGCGCGGCGGTCGTCGGTCAGCGTGAAGCGGACGCCCTCGACCGCGGTCGCGCCGTTGCCGACGCTCACGTCGACGATTTCGCCGGCGCGGTCGGGCGTGACTTCGATGGCGAAGGCGTGGACGGCGCGGTAGCCGAGCAACTCACGATCCGCATCCGAGTGGTCGTACTCGGGCGAGATGTGGAAGGTGGCCGTCGTCACCGCGTCGTCGGGGACGCCCGCCTCGCCGAGCGCGGCCCGCATCCGCGAGACGTCGTCGGCGACCCGTGCGCGGGCGGCGTCGGCGGAGTCGGCCCGCGCCTCGACGGACACCTGTATCACGGCGAGGTTCGGTTCGGCGGCGGCGTCGCCGTTCGCGGAAACCGAGATGGTCGGGGTCTCGCTCCCGGCGTCCGCGGCCGCGTCCGTCTGGAGCGGACCGACGCAGCCGGCGAGAGCAACGAGGGCTATCAGGGAAACGATTGCTAGGCGTCGCATGCGCTACAGAGGGCGGCGACGACTATCAACTTATGCTACGCGCAACGGAGCCTTTGACATATCGCCCGATAACGGCCGTCGGTCCGGCGACTGTAGGCGTTTCGCGCTCGACCGTTCGTAGGCGACGTATCGCACCTCGACGGCGACGGAGCCGGGGAGCCGAGCCGCATCGATCGACTGACTGCGCGGTCGACTCGCTCGGCGAGTCGGTCGGCCAGCGCCGGCGTCTCCGTCCCCGGGGTGTACCCCAGCGTGATCACCACCTCCTCGGGGTAAGTTATCGGGAACCGGTCGCCGTAGGTGATCTCGACGCCGAGCAACCGGAGGTCGGGGTAGTCGTCGACTTCGTCGGCGACGGTCGATCGGACCCGGTCCTCGAACGTCGCCTTCTGGTAGGACGTGAAGGTGACCGCTCCGAGCAGCCCCGACAAAAGCAGGATGGCGACGCCGAGGACCGCGATCTGCTTGGCGGTCGCGAGGCGGGTAGATTCGGCGCGGAGCCACTGGCGCGGGCGGTAGCCGGCGTACCACAACACCCCGAGGGCGGCGAAGTTGATAGAGAGGACGTTCACGAGGACGAGAACCAGCGCCCCGACGACGGAGAGCGGCCGTCCCCACGCGAGGCCGATGCCGACGACGGCGGTCGGCGGGATGAGCGCCGCGGCGATCATGACGCCGACGATCGCCGTCGAGACGCCCGACGAGAGGAGATCGCGCCCGCGACGCCCGCTCCCAGCGCGATGACCAGCGAGAGGACGTCCGGGACGAGGCGCTCGCGAACCTCGTCGATGGCGAGCACTTCGGCGGCGTCCAGCGGGACGACGTGGGCCTGTCGCAACAGGAAGGCGAACGCGGCGGCGCTCGCGATGGCCAGGACGCCGCCGACGGCCTGCTGTTTGACCCCTTCAGGAACAGGGCCCGATCGTCGACGACGGTGCCGACGCTCGTCGACATCGCCGGACCGACCAGCGGAGCGATGACCATCGACCCGACGACCACCGCCGGCGAGTCGAGCAAGAGCCCGGCCGTGGCGACGACGGCGCTGATGGCCGTCATGACGACGAACGGCCACCAGTCCGGCGCGAGGTCCTGGGCGGTGGCGGCGAGTTCCTCGCGGGCGATCTGCTTGCTCCCGCGTTCGTACTCCGCTTCGAGCGCGTCGAACCGCTGCGAGACCACCGTCTCGGCGTCGACGACGACGGTGAAGGCGTCGCGTTCGAAGCCCGCCTCGTAGAGCCGTTCGAGTATCGGCTGGACCGCCTCCGTCGGGAGCGGGAACCAGACGACGGCCGTGTACTCCTGGCTGCCGACCTCGTCCGACACCGCGTAGTCGATGTTCTCGTCGTCGAGCGTGCGGAGGAGGGCCTCCCGCTTGCCGGTCGGGACCATGACCTGGACGAGTCGCACACCGGCGACACACACGGCGACGGCAAATAACCCGCGGCCGTCCGGCGGCGGCTCCCCGCCCGAGGGGTTCGGCTCGGCGTTCGCGGCGCTCGTCGCCCGCGACGCTTACGGCCGCGACCCGCGGAGGCGTCGAAAGACGGGGTTTCGTCGAGTCGCTCCGCGGCCTCGGCCGCGCCGGCGAAGTTCGGGACGGTCCGTCTGCCGGGAACGGGACCCGAGTCTTCCCCTCCCCGCTAACTCGGTCCAGATACGCTCCCGGAGCGCCTGTTTGTCCACGTCGGATCGGTCGGTGACCGCGGAAGCGGCGGGATTCGCTCGCTGCGGGGGCAAAGCATACGTGACCGTAGGTGAATTCTCCGCCGGACAATGGTACAGAGTCACACGGAGCCGACACCCACGGCGAGGCCGGGAGGGGCGGTGGCCGATGGCCGGGAGTGACCTGACTCTCCGGCCGTTTCTGTGGCGAGCGGCGAACCTCTTTCCCGAGAAGGAGGTGGTCTCCCGGACGCACCGCGGGCGGGAGCGCTACACGTACGGCGCGTTCGACGACCGGGTGAACGCGCTGGCGAACGCGCTCGACGCGCTCGGGGTCGGCCCGGGCGCCCGGGTCGGAACGCTCGGCTGGAACCACCACCGCCACTTCGAGGCGTACTACGCCGTCCCGCTGATGGGCGCGCAGCTACACACCGTCAACGTCCAGCTGTCGGACGACCACACGGAGTACATCGTCAACGACGCGGCGGACGACCTCCTCCTCGTCGACCCGGGCGGCCCGGTCGAGACGCTCGAGCGCGTCTGGGACGACCTGGAGTCGCCGCGCGCCGTCGTCGTGATGGACGAGGAGACGCCGGCGCTGACGTCGACGTGTCCGTCCACGCCTACGAGGACCTGCTGGCCGACCACGCGGGGGCCTACGGCTGGCCCGATCTCGACGAGAGCCAACCCGCGGCGATGTGTTACACCTCGGGGACGACGGGCCGGCCGAAGGGCGTCGAGTACACGCACAAGATGATGTACGCCCACGCGATGATGGTGATGACGCCGGCGGCGCTCGACGTCGCGGAGGGCGACGTGGTGATGCCCGTCGTGCCGATGTTCCACGTCAACTCGTGGGAGTTCCCCTTCGCGGCCACGATGATCGGGGCCAAACAGGTCTACCCCGGTCCGTCGCCGGACGCCGAGACGCTCGTCTCGCTCATCCGGGACGAGGGCGTCACCCTCACCGCGGGCGTGCCGACGGTGTGGATAAACGTCCTCGACTACCTGGACGAACACGACGAGTCGGTGCCGAGTTTAGAGCGCATCGTCGTCGGCGGGAGCGCCGCCCCCGAAGCCGTGATGCGCCGCTACGAGGACGAGTACGGCGTCGTCATCGACCACGCCTGGGGGATGACCGAGACGATGAGCATCGGCAGCGTCTCGCGGCCGAAGTCAACGATGGCCGGCCTCGACAGCGACGAGATCTACGCCAAGCGCGCCAAACAGGGGCTGCTCTCGCCCGGCCTCGAGATGAAAGTCGTCGACGCCGAAGCGGGCGAACGCGTCCCGTGGGACGGCGAGTCGGCGGGCGAACTCTACGTCCGCGGGGCGACGGTGACGCGGGCGTATTACGACCGCCCCGAAGCGAACGCCGAGGAGTTCGAGGATGGCTGGCTGAAGACGGGCGACATCGTCACCGTCGACGGCGACGGCTACATCGACGTCGTGGATCGGGCCAAGGACGTCATCAAGAGCGGCGGCGAGTGGATTTCGAGCATCGAACTGGAGAACGCGCTGATGGGCCACGACGCCGTCGCGGAGGCGGCCGTCGTCGCCGTCGATCACGCGAAGTGGCGCGAGCGGCCCGTCGCCTACGCCGTCCGCGCGGCCGGCGAAGACGTGACCGGGGCGAAACTCCGGGAGTTTCTCGCCGACGACTTCCCGACGTGGTGGCTCCCCGACAACGTCGTCTTCGTCGAGTCGGTGCCCAAGACGGCCACCGGCAAGTTCGACAAGAAGCGCCTGCGCGAGGAGACCGACGACCCCGACCTCGTCTGGACGCCCGGGAAGTGACCGCGTTCCGAACGTATTTGTGCCGCTGTCGTTTGGGTGCAGGTAGCATGGCAGAGCGCACCCCACTCGGAGCGAGCGAGCGACGCCGGACGCACCGCGATCCCGAACCGTCGCGGTGTGAGTTGGACACGACCCGCCGCGGCGTGGACGAGGCCGTCGAGGTGTTCTCGGAGTCGCGTCGCCGAGGAGCATAATGCGCGCGATTCGCTACCACGAGTTCGGCGACGAGAGCGTCCTCCGCCTGGACGACGTGCCCGACCCCGTGCCGGGCGTCGGCGAGGCGCTGGTGTCGATTCGGGCCACGAGCGTCAACCCCATCGACGCGAAACTCCGCGAGGGGATCCCGTCGCCGCCGCCGTCGCTCCCCCACGTCGCGGGCGTCGACCTCGCGGGCGTGGTCGAGAGCGTCGGCCCGGACGTCGACCGTCTCGACCCCGGCGACCGGGTGTACGGAACGGGCTTTGGCTGGGACGACCCCGGCACCTACGCGGAGAAGGCGGCCGTCCCCGCCGACCGACTCGCCGTCCTCCCCGACGCCGTCGACTTCGAGACGGGGGCCGCGGCCGCGATGGCGTTCGCGACGGCGTGGCGCGCCCTCGTCGACCGGGGCGACCTCTCGGTGGGCGACACCTGCCTGGTCCACGGAGCAGCCGGCGGCGTCGGCCACGCGGGCGTCCAGATAGCGGCGACCACCGGCGCGACGGTGGTCGGAACGGCCCGCGAATCCGACGCCGACGCCGTCCGCGAGTTCGGTGCCGACGCCGTCGTTGACTACCGCACCGACGACCTCGGGGCAGCCGTCCGCGACGCCGTCGGCGCGGTGGACGTCGTCCTCGAGAGCCACGCCGGCGCGAACCTCGACGGCGACCTCGCGGCCCTCGGGCGTGGCGGGCGGGCCGTCGTCATCGGACAGGGGCGGGACCTGACGCTCGACCCGGGGACGTCGCTCGGCGCGATGTTCGACGACGTCGACCTCCGGTTCATGTCCACGATGGCCTCGACCGACGACCACGCCCGCGTCCTCGGCCGGGTCGGTTCGCTGCTCGCCGACGGTCGCCTCGAGCCGGAAATCGCCGCGACGTACCCGCTCGCGGAGGCCGCGGAGGCGCAGCGCTACGCGGCGGAGTCGGGCGTCACCGGCAAAGTCGTCGTTCGAACAGCGTCGGAGAAGTCATAACGCGGCCGCGTTCAGTCGGTCAGCGAGACGAGCGCCTCCGCGAGGACGGCCGTCGCCCGGGCGCAGTCCTCCCAGTCGGTCCACTCCCGCGGACTGTGCGAGTAGCCACCTTCCGAGGGAGCGAAGACGAGGGCGGCGTCGGTGACGTCCGCGACGTACATGGTGTCGTGGAACGCGCCCGAGTGGAGATCCGTCGTCTCGATCCCGGTCCGGTCGCCCGCCTCGTGGAGCGCCGTCCGCAGTCGCTCGCTCAGTTCCGTCGGCGGTGCGTAGAACTCCCGGGTCAGCGACGTCTCCACGCCGCGGGCGACTTCGAGGCGGTCGAGTCGCTCCTCGATTCGCTCGACCAGCCCCGTGATCGTCGCCTCCTCGGTGTCGCGGACGTCGACGCCCAGCGACACCTCGCCGGGGACGACGTTGACCGCGCCCGGCGAGACGTCGAGGCTGCCGACGGTCCCGACCAGCGCCGACTCCTCGCCGCCCGCCCGCGCGGCGCGCTCGACTTCGAGAACGAGTTCGCTCGCCGCCGTCAGCGCGTCCCGCCGCTCGTCCATCGGCGTCGATCCGGCGTGGTTGGCGGTGCCCGAGATGTCGACGTCGCAGTGGGTGACGCCCGCGATGGTGGTGACGACGCCCACCGGGACGCCCGCGCGTTCGAGCGTCCGGGCCTGTTCGACGTGGAGTTCCAGCCACGCGTCCCACTCGCTGGCGTCGAGGTGGTCCTCGCCGTGGTAGCCGATGGCTTCGAGCGCCTCTCGCAGCGTCTCGCCGCCGGCGTCCGTGAGCGCGAGGGCCTCCTCGACGCTCCGATGGCCCGCCGCCACCGACGACCCGAGGAGGCCGTCGGCGAAGCGCGTCCCTTCCTCCTCGGTGAAACAGACGACGTCGACGGGGCGCGTCGGGGCGACGTCGGCCGCCCGCATCGCGCGGACGGCTTCGAGGCCGGCGTAGACGCCGAGGACGCCGTCGAAGATGCCGCCGTTCGGCACGGAGTCGACGTGGCTGCCGACCGCCACGGGGGCCGCCGCTGGGTCGGCGCTCTCGGGAACCCACCGGGCGGCGACGTTGCCGACGGCGTCGACGCGCACCGACAGGCCGGCGTCCTCCATCCGCGAGAGGAGGTAGTCTCGCGCCTCGCGATTCGCCTCGGTTCCGGTCAGGACCGTGCGCCCGCGTCCCTCCTCGGCGGGTTCGGCACCGAAGCCCGCCGTCGTTTCGATGTCGGTTCTGAGTCTGTCTTCGTCGACTGAGAGGTCGGTCATCGGTGGATGCCGGGGTTCCGGTTGCCGAACGTGCGTCGCCCGACGCCATCACTCTTGTCCCGTCGGCGCACCGCGCCGTCGCGAGCGGCGACGCCGACGAACCCGCCCAGCGAGTCGCATCTGCGTGGAGACTCAAGCGCTCGTTTGAGTCTGACGGGCGTTTTTACCCCGGGAGCGCGTTTCGACGTGTATGTCGTCTCGCACGTATCGCCTCCACGCGCTCGGACGCGGCGTCACCGCCGCCGTCAGAGCCGTCGCGTTCTGGAGCGCCGTCGCACTCCCGTTTTCGGTCGCCGTCCTTCTCGTCGCCGACGCGCCCCTCGACGTCGTCGGTGCTCTCCTCGCCTGTAACGCCGTCGCGCTGGTCCTCGGACATCGCCACCACCAGTCCGCCGGCTCTCGGACGTCGCGGGCCTGACGGGCGCACACTGAAGTAGTCTGGCTGACAATACCGGAGCGATGGCTTCGATTCCCGAGGAGTTCATGGACCTGTTCGAGAAATCGACGTTCGCCCACGTCGCCACGGTGATGCCCGACGGGACGCCCCACGTGACGCCGGTGTGGGTCGACTACGACGCCGACGAGAACTACGTGCTGGTGAACACCGAACGCGGACGGCGGAAGGAACGCAACGCCTCGCGGAATCCGCGGGTCGGCGTGAGCATGACCGACCCGGACGACCCGTACCGCGCGCTGTCGCTGCTGGGGGAAGTCGACGAGATTCGAACGGAGGGGGCCCGCGAACACATCGACGAACTGGCGCAGCGCTACATGGGCGAGAGCGAGTATCCCAACCCCATCGAGACGGAGCGCGTCCTGTTGTGCATCCGGCCCGAGCGGGTCATGGGGCGGTGAGTCGCCCCCGGACTTTGCGCCTCGCGGCCCTAGATTCGTTCGATGACTTCCGACTCCGACCTCGCCGCGGCCGTCGACGGCCTCGTCCACGAGGGGACGCAGGTCCACGACGGCCGCGTCGACCTCACCGTAGCAGAGGTGTACGTCGTCGAGCTGCCGGGACGGGTCGACTTCGGCGGCGACGAACTCGAACCGGCGGCGACGACGGCCCACGAGACGTCCGAGCGGAATCCGGACGACGACTACGAGTGGTGGTCGCTCGACGGCGGGCGGTATCTCGTCGAGTACAACGAGACGCTGACCGGGACTGCCGTCCTGCAGGCGCGGGCGGAACTGCTCGAACGCGGGGCCTCCCACCCGACCCGCGTCGTCGACGGCCTGCCGCGGATGCCCCTCGCCGTGAGCGACGGCGGCCTCCGACTGAAGGAAAACGCCCGCGTCTCGACGCTCGTCCCGCGGTAGACGCCGGCGTTTTGGCACGTCGCCGCCGACGACCGCGTATGACCGACCGGATCGGACGCGTCGCCGCCGCGGTCGCGTCGTGATCGTCGTCGTCTGCGGACCGCCCGGCGCGGGGAAGACGACGCTTGCGACGCGCCTCCACGAACGGCTCACTGCACGAGGGTTCGCGTTCCGCGTCGTCCACTCGGACGCGTTCTCCTCGCGGACGTACGAACGACTGTACGACCGGGTCGCCGGGACGGACGCCGGCTGGATCGTCGACGGAACGTTCTACAAACGCGAGTGGCAGACGCGGTTTCGCCGCCTCGACGGCGTGCGGTTCGTCCACGTGACGGCGTCGCTGTCGACCTGTCTGGCCCGGAACCGCACCCGGGAGAACGCCATCGACGAGCGGGGGTCCACGTCGTCTACCGCGAGTTCGACCCGCCGGAGGCCGACCTCACGCTGGATACGGACGACCTCTCGGTGGAAGACGCGCTCGACCGACTCGAACGGGCAGTGCTCGGCTGGACGAACGCGTGAGCGCCCGTCGGCACGTCGCCGCGTTCGCGCTGAAACCCGTGAGTTTCGCGCCGCGTCTCCGTCCGTCGTCACTCCTCGTCGCCGTCGCGGCCGAGGTCGCGAAACGCCGCCGCGAAGTCCGAATCCTCGAACTCCGCGAGCGTCGCGTCGATGTCGCGTTCCCGGACGCGTTCGAGGACGTCGTCCCCGGACAGCCCCGGCATCCGACGGTCGAGGAGGACCACGTCGACCTCGTCGTCGATTTTCGCCAGCGCTTGCTCGCCGTCGTAGGCGGTCCGGACGTCGAAGTCGTCGCTCAGCCAGTTCGAAAAGAGGTCGGCTAGCGCCCGTTCGTCCTCGACTATCAGGACCGTGGCAGTGTCGTCGGTCATGGCAGGTGGCCTCGTCCGTCCGCCGTCGACCCGCGAGAGCGACCGGCGTTGCCCGACTGCGCCGTTACGCGGCCCCGATCCTCGCGGCCGCTTCGACCTCGCTCTCTCGGCGGTCGTGTCGTCCGCAGTCTCGTCGTGTCGGTCATGTCCCGCGGCGGGCCGTCGTACGACGTACTCTCGCCCGCCAGTTATAATTTCTGACACCGGGATGAGTGAAAAAGCCCCCGTTCTCACCGACGAGGAGTCAGTCGGTGCCGTATTCGACGGTGGGAGCGTCGTCACGGACCGCTCCGGACACCGCGGCCGCCGCGAGGACGAACGGCAGTACCGGCAGGACGAACAGGAAACAGAGCGCCGCGACGAGGTGTCCGATCCGTACCATCACGATTTCGTCGATCGACATGCCGAACAGTTTTCGTCTGTCCACCATGGCTCACCGGGACGCACGGTCCGGAGCCGACGTCGGCGTTTCGGTTCCGGCAGACGGCGTCACACGCCTTCGACGAGGCTCGCCAGTTGCTCCGGCGGGACCGCGCCACGGGCGGCGTGGTCGCCGTAGACGAACGTCGGCACGCCGGTGATGCCGAACTCGCGGGCCTCCCGGAACCGGGCGAACACCCGGTCGCGCCGGTCGGCGTCGTCGACGGCCGCGCGGAGTTCGTCGCCGTCGAGGCCGACGTCCGACGCGAGGTCCGCGAGGACGTCGATGTCGCCGACGTCCCGTCCGTCGACCCAGAGCGCGTCGAAGACTGCCTCGTCGAACGCGCGCCACCGGTCGGGGTAGGTCTCGTCGACGTAGACGGAGGCGATCTGTGCGGGCAGGGAGTCGACGTCGGTCGCGATCTCCTGGACCATCTCGACGTCGTATTTCTCCTGCAGCCGGCGGACGTTCTGTCTGGCCTGCTCGTAGTAGTCGTCGTCTTTCCCGTCGTCGACCGAGTGGTCGATGTCGCCGTCGGGGCCGCGTTTCTCGCTCCGCAGGTCGAACGGATGCCAGTCGACGGTCAGCGGGTCGTCACGCGTCTCCAGATACTGCGCCAGCGCCTGCCGGCCGAGGTAGCAAAACGGGCAGACGTAGTCCGAGTAGACGGTCAGGCTGGGCTGTGAGGTAGCTGTCATCGCTCCCTGTAGCGGCGGCAGACGGAAAAGGGAGACGTTCGCGGAAGCGCCGACTCGCGCTACCTCGGCGGAGGGGCGTCGGAGCCGAACAGCCGCTGGCGGGTGACGGCCCAGTACAGATCCAGCTCCCCACACGGGGCCTCGGCCAGCACGTCCGCGTTCGGATAGTACTGCAGGAGGCTTCGCTGGGTTCCTGCGCCGAAGAACCGACACGACTCGATCGGTCGGTGGTTCCAGTAGACCGACTCGCGCTCCGCGTCGATCGCCGGGGAGTCCGTCGGACGGCTTCGTGTCGACCGGGTCCTGCCGGATGAACTCGCTCGGGGCGAACGCCGGCGTCACCAGGAGGACCAGCACGACCACCGCCGCGACCTGCGCTCGGCGCGACAGGTGACTCACCAGCACGCCGACGCCGACGGCGGTGAACACGAGCGGATAGACCGTGTCCCAGAGGCCGTCGAAGTCGACGAAGAGCACGCCGAGGACGAGGAGCCCGCCGACGGCCAGCGGCCGGGCCGTCGGCTCCTCCGAGTCGAGAAACGCGACGGCCAGACCGCTGAGGCCGGCGAGCGTGAGCCAGCCGCCGGTACTGCCGGGGAAGAACGCGAGGTAGGCCTTCGGGTCGAACGGCGCTTGCTCGGTCTCGAGGACGACCGGGCCGAGGACGACCTCGGCGAGAAAGCCGCCGGCATCGGCGTAGAGCACGAGCGTAGCGAGGATGGCCGCGAGCGCGAGCGCGCCACCCAGCACGTGTCGCCGGACGTTCGCCCACGATTTCGTGCGCGCGGCGTAGAGCGTCGTCACCGCGGGAAAGACGAGCGCGAGCTGCCAGAACCCGACCGAGAGCCCGGCCAGGACGCCGCTCTCGAAGTGGTCCCCGCGAACGGCCCGGTCCAGCGCCGCCAGCCCGAACGCGAAGACCATGATCTTGGCTTTGTACCCGAGCCACGGGAGGTAGAACAGGTCGGGCAAAGCGAAGAAGGCGATCCCCGCGGCCGCCCCGCCTCCGGCGACTCGGTCACCGTCCCCACGATGCGAGCGGTGAACGCGGCCGTCGCGGCGAGCGCGGCGGTCGTCGTCGCGATGCCGAGCAGGTGGTGGAGATACATGTTACTCCCCGTCAGGTGGGCGAAGGCGTACGTCGGAGCGAACGCGAGCGGGGGTTTGATCTCCCAGATGTCGGTGTAGAGCGTGTTCCCCTGCGCGAGAAACCAGCCGACGTATTCGAGGATGACGGAATCGTTGTGGGGGAGCGGCGGCCCGTACCCGTGCCGACCGAGAAACGGTCGCCCCATCGAGACGACGCCGAACGCGACGAGGACCCCGACGACGAGCCAGTAGCAGTCCTGCCACGCGCGAACCAGGCGACTGCGTGAGACGGTTCGGCGGAGGCGCAAACGGCGAGACGGGGCCATTCGTATCGGCACATGGAAGTCGGCGACAAGTGCTTTTTGCTCCCGTCGGCCGGCGTGAAACGTGACGCTAATGGGGACACTGGTCTCTCGTTCGTGTATGGATCGAACGACACTGAGTGCGGTCGCTGTCGTGGTCGTCGTCGTCGCCGGCTGTACCGTCCCCGCGTCGGACGGGCCGACACGATCCACGACGGAACCGACGCCGAGCGTAACGCCGACGCCGAGCGTAACGCCGACGCCGACCGAACCGCCCGCTTCCGGGTCGAGGACGCTCCCGGCGGGATGGTCGGAGACAGGCGTGGAAAACGCCAGCGTCGCGCTCGCCGCTCACTATCGGGCCGTACTCACCGGACCGTCGACGACGGTGACGTATCGGTCCAGAGCGGTCGAGTCGGAGCTCGATCGCCCCGTCAACACGACGCTCGACATGCAAATCGATCCCGGATCGAAACGGATGTACGCCTCGATCGTGGGCGAAAGCGACCACCGAGAGGCGTACTTCGCCGACGGAACGCTGTCCCAGTGGAGCGTGCGAAACGAGACGGTCGTCAGCCGGTCGGAGGCGCGGTTCGTTCAGGTCGGCCGGTCGATCGACCGGTGGGTGCTCAAGTCGCACCTCCTGCTCTACGAACTCCGACTGAACCGGACCGTCGAGCGAAACGGGACGACGGCGCTCGTCTACGACGTCACGGGCGTCTACAACAACACGCACTCGGCGACGTGGGGAGCGGGCGAGTCCGGGACCGGCCAGATCGTGGTCACCGAAGCGGGACGGATTCTCGGACTCGAGACGACGGTGACGTACACCAGAGGGACGGTCAGATACGACTACGCGCAGACGCGACTCGGAACGACCGACGTGGACACCCCGGCCTGGGCGCGGACGGCGTGATCGGGACGACCGCCGTCGTTCGGAGCAGAAGCGGGCCGGGAGGGAGTTGAACTCCCGGAACTTCGGTCGCTTCTCTCCCTCGTTCCGTCGTTCGATCCCACCACGAGTCGTTCGAAACCGCTCGCTGTCGCTCGCGGATTTCTCACGGGCCGGGAGGGAGTTGAACCACGGTCGGAGCAAGCTCCTCCCTGATTCAACACCCTCCAGCCGTCGCTCTGTGGCTCACTGCGTTCGCACAAAGAGCGGGCCGGGGGAGTTGAACCCCCGACCGTCTGGTTAAAAGCCAGACGCTCTGCCTGACTGAGCTACCGGCCCTACGCGAAACGCTTCGGGGACGGGCGGTATAAGCGTTTACTCTCGCAGATACGCGGCGAGCGCCTCGGCCACGAGGTCGTCGGGCGTCCGGTTCGACAGCGACGCTCGCCGCCGGAGTTCGATGTACTCGGTGGAGGGGAGCGTCAGCGTCATGCGGCCGAACGTCACGTCGTGGGCGGCGAGAGCGTCCTCGACGGACGTGTCGTCGTTGACCTCGCTCGCGAGGCGGCGAATCTCGCGGACGGTCAGGTCGTTTTCGAGAGCCGCCCACGCGAGGGCGTACCGGGCGTCGCCGGCGACGCGAGCGATGTGTTTCGCGGCCGTGGGCGCGATGTGGCCGCGGGCGACGTGTCGACGGATCGCCTGTGGCAGGTCGTGGACGCGCGCCCACTTGCGGATGAACCCGACCGAGACGTCGCCGCCGGCGCGTTCGGCCGCCTCCTTGTACGAGCCGACGCCGCGAACGAGTGCGGCACAGGCGGCGGCCCCGCGGAGCATGTAGACGTGGTCCTCCGACCCGTGGGTCTCCTCTGCGAACGACCGGACCGTCTCCGCCGCGAGGGTGACGCTCTCCGGGTCGTCGGGGTCGAAGCCGACAGCCTCTCGGGCGCGCTCGCCCGTCACCGCCGGATCCGCCCGCACGACGGGCGCACCGACCGGCGACTCGCGGTCTGCCGGCCGCTCCGGCGATTCAGGCTCGTCTGTCATCGGGAGGACCTGGTCGCGTCACCGGCAAAAAGCTCTCGTCCCGGGACGAGCCGAACCGGACGCTCGACGGAACCGACGCCGTCAAACGGCCGGGGCCGGTAGACGACGACGATGGACGTTCGGTTCCTCGGCGGCGCGGGAGAAGTCGGCCGGAGCGCGATCCTCGTCAACGACTCGCTCCTGCTCGACTACGGGACGAAGACCGGAACGCCTCCGCAGTTCCCCGTCGGCGACGTCGACCCCGACGCGGTCGTCGTGAGCCACGGCCACCTCGACCACGTCGGCACCGTGCCGTCGCTGCTCTCCGGCGACTCCCGACCGCCGATCCACTGGACCCCGCCCACGCACGAACTCGCGCTCACGCTCGCCCGCGACACGCTGAAGCTCCACGGCGGGTCGTACAACTGCCCGTTCACCGGGAACGACGTCAAGCGCGTCACCGAAGTGTCGGAGACGCACGGCTACCGCGAGGCGTTCGAAGCGGCGGGCCACGAAGTCACGTTCTACAACGCCGGTCACATCCCCGGGAGCGCGCACGTCCTCGTCGACGACGGCGACACCCGACTGCTCTACACGGGGGATTTCCACACTGCCGATCAGCGCCTCGTGGCGGGAACGACGGCCCGGCCCGACGCAGACGTCGTCATCTGCGAGAGCACGTACGCCGACGTCGAACACGAGGACCGGGCCGACGTCGAGGAGCAGTTCGCACGGAGCGTCGAGACGACGCTCTGGGAAGGTGGGACGGTCGTCGTCCCGGCGTTCGCCATCGGCCGAACGCAGGAGATGATGCTCATCTGCGAAGCGTACGACATCCCCTGTTACGTCGACGGAATGGGCAAGCGAGTAACCGAGATGCTTCGGCAGTACTCCGAGTTCGTCCGCGACGCCGACGCGCTTCGGCGTGCGAAGTCCCACGCCCGATTCGTCACCGGCCGCGACGGCCAGCGCAAGCGCATCACCGACCAGAAGGCGGCGATCATCACTACCAGTGGAATGCTGTCCGGTGGCCCCGCTATGACCTACATCCCCGAGATCCGGTCCAACCCGGTGAACAAGGTCGCGATGACCGGCTATCAGGTCGAAGGAACTCCCGGAAGGGACCTCATCGAGACGGGCAGCGCCGAGATCGACGGCCGCGTGATGCCCGTCAGCGCGCAGGTCGAGCAGTACGATTTCTCCGCGCATGCCGACCGCGACGGCCTCTTTGAGTTTCTCGAGTCGTACGAGGACACTCCCGTCCTGATAAACCACGGGGACCGATGCGAGCGGTTCGCCACCGAACTCCGGGAGCGCGGCTTCGAGGTTGACGCGCCTCGAAACGGCCCCGTACACGCCGTCTGAGCGCCCGGCGTCGGTGCGTGCACTCGACGCCGGTCAAGGCCGAAACGGTCACTCGCTCGGATAGCGCCGGACCTGAAACGCCTCGTAACCGCCGTAAGCGGCGTCGAGCGCGCCCATCCACCAGTTCCACCGCTCGGGGAGCGACGCGTCTGCCGGCGCGTCCGCGAGTTCCCGCACGACCGTCTCGGCGGTGAGCGGCCGTCCCCGATCGGCCGCGATCTTCCCGGCGTCCGCGAGGTCGCGGGCCTGTCGGACGACGACGCGGCGCTGGGCGTCGGTCCCGTCGAAGGCGCGTTCGAGTTCGCGTTCGAGTCGTTCGGCGTCCACGCGTGTGGGTTGGACTGCCGCGGCAAAGAATCCGGCGCGTCACCGCCACCACTCGCCCCGGCGTTCGCGGTAGCCGGCGTCGCGGAACGGCGGCGGCTTCTCGGCGTCGTCTTCGGCACCGAAGACGAACGCCAGCCAGTAGCCGACGTGCCACCCCACGGCCGTCGTATCGACGTCGAGGAGGGTGATTTCGGCCCGGGTGTACACCTCGATGGCCCCGTCGCCGTCGGGGTCCGTGCCGACGGTGTTGATACAGGAGCCTCGGGACTTCGAACACCCCTCCGTCGGACCGAAGCGGACGACGACGTCGGCACGGTCGCCTCCGGCGTCGGCCTGCGCTACTCGCGTGAACGTGACGTTCGACGGCATCCCCGGCGCGCCCGACTCGTAGTAGCCGAGCGCGTGATCCACTTGCTCCCGTGCGCCGTCGGGATTCGACGCGTTCGCGGCGTCGACGGCGACGGTGAACGCCGCATCGTCCCACGGGAACGAGCGCTCCGTGGCGTTCGGTTGCGGTTCGGTGTAGAGGACGGACGCGGCCCGCATCACGTCCCGCGGGGCGTCGTCGTGGCCGAGTCCGAGCGTGTGACCGAACTCGTGTTTCAGGACGAGGCGCGTCGACTCGTCGGAGAGGCCCGTCCGAATCCACACCGTCTCGGGGCGATCGATCTGTCCCGCGGCGGTCACGCGGGGCGCACAGCCGACGGCGTCCTCGGTTGGGCCGCAATCCGGGATGGTCTGGACGAACTTGACGACGACGTCGGGAGCCGTCGCGTTCGGCCGGACCTCGTAAGCGACGGGGTAGCCCGCGTAGCGGTCGGCGTTCGCCTCCCAGAAGGCCGCCGCGTCGCGGACGTGCGACGCGAACGACCGTCCCGGTTCGCCCACGTTGTCGACGGCGACGACGATCGGATCGGTCCCCCACGGATTCGTCCCCGCCGGCGCGGACGTGGCCGGCGGCGAGGCCGTCGTCTCCGGCGCGGCCGACGCGTTCGACGTGGGAGTCTGCTCGGCGGTCCCTGCCGGCGCGGGGCCGGGATCGACGGGGAGGCACAGCCCGCGAGGAGCACCACGACGACGACGACCGCGAGCGAACGACCGGACATCATCCGTAGATGGGGTCGGCTGCCCGAAAACGGTTGCGCCCCGTCCACACGCCCGGAAGCCGTTTCGACGTACTTTTTATCGCCGGCCGCTTGGACTGGTACATGGCAGACTTCAAGGTCGTCGTCTCGGACCCCGAGACGGGGTCGACCTACCAGCGCGAGGTAGACGGACAGGACGCGAATCGGTTCCTCGGACGCGAGCTCGGCGAGGAAGTCGACGGCGGTGCCGTCGGCCTCGACGGGTTCACGCTCGAACTCACCGGCGGCTCCGACGACGCCGGTCGCCCGATGCGTGAGGACGTCTCCGGTTCGGACCTCAAGGAACTCCTCCTCGAAGGCGGCGTCGGCTACGAGCCAACCCGCGACGGCGAGCGAAAGCGCGTCACCGTCCGCGGCAGCGAGATCAGCGAGGCGACCGCCCAGATCAACGCCAAAGTCGTCGGCGGCGAGGGCGACGTGGCCGCGGCGTTCGGCGAGGGCGACGAGGAAGCGGACGAATCGTAACCGGGATGTCGGGCCGCGTCGCGAGCGACAACGACGCCGTGACCACCTACCGGGCGCGTCTGGCCCGAAGCGGCGGCACCCGGCGGCCCTGTCTCCGGGTGCCCGACGACGCGTCCGATCACGGACTCGACGCCGGCGACCTGATCCGCCTCGCTCTCGACGGCGACGTGTGTCACGCCCGCGTCGACGAGGACGCGAACGGGCTCGTGATTCGCGGCGCGTACGACAACCGCCGCCTCGCGAAGTCGCCGGGCGAGGGCGAGAACCGCCTCGCGGAGTGGGTCGACACCGTCGGCCGCGACCCCGGCGAGAGCGTCGCGTTCGACGAGGTGGAACCGGGCTACTTCTACGGCGTGCGCGTCCCCGGCCACCGGGCGATCTACGACGTCCCCGCCCGCCCGAACGACTCGCTGGCCGCCATCGCGGAGCGCCTCGAAGAGTGACGTTTTACGCCTGGGCCACGTCGTTCTGACATGAGCAACCTCGACGAATTTCTCGCAGGCGAGCGACTCGACCACGTCGCTCTCTATCTGACTCACGAGTATCTCGACAGCGAAGGGAAGATCGCGAACTACGGCGAGGCCGTCGACGGCGGCGTCGTGCTGGTGGTCCCCGGCGACGAGGGGCGTCGCCTCTTTACCGCCGGGACGGGGATGGACGCGATGAACTTCGCCCGGAAGGCGATGGGGACCGACGGCCACATCGACCGCGACCTGACCGGCGGCGACTGTCCCGGCGACGGCGAGGTGAAGTTCGTCTTCGCGTTCGCCGAGGAACAGAACGAGGAGGTCGGGGGCATCTACGCCGACGGCGACGTCATCCACGCCTACGCGTACTGCGACGACGGCACCGCCTTCTCCGACCGCTGGGTCGTCGAGTGATCGACCGGCCGCGTCGCCGTCCGGAGACGCGGGAGCGGCCCCAGCGGTTCCGGGGCGGCCTCACTCCGCGTCGAGTCGCTCGAACGCCGCGAGGATGACCCGTTTCGTGGCACCCCCTCAGTCGTCCAGTGGTGGGCGTAGTCGAGCATGTCGTCGTAGATGTCGGGTTTACAGCCGGCCGCGCGGGGTGGCCGCCGCCGTTGACCTGTTCGGCCACCTCGTGGCACCGCTCGAACGCCTCGCTCCCGCGGATGCTCGCGCTGCCGGCCGGCTTGACGACGACGGCCGCGTCGGCACCCTGTTCTCGGAGGGCGTCGGCGACTTCGTTCTGCGAACACCGGCCGTAGGTGACGCCGACGGTCCACTCCCCGACCGTCTTGAGGTCCGCCCGAGCGACCGCTCGTTCGACGAGGCGGTCTTTCTCGACGCGGCGGTCCGCGATGAACTGCTCGACCGGGTCGGGCAGATCCGGCCCGTAACGCCCGACGACGGTGACGAACTCCTCGGGACTCGTCCAGTGGGCGTAGTCCGCCAGATCGTCGCTCCGCGAGTCCTCCTTGATCCAGAGGTCGTGGTCGCGGACGACGGCCGCGAGGTCGACAAGGTGTGGCGGGAAGTCGTACGCCAGCGACCGCAGGGTGACGTCGGTGCTGCACTCCTCGTCGGACTCGCCGACGACCAGGTCGACGCCCGTCTCACGCACGGCGGTCGCGACGTCGTCGTCCCACTGGTGGTGGTCGAACCAGCGCACCTCGCCCCGGCGACAGAGATGTTCGAGTGCGTCGCTCACCGCCTCGTAGCGGTCCGGCGAGAGGTCACAGACGTAGACGTCGACCCCGGGATCGGCGTAGTCGGCGACGCGCTCGAGGGCGGCGTCGAGCGAGTGGGGTCCGGCCGCGACCAGTCCGACCGGCGACGCCTCCTGGTCCGTCTCGGAGTCCGCTTCGTCGCCCGCCGCCGGTCGCTCGTCCAGTCGCGCCGCGATGTCGGCCTCGAAGGGCGCGACTTCGAGGGCGGCGTCGTACATCTCGCGGAGAAGCGCCACACAGCCGAGGCCGTCGGCGTCGGTGTCCGCGACGACGACGACGTCCGACCCGTCGATGGCTTCGCGGGCGCGCCGGTCGGCGTACTCCTCGTCGAGGGAGTCGGGGTAGAAAAAGCCCTCGCCGGGGAGGCGCGACTTCCGCGAGAGCGAGAGTCGGTCGCTGTCGATGAGTGAGTCGTCCATACCCACACCTCGGCGGCCGCACCCTTATGGCTCCCGTTCGCTCTCGTCGAGCTGTCGGACGGTCAACACGGGGACCGGACAGGTGCGGACGACGCGTTCGGCGACGCTGCCGATGAGAAATCGGTTCTCGCCGTGCCGCCCGCGAGTCCCCATGGCGACCACGTCGGCGTCGTGGTCGCGGGCGTACTCCGAGATCTCCGTCGCGGGGTGGCCCTCGCGGACGGCCGTCGTCACCGGGCGGTCGGTCAGCGACCGGACGTCCTCGAAGGCGTCCGCCGCGCCCTCTTCGAGCGCCGTCTGCATCTCGTCGCGGATGCGGTCGGGCGCGGACGCCACCTCGCCGACGTCGACGACGTAGAGGGCGTGGACGTCGGCGTCGAACCGGTCCGCGAGGTCCAGCGCCACCCGGACCGCTCGACGGACGCTCTCGGACCCGTCGGTGGCGACGACGATCGTGTCGAACATGGATCGGGGTTGGCACGGTCGGTGCATAAAGCCACAGGAACGTCCCGGAGGGGAGCGTTTTTGCACCCGGGCGTCACAGGGACGGACATGACCGTACCACTCTCGCTCGACCTCGTTCTCGTCCCCGTCGACGGGAGCGAGGAGTCGATGGAGGCGGTCGAGTACGCCGTCGCCATCGCGGCCGAGTACGGGGCCGACGTCCACGCCGTCTACGTCCTCAGCGAGGACGTCGTCCGCGCTATCGAGGACGGAGCCGTCGACGAACGCGACGTCGCGGCCGACAGCGAGGCGTTCGTGGAGACGGTGCGCGAACACGCCGCCGACGCGGGCGTCGCCCTCTCGACGTCGATGGCGTACGGCTTCTCGACGCACATCAAGACCCGCCACCCGGGTAGCGTCGTCCTCGACACGGCCGAAGAACTCGACGCCGATTTCGTGGTGGTGCCCCGCGAACCCGTCTCCGGCGACTCGGACGAGGTGCTGGCCAAAGCCGCCGAATACGTGCTGTTGTACGCCAGCCAACCCGTCCTCTCGGTGTAGCGTCTCAGTCCTCCGCGCGCAGTCTGAGCCCCATCTCCAGTTCGAAGCTCTCGGCGTTGCTCGTCTCGAAGCCCACCTTCCGATAGAGGTTGATCGCGGGGTTGTTCCAGCGTTCGACGGTCAGCCACACCTTCTCGACGTCCTCCTCGCGGCCGTAGCCCAGCAGCGTCTCGATGATTCGAGTGCCGTTTCTGGCCTGCTGGTACGCCTGCAGGACGAAAATGGCGAGTTCGTAGGCGTCGCCGTCGGGGACGAGCGTGGCGTGTCCGGCGACGGTGTCGTCGTGCCAGGCGACCACGTTCAGACAGTCGTCGTCGGTGATGTCGTCGAGCCACTCGCGGATGCGATCCTCGCGGGTCGGCGGGATGCCCTGGGCCCGGTCGGCCGGGTCGAACGCGTCGTACATCTCGACCAGCGATTCGAGGTCCTCGTCGGCGTCGAACCGGCGGATCTCGATCTCGCGCCCCTCCTGGTCCGTGTACGTGACCGGAGGCGTGGGGAACGGCCCGGACGGTTCCGACGGAAACGTACGGTCGTCCGTCATCGTATCAGCGTCACCGAGACGTGCGAGTTCAGGAGGACGAACTCGGCGATGCTCCCGATCTTGATCTTACCCATCGGACTCGTCTCCCCGCCACCGAGGACAATGCGATCGTACTGTTCGTCTTCAGCGACTTCGACCAGCCGGCTCCCGGGGTCGCCGTCGAGTCGCCGGACGGCGGCGTCGACGCCGGCGGCGTCGAGGGCCTCCCGGACCTGGCGCTCGATCTCCGAGGGCGGCGTGTCGGTCGTCGGATTGTCGAGGACGACCACGGTCAGGGCGTCGCCCGTCTCGGCGACGCGCTCGACCGTCCGTTCGAGCGCTGTGAGGGAGTCCTCGCTTCCACCGACGCCCAGCAACAGCTTCATAGTCGCCGTCTCGCAGGCGTAGATGAAAAAGGTACGCGCCCCCGCCGCGGAAACGGCTGTCTGACGCCCGACAGACGCCGCGGAACCCTTTTTGTCCTCGCGGGCAAATCGCGCTATGGCAGACGATCCGCGGGCGACGGCCGACGCTTCCGACGCCGACGACGCAGCCGCCGGCGGTACGACCGACGGTTCGGCCGCCGACGAGTCGCCACCGACGGACGACGAGGACCGAGTGCCCGAGGACGTCCGGAAGTACGAGCGGTTCAAGAAGATCGACGGCGCACAGTACGACCGGGTCAACGACTTCCTCCGGGACCGAACGTACATCACGGCCCGGGAGTGGGCCATCGCTCGCCTGTGTGCCGATTTCCGCACCGAGACGGGCGTCGAGATGACGAAGATCGGCGAGAACCTCCCGGAACTCGTCCCCTTCATGACCGACACCTACACGCCACAGGCGGTCAATCAGGCCCGGGCGTCGTTCGAGGACAAGGTCCGACAGGCCGGCGCGACCTTCCTCTACGGCGCGATGTGTGGCTTTTTCACCGCCGAGGAACTCGACGAGATGATGTACGAGGTGACGGAGGTAGCGAAGTTCCTCCTCGAGGTCGAAGGCGTCGACCTCGCGGTTGCGGAGGAACTCGACGCCGAGGACCGCATCTCGAACGTGATGCGCGAGGTGCGCGAGTCGAGCGCCGATCTCCGCGAGTCGCTCGACGAGTGAGGTGACCGGGGCGGCCCGAAGCGCGCCGGGTCCGGGACGGCCGAGCGTCGGCGGCTACGTTCGGACGTTCTCGCCGCGCCCGTCGGCAAAGCCCGTCTCGGCGTCGTAGACGACCCGGCCGCGGACCATCGTCCACTCGGGGAAGACGCCGTCTAACCCCTCGAACGGCGTCCACTCGCATTTCGAGTGGAGCTCCTCGCCGCGGATCTCGCGGCCCGCCGACGGGTCGTACAGCGCCAGGTCGGCGTCGTGTCCCGCGGCGACGGCACCTTTTCGCGGCAGGTCGAAGATGCGGGCCGGATTGCGGGCGGTCACGTCGCGGACGCGCTCGTAACTCAGGTCGCCCCGCTCGGCCGCCGCCAGCAGGAGGGCAGCATCGTCTCGACGCCCGGGACGCCGCTCGGCGCGTCCCAGATACCGGCGGCTTTCTCCTCGCGGGTGTGTGGTGCGTGGTCGGTGGCGACGACGTCGACGGTGCCGTCCGCGACGCGGTCGAAGAGGGTCTCTCGCCGGCGCTCGCTCCGGAGCGGGGGTTCATCCGCCCGAACGTGCCGAGTTCCGAGAGGTCGTCTCGCGAGAGGAAGATGTGGTGGGGCGTCACTTCGCAGGTGACGTCGGTGCCGGTCAGGACGTCCACCGCTTCGGGAGTGCTGGTGTGGGCGATGTGGAGGGCCGCCCCGGCGTCGCCCCCGACCTCGACGGCGCGTTCGACGGCGGCCACCTCCGCCTCGGCGCGGCGGTAGGCGCTCCAGGCGTCGGCGTCGTCGCGGGCGTTCGTGTCCGCTCGCGGGTCGCGTCGCTCTCCGCCCGCCGCGTCCGTTCGCCGCGGGCGAACGCTCTCGTCGAACAGGTCGGCGTCTTCGGCGTGGACGGTCACCGGGACGTCCGCCTCGGCGGCGCGTTCGACCGCGTCGCGAAACAGCGACGCCTCGACGCCCATGTCGCCCGTCGAGTCGGCGAGAAACACCTCGCCGAGCGCGAACAGCGGCCGGTCGAACAGCGAGGCGGGGTCCCAGTCGTCCGTGACGCCGCCGTTGATGCCGTAGTCGACGAGCGACCGGACCGCGAGGGCGGCCTTCTCGTCGAACGCCGCGCCCGTCGTCGTCGGCGGGTCGGTGTTCGGCTGGTCGACGACGGTCGTGACGCCGCCCGCGGCGGCGCTTTTCGACCCCGTCTCCCACGTCTCCTTGTGCGAGAACCCCGGTTCGCGGAAGTGGACGTGGACGTCGATCGCGCCGGGGAGCAGGAGGTTCTCCTCGGCGTCGACGACGTCGCGACCGGCGCTCTCGCCGGGAGCGTCGACGACGTCGCGACCGGCACTCTCGCCGGGAGCGTCACCGTCGTCGCCTTCCGCGTCGAGACCGCTCCCGACTTCGACTATCTCCTCGTCCTCGATGCGGACATCGCGCACTCGACCGTCCGCGAGCGTCGCGTTCCTGATGAGCATACTCGTCGTCCGTCCGGCGAGGTGGTAAGTGTAGGCGGTTCGGCGGCCGGCGTCTCAGTCCACGGTCGCGATTCGGGCCACGTCGCCGCCGATGAACGCCCGTTCGAGCGCGCGTGCGACCGCCTCCGGATCCTCCGGTCCGCCACTGCCGGCGACGCTCCCGACCGACGCCGGGTCGAACGCGAGACCGAGGGCGTCGTAGACGGGAGCGAGGACGGACGCGAGGACGTCGTGGTCGCACACCAACAGACAGCCGGCGACGAGGGCGGCGTCGGCGCGCACTCGCTGGGCGAGACCGGCGAGTTTCCCGCCGGCCCGCAACGAGTGGTCGCCCGGACAGAAGGCGTCGGGGGTTCCCCGCGCCGCGCGTCGACGCCGAGAGAAGCGAGCGCCGCCCCGAGCGCCTCGACTGCCGACTCGTAGCGGGCGTCGAGCCCTACCCGGAGGCCGGTGGTGGGGACCGCGTAGGCGAACGCGAGCGTCCGGCCGGAGTAGGCGACGGCGTGGCCGCCGACGCTCCGCTCGACCGGGGCGAACCCCCGCGACTCCGCGATTCGCCTCGCTTCCGCGTAGCCGTCGGCGTGGGCGTCGCGCCGGCCGAACGCCACCTGTCGGTGGGGGTCCACACGCGCAGGCCCGCCTCGCCGGTCTCGGCCGTCCGGTCGAGCAGCTCGGCGGTTCGCGCCCGGTCCGATTCCGGAGTGTCGCCCCGCCCCCGAAGGACGCGCATACCCGCGGTTGGTCGCTCTCGCACCTATAGGTGTCGTCGCGCAGTATAAGCGCCCGCGCCACCTCCTCGCCGACATGGCGGTCACGCTACCGGCCTCGACGCTCGCCCGCTACCGAAAGTTCTCGCTCTACAACTCACCCTACCCCGCCCACGACCACGGCCGTGCGATCGACCTCTATCCGGCGGGCAACGAGGGGCTGTCGCCCGTCGACGGCGAGGTGGTGGACACCCGAACCGTCCGCGCGCCCGACGAACCCCACGCCGTGGCGAACGACCACCTGATTCTGGTCGAGACGGGCGAGTACGTCGCCCGGATTCTCCACGTCGAACCGGCCGTCGGCCCCGGCGACACCGTCGACGTCGGCGACTCGCTCGGCGAGATGGTGCGCTCCGGCTTCTTCGCGCCGTGGGTCGACAACCACGTCCACCTCGGCTTCCGCGCCCGCGACCGGAACCCCTACCGCGCCGCGGGGTCGCTCCCCCTCGCCGTCGACGTCGACGTGACGCCGGCCCCCTGGGACGGCACCGGCACCGTCCGCGAGGCGGGCGAGACGTCCGTCGTCCTCGACGCGCCGGCCCACCCGAACCCGGGGTCGTGGGCAGCCGTCGAGGGCGCACCGGACGTCGCCCTCGACGGCGGGTGCCCCCACTACGCCGGCGGGGGCGCACTCCCCGAGGCGGACGGTCCCGTCGCCGTCGCTGGCACGCCGGTCGGCGTCGCCGACGGCCGCGACGTGGCGTGGGACGACGTCGACGTCCTGGCGAACGGAACCCCCGTGACGGGCCTCTCGCTGGTCGTCGCCCGCGAGGCGGTCGGCGCGAAAGTCGTCTGTCCGGGCCACGAGTTCGCCGTCGGCGACGGTGTCACCGTCTCCGTCCGACGGCGGTGAGTGCCGGCACGGACGCTTTTATTACCGTACCACGGGACCGTCTGAGAGATGGTCGCTGCCGTCCGGGAGGGAGTCGCATGACCGGCCACCGCCGCGCGTGGTTCGTCCTCGCCGCCTGTATCGCGGTCTCCGTCGGGTACAACGCGTACGTCATCGCGCCGGCGAGCGTCCTCCCGCGGCTGGCCGCCGACTTCGGTATCGGCGAGGCCACCGCCGGCCTCGCGATCAGCGCCGTCTACCTCAGTTGGGTGGCGCTCGGGATTCCGGGCGGCCTGTTGCTCGACCGGTACGACAACCGCAAGCTGGTCGCCGCGGGCGTCGGCGTCTACGTCGCCTCCTCCGTCGTCGGCGCGGGACTGCAGTGGTATCCCGCGTTCTTGCTCGCGCGGGTCGGCGGCGGCGCGGCCGCCATCTTCGTCTGGACGGCCAACGCCAACATCGTCCGGCAGGCCTTTCCGACCGCTATCCGGGCCCTCGGCACCAGCCTCTTCGTCGCCAGCGCGCCCGCGGGGTTCGCGCTCGGCCAGTACGCCGGCCCGCTCATCGCCGCCCGGTTCGGTTGGCGGACGATCTTTTCGTCTATCCGGCCGTGACGCTCCTCGGGAGCGTGGCGTTCGCCGTCGCCGTCGACAGTCCGATCCGCAACGAGTCGGCCGTCTCGGTCCGGCAGTTCCGCGAGACGATCAAACGCCCCGCCGTCCTCCGCGTCTCGGCGGCGAGTTTCTGTGCGTTCTCGCTGTTTCTCTTTCTCAACTCCTGGATGCCGGCGTACGCGACGGGCCGCCTCGGCGTCGACCTGGCCGCCGCAGGTGCGGCGACGGCGCTCGTCCCCCTCAGCGGCGTCGTCGCCCGTCCCGGCGGCGGGTGGCTCTCGGACCGCCTCGGCGGCCGGCGGAAGATCGTCATCCTCGGGGCGTTCGTCTTCACCCTCCCCATCCTCGTCGCCCTGACGAACATCGCCGACGCGGGCGCGTTCGCCGCCCTCCTCCTCGGAGCGGGCTTTTTCGCCCAACTCGGCATGGGCGTCTTCTACGTCTACGTGAGCGAACTCGCCGACGCCGAGACGGCGGGGACGAGTCTCGCCGTGTTGACCACGTTCTCCGTCACCGGGTCGCTGGTGACGCCGGCGCTGACGGGATGGCTCATCGAAGCGTTCTCGTGGACCGCCGCGTTCGCGTACGTGATCGTCCTCGGCGTCGTCGGTGTCGCCTTCATCGTAACCCTCCCAGCGGCTTCGTCGTCCGCTGGGTGAAGCGCCCGGCTCGTGACTCAGGGGCCGAACTCGTCGACGGGCATCACCGAGTAGTCGACGCTCAGCGTGTCGCCGGTGGCGCGAATCTTCCCGACGAACGTCGAGATGGATTCGAGTCGCCCCTCCAGGACGAACAGTTCCATGCAGTAGTGGTTGCCGACGTGGCTGTGGAAGTTGGCGACGACGAGGCCCTCGTAGTCGTGGCGGAGCGACATCATCCGCTCCTCGACGCTCGTCGTCTCGTAGTCGAAGACGACCGTCACGACGGCCATCAACTCCCGGTCCTCCAACCGCTTGTCCTCGAACTCGCCGAGAAGATTTCTCGACGCTTCGCGGATGACCTCGCTCCGGCCGGTGTAGCCGTGTTCCTCCGCGAACGAGTCGATGCGTTCGAGCAGCTCCTCGGGCATCGATACGCTTACGACGGTCATATGTTAACGCAGCCGACTTCAGATATTAATCCTTGTTATCGGTCGAAGGCAACGTCCTCGCGGGTCGTCACCTCGCCGAACAGGAAGTCGGCGTGATCGAGGGCGTACTCGCGGTGCTCCGCTTCGATGTAGCCGATGGCATCCTCGACGAGGACCGGGCGATAATCCCGGAGACCGGCGCTCCCGGCGGTGTGCAGGACACAGACGTTCGCCAGCGTCCCGCAGACGAGCAGGTCGTCGATGCCACGCGCCGACAGCCAGCCGTCGAGTTCCGTCTCGTGGAAGGCGTCGTAGGTGTGTTTCTCGACGACGTGGTCCGCCTCTCGCACGTCGAGTTCCTCGACCAGTTCGGCCTCCCGCGACCCTTCGAGGACGTGTTCGCCCCAGCGGTCGAACTCGTCGTAGTAGTAGGCGTCGTCGAACTGCTCCGGCGGGTGGACGTCGCGGGTGTAGACGATCTGTGCGCCGTCCTCGCGGGCGCGGTCGACGAGGGCGACGACGTCGTCGACGACGGCCTCGCTCCTCGGCGCGTAGAGGCTCCCGTCGGGGTGACAGAACCCGTTTTGCATGTCTATCACGACGATGGCGGTCGAATCGGGGTCGTACGGCATACGCGGACCTACGGCCGGCGCGTCCCTAAACGACACGCTCGACGCCGTCCGACGCCGCCGCCCGCAGGCGGCAAGGTACTTCCGTCTGCGTGGCGAACGAGCGGTATGCGACGCCCGACGGCGGCGGCGCTCGCGGTGCTGTTCCTCCTCGGGACGTGCGTCCCGCCAGCGGCGGCCGCCGGCGAGTCGACGGCGGTCGTCGACGCCGACGCCGAACCGCCGGCTGTCCGACAGGACCCCACGACGGACGCCGAACCACAGGCCGTCCGACAGGACCCCACGACGGACGCCGAACCACAGGCCGTCCGACAGGACCCCACGACGGACGCCGAACCACAGGCCGTCCGACAGGATCCGCCCACTGACGAGATCGGCTGGGAGAACGGCTACTGGCACGACGATCCCATCGGCGTGGACCAGTCTGACGGCCTCTCGGACGCGGAGACGGAGGCGTACGTCGCCCGCGCGATGGCTCGCGTCGAACACGTCCGCGGACAGGAGTTCACCGAGTCGGTCCCGGTCGACGTCATTCCGCGGTCGGAGTACCGTCAGGGGACGAACGACGGGGGTTCGAACGAGTCGTTCGGCGCGTGGAACAACCAGGTGTGGGAAGCGCTCTTTCTCGTCGGCGAGGACGCCGACGTCCAGCAGAAGCTCGGATCGGCCTACGGCAGTTCCGTCTCGGGCTTTTACTCGTCCACCGACGATCAGATAAAGATCATCACCGACTCGCCGGACGAACCGACCATCGACAACGCGACGCTGGTCCACGAACTCGTCCACGCCCTGCAGGACCAGACCCGCGGCTTCAACGACACGCCGACGCGAGAAACGCAGGACGGGTCGCTCGCCGCCGACGCCGTCGTCGAAGGCGAAGCCAACTACGTCGAACACCAGTACGCCCAGCGCTGCGGGAACGAGTGGGACTGCGTCGCCACGCCGCGCGGAGAGAGCGGCGGTCAGTCCGAACCGCCGAATCTCGGCATCCTCCTGACGCTCTTACAGCCGTACTCCGACGGGCCGGTCTACGTCGACTGGCTGCGCGAGCGCGGCGGGTGGGACGCCGTGAACGACGCCTTTGACGACCCGCCCGTCTCGACTGAACAGGTCATCCACACCACCGACGACCGGCCCGTCCCCGTCGACTTCGACGACCGCGCGCGCGCCGGATGGGAACCGTTCCCCGACCAGGAGAGAACGGCTCCGACACCGTCGGCGAAGCGTCGATGTACGTCATGTTCTGGTACCAGGCGCGCGTCTCGAACGCCGACACGGTCCCGGTCCGGAGCCTCGCCCGCACCGACGGACCCCTCGACCTCTACAACTACGACGCCGAGCCGTCGGCCGGGTGGGCGAACGACCGGGTCGTCCCCTACCGACAGGCGAACGGGTCGACCACCGACTACGGCTACGTCTGGGTGACCGAGTGGGACACCGAACGCGACGCCCGGCAGTTCCGCCGGGCCTATCGCGCCATCCTCGACGCACAGGACGCCGAGAAACGGGGCGACGGCCGCTACGTCGTCCCCTCGGGGTCGTTCGCGGACGCCTTCCGCGTGACGCGGACCGGCACCCGGGTCACCGTCGTTAACGGACCGACCCTCGACGCCGTCGACGACATCCGTCCGCCCGGGAGCGACGCCGGAACGGCCGCCAGCGGGGCGTCGGACGGCGGCGAGACGGACGTCCGCTCCGACGGCGGCGCGTCCGGCGTTTCGGCCCCGGGATTCGGCCCGCTCGTCGCTCTCGTGGCGCTGCTGGCCGCGGTCGGGATCGCGCGACATCGCCACCGCTGAGGCCGTCAACGATTTCCGTCGTCGCCACCGCTGACGAGGCGTGAAGCTCCGTCTCTGCCTCGCGTTGCTCGTCGCCGTCGCGGGGTGTGCCGCGCCCGCGGCGACGCCGGGCGCGACGGAATCGACGCCGACGGCCGCCGGACCGACGCCGGACGCGACGGGAACGCCTCCCGAGTCGGACGCCGAACCGCAGGCCGACCGACACCATCCCGAGTCGGACGCCGAACCGCAGGCCGACCGACACCATCCCGAGTCGGACGCCGAACCGCGGGCCGACCGCCAGGATCCACCCACCGACGAACTGGGGTGGGAAGCGGGCTACTGGTACGACGACCCCGTCGACGTGGACCAGTCGGACGGCCTGAACGAGAGCGAGCGGTCGGCGTTCGTCGCGCGGACGATGGCCCGCGTCGAGCGCGTCCGCGGCCTCGAGTTCGAGCGCTCGGTTCCGGTCGAACTCCGCTCGCGCGACGACTACCGCGACGACGCCGAAACCCCGCCCGCGTCGGCGTGGAACGAACAGGTGTGGGAAGCGCTCTTTCTCGTCGGCGAGGACCGGAGCGTCGCCGAGACGTTCGCGGCGCTCTACGGCGGGTCGACCCTCGGCTACTACTCGCCCCAGTCCGACCGCGTCGTCGTCGTGAGCGACACCGAGACGCCGACGATCGACCGACAGACGCTGTCACACGAACTCGTCCACGCCCTGCAGGACCAGCACTTCGGATTCCCCGGGCGACGACACGAGACGGCTCGCTCGCCGCCGACGCCGTCGTCGAGGGCGACGCCACCTACGTCGAGCAGCTGTACGAGACGCGCTGTCGCGACGGGTGGTCATGCGTCCCGCGGCCGGCCGACGACGCCCCCGGTGGCGTCGGGAACATGGACGTCTACGTCGCCGTCTACCAGCCCTACAGCGACGGCGCGTCGTTCGTCCACGCCCTCCGGCGTCGCGGCGGATGGACGGCCGTGAACGACGCCTACGCCCGCCCGCCGAACGGCACGACGGAGGTCATCCATCCCGAGACGTATCCCGACGCGACGCCCGCGAACGTCTCCGTCGTCGACCGGTCGAACGCGGCGTGGTCGCCGTTCGACCGCCGTCCGCAGGCCGACTCCGTCGGCGAGGCGTCGCTGTACGCCATGCTTCGGGCGACGGGGCGCATCGACGGCAGTCACCTCTACTCCCCGACCGGCCCCCATCGCCGTCTCAACTACACCCACCCGCTGACGACGGGGTGGGCGGGCGACGTCGTCGTGCCCTACCGGAGCGACGACGGCCACGGCTACGTCTTCCGGAGCGAGTGGGAGACGGAGCGAGACGCCCGAGAGTTCGCGGGGGCGTACCGGGCGATACTCGGTGAGCGATTCGACGCCGTCCGGCGGTCGGACGCCGACGCGCGCGGGACGGACGTCTACGTCGTGCAGGCGGGACCGTACGCCGACGCCTTCCGCGTGAGTCGCGACGGGACGACGGTGACGGTGGTCAACGCGCCGACCGTCGACGCGCTGGACGGCGTCCACCGGCGTGAAGGCTGATTTCGGTGGCGGTGGCCGAACGAGTGACCTTTTTCAGTCGAGGGAGCGAAGCCGAAGTAATGCCCACTCCCGAGTTCGACATCGTCGGCCCGGAGGCCATTCGCGACGGGCGGGCCACCGACGCGTACTTCGAACGGACGGAGACGACGCTCCGACACGCGGGGCGGAACCCACGCGTCGTCGCCGAGGTGACCGCCGACCAGTTCCCCGACGGGGAGTTCGAGGTTCTCGCGGGCGTGAAAGATGCCGCGGCGTTGCTCGCCGGCCGCGGCGTGGACGTCGACGCCATCCCCGAGGGACGGCTGTTCGACGGCGGGCCAGTCATGCGCATCGAGGGACGCTATCTCGACTTCGCGCGGTTCGAGACGTCGCTGCTCGGCTTTCTCTCCCACGCCAGCGGCATCGCCACGGCGGCCCTGGAGGCCCGGATCGCCGCACCCGATTCGACGGTCCTCTCGTTCGGCGCGCGCCACGTCCACCCCTCGATGGCCGCGGCCGTCGAGCGGAACGCGCTGGTGGGGGCCTCGACGGGTTCTCGCACGTCGCCGCCGGCGACGTCATCGGCGAGGAGGCCGGCGGGACGATGCCCCACGCGCTGCTCATCTGCTTCGGGAAGGGGAATCAGGAGGCGGCGTGGCGGGCGTTCGACGAGGCAGTCGGCGAGGACGTGCCCAGAGTGGCGCTCTGTGACACCTACTCCGACGAGGTCGACGAGGCGCTTCGCGCGGCGGAGACGCTCGGCGACCGCCTCGACAGCGTCCGGCTGGACACGACGCAGTCCCGCCGCGGCGACTTCCGCCACATCGTCCGCGAAGTGCGCTGGGAACTCGACGCGCGCGGCTACGACGACGTGGACGTGTTCGTGAGCGGCGGGCTGACGCCGACGACGCTCCGGGCGTTGCGCGACGTGGCCGACGGCTTCGGCGTGGGCGGCCACGTCTCGAACGCCGACCCGGTCGACTTCGCGCTCGACATCGTCGAAGTCGACGGCGAATTCGCGGCGAAACGCGGGAAGCTCTCGGGGGCGAAAGACGTGTATCGAACGGCCGACGGCGGCCACCACGTCGGCCTGCGGGGCCGCGACGGCCCGACGGATGCAGAGTCGCTGCTGGAACCGGTGGTTCGCGATGGCGACGTGGTCTACGAGTTCGACGTCGACGAGGCGGCGGCGCGCGCCGCCGCTGACGCGGCGCGAACCGGCTTCGGCGAGGAGAAGTGAGCAGTTCGTCAGTTCTTCGACGCTGCCCCCGTCCGGACGCTCGCGGAAGACCTGTCCTTCGAACAGCGTGATCATCGTGTCGTCGTCCTGCCAGGCCAGCGGCGAGAGGCCGGCTTTCCGGCAGGCGTGTGTGAGGAACTGCTCTTCGGTCCAGCCGTTCTCGACCGGGATCGTCGGATACATCCAGGCGTGCTGGTTGCCGGCGTCGATGGCGACGCCGTGCGTGCCGAGTTCGAGGTCGGAAAGCGGATCGTTGGTGAGAATGTGGTTACAGACGACACAGATTGAGATGTTGAGGTTAGGGAGTTCCGGCGGCTCGATTTCGGAGCCACAGGAGTCGCCCGACGAGGCCTTGATGGCCGCGTCGACGATGGCGTGGCCGAGCTGGTCTTTCCCCCGATACGCCCCCGCACAGCCACGGAGGCGTCCTCGCCCACGGGTCGACGTCACTCGGACGAACGCGCCCGTTCGAGCGTAGAAGGCGTCGCGCATGCTCCCCGGCTGTTCGCGCTGTCCTTGCAAAACGTACGATTCGACCGATTCCCGCGCCAGTTCGACCGCCCGAGCCCCGTCCTCGTAGGAGAGGCGAACGGACTGCGCCTCGGACATACTTCTGTGGAAGGCCCCGTGAACTTGAACGCTTCCATTCGCCCAACATGAATCGCGACCCAAATACGTTCGGTGTCGTCCGGGAGCGGGTCGCTGCGACCGCCAGCGTGCGAGGCACCGATCGAACGGCTTATTCGCCGTCCGGCCGTAGGTTAGACTGGCAGAGAGAGCCTGGCTCCCGTGCCCCCGACGGGGCATGAGGAAAGTCCCCCCACCGACCGGACAGGTGACCGGGCGCAAGCCCGGAGTCGGAGACGACTGGCTCTGGAACAGAAACGAGACCCCTCGACCCGACCGATGAGGTGCGCTGCCGGACGGCGTCTCGCCGTTCCGGTGCGAACCCGACCGCGAGGAAGGGGAGTTAACCCACCGAGGGAAAACGTGCCCGTGGGCGTCCGTGCCGGCGGACACGCCGACGGTCGAGAACGGATGGAACGGCGAATCCTCACCGGTGCAAGTCCGCGCCGTGAAGGTAGTCCGGCAGTGGCGCGGACGCTCAGCCGAATGCCGGGACGAACAGAAGGGGGCTTACTCCTCTCAGCCGCTTTTCGCACCGACTGACGAGACGCGGAGCGGCGCGTACGCGACGTCACCGACGATGAAAACAGGTGAGAGCGCGGTTACTGCACCTCGATGTCGATCCCGCGCGTCGTCTCGGCCGCGATGGGGAGTTCGACTTCGAGGACGCCGTTGTGGTACTCCGCGGAGACGTCCTCGACTTCGACGTCTTTCGGGAGTCGGAACGTCCGGTGGAACGTCTGCTTTCGGTTCCGTTCCTCGTCGACGTGTTCGGCCGCGACGTCGAGGCGGCCCTCGTACCACGTCAGGTCGATGTCCGACCGCTCGAATCCCGGCATGTCGATGGTGAGGACGAACCGGTCGTCTTCCTCGTACAGCTCGTAGCCGCTCTCGCCGAATGCCTGCCCGAACAGCCGGGATGGGAGGTCGAGGCTCCGTGACCAGGTGTCCGGTGTCGTCGGCATCGGCATCATTGGTGCTCACCTCTCGTGTGTGCCTGGGCGCGCCACAAACATAAATTTTCCCTGACATATTGTCACTGCCTATCGTCTATATTTTCGCTCGCCTCATTAAATGCGTATAGCGGGCCTTAGAGGGCTATTCGAACCCGTCTTCCCAGCGGAATCGGCCATCTCGCTGGACCACCTCGCCGTCGACTTCGAGACGGGCGTCTTCGCTCACGTCGGTGATCAGATCAACGTGAACGGCGCTTTCGTTTCCGGTCTCCCCGTCGGAGAGGCAGGCGTCGTAGGCCCGGCCGAGGGCGAGATGGACGGTGCCGCCCATCTTCTCGTCGAAGAGGATGTTGTCCGTCACCCTGTCGATGCCGCGGTTCATCCCGACGCCGAGTTCGCCGAGTCGGCGCGCGCCGGCGTCGGTGTCGAGGACGTCGTCGACGACGTCTTCGTTCGTCCCGGCGCTGTGGTCGACCACTTCGCCGTCCTCGAACGTGAGGCGGACGTCGCGGACGCGCTTGCCCTGGATCGTCATCGGCACGTCGAAATACACCTCCTCCGCCGTCGAGGGCGCGGTGAACACCTCGCCGCTGGGGAGGTTGTGCGAGTCGTAGGCGACGGAGGCAGCGCTGTTGACCGCGGTGCGGTTCTCGATGGACATCGTGAGGTCGGTGCCCTCCTTGACGAGACGCACCTCGTCGCCCGCGTCGAAGACGTCCTTCAACCGCGCCATCTCCCCGGCCAGCGACTCCCAGTCGCGCAGGACGGCGTCGTAGACGAACTCGCGGTAGGCCTCGTAGCTCATCCCCGCCTGCTGGGCGAGCGACCGGGTGGGGTGGACGGTCGACACCCAGTCGGTCGCCATGCGCGCTTCGCGAACGGGTTTTCGGGCGCGGGCGTGCGCACTCCGGACGTTGCCGGGGACGTCGGCCGTCGCGGCGGTGTTGCGCCCGCCGCCGAGGGCGAGATAGACGTCGGCCGCCTCGAAGAGAGCGCGCTCGGCGTTGGGCTCCGTGAAGTCGCCCTCGTGGGCGCGGAGGTAGGCGCGGGAGAGTTCGTCGGATCCGTAGAGCGAGAGGCAGGTCGCGCCGCGGTCACCGAGGGCCTCGGCGACGGCGACGCCGAGTTCGTGTGCGCCTTCGGCGACGCTCACGACGACGTCGTCGCCGGATTCGACGCGGGCGCTCCAGTCGACCAGTACCTCGGCGTGGTTGCGGATTCGGTCGTCCATGCGCTCGGGTCGGGCGGCGGAGCCAAAACGGCGGCGGTCAGCGCCGTTCCAGCAGGTCGAACGCCGCCTCCAGTTCCCGGCCGTACTGGACGAGGGCGTCGCGGAGGGTCACGACGCCGACGAAGCCGCCCTCGTCGTCGACGACGAGCGCCCGTTCGACCGCCTCGTCGTCGAACGCGTCGACGAGCGCCTCGCGGTCGGCCGTCGCGCGGACGGTCACGGGATCGCCCGCGAGGAGGTCCGCCGCCCGCCGGTCGGCGAGGCGCTCGCCCGCGACGAACGCCCGGCCCAGGTCGGCGGCCGTGAGCGCCCCCAGCGGTCGCTGTTCGTCGAGGACGACCACCAAATCGTCGTCGTGGTCGCGCATCGCGGCGGCGACGTCGTCGACGGGGGTGTCGGGGGCGGCAGTCAGGACGTCGGTGCGCGCGAAGTCGGCGAGCGTCACGGGCCACCGTAGGGCCTCGGGCCGCCTAAAGCCAGCGCCAAGCCGCCTCGAACCGCAACCACTACCTCCGCGCGTGGTAGACGCCAACCCATGCAACTGGGCGTCATCGGACTGGGACGGATGGGACAGATCGTCGTCGACAGAGCGCTCGCGGCGGGCCACGGCGTCGTCGCCTACGACGTCGACCCGGAGGCGGTGGCGACCGCCGCCGACGCGGGTGCCGACCCGGCGGCTGGCGTCGCCGACCTCGCGGACCAGCTCGGCGAGGAGAAACGCGTCTGGCTCATGGTCCCCGCCGGGGACGCGGTGGACGCGACGCTGGAGGAACTCGAACCGTATCTCTCCGAGGACGACGTCGTCGTCGACGGCGGCAACTCCCACTTCGAAGCGTCGGCCCGGCGGGCACGGGAGACGCGCGCGGCCTACCTCGACTGCGGGACCAGCGGCGGTCCCGCCGGCGCGGAACTCGGCTTCTCGCTGATGATCGGCGGCCCCGAGTGGGCCTACGACGAGATGACGCCCGTCTTCGACGCCGTGGCGACCGGGTCCGACGGCCACGACCGGATGGGCGAATCCGGGGCCGGCCACTACGTGAAGATGGTTCACAACGGCGTCGAGTACGCCCTGATGCAGGCCTACGGCGAGGGGTTCGAACTCCTCCACGAGGGCCGGTACGACCTCGACCTCGAAGCCGTCGCGCGGACGTGGAACAACGGCGCGGTCATCCGCTCCTGGCTCCTCGAACTCTGCGAGGAGGCGTTCCGCGAGGAAGGCTCGGATCTGGGCGACGTCGCCGACTACGTCGCCGGCGGGTCGACCGGGACGTGGACAGTACAGGAGGCCCTCGAACAGGAGGTGCCGGTGCCGCTCATCTACGGTGCTCTCGCCGAGCGCTTCGGGAGTCGTGCCGACGACGGCCGATTATCGCGCCGACTCGCCAATCGCCTTCGCTACGGCTTCGGCCGGCACGAGATCGCACGGCGAGAGGAGTAGACGCCGCCGCTTCGGGTCTACTGTACCGCGAGCGACCGGCGGGAGCGACCGGCTTTTTGGGCCAGATTTTTCCCGCCGAGCAGTGCGCAAGCGAAGCGAGCGTCCCCGAGGTGGGCGGTGAAGCGCAATCCTGTTAAACCCCGCTTCCGTACCGCCGCTCATGGCAGAGGTAAATATGGTGGGTCTGGGGCTCGGTGCTGCGCTCACGCTCGTCGCCGTCGCCTTGCACTTCTCGAAGGGGACGGGATGGAGCCCTACGACCGACATCTCACAGGAACTTCTCGAACGCCGGGCCGCGGCGGTGCCAGAGACGGACTTCCCCGAACCCATGAACCGCGCCATCGGCGGTGGCGGCGGGGGCGTCGCTGCCGGGGCCGTCGCCGGCGGCGAGGAGGGAGCCGAACTCGAAGAGGGCGGCGAAGCCGAGGCGGAGTCCGGCCCGTGGGACGTCCCGGACGACGAGGCCGAGACCTTCGAAGTCGAGTTCGTCAAGGAGGGCGAGACGATCGAACTCGCCGAGAACGAAACCATCCTCGAACAGGGTGAGGACCAGGGCTGGGACCTGCCGTACGCCTGCCGGCAGGGACAGTGCGTCTCCTGTGCCGGACAGGTCCAGGACGGCCCCGCCGAGGAGTACGTGGTCCACAACGACCAGCAGATGCTCGACGACAACGAACTCGACGAGGGTTACACCCTCACCTGCGTCGCCTATCCGAAATCCTCCTTCTCCATCGAGACCGGCGAAGCGCCCTGATCCGGCGCTCGTTTCACGCTCTCGAAGCCGCCGTTTCAGAAGGATTAAGCGGCGGAGCCGAGTAATCCCGTTCGAGGGCCCGTAGCTCAGTGGACAGAGTGCTTGGTTCCGGACCAAGATGTCGCGGGTTCAAATCCCGTCGGGTCCGTCGCTTCTCTGACGAACGTAGTGAGGAAGAGAGCGACGCAACCCGCGGGGTTTGAATCACGCGAGACGAGCGAAGCGAGTCTCGCACCGGGTTCAAATCCCGTCGGGTCCGTTTTGTGTGGTTTAGCGACGAACGTGTGCTGTCTCGGTTCGTGACGAACGTGTGCTGTCTCGGTTCGTGACGAACGTGTTCTGTCTCGGTTCGTGGTGAGCGCCCGTCGGATTCCGTTCGGCACACGAAACCGTTCAGTGCCGCCCTAAACGCCCTTGATGAGGTGGGTCGCGCCGACGGTTTCGGCGACGACCCAGGCGACGAACAGGGCGTAGGCGGCGAGCAGCGTATACGCCTCGACGCCGGTGACCGAGAGGTCGGTTCGCAGGAACGTAAACAGCAGGACAGTTGCCAGCGTGAGTACGCCGAGCATCGGGACGGCCATCGCGAAGTCCACGGCGGCGCTGCCGACGATGAGGACACCGACGGGGATTGCGACGAGGAGGTCGAAGGTGTTCGACCCGAGGACGTTGCCGAGGCTCGTGATGCTCTTGTCGGCTTTCGCCGTGCGAACGCTGACGAGCGCGTCGGGGAGGCTCGTCGCGGCGGCGACGATCGTGACGCCGGCGAGGAACTCGGGGATACCGAACGTGTGGCCGATCGACTCGACGCCGCCGACGAGCTGCTCGACGGCGATCAGAATAACGGCGAGGCCGGCAGCGAGTCGCAGCCACTCGCGCCCGACGGAAATGTTGTCGGGAGCGTCGGGGGCGTCGTGGTCGCTGACGTCCTGCCACTGGATGAAGACGTACAGGCCGTACAGCAACAGCGGGATCGAGACCAGCGGGCGGGTGAGCCGGCCGACGAGATCGGGGCCGCCGGGGACGGGGACGTAGATGACGGCGAGCGCGAACGTGACGACCATCGCGGAGACGGCGATCATGTAGAACTGGGCCTCTTTGTAGACGATAGTGCGGTTCGTCTCGAGGTGACCGTCGGATGCGATGCCGGAGAACGCGGGGATGACGAGGATGTTGAAGATGGCGGAGCCGACGATCGCGCCGACGCCCATGTCGAACGTGCCGTCGAGCGCGGTGAAGACGGCGCTGGCGAGTTCGGGGAAGCTGGATCCGACGGCGACGACGATCGACCCCTGAACGACGGCGGGGAGGCCGTAGTACGCCGAGAGGTGTTCGGCTGCCTGTTCGAGCCAGCTACTGCCGAGCCAGATAAAGCCGGTCGCGACGATTACGACGAGGACGTTGACGGGCGGCGTATTCGGGAGGAGGCCACCGGAGACCATCGTATCGACCAGTTGTAAACGAGGGGTATAATTGTGGTTATCCCGCCGGTTCGAGGCGGCTGCCGGGAAAATTCACTCGCCGCGCTTCGGCAGCGACCGAGGCGTCGCTTCCCGCTCCCTGGCTCAATTCGTCCGACGCAGATCCTCCCCCGACGCGCCTGTCGTACCTGATGCGAATCTCGAAACGCTACGTCCACCGGTCAGTTCGTAGCTGAACGCGGCACATATCAGCCACGAGACCCGATTCCGGTGTGAAACGGCGGGGCTCGGAAGAGGGTCGCGCGTGTCTTCTCGATCAGTCGCGTTCGAGCAGCTGCGTACAGACCGTCTGCGACGATCGGCGTAAACACTCCCACCTGACGCGGTGGGTCAGTGGAGCGACTCTTCGAGTTCCGCAGCGATCTGATCGCGCATTTCTTGCCCTCGTTGTAGCTCCGGAAAGAGGTGGGTTAGATGGAACATGTCTTCGTAATGGACGTAATTCACTGGGACGTCCGCCTCACTGAGTCGATTAGCGTACGCCTCTCCTTCGTCCCGTAGTGGGTCGAATCCGACCGTTACGACGGTGGCCGGTGGGAGGTCGCCTAACTCCCTCGCCTGAAGCGGTGACGCGTAGGGGTGCCGTCCGTCGAGTTCCCGTTCGAGATAGTGGTCCCAGTACCATTCCATAGATTCTTTCGGAAGAACCGGGTCGTCCGCGTGTTCTTCGTAGGACGGGGTATCGAAGGCGTGATTTGTAGCGGGGAAGAGCAGAACCTGCCGGGCGATCGACGGTCCTCCCTCATCCCGAGCCATCAGCGAGATGACGGCGGACAAGTTCCCGCCGGCGCTGTCACCCGCGACCGCGATGCGGGAGGGATCACCATCGAATTCGTCAGCGTAATCGTTCGCCCACGTTAGCGTGTCATAGGAGTCTACGACCGCCGCCGGGAAGGGATGTTCGGGTGCCCGACGGTAATCCGGAGCGATCGTGAGACAGCCCACTTCCCGTGTGAGGAAACGACAGAATTCGTCGTACGTGTCGATAGTCCCGCGTACCCAGCCGCCCCCGTGATAGTGAATCAGTATCGGATGTGGACCGTCCCCGTCCGGCTCGTACACCCGAGCGGGTATCTCGGCCTCCGAGCCTTCGATGGTTATGTCGTGTGTCTTTCCCACGTCCGCTTTCGGAACGTCGCTCCGGTAATCGATGAATAGCTGATTGGAAGCTTCTCGTGCACCGGAGGGTGACTGTGCGTGTGCCGGTGGGATGTTCAGGTCCCCCAGCTCCTCGAGTAAGTCCTCGGCTTCCGGATGGAGAGTTGGCATTCGGTGAGCCCTCAGTCGTCTTTGTGAGCGATTACCTCGATCTCGACGTCCCCGTCCAACACGAGATCGCCGACCTCGATAGCGCTCCGCGACGGGTAGGGCTCGCTCAGCGACTCACTGTACACTTCGTTTACGTCGTCGTAATGCTTCAGGTCTGATAGGAATACTGTCGTGTTGACGATGTCATCGAGAGAGGCACCTGCCGCCTCCAGAACGGCAGCAATGTTCTCGATCGTCTGTTTCGTCTGTTCCTGTACGTCGCTACTCACTAACTCCTCGGACTGGGGGTCGATTCCCAATTGACCCGAAACATAGATCGTATTGCCGACTTTCGTCGCTTGCGACAGCGGTGCTGCTTCGAACGACGGCGCGTTATCCGTGGTAATCTCTTCCATGGGCGACATAGACACCCGCCCCGTCTTAGATGTTATGTTGTCAGCAACATACCCCTTGATAGACCTGTATCCTCGCGAACGAAAGAAATGGCAAATCCAGAGGAACTATCCCCGGCAGAGACGGGCCGATTAGAGCTCCCTGTCGAGAAGTCCGTGGAACTTCTCGATCTTGTCCTTCGACGCGGGTTGCGTGGCGTAGCTCACCGCGACGAACACGGCCATGTTCAGGAGCAGTGCGAGGAAGAGACCCCGGATTCCGCTCGGCGACAGCGGATTGTTCACCACTCCTAACTCCCAAACGAACGTGAAAGCCAAACCGACCGCCGGGGCGACGATAGCGGCTTCGGGTGAGGCCCGTGGCCAGGCTACCGCACCGAACGTTATGGGCATTAAGTGGATCGCGATCCCCGAGCCGAACACGGCGATCGGGACGATTAGCCCTCGGTAATTCAAGGCGATGATTACAGCGACCACCCCGGCCAGAAGGACGATGAGGTAGTCGGTAATCAACTCCTCTCGGTCGGACAGGTCCTCTTTGATAAGTGCTCGAACGAAGTCGCGCCCGACGGTGACCGAGAGAGCGTGTATATACGAGTCCGTAGTCGAGATTATTGCAGCGAGCAGCGCGATCAGGAACAGCGCCGCGAGATAGATCGGGAGAATCTCGAACGCCAACAGCGAGGAGACGAAGTCCGGATTTTCGAGGTTCGGGAAGACCACTCTCCCGTAGGCACCGATCCAGAAGATGATGATGTTCACGAAGGCGAACGCGAGCAAGATCCCCATTCCGAGGCCGACGAAGCTATCCCGTTCGTCGGAGCCGTAGAATCGAAGCCACGCGGCCGGCGTCATGACGGCGAGGGACGTTAAGAACCCGATACCGGTACCGTAGATGTTGAAGACCGGGAACGCACCGACGGAGCCGGGTACTGTAATGAACGCGTTCGTGTCATCACCGATGGCGGTAATGACGTCGGAGAACCCGCCGCCATGGAGGTAAATGCCGACCAAGAACGCGCTCAGTACGATCAGCATGATGGCTCCATTGAGGGTGTCGAGCCACGCGATACCCCGGTATCCGGTAGTGATGACGTGGAGCACGATCACCGCTGCGACGATGATCACTCCCGTATCCACGGCGACGACGCCGCCGGAAAGGACGTGTATTAGAATGCCCCCGGCAGTCAACTGTGCCACCGAGTAGGTGATGTTGAAGAGCAAACTAACGACGACCGTGTAGACCCGAACCGTGTCACTCTGGTAGTACTCCCCGAGCAAATCCCCGGGTGTGACGTAGTTGTATTCCCGGCCGAGGATCCAGATTCGACGGCCGAAATACCAGATGAGACCCGATCCGATCGCGAAGCCCGTTATGGCCATTACCGTGAACGGAGCCCCGACAGTGTAGATCGTTCCCGGGAACCCGGCCAATCCAACGCCGCTATTGATCGTCGCGAACAGCGTGAGCGTCGTCACTAACACGCCGACGGTCCGGGACGCGACCGAGTAATCGACCAGACTTCCCTTGCGATCCCGGTTTGCGAGATACGTCAGAACCAAGAAGAGACAGATATAGAGGACGAGGACGGCCGTAATGGTCGTGTAGTTCGCCTGGATGATATTCGCGATGTCCGTCGGAAGCAACTGCAGGACCGTGGGCGACGTCATTCCGACACCTCCTGATCGGTTTCGTCGAATTTCCGTTTCTCAGGGAGCCTGATGAGGATATACAGGCCGACGACGTAGGCCAGGGCGACAGCGACTATTTCCCAGAGCAGGAGCGGCCAGCCAGCGATCAAGACTGGCTCTTTCCCGACCGTGTGAAGGAGAACGAAATGGATTATCGGAAGGATCGAGAAGTAGAAACAGATTTTCCAAGCTTGTTTATTTCGGAAAAGTTCGTACTCTAGTTCCGATGCGTCCATTCGATCCGCACGCCGCCAATTTTCATCCCATGGCATGCGACAACAATACTCTAACACACGTTGATATACATATCTTCGCCGACAACATTCTCCGGTATATCACTGGCAGCCCGGTATAAACGTATGTTAAGGTTTCTAGTGCTTCGGTAGCGAGAATCCTGGCAGAGACGCGGCATAGATACTTCTCCGCGGTTTTAAGCCAATGAAAATATGTCATCAGGTCATCTGGTTCGTGATAATATTGGGATGAGAGTATCCCCGTTCGAACGATCAAATACCGGTCACGTACGTCCTCTTCGGGTCCGTGCTGCGTTCGCCGGTCGCGTACGGACGTCGGCCACTTCAGGGACGCGGCCCGGTCCGGTCCACAGGCAGCAGGGAAGAGCGCTCGAAGCGACGTTCGCGGGGGAGTTGCGTGTCACCGGTCACGCCGTGGATAGCCGTGCCGCCGGGAGAAGTACCGTTTTACGTCGGCCGAGAGACCGACTCCGCGTGTACGATCTCTCGCAGCGACTCGCCGACGGGATGCAGACGTTTCCGGACGATCCCGAGGTACGACTCTCGCCGACGGCCGTGTTCGAGGCGGACGGCTACCGGGTGACGTCGATCGAGTGTGGGAGCCACACCGGCACGCACGTCGACGCGCCCACCCACACGGAACCGGACGGGGACGGCCTCGACGCGTTCCCGATCGACCGATTCGTGCTGGAGACGGTCCGAGTGGACTGTCGCGACCTCGGCGCGCGCGACGCGATTCCGCCGGAGCGCGTCCCCGAAACCGACGTCGAATGCGTCGCCTTCCACACCGGCTGGGACGACCACTGGGGGACCGATCGGTATCTCGATCATCCGTACGTCGCGCCCGAAACCGCCCGTCGGTGTGCGGAACGCGGATACGACGTCGGCGTGGACACGCTGAATCCCGATCCGACGCCGTCGCCGCGGAGCGGGAGCGACGAACCGACGGGTTTCGAGGCACACCACGAGCTGCTCGGCAACGACTGCCTCGTCTTCGAGAACCTCACCGGCCTGGAGCGCGTCCCCGAGCGATTCGAGTTGCGTGCCTACCCGCTCGCACTCGGCGGCGACGGCGCTCCGGTTCGGGCGGTCGGCGTCGCCGACGAATAGCGTCCACACTGCACGACGTCCGGCCGCCCGGTCGTCACTCCGAGGCGCTTCCGACGGCGTCCGTCGCTGGATGGTCGTCCGGTGCGGTCGAGAGCAGGCGGTCGTACACGGTGACGACTCGGTTACGCAGGGCGCGCATGGGCGGGGTCGGCGTGTCGGTGAGTGTCCCCGCCGTCAGGGCGAGAGCGCCGCCCATACCGACGCCCTCCTTGGCTTCGCCACGGACGTAGGCGTCCATCGCGGGGTGGTCGGATCCGGCGAACTCGGGATCCGTCACGAGCAGGTCGACGTCGAGCGCGTCCGCGAGGGCGCGAACGGCCGCGGTGTCGTCGGCCGCGACGAACGAAGTCGTCGCCTGGGTCACCGTCTCGGTGAGCCCGAAGTGACGGACGAGTGCCGCCACGGCACTCATCTGCGTCCCGCCGCCGAGCGTGACGTCCGTGCCGGTCTCCAGCGCCCCCACCGTCAGCCCCGCGAGCGCGGCGAGTACGGGGTCACCCACGTCACGCACGGCCCCGAGCGGGTCACCGGCGGCACCGCCGGGCGAGAGGTCGCTCGCGTCGAGTGCTTCGGACACGACGGCCCGCTTGAGGCGCGTCGGGTTGTCCGAGAACGACGAGGACACCCGAGCGCGTTCGCCGAGCGCCGTCAGGACCCCCATCGCCGTCGTCGTCCCGCCGGGAATCGTCTCCGCAAGGACGAGTTCACTGTCGGGGAGTGACGACCCGTACGCCCGGGCGGCGTCGAATTTCGCCGCTGCCGCCGGGACGGCCGCGGCAGCGCGAACGTCGGCACCCGCCTCTCCGGGGAGCCCGACCGTCGGTGCGGTCGTCGTGCTCGCCGTCCCCGCGTCGACGACGGCGACGTCGAATCCGAGCAGTTCGCGCGCTGCACGGGTCACGACCGCCGGGGTCGGACAGCCGGAGGGGCTCACGGGCGCGACCGGCGCGTGGGTCGGCCGTCCGTACGTGAGGATCTCCGCGTCCGCGCTGGGCGTGTGGACCATCAGGTCGGGGGTCGCGCCTGCCGCGCTGATACCGTCGATGCGCGCAGTGGCGGTACTGCCGATCGCGAGGACGAACCTCATCGGTAGCGACCCTCCGGACGTCGGCGACGACCCTCCGGACGCCGGCGACGACCCTCCGGGACGACACCTGCCGCCCGAGAACTCGACCCAACGCGTCCCGTCATGTGTACCACGCGGGGGCGACGCGGCAAATAACCCCGTCGAAGCGACCCGGTGCTGTGGCGGCTCCGCGTTCGCATCGGCGAATCGGCCGTCGCGTCCGCCTCCCATACTTTTAACTCATTACCAGAGTCGACTTCCCCCATGAATTCCCGGCCGCTGGAAGAGATCGATCGATCCCGCAGCAAAACCGCCATCTATCTGGTGAGTACGGGCCTCCTCGTCGGTGCGTGGCTGCTTCCCGATTTCTTGTTCGGTGGGTATTCGGACGTGGTCCACACGTTCGTGCTCGTTTCGCTCTACCTGCTCATCGGCCGAGCGGTGCTCGGGTCGATCCTGTCGCTTTCGTGGCCGACCGTCCCCTCGCTCCCCGCCGACGTCACGCTCCCGACCGTCTCGATCGTCGTCCCCGCGTACAACGAGGGGCCGGTCCTCGCCGACACGATCGACGCGGTCAATCGGGGTGACTATCCGACGGACAAACTCGATCTCATCATCTGTTACGAAGCCGAATCGACCGACGAGACGGCCGACATCGCCGAAGCAGCGGCGGCGGAGTACGCACACGTGAGGGCCATCGAACACGACGATCCCGAAGGCGCGAAAGCGCGGGCCGTCAACTACGCCCTCCAGTTCACGACGGGCGACATCGTCGGCCAGATCGACGCCGATCACCGACTCAAGCCCGACGCGATCCGACGGGCCGTGTCGTGGTTTCTCCACGACGAGGAGACGTGGTGTGTTCAGGGCCGGTGTTACGGCAAGAACCCCGCCGAGTCGCTCGTGAGCCTCCACGCGACCGTCGAACGGCACATCGCCGAAATGGCCGACCTCTACGGTCGGGAACGGCTCGGTGGGTTCACGGTCTTCGGCGGCGGTCAGGTGTTCTTCCGGGCCGACGTGTTCGAGGAAGTCGGCCTGTTCGACGAGGAGATGTTGGTCGAGGACATCGACATGTCGACGAGGATTCACGCCGCCGGGAAGCGACTCCGCGTCGATCCGGGAATCATCTCCTACGAGGAGAACCCACCGACCCTCCGATCGTGGTGGAGCCAACGCAAGCGGTGGGCGCGAGGGTGGATGCAAGTGGCGAAATGCTACCTCACGTCGTTGCCGACCGCGTCGACGGTGTCGCCGCGGTCGAAGATCGATGCCACGTTCACGTTCGCGTACGCGATCGTCCCCGCACTGCTCGTTTTCCTCCTCCCGCTTCCAGGCTGGTACCTCGTCCGCGGGGTGCCCACCCTGACGTACCTGACGAACGACTGGGTCCTGTGGCTGCTGCTTCCGGTCGCCCCCGTCTTCGTCGCGTATCTGATCTTCCTCCGCGACGCGATGGCCGGCCTGGACCACCACCCCTCGAGTATCTCGCCCCGTTCACGCTCTGGCTGTACTTCGGCCTGCAAGCGCTCGTCTTCGTGACCGCGCTGCTCGACGAGTTCCTCTTCGAGGAACGCCGCGTGTTCGTGACGACGTCTCGGTCCGGCGAATCCGATCTGTAGCCGTCACCGTGCCGCAGGCACGGCCGGCCTCTCTCGACTCCGCCTGTAGCGAACGCCGGGCGTACAAACCCCATGACACGCGTTAGCACAACATATATGTTTCAGTCAGTTGTACACTTTCGGGTATGGCTACCGCCTACGAGGAAGCACGGACGGAGTTCGAGTGGGACGTCCCGGACGACTACACGCTCCCGTCGACGATAGAATCGCACGCCGACGCCTTCGGGGACCGCCTCGCCGTTCGCTTCCGCGACGAGGACGGCGCCCGCGTCGAGCGGACGTACGCGGACCTGCGGGCGAACATGAACCGCTTCGCCAACGCTCTCGCCGAGGTAGGCGTCGGGAGCGGTGACCGCGTGATGCATCTGTTCCCCCGCCACCCCGACGCCTTCGCCGTCCAGTTGGGCGTCCTGAAACGGGGAGCGGTGGTCGTCCCGTGTTCGCCGATGCTCACGGCCAGCGACGTCGAGTTCCGCGCGACGGACTGCGAGGCGACGGCCGTCGTCTGTCACGACTCGCTGACGGAGATGGTCGACCCCGTCATCGACGACACGCCCCTCGCGACGCGGATCGTCCTCGACGGCGGAAAGGAGGGTGGGAGTCGTACGCCGACCTGCTCGCCGGGCGGAGCGAGCGCCACGACGGCCCCGAACTCGGCGCGTCGGACCCGATGTCCATCAACTACACCAGCGGCACCACCGGCCAGCCGAAACCCGTCCTCCACCGCCACCGGTGGATGCGCTGTTTCGAACGCGTCAACGGGCCGTACTGGTGGGGGTACACGCGGGAGACGGATTTCTCGGGCGAACTCATGTGGGCGACGACGGGAACGGGGTGGGCCAAGTGGTTCTGGAGCCCGGTCGGCGTCGGCCTCACCACGGGCGCGCCGCAGTTCGTCTACGACGGGGAGTTCGACCCCGAGACGTTTCTCGATTTGATGGCAGAAGAGGGCGTGACCCGGCTCTGTGCGGTTCCGACGCAGTACCGGATGTTCACGCAGATCGACCTCGAATCGTACGACCTGTCGCTCACCGAAGCGGTGTCGGCGGGCGAACCGCTCAATCGCGAACCCATCGAGGCGTTCGAGGCGGCGTTCGGCGTGACGCCGCGAGACGGCTACGGCCAGACCGAGACCGTCGCCCTCGTCACCAACTACCCCGGCATCGACGTGAAGCCGGGGAGTATGGGCAAACCCGCCCCCGGGATGGGGACGACCGTCATCGACACCGACGAGGAGACGGAGGCCGCGCCGGGCGAAATCGGGGAGATCGCCGTCCCCGTCGACTGTCCGGGCATCTTCGACGGCTACTACGAAAAGCCCGAGTACGACGCGCGCACGTTCGGCGGCGACTACTACCGCACCGGCGACCTCGCATCGGTGGACGAGGACGGCTACTTCTTCTTCGAGGGCCGTGCCGACGACATCATCATCTCGGCGGGCTACCGCATCGGCCCCTTCGAGGTGGAAGACGCCCTCGTCGGCCACGCCGCCGTCGCCGAGGCGGCCGCCGTCGCGAGTCCGCACGAGGAACGCGGGAACGTCGTCAAGGCGTACGTCGTCCTCGCCGACGGCTACGAGGGGAGCGACGACCTCGCGGCGGAGCTCCAGGAGTACATGAAAGCCGAGACGGCCCCCTACAAATACCCCCGCCGGATCGAGTTCATCCCGGAGCTACCCAAAACCTCCAGCGGCAAGATCCGGCGCGTCGAACTCCGGGAAGCGGAACAGAAGCGACACGTCTAGACGTTCTCGGCCTGGTAGTCCCCGTCGTACGTGTCGTCGTGGTCGGCCTTCGCGAGGACCAGTTGCGCGATGCGCGCGCCCGCCTGTATCCTGATCGGGTGGTGGACCTGCATCAGTCCCTCGCCCCGTCCCTCGTAGCCGGCGTCCCAGACGGCAGTGTTGAGCATACCGGAGTTGCGCATGAGCGACGACCGCGGGTAGACGAAGCCGACGTGGCCCTCGGGAATGTGGACCGTCTCGGCGTAGCGGGCGACGTAGCCGCCGGCGTCGAGGCGGTAGACGCCGTCGTCGGCGTCCACTTCGCGGCGGTCGCCGACGGTCTTTCCTCCCGGTCGATGCGGCCCGGCTCGACCTGTTCGAAGACGGCGTCGAGGCGTAAATCGACGCCGTTGGGCTGGACCTGGTCGGCGGTCAGCGGACGGACGTGGTCGGCGACGAACGTGCCGGCGCGGAACATATTCGACCAGTCGAACGCGTCGTCAAAACGTTGCCGACAGGGAGCGACGCGACCGGGCCACAGGGCGGCCGTTCCGATCCGACGTCACACCCGCGAACGCGCAAGAATTGCAGGATAGCGCCCGTTTATCATGGTTTATCGAAGGGGAAACACACGGGATTTATATCCGAGCAAGCCCGACGAACGGACGTTATGGGACAGACGCTTACCGAAAAAATTCTCGACGACCATCTCGTCGAGGGCGAACTCGAACCCGGAGAGGAGATCGGCATCGAGATCGATCAGGTGCTGACACAGGACACGACGGGGACGATGGTCTGGCTCCAGTTCGAAGCGCTGGAGATGGACGAAGTCCAGACCGACCTCGCCGCGCAGTACTGCGACCACCAGACCTACCAGTTCGACTTCAAGAACACCGACGACCACCGCTTCCTCCGCTCTGCGGCCGGGACCTACGGCGCGTACTTCTCCCGCCCCGGCAACGGTATCTGTCACAACGTCCACAAGGAGAACTTCGCGGCTCCCGGCAAGACGATGCTCGGGTCGGACTCGCACACGCCGACGCCCGGCGGCCTCGGCGAACTCGCCATCGGCGCGGGCGGCCTCGACGTCGCCGTCGCCATGGGCGGCGGGGCGTACTTCGTCGAGATGCCGGAAGTCGTCAACGTCCGCCTCGAAGGCGAACTCCCCGACTGGGCCTCCGCGAAGGACGTCATCCTCGAGTTGCTTCGCCGGCTCTCCGTGAAAGGCGGCGTCGGCAAGGTGTTCGAATACACCGGGCCGGGCGTCGAGTCGCTCACGGTCCCCGAACGGACCACCATCACGAACATGGGGACCGAACTCGGCGCTACCTCCAGCATCTTCCCGACGGACGAGCAGACCAAAGACTACCTCGAACGGCAGGGCCGAGGGGACAAGTACGTCGAACTCGCCCCCGACGAGGACGCCGAGTACGCCGACGAGATCGTCGTCGACCTCTCGGACCTCGAACCGCTCATCGCGCAGCCGTCGATGCCCGACAACGTCGTACCCGTCCGCGAAGTGGCCGGCACCGACGTCGAACAGGTCATCGTCGGCTCCTGTACGAACGGCGGCTACGAGGACATCCTCCCGGCGGCGAAGATGGTCGAGGGCCGCGAAGTGGCCAAATCGACCGACATGATCGTCGCCCCCGGCTCCAAGCAGGCCAGCGAACTCCTCGCTCGCGGGGGCTGGACGGCCGAGATGATGGCCGCCGGCGTCAACGTGAGCGAGGCGACCTGTGGCCCGTGTATCGGCATCGGCCACGTACCCGCCTCCAACTCCGTCTCGGTCCGAACGTTCAACCGCAACTTCGAGGGTCGCTCCGGCATCGAGGACGACAACGTCTACCTCTGCTCGCCGGAAGTCGCCGCGGCCGCGGCGATCGCCGGCGAGATCGTCGATCCGCGCGACCTCGCGGACGAACTCGACGACCTCGAAGCCCCCGGCGTCGAACTCCCCGACAAGTACGACGCGGGGAAAGCCGACATCATCGAACCCGAGGAGGCAATCGACGACGAACTCATCAAGGGCCCGAACATCGGCGACGTGCCGCTGAAGGACCCGCTCGGATCCGACATCGCGGGTGAGGCGCTCCTCAAGATGGAGGACAACATTACGACGGACCACATCATCCCGGCCACGTCGGACATCCTCAAGTTCCGCTCGAACATCGAGCGCCTCTCCGATTTCACCCTCTCGCGCGTCGACGAGACGTTCGCGGACCGCGCCCGCGAGGCCGACGGCGGCCTCCTCGTCGCCGGCGAGAACTACGGGCAGGGCTCCTCGCGCGAACACGCCGCGATGTGTCCGATGTATCTCGGCATCGAGAGCGTCCTCGCACGGAGCTTCGCCCGCATCCACAAGGCGAACCTGTTCAACTTCGGCATCCTCCCGCTCACCATCGACGAGGACACCTACGAGAAGATCGAGCAGGGCGACGACATCGAAGTCGTCGACGACATCGCCGAGGCCGTCGCGAACGGGAAAGAGGAGTTCACCGTCCGCGTCAACGACGACTGGGAGGCGACCGCCGAACTCGAGGCCTCCGAGCGCGAACGCGAGATCCTCGCCGCCGGCGGCAAACTGACGCTCACGAAACAGCGCCACCAGTCCGGCAGCGGTGCCGCGCCCGCGGACGACTGAACCGCACACGATACCGAATTTTTCTTCGACCGCTCGCGACCAGACACAGTCGCTGTCGCGTATTAACTCCGAAATTCTAGTTTAGCAAATAAATTATTCTCGGCATGATTATAGTAGAAATATAGTAAAATGAAATTCGATAATATAGAATAGATCCATATACGGCGAATACTGGCGTATTTCCGCGGGATTCCAGATCGTATCGAAGAAGTAAAATTTAGTTGATTTCGTCGGCGCGAACGCCGGACGAGCGGGGCGTTCGCGGCGGGGCGTCCGTGCGTTTCTCTGCCCGCTCACTCCGGCGTCGCTTCGAGGAGCAGGAGATACTCGCCGGTCGCGACGAGCGAGTCGTCCTGGTTGTAGAGGTCGTGTTTGAACGAGACGATCCCCCGACCGCCTTCCTTCTCGCGCTTGTCGACGACCTCGGCCTCCAGGTGGACGGTGTCGTCGACGAAGACCGGGTTGACGAACCGGTAGCCTTCGCGGCCGTAGGCGGCGACGATGTCCGGGTCCCACTCCGGAATGCGCTTGCTCAACCCCTCCATCAGAGTGATGAGAAGCGTGTTCTGGACGATGGGGCGTTCGAATTCGGTCTCTTTCATGTACTCCTTGTCCGTGTGCAGGGGGTTGTAACTCCCCGTCAGGCCGGCCATCGAGTACACGTCGGATTCGCTCACCGTTCGGGCGACGGACGACTCCGCGGCGTCGCCGACGGCGAAGTCCTGGTAGTAGCGCTTGCTCGTCGTCATCGTCCTTACCTCGGAAGGGACGGACTTGAAACTATGCCCCAGGGTATATACCGGACGGCTGCCTGTCTCGGCCATGGCACACCTCGAAACCCGCCACGGAGACGACGGTGTCCGCCGACTCGTCCTGAATCGACCGGACCGCCACAACGCACTGACCACCGACCTCCTCGCCGACTTCGCCGACGCCGTCCGCGACGCCGACGGCGACTGTCGGGTCCTCGTCGTCGAGGGCGCGGGCGAGTCGTTCAGCTCGGGTGCCGACGTAGACGAGGACAGCGGCGTCGAACGCATCGACAACTTCCAGGACGCGACCCGCGCGGTTCGCGCGTTCTCCGGCGTCGTCATCGGCAAACTTCACGGCTACGTCGTCGGCGGCGGCTTCGAACTCGCGCTCTCGTTCGACCTGCGGTACGCCGCCCACGGGACGACCTTCCGCCTCCCGGAGACGGAACTCGGCGTCACGCCGACCAACGCGTCGACCCGCCTCCTCCCGCTCGTCGTCGGCGACGGCCGGGCGCGGGAACTCCTCTTCACCCGGCGCGACCTCTCGGCGACGGAAGCCGAAGACGTCGGCCTCGTCGCCGCCGCCTGCGACCCCGACGAACTGGACGAGACGGTCCGCGCCGCCGCGACCGACATCGTCGCGAACACGTCGCCCGACGGCGTCGAACTCACGAAGGAGGCGCTCGAACGGGCGTTTCCGGTCGAGGAAGTCCTCGAAACCGAGTCGCTCCTGAACCGGCGCTCACACGAGCGCTAAACGACGCGATTGCGCATCTCGTCGGCCCGCCCCTCGACGAACAGGCGGTAGTTCTCGGCGAACACCTCGGCACAGCCGGCGAGATAGTTCGAACTCGCGCCCGCGGAGTGGGGCGTGACGACGACGTCCGAGTGCGTCCACAGCGGCGAGTCGGAGGGTAACGGCTCCGTCTCGAAGACGTCGAGGGCCGCACCGCCGATGAACCCCCGCTGGACGGCCGCTTCGAGGTGGCGCTGGTTCACGATCTCGCCGCGCGCGACGTTGACGAGGACGGCGTCGCGTTTCATCGACGTGAACTCCTTGATAGTGAGGAGATTGCGCGTCTCCTCGGTGAGCGGACACGCGACGACGACGTAATCCGACCGACCGAGGAGGGCGTGGAGTTCGTCCGGCGCGAACAGGTCGTCGACGGCGGCGGGCGCGTCGTCGAGGTTCCGCTTCATCCCGAGGACGGTCATGTCGAACGCGTCGGCGAGTTCGGCGACGCGACTCCCGATCGCGCCGACGCCGAGCAAGCCGACGGTCTTGTCCCGGAGTTCGCCCCCGATCCGGAGTCGCCACTCGGCTTCCCGCGCCTGTCGGATACTGTGGTGGAGCTCCCGTTCGAACGTCAGCACGTACCCCATCGTCGTCTCGGCGACGGCGTTGGCGTTCGCCCCCGACGCCGTCGTCACCGCGATCCCCATCTCGCGCATCCGGTCGACGTCGTAGTGGTCGACGCCGGCACTGAGACCCTGTATCCACCGGAGGCCGTCGGCTTCGTCCAGCAGCTCCCCCGTCGGCGTGTGTGAGACGACGACGTCGGCGTCCGTGACGCGCCGGACGCCGTCGGCGTAATCCTCGGCGACGTCGAGCCGGACGTCCGGAAGTTCGCGCCGAATCGCGTCGGTCAGGTCGTCGATTCCTTCGGTCGTCTCCGCCGGTAGCTCGTGGAGAACGAGCACGCGTGGGTCCCGTGGCATGACCGGACACCCACCGGGAGACGCAATCAACGTTTCGGCGACGGGAGCGTCGTTGCCGCAGTGTTCACGCTTAAGTGACGGAGTCGTCATCTATCGTAGTGATACCTGTGAGTACGCGCCTCGCGAATTCGGTTCGATCGCTCGTCCGCATCGACAACCCGCGGTTCATCTCGTTGATCGGGTTCACCCACGGGATGAACGAGTTTTTCAGCATCGTCATCCCGCCGCTGTTGCCGTTCGTCGTCTCCGACCTCTCTATCGCCTACGCCGACGCGAGCCTCCTCGTGTTCGTCTACTTCGCGATGTACTCGATCGTCCAGTTGCCCGTCGGCAAACTGAAAGACCGCTACGACCCGCGGTATCTCCTCTCCGGCGGGATGGTCGTCCTCTCGCTCGGAATCGCCCTCACCGCCGTCGCCACCGACTATCCGCTGATGGTCCTCGGGATGGCCATCGCCGGCCTCGGCGGGAGCACCTACCACCCGACCGGGATGGCGCTCATCAGCGACGTGGAGTCCGACACGACGTACGGTCGGAGTATGGGCATCCACAGCATGCTCGGCAACCTCGGGTCGGTCAGCGCCCCCATCCTCCTCACGACCGTCGCCGTCGCCGCCGACTGGCGGACCGCGCTGCTTACTTCCGCCGCCGTCGGCTTCGGCTACGCCGTCCTCCTCCACGTCGCCTACCCGCGCCTCTCTCCCCGTATCACCGTCGGCGGACGATCGCTCGCCGCCCTCCCCGCGGACCTGCGCGAGGCGGAGCTCGAACTGCGAGAGACGGCCGCCAGCTCCCTCCGGTATTTCCGCTCCCGGACCGTCCTCGTCCTCGCCGTTCTGTTTTTCGTCGCCGGTGCCGAACTCCGGGCGATTCAGACGTTCACGCCCGTCTTCGTCATCGACGTCCTCGGGACGAGTTCCGTCTTCGGCAACACCATGCTCTCGGTGATGATGGTCGCCGCCGGCGCGACGTCGATGCTCGCGGGCTACGTCGTCGACGAGGTCGACCGCACGATGTTCACCGCCGCCTGCTTTCTCGTCGCGACGCTCCTCGTCGGCGCGCTCGTCTACGTCCCCATCGACCGCCTCCTGCTCCCCGTCGTCTTCGCCGTCCTCGGCATCTCTATGTACTCGCTCTATCCCGCCGTCAACGCCCTGACCGCCGAAGCGACGTCCGCCGAGGAGAGCGGGACCCTCTTTGCGGTCACGAACACGTCGACGGCGCTGGGCGGGGCCGTCAGCCCCGTCGTCCTCGGCGTCGTCGCCGACCGACTGTCGTTGCAACTGGCCTTCCTCGGAACGGCCGGCATCACGTTCGTCGGCCTCGCGGTGACCCTCGTCGTCGCGTTCGTCGTCTGGGACTAGAGTTTATGGTCCCCCGTCGTAAACCGAGGGGCGAATGACGGTAGCAGTAGACGTTCGACCCGACGCGCACCGAGCGACGATCACGTTCGACCGGCCCGAGGTGAAAAACGCGATGTCGATGGCGATGGTCGAGGAGGTGCGCGACGTTGTCCGCGAGACGGCCGCCCGCGACGCCGTCCGCGTCGTCGTCCTCACCGGCAGCGGGGACACCTTCTGTGCCGGCGCGGACTTCGAGGAGTTCGGCGCGCGCGCCGACGACCCGGCCGCCGAACTGGAGTACATCCGCACCACCGACGAGGTGAAACGGGCCATCGAGACCTGCGAGGTGCCGGTGGTGGCGAAGCTAAACGGCGCGGCCGTCGGACTCGGGGCCGAGATCGCCCTCGCCTCCGACATCCGGGTGGCCTGCCACGACGCCTCGCTCACGCTGGGCGAGATCAACGTCGCTCTCGTCCCGCCGTTCGAACGCCTCTCGAAGAACCTCAGCGACGCGCTCGTGCGCGAACTCTGTTTCACCGGGAACGACCTCGCCGCGTCCAAGGCCTTCGAAGCCGACGTCTACAACCGCCTCGTCGACCGGGCGGAACTCGACGCCGCCACGGAAGAGATCGTCGACCCGATCGCCGAGAAAAGCCCCCACGCGCTCGAACAGACCAAGCGGGCGTTCAAAGCCAGCGAGGGCAAATCGCTCGACGAGAGCAACGAGTTCCGCTACCTGCTCGACTACCAGTGTTTCGATCACCCCGACTTCCGCGAGAGCATCGACGCCATCAGCGAGGGGCGAGAGCCCGATTACACCTGAGCGGGCGTCTCCCGGTCGATCACTCGTACACCGTTTTCTCGATGGCGTTGTCCGCGACGTACGACCAGTCGATGTCGACGCCGAGTCCGGGGTCGTCCGGAACGGGGACGGTGCCGTCCGAATCGATGCAGTCGAGTCGCTCCGAGTAGCCACCGTCGTAGGCCGGAACGTGGCGCGTCGCCGGGCAGTTCGGGTGGACCAGCGCGACTTCGTAGTAGTTGGTGTTGCGCGTCGCCGCCATGCAGTGTCGCCGCGCGGGACATGTCGCGTGATACTCCACATCGAGGCCGAACCCCTCGGCGACGCGAGCGATCTTCATCGCGCCGGTGATACCGCCGTCGTACTCGGGGTCCGCGCGGACGAAGTCCGTCGATTCGCTGGCGACGAAATCCGTCTGGAGGGAGACCGCGGAGGTGTTCGCCCTGCAGGAGGGGCGTGTCGATCCGCTCGCGGAGCGTCCGGTGGCCGTGTTGGGAGAGTCCACCCTCTCGGTAGGGGTCCTCGTACCAGAGGAAGTCTGCCTCGTCGCAGGCCTTCCCGACTTCGAGGGCGTCGGCGAACGTCTCGTACTCGCAGGCCGGATCCAGCATCAGGTCCATCTCGTCGCCCACTCGCTCCCCCAGTTCGAGGACCGTCGCTACCTCCCGGTCGATGTCGCGGCGTTCGTCGGTGCCGCCCCAGCCGTGGACCTTGAACGCGGGGTAGCCCATCTCCAGACACTCCTCGGCGAAGTCGGCGTACGCCGCCGGCGAGTCCAGCCCGCCGTTCTGGTCGCCCATGTACGTCGAGGCGTAGGCCGGGAGGCGCGTTCGGTACGTGCCCAGCAGTTCGTGGATCGGCGCGTCGTAATACTTCCCGGCGAAGTCCCAGAGGGCGATGTCGACGGGCCCGAGTCCCATCCGATCGTACTTGCGGAGCGCGCGCTGGAGTTCGCTCCAGTGGCGCTCGCGCTCCAGCGGATTCTGACCCACCAGATAGTCGGCCATCATCCGAATCTGTGCGAGGGCGTGGTCCGGCGGCGAGTGTGAGGCGATGTACTCGCCGGCGACGCCGACGTCGGTGTCTATCTGGATGGCGAAGACGCGCCGGTCGATGCTCTCACCGGGCGTGTAGGCAGCGCCGCCGCCGCGGCCGTGGGACGCGACGTCCTCGAGCGGGTAGCTGAACTCCGTACAGGTGATACTCGTGATGGCAGGAGCCATACCACGTCACTCACGAGCGACGATAATAAGCCTGGGTTTGTCAGATCGCCTCACTCCGCGGGGACGAAGACGGGCACCGCGACGTTCTCCTCCTCGGTCGGAACGAACCGGGCTTCGACGGCCAGCCCGACCTCGACGTCGTCCGGGTCGACGTCCTGGACGTTCGTCATCACTCGCGGCCCCTCGTCGAGTTCGACGTACGCGATGACGAGCGGGAGTCCGTCTTCCGGCCACCCGCTGACGCTCTCGGAGACGGAGTAGGAGTAGATGGTGCCGGTTCCCGCCGCTTGCTGCCAGTCCACGTCCTCGCTGAAGCAGTCGGGGCAGAGCGACCGGGGGTAGTGAAAGACGAGTCCGCAGTCGTCGCACGCAGAGAGCAGGAACTCACCGTCGCTCGCGGCCCGCCAGAACGCCTCGGTCTCGGGGTTCACCTCCGGCACCGGCCGGGGTTCCCACGTGTCGGTCATCGGTCGACCCTCCCGAGAACCGTCGTGGCCGCGCCGTGGCGCGTCCCGATGTCGCCGCCAGTCCCGTGGACGAGGGCGACGTCGGCGTCGACCTGGACTTCGGGGTTCGCTTCGCCGCGGAGCTGGCGCACCGCTTCCAGGACTTTCGTCATGCCGCCACGGTTCGACGGATGGTTCGAACTGAGGCCGCCGCCGTCCGTGTTGAACGGGAGGGCACCGTCGGGCGCTCTGAGCGTCCCGCCCTCGACGAACTCCCCGCCCTCGCCCTTCTCGCAGAAGCCGAGGTCCTCGATGGCTTCGAGGACGGTGATGGTAAAGGAGTCGTAGATGGAGGCGTAGTCCACGTCGTCGGGGGTGACGCCCGCCTCGGCGAAGGCTCGCTGTCCCGACTGCTCCGCGCCCGTCCGCGTCAGATCGATGCGGCCGGCGTCGTGGTGTGACGGGGTTTCGCCGTGACCCATCACGCGCACGCCGTCGCGGTCCAACTCCTCGTAGACGTCCTCGGAGACGGCGACGAAGGCCCCGCCGCCGTCGGTGATGACACAACAGTCGAGCAGGTGGAGCGGGTCCGCTATCATCCGCGAGTTCACCACGTCCTCGACGGTGACCGGGTCGCGGTAGAGGGCGTGTTCGTTGTACTGGGCGTGATGGGAGGCGGCGACCCGAATCTCCGCGAGCTGCTCGCTGGTCGTCCCGAACTCGTGCATGTGGCGGCGGGCGGCCATCGCGTACGTCGGCACGTTCGTCGCGCCGTAGATCCGCTCGAAACTGTCCTGGAAGGTGCGGAGTTTCCGCACGCCCGTCCCCGTCGACTGGCTCCGCGAACGGGGCCGCCCCGCGAGCGTCACCAGCGCCACGTCACATTTGCCGTCGCGGATCGCGCTGGTCGCGTGGCCGACGTGGCTCACGTACGACGACCCGCCGTAATCCGTCGAATCCGCGTAGGAGAGGTCGAGCCCCATGTAATCGGCCATGATGAGCGGGGCGAATCCGTGTTCGTACTCGGGCATCCCGGCGGTGAGGTAGCCGTCGACGTCGTCCTTCGAGAGGCCGGCGTCCGCGAGCGCGCCCTTGGACACCTCCGCATGGAGCTGCATCGTGGATTTGTCGGGCGCTTCCCGCGTCGGGTGTTCGTACGCGCCGACGATGTAGACGTCGTCGCTCATCGTCCCTCCCACTCGGGGTCCCGGTCCTCGAGGAAGGCGTCGATGCCCTCGTTTTTGTCGTGGCTGGCGAACAGCAGCGAGAACAGTTCCGCCTCGTACTCGATGCCGTCGTCCAGATCCATCCGCGAGGCCGCCTGCACCGCCTGTTTGGCGAACTCGAGCGCGACGGGGCTCTTTTCGGCCATCGCCCCCGCGAGTTCGTACACCCGGTCGTCGAACGTCTCCTCGTCGCAGACCTCCTCGACGAGGCCGATGTCGGCCGCCTCCGTAGCGTCGATCAGTTCGCCCGTCAGGACGAGGCGCATGGCGTGGCCCTCGCCGACGAGCCGCGGGAGTCGCTGCGTGCCGCCGCCGCCGGGGATGATGCCGAGGTTGGTCTCGGGTTGGCCGAGTTTGGCCCCCTCGCGGGCGATGCGCACGTCGCAGGCCTGCGCGAGTTCACATCCGCCACCGAGGGTGTGGCCGTTGAGCCGGGCGATGATCGGTTTGTCGGAGCCGGCCACTACCTCGTAGATGCGCGGGCGCTTGCCCGCCTCGCGCTGTTCGAGCGGGTCGCGTTCGCGAAGTTCCGTCACGTCCGCACCGGCGACGAAGGAACTCGTCTCGTCCGAGCCCGTGAGGACGACGACGCGAACCTCGTCGTCCTCCTCGGCGCGCGCGAAGACGCGCTTGAACTCGCGGCGGACCTGTCCGTTCATCGCGTTTCGCGCCTCCGGCCGGTCGAAGACGATCGTCGCGACGTGGGGGACTCTGTCGCCGACGCTGGCGTCGATCGTCTCGCACTCCGCCGCCACCGCCTCGACGCCCTCGTCGGTCATCGCGCGTCACCCCCGCTGACGCCGACTTTCTCGCCGTCCTCCCAGACGTAGAAGCCCTCCCCGTTTTGCGCCCGAGTTTCCCGGCGCGTACCTTCTGTTTGAGCAGTTGCGGCGGGCGGAACCGCTCGCCGAGTTCCTCGCGCAGATATTCGAGAACGTCCAGGCGGACGTCGAGGCCGACGACGTCGCCGAGTTCGAGCGGGCCCATCGGGTGGTTGTAGCCCAGCTCCATCGCGGCGTCGATGTCCTCGACGCTCGCGACGCCCTGCTGGACCATCCGGATGGCTTCGACGCCGAGCGTGATTCCCAACCGCGAGGAGGCGAACCCGGGGAAGTCCGTCACCGTCACCGCCGTCCGGTCGATCCCCTCGACGAACGCCTCGCCGAACTCCCGGGTCTCGTCGGTGGTCTGTTCGGCGACGACGACTTCGACGAGTTCCATGATGTGCGGGGGTTGAAGAAATGCAGACCGAGTACCCGCCCCGGCTCCTCGACGGCGTCGGCGATCTCCGTCACCGAGAGCGACGACGTGTTCGTCGCCAACACCGTGTCGCGGGCGACGTGGCTCTCGACCGTCTCGAACGTCTCGCGTTTCAGTTCGATGTCCTCGGGGATGGCCTCGACGACGAGGTCCGATCCCGAGACGGCCGTTTCGATCGCCGTCTCGCCCTCGATCCGGTCGAGCGTCGCCGCCATCTCCGCCTCGGACACTTTGCCGATGTCGACCCCCTTCTGGAGGTTCGCGCGTATCGATTCGATACCGTCCTCGACGAGATCCGCCTCGATGTCCCGGAGGACGACGTCGTGGCCGCCCATCGCGGAGACCTGTGCGATTCCGTGACCCATCGTTCCAGCGCCTAGTACGCAGACGTGCATTACCACTCCTGTCGAGCAAGATGCTCTTAATGGTTGTGACCGGCTACCGAGGGAGCCGTGACCGATAAACACATGGACGTCGTCCGTGAACTGCCTGCAGTTCATGAGCAGTCGATACAAACGGACGGTTCTCGTTCTCACTGCGGGCGCTTTCTTCGGGACGATGGTCGCGAGGTTGGTCATCAGCCCCGTCATTCCGGCCGTCGGCGGCGCGTTCGAGGTGTCGAAAGGCGTCATCGGCCTCGCTCTCACCGGAATGTGGGCGATGTACGCCCTCTGTCAGTTTCCGAGCGGCGTCCTCGGTGAACAGTACGGCGAACGGCGCGTCATCCTCCTCGCGCTCGGCCTCACGGGCATCGGGAGCCTCCTGCTCGCGATGTCGCCGTCGTTTCCGGCGTTCGCCGTCTTCGCGCTCTTTCTCGGGATGGGGGCCGGCCTCTATTTCAGCGCCGCGGCGTCGTATCTGACGGGGCTGTTCGAGGACACGGGCCTCGCGCTCGGCTTTCACAGCGTCGGTGCGCCGACGGCCGGGCTGCTCGCGCCCGTCGCTGCGACGTACGTCGCCTCGCAACTCGGCTGGCGCTACGCGCTCGGCCTCGGTGCCGTCTCCTCGCTCACCGTCTTCGTCCTCGTCGCGTGGCGTGTCGAGCCGACGCCGCCCGAGAACCCCTCGCTCTCGATGCGTGACCGGTTCGACCTGCGCGAACTCGTCTCGTTGCTCGGCCGCCCCGGCGTCGCCTTCACCACCGTCCTCGCCAGCGTCGGCTTCTTCGCGTGGCAGTCGTTCGCCTCCTTTTTCCCCACGTTTCTCATCGAACACGCCGGCTTCTCGGCCGGGCGGGCGAGCCTGATTTTCGGCCTCATCTTCGGCCTCTCCGCGCCCGGCCTCCCGGCCTTGGGAAAGCTCTCCGACGCCTTCGGCCGCGACGCCCTCCTCGCGACGGCGTTTTTCGCCGCCTGTCTCGGCTACGGCATCTTCCTCTCACAGCCCGCGACCCTGCCCGTCGTCGCCGTCGGCACCCTCGCCCTCGGCGTCGGGACGAGTTGGACCGGCGTCATCAACTCCCGCTTTATGGACCGTTTCGACGCCTCCGAACGCGGCGCGGGCTTTGGCCTCGTCCGGACGACGTTCCTCCTGGTCAGTTCGACGGGGAGCGTCGTCACGGGCACCCTCGCCGGCACGCACGGGTGGACGGCGGCCTACGGCCTCATCCTCGGAATGCTCGGCGTCGCGGGCGTCGCGCTCCTCGCGAACCGGGCGTTCGGCGTCGGCCTCTGAGCGTCGAGACTCGGCGCGAGGCCTCCGGGGAGACGCCGGGAGAGTCACCGACGCCGGAAGGTGCCGCCAGTTCTCGGCGGCGCGGCGGACGCCGACCCGTCGACGGCGAGCACGAAGCGTGCGCCGACCGAGAGCGTCCCGTACGACGCCCGAGAGGCGAAGCGGACAGCTAATCTGCCGGCGGAGACGCTCGATGCGAACGCGAACCGGCGGAGGCCCACGGACGGGCGCGGGCACGGTCGGTCGGCCGGGCCGCCGGGTGAGTCGGTGACTGCAGTGGTAGCTGAACGTCGACGGGACAACGGCAAAAGAACGGGCGGTCGTCGAACGATGCGGGAACGGCGACGGGTCGATTACCCGATGCCGCCGGCCCGGAACCCGCGAAGCAGGTATTTCTGGAGGAAGAACACGAACAGGAACGACGGGATGATGGTCATCGCGCTCGCGGCCATCAGCTGTCCCCAGAGGATGGAGTTCTGGACGGTGAAGCTGTAGAGCCCGATGGTCAGCACCCACTTGTCGCTGCTCACCATCAGCACGGACGGGATGGTGAACTCGTTCCACGCGATGGCGTAGGAGAACACTGCGACGGCGACCATACCGGGCTTCGCCATCGGCAGGGCGATCTCGTAGAACGCGCGGAAGCGCGTCGCGCCGTTCATGTACGCCGACTCCTCCAGCGAGTAGGGGACGGTCTGGAAGAACTTCCACATCAGCCACAGCGAGAACGGCAGCGACACTGCGGTGTCGGCGAAGATGAGGCCGATGAAGCTGTTAATCCAGCCGAGCTGCCGCCAGAAGATGAACATCGGGATGGCGAGCAGGATGGCCGGGAACATGTACCCGAAGAGGATGGTCCGGGCGAACGTCCGCTTTTGGGGAAGTCGATGCGGGTCAGCCCGTATCCGCCGAGCGTCGCCGTGATGGTCGTCAGCGACACCACACCCACCGAGACGAGGATACTGTTCATGTACCACGTCGGGAACTGAGTGTCGTTGAAGATTTGCGCGAAGTTGTCCAGCGTGAAGGCGGTGGGGTAGTACGGTGCCGGCGTCTGGAAGATCTGCTGGGACGGCGTGAACGCCGTCACGGCCATCCAGTACAGCGGGAAGATGATGAGCAAGAGCCCTGCACCGGCACAAAGCCCGATGAGCCAGTTCGAGAGCTTCCCCGCTGGGGGTAGCTGAGCTGATTCCACAGCGGAACGTTGTCGCCGTCGAGACGAATCTCTCTCATTCGACACGCACCTCCTGGGAGGGTTCGAAGACGTAGAAGTAGACGGCTGCCGCACCCGCCAGCATGATGAACAGCACGGTGGAGACGGCGGCCGCCTGCCCGAGCGACGTGTTGACGAAGGCGACGTTGTACGCGTAGATGGCGCTCGTCGTCGTCGCGCCCGCGGGACCGCCCTGCGTCAGCACGTAGATGATGTCGAACTTGTTGAACATCCACACGCCGCGCAGGAGGAGGACGATGAAGATGACGCCCTTGATGTTCGGGAGCGTGATGTCCCGGAACTTCTGGAAGGGCGTCGCACCGGCGACGGTGGCTGCCTCGTACAGTCCCTCCGGGATGCTCTGGAGTCGCGCGAGCACCATGATGGTCACGAAGATGGAGAACTTCCAGCTGCTCGTGAGGATGACGGCGATCATCGCCAGGTCGGGATTCCCGAACCACGCGATGGGGTCCGTGATGAACCCGAGTTGGACGAGGATCTGGTTGATGATACCGAACTGGCTGTTACCCATCCAGAGAGCGATGAAGCCGAGGACGGCGGTCGGGATGAGGTACGGGAGCATCGCCAGCGCGCGAATGAGCGTCGCGTATTTGAACTCCCGATTGACCAGCAACGCGACGACGATACCGAACGTGAGCTGGACGGCGACGGATCCGCCGGCGAAGACGAGCGATCGGCCGAGCGACGCCCAGAACGCGCTCGAACCGAACAGCTGGACGTAGTTCTGGGTGCCGTTCCAGATCCATTCGGGCGAGAACGCCGATATCTCGAAGAACGATGCCGACACTGCCCAGAGAATGGGGATGAGGTTGACGAACGCGAACAACCCGAGCGCCGGGAGTATTGTTATCGCGGCCAACACCCACTTTCTGGACAACACCTCGTACAACGTCGTCTGGATCTCACGGAATCGTGAGTCCGTGACGCTAGTCGACAGTGGATTTTCTATTGCCATCGTTTAGCACACCACCTGCCTCACGTCCGGCACATATATTCCTTACGAATAGGGTGTGTCGTGGTGGCACGGAGCGCTCTCGTCCGGCGGGGAGAGGCGTTCGTGACAGTCTTTATTATTCGGCACTCGTACGGAGAAGGCATGGCCGACAGCCTGCGAAGCAAGGAAGTACTGGACGGTCCGGACCGGGCCCCGCATCGCGCCCTCTTTCGGGCGATGGGGCACACCGACGAGGACCTGTCGAAACCGCTGGTCGGCATCGCCAACCCGGCGTCCGACGTGACGCCGTGCAACGTCCACCTCGACGAACTCGCCGACGAGTCGAAAGCCGGCGTCGACGCCGGTGGCGGTCTCCCGCTGGAGTTCGGCACCGTCACCATCAGCGACGTCATCGCCACGGGTCACGAGGGGATGCGGACGTCGCTCATCTCGCGGGAGCTCATCGCCGACTCGGTGGAACTGGTCGCGCTCTCGGAGTGTCTCGACGCCCTCGTCGTAATGGGCGGGTGCGACAAGAATCTGCCCGGGATGTTGATGGGCGCGGCCCGACTCGACGTCCCCTCCGTCTTCCTCTACGGCGGGACGATGCTCCCGGGCCACCACGCCGGAGAGGAAGTCACCGTCCAGGACGTCTTCGAGATGCTCGGCAAGTACCGCAAGGGCGAAATCGACGAGGCGGAACTCGAAGCCCTCGAACACGACGCCTGCCCCGGGAAAGGATCGTGCGCCGGGATGTACACGGCGAACACGATGGCGTCGCTGGCCGAAGGGCTGGGCATGAGCCCGCCCGGTGCGGCGACGCCGCCCGCAGAGTCCGACGACCGGATCGACGCCGCCTTCGAGGCCGGCGAAGTCGTGATGCAGGCGCTCGAAGCCGACGTCCGCCCGAGCGAGATCCTCACGCGGGCGACCTTCGAGAACGCCGTCGCCCTCTGTGCGGCCATCGGCGGATCGACCAACGCCGTCCTCCACCTCCTCGCCCTCGCCGACGAGGTGGACGTCGACCTCTCTATCGACGACTTCGACCGCATCATGCGCGAGACGCCACAGATCTGTAACCTCCGCCCCGGCGGGACGTACGTGATGGCCGACCTGCACCGCGACGGCGGCGTGCCCGTCGTCATGAAACGTCTCCTCGACGCCGGCCTCCTCGACGGCGACGTCATGACCTGCACCGGGCGGACGTTGGCCGAAAACCTCGACGCGCTCGACCTCCCCGAACCCGATCCGGACGTGGTCCGCCCCGTCGACGACCCCCTCTACGAGTCGGGAGCCATCGTCATCCTGAAGGGCAACCTCGCGCCGGACGGCGCGGTCATCAAGGTGACCGGCGACAAGGAGTTCCGCTTTTCCGGCACCGCCCGCGTCTTCGACGACGAGGGAACGGCCTACGAGACCATCCAGAACGGCGGCGTCGACCCCGGGAGCGTCCTCGTCGTCAGAAACGAGGGGCCACAGGGCGGCCCCGGAATGCCCGGCATGCTCGACGTGACCGCCGCCCTCGTCGGACAGGACCTGGACGACGACGCCGCCCTCTGTACCGACGGCCGGTTCTCGGGGGCGACCCGGGGGCCGATGATCGGCCACATCGCGCCCGAGTCGTACGTCGGCGGCCCGCTCGCCGCGGTGCGCGACGGCGACGCCATCGAGATCGACATCCCCGAACGCCGCCTCCACGTCGACGTCGACGACGACGAACTGCAGGCCCGCCTCGACGACTGGGAGCCCCGGAACCCGAGAAGGAGTCCCGCGTCATCGCCAAATACGGGTCGATGTTCGGATCGGCCGCCGAGGGTGCCGTCACCAGCGCCAACTGGGGGAAATAACATGGCCGGACACGTCCGATTTCTCGCGCCTTCGGGGCGCGTCGCGACGGGCGAACTCCGCGACGGGCGCGTCGTCGCCTCCGAAGGGACGTTCGACCAGGCGTCCGTTCGCCTCCTGCCGCCGGCAGAACCGACCAAAGTCGTCGGTGCCGCCGGCACCTACGTCGAGATGCTGGACGATCCGGACGACCCGCCCGCGCGCCCGATGCTGTTTTCGAAACCCCCAAGCGCCGTCGCCGGCCCGGGGAGTCGGGTCACTCTGCCGACCGACGACATCCTCTTCGAGGGGAGTTGGCCGTCGTCGTGGGCGAACGGTGTCGGAACCTCACCCCCGAGGCGGCGATGGACGTCGTCGCGGGGTACACGGCGGCCGACGATCTGACGAACGACGCCGGCGACGACACCTTCAGACGGAAGGCGTTCGACGGAGCGTGCCCCCTCGGTCCCGCGGTGGTCGCCCCCGAGGACGTTCCCGACGACGCCGCCATCACCACCCGCGTGAACGGCGAGGTCAGGCAGTCCTCGTCGCTGTCGAACCTCGTTTTCTCGGTGCCCGAGATACTCGCGGAGGTGACCCAGTACGCGACGCTCGAACCCGGCGACGTGGTGTTGACGGGGACGACGTCGGGGCGCGGTCCCCTCGAGGACGGCGACCGGGTCGAAGTCGAGATCGAGGGCGTCGGTACGCTCTCGCACGCGGTGCGGCTGTAGCCGTCCCCACCGGGGTTCTCTCTCACCCGAACGTTTAAGCGACAGCGCAGGGTGTTTCCGGCCCATGGGAATCAAGCGCACCCTCTCGGCAGAGCGACTGGGACTCGAAGTCGACCGCGAGCCCGGGATTCGGGATCTGGAGATAACCGACGTCCAGACGACGGTGGTCGGCGACACCGGCGAGTACGGGAGTTTCCTGTGGACGTTCGTCCGCGTCTACACGGACGCGGGCATCGTCGGGACCGGCGAGTCGTTCCCCGCCGGCGGCGTCCCCGGCAACGTCGAACGCATCAAACCCCTGCTGGTCGGCGAGAACCCCTCGACATCGACCGGCTCTACGAGCAGATGGTAGAACGGATGACCCTCGAAGGCTCCATCGGCGGCACCATCGTCTCGGCCATCTCCGGCATCGAGATCGCGCTGCACGACATCGCGGGGAAGGTACTGGAGGTGCCCGCCTACCAGTTGCTCGGCGGGAAGTACCGCGACGAAGTGCGGGCCTACTGTGACTGCGAACACGAACGCGGGTGGGAGCCCGAGCAGTTCGCCGACGAGGCCGAGCGGACGATTTCCGAATACGGCTTCGACGGCATCAAATTCAACCTCGACCTGCACAGCGGCGTCGAGAAAGACCACGCAAACCGCCGCCTCTCCAGCGCCGACGTCGAACACCGCCGCGCCATCGTCGAGGCGGTGACCGAACGCGTCTCTCCCGACGCCGAGGCGGCCTTCGACTGCCACTGGGGTTCACCGCCGAGAGCGCCAAGCGCGTCGCTCGCGCGATCGAACCCTACGACGTGTGGTGGCTGGAAGACCCGATTCCGCCCGAGAACGTCGGCGTCCAGAAGGACGTCACCGAGGCCACGTCGACGCCCATCGCCACCGGCGAGAACCTCGCCCGGCGACACGGCGTGGCCGACCTGATTACGTCGGGGGCGGCCGACATCCTCCACATCGACGTGCCGAAAGTCGGCGGGATGCGCGAGACGCGAAAGATAGCCGACATGGCCGACACCTACTACACGCCGATGGCGATGCACAACCTCAGTTCGCCGGTGGGGACGATGGCGAGCGCCCACGTCGCAGCCGCCGTCCCGAGTTTCGTCGCCCTCGAATTCCACTCCTACGACGTCCCCGAGTGGCACGACCTGGTCGAGGAGTCCGCCCTCGACGACGGCCACGTGCCCGTCCACGAGTCGCCGGGACTCGGCCTCACGCTGAACCTCGACGTCGTCGAGGAGAACATGGTAGACGGCGAGACGCTGTTCGACGAGGCATAGCATGACCGGAACGATCGAACGCTTCGGCGTACACGAATCGGTCGGGCGCGTCTTCCCCCGGAGAACCTCCGAGACTACCTCGCCGACGCCGTCCCCGAGGTCGCGGTCGTCTCCACCGCGGACGCCGCCGACTGTGACGCCCTCGTCACCTTCGAGTACACCGACGACTTCCTCGGCACCGACATCGAGTGGATCCACACGATCCAGGCCGGCTACGACCGCTTCGACACCGAGGCGATGGCGGCCGACGACATCGCCTTCACCAACAGCACCGGCATCCACGACGAGAGCGTCGGCGAAACGGCCGCGTGCTACATGCTGATGTTCGCCCGCCTGCTCCACCGGTATCGCTGGAGCCAGCGCGACCACGAGTGGGACCGACCGGACTGGCACGAACCGTTCACCGTCGCCGACAACCGCCTCTGTGTCGTGGGGTTGGGAACGCTCGGACAGGGCATCGCGACCCGCGCCGACGCCCTCGGGATGGACGTCGTCGGCGTCAAGCGCACCGTCGAACCCGTCGACGGCGTGCGGAAAGTCTACCCCGCCGACGAACTCCACGAGGCCATCGGCGACGCCGACTTCGTCGCCCTCGCCGTCCCCCTCACCGACGGCACGCGCGGCCTCGTCGGCGCGTCGGAACTCGAACGGATGGACGACGACGCCTACCTCATCAACGTCTCGCGCGGTCCGGTCGTCGACCAGTCGGCGCTGGTCTCCGCGCTCGAATCCGGAGCGATCGCGGGCGCGGGACTGGACGTCTTCGAAGAGGAACCGCTCCCCGACGACTCCCCGCTGTGGGACATGGAGAACGTCGTCGTCACGCCCCACACCGCCGCTCACACGCGCGATTACTTCCGGCTCGTCGGCGACATCCTCCGCGAGAACGTCGACAGACTGGCCGCGGGTCGCGAGATGAAAAACTGGGTCGCCTGACGCCACACACTCTTTACGCGGGCGGCCTATTGATCGTCCATGGACGACACGGAACGCGACGTGGAAGCGCTCAGACACCGCGCCCCCGGCGAGACGCGATCGGACCCGTACGAGGACGTGGACGTGTCCGACCTGCCGGAGTGGTGGCGCGAGGCCGTCGAGGAATTCGAGGAACACGGCCTGCGCCCGTACCGCCCGCCGCGGTTCGCCGACGGGACGATGAAACACGAGGTGGTCGAACGACTGGAGGACGAACTCGGAGTGAGCATCTCCTTCGTCGGCTACAACGTCGAGTTTCAGGACGACTGGAGCCTCCTCGTCGACGGCGAGACGGTGGGGCCCGTCGGCCGCCACCGGGCGATGGCCGGCTACACCGTCTACGAGATGGACGCCGACGAATTCGAATCGACGGTGCGGGCGTTCGTCGACGACTAGACGAACGCGCTCTCGCCCGTCAGATCCTCGCCGAGGATGAGCGAGTGGATGTCATGGGTGCCCTCGTAGGTGTAGACCGTCTCCATGTTGGACATGTGGCGCATCGGCGAGTAATCCGTCGTGATGCCGTTGCCGCCGAGCATCTCGCGGGCCACTCGCGCCTGATCGCGGGCCATCCGCACGTTGTTCCGCTTTGCCATCGACACCTGCTGGTGACGCAGGTCGCCCCGCTCTTTGAGGTCGGCCAGCCGGTGTGCGAGGAGGTGGGCGGTCGTGATCTGGGTGGCCATCTCCGCGAGTTTCTCCTGCTGGAGTTGGAAGCCGGCGATGGGCTTGCCGAACTGCTCGCGGTCGGTCGCGTAGTCGCGCGCCGTCTCGAAACAGTCGCGGGCGACGCCGACGGACCCCACGCGAGACCGTATCGGGCTTCGGTGTTACACGAGAGCGGCCCTTTCAACCCCTCGACGCCGGGGAGGACGTTCTCCTCGGGCACGTAGACGTCGTTCAGTCCCACCTCGCCCGTCACCGACACCCGCATCGAGAGTTTGCCGTCGAGTTTCGTCACGTCGACTCCCGCCCGGTCGGTTTCGACCAGAAAGCCACGGATCGGGTCGCCGTCCCGGGAGCGGTCTTTCGCCCAGACGAGGGCCACGTCGGCGACGGGCGAGCTCGAAATCCACGTCTTGCGGCCGGAGATGCGGTAGCCGTCGCCCTCGACTGCCGCCGACGTTTCGAGGCTGCCGGCGTCCGACCCGTGTTCGGGTTCGGTGAGGGCGAAACAGCCGAGTACGTCGCCGTCGGCGAGGGGAGGGAGCCAGCGTTCCTTCTGTGCCTCGCTCCCGTAGGCGTGGATCGGCCACATGACGAGGGCGCTCTGGACGGCGACGATGGAGCGGATACCGCTGTCGCCCGCACCGAGTTCGCGCATCAACACGCCGTAGGCCGTGTCACTCAGGTCGGGGAGGCCGTAGCCGTCGAGCGACGCACCGAAAAACCCCAGTTCGGCCATCTCCTCGAACAGGTCGGCCGGGAAGCGGGCCTCGCGGTAGTAGTCGTCGACGACGGGGACCACCCGATCCCGGACGAACTCGCGGGCCGTGTCGCGGACCATCCGGGCCTCCTCGTCCAGTTTCTCGTCGAGCGACAGGTAATCGAACATGGGAACGGCTCAGGAGACTTCCCAGTAGTCGAGTCGGTTGCGGTCGATGAACGGCCAGTCGTACTCGACGCCGAGACCGGGGCCGTCCGGAACCGGGACGGTGCCGTCCGAGTCAACGGCGTCCAGGTCGTCGTTGTAGTCGCCGGCGTAGACGGGGAGATTCCGCGACCCCCTGCAGTCGGGATGGACGACCGCCATCTCGTAGTAGTTGGTGTTGCGGATGGCGGCGACGCAGTGGCGGTGGGCCGGGCCCGCGGAGTGGACTTCGGCGTCGAGGCCGAACCCCTCGGCGACGCGGGCGATCTTTATCGCGCCCGTGATGCCGCCGTCGTACTCGGGGTCCGCGCGGACGAGGTCCGTCGATTCGGTGGCCATCATGTCCGTCTGGAGGGGAGGCCGCGGAGGTGTTCGCCCTGCAGGAGGGGCGTGTCGACCCGCTCGCGGAGCGTCCGGTGGCCGTGTTGGGAGATGCCGCCGTCGCGGTAGGGGTCCTCGTACCAGAAGAAGTCCGCCTCGTCGCAGGCCTTCCCGACTTCGAGGGCGTCGGCGAACGTCTCGTACTCGCAGGCCGGATCCAGCATCAGATCCATCTCGTCGCCCACTCGCTCCCCCAGTTCGAGGACCGTCGCTACCTCCCGGTCGATGTCTCGCTGGTCGTCACCGCCGCCCCAGCCGTGTGCCTTGAACGCGGGGTAGCCCATCTCCAGACACTCCTCGGCGAAGTCGGCGTACGCCGCCGGCGAGTCCAGCCCGCCGTTCTGGTCGCCCATGTACGTCGAGGCGTAGGTGGGCAGACGCGTCCGATACGTGCCCAGTAGTTCGTGGATCGGCGCGTCGTGGTACTTCCCGGCGAAGTCCCAGAGGGCGATGTCGATGGGACCGAGCCCCATCCGGTCGTACTTGCGAAAGCCCCGCTGGATTTCGCTCCAGTGGCGCTCGCGGGCGAGGGGTTCTTCCCGACGAGGTAATCCGCCATCATGCGGACCTGTGCCTCGACGGGGCCGTTCTCGCCGAATCCGCCGATGTCGACGTACTCGCCGGTGACGCCGACGTCGGTGTTGATGCGGAGCGCGAACATCTTCCGCTCGTGTTCGTTGCCGGGTTGGTAGACGAGGTTGAAGCCGTTGCCGTCGGTGCCGACGTCGTCGATATGGTAACTGAACGCGGTGCAGTCGATGCTCGTTATCTCGGGCGTCATCGAACGGGAATCTCACGTCGGCGACAAAAAGCTACCGTCGATTAGACGAACTGCTGGCCGGCGAGGAGGAACCAACCCTGTCCGTACGGCGTCACGCCGAGCGGCGAGAACGAACTGGCGGGCGGTTTCGAGACGCGCTTGACCGCGCCGTCGTCGTCGACGATGCCCTCGCAGGCTTCCATCGCGCGGCGGGCGTTGTCGGCGTACCGTTCGTCGAGGAGGCCCTCGTTCAGGCCGCGCTGCATCGTGTACGCGAAGATGAGCGTCCCCGAGGTCTCGAGGGCGACATCGGGTCGTCGAGTCGCTGATGCCAGAAGCCGCTACCGTCCTGCAGGTCGGCGACGGCGTCCAGCAGGGCGTAGAGGCTGTCGGCGACGACGTCCCGGTCGGGGTGGTCGTCGGGCAGGAGCAACAGCGTATCGAGGAGGCCGGCGGCCGCCCAGCCGTTGCCACGCGACCAGAACGACCCGCCGGGGTAGGTGTTGGGCTGCTCCTGCCAGATGTGGCGAAAGAGGCCGGTGTGTGGGTCCTGTAAGTGCTTGGCGTGGACTTCGATCTGTTTGACGGCATCCGCGATGGCCTCGTCGTCGCCGACGATCTGCCCGTACCGGACGAAAAACGGCGAGAGGAAGTAGATGATCTCGGAGAAGAGCTCGACCTTGTCGGCGCGACGCGTGATACCGCCGTCGGCCGTCCGTTCGACCGTCTCGAAGAACTCGTACTGTCGGCGGACCGCGTCCAGCAGGTGATCCTCGCCGGTCCGGTCGTACAGTTCGAGGACGGGGTACGCCATCGCCGCGGGGTTCGCCGTCGGCTTGTACGACTCCACGTCGTAGTCGGTCCAGCGGGCCCACTCTTTCGGGTAGTCCCCCCACCCGTACGCGAGCAGCCCCTCGTCCGTCTGCGTCTCGACGGCCCGTTCGAGGATGTGGCGGGCGGCCGCCGATTCGCGGCCGGTCACGAGAAGTCCGTGGGCGGCGACGGCCGACTGCCAGTCCTCGCCCTCGACGTCCATCTCGGCGGTGTAGCCGGCGACGCGGTCCAGCAACTCGGGAAGTGCAGCTGACATAGTTACCTCGCGCCGAGAAACCGACGTTCCGCTCATAACAGTGCGTTTCCCGGCAATATAAGCCGCATTATTCCTTACACATAACTTAAAATATGATTCGATTTAAATAGTACTGGAACCATTCTGTGAATGGTAAGTCGAACTATGTCACGAGCAGAAATGGAGAAATTCATCTCCACCGCCGTACCGCCGCTGGAAGACACGCGCGTCGTGGATACGGACGTTCACATCAAATACAACGAGGAGATCCGCCGGGAAGTCGCCCGGTATATGGACAAACCGTACCGGAACTACGTGGACCCGGACACGACGGCAGACTCCTATCCCAGCCACGGTTGGCCGAAGTCCCTTGGCGGCGCTCGGAAGTTCAACCTGCTGGAGGTGGCCTCGCCACAGGAACTCGACGAGACGCTCATGCAGGGGTTCGGCGTGGACAACCCCATCATCAACATCTTCTCGCCGATAGACAAGGTGTTGAAGACCGAACGCGCCGTCGCGGAAGCCCGAGCGATCAACGACTTCATGCTCGATCACTTCCTCGACGAAAACGACGACATCTACGGGCTGGCCACCGTCGCGGCCCGCGACCCGGAGGCGGCCGCCGAAGAGATCGATCGCCTCGGCGACGAGGAACAGATCGTCGGCGCGTACTTCGCCCTCTGCGAGGAGTTCAACGAGCCGATGGGCGACCCGAGTTACGACGTGATGTATCAGGCCATGGAGGACAACGACATGACGCCCGCCTATCACATCACCGGCATCCACCGCAAGGCCCCGGTCCTGCGGGAACTCGAAACCGTCGCCGCGTGGCACAACCTCGGGCCTATCTGGTCGGCGCAACACGCCATCACCAGCCTCGTCTTCCAGGGCGTCCCCGAGAAGTTCCCCGACCTCGATTTCGTCATGCTCGAGGGCGGACTCGGCGCGTGGATTCCGGGGATGATGGCGCGCATGAACCGCGAATACGCCCAGTGGCGTAGCGAACTGCCGCTGCTCGAACAGTCGCCCGAGGAGTACCTCAGAGACCAGTTCTACTTCGGCACGCAGCCGATGGACGAGTTCAACGACCCCGACCACATGCGGCAGGTGATCGACATGATCGGGGCGGATTCGCTCGTGTTCGCGACCGACTTCCCGCATTACGACTTCGACCACCGGACACGCTGTCGAAGTTCCTCCAGCATCTCTCGGACGACGACAAGGAGAAGGTCCTCCACCGGAACTCGACCGAGGTATTCGGACTCCCCTGAGAGATGAGCGAACACAACCTCGGCCCCGCGGACCAACTGGACGAAGGCGACCACCTCATCGTCGAACTGAAGGGCCGCGAGGTGGCCGTCTACAACATCGGTGACGACTACGTCGCGTATCCGAACTGGTGTCCACACCAGGGCGGGCCCCTCTGTGAGGGGAGTGCCAGCGGAACGGTCGACCGCTGTTTCGACCGCGAGACGCTCGAAACCGAGACGATGTGGGTGAAAGAGGGCGAAGTCGTCGTCTGTCCGTGGCACGGGTGGGAGTTCGACCTCCGCGAGAACGGATTCCTCCACGACACGGACTCTACGTTGCCGTCGTACCCCGTTCGCGTCGAGGACGGCAACCTCGTCGTCTCGTTGTAACCCCAAATTATTTGTTGCGGCTACTGAATTACCGCCCCGGAGACCGCAACCATGACAACAGTTAGCGACGTGAGTGCAGTATCGATACGGACGACGCTCGACGAACCTTTCGGCTCCGCGACCGGGTGGCACGACACGCGCTCGACAGTGCTCGTGCGCGTCGAGGCGGACGACGGCACCGTCGGGTGGGGTGAGTGTTGGGGACCGATCGCGGGCAACCGCGAGATAGTCGAGGAGTATCTCGCGCCGATGGTCGAAGGCGAAGACCCGATGCGCGTCGAGCGAATCCACGACCGGCTGTACGGGAAGGGGCGAAACGCGTTCAAGGCACACGCGCCGCTGACGGCGATAAGCGGCGTCGACATCGCGCTCTGGGACCTGAAAGGAAAGCTGCTCGGCGAACCCGTCTCGACGCTCCTCGGTGGCCGGGAACGTGACCGGATACAGGCGTACGCGACCGGGCACTACTTCAAATACGGTGCGGACATCGACGAACAGTACCGCCGCATCACCGAGGAGGCGAAGGGGAACGCGGAGGCCCTCGGGTCGCTCAAATGTAAAATCGGCCTCGAAACCGTCGGCTACGGATACGAAGAAGACATCGAACTCGTGCGCCGCATCCGCGAAGCCGTCGGTGACGAACCGACGCTGATGGTCGACGCCAACTGCGCGTACGACCCCGGAACGGCGCGCGAAGTCGGCCACGCGCTCGAAGAACTCGACGTCTACTGGTTCGAGGAGCCCGTCGCGCCACACCACGTCGACGCCTACGCCTCCCTCCGCGAGACGCTCGATTTGCGCGTCGCCGGCGGGGAGTCCCACGGCCCACACGAGTTCGACCGACTGTTCGACGCCGGTGCCGTCGACATCGCACAACCCGACGCCGCCGTCGTCGGCGGCCTCACGCCGATTCAGCGCATCGTCACGCAGGGAACCCAGCACGGCATCCCGGTCGTGCCCCACGTCTGGGGCACCTCGGTGACGCTGGCCGCCAGCCTCAACCTCGTCAGCACCCTCCCCGGCAACCCGTGGTTCGAGTTCGACCGGTCGCCGAACCCGGTGCGACGGCTGGCGAAAGACACCATCGAGACGGACGACGACGGGATGATTCCGGTTCCGGACGGCCCGGGCCTCGGCATCGAACTCGACGCCGACAAAATCGAAACGTACCGGGTGTGAGCCTCACTCGCTCATCACGGTGACGACGGGGCGGTCCGCCTCCAGCAGAATCGACTGGGTCGTGCTGCCGAACAGCGCTTTTCCGGTCGGCGATCGTTTTCGACCGCCCACGACGATGTAGCGAGCGTCCAGTTGCTGGCCCGCGTCGACGATCTCCTCGGTCGGCGTGCCGACGCGGCCCTCGACCGAGATGTTCGACCGGTCGTCGACCGTCGCCGCGACGACGCTGTCGGCGACGTTGGCCGCGTCCGCCATCGCGTCGTCGACGAAGTACCCCTCGCCGCTCAGCCGTCCCGATTCGACGTACGGGAGGCCGCTGTCGGACGACGAGGTGAAGTGAGAACTCGATTTCGGGCTCTGTGCCGCCTCGTGAAGCGAGTCGAATCGCTTCTGTGGCATGACGTGGAGGACGACGAGTTCGTCGTCGTACGCCTCGGCGAGGTCGACGGCGACCTCCACGACGGCACTCGTCTCTACGTCGTTGTCGACTGCTGCGAGTATAGTCATCGGTAACTCGTATCAGGATTTGGCGGGAGACGAAATAAAAATACCGGGCGTCGTAAGAACGGCCATCCCGCGTACCGGGGGCGACGGCCCCGAAGACGGCGAAATTCTGAACCGGCGTCCGTCAGTCCATCGCCTCGGGGGTTTCGAGTTTCTCCTCGTTGCGCTCGAACGAGTAGTGGGGGCGGTCACCGGGGGCGGGGAGTTCGTTTTCGGGGCGAGAGCGGAGCACCGATTCGTCGGGCGTCACGCCGAGGCCGGGACCGGACGGGATCGCGAGCGAGCCGTCGGCCCAATCGAGCGGTTCTTCGAGGACGTCGGCGTGGAAGCCGTCCATGCGTTCGATGCTCTCCTGAACGAGGAAGTTGGGCGTGCAGGCGTCGACGTGGAGGTTGGCCGCACCGGCGACGGGGCCACAGTAGAGCCACGGCGCGACCTCGGCGTAGTGTGCCTCCGCCATGGCGGCGACTTTCTTCGTACCGAGGATGCCGAGCAGTCCGACGTTCGGCTGGACGATCTGGACGGCCCCCGATTCGAGGAGTTCGGAGAACTGGTGGATCGACGTGACGCGTTCGCCGGTCGCAATGGGGATGGTCGTCGAGTCGGCCACCTTCGCCATCTCGCCGACGTTCTCCGGCGGGACGGGCTCTTCCAACCAGAGCGGGTCGTACGGTTCGATGCGGCGGGCGAGTCGGATAGCCGCCTGCGTCGGGAGTTGGCCGTGCGTCCCGACGAGAATGTCACACTGGTCGCCGACCTCCTCGCGGACCGCGGCGACGATGGATTCGGCGTACTCGAGCTGTTCGAGGGGGATCGAGCGGGGACCGTTGATCGGGTGAAGCGGGTCGAGTTTCAGCCCGGTGAATCCCTGGTCGACGTAGTGGCGGGCCGCTTTCGCGGCCTTCTCCGGGGGCTGTGGCGGCTCCCACTCGTAATGCATGTACGTGTACGAGCGGACTTCCTCGTGACACTTCCCGCCGAGCAGCTTGTAGACGGGTTCGCCGACTGCCTTGCCGACGATGTCCCAGCAGGCCATCTCGATGGCGCTCGCCACCTGCGCGTTCACGGGGCCGGGGACGTGCAGGAAATGCGAACTCCGGTCGATGCGTTCGCGCAGCCGTTCGATTTCGAACGGGTCGAAGCCGACGACGAATCGGTCTTTCAGTTCGTCGATCGCCTGCTGGAGCGTCTCGATGCGGTACTCGGACCAGTTGCACTCACCCCAGCCGACCGTGCCGTCGTCCGTCTCGACTTTCACGAACACCCAGTTCCGCCCGCCCTTGTACGGGGCCGGGGTCCCGACTACGAACGAGTCAACTGACTGTATCTCCATGCACCGGCCATCGCGGACGACGTATATAGTTGTTGTTAATAGGCACCGCGAGCCACGGTGTCATGGGCCGCGACACCAAGGGTAAACGTTAAGAGGAATCGGGAGGGTGTTGAAAGGGAACACGCACCAGACTCCGGAACCATGACTATCCAAGCAAAATCATTGCGGAAAGAATTCGACGTACCGGAAGGCATCGAAGTGGCCGTCAACAGCATCGACCTCGAAATCGAAGAGGACGAGTTCGTCACCCTGGTCGGCCCGTCGGGCTGTGGCAAGACGACGACGTTGCGCTGCATCGCCGGCCTGGAGACGCCGACGAGCGGGAAGTTGCTCATCAACGACGAGGACGTCACGGACGTGCCGCCGAACAAACGGGGGCTGTCGATGATGTTCCAGAACATCGCGCTCTACCCCCACATGACCATCCGGGAGAACATCGCGTACCCGCTTAAGGTCAGGGGCGTCCCCAAAGAGCAGCGCGCACAGGAGGCGTCCGACGCGGCCGAGATCATGCAGATCCCCGAACTGCTCGACAAGCATCCCGCCGAACTGAGCGGCGGACAGCGACAGCGCGCGGCCCTCGCACGAACCGTCGTGCAGGACCCGCAGGCGTTCCTGATGGACGAACCGCTGAGCGACCTCGACGCGAAACTGAAAGTCGAGATTCGCAAGGAGATCCAGCGCGTCCACAAGCGGGTCGGGAAACCGACGCTGTACGTCACCCACGACCAGGAGGAGGCGATGACGATGAGCGACCGAATCGCCGTGATGAACGACGGCAACCTCGAACAGGTCGGCTCGCCGGACGAACTGTACACCCGCCCCGTCAACACCTTCGTCGCGCAGTTCATCGGCAACCCGAGCATGAACTTCGTCACGGGCGACGTCGTCGACTCCGACGACTCCTCGATCACGCTCGACGTCTACGGAACCAGGCTCGACATCGACGTGAACTACGAGGACGAACTCACCGGCTCGACGGTCACCGTCGGCTTCCGCCCGGAGATCGTCACGCTCGACCAGACCGACAGCGAGGGCTACTTCAGCGGCGAGATAACGCTCATCGAGCGGATCGGCGATCGAATGCAGGCGACCGTCGAGGGACCGGAAGGCGAGCTCCGCGCCGTCGTCCCCGCGGACAACGAGCTGACGGAGGGGAGGAAGCCGCGATTAGCTTCGAAACGGACCACATCCACGTCTTCGATGCGAACACCGGTGACATCGTCGCTCGCGGTGCACGGACGCAGGCGACGCCGACGAAACCGACCTGAGAGGCACCTCGGACCGGATTCGCTCCGTTCTCTCGCACACCACTCCGTTCTCTCACGACCGCGAATACGACGCCCGTAGAGCCAGTCACGAGCGGACAGCTAAGCGTCGTCGTGGACGACGTCGAAGAAAAAACCGAGGCGGAACCGTCGGTGTCAGCCCTGTGCTTCGTCGATGACCTCCTGGTGCTGGGGCGCGTACTCGTCGATGACCGCCTCGGGCGATCGGTCCTTGACCAGCAGGTCGACCTGCATGTTGTAGAACGGCGGGGAGTTGTACGACGCCCCGGCGTACGGGTTCGGCGGGTCCGTGTCGTTCGGCCGCGTCTTGAACTTCACGTCCTCCTGGTAGGACTTGATGGCGTCCATGGGGTAGCCCTCGAGGCCCTTCAGCGCGTCCTGGTAGGTGGAGCTGCTACGGAACTCGGGGAACGCCGGGACGTTGTGGACCGGCGTCAGCATCATGTAGATCTGCGTCAGGTACTCCTCCTGCAGGGTGAAGTTGATGAACGCTCTCGCAGCCTCCTGATCGGCTCCTTTGAACGTCCCCATGCCGTCGGACGCGGCGACGGACCGGTTCGTTCCGCCCGGAGCGCTCGGCATCCCGGGCACGACCTCGACGCTGTCCGTGAACGAGCGGTTGTTCGCGACCGACTGCACGACGGGGCGGAATCCGACGTACGCGGAGGAACCGGCGACCTCGTTCGGGATGGCGTTCGTCCACGTCGTGTAGTTCGAGTCGGACGCGTTCGGGGAGTACTGCTGGCGCTCTTTGATGTAGTTCAGCGCCTCGACGAGTTTCGTGCGGTTCTCGCCGGAGTCGTAGGCGACCTCGATCCGGTCGTTGTTCCACTGCATGAACGACCCGCCGTTGGAGTACATCCACGCCATGATGCGGTAACAGACGTGTGCGCCGGGACCGGCCGGCACGTACGTCCCGCGCACGCCGTTGTCGGCCTCGTCGACCTCCTGGGCGTACTGCTGGGCCTTCTCCCACGTGTCGGGGACGATGTCGGAGAGGTCACTCCGGTAGTAGTAACAGACCGTGTTGAACCACAGCGGAACGAACCACTGGTTGCCGTTCACTTCGACGGTCGCCTGGTCCTCGGGCTGACCGGTCACCTCGGTGAACTGGTCGAACGCTTCGTCGACGGGCGCGAGGACGCCCTCGGACCGGAACGTCGAGGCGTTCGAAGCGTTCATCGTGAAGATCTCGGGCGGGTCACCGGCCTGAATCAGCTGCGTGATTCGCTCGATGCCGCCGGTACCGATGCCGACGTACTCCATTTTCGTCGACGCGCCCGTCGCTTCCTCGAAGTCGCTCGCGACGCCGTTCCAGAACTGCTTGGAGGTGTCGGAGGCTTCGTCGGTGACGAAGTGGACCTCCTTCCCGCTGAGGTCCGGCCACTCGCCGCTGCTTCCCGTCGTCGTCCCGTCAGACGACCCGCCGCCGGACGACCCGCCGCCGGACGACCCGCCGCCGTTGCCACCGGACGACCCGCCGCCGTCACCGGACGATCCACCGCCCCCACCACTACATCCGGCGAGGCCAACGGTCCCGGCAGCACCAACTGTCTTCAACCACGTTCGTCGTTTCGCCGTATGGTTCTTGCTATCGGACATCATACCCACTGTTAAATTCACAATAAATAAAGATTTCGTAAGAAGTCCCGGGTTCGAACGCACAGAAGGGTCTCACGTCGGGCGAGAGCGCTCGGGCTACACACGTCGGGCGAGAACGCGGAAACGGCGGTGTGGAAAAATAAAACGGCGGACGGTCACGCGGCCGGTGTTTGCGGGATCAGTTCTGCGCTTCGTCGATGATCTCCTGGTGCTTGGGCGCGTATTCGTCGATGACCGCCTCGGGCGACTTGTCCTTGACGAGCAGGTCGACCTGCATGTTCCAGAGCGGCGGCGACGCGTACGACGCCCCGGCGTACGGGTTCGGCGGGTCCGTGTCGTTCGGCCGCGTCTTGAACTTCACGTCCTCCTGGTAGGTCGTGATGGCGTCGGTCGGCCAGCCTTCGAGGCCCTTCAGCGCGTCCTGGTAGGCCGTGCTGCTACGGAACTCGGGGAACGCCGGGACGTTGTGGACCGGCGTCAGCATCATGTAGAGGTCCGTCAGGTACTCCTCCTGCAGAGTGAAGTTGATGAACGCGCGGGCCGCCTCCTGGTCGGCCCCTTTGAACGTCCCCATCCCGTCGGACGCGGCGACGGATCGGTTCGTTCCGCTCGGAGCCTTCGGCATCCCGGGCACGACGCTGACGTCCTTCGCGAACGACCGGTCGTTCGTGACCGACTGCACGACGGGTCGGAAGCCGGAATAGGGGTCGACCCAGCCACCTCGTTCGGGATGGAGTTCGACCACGTCGTGTAGTTCGAGTCGGACGCGACCGGCGAGTACTGCTGGCGCTCTTTGATGTAGTTCAGCGTCTCGACGAGTTTCGTGCGGTTCTCGCCGGAGTCGTAGGCGACCTCGATCTGGTCGTCGTTGTTCCACTGCATGAACGATCCTTCGTTGGAGTACATCCACGACATGATGCGGTAACAGACGTGTGCCCCGGGACCGGCCGGCACGTACGTCCCGCGCACGCCGTTGTCGGCCTCGTCGACCTCCTTGGCGTACGCCTGGGCTTTCTCCCACGTGTCGGGGACGATGTCGGAGAGGTCGCTCCGGTAGTAGTAACACACCGTGTTGAACCACAGCGGAACGTACCACTGGTGGCCGTTCACTTTGACGGTCGCCTGTTCTTCGGGTTGCCCGGTCACTTCGGTGAACTGGTCGAACGCGTCGTCGACCGGTGCGAGGACGCCCTCGGATCGGAACGTCGAAGCGTTCGCGGCGTTCATCGTGAAGATCTCGGGCGGGTCACCGGCCTGAATCAACTGCGTGATTCGCTCCATACCACCGGTGCCGATGCCGACGTACTCCATTTTCGTCGACGCGCCCGTCGCTTCCTCGAAGTCGCTCGCGACGCCGTTCCAGAACTGCTTGGACGCGTCGGAAGCTTCGTCAGTGACGAAGTGGACCTCCTTCCCGCTGAGGTCCGGCCACTCGCCGCTGCTTCCCGTCGTCGACCCACCGGACGAATCGCCGCCATCGGTGCTGCCACCGCCGCCCGACGAGCCGCCATCGCCGCCCGACGAGCCGCCACCGCCGCCGCCGGCACATCCGGCGAGGCCGACGGTACCGACAGCTCCCACTGTTTTCAGCCAGCTGCGTCTACTCGACATTCGTCGCCTACTATCGAACATCACGCCGCAAGTCAAATTCGGCGTAAATAAAATTTGTGAAGCGGCCGAGATCAGAAGCGGACGTACAGGTCGCCGTCGGATTCGAGTACCTCGTAAGTCGGCAGTCGGTACTGGTCCGGGCGGGCGACGTGCGACCCGGTTTTCACGTCGAACTCCCACCCGTGCCACGGACAGGAGACGATCTCCCCGCGTCGGTCGTAGCGGAGTTCGTCGTCGGTCTCGACCAGGAGGCCGCCCAGTCGACCCTCGCAGGCGGGGCCACCCTGATGGACGCAGTAGTTCGAGAGCCCGTAGTAGTCGCCATCGAGGTTGAAGAGGGCGATTTCGCGGTTCTCGACGTCGACCACGAGGCGATCGCCCGGCGGGAGGTCGTCGGCGGAAGCGACGAAGTGCAGGTCGTCGGCGTCGGCTGCGTCGCTCATGGTCAGATGCCGTACACCGCCTTCGCGGTGGCTCCGTAGATGTTCTCGATCTCGGCAGTGGAGAATTCGCGGCGGAGCATCTGCAAGAGCTGGTCAGTGAAGTCGAAATCGAAGTGGGGGTAGTCCGAGGAGAACATCAGACTCTCGGCTCCGCCGAACATACGGATCATGTTACAGACGTAGCTCGGGTCCTCGGTCCCCTCCAGCGGTTGGCTCGTGAAGTAGAACTGGTCGCGGATGTACTCGCTGGGCGTCTTCTCCAGCATCGACGCGTCCTCGCGTTTCTCCGAATACTCGTTGTCGTAGCGGTGGAGGAAATACGGGATCCACCCGACGCCCGCCTCCTGGATCACGAATTCGAGGTCGGGATAGCGGACGGGGACCGCGTTGGTCAGGAGCGTCGAGAGGTGGAACATGTGTTCGGCCGCGTGGTACGGGACGTGCACGTCGATGTAGCGGTTCGTCCACTGCCACTGGTGGGGAAGTTCGCCATCAGCCCCGTCCCGGCGTTGTGCAGGAGGACCGGCAGACCGGCGCGTTCGGCCGCCTCGTAGATCGGGAAGTAGCGTTCGTGGCCGGCCGGCGGCGTCATCCCGCCGCTGGGGATGGTGACGCCGACGACGGACGTCTCGTCGGCGCGGCGCTCGATCTCGGCGACCGCTTTCTCGGGTTTCTGCGGCGCGACGACGGCCGTCCCGTACACGTCGTCGACGTCGTCGAGGATCGTATCGAGAGCCCACTCGTTGTAGGCAGTCGCGAACGCCGCCGCGAGGTCGTCGTGGTGGACCATCCCCAACCGGAGGTTGAGGCCGGGCGTGATGACGGACGCGTCGGTCCCGAGCAGTTCCATCGCGTCGCGCACGTCGTCCGCGGACCGGATCTTGTCCATCTCGGCGCGGCCGGTGTCGACCGGCGTCACGTACCCCGCCGACGGGTAGAACTGGCCGAAGTAGCTGTCGTCGACTTGCAGCATCTCGTCGAACGGTGCTTCGAGGTACGGATAGAGGTCGCTCTCGCTTTCGGTGGTGTGGAAGTCTGAATCGACTATCTCCACGTCGAGCGAACGTGTCGGTTTGGACATCGCCGGCCGTTCTCAGCCATCCAACATATATGTTTTGTCACCACACACGACGCTGTTCGGACGCCGCTGCGTTACGGTCGGCTCTGCAGGCCCGTATGGCCAATTTCTGTGCGGATATGCCGATAGGGCGATACGCGGAACCCGAACCGCTCCGGAGACGCTCACGGAACGACCCGGGCGAGCGGTGCCGTCGAATCGCGGAGCGCGACGATCGGCTTCGCCCGACGACTCTCAGTACCGTCCGCCGCTCCGCGAGAGAGACAAAACATCTATACGTGTTCGATTGGCATGGACTCCCATGCTGTCCGGTGTAAAAGTCATCTGTGTAGACGTGTTTCTCGCGGGGCCGTTCGCCTCGCGGATGCTGGCCGAACTCGGTGCGGACGTCGTCAAGGTCGAACACATCTCCCGTGGCGACCCCTACCGATATCTCGAACATCGATACGACGACGGGACCCCCGACGACCTGACCCACCGCTTCGCCCAGTACAACCGGGGGAAGCGGAGCCTCGCACTCGACCTGAAATCCGAGGAGGGCAAGGAGGTGTTCGAGTCGCTGGCCGCGGACGCGGACATCATCCTCGAGAATCTCCGGCCGAACAAGATGTCCGAGTTCGGACTCGGCTACGAGGACGTCCGCGAGTACAACGAAGACGTCATCTACTGCTCGATCTCCGGCTACGGGGAGACGGGCCCGTACAACGACCGCGGCGGCATCGACACGCTGATTCAGGCGATGAGCGGCGTCGTCCACCAGAACAGTGCCGACGCCGGCGGGCCGGCGCTGACGGGCGTCTATCTGGCGGACATCACGGGCAGTATGTACGCCACGATTTCCGTCCTCGCGGCGCTCGTCGGGCGGTACAACGGCGAAGGGGGCCAACACATCGACCTGTCGTTGCTCGACGGCCTGGTCTCGTTGCTCAACCACGAAGCGGCACAGTATTCGGCGGAAGGCACCGCACCGCCCGAGATCCGTTCGAGTCTGGTTCCCCAGGGCGTCTACGAGACGGCCGACGGCGCAGTCGCGCTGAACGTCCTCGACAAGGACTGGGACGACTTCTGCGAGGTCCTCGGCTTCGACGAGTGGCGTGACTCGGAGCGGTTCGACACCCCGCTCGCCCGGCAGCACCACAAAGACGAGATCGACGCGGCAGTGGAAGAACGGCTGAGCGACCGGCCGACGGAGGCGTGGGTAGAGGAACTCCTCGCACGCGACGTACTGGTAGCGCCCATGCAGACGGTAGACGAGGCGTTCGAGGACGACGCCGTCCAGTTCCGCGGCATCGTCAACAGACGCCACCAAGACGGTATCGGTGAACACGTCGAACTCGAATATCCGGCGCGCTTCGACGACTACGCGCCGGTGACCGAAGACGCTCCTCGGTTCGGGGAACATACGGAGGAGATTCTCGCGGAGATCGGCTTCTCCCCAGCGGAAATCGAAGCGCTGTGCGAGCGGGGCATCGTCAAGCGCTGGCAGGACCTCGAAAAGTAGGCGACACCAAACAGTACGGAAAACCAACGATGCGGGACGGGAGAGTTCTCCGCAGAACGCCTGTTCTACCCAGCCTATACGCGGAGAAGGGCGAAGCGCCCCGGGAAAACGAGAAAAATCACCCGCGATACGGGTTCAGTACTATTGGACCGGAGCGGACGATTACCGTCCAGTAACGGTCGAAGCGGGATATTCGATTAGAAGGACAGCTGGCCGCTATCGGCCGCAAGTAGGTGATTACGGGTCGTCTGTGGCGGTATCGATGTTCGGATCGATATTTCCTCAATGCGGAAAATTGATTACTAATCGTTGTGAAGCAGTATCAACGATTATGGCACACGAAGACACGGAATCCGGCGTCAAATCGATACAGAGGATGTTTCGTATCGTGGAAATGCTAATGGAGATGGACGGAGCGCGCCTCACCGACCTCGCGAACGAGCTGGACCTGCCACGGAGTACGACACACCGGTATCTCGCGACGTTGCTGGAGTGTGGGTGCGTCGTCAAGGAGGGCAACGAGTACCAGTTGGGACTGAAGTTCCTCGACATCGGGGGCTACACGCGGATACGCAAGGACGTCTACAAACTCGTCGAACCGAAGGTAGCGAAGCAGCCGAACGAACGGAAGAACGGACGCAGTTCCTCGTCGAGGAACACGGCGATATCATCTACATTCACCGCGCGACCGGGCCGCAGGGCGTCGGTGCAGGGTCACGGCTCGGACGGCGGATGCCCGTGAACGCGACGTCGGCCGGGAAAGTCATCCTCGCGCACATGCCGGACGACGAGGTCAGCGACCTCCTCGACGACCACGAGTTCCCGAAGCAGACCGAACACACCATCACCGACCGGGACGAGTTTCTCGACGAACTGGACCGCGTCCGCGAACGCGGGCACGGGTTCAACGACCAAGAGTACATCAACGGACTGCGTTCGGTGGGTGTGCCGGTGTTACACCCCGACGGACGCGCCATCGGCGCGATCACCGTCTCCGGACCGACCCATCGCCTCGAAGGCGACCTCTACCGCGAGCAGCTCCCGCGGACCCTGAAAGGCGTCGCCAACGAGATCGAACTGGAGATCGCTTACTCGTGAGATGTTCCACGATGTGGAACAATCTGGTTCCAGTCGGTATCGAACGGCGATCGGAGAGATAACAAAGCTAATTCTGTTATCGACGTCGCTGGCAAACCGACAGAGAGCGAACGGCGGCGTGTACTGTAACGGATCCGGCGGCATCTAATAACAACAGTAATCCTGTTACGTTCGCGGCGTACCCCGAACCGGCCTGCATGGCGGGCGTAGTGAGTATTTAATTGTTTTCAGATGCTTTCAGATAAGACTCTGTTTATAGATATTTACTAAATTCGTGGTGTATCGAAATCACACCCCTATGTATCAAATAAGTTCCCGAATATAAATATTTATTAGATATAGGAGAATAAACTATGTTTATTTTCCAGAAATAAAATTACTTCCGTTTCTGGTTTTATACCTGCCACGATAAATAGTATATCATATATCCGTTGTCTCTTCGGTTTGATGTAGGATTCCACGATATGGGTCATCGAACGGGAACGCTGCGCTTTTGCTCGCGCCGGCCGTAGCGGCGAGCGTGACCGGGACGGACGACGCGACTATCCGCCGGGTCGAACGCGAGGACCTCCTCTCGGTGGTCCGTGTCGAACGGGCGTGCTTCGACGAGCCGTGGTCGTACACGGCGTTCGAACGCTTCCTCGGCGAAGCGGGGTTTCAGTGGCGACGGACGGCAGCGAGGTGGTCGGCTACACCGTCAGCGACGTCACGCCGAACCACGGCCGCGACATCGGTCACGTCAAGGACCTCGCGGTTCGGCGCGACGAACGCGGCCGCGGCGTCGGCCGACGCCTCCTCGACAGGGCGCTCGCGTCGCTCGCCGTCGGCGGCGCTCACCTCGTGAAACTCGAGGTCCGGGAGGGGAACGACGCCGCGCGGAGCCTCTATCGCGATGTCGGCTTCCAGCCGGTGCGGCGCGTTCCCCAGTACTACGGCGACGGCGAGGACGCCCTCGTGTTGGTCCTCGACGTCGCGGAGTGGCAGGTCGCCCGCAACGGCTGACGTGAGGCTTTTGTCCGCCGCCGCCGAATCCCCGGGCATGGGATACAGCTGTCCGGTGTGTGACACCCCCAGCGGGACGGCGAGCATCTCGCCAACCACCTCGCCTTCACCGCCATGCTCCACGGCGGCGACCACGAGGCGTGGCTGGACGACCGCGTCCCCGAGTGGGCCTCGCGGGGAGCGGCCGAACTCGCACCGGCCGTCACGGAGTTCGCCGACGACGCCGAGTACGACGAGGTGTTCGAGGACACCGTCGACCGCCACGACCACGGCTCCGGATCGCTGTTCGACGACTCGAATCACGACCACGGCCGCGAACCGCCGGTCTCGGACGCCGGCGTCGACGGCGACGCGTCCGATCCGGAGACTCGGCGGGTGATAGAGGAGGCCCGCGAACTGACGCGCCGGATGCTCGACGACGATGAAAAGGCGTAAGCCCCTGACGTAGCGAGAACGACCATGGAGACGGAGGGCGTGTTCTCCTTCGACACCGTCGGGGAAGCCAGGGCGGCCTACGAACGGATCGGCCCCGCCGCCCGGACGGTGGTGCGGGAGACGGCGAAAGCGATGGAGTTCGACCGCGAGGAGTACGAGTCGCGCGTGACGGGAGACGTCGTCGAGACGGCGCGCGACGCCCTGTTCGCCTCGTTGCTGGAAGTGTCCGTCGGCACCGACGACGAGTTCGAGGCGTGGCGCGAGAGCCACGACTACGAGGTGACGGTGGCCGGTAGCGACGCCGTCGATCACGTCGTCTGGCACGCCGCCCCCTTCGCCGAAGAGGCGGCGGCCGCGACGTTCCAGAACGAACGCGAGGCCGCCGTCGGCACGCTCCGCCGGCAGGCGTTCGGTCGGCTGTATCGCGACCGCCTGTGACGAAACGGGTTTATCGTGGACGGCCGTACCCCGCCTATGCGACCGACCACGCGCCGTGCGCTCCTCGCGCTGTTCGCCGTCGGCGTCGCGCTCCTCGCTCTCGGCGCAGTGCCGAGTTTCCTCGGGTCGGGCGACCCGTACTATCTCGTGGCGACGCCGACGGACGACGCCGGTCCGGCGGTGAACGTGACCGACCTCTCCGAGCGGCGCTACCCGTATCTCACGGACGCCCTCGCCGACGACCGATCGACGCCCTACCGGACCGGCCCGCTCGGCCTGAAGGAGGCGTTCGCCCACTCGCCGTTCGACGAACGGGACGCCCTCGCGATCCGGAACCCGGCCGCGCGGTCGAACGGGACCGTCCTGGTCGAGGACGGGGGCCGGCGATACCGAATCCGGGTGATCCGCGCGTGACCGGTCGCGGTTCGGGCGACGGGTCCGAGACGGCCGCCGCGTGGACCGTCCGGGAGTCGGTGACGGAGTACGAAACCGGGTGGTACACCGGCGGATACGACCTGGTGGAACTCCCCGACGGCCGGACGAAGAAGTACTACTGGGCCGAGTTGCCGCCGGCCGTCGTCGCCGTCGCCGTCACGGACGGCCGGGTGCTGTTCGTCGAACAGTACCGGCCGACCGTCCGCGAGACGCACCTCGAACTGCCGGCCGGCATCGTCGAATCCGGAGAGTCGTTCACGACGGCCGGGGCCCGCGAACTCCGCGAAGAGACGGGCTTCGATCCGGACGGCGTCTCCCTGCTCGCCGATTTCTGGGTCGCCACCGGCGTCCTCCGCCACCGGCGGGCGGTCGTCTACGCCGAGGGACTCACGCCCGTCGGCCGCGAACTCGACTCGAACGAGTTTCTCACGCCGCGGGCCGTCCCCGTCGAGGAGGCCCTGTCGGTGGCTCGGACGCCCTCCGCGAACGACGCCACCCTCGAAGGCGTGTTGCTGGCGCGGGAGGACGGGTTGCTGTAGACCCGGACGCTTATCCACCGGAGGGACGTTACCGAGGATATGGACGACGAAATCACCCCCGAAGAGGTCGCGGAGTTGCTCGACAGCGACGATCCGCCGCGGATCGTCGACATCCGGTCGCCGGGCGCGTTCGCCCGGGAGCACATCCCGGGGAGCGAGAACATCCCGTTCGGCGAACTCCCGGACCGGGTCGAATCGCTAGAGAGCGCGGAGCGCATCGTCACCGTCTGTCCGCACGGACAGGCGAGCCAGCAGGCCGCCCGACTCATCAAATCCTACGAGGGAACCGCGGGCGCGCGCGTCGAGAGCATGAAAGGGGGCCTGGCGGCGTGGGAGGGCGACGTCGAATCGTCGTCCGAGGAGCCCGCTGAATCGCCGTTCTAGCGGCTCGAAAACCTCGAACGGGACGAAAACTCGACGGGCGGGCGAAAGTCAGGTAACGGTCACGCGACGTTGAAACCCTTCTCGCGGAGGAAATCCTCCACGCGGCCGGTGTGATTCCCCTGGAGTTCGATTGCGCCGTCTTCGACCGTACCACCGCAGGCGAATTTCGACTTCAGGTCCGACGACAGGCTGTCCATGTCGACGTCCTTCGGATCGAACCCCTCGATGATCGTTACCTCCTTTCCGTAACGGCGCTCGTCGATGCGGATGTTGATCTCCTGAGACTCCTTGGCCACGTCCTCGCAGACGCAGAGTTCCTCAGGGAGCCCGCACGTCGAGCAGACTTCCGACATTACAGGGTAAACCTACAGGACGATGCTATTAAACAGTGTCGGGATGTGCCATTGTTCGCACGCGCGGGCGATCCGCTCACGAACTGCGCAAGCGACCCGGATACGTCGACTCGCGCACGAGTTCGTCCACCGTCCGCACCGCCGCGTCGGCGTCGGCGCGCGTGAGACCGCTTCCGTAGCGGGCGCGTTCGTACGCCCCGAGGACGGCCTGCATCCGCTCCGAATCCGCCGTTCGAGCCACCGACCGGACGTACGCCCGCGGCGTCTCCGACGCCTCCCGGGCCCGGTACTGCCGTTCGAGGAGGTGTTCGAGGCGACGGAACGCCCGGACGGCGTCGGCGTCGGGATCCCGCTCCGCGGCTGGTAGCGGAGCCAGACGGCGCGGTGGAGTCGGCGGCTCAGTCCCGTCCGCCGCGCCCCGGCGCTGACGCCGACGAGGGCGACGCCCCAGAGCGCGAGGACGCGCCGCGACGGCAACTCGGGGAGTCCGCCGCTCCCGGTGTCGACGGGCGAAACGGGCGTCGCGCTGGCCTCCACCCGCTCTTCGACGGCGTCGACGTTCGACTGCGAGGGGGTGACGTTTTGCGTCTCCGAATCCGACGGCGTCGGCATCGGCGTCGGCGTCGGCGTCGCCGTTCCCGCGTCCGGTTCGGTCGCCGACGTGTCGACGTCCGCGTTGGCGTTCTGTCGGGCCTCGGCCAGCCGCGTCCGCTCGGCCGTCTCCCGGGAGTCGGCGGGCGTCGGATCGAAGCGGACCCACCCCACGTCGGGGAAGTAGACCTGCACCCACGCGTGGGAGTCGAGGCCGCGGACGACCCACTCGTCGCTGGTGCGCTCGCCGGACGTGTAGCCGGTGATGAACCGGGCCGGGACCCCCTCGGAACGGAGCATCGCCACCATGGTCGTCGCGTAGTAGGTGCAGTAGCCGGCGTCCATCTCGAAGAGGAACGAGTCGGCGATGTCGCCGCTGGGGCGTTCGACCGTCAGCGAGTACTCCTTGGTCGCTTCGAGATACGCCTCGATGGCCGTCGCCTTCCCGTAGGGCGTGCTCTCGTTGGCCGTCACCTCGTCGGTCAGCTGTCGGACGCGGTCTGGCGTGCTCTCGGGCAACTGGAGATACTGGGCCTCCACGTAGTCGGGGTAGTCGGTGCCCGCGCGGCGGAGCCGTTCGGGGGTGTACTCGGGGATCCGACTCGTCACCGTGTAGGAGGCGTTCGTCTCGACGGCCGTCCGGGGCCTGAGCCCGCCCTGTGGCGTGACGAGCGTCTCGGCGGCCGCGGGGCCGTCGACGTCGACCGGTCGCCACGCCGCGGGCATCGCGCCGAGGGTCGTCTTCGCGGTGACGGTCTGTTCGAGCGAGCGCGACGCCCCCGGCGGGTAGCGCAGATTGTCCTCGTAGGCCGTCGTCTCGCCGGCGCGCACCCACCCGGACCCGGTGTAGCGGTTGAACGTCGCCGTCTGCCAGTACTCGCCCTCCGCGCTTCGGACGGTGAATCTGACTTCCGGCGAGAGGCGGATGCTCCCCAGGACGTCGATCCTGTCCTCGGCCTCGACCAGGTTCGCCTCGACCGTCGTCGAACTCCGCGAAGGCAACGCGGGGTCGGCGGCACCGCCCGGGACCAGCGACAGCGACGCCGAGACGACGATCATCGTGGCCAACAGGACAACCAGCGTGTCGAACTGGACGGCGCTCCCGCCGTAGCGGTCGAACGCCCCGAACCCGACCGCACCGACGGCACCGACGACGCCGGCGAGCGTCGTCACCGTCCCGGCGTCGCCCGTCAGGACGACCAGACCGAGAGCGACGCCGCCGACGACGACGCTCCAGCCGAACCGGTCGCGGACGGCGAAGTACCACGACAGAAAGACGGGGCCGGGCGTCACGGAGAGCGCCCAGACGTTCGCCTCCGCGAGACGCAGGATCGAGAGCCCCGTCAACAGCGCCAGCGTGTCCTCGCCGACGCGACCGGGAGAGATGAGCGCGCGCTGACTCGCGGGCACCGAGAGGAAGTAGGTGACCAGTCCGCCACCGAGCAGGAGGGCGGTGAGAAAGACGGCCGTCCGAACCCGCAGGACGCGGCCGACGGCGACGGCGAAAGCGAGCGCGCCGACGATCAGGACGATCATGAGCGTCCGGCCGCCGACGACGTCCGTGACGTGATAGAGGACGCTCGTGTACGAGAACGTCAGGAGGGCCACGGAGAGCAACGCCGCCAGTCGGAAGTCGGCGGTCTCCCGGAGCGGGGTGGATACGCTCACGCCGTCGCCACCTCCCGGGGAGTCACGCGACCGTCGCGGAGGCGGTCGAAACTGATGCGCTCGCCGGCGATGGCGATCTCGGTGTCGTCGCCGGCGTGGACGGTCACGTCCGCGCCGTCCGTCGAGGCGGGGCCGCTCTCGACGCCCGCGAGATGTTCGAGGAGGCGGTCGCGCTCGCCCGGCGACGCCTCGACGCGACCGCCGGGCGTCGAGACGACGACCGAGACGCCGTCGCCCAGGAACGCGGCCCCGACGCTCGCCGTCGCCTCGGCCATCGCGTCCGCCCGCCCGGGGTCGGCGCTCGCGGCGAGTCTGACCGTCGGCGTCTCGCGGTCCGCGCGGAACGGCTGGACGATCAGGTCGTCGCGCTTGGCGCTCGTCTTCCAGTGGACGTCGCGCAGCGAGTCGCCGTGGACGTACTCGCGGAGGTGGTCGAACTCGTCGCGGTCGACGTCGGGGCGCTCGTCGAGGCCCGCCTCCAGGCGGGAGACGGCGGCCCCCGAGAGGGGTAGACGCGCGGGTAAACCAGCGCAGTCGAGCGGTCGTCCCACGCGAACGTCCGCTCGGCGAGACCGAGGACGTCTCGCGCGCGGACCCGAACTGGACCGACGTCGTGGACGCCGCGTGTGCGGTAGGTCACCTCGTAGCTGACGGGGGCGTCGCCGACGAGCGTCTCGACGCGAGCGTCGCCGTCGACGCCGTCGGGCAGGTCGTCGACGACGACGCCGACGAACGGGTCGTCGGTGTCGAACGCCAGCGTGACCGTTCGCTCGTCGCCGGGAAAGCCGCTCGGCGGCGACGACCGGGTCAGCGTCGGCCGATCGAGCGTCAGCAGCGAGACCCCCGCACCGAGGAGCGCGACGGCCGCGGGGACGACGATCGCGTTCAACGAGCGCGCGCCGAACGCCGCCGCCATCCACAGGCTACCGGCGGCGACGGCGGCGACGACGACGCCCCGGAGCGTCGGCCGGAGCGTCAGGAGGGTTCGAGGGCGCATCCTACTCCACGGGGACGCCGTCGAGCGCGGCCGCGACCACCGACTCGCCGGTGTCGTCGGTTCCGGCCTGGATGCGGTGGCTCCAGACGGTCCGCGCTTCGGTCTGGACGTCGTCCGGGAGGACGTAGTCGCGGCCGTCGAGGATCGCCCGCGCCTGCGCCGCCCGGACGAGGGCGATGCCGCCGCGCGGGCTGACACCGAGGGGCGCGCGGTCGCGCGTGAACGTCGCCAGCCGCGAGACGTACGCCCGGACCGGCTCGCTCACCCCGACGTTGGCGACGGTTTCGCGGGCGTCGCGGACGTCTTCGACGCTCGCCACCGGTTCGAGTTCCTCGATCGGGTGGCGGCCGGCGACGCGGCCGAGCAGTTCCGTCTCCTGGCTCTCGTCGGGGTAGCCGAGCTCGAGTTTCTTCGTGAAGCGGTCGATTTCGGCTATCGGCAGGTCGTACGTCCGTCCGGACTCGACGTCGTTCTGCGTGGCGATAACGAAAAACGGATCCGGAAGCGTCCGCGTCTCGCCGTCGACGGTGACCTGTCGCTCCTCCATCGCCTCCAGCAGCGCGGCCTGGGTCTTCGGCGGCGCGCGGTTGATCTCGTCGCCGAGGACGACGTTGGCGAACACCGGGCCCTCGCGGAACTCGAAGTCGCGCGTCTTCTGGTTGAAGACGCTCACGCCGGTGACGTCCGAAGGCAGGAGGTCCGGCGTGAACTGGACGCGCTTGAACGAGCAGTCGACGGACGTCGCCACGGCGCGCGCGAGCATCGTCTTCCCGACGCCCGGGACGTCCTCCAGGAGGAGGTGGCCGCGCGCGAGAAGCGTCACGAGGATGTGTTCGATGGCGTCGTGGTGGCCGACGATGACCCGTTCGACGTTCTCGATGATGCGGTCAGCGAGTGCCGCCGCGTCGTCGACCCGCAACGCGGGATTCGGTGCGTTCGAGTCCGATGTGCCTGCGTCAGTCATGGTACGTACGGTTTTGCGGCAGGGCCGGTGGCGACCGAGAGCGCCCACCCCCACACAGTTCCGACTCTCTCTAACGTCCGGACTCACGTAACTCTGCTGGGGAACTACTTATCCCCTATCGCCGAGACGCCGGGCTTAAACGCGCCAGCCCCCTACGACGGCCATGTTCGAGAACCGCCCCGACCGCGACGAAGTCGTTCTCGTCGGCCGGTCGAACGTCGGCAAGTCGACGGTGATGCGGGAGCTGACCGGGCACGCCGTCACGGCGGGCCGGAAGCCCGGCGTCACCCGATCGCCTAACTACTTCGGCTGGGCCTCCGAGGGATTCATGTTCACCGACCTCCCCGGGTTCGGATTCATGGCAGGGGTCCCGGAGGAGAAACGCGAGCAGATCAAGACCGACGTCGTGCGCTATCTCGAAGCGAACGCCGACGACATCCTCGTCGGCGTGCTCGTCCTCGACGGGAAGAGCGCGGTGGACATCATCGACCGACACAGCGGCGGCGACGAGATCGCCCACGTCGTCGAGCTGTTCTCGTTCCTGCGGGAACTCGAAATCCCCACCGTCGTCGCGGTGAACAAGATGGACAAGGTCGACGACCGTGACGAACGCCTCGACGACATCGCGGACCGACTCGGTATGTATCCGCCGTGGAAACAGTGGGGCGACGTCATCGCGCCCATCAGCGCCAAGCGGGGGAACGTCGACGCGTTGACCGACGCCCTCCGGACGCAGTTTCACGACCAGAAGCGCGACGACCTGTTGAAGTTCGTCGCGTAGGCGTCGCTACCGGGCGCGAGATGCGTGGTGGCTCGGGATAACCGCTTCGTCACACGGGGCTCGGCGGGGGTAACGTCTCGTCATTACCACCAGCCACCAGTACGTCGTTCGAGTTCAAAAAGTCACGCACTTCGGTCGAAGCGCGGAACCGGGTCCCGACGGCAAGACGAGTGTGCGGGCGCACCGACCGCACCCCACACAGTCGACGGGGCCGTACGTCTAAATCGAGCGGCGCTCGGAGGGTGTTACCGAACTGCCGCTCCCGAGGCCAAGAGGCGACCGACGGCGAGCGCGAGAACGAGCGTCAGCGCCGTTCCGAACAGCGCACCCCCGAGCGTGCCGACGCGTGGCCCGAGTCCCGGGAGTGCGTACCCCGAGAAGAGACTGAGCCCCGTCGGGACCGCCTCGGACGCGACGCCAGCGAGTTCCGCGGCGTTGTCCATCGGTTCGGCGTACCCCGTCTGTGCCGCTGCCCACGCACAGACCGGGGCGAGCAGGACCAACCCGAGCAGTCCGGCGAGCGAGCGGCGCTGCCACCGCACGCGTGCGAACGACCGAACGCTCACGCGCGGACACCCGACGGCCGTAGCTGTTCGGCGTCGACACCGGTTCGATCGAGCAGCCAGACGCCCAAGAGCGTCAGCACGCCCTCGCCGACGCCGAGGAGGAAATGACCGCCAGCCATGACGGCGACCACCGCGAGGAACTCGCCGCCGAAGCCGGGCGAGACGGCGAGCTGGAGGCCGGCGGACGCCGCCGCGGCGGTGATGCCGAGCCAGCCGCCGACGACGGCGGCCAGGCGTTCGTCGCGGTCCGCGAGCGCGGCGTAGACACCGTAGCCAACGTACGCTTGGACGATCGCCATATTCCAGACGTTCGCGCCGAGAGCCAGCGCACCGCCGTCACCGAAGACGAGCGCCTGCACGGCGACGACGAGCGCGACGGCGAGTGCCCCGAGATGCGGCCCGAGGACGATCGCAGCGAACGCGCCGCCGACGAAATGTGCGCTCGTGCCACCGGGAATCGGCCAATTGAGCATCTGTGCGGCGAATACTGCGGCGGCCACTACGGCGAACAGTTGAACGCGGTGTTCCGTCAGCGACTCGCGCGCCCGACGCGAGGCGATCGCCAACACGAGGCAGCTGAGGACGAGAAACCCGCCCGCCATCCACGGGTGCAAGAATCCGTCTGGGGTGTGCATGTTCGTCTACACGCAGAGAGCATCCATCAATAATACTTTCCAACCGATTCGTCGGACGTCGGGACGCACGTCGTTCGTCGACATCGAACGGCTCTCACCCCGACTGAAGGGATCGCATCGGCAATCGCTGGCACGGAGTCCGGTGTCACTCGGCGTCGTCCCACGCAGCGTGACGGCGGTGTTCGGCGGCGACCGCGGCCACGTCGTCGACGTCGAGGACGCCGCGTTCGGTGACGACGCCGGTAATCAGGTCCGCGGGCGTCCGGTCGAAGACGGGATTCGACACCGACACGTCGGCGTCGCCGTCGTAGACGGCCGACGGGTCGCCCGACTCACCGTGCATCCGGTCGTCCGGGCGGATTTTGGCCGCGGCGGCGACGGCGTACACCGGTACGTCGGCGCGAGCGGCCGAAAGCGCGAGCGCCCGCGTCCCCACTTTGTTGACGACGCTCCCGTCGGCGAGGACGGCGTCGGCTCCGATCAACACGGAGTCGACTCCGCCGACGAGGGCCGAGAGCGCCGCGTCGGTGGTGAGCGTCGCGTCGAGGCCCGCCTCGGCGAACCGTTCCGCGGCGTCGACGCCCTCGCGGGCGGGGCGCGATTCGCCGACGACGACGGCCGGCCGGGCGGACCGGAGCGCCGACAGCACCGTCCCGGACCGCGAGAGCGTCGCGACGGTGCCCGAGAGGCGTTCCGCCGCGGTCGCGGCCGCCTCGTCGCCCGCGTCGCAGGCCGCCTCGATGGCCGCCTCCGCTCCCCGACGTACCGCGTCGGGCGTCCGGTCGGCCGTCGAGAGGACTCGATTCACCCGATTCTCGACGGCGGCCATGCTCGGTCGGGCCGCGCGCAGGTCGCGTGCGACGGCCGCGACGTCGTCCCAGTCGTCAGCGACGGCCGCCGCGTCGCGCAGGACGTCGAGGGCGCGGCGCGAAATCCACGCCGATCCGTGCGTCTCGTCGTCACGGACCGTCGCGACGGTGGGCGCGACCCGCCGGTAGGTCTCCCAGAGTCCGGGGACCGTCGACCGCTCCCGGATCGCCGGCGGCGGGGCCAACTCGACGGCCGCGAGTTCGGCGTTCGGCGTCGCCTCGTGAATCTTGCGGGCGTCGACCGCTCGACTACCCGATCTGCGTGGCACCTCGTCGGCGTCGAAGAGGAACGGATAGACCGTCCGCTCCCGGGGTCCGTCCCGCGGTTCGAGCGGGTCGCCCGCGCGAACGAGCGTCGCGTCGGTCACACCCGCCACCTCGCGGAGCACCCGCCGGGCGTCGGTTCCGGCGTCGGCCGAGTCGCCCTCGACGCGACCCGAGACGCCGTCCCACAGGCCCGCGTAGGCCCCGTCGCTCCGGCGGACGAGCAACACGTCCCCTCGGTCGCGGAGGAAACAGGTGACGACGGCTCCCATGGCCGAGAATTCGCCGCCGGGATAACGGCTTTTGCGGTGGTCGTTCTACTACCCCTATGGCGACGGAACTCGCGATCATCGGCGACACGCACGTCCCGACGCGGGCGGAGGGCCTCCCCGCATGGGTCCGGGAACGAGTCGAGGCGGCGGACCACACCATCCACACCGGCGACTTCGAGACGGCCGAGATGCTCGAACGAGTCGAGGAGATGAGCGGCGGGGACCTGACCGCGGTGAGGGGGAACGTCGACCGCGGCGGCGTGGACCTGCCGAACGTGGCCACCTACGAGACGGAGGGCGTCCAGTTCGTCGTCACGCACGGGACGGGCGACCGCGTCGGCTACGGGGCGCGCGTCGTCGCCGCCGTGAACGAACACGGCCGGGACGGGGCCGTCGGCGTCGCCGGCCACACCCACGAGTACACGGACGAGGTCACGGACGGCACGCGCATCCTCAACCCCGGGAGCGCGACGGGGGCCGACCCCGCCTCGGAGACGACGATGATGACCGTCACCGTCGACGACGGCGACGTGGACGTGACGCTCCACCGCGGGGAGTGAGTACGCCGGACCGCTGTGTGCGTAGCGGCCCACCTCGTAGAGTAGCGATCCACCTCCCAGAGTAGCGGCCCACCTCCCAGAGTAGCGGCGCGATTCACCACTGACGCGGCGTTTTTACCGCGGCCACCCCGATGGCGAGTATGGACCTCGAACTCGTCGCCGTCCCCGACCTGCCGGAGATCCGGCCCGGGGACTCGCTCCCCACCCTCGTCGGCGACCGGATCGACCTCCGCCCGGACGACGTGGTCTGTGTCGCAAGCACCGTCGTCTCGAAGGCCGAAGGCCGCCTCGCCGACCTGGACGACTTCCCGGCCGGGCCTCGCGCCCGCGAACTCGCCGCGAACCTCGAAGCCGCCACGGGCGAGGAGAAAGACCCGCGCTTCGCCCAGGCCGTCCTCGAGGAGAGCACGGACGTCCTGATCGAGTCTCCTTCCTGCTGACCGAGACGCGGTTCGGTCACGTCACGGTCAACGCCGGCATCGACCGCTCGAACGTCCCCGACGCGGACCTCCTGTTGCTGCCCGAGCGGCCGAGCGAGAGCGCCGAGCGCATCCGGTCGGGGGTCGACGCCGACCGGGTCGTCGTCACGGACACCTGCGGACGACCGTTCCGCCACGGCCAGCGCGGCGTCGCCGTCGGGTGGGCCGGACTGCCGGCGAGTCGGGACTGGCGAGGGGAGTGCGACCGCGAGGGCCGCGAACTCTCGGTGACCGTCGAGAGCGTCGTCGACGAGCTCGCGGCGGCGGCGAACCTCGTCGCCGGCGAGGGCGCGGGCGGCACGCCCGTCGTCGTCGTCCGCGGCTTCGACTTCGGCGACCACGAGGGGAGCGACGAGCAGTTCCGCGACGTGGAGCGCGACTTCGTCCGGCGGGCGCTCCGGGGGTGGTCGTATGCTCGGGATTGAACTCACGCCCGAACACCCCGTCGAGGAAGTCGTCGCGCTCGGCGTCGACGCCGAACGCGAGGGCTACGACGCCGTCTTCACCGCCTCCCACTACAACAACCGCGACCCGTTCGCCGTCCTCGCGCGGTTGGCCGCCGAGACGGACGACGTCCGACTCGGCCCGGGCGTCGTCAACCCCTACGAGCGACACCCGGTGACGCTCGCCTCCGAGACGGCGACGGTCGCCGAGATGAGCGACGGCCGCGCCGTCTTCGGCATCGGCCCCGGCGACCGGTCGACGCTCCGCAATCTCGGCCTCGACGAGGAGCGCGGCCTGCGGTCGGTGCTGGAGGCGTTCAAAGTCGCGAAACGCCTCTGGGCGGGCGAGCGCGTCACCCACGACGGCACCTTCGAGGCCGACGACGCCGGCCTGAACTTCTCGGTGCCGGGCGAAATACCGGTTTACGTCGGCGGCGAGGGACCACACATGTGTCGGATGGCCGCCAAACACGCCGACGGCCTGCTGTTCAACGGCTCCCACCCCGCGGACCTCGCCTGGGCGCGCGACCGGGTCGAGGAGGGCGAAAAGACCGGCTGTCCGGCCTCGGCGAGTTCGACCTCGCGGCCTACGCCAGCGTCAGCGTCGCCGACGACGAGGCGGCGGCGCGGGAGGCCGCCCGGCCACCGGTGGCGTTCATCGCCGGCGCGGCGGCACCGCCGGTCCTCGACCGCCACGGCGTCGACGCCGAGCGGGCGACGGAAATCGGCGAGCGAATCAGCGCCGGCGACTTCTCCGAGGCGTTCGGCCTGGTGACGCCGGCGATGATAGACGCCTTCTGCATGGCCGGCACCGTCGAGACGGTGGCCGACCGGATGGCCGCGGTGCTCGACTACGCGGACAGCGTCGTCGTCGGGTCGCCGCTGGGACCCGACCTCGATTCAGCCGTGTCGCTCGCGGCCGACGCGTACGACCGGACTAGATAGCGTCGACCGCCGCCGCGGCGAGGCCGCCGAGGACGAGCGCCGAGAAGTAGGCGACCGCGATCGTCGTCAGCCCCGCGCCGACGGCCCAGATGACGAAACTGATGGGATCGGTCAGGGCCACGTCGGTCAGGAAGATGACGGCGAGGTCCACGATGCTCGACAGGAGTCTGCTGATGACCGCGGTGAGCGTTGCCATAGCGGACGTTCGGCGAGGGGATACTTGGGTGTTGATTCTCGCGCGGCGTCAGGGCTAAACCCCCGGCGGCCGTCGATCCGACGATGAGAGACCGCTCGCTCGACGAGTTCCGGTCGGCGGCGAGCGACGGCGACGCGGACGGAGACGCAACCGACGCGACGCCGGCCGTCGACGCCACCGCGGATGCGACGGGGAACGCCGATAGCGAGGCCGCCGGTGCGGGCGGTGACTCCAATAGCGAGGCCGCCGGTGCGGGCGGCCTCGCCAGTCCCGCCACGCCGACGATGCGGTTCGTCCGCGACGGGGCCTGTCCGGCCTGCGGGGCGTCGACGGCGCACCTGTGGAACGACGGCGAGCGGTTCGTCTGCGCCGACTGCAAGGAGTTTTAGCGTCCCGGTCGGACGCCGAAAGGACTCGACGGCACGCCGCCGGCCGTCGGCCGTGCCGACGCGTCGCTCGGGACGCTACCCGAATCGCGTCGCCTCGCGTTCGAACCCGCGGGCGAGCGCCTGCTCCTCGATTTCGAGGACGGTCGGTCGACCGTGTGGACAGGCGAACGGCTGGTCGCACTGCCCGAGTCGGTCGAGGAGCGCCGACGCCTCGTCGGTCGTCAGGTCGTCGCCGGCTTTCAGCGACGGGTGACAGGCCAGGTCGGCGAGAAGTTCGTCCCGGCGACCGTCGGGGTCCTCGCCCGACCGGAGGGCTGCCAGCGCCTCCCGGAAGGCGTCCACGTCCGCGACGCGGCCGAGCGGTGCGGGCACCGACCGCAGGCGGTAGGTGTTGCCGCCGAACGCCGCGACGTCGAAGCCGAGCCGTCGGAGCGTCTCCCGGTGGGCCTCGGCGGCCGCCGCCGCTGCCGGCGAGAGCGACACCGTCTCCGGCGGGTCGAGCGTCGCCGACGGGACGCTCGCCTCGTCGACGGCCGCCCGCAGGCGCTCGTAGTTGACGCGCTCGTGGGCGGCGTGCTGGTCGACGACGAGGAGGCCGTCGTCGGCCGCACAGAGGAGATAGAGGCCGCGGAACTGGCCCACCACGGTCGCGTCGTCGAAGACCGAATCCGTTTCGAGGGGCGAGAGCGTCGAATCGAGATCCATCGACACCTCCGCGGAGCGCCGTAAATCGGCCGTCGAGAGGGCGTCCGCGACGGCGCGTTCGACCGCCGACTCGACGGCGTCGGCCGCGCGGACGGCGACCCGCTCTTTCGCCGGGTGGACGTTCGGATCCACCGCGCCGGACGGGAGCGACACGTCCACGACGGCGACGGGCGCGCGTCCCGAGGGAGCAACGACCCGTAGCCCGCGACGACGGCCCGCCGGAGGCGTTCGTCGGTGAGGGGGCGGCCGTTGACGGCGACGTAGACGTGGTCGCGAGTCGATCGGGTGATCGACGGGTAGCAGAGCGCGCCCCGGATCGCCACCGATCGGTCGTCGACGCCCGTCTCCGCGTCGAGTTCGGTGCTCCGAGACGCCACCTGTCGGTCGTAGACACCCAGCAGGGCGTCGGCGTAGTCGCCGGATCCCGGCGTGGCGAACACCTCGCGGCCGTCGTGGTGCAGGCGAAAGCGCACGCTCGGGCGGACCAGCGCGTACCGCGAGACGAGGCCGCTGATTCGGGCGAACTCGGCTTTCGGGGAGGCCAGCGAGTCGCGGCGCGCGCGGCGGTTGTGAAACAGGTCGCGCACCTCGACGGTGGTCCCCTCGGCGCGCCCCGCCGGAGCGACGTCCGTCTCGCCGTCCTCGACGACGACGCGCGTGCCGCGGGGGCCGCCGTCGTTGGTCGTCACTTCGAGCGTCGCCACCTCGGCGACGCTGGCGAGGGCCTCGCCGCGGAAGCCGAGCGTCTCGACGCCAGTCAGGTCGCCCTCGGGGAGTTTGCTCGTCGTGTGGCGCTCGACCGCGAGTTCGGCCATCTCGGCGTCCATTCCCCGCCCGTCGTCGACGACGCGGATCCGGTCGGTGCCGTCGCCGTCGACCTCGATCGCGACGTCGTCCGCGCCGGCGTCGAGGCTGTTCTCGACCAGTTCGGCGACGACGCGGGCCGGACGCGTCACCACCTCGCCGGCCGCGATGCGATCGACCGTCTCGGCGTCGAGTCGCCTAATCGTCATCGTCGAGTCTGCGTTTGAAGTCGGCGAGGGTGTTCAGCGCTTCCAAGGGCGTCGTCGTCGCGACGTCGAGGGCCTCCAGGTCGCGAACGATGCCGGTGAGGCGCTCGTCGGCGTCCGCACCGCCGCCCGCCTCGCCGACGGCGGGCGAGTCGGTTCCGGAGCGTTCGGTTCCGGCGTGGCCGTTCGTCCGCCGTGCCGCCTCGTCGAGCGTCGCCTGGACGTCCTCCGTCTCCCGTTCGTCGACCAGGTCGTAGGCCCGGTCGACCACGTCGTCGGGGACGCCCGCCATCCGCGCCACCTCGATGCCGTACGAGGAGGAGGCGGCCCCCTCCGCGACCCGATGGAGGAACGTCACGTCGCCGGGGGCGTCGCGTCCGACGCGTCCCCGCTCGCGCCGGCCTCCGAGACGCCGTCGCAGTCGGCGGCGAAGTGGAGATTGACGACGCGTTCTCGCTCCTCGGCGAGGCCCGTCAGTTCGTGGTAGTGGGTGGCAAAGAGCGTCGTCGCGCCGATCTCGTCGTGGACGAACTCGGAGGTGGCGCGGGCGATGGCGAGGCCGTCCGCGGTACTCGTCCCCCGACCGACTTCGTCTAAGAGGACGAGCGAGCGGTCCGTCGCGCCGTGGAGGATGTCGGTCAGTTCGGCCATCTCGCGCATGAACGTCGACTGCCCGCCCGCGATGTCGTCGCTCGCGCCGACGCGGGTGAACACCCGGTCGACGACGGGAAGTCGCGCCCGGTCGGCGGGGACGAAACTCCCCATCTGGGCGAGGACGACGACGAGGGCCACCTGTCGCATGTACGTCGACTTCCCCGACATGTTCGGTCCGGTGACGACGGCGACGCTTCCGCGCGGCAGGTCGGCGTCGTTCGGGACGAAGTCGGCGGCCTGCTCGACGACGGGGTGGCGACCCGCCTCGATGTCGATGCCGTCGCCTCCGAACTCGGGGCGGACGTAGTCGTTCTCGACGGCGACGGCGGCGAGCGTCGCCAGCGCGTCGAGCGTCGCCAGCGTGTCGGCCACCGCCTGAATCCGGTCGGCCTCGTCGGCGACCTGCGATCGGACGTCGCAGAAGATGTCGTATTCGAGCGAGTCGGCGCGTTCGGCCGCGCCGAGAATCTCGTCCTCGCGGCGCTTGAGTTCGGGCGTGTAGAACCGCTCCGCGTTTTTGAGCGTCTGCCGACGGGTGTAGTCGTCGGGCACCCGATCGAGGTTCGGGTTCGTCACCTCGATGTAGTAGCCGTGGACCTGGTTGTATCCCACCTCCAGCGAGTCGATGCCGGTCCGGTCCCGCTCGCTGGCTTCGAGGTCCGCCACCCACTCGCGCCCCTCGCGTTCGGTCCGGCGCAGGTCGTCGAGTTCGTCGTCGAACCCGTTTCTGACGACGCCGCCGTCCGTCACCTCGACGGGCGGGTCGGGCCGGATGGCCCGGTCGATCAGGTCGCGCACCCCCGAGAGATCGGGGAGCGACTCCCGGAGGTCGGTCAGCGTGCCCGACTCGACGTCAGCGAGGGCGTCGCGTATCTCGGGGATGACGTCGAGCGTCGCCTTCAGCGACCGGAGGTCGCGGGCGTTCGCTCGTCCGCGAGAGACGCGCCCGATCAGGCGCTCGACGTCGTAGGCCTCGCGCAGGCGGTCGCGGACCTCGTCGCGGGCCAACGAGCGGTCGGTGAACTCCTCGACGGCGTCGTGACGGGCCTCGATGGCCTCGCGGTCGAGGAGGGGCCGGCGGAGCCACGCCTCCAGTCGGCGGCGGCCCAGCGCGCAGGCGGTGTCGTCGAGGACGTCGAACAGGGTTCGCCCCGCGCCAGCGCCCCTGTTCTCGAACAGTTCGAGGCTCCGGAGCGCCGTCGCGTCCAGCGCGAGGAACTCCCGCGGATCGTAGCGCGTGATTCGGGAGACGTATTCGAGGGGCCCGTCGTCGCCCTGCGTGTACTCGGCGTACGCGAGGACGGCACCACACGCCCGGAGTTCGGCGTCGTTCGCGACGACGGCCGTCGGGCGCGGAGCGTACGCCGAGAGCGTCTCGACGGCCGCCTCGCGGTCGAACGTCTCCGGGTCGACGTCGGTCACCATCGGGTCGGACGGCAGCGCGGTGTCCGCGCCGACGGCCGGGCCGAGCAGCACCTCCGAGGGCGCGAGTCGGTCGAGTTCCTGCCGGAGACGGGCGGCGGCGTCGCTGCTGGTCACGCGGCAGTCGCCGGTGGAGACGTCCACGACGGCGACCGCCGTCGTCTCGCCGCCCTCGGCGACGGCGGCGACGTAGTTCGTGGTACCCGCGTCGAGCAGTTCGTCCTCGACGACCGTCCCCGGCGTGATGACCTGCGTGACGGCGCGGTCGACGAGCCCCGAGGTGGCGTCGGGGTCCTCGACCTGTTCGGCGAGAGCGACGCGATAGCCGGCGTCGAGCAGGCGTTCGAGGTAAGTGGCGGCGTTGTCGATGGGGATGCCCGCCATCGGGTAGGTCCCGGTGCTGTCCTCCCGCTGGGTGAGCGTCACCTCGCACACCCGCGACGTCTCCTCGGCCGCCTCGCAGTAGGTCTGGTAGAAGTCGCCGTTCTGAAAGAGGACCAGCGAGTCCTCGTAGTCGCGACAGAGGTCGAAGTGCTGGCTCAGCATCGGCGTCAGATCGCCCCGGACGTCGACCATCCCGTCCGGCGGTCCCGTTACCGCGTTCATACCCCGTATCGGGCGGTCGAAGCCTAAAAGCATCCGGGCTCCGATCCGAAGTCGCCGTCACCGGGCCGCATCGACGCGCCGGCAGCGCGGGTCGTCGCGACGGCCGTCCTTCTCAGCAGTGTTCGGCCACTGTCGCGGCGACGGACAGCAGTTCGTCGTCTTCGCCCCGTGGCGCGATGAGTTGGAAGCCGACGGGCAGGCCCTCGTGGGTTCCGGCCGGAAGCGAAATCCCGGGCGTCCCGGCGAGGTTCGCCGGGCGCGTGTTGACGGCGACCGGCACCTCCGTCGTGTACGCGCCGCGGCCGATCGGCGGTGCGGTCTCCGCCATCGTGGGGAGACAGAGCGCGTCGACCTCGGCGAGCGCCGCGTCGAACTCGCGAGTGAGCGCGGCGCGCTCGTTCTGCGCGGCGGCGTACCACTCGGGGTGTTCCGAGAGGATCGTCGCACCGATGGCCACCTTCCGCCGGAACGTCTCGCCGAACCCCTCCCCCGCTTCGAGCGCCGCCGCGAGTGCTGCCCGCCACGCAGGGTCGTGTTCCTCCCGGCGGCCGAGCGAGAGCCCGCTGTGGGCGACGACCGAAGCCATTTCGACGTTCGTGATGGCGAACCAGATGTCCGCACCCTGGGTGAACCCCGGGATAGACACGTCCCGCGTCTCCACGCCAGCGGCTTCGAGGTCGTCGATCGTCGATCGCACCGCCTCCGAGACGCCGTCTGTCACATGGTCGCCGAATCCCTCGGTGACGACGCCGAGCGTCAGCTCCTCGGCGTCCGCGGGTTCGGGTCCAGTGTCCGGGGAGAGCTCCGACGCGCCCGCGTCCGCGACGGCGGCGAACGTCCGGGCCGTCGTCGACACGTCCTGTCCGAAGACGCCGACGTGGTCGAAGGAGGCCGCCATGTCGATCATCCCCTCGCGGGAGATCGCGTCCCACGTCGGTTTGAAGCCGACGACGCCGCAAAAGCCCGCCGGCAGGCGGACACTGCCGCCGGTGTCGGAGCCGAGTGCGACGTCACAGAGCTCCGCGCCGACGGCCGCGGCCGACCCCGACGACGACCCGCCCGCGATACGGGAGGTGTCGAACGGATTGCGGACCGGGCCGAAGGCGTTCGTCTCGCTGGTGGCCCCGTACGCGAGCTCGTCCATGTGCGTCTTCCCGACGAGCGTGGCACCGGCGGCGAGCAGCCGGGAGACGGCGGTTGCGTCACGAGTCGAGACCGCGTCTTCGAGCGCCCGGGAGCCACACGCCATCGGGACGCCGTCGACGCCGAGGTTGTCCTTGATCCCGACCGTCAGGTCGAGCGGACCGCTCTCCTCCCGGAGTTCGAAGCGGTTGCGGAAGGCGTTGAAATCGTCGTCGGCCGGGGTCACGTCGATCCGGCGGCTCGGCTCCGTGAGGCAGTCCTCGTACCGTTCGGCGAGGAGTGTGAGGTCGCCCTCGAGGGCGGCGCGGACGTCTTCGTCGTTCGGCGTCGGGCCGCCGAGGCGAGCGGCTGCGGCGCGGACGGTCTCGGGATCGAATGGGGATGCCATACCACCCCGCCGTATGCGTATCACCTAAGTCTTACCCCGGAGAATACTTGGAGGTTCGGATCCCTACTCTTCGGGCTCGACGAAAGTGAGGATCTCCTTCGGATTCTCGACGAGGATCTGGGTGATCGTTTCGTCGTCGACGCCCCGCGATTTGAGCATCGGAACCACGTTTTCGAGGATGTGGCCGTATCCGAACCCACCGTACTTCCGCCGCTGGATCTTGATGTACACGTCGTGGCCGAAGACCAGATTCGAGCCGTGTCCCGCCTCGAGTAGCTCGCAGACGGCGTCGACGCGCCACGAGTCGGACGGATACGCGTCGTCGAAGTCGTCGAGATACGCCTCGAGCCCCCAGACGTCGTACTCGAGGGTGGCCCCCGCTCGGCGAGTTCCTTCTGGTACTCGAGGTCCTCGTATATCGTCCGGTCCATGTGATCGATTATTACCCGCTCGGGCGCGAGGCCTTCCGCTTCCACGATGTCGAGCACCTCGAGCCCCCACCGCGACGTCGGCATCGTCCGATCCTTCTGGCTCTTTTTGGTCCGCCCGGGGGTGGATGGTCAGTGCCGCCCCGGTTCGGCGCGCCGCTCTCGCGCCCGCACGGAGTATCGCTTCCTCGTCGGGGTGGATGTGGTTGCTCAGCCCGATTTCGCCGACGATGCCGGCGCGGACGTCCGTCTCACCGATGCCGTCGCGAACGTCGCTGACGAACTCGGCTTCCGCTTTCTCTTCGAGTTCCGCCGGGCTCAGAGACGCGAATCGGTCGGGGTGTGCAGGCTGGGTGTAGTAGGCAGTCCCGTGAACGAAGTTCAGCCCCGTTTCACGGGCGACGGCTCTGACGCGCTTTGGATCGCGTCCGATATTGTTCGGCGTGACGTCGACGATCGTGTCCCCGCCAGCCCGGGCGAAATGCGAGACCTCGTCGATCGCTTCCTCCATCGAGTTCAGGCGGAGGTTGTCTTCGTGCTGCATCGGATTCCGGCGGGTGTACCACAGATTGTCCATCGAGACCGGCTCCGATGCCACCGCCCGCTCGTAGGCCGCCTCCGGCGGCTCGTACCACGCGTCGACCGCGTCTATAAACAGGTGCTCGTGTGTCGACGTAACCCCGAGTTCGTCGGGGGACATTCGTCCATCTACCGTCACTATCTTTCCGATATCGCTAGTCATCCTCAGGCACGTATTTGTAGAATATTATTAAAATGTTCTCCTTCAGAATCGAAACGTGGCGACCGAAAGTAGGGCCCGGTTTCACGGGGGGAGAGGCGGCCTAACCGAGAAGAAAGATTTAAATCTCAGAAGAATAATCGCCACATAGCGTTATGACAGAGAATACCAATCGCGACGGAGAGAACGGCCGATCGCGCATCGATCGGAGGCGTTTCCTCGCCGGTACCGCGGGGGCTGCCGGTATCAGCCTCATCGCAGGCTGTTCCGGCGGCGGCGGTGGCGGCGGTGGCGGCGGTGGCGGCGGCGGAGACGGTGGTGGCGACTCCGGCGGCGACTCCGGCGGCGGAACTACCACGACGACCAGCGGCGGCGGCAGTTCGGAGCCGATCAAAATCGGGGCGAGTGCCGCCCTCACCGGCAAGTACTCCGTCGAAGGCCAGGCGACGAAACAGGGGTACGAACTCTGGGCGCAGATGATCAACGACCACGGCGGTATCCTGACCGAAGGGGACGAACCCGGACTCCTCGGTCGAGAGGTGGAGGTGACGGTCTACGACGACCAGTCCGACCCATCGCGTGCGGTGAACCTCTACAAGCGCCTCATCAACCAGGACGACGTCGACCTGCTGATGGGCCCGTATTCGAGCGCGGTGTCGACCTCCGTGTTGCCCATCATCGAGCAGAGCCAGACCGCCTGTGTCATGTCGATGATGTCGGACACCAGCGTTCTCACCGAGCGCGACGTCCAGTACGTCGTGCAGAGCATCGCCCCCTCGTCGACGTATCTCAAGGGCGCTATCGACATCGCCGTCGAGAACGGCGCGTCGACGATCGCCATCGTGTACGAGGACACCGCGTTCCCGACGTCCATCGCGGAGGGTCACGTGCCCTACGCCAAGGACAACGGCCTCGAGATCGTCCACCAGTCGGCCTATCCGAAAGACATCAACGACTACACGTCGGTGATGAACAAGGTCCAGTCCGCCGACCCGGACCTCGTGATCGGCGGTGCCTACACGCCGGACGCGATCGGGCTCACGAAGGCCGCGCGCTCGCTGGAGTTCAGCACGGGCATCTTCTCGTGGACCGTCGGAGCGGCGTCGCCGGCCTTCTACGAGTCGGTGGGGAGCGACGGGCTCGCCATCTCCGGCGACCTCTTCTGGGCACCCTGGTTCCAGGTCCCGCACAACGAGGCGGTCAAAGAAGGGATCCAGAACTACTACGACTACGACTCGCTCGACGACGTTCAGTACCACGTTGTCGGGGGCTACGCCGGCACGCTCATCATGGAGCAGGCGGTTCGGAACGTCGGCGAACTCGATCAGGACGCGATCGCCGACGAACTCCACTCCCTGGAGATGGGCGTCCCGTGGGGCAACGGCAGATTCAAGGTCGACGAAAACGGCGTTCAGGTCGGCCACGCGCCGAGCCTCGGGCAGTGGCAGGAAGCCGACGGTGACGGGCTGACCCGCGAGGCCGTCTGGCCCAGCGAGTACGCGACTGCAGATCCGGTCTACCCGCATCCCGGCTGGAACTAATCGACAGATTTCGTTTTAACCATGGCAATATTAGATATACTCGCCGAATTAGTCGTTATCGGGGTGTTCCTGGGGGCGTTCTACGGACTGATAGCGCTCGGCTTGAGTCTCGTCTTCGGCGTGCAGAACGTGATCAACCTGGCCCACGGCGAATTCCTGATGATCGGGGCGTACATCACGTTCTTCGGATGGTCGATATTCGATCTGAACCCGCTTTTGAGCATCGTCATCTCGGTTCCGATCATGTTCGTCGTGGGCGCTGCCATTCAGGGCGGGCTGCTCGAGCGCATCGACCTGGACAACGAACTGACGACGTTGATATTCACGTTCGGGCTCGCGCTCGCCATCCGGGGGCTCGCCCAGTACGCGATCAACGTCGACTACCAGTCGATCTCGTTCCTCACCGAGTCCGTAGACGTCGGCTTCACCGCGTTCTCGCTGAACCGACCGTTCGCGTTCGGTATCGCGGTGATTTCGACGCTGCTGTTTTTCGCCTTCCTCAAGTACACCGGCTGGGGAAAGCGATTCGAGCGACGTCCCAGAACCCCGAGATCGCCCGTGCGTGTGGTATCAGGACGAAGCGCGTGCGGATGGTAACGTTCGGACTGGGGCCGCTCTCGCCGGCATCGCCGGCGGCATCGCGGGGATCCTCTACACGATCTTCCCCGCGATGGGGCTCGATTACCTGCTGAAGGCCTTCGTCATCGTCGTCCTCGGTGGCCTCGGCAGTCTCGTCGGAGCGGTCGTCGCCGGAGTCGGCTTCGGCGTCATCGAAACGTTCGGGACGTGGTACACGTCGTCCACGATGGCATCGATCATCGCCTTCGTGGTGCTCATCCTCGTCCTCCTGGTGCGCCCCCAGGGACTGTTCGGGCGTAGCGACAGTGGAGAGTGATTTCGATGGCAACTGAATCATCCAGTGAGTCGAAAAGCGATCCGAGTATCGGCGCGCGTATCGACAACCGGCTGGATTCCTTCTCGGTGGTGCACCGTCTCCTCGGGCTGGTTGCTCTCGTGGCGCTCCTGCTCGCGCTCCCGCAGGTTCTCAACGACTACCACGTTCAGGTCCTGTTCATCGTCTTCCTCTTCATCGTGCTCGGATACGGATGGAACATCCTCTCCGGATTCACCGGCTACATCAACTTCGGCTACGCCGGGTTCGTTGGGCTCGGGGCGTACGTCACCGTCATCTCCGTCGTCGACTTCGGCATCCCGTGGTACGCGGCGTTGGTGATCGCGGGGATCTCGACCGCGATCATCGGGACGCTCATCAGCGCCCCGATCCTGCGCCTCGACGGTGCGTACTTCGCGATCGCGATGCTGTCGCTCGCGACGGCGGGACAGCTCGCGATGTCGAGCGACTATCTCACCCCCATCACCCGGGGCGGGTCCGGGATCTCGTTTTTCCCCGCCCTCTCGTACACGGAGCAGTACTACCTTGCCGTCGTACTCGCCGTCGGGGTGGGGTATGCCACGTATCGACTGGCGAAGTCCCCCGCGGACTCCGACTGTTGGCGATCCGTGAGGACGAACTCCTCGCGTCGGCGCTCGGCGTCAAGACCACGCGAGAGAAACTCACCATGATGCTCGTTCACGCAGGAATCGCCGGTATCGGTGGGGGACTGTTGGCGTTCAATCTGTCGTACGTCGACCCGTCGACGGTGTTCGGACTCCGGTACACGGAACTCCCGATCGTGATGGTGCTGTTCGGAACCGCCGGGAGCGTCCTCGGGCCGATCATCGGCGGGATCACGTTCATCTTCATCTCCGAGGCGCTGTGGGCGTCGTTCCCGACCCTCCACCAGTTCTTCTTCGGGATCGCCATCATGCTCGTCGTGATGTTCATGCCGCGCGGGCTCATCGAACGGCTGAAAGATAGAGGCTATCTCCCCCGCCGGAGGTCGCTATGAGCTCCGAGACGATCCTCGAAGTCGACGGACTGACGAAACAGTACGGAGAGCTTACGGCGGTCGACGACGTCTCGTTCACGATCGAACGGGGGACGATCATCGGCCTCATCGGCCCGAACGGAGCGGGCAAGTCGACGCTGTTCGACCTCGTTACGGGCGTCCAGGACCCGACCTCGGGGCGTGTCTTCTTCGAAGGCGACGACATCACCGACAACTCCCTGGAGGCGAACGTCGAACGAGGGCTCGTGCGGACGTTCCAGAAGACGCGCGTTCTCGGGCAGATGACCGTCCGAGAGAACCTGTTGGTCGCGAGCCAACTCGCCGACCAGCCGCGCGAACGCGCCGAGGAACTCATCGACCTCATCGACCTCGGCGAGAAGGCGGACGTCCTCGCGGACGACCTCTCCTACGGGCAACAGAAGCTCGTGAGCATCACGCAGGTGATGATGCTGAACCCGGACATGATCCTCCTCGACGAACCGCTCGCCGGCGTGAACCCGACGATGGAGAACAAGATTCTCCAACTCATTCACGAGGCACAACAGCGGGGAACGACGTTCGTCTTCGTGGAACACGACATGGGCGTCATCATGTCGGAGTGCGAAGAGATTCTCGTGATGAATTCGGGGCGGTTGCTCACCCGCGGGTCCCCCGAGGAAGTGCAGGAAGACGAACGAGTCATCGAGGCCTACTTCGGGAGTGAAGACGTATGAGCGCGAAACGCATTCTGGAAGCGGAAGACGTCACGACCGGGTACGGGAACAACGAGGTCGTCCACTCGGTCGACCTCCACGTCGACGACGGCGAAGCCGTCTGCATCATCGGGCCGAACGGGGCGGGTAAATCGACCGTCCTGAAGGCTCTCACGGGCTACGTTCCGTGCTGGTCCGGAACCGTCCGCCTCAACGACGAGGACGTGACCGACCTCCAGACCGAGGACCTCATCGAACGGGGACTGAGTCTCGTCCCACAGGGTCACACCACGTTCCCGGAGATGAGCGTCAAGGAACATCTCGACATGGGTGCCTGGCTGCTCGACGACGAGACGAAACAGGAGAACCTGTCGTTCGTTTACGACCTCTTCCCCCGAGTCGAGGAGCGACGTGGCCAGAAGGTGAAGACGATGAGCGGCGGGGAACAGCAGATGGTCTCCATCGCTCGGGCGTTGATGATCGACCCGGACCTGTTGGTTCTCGACGAACCGTCGCTCGGTCTCGCGCCGAACCTCGTCGATCAGGTGTTCGAACTCATCAACAAAGTCCAGAGCGCGGGCGTGAGTATTCTGATGGTCGAACAGAACGCTGCGAAGGCACTCGCGAACACCGACCGCGGATACGTCATCGAGATGGGGAGCGTCGAATACGTGAACGAGAGCGCCGCGCTGCTCGACAATCAGGAAGTGCGCGAACTGTATCTCGGTGGGTGACGATTAGAGCATGACAGACACGAACGAACGACTGACGAACGTCGTATCAGAACTCGTCTCACGCGAGACGGAGAACCCCCGGCAGAGAAGCGAACGTCGCGGAGTACATCGTCGACTGGTTCGACCAGCACGGCGTCGACGCCGACCTCGTCGAACGGCCCGACCCCGACCGGCCACAGGTCGCGGCCCGCGTCGGCGACGGCGATCCGGCCGTCGTCCTCAACGGACACGTCGACGTCGTCCCCGCAGGGGACCTCGACAACTGGTCGCACGACCCCTACGGTGCCGAGATCGACGACGGGAAACTCTACGGCCGCGGCAGCGCGGACATGAAGACCGGGGTCGCCCTCGGCATGCTCGCCACCGTCGACTTCGCGGCCGCGTTCGAGGACGGCGACCTCGACGGGAGCCTGGTCTTTCACGCCGCGATGGGCGAAGAGACGGGCGAACCGGGGACGAAGACCCTCCTCGAATTGGGATACGGCGGGGAGTACGGCGTCGTGCTCGAACCCACGAACATGCGAACGGCGACGAGCGAGAAGGGACTCGCCTGGTACGAGATCTCCGTCTCCGGCGACCCGTCTCACGCGAGTCGTCCCGACCAGGGAACGAACGCGATCACGGACGCGCGACCGGTTCTGGACGCACTCCACGAGTACGACGCCACGATCCGGCAGCGCGAAGACGAACTCGTCGGGCAGGCGTACGCCACCGTTACCGAGTTCGAGGCAGGGACGAAAGCGAACGTGGTGCCCGAGCGCGCCGTCCTCACCATCGATCGACGGATGCTCCCGTCGGAATCGGTCGAGGACGTCGACGACGAGATCGACGAGATCCTCACCAGCGTCGAGGAGGAACACGGTATCGAGACGAGCTGGGAACGCACGCGGACCTACGAATCCGCCGCGATCCCCGTCGATAGCCACCTCGCGGAGGTGTTCCGCACCCACTCGCAGTCGGTGGCCGACGTTCCGACCACTCCGTGGGGCATCCAGGCGTCTACGGACGTCCGTAACTTCGTCAACGACGCGAATATCGAGGCGATCACCTGGGGGCCTGGCGACCTCGCACAGGCCCACACCTTCGACGAATACGTCGACCTGGCCGAAGCAGCCACCGGTTACGAGGTCCTGAAGGCGGCGCTTCGCGACCTGTTCGAAACCGAGGACTGATCTCCCTCGCCGGTGACTCGGCGATGCTCGACCGTCGTCGGGCAAGCGGTACCATCCTCGTTCGACCCGGACTCGACGCCACTCGGTAGTCATCGGCGAAACGAAGTGAGCGTCGAAGACGAGATCGGGGCGGCGGTGTGAACCCTTCGGAAACACCCACGCCGAACGTTCTCCCGTCCCGGCGCTCGCTGTTCTTGGAGCGACGACGCCGGTAGAATATTACCATTAGTTATTACCGAACAGCAACTTAATCCGCCCGCGGGTCGAACGTCGATTATGCGACTGTTCGTCAGCGTCGATCTCCCCGAGGCGATGACTCCGGCCGTCGAGACCGCACAGGACCGCTTTCGCGACGCCGCTGGCCTCTCGTTCACCGACCCCGCACAGGCACACGTCACGATCAAATTCCTCGGCGACACCGACCACGAACGCCTCGCCGAGGTCCGCGACGCCGTCGCGGCGGGCGTCGCCGACGCGGACGTCGTCCCGTTCGAGGCGTCGGTGGGCGGCTTCGGCGTCTTCCCGTCGCTCGAATACATCAGCGTCGTCTGGACGGGGTTCCGGGCCGGCGACGCTGAACTGACCGCTCTCCACGAGGGCGTCGAGCGCGCGACGACCGACGTCGGTTTCGAGGAAGAGTCCCACGAGTTCACGCCGCACGTCACCCTCGCACGGATGAACGACGCCCGCGGCAAGGACCTCGTCCAGCGACTCGTCCGCGACGCCGACCCCGACCTCGGGACGTTCACGGTGGACGAAGTCCGACTCAAGGAGAGCACGCTCACCGACGAGGGGCCCGAATACGACACCGTCGCGACGTTCCCCCTCGGTTGAGCCGTCGCTCCTACCGATTTCGTATCGCGTCACATGGTTTATCCAGGTGCGATCGGGTAGTGTTTAGGGGATTAATCCACGCAAAACAGCTGTGAACACCTCGAAAGCCCCGCCCGACGGCGGTCGGGGGCACGCTCGGTGGATTGAATGCGAGCACGCGACCGCAGAGCGCGCGGTTCGAGAGAGCGAAGCCTCTCTCCACCCGAAAGCCTTCGAGTGTCGGGCGACAGCGAGGCTCGGGAGCCGTGAAAACGGCCTTTCGGGTGCTGTAATGCCGTAATATTACTCGCAGGCGTATCTCAACACTACCGCGACCGCACGAGAGCGACCGTACAGCGCCCGGTCATCGAACGGCCGAAAACGCGATGGACGGCGGAATTGGCCGTCGGATGCGGTCCACGGTCGGCCCGCGGGACAGTGCGGGTAGCCCGCCCGTCGCTGGACGGTGACTTCGTCGACACCCTCGGCGCGGGAACGAGCAGCCGCTGAATCCGCGACGCCGCCGACCGGCGATAAATCCTATTTCGCGATATCGAATCGGCTGGGGGCGCACGGGAGCGAAGGAACAAGATTTTATGCCGCGCAGGGGAAGAGACGGGCACTATGAGCAAAAAGACGAAAGCCAAGAAGAAACGGCTGGCCAAGCTGGAGCGCCAGAACAGCCGCATCCCGGCGTGGGTCATGCTCAAGACCGACATGCAGGTGACGCAGAACCCCCAGCGCCGTAGCTGGCGTCGAAGCGACACGGACGAATAATGAGCGCCAACGAATTCGAGGAGCGCGTCGTCACCGTCCCGCTCCGGGACGTGAAGGCCGTTCCGTCGGGCGAGCGCGCCGGTCGAGCGATGCAGCTCGTCCGCGAACACCTCGCGAAGCATTTCAAGGTCGAAGAAGACGCCATCCGGCTCGATCCGAGCATCAACGAGGCAGTCTGGGCGCGGAGCGACAGCGATCCCCGCGGAAGCTCCGCGTTCGGGCCGCCCGCTTCGTCGAAGACGGCGAGCCCGTCGTCGAGGCGGAGACTGCTGACTGACGGTGCTTCGCGCTTCCTTCGCCGGATCGTCGTACGTCGGCGTGTTCGCACGAGCGACCGACGACTGCCTGCTCGTCCGGCCGGACGCTGAGGACGACCTGATCGCGGAGATGGCGGCCGAACTCGACGCCACCGCCGTCGAGACGACGGTCGGTGGCTCGGGAACCGTCGGCGCGCTCGCGACCGGAAACGAGAACGGCATCCTCGTGTCCGCCCGGGCGACCGAACGCGAGAAGACGACCATCGAAGAAGCCGTCGACCGCCCGGTCGTCGAACTCCCCGGGCGCATCAACGCCGCCGGCAACGTCGTTCTCGCGAACGACTACGGCGCGTACCTCCATCCGGATCTCTCGCGAGAGGCCGTGCAGGCGGTGAAGGAAGCACTCGACGTCCCGGTCGAGCGCGGCGACCTCGGCGACGTGCGAACCGTCGGCACCGCCGCCGTCGCCACGAACGACGGGGTGCTCTGTCACCCGAAGTCCCGGGAGCCGGAACTCGAAACGCTGGAAGATCTGCTCGACGTGCGCGCCGACATCGGCACCGTCAACTACGGCGCGCCGCTCGTCGGATCCGGCCTCGTCGCCAACGACGCGGGCTACGTCGTCGGGCAGGACACGACGGGCCCCGAACTCGGCCGCATCGAGGACGCACTCGGCTACATCGAGGAGTAGCCGACGCCCGAGTAGGAAGATACTTCCCGCTCCCTCCGTATCCTCTGGTATGAGTCAGTTCATCGTCAGCGGTCGCTTTCGGAGCCGGACCGGAGCACAGGAGTTCACGAAAGAGATCGACGCGCCGAACGAGAACGTCGCCCGCGAGCACACGCTCGCCCGCATCGGGAGCGAGCACGGCCTGAAGCGCACGAAAGTCGAGGTCACCGAGGTGACGGCCGCATGATGGGCGGTGGTGGCGGTCAGCAGCAACTCCAGCAGCTCTCCCAGGAACTGCAGGCCATCGAGGAGGAAATCGAGGAGGTCGAAGCCGAGATCGAGGGGCTCCAGACCGAGAAGACGGAGATCGACGAGGCCATCGAGGCCATCGAGACGCTCGAGACGGGGGCGACGGTGCAGGTCCCCCTCGGCGGCGGCGCGTACGTCCGCGCCGAAGTCCAGGACATCGACGAGGTCATCGTCGACCTCGGCGGCGACTACGCCGCCGAACAGGAACAGGACGACGCTATCGACGCCCTCGAACGCAAACAGGACGCCATCGACGACCGCATCGGCGACCTCCGGGAGGAGATCGCCGAACTCGAATCCGAGAGCGAGCAGCTCGAACAGCAGGCCCAGCAGATGCAACAGCAGATGCAACAACAGCAGATGCAGCAGATGCAACAGCAGGAATCCGAAGACGAGTAGAGAGTAGATGTTCGACGGACTGAAGGACAAACTCGGGTCGTTCCGAGAGGACGTCGAGGACACCGCAGAGGAGAAAGCCGCAGAGGCGGACGCGGAAGCGACGCCCGAAGCGGAGGCCGAGACGGAGTCGAAGAGCGACGAGGACCGACCGGGCACGGTCGAGCGCGCGAAGGCGTTCGCCACCGGGAAGGTCATCATCGAGGAGGAGGACCTCGAAGATCCGCTCTGGGAGCTGGAGATGGCGCTTCTGGAGAGCGACGTCGAGATGGGCGTCGCCGAGGAAATCCTCGATACGGTCCGGGCCAAGCTGGTCGGCGAGACGCGCTCGCAGATCGCCAGCACCGGCGAACTCGTCGAAGACGCCCTCCACGACGCGCTACTCGACGTCATCAGCGTCGGCCAGTTCGACTTCGAGGAGCGGATCGCCGAGGCCGAGAAGCCGGTCACCCTCATCTTCACCGGCGTCAACGGCGTCGGCAAGACCACCACCATCGCCAAACTCTCGGAGTATCTCGAAGAACGCGGCTACTCGTCGGTGTTGGCCAACGGCGACACCTACCGCGCGGGCGCGAACGAGCAGATCCGCGAACACGCCGAGAACCTGGATCGAAAGCTCATCTCCCACGAACAGGGCGGTGACCCGGCGGCGGTCATCTACGACGCCGTCGAATACGCCGAGGCCCACGACGTCGACGTCGTCCTCGGCGACACCGCCGGTCGCCTGCACACCTCGAACGACCTGATGGCGCAACTGGAGAAGATCGACCGGGTCGTCGACCCCGACATGACCGTCTTCGTCGACGAGGCCGTCGCCGGCCAGGACGCCGTCGAACGCGCCAGGAAGTTCGACGAAGCGGCCGAGATCGACGGGGCCATTCTCACGAAGGCCGACGCGGACCCGAAAGGTGGGGCGGCCATCTCCATCGCCTACGTCACCGGCAAGCCCATCCTCTTTCTCGGCACCGGCCAAGGCTACGGCGACATCGAGCGGTTCGACCCCGAGGCGCTCGTCGAGGACCTCGTCGGCGAGTAGTCGGCGCGCAGTCGGCGCGCCTCGTCGACGCCGGCAACGACTTTCCGCCTGGCGGCCGTACGAATCGCCATGAGTACCATCGTCGGCGTCGACTGTCCGGACGGCGCGCTGCTGGCGGGTGACCGTCTGCTCGTCTCCGGTGGACAGGTTCGTAGTCAGTCGAAACGCCACGTCTTCGAATTCGACGGCGTGGCCGCGGCGGCCGTCGGCGACGACGTCGACGCCTTCGAGCGACGCCTCGACGCCGCCCTCCGGGAGTATCGAACCGAGCGCGGCAGCGTGGATATCGAGACGCTCACACGCCTCACGAGCGACGTAACCGCCGACGTCGGCGTCGACGCCGTCGTGGCCGCCCGCGACGACAGCGGGGCGCACGTGCGCGGCGTCGACCGGTCGGGCGCGACGTTCGACGACACCCTCGTCGCGTTCGGAAGCGGGGCGCAGTTCGTGCTCGGGTCGCTCGAACGGGAGGAGGAGGAGCCGCTCGACGCGACCGAGACACGCGTCCGCGAGGCGTTCGCGGCCGCCGCCGAACGCGACGCCGGAACCGGGGCCGAGATAGACGTGGTGAGCATCGAATGAGGGGCCGGTTCGCGTGACGAACCCCGGCGACGTCTCCCGCTTTCGCGTCACCGCGCGGGCGTGGAATCCGTCGGAGAGTTTCAACCTGCTTCGCTACCTCGTGCTGGCACTCGCGCCGTCGCCGCCGGCGGGCGAGAGCGACTTCCCCGACCCGGGGAGCAACTCGCCGGGCATCGAGGGCGCGCCGTACGGTGGCTTGCGGGAACCGCTCCACCGCGCCGAGGGATGGGAGGAGTACGCCTTCGAGTGGACGCCCGAGACGGTTCCGCGGAGCCTCACCCTCGCCGTCGGCGTGAGCGTCGTCTGGGAGGCCGACGCGACGCATTTCGTGGACGAAATAGAGGTCGAGGCGGGCTGACCGCCGCCGAGATACGGGTCGAGGCGGGCTGACCGCCGCCGAAGAGTGATGCCCGCAGGCATCTTGTACGTCCGAATCGACGGGGAACCATGGCGAGCATCAGCGAGACGTATCTCGAAAACAGGGAGCGAATCCAGCCCAACGACACCAACAACTACGGCGCGGCACACGGCGGTAACGTCGTGCGGTGGATGGACGAAATCGGGGCGCTGTGTGCGATGCGCCACGCCGGCGAAACGTGCGTGACGGCCCACGTCGACGACCTCGATTTCAAGCGCCCGATCCCGCAGGGGGATACCTGCGTCGTCAGTGGCTACGCGTACGCGACGGGGCGAACGAGCATCCGGATCCGGTTGCAGGCGTTCCACGAGGCCCCCGAACCGGCGACCGTGAGCAGACGACCGATTCCCGCTTCGTCTTCGTCGCCGTCGACGACGACGGTCGCCCGACCACCGTCCCGGAACTCGCCGTCGAGACCGAGCGCTGTGCGCGCTTGCGCGAAGCGGCCCTCGCCGGCGAAACCGGGGGAACTGAAACGAGTTAGCGGACCACAGTGAAAAAAGCCTTTACCGGTTCGACGGCGTAGGGGGAGTAATGGTACTGGACAACCTCGGGAGTTCCCTGCGCGGCACCCTCTCGAAGCTACAGGGGAAGTCCCGCATCGACGAGGAAGACGTCCAGGAGGTCGTCAAGGAGATTCAACGCTCCCTGTTGCAGGCCGACGTGGACGTCAGCCTCGTGATGGACCTCTCGGACGCCATCGAGACGCGAGCGCTTGAGGAGGAACCGCCGGGCGGAACGAGCGCCCGCGATCACGTCCTCAAGATCGTCTACGAGGAGCTGGTCGACCTCGTCGGCGACTCCACGGAGATTCCGCTCGAACCGCAGACGATCATGCTCGCCGGCCTGCAGGGGTCGGGGAAGACCACCACCGCCGCGAAGATGGCGTGGTGGTTCTCGAAGAAGGGGCTCCGGCCGGCGGTCATCCAGACCGACACCTTCCGCCCAGGCGCGTACGACCAGGCCAAGCAGATGTGCGAACGCGCCGAGGTGGAGTTCTACGGCGACCCGGACGAGGACGATCCGGTGAAAATCGCCCGCGACGGCCTCGAAGCCACCTCGGACGCCGAGGTACACATCGTCGACACGGCCGGGCGGCACGCCCTGGAGGACGACCTCGTCGACGAGATCGAGGAGATCGAGTCGGCCGTCGATCCGGAACTCTCGCTTCTGGTGCTGGACGCGGCCATCGGTCAGGGCGCGAAAGACCAGGCCAGCGAGTTCGACGACGCGGTCGGCATCGGCGGCGTCGTCATCACCAAACTCGACGGGACGGCGAAAGGTGGCGGCGCGCTGACCGCCGTCAACGAGACGGACTCCTCGATTGCGTTCCTCGGGACGGGCGAGACGGTCCAGGACGTCGAGCGGTTCGAGCCAAACGGCTTCATCTCCCGACTGCTCGGGATGGGCGACCTGAAGCAGTTGTCCGAACGGGTCGAGCGCGCGATGCAGGAGACCCAGGAGGAAGACGACGACTGGGACCCCGAGGACATCATGAAGGGGTCGTTCACCCTCAAGGACATGCAAAAGCAGATGGAGGCGATGAACAAGATGGGGCCGCTCGATCAGGTGATGGACATGATTCCGGGGATGGGCGGCGGTCTCATGGACCAGCTGCCCGACGACGCGATGGACGTCACCCAGGACCGGATGCGCCACTTCGACGTCATCATGGACTCGATGACCGAGGAGGAACTGGAGAATCCGCGCGTCGTCGGCCAGAGCCGCGTCGAGCGCATCGCCCGCGGGAGCGGGACCGACGAGGAGACGGTGCGCGAACTGCTCGAACAGCACAAGATGATGGAGCGAACCATCAAGCAGTTCCAGGGCATGGGCGACGGCGACATGCAGCGGATGATGAAGAAACTCCAGCAGCAGGGCGGCGGTGGCGGCGGTGGCGGCGGGGGCGGCCTCGGCGGCATGGGACCGTTCTGAGGCTGCCGTGGTCGCTCCCCGTCTCGCGGACGTTCGCTCGCAGGTCCGGGCGCTGGACGTTCTCGCGCTCACCGCGCTGCTGTGGTTTCTGGCGAAGTTCCTCCGCTACGCGCTGCCGCCCCTGTTCGAGACGTTCCGGGGCGACTACGGCGTCTCGAACACCCAACTCGGCCTCCTCTTTACCGGGCTGATGCTCGGCTACGGCCTGATGCAGTTCCCCTCGGGAGCGCTGGCCGACCGCGTGGGGACGGTTCGCGTCATCACGGGCGGTGCCGTCGTCGCCGCCGTCGCCGCCCTCCTGTTGTTCGTCTCGACCGGCTTTCCGGGGCTCGTGGCCGCCGTCGTCCTCGTCGGCATCGGGACGGGTGCACACAAGACAGTCGCCATCACGCTCCTCACGTCGGTCTACGCCGAGCACCCCGGTCGAGCGCTCGGGGCGATGGACACCGTCGGCGAACTCGGGGGCGTCGTCGCGCCGGCCGTCGTCGTCGCCGTCCTCTCGGCGGCCGTCGACTGGGAGTACGTCTTCCTCGCGGCGGCCGTCGTCGCGCTCGCGACCGCAGCGGCGTTTCGCGCCCGCGTCGCCTCGAAGATCGAAGGGACGGAGGCCGAGACAGATACCGAGGAGAGTCCGGAGTCGACGGCCTACGCCGCCGCGTTCGCCGAGCCGAAGTTCCTCGCGTTCGTCGCCGTCGCCGTCCTCGTCTCCTTCACGCAGAACGGCATCACCGCCTTTCTCCCCCTCTACCTGACGGCCAAGGCGGGGCTCTCGACGAGCGCGGCGGGGCTCCTCTACAGCGTCTTTTTCGCCGTCAGCGTCGTGCAGATGGCGACGGGCGAGCTGGCCGACCGCTTCGGCCGCCTCCGGATCGTCGCGCTCACGCTCGCGCTGGCGGCGGCGAGTCTCGGCGCGTTGCTGGTCGCGGCCGAGTGGGCCGTACTGGCCGGCCTCGTCGCCACGCTCGGCGTCGGAATGCACGGCACCCGACCCGGACGGGACGCCCACCTCGTCGCCAGCATCCCCGACGACGTCGCCGGCGGCACGCTCGGAATCGTCCGGACGGCGATGTTGCTCGCCGGTGGAGTGGCTCCCGCTCTCGTCGGCTACCTCTCGGACATCGCCGACTTCGTCGTCGCCTTCGGCACGCTCGCGGCGGCCGTCGTCGTCGCGCTCGTGCTCGTAATTCTGCTTTTGGTCGGCGAGTAGCCCGAGAGGGCACGTCGCTTTTAAGCCCGGCGTACGCGGTGTAGGACGCATGAGCGTCCGCGAGGAGGCCGTCGACGCCTACCGGGAAGCGTTGCCCGCGCTCTCGGCCAGCCTCGTCGGCGGCCTCCTCGCCGGCGTCGTCCTCGGGGGATGCGCGCGGAACTCGGTGGCGTCGAGGGGCTTCTCGTTCTCGTCCCCGCGCTGCTCGCCACCCGCGGCAACGTCTACGGATCGCTCGGCGCGCGCATCGCGACGGCGCTCCACCAGGGATTCGTCGAGCCGAGCGTCGGCCTCGCCGACGAGCGCCTCCGGGCGGCCGTCGCCGCGTCGCTGGCCAACGGCCTCCTCGCCAGCCTCTTTGCCGCCACCGCCGTCTTCGCCGTGCTCACGCTCCTCGGCGGGTCGCCGTCGCTCCCGTCGCTGCTCGGCATCGCCTTCGTCGCCGGCCTGCTCTCGGGTGTCGCCCTCACCGTCGTCGTCATCAGCGTCGTCTTCGCGGGCTACCGCCGCGGCTACGACCCCGACACGCTGGTCGGTCCGCTGGTGACGACCACCGGCGACGTCTTCGGCGTCCTCTTCCTGTTGATCGCCGTCCGCATCGTCGTCGGACTTGGGGGTGGCTGAGTGCACACCGCCTGGACCGTCCGCGACATCACGCGGGCGATGCTCCCCGTCCTCCTCCTGTTGACTCTCGTCGAGGTCGGCAGCGGCCTCGTCCTCGGGAGCTTCGAGGACGACCTGCTGTACTACCCCTCCCTCCTCGTGCTGGTCCCCGTCACCATCGGCACCGCCGGCAATCTGGGCAGCGTCCTCGCGGCGCGGCTCTCGACTGCCTTCCACCTCGGGACGCTCTCCTTTTCCCCGCGCGACGCCCGCCTCGCCGGCAACGCCGTCGCCACCGTCCTCCTCGCCGCGACGACGTTCCCGATCATCGGGGCCGGCGCGTGGGGGCTGACCGCCCTCACCGGCACCACCCGCCTCGAACTCACGACGGTCCTGCTGGTGTCCGTGACGAGCGGCCTCGAACTCGCCGTCCTCGCCGTCCTCGTCACCGTCGTCGCCACCTACGCCGCCTACCGCCTCGAACTCGACCCCGACGACGTCGTCATCCCCGTGGTGACGAACACCTGTGACGTCCTCGGTGTGGTGGTGCTCTATCTCTCCGTGCGGCTGTTCGTGTGACTCACCTGGCGAACGGCCGTCGGTCAGCGTTTACGCCGACGGCGGACGACCATCGGCCAGTATTCACGCCGACGGCGAACGACCGTCGGCCAGTATTCACCCCGCCGCCCCACGCGGCAGATTCCGCGGCGACGACTGCGAAATCTCGAACGCCCGCGCGAGGTCGGACCGCGAGAGCAACCCGACCAGTTCGCCGGCGTCGTCGACGACGAGCAGTCGTCCGATGCGGTCCTCGCCCATGCGCTGGTACGCGTCGACGGCGTCGCCGTCGGGAGACACCGTGACGAGGTCAGTGCTCATCACCTCGGCGACGGCCGTCTCCGCTCGCGCCGACGGCGGCACGTCGCCCAGGTCCTCCAGCGTCACGACGCCCACGGGGCGGCCGTCGTCGACGACCGGATAGCCCGTGTGGCGCTCGCGATACATCCGGTCGAGGAGGGCGGCGACGGTGGTGTCGGGTGAGACGGTGTCGAGGTCCGACGCGGGCGTCATCAGGTCGCGAGCGGCGGTGTCCTCGAACGCGGCCCGCATCGCCGTCCGGGTCGACTCGGCGGACGCGCCGACGTAGACGAACAGGGCGATGGCGACGAGGAAGATGTTGAACGCGAGCAGGCCGAGCAGGGCGAGGAGGAAGGCCATCACCTTGCCGGCGCGCGCGGCCTGTCGGGTCGCCTCCGGGAGCGGGCGGTTCCGGGCGAGGAGGGCGCGTACCACCCGGCCGCCGTCCATCGGGAACGCGGGGAGGAGGTTGAACCCCGCGAGGACGGCGTTCATCAGGGTGAGGTAGCCGACGAGGAACTCCACCCTGTCGAACGACCCCGGCGTCACGCGGAGCACGAGAAAGCCGGCGGCGACGAGGGCGACGCTCACGGCGGGGCCGGCGAGTGCGACCCGGAGTTCCTCCCGCCAGCCGTCGGGGCGCGAGGCGAAGTTGGCGACGCCGCCGAGCACCCACAGCGTGATGGAGTCGATTTCGTAGCCCGAGCGGCGGGCGACGACGGCGTGACCGAGTTCGTGGAGGGCGACGCTGGCGAACAGACCGACGGCCGCCGCGAATCCGAGGAGCCACGGCCACGCTCCCGCGGCAAAGCCCGGTGCGACGGAGACGCCGACCGTCCGTCCGAGGAGCGTCGCCATCTCACCGACGCGACTCGCGATCAGCCACGCCACGAGCGGGATCACGGCGAACAGCGTCACGTCGACGTCCAGCGGCACGTCGAAGACGGTCCCGAGCCGGAAGCGTTTGAGCATACCACATGTCGGGCGATTCCGGTGGAAAGTTACCGACCTAACCGCCGCGTCGACCGGCGAAACGCGGCGCGGCCATCGGCTCCGAAGTGTGTTGGGTGTGCTTATACCCCCGCCGTGGCCCCCTCTATCCCACACGAGCGTCGGGTCACGAAACTCGGCGTCGACCGAGACTCATGAAATACAGTGACTTCATCGGCGAGGTGCAGCATCGACTCGAACTGGATTCGCAAGGCGCGGCGGTTCGCGCGACGCGCGTCGTCCTGACGACGCTCGGCGAACGACTCGGCGAGGGCGAGGCCGACGACCTCGCGTCGCCGTTGCCGCAGGAGATCGGCCGCTTCCTGCGCGAGGCGGAGTCGGAACAGCGGTTCTCCTACCCCGAGTTCGTCGAGCGCGTCGCGGAGCGCGCGGGCGTCGAGGAGGCCGACGCGGCCTACTACGCGCAGGCCATCGTCGAACTCGTCGCGGAGAGCGAACCGGGGACAGAGATCGAACAGGTCCGCGACCAGCTGCCCGAGGAGTTCGAACCGCTGTTCGAGTTCGTCGGGGCCGAAGCGACGCCGTGGTAGTTGTCGCTCCAGCGTAACGACCGCCACGGATCGGCGACCGCCACGACTGCCACCATTTCTCGGGCCGCCGTGAACTAGTCGCGTATCGGCGCGTATCGCCCCTCCAGAACGGCCTCCTCGACGACGTGTCCCTGCATCGCGCGCTGGAGCCCCTCGACCGTCGCCGTCTCCAGTACGTCGAGTTCCGTATCGAGGGCGTAGAGGCGAAACCGGTAGGTGTGTTCGTCGTCCGGGGGTCGGGGCCGCCGTATCCGCGTTCGTCGAAGTCGTTGCGTCCGACGTCGGCCGTCTCGGCGTCCCAGTCTTCGAGGATACGCTCCCGGTCGGGCGAGACGTTCCAGACGACCCAGTGCGACCACACCGTTCCGGTGGCGGCTTTCGCGTCCGGATCCCGCATCGTGAGCGCCAGCGACTCCGCCTCGTCGGGGACGCCCGAGATGTGCAAGGGCGGGTTGACGTTCTCGGCGGCGAAGCCGCACTTCCGGGGAGCAACTCCCCGTCCGCGAAGGCCGGACTCGACAGCGAGAGATCGGGTGACATACGCGTGACTGGGGGGAACGCGACAAAGAACGCCGAGCCTAACGGTGGGTTTGGCCCCGAATTTATCGCCGCGACGACCGGTCTCCCGCACGATGGCTCACACGCTCGAGGCCGTTTTTCGGGACGACGTCGTGACGGTGCGCCCGGACACGTTGGCGCGAGACGCCGCGGAGACGATGCGCGAAGCGGGCGTCGGGAGCGTCGTCGTCGAGGAGAATCGACATCCGCTGGGCGTACTCACCGACCGCGACCTGACGGTGCGCGTCCTCGCGGACGGACAGGACGGGACCGAGACGTACGCCCGCGAGGTGATGACCGGCACGCCCGCCACCGTCCGCGACGACGCCAGCGTCTTCGAGGCAGCGCGGACGATGCACGAGGAGGCCGTCCGGCGACTGCCGGTCGTCGACGGCGCGGGCACCCTCGTCGGCCTCGTCGCCCTCGACGACATCCACCAGTATCTCGTGGACGAGCAGGAACACCTCACCGGCGTCGTCGCCGCGGAGTCGCCCGGTTAGGACGGCCGTACAAGGCGGACTCGACCCACCGTCGACGTATGCAGGTGGGTGTGTTCGCCCCGCACGAGGTGTACGATCCCGGCAGACTCCTCCGACTCGTCGACCACGCGGAGCGTGCGGGCTTCGATTCAGTGTGGACGAGCGACCACTTCCATCCGTGGTGGCACACCGACGCCCACTGCGGGGCCGCCTGGCCGTGGCTCGGTGCCGCCCTCGAACGCACCGACGACGTCCGCGTCGGGACGGGCGTCACCGCGCCCGTCGCCCGCTATCACCCCGGTCTCGTGGCACAGACGTTCGCGACGCTCGAATCCATCTACCCGGGTCGCGTCCACTGTACGCTCGCCACCGGCGAAGCGCTCAACGAGCAGCCGCTCGGCTACGAGTGGCCCGACTACGAGGAACGACGGAGGCGACTCGTCGACGCCTGCGAGATCTGCCGTCGCCTCTGGACCGACGGCTTCGTCGACTACGACGGCCACTACTGGGACCTCGACGACGCGCGCCTCTACACGCAGCCGTCCTCGCCCCCGCCGCTGTACGTCGCCGGGCAGGGCCCCCGAACGGCGCGCGTCGCCGGCCGCTACGCCGACGGCTTTCTCACGCTGGCCGACGTCGACACGTACGAGGAGACGCTGGTGCCGGCGCTGGAGGCGGGTGCCGAGGACGCGGGGCGCGATCCGTCCGACGTGCGGCGCATCAAGCAGGCGAGCGTCGCCTTCGCCGACGACGAGCGGGACGCGCGAGCGGCGATCCGGCCGTGGACGGGGTCGCTCGCCGTCGGCTTCGACGAGCCCGTCTCGGACCCGCGCGACATCGAGGCCCGCGGCAGGGGCATCCCCGAATCCGAGTGGGACGAGTGGGGCTCGTCGCCACCGACGCCGAGGCGGTGTGGGACCTCATCGATCGCCACCGCGCGGCCGGCTTCGACGAAGTGGAGTGTCTCGTCGCGTCGCCCGATCCCGACGCGTTCGTCGAGGCGATGGGACCGACGTTGTGAGCGAACCCCGCCTCGAAAGCGACGGGGCGATCACGGCTCGTTTTCGGGCGTGACGTAGTCGCACTCGCTCGCACACTCCTCTTTCAGCGGGTCGCCTCCGAGGACCTGTTCCGGTTTCGACCCGCTCCGGAAGACGGTGACGCCTTTCACGCCCAGATCGCGCGCCCGGACGAGAACGTCGCGCACGTCGTCGACGTCGGCGTCTTCGGGGAGATTGATGGTCTTGCTGACGGCGTTGTCGACGTGGCCCTGGACGGCCGCCTGCAGGTCGAGCTGTCGCGCCGGCGAGACGTCGTGAGCCGTCTGGAACAGGCGCTTGACGTCGTCCGGGACGGCGTCGACGTCCTGGATCGAGGTGCGCTCTCGCACCTCGTCCATCAGCTCCTCGGAGTAGAAGCCGCGTTCGCGCGCCAGTTCGACGAACCGGTCGTTGACGATTTCGAGGCCGCCCATGACGTGTTTCTCGTAGGCGACGCTGTAGATGGGCTCGACGCTGGACGAACAGCCGGCGATCATGGAGATCGTCCCCGTGGGAGCGACGGCCGTCCGCGTCGCGTTCCGGATCGGGTCGTCGTAACCCGACTCGTCGGCGTTGGGGAACGCCCCGCGTTCGTCGGCGAGGCCGCGCGACGCCTCCTCGGCCTCGCTCGCGACGAACGCGAACAGGTCGTCCGCGAACTCGACCGCGTCCGCGGAGTCGTAGGCGATACCGAGGTCGACGAGCATGTCGTGAAAGCCCATCACGCCGAGCCCCACCTTTCGGTTCCCCGCCATCCGGGCCTCGATGCGCTCGTCCGGGAAATCGGACGTCTCGATGGCGTTGTCGAGCAGCCGGATCCCGAGGCGGACGGTGTCCCCCAACGCCTCCCAGTCCACCTCGCCGCCGTCGGTCATCGTCGCGAGGTTGACCGAGCCGAGAACGCAGGCCTCGTAGGGGAGCAGCGGCGTCTCGCCACAGGGGTTGGTCGCGCGGATCTCGCCGACGCCGGGCGTCGGGTTCGCCGCCTGGATGGCGTCGAGAAAGAGGACGCCCGGATCGCCCGTCGCCCACGCCATCTCCGCGACGTGGTCGAGGACGCGGTCGGGGTCCATCGTCTCGACGACGTTCCCGGTCCGAGGGTTCACGAGGTCGTACGCCTCGCCCGCGTCGTAGGCGTCCCAGAACGCCTCGGTCGTCGCCACCGAGAGGTTGAAGTTCCGCAAGACGCCCTCCTCGCGCTTGGCGGTGACGAACTCCAGCACGTCGGGGTGATCGACGTCGAGGACGGCCATGTTCGCGCCGCGGCGGCGTCCCCCTGTTTGATCTGTTCGGTGGCGGCGTCGAAGACCTTCATGAAACTGACCGGGCCCGAGGCGACGCCGCCCGTCTTCTTCACCACGTCGCCGCGGGGCCGGATCGGAGAGAAAGAAAATCCCGTGCCGCCGCCGCTCTGGTGGACGAGCGCCGTCGTCTCCAGCGTCCCGAAGATGGATTCGAGCGAGTCCTCCAGGGGAGGACGAAACACGCCGCGAGCTGCTGCAGGTCGGTCCCCGCGTTCATCAGCGTCGGCGAGTTCGGCAGGAAGCGAAGATTCGACATGGCGTCGTAGAACGCCGTCGCCGCCGCCTCGGGGTCGCCGCCGAAGGCGGCTTCCGCCTCCGCGAGGTTCGACGCGACGCGGTGGAACATCTCGTCGGGCGTCTCGACGACGGCTCCCGTTTCGTCCTGACGGAGGTAGCGCCGTTCGAGGATCGTTCGGGCGACTTCGTCGAGGTCGGTCACTGCTGGGCGTTAGCGTGCCACACGCTTAGTCGTTGGTCCAAACGGTGTCGCCGGCGGCCGCCGGAACGACCATCACGGGGACGTCGCTCGTCCGGAGGAGGCGCTCGGCGACGCTCCCGAGCAGGTAGCGCTCGACGCCCTCCCGGCCGTGGGTGCCCGCCACGACGAGGTCCGCGTCCACCTCGGCGGCGTACCGCCGGATGGACTCGTGGATGCGCCCTTCCACGACGGCCGTGGTCACGTCGTCGAGGCCGGCGGTCCGTGCCCGCGACGCCGACTCCTCGACGACGGCCTCACCCACGTCCGCCAGGTCCCCGCTGACCCGCCCCGGCGTCGTCATCGGCGGGAGCCCCGGCGTCGGGACGACGTAGAGAACGTGCAGTGCGGCGTCGGTCGTCTCGGCCACGTCGACGGCCCGGGCCAGGGCGTGATCGGCTGGCACGCTCCCGTCGGTCGGGTGGACGACGACGTCGTACACGCTCACACGGGGAAGACCGGGACGTCAGTCGTCCGCAACACCCGGTCGGTCACGGGGCCGATGTGGGGTTGCCCGTGCGCGCCGGTGCCGTGGACGCCCATGACGATGAGGTCGACGTCGCGGTCGTCGGCGTAGTCGGTGATACGCTCGTACGGATCGCCGCGTTCGACGACGCCGGTCGCGTCGAGGCTGCGGTCTTCGGCGCGGTCGACCACGTCGTCGACGACGTCCCGGCCCGACTCCCGAATCTGTTCGAGATAGAGCTCCTCGGAACTGAGCGCCGGGGTCTCGCCGTACGTGGTCTCGTCGACGACGTAGAGGGTGTGGACGTCGGCGTCGTACTTCTCGGCGATGTCGAGACCGTGTTCGACGCCGCGTTCGGCCCCCTCGCTCCCGTCAGTCGGTATCAAAATCTCGTCGTACATCGTTTGCCGACACGGCGGACTGGCGCATCACCGTCGCCCCTAATTCCTTGGTCGACGCTCGCGGTCGGCGACGGTCGAAAAAAGCGGCGGTCGAACCGGCCGAGGCCGGTGGTTCGTCGGCGACAGCGCGGCTTACTCGCGCCGACGGGCCGCGAGCAGCGCGCTCGCGACGAGCGCGACGAGCGCGACGAGCGCGCCGAAGCCGGGGCCGTCACCCGAGGTAGGCGTCGGGGTCGCCGTCGGCGTCGCCGTCGGCGTCGCAGTCGGCGTTGCGGTCGGCGTCGGCGTCGCAGTCGACGTGTCCGTCGACGAATCCGACGAGTCCGACGAGTCCGACGAGTCGCTCTGCTGGCCATCCGACTGCGATCCCTCGGCCGCCACGCTGAGCGAGTCTTCCGCCAGCGAACCGCTCTCGGCGGACAGGCCGTTGATGGACTTCAAGGTCGCGTGGTACTCGCCCTCGGAGGCGGACGCGACGTCCGCGCTGTAGACGACGGTGTCGCCCGACGCATCCTGCGTGAAGTCGGACGCCGAGACGGTTTCGCTCGTCGCCCCGCTGACCGTGACGGTCAGCTGCTCGTACGTCGACTCCGTCCCGACGACGAGGCGGACGTCACCGCCCTCCTCGACGAGGCGGAACTCCTCGATGGTGGGCTGTTCGAGCGTGAGCGAGTCGATCTCGCCCTCGGAGATGTTCTCGCCGTCGTTGGTCGTCGCCTCAGCAGCGTCGCCTCGTAGGTGCCCCACGTGTTCTCAGAGATGTCGGCGACGTACTCCGTGCCGCTGTCGGCGCTCTGGGCCGTGAAGTCGTCACGGGAGAGCGTCGGGCCGTCAGTCACGTTGACCGAGAGGGACTCGAGCGTCGCCGACGACGTCACCGACACGCGGACGTCACCGCTGTTGGCGTGCACGTCGAACGACTCGATGTCAGCGGGGCCGCCGATGGGAACGGTGCCGCCGCCGCCGCTACCGCTGGATTCCTGGGCGGAGATAGTCGCGGCGGTGCCGCTGGCGGTGCTGCGGTCGCTGTCGACGATCGTCGCCGTCACCGGGTAGTCGCCCGCCGAACCGTAGGAGACGCTGACGTCGACCTGCGTCGTCATGGAGACGATCCCGCCGCCGCTCCCGGAGTTAGTCTGGAACTCGACGGTGTCTGCGACGTTGTCGTTGTCGCCGCCGTCGACGATGTTCGGACTCGACGCGAGCCCGCCGCTGCGGTTCTGGCTCGCGGAGTTGACCGCGAGTGACGACGCCAGTTCGTCGGGGAACCGCATCCGGACGGTGTCGGAGTTACCGTCGGCGCTGACCCCGTCGAAGGTGGCCGTCACGATCTGGTTGTTTCTCGTCGTGCCCGCGGACACCTCGGAGGAGACGCGCTCCCGTCGACGAGCGATAGCTGGACGTTCGAGACGTACACGTCGTCAGACTGCCCGGACGCGCCGTCGTTGCCGTCGGCGTCGGTCGCGGTGTTCAGCGTCGCCGTGTACGTGCCCTCGGTGGAACCGGCGTACGTGGCGGTGTACTCGTAGCCGCCGTTGGACGAGGTGTTCGTGAAGTCGGCCTCGGTGAGCGTGGTGCTTTCAGCACCGCTCAGGTCGACCGAGATGCTCGAGAGCTGCTCGTCCGAGTGGAAGCTCACCTGCACGTCGAGGCTCCCCGCGTCGGTCGCCTGGAACTCCGAGATGCTCGGTGCGCCGGCGGTGATGTCGAGCGTCGCCGTCGACGGGTTGTCCGTGCTCTGAGTGTTGATGGCGACGTCGACGGAGTACTGACCGGAGCTGCCCGGGTTCTGGACGTCACCGTAGACGATGACGACCCGGTCTTCTTGCTGGATCGTGTAGCTCCCGCCGAAGCTGAACGCGATGGTTTCGCCGTTGTTGCTGGCGGAGGCGGAACTGAGGTCGTCGAGGACGCTCACGTCTTTCGACCCGGTGTTACCCCGATCGATGTAGGCTTCGACGACGTCGCCCGTGCCGACGTTAGTCACGTCGGCGGGCGAACTCGAGACGCTGTAGTCGACTTCGATTTCGTTGAGCGAGGAAGAGTCGTCGTTCGACTCGACCTGCATCTCGACCGTATGCGTGGACGTCACCCCCGCCTCCTGTGGGTTCGCCGAGATGGTGGAGCTCTCTGTCGCCGCGACGCTGCCGGAGAACGCGCCGACTGCGCCGACGACGGCCGATACTACGAGAACCGCCGATAGCAAGGTCGCGAGGACCGTTCGGTTGTCGTTTGTCATGTGTGGAGTGGTAGGTTACTTCGATTCGGTACGACGCTGGGCGGACGGCGATACGGGCGACGGGCGGCTCGCAGTGCCGGACCCGCCCCCGGCGTCTCCGTCGCGTCGCGGTCGTGTCGTCTCCCACGATACTGCCCGGAGTGACGACCACACGCGTCGCGTGTGGCGTGTCCGATCGCCTCGTCGTGCCCGACCGTCCGAAGACGGGACCGGTATCCCGGGGCTGTCGAGACGTCCCGTGGAGTACGTCGATGTTGGGGTCATGTTCGATGGCTGTTCGTTGCCGGTCGCTGTCCCCGACCGGTACAGTGTCGTTGACCACATATCTCAATGACCAGACACCCTACAGAGTTAGAGTGAGCGGATGAGACGGCCTAATTTGCGTTAGGGGTTTCTCGCTCCGGCTCGCGGCCTAATCGCCGCCCAAAGCCTGTTGCCCGGCTCTTTTATACGGTGGATAGATTCTGTTCAGTCGCTGGCCTCGCCGGTCGGCCAGCATTTCAACGTCCCCACTCACGACGAAGCGCTCGCGGTCACCCACCGTCCGCCCCCACAACCCGACCGCTATCCTGTCGCTTCGTCCCGGGGGTTCCCCGACCCCCTCTCTTTCACCGGCACCACTCTCTCGTCTCCTCTCGACACCCGAGGATCGAATCGGAATCGTCGAGCGGACGTCACGACCCATCGGCTGTGCGACAGTCCGGCGACGGCAGTCGCTGTCGGCGTCGGAGAACGGATGGACGACACCGGAGTCGGGCGACTGCGGGGCCCGCGATTACTTCTCGACTTCTTCGAAGAAGCTCTCGATGAGTTTTCGCTGTGCGCCACGGAGGTGTTCGTGGAGCGTCGGCGGCGCGAGGTCGAGCGACTCGGCGACCTGTTTCGCCGTCGACCCGCGCGGCCAGTCGAAATAACCCGCGGAGTAGGTGGCTTCGAGCGCCGCGTACTGGCGCTCGGTCAGTTTGTTCTCGAGGGATTTCCGGAAACTGTCGGTCGACTGGATCGACCACTCCTCCTCGCGTTTGGCCGTCAGGTCGCTCTCGGGGAACTGGTCGCTGACGGACTCGACGACGGTGCGGACGTCCGTCTCCGGTGCCACCTGCGCGCTGACCTCGCCGTTCCCCTGGTCGACGGTCATCGACCCGACGTTCGCGCCCGCCTCGATCAGCGCCAGAACGATCGACGAGTCGGTGACTCGGCACTCGTAGAGCTGCTCGTCGCCGGTGTCGTCGATGCCGCGGACCGTATCTATCGCCGGCGCGCGCGTCGCGGCGTCGAGAAAGCCCTCCGAGGAGGCACCGGTCACCTTGACGTAGCAGGTCAGGTCGCCGTTCGAGGCGGGGACGAACCCCTCCAGTTCGATGCGCGAGTCCGTCTCCTTCGAGAGGGTGACGAAGACGTCGTCGGCGTCGTGGACGCTGAACTCGAGGGTGACGACCGTGTCCGCCATCATCAACTTCTTGCTGTTGACCGAGTTGATGGCGTTCGCGATGGTGCGCCCGAGTTCGCCGAGGACGGGGAGCTCCTGCTCGTCGAACACCCCCTCGTCCGACGAGTAGACGTTGAGGACGCCGTAGACGGTGTCGCGGTACCGGAGCGGGACGACCGCGCCCGCGAATTCGTCGGCGTCGAGCTGGGTCACGTCGACCGGCGTCTCCAGTCCGGCGTCCGCGCCCGCCGAGATCGACGGGACGAGCTGTGGGTCGCCCGTGTTCACCGCCGTCGTGACCGGGCCGCTCCCCCTGGCCGCCGTCGGCGGCGATGCGTTCCGTGTCGAAATGTTCGTCGTCGACGCCGGCGGCGGTGCGTGGCTCCAGTTGATTGAAGCTCTCGGTGTAGTTGCCGATCCACGCCACCTCGTAGGGGTCGGCCTCGACCAGTCGCTCACAGACCGTCTCCTCGATCTCCTTGCGGCTCGTCGCCATCACCAGCTCCTGATCGATGTCGCGGATCACGGAGCTGATCCGCTGGAGGCGGGTGAGTCGCCCCTTCAGTTGCTGTATCCGTTCGTCCTCGCGCGCCGCCTCGGCGCGCTCTTTGACCTCCTCGACGACCGCCGGATTCCGGAGATTGCTGGGGTCTCGCGTCTCCAGGGCTTCCTCTGTCGCCTCGATGGCGAAGTACTCCTGTGCTTCCTCGTCGAACTCCGATCGCAGGAGCAGCTCCTCGACGGCGTCGCGTATCTGATCGCGCGTGACGGGCTTGACGAGATACTCGTCGAACGGCTGGTCGACGATGTCCGAGTCGGGCTCGACGGCGGTCAACATCGCCACCTGGCAGCCGAGACCCCGGTCCCGGATCTCCGACAACACCTCGTCGCCGGGGATCCCCGGCATCCGCCGGTCGAGCAGGACGACGTCGAGGTCGTCCGAGAGCTGATCCTGCGCCTGCATCCCGCTGTAGGCCGTCCGAACGTCGTACTTTTCGTTCAGCCACAGCGCGTACGTGTCCGCCAGATCCTTGTCGTCGTCGACGACGAGGATCGTCGGCTCGCCTGCAGGCCGCCGTCTCCGCCGTCGGATAGATCGCCGTCACTCATTGGTCGATTCCTCCCGATCCGTGCCGGTCGACGTCGTGCGAGTAGGTCCCTCTATCATAGTAGTCTCCACGTCCTGACCCCCGATCGCTCACTCGTACCGAAGCCGATCCTATTAAATCAGGACCTAATAGCTACGGGCCATCGGGCGACCCGCTCGCGATCCGTCGATCGCTGATACGTCGACTGACCACTTAGAAATACCGGGGATCAGTCCGCGTCGACGACCGGCAGTTCGAGGACGAACGCGGCTCCGCCGAGATCGCTGTCTTCGACCCGGATGTCGCCGCCGTAGACGTCGACGACCTCGCGGACGAGATAGAGCCCCAGTCCGTGGTCCTCGTCGTCGAGCGACGTGACGCCCCGCTCGAAGATGCGTTCTTTCCGGTCGTCGTCGATGCCGGGGCCGTTGTCGGCGATGCGAAGCCGGACCACGCCGTCGCGTCGCGTCCCCGAGAGACAGATTTCCGGATCGGCGGCGTCGTTGTGCTGGACGGCGTTGGTCAACAGGTTGTCGAGGACCTCGTCGAGCAACTGGTCGCCGCGGACGGCCACGTCCGGAATCGTGCCGTCGACGCGGATGTCCACCATTTGGTAGATGTCGCGCGCCGCGCTCACCTGCTCGGCGACGACCGGTCCGAGGTCGACGGCGTCCAGGTCGCGGTCCTCGTCGCCGACGAGGACCTGTCCGAGCGCGCGGATCGTCTGGACGCGGTCGATCATCTCCGAGACCCGGCGTTCGATGGTCTGGAAGTGGTCCTCGTCGTCGTCGGTGCGATCGAGGAGTTCCAGCCTCGCCTGCACCAGATTGAGGCCGTTCAACAGGTGGTGGCGGAGCAGCCGGTGGAGAAACTCCATGCTCTCGCGTTCCTGCATGAGCCGGCTCTCCTTCCGGAGTTTCTGGAGCGTCTCCTCGAGGTGGGCGGCCACGAGTTCGACCGTCGACACCGACGGCTCCTCGAACGACTCCGTCGTCAGTTTCGCGGCCTGGACGACCCCGAGGTCGCCGATGGGGGCCGTGACGACGCGATCCCACGTCCGGTCGGCGTCCCCCTCGACGTCGCGCGACACCTCGGGGACGCCCCGCGCCGCCACCTGTTCGAGGTGGGCGGGCCGGACGGGGGCGGTCCAGCCGTGCTGCCTGACGAGTTCGCCGTCGATGGACAGCGAGATGGCGTCGTAGTCGTAAGTGTCGAGCACGGATTCGACGAGCAGGTCGTACGCCTCGGCCGTGTCCGTAGCGTTCGTCATGCGCGTCGTCGTCGTGAGCAGTTCGGTCAACCGCGTTCGCTCCCGCCGGGCTGCAGCGAGCTGGCCGCGTTTCGTGACGTCGGTGAGGACGGCGAACACGTCGTCGGCGGTCGTTCCCGGCGTCGGGACGAACCGGACGAGATATCGCCGGCCGTCGTCGCCGACTTCGACGACCGTCGTGCGATCGCTCGGGGCGTCCGGCGGCGAGGCGAGCGTGGCCAGCGTCTCGGACAGCGCCGTCGGGAGGGAGTCGAGCGCCGAGAGCGAGGCGTCCGCGGCGGTCGACGGATCGCAGTCGAACGCGTTGGCGAAGACGTCGTTGACCTCGCGTACGACCGGTTCGCCGTCCCGTATTTCGAGGCGAACCGCCGCGTCCGTCGTGTTGTTGAACAGCGCGGAGAACCGGTCGCGCTCGCGCTGGAGCTCCCGTCGTCGCTCGCGTCGCGGCGTGACGTCGGCGTAGTGGTCGATCCGCCCGCCCTCGTACAGCCCCGTCTCGATCGGCCGACTCCAGTGCTCCAGCCACCGGGGGTCGTCGTCCGATCCCGATCGGAGTTGACACTGGAACCGCTCGGTGTCGCCGTCGCGAACGCGCGCCTGGAACCGTTCGGGATGGGCGAACTGCCGGCTGACGTCGTCGAGTAGGGTCCGTTCGTCCGTCCCGAGCGCGTCCTCGCGGTCGACGTCGAAGAGGCCGACGGCCCGATCGTTTATCCAGACGACGTCGCCGTCAGCGTCGACGATCACCAGCCCGACGTCCGAGGCGTCGAGGACGTCCTCGGTTATCGACCGGTATCGCGCCTCGCGCCGTTCGAGTTCCCGCCGGCGCGCGGCCCGTTCCGTCACGTCCGTCAGGACGACGAAGGAGACGGACGCCGCCTCCCGTTCCGTCGCCGGGACGACCCTGACGTCGAACGCGCGTTCGCCCCGGGGCGTCGGGCGGACGACGCGCGTCTCGAACGACTCGCCGCGGCGGGCCCGTTCGAGCAGTCGCTCCCGCCGTTCGGCGTCGACGCCCGAGAGGTCGACGACGTCGGCGGCCCGCGCGTTCCGGAGGTCCCCGTCGTCGACGCCGAACGTCGCCGCGAACTGCTCGTTCGCGCGGCGGATGATCGGCTCCTCGGGGCCGAATTCGAGAAGCGCCACCGCGTCGGTCGTCGACTCGAACAACGGCTCGCAGGTGACGTCGTCCAGCCCGACGAGCGAGACGACCAGGAGACTGGCGATCGTCGTCACACACCCGGCTACCTGGAGCGACGAGAGAACGGCCGGCCGGAGGACGAAAAACGACGGAATCGGCTCACCGATCACGGGGAGAGCCATCGGCCACGCGATTCCGGCGACGGATCGCGTCTCGGGTACCGGTCCCCGTACCGTTCCGACCCCCACGTCGAACCCGCATCGAGAACCCACAGACAGTCCATACGCCACCCTCGGCTCGGGAGCACGGATAAACCCAGGCCTAACTATCTTCAGCGGGCGAGGGCGACGCCGACCGCGGCGGCGCGCTCAGTCCCCGTGGACGACGGTCACCGGGACCGTCAAGCGCCGCAACACCCGTTCGGCGACGCTTCCGAGGAGGACCCGCGAGACGCCCGTTCGACCGTGGCTCCCCATGACGACGTGGTCGGCGTCGTGGTCGTCGATGGCGTCGACGACGACGTCGGCGGGGTCGCCGACGGCAGTTTCCGCCTCGACGTCGACGCCGTAGTCGTCGGCGACGGCCTGGGCTTCCTCGCAGACGTTCTCGGCGCGTTCGCGCGCCGTGTCGAGGACGGACTGCCACGTCGCCGGCGGCAGCGTCGTCTCCGACGCCTGCCGGGCGAGTTCGGCCAGTTCGATGGCGTGGCAGACGACGACGTCGCCCTCGCCGTGGTGTTCGAGGGCGTACTCGAAGGCGCGCAGGCTCGGATCGGAGCCGTCGACGGGGACGAGAACGGTGTCGGCCATGGCCACCTCTCGGTGAGAGCGGCTGTTGGGTCCCGCGCCTAATCGGTCAGCTGAGTTCGATGCGCCGTGTGCGTCCGTCGCCCGCTTTCGGCAGGTCGACCGTGAGAACGCCGTCGTCGAGCGTCGCGGTCGCCGCCTCCCGATCGACGTCTTTCGGGAGGTAGAGCGTCTGCTCGACGGACGACCGGGGGCGTTCACGTCGCAGGAACGTCCCGGCCGGTTCGGCGTCGCCCTCGCGGGTCGCCACGACGCGGAGGGTGTGGTCGGTCAGTTCGATGTCGACGTCCGACTCGTCGAACCCCGGCAGGTCGACGTGGACGAGAAACCGGTCGGGCGCTTCGACGACGTCGGCGGCTCCGAGGTGGTAGTCGGTCGTGTCGTCCCCGTCGTAAGTGCACTCGTCGTGTCCCCGTTCAAGACGGCGGCCGAGTCGTCCCAGGCGGCGCTCGATCCGATCGAGTCGGCTGGTCATACGCCGAGCGTACCGGCCGACGGCGGCTAAATCGAGGGCCTAATCCCGTCTCTCACCGCCGATTAGGGGTGACATCCATCCCGTCGGCCGGGATACGACGATCCGATGACGGAGGACCCGTACGAGCCCGAACCCCCGTTCGAGTACGAGTGTTTCGAGTGCAGTCACCGGATCACCGTCGAGGATCGCGCCGACGTCGAGGACGAACTGGTGACGTGTCCGGAGTGTGGCGGCGAACTCCGCAACGTGACGACGTCCTCGCGGGAGTGAGCTACGTCTGCTCGACGGGGACGGTTAACACCGGCACGTCCGCCTTCCGGAGGACGCGTTCGGTCGTGCTGCCGGCGAGGAACCGGTAGACGCCGCTGCGCGCGTGTGTCCCCATCGCGATGACGTCGGCGTCGACGTGGTCGGCGTACCCCAGGATGCGCTCGTTGGGGACGCCCACCCGGAAGTCGCTCTCGTAGTCGACGCCGGCCTCGCGCAGCCGGCGTCCGAGGACTGCCGTCGGATGCTCCTCGGTCGGGTCGGGAGCATCCTCGAACTCGTATTCGAGCGCTCGAATCGTCCCCTCGACCGGGGCGAACCGGGTGTCGACGACGTAGAGACCGTGGACCGTGGCGTCGTGACTGCGGGCGAACGCAGTGACGTCCTCGACGACCGCTGTCGCGGCGGCGCTCCCGTCGGTCGGCACGACGACGTCGTCGTACATATCCGACCCGACGACCCCGCTCGGCCTAAATCGGCCACCTACGTCCTGCGGGGACTACTCGACGTCGACGCGGACCGTCAACACCGGCACGTCCGAGGTTCTGACGACGCGTTCGGTCACGCTCCCGAGGACGCGCTCCGGGAGTCCGTGCCGGCCGTGTGTCGGCAGGACGACGAGGTCGACACCGCGCCGTTGCGCGTACTCGACGACGGTCGTCGCCACCGACTCGTGTTCGAGGACGACGTCCGTCTCGACGTCGACGCCGCGGTCGCGGGCCGCCTCGGCGACGTCGTCGACGACGGCCTGGCCCTCCTCGGTCAGTTGCGCGACGACGACCTCCCGGAGCGACGCCTGCGGAACGCGCGGTTCGACGACGTAGAGGGCATACAGCGTGGCGTCGTGGGCCGCGGCGACGTCGAGGACGTAGTCGGTAGCCGCCTCGGCCCAGAGGCTCCCGTCCGTGGGAAAGAGGACGTTGTCGAACACGTCCGGATCGTCGGGAGCGAGCGATAAATCGGTGCGACCTACGGACGTGGGCGACCGAGTTCGTGTCATCGGAGCAAACTATTCGGGGCCGCGCACCGAACGGGACCTATGGTCGACAGCCGCGAGTACGAGTTCGAGGGGCGAACGCCGAACGTCCACGAGGCGGCCTGCGTCAGCCGTGACGCGACGCTGGTCGGGAACGTGACCGTGGGCCCGGACGCGAGCGTGTGGCCGGGCGTCGTCCTCCGGGGAGACGTCGCGCCCGTCCGGATCGGCAGGGAGTCGCACGTCGGCGACAACGCCGTCCTGCACGCGGCGTCCGTCGGCGACCGGGTGATGGTCGGTCACGGGGCCGTCCTGAACGAGGCGCGGGTCGGCGAGGGGACGCTCGTCGGATTCAACGCGACGCTCAACGCGGACGTGACCGTCGGCACCCGGTGCATCGTCGCCTCGGGGACCGTCGTCCCCGACGGCTACGACGTCCCGGACGAATCGTTCGCCAGGGGCGTCCCCGCGGAGGTCACGCCGCTGTCGGAGACGACGATCGACCCCGACGAGATATTCGAGGCGTACCACTCCGGCGGCTACACCGACCTCGCCGCCCGTCACGACGACCTGTTCGACTAGCGGCCGGGGTCGACCGCCGGACGTGGAGAGGTCACCGCTCGTCGGGTTCGACGGGTCTGCCCTCCTCGGTGGGGGCGCGACGTAGTCGACGAGCGTCTCCACGTCCGGGTCGCGGACGGTGACGTGGACTTCGATGTCGCCGAGTTCGTCCGGGTTGCCGACGGAGAAGTTGACGACGCCCTCGAAGGCGGCCTGCTTTTTCAGCGCGAACGAGAACCCGTCGTCGTCGGCGCGGCGGCGGAACTCCCGGCGGGCGGTGTCGAGGATCTCCTGCTCGTGGAGGCGCTCGGAGAACCCGTCCAGCGAGTGCGTCTCCGCGACGATCCGACCGGGTTCCTCCGTGAGGTCGGCGGTCGGGAAGAGGTTGCGGACGGCGTCGGCGACGCGGGCCGTCACCTCCGTGTCCTCGACGGGCGCGACCACGCGCACGTCGACGCTGTATATCATCGCTCTCCCTCCCGTGCGGTCAGGTCGTCGTGGAGGAGCGACCGGATGCGCTCCCGGAACTCGGACAGCGACCCGGCGTTCTCGACGTGGACGTCCGCGCGGTCGATGACCGCGTCCATGCCGAACTCGCGTTCGCGCTCCTCGCGGCGTTCGAGGGCGGTCACGTCGGCGTCGGTGGCGTCGCGCCCCCGCTCGGCGAGGCGCTCGGCTCGCACCTCGAACGGCGCGTCGATGCTCACGAGAACGAAGTCGTCGCCGAAGGCCTCCTCGAAGCACTCGACCTCGGCGGGCGAGCGCAGGCCGTCGACGAGGACGGTGTCGTGGTCCGACAGCGCCGACTCGATGTGCGGGAGGGATTTCTCGGCCACGGCGGCGGGACCCCCTCCTCGCGGAGTTCCCGCGCCACCTCGCCGTGGTGTTCCGACGGATCGAGCCCCCGCTCTCGACACGCTTCGCGGATGACGTCGCCCATCGTCACGACGGGGACGCCCTCCTCCCGTGCGACGGCCGCGGCCTCGCCTTTCCCGCTTCCGGGCAGGCCGACGGTCCCGATTACGTTCATTACTCCTCCTTACCGCCGAAGCGGCCTTAGGCTTGCCGTTCGCATCACCCTTTTGACCGCGCCGCGCGTGGCTCGGCCGTGTCCCGCTCGCTGCTCGCCCGCGCACTCTGGTTCGTCGTCGTCGGCTGGTGGGCGACGTCGCTGGTCGTCCACGTCGCGTGGCTGTGTATGGCCACCATCGTCGGCCTCCCTATCGGCGTCAAACTCGTCAACCACGTTCCGACGGTCCTCTCGCTGAAAGAGCCGCGGTCGCTGACCGCGCCCGACACGGTCCGCGGTCAGCGGTCGCTGCTCGTCCGCGCCGTCTACGTCGTCCTCGTCGGCTGGTGGCTGGGGTGGCTCTGGGCCACCGTCGCCGCCTTCTTCGCGGTGACCGTCGTCGGCCTTCCGATAGCGTTCTGGATGTTCAACCGCCTGCCCTACGTCACCTCGCTCTACCGATTCCACGGGAAGGGGAAGTCACACGGTTTTTGAATCCTGCCGGCGTGGATCCGGTCGGGGCACGTAGCTCAGTCCGGATAGAGCGTCGGACTTCTAATCCGACGGTCGTGGGTTCGAATCCCATCGTGCCCGTTCGCTCGTCGCTGCGCTCCTCGCTCACGGCCACGATGTAGTTCGCGAACGCGGAGCGTTCGCTCACTCCCATCGTGCCCGTTATCTGCGAACGAAGTGAGCAGTAACGGCACCGGGATTCGAAGTAGACGGCGGCGAGCGAAGCGAGCCGACGGCGTAGTTCGAATCCCATCGTGCCCGTCCACCTTTTTCGCCTCGGGTGCGCGAGCGCACCGCTCGGCGAAAAAATCTGGACCAAAAGCCGCTCGCTCCCTCCGGTCGCTCGCGGTACAACGCCGGAGTGATTTCCGCAACAGCACTCCGCCACCGCCACGGCACCGCCTCCGCCACGGCACCGCCTCCGCCGCCACTCCCGGCGAATTTCGTTACTCTCGAAGTCCCCGGACGCGGGAGACGACGCCCGCAACCCGGCCGTCCTCGGCGAGTGCGTCGAGGAGTTCGTCGGCGTCGCCGGCCAGCGCGTAGGCGGGACGACCCTTGCCGACGCCCGACGCTCCGTCGACGCGTTCCTGCGTGAGAAAGCCGTCCGCTTCCAGTCGGTTCAGCGCGCGAATGACCTCGCCCTCGGAGACGTCGCCGAGGACGTCGCCGTCGACGGCGTCGAGGTAGCCGTCACAGACGGCGTTCACGTCCGCGGAATTCACCGGCGTCCCGTCCCGTGACGCCGCAACGACGCCGAGGAGCGCGAGTCGTTCCGCCAGCGTCGCCGAATCGAGGTTGGACTGGTCGATCATAGCCGACAATAGGTGACGGGACGCTAATCAGTGTCGGAAAGTGACACATTTTCCGGCTACGTTACGCGTTCGCGTACCGGAGCGTCGGCTACACGGATAGTCGAAGAAAAACGGAGCGTAGGGCCGACGATTAGCGAGCGGTGCAGGGGTCGAACGGTGGGGGTGTGGTGGCGTCGGGGGCCGAGTTTACATCATGCCGCCCATGCCGCCGCCCATACCGCCCATGCCGCCACCCATGCCGCCGCCCATACCGCCGCCGGGGCCGCCGGGCATCTCCTCGCCTTCGTCCTCGTCGGTGCCGCCGCCTTTCAGGTCGCCGGCAGCGATGACGTCGTCGATGCGGAGGATCATGACGGCCGCTTCCGTGGCGCTCTCGATGGCCTGCGTCTTCACGCGGAGGGCTCGACGACGCCCTCCTCCTCCATGTCGATGATGTCGCCGGTGTAGGCGTCGAGGCCGGCACCGAAGTCGCCGGCGTCGTGGCGCGAGCGCAGGTCGACCAGCGAGTCGATGGGGTCGAGACCGGCGTTCTCGGCGAGCGTGCGCGGGATGACGTCGAGCGCCTCAGCGAACGCTTCGACGGCGAGCTGCTCGCGGCCGCCGACGGAGTCGGCGAAATCGCGCAGCGCGAGCGAGAGTTCCGTCTCGGGCGCACCGCCGCCGGGCAGGACCGTCCCGTCCTGCAGCGTGGTGCGGACGACGCCGAGCGAGTCCTCGACGGCCCGCTCGACTTCGTCGACGACGTGTTCCGTGCCGCCGCGGAGGATGAGCGTGACGGATTTTGCCTGCTCGACGTCCTCGACGAAGATGCGCTCGTCGCCGCCGATGTCCTTCTGGGCGACGGAGCCGGCGAAGCCGAGGTCGTCCTCGGTGATGTCGTCGACGCTGCCGACGACGCGGCCACCCGACGCGCGGGCGAGCTGTGCGAGGTCGCTGTCTTTCGCTCGACGGACGGCGAGGATGCCTCTTTGGCGAGGTAGTGCTGGGCCATGTCGTCGATGCCCTTGCCCACGAAGACGACGTCCGCGCCGACGTCGACGAGCCGGTCGACCATCCCCTGCAGCTGTTTCTCCTCCTGATCGAGGAACTGCTGGAGCTGGTCCGGATCGGTGACGTTGACCTCGGCGTCGATCTCCGTGTCCTTGACCTCCATCGCGCCGTCGACGAGCGCGATGTCGGCGTCCTCGACGGCGTAGGGCATGCCGTCGCTGACGCGCTCCTTGTCGACGATGACGCCTTCGACGAGTTCGGAGTTGTCGATGGCACCGCCGACGACTTTCTCGACGGAGACGTTGTCGGTGTCGATGCCGTCCTCGTCACGCACGGCCAGGACGGCGTCGACGACGAGGTCGGCCAGTTGTTCTTTGGCGCTCTCCGCGCCCTTGCCGGTCATCGCCGTCGAGGCGATCTTCACGAGCGTCTCGCGGTCGTCCTCGGAGACGTCGATGGCGTTCTCCTCCAGGACTTCCTTCGCTTTTTCGGCGGCCTGGCGGTAGCCCTGCGCGATGGTGGTCGCGTGAACGTCCGAGTCGAGAAGTTCTTCGGCCTGATCGAGGAGTTCGCCCGCGACGACGACGGCGGAGGTGGTGCCGTCGCCGACTTCGTCCTCCTGGGTCTCCGAGACCTCGACGATCATGTTGGCCGCGGGGTGGTCGATGTCCATCTCCTTCAGGATGGTGACCCCGTCGTTCGTGACGACCACGCCGCCCGAGGAGTCGACCAGCATCTTGTCCATTCCCTTCGGGCCGAGCGTGGTGCGTACGGCCTCAGCCACGGCCTTTCCGGCCGTGATGTTCATCGATTGTGCGTCTTTCCCTTGTGTGCGCTGGGAGTCCTCGCCGAGAATGATCATCGGCTGTCCTTGCTGCATTCGCTGAGACATAATCACTCTCGGATTGATTGTGATTCTATAAAAATGCTTCGGATCGGGGCGTTCCCCCACCGGCCCGGCGTCGCGGGATTACGCCGTCGAAACGGGCGAGTCGCGGGACGGGGAAGGTGAACGGGCGGTCCGGCGGAACTCAGCGCGAGGGAGTGACGTCGAACCCCTGCGTGAGTTCGTTGTGTTTCCGTTCGAGAAAGGAGTAGACGGCCCCGTGGGGCGCGCCGTCCAGAAGCATCTCGACTGCGCGACGGACTGCCTGGACCTCCTCGGGCTGGCCGATGATGCCGAGCGTCGTCCCGTAGATGACGACCTCCGCGCCCGTGAGTTCCTCCATCAGTTCGCGCGTGCGGCCGTTCTCGCCGATGAGCCGGCCCTTGTGTCGTTGCAGATCGTTCCTGTTCCGGGCGACCTCCTCGATGTCGATGAGATCGAACATCCGCATCTCGTCGTCGAGAAGCGAGAGCGCGGAGTCGGGGGTGAACCCGCGGCCGATGGCGCGGACGATGTCGGTGGCGACGATGCCGGTGACGGGGTCGCCCACCTGCTCGACGGCGACGCTCCCGCTCTCGGAGTCGATGTCGAGTCGGACCTCGGCCTCCCGTTCGATTTCTCGCATGGTCTCGCCGCCCTCGCCGATGAGGACGCCGATGCGGTCCTGCGGTACCTTCACGTGCTGCATACGTTGGCTACCTGCCGGAGCGGTTTAAGCGTTCCTTCGGCGTCTGGAACCCCTCGTCGGCCGATTCAGCTATCTTCGACGCGGTAGGCGTTCGCCGTCTCTCCGCCGACCAGGAGGACGCCGTCCGCCGCGGCGACGTCGCTGTCGGCGTCGCCCTGGGTTGACTCGTGGACTTTCGTCCCGTCGTCGCGTGCGAAGCCGGTGAGAACGCCCCCTCGTCGATCGCCCACGCGTAGCCGTCGGAGAGCGCGACGCCGTACACCGGGTCGGCGGTGCGCTTCTGCCAGCGTTGCTCGCCCGATTCGGCGTCGAAAGCCGTGACGAACGACGTCTTCGTCCCGAAGACGACCAGACCGTCGTCGACGGCGGGAGGGATTCGCCCCCTGCCGCCGCCGCTGGACGCCGACCACTTCTCCGACCCGTCGTCGAGGCTGTAAGCGAGGGCCTCACCGTCCCACGCGGCGTACAGTGTCCCGCCGTGGGCGTAGCCGGTCCACATCTCCGTCCACATCGAATCGTACGTCGCCGTCACCGACCCCGTCGACGGGTCGAGAACGCGAGCGCCCTGGGAGCCGAAGACGACGAACACCGCACCGCCGTGGGCGACGACGTTCGAGACGAAGCCGGCCGGGACGTCGGGCGTCCCGGTCCGCCACAGCTCCTCGCCCGTCGCCGCGTCCACGCCGTACACGAGGGGATCCTGGTCGCTCTGGGACCCGTAGTCGGAGGCGGCGACGACGGCCGTCCCGTCGACGAGCGCCGCTCCCTCCGCCGCGTGGTGAGCGCCGTCGGCGGGCGCGTCGAGCGTCCACAGTCTCTCGCCGGACGCCCGGTCGAACGCACAGAAGTACGCCCCCGCGTCGCCGTTGCTGTCCGGACTGAAGCCGAACACCGCCCGTTCGTCGTCGAGCGCGAAGGTTTCGACGGATGACCCGTCTACCTCACCCGACGTCGCGTCGGCGTCCCACCGGAGACCGTCGGCGACCGAGGCCGCCCCGGCCTCCGCGTAGGTACTGAAGAAGAACGTCGACGCGTCCGTCCAGACGTGTTCGGCACCCTCGTCGGCCGTCCACGCCTCCGTGAGCGTCACGCCGCGTTCGTCGGTGCCCGTGCCGTCGCTCGCGGTGCCAGCCGACGAAGTACCGGCCGATGCATCTCCCGCGTTCGACGCCGTGTCGCTCCCCGACGGCTGTGCCGACCCACCCGTCTCACCCGGTGTCCCTGTGCCCGATACATCGGCCTGCTGGAGGCGGAGACAACCGCCCGTCCCCAGTAGCCCCAGCGTCGCCAGTAGCGCCCGTCGCTGCATACCGGAATCTCTGTCCGGCCCCACTTAGCCGTTCGCTCTGTCAGTCCTCGCCGGTCACGAAGTCGTAGAGGTCGTCCGCCGAGAAATCCAGTCCTTTCCGCGAGAAGAATTTCGCGACGTTTCGGCAGTCGCGACGCAGGAATTCGTCGGCGTTCGGGTGGTGGACCGTCACCGCCTGCCCCAGGTCGATGACGTACAGTTCGCCCTCGTGGACGATGAGGTTGTACTCCGAGAGGTCGCCGTGGACGAGGCCCGCAGAGTAGAGACGCCGCATGTATTCGCGCACGACTTCGAACGCCGTTTCGGGGTTCTCTACGGTAACCTCGGCGAGGCGGCGCGCCCGGTCCTCGACCAGTCCGACGAGTTCCATCACCAGCACGTTTCGCTCGACTGCGATGGGTTCGGGGACGTGAACGCCCGCCTTCTTGGCCCGCTGGAGGTTGGCGAACTCCTTTTTCGTCCACGCGAGGACCACCTGTTTCTTGTCGGAGCCGATTCCCTCGAAGCGCGGGTCGCCTTCGAGATACTCGCGCATCTGCCGGAAGTTCGAGGCGTTGATGCGGTAGATCTTCACCGCGACGTCTTCGTCCTCGCCGCCGAGGGCCTCGTAGACGTTGGCCTCCTTGCCGGTGGAGATGGGGCCGCCGAACGCATCGATGTAGCCGTCCTGGACGAGTTTGTAGATGGCGGCGAACGTGGCGTCGTCGAAGACGGCCTGTTCGACCTTGAACTGGTCGGCGTCTTTCAGCCGTTTGCGAAACTCCGAGAACTCGCGGTCCCGTCGGCGGGCGATGCGGTCCGCCTCGGTGTCGGCGACGTCGATCTCCTCCCACTCGTCGCCGACGCCCTCGACGGCGTCCGGTTCGACGAGTTCAAACTCCTCGGTCATGGCGCGTCACCGGCCGGAGCCACGAGCGTCACCGTCACTCGATGTGGCCCTCCCGTCGCAGTTGGTCGGCGTCCGCCTTCTCGTATCGCCACGTGATGTCGGCCTTCTCGTCCTGCCAGTCCCACGGTTCGACGAGCACCACGTCGTCCTCGCGAATCCAGATGCGCTTTTGCATCCGCCCCGGGATGCGTGCCGTCCGCTCCGTGCCGTCCGCACAGCGTACTTTCACGCGGTTCGCTCCGAGCATATTGGTGACGATGGCGAACACCTCGTCCTCGTCGGGCATACGGAGGTCCTTGCGCCCGTCACGCTCGTTTTCGCTCATACGTGCCAGTTGGATGCCGCGATGTTTAAAGCCGCCGGCGTACGCCGGAATCGACGCGCGACGCCGTCAGCGGCCCTCGAATTCGCGCAGTTTCTCGCGCCCGGGCGCGACGAGGCCGTCGAGGTAGGAGGCGAGGGCCCCCTTCGCGTCCGCCGGGTGTAGGTCGCCCGATTCGAGGTCCGCCGCCAGCGACTCGTAGCCGTCGTAGGTGAGGTCGCCGCCGTATTCCTCGGGGCGCTCGACGACCACCGTCTCGAACCGCGGGAAGACGTGGTACTCGAAAATCTGGAGGACGGGGTTCTCGCGTTCCCGCCCCTGATCGTCCGGTTCGGGGTCGCGCGTCGGCGGGCAGTAGGCCGCGTTCACCTTCTCCTCGATGTCGGCGCGGGAGTCCTCCATCGAGATGGTGACGCCCTCGCTGGAGGACATCTTCCCCACGCCCGTCGCCAGGTCGGCGATGAGCGGCGTGTGCAAGCACGTCGGGGGGCCTCGTCGATGGCCGGCAGGACGTCGCGAGCGAGCATGTGGACCTTCCGCTGTTCCATTCCGCCGACGGCCAGATCGACGCCGAGATAGACGATGTCCAGCGCCTGCATCAGCGGGTAGACCGCCTGTGAGACTTTCACCGACTCCCCGCTCTGGATCTCGGCCATGGCGCGTTCGGCGCGCGAGAGCGTCGTGTTCAGCTCCAGCGCGTGCAGATCGAGGACGTACTCGCGGTCGAACTGAAACGTCGACCCGAGGACGAACTCCGTCTGTTCCTCGTCCAGGCCGTACGCGAGGAACTGGGCTTTCATCCGCTCGGCCGTCTCCCGGATCTCCTCGAACGTCCCCTTGTCGTTGAGATAGGCGTGGACGTCCGCGAGCAACACCGTCACGTCGAGGCCCGCCTCCTGCAAGTCGATGAGTTTCGTCGCCGTGAGCATGTGGCCGATGTGGAGGACACCCGACGGTTCGTAACCGACGTACGCCCGCTTCTCGTCGGGCTGTTCGGCCAGCGTACGTACCTCCTCCTCGGTGACCACCTCGGAGGCGTTGCGAGTGATCCGCTCGTAGGCGTCCATACACGAGAGGTACAGGGGGTTCGGGATATGACTTCTGGATGGGCGTTCAGGTCCCGGAAAGGATGTCCGAGAGCGACGCTCCGATGGCCATGGGGACGAACGCGACGGTGACCTGTGCGAACGCAACCCACGGCGTACTCCAGTCGGTGCGACCCCAGAGCGTCATCATGACGAGTGCCGTCCCGAACGAGATGCCGAGGACGCCGACCAGACGCCGGGGGAGAAAGCCGAAAAACGGCTCGTGAATGCGAACGTCCTGAATGTCCGAGACGTAGAGGATGCCGACGACCATCGCTACGGTGGCGGCGAGGGTCGCCTCGATGGCGAGGAGGTGGTCGGCGAGGAAGAGGCCGACTTCCTGCGTGCCGCCTTCGACGAGCATCGGAATGCCGAAGACGACGCTCCCGAGCAACGCCTCCGCCACGTCGCCCCGGTCGAAGCCGACGATGACGCGGCCGAAGACGCCTCTCTGTGTCAACTCCTCGACGGCCTCCCGGACGCGTTCGCGTTCCTCCGGCGTGTCGGCTATCGCTTCGAGTTCCTGTCGGATCTCCGTGACGTCCGATTCCTCGTCGCTCGCGGCCATAGGGGGTCTGCGTGCGGCGCGCGCAAAACCTACCCGCCGCGGCCGTCAGCGCGGTGTTCGCTGATGATCTGGTCGACCATCTCCGTCTTCCGCTCGCGTTCGCGCTCCGTCGCGCGCCGCTTCCAGTCCTCGATGGCCGCCTCGACGTCGCTTTCTCTGGCCACCGCGAGTTCGTCGACCTCCTGCATCGTCACGTCGTCGGCCGGCGCGACCGGAATCCCGCGGTCGAACAGCACCTCGTCGGCGACGTCGGAGAGGTTGCCGTCGCGGAGGACGACCCGCGGTGCCTTCGCGGACAGCAGTTCGGCCGTACTTTGGCCCGCTCCGCTCGCGTCGCGCAGGTAGATCACGTCGTCTTCGACCAGACCGTACTGCTCGTCGGCGCGCTCGATGGCGTCCGTCGTGAACTGCTCGACGACTTTCACCGGGACGAGATCACGCCCTCGGAGACGTCGGCGAAGTTCGAGTGATCGAGCTTCCACAGCGCCTTCAGCCGTTCGAGTTTCGCCTCCAGTTCGTCGACCCGTTCGCGGGCCTCGTCGCGTTCGCGTTCGAGCCGACCGTTCTCGCGTTCGAGGCGCGACACCTCCCGTCGTTCCCGGGCCTCGCGGCGTTCCTCGCGCCGGGCCTCGGAGAGTTCCGCCTCGTACTCCTCGATGCGCTCGTCTTTCTCGCGGACGGTCTCTTTGAGGTCCGCGGCGTGAGACTCGAGGCGCTCGACCCGCGTCTCCAGCTCCCGAATGCGCTTTTCTTCGTCCGTGAGTTCCCGCGGGTCGTGGTCCGGCGACTCCTCCTCCTCGCTCTCGTCGGTGTCCAGGTCGCGGAGGACCGCCTCGACGGACTCCTCGCCGGCGACGACGCGGGCGATCACTTCGTCGCGGTCGAACGTCGGCGGCACCTTCTCCGAGATGCGGTCGAGCTGATCCTCGTGGGCGTCGAAGGCCAAGAGGGCGGCCGCCAGCGCGTCGCGTTCGTGGTCGTTGTCGTAGGCCGCGTCGCGCGTCCGGTGGAGCTTCTCGTCGACCGGGAGGTCCGAGGCGGGCGTCCAGCCGGCGGCGTCGAAACTCCGGCGGAACTTCTCGACCGTCTCGGGGATCGGTTCCACGTCGGCGGCGACGACGATCGGTCGGCCGCGGTCGACGAGCCACTCGATGACGCCGGCGGTGTCGGCGGTGCGCGTCGAGTGGACGTCCAACACCTCGCCGTCGACGGCGACGACGGCCGCGGCGGTGGTCGTCCCGGGATCGATGCCGACGAACACCGGATCGCGGCGCTTCACGAGCGGTTCGAATTCGATGCCGTCCCGGCGTTCGCGTTCGATCTCGATGCGGGTGTCGCCAGAGCGGTGTTGCGAGACGGGGATGTCGGTGGGAGGCGCGTCGACCGTGAAGGTGGCGTTGGCGTAGCCGCCGTACTTCTCGGTCACCTCGCGGTCGTAGTCGAGGCCGGCGTCGTCGAGTTTCGACGCCACGTCGCGGGCCACGCTCTTGACGTTGCCGTGGATGCGGCGGGTGTAGCGGTCCTGACTCCACCCGCCCTTGCCGGTCGAGCGGCCGCGGGACACCTTCACCGTCGTCGTGTCGGCGAAGGCGGACACCTCGTGGCCGACGTTGGCGGCGGCGAGGCGCGCGGCGGCCTCCGCCTCCTCCATCGGCTCTTTGCCGTAGGGGACGCCGTGTCTGGAGGCGACCCGCGAGAGCGACTCCGGTCGCTCCGCGCCGGTCACTTGGACGAGTTTCGTCTCGTCGGGCAGCCAGCGGAGGAACCCGACGAGGGCGTCCTTGTCGGCCGCGAGTTCGTAGACGTTGTCGGTGGCGACGATCGCCGGGGTCTCGCGCTCGATCAGGCGGCGCAGTTTCCGAAAGGAGACCACGTCGCGGTCGAACTGTTCGCCGTCGAAGGCGACGACGGCGTAGGAGGGCGCGTCGCCGCGAACGTCGCCGCTCTGAATGTCGACGCCGAACACGAGCGAATCGAGCGCGCTCGTCCGGGGTTCACGCCCGGGCGTAGGCGTCTCGGAAATAAATACCCCACGCCGGGCGAGGCGTCCGACGAGCGGCGCTATTCGGGGTACGGGACGTCGACTTTCTGGCCGTCGCTGGCGACGAAACAGTCGCCGTCGAAGGCGTCGCGCGCCTCGCGTTCGAGGTGGGAGACGTCGCCGGCGTACCGCGAGGAGATGTGCGTCAGCGCCAGTCGTTTCGCGTCGGCGCGCGCGGCCACCTCCCCGGCCTCGCGGGCCGTCGAGTGGCCGGTCTGTTTCGCCCGCGACGCCTCGTCGCTGGCGAAGGTGCAGTCGTGGACGAGGAGGTCGGCGTCGGCAGCCACCTCGGCGGTCGTCGACAGCGGTCGCGTGTCGCCGGTGTAGACGAACGTCCGGCCCGGCCGGGGTTCGCCGACCACCTGATCGGGGTGGATCGTCCGCCCGTCTTCGAGTTCGACCGGTTCGCCCTCGTGGAGTTTGCCGAACTTCGGGCCGACCGGGACGCCGAGTTCCTCGGCTTTCCCGCGATCGAATCGACCGGGGCGGTCCGCCTCGACCAGCGCGTACCCCGTCGACCGGGTCCGGTGTTCGGTGCGGAACGTGCGTATCTCGAACTCGTCGGCGTCGAGTGCCACCTCGCCGGGGGCACCTCGTGGATACGGACCGGATAGCCGGGGCGGTAGCCGGCCGCGTTGACGAGGGCCTCGACGTCCGCGCGCGACCCGGGTGGGACGTGGATCGACAGCGGAGCCGTCCGGTCGTTGAAGTCCCAGCTCTGGATCAGACCGGGGATCCCGAGGACGTGGTCGCCGTGGAGATGCGTGACGAAGATGTGAGAGACGTCGAAGCCCGTCCCGAAGCGCATCATCTGCCGCTGTGTCCCCTCGCCGCAGTCGAACAGATACCGCTCCCCGTCGCGGTGGACGAGGACGGCGCTCGGCGCACGCTGGGTCGTCGGGACGGCCCCACTGGTGCCGAGGAAAGTCACGCGCATAGACATACGGGAGGCTGTGTCGCGGGAGCGATAAACCCGTGTCGGTGTGGCGACTCCGCGGCCGCTCAGTCGACGGAGACGGGGCGGTGCTCCTCCGGTGGCGCGGTCCGGAGAATCGTCGCGCAGTGGTCGACGAACCCGGACAATCGCCGAGCGGCCTCGCGGTCGAGCGAGACGATGACTCCTTCGTCGGGGGCCTCGGGGAAATGCAAGAGGACGCCCGCCCCGTGAATCTCGGTCGTCGCCAGCCACGGTCCGAGCGGCGGGTGTTTCTCCTCTCGAAGCAACGCTCGGGTTTCCTGAGCCCGGTCGTAGACGTCGGGAATCGCCTCTTCGAGCCCGCTCGTCGCCCGCTCCTCGCGGATGAACAGCGTGTCCACCCCGTCCTCGTCGTAATGAAGGGCCGCTCGATACGCGTCACCCGCCTGCCCGATGATGAACTCGTGGAGTCGACGATACCGCTCGTCGAGCATACGGACAGTCACGCCGCCGCCCGACACGGAGTACGGGCCTAATCGGCGTCACGCGCCCGACGGCCACGAGGGCGGAGCCACGACAGCGCCGCGAACGGGTGGATTCATACGCGGCGACCCCGTAGCAACGGCCGATGGACGTCGAGGCACCGCTCTGGATAGAGACCCACGCGCCGACGATCGACGACCTGCCCCAGCCGGAGGTCCGTGACCGCCTCCGACGGGCGGTCGACGAACCGATGAACCTCGTCGTGCAGGGACCGCCGGGCGTCGGCAAGACGGCGGCGGTCCGCGCGCTCGCTCGCGAAACGCACGAGGACCCCGAGAACGACCTCGTCGAGGTCAACGTCGCCGACTTCTTCGGCCGGACGAAAAAGAGATCCGCCAGGACCCCCGCTTCGAGTCGTTTCTCACCGGACGGAGTCGCATGGCCAAACGCGACATGATAAACCACGTCCTCAAGGAGTCGGCGAGCTACGCGCCCGTCTCCGGCGAGTACAAGACCGTCGTCCTCGACAACGCCGAGGCCATCCGCGAGGACTTCCAGCAGGCGCTGCGCCGCGTGATGGAGAAACACCACCGCACGACGCAGTTCGTCCTCACCACCCGCCAGCCGTCGAAGCTCATCCCGGCCATCCGCTCGCGGTGTTTCCCCGTCCCGATGCGCGCGCCGACCACCGACGAGACGAAAGCCGTCCTGCGGAGCGTCCTCGACGCCGAGGGCGTCGCCTACGACGAGGACGGACTGGAGTTCGTCGCGGGCTACGCCGACGGCGACGTCCGGACGGCGCTGTTGAGCGCCCAGACCGTCGCCACCGACCACGACGAACTCACGATGGAGGCGGCCCACGGGGCGCTCCGGGACATCGGCCACGACGACGACGTCGAATCCGTCCTCGCGGCGGCCGACGCCGGCGACGTGACCGACGCGCGAACGGCCGTCGGCACGCTGCTCGACGACGAGGGCTACGACGGCCAGGAACTCCTCCGCGACCTCCTCCGGGTCGCCCGCAAGCGCTACGACGGCGACGAACTCGCGCGGCTTCACCGCCTCGCGGGCGAAATCGACCTCGACGTCGCCACCGGCACCGACGACCGACTCCACCTCACCCACCTGCTGACCGAGTGGGGCACCCGCGCGGACGCGTGATCCGACTCGCCCCCGGTGCCCGGCGATACGCCTTCGCTCCCCTTCTCGTCGCCGTCCCCGCCCTCGTCGTCGCGCCGCCGGTGGGGTTCGTCTGTCTCCTCCTCTCGCTCGCCGTCCTCGCCTTCTTCCGCGACCCCGAACGGACGCCGCCCGCGCGGGGGTCGTCTCCCCGCCGACGGCCGCGTCTCCGTCGTCCGCGAGGAGGACGGGCGCGTCCGCGTCGGCGTGTTCATGAACGTCACCGACGTCCACGTGAACCGCGCTCCGGTGGCGGGGACCGTCGACTCGGTGACCCACCGGCCCGGCGCACACCGCCCGGCGTTCTCGAAGGAGTCCGACAGGAACGAACGCGTCGACGTCGCCCTCGACGGGACGGAGGTGTCGCTCATCGCGGGGTGGTTCGCGCGGCGCATCCACCCGTCCGTCGCGGCCGGCGAATCGGTCGACCGCAGCGAGCGGATCGGCCACATCTCGTTCGGGAGTCGCGCCGACGTGCTGTTGCCGGCGACGTACTCGATGGACGACGTGCGCGTCGAGGAGGGCGACCGCGTCTGGGCCGGCGAGTCTGTGGTGGCGCGGTCGCGGGAGTGACCGCGCCCCGCGAACGCAACGGGCTTTTGCCGCTCGGGCGGATACCCCCACCAATGACCCTCGACGAGAAACTCGCTGGCGTCCGGGCCGACCTCGCCGACCGCGACGGCGTGGTGATCGCCTTCTCCGGCGGCGTGGATTCGAGCGTCGTCGCCGCCCTCGCCCACGAGGCCCTCGGCGACGACGCCGTCGCCTGCACGGCCAGAAGCGAGACGCTCCCGGCCGAAGAGCTAACGGACGCCAAACGGGTCGCCGAAGAGATCGGCGTCAGACACGAACTCGTCGAGTTCTCGGAGCTCGACAACCCCGACTTCGTCGCCAACGACGACCAGCGGTGTTACCACTGCCGGACCATGCGCCTCGGGAAGATGTACGACCTGGCGCAGGAACTCGGCTACGGAACCGTCTGCGACGGCACCAACGCCTCGGACCCGGGCGAGGGCCACCGGCCCGGCCTCCGCGCCGTCGAGGAACTCGAAGTGTTCTCGCCGCTGCTGGCCCACGGCGTCGCGAAAGACGAGGTGCGCGAGATCGCCGACCGGTACGACCTCTCGGTCGCCGACAAGCCGTCGATGGCGTGTCTCTCCTCGCGCATCCCGACGGGGCTGGAGGTGACCGAGGAACGCCTCTCCCGCGTCGAGAAGGCCGAGCGCCTCCTGCGCCAGTGGGGCTTCTCGCAGTTCCGCGTGCGCGACCACGACGGCCTTGCGCGCATCGAGATCTCGCCCGACGAACTGGCCGCGGCGCTCGACACCGACTTCGCGCAGGCGGCGCGCGAACACCTCTCCGACGTCGGCTTCGACCACGTCACCCTCGACTTGCACGGCTACCGGACCGGGAGCGTCAGCCCCGAGGACGAGGCCACCAGCGAGGGCGACGCAGTCGACGACGCGTTCTCCCGGGAGTACCCCGTCGGCGACAACCAGAGGAACGCCGTCTCGTTCTCCGCGACGACCCTCGACTCGCCGTCCTCGACTTCGAGTCGGTTCAGCGCGCAGTTCTCCTGGGTCCCCTCCAGCACCGACGAGACGGGGTCTCGTCCGGCGACGTCGCCGACGAGCAACTGGAGCGGGCCGCCGTGGGCGACGACCAGCGCCGTCTCGTCGTCGCCGAGCGAGGCGCGGAGGTCCGCCCAATCCGAGCGGACCCGTTCGCGGACGTCGCGGAGGCTCTCGCCGCTCTCCGGGCGGGCGTCGAAGGCGTCCCGTCCCGTCCGTTCCAGCGAGTATTCGGGCTGCGTCTCGTAGAACTCCTCCTTGTAGAGGCCCTGGTAGCGCCCGATGTCGCGTTCGCGCCACGACCGCTCGGCGGTGACGTCGTGTCCCCGTTCCGCGACGTACGCGGCGGTCTCGCGGGCGCGCCGGAGGTCCGACGCGTACACCCGATCGAGGTCGTACGCGTCGTCGACCGCCGCCGCGAGCGACTTCGCCTGGTCGTGGCCGCGGTCGGTCAGCGGCGTCGGAGCCCACCCCTGGAGCCGTCCCTCGCGGTTCCACGTCGTCTCCCCGTGCCGTGCGAGCAAAACCGTCGGCATCGACCGGCGGTTGGAGAGCGACGAGTATGAGCCTTCGGCCCCGCCGGTCAGTTCCCGGTCCAGCGGAGGAGGGCAAGCGTCCCCTCGAAGAGGGAGATCATCGTCGCGCCGACGATGATAGGGGCCATCCCCGTCGGGTCGGGGCTGATGAAGAAGGCCAGACCGAGGAACGCCCCCAGAACAGCAGGCGCTTCTCCTCCATCCACTGACGGGAGACGAGGTTCATCATGATGGCGAGCATGATGAAAAGCGGGATCTGGAAGACGAGCGCCATATAGCCCATCAGGACGAGGATGAGGCTGAACGTCTCCTTGAGACCGAACGCGACGACGGCCGTTCCGACGGTGTAGGAGGTGAAGTACGCGAAGATGGCGGGGAGGACGACGAAGTGGGCGAAGGCGACGCCGACGAGCGCGAGAACGAGGCAGTGGGGACGGCGGCGAGGTAGTAGCGGCGCTCGCGCGGATACAGCCCGGGGCGCATGAACAGATACGTCTCGTAGACGAAAACGGGCAGGCCGACGATGAAGCCGGCGAGGGCGGCCACCTTGATCTTCGTGAGGATGAACTCGAGCGGGCCGTAGATTCGGGGGCGGCGGCCGGTGACGGCCTCAGCGCCCGGGATATGGGTGTTCCAGAGGAAGTTGATGATGTCGCCGGCCGTCGGGTAGGCGATCAGGAGGGCGACGCCACCGAAGAGGAAGACGACGCCGAGGCGGCGAATCATCTCCTCGATGTGTGCGGCGAGGGGCATCTCCTGGTCCTCCGGCGGCCCCTCGCTGTCGACGCCGTCGTCCCAGCCGACGGGTTCGACGTCGGGCGACTCCTCGAAGCCGTCGCCGAACGTCGGGATGTCGACGGCCGTCCCGCCGTCCTCGGCCGGATCGGGGGCCGGTTCGTCGGCGTCGGTCTCGGCACCGAACGACTCGGCGTCGGCCGCGTCGTCCGCGGCGAGCAACGACTCCTCGTCTCGTTCCGCGGCGGGCGCGTCGGCGTCGTCTGCTTCCCCCTCGTCGGGAGCGGAGGCGTCGGTCGGCGACTCCGCGTCCCCGTCGGAAGCGGACGTCCCCCCGTCGGACGAGTCGCCGTCGCGTTCGGCGTCGGCAGTCGACGCCGTGGACTCGTCACTCGGCCTCTCGTCGTCCGGGTCGGCGGGAGAATCGTCACGCCCGGACGGCGTGCTCGGATCCGAGTCCTCAGCCATTCACCCGTCCTTTCCCCCGGCAATTATAGGCCTTTTTCCATTCGTTCGCGCCCACGGGCCGAAGAAAAGATTGATGATTGCCACGCGGCTTCACTGGGATATGTCAGCGCCCTCGATGAGGACGCCCGTCAGACGCTCGACGCGGGCCGGGAGACGGCCGGCGCGATGCTCCGGGCCGCGCAGAAGGACCTCCAGAAGGTCTTCGTCGTCTTCCTCATCGGCTTCATCGGAACGTTCTACGCGCTCCGGCTCTACGTCTGGGATTTCCTCAAAGGGGTCACCGAGGCGAAGATGGACGAGGTCGCCCGGAACAGCTACGAGATCATCGCCCAGACGCCGTTCGACGTCATCCTCCTGCAGGCGAAAATCGGGATGATCGTCGGCATCATCCTCGGTCTGCCGGTCTTTCTCTACTTCTCCCGGGATGCGCTCCGGGAACGCGGCCTCTGGCCCTCCTCGCCGGTCGCGCGGTGGAAACTCGCCGTCATCGGCCTCCTCGCGACCGTCCTGTTCGTCACCGGCGTCGCCTACGGCTACGGCGTCTTCTTCCCGTTCATGTTCGCCTTCCTCGCCAACAACGCCCTCTCGGCCGGCTTTACGCCGACCTACTCCATCGTCCTCTGGGCGCAGTTCATCTTCCTGTTGACGCTCTCCTTCGGCCTCGCAGCGCAGTTGCCCCTCGCAATGAGCGGCCTCGCGTACGCCGAAATCGTCCCCTACGAGACGTTCCGCGACAAGTGGCGACACGCCGTGGTCGGCGTGTTCGCCTTCGGGGCGATGTTCACGCCGCCGGATCCGTTCACGCAGATCATGTGGGCGATCCCGATGCTGACGCTCTACGGCTTCAGCCTCTATCTGACGAAGATCGTCGTCACGACCCGGCGCGGGAGCGAGCGCATCGACGTGACGGCCACGGCGAGAAAGCGCTGGAACCTCGTCCTCGGCGTCGCCGCCGTCGGCTTCCTCGCCGTCTACGCCTTCTACGCCCGCGGCGGGGTCGCCGCGGCCAACGACCTGCTGGCGGCCATCGGCAGCGACTACCGCGTCCTCGCCGCCGGGTCGACCCTCGGCGTCGCACACGAGACGGCGGCGGCCATCTACGGCGGCGTCGCCGCCGTCCTCGTCGCCGTACTCGCGCTGCTCTACTTCGTCTACGTCGAACTCGACGCCATCGCCGGCTCCAGCGAGGTCGGCGAACCGACGGCCATCGACTTCTCGACGCTCGACGAGGCCGGCGTGCGGGCCGCACCGCCCGAGGCGTTCGCCGCGATGAGCGAGGAGGAAGCGCTGGCGGAGGCCCGCGCGGCCATGGACGACGACCAGCCCGAGAAGGCCCAGGCGATCCTCGACCGGTTCGACGACGTCGAGGCGGCGGCCGAGCAGTCCGCGACCGAAGACGTCGCCGACCGTACCTCGCGCGCGACCGGGACGTTCCTCGAGGGGATGACGGACGGCGAGGCCGACGAAGACGACCTCGGCGGCTACTACACCGACGTCACGTTCGTCCTGGACTCGCTCACCTCGCGCGCGTTCCGCATCGTCGCCGTCTTCGGCCTCGTCCTCGCGGGGACGTTCGGCTGGCTCTACACCGGCGGTATCGGCCGCGTCTTCGAGCAGTTCCTCTCGCAGTTGCCGAGCCAGGTCACCCCCGAGAGCATCACCGTCGTCGCCCTCCACCCGATGGAGGCGCTCATCTTCGAGGTGAAGTTCTCGACGCTCGTGGCCGTCCTCGTCACCCTCCCGATGGTGGCCTACTACGCGTGGCCGGCGCTGCGCGAACGCGGCTTCGTCCGGGGCCGTCGCCGCATCATCTTCGGCTGGACGGGCGCGCTCGTCGCCGGCCTGCTCGGGGGCTTCGCCGTCGGCTACGCCTACGTCGCGCCACACGTCATCTCCTATCTCGTCGCCGACGCCGTGCAGGCCGACATGATAATCGCCTACCGCATCTCCAACTTCTTCTGGCTCATCTTCTTCACGACCGCCGGCATCGGCCTCCTGACCGACGTCGTGGTGCTGATGGTGCTGCTCAACACGGCCAGCGTCTCCTACCGGACCATGCGGGGGCGCTGGCGCGAGGTGACCGTCGGCATCCTCGCGTTCGCCGCGATCTTCACGCCGGCCGACGTGTTCACGATGTTCCTCGTCACCATCCCCCTGATGGCCGCCTACGGCGTCGGTCTCGGGGTGTTGTTCGTCCTCACGCTCGGCGGCCGGCGCGACCTCACCGCCTGGCGGAGCGCGAAAGCCTAATACACAAGTATTCCCCCACGAATACGGAGATATGGCCAAGATAAGCGTCGAAATCCCCGACGAACTGCTCGCGGACCTCGACGAACACGTCGGCGACGACGGGAAGTTCGTGACCCGGAGCGACGCCATCCGGACGTCGATCCGCAAGACGCTGGATCTGCTGGACGAGATCGACGACAGACACGGACGGCTCGACGATGAGTGAGCGCTACACGCCGGCCCCGGTGGGACAGGTGGCGCTTATCGGCCTGTTCGTGACGGGGCTGGTCACCGCGCAGTTGACCGCCGCGAAACTGATTACCGTCTCCCTGCCGGCGGCGCTTCCGACGGTCGGGAACAGCATCGTCCTCCCCGGAGCGGCGCTGGCGTACGCGCTCACCTTCTTCGCCTCGGACTGCTACGCGGAGCTTTACGGGCGGCGGGCGGCACAGATCGTCGTCAACGTCGCCTTCACGATGAACTTCGTCGTGCTGGCGCTCCTCTGGACGACCATCCTCGCACCGGCGGTGAACCCCGAGTTCGCCGCGACGTTCCGGACGGCGCTCGCGCCCGGGACGAACATCATCCTCGGGAGCCTGTTCGCCTACGTCGTCAGTCAGAACTGGGACGTAGTCGTCTTTCACCGCCTCCGCGAACTGACCGACGGCTCCTATCTCTGGCTCCGGAACGTCGGATCGACGGCGACGAGTCAGGCCATCGACACCGTCATCTTCGTCTCCGTCGCGTTCGTCGTCGCCCCGCAGTATCTCGGCATCGGATCGCCGACGCCGGCGAGCGTCGTCGTCTCCCTCGTCGTCGGTCAGTATCTCCTGAAACTCCTCATCGCGCTCGCCGACACGCCCTTCGTCTACGCCGTCGTCGGGATCCTCCGCTCCCGGGGCACGCACCCGCCGTGGTGCCCGCGGATTGAACGCCGCTGGCCGGGCGGTGAGCCGCCCGGTCCGGATCAGAGTCGAACTCGCCGTCAGTCGACGATTTCGGCGAAGCCGAACCGGGGTTTGACGTCGGTGACGCGCACGCGGACCGTCTCCCCTCCTCGGTTCCGGGGACGAAGAGGGTGAACTCCTCGACTTTGGCGACGCCGTCGCCCTCGCTCCCGACGTCGACGACGTCCACCTCCACCTCGTCGCCGACGGCGACCGGCGCGGTCGTCCGTCCCTTGGCGACGAGATAGAGCTCCGAGGACTCCTGCCGGGAGGCGTCGGGCCGGACCTCGCGGACGTACTGGAACTCCTCGTCGACGTCGTCGCGCAGGGCGTCGAGGTCGGGGCCGTCGAACACTTTCGCGACGAAGTCGCCGCCGGCGTCCAGCAGGTCCGTCGCGACGCCGAACGCCTGTCGGGCGAGGTGGACCGAGCGGGCGTGGTCGAGCGAGTACTCGCCGGTCATGTTCGGCGCCATGTCGGAGACGACGACGTCCGCGTCGCCGCCGATCGCCGTTCGGAGCCGCGAGTTCGTCTCCTCGTCGGTCATGTCCCCGCGGATCGTCTCGACGGCGGGGGAGTCGAGCGAGCGAATCCGCTGGAGGTCGACGCCGACGACGGTGCCGCCCTCGCCGACCGCTTCGGCCGCGACCTGCAGCCACCCGCCGGGAGCGGCCCCGAGGTCGACGACGGTGTCGCCGGACGAGAACAGCCCCGCCGTCTCGTCGAGTTGCTTGAGCTTGTAGGCCGAACGGGAGCGGTACTCCTCCTGTTTGGCCTTGTTGTAGTACTTATCCCGGTCTGTCATACGTACCTCACCAAACTCCATGATATGTTCCGCGCGGGAACTGCTGGTGAATTCGCGTTCATACACTATTGGACGCCGTCAACCCGGAAAGGTACATCGGACTGAACGCGAGCGACGCACAGATATTATTGAAGACATCATTGGCGCAGAAACAGGGAACAACCGGGTCTATATCGAAACTGATGGCGATGAAACCGCCAACGATTGGGTGCGTCCTTCGCTTTCCTCCGGGCAAATGAATTGATCTGAAGTAGACTCACTCTGTGTCAGACGACGATAGAGGCGTTGTCTCGATAAACTCGGTCTTGATGAAGACGATGGCCAATCCGAGTATCGTATTTATTCGCTCTCGGTTGGAGTACATGTGGTTGTTGTCCGTGGTCACCACTCGCCGTATCCGGTTCATTTTGTACATATTGGCGGCATCACACAGTATCTCCTTGTCGATGCTCCCGTGCGCGAGGCCTTCCGCGACATCGACAACATCGACGCGGGTGAGATACCAACGCCCCGGACACGGGCCGAGTTCCAGCCGGTCGTCCTGATCACGGCGGACGTCGATGCTGTGTTCGAAACATCGGTCGGCGTCATCCACCGCATCGACGAGACTGATCGAGGAGAACAGACGCCATCCGACGGCTGGTCTCGTGCTCCACGCAGGGGAAGATCACGATCTCACGCCGGCGTGGGAGAAACCGCTGTTACGGCTGTTCCTTGCGCTGCGACTGTATCACCTGCCTGCGAACGACGCGTTCATCCGTCAGCTGGCCTACAGCGTCGGCTTTCACGAGAGAACAGACGAAGCCGTCGTCGAGGACTTCCTGCAATCGAACCCCTTGCCGCGCCGCCGCTCGGCGTGGACGACCGTGACCGAGGCTTTCTGGGGCTACGACGGACGCCCCGATATCGAGCGAGTCGACGTCCCCACGCTGGTCATCCACGGCCCTGCCGACGGGATTGTTCCGGTCGATATGGCACGCGAGACTGTACGTCGACTCCCCGACAGCGTGTTCTGCCAGTAGAACGAACCGGTCACGTCGCGATGATAGAACGCCCAGTGTGTACAATCGTCTCCTCCGGGCACTCATCACGGCCGTCGAAGATGATCGCGATCTCGAATCGGCGGTTCGAGACCGACTTGGTGAGTACAACAGCGGATAGTTGATCATCTCTCACGAACACGTTGTTCCCCGCCGCTCACCCGGAATTTCTCAACGAGAACGACGTAGCTGGCTCGGCGTAATAATAGTCCGCAATCAGGCGTGTTCGGTTCCAGTGATCTCGAAACGTGTCCCACCGACCTCGCTTTCTGTGATCGAGATGTTCCACCCGTGGGCGTCAGCGACCTGCTTGACGATGCTCAGGCCGAAGCCCGTCCCGTCATCTGCAGTCGAGTATCCTGCATCGAACACCGACTCGCGCTCGTCCGCTGAAATCCCCGGGCCGTCATCTGCAACGTAGAACCCGTTGTCGAGGTCTCCCACCGTCACTGTGACATCATCACCCCCGTGTTCGACAGCATTACGAACGAGGTTCTCTATCAGTTGCTGGAGACGGCTTCGGTCGGCTCGGATCGTCTTGTCGGTCGCGATCTCGAGTGTTGCCTCGGCCGTTTCGACGTGTTGCCAGCACGCCTCGCAGACATCCCGGAGATCAACATCTTCCAGCTCGCTCACTCTGTCGCCCTCGCGAGCTAACGTCAGAATGTCTTCAATCAGTGCATCCATCCGGTCGAGCGCCCGCTCGATGGGAGCTACCTGTTCGGTTTCACAGTCTTCTTTCAGGAGTTCCAGTCGTCCCTCGGCCACCTGCAGTGGATTCCGCAGATCGTGGGAGACGACGCTGGCGAACTCCTCGAGTCGTTCGTTCTGACGTGCCAGTTCCGCCTCGCGAGCGCGTATCTCTGCAGTCCGCTCGACCTGTTCGAGTGCCGCTGTAATGTTGCTGGCCAAAATCTCCCCAAGGACGCGATCCTCGTCGTCGAAGGTTGCCGCCGTCAGTGAGCTGGTAATCAAAATCCCCGCCTCACCGAGTGGGAGGATGAGTTCACTCCGAATTGGAGAGTCCGGATTGTAGATATCCGGATTGTCGTGGACATCCTCGATGGCGAGGGCTTCGCACTGTTCGTAGACGCGCCACGCGATGCTCCCTCGCCCGTGAACGTCGGTGGCTCTCCGATGAGATCGTATCCAGCGTCGGTTTGCGCGACCGGAACGAGTCCGTCCTGCCCATCGTACAGATGAATCGCACTCGCCTCCAACCCCAGCACGTCGGCAGCGGCCTCAACCCCAATCTCGGCGACGTCTGTCCGCGTCTCCGCAGCCATCAACTCCGGGGTTGTTTCGTTGAGGGTTGCAAGGCGTGTCTCACGCGTCTTTCTCGCAGTGATATCACGATAGACCCACAGATGCCCGTCATCCTCCGAAAGTTCGATCGGGTGGTAGCTCCGCGCATACGTCTTCCCGTCAGCAAGTTCCAGTTCTTCGTTATACACCGGTTCCTGCCCAGCGATCAGGTCGTCAATCCGGTCAACGAACGCCTCGGAGTCGGCAAACATATCACTGACATCTTCCGCAAGTTGGGCACAGTCCGTGCCGCGAATCTCGTCGGGGGCACTCGGCAGATCGAACAGCTCGAACATCTGCTCGTTGACGGCGACGACGTTGCGCTCCTCGTCTTCGGCGAGCACGCCAACCGGAAGTGTATCGAACAACGTCGACAGGAGCGCGTTCGTTTGTTCGAGTTCCCGCTCGTACTCCTTTTGCTCTGTAATCTCGCGGTCTGAGATGATGAGCGAGACGACATCGTCCCCCTCATCTCGAACGGGTCTGAAGACCCCCTCGACCGTATATTGCTCACCGCCGGGTTGGACAAGATCGGTTTCAAACTCAACGTATTCGCCGTCTGCCGCCCGTTCGATCCACCCCCTCACGTCTTCTTGAAGACTCTCCGAGTGAGTGAACCACGGCGTCTCCCACAACGGTTTGTCCGTCACTTCCTCCCGTGTGGCGTCGACGTAGTTCATCGCCGTCTCGTTGATTTCGAGAACCGTCCCGTCCGTGTCGATCAGCCCGACGAGGATATTCGGGTCGTCGAAGATCGCTTGATAGCGGCGTTCTTTCCGCTGGAGTTCTTGCTCGCGCTCTTTGTACTCGGTGATCTCACGGGCGATACCGATCGCGTGACGTGACCCACCACTGGATTCATTCTGGACAGAGACGGTATCCCGAACCCAGCGAACATCACCCATCTCGGGTGTAGTCCGGTACTCTAATTGGCCACCATCTCTCTTGCCGTCAACCAGTTGTTGGTAGAATTGCTGGAATCGGTCGCGGTCGTTTGGGTGTACCGCCTGCGTGAGATGGTCTTCCCACGTCGGTACCTCGTCTGCCGACAGATCGAAAAACTCGTTATAGGCCCCGTGTCGAACGACTTCATCCGTGTCGCAGTCGATTTCGAAAATCACCGAGTTCGTATGTTCGAGCGCGAGTTGCATCCGCTCGCGCGTGCGCTCAAGTATCCGTTCGTGTGTCTTGCGCTCGGTGATATCTGCTGCGATACCGAGGACGGCGTGATTGTCGACGTCGCCGAATTCATACGGTTGTAATCGCGGTTCGAAGATATGCGTCTCACCGTCTGGAGCGGCAATTTCGACCTCGGAAACACGCGTTGTCGTCTCAGCTTCGAGTACTTCGTCCAGATGTCGGCGGAATTGCTCAGCAGCGGACGTGTCAAGAACCTCAGCGATATTCGATCCTTCAATATCCTCAACGGTCGTGTCATGGAAGGTCGCGAGTGCTTCATTCGCCAGCAGGTAGTTCCCTTCCTCGTCAACCACGTAGAGAGGGTGGGGAAGGGTATCGATGATCTCGCGCAACCGTTGCTCGCTTCGTTCGACGCGTTGCTGTGCCCGCTGGTGTTCGACAGCGTTCGTGATACGGTTCGCGAGTACCGCATACTGGTCGGTACCGCCTTCCTTCTGGAGGTAGTCAGTCACGCCGGCGGAGATGGCATCGCTGGCAACCTCCTCTGAACCTTTCCCAGTGAAGAGGATGAACGGCAGGTCAGGATATTGTTCCCGGACGGATTTGAGGAATGCAATCCCGTTCTGGCCGGGCATATCATAATCCGAGACCACACAGTCGAATTGGCTCTGTTCGATTTCCCCGATTCCGGCACTGGCACTGGTGGCTGTTTCGACAGTGAACCGATCGGCTTCCCGTTCAAGGAAGGTAGCGGTCAGATCAGCGAAGTCAGGTTCGTCGTCAACGTGGAGAATCCGAATGGTATCTGGAGGCCCGCTCATTATGTACAGCGTGATTGAGACAGCCAATAACGGTTGGGACGTATCGGGCAGCATCGCTTATGGTGCCAAAGGATACGACGAACTGGGCGGTGGGAGTCGTGTCCGCCTCACATCCGACAATAACGAAAATCACGCTGAGTCAGTACAGCGAGGTTCAGTTTGGTGACCATCCGTTTGAGATCAGCAAGTGGGTCTCTCAAATAGAGAGGACAGATAACCCTTGTCAAATACCCCCAAACCCCTCCAATAGCGACTCAGCTGTGAAGGTTGCGTTTTCGAGTGTCTGTGGGACACAGGAGTCCAGCCGTAAATCCGGTTCTCAGATAGCCTGAATTATCCCATCGAGATACTCCTCGCCGTCCTCGTTCACGAGCCGTAAGGAGAGTTCGCCTCGGAATGGTTCCCCATCGAGTGTTTCAAAATCCACCGGGTATTCGTCGAGCGCACCTTCGCGTTCGATACGCTCAATGAGGGTCTCTCGGTCTGTTGGCTCACTATAGAGGTTTCTCGACCGGACGTTACGGAGTTGTTCGAACGACTCTGCACCGAACATGGAGACAAATCGTTCGTTTGCATCTACTATTTCGCCGTCGGGTGTCGTGCGGTACACACCGACCGGCAGGTTCTGGATGATACGGTCGTGTCGTTCAAGTTCTCTCTCGCGTCGCTTGCGAGCCGTGATGTCCCGGGTGAAGCCGACGACTCGAACTACCTCTCCATCGTCGAAGACTGGTTCCCCTTTCACCCAGACCCAGCCCGTTTCGCCGTCGCCCCGCAGGATACGGTATTCGATATCACGGGATTCACCGTTCGAGATCCGCTTCATCTCCGTTTTGACGAAGTCGCGATCTTCAGGGTGAACGCTGGTCAGGAAATCTCGTGGGTCGTCTTTAATTGCCTGCGTCGGTCGTTTCCAGACCGCCTCGTAGCCGGAGATGAACAGCAACTCCTCCCACTCACGGTCGAACATCCAGAGGCAGTCCGTCGAACTCTCGGCGAGTTCTTCGAGTCGGCGACGGATCAGCACTGCCTCTTGCTGAACGCGATACTGGTCGACGGCATTGACGATGCGGTTCGCTAACACCGTGTATTGGTCGGTGCCACTCTCCTTTTGCATGTAATCGGTAACGCCGGCGGAGATCGCGTCGCTGGCGACTTCCTCGCTTCCCTTGCCGGTGTAGAGGAGAAACGGAAGTTCGGGATAGTCCTCACGGACGGTTTCAAGGAACTCGATGCCGTCCATTCCGGGCATCTCGTAGTCGCTGATGACGCAGTCAATCGACTCCTTGTCATCTGAAAGGCGGGTGAGAGCTGCCGTGGCATCGGTTTCGGTCAACACTTCGAAGTCCGGGTTCTCGCGTTCTAAAAACGTGGATACCAGTTCCGCTAAGTCCGGCTCGTCGTCAACGTGAAGCACTCGAATCGGCGTGGCGTCAAGAGAGGTCGCAAACTCGATGTCGGGAGTTGTACTACCCATTCCAGACGGCTGGTTCATTAACGACAACTATGCGAACGATAAGGGAAAGCCGTAATACCCCGAGATAACGGTGTGTAACAGCCTAACGCGGCAGGTCAACTCACAACAGACTACTCGTTTGGTTCGGCCGGGAGGTCGTGGGTGAAACCCTCGGTGAAGAGTGCAGCAAGCAGTTTCCGGAGCGCGGCGTGGAGGTGTTGTCCGAACGTGGACGAGGAGATGTCCATTTTCTCGGCGAGTTCGGACTGGGTGGCCTGTTGTGGACGCTCGAAGTACCCAAACTCGTACGCGAGGTGCAACGCGTCCAGTTGTCGACTGGTAAGTTGTTCGTCAACGACGGCTTGGAACGCCGTCTGCGTGATAAATGGTGCAGCGATTTTCCGAGTTCGCTTGCTCTCAAGCGTAATCGCAGGATATCTGGTTTCCAGTATGGTGACGATTTGTTCTGGTGAGCGGTCGGGTGGGACGGTGACGGCAAATCGTGCAGTTCCATCTGTAACGGCGAGTGACTGGAGTGGGATCTGATTGCGGGCGAGTGTTTCGAAGATGCTCCGTCGGAGGATGAGTTTGAGGATATATTCGTCGTCGTACTGCTCGATGACGGTTGCTTCGTCCCCGTAGCGCGATGCTTGTCCTTCTGTGATTGCTGGCTCGGCCGTCGTCTGTCTGACGTGGAAGAACGCAGCCGTTCGATCTTCGTCGGTACGGGCGGCGTTCAGAAGATCGAGTTCACAGTCAAGTTCTCGAGAGATACGGACGGCTGGATACGCGGTGTCGTCGAGCGAGAGTTCGAGTTCGACGAACGCGTCCTGTCCTCCTTGGTTCATAGACGAGACGTAGTCAAAGATTCTCGGACGCAGGTGTTTATCCTTGTGGTGCGTCTACATACCACGCGATATAGAAACGGAGTTCTCATTCCGGTCGTTGGGTAGCAATCTGTGCGCTTCTGGGCATCTGGATTGGGCTCGGATACAAGCATAAACAAATTCAACTTGCCGAGCCGGCTGACGAGCGGGCGTTGTAGGACGATCTCACCGAATTTTCTCCAGATTACGAAGCAACGGAATATTTCAGTTGACGTGCGCCGGAGCGTTGTACGCGGGTGAGCAACGGCGAGGTGATTGAAATCGTGCCTCAATAGGAGGCCAGCTTCCTTCCTCACTGGGCTCACCGCTCAGTCTTTCTCTTGAGCCATCACCTCGTACTCGGGAACGTCCTCTACTTAGCGACTCGCGGGTCATCTGTATCTATCGAGAATCCCGGTTTTTGCGGAGCGTTGGCCATCGTCGCCTCAACGCATACGTTCGATAGCTACCGGAACTGGTTTTCCGAGGCCAAGTTAGTAGGCAAAACAGAACGGGCCGAGTAGTTGTAGTAGTGGTCCTTGCGCGTCATCTGGATACGGGCGATAGTGGGCGAACCCCAAACGGTCTTCGTTCGCGCCAGCCACGGCGACGACCGACGCGTCGGACGCGGCGAATCGCCCACCAGAGCGGCTGTATCGCCGAATACCTAACGTTATTGCCGCCAAATATAAGTGTGCGGACGGATATGAGACGATAACCTGGATTGTCAATGAGTCATGCATCGCAAGCGGACGTCCGCTACGAGTCGGAGACGAACACCTATCGGGTAGGGCGCGACGGCGACGGCGACGTCGGTACGGCCGTCGTCCGTGCCGTCGCCGCCGCACGGGACGTCGATCCGCTGGACGTCTCCCCCTGAACGACGTCGTCGACCCGGACGCGCTGAACGCGCTGTTTGAGTCGAAGATCGACGGGACACCCCGGGACGGTGGCACGGTGCAGTTCACGCTGGACGGGTGTGCCGTCACCGTCGACCAGACGGGCGACGTCGTCGTCCGGCCGTGAGTCGGCCGTCGGCGTCGACGCGCCCGTTTCGCCCATCCCCGGATTCCGGTCCCCGTTACTACCTTCGAAGGCATCCGTCTCGTTGACGAACGGGTCCAGCAAGAGCCTACTGCATGGTCAATCAAGGGGCGCTTCGTCGTCCGATTCGGGTGCGAGGAGCGCGTTCGTGACGAACGCCACGATGCCCCGGCGGAGCCGTTCGGTGACCGCCTGATCGGAGATGCCGAGCGCCTCGGCCAGTTCGACGGTCGTACATCGGCAAGGGATGTCGTAGTATCCACGGCGAACGGCGAGCTGGAGCGTCCGTCGCTGCCGGTCGGTCAGCCCGAACCACGGTCCCGTGCCGGGTTTCGTCGGGTTGTACATCCGTTCGACGACCACGGAGACGTCACGGTCGTCGCAGTACGTCCGGAAGTCGGCCAGCGCGTCCCGACCCGGAAACCTGAGGTCGAACTCCCACGCCTCCGAGCGACCGACGGCGGTCAACACCTCCACGCCGTTGGCGACGAGGCCCTCGACGAAGGCGTCGGCGGCGATGTCCCACGTCAACGAGTAGAGGAGACAGCCGTCGACCCTGTGGAGGCGGTTCAGGTCCGCCACCGAGTCGTGTGCCCGCACCCGGTCGACGAACCCCTCCGTGACGTCCGCAGAAATCCAGAACGGCAGCGTCAGCACGCCGTCGCCGGTCACCCCCGACTCGAGACGAACCGTCGTCCCCTCGTCCAGCCGTAACACCCGCCCGAGCTCGAATTCGTGAGACGGAACTCGGAGCCCAGCGATCACGTTCATTTCTAGAGCGTAACACGATTGCCCTCCGAAACACAAAGCAGGCGGGGTTGGTATACCAAGGGCGTCCGAGAGACCGGGAGACGGGAGCGATGCGAGAACGGGGGAGCGGGGACGTACGCCGACATCGGCCACGGGCGTGCTCGAGGCGTCAGCCACCACGTCGGGGCGTCGAATCCCGCCGCGTTCGGTTGGTTCTCGACGCGCCTACGCGCACGATGAACAACAACTGGAAACGGGGGTATTTTTAACACCCCGTACGTACCACGCCTCATATGTTCAAGGCCATCGTGAGCGCGTCGACGCTCCGGGACGCGCTGGACGCCGTGAGCGTGCTGGTCGACGAATGTAAGATTCGGCTCAACGAGGACGGTCTCGCCATCCGGGCGGTCGATCCGGCGAACGTCGGGATGGTCGACCTCGCGCTCGACGTCGCGGCGTTCGAATCCTACGAAGCCGACGGAGGCGTCATCGGCGTCAACCTCGCTCGGCTCGAGGACATCGCCGGCATGGCCAACTCGGGCGATCTGGTCCACCTCGAACTGGACGAGGAGACCCGGAAACTCCACATTCGCATCGACGGTCTCTCCTACACGCTCGCGCTCATCGACCCAGACTCCATCCGACAGGAACCGGACATTCCCGACCTCGACCTGCCCGCCGAAATCGTCGTCGAGGGGAACCAACTCGACCGCGGCATCACGGCCGCTGACATGGTGTCTGACCACATCCGACTGCGCGTCGACGAGGCGAGCGAGACGTTCCACATCGAAGCCGAGGGCGACACCGACGACGTCGACCTGGAAGTCGGTCGCGAGGACCTCATCGACCTGCAGGCGGGGCCGGCCGACTCGCTGTTCTCGCTGGACTACCTCAAAGACATGAACAAGGCCATCCCCGGCGACGCCGAGGTGACGGTCGAACTCGGCGAGGAGTTCCCCGTCAAACTCCACTACGAGTTCGCGGAAGGCATGGGGAACGTGACGTTCATGCTCGCGCCGCGCATCCAGAGCGGCTGGCGCGCTCCGCGTTTCTAACCGTACACACTACTACCGGCACCGCGCCCGCGACGAACGGGAGCGACCGAGCGCCGGCGAGACGGGAACTGGCGTCCGCTGGCCCTGCAGGTGGCGGTCGATGACTCGTTTGGCGGCGTTGGCTTTCTCCTTCCAGCCGTACCCCGCCTCGTAGACGTGGCGCTTCTGCTCGACCAGCGCTTCGGGCGACGGCTCCTCGAAGCCGCCCCGGTCCCACGCGCCGCTCTCGCGCAACCACTCGACGACGTTCGCCTTCGTCTCGGGCCACGAGAGGCCGACCATCTCGTACCACGCGATCATGGCGAAGACGGCGTTGTCGTGACAGCCGGGGACGCTCCCCTTCCGGTAGAGCGTCCGCATGGGCTCGCTCGTCGGCACGGACACCACCTCGCGGTACTCCTCGGCCGGGAGCAGTCGGAGGCGACCGTTGGATTCGTCCACCCGGCCGTCCCGGCGGAGGCGTGAGAGCGCGGCCTGCCGGAGGGCGTCCCACTCGCCGTGGACCGCCTCGCGAACGGTGTCGACGTCGCTGACGCCGCCCGAGAGGACCGCCACGACGTCGACGTAGGCCTTCTCGACGGCCGGCCACGGCGTCCCCTCGAAGTCGCAGTCGGCGTCGTGGAGGCTGTTCGTGGAGCGACAGCCCGGACACGGGTAGTCGAATCGCGGCACTACCTCCGGCTTGGGAGCCGTCTCCTTAGATTAGGCGGTTTCGTGAGCAGCCAGCGGAGCGACAGACAGATACGTTCCCGCTTCCGAATACACCGGGAGACGATGCTCACGACGCTGGAAACGGTCCGGGAGACGGTCGATGCGGGCTTTCTCGCCCGCTATCTGCTCGTCGTGGTCGGCGTGCTGGTCGCGAGCGTGAGCGTCGAGGTGTGGGCGTCGAGCGTCGAACTGTTCTACCGCGGTGACGTGTCGTATCGGCTTTTCACCCGTAGAATCGCCCCGTGGGGCGTTCTCACGGCGGTCGGAATCTTTCTCGCACTGAGTGGCGGGACGGCGCTCGTCCGGAAAGCAGCCAGCGAGGGAGTTCGTGACGCGCGGAACGAGTGAAATACGAGGACGTAGGCCTTAACCGGAACGGACGCCAAAGCGACCGTATGGAAGACGAGCGACCCCACCAGTTCTCCGAGGGACAGGGGTTCGACGAGGAGTACGAGGAGTTCTCGCTCGACCCGCCGGAGTTGAAAGTCGATCCGACGAAGGTCGATCCCGTCGACTCGCGCGTCCTCGCGGATCTGCTCGACGATCGCAACGTCGCCGAAGACCAAGTCGACGTCGAGAGCCTCGTCGACGTGGGGCTGTCGTACATGCGGATCAACCGCTTCGAGGAAGCGACGGAGACGTTCGCCCGCGCGGCGCAGTTCGCCGACGAGGACAGCCTCGAGGCACAGGAGGCGTGGGTGAACAAGGGGCGGCACACGCCGAACTCGAGGAGTACGACGAGGCCATCGGTGCCTACCAGGAAGCCCTCCGCATCGACGAGGATTCCGAACACGCCGCCACGGCGCACACGAACCTCGCGTACGCGCTCTGGAATTTCGGCCGCACCGAGGAGGCCCTCGACCACTCCGAACGCGCCGTCGAGGTAGATCCGCGCTTCGCGCAGGCGTGGTACAATCGCGGCTTCTTCCTCACGGAGCGCGGCCTCCACGAGGACGCCGTGAACTGCTTCGACAACGCCATCCGCCTCGGGATGCGGAACGCGGCGGTCCTGGAGGAGAAGGCGATGGCGCTGGAGGAACTCGGGCAGGACGAAGAGGCCGAACGGGTACAGGAACAGGCCGACGAACTCAGGGAGGAAGCCGAAGCGCAGATGGTCGAGGAGTACTGAATGCTGCTGTGTGAGCGCGAGACGCCGGAGGGGCTGTTGGTGTCGGTCTGCGACGAGGACTGCCTCGGCGAGACCTACGAACGGGGCGAGGTGTCGCTGACCGTCACCGAGGAGTTCTACGGCGGCGACGCCGCCGGGGAGGAAGAAGTCGTCGACAGCCTGATGCGGGCGTCGGTCGCCAACCTCGTCGGCGACCGGGCCGTCGACGTCGCCATCGAGGCGGGCATCGTCGACGAGAACCGCGTCCTCGACCTCGGCGAGACGCGCCACGCGCAGTTGCTCTGGTTGCGGTAACGTAACCGAAAGCGGTTGTCCGCCGTTCCCGACACCGAAGAGGTGTTATCCCTCCGGTTCTTAGGCGCGCCTAATGGGAACGCAGGAACCGTATCCGATCGACGTCGAAGCCATCCGCGAGGACTTCCCGATCCTCGACCGAAAGATCGGCGGGGACGCAACGACACCCGGCGAAGGGCCGACAGACGACGCGCCGCTGGTCTATCTCGACAACGCGGCGACGAGTCACACGCCCGAACCGGTCGTCGAGGCCATCGCGGACTACTACCGCGGCTACAACTCGAACGTCCACCGCGGCATCCACCAGTTGAGTCAGGAGGCCTCCGTCGCCTACGAGGAGGCCCACGACAGAGTGGCGGAGTTCATCGGGGCCGACGGCCGCGAGGAGATACTGTTCACCGCAAACACGACGGCGAGCGTCAACCTCGTCGCCTACGCGTGGGGCCTCGACGCCCTCGGGCCGGGCGACTCCGTCGTGTTGACCGAGATGGAACACCACGCGTCGCTGGTGACGTGGCAGCAGATCGCCAAGAAGACGGGCGCTGAAGTCCGATACGCCCGCGTCGACGACGACGGCACGCTCGACATGGACCACGCGGCCGACCTGATAGACGACACGACCGAGATGGTGAGCGTCGTCCACGTCTCGAACACGCTGGGCGCGATCAACCCCGTGAGACGGCTCGCCGACCTGGCCCACGACCACGGCGCGCGCATCTTCGTCGACGGCGCGCAGTCGGTCCCGACGCGACCCGTCGACGTGACGGACCTCGACGCCGACTTCCTGGCCTTCTCGGGTCACAAGATGTGCGGGCCGACGGGCATCGGCGTCCTCTACGGGAAAGAACACCTGTTAGCGGAGATGGACCCGTTCCTCTACGGCGGCGAGATGATCCGCCGCGTCACCTACGAGGAGTCGACGTGGGAGGACCTCCCTGGAAGTTCGAGGCAGGGACGCCGCCAATCGAACAGGGCATCGCCCTCGCCACCGCCGTCGACTACCTCGACGACGTCGGGATGGAGAACGTCCGCGCGCACGAGGACCTGCTGGCCGAATACGCCTACGACCAACTGACGGCGTTCGACGACGTGACCGTCTACGGTCCGCCGGGCGACGACCGGGGCGGACTGGTCGCGTTCAACCTCGACGGCGTCCACGCACACGACCTCTCGAGCATCCTCAACGAACGCGGCGTCGCCGTCCGCGCCGGCGACCACTGCACCCAACCGCTCCACGACAAACTCGGCATCGCCGCCTCGGCGCGTGCCTCGTTCTACATCTACAACACCGTCGAGGAGATCGACGCCCTCGTCGACGCCGTCGACGCCGCCCGACAGCTGTTCGCCTGACGGGCCCCTCGGCGCTTCGTCCCCGTTCGTGAACGACCGGCCCGTCGACGGGGTCGTGTCGAGAGCGGCCCGTGAGTAATCCTCCGGCGTTCACAGCATCTCGAAAGCCCCGTCTCGGGGCAACGCGTCCGGGCGTTCGAGGTGACCACGGCTCTTTCACCGCAATCAGCTCGTAAACACCGCCGCCGACAGATGATGAGAACCTTTATCTGTGATAACTATTCCCAACCCGATTTCGTCGTTCGAATAGCTGCTTATAACCGAAACTTATATCATCTATAAACCCATTTTTCGAAAACTTTATAAAGATAGCGGCCTTACTGATAGTTAGGAAGGAGGCGGACGGTCCCCGCCACGCGGTCCCCGAATTCATCATGACAGAAGCACGAACCTACACCCCCGAGACGGACGTACGTCCGACGAGCGCGGACGAGCAACCGAAAGAACAGACCGGCGAACACGACCACACGGCGGAGCGCGAACAGACGTGTCCCGAGTGTGGCGGCAACCTCGTCGCCGACGAGGAACACGGGGAGACGACCTGTAGCGACTGTGGCCTCGTCGTCGAGGCGGACGGCATCGACCACGGCCCCGAGTGGCGCGCGTTCGACGCGAGCGAACGCGATCAGAAGGCCCGCGTCGGATCGCCGACGACGAAGATGATGCACGACAAGGGCCTCTCGACGACCATCGACTGGAAGAACAAGGACGCCTACGGCAACTCCTGTCGGCCAGTCAGCGCGAGAAGATGCAGCGCCTCCGCACCTGGAACCGGCGCTTCCAGACGAGCAACCACAAGGAGCGCAACCTCCGGCAGGCGCTGGGTGAACTCGAACGGATGTCGAGCGCGCTCGGACTCCCCAAGAGCGTCCGCGAGACCGCGAGCGTCATCTACCGCCGCGCGCTGGAGGACGACCTCCTGCCCGGCCGGTCGATCGAGGGCGTCGCCACCAGCTCGCTCTACGCCGCGGCGCGACAGGTCGGCTTCCCGCGCACCATCGACGAGATCACGCGGGTCAGCCGCGTCGACGAGGAGGAGTTCAAGCGGACCTACCGTTACATCGTCCGCGAACTCGACCTCGGGATCGCGCCCGCAGACCCGACGAGCTACGTGACCCGGTTCGCCTCAGAGCTCGACATCTCGGACGAGGCCGAACGCCTCGCCCGCGAACTCCTCGAGACGGCCAAAGAGCAGGGCGTCCACAGCGGGAAAAACCCGGTCGGCCTCGCCGCCGCCGCCGTCTACGCCGCACCTCTGCTCACCAACGAGAAGATCACGCAACACGAGGTCAGCGAGGTGGCCGACATCAGCGAAGTCACCATCCGGAACCGCTACCAGGAACTCCTCGAAGCGTACGACTCGGACGCCATCGCGGCATAGAGTCGGGGTGAATTGAGGACCTTTTTCGAACGCTACGCGCGTAGCCACTGCGTTCCGGTTACAGCGCCCGAAACCGTCCGAAAGAGCCGAGAGATGGCTCTACGAAGGCGTTGCCCGGAATCCTTTTACGCGAAAGTCCCGTACCTCGATTTAATTATGGGCATCGGCTCCGATATGTATCGACAGCAGATTCTCGACCACTACAAGAATCCCCGGAACTACGGGGAACTCGACGACCCGACGTTCTCGCACGTCGGCGAGAACCCTCCTGTGGCGACACCATCAAGATGGACGTCGCCCTCGCCGACGACGGCGAAACGATCGAACGGGTCGTCTTCTCCGGCGACGGCTGTGCCATCAGCCAGGCCAGCGCCAGCATGCTCACCTCGAAACTCCAGGGCACGACGCTCGCGGAACTGGAGGCGATGGACAGGGACGACGTCGTCGACATGCTCGGCGTCGACATCAGTCCGATGCGCATCAAATGCGCCGTTCTCGCCGAGAAGGTCGTCCAGGACGGCGCGAAGATCTACGAGGGCGAACTCGACGTCGAAACGACGAAAACCGAAGAGTAGTTTTCCGCGATTATTCGGGTTTGAGGCCGCCATCCTGGACGCGCATGACGGCCTCTCCGTCCGCGAGGTTCGGCGCGTCCACGAGGCGGACGATGCGCTTGTCGCCCTTGGATTTGCGGATGTACATCCGGAACGTCGAGGTGTGGCCGAGGATGTTGCCGCCGATGGGTTGGGTCGGGTCGCCGAAGTAGGAGTCGGGGTTGGAGGCGACCTGATTCGTCACGAGGACGGCGGCGTTGTAGAGGTCACCGACGCGCATCAGGTCGTGGAGATGTTTGTTGAGTTTCTGCTGGCGGTCGGCGAGTTCGCCACGGCCGACGTATTCGGCGCGGAAGTGGGCGGTGAGCGAGTCGACCGACAGCAGTCGGACGGGCCACTCCGTATCCTCGTGTTCGGAGGCGAGTTCCTTCGCCTTCTGTGCGAGGAGGATCTGGTGGTTGGAGTTGAACGCCTTGGCGACGTGGATCTTGTCGAGGATGTCGTCGACGAGCGCCTCCATCGCCTCCTCGTCGCCGGGCGAGCCCTCGATTTCCCGGTCGTCCATCGTGGCCTGGATAGTTTCGTCGTCGAGGCCACGCACCATATCGTCGATGCGTTCCGGGCGGAACGTGTCCTCGCTGTCCACGAAGATGGCGCTCCCGCGGAGGCCGCCGTACTCTTGCGGGAGTTGGACCATCACCGATAGCTGGTGGGTGACCTGTGATTTGCCGGCCCCGAACTCGCCGTACACCTCGGTGATGGACTGCGTCTCGACGCCGCCGCCCAGCAGTTCGTCGACTTCGGGGACGCCCCAGGTCAGTTTGCCGATCTGTTCGCGGCGTTCGAGCACCGCCGACCCCGTCTCGAAGCCGCCGATGTTCGCCGCCTCGCGGGCCGCGCGGATGATGTCGCCCGCGGTGCTCTCACCGATGTCGGCGGTGTTCGAGAGTTCGGCGGGGCTCGCTACGGCGATGCTCTGGTAGCTCTCGAAGCCCGCTTCTACGAGTTTGTCGGCCGTCGCCGGACCGACGCCCGGGAGGTTCTCGAGGTCATCGTCTGCCATGAATTCGCTTTGTGCGGGCCACCACATAAACGTTCGTTAACAGCAAGGTGGAAGTGAAATCGGGCGACAGGGAGCGGACGAAACGAGAGGAAATGCGAAGGTTCAGGAGTGGAGTCGCGAGCGGCGGGCGCGAGTCGACCCGCTCAGCCCCACGGGTGGCCGCCCTCGTCGTCGGGCCACAGCGGATACCAGTAGGACTCGTTGGATTCGAGTTCGAGTTCCCCGTCGAGGACGGTTTCGAGTTTGAACTCCAGTCGGGAGTCGCGTTCGTGGCCCGTCGTCGGGACGAACGGGTAGTACGCGCCGCGCCGGAAGGAGTAGACCCAGTACGCGCGAGCGTCGTCGCGTTCGAAGCCGAAGACGGCCGCGAGGAGGCGAGAGCCGTACCCCTGTTCGACGAAGGTGTCGGCGGCGAAGTGGACGCTCGTCACGAGGTCCTCGGGGTCGTCGTCGTCCAGGATCACCCAGTGGTAGCCGTGGTCGTCGACGTGGCGGCGAAAGCGCGTGCCCGTCTCCTCCTCGCCCGCCCGGAGGATGGTTTCGACCTCGTCGACGGCGTCGGCGAAGTCCGTGCTGTCGACCTCCGAGAAACAGAGCGCCGCCGTCCCGAGCGGGTGGAAATCGAGATCCGCCCCCATCGTGACGTAGGCCGTGCTCATACCGAAGAGGTCCTCCGGGTCGGCGTCGCGGGCCGCGTCCACTTCTGCGCGGACGCCCAGTGCCGACTTCAGCGAGTCAAGCAGTCCCATTACCACCCCGTACGCGTCCGGGCCTGTTGTAGTTCTCGCTCCCGACGGGCGGCCCCCGCGGGCGAGACGCGCGTCAGGCGGTCTCCATCTCGTGTTCGAGTTCGCGGAGTCGCTCGACGCGCTTCTCGGTCGAGGGTGCGTGCTGAACAGTTTGCCGACGAACCCGCTCTTGATGGGGATGATGAAGAAGGCGTTCATCTCCGACTGCTCGCGGAGGTCGCGGTCGGGGACGTTCTCCATCCGGCCCGAGATCTTCAGCAGTGCCGACGCCAGCGCGGATGGTTTGCCGGTGATGGCCGCCCCGCCCCGGTCGGCGGCGTACTCGCGGTAGCGCGAGAGCGCGCGGATGAGCAGGAAGGAGACGATCCACACGAGCAACGAGACCGCGATGGCGACGACGACGCCGCCACCGCCCTGTCGGTTGCGGCCGCCGCCGAAGAGCCAGCCCCAGCGGACGATCACGAACGCGATCGTCGAGAGGAACGAGGCGATGGTCATCACCATCACGTCGCGGTTTTTGACGTGTGCGAGTTCGTGAGCCAGCACCCCTTCGAGTTCGTCGTCGTCGAGGGTCCCCAGGAGGCCGTCGGTCACACAGACCGTCGAGTTCTTCTGTGATCGGCCGGTGGCGAAGGCGTTCGGCACTCGCGAGTCCGCGACGGCGACGTCCGGTTTCGGCAGGTCGGCCTGCTGTGAGAGGCGGCCCACCGTCGCGTGGAGGCGCGGATACTCGTCCTCGTCGACGCGTCGCGCGCCCATGCTGTAGAGCGCGAGCCGGTCGCTGAAGAAAAGCTGTGCGAACGAGAACGCCCCCATGACGAGGACGATGCCGAACAGACCCATGAACCGCGAGAGGACGGCGACGAAGACGATGTACAGGGCGAACAGCAGGAACATCGTGAGGAACATCCGTCCCCGCAGTCCCCAGTCCGATTTCCACTCCATACACGGAGGTAATCGGGGGCGACATAAACGCTGTCGCCCGACGACGAGTGCGCGGGGCTTAAATCGCCGAGACGCGTACGGTCGCCAATGAGTAATAGCCGCGAGACGGGCGACTCCCGGGAGTTCTGCCCGCGGTGTGGCGACCCGGTCCCCGAACGGGACCGACCGCTGCCGGGCGCGCCCCGCGACCACGACGAGTCCCTCTGTGACGCGTGTTACTTCGAGGACTTCGACCTCGTCGACGCGCCCGACCGCATCGAGGTCCGGGTCTGTTCGGGGTGTGGCGCGGTCCACCGCGGCAACCGCTGGGTGGACGTCGGCGCGCGCGACTACACCGACGTCGCCGTCGACGAAGTGAGCGAGGCCCTCGGCGTCCACGTCGACGCCCGGGACGTGTCGTGGGCCGTCGATCCCGAACAGGTCGACCAGAACACCATCCGGATGCACTGTCACTTCTCGGGCGTCGTCCGCGAGACGTTCGTTGAGGAGCGAGCCACCGTCCCGGTGCTGATCGCGCGCCAGACCTGCACCCGGTGTGGCCGCATCGCCGGCGGCTACTACGCCAGCGTCGTCCAGGTCCGCGCCGAGGATCGAACCCCGACGCCCGCCGAACGCCGCCGCGCCAGGGAGATCGCGGAGACGTACGTCGCCGACCGCGAGGCCGACGGCGACCGCGAGGCGTTCATCACGGAGACGGACGACGTCGACGACGGCGTCGACGTCAAACTCTCGACGAACCAGCTCGGCAAGGACGTCGCGACGCGCATCACGCGCGAACTCGGGGGAGCGTCGAGAGCTACCCGACCCTCGTCACGGAGGACAGCGACGGCAACGAGGTGTACCGCGTCACGTTCGCGGTCCGACTGCCGCGGTTCACCCCCGGCCACGTCATCGACCCGGACGACGGCGACGGCCCGGTGCTCGTCCGGTCCGTCAGCGGGAATTTGAAGGGAACGCGACTGACGACGGGCGCGGAGTACGAGTCGGCGTTCGAGGACGACGGCACGCCCGACGCTCGCGAACTCGGGAGCGTCGAGGACGCCGTCGAGACGACAGTCGTCACCGTCGAGGACGAACACGCGGTCCAACTTCTCGACCCCGAGACGTACGAAGCGAAGACGGTCCCCCGGCCGGACTACGTCGACGTCGACGCCGACGCGGTGCCGGTGATCAAGAGCCGGGCCGGCCTCCACGTCCTCCCCGAGGACGCCGTGGCCGACGCCGAGTGAGCTACCCCGCTCAGTCGGCGCGCGCCGACTGGCCGCGTTCCTGCGTCGGACGAGATTCGTCGGTCCGCTCGATGCCACGCCGACGGAGTACCGATTCCAGCTCCGCGACCGAGAGGCCCGCACACTGTGCGGCCTGATCCAGCGTGTAGGTCCCACTGCGGTACAGCGTCAGCGCGGTTGTGAGGGCGTGTGCGTGCATCGCCGTATACGCACACGTACAGATAGCCGGTATGTAAAGCTATCGTGAGAATCTATCCCAACCTCGGACACTCGTCCGTGGATAGAGTATCTTATTTCAAATTATACGGGAGACAGAGTACTATTCGTACACAGTATGAACAATCATGTAATAGTCGCCGGTGATTTCCGCCGGAGAGTGGAAGTTCGACAGGACGGTCACTCCCCCAGACGTCGGAGAGGGTGGTCGGAGGAGTCCGACGAGGACGTCGCCCCCGAGGCGTCGGTCGAGGAGCGGCGGTTCGAACGCCGGGGTCGACGTGTTCCGGGCGTCGCGTCGACGCCCGCGAGCGCCGCCTCCGGATCGAATTCGGGGAGGTCGGGGCGGGTCGTCCGGTCGACCTGTGCGGCGAACCAGTCGGGCATGTCCGCCCGCGTCCGGTCGAACAGGTCCAGCAGGCTCGAGTCGGCGAGGTAGGTCGCGCCGTAGTCGTCGGGAGCGCGGACGACCCGGCCGCAGGCCTGGATGACTGTCCGGAGGGCGGTGCGGTGATACCACGCCCACTGGCCCTCTTCGAGGCGGCGCGCCACCCGAGAGTCGTTCGTGTTGAGATAGGGGGCCTTGCAGAGCACCTGCCAGCGCGCGAGGTCGCCGTTCAGATCGAGGGCCTCCTCCATCTTGACCGAGAGGAACAGTTCGGGCGCGTCGGTCGCCTTCCACGACTCCAGTTCGGCGTCGCGGTTCTCCCGGTCGTGGGCACGGACGCGCGAGGCGACGCCGAACTCCGCGAGGCGCTTTCGCAGGCGGGACTGGATGGAGTAGGAGTGACAGTGGACGATGCCCTTCTCGTCGGGATGGTGAGCGAGGAGGCGGACGAGGAGGCGCGCCACGTTCGGGATCGTCTCGTCCCGGTGTTCGTAGGTCATCTTCCCCTGCGTGACGTCGTAGAGCGGGCGGTTTTCGAGCGGGAACGTGTGGTCGACGTCGACAAGGGCGACGTTCCCGGGGGCGAGACCCACCTGCCGACAGAAGGCCTCCTTGTCGAGGATCGTCGCCGAGAGGAGGGCGAACTTGTTGCCTCGGTCCCAGACGGTGTGGTGGAGATAGCGCTCGGGATCGAGCGGCTTGACGGTGATCGCTCCTCCCTCGCCGTCGGGCTGGTCGACGACCCACGTCGTCGGACTCGTCGCGTCGCGGTAGTCCTCGACGAACCACTCGAGATCCGAAATCAGCTCCTGCAACCGGTCGCGGCGGGCGGCCTCTTCGGGCGTGAGTTCGGATTCCGCCAGCAGGTCGTCTTTCGCGCGCGAGCAGACGCCCGCGAGCGCCTCGGCGAACCGCGCCGTCCGGTCGACCGGGTCGTCGGCGTCGGCGACGTTCGGGACGCCCACGTCGTCCCAGACCGGGACCGTTCGGGGAGTCAGGTCGATGGTGGCGTACATCTCGGCCCACTCCGAGAGGCCGTGGGCCTCGTCGACGACGACGACGTCGCGCTTGCGGAACACCTCCGATCCCGCCGTCTGCATGAAGTACGCGAGCGTCGTGGCGGCGATCGATCGACTGGAGGCGATGGCGCGGTCCGAGAAGTACGGACAGCGGTGCTGGACCGTGCAGTCGTAGCCGCGTTCGCGGGCACAAGGTGCGCGGTTCACGGGCGTGTCCTCCTCGCCCGGCAGGATGCAGGTGTAGTTCGACTTCCCCGGATGACGCTGAGGTCGTCGAGCAGTTCGTCGGCGGCCACGTCGTCGAGCTGGGACACCTGCGGCGTCGTGTAGTACGCGCCGGTGGCCTGTGCGGGCGTCGCCTCGTCGACGGTGCGGGCCGCGCCGGCGACGGCGCGCGCGAGGAGGGACTTCCCGCTCCCGGTGGGTGCGCGGACGAGGACGACGTCGTTGCCGGCGGCGAAGGCGTCGCGGATGTCCCCGAGGGCGTCGCGCTGATTGCCCCGGAAACTGGGCGCGGGGAACGACTCCAGAATTCGGTCCGGGTTCACGACGCTACCTCCGCGTCGCCGGCCCTAAATCATTCCGAGAGCGCCGCAACGTCCGCGGCGGTCACGTCCCGGTCGTCGGGGAGGCGTTCGATGCAGTCGAAACAGAGGAAGTGCTCGGTGCCGTCCGCGAGTTCGAGGGTGACGCCACCCGTCGTCTCGACGTCGAACGACCAGAGGTTGGCGATGCCGCCGGCGATCGTGACCTCGCGGCCGCACCCGTCGCACGGGTCAGTGGTCATCGTCGATGCAAGGAGGGGAGGCGTATAGGCCGTGCGGTCGGGAGGCTCAGGGCTCGCACGAACTGGCGGCGACGCCGAACGAGAACGTCAGCGCGTCCGTCTGGATCGTGTTCGGCGCGTCGGCGTCGAGCGACCAGCGCAGGCTGAGCGCGTGCGACTCCGGAACGAAACAGGAGTCGTCGAGCGCCGTCCACGTCGACGGGAGCCCCGTGATGGGACCGTCGTACACCGTGACGGCGGTCCCACCGTCGTCGTACGAGAGGCGGACGTCGACGTACGGCTGGAGTTCGCCGGTCAGGTCGTCGTCGCCGGCGCGCAGTTCGGGTTCGGTGAGGGACTCGTCGTCGAACCCCGAGACGTCGCCGCGGAACCAGAGGCGCGCCGGCGCGCCCGACAGCGAGAGCGTGGCGGTCACGGTGCCCTCGTCGCCGGGGTGGAGATTCGACAGCGTCAGCGGCTGCGTCGCCGCGACCAGCGACGGGTCGTCGGCCGTCGTCGAAGCCGGACCGTCCCGGTCGCCGTCGGCCGTCCGGCGCTCGCCCGTCGGCCGCTCGGTCGCGGGGCGGTCGTCGGACGGGGGCGAGACGTCGTTCGAACGGGTCGACGGCCCGTCGGCGGACTCGTCGGTCGGCGTCGAACGGGGCGGGGTCGTCCGGTCCACGTCGAAATCGACCGACAGGTCGAATCTGCCGTCCCCGTCGGTCGCCGCCGGGTCGAACGTCCGTGACGTGCCGAACCCCGCTCCGAAGAGCGCGGCACAGAGCGCGGCGAGTGCGGCGACGAGTCGCCGCCTGGTCGTTGCGTCGTCGGTCATGGGAGTCCCGACTCGGGTCGGGTAGATCCACGTTGGGACTCCGGCCCTATAGGTAAGCGCCGTTTGCGAAACCCGAAAGCATCGACTACGCGGAACTAACGGGTGCATAGTCCGATTCCCAGCGGCCGAAGGGACACAGTTCTTTGTGCCACGGTACCGTAGACCACGGCATGGAGATGCGCTGTGAGGGCTGTGCCGGTTGCTGTCTCGACTGGCGACCGGTGTCGCCGTCGCCCGCCGACCACGAGCGCCGTGGACCGCGCCCGCCGCTCGACGACGCCTACAACCTCGTCCCGCTCGGCCGCGACGAGGTGCGTACCTTCCTCGACGCCGGCCTCGGCGACGCGCTGACGCCGCGGCTGTGGGCGGCGGCGTCGCCCGCGGAGGCCGTCACCGTCGACGGCGTCGACGTCGCGGGCGTGAACGGACGACCCGCGTTCGTCGTCGGTCTGCGGTCAGTCCGGAAGCCCGTCGCCCCGTTCGGCCTCGACCGGACGTGGCTCGACGCCTGCGTCTTTCTCGATCCGGAGACGCTCCGCTGTCGCATCCACGGCGGCGACCGGTACCCGGACGCGTGTGCGACGTATCCCGGGCGGAACCTCGAACTAAACCAGGAGACGGAGTGTGAGCGCGTCGAGTCGGCCGTCGGCGGCGTCCGCCTGCTCGACGACGACGTGCCGGCCGACCTCCCGCCACCGCTGTTCGGGCCACAGGCGCTCGGGTCGCGCCTGTTTCTCCACCCCGACCCCGGTCGACTGACGGGGGTCGTGGAACGCGTTGCACGGGGGACGCCGACGGCCGCCGACCGGGCCGAGTTCGTCGGCGTCGCCGCCGGGTCGAGTCCGGGCACCGTCGCGGTGAACGAGGCGCGAGCGGCGCGGGCCCGCGAGCGCGCTGTCGACGGCGCATCGTGGGTGAGCGAAGCCATCGAGTTCTGGACCGAGCGCGCGGGCGACTCGGGGACGCGTGTCGACCCGTCGGCCGGGTGGGCGGACGTCGAGGCGTCGCTCGGCGCACCCGAAACCGAAGGGTGGTGACGCCGCCGCTCCGGCGTCGACGGCGGACGTCGGAGAAGGGATGGCGCTACTCCCCGTTTATCTCGTGGAACTGATCGAGGAGCTGCTCGGCCGACTCGCCCGATTCGAACTCCATCTTCCCGCGGAACTGGGATCTGTCGTCGTCGAACTCCGCGTCGACTGTTCCCGTCTTCTGTGCACGGCGTTCGTGCTCTTCCTCGTCATAGGCACCCATTGACATGGTATACCATCACTTGGAACGCTACCCATAATATATGTATCGGAAAGTCATAAATTCGCAGACACGACCGGCGGACGGCACGGAAGGCGTAAAGGGGGAGGGCATAGTACGACCGTGGCACGCCCGTTACGGTTCAGATACGCCCCCGGTCGATGGACCGACGGCCGGGTCCGCTCCGACGTGTTCGCACCGCTGGACGCGAACCTCGGCGCGGAGAGCGGCCGTCCCTGGTTCAAACCGCCGGACGGATACGACGCCCGACGATTCGAGATGGACAACGGCGACGTCGCGCTGTTCTGCTGGAACGGCGAGGGAGCCTACTGGCTCGGCAACACGGAGACGCCGTCGACGCTCTGGCAGACGGACAAGTACGGCTTCGAGGAGGTGCCCGACGACCTCGCCCGGTGGACCGAACGCGAACTCCTGGCCGAGTTGCACGAGGAGTCGCCGTGGCTGGAGCCGTACCCGCATCTCTCGTGGTTTTTCCTGCCCGTCTTCCTCTCGAAGGACGGCCGACACACGACCCGGGAGTTCTTCCGGAATCACGCCGCCGGCTTCCCGGACGCGACGGCCGACGAGGCGCTCGCGTTCTACGAGTCGTTCCTCTCGACGGGCGTCCTGGACGACTACCGCGAGACGATGGCGGGGAAACTCGGCACCTCCCAGCAACTCGGCTGGACCCGGATGACCGCGGCCATGGGCGAGTTCAACGCCGCGAAGTTCCTCGTCGACGCCGGCTACGGCGTCGTCCCCGAGATCGAAGTGACGACGGGCCACTCCATCGACTTCCGCGCAAAGCGGGGCGAGGACGGGAACCCGCTCGTCGAAGTGACCCGGCCGCTCCCACCGAACCGACGGACGGCGAACACGCCGGTCGCGGCCGTCCGCGACACCGCCGAGACGAAAACCAGTGGCCAGCTACAGGCCCACGGCGGCGGCGTCGTCCTCTTCATCGACTGCTCGTCGTTCCCCGACGACGACTGGCGGGCCGTGCGTGACGAACGACCCGACGTCCGTCACCAGCCGGCCGTCGTGTTCCGAACGCGTCCCGACGGGAGCGTCGAGGGGTACGCGAAGGGGTCGGTGCCGCTCGACCTCGGACTTTAGAAGGAGAGCTGCGTCGGGCCCGACTCGCCGAGTGCGGTCGGGTCGCGGTCGCTGTAGAAGCGCCGCCCGATGGCCTTGTGGGAAACCCCCGAGCGGACCGCGTCTTTCAGGTCGGCCGCGCAGTCGTACTCTTCCGGTCCGACTCGCGAGACCACGTCGCCGAGCGTCTCGCTGCCGCGCTGTAGCTCGATGACGTGGTCCCCGTGGGCTGCGACGAAGTCTTCGCTCGTGGTGGGATACTCGAACTCGTCTATCAGGTCGCCCGTGCCGTTGAGTCTCATCACTCGATCGAAGGTGTGGAACAATTATAATTGTTTTCCATGAAGGACCTTAGTCAGTAGAGAGTCTTTAATCGTCCTTAATGGAGAGTGAATCACAACCACTTTTCGGGGCGTCGACGTGTGTCGGACATGGATAGCGACGCGGCCGTCGTCGCCGACTTGCACGTCCACACGACGGCGTCGGACGGGCAGTTGCGCCTCGGCGAGATCCCCGCGGCGGCCCGGGCGGCGGGGCTCTCGGGCGTCGCCGTCACCGACCACGATCGGGTGCATCCCGGACTCGACGCGCCCGTGACGACGCGCGACGGGGTGACGGTGATTCGGGGCATCGAACTCCGGGTCGACACCGGAACGGAACGGATCGATCTGCTCGGCTACGGCGTCGAGCGAACCGACGAACTCGACGCGGAGATCGAACGCCTCCAGCGAAACCGCGTCGAACGCGCCCGGCGCATCGTCGCCTGCGTCGAGGAGCGACTGGGCGTCGACCTCGCGCTCGACGTCCACGCCGGCGTCGGCCGACCGCACGTCGCCCGCGCCGTCGACGAGAGCGACGCCGACTACGGCTATCAGGCGGCGTTCGACCACCTCATCGGCGACGATGGGCCGTGCTACGTCGCGCGCGAGATCCCCTCGTTCGAGCGCGGCGTCTCGCTGCTCGACTCGGCGTGTTCGCTCGTGTCGCTGGCACACCCTCCGGTACGACGACCCCGAGGCGGCCCTCGATCTGACGGCGGCCCTCGACGCCGTCGAACGGTACTACCCCTACGGGCGGCCGGTCGATCCGTCGCCGATAGACCGGGCCATCGAGCGACACGGCCTCGTGGCGACGGGCGGGAGCGACGCCCACGACCGGACGCTGGGACGGGCGGGACTCGCCAAGTCGGCGTACGACGCCGTCCTGTCGGAACTGCCGAAAGCGCAGGCTTAAACCGAGTGGGGCGACAACGCAGACTATGAAGTGCCACTACTGCGACCGGGAGGCCGCCTACGCCGCCGAGAAAGACCGGATAAAGGTCGGCCTCTGTGATCGGCACTTTCGCGAACGCATCGAGGAACTCGCGGAGTCCGACGAACTCGCCGCGATCCGGGAGCAGATCGACATCGACCGCACCGAGTGACTCTTCTCAGACGACGACGTCGAAGCCGAGATAGAGCGCCGCGAGAATCGACTCGAAGGAGAGGGTGCCGGCGGCCGACAGCAGGAGGAACCGTCGGTCGTCCATCCCCGAGAACCCCGCCGGCACCGTCAGCATCCCCCGCGTGAAAAGCAGCGTGTTGCTGACGGGGACGACGAGGGGACCCCAGCGGTCGAACCAGGCGTCGAACCGGTCGAGACGGGACTCGCCGAGTCGGAACCACCGCGCGCGTCGGAGGCGCTCCCGGCCGCCGCGTTTGGCGACGAGAAAGAGGGCGTACTGGCCCAGCGTCGCCCCGAGGACGGCGACGCCGACGACGACGACGGCCCGGTCCCCGCCGAGGAGGACGAGCGACCCCGGGACGACGAGTTCGCTCGGGACGAAATAGAGGAGCATCGCCCCTCGAGGACGAACACGGCGAACAGCGCCAGCAGGGCGAACTCGGAGTGGAGCACCGCCCGGAGTTCGGCCGGGAACTGGGCGACCTGGAGCGGGACGGACACGGGCGGGAGTGAGACGGCCGCGAGTATAGCGCTTACGCCCGCGCCCGGCCCGGAACCCGTCGGGAACGATGCGGTTTTGGGTGCCGCTGCCCGAGGTGTGTCCATGGACCTCTCCGACCGGCCCCGACGGCTTCGGCGGGACCGCATTCGACCGCTCGTCAGCGAGACGACCCTCGACGCGTCGGACCTCGTCGCCCCCGTGTTCGTGGACGCGACGGCGGACGAGCGAGTGCCCATCGAGTCGATGCCCGGCCACGAACGCGTCCCGGTCGACGAGGCGGTGGCGCGCGTTGAGGAGATCGTAGCGACGGGCGTGGAGGCGGTCATCCTCTTTGGCATCCCCGAGTCGAAAGACGAACGCGGATCGCGGGCCTGGGCGGAAGACGGCGTCGTCCAGCGGGCGACCCGCGCCATCGAAGCCGAGACGGACGCCTACGTCATCACGGACGTCTGTCTCTGCGAGTACACCGACCACGGCCACTGCGGCGTCCTCGAACCGGGCGCGCGCGAAGAGCCGAACCTGACCGTCGACAACGACGCCACGCTCGATCTACTGGCGAAGACGGCGGCCTCCCACGCGGAGGCGGGCGCGGAGATGGTCGCCCCGAGCAGCATGACCGACGGGATGGTCGGGGCCATCCGCGCCGGCCTCGACGAGGCGGGCTTCGCCGACGTGCCAATCATGAGCTACGCGGCGAAATACGAGAGCGCCTTCTACGGCCCGTTCCGCGACGCCGCCGACGGCGCGCCCGCGTTCGGCGACCGCCGCCACTACCAGATGGACCCCGCGAACGCCAGGGAGGCGTTGCGGGAGGTCCGACTCGACGTCGAACAGGGCGCGGACGTGCTGATGGTCAAACCCGGCCTCCCCTATCTCGACGTCGTGCGCGCGGTTCGCGAGAACTTCGACCGGCCCGTGGCCGCCTACAACGTCAGCGGCGAGTACGCGATGGTCCACGCCGCCGCCGAGCAGGGGTGGCTAAACCTCGAAGAGACGGCCTACGAATCCCTCCTATCGCTGAAGCGCGCCGGTGCCGACCTCGTGGTGACGTACTTCGCCGAAGACCTGGCCGACCGGCTGTAGCGCGCGACGCTCGACCGGGGTCCTGACAGTAACCCTACACTACGATCGTCGGATTTGCAGACGACAAACGCCCAGATATTCCGCGATTTACGCCCTTATACACTTATTATTTGTTAGTAAAAAACACGTTCGTCTAACGTATCGGATATAATTCCGCGTTTTTTAACACCAACCATTATATTGTTCCCTCTGCTGACCCACAACCGTGATTCACAGAACGAACGCGGTCAAAAACGTCGAATCGGTGCATGAATGTCCACGTGAGAACGGACGTACGCCGGAGGTGTTCGGATGGTAGTCCCCCTGCAGGTCGACCCGGCGACCGTCGCCTCCGGCGTGAACCACGTCTGGGTGCTGACGGTTACGTTCCTCATCTTCTTCATGCACGCCGGCTTCGCGATGCTGGAGGCGGGGCAGGTACGCTCGAAGAACGTCGCCAACCAGTTGACCAAGAACATGCTGACCTGGAGCGTCGGCGTCGTGGTGTTCTTCCTGATCGGCTCGGGGATTTCGAACTTCGTCGGCGGCGCGGCCGACCCGTTCGCCTACGTCAACGGCGGATCCGACGCGTGGGTCGGCTGGCTCTTCGGCGCGGTGTTCGCCATGACGGCGGCGACCATCGTCTCCGGTGCCGTCGCCGGGCGCGCCAAACTCCGCGCGTACGTCGCCTACACCGTCCTGCTGGCCGCCGTCATCTACCCCGTCGTCGTCGGCTTCACGTGGGCGGGCGGCTTCCTGAACGACATCGGCCCCGGCTTCCAGGACTTCGCGGGCGGTATGATCGTCCACGGCATGGGCGGCATCGCCGGCCTCACGGCCGCGTGGATCCTCGGCCCGCGGATGGACCGCTACAACGCGGATGGCTCGGTGAACATCATCCCCGGTCACTCGCTGACGTTCGCCGTCCTCGGGACGCTCATCCTCTGTTTCGGCTGGTACGGCTTCAACGTCGGCACCGCCGCGTCGGTGTTCGCCGCACAGGACGGCTCGCTCACCCTCGCGGCCTTCGAACGGACCGTCGGGCGAGTCGCGTTGACGACGACGCTCGGCATGGCGATGGGCGCGATCGGCGCGGCCACGGCCGCCCTCGTCAAGACCAAGAAAGTCGACACGCTGTACGTCGCCAACGGCATGCTCGCCGGCCTCGTCGGCATCACCAGCAACACCAACGCCATCACCTGGGTCGGTGCGATGGTCATCGGCCTGCTCGCCGGCGCGCAGCTGCCGGTCGTCTTCGAGTTCGTCGAGAAGCGCCTCAAAATCGACGACGTCTGTGCGGTCTTCCCGGTTCACGGCTCCGCCGGGGTGCTCGGCGCGGTGCTGTTCCCCGTCTTCGCCATTCCCGGCTACGGCGTGAGCTTCGTCGGCCAGATCGCCGGCGTCGCCGTCATCGCGGCGTGGACCGTCGCGACGACGGCGCTCGTCTTCGGTGTCATCAAGGCGCTCGGCCAGGCCCGCGTCACGGAGGAACACGAGCGCGCGGGCCTCGACATCAGCGAGCACGGCGTCGACACCTACCCCGAGTTCGGCGAACCCGAGGTCGTCGCCGACGGCTCCGGTCTCCGCACCGACGGCGGTTCGCCGGGCGACAGCGGCATCAAACTCGTCATGGCTGTCGTCCGACCGGACCGCCTCGGTAAGGTCAAACAGGCTCTCGCCGAAGTCGGTGCGCCGTCGCTGACGGTGACGAACGTGAGCGGCCGGGGCAGCCAGCCGGCCAAGACCGGACAGTGGCGCGGCGAGGAGTACACCGTCGACCTCCACCAGAAGGTGAAAATCGAGTGCGTCGTCGCCGACGTGCCCGCCGAGGACGTCGTCGCGGCCATCCGCGACGCGGCCAACACCGGCGAACCCGGCGACGGCAAGATCTTCGTCCTCCCCGTCGAGGGCGCGACGCAGGTGCGCACGGGCAAGGAGGGCACCGCCGCCGTCTGAGGCCCGTTCAGGACCCGCGACTCGGTACCTTCTTTTCGCCGGCGGGTCGAACCCGAGAGTATGAACCACGACCGCTCACGGGAACTGTACGATCGGGCGCTGTCGGTGCTCCCCGGCGGCGTCAACTCCTCGGTGCGGGCGACGTGGCCGTATCCGTTTTTCGTCCAACACGGCGACGGCGCACACGTCGTCGACGTCGACGGCAACCGCTATCTCGACTACGTGATGGGCTACGGGCCGTTGCTCTACGGCCACGACGTCCCCGACCCGGTGCAGGCGGCCGTCCAGTCGCACTCCAGCGACGGCCCGATGTACGGCGCGCCGGCCGAAGTCGAGGTCGAACTCGCGGAGTTCGTCGCCCGACACGTCCCGAGCGTCGAGATGGTGCGGTTCGTCAACTCGGGGACGGAGGCGACGGTGTCGGCCGTCCGCCTCGCCCGCGGCTACACCGGTCGCGACAAAATCGTCGTCATGCAGGGCGGCTACCACGGTGCACAGGAGTCGACGCTGGTCGCGGGCGGCCCCGACGACCCCCGACCATCCACCGCCGGCGTCCCCCAGTCGTTCGCCGACCACACCATCCCCGTCCCGTTCAACGACGAGGAAGCCGTCCGCGAGGTGTTCGAGGAGCGCGGCGAGGAGATCGCGGCGGTGCTGACCGAACCCATCCTCGCGAACAAGGGCATCGTGATGCCGGTCGACGGCTACCACGAGACGCTCCGCGACCTCTGTGACGACTACGGGTCGCTCCTGATTTTCGACGAGGTCATCACGGGCTTTCGAGTCGGCGGCCTCCAGTGCGCACAGGGCGAGTTCGGTGTCACGCCCGACGTGACCACGTTCGGGAAGATCGTCGGCGGCGGCTTCCCCGTCGGTGCGATCGGCGGCAAAGCCGAGATCCTGGAGTCCTTTACCCCCGCCGGCGACGTCTTCCAGTCGGGCACCTTCTCCGGCCACCCGGTGACGATGGCCGCCGGCCACGAGTACCTGAAGTACGCCGCCGAGAACGACGTCTACGACCACGTCGACCGCCTCGGCGAGCGACTCCGGAGCGGCATCGCGGACCTGCTGGAGGACCGCGCGCCGTCGTACACCGTCGTCGGCACGGCCAGCATGTTCAAGACGATCTTCACCCGTCGCGGCCCGTCGCAGGTCGACGGCCCCTGCGAGTCGGGGTGTACCCAGCGCGAGTCGTGTTCGCGCCACGACTACTGTCCGAAGACGGGCGCGGACGTGGGTCGCGCCGAGAGCGACCGCTGGGAGCGCGTCTTCTGGCAGGAGATGAAAGAGCAGGGAGTCTTCCTCACCGCCAACCAGTTCGAGTCGCAGTTCGTCTCATACGCACACACCGACGAGGACGTCGAGCAGACCCTGGAAGCGTACAAGGAGGCACTTTAACACGCGGCCGGCCGTCCCGTCGTCTATGTCGCGCCCTCCCGACGATTCGAGCGACGAGGCGGCCGTCTCGACCGACAGCGACGCCGGCGGCGAGACGGCCGCGCGAAACGCCGACCGCCCCGACGCCACCGTCGACTCGCAGTGGTGGTACTGGATCGCCGCCGTCCCCGTCTTCTTCGTCCTCTCGATGGGCTTCGGCGTCGTCTTCGTCGGCTCCGTGGTCCTCGGTCTCTTCGTCGGCGAGGGCGGAGCCACAGTCCTCTTGTTCGTCCTCGCCGGCCTGTTCGCTCTGGCCGGCGTCGCCCTCTCCGTGCTCTTTCCGCTGGCCATCTACGTCGACGCGGAGGCGGTGTCGGCGGCCGACGTCGACTGGGACCCCGACGCGACGCTCTACGCCCTCGTCGCTCTCGCGGGCGTCCTCCTGACGGCGTTCGTCGTGAGCGTCCCGCTCGCGCTCTACTACCTCTATCGGCGACACGGCGCTGTCGGTGTGCCGTGACGCCGGGGGCGTCCCCGTCGAAAGGGCGGGCTTTTCACCCTCGGCCCCGGACGTGGGGACATGAGCACACACGGGACGATACGGCTGGCCACGCGGGGGTCCGATCTCGCCCTCAGACAGGCCGAGAGCGTCCGTGAAGCACTCGCGGAGCGTCGCTACGACGTCGAACTGGTCCAGGTAGCGACGCGGGGCGACGAGGTTCGAGACGAGCTCATCCACCGTCTCGGCAAGACCGGCGCGTTCGTCCGGGCGCTCGACGAACGCGTCCTCGACGGCGACGTGGACGGGGCCGTCCACTCGCTGAAGGACATGCCGACGGAGATGCCCGAGGAGCTGGTCGTCGCGGGCGTCCCCGAACGCGCGCCGGCGGGCGACCTGCTGGTGACGCCGAACGGGATGGGCCTCGACGAACTCCCCGACGGCGCGACGGTGGGGACGTCCTCGCTCCGGCGACAGGCCCAGCTCCTCTCGAAGCGGTCCGACCTCGACGTCCAGCCGCTCCGGGGGAACGTGGACACGCGACTGGAGAAACTGCTCGCGCCGGGGCTCCAGCGGGAACACGAGCGCCGCCTCGACGCCGAGGAAGGGGAGCGGGTGGAGACGCACGAGCGCACGCCCGAGGAGTGGTTCGACGAGCTGACGGAACTCGAACGGCAGGCGCTCGGCCGCGAGGTCGAGACGGAGTACGACGCCGTCGTCCTCGCGGAGGCGGGGGTTCGACGGAGCGGCCTCCTCGACCAGGTGGAGAGCGACCGCCTCCCGAAAGGGGAGTTCGTGCCCGCGCCGGGACAGGGAGCCATCGCGGTGACGGCCCGGCGCGGGACGGACGCCGAAGCGAGCCTCCACGAGGTGCTCGACCACCCCCGAACGCGGGTCGAGACGACCGTCGAGCGGACGGTGCTGGCCGAACTCAACGGGGGCTGTATCGCGCCGATCGGCGTCCACGCCGTCCTCCGCGGCGAGAACGTCCACGTCGAGGCGCAGGTGCTCTCGACCGACGGGAGCGAACGGATCGACCGGTCGGCGGACCTGCCCGTCGACGACCACGCGAACGCCGCCGTCGCGTTCGCCCGCGACCTGCGCGAGCGGGGCGCGGCCGACCTCGTCGAACGCGCCCGCGAGGACGCCGGCGAATGACGATCCCGGACGAGGAGACGCGCCGGGCGGCGCGGCTCACGGTGGCGGTGTTCCGCCCGGCCGACGAGCGACTCGCCGACGCCGTCGAACTGCTCGACTCGCTCGGGGCGACGGCCGTCCCCGATCCGATGCTCGCCGTCGATCCGACGGGCGCGGTCCCCGAGGGCGGCGACTACGTCGTCTTCACGAGCAAGACCGGCGCGGAACTCGTCGCCGACGCGGGCTGGGGCCCCGGCGGGGCCACCGTCGTCGCCATCGGCCCGAGGACGGCCGCCACCCTCCGGGCCGCCGGCTACGAAGTCGACCTGCTCCCCGAGGAGTACACGTCGGCCGGCCTGGTCGCGGCGCTCGAAGACGAGGTGTCGGGCGCGCGGGTGGAAGTCGCCCGGAGCGACCACGGGAGCGACGTGTTGCTCGACGGCCTGCGCGCGGCGGGCGCGGACGTCCACGAGACGGTGCTCTACCGCCTCGCCCGACCCGAGGGAGCGGGGAGTCGGCCGAACTCGTCGCCGAGGGCGAGGTGGACGCCGTCTGCTTCACCTCGTCGCTCACGGTCGAGCACTTCCTCGAGGCGGCCGCGGAGCGGGCGTCCGCGAGGCGGCGCTCGACGCGCTCGCCGACGCCGTCGTCGGTGCGATCGGAGAGCCGACGCGCGAGACGGCCGAATCGCACGGCATCGACGTCGACGTGGTCCCCGCCGACGCGACGTTCGAGGCGCTGGCGACCGCGACCGTCGAACGCGCCGCGCCGAGCCACCGCGGCAGGACTTATCCCCGATGACGAACGACTCACGCACGATGGACGCCGACGCGGAGCGCGCGACGGACGGACCGGTCCCCGAACTCGCCGAGCGTGCGGCGTCGTGTGCCGACCGGCTTCGGGCGGCGGACTCCGTCCTTCTGGTCTCCCACATCGACGCCGACGGCCTCGCCAGCGCCGCCGTCGCCGCGTCGGCGCTCGAACGCGCGGACGTTCCCTTCGACGTGGTGTTCTCGAAACAGCTCGACGAGGCGGAGATCGCGAACGTCGCGGCAACCGACCACGAGACGGTGCTGTTCACCGACTTCGGGAGCGGCCAGCTCGACGTCGTCGCCGAGTACGAGAGCCAGGGCGCGTTCACGCCCGTAATCGCGGATCACCACCAGCCGGCGGACGCGGAGACCGACTACCACCTCAATCCGCTGCTGTTCGGCGTCGACGGCGCGTCGGAACTCTCGGGCGCGGGCGCGAGTTACGCCCTCGCCCGGGCGCTGGAGGGCGACGGCGACAACCGCGACCTGGCCGCCCTCGCCGTCGTCGGTGCGGTCGGCGACATGCAGGGCGGCCCCGGCGGCCTCCACGGCGCGAACGCCCGGATCGTCGCGGAGGGCGTCGAGGCGGGCGTCGTCGGCGAGATGAAAGACCTCACGTTCTACGGCAAACAGACCCGGCCCCTGCCGAAGTTGCTGGAGTACGCGAGCGACGTGCGCATCCCGGGCATCACGAACGACGAGGCGGGGGCCATCTCCTTTCTGTCGGAGGTAGACGTCGAGTGCCGCGAGGATGGCGAGTGGCGGCGGTGGGTCGACCTCGGGGAGGACGAACGCCGGACCGTCGCCAGCGGCCTCCTGCGTCGGGCAGTCGCCAGCGGCGTCCCCGCCGACAGGGTGAACGACCTCGTGGGGACGACCTACACCCTCCTGAACGAGGAGGAAGGAACGGAACTGCGCGACGTGAGCGAATTCTCCACGCTCCTGAACGCGACGGCGCGCTACGAGCGCGCGGACGTCGGCCTCGCGGTCTGTCTCGGCGATCGGGGCGAGGCGCTCGAACGGGCGCGGGCGCTCCTGCGGAACCACCGCAAGAACCTCTCTGAGGGCCTCAAGTACGTGAAGTCGGAGGGCGTCACCGTCGAGGAGAACCTCCAGTGGTTCGACGCGGGGACGAACATCCGGGAGACGATCGTCGGTATCGTCGCGGGGATGGCCTACGGCGCGGAGGGCGTCCAGCGCGACCGACCCATCGTCGCGTTCGCGGCCAAGGGCGACGACGAGGTGAAGGTGTCGTCACGAGGGACGCACGTCCTCGTCCGGAAGGGGCTGGACCTCTCTGCCGTCATGCGCGAGGCGTCGCGCGCCGTCGGCGGCGACGGCGGGGGCCACGACGTCGCCGCGGGGGCGACCATCCCCGCCGGGGAGCGGGCGGCGTTCGTCGCGGAGGCGGACCGACTCGTCGGCGAGCAGCTGGGCTGAAGCCGTCCGCGAGGCGGGAGAACTGCCGATTTGACCGGGTGAGAACGCTCGCCGTGAGGCGATTGTTTATTTTCTAACTATTGAGATGCGGAACTTTAAGAGGTAGTATTTCTAACCTTTTCTCGGGATAGCATGCCCCCTCAGAACCCGAATTTTCCCGGTGAACTAGGAAGCATCCCGTATTCCCAGATAATCGGCGGTCCGTTGAACGCGGCGGTCGAGGCGAACGCGCAGGCGTCGGAGACGGCAGCGAAGTTCATTCAGGACGTCGGCTTCCAGAAGGACAACTCGATGTCGTCGGGGGAGAAACCCGTCTACGTCGAGTTCCACTACAAGAAGCAGGTGATGGACGAGAGTTCGGGACAGACGACGGAAAAGGAGTTCAGCCTTCAGGTTCCGTTCCTCCTGCTGGTCAACGTTCCGTACTTCGAAGTCAGCAACGTCACCATCGACTTCCACGTCCGCCTCAACTCGGTGGAGAAGTACGCGACGTCGAGCAAGTTCAACGTCGAGAGCGAGGTGAAAGGGAAGCAGGGCTGGTTCACCGGCAACGTCAAGTGGCGCGTGAGTGCCAGCTATCAGCGCCAGAAGAGCCAATCACAGAAAATCGAACGCACGTACGACCAGAACGTCCACGTCGTGGCGGAAGGCGTCGGCCCACCGAAAGGAGTCGACACCCTGTTCAAGGTACTCGAAGAGACCATCACCGAAACCCCGGCGAACGGCGGTGGCGGCGGTGGCGGCGGGGGTCCATAACGAACTGGTGTGAGAGCCCGTGTCAGCTATAGAAGACCTCGAAGACCTCCCGCTTTCCCACCTCTTTTCGGGGCCGCTGGTGGCGGCTATCGACGCCAGCATTCAGGCGCAGACGGAGAAGGTAGACCTCCTCCAGAACGCCGGCTTCGACGAGAACGGGGAACTCGTGAGAGTGTCGTTCGGATACACGACCACCGAGATAGACCCGGAGACGGGAGAGGAACGGACCGTCGCCAAGGAGTTACGGATTCCGTTGCTAATGTTCCTGTCGCTGCCGAACCTCGTCGTCAGCGAAATCGAAGAGCAGTTCACGGCGAAGATAAAGCAGGTCGAGAAGCCGGAGCAGTCCTCTTCGCCGACGCGTCTCGCGACGCCGCTCCGACTCAACGTCGCACCGGCGAGTCAGTCGTCGACGTTCCGCGGGAAGACACAGTCGTCGTTCGACCTCGACATCCGGATGGTCGCCAGCCTCGAAAACGAGTCGTCGGGAATGGAGACCCTCGAACGGGCGGTGAGCGGAGCCATGTTCGAGAACGTCGACGAGAAGCGGACGAAGAAACTGGAAGAGCGGCGACGAGAGACGGAGGAGTGAGATGCCCGAACTCACGGACTTTCTCACGTCGCTGTACGACTCGTTCTCGGAGGCCGAGATGAAGGCGCTCCAGCACGGGCAGATGCGCCTCGCGGAGCTACTGCAATCCGAGAGGGTCCCCCGAGACGTCTCCCTCCCGGTCTATCACGCGACCGACGTCGAAGTCACCCTCGAAGTCGGCATCCGGATGGAAGAGACCGAAGACGGGTGGACGGCGTACGTGACCGAATCGCCGCCCGAGAAGGCCTCGACGTTCGTCTTCACGGTCGAGTTGTTCGAGGTGCTCGAAAGAGGAGATTTGGAGACGCTCGACGCCGAAGAAATACTCCCGCCCGGGGCGCTCCCGGGGAGAGCGGAGCGCGAGGCAGTGGAGAGACCGAAGGCGACGAGGCCCGAGGAGGCGACGAGACGAGCGAGCCGGGTCACGCGGACGTCGGCCTCATCGACGTCGTCGAGGGAATCGACGACGAGTACGTCGCCCGTCTCAGGGAACGCGGCGTCGAGAGCCTTTCGGCGCTGGTCGAACGCTCGCCCGAAGAACTCGCCGAACTGGCAAGCGATGAGGAGGGCGAAATCTCCCCCGAACGCACGAAGCAGTGGATAGAACAGGGGCGTGGACTCGCCGCAGTGCTGGCCGACTACGAGGGCGAGTTACCCGTCGAACTCGTCGACGGCATCGGCCCCACGTTCGGCAGTCGCCTGCGAGAGAACGGCATCGAAGAACTGTCGCAACTGGTCGAGCGGTCGCCCGACGAACTCGCCGAAATCACGAGTACGGAGCGCGTCAGCGTCTCACCGGAACGGACCGCGACGTGGCTCGAAGAGGCGAACGAGCGGCTCAGAGCGCTGGAGCGGCGCGACGAGGGCGGTGGCGAGAGCGACGACGAGAGCGGAGGAACGACGCCAGCATCGACCGGAAACGAAGCGACCGAAGCGACGGAGGAAGAGCAATGACCGACGAAAGTTCGTCACTGGACAACTACTTCGACCGACTCACGAACGAGGACAGAGAACAGTTAACGGAACGGATGGAGCGATACGGCGAGCAGTTGCGAGACCAGGGCTTCGAAGTCGCCCTCGCGGAGGCCGAGAACCAGTTTTTCGCCGGCGTGCTCGTGATAGACGACGAGAACGGTCGGTTCGGCTTCCTCGAAGCCGACGGCAGCGTCTCGTGGATAGACGGCGGCAGGGTTGGCGGCATCGGTGCCCTCGGGTCGGCGGTGGCACAGAACCCCACCGACGCGCTCGAGACGACGGTCGAGGGACTGGAGAACGCCGACGTGGAGTGAGCGTCGGTGGGGTCCGCCGTCCCCTCCGCGCGGGCGGGACGACGGGACCGGCCGACTTTTGGCTTCGACCGTCTCATTGGAACTATGGCCGACTTCGACCCCGAGAAGTTCGAGGACAAGTACGTCCACTACTTCCCGGAACTCCAGCGCGCGTACAAGAACGCCTTCGAGACGATGAACGACGCGTTCGACTCCGAACTCGTCCACGCCATCGACCAACAGATCCTGAACGAGTCCGAACCGATGTACGAGGACGGCGAGTTCCGCATCGACCTCCCCGAAAACCCGAAAGAACGGCTCACGGCGGTCGTCGTCGACGACGAGAAACTGGAGGCGACGCTCGAACGCTACCGCGAGGAGATCCGCGCCGAGCTCCGGCGCGTGTTCGGGCTGAACTAATTTTCCGCCGGCGGAGCGTCCCGGACGGCGAGCGTCCGGCGCGAGTCGTCGGTGCCGATTCGGAGTTCGATGCGTTCGCTCGTGAGGGCGTAGACGTTCATCTCCCGCCCTTTCGAGGAGTACCAGGTGCCGACGTCGGCGACGACGCCGGCCTCGCGGAGATTTTCGAGGTGGTACCGGGCGTTCTGGAGCGTGGTGTCTACCCGATCAGTGAGATCGGACGCCGTCGCGGGACCGGCCTCGAGGGCAGCGAGGATGGAGCGGGCCGTCTCACACGAGAGCGATTCGAGGAGGGCCGTCGACTCGTCGTCGCGCAGGTCGACGACGGACAGCGAAGCGGGCGTGTGGTCGATGGAGGGCCGATGCGGGAGCGGACTGGACATGGTTTCTCTGTGCGGAGCCGTTCCGTTCGACTTGTTCGGCTCGTTCCGAACGATCGGACCAAACGATTTAATACTTACGGAATCTACGGTCGTATCACGAATGCCTGTCGCTGCGAAGACGCCGGCCGACGTTCGAGCAACGCATGACTGAGGACGAACGTTCGGCGGTGCGCGAGGAGGTCATCGAGTCGCTGGCGCGCTCTGCGGAGGTGTACGGGCTGAGCCGCAGCGCCGGCCGGGTGTACGGCGTGCTCTACTTCTCGTCGGAGCCGCTGTCGATCCCGGAGCTCGTCGAGGAGACGGGGTACGCGAAGTCGACCATCAGCAACGTGACGCGCAAGCTCACGAGAATCGGCATGGTCCGGCGACGCTCCTCCGGCGGCGGCGGCCGTCGCGTCCGGTTCGAACCCGAGACGGACTTCTGGTTCATCGTCGGCGACGTCCTCCGGCAGTACGCCCACCGCGAGATGCAGACGACGCGCCGGACCCTCGACCGCGCGCTCGACCGACTCGACGACGTCGACGGGGAGGCCGCCCGCGACGACGCCGATCGAATCCGGGCGCTCGACGCGCAGTACGACCAGTTGGAGACGCTGCTCGAACTGGCGGTCGACCACTCGACCGAGGAGTTGATCGAGGCGATCGACCAGTACGAGGCCGACCAGAACGGCCCGGTCGGCGGCTACCAGAAGACCGTGTACGTACAGGCGTCGTCGCCCTCGCGGCGGCAGGTGTCGCCGCGTTCCTCGACGAAGACGAACGACTCGACGGGCGCGTATCGCCGCGCGGCGGCACGCACGAGGCCGCGATCGAAGACGCAGGGATAGGGGTTCTCACAGACGACTTCGCCGGCCCGGTCGTCGATGCGCTCGAACCGGTAGGAGCCGATGTCGCCGCCGCGGTGGTTTCGCTCGTAGGCGCGGTCGACCGCGCGCAGTCCCTCCTCGACGCCGGCGAGACCGGACGGCCAGTCCGCCGCGTCCGGTAGCTGTTCGCCCAGTCGATCGAGGATGTGTGGCTCCAGTTCGTCGGCGATGGCTTCGACGGTGTTCAGCCAGGCCTGCTGGGGATACCACTCGTCGGGGGACGGATCCTCGATGCCGTTCGCCGCCAGCGCCTCGCGGGCCCGCTCCCGATGGGCCGCGGAGAATCGGGCGAGGGCGTCGTCGACCACGGTGAGAATCGTCTGTCCGTGAACTTCCACGTTCGGGTCGAACGCCTCGTACGTCGCCATTGCTCGAACCGAGGCGTTGCCGCCGGATATAGCTACAGGTTTCCGAGGAGTTCGCCCGTCATCGCGCCCGTGGGCGACCCGTCCCGGAAGCGCCGCGGCTCGACCGGAAACCGCGGCAGAGCCAAAGGCCTAAGACGGTCGGCGACCAACTCCGGAGTATGAGTACCGACGCTCAGGATTCCGACGACGACCTCCGCGAGCGCATCACGAACTTCCTGCGGCGGAACTTCCCGCAGATTCAGATGCACGGCGGGAGCGCGGCCATTCAGGGCCTCGACCGCGAGTCGGGCGAGGTGACGATTCAGCTCGGAGGTGCCTGTTCGGGCTGTGGCATCTCCCCGATGACCATCCAGGCCATCAAGAGCCGCATGGTCAAGGAGATTCCCGAGATCACGAAGGTCCACGCCAACACCGGCATGGACGGCGGCGGCAGCGGCGGTGGCGGCATGGAGCCCTCGTTCCCCGGCGAGACGACGGACGACGGCGGCAGCGACGAAGGCCCGCAGGCACCCTTCTAACGCTCTCCGTTTTTCACTGCCAACGGCGCTCGGCGCGTACGCCGTGAGCGACGGTGCACGCCGGAGGCGACGGTGCACGCCGGAGGCGACGGTGCCACGCCAAACACCTACACTTTAGTCGAACTCGCTCCTTGGCCACTCCATGAACGTCCGGGAACTCTCCGTGAGTGCGGAGTATCTCGTCCGTCCGGAGTACGGCGCGGACTGGCGGGAGGAACTCGAAGAGTTCGCCGCACGGAAGGACGTCGAGTCGGCGTGGTTCACCGGTCTCGGCTCGCTACAGGACGCCGAGGTGTGGTATTACGACCAGGCCGACCAGGAGCATCGGTCGGTTCGATTCGACGAACCCGTGGAGGTGGCCGCCTGCGTCGGCAACGTCTCCCTGCTCGACGGCGACCCCTTCGCCCACACGCACGTCGTCTGCTCGCGGGCGAGTGGCCAGGCGCTCGCGGGGCACTTGGACGCCGGCACCGTCTTCGCCGGCGAACTCTACCTCCGGGCCTTCGAGGAACCGCTCGAACGAACGTACGACGACGTTACCGGTTTGGACCTCCCGCTGTGACGCCCGACGACGAGCGGTATTTCGAGCGGATGGAGGTCCGCCTCGACGAGGCGTTCGAACTCGCCGAAGCGGCGAAAGCACAGGGCGTGGACCCGAAACCGGAGGTCGAGATTCCGGTCGCACAGGACATGGCCGACCGGGTCGAGAACATCCTCGGCATCGACGGCGTCGCCGAGCGGGTGCGCGAACTCGAAGGGGAGATGAGCCGCGAAGAGGCGGCGCTCGAACTGGCGAAGGACTTCGCCGAGGGAGACGTCGGCGACTACGACAGCAAAGCCGGCAAAGTCGAGGGCGCGGTCCGGACCGCCGTCGCCCTCCTCACCGAGGGCGTCGTGGCCGCGCCCATCGAAGGCATCGACCGGGTCGAGGTGCTGGAGAACGACGACGGCACCGAGTTCGTCAACGTCTACTACGCCGGGCCGATTCGCTCCGCCGGCGGGACGGCGCAGGCGCTGTCGGTCCTCGTCGCCGACTACACCCGGGCGCTGGTCGGTCTCTCCGAGTACGAGGCCCGCTCGGACGAAATCGAGCGCTACGCCGAGGAAATTACCCTCTACGACAAGGAGACGGGCTTGCAGTACTCACCGAAGGACAAGGAGTCGAGGTTCATCGCCGAGCATATACCGATCATGCTCGACGGCGAGGCGACGGGCGACGAGGAGGTGTCGGGCTTTCGCGACCTCGAACGCGTCGACACGAACAACGCCCGCGGCGGGATGTGTCTCGTCCTCGCCGAGGGTATCGCCCTGAAGGCACCCAAAATCCAGCGCTACACCCGTGACCTCGACGAAGTGGACTGGCCGTGGCTGCAGGACCTCATCGACGGCACCATCGGCGAGGACGACAGCGAAGAGAACGCGGAAGTCGAGAGCGACGACGCGGACGGGGAGGCCGACGAGGACGTCGAACCGGGCGAGGAGAAAGCGGGCCCGCCGCGGGTCGATCCCACGACGAAGTACCTCAGAGACCTCATCGCGGGGCGGCCGGTCTTTGGCCACCCCAGCGAGTCGGGGGCTTCCGCCTCCGCTACGGCCGCGCCCGAAACCACGGCTTCGCCACCGCGGGCGTCCACCCCGCGACGATGCATCTCGTCGACGACTTCCTCGCCGCCGGAACGCAGATAAAGACCGAACGCCCGGGGAAGGCGGCGGGCGTCGTCCCCGTCGACAGCATCGACGGGCCGACGGTCCGCCTCGCCAACGGCGACGTCCGGCGCATCGACGACCCGGCGGAGGCGCTGGCGGTGCGAAACGGCGTCGAGAAGATACTGGACCTCGGGGAGTATCTGGTCAACTACGGCGAGTTCGTCGAGAACAACCACCCGCTCTCGCCCGCCTCCTACACCGTCGAGTGGTGGATCCAGGAGTTCGAGGCCACCGACTGCGACGTCCGGCCGCTCCGCGACAACCCCCACGTCGACCTCGACGACCCGACGGCGACGAAGGCGCTGTCGTGGGCGACGGAGTACGACGCCCCGCTCCACCCGAAATACACCTATCTCTGGCACGACGTCTCGGTCGACGACTTCGAGGCGCTCGCCGACGCGGTGACGGAGAGCGGCGTCGTCGCCGTCGAGGGCGAGGCGTCGGAGACGCCGCGGGCGGAGAGCGACGGCGGCGTCGCGATGGACGCCGACGCCGCCGTCCTCGTCGTCGAGCGAACGGAGACGACGCGGCGCGTCCTCGAACGTCTCCTCGTCCCCCACACCCAGACCGACGAGACGCTCCGCGTCCCCGATTGGCGGCCGCTGGTCCGGTCGCTCGGCGTCGCGATCGAGGGCGAGGCGTCGGAGACGCCGCGGGCGAAAAACGGCGGCGACGTCACGCTCGAACGCGAGTGGGACACCCTCTCGACGGCGGCCCGCGAGTGGGACGACGGCGACAACGCCGTGAAGGCCGCCGACGAGGTGGCCCCCTTCGAGGTGCGAGAGCGGGCCCCGACGCGCATCGGCAACCGGATGGGCCGACCGGAGAAATCCGAGAGCCGCGACCTCTCGCCCGCCGTCCACACGCTCTTTCCCATCGGCGAAGCGGGCGGGAGCCAGCGCGACGTCGGCGAGGCGGCGCGCCACCGCGGCGACCACGGCCGCGGGGTCGTCGAGGTCGAGGTCGGTCAGCGCCGCTGTCCCGACTGTGCGACCGACACCTACCGAACCCGATGTCCCGACTGCGGGACGCACACCGAACCCCACTACGAGTGTGACTCCTGTGGCACCGTGATCGATCCCGACGAGTCCGGCCGCGTCCACTGCGAGCGCTGTGACCGCGACGTGACCAGCCCGGCCTACCAGACGGTCGACGTCGGCGAGACGTTCCACGACGCCCTCGACGCCGTCGGCGAACGCGAGGCGTCGTTCCCCATTCTGAAAGGCGTCAAGGGGCTCTCGTCGGCGAACAAGACGCCCGAACCCGTCGAGAAGGGGATCCTCCGCGCGAAACACGACGTCAGCGCGTTCAAAGACGGCACCGTTCGCTACGACATGACCGACCTGCCGGTGACGGCGGTCAGACCGGAGGAACTCGACGTGACGGCCGACCACTTCCGCGAACTCGGCTACGAGACGGACGTAGAGGGCGACCCACTCCAGTTCGACGACCAACTGATCGAACTGAAAGTGCAGGACGTCGTCCTCTCGGACGGCGCGGCCGAACACCTCCTCCAGACGGCCGACTTCGTCGACGACCTGCTACAGCAGTTCTACGACCTGCCGCCGTTCTACGAGGTCGAGGACCGCGACGACCTGGTGGGCGAACTCGTCTTCGGGATGGCTCCCCACACGTCGGCGGCGGTGGTGGGACGAGTCGTCGGCTTCACGTCGGCGGCCGTCGGCTACGCGCATCCGTACTTTCACGCGGCGAAAAGACGCAATTGCGACGGCGACGAGGACTGCGTGATGCTCCTGATGGACGGCCTGCTCAACTTCTCGAAGGAGTACCTCCCCGACAAACGGGGCGGGCGGATGGACGCCCCCTCGTCATGTCCTCGCGCATCGACCCCGCGGAGATCGACGACGAGGCGCACAACATGGACGTCGTCCGGCAGTATCCGCTGGAGTTCTACGAGGCGACTCGCGAGATGGCCGACCCGGAGGACGTCGACGTCGAAATCGCCGAGGAGAGCCTCGGCACGGAGACGCAGTACCACGGCTTCGACCACACCCACGACACGACCGACATCGCCCTCGGACCGGACCTCTCGGCGTACAAGACGCTGGGGTCGATGATGGAGAAGATGGACGCCCAGTTAGAACTGGCCCGGAAACTCCGCGCGGTCGACGAGACGGACGTGGCCGAACGCGTCATCGAATACCACTTCCTGCCGGACCTCATCGGCAACCTCCGGGCGTTCTCCAGGCAGGAGACGCGGTGTCTCGACTGCGGCGAGAAGTATCGCCGGATGCCGCTGACCGGCGAGTGTCGGGAGTGTGGCGGCCGAGTCAACCTCACCGTCCATCAGGGGTCGGTGAACAAGTATATGGACACGGCCATCCGCGTCGCCGAGGAGTTCGGCTGTCGCGACTACACGAAACAGCGCCTCGAAGTGCTCGAAAAGAGCCTGAAGAGCGTCTTCGAGAACGACAAGAACAGGCCCGCTACCCTCGGAGAGTTCATGTGACACCCACGGTCGAATGCGCTTCTCGCGATACGTCGCCGGGGTGGTGTTGCCACTGGTTCGGTGCGTCCGCTGAAGCGATGCGCCGGGGTTCGAACGAAGGCCCGGAGTTCAGGTCTGCGTGTCCTGCGTGAGGCTGTTTCCATCGACGTCACACACCGTCGCAGTGAGCGTATAGGTCTGAGAGGTGACGTCGTACGACGCGTCATCCGGGTTTATCGTGATTGTGCCGGGGTCGTACTGCTGACCGGAGATCTGATCCGTCCGCGTAGCCCGGACGACGTCGTTCTCGTCCGTGATCCTGATCTGCAGTTCGGATAAATCGTTGTCGCCGTCCTGGTCCTGCACCTGGACTTGAACCTCCCACTTATCCGATCCAGTAATCACTCTGAAGTTCCCCAAGTTGTTGAACTGCAGAGCGGACGGGTTTCTATTAGTTCCGAACGCACACGCAACTGGGCCACCGAGTCCCAGCCGATCCGTGAGATTGTAGGACACGTTCCACTCCCGTCCGTCCCGCCCCGTCACACCGAACACGAGTGTCTCTCCGGTGTACGTCGAGCCGTTGCCCATGTACGTGAACCGAGCGCGACCGTCGGAGCCGATCTCGGTTTCGTTGTCGGCCAGGAGGTTCGAGTTGCCGTCCTTGAGTCGGACCGAAGGCTCCGTTCCGAGCGTGGAGGGGGGATCGGGTTGCTGTATCCGTCGCGAAGCTCCACGACGAGTTCTTCGTTCGGAACCGGCGTGACGTTGTACGGGCCGATCCGTGTCAGATACGCCGGCCGGGGCATGGTTCCCCCGGTCCCGACCGCTACTTTGGCCGTGCGTAGCCTGTAATTTTCCCCTCCGTTTAGTGTTATATTAACTTTGTTACCCCCGGCAGCAGTGACCTGCTGGACCGCGCTCTGCTCGTCGAGAAGCGAGTCCCACTGGGTGGCTGTCAGGGAGGTCGGGACCGTGAGTGTGAGATCCTCCCCTCGTTGGTTCGTGATCGTCGTCGGCCGCGTCGAGGTGCTGAGAGACCGTGGGTCAACGGCGAAGTCGCGGACCTGCGCCCGGGAGACGTTCCCGGTGACCGCGACGAAGTAGATGTCGTTGCCGCGGACGAGCACCTGGGAACTGATCGGGACGGCGTCACCGTCGTCGAATCGGTTGACGACGACGCCGGACTCGACGGAGGTGGTCGGAGCGGACTGGTAGTAGTTGTACTCGGGCCGGTACGAGATGGTTTTCGTCCGGAAGCCGTACTCGTCGTTTACGTAGTCGCCGGTTTCGTTGTTTATCGCCCGTGCGTTAGCGATCTCGAATCGCTGGTCGGTGCCGTTGGTCAGTCGCCCGCCGGGCGGTGGTGGGTTGACGAGGACGATGCGATTCGGGTAGGTGGTTCCCATGCTGATCGTGGTTGGGCGGACGTCGCTGCTCGTGCCGCTCTGAAGGACGGCGCTCCGGAGGTTTACGACGTCGTTCTGGACGTCCAGACTGTGCCGGAACTCGATTTCTTCGTTCGCCTGTGGGACGACCTCTACCTGTGCCAATGACAGCGAAAGGATGAGAATTGCGAGAAGCAAGACAGCGCCGACCTGGATCGCTTGACCTCGGTCGTCGGCGCGAAAAGCCATTTGACTCGGATCGTACTCCGGAGAGGGAGGATAAAAGTTTAATGAGCGTTCACCGGATCGCTTCGCGTTCGGTGTCGACGCGACGCCCGATTCGGAGTCGCTCGGGGCAGCGGGGCGGACGCTCTCGCGGTGACTCGGGGACTGCCCGAGAAGCCAAAGGAAATAAACTGTCCACCAGTCAACTGTTCGGTCAGGTGTATGCGTGGGCGGGGATGACCGAGCGCAGTCGGAGGTCGTTGGAAACGTTCTGATCGTGGGCATAGTCGTGATTGGGGTGAGTGTAGCTGGTGCGTTCTACCTCAGTACGATCGGCTCCGAAGACGAGACGTTCGCAGACGTCGAAGTGACGCTCTCGAACACCAGCGGGCCGCAAGCGACGTTCACACACCAAGGCGGCGACGCAGTAGACAGTTCGTCGCTGGTCGTGCGGGTCACCCGGAACGGTGCCTCGCTGTCACCGACGCTCGATCCGGACGCTTCGAGGGTCTCGCCGACGGCCGGTTCGACCCCGGCGACCACCGAGTGTACAACCTCACCTCGCCCGGACCGACTCCGGTACAGGACGGGGACGCGATACGGGCGATACTAACGACCAGTTCGACCGACACCGTGCTCGTCGACGAGACGAAGACGTTCGATTCCTGACGCCCGTCTCGCGCCGGAGCGCGAGCGGTCCGTCCGCGTAAAGGGAGGGTCCCACGCTTAAGGACTGCGCCGACGAAACCCTGCGTATGGCCGACGAGAACCCCACGGTACCCATCGGGACGCGAGTGTACGACGGCGACGGCGAGGAACTGGGATCGGTCCGCGGGATCACCGACGACGGCTTCGTCGTCTCGACCCGGGGAGGCGTCGAAGCGCTCTCTATCGAACACGAACGCGCGGGCCACGAGTACGGCGAGGGGGTGCTGATGTGGCGGTGCAACGAGTGTGGCGCGATGGGCGACATCGAGGACCTCCCCGACGCCTGTCCCGACTGCGGGGCACCCACCGAGGACATCTACTACGCCATCGAGGACTGAACTCGCCGCGACGGGAGCGAGCGCTATTCGAGGTAGCCGAGGTCGCGCAGCCGTTCCTGGGCCTCCGCGTCCATCTCGGCGACGGCGTCGTCGGTCACGTCGGCGTCGTCGACGCCGGTCCACGCGCCGCCGACGTCGCGTTCGAACGCGGCGAGAGCGCGCTCGGTGGCGGCGACGGCGTCGTCGTCGCCGCCCGCGAGGTTCGTCGTCTCGTCGGGGTCGGCGTCGAGGCGGTAGGCCTCGTCGGGGACGCGGTCGACGCGGACGTACTTCGCGTCGGGACGGCGGGCGGCGCGCATCCGCGAGTAGAAACGCGACTCCTCGTCGAGCGAGATTCCCGCGGCGTTCGCCTTCTCCTCCAGTTGTTTGAGTTCGACCACGGGCCGGGAGTACTCGACGAAGGCGTACTCGCCGGACTCGCCCGCTGCCTGGCCGGGGTCGGGGTCGGCGACGTCGGCGAAGGCCCGGTAGTCGTCCGAGAGGAGCGACCGCGTGCGATCGAGGGGGACGGCCGTCTCGTCGGGCGCGTCGGGGACGCCGCCAGCCACGTCGAGGGCGTCGAGGACGGTGTGATAGCAGTCGAGGAGTTCGACGGTGTCGCCGCGCCGGTCGGCGTCGAGGGCGGGGTGTTTGACCATCAGCGGGACGTTCACGAGGGGGTCGAAGAGGCAGAACTCGTGGCCGTAGAGGCCGTGTTCGCCGTGGAGTTCGCCGTGGTCGGCACAGACGACGACGGTCGTGTCGTCCCAGCGGTCGGTCTCTTTCAGCCAGTCGAACAGGCGGGTGAGCTGGGCGTCGATGTGGGCGATTTCGGCGTCGTAGAGGCTCCGAATCGCGTCCCACTCGTCATCGTCGATGTCGCGCGCGCCCGAATTGTACGCCTTCGAGTTCTGGCAGACGGCCGTCGAGTCGACGCCGGGGGCGAACTCCGCGGCGAACTCGTCGGGCGGGTGGTAAGGAGATGGGCGTCCATCAGGTTGACGAACGCGAAAAACTCCTCGGAGTCGTCGATGAACGCCTTGGTGCGGTCGACGACGGCGGGCGTCTTTGAGTCGGCACCCTCGCCGCCGGCGAGATACTCGTGGGCGGTGTTGCCGAGGCTGACGAGTTTGTCGGCGACGGCGCGGAGCGACTCGTTGTCGTTGAGCGTCCGCCACGCCCGTGCGAGCGGTCCCGAGAGGAAGTCGCCGGGCATCACCTCGAAGAAGTTGTCCTGGGCGTCGAAGCCGTCGGTGAGATGCGTGTAGGGCGTGATCCAGGCGTTCGAGGAGTAACACGCGGTGTCGTAGCCGGCGGCCGAGAGCGTCTGGGCGAGCGTCGTCGCGCCGTCGAGGTAGGGGTTCTCCTGATCGGCCCCGTGTTGGCTCGGGTAGAGCCCCGTAAAGAGCGACGCGTGGACGGGGAGCGTCCACGGAGCGGGTGCCACGGCCTCCTCGAACACCGTCGCCTCCTCGGCGAAGGCGTCGAGGCCGGGCGTCGTCGGTCGGTCGTAGCCGTAGGGCGTGAGGTGGTCCTTCCGGACCGTGTCCATCACCACGAAGAGGACGTTCCCGGGCGAGTCACGCTGCATACCCGCGTCTGGGGAGTTTGCGCCAATAAACCCACGGTATCGCGGTCACCGTGGGTCGGGAGACGCCGTCAGCGCCACGCTCGAAGGGGCGTCGCCGCGTCGAGGGACACGGTGATCCACGCGTCGTCTCGTGTCACGTCCGCGAGGACGAGTTCGGAACTATCCACCGAGGCCATGACCTCGGTATCCTGCGCATCGACCGTCGGCGTGGCGTCCACCGCCATGTATGCTACATAGTAACAACCACATATAAACACGTCGGAACGACAGTCGGCGCGACGACCGCCCGGCGTCGGACGCTCGCCGCCGACCCGACGCGGGGCGACCGCGGACGGCGGGCAGGGAGACGGGGCGGTTCGCAGACTACAAGAGGTTGCGGGGCGGAACGGGGACGTATGAAGGTAGCGGACGCGATGACCCCTCGTCCCGACGTCGTGACGGTCGAACTCCCGGGTACCCGGGACGACGTCCTGAAGTATCTCCAAGAGCGGAGCTTCTCTTCGGTGCCCGTGGTGAAACAGACCGACGCCGGCGAGGAGTATCGCGGTCTCATCTCCCGCGACGACCTCATCGAGAATCCGGACCAGGACCAGCTCGCCATCCTGATGCGCGACGTGCCGACGACGACTGCGGACACGCCCATCGAAGACGTCGCCCGGCTGATGGTGCGCGAGGAGTCCCGTCGGATCCCCGTCGTCGACGGCGAACTCGAAGGCATCGTCACCGTCACCGACGTCGTCCGGGCCATCGCCCGCGGCGACATCGACGGCGAGACGCAGGTCGGCGCGCTCGCGGCGCGCGACGTGAACACCACGTACGCGGAGACGCCGCTGCCGGTCGCAGAGCGCGAACTCTACTACGCGAACGTCCCCTACGCCGTCGTCCTCGACGACGACGGCGACATGTGCGGCATCGTCACCGAGGTCGACATCATCGACGTCGCCCGCGTCGTCGAAGGCGAGGACGACACCGGCGAGTCGCTCGCCAACGAGGACGACGACTGGATGTGGGAGGGCATCAAGGCCGTCGGGAATCGCTATCTCCCGACGCGGAACGTGGAGATCCCGCGCGAACCGGTCGAGCAGTTCATGTCCGCCGAACTGGTGTCCGTCTCCCGGCGACGTACCGCGAAAGAGGTGGCCCAGCAGTTGATCTCGAACGACGTCGAACAGGTACCGCTGGTCAACGGCGGGTCCCTCGTCGGCATCGTCCGCGACGTCAATCTGCTGGAGGCGTTATGAGCGACGCCGAGGCAATCACCGAACTCGCCAAGCGCCGGGGCTTTTTCTTCGGTGCGAACGGCGCGTACGGCGGCGTCGCCGGCTTCTACACCTTCGGTCCGCAGGGGGCGACCCTCAAGAGCAACGTCGAGGCCGCGTGGCGCGATCGCTTCACCGTCAAGGAGGGCAACGAGGAGATCGAAGCCCCGACCATCATGCCCGAGGCCGTCTTCGAGGCGTCGGGCCACCTCGAAGGCTTCGACGACATGCTGGTCGAGTGCGGCGAATGCGGCGAGAGCCACCGCGCCGACCATCTCGTCGAGGGCGAGACGAGCATCGAGGAGGCCGAGAGCCTCCCCGCGTCGGAGATCGAGATGCTCGTTCGCGACCACGGCATCGCCTGTCCGACCTGCGGCGCACCGCTGGCCGGCCGGGACGTCGAGGATTTCAACCTCATGTTCGCGACGAGCATCGGTCCGGGGAGCGGGCAGCCCGGCTACCTCCGCCCGGAGACGGCCCAGGGTATCTTCGTCGAGTTCCCCGCCTCAAGGAGTACGCTCGGAACAAACTCCCGTTCGGCGTCACGCAGATCGGGCGGGCCTACCGCAACGAGATCAGCCCCCGCAAGGGGATCGTCCGCACCCGCGAGTTCACGCAAGCCGAGCTGAGCAGTTCGTCAACCCCGAACGCGACGAACCCGATCTCTCGAAGGTCGCGGACGTGGCGGTTCGCCTCTACCCGGCGACCGAACAGGAGGACGAAGACGGCGACTACGTCCGCACGACCATCGGCGAGGCGGTCGCGGAGAACGTCATCGCCAACGACTGGGTGGCCTACTACCTCGGCGTCGCCAAGAAGTGGTACGAACGCATCGGCGTCGATACGGACCGCTTTCGGTTCCGCCAGCATCTGTCGGGCGAGCGCGCCCATTACGCCGCGGACTGCTGGGACGCCGAATCCGAGATCGGCGGCGCGCACGACGCCGCCGAACTGGCCGCCGACCCGGCCGCCGGCGACTGGATCGAGATCGCCGGCTTCGCCTACCGCGGCGACTACGACCTCTCGAAACACGGCGAGTACGGCGACGACGAGTTCACCGTCTTCGAGCAGTACGACGAACCCAAGACGGTCGAACGCGCCGTCGTCGACCCGGACATGAGCGTCCTCGGTCCGGAGTTCGGCGGCGTCGCCGGCGACGTGGCCGACGCCCTCCGGTCGCTGGCCGAGCGGAACCCCGACGCCTTCGAGGGCGAGACGGTCACCGTCGAGGTCGACGGCGAGGAGTACGCCGTCGACGCCGACGCGGCGAACTTCCGCGTCGAGGAACAGACGGAGACGGGCGAGCACATCACGCCCCACGTCGTCGAACCCTCCTTCGGCGTCGACCGGACGGTGTACACGCTGGTCGCCCACGCCTACAGCGAGGACGTCGTCGACGAGGAGGAACGGACGTATCTCGACTTCGAACCCGGCATCGCGCCGACGGACGTGGCGGTGTTCCCCTCCTCTCGGACGAGGAACTCGAGTCGCTGGCGAACCGCGTCGTCGACGACCTGCGGACCGCGGGCCTGTCGGTGACCTACGACGAGTCGGGGAACATCGGCCGTCGTTACCGCCGCCAGGACGAGGTCGGGACGCCCTTCTGCGTCACCGTCGACCACGAGGGAATCGAGGGCGGGGGCCCGAGACGGTGACGGTGCGCGAACGCGACACCACGGCGCAGGTCCGGCTTCCGGTGTCCGACCTCGCGACCCGGATCGAGGCGATTCACGCCGGCGAGGAGTCCTTCGAGACGCTCCTCGACGAGTACGAATCCGTCCAGACCGACGTCTCGAAGTCGTGACGTCTCCGGCGAGCGAACTGAAACGCCGGCTCGTCCACGCGAGTGGGGCGGCGTTGCCGGTGCTCTATCTCCTCGGAGCCATCTCGTGGCGGACGCTCGGCTATCTCTTCGCCGTCGGGAGCGTCGTCGCGGGCGGCCTGGAGGCGGTGCGACTGCTCGTCGGACTCGACTGGCGCATCTACGACGAACTCATCCGCGACTACGAGCGGGAGAACGTCGCGGGCTACGCGCTGTACATGGGCAGCATGACCGGGGTAGCGCTTCTCGCTCCGCCGTACGCCGCAGTCCCGGGGATGTTGATGCTCGCCATCGGCGACCCGATCAGCGGCGTCCTCGGGTCGAACGAGGCGGGGCGCGCCAAACGCGCGGGCGTCATCGTGGCGATGTTCGCCGCGTGTCTCGCCCTCGCGCTCCCCGTCGTCCTGTCGCGGACGGACGCCGTCACGACCACGGCCGTCGCCGCGGCGTCGGCCGGGGCGCTCGCGGCGACGCTCGCGGACGGCCTCACCCCCGTCGTGTGGGGGTACGTCGTCGACGACAACCTCACGATTCCGCCGGCGGCGGCGCTCGGGATCTGGGTGGCGCTTCGGTTGCTCGGGTAGCCGACCCCGGGAACGCCCACCGGTGCGAAGAGAACGCAAGGGATAAGTACGAACGGACGTGTATTCAGACGTACTATGGCGCGGACTCGCACGACGTCCCTGCTTTCCCCCGCCCGAGTCCCGCGACCGCGACGACCGGCCCGTTAGGGCCGACATTATCCACACTCCATCGACGTTTCCGTTCCGGTTCCGACCACTACTGCCGTGCCTATAGGCATCTCCGCGCTTTTCTTTCGGCATAGAAATCAACGAATTTAATAGGGTGAGCCCCGCTGTTTCGGGTAATGACACGCGTGGCACTCGCGTTCTCCGGCGGACTCGACACGACAGTATGCGTCCCGCTCCTCGAAGAGGAGTACGGCTACGACGAGGTGGTCGGCGTCACCGTCGACGTCGGCCAGCCCGAAGCCGAATTCGCGGAAGCCGAGGAGACGGCCGACGCGCTCGACCTCGAACATTACGTCGTGGACGCCCGAGAGGAGTTCGCCGCGCAGTGTCTCGAATCCGTGCGCGCCAACGCCACCTACCAGGGCTACCCGCTCGGGACGGCGCTGGCGCGTCCGGTCATCGCCGAGGCCATTCTGGAAGTCGCCGAGGAACACGGCTGTCAGGCGCTCGCCCACGGCTGTACCGGGAAGGGGAACGACCAGCTCCGCTTCGAGGCGGTCTGGCGCGCCTCCGAGATGGACGTCGTCGCGCCCGTGCGCGAACTCGGGCTGACCCGCGAGTGGGAGATGGAGTACGCCGCCGAGAAGGACCTGCCCGTCGAGGGCGGAAAGGAGGGCGTCTGGTCTATCGACACGAACCTCTGGAGTCGCTCCATCGAGGGCGGGGATCTGGAACGGCCCGGCTACGTCCCGAGCGAGGAGATCTACGAGTGGACGCAGGCCCCGACGGGCGAAACGCAGGAAGTGGAGATCGCCTTCGAGGACGGCTACCCCGTCGCCGTCGACGGCGAGGAGATGGACGCCGTCTCGCTCATCGCCCATCTCAACGAGGTGGCCGGCCAGTACGGCGTCGGTCGCACGGACATGATGGAAGACCGGATGCTCGGCCTGAAAGTGCGCGAAAACTACGAACATCCGGCGGCGACGACGCTGCTCAACGCCCACGAGACGCTGGAGAGCCTCGTGCTGACGAAAGAGGAGCGCGACTTCAAGACGCTCGTCGACGACGAGTGGTCCCAGAAGGGCTACGAAGGCCTGGTGGACGCGCCGCTGATGAGCGCGCTGAACGGCTTCATCGACGAGACGCAGGAACGCGTCACAGGGACGGTCACCATCCGCTTCGAAGGCGGACAGGCCCGTCCCGTCGGCCGCGACAGCGAGTACGCCGTCTACGACGAGGCGTTCGCCTCCTTCAACACCGAAGCCGTCGGCGACATCACGCAGGAAGACGCCACCGGCGTCGCCAAATACCACGGCTTCCAGGAGCGCCTGGCCAACCGCGTCCTCCGGAACGCGAAAGGCGAGGAGTGACTCATGAGCGAGGAACCCACCGGCGACGTCGTCCGCGGTGACCGCTTCAGCGGCGGCCCCGCGCGCGGGTTCCTCTCCAGCCTCGCGGCCGACGAGCGCATCTTCGCCGCCGACCTCGCGGTCGACCGCGCACACGTGGTGATGCTCGCCGAACAGGGGATTCTGGACGCGGACGAGGCGGGGGCCATCCTCGACGCCCTCGACGCAATCGAGGCGGACGGCCACGACGCCCTCCCCGACGGCGAGGACGTCCACGAGGCCATCGAAGCGGCCGTCATCTCGCGGGTCGGCCCCGAGGGCGGCAAGATGCACACCGCCCGCTCCCGCAACGACGAGGTGGCGACCTGTATCAGGTATCGCCTCCGCGAGGACCTGCTCGCGGCCGTCGAGGCGACGCTGGCGCTCCGCGACGCGCTGGCGACGACGGCCGAGGCGCACACGGAGACGGTGATGCCGGGCTACACCCACCTCCAGCCGGCCCAGCCCACCACCGTCGCCCACTACCTCTGCTCGTACGAGCAGGCCGTTTCCCGCGACACGGCGCGGCTACTCGACGCCTACGACCGGGTGAACCGCTCGCCCCTCGGCGCGGCGGCGTTCGCGGGCACCACCTTCGACGTGGACCGGGAGCGTACGGCCGAACTGCTCGGCTTCGACGGCGTTCTCGAAAATTCGATGGACGCCGTCTCGACGCGGGACTTCCTCGTGGAGTCGCTGTCGGCGCTGGGCGCGCTGGCGACGACGCTCTCGGGGCTGGCGGAGGACCTGATCGTCTTCGCCAACCGGGGCGAAGTCGACCTCTCGGACGACTACTCCTCGACCTCCTCGATCATGCCCCAGAAGAAAAACCCGGACACGCTGGAGCTCGTGCGGGCGACGGCGGGCGACGCGATCGGCGGCCTGACGGGGCTGCTGACGACGCTGAAGGGGCTGCCGCGGGCGTACAACCGCGACCTCCAGCGGGCGACGCCCCACGCCTGGGAGACGGTCGACGCCGTGAGCGAGGCGACGGACGTCGCCGGCGGCGCGGTGGCGACGGCGACGTGGGACGAAGAAGCGCTGGCCGACGCGGCGAGCGAGGGCTTCTCGACGGCGACGGGCGTCGCCGACCTGCTGGCCGCGTCGGGCGTCCCGTTTCGCACCGCCCACGAGGTGGTGGCGACGGCGGCCGAATCGGGGGCCGACGTGGACGCCCTCGACGCCGCCGCGGAGGCGGTCCTCGGCGAGTCGCTGTTCGCGTACGTGGACCGCGAGGCGCTCACGGCGGCCCTCGATCCCGCCGAGAGCGTCGCGAGTCGCGACTCGACCGGGGGCCAGCCCCCGACGTCGTCGCCGACGCCCTCGGCGCGGCGTGGGACCGTTACGAGGCGGACCAGGCGGCGCTCGACGCGCGCCGAGAGGCGCTCGACGCGGCAGATTCCGATCTTCGCACGGAGGTGAGCGCGTATGTGTGACCGACCGCTACCGCCGTCCCCGTTCGGGGACGAATAACATATGGAATCTGATATTGGATTCTCACGATTCGGTTGAAATCCCTCTAATACGGAGCTAGAGGCAACCTTGTTCATCTCAATTAGTAAATAGGTTCGATGGGTTTAAGGTCTTCCGACACGGAGTCAGTGATACGATGGCAGAAACTCAAGACAGCACCGTGGCAACGGATCCCGTGACAGGCGAGGACATCGAAGTGCCGGCGGACGTCGAAGTCGGCGAGATCGTGGACAGCCCCGTCAGCGGCGCGGAACTGGAGGTCGTCTCCGTCGAACCCGTGGAACTGGCGGAAGCGCCCGAGCTCGAAGAAGACTGGGGAGAGTAAAGTTGCACGTTGGGCTGCTTTACTCCCGGATACGGAGGGACGAGAAGCTCCTCCTCTCCGAACTGCGAGAGCGCGGGCACGAAGTGACCAAGATAGACGTCCGGAAAGAGCAGTTCAACATCAGCGAGCCGCCGGCGGCCCTCGACGACGTGGACGTTGCGATCGACCGCTGTCTGGCGACCAGCCGGAGCCTCTACGTGACGCGCTTTCTGGACGCCTACGGCGTCCCGGTCGTCAACAGCGCCGAAACGGCCGAGCTCTGTTCGGACAAGGTCAAAAACAGCCTCGCGCTGCAGGAGGTGGACGTGCCGACGCCGAACACCACCGTCGCCTTCACCACCGACAGCGCGCTGGAGGCCATCGAGGACTTTGGCTACCCCTGCGTGCTGAAACCCGTCGTCGGGTCGTGGGGGCGGCTGATGGCGAAAGTCGACAGCCGGAGCGCCGCGGAGGCCATCCTCGAACACAAGGCGACGCTCGGCCACTACGAACACAAGGTGTTCTACATCCAGGAGTTCGTCGAGAAACCCGGCCGCGACATCCGCGTCGTCGCCACCGACGGCGAACCCGTCGCGGCGATGACTCGCAGTTCGGACCACTGGCTCACCAACGCCGCGAAGGGCGGCGAGGTGAACCAGTTCGAGGTCGACGACGAGGTGGCCGACCTCGTCTCCCGCGCCTCTACCGCCGTCGGCGGCGGCTTGCTGGGCGTCGACCTGATGGAGACGGGCGACGGCTACACCGTCCACGAGGTGAACCACACCGTCGAGTTCAAGGCGCTGGACTCCTGTGTCGACTTCGACGTGCCCGCGGCCATCGTCGACTGGCTCGAAGAGAAGGCCGACCGGACGATGGAGGCACAGACGTGACCTACACCGCGAGCGTCGTCGGCGGCAGCGGCTTCACCGGCGGCGAACTGCTCCGGCTCCTCGACGGTCACCCCGAGTTCGAGGTGGTACAGGCGACGAGCCGAAGTTACGAACGCAAGACCGTCGGCCACCAGCACCCGAACCTCCGGGGATGGACCTGCGCTTCTCCTCGCCGGAGGATCTGGAATCCGTCGACGCCCTCTTCGCGGCGACGCCCCACGGCGTCTCGATGGAGCGCATCGACGACTTCTCCGACGCCGCCGACACCGTCGTCGACCTGAGCGCGGACTTCCGCCTCGACACCGAGGAACAGTACGACGAGTGGTACGACGGCCACGCCTGCCCCGAGTACCTGGAGAAATCCGAATACGCCCTCCCCGAACTCAACCGCGAGAACCTCCCCGGAGCCGACCTCGTCGCCTCCGGCGGATGCAACGCGACGGCGACGCTGCTGGGTCTCAAACCCCTCTTCGACGCCGGCGTGCTCGCCGGCGACGAACAGGTCGTCGTCGACGTGAAAGTCGGCTCCTCGGAGGGCGGCGCGGGCGGCGGCGCGGCCTCCTCGCATCCCGAGCGCTCGGGCATCGTCCGCCCGTACGCGCCGACCAGCCACCGCCACGAGGCCGAAATCGAGCAGTTCCTCGGCCTCTCGGTCTCCTTTACCGTCCACGCCGTGGACATGGTCCGCGGTGCCTCGGCCACCTGCCACGTCTTCCCCGACTCGCCGGTCGAGAAAAAGGACATGTGGGGGCCTACCGCGACAGCTACGGCGACGAACCGTTCATGCGCACCGTCGCCGGCGGTGGCGGCGTCTACCGCTACCCCGAACCGAAGGCCGTCGCCGGCACCAACTACGGCGAAGTCGGCTTCGAAATCGACCCGAAGAACCGTCGGCTGGTCGTCTTCTCGGCCATCGACAACATGATGAAGGGGTCGGCCGGACAGGCCGTCCACGCCGCCAACGTCGCACTGGGCATCGAGGAGACCGCAGGCTTGGAGTTCCAGGGCCTGCACCCCGTGGGGGCACCATGACGGTCGTCGTGAAAATCGGCGGCGCGAAGGCCGTCGACCCGACGGGAGCCGTCGCCGACATCGCCGCACTCGTCGACGAAGGGGAAGCGGTCACCGTCGTCCACGGCGGGTCCACCGCGGTCGACGACCTGCTCGACCGCCTCGGCATCGACCCCACCTACGTCGAGACGCCGGGCGGCGTCGTCGGCCGGTTCACCGACGAGGAGACGATGGAGGCGTTCACGATGGCGATGGCGGGCAAGGTGAACACTGAACTCGTCGCCGCGTTCCGCGAGGCGGGCGTCGACGCCCTCGGCCTCTCGGGCGTCGACGGCGGCCTGCTCACCGGCCCCGGAAGTCGGCCGTCCGCGTGATCGAGGACGGCAAGAAGAAGATCAAGCGCGGCGACCACTCCGGGAAGATCACGGACGTCAACGCCGACCTGCTGGGGACCCTGCTCGCCGACGGCTACACGCCCGTCACCGGGCCGCCGATGCTCGCCGACGACGGCGTGCCCGTCAACGCGGACGCCGACCGGGCGGCGGCGGCCGTCGCGGGCGCGCTCGACGCGACGCTGGTCGTGTTGACCGACGTCGCCGGCGTCTACGCCGATCCGGACGACCCGGAGACGCTCATCGACGAGGTGACGACGCCCGAGGAGTTCGAAGCCCTCGAGGACGCCGCCGAGGGGTTCATGACCAAGAAGGTCATGGCCGCGACGGAGGCCATCGAAGGCGGGGCGACCGACGTCGTCGTCGCCGACGCCAACGCCGACGCCCCCGTCACCGCGGCGCTGGACGGAAGCGGTACGCACATCACTGCGAGCGCACTGGAGGAGACGTATGAGCGGATTCGTCTTCTCGGAGAAGCCCATCGCCATCGAACGCGGCGAGGGGGCGACCCTCTACGCCGACGACGGCACCGAGTATCTCGACTTCGGCGCGAGTTACGCCGTGGCCTCGGTCGGCCACTGCCATCCGCGCGTCGTCTCCGCGGTGCAGGAACAGGCCGCCGAACTCATGTACGTGCAGGCGTCCTACCCCGTGGACGTCCGCACCGAGCTCTACGAGAAACTGGCGACGCTGGCCCCGGGCGACCTCTCGAACGTCTGGCTCTGTAACTCGGGGACCGAGGCCAACGAGGCGGCGATGAAGTTCGCGCGGGCGGCGACGGGCGACTCGAAGATCGTCGCCACGCGCCGGGCGTTCCACGGTCGGACGCTGGGCGCGCTGGCGATGACGTGGAAGGACAAGTACAAGAAGCCGTTCGAACCGCTGGCGGGCGACGTGGAGTTCGTCTCCTACGGCGACGCGGACGAACTCGCCGAGGCCGTCGACGACGAGACGGCCGCCGTCTTCCTCGAACCCGTCCAGGGCGAGGGCGGCATCCACCCCGCCGGTGCCGACTACCTACAGGCGGCCCGCGACCTGACCGACGACGCCGACGCGGCGCTCGTCTTCGACGAGATCCAGACCGGCGTCGGTCGGACGGGGGCGCTCTGGGCCTGCGAGCGGGCGGGCGTCGTCCCCGACATCGTCACGACGGCGAAAGGCATCGCCAGCGGCCTCCCGCTCGGCGCGACGATGGTCGCCGACTGGATCGCCGACGCCGACCCCGAGCACGGGTCGACGTTCAGCGGTGGCCCCGTCGTCTGCGCGGCCGCCAACGCGACGTTAGACGTCGTCGTCGAGGAGGACCTCCCGGCACACGCCGCCGAGGTGGGCGACTACCTCGTCGACTCGCTGGAGGCGGCCGTCGAAGACCACGACCTGCCCGTCCGCGAGGTTCGCGGCGAGGGCCTGATGGTCGGCATCGAGGTGAAACGCGGCGCGAACCGCATCCTGCGCGATCTGGCGCTCGAACAGGGGATTCTCGCGCTCCCGGCGGGGCGGACCGTCGTGCGCCTGCTCCCGCCGCTCGTCGTCGAGGAGGACCACGCCGACCGCTTCGTCGAGGGGTTCACGGAGGTGCTCGAATGACGGTCTCGGAGCACCGGACCGACCTGAGCGACGCACAGCGCCTCCTGGTCGACCTCGTCTCGATTCCGTCGCCCAGCGGCGAGGAAGGCGAGGCCGCAGAGCGCCTCGTGGACTTCTTCGAAGACCACGACCGGGAGGCCTGGATCGACGACGTCGGCAACGTCCGCGCACCGGCCGACGACTCGGTGTTGCTCACCTCCCACATCGACACCGTCCCCGGCGACATCCCGGTTGAGATCGAAGAGACCGACGACGACAGACTCCTCTGGGGACGCGGGAGCGTCGACGCCACCGGGCCGCTCGCCGCGATGGCCGTGGCGGCCGTCGAGACGGGCGTGAGTTTCATCGGCGTCGTCGGCGAGGAAGTCGACTCCCGCGGCGCGCGCCACGTCGTCGACTCCGGTCGGGCGGAACCCGGCGTCGTCGTCAACGGCGAGCCCAGCGGCTGGAACGGCATCACGCTGGGCTATCGCGGCCTACTGGCCGGCACCTACGTCGCCACGAGCGAATCCGGTCACACCTCCCGCCCCGAGAACAACGCCATCCAGGACGGGATGGACTGGTGGAACCGCGTCGAATCCGAGTTCGACCCCGACGAGTATCTCCCCGTCTTCGAGCGGGTGACCTGCAAGCCCGTCTCCTTCCAGGGCGGCACCACCGACGACGGCCTGTCGGTCGAGGTGACGATGGACGTGCAGTTCCGCATCCCGCCGGAGTACACCGTCGGCGACGTGCGCGAGATGGCCGACGGCCAGCTCAACGGCGGCACCGTCCACTGGTACGACTCGGTGCCGCCGGTGATGCAGAGCCCCCGGACGAACGTCGCACGGGCGTTCCGCGCCGCCATCCGCAACGCCGGCGGCGACCCCGGCTCCTCCGCAAGACAGGCACCAGCGACATGAACATCTTCGCCTCGGACTGGGACTGTCCGATGGTCACCTACGGCCCCGGCGACTCCGACCTGGATCACGCGCCCAACGAACACCTCTCGCTCACGGAGTACGACGACGCCGTCGACGTCCTCGTCGACGTCTGCGAGCGCCTGACGGGAGGAGACGAATGACCGTCGGCACGTCCGACCTCCTCGACGTGGACGATCTGACGGCCGAGGACCTGCGGACGGTGCTCGACCGAGCGGCGGCGCTGAAAGCCGGCGACGACGACGCGAGTCTCGACCGACAGACGCTCGGAATGGTCTTCGAGAAACCGAGCACGCGCACCCGAACCTCCTTCGAGACGGGGATGACGCAGCTCGGCGGCCACGCCATCTTCCTCGGCCCGGACGACATCCATCTCGGCCGCGGCGAACCGATCAAGGACACCGCCCGTTCGCTCTCGGGCTACGTCGACGGCGTCATGGCCCGGCTGTTCGACCACGAGAACGTCGTCGAGTTCGCCGACTACACCGACGTGCCGGTGGTCAACGGCCTCACGGACGACGCACACCCGTGCCAGACGCTCGCGGACCTGTTGACCATCGACGAGACGTTCGGCGGCTTCGACGACGTGACGGTGGCGTGGGTCGGCGACGGCAACAACGTCGCCCAGTCGTTCGTCCTCGGCTGTGCGCTGGCGGGCGTCGACCTGCGCGTCTCGACGCCCGACGGCTACGGCATCGACGAGGGCGTCCTCGACCGGGCGGCCGACATCGGATCGGGGCCGACGCTCGTCGACGACCCCGACGAGGCCGTCGCCGGCGTCGACGTCGTCTACACCGACGTCTGGGTGAGCATGGGACAGGAAGAGCAGCGCGAGGAGAAACTGGCCGCCTTCGAGGGGTATCAGGTGAACGCGGATCTGCTCTCGGACACCGACGCGAAGGTGATGCACTGTCTCCCCGCCCACCGCGGCGAGGAGATCACCGACGACGTGTTAGAGAGCGACCGGGCGATCGTCTGGCGGCAGGCCGAGAACCGCCTGCACGCCCAGAACGGCCTGCTGGTCGAGCTGCTCGACTAACCGTCGTTCTCAGACCTCGTCCAGCCAGTCGGGACGGGGCACTTCGGTCGACCCGACGTCGTAGATGCGGACTCGGCTGGTGTACGAGTAGGACGCGCCGTTTCTCGTTCCCTCGACGTGGTAGACGAACTTCCGGATGACGCCGTTTCTGTCGACGTAGGCGGTCGAGCGGAAGGTGTCGACGGTGACGTTCTGTTCGGCCATCGCCGTCTCGTTGAACGCACCGTCGGTCGCTTCGAGGACGAGCATTCCCGTGCCGTTCTCGACGACGGTCCCGTTCGGTTCGTAGTCGAGCGCGCCCATGAACTGGCCGAGGTCGCTCGCTCCGGAGTACGACGACGGGTGGGTGAGACCGCTGGTCCGGTTCGCGCGGTTGTACGTCGACTCCCCGCCCTGCGTCGACCGGACGTAGGTCGTCCCGTTTGCGACGTAGGTCGTCTGGGTCCGGTCACCCGTCTCCGAGCGAACGAGGAGGGGCTGGCCGCCGACGGCGACGTGTTCCGTCAGGGTCGTCCGGGTGTCGTTGCTGACGACGGTGTATTCGAGCGTCAGACTCCGACCGGTGAGGGCGTCTCGGTGGCCGGCGAGGAGCGTGCTGACGTTGGCACCCGTCTCGTTGACGCCCGCGACGTCGGCCGGTGACGGGGGCGACGGCGTCGGCGTCGGTGTCGGCGTCTCGGTGGTCGGTGCGGGCGTGGCCGTCGAGGGGCCCGCACCCCCGCCACATCCGGCGAGGAGTATCAGGGCGGCGACTGCGACTGGTACGAGCGTTCGCATCGGAGAGAGATTAGAGAGAGGACGCCTTGAGGCGTACGGTCTGGAGACGGCCACGAGAGTGAAGTACGACCATCCGAGGCTTTTATGCCGAGGACGACGAACCCAACGTAGTGGCAGAGACGAACGGCTATCTCCGATTCTTTCCCTACGAGGAGCCGTATCCGAATCAGCGCGAGGCGATGGACCGCATCGCCAACGGCCTCGCCCGCGGACAGGACGTCCTCCTGGAGGGCGCGCCGGGGACGGGGAAGACGCTCTCCGCGCTGGTCCCCGCGCTGGAGTTCGCCCGCGAACGCGACAAGACGGTGGTCATCACGACGAACGTCCACCAGCAGATGCGCCAGTTCGTCGAGGACGCCCGCGCCATCAACGGCGTGGAACCAATCCGAGGCGTCGTCTTCAAGGGCAAGGGGTCGATGTGTCACGTCGACGTCGGCTACGAGGAATGCCAGAGCCTCCGGGAGACGACGCGCCAACTCGTCGAGAAAGAACAGGAGTACGACGAACTCACAGACCGGAGCGAGGCGCTGCTCGACGACATGCGCGAAGGGAGCGACGACGCCGCCGCGGCCCGGTCGGCGGTGACCGAGGAACTCGACTCGCTGTCCGAGGAGCTCGACGAACTGCGCGAGGCGAACGTCTGTGAGTACTACCGCGCCAACCTCGTCGAGGACACCGACGAGTTCTACCAGTGGCTCTTTGCGGACGTGCGGACGCCCGAGGAGATATACGCCTACGCCGATCGGCGGGGGTTCTGTGGCTACGAGCTGCTGAAAGAGGGCATCGACGGCGTCGATCTGGTCGTCTGTAACTATCACCATCTGCTCGACCCGACCATCCGCGAGCATTTCTTCCGGTGGCTGGACCGCGACCCCTCGGAGGTCGTCACCGTCTTCGACGAGGCGCACAACGTCGAGAGCGCGGCCCGCGACCACGCCAACCGGACCCTCTCGGAGCGCACCCTCGACGGCGCGCTCACGGAACTGGAGGACGTCGACGATTCGCGGGTCGAGAGCGCGCGGAACGTCGTCTCGGCGTTCCGGGAGGCGCTCCGCGAAACCTACGACGACGCCCTCGGCTTCGGCGAACGCGAACAGGTCGGCGAGGTCTGGCACGACCTCTCGGTCGCCAACGAGGACCGTCGGGACGACCTGACGCTCGCGTTCCTCGACGCCTACGAGGGACCGGGCATCGACACCGAAGTCGACCTCGCGCTCCAGTTGGGGGAGACGCTCGATTCGGCGTACGAGGACGCGTTCAAGCGCGGCGAGACGACGACCCGCCGGGAGTGTCAGACCCGACAGGCGGCGGGCTTTCTCGCCGAGTGGATGGACGGCGGGGCGGAACTCGGCCGACATCCGATGGTGTCGGTCCGACGCGACGCCGGCACCGACGAGGTGTACGGCCGGGCCGAACTGTACACGAGCATCCCCCGTCGGGTGACCGAGGACCTGTTCTCGGAGGTGTACGCCAGCGTCCTGATGAGCGCGACGCTCCGCCCGTTCGACGTGACCGAGGACGTCCTCGGCCTCGACGACCCCATCTCGCTGGCGTACGGCCTCGAATACCCCGCGGAGAACCGACGCACGTTCGCCGTCGAGGTGCCGCCCTGTTCAAGACCGAGCGCGACGACCCGGAGACGCAGACGCGGGTCGCGAGCGCTCTCGAAGACGTGATCGAGTTCACGCCGGGAAACACGCTCGCGTTCTTCCCCTCCTACGGCGAGGCGACGCGGTACGCGGACCGACTCGACGTCGACTACCTCGACGAGGCGGGCACGCCCACCGAGGACCTCCGCCAGCGGTTCGTCGACGACGACGACGCCGCGCTCTTCACGTCGCTCTGGGGGACGCTCGCGGAAGGCGTGAGCTTCGACGGCGACGACGCCCGGACCGTCGTCGTCGTGGGCGTTCCGTATCCCCGCCTCTCGGAGCGGATGGAGGCGGTCCAGGCGGCGTACGACCGGGCATACGCCGACCACGCATCCGACGCGGGGTGGCGCTACGCCGTCGAAATCCCGACCGTCCGCAAGACCCGCCAGGCGCTCGGTCGAGTCATCCGTTCGCCCGACGACTTCGGGGTGCGCGTCCTCCTCGACAAGCGCTACACCCGTGCCAGCCGCGACATGGGGAAATACGGCGTTCGCGGGACGTTCCCGCCGGAGGAACGCGACGAACTCGTCGACGTCGCGCCGGAGAAACTGAAGTTCGCGATGCTCAACTTCTACACCGACCACGACGCCTACGACGGCCCGCCGCCACAGCCGTGAACCGGAGCCGCGTCGGTCGGCAGTTCGCCCTGCTGGATCGTCCGCGCCCGCGCCATCCGTCGCTCCCGGCTCGAATACGCCCGCGAGAAACCGTTCGACCAGCGCGGGACGCTGACGACGCATCCGGACGACGCCGTCGAGATGCATACCGTGGCGCGGTGAAGGGCGCTACGGCCGCGGAAGCGGGATGCGTGCCACCGACTCTCGGTAGTCGGAGTTCCAGAGGTCGAGCCTCGAGGCGGTCCACGTGATCGGCTCGACGTCCATCGCGGCGAGGCGTTCGGCGTCGGCGACGCGCCCGCCGCGGGCGAGGGTGACGTGGGGGTGTAGTCGTCGCCTTCGAGGTCCTCGACGGCCCCGAACGCCTCGACGAGTCGGTCGTGCAGGCGAAGGAGGCCGGGGCTCTCGACGGCGAAGTAGACGACCGGCCCCGGTCCGCGGACGGGGCGCTCGAAGAAGTCGATGCCCGTGACTTGCACTTCGAAGGCGGGCGCTGGCGAGAGGACGTGCGTGAGGCGTTCGCGCAGGCGGGCGCGCTCCATCGACTCGAAGCGTTTGAGCGTGAGCGAGTGTCGCTCCCGGACGCGGTCGAACGCCGACAGTTCCGGGTAGTGGGCCGTCGTCCACTGGGACACCTCGCCGGGAACGGGGACGTTCAGACTGTACACGCCCGACGTCGGCGGCGGCGACGTATCAGCGTTCGGTTGTTCATATTCGGTCGAGGAGCCAGAGGACGATGAGGACGACGAGGGCGACGCCGATGACCGACGGCAAGAGACTGAAGACGCCCCGGACGACGTCGAGCACCTCGCCGAGGATTTCGAGGACGAGCCAGACGAGGATCAGGACGAGGACGACTTTCAGCAGGTCGTCCACGTCGAGTTCGGCGCGGGCCATATCCGTTCGTTGCGGGCGGTTCGAGCAAAAGGGTAGTGGCCGATCGACGGGCGCGGTGTCGCGGACCCCTCAGAAGTCGGGGTCGAGTTCGGGTTCGACGCCGTCGTCGGCGTCGAACTCCTGTCGGAGGTCCCGGATCCGGTCGCGGATGTCGGCGGCGAGTTCGAATTCGAGGTTGTCGGCGGCCTCGTGCATCCGGTCTTCGAGCGCCGCGATCCGCGCGCGGGCCTCCTCGGCCGTCTCGGGGGCGTCGCCGTCGACGCCCGACGCGTCCGTCTTGCTCCCCGGGAGGTTCGTCTCGCCGACCGCCTTCTCTATGCTCTTCGGTTCGTGGCCGTGTTCCTCGTTGAACTCGCGCTGGATGCGACGACGGCGGCGCGTCTCCGCGATAGCGTCTTCCATAGCGTCGGACGTCTCGTCGGCGTAGAGGACCACCTCGCCGTTGACGTTGCGGGCCGCCCGCCCCATCGTCTGGACGAGCGTCGTCGTCGAGCGCAGGAACCCCTCCTGGTCGGCGTCGAGGATGGCCACCAGCGACACCTCGGGGATGTCCAGCCCCTCGCGAAGCAGGTTGATGCCGACGAGGACGTCGAAGTCGCCGAGGCGGAGGCCGCGCACGAGTTCGTGGCGTTCGAGGGTGTCCGTCTCGTCGTGCATGTACTCGACGGCGACGCCCGCTTCCTCCAGATACTCGGTGAGGTCCTCGGCCATGCGTTTGGTGAGCGTGGTGACGAGGACGCGCTCTCCGGCGGCCTTGCCGCCTTCGGTGGTCGTCTCCGACGACCCGCGGTCGGTTCGCTCGTCGATGCGATCCAGCAGGTCGTCGACCTGGCCCGTGGCGTCGGCCACCTCGATGGCGGGGTCGACGAGATGCGTCGGCCGGACGATCTGTTCGACCACCTGCTCGGAGTGTTCGCGTTCGTAGTCGCCCGGCGTTGCGCTCACGTAGAGCAACTGGTCCGTCTTCTCCTCGAACTCCTCGAACGTGAGCGGGCGGTTGTCGTAGGCGGTGGGGAGGCGAAAGCCGTTCTCGACGAGCGAGTCCTTGCGCGATTTGTCGCCCGCGAACTGCCCGCGGATCTGGGGCAGGGACTGGTGGGACTCGTCGACGACGGTGAGGAAGTCGTCGGGGAAGTAATCCAGCAAGGTGTAGGGCGCGTCGCCGGAGTCGCGATCCGAGAGGTGAACGGAGTAGTTCTCGATCCCCAAACAGTAGCCCGTCTCGCGGAGCATCTCCAGGTCGAAGGTGGTGCGCTCCTCGATCCGCTGAGCAGCGACGAGGTCGCCCTGTCGTTCGAAGTAGCTGACCCGCTCTTCCATCAGGTCCTCGATTTCGCCGATCGCGCGCTCCAGTCGATCCTCGGGGATGGAGTAGTGTTCCGCCGGGTGGACGAGGACGGCGGGCTCTTGCGATTTGACCTCGCCCTCCACGACGTCGAGTTTCATCATCCGGTCGATTTCGTCGCCCCAGAACTCGATGCGGACGGCGTAGCGGCCGTACATCGGGAACACCTCGACGGTGTCGCCGCGCACGCGGAACGTCCCCTGGGTGAAGTCGACGTCGTTGCGCTCGTAGTTCAGGTCGACGAGGCGAGCGAGCAGTTCGTCGCGATCGATCCGGTCGCCGGTCTCCAACCGGAGCGACATGTCGACGTAGTTTCGCGGATCGCCGAGGCCGTAGATGGCCGAGACGGAGGCGACGACGATGACGTCGTCGCGGGTGAGCAGCGATCGGGTCGCCGAGTGGCGCAGGCGGTCGATCTCGTCGTTGATGGAGGCGTCCTTGTCGATGAAGGTGTCGGTCTGCTCGACGTACGCCTCGGGCTGGTAGTAGTCGTAGTAGGAGACGAAGTATTCGACGGCGTTGTCCGGGAAGAGGCTCCGGAACTCCTCGTACAACTGGGCGGCCAGCGTCTTGTTGTGGGCGATGACCAGCGTGGGTTGCTGTATCTCCTCGATCACCCACGAGACGGTGTTGGTCTTGCCCGAGCCGGTCACGCCCAGGAGCGTCTGTTCGTCCATCCCCGATTCGTAGCCCGCGACCAGCTCGCGGATGGCGTCCGGTTGGTCGCCCGCCGGGTCGAACGGCGCGTCGACCCGGAACGGGCGTTCGGCGTCGGGACGGTCCGGCGAGAGCGGCCCCGAATTCGCGTCACTCACAGTAGGAGCAGTTGGACGCTCAGGCACTTGACGGATTCGCTTGGAAAGCGGCGGGCCGCCCGCGCCTCCACGGCGTCGACGCACCCCGTTCGTCGGATCCGATGGGACGCGCGTCGCCTCCCGTCGAGACGAACGGGAGGCCAAACCGTTTTGTCGCCCGTCACGAAACGTGACAGTATGGCACGGGAACAACTCCGAACGGCGAGCGAGGCCCTGGAACGAGCGAGCGAACTGGCGGACGGCGACGCGGCGCGGCGACTCACCGACCAGTCGAACCAGCTCGCGGCGCTCGCGACGCGGGACTCGGGGCCAGACCACGGCCGACTCGCACGGCACACGAACGCCCTGAACGAACTGCGCGAGGAACTCGAAGGGGAGGCGGCGGAGCGAGTGGAGGCGGCGATCGAAGCCGTCAAGAACTACCGCGAGACCGTCGAGGGAGTCTGAACGGCGGCGTCGACCCCTTCGTTTCGACTGGAAGTGCTGACGTGTCCGAAAGACGGTTCACACAGCAGATGCGGACGAAAGGGATCGACTCGACGGGCTAACAGACGTTCTTGGGCTCGACGCCCATGGATTCGAGCGTCTCGACGTAGTGGTCGTAGGCCGCTTCGACGACGGTTCGCGCGATGGTTTCGGCGCGGTCCCAGTCGTCGTCGGTCTCGCAGACGTCGTCGAGGAGGGCGACGGCGCGGTCGTAGTGGTCGTCGACGTCCGCCCGGATGGAGCGAAACGTCTCGGCCGAGGAGGGGTCCGCGTCGCCGACGAAGAAGCCGACCATCTGGGAGACGGTCTGGCTCTCGACCAGCGACTGGCCGAGGAGGCCGGCGACGCGGGAAACGGTGTCGTCCTGTCCCGAGAGCACCTCGTACGTCGGGCGGTGGGCGTCCGGCAGCCCCTCGTCGGAGTCGATGGCGTCGCGATGGTCTTCGCTGTCGGCGGCGGCGTCCTCGAAGAGCGCGGCCGCGTCGGCGTCGTCCTCGCTCTCGGCCCAGTCGGCGAAAAGGCGCGCCGTCGTCTCGGCGCTGTCGTCGGCCGCGGCCCGAACGGCGGGGCCGACCATCTCGCCGTCCGTCAGCGCGTAGAGCCACTTCGAGGAGCCGAGTCGCGAGAGTTCGGTTTCCATGTCGTCCCGCAACCGTTCGGCGAACGTCGTTCCGTCCATGAGGACGGCTACGGCCGCCCGGCGTTTGTAAGCATCGCCAAAAAGCGGCCGGGGACGATTCCCGTCACGCGGGGGCGGCCGGTCGGCGGTCGTGGCGTCGAGGCGGCGCTGGATCGACCGCGACGGCGTCGACCGGGCGGTTACTCGTCCGCGTCGCCCGTCTCGACGGGCGCGCCGACGAGGTTGCCCCACTCGGTCCACGATCCGTCGTAGTTGATGGTGTCCTCGTAGCCGAGGAGTTCGTGGAGCGCGAACCAGGCGACGGAGGATCGCTCACCGATGCGGCAGTAGGCGACGGTCGTCCCCTCACCGTCGATGCCTTCCTCGGCGTAGAGCTGCTCGATCTCCTCGCGGCTCTTGAACGTCCCGTCGTCGTTGGTGACCGCGGCCCACGAGATGTTCTTCGCACCGGGGATGTGGCCGCCGCGCTGGGCGGTCTCCTGAAGTCCCGGGGGTGCGAGGATATCGCCACGGAACTCCTCGGGCGAGCGAACGTCCACGAGGGGCAGACCGCGGTCGATGGCGTGTTCGACGTCTTCGCGGTAGGCGCGGATGCTCTCGCGAGGCCCGGACGCCTCGTAGTCGACGACCGGGAAGCTCGGCACGTCCTCGGAGAGCGGGTAGTCGTTGTCGAGCCAGTAGTCGCGGCCGCCGTCCATCAGGCGGACGTCGTCGTGGCCGTAGTATTTGAACTGCCAGTAGGTGTAGGCCGCAAACCAGTTGGAGTTGTCACCGTACAGGACGACGGTGGAGTCCTCGGTGATGCCGTGACTCCCCATCAGCGCCTCGAAGTCGTCCTTCGAGAGGATGTCGCGCGTGGTCTGGTCTTGCAGGTCCGTCTCCCAGTTGAAGCCGATGGCACCGGGGGCGTGGCCCTCGTCGTAGGCCTCGGTGTCGACGTCGACTTCGACGAGTCGATAGTCCGGGTCGTCGCTCTGGAACGAATCGAGGTTGTCCTCGACCCAGTCCGCCGAGACGAGAACGTCCTTCGCGTACTTTGACATAGCACTCACCCCTTCGCACTCGGGGTCCATAACTCCCCCAGTGACGGCATGAACGACCCATCCTCCGACGTGGAGGCAACATTTACCACTACCTGTCGAGCCGAGAAATCCGGGGTGTCGTGGGCGGGGGTCGGGGGCGGATCTGAGGTAGTATTTGCCGATATCGGTGACACGATCGAACGCCGCAGTCCGAACGGCGCGGATGGGGTGGCAATTAAACCGGGCGGCGACGTACGCCGGGACATGAACGAACACGCGGTCGTCCCGGCGACGTGGGTCGAATCCCGCCTCGACGCGGTCCGCGTCGTGGACGTCCGGGACGAGTGGGAGTACGACGGCATCGGACACGTTCCCGGGGCCGTCAACGTCCCCTTCGATCGATTTCGGAGCGAAGCGCACGCGGCCGAGCGCGACGACGAGGATGGCGCGAGCGAGGAATGCTCCCTGATCCGGACGTCTGGAACGACCTGCTGTCGACGGCGGGCGTCGCTCCCGACGACGACCTCGTGGCCTACGACGACGAACACGGCGTCTTCGCCGCGCGCTTTCTCGTGACGGCGCTGCTGTACGGCCACCCGCCCGAGAAGTTGCATCTCCTCGACGGCGACTTCAGCGCCTGGAGTCGCGAGTACGAGACGAGTCGCGAGACGCCGACCGTCGAGGAGACGGCCTACGAGGCGTCCCGAATGGCGGCGTCGGCGTCGCCGCTCGTGGACTACGAGACGGTCCGCGACGCCCTCGACACCGACGCCGTCGTCGTCGACACCCGTGAACCCTGGGAGTTCGAGGAGGGACACCTCCCCGGCGCGGTCCAGCTCGACTGGCGCGAACTCGTCGACGAGGCGAGCCGAGGGCTGAAACCCCGCGACGAACTCGAATCCATCCTGCGCAGGCGGGGGATTACGCCCGACCGACGGATCGTCCTCTACTGTAACACCGCCCGGCGCATCAGCCACACCTTCATCGTCCTCCGGTATCTGGACTACGACGACGTCGAATTCTACGAGGGAGCCTGACGGAGTGGAAAGAGCGGGGCGGGCCGCTGGAGAGCGCCGAGTAGTCAGTCCTCGCGCACGGGCACGTCGTGGAGTTCGTCGGCGAGGAGGTCGGCCGTCTCGGCACCGAGAGCGATGACGAGCGGGCCGGCGACGATGCCGATGGTCCCGAAGGTGAGGAGGCCGCCGACGAAGCCGACGAAGTAGAGGCTCCCGGGGAGTCCCGTCGTCTCGCGGGCCAGTCGCGGCCGGACGAGGACGTCCGGAAGCCACGCGACGACGACGCCGCCGACGACGAGAATCAGGACGGCCATCGACGACTCGCCGACGGAGAGGTGATAGAGCGCGATTCCGAGGAGGAGGATGCTCGGGCCGACGATGGGGAGAAACTGGAGGACGGCGGCCACCGTCGCCAGCGCGACGGGCGTCGCGTACCCGAAGCCGGCGAAGACGGGCAAGGCGACGACGAACGTGCCGAGCGCCGTCGCCGCCTGCAGGACGTAGATGGCAAAGAGCGTCGACTGGGCGCGTCGGTCGTAGGCCCACAGGACGTCGTGATAGCCCGACGGGACGGTCGCGAGGACGGCCCGTCGCGCCTCCCGTCGCCGGTGTAGGAGGGCGAAGACGGCCATCACGAAGACGGCGAGTTTCAGCGCCAGTACGGGGACCTGCTGTGCGAACGACCGCGCGAGGACGCGGAGCGTCGCCCGCGTGGTCGCGAGGACGTCCGAGACGGTCGCGACGTAGGTGAAGCCGAAGGCGTCGAACGCGATCGTCTCGGGCAGATCGGTGATGAACGCGAGGAGCGCGTCGAGCCGAACCGCGAGGACGACGATCAGCGGAGCAGCGACGGCGAGGAGCGCGACGAACGCCGTCGCCGTGGCCACGGCACTGGCGACCCACGGGGAGAGACCGCGGGCCCGCAGACGCGTCCGGAGCGGCGAGAGCAGATACGCGACGGTGACGGCGAAAAACACCGTCCCGAGGACGTCGGCCAGCACCACCGCGGTGGCGACGGCCAGCAGGACGAGCACCCCACCGAGGACGTGATGGCGACGCGTCACGGTTTTTCCACCCGCGGCAGCACCAAAACCGTTTGCACGGCGACGTCCGGGAGCCCTCCGACGAACCACGCTCGTGACGGACGACCGGGCCCACCCGCAGTCTTAAGTCCGTACGACCGGTGATTCGCGTATGGAGTACACTCTCGCCATCGACGAGGAGCCCGAGACGATACCCGGAGGGACGGGACTCCTCCTCTTGCACCCGAGCATCGGCGAGACCGACCGCATCGACACGGATTTCCTGAAAGTCGACACCGACCACTTCCTCGTCATCTCGACGCGGACCACGGCCCGAGAGGTCGAGCAAAAGCTCGAACATTACGACGTCGACGAGTCACGCGCCGACATCCTCGACACCCTCTCGGTCGACCGGGGCTACTCCCGACGGCCGTCCGACCGCGTCCACTACGTCGCCGCGCCGGACGACCTGGACGGCATCCTCACCAAGACCCGGGCGTTTCTGGAGACCCACGACGGCAAACGGCGCATCAGCGTCGACTCCCTCACCGAGATGGCGTACTACGCGGACGAGGACCGGGTCCACGACGCGACGGAGGCCCTGCTCGATCTCCTGGCGGAGTTCGACGCCGTGGGGCTGTTCCACCTCTCGAAGGAGGTCCACGACGAGGAGACGCTCCAGCGGTTCCGGAAACTGTTCGACGGCGTCATCGACCTCGACGTGGACGGGAACGTCGACGTCGACTTCGCCGGTCGGGCGTGAGCGAGAGCGAGAACGGGGACGCGAGCGAGAATGAGAACGGGGGCGCGAGCGAGAGCAGGAGCGTGAGCGGGAGTTGCGGGTCCGAACGCGCTACTCGAGTTGCGCGAAGGTTTTCTCGGCCCACTTGACGGCGTAGGGTGCGCCGTGATCGCGGTACGCCGCCGTGTCGAGCGCCGCGAACGGCGACGGCAGGTCGAGGCGGTGTTTGATGGCCGAGCAGGCGAGTTCCGTCGCGTCCGCGAACGACGTCTCGCCGCGGGCGACGGCGCGAGGGAGGCTTTCGACGCGGTCAGTCAGCCGTTCGCCCGCGTCGGCCCACGCGTCGTGAAGTCGCGGGTAGTCGTCGTCCCAGTCGGCGAAGACCGGACGCGTTCCCAGGCCGACCCACCCTTCGTACAGCGCGGCGGCGGTCTGGAAGACGCCGGCCGGGCCGAGGGGGACGCGCTCGTCGAGGTCGGGGTAGCGGCCGTCGAAGAAGGGGAGAAACGACTCCGGGACATCCTGTCCGAGCTGGACGAACGCCTCGGCGAGCAGGAAATCCAGGAACGCGTCGGGCGTCCCGCTGGCCCGCGCTTTCACGAGAACGATCGGTGGGGCCGTCTGGCGCGTCCACGTCACGGTGCCGTCGCTCGGGAGACCGATGGTGAAATCCGATCCCGCGTACCGGTGGAGGAGACGCGGGGCGTCCTCGGGGACCCACTCGGCGGGGTACGTCGCCGGGTCGAGCGACTCGACGAGGAGACCCAGATCTTCGGCGGCGGCCGGCGGGAGCGTCTCGAAGTCGGTGTCGACGTCGAGGACGAGACAGTCGGGAGCGTGGGCCGCTCGCACGTCCGCGAGATCGTCCGGGAGCGTCCGCCGGGAGAACATTACCCGAGGAGGGTCGCTGCCACGAGGAGGATCGCGAGGACTGACGATGCACCCACCGTACCGACGACGATCTTGGTGGCTCGACTCATGATTCGACACTCTGTGCGACGGCGCTTAAACCCTTCAGTCTCGGTCGCCGGGCCTCGGAGCCGTCCCGAAGGGGACGGTTTCCGGTGGAGTCGAAACGGGACGGGCGGACGGTCAGCGGCGTCGAACGGGGTCATAGAACGGAAACGGAGGGGTTCCGACGGGAGCGGGCGGTCAGTCGTCGAAAGGGGCGGTCAGTCGTCGCGCCACGGTTCCGAGACTTCGATGACGTAGCGGCCGTCTTCCTGGAGCGAGATGATGTACTCCTCGCGGTCGTAGAGTTCCATCAGGTTCAGTTCGTACTGGCCGCGGTCGACGATGCGGATGGATTCGAACTGCTCGTTGAGCTCCGCACGGAGGTCGGCGAGGTCGGGGGCGTCGTCCGCGGGATCCGTGGCTGCTTCGTCGGACGGAACGGCGTCCGCAGCCTCGGCGAGTTCGTCGGGCGTGACGACGTCGCGTCGCGCGTCCGCCTGCGCGGTGTCCTCGGTGTCGTCGACGTCGGGAGGGGAGGGTGGGCGAGGGGAGGCGGACGGAGCGGACGAGTCGTCCGGCGCGTCGGCGGTTCGTCCGCGGACCCAGTCGCGGACCGAGGCGTTCGCCTTCGAGGCGAGCCCGTCGGTCGCGGCGTCGGGTTCAGGGTCGGGCGCGGCGTCGGGGTCGAGATCCGCGGCAGACGTGGAGGACGCATCCGTCTCGGCCGCTTGGGCGTCGTCCGACACCGAACCGGGGTGGAACTGGAACTTGTTCCCACCGCAGTCGGGACATCCCGAGAGCATCTCCTTGGAGCCGTCGGGGAACGTCCGCCCGCAGTTCGTGCACTGGTGGGGCATCTATTTTCGGGAGACGAGCGCGCTGATGAGGTTCTCGTCTTTGTGGAGCGTCTCGATCTGGTTCGCCGGACCGATGACGGTGAGTTTCTTCGTCGACTCGCGACCCATCAGGCGGTCGAGGAAGCTACGGTCGGCCGTCTGCGAGCGTGGATACGTCTCGATTTCGATGCCGTTGAACTCGTCGGGGCTGATCTCGGTCATCGTCACCTCGATGAGTTTCGACTCCTCGTCGGGCGTGAGTCCTTCCTCCAAGATGACGATGTTCCCCTCGCGGACGCCGTCGAGGATGAGGCGGATCTTCTCCATGCTGGCGAGGTTCTCCATGCGCGCCCCGCTGATGAGGTCGATCTGAACGCCGTCGACGTCGGTTGGGGTTGCTTCGGGCATCGTCATCACCCGAAGTACTCCGCGACCTTGTCGTACACTTCGTCCATGTTGTCGCCTTCCAGCGCCGAGAGCGGCACCGTCTCGTGTTGGGGGAAGGCGTTCTCGATGCGGCCGACGTTCGACTCGTCCAGGTCGGTCTTGTTGGCGAAGATGAGCACCGGCAGATCCTGGCTCTCGATGATGCCGATGAGCATCGTGTTCACCTGCGTGAACGGATCCTTGGTGCTGTCGAGGACGTAGATGACGCCGTCGACGTCCTCGCGAAGCCAGTGCATCGCCTCGGCGACGCCCTCGGTGGCCTCGCGCGAGCGACGGACCGCGTCCTCTTTCTCCAGGTCGTGATCGAGAAACTCCTTGTAGTCGACCTTCGTCGTCACGCCCGGCGTGTCGACGATGTCGATGGTTACCGACTGGCCGTTGCGCTCGATCTCGACGTTCTCCTTGCGGCGGGCGCGACGCGTCTCGTGGGGAATGTGACTCTCGGGACCGATGGCGTCGCCGGTCCAGTCCCGAGCGATGCGATTCGCGAGCGTCGTCTTACCCGCGTTCGGCGGCCCGTAGATGCCGATGCGTTTCGGGTCGCTCTCCGAGAACAACCGATCTGTGACGCGAGTGATGCTATCTTTGAGGTTTGTGAGCAGTCCCATCCTGTCCTCCCGCACCTCCCGATTTCGCGTTCGCGGAGGGCGTATGCGCGAAGAACGTTTTTGCGATCACTTAAGTTTGCGTCAGACATCTATCTCGTAGAAGACACGTCTGGTGCGTAGCAGGCGCGTCCGGAGAACGAGAGCAACTGACGAGCCGGCGGATTGTCAGGGAACGAGACCGGCGGGGATCGGAACGACGGCGTCGAACGGACTGTCGCCGATAGGGAATTGCCGTCGAAGAGGCGAGTCCGTGTCGTGTCCGCCCGTCGGCCCCCCACCCCTCCGTTTCGAGTGGAACGCCCCCTCCACCCGACGCCGCGCCGAGCCGACTTCGCTAGCGACCCTTTTCTAGTAGATACGAAGAGATGATTAAAACAGCTATCCCTGCAGTACAGGTCCATTTTGACATCTGGGGTCATAAAGGTTCGCCTCTCTAGCCAGCCGCTGACCCCCTACCCCTGTTCACCCGTTCCACCCGAAACGAAGGGGTGGGGGGCGAGGTGTTGGATTCCGTACAGAAGACACGACCCGTCGGGTGTCTCTGTCGACGCGTGTTCCGGGAGTCAGTTCGGCGTCCGAGAGGTGTCCGACTGTCACCTTCCTGGGCGGTCAGACCCGCCGACCGTGGAATCGGGAGACGCCACCGACGCCGGCGACCGGAGGGCAACCTTTTTCTACCAACTCCGCCTCTGTTTCGCCTGCATCATCTGGACGCGGCCGCCCCCGTCGAAGGAACGGTCATCCGGGTAACGCCGGTTTCACCGGGGGTACGGCCGCGTCCTCCACCTGAAACGAGGGGGTGCTCAGATGGACAAAGACGACACACAATCGGAGGACGACATTGGAATCGGCTCGCTCGCGAGCGGCGCGAGCGGCGTTAACGGAAACGAGGGGCGTGATCGGACGACCGACATCTCGCGGAACGTCGACATCGACGTCCTCGACGAGGAAGACGAGAGCCGCGGGCTCTTCGACGACCTGTTGTCGGGCGAGCCGATCTTCGAGAACAAGGAGGTCCTCCGGCCGTCGTACACTCCCCACGAACTCCCGCACCGCACCGAGCAGATAAACCAGATGGCGACCATCCTCGTCTCCGCGCTGCGCGGCGACACCCCCTCGAACATCCTCATCTACGGGAAGACGGGGACGGGCAAGACGGCGAGCGCGAAGTTCGTCAGTCAGGAACTCGAATCCACCTCTCAGAAGTACGACGTCCCCTGTGAAGTCGAGTACATCAACTGCGAAGTGACCGACACGCAGTATCGCGTCCTCGCCCAGCTCGCCAACAAGTTCGTCGAGAAAAACGAAGCGGTCATCGGCGACCGGCTGGATCAGCTCCGCGAGTTGTGCGAGTCGGCCCGGGACGACCGGTCCCGCCTCGACGAGACCGACTTCGACGCCGTCGGCGACGTCGAGGATCGGATCGAGACCCTGGAGTCAGACCGCGAGGAGATGGAGGCGGTACCGATGACCGGATGGCCGACCGACCGCGTCTACAACTCCTTTTTCGAGGCAGTCGACTACCACGAACGCGTCGTCGTCATCATGCTGGACGAGATCGACAAACTCGTCGAGAAGTCCGGCGACGACACGCTCTACAACCTCTCGCGGATGAACTCCGAACTCTCGAACTCGCGTATCTCCATCATGGGTATCTCGAACGACCTGAAGTTCACCGACTTCCTCGACCCGCGGGTGAAATCCTCGCTCGGCGAGGAGGAGATCGTCTTCCCGCCGTACGACGCCAACCAGTTGCGCGACATCCTCCAGCACCGCGCCGACGTCGCGTTCAAGGGGGCGCGCTCACCGACGACGTCATCCCGCTGTGTGCGGCCTTCGCCGCCCAGGAACACGGCGACGCCCGCCGCGCTCTCGACCTCCTGCGCACCGCGGGCGAACTCGCCGAACGCGGCCAGGCCGACACCGTCGAGGAACGCCACGTCCGCCAGGCACAGGACAAGATCGAACTCGACCGCGTGGTCGAAGTAGTACGGACGCTCCCCACGCAGTCGAAGATCGTCCTCTTTGCCATCATCCTCCTCGAGAAAAACGGCGTCCACAACATCAACACCGGCGAGGTGTTCAACATCTACAAGCGCCTCTGTGAGGAGATCGACGCCGACGTCCTCACCCAGCGACGCGTCACCGACCTCATCTCCGAACTCGACATGCTCGGCATCGTCAACGCCGTCGTCGTCTCGAAGGGCCGCTACGGCCGAACCAAGGAGATGAGCCTCTCGGTGCCCATCGACGAGACGGAGGCCGTCCTCCTCTCTGACTCCCGTCTCGGCGACATCGAGGAGGCACAGCCGTTCGTGCAGGCCCGGTTCGACAACTGATCGCCTGGCGACGGTTCCGATTTCACGTCGCGGCCGGCGAGCGGTCGACCGCCACGAGGCTCGCCCGGTCGACGGAGACGCCCGCCCACATCGGCGCGTCCGTCGTGACGCCGGCGAACGCCAGTCGGATCCAGCCGAGATATGGAATTCTGACGCGGGCGACGCCCGTAATCCACTCCGGTCGAATCGGGTCGGCGGCGATGCCGTTGACCTGGTCGTAGCTCGGGTTGTTGTCGCCTTTCGTGATGAACCCGGCGTTCGGGGCCGGACAGTTCGGTAGCTCCGAACAGCTCTCGGCACCGAGATACGACTCGTCGGCCTTGCCGTACCAGTTCTCCCCTTCTCGACCCAGAAACGGGCGCGATGGATGATCGGCGCGCCGTTCGATCCGGGGGTGTCGTAGACGACGACGGAGCCGTAGCCGCCGAATTTACGGTAGCCGACGCGTTCGCCGTTCCGGTGGGTGACGACGCCGGTGTCGCCGTGGGCGGCGTCGGGGGCGAACCGCCCCGGTTCGGTGACGAACACGAGGTCGCCACGGTGCATGTGTGGCTCCATGCTCCCGCTCTCGACGGCGACCATCGGCGGCCAGATGCCACTGATGGAAAACAGGAGGAGGCCGACGAAGGCGACGGCGGTCACGCTCACCACGAACTCGCGGACGACCATCAACGGCCCTCGCTCGGCCGTCCGCAGTCGACCCAGCAGATCGGCGCTCGACTCGCCCGACGGCTGCTCCGGCGGCCGCCGACCGTCGTCGGAACTCATTGCCATCCTTTCTTCGTCCCCGGAGTTGAAGCTTCTGGGTTCGGGATATCGGAGCTTTCGGCACGCTTTTTTCCCGCCCCGTCTATTCCTCTCTGTGCCTCTCGAGACGCCGTCGCGCATCGTCCGCGAACTCGCCCGCCGCGGATACAACGCCGAACGCGAGGCGGTGACGCTCATCGCGTCGGCCGCCGACCCGGCGACGGCCCTCGGACGCGCCGTCGAGGACGCTCCCGACGACGCACTGCGCCTCACCGCCGAGGACGTCAGGACCGTCCTCGAGGCAGATTCGCTCGCGGCGGACTCGCCGACGTCGCCGGCCGCCGGCCCGTCGTCGACCCCCGCTGTGACGCCGGATTCGTCCGCGACCGCCGACTCGTCCGCGACCGCCGACTCCCCTCCCGAGTCGGGTCCCACGGGAAACGACGGTACGACCCACCACGGGGCCGACGAACGCGACGCTCACGCCGAGCAGCCATCGACGCGAGACCCCTCCGTTTCGACTGGAACACCTCCCGATACGTCCCCCGACGAAGCGGGGGTGTTCCACCTGAAACGGAGGGGTCGTGGGAGCGGTCGTCGACCGCCGAGCGCCGGTCCATCGAGATCGAAGGCGACGTCACCGGGCGGAGCACCGGGACGGGGAGTACGAGCAGTTCGTGACCGTCTTCCGCGACCGGTACGAGCGCCTCTCGAAGCGCCTCCGCGGGCGCGTCAATCACCGACCCGCCACGGCGATCCAGGAGATGACCGGCGGCAGCGACGCCTCGATGGTCGGCCTCGTGAACGACGTCCGGTCGTCGGCCAACGGTCACTGGATCGTCGAACTGGAGGACACGACCGGCGTCTTCCCTTGTCTCGTCACCAAAGACCGGGACATCGCCGACCAGGTCGACGAACTCCTGCTGGACGAGTGCGTCGCCGTCGAGGGCACGCTCGCGGACGACGCGGGCATCCTGTTCGTGGACTCGCTTCACTTCCCGGACGTCCCCCGTACCTATCGCCCCACGACGGCGGACCGCCACGTCCAGGCGGCCCTCATCTCGGACGTCCACGTCGGCAGTCAGGAGTTCATGGCCGACGCCTGGCATCGCTTCACCGACTGGCTACACACGCGCGAGGCCGAACACGTCGAATACCTCCTCATCGCCGGCGACATGGTCGAGGGCGTCGGCGTCTACCCCGACCAGGACGAGGAGCTCGACGTCGTCGACATCTACGACCAGTACGAGGCGTTCAGCGAGTACCTCAAGGAGGTGCCCGGCGACCTCGAAATCGTGATGATTCCGGGCAACCACGACGCGGTCCGGTTGGCCGAGCCCCAACCGGGGTTCGACGAGGAACTCCGATCGATCATGTCCGCCCACGACGCCCGCATCACCGGCAACCCCTCCACCGTGACCGTCGAGGGCGTCTCCGTGTTGATGTACCACGGCGTCTCGCTCGACGAGGTCATCGCCGAACTCCCCGAGGAGAAAGCCAGCTACGGCGACCCGCACAAGGCGATGTATCAACTCCTCAAGAAACGCCACGTCGCCCCGCAGTACGGCGGACACATGCGGCTCGCGCCGGAGGAGAAAGATTACCTCGTCATCGACGACGTCCCCGACGTCTTCCACACCGGCCACGTCCACAAACTCGGCTGGGGAAGTACCACAACGTCCTCGCGGTCAACAGCGGGTGCTGGCAGGCACAGACCGCGTTCCAGAAGAGCGTCAACATCGACCCCGACGCCGGATTCGCCCCGATTCTCGACCTGGATACGCTGGAGCTGACCGTGCGGAAGTTCGTCTGAGTCCCGCCCGGCCTACCGCGGGTCACAGCCGTACCGCACCGTCGCCTCGCCGTCGAACCGCGGTCCCATCCCGCGTCGTTCGAAGCCGGCGGCCTCGGCGGCGTTCTGGATGCGGTCGTTCGTTTCGGGAACGAGGAACTCGACGGACATCCCCTCGCTCGCGGCGAACCGTACCGGTTCGGCCAGCAGTCGCTCACAGGCGTCTCGCGATCCGGCGAGCTGTGTGACGTGGACCGTGGTGTCTTTTACGTCGTAACTGACGAATCCGAGGTGATCCGTCTCGGCCGATTCGGCGTCGGCGTGGGGGCCGGCGTCGGTGCCCTCGCGGATGGCGACTCTGACCGTCCGGTCGTGGATGAGATTCCGGAGCACGTCCGCCGGGATGTCCGCGATGGATGCGAGGTCCTCGGCGTCGGATTCGACGGCGTCGCGTACCTCCATGTCGGCTCTTTCGTCCCGCGCGAGTTAAATATCCGCCCCGAGACGCGGGCTTTCGACCCAAGTGAACACAGTTATTAGCGTCCATCTCGCTATCCCTTTCCATGTTTGAGTACTGTACGCAACAGGAGGACCCCGGATGCGCGTAGTCGCGAAGTTCGGGGGCACCTCGCTCGGGAGCGGTGACCGGATCGAGCGTGCCGCCGACACCGTCGCCAAGGCGGTCACCGAGGGCCACGAGATCGCCGTCGTCGTCAGCGCGATGGGTAGCACGACCGACGACCTCCTCGACGAGATCACGTTCTCGGCCGAGGACTCCGACCGGGCTGAGATCGTGAGTATGGGCGAACGCATCAGCGTCCGGATGCTGAAGGCCGCGCTCTCGGCCCGAGGCGTCGACGCCAAGTTCGTCGAACCCGGCAGCGAGGACTGGCCGATCATCACCGACGAATACGGCGAAGTCGACGTTGAGTCGACGATGGCGCGCGCCGACCAACTCGCGTCGGAACTCGACGACGTCGTCCCCGTCATCACCGGCTTTCTCGCCCAGACCATCGACGGCAAGGTGACGACGCTCGGTCGGGGCGGCTCCGACACGACGGCCGTGATGCTCGGGAAGTTCATGGACGCCGACGAGGTCGTCATCGTCACCGACGTCGAGGGCGTCATGACGGGCGATCCGCGCGTCGTCGAAGGCGCTCGAAACGTCGCCCGCATCACCGTCGACGAACTCCGAAATCTCTCGTTTCGCGGGGCCGAAGTCGTCGCCCCGAGCGCGCTCTCCTACAAGGACCAGGACCTCACCGTTCGGGTCGTCCATTACCAGCACGGCGACCTGCTCGCCGGCGGGACGCTCATCGAAGGCGAGTTCGAGAACCTCATCGACATGCAGGAGGAGCGCCTCGCCTGCCTCACCGTCGCGGGGCGGGCGCTCCGCAACCGGCCGGGCATCCTCGCCGAACTCGCGCAGGCGCTTCGGGGGCCGACATCAACATCGACGCCGTCGCCAGCGGCATGGACTCGGTCACGTTCTACGTCAACGAGGACGTCGCCGAGGAAGCCGAGTTCGTCCTCCACGAGAAGGTCATCGACGACGACACGCTCTCGTCGGTCACCGTCGAAGACGAGTTCGCCATCATCCGCGTCACCGGCGGCGAACTCCCGAACCGCCCCGGCATCATCCTCGACATCGTCCAGCCGATCTCGGAGGCGGGCATCAACATCCACGACATCATCACGAGCGCCACCTCCGTCGCCATCATCGTCGCTTGGGACGACAGGGAAGAGACGCTCGAAATCGTCCAGGACCAGGAGTTTTAGCGACCTTCGTACAGCCGGGTTCCGATTCGCTCCGGTAGCCCCGCCGTCTCGATCGCGTCGACCACCGCGTCGACGTCGTAGTCGACGCGGCGTTCGTCGACCGAGCGCGAATCCAGATCGACCACCGCGTAGGCCGCTCGCGGGTCGCCGTCGCGCGGTTGGCCGACGCTCCCCGGATTCATCACGATCCCCTCGTCGAAGACGCGGTGGCCCTGCACGTGGGTGTGACCGGTCACGAGGACGTCCTCGCCGTCCAGCATCCGCGGCGAGAACTCGTCGGGATAGGTGTAGCGGTCCGGATCGTCGGGGTGGCCGTGGACGAGTTTCACCCGGCCGTCCACGGCGGTGCGCTCGGCGGGGAGGTCCGCGAGCCACGCGAGGGCGTCGTCAGCGAGGCGTCGACGCGTGAACTCGACGCCCGCGCTCGCCATCGAGTTGAACCGGAAGCCGGTGTCGCTGGCGACGGCCCGGTCGTGGTTGCCCATCACGGTCGGTATCTCGCGGTCGCGGACCGCCGCGACGCACGCCGCCGGCCACGGGTTGTAGCCGACGACGTCGCCGGCACAGACCAGTCGGTCCACGGGCGGCATGTCGTCGAGGACCGCTTCGAGCGCGATGCGATTGCCGTGGATATCGGAGACGACGCCGACCTGCATGGGGCGGCGTAGGGACTCGGGACGTTAGTCTCCGTCGCCGTTGACGACGGCCGTGGCGACCCCGTCGTCGACTTCGACGCCCGCCGCACAGACGGCGTGTTCGTAGTCCAGGTCGTAGACCTCGCGGGCGGCCGCCGCGGCGTTCGTCGCCCCGAAGTCGACGGCCCGCGGCCGGTTCTCCTCGTAGGTGGCGACCAGCGTCGGCTCGCCGACCCGTTCGACGAGGAGGGCGTCCTCGCGGACGATGCCGACGGTGGCCGTTTCCGCCTCGACGACGCCCGCGATGCGCGGCGTGTCGTAGTCGTCTTTCTCGTAATCCAGCGACAGGAGGGCGGTGGCGAGGGCGTCGCGCGGCGGGTAGCCCAGGTCGAGTTTCTCCGCGATGGGGTCGACCTGCGACCCGTTGCCGACGACGGCGCGGCCGTCGCTCTCGCGGACGCAGTTGTACGAGATGTAGGGGTTGTCCGTCTCGGGGGCGTCCGCGGTGGGGGCGACGGTCAGCGTGCCGTCGCGGTCGGTGACGTGTCGGTTCGGAAACGACCGCGAGGAGACGCGGTAGGCCCCGATGCCGGGGCCGACGACGATGAATCGGCCGACGTACATACACGGTACTGCATAACTCGTCCACATATACGTGACGATATATGCACGAACGAGGGTGTGGACCGGTGTCACACGCCCGGTCGAACGCGCAACGCTTACATGGGGCGGCGAGGTAGAACGGAGTGGAGTTCCATGGGGTTGAGCAATCCGGACGGATTGCGATGCGCATGGGACGAACGAAGTGGAGTCCCATGGGGTAGTGGCCAATCCTGTTGCCTTCTGGGGGCAACGACCCAGGTTCGAATCCTGGTGGGACTACTTCCTCCGGCGGTCGATTCCTCAGCGCCGCCCGAACCGACGTAGCGGGACGGTCTCTCACCGCCTTCGTCGCGAAACGGGGCGTTCTTCTCCGGGCCGGGCCGTCACTCGCGGCTGGCGAGCGGCGAGTCCGGATTCGCACACGCCTCCCGGCCGCAGACGCCGGCGTCGTCGCCGGCGCGTTCGACGCCCGACGCGAGCCGACCGAGTTCCCACGCCGCGTCGTGGCCCGTCTCCGTGCGGTGGATCTCGATCGCGGTTCGGGCCGCTCCGAGGGTCGCGAACGTCTCTTCGAGGGCGCACTCCGCGCAGACGACAGTCGCGCGTGGGTCCGTCATCGCTCGGCGTAGCTTCCGCGACGGAGTAACGCCGTTTACCTGAACCGACCGACGAGCGTCCCGCCGAGGACCAGCGCTATGCCGCCGAGGACGCCGACGCCCGGCACGTTGACGCTCATCCCCGTCAACGGCACGCCGAGCGTGAACCCGAGGGCGCTCGGCCCGGGGATCGTCACGCCGACGCCGACGACGGGGATTTCCAGCCGAATCCCGCCGTCGTCGGCCGGGGCGGTGCTCTCGACGGACGCCGCGTCGTCGGACGGCGTTGCGGTGGAATCGGCGTCGCTCGGGCGGTCCGTCGCCGCCGGCTCCGCCGTCGCTGTCGCCGTGGCCGTCGCGGTCGACTCCGGCACGACGGTCCGTCTCAGGATGTGTTCGGTCCCCGTCGCGTCGAGGACGCGAACGCGGACCGTCGTCGGGCCGTCGGCGGGTTCGAGGCGCGTCTCGAACGGGATTCGCGTCTCCGTCGGGCGACCGTGGTACGGGACGGCGACGTCGACGATTCTTCCTGTCTCCTTCGAGACGGTTTCGACGGTCACGTCGCTGACCGCTCCCCTGAGGACGACGCCTTCGACGTACACGCCGTCGTCGGTCCGCGCGGTCGCGGATTCGTCGAGATGGACCTCGGGGACGGCGAAAGAGGAGAGCCGGACGCCCTGGGTGGTGGTTTTCCCCGAGTGGTCGGTCGCCGTGATCAGTAGCGCCTCCCGCGGCGTGCTCACGACGCCGGTGAACTCGGCGCGCCGACCGGACCGATCCGGTTCTCGGTCCTCCGTCGCCAGCAGGACTCGCCGATCCGTGACGCTGGTCTTGCCGACGGTGACGGACTTCAGTTGGACGTCGTCCTCGGCGTAGCCGGTGACGCGGATGCTCGACGCCGAGAGCCACTCGACGTCGGTGACGGTGACGTTCGGTGCGCGGTTGTCGCGCGCGACGAGTTCGACCTCGTACGTCTCGACGTTACCGAGTTCGTCGCGGGTCGTGACGGTGACGACGTTCGTCCCGTAGCCGAGGAAGATGGATTGCTCGAACGATTCGCCGGGTTTCAGATCGTACACGTCGTGGACCGTTTCGGCACCGAAACTGTACGACCGCTCGATGCGGATCGACGAGACGTTCGACTGGTCGAAGACGCGCCCGGCGAGCGTGACGCTCGCGTTCGAGAGGACGATCCGGTCCGGCTTCGCGGCGTCCCGGTTCCGGAGGAACGGCGACGTGAACCGGACTTCGGGCCCGATCGCGTCCTTGGTTATGGTGGCCTGGACCGTGCTGGTCGTCTCCGCGTGAGCGACGACCGTCAGCGTGTGATCGCCGCTCGACAACTCCGGGGTGACCGTGTAGTCGCCCCGGTTCCCGTTCGGGTCGAACGTCTCGACCGTCCTCCCGTCGATTCGAACGGAGACGACGCCGATGTCGGTTTCGGCCGTAGCCGATACCTCGAGTTCGGGATTCGACGCCACGCGAATCGAGTTACCGTCGGTGATCGTCGACCCGTCTGCCCGGAGCGTGATGGTCGGTCCACTCGCGTCCGCGACGGCGATTCCCGACCCGGCGAGGGCATCGCCACCGTCGCGGCCACGAGCGCCATCACTGCGATGGTCGTCCCGTGAGACACGTACACGGAGTCCATTCGCAGGATCACTTAAAGATGCTCCGGGCTAATTATCGAAACTGATTCGCGTGCTCGAACGCCCACGTTGAAATGGCTCAGACCACAACTGGGACTGTGTCCGAACACGACGAGTCCCCGCCGGACGGCGTAGACGACGCGCCGACCGTCTCCTGTCGCCGCTGCGGCCGCGAGTGGTCGCTCGGCTACGAACTCGACGAGTTGCTCGTCGGCAACCAGGCGGTGACGCAGTTCGCGCTCGACCACAAACGTCACACGGGGCATTTCCCCGACGACGTCGAGACGTGGCGCGCCACCTGCGAACACTGTCCGGACGGCGTCGAGCGCCTCTCCGAGGAGGCCGTCCACCGGTGGGCCGAGACGCACGCCCGACACACGCGACACGCCGTCGCCGTCCACCACGCGACGGCGGACGAGACGACGATCGTGAACGCCGAGTGAGAGGTCGCGCGTCGACCGCGCCCAGCCAATATAAATGCATCCGCCGTCACGTGTACATATGCAGTCTGTCGACGGCGTTCTGGAGGAGCAGTAGAGACGCTCCCGTTCGAGTTCGCGGTCCTCGACGCCTCAGGGACCATCGTCTACACGAACCTCCAGTGGCGGGAGTTCGCCCGCGAGAACGACCTCGTCGGCGACCCGAGCACGCTGGGCGAGAACTACCTCGACGTGTGCGACGCCGCTGCCGACGCCGGCGACGAGGACGCCCGCGAAATCGCCGCGGGCCTCCGGGACCTCCTCGCCGGCGACGAGGAGTCGTTCTCGTTCGAGTACCCCTGCCATTCGCCGACGCAGCGGCGCTGGTTCCTGATGTACGCGGCCACCTACGCGGTCGGCGGGGAGCGCTACGTACAGGTGAGCCATCTCGACGTGACCGACCGCAAGGAGAGCGAACTCGCGGTCGAGCGCCGGAACGAGCGGTTACGGACCGTCGCGAGCGTCCTCTCGCACGACCTCCGCAACCCGCTGACCGTCGCGCAGGGCTACCTCGATGCGCTCTCCAACCGGGTCGACGGGGCGGAGATGGAGCACATCCGCACCGCGCTTACCCGGATGAACGACATCATCTCGGACGCGCTGATCCTCGCGCGGGAATCCGAACCCGAAGCGCTCGAAGTCGTGACGCTCCGCGACGCCGCCGAACGCGCGTGGGAGCACGTCGAGACGCGCGGCGCGGCCCTCGAGGTCACCGGATCGGTCGCGTTCGAGGCCGACCGGAGTCTCCTCGGCAACCTCTTCGAGAACCTCTTCCGGAACGCCGTCGAACACGGTTCGACGAGCAGTCGGGACGCCCCCGACGAACGCGGTGCGACGCGCGGTCAGAACGCGGCGGCTCCGGCCGACACCGTCGAGTACGAGGTCGACGTCACCGTTCGGGTCGGTCCGCTCGACGACGCCCCCGGCTTTTTCGTCGAGGACGACGGCCCGGGCGTCCCCGAGGACGTCCGGGAGTCGGTGTTCGAGTCGGGCTTTACCACGCGAAGCGAGGGCGGCAGCACGGGTCTCGGGCTGACTATCGTGTCCGCGGTCGCCGAGCGACACGGCTGGACCGTCGACCTCACGGAGTCCGCGGACGGCGGTGCGCGCTTCGAGGTCAGGGCGTGACCCTCGTCGACGGCTGACACCGGTCGGGCCCAGAAGATATATCCTCGGCCTGCGCTGTTTCGACCGTGTTCGATCCAGGGTCGGCCGTCGCGGCGGCGAGCGAGCACCGCTCCGATCGGTGGCTCTACGCGTGGGCGCTCGGCTACGCCGCCATCGGTGCCGCGTCGCTCCTCGTCCCGCTCTACGCCATCGAACTGGGTGCCGATCCGTTCGTCGCGAGCGCGCTCGAAGCGACGGCGGGACTCGCGGGCGTCCCGGGGCGCTCATCTGGGGGCGACTCGCCGACCGGACCGGCCAGCGCCGCACGTTCGTCATGGTGACGCTCGTCGGTACGGGACTCGTCCTCGCCGCGTTTCCGTTTCTCTCCGACCTCGGGTCGGTGTTGGTGGCGAACGGCGTGCTCTGGTTCGTCGTCGCCGCCGCGACGCCCGTCGTCACGCTGTTCATGATCGAGCGCGTCCCCGAACGGGAGTGGGAGACGCGCATCGGTCTGCTGAACGCCTACCAGCGCTACGGCTGGGTCGGCGGTCTGGTCGTCGGGTCGGTGTGGATCGGTGCCGTCTCGATCCGATACGGCGCGCTCTTCGCCCAGCGCACCTTCTTTCTCCTCTGTGCCGTCGCCTCGCTGGCGGCGGTGCCGCTGGCGTTCTACTGGCTCCCACCCGAGGCGACGACGTCCCCGGCCCGCGTCGCCCGGTCGACGCGAGTCCTCGCTCGCACGATCCTCGGGAGCGGCCGGTACGTGAAACTCGTGCCGTACGCGCCGTCGCGGGCCATCTTCTCGATACGGTCTCTCGGGATGCGTCGCTTCCGCACCCGCTATCCGCCCGCGCTCCGCCGGTACCTCCTGACCGCGTTCGTCTTCAGCGTCGCGTTCTCCGTCTTCTTCGGCCCCGCGCCGGCGTATCTCACGTCGCTCGACTACCCCTCCGCGACCATCTTCGCGTTCTTCATCGTCTCCAGTCTGGCGAGCGCCGTCGCCTTCGTCCCCGTCGGTCGGATCACGGCTCGAATCAGCCCGCAGCGCCTGCAACTCGGCGCGCTGAGCACCCGGGTCGTTCTGTTCCCCCTCGTCGGCCTCGTCGGCCTCCTCGCGTCGCCCGCGCTCCGCGCCGTCGGCATCGGCGTCGTCTTCGCCCTCGTCGGCCTGACGTGGGCCGTCGTCGCCGTCACCGCCGCCGGCCTCGTCTCGCGCATCGCACCGGCCGACGTCCGCGGCGAGGCGCTCGGCCTCTACGCGGCGCTGTCGGGACTCGGGGGCGGTATCGGCGGCATCACCGGCGGCTTGCTCGCCCACACGTTCGGCTATCGGCTGGCGTTCGTCGCCGCCGGCCTCCTCGTTTTCGGGAGCATCCTCGTCCTCCTGTCGGCGGGTATCTCCGTCCCGCCGTCGGGGGCGGCCCCCGCCGCACCGACGAGCGACCGGGAGCCCTCGACCGGCGAGTGATCGGGGCCAGAGTTATCTCCCGGACCGTGGAACGTCCGATATGGTCGTCCGGACCCACCCCTGCGTTCGGTGTGGCGACGACGTCGATCCGGGGCACGTCTACTCCGCCGTCGACGTCCTCGACGCGGAGGGCGAACTCCACGTCATTCTCTGTCGGGAGTGCGGGTCGGAGCTTCGGGAGTTTCTCGCCGGCGAGGGCTGACGCCGCGACGCCCGGTCACTTCTCCACGTCGAGGAGGGCGACCCGCTCGCGGACGATCGCCGGGAGGTCGCCGTCCGTCGCCGCTATCTCGGCGTCGCTCACGTCGAAGAAGTCCCGGACGCGGGCCGGATCGTACTCGCCGAGCGTCGGTGCTGGGTCGACGACGTCGAGCGCGTCGGCGGCGGCGTTTTCGTCGGCCTCCTCGCCGCCGGCGACGAGAATCACCGTCGGCACGCGCCCCTCGCCGACGCCGAGTCCGAGCGCGTCGTCGATCTGCCGGCGGCCGGCGGCGTAGAGGAGAATCTCCACCCCTCGGTCGCGGGCGACGTTCTCGTCGCGGGCGATGGCGCGGTCCGCGAGTTCGACCGCGCGTTCGAGATGTTCCCGGCCGACGAGGTAGCGGGCGTCGAACGCCTGGATCGTGACGCCGAACGACTCGGCCACCTCGTCGAGTCGCGAGAGGAACGCGTCCAGGTCGTCTATCTCGGCGACGCCCTCGACCAGTCTCACTCGAAATCACCCAGGCTGGCCTGGTCGCTCGACGCCTCGCTGGCGGGCGCGAACGTCGGATCGGGCGTCGCCTCGGCGTCCGCTTCGACGTCGTCCATCGAGGGGTCCTGTCGCCCCGCGTTTTCGAGGACGTTTTCGGCCGTCTTCCGTCGGCCGCGCAGCGCCGCGAGCACGGTCGATTTGTCCGCCTCCCGGAGATCCGCCCGCGTCTCGATGCCCGCCTCGAAGAGGCGACGGGCGCGCTTTCGCCCGACGCCGCGGACGCCCGCGAGGTCGATGAGTTCCTCGCGAACGCCGTACTCGACGCGCTTTTTCGCCTCCCTGACGCTTACGACCGACCCGAGGTCGAGTTCGCCCGCGAGTCGCTCGGCCGCCGACAGCAACCACTCCGCGGTGTCGACTTTCCCGCGCACGTCGCCCGGACCGACGCCGTAGCGTTCGGTGATGCGGTCCTCGTCGATTTCGCTCGCCCAGTCCTCCAGCAGTTTCGCCGTCTTCAGCGACGCCAGCCAGTCCTCGAAGCGGACGTCCTCGAACTCCGAGGGGTCGGGCCGAGCAGTTCGCTCTCGCGTTCGTAACAGAGTTCGGTGTACGTCTCCCGGTCGCCCGACTTGAGATAGAGTTCGTACATGTCGGGCGTCCGGGCGACCAGGTGGTAGAGGCCGAGCGGCGACGGGTCGTCGGCGTCGCGGAGGCCGTCGACGATCTCGGCGGCGCTCATCGGGTCGAGATAGAGGCGGGAGACGGTGTGGCCGAGGCCCGTGGCCTCGATGCCGTCGCCGTCGCGTTCGACGAAGTCGTTGGCTTCGAGGTAGTCCAGCACGGTGTCGGTCACCGATTCGAGGTGGCTCCGGTCGTCGGTCTGGGTCGCGTAGAGCGTCTGGTCGAGGAACTCCAGCAGTCCCTCGCGCGACCGGGCGAACCCCGAGGCGACGGTCGCCAGCAGGTGTGTCCGCAGGGCGGGTTCGGCCGCCAGTTTCGACTGCACGGGTTCCGGATCCGCCCAGACGTACCGGTCGAACAGTTCCTCGCGGGTCTCGTGGTCGCTGGCCAACAGGACCGCCTCGCCGTACGGATCGAGGCCGGGCCGCCCGGCGCGACCGCACATCTGGTGAATCTCGAGGGCGTCCAGCGGTTTCATGCCGCCGAACTCGCCGTCGTACCGCCGCCAGTCGCGGACGATGACCCGCCGACTCGGCGTATTGACGCCCGCCGCCAGCGTCGGCGTCGCGCAGATGACTTTCAACAACCTCTCGCGGAAGGCGTCCTCGACGAGACTCCGGTGTTTCGCGGCGAGGCCGGCGTGGTGGAAGGCCGCGCCCTTCGCCACCGCCGCCGCGAGGTCGTCGCTCGTCTCGGTGTCGGAGACGTCGCGTATCTCCTCGGCGAGGTCCGATAGCTCCGAGCGCTCGTCGGGCGTGAGATAGTCGGCCGTCACGTCGCCGAGGCGGGTAGCCGCGGCCTCGGCGTTGCGCCGGGAGTTGACGAAGACGAGCGTCGATCCGCCCTCGTCCAGCGTGTCGGCGACGAGCGCCGGCGTCTGGCGCTCGTTCCGGCCGACCGGTACCTCCCGTTGGCTCCCGTCGTCGAACGAGATGGCGTCGCCGTAGTGGACGCCCATCCGGAGGAGATGGGCCGCCAGTCGGAGTCGACGAGGGCGGCGTCGAGCCAGTCGGCGATCTCGCCGGCGTTGCCCACCGTCGCCGACAGCGCCACCACCTGCAGGCCGGGGTTGACGCGCCGGAGTTTCGCCAGCGTCACCTCCAGCGTCGGGCCGCGGTGTCTGTCGTCGACGAGGTGGACTTCGTCGGCGACGACGCAGGTCAACTCGTCGACCCACGGAGCGCCGTTTCGCACCAGTGAGTCCACCTTCTCGCTCGTCGCGACGACGATGTCACAGGACGACAGCCACTCGCCGTCGGAGTCGTAGTTGCCGGTGGAGACGCCGACGTCGACGCCGAACGCTTCCCAGCGCTCGAACTCGGCCTTCTTCTCGCTGGCGAGGGCGCGCAGGGGGACGATGTAGAGCGCCTTCCCGTCACGCTGGACGCTCGACAGCATGGCGAGTTCGGCGACGAGGGTCTTGCCGCTGGCCGTGGGGACGCTGGCGACGACGCTCTCGCCGTCGGCGACGCCGCTCTCGACCGCTTCGGCCTGTGGCGGGTAGAGTTCCTCGATCCCCTCCTCGCGGAGGAACTCGGGAACGCCGGGCGGCAAACCCGGGATGTCCGCGGGGGTCATTGCAGGGTCTTGGCGGGTCCCGGCGTTTAAACTGTCGGGTCGGGCCCGTCGCCCACAAGGATATGTGTCACACGCCCCAACCACGACCATGCGAGTCGAGTTCGACCGCGACACCTGTATCGGGATGTTCCAGTGCGTCGAGGAGTGGGCCAAGTTCGAGAAGGACCCGGACGCGGGGAAAGCCGACCTCGCCGGAGCGAAGGAGAGCGAAGCGGACCTGTTCGTCCTCGAAGTCCCCGAAGGCGAGGAGATGGACGCCGAGTTCGCCGCGCGGTCGTGTCCCGTCGACGCCATCCGCGTCTACGATGACGGCGAGCAGATCGTCTGAGTCGGCGCTTCGTGACCGCTCGTGTGGCGGCCGATCGCCGACCGCCGTCGCCAGCGCCCGTCGGGACTACTTCCACCTCGCTTCGCCAAGCCTTAACCGCGATGGCGACCAACTCCGGCCAATGGCGGCCTCCGAGGACGTCGCGTACGTCGAACATCCGCTGTTGACCGAGGAGTTCATCGAGCGTCGACTGTATCAGACCCGTCTCGCGGACACGGCGCGAGAGGCGCACACGCTGGTCTGTCTCCCGACGGGTCTCGGCAAGACGACGGTGAGCCTCCTCGTGACCGCCGACCGCCTCCACGAGACGGGGGCAAGGCGCTCTTTCTCGCGCCGACGAAACCGCTGGTCCAGCAACACGCCGACTTCTACCGCGACGCCCTCACGATTCCGGACGACGAAATCGTCGTCTTCACCGGCGACGTCCGCCCCGACGACCGTGCCGACCTCTGGGACGACGCCCGCATCGTCATCGCGACGCCACAGGTCGTGGAAAACGACCTCATCGGGAGTCGGGTCTCCCTGCGCGAGGTGACCCACCTCACCTTCGACGAATGCCACCGCGCCACCGGCGACTACGCCTACGTCTACATCGCCGAACGCTATCACGCCGACGCCGCCGATCCCCTCGTCACGGGCATGAGCGCCTCCCCCGGCGGCGACGAGGAGGCCATCCTGAACGTCTGTGAGAACCTCGGCATCGAGGAGGTGGAGGTGATGACCGAGGAGGACGCCGACGTCGACGACTACACCCACGACACCGACGTCGAGTGGGAGGAGATCCAGCTCCCCGACGAGATCCTCGACATCCGCGACGCCCTCAACGACGTCATCTCCGACCGCCTGGAGAAACTGAAGGAGATCGGCGTCACCTCGAAGACGTCCCCCGACATGTCCGAGAAGGAGATCAACCGGATGCAGGGCCAGATCCGGGACCTGATGGACAACGACCAGTCGGAGGGATACACCGCGATGTCAGTCCTCGCGGAGGTGCGTAAACTCCGGACGGCCGTCACCTACGCCGAGACCCAGAGCGTCGAATCCCTGCGACGATATTTCGAACGCCAGCGCAACGCCGCCCGTTCCTCGGGCGCGTCGAAGGCGAGTCAGCGTCTCGTCTCCGAACCCAAGGTCAGGGAGGCGATGCGCAAGGCCGAAAGCTTCGACGCCCTCCACCCGAAGTTCTCGCGGACGCGCATCCTCCTCGCACAGACGCTCGGCATCCAGGGGGAGTCGCGTCATCGTCTTCACGGAGTCGCGGGACACCGCCGAGGCGCTGACCGACTTCCTCTCGGAGAGTTTCGACGTCCGGCGGTTCGTCGGGCAGGGAGATAGGGAAGGCTCCGACGGCATGACCCAGAAGCAACAGCAGGAGGTCCTCGACGACTTCCGCGCGGGCGAGTTCGAAGTCCTCGTCTCCACCTCCGTCGCCGAGGAGGGGTTGGACGTCCCCGAAGTCGATCTCGTCCTCTTCTACGAACCCGTGCCGACGGCCATCCGCTCCATCCAGCGCAAGGGGCGGACCGGCAGGCAGGACGAAGGGAGGGTCGTCGTCCTCATGGCCGAGGACACCCGCGACGAGGCCTACTTCTGGATCTCTCGCCGCCGCGAACAGGAGATGGAGGACGAACTCCGGGCGCTGAAAGGCGTCGCCGACGAGATGGCGTCCGAACTCGACGACGACCAGCAGCAACTCGGCGCGTACGACGGAGCGAGCGACGGTGACGACACCCCGAACGACGCCGACGGGTCGCCGCGGGCCGCCTCCGACGGAGCCGGGCCGGCCCAACCCGGGCTGACCGACTTCGGAACGCCGGACGCGGACGATTCGGCGGACGCCGACGGCACGGCCGCGGCCGAGCGTGACGGAGCGGCCGCCGACCCCGGCGACGACGCCGTCGTCGCCACCGCCGAAGGCGAACTCGACGCGCTCGAAATCGTCGTCGACCAGCGCGAACTCGACTCGACCATCGCCCGCGACCTGTCGAAACGCGACGGCGTCGAGACGCGTCTGGAGACGCTGTCGGTGGGCGATTACGTCCTCTCGGACCGCGTCGCCGTCGAGCGAAAGACCGTCTCGGACTTCCTGGACACGCTCACCGGGGGCGATCGCTCCCTGTTCGATCAGGTGGGCGACCTCTCGCGGCATTACGCCCGGCCGGTCGTCGTCGTGGAGGGGACGGACCTCTACGGCGAGCGGAACGTCCACCCGGACGCGATACGCGGTGCGATGGCGTCTCTCACCGTCGATTTCGGCGTGAGCGTCCTTCGGACGGAAGACGAGGGCGACACGACGGACCTGCTGGCCGTCGTCGCCGGGCGCGAACAGACGACCCGGGACCGATCGGTCAGCGTCCACGGCGAGAAGAGCGCGAAGACGCTGGCCGAACAGCAGGAGTACGTCGTCTCGTCTATCGCCGACGTCGGTCCCGTCACCGCCCGCGCGCTGCTCGAACGGTTCGGGAGCGTCGAGGCGGTGATGACCGCCTCGGAGGAAGATCTGCTGGAGGCGTCCGGCGTCGGCGAGGTGACTGCCGAGCGCATCCGCGACGTCGTCGGCAGCGACTACTGGGGACGATCGTCACGGGCGCGGACTCGCTTCGAACCACCTTCTCGGCCGCGCTCCCGACGATGGCGCGCCCGACGTCTCCGCCCTCGCTGTGGCCCATCACGACGTGGTCGTAGCCGCGTTCCTCGACGAGGTCGACGATCCGCTCGCCGACGTGGGCGGCCGTCCGCACGCCGATCCGCTCGTCGAGTATCAGTTCGGGCGTGTCGTCGACGCCCGCGTCGCCGAGACGGTCGCGGGCCGCGTCGAGTATCTGATCCGTCGCGTCCGTCTCGGCGTCGCTGACGTGGACGACGTGGAGCGACGCGTCGAACCGGTCGGCGAAGTCGATGGCGAACGACAGCGCCCTGTGGCTCGACTCGGTGCCGTCGACGGGAACGAGAACGTCCATACGTGCGGCCTTCCCTCTTCGCTTTTATCGATCGACGGCGTCGAGCGTCTCGGCCGCCTCGCGCGCGGCCCCGAGCAGTTCCTTCGCCCGGCGCGGGTCGTCGGCCGTCTCGGCCGCCTCCGCGAAGCGCGTGAGCGTCCGGACGAGCGACGCGCGGGCGCGTTCGACCGACGCCTCGCCCTCGCTGGACGCCCGTTGCGGCGTCGGCGGTCGCGTCGGCTCGGGGGTCGGTTCGCCCCGACGGGGCCGTTCCGGTTCGGACTCGGTGGCGGGTTCGCCGCCGGCGTGGGCACTCTCCGTCGCGGTCGGCTCGGGGCGCTCTCCTCCGGTCGGTGTCTCCGCCTCGACCGCCTGGCCGTTCGCTTGCGTCTCGGGGGCTTGCGCGGTCTGGGTCGCCTCCGCGGCGGACTCCTCGCCTTCGCCTCCCGTCGTCGTCTGGCAGGTGGGACAGAACTCCTGGCCCTCGTAGCGGAAGATCGGATCGCCACACTGGTCGCAGTGGCGGTTGGTCATCGTCGCGCCCTGTAACAGCAGTTCGCTCATCCGCTGGGTGGCTTCGCGCTTCTCCTGGTCTTTCTCGTATTTCTCTCGGAGTCGCTCGCGCTCGGCCTCCTTGTCGAAGCCGCTCATACGTACACGCACGCCGTTCGGGGCGAAAAACCCCACGGGACGGCTTCCGCGGCCCGGTGATCGACGACTGTCGAACGCCTCTTTCGTCGAATCCGGCCGGCTCCGGCGTGTTCCGAAGCGTTTAATCGGAATCCAGGGCCACAGATACGTGATATGACGAAAGTCAGTGTCATCGGTGCCGCCGGTACGGTCGGCGCTGCGGCAGGGTATAACATAGCACTCCGCGATATCGCGGACGAACTCGTCTTCGTCGACATCCCCGACATGGAAGACGAGACGGTCGGGCAGGCCGCGGACGTGAACCACGGCGTCGCCTACGACTCGAACACGGTCGTCCGACAGGGCGGCTACGAGGCGACCGAGGGATCGGACGTCGTCGTCATCACGGCCGGCATCCCGCGCAAACCCGGCCAGACGCGCATCGACCTCGCGGGCGACAACGCGCCCATCATGGAGGACATCGGCTCCTCGCTGGCCGAGTACAACGACGACTTCGTCTCCATCACGACCTCCAACCCCGTGGACCTGTTGAACCGCCACCTCTACGAGGCGGGCGACCGCGACCGGCAGCAAGTCATCGGCTTCGGCGGCCGCCTCGACTCCGCGCGCTTCCGATACGTCCTCTCCGAACGCTTCGACGTACCCGTCCGGAACGTGGAAGCGACCATCCTCGGCGAACACGGCGACGCGCAGGTGCCGGTCTTCTCGAAGGTCCGCGTCGACGGCGCGGACCCCGAGTTCACCGACGACGAGAAAGAGGAGATCCTCGGCAACCTCCAGGAGAGCGCCATGGACGTCATCGAACGCAAGGGCGCGACCGAGTGGGGTCCGGCGACGGGCGTCGCCCACATGGTCGAGGCCGTCATCCGCGACACGGGTGAAGTCCTCCCCGGCAGTCTCGTCCTCGACGGCGAGTTCGGCTACGAGAACACCGCCTTCGGCGTCCCCGTCAAACTCGGCTCCGACGGCGTCGAGGACGTCGTCGAGTGGGACCTCACCGACTACGAGGCCGACCTGATGGACGAGGCGGCGGAGAAGCTCTCCGAGCAGTACGACGAAATCGCCTAGCCGCCCTCACAACCGCCGTTTCAGCGTTTCGGCCGTCTCCGGCCCGACCCCGGGGACGTCCCGCAGGTCGTCGACGGAGGCGTCCCGGACGTTCTCGACGCTCCCGAACCGCCGGAGGAGTCGCTTTCGCGTCTCCGGCCCGACGCCGGGCACGTCGTCGAGCGCCGTCGACACGTCGTCGCGGAGCGTCTGGTGGTACTGGACGGCGAAGCGGTGGGCCTCGTCGCGAACCCGCTGGAGGACGTGCAGCTGCGGCGCGTCCGACGGCCAGTCGTGGCTCCGCTCGCCCGTCAACACGAGTTCGCGCTCTTTCGCCAGCGCGACCGCGGGAACGTCCCACCCAGCCTCGTCGAGGGCGTCCCGCGCCGCCGCCAGTTGGCCCTCGCCGCCGTCGATCAGCAGCAGGTCCGGATCCGGCCTGTCGTCGCGCCCCTCGATCGCGCGTGCCGCGCGCCACTCCACGAGCGCGCGCATGTTCGCGTAGTCGTCGTTCCGATCGGGGAGTTTCTTCCGCCGGTAGGCCGACTTGTCCGCGCTCCCGTCGACGAAACAGACGTCGCTTCCGACCACCGCCGTCCCCTGCGCGTGGCTCACGTCGAAGCCCTCGATGCGCTCGACGCCGTCGAGGCCCAGCGCGTCCGCGAGTGCGCCGAGTTCGTCGTCGCGGCCGCTCCCGCGCCGGGCGTTTTTCAGCGCGAGTTCGACCAGTTTCGCCTCTCGGCCCGCCCCGGGGACGCGGACGGCGACGCCCTCGGCTTCGAGCCACGCGCGAACGTCCGGGTCGTCCGGGCGTTCGGAGAGGAGGAGCGCGTCCGGCAGTTCGCGTTCGGCGTAGTACTGCGGGACGAACGCGGAGAGCAGGGCCGACACCCGGTCCTCGCCCGCGGGCGCGTCGAGTCGGTGTCGCGACCGATCGACGAGCTGTCCGCGTTCGCTGTGCAACCGGGCCACCGTCGCGTCGTCGCCCTCGACGGCCGCGCCGAGGACGTCCACCGCCCGTTCGTCGGTCCGGGCGGCGACGGCTTCGCCCCCTCGCCGTGGAACGACCGGACGGCGTCGAGCCGGTCCCGGAGGTTCGCGGCGCGTTCGAACGACTCCGACTCGGCGGCCGCCTCCATCTCGCGGCGAAGCGGGTCCGCGAGCGCCCCCGTCTCCCCTCGAAGAAGCGGACGGCGGCGTCGACGTCCTCGCGGTAGGCTTCCGCGTCGATTTCGCCCGTGCAGGGCGCGCTACAGAGGCCCATCTCGTAATCGAGGCAGGGGCGCTCCCGGTTGCGGTACTTGTGCTCCGAACAGCCGCGCAGGCCGTACGTCTCGCGGATGGCCTTGACGACCGTGTCGACGCGGCTCTTGTCCGTGAACGGCCCGAAGACGGTGGCCCCCTCCGCCGGGTCGCGCGTCACCTCGATGCGGGGGGCGGCGTGGTCGGTCAACTGCACGAGCGGGTAGGACTTGTCGTCTTTCAGGCGGACGTTGTACCGGGGCTGGTGGCGCTTGATGAGGTTCGCCTCCAGCAACAGCGCCTGCGTCTCCGTCTCCGTGACGGCGAACTCGACCCGCTCGGCGCGGTCGACCATGCGCCGGATGCGGTCGCTCCGCGGATCGGCGTACGACCGCACTCGACTCCGGAGGTCGACTGCTTTCCCGACGTAGAGGACGGCGTCGCCCCGGTGGAACTGGTAGACGCCGGGCTCTCGCGGCAGGTCGGCGGCGTGGTCGCGCACCTCGTTCGCGTCCATCGCCTCCGCCTAGCGACCCGGCGGGCTTGAGGTTGACGCGTTCGCCCGCCACTCGACGCGGACTCCCGACCCACAGCCGACAGGATGAAACGCTCCCGCGCCCGCACTGCCTCTATGACCGAGCGACTGTGGTTGGTCGAACGCGACTACAACGACAAGGGCCTCATCGAACTCGTCTACGCCACTCCCGACGGCGAACGCGTCCGCCGTCGTGCCCGCGCCCCGGCCGCCCTCCAGCAGCGCGGGGCGGCCGTGACCGCCGCCATCGACGTCGACGCCGACACGCTGGACTCGATCGACGACCCCGACCTGCAGAACCGCTACGCGAAAGAGGCGACCCGGATGGCCGAGCAACACGACCCCGACGACGCGGTGTGACGCCGTCCGGCGACGACGCCGTTCGGGCTCTGCGGGAGGATGCCGGAATCGCCGCCGACCGAACTGCGTCCCGCCCGGGCCCGTCAGAGCGTACGCCTACCCACTCTCCAGTTTCCAGCACGTTCGGGAGAGGAGGCTGTCGTCGATGTGGCTGCGCAACTCACGGAACATCCGCTCTTCGGTCAGCCGATACACCGCCCGGTGCGTGTACGCATCGGTGGGGAGCGGCGTCGGCGTCGTCCCGTCCGCATCGGCGGTCGGCGTCGCCGGAACCGCGTCGAACGTGAGACGGACGACGTATCGCTCGCCCACCGTCTCGACGGAGTGAACCCGGAGCGACTCGACGCCCCCGTACTCGTCGTTGGTCGCGACGGCGTACACGCTCTCGAACTCCTCCACGAACGCCCCGGCAGCGTCTTCCGTCAGCTCCGACGGTGGCGTGGGCAACCCATCGACGTCGGGCAGTGGCTCGCACGTCTCTGGGAACGGTACGGGCGTTTCGGTCGGCGTCGCCGTCGTCTCTGCGGTTGAGGTCGCCGAATCCGCTGTTTCCGTCGGCGTCGATCCGGGCTCGGTTCCGCCGTTCGACCCCGCCGATTGGCCGCCCGTGCAACCGCTCAGGCCGACGAACCCGAGTACGCCCGCCCCGGCTTCGAGGACGTCACGTCGGTGCATATCCAGTGCTGGTCTGCGTCGTGAAAGTGAGTGACGATTCCTCAAACACGTATTTTACACACGACGAGCAGCTGATTCAGGGATCGCTGAGAAAAATAAACGAGCGCCGTTGTCGATCGTGAGCCCCGCGTCTCGCACGCCGCTGCACACGACCGTCGTTCCGACACCTAAACCCTTTAACCGGGACTGGTACAACGAACCCCTATGGCCGCAATCGACCTCGACGGGGTGACAAAGCGGTTCGGCGACGTGACCGCCGTCCGGAACCTCGACCTCACGGTCCCCGAAGGCGCTGTGTTCGGCTTCCTCGGACCGAACGGCGCGGGGAAATCTACGACGATCAACATGCTCCTCGACTTCGTCCGCCCGACCCACGGGTCGGTTCGCGTCCTCGGGATGGACGCCCAGGACGAGAGCGTCGCCGTCCGCGATCGAACGGGCGTGCTCCCGGAGGGGTACGACGTCTACCACCGCCTCTCCGGGCGCAAACACGTCGAGTTCGCCATGCGATCGAAAGGCGTCTTCGAGGAGACGGACCCCGACGCCGTCCTCGAACGGGTCGGCCTCGAAGGCGACGCCGACCGGCGCGCCGGCGGCTACTCCAAGGGGATGCGCCAGCGCCTCGCCCTCGGGATGGCGCTCGTGGGCGACCCCGACCTGCTCGTCCTCGACGAACCCTCGTCGGGTCTCGACCCCGGCGGGGCCAAGGAGATGCGAGACATCGTCCGCGCGGAAGCGGAGCGGGGGCGACCGTCTTCTTCTCCAGTCACGTCCTCGGGCAGGTCGAGGCGGTCTGTGACCGCGTCGGCATCCTGCGCGACGGCGAACTCGTCGCCGAGGACAGCATCGAGGGCCTGCGCGACGCCGTCGGCAGCGAGGAGACGCTCGTCGTCACCGTCGAGGGGGCGTCGGCGACGACGCCCTCGACGCCGTCCGGTCGCTCTCGGGCGTCGCCGCCGCGACGGCCGACGGCGACACCGTCACCGTCTCGTGTGACGCCGACGCCAAGACGGCCGTCATCGGCGCGCTCGAAGACGCCGGCGTCACCGTCAGCGACTTCCAGACCGAGGAGACGTCGCTGGAGGACCTCTTTCTCTCCTACACCGAGGAGGTGTCGGCATGAGCTGGGACGCCGTCGCCCGCAAGGACTTCGAGGACGCCATCCGCTCGCGGTGGCTGCTCGCGCTCTCGGGCCTGTTCGTGTTGCTCGTCGCCGGCGCGGCCTATCTCGTGCGCCCCGCGCCGGGACAGACCATCTCCTCGAACGACGTGCTCAACTCGCTGCTCATCCGCGACGCTCTCGTGACGACGCTCGTCCCGCTCATCGCCCTCGTCGTCGCCTACAACGCCGTCGTCGGGGAGCGCGAGTCCGGCTCGCTGAAACTCCTGCTGTCGCTGCCCCACTCCCGCGCCGACGTGGTGTTCGGGAAGGTCGTCGGCCGCGCCGGGGCCATCTCCGTCCCCATCTTCGTGGGCTTTCTCCTGCCGGCCGCCGTCTTCGCCGCCATCCCGGCGGTCACCTTCGACGCGCCCGCGTACCTCGGATACACCGCTCTGACGGCCGTCCTCGCCGTCGCGTTCGTCAGCATCGCCGTCGGCTTCTCGGCGGCGGCGGCCTCGCAACGCCTCGCCATCGCCGGTGCCATCGCCGTCTACTTCCTGTTCGTTCCGCTCTGGGGCGCGGTGCAGTTCCCTCTCCGGTTCTACCTCGGCATGGGCGGAGGTCCCGGGTGGCTCCCCTCGCCGGCACCGAGGTGTTGCGGATGCTCCGCCTCGTCAACCCCTCGGGGTCGTTCAAAATCGTCGCGAGCGGGCTGATGCAGGGTTCGCTGTTCAGCGGCGGCAACGCGAACTTCCAGGTCTCGGCCGCGCTGATGCTCGTCGTCTGGATCCTCACGCCGCCCCTGCTCGGTCTCCTGCGGTTCCGGACGCGAGACCTGTAGCGGCGGTCTACAGGCCGGCGACGTCTTCGATGGCGTCGGTCAGCGCCCGGATGCTCTCGACGTCGTGTTCGCCCATGTGGCCGATGCGGAACGTCTTCCCGCCGAGCGCCGACCCGTAGCCGTTCGAGAACACCATGTCGTATTCCTCTGAAACCCTGTCGATCGTCCCGGCGACGTCGATGCCGCGGGTGTTCTCGATGCAGCTCACCGTCTGAGACTCGTAGCCCGCCTCGGGGAACACCCCGAAGTGGTCGCGGGCCCACTCGCGGGTGTACTCGGCCATCTCGCGGTGGCGCTGATCGCGCGCCTCGTGGCCCTCTTCCAGCATATGTTTCATCTGCGTGCGGTAGGCCAGCATGACGGGGATCGCCGGCGTCGAGTGGGTCTGGCCCTTCCGGTCGTAGTAGTCGAGCGAGCGCTGGAAGCCGCCGTACCACGACGCGGAGTCTTTCTCGACTTCGCGCTCGTAGGCGTCGTCGCTGACGACGCAGACGGCGAGGCCGGGCGGCATGGCGAACGCCTTCTGGACCGACGTGAAGATGACGTCGATGCCGTGGGCGTCGATGTCGACGTAGTCGCCGCCGAGGGCGGAGACGGCGTCGACGACGAAGTAAGTGTCCGGGTAGTCGACGACGACGTCGCCGATCTCCTCGATCGGGTTGCGGACGCCGGTCGAACTCTCGTTCATCACGCAGGTGACGGCGTCGTACTCCGTGTCGCTCCCTCGAGGCGGGCGCGCACGTCCTCGGGTTTGACCGCTCGCCCCCACTCGTATTCGAGCGTGTCGACGTCCTTGCCGAGGCGTTCGGCGACGTTGGCCTGTCGCTCGCTGAAGCTCCCGCAGGTCGTCACGAGGACGTTCTCGTCGACGAGGTTGAGGATGGAACTCTCCATGAACTCGGTCCCCGACCCGGTGAGGATTATGAGGTCGTTGTCGGTGCCGAGAAACTCCTTCGTGTCCTCGACGACGGTCGTGTAGAGGTCCGTCATCCGGTCCATGCGGTGACCGAACATCGGTTCGCACATCGCCTCGACGACGTCCTCGCGCACTTCGGTCGGCCCCGGAATGTACAGCGTCTTGTCGGGATAATCGCCCGTGTATTCGCGTTTCTTGGTCACTCGAACCACCTGCGTACGGACTAGCGGACTGCGAGACGGCATGGTCCTTTTGATACTGCGCCGCGACCGGCGACCGGCACGCGGGTGCCGCCGGGGACTCCGCTCCGGACGGGTGTGAGCGCGGCGTACCCAACCGGGACGCTCTCATCTCGCTGTGTCGCCTACGCCTCCTGCGGTGTCGTCGCGCCCCTCATCGACACCGCGTTTTTCCGCCGATCACCCGCAGGGTTTGCCGTAACTGACGGTTATAAGTTTCTAGAGAAATATGCGTAGTATACATGACCGACGGCTTTCACACCCGCAGTCTCCACGCCGGACAGTCTCCCGACCCGGCGACGGGTGCGCGCGCGCCGCCGATCTACCAGACCACGTCCTACGTGTTCGAGGACGCCGAGGACGCCGCCGAACGGTTCTCCCTCGACGTCGAGGACAACATCTACTCCCGCTTTTCCAACCCGACGGTTCGGATGCTGGAAGACCGCCTCGCGTCGCTCTCGGGAGGGTCCGGTGCCGTGGCGACGGCCTCCGGACTCGCCTCCCTCGACGCCGCGACGAGCGTCCTCGCGAAAGCCGGCGAGAACGTCGTCGCGTCCGCCGACATGTACGGCGGCACCAGCACCTACTTCTCGAAGATGGGCGCTCGTCGCGGCCTCGACTTCCGAACGGTCGACACGCTCGACTACGACGCCTACGCCGAGGCCGTCGACGACGACACCGCCTTCGTCCACGTCGAGACGCTGGCGAACCCGTCGCTCGTGACGCCCGACTTCCAGCGACTCGCCGACATCGCCCACGAACACGCCGTCCCTCTCCTCGTCGACAACACCTTCGCGTCGCCCTACCTGTGTCGCCCCGTCGAACACGGCGCGGACGTCGTCTGGGAGTCGACGACGAAGTGGATTCACGGCTCCGGGACGACTGTCGGCGGCGTCCTCGTCGACGGCGGGACGTTCCCGTGGGACCACCCCGACGCCGACTACGACGAACTCGCGGGCGAGAACCCCGCCTACGACGTGGACTTCTCCGACCGCTTCGGCGATCGGGCGTTCGCGGCCGCGGCCCGGTACCGCTCGCTTCGCAGTCTCGGCAGCGCCCAGTCGCCGTTCGACGCGTGGGTCACCCTGCAGGGCCTGGAGACGCTGCCGCTCCGGATGGATCGCCACTGCGAGAACGCCCGGATCGTCGCGGAACATCTCCGCGACCACCCCGCCGTCGACTGGGTGACCTACCCCGGGTTCGCGGACCACCCGACTCACGACAACGCTGCGAGTATCTCGACGGTTACGGCGGCATGGTCACGTTCGGCCTCGCCGAGGGTACGACGCCGCCAAACGGCTGTGCGAGACGGTCGAACTCGCCAGTTTCCTCGCCAACATCGGCGACGCCAAGACGCTGATCATCCACCCCGCCTCGACCACACACTCGCAGTTGACCGCGGACGAACAGCGCGCGGCGGGCGTCTCGCCGGACATGGTCCGCCTCTCGGTCGGCCTCGAAGACGCAACCGACATCATCGCCGACCTCGAACGGGGACTCACATGACGTCCGTGGACCGCGGGACGCGCCACCTCGGCGAGTTCGAGTTCGAGTGTGGCGAGTCCATCGACGACCTGCAGATAGCTTACGAGGCCTACGGCGACTTCGACGGCGACAACGCCGTCCTCGTCTGTCACGCGCTGACGGGCAGTCAGAACGTCGCCAGCCAGGGCGCACCCGGCACCTCCGGACAGGCCCGCGCCTGGTGGGGCGACATCGTCGGCCCGGGGAAGGCCGTCGACACCACCGAGTACTACGTCGTCTGCGCGAACGTCCCCGGTTCGTGTTACGGGTCGTCCGGCCCGCCGGCGGAACGTCCCGACGGGGACGAACCGTGGGGGACCGACTTCCCCCGTCACCGTCGGCGACTGGACCCGCGCCCAGCGGCGACTGCTCGACGCCCTCGGCGTCGGTCGCTTGCACGCCGTCGTCGGCGGCAGCGTCGGCGGCATGAACGTCCTCGGCTGGGCGGTGCGCTACCCCGACGACGTCCTCCGAATCGCCCCCATCGCCGCCGCCGCCCGCCTCGACCCGCAGTGTCTCGCCCTCGACGCCATCGCCCGCCGCGCCATCACCACGGACTGCGGCTGGCAGGGCGGCGACTACTACGGCGACGAGCATCCGAAAGACGGCCTCGCTCTCGCCCGGCAGATCGGCCACGTGATGTATCTCTCGAAGGATTCGATGGAGGATCGATTCGGCCGACGCGCCGCCGGTCGCGACGCCGCCCGCTCGTTCCCCGCGGACCGCGCGGCCAACTTCTTCCCCTACCGCGACGTCGAGTCCTACCTCGACTACCAGGCCGAGAAGTTCGTCGAGCGGTTCGACGCCAACTCCTATCTCTATCTCACCCGCGCCATGGACGACTACGACCTGAGCGAGGGCTACGAGTCCGACGCCGACGCCCTCGGCGCGTTCGAGGGCGAGGCGCTCGTCATGTCGTTCACCGGCGACTGGCATTTCACCGTCGAGCAGTCCGAGTCGCTCGCGTCGGCGTTCCGCGAGGCCAACGCCCCCGTCGCTCACCACGTCGTCGACTCCGACCACGGCCACGACGCATTCCTCGTCGAACCCGAGAAGGTCGGCCCGCCGCTCCGGGACTTCCTCTCGGAGGGCGTCCGCGGGCGCGCCGTCCACGACACCGCGAGCGAGGAAACGGACGAGGGCGACTTCGCGCCCGTCCACAACTCGCTGTTCTCCGGTTAGAGGAGCGTCGCCGCCGCGAACGCGACGAGCAGCCACCCGACGCCCGCGCCCGCGGCTACCGTCGCAGCCGCGGTCAGCGAGTCGTCGGTCAGCAGGAGGCGAACGCCGAGGACCAGGCTGGCGACGACGAGAAACTGCGGGAGGACGGCCGACGGCGGGAGACGCATACGACCGCGTAGGGGCGGCGTCCTCATAGAAACACCGGGTCGTAGACACCGGCAGGACCTGCTGACGTCCGTCGCCTTTAGGCTCCTCGGGGAGAACCCCCAGGCATGTCCGAAGACGAACCCGGGTTTTACACCCGAAGCCTTCACGCTGGACAGGAGCCCGACCCGTCGACCGGTGCGCGCGCGCCGCCGATCTACCAGACCACGTCCTACGTGTTCGACGACGCCGAGGACGCGGCCAAGCAGTTCGCCCTGGAGAAAGAGGGCCACATCTACTCGCGCCTGATGAACCCCACCGTCGGGACGCTCCAGGAACGCCTCGCGGCGCTCGAGGGCGGCGTCGGAGCGGCCTGCACCGCCTCCGGGATGGCGTCGTTCGATCTGACGACGTTCCTCCTCGCGGAGGCCGGCGACAACATCGTCTCCGCCTCCGCGCTCTACGGCGGGACCTACACGTATCTGACCCACACGGTCGAGCGCCGGGGCATCGAGACGCGCTTCGTCGACACGCTCGATTACGACGCCTACGAGGCGGCCATCGACGACGACACCGCCTACGTCCACCTCGAAACCATCGGCAATCCGGCGCTCGTGACGCCCGACATCGAACGCATCGCCGACATCGCACACGACAACGGCGTCCCCCTCCTCGTGGACAACACCTTCGCGACGCCGTACCTCTGTCGCCCCCTCGAACACGGCGCGGACCTCGTCTGGAACTCCACGACCAAGTGGCTCCACGGCTCGGGGTCGACCATCGGCGGCGTCGTCGTCGACGGCGGGGAGTTCCCCTGGGACGAGTACGCCGAGGACTACCCCGAGATCGCGCAGTCGAACCCCGCCTACCACGGCGTCAACTTCTCCGAGCGGTTCGGCCCCGCCGCGTTCACCTACGCCGCCATCGCCCGCGGCCTGCGCGACCTCGGCGGGTCCCAGTCGCCGTTCGACGCCTGGGTCACCCTCCAGAAACTGGAGTCGTTCCCGATGCGGATGGAGCGCCACTGCGAGAACGCCATGGCCGTCGCCGAACACCTCGACGACCACCCCGAGGTGTCGTGGGTCAACTACCCCGGCCTCGAATCCCACGAGACCCACGAGGAAGCCTCGAAATACCTCGAGGGCGGCTACGGCGGCATGATCACGTTCGGCCTCGAAGCCGGCTACGAGGCGGCCAAGGGCACCGTCAACAACGTCGAACTCGCCTCCCTGCTCGCCAACGTCGGCGACGCCAAGACGCTGGTCATCCACCCCGCCTCGACCACCCACCAGCAGCTCACCGACGAGGAACAGGCCGCCGCCGGCGTCACGCCCGACATGGTGCGTCTCTCGGTCGGCCTCGAGGACGTCGACGACATCGTCGCCGACCTGGACCAGGCCATCGACGCGGCGACGTAAGCGCCGGCGACACGTCGACTCTCGCCTTCCCGTTCCGCCCGACGTCGCGGGCGTGCGCCGTCGTTCAGTCGGATCTCGACACGAAACGAAGGAGGTTCGAGCGGGACGCCGCGCCCCCGGCCACTCACTCGGCGTCGAGGATGCGTCGCTCTTCGAGGACGCGACCGAGGCGGTACATCGAGGAGACGACGACGTCACAGGCGGGCCTGACGGCGTCTTTCGGGAGGAAGCCGATGGAGAGGCCGGCGACTTCGAGCATCGGCAGGTCGTTCGCGCCGTCGCCGACGGCGAGCGTCCGGTCCATCGGGACGTCGAGATCCGCCGCCAGCGATTCCAGCGCTTCGTCTTTCGTCCCCTCGACGAGGGGCCCCTCGACGCCGCCGGTGAGGCGGCCGCCCTTCATCGGCAGGCGGTTGGCGACGATGGTGTCGACCTGGACGCCCTCGCGTTCGAGGGCGCGTTCGACGCCGCGTTCGAACCCGCCGGTGAGGATGGCGGTGTGGTGGCCGTGTTCGTTGAGGCGGTCGACGAGTTCGGCCGCCCCCTCGCGCAGGCGCACCTGCCCGAACGCCGCTTCCGCTCGCTCCCGTTCGAGGCCGTCGAGGAGCGACGCCCGCTCGCGCAGACTCTCGGCGTAGCTGAGTTCGTCGTTCATGGCCCGTTCGGTGATGTCGGCCATCCGATCTGCGACGCCCATCTGTTCGCCCAGCAACACCGTCATCTCCGAATCCGAAAGCGTGCCGTCGAAGTCGAACGCGACGAGTCTCATATCTCTCCCTCGCCGCCTGACCGTTTGAAACCTACTGAATCGCTCGCGGACGTGGGCGGTTTGGAAACCCTTAACCACGCCCCACAGGTCGATACGAACATGAAAGTCCTCATCACTGACCCCATCGACGACGCCGGTGTCGACCGGCTCGTGGAGTCGGGTCACGAGGTCGAACTCGCCTACGACGTCGAGGGCGACGCACTGCTCGAAGCCGTCGCGGACGCCAACGCGCTGGTGGTCCGCTCCGGCACCGAGGTGACCCGCGAGGTGTTCGAGGCGGCACCCGACCTGGTCATGGTCGGCCGCGCCGGCATCGGCGTCGACAACATCGACATCGACGCCGCCACCGACCACGGCGTCATCGTCGCCAACGCGCCGGAGGGGAACGTCCGCGCCGCCGCCGAACACACCGTCGCGATGGCGTTCGCCGCTGCGCGCTCTATCCCGCAGGCCCACGCCCGTCTGAAGGGCGGCGAGTGGGCGAAAGGCGACTACCTCGGGACGGAACTCAACGGCAAGACGCTGGGCATCGTCGGCCTCGGGCGCGTCGGGCAGGAAGTCGCCAAGCGACTCGACGCCCTCGGGATGGACCTCGTCGCCTACGACCCCTACATCGGCGAGGATCGCGCCGAGCGACTCGGTGCCCAACTCGTCGAGTTCGAGACGTGTCTCGACCGGGCCGACTTCCTCACCGTCCACACGCCGCTGACGCCGGAGACGGAGGACCTCGTCTCGACCGACGAACTCGAACTGATGGGCGGCGGCTACCTCGTCAACTGCGCCCGGGGCGGCGTCGTCGACGAGGACGCCCTCGCCGCCGCCGTCGAGGACGGCACCCTGGACGGCGCGGCCATCGACGTCTTCGCGGAGGAACCCGTCTCGCCCGACAACCCCCTGCTGGCCGTCGAGGACGTCGTCGTCACGCCTCACCTCGGCGCGTCCACCGAGGCGGCACAGGAGAACGTCGCGACGAGCATCGCCGACCAGATCATCGCCGCCTTCGCGGACGAACCCGTGGTGAACGCGCTGAACGCGCCCTCCGTCGACGAGAGCGCCTTCCCGCGCATCCGCCCGTACATCGAGATCGCGGAGACGGCCGGCAAGGTGGCCGCGCAGGTGTTCGACGGCCGCATCTCGGGCGTCGAAGTCAGCTACGAGGGCGACATCGCCGACGAGGACGTCGACCTGGTCACCGCGAGCGCGCTGAAAGGCGTCTTCGAGCCGCTGGAGTGGCAGGTGAACGCCGTCAACGCCCCCCAGATCGCGGAGGACCGCGGCATCGAGGTCACCGAGTCCAAGACGATACAGGCCGAGGACTTCCAGAGCCTCGTCTCGGTGACCGTCCGCGGCGGCGGCGAGGAACTGACCGTCTGCGGGACGCTCTTCGCGGGCGACGACCCCCGCATCGTCCGCATCGACGGCTACCGTGTCGACGCCATCCCCGGCGGGAAGATGCTCGTCGCCCGCAACTACGACAAGCCGGGCGTCATCGGCTTCATCGGCACCGTCCTCGGCGACAACGACGTCAACATCGCGGGGATGTTCAACGCCCGCGAGACCATCGGCGGCGAGGCGCTGACGGTGTACAACCTCGACGAGGAAGTGCCCGAGGATGTCCTTGAGACGCTGCTCGCGGACGACCGCATCATCTCGGTCCGACAGATCACCCTCAACGGGGAGTGACTCACCGACCGAGGGCGTCGGTGAGGCGGGACAGGAGCCCCGCGTCGTCGGCTCGTTCGTCCGGCCGTTCGTCGGCCGGAGTCGACTCCGTCGCCCCGGTCCGTTCCTGTTCGAGCAGCCGTTCGTAGTGGTCGATGAGTTCCTGTCGCTCCTGGCGTTCCTTCTCGAGGGCGGCCCGCAGGACGGCGTTCTCGTGTTCGAGGTCGTCGACGCTGGCGTCGTCTTTCGGGAACGTCTCTACGCGCTCGCGGTCGCTGCTGACGGTTCCGGTCGGGAGGCCGCTCGGGGCCATGTGTGAGAGCATGTCCCACGGACGCAAAAGCCCAGTCAGACTCGCGTCAGACGCCGGATTACCCGGGCCGTCACTCCGCGAGGTGGGCCAACACCGCGTCGGTGTCGTCGGGGACGGGTTCGGGTTCCCGCCCCGCCTCGTAGGCCGCGTCGGGGTCTTTCAACAGGTGCCCGGTCGTCAGGCAGACCACCTGCTCGTCATCGCCGACGACGCCCCGGTCGCGGAGTTTTCGAAGCCCCGCGACGGAGGCCGCGGAGGCCGGTTCGACGCCGACGCCCTCGCCCGCCAGCGTGCGCTGGGCGTCCGTGATCGCCTCGTCGGTGACGCTGACGGCCGTCCCGCCCGTCTCGCGGACGCCCGGGAGCGCCTTCGGCGCGTTGACGGGGTTGCCGATGCGGATGGCCGTGGCGATGGTTTCGACGTCCTCCCAGCGGCGCACCTCGTCGGCGTCGCTCTCGATCGCCTCGACGAACGGGGCCGCCCCCTCCGCCTGGACGCCCGTGAGTTTCGGCACGTCCGCGGGGTCCAGCGCGCCGCTCTGGACGAGTTCGCGAAAGCACTTGTACAGCGCCGCGGTGTTGCCCGCGTTGCCGACGGGGAGGACGATGCGGTCCGGATAGGCCCCGTAGTCGGCGTGGAACGCCTCCAGGATTTCGAGGCCGATGGTCTTCTGGCCCTCCAGACGGAAGGGGTTGAGCGAATTGAGCAGATAGACTTCGCCCCGACCGGCGAGGTTCTGGACGATGTCGAGACAGGCGTCGAAGTTGCCGTCGACTTCGAGGATGCGCGCGCCGTGGAGCGACGCCTGCGCGATTTTGCCGGCCGCCACTTTCCCCGCCGGCAGGAGGACGAGCGTCTCCATCCCCGCGCGAGCGCCGTAGGCGGCGAGGGCGGCGCTGGTGTTGCCCGTCGAGGCGCAGGCGAGGCGGTCGACGCCGAGTTCCTGTGCCACGCGGACGCCGACGGTCATCCCCCGGTCTTTGAAACTCCCCGTCGGATTCATCCCCTCGTGTTTGATTCGGAGGGCGTCGACGCCCACCTCGTCTTCGAGTCGCGGGACGCGGTGGAGCGGGGTGTTTCCCTCGGGGAGCGTGACGCCTTCCTCGAAAGGGAGGGCGGCGTCGTAGCGCCAGACGCCCGACCCGGAGAAGTCGTCGAACGTCGGCAGGTCGTCGTACCGCACCTCCAGCAACCCGTCGCAGTCGTCGCAGGTGTAGCGGATCTCCGAGAAGGGGGCGAACGTCTCGCCACACTCGATGCACTCCAGCCAGACCCCGTCGTCGGCGACGGCTGGCTCCTCCGGCGCGGGGGCCGTCAACTCCAGACTCATTGGCCCGAACATCGGGCCCACGGGTAAAAAGGCGGCCGGTCTCCCCTATTCGTCTCCGAACTCGTCGATGCGTTCGTGGACTCGTTCGACCCACTCGTCGAGCGTCTCGTGCATCCGTTCTTTGGCCTCGGGCAGCGGCGTCGCCGTGTACTGGTAGACGTATCCTCCCGGGTCGAGCAGTCGGCGCTCCCGTTCGGCGAGGCCCTTCTCCAGCAGCGTCGTCAACGAGCGGTTGACGTTGCTCCGGTCGCGGTCCAGCCGGTCTGCGAGTTCCGCGACGGTGCTGCCCGGGTTGTCGAGCAAGACGAGATACGTCCGACTCTCGTGGTTCTGGATGCCGAACACACAGGAGAGGACGTGCTGGAAGCTCGGATCCTCCACGCTCACCAGTCCCTCGACGTCGGGTGCGTCGGACATACGACGGCATTCCCTCGAACGGGGTTAAATCCCGCTTTTGCGGCGACCGTCACGCCGTTTTCGCGTAGCCCATGCGTTCGATACAGGTCCGCATCGCCGACTCCTCGTCGTGTTTGTGGAGCGTCGTCGGCGTATCGCAGTAGTAGGTGGTGCCGTCGTGGCGGAGGGTCACCTCGTGTTCGCCGCCGAGCATCTCCGTGCGGACGACCACGCGCCGGCCGTCGTTCAGCGCGTCCAGAATCTCGTCGACCGTGAGTTCGCCGGCCGCCACGCGCAACGGGTCGGTCATCTTCCGTGCCTGAGGGTCGGCGTCCCCTTCACGTTGTCGTCGATTTCGACTCGTCTTCTTTCCGGGGGCCTCGACGCCCTCCGCGGCTTCGACGCTCTCGGTCTGCTTTTCCGTGTCGACGTGCCAGCGGTCGACCCTGTCCGCGTATTCGGCGAGGCGGGCGCTCACCTCCGATTTGAGTTCGTCGTCGTTGACGTTCACCTCGAAGATGAACTCCTCCTCGTCGCCGCCGCGGGCCGTCTTCTGGACGTTCGCGCTCACCAGTTCGTTGTCGAAGTAGTACGGCGCGAGCTGTGTCATCACCTTCTCGTAGACGGTCCCCTCGAGCGCGCGGAGCGCCCGTCGGCCCGCCGAGTCCGCCGCGCGGGCGACGTAGTTGATCGAGTCCTGCCAGTGTTCGACCGCGCCGGTGCTGTCGCCCGCCTCCACTTTCTCGTAGGACTCGCTCAGTTTCTCGCCGGCCGTGCGAAGGTCCTCGTCCGGTTCCTTCCCGGCTTTCTCGCCTTCGCCCTCGCCGACGCTCGCCTGTTTGGCCGTCTTCTCGCTGACGTCCTCGCCGAGGCGTTCGTGGGATTTGGGCCGCCACTCGTCCCACTCCTCGAAGGCCTCGCCGTCGACGCCGGCGTCGCGGAGCGCGCGGGTGACGCGCTCGCCGTGTTCGACGACGTCACCCCACGATCCCCGGATTTTGAACCCGGATACGCTCTCTTCCATCTGTTGTTTACTCGGTGATTCGGAATAAACTGTCTTTCGGCGTCATCGACCGCCGGTGAGACGCGTCGCCACCTCGTCGAGCGTGCGCCGGACGCCGGCGCGCCACGCCGGCGACGCCGGCCGCAATCGGTCGTCGCCGACGCCGACGCGGGCGTCGCCGAACGGGTCGCGCCCCGCGGCGTTCCCGTCGGCCGCCGCGACGTCGACGGCGGATCTCGTCGCGCGTCGACCGCGGGCCTCGGTTCGCTCGCTGTCCATAGTTCTCGGTTCGCAGATATGTCTACCACGCGGTTAAACCTTGTCGTGGCGATCCGTGAGCTTTTACCGCCGAGTGGAGTGTGCACACGTATGGGATACCGCGTCGTCGATACGGACGAAGTCGCCCCCGAAACCGATCGGCCCTGCGAATGTCGCCGGCTCTCGGATCCGGCGGGGCTCTCGCGGATGGCTATCAACCTCTTCCGCGCCGACCCCGGCGAGCAACTGCCGCTGGCGTATCACTACCACGACGAACAGGAGGAGGCCTTCTACGTCGTCTCCGGGACCCTCAGCGTCGAGACGCCCGAGGAGACGTACGTCGTCGACGAGGGGAGCCTCTTCGTCGTCGACCCCGGGAGCCCACAGCGAGCGTACAACCCCGAAGACGCCGACGCGGCGGTGGAAGTCGTCGCCGTCGGTGCCCCGCCGGCGGACGACGACGTCCACGCCTACGAACCGTGACCGCCGCTGATCCGGCTGACTGCCAATAAGTCGACGCCGACGCGCCGGTACGGCGGCCGAGGACGACCCGCGCGTGTCGCTGGTCACGAACGCCGCGCCGGCGTCGACTTTCGCCACCGTCGCGGTCCGGTGTCTCGGCTTCGTCGCGGTGCTGGTCCTCCTCACGCACCTCGCCGACGTCGGGGAGTCAGGCGTCGAGCGCGTCCGCGAGTTCGTGAAACGTCGATATCGCGTAATCCGGGTCGGGGAACCACGGTTCCCACGGATCGCCCGTGCGGTCTATCCAGACGCCCTGCATTCCGGCGTGCATCGCGCCGCGGACGTCGAACGCGGGACCGGCGACGTGTGCGACGTTCTCGATCGGCGTCCCGGTCCGAGCGGCACCGTGGCGATACACCGCGGCCTCGGGTTTGAACGTCCGAATCTCGTGGACGCTAATCGCGTCCTCGACGACGCCGTCGAGATCCGCGTGTGCGAGCAGCGTATCGAGCATCTCCGGGGTGCCCATCGAGAGGACGTACACGTCGTAGGCGTCTGCCAGACGAGCGAGTCCGTCCGCGACGTCGTCGAACGGGTCGAGTTCGTCGAACGTCGCGAGTATCTCCGCGCGCTCGGCCCGCGTCGTCGTGACGCCGTGGGCTTCGAGCGCCTGCTCTAACCCCGCTTCGATGAGTTCGTCGAACGGGCGGTAGTCGTCGACGTCGTTGGCGATCATCACGTACGACAGGTAGTTCGACCGCCACGCCGCGAGGACGGCTGCCGGGTCGTCGGTGTGTTCGGCGACGGCGTCCTCGGACGCGCTCGGATCGACGAGGGTGCCGTAGGAGTCGACGGTGATCGTCTCGACGCGGCCCGGGTGGAACGGCATAGGAGACGCTGTCTCGAGCGACCACCATAGGCGTGTGGGTGGTCGTCACCGGACATCGCTGCCGCCGATGGCCGGGTTTATGTCGGTTCACGCCCCGATTTCGGGTATGACGATCGAGGACCGCGACGACGCGTACCTCATCACGCACGCGCTCGCGAAAGACACGCTCTCGAAGATCCGCGACGTCGAGACGGAACAGGTGGCGTTCCGCAAGGGTCTGGTGAAACTCGGCCGCATCTGTGGCTACGAGATCATCGACGGCGCGATGGACACCGAGTACGTCTCCATCGAGACGCCGCTGGCGGAGACGACGGGCGAACGCGTCAGAGGCCTCGACGACGTGGTCATCATCAACGTCCTCCGGGCGGCGACGCCGTTCGTCGAGGGACTCCTGAAGGCGTTCCCGCGCGCCAAACAGGGCGTCATCAGCGCCGGCCGCGACGAGGAGGCTGGCATGAACGAGGCCGGCGAGTTCCCCATCACCATCGACTACGTGAAACTGCCCGACATCTCGGAGGATGACACCGTCATCGTCGCCGATCCGATGCTCGCCACCGGAAGCACGATGTGTGCGGTGCTGGAGTACGTTCTCGACGACCAGCCCGCCCCGGAGAACCTCTTCGTCCTCTCGGCGGTTTCCGCCCCCGCCGGACTCCTGCACGTCGCCGATCGGTTTCCCGACGCCGATCTCCTCACTGTCGCCATCGACGACGAACTCGACGGGAACGGCTACATCGTTCCCGGCCTCGGCGACGCCGGCGACCGGGCGTTCCGGACCAAGTGACCGGCGCTCCCGTCCGTCGGTCGACGGGCCGGAAACGCCGCCACGACCGCGTCGCCGACCGGCTTGCGCGCTACGATCGCGCGATGCACTCCGACGGCGTCGTCACAAATCGACCCGACAACTCGTTCCCGTCGCCAACCCCTCGCGCTCGACGTGGGCCGCGAGACAGCCGTAGTTACAGAACTGCCCCGCGCGGTCGCGGTCGCCCCACCCTTCCTCGACGACGACGGGGAGTGCGCCGTCACGTCGCACCCGCAGTAGGTACAGTCGGATTCAGTCACGAGCGACGGTACGGGTCGGACTCCAATGGGCGTGTCGCCGAGCACGCGGTCGAACGTCGCCACCGGTGGCGAGCGTCGCTGTCGGAGGGCGACGCCCACGGCGTACGACGACCGGTGGGTGTTCCCCTCGTCGTACGTGACGAGGAGTCGAACCCCCTTCTTCGAGTCGAAATCCGACAGACTGTAGCCGAATCGCCGGCGAATAATCTCCACTGAATCCCGCCCTCGGGGGATCTCTATAGCGTTCGGGAGGTTTCAGGAGAGGTCGACGCGTCCGCTGGTGGCGCTTTGCAGCCGGTCGCGGAGGGCGGACGCCTCGTCGACCGGCACCCGGATTTCGAAGCGGACGTCCTCGGCGTAGTCGGCGTCGAACTCGACGTCCTCGCTCTCTAAGACGGCGCGGACGGTACCGGAGTCGCCGTATTCGACGGCGGCCGCGAACCGTTCGCGGGGAGTTTCTCGACGACGCCCGCGTCCTCGACGGCTTCCTTCACGGCCCGCGAGTAAGCGCGCGCGAGGCCGCCGACGCCGAGGTTCGGCCCGCTCTTGTAGCGGACGACGGCGACGACGACGTTCCGGATCTCCTGCTGGACGAGGACGTTCAGCGCGGGCTTGCCCGACGACCCCGAGGGTTCGCCGTCGTCGCTACACCACTCGCGGAGCATCGCCTCGTCCGCCCCGGATCGCCCCTCGTCCGCCGGGACGCGGTAGGCGGGGACGACGTGGCGCGCGTCGGGATACTCCGCGTTCACTTCCTCGACGAACGCCTCCGCCTCGGCGACGGTGCGGGCGGCCCCGGCGAGGCCCACGAACGTCGACCCGTTCACCTCGAATCGGGCCTCGCCGGGGCCGGCGACGGTACGGACGGGCTCGGCCATCAGAACTCGACTTTCCGCACGTACGGCAGTTCGCGAATCGTCACCAGCAACTCCCCGGGGAGCGGTCCGTCCGTGACGACGTAGCATTTGGGATCGTCCGTGAACTCGGGGTCCTCGCTGATTATCTGTCGAATGGAGATGTCTCGGTCCGCGATGGCCGACGTCACGTCGGCGACGATGCCGGGTTCCGTCTCGTCTTCGACCCAGACGGTCAGGACCGCCAGATCGAGGACGGGCGCGAGATCCATCAGGCTCGGGATCGAGGAGATGTTCTGGAAGATGCGCCGCAGTTCGGGGTCCTCCAGGATAGCGTCCGTCGTCGAATCGACGACGCGGCGGTCGACGCCGATCTCGCGTGCGATGCCCGTGTTCGGGATCTCGATGCCGCCGGAGACGACCCGTCCCTCGTCGTTGACGGAGAAGCCGCGTTCGAGGAGGAGACGAATCACCTCCTGTTGGCTCGGGCTCCCCTCGAATTTGCCCATGATCTCGTCGAACATTCGTTAGTTCGCTTAGTCGGTGGCGGGCCATAATCCTGCGGGTCCGAGAGTCGTGGACCGATGCCGCCGCCGTGAACCCTGGAGAACGGACCGCTCCGACGCCGTACGGATTACCCTCCACCTACGTCGTCTGGATACGGTCGATGTCGGCCAACACGCCGTCGATGGAGACGCTCTCGTTCGCCCAGACGTTCTCCGGATCGAGAGCGTCCGCGTCGAGGACTTCCTGTGGCGTCAACCATACCCACTCCGGGTTCTTGTTCTCGTGAGGTTCACTGAACGTGTTGAGTTCGTCCTCCAGGAACTCCTTGCCGAACGGTGCCAGAATCGGTGGCGGTCCTGCGGATCCCTCGAACGTGTCTTCGTAGTCGGGGACGCCGCCAGCCCAGTTCTCGGGGTCGCCGACGACGAGTCGCATCACCATCCCGAGGATGTGGTGTGGGCCGCAGTACACGTCGTACAGTCCTGGTTCGGTGAATTCGTAGAGCCACGCTCCGCCGGCGTTGACGACTGGCGACGAGAAGGGTGGCACGTTCGGTGGCACTCGGTGCTGGAAGCCGTGCGCGTTGTGGTAGGCTGTGATCGTGTGGTCCGGCGTCGTGTAGCGGAACTCGACCACGTCCCCTACGTCGAGTGCCAGTCCCGCTGGGTCGAAGTGAAAGAGTGGTCCGTGTTCCGTCTCCTTCGGCGGACCGGGTTCGTACGGCACGCCCTGTCGGACGTGCAATTCGACGGTGTAGTTCGGTTGGAGGTCGCCCGGGAGGCTCGAAATCGTCCCCGCGTCGGGTGTCGCGTATCCGTAGTTCGGATCGATTTCCGCCGGGTGCGACGGCGAGTGTTCGGCCCGTACCCTCCGACTGCCGAACGCCAGCGCCGCACCGACACCGAGGGCCTTCAGGAGTGGTCGCCGATTCACGTCGGGTGGTTCGTCCGCCGATTCATCGCTCGCTGTCGAATCCGATTCCGCTGGCATGGGAGACACCCCACGAGAATTGGGTATAATAATTATTAAACATTATGATTGGAAAGTTACAGTTATGGCGAATCAGAGGGTGAGAGCGGGATGCAGTGAGGTGGTGGGTGCTCGATTTCGCGGCAAATCCTAATACCCCGGCGGGTGACGTTCACGTCATGGACAGGAGGGGTCGACTGTGAGCGTTCTGGACCGGGGCCCGCGAGAGCAGATTCAGGTCCTCGACGAGGCGGGTGAGCTAGTCGGCGATCCGCCGTCGCTGAGCGACGACGAACTCGTCGCGATCTACCGCGAGATGAAGCTCGCGCGCCACTTCGACGCCCGGGCGGTGAGCCTCCAGCGGCAGGGGCGGATGGGTACCTATCCCCCGATGTCCGGCCAGGAGGCGGCGCAGGTCGGGAGCGCCTTCGCCCTCGACGAGGCGGACTGGCTCTTCCCGAGCTATCGCGAACACGCCGCGACGCACGTCCACGGCGTCCCGCTCGAACGGACGCTGCTCTACTGGATGGGACACGAGTCGGGCAACCGGATGCCCGACGAGGCGAACGTCTTCACCATCGCCGTCCCCATCGCCACGCAGATCCCCCACGCGACGGGCGCGGCGTGGGCGGCCACCCTCCGCGGCGACCGGCACGCCTTCCTCTGTTACTTCGGCGACGGCGCGACGAGCGAGGGCGACTTCCACGAGGGGTTGAACTTCGCGGGCGTCTTCGACACGCCGACCGTCTTCTTCTGTAACAACAACCAGTGGGCCATCTCGGTGCCGCGGGAGCGCCAGACGGCGTCCGAGACGATAGCACAGAAGGCGGAGGCGTACGGCTTCGACGGCGTACAGGTGGACGGCATGGACCCGCTCGCGGTGTATCGGGTGACCCGCGAAGCGGTGGCGAAAGCCAGGGACCCCGACGCCGACGAGTCGCGGCCGACGCTCGTCGAGGCGGTGCAGTACCGCTTCGGCGCACACACGACAGCGGACGACCCCAGCGTCTACCGGTCCCAGGAGGAAGTCGAGGAGTGGCGGGGGAAAGACCCCATCCCGCGACTGGAGACGTATCTCCGCGAGACGGGGCGACTCGACGACGAGAGAGTCGACGCCATCCAAGCGTCGATAGAGGAGGAGGTGTCGGCGGCCGTCGACACGGCCGAGGGCGAGCGCCGACCGCATCCCGAGGAGATGTTCTCGCAGGTGTTCGCCGACCTGCCCGACCGCCTCCGGGAGCAACTCGAAGACCTCGAACGACTCCGTGACCGCTACGGCGACGAGAGATTCCTGAAAGAATGAGCGCACAGAACCTCACGCTCGTGCAGGCAGTACGGGACGGACTCCACACCGAAATGCAAAACGACGAGGACGTGATCGTCCTCGGAGAGGACGTCGGCAAGAACGGCGGCGTCTTCCGCGCGACCGAGGGCCTCTACGACGAGTTCGGCGGCGACAGGGTCGTCGACACGCCCCTCGCGGAGGCGGGCATCGTCGGCACCTCCATCGGCATGGCCGCCTACGGCCTGCGCCCGGTGCCCGAAATCCAGTTCATGGGCTTCATCTACCCGGCGTTCGACCAGATAATCAGCCACGCCGCCCGGCTCCGGACTCGCAGTCGCGGCCGGTTCACCTGTCCGATGGTCGTGCGCGCGCCCTACGGCGGCGGCATCCGCGCGCCGGAACACCACTCCGAATCGAAGGAGGCCTTCTTCGTCCACGAACCCGGCCTGAAGGTGGTCATCCCGAGTACGCCCTACGACACGAAGGGCCTGCTCATCTCGGCCGTCCGCGACCCGGACCCGGTCGTCTTCCTCGAACCCAAACTCATCTACCGGGCGTTCCGCGAGGAGGTGCCCGACGAGGAGTACACCGTCCCGCTCGGCGAGGCGGCGGTCCGACGCGAGGGGGCGACGTCTCCGTGTTCACGTGGGGAGCGATGACCCGCGTGACGATGGAGGCGGCCGAGAACCTCGCCGCGGAGGGCGTCGACTGCGAGGTGGTCGATCTGCGGACGCTCTCGCCGCTGGACCGCGACGCCGTCGTCGAGTCGTTCCGGAAGACCGGCCGGGCGGCAGTCGTCCACGAAGCGCCCAAGACGGGCGGCCTCGCCGGCGAACTGACGGCCATCGTTCAGGAGGAGGCGCTCCTCTACCAGGAAGCGCCCGTCGAGCGCATCACGGGCTTCGACACGCCGTACCCCCTCTACGCGCTGGAGGACTACTACCTCCCGTCGGTTGCCCGCATCGAAGACGGTATCCGCAACGTGGTGGAGTACTGACCATGACGATACGAGAGTTCAAACTCCCGGACGTCGGCGAAGGGGTCGCCGAAGGCGAACTCGTCCAGTGGTTGGTCGAACCCGGCGACGCGGTTTCGGAAGACCAGCCCGTCGCCGAGGTGGAGACGGACAAGGCGCTCGTGGAGATCCTCCTCCTACGACGGCACCGTGAAGGAACTCCGCGCCGAGGAAGGCGAGATGGTCCCGGTCGGCGACGTCATCATCACCTTCGAGGTGGCGGAGGAAGCGGAAGAGCCGGAAGCGGCCGGGGAATCCGAAGCGGAAGAAGCGACCGAGGCGGAAGCGACGGAATCGGAGGCGACCGAGGCGGAGGCGACCGAAGCGGAGACGACCACGCCCGGCGAGCGCGTCTTCGCGCCGCCGAGCACGCGCCGTCTCGCCCGCGAGCTCGACGTCGACCTGCAGTCGGTCGCGGGGTCGGGACCGGGCGGCCGCGTCACCGACGCCGACGTGCGGGCCGCCGCCGAAGCGGGGACGGAGCGCCGGACGGCCGAGTCGCCCGAACCCCGGTCGGTGACGTTCGGAAGCGGGACGCCGGCCGTCTCGCGACGCGAACCCGACGAACCGACCGTCTCGCGACGCGAACCCGACGAACCGACCGTCTCGCGGCGGGAGGCGGGCGACCGAACGGCACGGGCCGTCGAACGCGTCGCGGAGGAACGCGCGTCGTCGCGGGCGGCGGGCCGCGAGCGGACGCTCGCCACGCCGGCGACGCGCCGCGTCGCGGAGGAACTCGACGTCGACATCGACGACGTGCCGACCGAGAAGACCCGCGAGGGGGAACCGTTCGTCACCGCGGCGATGGTCCACGACTACGCCGAGAGCCAGCGTGCCGCGGCGGAGACGGCGACGGAGGTGGAGGCCGAGGTGGGTTCGGTGTCCGAGGCGAGGGCGGCCGAAGCGCCCGCCGAGACGCTCGCTCCCGAAGAGACGGTCGAAGCGACCGGGGGCGAGTCCGGCCCCGTGCCCGGCGATCGCGTCCCGTACCGCGGCGTGCGTCGCTCCATCGGCGAGCACATGCAGCGCTCGAAGGCGGAGATTCCCCACGCCGTCCACTACGACGGCGTGGACGTGACGGACCTCGTGCGCCTCCGCGAGCGCCTCCGCCCCATCGCGGCGAACCGCGGCGTGAAACTCACCTACATGCCGTTCGTGCTGAAGGCCGTCGCGTCGGCGCTGCGCGAGCATCCGTACATGAACGCCTCGCTCGACGAGGACGCCGAGGAGATCGTCCTGCACGACGAGTACAACGTCGGCGTGGCGACGGCGACGGACGCGGGCCTGATGGTGCCCGTCGTCCGCGACGTCGACGAGAAGGGCCTCGTCGAAATCGCCGCGGAGTTGAACGACAAGGTCGAGCGGACGCGCGAGCGGACCATCGGCCGCGAGGAGATGCAGGGCGGGACGTTCACGGTCACGAACGTCGGCGTCGTCGGCGGCGAGTACGCCTCGCCCATCGTCAACCACCCCGAGGTGGGGATTCTCGCGATGGGAGCCATCGAGAAACGGCCGACGGTCGTCGACGACGACGTCGTTGCGCGCCACACCCTGCCGCTGTCGCTCGCGATCGACCACCGCGTCGTCGACGGCGCGGTGGCGGCTGAGTTCACGAACCACCTGAAGTCGTCGCTGTCGACGCCCGAGCGACTCCTGCTCGAATAGCGCGCCGCAATCGCCGGGCCAATATAGGTCCGGTCCTATGAGACGACTGGATCCGGTGTGCCCCCACGTTCGGCGCGCGACGGCGAACGTGGGGAACGACGCACCACGACACAAACCATGACATTCGAAGTCCCGGACGAGTTTCGATACACCGAATCGCACGAGTGGGTCGCCGAAACCGACGACGGCTACCGCGTCGGCATCACCGACTTCGCACAGGACGAACTGGGCGACATCGTCTTCGTCGAACTGCCCGACGAGGGCGAGGAACTCGCGGCGGGCGACGAGTTCGGCGTCGTCGAGAGCATCAAGGCGGTGTCCGACATCTACGCACCCGTCTCGGGGACGGTCGCGGCCGTCAACGAAGCCCTGTTCGACGCGCCGGAACTGGTCAACGACGACCCCTACGGCGAGGGGTGGATGCTCGAACTGACCGACGTCGACGCGGACGAACTCGACGGCCTCCTCGACGCCGACGCCTACGAGGCACAGACCGAATGATGTGCGGAGACGGATCGACGGGAGGGCGGTGATGCCGTACGCGACCCACCCTCCCGAGGACCTCGACGCGATGCTGTCCGCCGTCGGCGTCGCCGACCCGGACGACCTGTTCGACATCCCCGACGAGGTGCGCTTCGACGGCGACTACGGCATCGACGCCCACTCCGAACGCGAGGCGCGTGCGGCCGTCGAGGGCGTCCTCGACGGCTCGACCGACCTCGTGGAGTTTCTCGGCGGCGGCCACTACGACCACTACGTCCCCTCCGTCGTCGACCACCTCTCGCTTCGCTCGGAGTTTCTCACCAGCTACACCCAGTACCAGCCCGAAATCGCCCAGGGGTTCCTGCAGGCGCTGTTCGAGTTCCAGTCGTTCGTCGTCGAACTCAGCGGGCTCGGGATCGCCAACGCCTCGATGTACGACCGCGCGACGGCGCTCGGCGAGGCCGCACTGCTTTCGAGCCGCGTCCGCGAGACGAGCGGCAACACCGTCCTCGTCCCCGACAGCCTCCCCGATCGCATCCGATCGGTGCTCGAGAACTACACCGACGGCCCCGGCATCGCCGTCGACACCTACCCCACCTCGGGCGGCACCGTCGACGTCGAGGGGCTCCGTGCGGCGGTCGACGACGACACGCTGCTGGTCTACGCCGCGACGCCGAACGCTCGCGGCCTGCTCGAACCCGACCTCGACGCCGTCGCCGACGTCGCCCACGACAACGACGCGCTGTTCTGCGTCGGTTCGGACGTCGTCGCCCTCTCGCTGCTGGAAGCGCCCGCCGCCTACGGTGCCGACGTGGTCGTCGGCGACGCGAGCGTCCTCGGGATGCCGACCAGCTACGGCATGGGACTGGGCATCTTCGCCTGCCGCGAGGAGTTCCTCCGGCAGGTGCCCGGTCGACTCGTCGGCGCGAGCGAGGACGCCGCCGGCAACCGGGCGTACACGCTGACGCTCCAGACGCGCGAGCAACACATCCGCCGCGAGCGCGCCACCTCGAACATCTGCACGAACCAGGCGTGGGTCGCCCTCCGGACGGCGATCCACGCCGCGTGGCTCGGTCCCGACGGATTGGTCGACCTCGCCGAGGAGTGCGTGACGGGCGTGGCCGACCTCTGTGCTCGCCTGGACGAGCTGACGGGGTGTCGGCTCCCGTCTACGACGGCCACCACTTCCGCGAGGCGCTCGTCGCCACCGACGCTCCCGCGGCGGACGTGGCCGATCACCTCCGCGAGGAGGGCTTCGCGCTCCGAACGGTCGCTGACGGCGGCGACGAGTATCTCGCCGTCTGTGTGACCGACACGAACCGCGACCGGATCGACGACCTCGTGGACGCCGTGGCGGCCTACGGAGGGAGCCGATGAGCGACGAGCGCGCGGACGAGTCGGCTCCCGCGCCGTACGAGCAGGCGCGCTGGCACGACGACGGCACGTACGAACCGCTGTTGAGTGAGAAAGACGACACGACCGTCGCGGTGTCGTCGTCGCTTCCGGACGATCTGACGCGCGACGAACTCGAACTCCCCGCCCTCCCCGAACCGGAGGTGGCTCGCCACTACACCCGCCTCTCGCAGATGAACTACGGCATCGAGTCCGGCCCCTTCCCGCTGGGGTCGTGTACGATGAAGTACAACCCCAAGTTCACGGAGGACGTGGCGGCACACCCCGGCGCGCAGATCCACCCGCTCCGGGCCGACGCCGACCAGCAGGGGTCCTCGAACTGCTCTCCGAACTGCAGGACGCCCTCGCCAGCATCGGCGGGATGGACGCGGTGACGCTCCAGCCGCCCGCGGGCGCGGCCGGCGAGTTCACGGGCATCCTCGTCGCCCGCGCCTACCACGAGGCCAACGACGACGACCGGAGCGAGGTCATCGTCCCCGACACGGCCCACGGGACGAACTTCGCGAGCGCGGCGATGGCGGGCTACGACGTGGTCGAACTCCCCTCCGACGACGACGGCCGCGTTGAGTTGGAGGCGCTGGAGGCCGCCGTGAGCGACGAGACGGCGCTGTTGATGCTGACGAACCCGAACACGCTCGGCCTGTTCGAACGCGACATCACCGACATCGCCGACGTCGTCCACGACGCGGGCGGCCTCCTCTACTACGACGGCGCGAACCTCAACTCCCTGCTCGGGAAGGCCCGTCCGGGCGACATGGGGTTCGACATCATGCACTTCAACCTCCACAAGACGTTCGCGACGCCACACGGCGGCGGCGGCCCGGGACAGGGCCCCATCGGCGTCGTCTCGGAGCTGGCGGAGTTCCTGCCGAACCCGCAGATCCGAGAGCGTGCGGACGGCACCTACGAGCGCTACGCCCCCGACCGGAACATCGGCCGGGTCCACGAGTTCCTCGGCAACTGGCTGGTGCTTGTGAAGGCCTACGCGTACATCCTGCGCCACGGCGACGAGGGGTTAGAGAACGTCAGCGAGATGGCCGTCCTGAACGCCAACTACGTCGCCTCGCAGATCGAGTACGAGGTGCCGTACGGTCCGTTCCACCACGAGTTCGTCGCCAGCGCGGACGCCGACGCCGCCGACGTGGCCAAGCGGATGCTCGACTACGGCGTCCACCCGCCGACGACGAAGTGGCCCGAGATCGTCGACGAGGCGCTGATGACCGAACCGACGGAGACGGAGACTAAATCCCGACTCGACGATCTGGCGGCCGCGTTCAACGCCGTCGCGAGCGAGGACGAAGACGCCCTCGCGAGCGCGCCGAACCGGACGACTGCTCGGCGGATCGACCAGGTGACGGCCGCCCGGAATCCGCGTCTCTCGTGGCACGCGCTGGACGACTGGTCCGCCGGCGTCGACCCTGCGGCCGTCCGCGGTGGCGCGGTCCGGAGCCGTCTTTCCCGGTCGTTCCTGCCAGTTTTTATATCGTCTCGCGTCCCGACGTACAGTATCATGGTCGTCGGAGACGTCACGACAGGCACGGAGGTACTGGTCATCGGCGCGGGGCCGGGGGCTACGTCGCCGCCATCCGGGCGGCACAGAGGGGACTGGACACGACGCTCGTCGAACGCGACGCCTACGGCGGCGTCTGCCTCAATCGGGGCTGTATCCCCTCGAAGGCGTACATCACCGCCACCGACGTCGCCCACGAGGCGGCCACCGCCGAGGAGATGGGCATTCACGCCGATCCCGCCGTCGACATGGCCGCAATGCGCGACTGGAAAGACGGCGTCGTCGACCGACTCACCGGGGGCGTCGAGAAACTCTGCAAGGCCAACGGCGTCGACCTCGTCGAGGGGACGGCCCGCTTCACCGGCGAGAACACCGTCCGCGTCGAACACGGCGGCGAGGGCCAGGGCTCGGAGACCGTCGAGTTCGAACGCTGCATCGTCTCGACGGGGAGTCGTCCGATCCAGTTGCCGGGCTTCGACTTCGCCGACGATCCCGTGTTGAGTTCGGCCGACGCCCTCGATCTGGACACCGTCCCGGACCGCCTCGTCGTCGTCGGCGCGGGCTACATCGGGATGGAACTCTCCACCGTCTTCGCCAAACTCGGCACCGACGTCACCGTCGTCGAGATGCTCTCGGACGTCCTCCCGGGCTACGAAGACGACGTCGCCCGCGTGGTGCGCACGAAGGCCGAGAACCTCGGCGTCGGCTTCAACTTCGGCGAAGGGGCCAGCGGGTGGCGCGACAGCGCCGACGGCGGCATCGTCGTCACCACCGAAACCGAGGACGGCGAGGAGTCCTCCTACGCCGCCGACGCGGTGCTGGTCGCCGTCGGCCGCCGCCCGGTCACGGACACCCTGGATCTCGAAAACGCCGGCCTCGAACCGAACGAGGACGGCTTTCTGGAGACGGACGACCGGACCCGGACGGAGCGAGACCACATTCACGCCGTCGGCGACGTGGCGGGCGAGCCGATGCTCGCACACAAGGCGTCGGCGGAGGGAATCGTCGCCGCGGAGGTCGCTGCGGGCGAACCCGCCGCTCTGGACCACCAGGCCATCCCGGCGGCCGTCTTCACCGATCCCGAGATCGCGACCGTCGGGCTAACGCAGGCGGAGGCCGAGGAGGAGGGGTTCACGCCCGCCGTCGGGCAGATGCCGTTCAACGCCTCCGGCCGGGCGCTGACCACCGGCCACACCGACGGCTTCGTCCGCGTCGTCGCCGACGAGGAGTCCGGCTTCGTCCTCGGCGGACAGATCGTCGGCCCCGAGGCGTCCGAACTCGTCGCCGAACTCGCGCTGGCGATCGAGATGGGGGCGACGCTCTCGGACGTCGCGTCCACGATCCACACGCACCCGACGCTGGCGGAGGCCGTGATGGAGGCGGCCGAGAACGCGATGGGCGAGGCGATCCACACGCTGAACCGATGACGCGGATCGGTACGAACTAAGGCCTCCGACGAGGAGCCAGTATCGTGGTCGAACTCCTGCTACTCGTCGGCCTCGGCGTCGCCGTCTTCGTCGGCTTCAACATCGGCGGCTCGTCTACAGGCGTCGCGTTCGGCCCCGCCGTCGGCAGTCGCGTCGTCGGCAAGTTCGCCGCCGCGTCGCTGATGACCGCCTTCGCCCTCCTCGGCGGCTGGACCGTCGGCCGAAACGTCATCCAGACGATGGGCGGCGACATCGTCCCCCGGTCGCAGTTCTCCATCGAGGCGAGCGTTGCCGTCCTCTTTTTCGTCGGCATCGCGCTGCTGGTCTCCAACACGTTCGGCGTGCCTGCCTCCACGTCGATGACGGCCGTCGGGGCCATCGCCGGTCTCGGCGTCGCCACCGGAACGCTGAACGAAGCGGTGATGCTCGAGATCATCTCGTGGTGGGTCGTCGCGCCCGTCCTCGCGTTCTGGGTCTGTGCGGTCGTCGGCCGGTACGTCTATCCGTATCTCGCCGCGCGAGTCGTCATCGAACAGAGCGAGGGCCCCCTCGTTTGCCTCGATCGTACCGGTCCCCTCCCGGCCCCTCGGCTCGGCCCGGGGACGACCCGGCGCGAACTCGGGAGTACGGTTCTCGTGGGTGCCATCGCGTGTTACATGGCGTTCTCGGCGGGAGCGTCGAACACCGCGAACGCGGTGGCTCCGCTGGTCGGAAACGGCGCGATCGACCCCGGGCAGGGCGTCCTCGTCGCGGGGGCCGCCATCGGCCTCGGCGCGTTCACCATCGCTCGCCGGACGCTCGACACCGTCGGCAACGACCTCACGGACCTCCCCTGCTGGCGGCGCTCATCGTCGAAGTCGTGAGCGCGAGCCTCATCACGCTGCTCTCTCACCTCGGCATCCCCGCGAGTCTCGCCGTCAGCGCGACGATGTGCATCGTCGGCCTGGGGTGGGGACGAGCCACCCGGACTGTCACCCTCGGCGACGCGGTTCGCGGCGAGAGCCCGGCGGTGTCGGTGGACGTCCTGGCGGCCGAACCGGAGTCCGACGGCGTCTCCCCGGTCGGACAGGAGGAGACGCCGCTCGACGCTCGCGACCTGTTCGACCCGTCGACGACCGGTCGCGTGGTGTTTTTCTGGCTGCTGACGCCGTCGCTCTCGGCCATCGCCTCCTACCTCCTGTTCGTCTCGACCCCGATATGACGGAAATGATTACGTTTCGGACCCGGACACCCCCGATGTAAGCGGTTTCGAACAGCAAAGTCTAATGGGGTGGCCGAGCAACCCACGTCTTGATGCCCACGGTAGAATACCTCAATTACGAAGTGTTGGACGATCACGGCTGGGATATGGACGACGCCGACCTCTTCGAGAAGGCGGCCGACGCCGACCTCGGCGACGAAGATTACGGCACGCTCGAAGTGAACCAGGGCGAATACATCCTCGAGGCCGCCGAGGCACAGGGCTACGACTGGCCGTTCTCCTGCCGTGCGGGTGCCTGTGCGAACTGCGCCGCCATCGTCAGAGAGGGCGAAATCGAGATGGACATGCAGCAGATCCTCTCCGACGAGGAGGTCGAGGATAAAAACGTCCGTCTCACCTGCATCGGGTCACCCAGCACCGACGAAGTGAGGATCGTCTACAACGCGAAGCACCTCGACTACCTGCAGAACCGCGTCATCTGAGCCGCCGCTTCCGAACCTCGTATTTTTCCCGGACGTCCTGCGACGGCGCTCGTTCCGGAACCCCTAATTCCCTGCCGTCCGCTCTCCCGGTATGCTCGGCACGACGCCCGATCTGCTACGCCTCCTCGTCGTCCCCGCGTTCGGATGGGCGGCGTGGCGCGACGTCCGCACCCGCCGCGTCCCGAACGGGGTGTGGTATCCGCTCGTCGCCGTCGGCGTCGTCGCTCTCGCGTGGGACCTGCTGACCCGCCTGCCGCTGTCCGGCGTCGACGACCGACTGTTTCTGCTCCGGGTCGGCCTCAGTCTCGGCTTTCTCGTCCCCTTCGGGTATCTCCTCTGGCGAATCGGCGGATTCGGCGGGGCCGACGCCAAGGCGTTGATGGTGCTGGCCGTCGTCTTCCCCGCCTACCCCGTCTACTATCTGCCCTGGGACGCCGTTCCGCTCGTGCCGACGACCCTCGGCGTCTTCTCGATGACCGTCCTCACGAACACGGTCCTCGTCGGCCTGGCGTATCCGCTCGTCCTCGGCGTGCGCAACGCTCTCGGCCGCGAGTTCTCGCCCGTCATGTTCGTCGGCCGGCGCGTCGACGTGCCGTCGCTCGCCACCGAGCACGGCCGCCTGTTCGAGACGCGGGCGGGGTTCACCCGCCACGGCCTCGACGTCGACGCCCTGCGGATGTATCTCCGCTGGCGGGGGACCACGCTCGCCGACCTGCGGGCCCACCCCGACGCCCACCGCGACCCGGCCGGCATCGGCGAGACGCACGCCCCCGGCGACGGCGCGGTCGACGACGGACCGCCGGTCGGCGAGTCCGCGGTCGACGGCGGAGCAGTCCCCGAGGCGGGTCGCGCTGTCGACGCCCCCAACGACGGCGCTGTCGACGACCCAAGCGGCTACGACGACCCGTGGGGGCCGAGCGGTTCCTCGACGAAATCGAGGGATCGGCCTACGGGACGACCCCCGAGAAACTCCGCGAGGGACTCGAACTCGTCGCCTCGCGCGACGCGGTGTGGCTCTCGCCCGGCATCCCGTTTCTCGTGCCGATGTTCGGCGGCCTCCTCGTCGCGTTGACCTACGGCGACGTCTTCTTCGCTCTCCTTCGGGCGGCGGGCGTGGCGTAGCAACACAAAACCTATCGGGCGGAGGGGCGTGGATTCGCCTATGACCGTCGACGTGGCGTTCGGCGAGGACGGCCTCGTGCCCGCCATCGCCCAGGACGCCGACTCCGGCGAGGTGTTGATGCTCGCGTACGTCTCTCCGGACGCGCTCGACCGGACCCGCGAGACGGGGCGGGCGCACTACTACTCCCGGAGCCGGGACGAACTCTGGGAGAAAGGCGCGACCAGCGGCCACGTCCAGCACGTCCGGGAGATCCGGGTCGACTGCGACGCCGACACGCTCCTCTATCTGGTCGACCAGGAGGGCGGGGCGTGTCACACCGGACACCGCTCGTGTTTCTACCGCACCGTCGAGGAGAGACCGTCGGCGAGCGCGTCTTCGACCCCGACGAGGTTTACGACGACGGATGACCGACCTCGTGACCGACCTCGCGGACGCGTACGCCGAACGCGAACGCGCCGAGGACGCCGTCGACGAACACGGCGAGGACGTCCTCCGCGAGGTCGAATCCGCGTACCGACAGGCGATGAACCTCCTCGAACGCTACGAGGGCCGCGCCACCGGCACCGGCGACTTCGCCGCCTACGTCGAGTTTCAGGAGAAGTTCGTCGACCTCACCGAAAGCCTCGATTCGGACCTGCCGGCCCGCGAGGCGTTCGAACGCGCCAACGACCACCTCGACCAGCGCCGACTGAGCGAGGACGACTTCGACCACGCGCGCGACCTGCTCGAACCGGCGGCGGACCTCGTGGCGCTGCTCGAAGACCGCACGGAGGCGCGAGAGCGATACCGGGAGGCCGAACGCGACGTCGAACGCCGGGTGCACGAACTCGACGCGCGGGTCGCCGAACTGGAGCGGCTCCAGCGACTCGGCGACGCCGACCTCGACGCGCCCGTCTCCCGCCTGCGCGACCCCATCGAGGCGTACAACGACGCGGTTCGCGACGCGTTCGACGACTTCCGCTCGGACGCCAGCGCGCGCGAGGTGTTCGACTTCGTCGCCGCCACGGAGTCGTATCCGCTCGTCGAATTCCGCCAGCCCCCGACCGAACTCCGGGAGTACGTCGAGACGCGGCCGGCGGGCGAGGAGTCGATCACGACGCTCCTGGAGTACGCCGACTACTCGACGTCGAAACTCGACCACTACGTCGAGGACGCCGGCGCGCTCAAAACCCGCGTCGCCGTCCACCGGACGTATCTCGAACGCCTCGACGCCGACCCGCTGACGGTGTCGTGGCCGCCGCCGGAGTCGTCGTCGCTGCGCTACCGCGCCGGGGAACTCGTCTCCGTCGTCGCCCGGTTCGCCCCCGATTCGGTCGTGGCGAAGGCGCGGACCGTCCGCGACCTGCCCGACGAGACCGACTACGAGCGCCTCCGCGAGGCCGCGCAGGCGACGGCCGAACTCGACGAGGCGGAACGCGAGCGACTCGCCAGCGGCGAGGTCGCCGAGGACCTCGACGCGGCGCGGGCGGAGCGGGACGCCCTCGAAGCGGCGCTGGCCGACTACGCGTTCTGAGCGGCGTCGCGCGCCGCCGCGACGGCGTCGACGACGGCCGTCGCGAGCGAGTCGGCGCGCGAGCGCTCGCGCGCTTCGGCGTAGACGCGGACTTTCGGTTCCGTCCCGCTCGGCCGGACGAGCACCCAGGCGTCGCCGTAGTCGAGGCGGAAGCCGTCGGTCGTGTCGAGCTCTGCGTCGGCCTCGCGGGCGAACTGTTCCGCGGCCCCGAGCATCGCGTCCAGCTCCGCCTCGTCGTCGTACGACAGGCTCTCTCTGACCGTCTCGTAGGCGGCGTACGGCGCGACCACGTCGCTCACGGGCGCGCCCTGGTCCGCGAGGAGTTCGAGGAACTTCGCGCCGACGTACGCGCCGTCCCGCCCGAGTCGGTAGTCGGGGAAGAAGACGCCGCCGTTGCCCTCGCCGGCGATGGGGACGTCGACGCCCTCGTGGCGGAGTTCGCGGATGCGAGTGATGATGTTCATCGACCCCACGGGCGTCAGTTCGAGCGACGCGCCCGCCTCGTCGACGACGTCGACGAGGCGCTGGGAGACGTTCGCCGCGGCGACGGTGGCGTCACCGGGGTCGAGCGCCGCCGCCGCCAGCGCCGCCAGCGACGTCTCGCCGTCGACGACGTCGCCGCGCTCGTCGACGAAGATGGCCCGGTCGGCGTCGCCGTCGTGGGCGATGCCCACGTCGGCGTCGGCGGCGCGGACGAGTCGGCAGAGGTCGCCCAGGTTCTCCGGGACGGGTTCGGGGTCGCGCCCCGGGAAGTGACCGTCCGGGTTGGCGTTGACGGTCACCACCTCGCAGCCGAGTTCGCGGAAGAAGTCGGGGCTGACGAGCGCGCCCGCGCCGTGGCCCGGGTCGACGGCCACGCGCAGGTCGGCGTCGGCGATCGCCTCGCGGTCGACGGCCGCGAGCGCGTCGGCCGCGTAGTCGCGGTTCACTCCTCGACGCGACGGGCGTCGCCGACGCCGTCCCACGGTGCGAGTTCGAACTCCTCGGCGAGAACGCGCTGCTCGACGCGTTCGTACTCGCCGACGGTCAACTCCACGCCCTCGTCGGAGACGAGTTTGATCCCGTTGTACGCCGGCGGGTTGTGCGACGCCGTGACGTGGACCGCCGGCAGCCCCTCGCGCTCGCAGTAGTAGGCGACCCCGGCGTCGGGACGACGCCGATTCGGTCGACGTCGGAACCGACGCTCGCCAGGCCGCTCGCGACGGCGTTCGCGAACAGGTCGCCGCTGGTGCGCGTGTCCCGCGCGACGACGACCCGGTCGGCGTCCCAGACGGTCCCGGCCGCCTGTGCGACCTGCGTGGCGAACTCGGGAGTGAACGTCTCCCCGACGACGCCCCGCGCTCCGCTCGACCCGAACAGTTGCATCGGGAGGTGGTCGGGAGGCCGGCCCCAAAGCCGTTCCGGAGCCAGCGGATCACGGCGCACAGTCGACAGTCTTAGGCCACCGCCCGCCCGACCCCCGCCATGCGCCACTTTCCGTCGTTCGAAGTCGTCCCCGCCGTCGACATGCAGGACGGCGAAGTCGTCCAGCTCGTACAGGGTGAGCGCGGCACGGAGAAACGCTACGGCGATCCGGTCGAGGCGGCTCGGCGGTGGGTCGACGCCGGCGCGGAGACCCTCCACCTCGTCGACCTGGACGGCGCGTTCGAGGGCGAACGCGCGAACGTCGCCGCCGTCGACACCATCGTCGACGCCGTCGACGTGGAGATTCAACTCGGCGGCGGCATCCGCACCGCCGAGGACGCCACGTCGCTCCTCGAACGGGGCGTCGACCGCGTCATCCTCGGGACGGCCGCCGTCGAGACCCCCGAAATCGTCGCCGCGATCAGCGACGAACGTCCGGGATCCGTGATGGTCAGCCTCGACGCCAAAGGCGGCGAGGTGGTCGTCTCGGGGTGGACCGAAGGCACCGGTCTCGACCCCGCCGCGGCCGCCGGCCGGTACGAGGACCTCGGTGCCGGCGCGATCCTCTTCACCGACGTCGACGTCGAGGGGCGACTCGAAGGCGTCCAGACCGACCGGGTCCGCCGCGTCGTGGAGGCCGTCTCCATCCCCGTCGTCGCCAGCGGCGGCGTCGCCACCCTCGACGACGTGCGGGCGCTGAAGGAGGCGGGCGCGGCGGCCGTCGTCGTCGGCACCGCGCTCTACGAGGGCCGGTTCTCCCTCGAAGCCGCGATGCGGGTGTAGGGCGCAACGGTCATACGTTCGGCGGGCGAGATGCGATCATGGACCGGACTGCCGCCGTCTCGCGGGAGACCGCCGAGACGGCCATCGACTGCACGCTCGACGTGGACGGCGAGGGGGACGTCCGCGCCGAGACGGGCATCGGCTTTTTCGACCACATGCTCACCGCGTTCGCGAAACACGGTCTGTTCGACCTCACCGTCGAGTGCGACGGCGACCTCGCCGTCGACGACCACCACACCGTCGAGGACGTGGCCATCGTCGTCGGCGAGGCGTTCGCCGACGCCCTCGGCGACAAGCGCGGCATCGTCCGCTTCGCCGACCGGTCGGTCCCGCTGGACGAGGCCGTCGCGAGCGTCGTCGTCGACGTGAGCGGCCGCCCCTGTTTCGCTTCGACGGCGAGTTCTCGCAGGAACGGGTCGGGGAGTTCACCAGCGCGATGGCTCGCCACTTCGCCCGCACGCTGGCGGTGAACGCCGGCCTGACGCTCCACGCCGAGGTCCGGGGGAGAACGCCCACCACGAGGTGGAGGCGCTGTTCAAGGCGCTGGCGCGGACGCTCGACGACGCCACGAGAATCGACGACCGTCGGTCGGGAACGCCGAGCACGAAAGGCGAGTTGTAACGCCGGCGTCGACGTCCGAGCGTCTCCGAGCGCCCGCGGCGTTCGACGTCACCGGTGCGCTCAGTCCGACGCTCGCGCCTCACGCCGGGCGTCCTCGACGCTCTTGTCCTCGCGCAACACGGCGTCGACGAACAGCTCGCCGGCGCGGTACGACGACCGGACCATCGGGCCGCTGGCGCAGTAGAGAAAGCCGAATTCCTCCTCCGCCACCCGCCGCCACGTCTCGAAGGCGTCGGGGTGGACGTAGTCGAAGACGTCGAGATGCGAGCGCGAGGGCTGGAGATACTGACCGAGGGTGACGACGTCGATCCCCGCTTCACGGAGGTCCGAGAGCGTCTGGTAGATCTCGTGGTCGTACTCGCCGACACCGAGCATGAGGCTGGTCTTGGTGTAGATGTCCGATTCGTCGGCGACCTGTTCGAGGACCGAGAGCGACTGCTCGTAGCCGGCACGGCGGTCGCGAACGGGCCACTGGAGGCGCTCGACCGTCTCGACGTTGTGGGCGATGACGTCCGGTTCGGCGTCGATGATCTTCCGGACGAGGCGCTCTTCGCCCTGGAAGTCGGGGATGAGGACTTCGACCAGAACGCCGGGGTGGCGGGCCTTGATCTCGCGGATGGTCTCGGCGAAATGTCCCGCGCCCTGGTCGGGGAGGTCGTCCCGGTCGACGGACGTGAGGACGACGTAGTCGAGGCCGATTTCGGCGACCGCCGCCGCCACGTTGGCGGGTTCGTCGGGGTCGAGCGGCTCCATCCCCCGTCTGGACGTCACAGAAGTTACAGCCCCGCGAGCACCGGTCGCCCATCAGCATGAACGTCGCCGTCCCGGGGCCGTCGCGGCCGCTCCAGCACTCGCCCATGTTGGGACAGTTGGCCTCCTCGCACACGGTGTGGAGGTTACGGTCCCGGAGCGAGGATTTGATGTCCGTGAACCGCTGACCCGACGGCGGCCGCATCTTCAGCCAGTCGGGCTTCCGCCTGCTGCTCATACACGCCCGTTCGGTCCACCGGGCAAAAACGTGTGGGGTCGACGCCGCATCCGGCCCGGACCGATACGAATATGCGACGAGTTCGCATACCACTGCCACGATGACGAGCGGCGGGCGCGACGCCGTCACTGGCTCGGTGCCGCGGACACTGCTCGTCCTCGCGGTGCCCCTCGTCGCCCAGAACGTCGTCCGCGTCGTCCAGCAGATCGTCGACACCGTCTGGGTCGGTCGCCTCGGCGAGGACGCCGTCGCCGCCGTCGGCCTCTCCGTCCCCGTGGTGGCGCTGGCGTTCGCCGTCCTCGTCACGCCGTTCGTCGGGACGCAGCTCCTCGTCTCCCGGCGGGTCGGTGCCGACGACGAAGCCGGCGCACGACGGCTGGTGTTTCACGGCCTCTTGCTCGCCTGCGCCGGCGGCGTCGTCGTCGGGGGACGGTCACGGTCGGTGCCGAGCGACTCGTCTCGCTCGTCGGCGATCCCGCGGTGACGCCGCTGGCGGCGACGTATCTCGCGACGGTCGTCTTGGGTCTGCCCGTCGCTGGGATGAGCGACGCGCTCGAAGGCGGCTTCGTCGGCTGGGGCGACTCCCGCGCCTCGCTGTACGTCAACGTCGCGACCGTCCTCACGAACGTCGCGCTCGACCCGGTGTTCATCTTCGGCGTCGGCCCCGTACCGGGGATGGGCGTCCGCGGGGCCGCGCTGGCGACGGTCGCCGGCTACGTCGCCGGCTTCTGTCTCGCCGTCTGGCTCTCGGTCGGCCGCGGGCGGCCGTCGCTGCTGCCGTCGTCGCCGTCGCTCTCCGCCGCCGAACTCCGCGAACTCCTCGCCGTGGGGCTGCCGGTCACCGGTCGCCAGGTCGTCCGCCAGACCGTCCGGGTGCTCGTCGTCGGCGTCGTCGCCGTCACCGGCGGGGCGGCGGGGCTGACGGCCTACACCGTCGGGTCGCGCGTCGCCAGCGTCGCCGTCCTCCCGTCGGTCGGCCTCCAGCAGGCGACCCAGAGCGTGGTCGGACAGAACCTCGGGGCCGGCAACCGGTCCCGCGCCGGCCACGCGACTCGCGTCGGCGTCGCCCTCGCCGTCGGCGCGCTCGCGCTCCTCGGCGTCGTCCAGTGGGCCGTGCCGGAGACGCTGGCGCACCTGTTCGTCCCGGGCCTCTCCGGAACCGGGCGCGCGCTCACCGTCGCCTACCTCACGATACTCGCGTACGGCTATCCGGCCATCGGGGCCGCGGACCTCCTCGTCGCCGGCTTCGACGGCGCGCGACGCACCCGGACGAGTTTCGTCGTCGACCTGCTGAAGTACTGGGGCGTGCGACTGCCGGCAGCGGCGCTCTCGCTGCCGACGGCGTTCTCGGTGTCTCTCCTCGGCGTCACCCTCTCGCCCGGCCTCGGGTTCGGTATGGCGGCCATCTTCTGGGCCGTCACCGGCTCGAACGTCCTCGCCGCCGTCGGACTCGGCGTCTACTACCGCTACGCCGTCCGCGCCGGCTTGTTCTCGCAATCGGCGGCCGTCCCCGGGGACTGAGCGCCGCGTCGCCGTGGAGGGTGCCACCGCGGGCGGGGAGCGCCGCCGGCCGCGGTGCCGCGACGGAAACGCCTTTGCCGTCGGCGTCCCCCTCTTCGTCCATGTCGCTCGTCCCGTTCTCGCCTGTCACTTCCCTCGCGTCCCGCCGCGCACGCGGGGTGGTGTCGACGTGAAGGTAACCGAGGCTATCCCCGACTTCGCCGAGGCGTTCGGCTTCGAGGAGTTCAACGCGATGCAACGCGAGGCCCTCCCCGCGCTGCTCGAACGCGACGGCAACGTCGTCGCCTCAGCGCCGACCGCCAGCGGGAAGACCGCCCTCGCGGAACTCGCCATCTGCCGAACCCTCCGCGACGGCGGGACGGCCCTCTTTATCGCCCCGATGCGCGCGCTGACCAACGAGAAAGAGAGCGAGTGGGAGCGCTTCGAGGAACTCGGCTACTCCGTCTACGTCGTCACCGGCGAACGCGACCTGAACCCGCGCCGCGCTCGCCACGCCGACATCCTCGTGATGACGCCCGAGAAGGCCGATTCGGCCACCCGGAAACACGACTCGTCCCGGTACTCGTTCGTCACCGACGTCGACTGCTGTATCGTCGACGAGGTGCATCTCCTCGACTCGGACCGTCGCGGTGGCGTCCTCGAAGTGACGGTCTCCCGACTGCGACGCCTCTGTGACCCCCGCTTCGTCGCCCTCTCGGCGACGATGCAGAACGTCGAGGACGTGGCCGATTGGCTGGACGCCCCGCCGGCGTGTACCTTCGAGTTCGGCGACGACTACCGCCCGGTCGACCTGCACGCCGGCGTGAAGACGTACAGCCACGGCGAGAACTCCTTCGCCGACAAGTACCGCCGCCTCTATCGCGCCCTGGACCTGGCCGAACCGCACGTCCGCGACGAGGGCCAGGCGCTCGTGTTCGTCTCCTCGCGACAGGACGCCGTCCGCGCGGCCGCCAAGGCGCGCGACGAACTCGCCGAACGCGACGTGCCGATGGGTGCGCGCGGCGACTACGACTTCCACACCGAGGCGAAGGAACTCGGCAACGACGAACTCCGGAAGGGCGTCCTCGACGGCGTCGCCTTCCACCACGCCGGCCTCGGACGAGGGGACAGAGACCGCATCGAGCGGTGGTTCCGCGAGGGGAAGATCCAGCTCCTCTTTTCGACCTCCACGCTCGCGTGGGGCGTCAACCTCCCCGCCAGGTGCGTGGTCATCCGCGACACCAAATATCACGACCCGCTGGAGGGCGACGTCGACATGAGCCCGCTCGACATCCTCCAGATGCTCGGGCGCGCGGGCCGGCCCGGCTACGACGACGTGGGGTACGGCTGGGTCGTCTGTGACCGCTCGGACGCCGACCGCTACCGGCGACTCCTCCGCGAGGGCAAGGAGATCGAATCGCGCCTGGACGCGGACCTCGACTCGCATCTCAACGCCGAGATCGCCATGGGGACGATCGCGGACCTCGACGACGCCCTCTCGTGGCTCCAGACGACTTTCTACTACGTCCGAGCGCAGTCGGCCCCCGACGCCTACGCCGGCGACCTCCGGGCTCGCCTGCGCGAGACGCTCGAATCGCTGGTCGACCGGGGGTTCGTCGCCACCGACGACCTCGACGTCGAGGCGACGCCGCTCGGCCGCCTCGCCTCGAAGTACTACCTCCGACTGGAGACCGCGCGGCGGTTCCGCGACCTCGCCGACCGGGAGACCGTCACCGTCGACGCGGTGCTGGAGACGGTGGCCGGCGCTGCGGAGTTCGACGACGTCTCCGCTCGGCAGTCGGAGGCCGACGCCGTCGACTCCGTCCTCTCGCGCGAGACGGACCTCGAAGACGGCCAGCGGAAGGTGCTGGCCATCCTCGAATCCAGCATGGCCAGCGCGACGCCGGCGGACCTCAGGAGCGACGCCTGGGTCATCCGGCAGAACGCCCTCCGAATGCTCGCCGCCCTCCGGGAGTTTCTGGGCGAGTTCGCCGGCCCTCGGGCCGCGAACCTCGCGCGCCGGATCGAGGCGCGCGTCGAACACGGCGTCTCGCGGGACGCAGTCGGCCTGACCGCCGTCGACGGCGTCGGCGCGGGCCGCGCGAGCAACCTCGCTACGGGCGGGCTCACTCGCCCGCGCGACGTCGTGGACGCGGGCGTAGAGGGGTTGACGGCGGCGGGTCTCTCGGCCGGCGTCGCCGAGCGCGTCGTCGAGAGCGCCGGCGAACTGCCCGCGATCGACGTCGACTGGGGGTCGTTCCCCGACTCGATCGCCCGCGGCGACAACGCGATGCGCGAGGTGACGGTCCACAACCGCGGCGGCGGCGCGCGCGTCGGCGTCCGCGTCACCGTCAACGGCGTCGAGATGCACGAGAAGACGACCTATCTCGCCGACCGCACGACCGTTCCGGTCGGCGTCTTCGGAGCCACCGACGACGAACTCGACTACCGCGTCGAGGTGACGTTTCCCGACCTGCCGCTGTTGCCGGCGACGGCGTCGCGGGTCGTTCGCGTCGACTGACCCCGTCCCCTCTCCGCAACACCGTTTCTCGGCGTCGACGACACCGTCCGCGTCGAACGGGACCGCCTCGGCTCCCATGCGCCGCGGGAGCGACGTCGGCCGAGGCCGAGGGTTGATAGCCGGTGATGGGACCATTCCGCCCCATGTCCGACGCGATGCGCGTGTTCGCCGGTGAGTGTACGACTACCTTCGAGGACCGCATCCAGCGGGGCCACGTCGTCGTCCTCGTCAAACCCGACCGAACCGTCCTCGTCCACGACGCCGACGGCTACCAGCCGGTGGCGTGGCTCACCCGCCCCGATTCGCTGACGGTCGAGGCCGACGACGCCGGCTTCGGCCTGACCGCCCGCACGACCGAGCGAACGCTCCGCGTCGTCTCGCACTCGCTGGCCGGCCGGGCGACCTACCCCGTCTCCGAGGCGGGCGTCCCCGTCGGTCGCCACCCCGAAACCGGCGGGACGCTCGTCCGGACCCGAGGATCCGTCGTCGATCTGGAATCGGACGACGAGTATCCGCTCGTGAGCGGGGCGTCCGTACTGGACGAGACGTGTCCGCAGTGTGGCCTCCCGACGATGCGCGTCGAACGCGGCGACGTCTTCGAGGTGTGTATCGATCGGGCGTGCGACCCACTCGACGACGCGGTGACGGAACGGTTCGACCGCGAGTGGGCCTGTCCCGACTGTGGCTCCGACCTCCGGGTCATCCGCCGCCGGGGTCGCCTGCTCCTCGGTTGTGACGCCTATCCCGACTGCGAGACGGCCGTCACTCTTCCGGCGGGCGTCGCCGTCGGCGACTGCGACTGCGGCCTCCCCGTCTTCGAGACGGCGACGGGACGACGGTGTCTCGACGGCACCTGCGACCGGTGGGCGGAGTGACCACAGGCCCTATATCTCCGCCACCCCGCGACTAGCCCATGAACGGAACCCTCCGGGGCGAGGTCGTCCGCGTCGGCGGCAACGCCCGCCAGCGGTTCTACGACGCGCGGGGCTACGGCCGACCGCTCGACGGCAACGCCATCGAACTCGCGCCCGTCGAGGCCGCCCACCTCCTCTTTCGGGGCGACCTCGACGCCGTCGAGCGCGAGGCGTCGGAGACGCCCGGGGAAGCCGGCGGGCGGGAACTCGACTTCCGCGCGTTCGTCGAGGAGACGGGCGTCGCCCTCGCGTTCGTCGTCTACAAGGACCTCCGGGAGCGCGGGTTCTACCTCTCGCCCGCGCGTTCGGGCTGGGTCGACGACCCCGAGGGAGCGGATTTTGTGGTTTACCCGCGCGGCAAAGGCCCCGAGGACGGCGTCGCGGCGTATCGCGTTCGCGCCATCAGCGAACGCAAGACGGTAGCGGCCGCTGCCCTCGGCGATCTGGTGTTGGCCATCGTCGACGAGGACGGCGAACTCACCTATCTGGAGACGTCGCGCCCGGAGATGGGCGGGACAGCCGCCTACGACCCGCCGTCCGGCCTCGACGCGACGCTGCTCGAAGACCGAGTGTTCGTCTGGGACGCCCCCGAGAGCCTCTATCGCGAGGGGTTCTACGGTCAGCGACTGGCGGGGCGGGACGCTGACGGCGGTCCGCTCCAGCTGTCGCTGGTCGAGGCCGCGCATCTCGCCCAGCGGGACGCCCTGTCGACTTCCGCGGCCGAGGTGGTGGCCTGCGGACGCGACGTCGAAGGGGCGCGCTTCGACCGGCGACTGCGCGCCTACGCGTCGCTCCGGGCGGCCGGCTGTGTCCCCAAGAGCGGCTTCAAGTTCGGGGCCGACTTCCGGACGTACGACGCGTTCGAGAGCGTCGACGAGATGGGCCACTCGGACGACCTGGTGCGGGTCGTCAGCCCCGACCACGAGTTTTTGCCGCGCGACCTCTCGCTCGACGTCCGCCTCGCCGGCGGGGTTCGGAAACGAATGGTTTTTGCGCTGACCGACGTGAACGAGGGGATAGACTGGCTCTCGGTCTCCCGTCTGACACCATGACACGAGACATCCGCCCACGGGACGACGACCGCCCCGTCGCCGCCGACGGAGGGACAGCGCCCGGAGCAGACGACGTCGCACTCGACCCGTGGGGGTCCTCGACCGTCGAGGACTACCGAAACCTCTTCGCCGAGTTCGGCATCGAGGAGTTCGACGAGCTCCTCGAGGCGGTGCCCGACCCGCATTACCTGATGCGCCGGGGGTCATCTTCGGCCATCGCGACTACCGCCCCGTCGCCCGCGCCATGCGCGAGGGCGAGGACTTCGCCGTCCTCTCGGGGTTCATGCCGACCGGCGACCCGCATATCGGCCACAAACTCGTCTTCGACGAGATCATCTGGCATCAGGAGCAGGGCGCGGACGCCTACTCGCTCATCGCCGACCTGGAGGCCCACAGCGCGCGCGGCCTCTCGTGGGACGAGATCGACGAACACGCCCGCGACTACCTGCTGAGCCTCGTCGCCCTCGGCTTCGACCCCGAAGACGGCGAACTCTACCGGCAGTCGACCAACCGTGAGGTGCAGGATCTGGCGTTCGAACTCGGGAGCAAGGCCCGGTTCGCCGAGCTGCAGGCCATCTACGGCTTCGACGGCGAAACCTCGGTGTCGCACATGCAGTCGGTCGTCACCCAGATGGCCGACATCCTCTATCCGCAGTTGGACGAGCCCAAACCGACGGTCGTTCCGGTCGGACCGGACCAGGACCCGCACATGCGCCTCGCCCGCGACGTGGCGACGCGGATGCGCTACTTCAAGGTGACCGAGGCGTACGCGAGTTTCGAAGCCGACGACGCCGAGCGCGAACATCTCGCCGCCGCCTACGCCGCGCTCGACGACGACGGGGAGACGGTCCGCTGTGTGGACGCGGCCGACTGGCTCGAAGCCGAGATGGCACCCGACGCGGACCGTGATCGGGCCGTCGAGAAGCTCCGCGCCGCCGGGAAGGAACCCCTCCGCCCGCGCGTCCGATTCCTCGACCGCAACGCCACCGACGAGGCGTTCGACGCGCTCGTGGCGGCCATCGACGGCGAGAAACGCCGCTACGAGGAACACGCCGACGCCTTCGAGATGGACGTAGAGCGCGCGGAGGAACTCGCGCGCGAGATCGAGGTCGACCACGGCGGCTTCGGCTTCGTCCCGCCGTCGTCTCTCTACCACCGGTTCATGACCGGCCTCACCGGCGGCAAGATGTCGTCGTCGGTCCCAGCCTCCCACATCTCGCTGCTGGACGACCCCGAGGACGGCTACGACAAGGTCAAGTCGGCGACGACGGGCGGCCGCGAGACGGCCGAACTCCAGCGCGAACTCGGCGGCGAGGCTGACGAGTGTCCCGTCTACGAACTGTACGCGTACCTCCTCTCCGGCGACGACGACGCGTTCGCCCGGGAAGTGTACGAGGAGTGCGTCGGCGGGGAACGCCTCTGTGGCGGCTGTAAGGAACAGGCCGCGGAGTTGATGCGGGAGTTCCTCGAAGACCACCAGGAGAAACGCGAGGAGGCGAACGAACTGCTGGAGTCGCTCGATATCGACCTCGACTCCGAGCGCCGGGGCGTCCCGGGCGACGAACACTGACGGCCGTTCGGACGCTCCCGACCGCCGACGTTCGCAACGTTTTTGCTCCGGTGTGGTCACCTCTCCCACATGGCGACCGAACCCGCCGTCAACGCGCCGTGCGCTCGACTGCTCTCCGCGCCGGGATTCGGTTTTTTCTTCGCCCGCTGAGGTCGGCGGACTCCGCCCGCGGCGGGCGGACGAAATCGACCCCGTCGAGTGCGTCCGTGAGCCTTCGGAACTGCTAACTGACCGGCAATCGGTTGACGACACAACCAGAATGCAACTCCCGGAATCACAGGTCGCGGTGTTGAACGCCGCGAGCGCGACGGAGGAACAGACGATCGAAAGACTCGCGGAGGTGACGGACCTCGAACCGGAGACGGTGACGGGTGCGGTCTTCGACCTGCGCGACGACGGCTTGCTGGCCGTCGAAGAGCGGGTCGAGGAGACGGTCGAACTCACGGAGGAGGGCGAACTGTACGCCGACGACGCGCTGCCCGAACTGCGACTCTACGACGCCGCCGTCGAACTCGGGGCCGACGAGGCGGCCGTCCCGATGGGACAGGTCGTCGGCGCGTCGGGGCTGGAGGGGCCACGGGTGGACATCGCCCTCTCGAACTTCGCTCGCAAGGGGTACGGCTCCATCGACGACGGCGAGGTGGTCGCCGACGCGGACGCCGACCCCGAGGCGGACGCGGAGGCCCGCGCGCTCGAGGCGATCGCGGCGGGCGACGACGTCGACGTAGAGCCGGCCACGCTCGACCGACTCGAGAGCCGTGGGCTGGTCGTCCGCGACGAACACACGGTCCGGTCGGTGACGCTCACCGACGCCGGCGTGACGGCGCTGATGGAGGGCGTCGAAGTCGCCGAGACGGTCGACCGCCTCACGCCCGAGCTGCTCACGTCGGGCGAGTGGCGCGACGTCGAGTTCACCGAGTACAACGTCGAGGCCGACGCCCCCGAGATCCGGGGCGGTCGGACGCATATCCTCCGGCAGACGGCGGACAGGGTCAAGGACGTCCTCGTCGGCATGGGCTTCGAGGAGATGGAGGGTCCACACGCCGACGCGGAGTTCTGGATCAACGACTGCCTGTTCATGCCCCAGGACCACCCGCGCGGACCCACTGGGACCAGTTCGCCCTCGACGTGCCGCCGATGGAGGACATCCCCGACGAACTCCTCGAACGCGTCGCGGACGCCCACCGCAACGGCGTCGGCGCGGACGGCGACGGCTACCGCTCGCCGTGGACCGAGGAAGTGGCCCGCGAAATCGACCTGCGGGGCCACACCACCTCGCTGTCGATGCGCTATCTCTCCGGGTTCGCACAGGGAGAGCTCGATCCGCCACAGCGCTTTTTCAGCGTCGAGAAGGTGTACCGCAACGACACCCTCGACCCGACGCATCTACTGGAGTTCTTCCAGATCGAGGGCTGGGTGATGGCCGAGGACCTCTCGGTGCGTGACCTGATGGGCACCTTCGAGGAGTTCTACAACCAGTTCGGCATCACCGACCTGCAGTTCAAACCCCACTACAACCCCTACACGGAGCCGTCGTTCGAACTGTTCGGCCACCACCCCGAGACGGGCGAACTCATCGAAATCGGCAACAGCGGGATGTTCCGCGAGGAGGTGCTTCGCCCCCTCGGCGTCGACTGCGACGTGATGGCGTGGGGACTCGCCCTCGAACGACTGCTGATGCTCATCTACGGCTTCGAGGACATCCGCGACGTCCACGGGACGTTGTGTGACCTCGAACTCCTGCGGGAAACGGAGGTGCTCCACTGATGCCCGTCGTCGACGTCGATCCCGACGAACTGCGCCGACTCACCGGCCACGAGGAGAAAGACGACGACGAGCTGAAGGAGGACCTGTTCGCCCTCGGTCTCGAATACGAAGGCGAGACCGAAGCGGGAGAGATGCAACTGGAGTTCGGCCCCGACCGACTCGACCGCCTCTCCGTCGAGGGCGTCGCCCGGTCGCTTCGCTACCAGTACGGCGACGACCGAGGGGTGTACGTCCCCGACACGAACGACGCCGGCTGGACCATCGCAGTCGACGAATCGGTGCCGGACGAACGCCCCTACGTCACGGGCGCGGTCGTCCGCGGCGTCGACCTGGACGACGACGCCCTCGATTCGCTCATCCAGCTGCAGGAGAAACTCCACGCGACGATGGGTCGCAAGCGGGCGAAGGGCGCGATCGGTATCCACGACCTCACGATGCTGAAAGGCGAGGTGCCGGGCGGAGAGGGCGGCCCCACTATCACGTACCGCGGCGTCGCCCCCGACGGCGACCGGTTCGTCCCCTCGACGCCGACGCCGAGATGACGCCCGCGGACGTTCTGGAGGACCACCCGACCGGGCGCACCTACGCCTCCCTCGTCGAGGAGTACGACCGCTACCCCGCCATCTACGACGAGATCGGCCTGTTCTCGTTCCCGCCGGTCATCAACGGTCGCCGAACGGAGGTGTCGACGGGCTCTCGGGAACTGTTCGTCGAACTCACCGGCACCGACCAGTGGACCATCGACCGGATGTGTAACATCGTCTGCTACGCCCTCGACGCGCGCGGCGCGACGATCGAGCGGGTCGACGTCGACTACCCCGACGGAACGCTCTCGCGCCCCGACTTCGACGTCGAGGAGAAGACCGTCGACCACGCGCAGATCGAGCGGATGCTCGGCGTCGACCTCGATCCGGAGACGGCCGTCGACCTGTTCGAGCGCTCGGGGCTCGACGCCGAGAGTGAGGCGTCGGAGACGCCTCGGAAAGACGGCGAAGCCGTCGACGACGCCCCCGCCTACGAGGTGTCGATTCCGCCGTATCGCGTCGACGTCCTCCATCCCTACGACCTCGTCGACGACGTGGGGCGGGCCTACGGCTTCAACGAACTCGACCCCCGGTATCCGGACGTGGCGACGGTCGGCGGCCGACACGACCGCTCGAAACTCGAAGACGCCGCCAGGCGGTCGCTGGTGGGGCTCGGCTTCGAGGACCTGCTGAACTTCCACATGATTAGCGAGGAAGAGAACTACGACCGGATGCGAGTCGAACCCGGAACGGACGCGGTGGGCGGCGGCGACCCGGTGACTATCACCGAACCCTACAGCGAGGACTACACCATGCTGCGGACGTGGGCGCTCCCCTCGCTCATGATGGTGCTTGAGAACAACACCCACCGGGCGTACCCGCAGGACCTCGCGGAGATCGGCCTCGCGGCCGAACGCGACGACGACGAGAACACCCGCGTCGCCGAACACCGGACCGTCGCGGCCGTCCTCGCGCGCCACGACGCCACCTACGAGGATGCCAAGGCGCGCCTGGCCGCCCTCTGTGCCGACTTCGACGCCGACCTGCGGACGCCGCGGACCGACCACCCGGCGTTCATCGGCGGCCGCGTCGCCGAGGTCGTCGTCGACGGCGACGCCGTCGGCGTCGTCGGTGAACTCCACCCCGAGGTGCTGGTCGAACACGACCTCGAACTGCCCGTCGCGGCGTTCGAACTCCGGCTGGACGCGCTGAAATAGACGGACCGAGGCGGTTCGCGACGCCGAATCTTCGCCCCCGTCCGCCACGACTCCCAGTTCGATCGACTGACGAAGTTTCGCCGTCGCCGTTCGCTATCGACACAGATTTGGTTTGGCGTTGGAGGTTCGTCGCCGTTTCCGTTCGCCGTCGACGCAGATTTCGGTTCGTCGGTGGAGTTTCGCCGCCATCTCTGCGGTTTTTTGGTCCAGATTTTTGCGGGGGCGAGCAAAGCGAGCCCCCGCAAAAAGGTGGAATCGAGTCATTTAACAGCGAACCAAGCGGTAGAATCGTTCGAGAATGCCCAGCGGAGAATACGACCCGGAAACCGTCGAGCAGAAGTGGCAGGACAGGTGGGTCGCGGACGACACCTACGACTACGAGGGTGGAGCCGTAGACCCGAACACCGTCTTCGCCATCGACTCGCCGCCGCCGACGGTGTCCGGGAGTCTCCACTGGGGTCACGTCTACGGCTTCACGCTCCAGGATTTCGTCGCCCGGTTCAATCGGATGCGCGGGAAAGACGTCTTCTTCCCCTTCGGCTACGACGACAACGGTATCGCCTCGGAGCGCCTGACCGAGTCGGAACTCGGCGTTCGCCACCAGGAGTACGAACGCCACGAGTTCCAGGAGATGTGTCGCGACGTCTGCCAGGAGTACGAGGCCGACTTCACGGAGAAGATGCAGAACCTGGGCATCTCCATCGACTGGGACCAGACCTACCGGACCATCGCGCCGCGAGTCCAGCGCATCTCCCAACTCTCTTTCATCGACCTCTACGAACAGGGCCGGGAGTACCGCAAGCGCGCTCCGACCATCTGGTGTCCGGAGTGTCAGACCGCCATCTCGCAGGTCGAAACCGAGGACGACGAACGCGGGTCGCATTTCCACGACATCGAATTCGCCGTCGTCGACGGCGACGAGACGTTCACCATCTCGACGACGCGCCCGGAACTCCTGCCGGCGTGTGTCGCCGTCTTCGTCCACCCCGACGACGACGCGAACCGGCACCTCGTCGGCGAAGAGGCCGAAATCCCGCTGTTCGGTCAGCGGGTGCCCATCATCGAGGACGAACGCGTCGACATGGAGACGGGGTCGGGCATCGTCATGTGCTGTACCTTCGGCGACCAGACCGACATCGAGTGGTACCAGGCCCACGGCCTGGACCTCCGGCTCGCCATCGACGAGTCCGGGACGATGACCGAGGTGGCCGGCGAGTACGAGGGCCTGTCGGCGGAGGAGGCCCGCGAGGCCATCGTCGAGGACCTGGACGACGGGGGCTACTTGCTTGACCGCTGGGAAATCTCACACGTCGTACAGGTCCACGAACGCTGTGGCACCGGCATCGAATTCCTCGTCACCGAGCAGTGGTACATCAAACTGCTCGACAAGAAAGAGGAGTATCTCCGGGCCGGCCGAGAGATGGACTGGTATCCCGAGAAGATGTTCACGCGGTACAAAAACTGGATCGAGGGGCTCCAGTGGGGCTGGTCTATCTCGCGTCAGCGCTCTTCGGGCATTCCGTTCCCCGTCTGGTACTGCGACGGCTGTGACACCGAACTCGTCGCCGACCGGGAGCAACTCCCGGTCGACCCCCTCTCGGACGACCCGCCGGTCGATTCCTGCCCCGACTGCGGGCACGACGAGTTCGTCCCCGAGGACGACGTCTTCGACACGTGGGCCACCTCCTCTCTGACCCCGCTCGTCAACACCGACTGGGACTGGGACCCGGAGGCCGAGGAGATGGTCGTCGGCCGCGAAGAGCTCTACCCGATGGACCTGCGCCCGCAGGGCCACGACATCATCTCCTTCTGGCTCTTTCACACCGTCGTCAAATGTTACGAACACACCGGCGAGGTGCCGTTCGACCAGGTGATGATAAACGGGATGGTGCTCGACGAGAACCGCGAGAAGATGTCCAAATCCAAGGGGAACGTCGTTTCGCCCGACGAGGTGCTCGACCAGTTCCCCGTCGACGCCGCGCGCTACTGGGCGGCCGGGAGCGCCGTCGGCGACGACCTGCCGTACAAAGTGACGGGCCTGCGCGCCGGCGAACGCCTGATGCGGAAGCTCTGGAACGCCTCGAAACTCGTCGACTCGCTCACGCCCGAGGAGCGCCTGGAACGCCCCGAACTGCGCGAGATCGACCGCTGGCTGCTGGCCGAACTCGACGCCCACGTCGAGTACGTCACCGAGCAGTTCGAGAACCGCGCGTTCTCGAAGGCCCGGGACGACCTCCGGAGTTTCTTCTGGCACACCTTCTGTGACGACTACCTCGAAATCGCCAAACAGCGCCTCCGCGACGAGGACGACCCGTCGGCGGCGTACGCGCTCCAGACCGCCCACCGGCGGTTCGTCAAACTGTTCGCGCCCTACCTCGCGCACATCACCGAGGAACTGTGGAACGACATGTACGAGGGCGGGAGCGTCCACCGGACCGACTGGCCCGAACCGCTCGGCCTCGAAGCCGACCTGGAGGCGGGCGAGACGGCGATGGCCGTCGTCGGCGCGCTCCGCAAGTACAAGACCGACCACCAACTGCCGCTGAACGCGGACCTCGATACGGTGCTGGTCTACGGCGACGTCGAGGGATTCGAGGACGACGTCCGGCGCGTGATGCACGTCGAGACGCTCGAAACGAGTTCGGAGGAACCGCCAGTCGAATCAGTCGTCACCGGCGTCGACCTCGATTACTCCGTCGTCGGCCCCGAATACGGGAGTCAGGTCTCCGACATCGAGGCCGCTATCGAGGACGGCGAGTACGACGTCGTCGACGGCGAACTCCACGTCGCGGGCGTCGAACTCGACGCTGAGATGTTCGAAATCGAGGAGGAGCGGCGTTACGCGGGCGAGGGAGTGATGGTCGAAGCCGACGACACGGTCGTCATCGTCCGGAATTAGAGGTCCGCGCCGACCGCGTCCTCGACGGAGGAAAAGCCGTCCCGGTCGAGCAGTTCGAGCAGCCCGCGATTGATGTCGCGCGCGAGGGCGGGGCCCTCGTAGACGAGGCCGGTGTAGAGTTGGACGACGTGTGCGCCCGCGCGAATCTTTCTGTACGCGCCTTCGGCGTCCGAGATGCCGCCGACGCCGACGACGGGGACGTCGGTGCGCTCGGCGATGAATCGAATCGCGTTCGTCGCCGTCCCCTCGATGGGTTTTCCCGAGAGACCGCCGCGTTCGACCCGGTTCGGGCTTTCGAGGCTCTCGGGGCGGCCGACGGAGGTGTTGGTGGCGATGACGCCGTCCAAGTCCAAGTCGTCGACGACGGCGAGTGCGTCTTCGATGGCCGACTCGGCGAGGTCGGGCGAGAGCTTCACCAGCAGTGGGGATGCGCCGGCGTCTCCGAGCGCGCCGAGGATGGTCTCCAGCGACTCGCGGTTCTGGAGTTCGCGAAGGCCGGGCGTGTTCGGACTGGAGACGTTGACGACGAAGTAGTCGCCGGCGTCGGCGACTCGATCGTAGGTGTAACAGTAGTCGTCGGCCGCCTCCGAGAGCGGCGTCGACTTCGACTTGCCGATGTTGACGCCGACGGGGGCGTCGGGCAGGGGTCGGGCGTCGAGTCGAGCACCGATCCGGTCGGCTCCCTCGTTGTTGAACCCCATTCGGTTCACCAGCGCTTCGTCCTCGCGGAGGCGAAAGAGGCGGGGACGGGGGTTTCCCGGTTGGCGTTCCGCGGTGACGCCGCCGACCTCGACGTGGCCGAAGCCGAGCGCCGTCAGCATCGACGGAATCTCGGCGTTCTTGTCGAACCCCGCGGCGACGCCGACGGGGTTCTCGAAGGAGCACCCGAACGCGTCGACGGCGAGTCGGTCGTCCTGGACGCGATAGCGCCGGCGGACGGCGGCTTCGATCGGCGTGTGCTGGACGCTGTCGAGGGCGCGATGGACGAGTCCGTGGGCGGTCTCCGGCGGGAGCGCGAACAGGGCCGGTTTGACGAGGTCGTAGATTCCCCCGACGCCCGGTCGCCCTCGCTCCGCGTCGAGAGGCGGTTCGGTCATGTCGTCGTTAGAAGTCGTGTTCCACGTCGTCCGGATCGGCCTTCTGGATGATGATCTTCCCGTCGCGAACGCGGACGAACACTTCGTCGCCGATATCCATGCCCGCGACGGCGAGTTCGTCCTCGTGGAGGTTCACGTGAACGTTGTGGTACTCCCCGTTTTCGTCTTTTGCACCGCTTGGGCTGAGCTTCTTTTTCCGGACCATCGGGGTTGTCAGGGGTTTTCGCCACAGGACATACATAAGTGTTGTCTCCCCGTCCGACGCCGTGAGCGTGCGAAATTTCCCGGTCGGCGTGGCGTCCCAGTCGCCGCGACCGTGGGCCCAGATACGAACATCTTTTCGGTTCGAGGGTTCACTCCGCCGATATATTTATGTCGTGGCATGTGTTCGGTTGCCATGGAGGGTAGAAATCATGGTACGCGAGGACGGTAAGCGGAATTTCGTACTGCGCAAAGAGGACGGGACGGAGTCGAGCGTCTTCTCTGGAAGTATGCCGCGACAGGCGGCACTGAAAGCGGCCCGCCGACTGGACCCCGCCAGCTCGGAAGAGGAGGCGAAAGACGACGCGACCGAGATCCGCCTGCGAGAGAAAGGCACCGACAAGGTACACATCTTCGACGCGTGGGCGTGGGAGACGGAAGCCCCGTCGGACAAACCGGACTGGATGGGTAGCGAAATCACCAAAGGGAACGTCTCGAAGAAAGGCATCGAACACCTGGAGGAGTGAGCGTTCCACGCACGGGTCCATCCCGTGGATAGCTGCTGCCGTCCTCGTCGGAGGCGAGGACACCGACGTGTGCCAGTCGACTCGCCGTTGAGGCGTCTCTCGCCCGGTGCGAGTGACGCCGATCGATAGTCCTTTGCGTCGCACGACGTAGTTTCTCACGCGCGGCTATCACCCGGTCGAACCGTCCGTACAAGCGGGGGATGACCGACCGGCCTCCTACCGCGCGACATTTCTCACGTGCGTAGGCGCGCCCGTCGCCGGCTCTCGCTCGTGTCCCCCGCTGTACGGGTGCTCGGCCCACGGGACGCTCGCCCATGAAATCGACTGACGAAGCGGGGTCTCTTCGACGCGCTTATGTGGGGTACTCCCCTCACGATGAAGTACGCAGGTCGCCGGGCGACCGGCGACGGAGGTTACCCCGTCTCGGCGGTAATCTCGTCCGCCCGTCTCGATCGACGAGCGGGACGGACCGAAGAACACGTTCGCGTCGTCGGTAATCGACTGCCGGCGACGAGTCGCATTCGACGCCCTTAAGTGTAACAGGGCGTTCGGTATGGATGCGAAGAAGCGGGCGAGGCGGGGCGATTCCGTCTCGCGGGTTCGGACGCCAGTCCGAGGGAATCAACGGGTTTATACTCGTCCCTCGCGTTGGTTGAAATCCGAACGAAAACGTGAGGATTCCACCCCTGCGGTCCGCCGTACAGAGGGAATCTGATGTGAGCCTTGATAGTTCGGTGTCACTCGGGTGTGTCCCGGTGGCGTCGAACTCTGGACCTTAGATTGATGGAGGTGCTCTTCACAGAGCATCCCGCCATACCCCCTCCTTTGGAGGGGACACTCCGGTTGATCCTGCCGGAGGTCATTGCTATTGGGGTCCGATTTAGCCATGCTGTTGTGCGAGTTCAGCCTCGCAGCAAATAGCTCCGTAACACGTGGCCAAACTACCCTACGGAGGAGGATAACCTCGGGAAACTGAGGCTAATACTCCACACCGTACTCACGCTGGAACGCCGAGTACACCAAACGCTCCGGCGCCGTAGGATGTGGCTGCGGCCGATTAGGTAGACGGTGGGGTAACGGCCCACCGTGCCGATAATCGGTACGGGTTGTGAGAGCAAGAGCCCGGAGATGGATTCTGAGACAAGAATCCAGGCCCTACGGGCGCAGCAGGCGCGAAACCTTTACACTGCACGCAAGTGCGATAAGGGGACCCCAAGTGCGAGGGCATACAGTCCTCGCTTTTCTGTACCGTAAGGTGGTACAGGAATAAGTGCTGGGCAAGACCGGTGCCAGCCGCCGCGGTAATACCGGCAGCACGAGTGATGACCGATATTATTGGGCCTAAAGCGTCCGTAGCCGGCCACGCAAGTCCGTCGGGAAATCCACCAGCCCAACTGGTGGGCGTCCGGCGGAAACTGCCTGGCTTGGGACCGGAAGACTCGAGGGTACGTCCAGGGTAGGAGTGAAATCCCGTAATCCTGGACGGACCGCCGATGGCGAAAGCACCTCGAGAAGACGGATCCGACGGTGAGGGACGAAAGCTCGGGTCTCGAACCGGATTAGATACCCGGGTAGTCCGAGCCGTAAACGATGTCTGCTAGGTGTGACTCCCACTACGAGTGGGTGTTGTGCCGTAGGGAAGCCGCTAAGCAGACCGCCTGGGAAGTACGTCCGCAAGGATGAAACTTAAAGGAATTGGCGGGGGAGCACTACAACCGGAGGAGCCTGCGGTTTAATTGGACTCAACGCCGGACATCTCACCAGCACCGACAGTGGGAATGAAGCTCAGTGTGATGAGCTTAGCAGACCCACTGAGAGGAGGTGCATGGCCGCCGTCAGCTCGTACCGTGAGGCGTCCTGTTAAGTCAGGCAACGAGCGAGACCCGCACCCCTAATTGCCAGCAACACGTTCGCGTGGTTGGGTACATTAGGAGGACTGCCGTGGCCAACACGGAGGAAGGAACGGGCAACGGTAGGTCAGTATGCCCCGAATGTGCTGGGCTACACGCGGGCTACAATGGTCGAGACAATGGGTTCCTACCTCGAAAGAGGACGGTAATCTCGTAAACTCGATCGTAGTTCGGATTGAGGGCTGAAACCCGCCCTCATGAAGCTGGATTCGGTAGTAATCGCGTTTCAACAAAGCGCGGTGAATACGTCCCTGCTCCTTGCACACACCGCCCGTCAAAGCACCCGAGTGGGGTCCGGATGAGGCCTGCTCAGCAGGTCGAATCTGGGCTCCGCAAGGGGGCTTAAGTCGTAACAAGGTAGCCGTAGGGGAATCTGCGGCTGGATCACCTCCTACAGACCGGGACCTCCCACCAGGGAGGCCCACACCACTCATAAAGGTCCACCCGACCCACCCGGACACGCCCGAGCACCCAAGAACTATCAAGGCTCACACTCTCGCCCCCCATCCAAGGGGTGGGCCCGTAGCTCAGCGGCAGAGCACCTCCTTTGCAAGGAGGAAGCCCTGGGTTCAAATCCCAGCGGGTCCATGCAAGCCCATCCCACCGACCGCCCGAACCGCACGCCTTAAGTGCACGACGGCGCGACGATGTGATGGCACTAACCGATGCACCACTCCGGGCAACCGCGAGTGGGAAGGGTCGAACGCACGACCGCTTACCACCCGGCGTGCGTGATGAAACTGTGTGTACGTGCAATCCAGGCGTCCACTGGACCCGACTCGCAAGAGTCACCGACTTATAGTCGAACCGGGTCAGTGCAACGCAATCCAACAACAACTGGCTACTTTGCCAGCTGGTGAATAGCTCGGCTCGAGAGCCGACGACGGACGTGCCAAGCTGCGATAAGCCTCAGGGACCCGCATGGAGGGAAAGAACTGAGGATCTCCGAATGGGAATCCCCACCGCAATTGCTTCGCGCAATGGGGAACGCTCTGAATTGAAACATCTCAGTAAGAGCAGGAACAGAACGCAACAGCGATGTCGTCAGTAACGGCGAGTGAACGCGACACAGTCCAAACCGAAGCCTTCGGGCAATGTGGTGTTCGGACTGACACTCATCACTCGACCAGTCTCGCGAAGTCTCCTGAAACGGAGCGCGACACAGGGTGACAGCCCCGTACCGAGACCCAGTAGAGTGTGCGTCAGTACCAGAGTAGCGAGGACCGGATATTCCTCGTGAACACAGCAGGCATCGACTGCTAAGACTAAATACTCCTCGAGACCGATAGCGAACAAGTAGCGTGAGCGAACGCTGAAAAGCACCCCGAGAAGGGCAGTGCAATAGGGCTTGAAATCAGTTGGCGATAGAGCGACGGGGCATACAAGGTCCCACGAGAAACGACCGGCGAGCGATCGCCCAGTAGGAATCGTGGGAAGCCGGTGTTCCGTCGTACGTTTTGAAAAACGAACCAGGGAGTGTACTTGTTTGGCAAGTCTAACCCGCGAATCGGGGGAGGCACAGGGAAACCGACATGGCCGCAGTCTTCACAGACCAGGGCCGCCGTCTTCAAGGGCGGGGAGCCAACCGAGTACGACCCGAAACCGGGTGATCTACGCGTGGGCAAGGTGAAGCGTGGCGAAAGCCACGTGGAGGCCTGTTAGGGATGGTGTCCTACAATACCCTCCCGTGACCTATGCGTAGGGGTGAAAGGCCCATCGAACCCGGCAACAGCTGGTTCCAGCCGAAACATGTCGAAGCATGACCTCTGCAGAGGTAGTCCGTGGGGTAGAGCTACCGATTGGATGACCCGCCTCCGAGAGGAGTCGGCCATCCTGTCGAACTCCGAACCTACGGACGCCGTGGAAGCAGGGAGTCCGGTATGCGGGGTAAGCCTGTGTACCGTGAGGGAGACAACCCAGAGTGAGGTTAAGGACCCAAAATGTGGACTAAGTGCGATCGAAGGTGGTCCCGAGCCCCAGACAGCCGGGAGGTGAGCTTAGAAGCAGCTACCCTCTAAGAAAAGCGTAACAGCTTACCGGCCGAGGTTCGGGGCGCCGAAAATGATCGGGGCTCAAGTCCACTTCCGAGACCTGACGACACTCGTCAAAGAGTGATTCCGTAGGCTGGCATTCCGGTCGGGTGGAAGTACGGACGAGAGTTCGTATGGACCGACCGGTAACGAAAATCCTGGTCATAGTAGCAGCGAAAGTCGGGTGTGAACCCCGACGGCCTCAAGAGCAAGGGTTCCTCGGCACTGCCAATCAGCCGAGGGTTAGCCGATCCTAAGGCCTACCGTCAGTCGAGTAGGTCGAACGGGAAACTGGTTAATATTCCAGTGCTATCATACGTTGAAAGTCGACGCTTCAGGAAACATCGAGCCGGGCCTTCGCCCGGTCGAACCGAGGAAACGCGTGGAAGCCGTAACGGCAGGAAGCGTGTGAAACTCGGGACAGGGAAACTCGATGGTACCCGGAGCCCGTGAAAAGACGAGTATGATATTCGTACCGAGATCCGACACAGGTGCTCAGGCAGCGAAAGCCAAGGCCCGTCGGGAGCAACCGGCGTTAGGGAATTCGGCAAGTTAGTCCCGTACGTTCGCAATAAGGGATGCCTGCCCCGGAATGGGGCAGGTCGCAGTGACTCGGGCGCTCCGACTGTCTAGTAACAACATAGGTGACCGCAAATCCGCAAGGACTCGTACGGTCACTGAATCCTGCCCAGTGCGGGTATCTGAACACCGCGTACAAGCGGACGAAGGACCCGTCAACGGCGGGGGTAACTATGACCCTCTTAAGGTAGCGTAGTACCTTGCCGCTTCAGTAGCGGCTTGCATGAATGGATCAACGAGAGCGCCACTGTCCCAACGCTGGGCCCGGTGAACTGTACGTTCCAGTGCGGAGTCTGGAGACCCCCAAGGGGAAGCGAAGACCCTATAGAGCTTTACTGCAGGCTGTCGCTGGGACGTGGTCGCTGATGTGCAGAGTAGGTAGGAGTCGTTACAGAGGTGCGCGCGCCAGCGCGTCGCCCAGACACACATGAAACACTACCCGTCAGTGACTGCGACCCTCACTCCGGGAGGAGGACACCGGTAGCCGGGCAGTTTGACTGGGGCGGTACGCGCTCGAAAAGATATCGAGCGCGCCCTATGGTCATCTCACTCGAGTCGGGAACTCGAGGAAGAGCGCAAGAGCAAAAGATGGCCTGACAGTGACATTCCCAACGAGTGTCGCTGACGCGAAAGCGTGGTCTAGCGAACCTACGACGGTCCTCAATGGGCCGCGTAGATGACAGAAAAGCTACCTTAGGGATAACAGAGTCGTCACCGGCAAGAGCACATATCGACCCGGTGGCTTGCTACCTCGATGTCGGTTCCCTCCATCCTGCCTGTGCAGAAGCAGGCAAGGGTGAGGTTGTTCGCCTATTAAAGGAGGTCGTGAGCTGGGTTTAGACCGTCGTGAGACAGGTCGGCTGCTATCTATTGGGGGTGTTACGGTTCCTGACAGGAACGTCCGTATAGTACGAGAGGAACTACGGATGGGTGCCACTGGTGTACCGGTTGTCTGAGAAGGCAGTTGCCGGGCAGCCACGCACCACGGGGTAAGAGCTGAACGCATCTAAGCTCGAAACCCACCTGGAAAAGAGGGACCACCGAGGCCACTCGTAGAAGACGAGTTCGATAGACTCGGGGTGTACGCGTCAAGGCAACGAGACGTTCAGCCCGCGAGCACTAACAGGCCAAGCCACAGTCATACGCATTGTACTGATCCGACTCGTTCGAGTCGGGTCCAGGCGTAAACTGGATTGCACGAACACACACACAGACAGACCGATACTGGCGCATCGTGGTTCGATTCCACGGATCGGCATAGAGGCGGCCAGAGCGGCACGGCCACACCCGTACCCATCCCGAACACGGAAGTTAAGCGTGCCAGCGTATCAGCAAGTACTGGAGTGGGCGACCCTCTGGGAACACTGATTCGCCGCCTCACCACTCATACTCTCTTTCGACGAGCGGACCGCTCGTCGACCCACACTCAACACACACACAGTGGCAACACTCGACCCACACCCGGACCGCTAGGCTTAAGCGCCGGACACCGCTGTGTCGGGCGCGCCAAGGTGGCAGAGTTCGGCCTAACGCAGCGGCCTGCAGAGCCGCCCACCGCCGGTTCAAATCCGGCCCTTGGCTCTAACACTAAACCCTAAAGCCCAAGACGACTATCCCTTGGGCGATCTGGATTTTTCACCAGTACCTCTATAGTATCTGATAAACTTCATCGGTAACATCAGGACAATCGTCAACGGGCACTAAACCCGGGGCTTTGTCGGAGCGGGGTGTTTAGCTAGGCTTCGTCGAGTACCTGCTCCCAGAGCCCGGGCAGATTATCGATCCGCTGCCAGCCGACGGTCTCGTCTACGTCTTCCTCGACGACGGTGATCTCCTCAAAGTAGTCGTCGAGTACTTCCGCGCGTTCCATTGCAAGCGGGGAGAGCAGTAGTCCTCTTCAATCCAGACGGCTTCCCCCGTCTCTGGGTCGAATCGAGCTTTCTCCAGCGCGCGCGTCATCGCGCGACCGAACGGATTCATTGCTTGAATCTCGCCACTGTCGAGCCGTTTGCGGAGTTCTGCCAGACGATTCCCCGGACGAGCGCGCACGAACCGTTTAGCCATAGGTGGATTTTGGCAGTCCTCACTAATCAACCCTCAGCTATACTCTACCGTTAGTCGAGGTTAAGCAGGAGTTCGTCGTTCTAAAGGGCGGTAGTGCGGTGATTCGAATCTTACTCTTCGAATCCAGGGCCGACAGTGAACGAGTCCGAAGCACAGGGAAGCTGATTATGCTGACACCATTGGCAGTGGTCATCAGCGATATACTTGGTGAACGAAAACTCTGTGATCTGATTCATTGCTTCTACCACGTCGTCTTCGACACCTTCCAGCTCGTCCTCACTGAACGCTCGTGACTCGACTTTCGGTCCGATCCCCCCACATACGCGTATCCAGCGCGTCTGATTGGTTCTTCATAGAGATCTCGACAGGCTAATAAATAGATGGGGAGCTGCTTGTCATCCTGGAGGTCTCGGTGGCGTTCGGTGGCCTTGTAATCGATGACGATCAGCTCGTCATCCGGCGTCCGATAGACTGCATCGATAAACCCGGTGAGTTCGTGCCCGTCGATACTGAGTTCGAACTCTTGCTCTGCATCGACGACCTCGTACTCGGAGAGATCTAACTCGAAGTACCGGTCAATACACTCTTTCGCAACTGGAAGGGCATCTTCGTCTCGACGTTGACTGGCGAGCCGTTCGCAGATTTCATACCACTCCTCACGGCGTTGTATTTCCTTGTTGGCTGCCTGCTCCGCCGTGTCGTGGAAGAGCAATCCGATCGCGCGCTGGGACACACCACCCCCGCTACTACTCGTCGATTCTCGATAGTCCTGGAATGCGTTGACGACGTAGTCGAGGTAGTGACTGCGTGGACATTCCTCATAGGCTGCCAAGGATGTATAGCTGTGAGTCAGTGACGGAGACGGGGTAGATGGCCCGGCCAGTGACTCGATCTGAAGCCGTGAGTGTTCTCCCTCTGTTGTAAGGTAACTGTTGAGCGATGCTGTTGCGAGTTCCAGCACCCGGCTGCGTGCGGTCTCTACTGCGAGCGTGTCACCGTCGTGGACAATGGTCCCGCCGACCTCACCGACGGTCTCCTGCGCGAGCGTGTCGGTCCAGTCCGCTGACCCATCTGGTAAGCATTCCCGTGCATCACTCCAGATGGGAAGCTGCCCACGTTGTGGTTGCCACGGGATCCGTGGTGGCAATATCTCGTCAACCACGCTCGGAATCGGATGGGTGTCGTCGCCAGCATCATCACCTGCTTCGTCGCCACCTTGCAAAACGAGAATATCTTCAGCGCGTGTGATTCCGACGTGGAACACGCGCCTGGTTTCTCGGGCATCGCGTGCGACGTAATCTTCAGCAAACACTGTAGTCGGGCCGTCCGATAGCCCTGTTTCGAGAGCATCGTACGCGCGTGAACTCGGAGCCCACTCATCGGCGGTGACCTGCGGGATGAGAACGACTGGGAAATCGAGTCCTTTGCTCTTGTGGATGGTCATCACGTTGACCGCATCATCGGCAATGTCTGGCTGGCTTGTCGGCGTGGATCCACTCTCATCGAACAGCGAGTCATAGTGTTCGAGCGACTCGATAAACTCAGGTGTGAGTGGGGGTTGGACGGCGCTGTCGCCGTACTGTTCGATGACATCGTCGAGTTGTGAGAGGTCGCGTCGTTCCTGCTCGCTGAGGTACCATTCGATATTCGTACAGCTCTTCAGTTCACGGTACAGGTGGCTTAGGGATGCAGATTCTTTGATGTCGAGGAGCTTGTTGACGTGCTCGCGGGCTTCTGCAACGCGGTCTGGCTCCTCAAACTCACCGGGCGGGGTTTCACGGAGAGCGTCGACGAGTGGCGTGTCGCCCTCGTTGAGTGTGCGGAGATCCGCATCGCAGAGTCGGTACCGCATCAGCAGGACGCGATTCCAGCTCACCTCGTCTTCGGGTCGAGCGAGAGCCTTGAGGTAGGCCGTCACCGTGCCGACGCCAATTGATTCTGTGGCAAGATCACCGGCGACCTGGTATGGAATCCCAGCGTCTTCGAACTCTTCTATAACGGGGGTAGCGTGGTCGTTTTTCCGAACAAGGAGTGCAATGTCTCCTGGACCGTATGCCTTGTCGAGATTATCTGCCGCGCCAGTCAACAGATTCTGGACGACGGTTCGAAGCTGGGGTGCTCCATCCCTGTCGTCGTCTTCGTCGGGTAACTCAACGGTAGCGACAGTGTCACCGTCGTACTCCGGTTCGTCGACACGAGTGAGCGTCTTATGCTGTTCACGGTGGTCCAGCTTCGTGATGGCTTCATTCGCCAAATCGAGGATCGGCTGTCGTGAGCGAAAGTTCTCCTCAGGGGTTTGTCTGTGAGTGCCGCAAACGCGTTGTCAAGTTCCTCTGTGATGTTGGCGACGTGTGCGCCCCGCCATTCGTATATCGCTTGATCGTCGTCACCGACGACGAACAGGTTGTCGTCAGTGACCAGTGACGTGACGAGATCGAACTGAAGGCGATCCGTGTCTTGGAACTCGTCGCAGAACACGTAGTCCCACCGGGCGGCAATCTCGTCACCGACTGGCGAGTCCATTAACTCCGCAGTCTTTACGACTAACCCATCGAAGTCGATGAGGTTTCGCTCGTCGAGCTCACGCTCGTACGCGGCATAGCCTGCAGCCAGGTCACGGGCCGTAAGGCAATCTGAGACAAACGAGTCGAGATGGTCTGTGAGTTCAAGATCAAGATCGTTCGGGATGCCTTTCGGTGCGCTACTGTATCCACCGAGTAGGTATTTCGGCAGTTTGTACGCGTTATCTGGAAGGTCTCGTTCACCCGCCTCATATGCTTCGAACGCGTCTTCAAGCGCGTCGCAGAGCTCAATAAGACGATCAAGGAAGTCGCGTGTGCTGGCTTCGATGCCGGCCGTCCCTAACGCATCCCGTTCCTCAACGAGTTCTTCACGTGTCTCTGGAATCCCACCCAAGACGCTTGAGACAGAGCGACCACCAAGGTGGTCACTGGCGATGTTCTCGATTCGGTCTGGTAGGTCAGCAAGATCGTATACGCGGTCGGCCGGGCCGAGGAACGCGTCGATGTCCTCGGGCGTGATGCCGCTGCGCTTCATCGATCCGATGAAGTTGAGAAGTTTCGAGGCAGCGCCCGATGCATATCCGTCGCCACCGTACACATTAGGCTTGACAGATCGGTACTCGATCTCGTCGAGGACATCCAGGACGATGGCGTACTTTTCGGGGTCGGTAGCGATGTCAAAGTCCGGGTCAAGCCCTGCAGTGTATGCGTAATCGGAGAGAATCTCGTTACAGATCGAGTGATACGTGTACGCGTCGATGTCGTACCCTGCTGTGCCGAGCTTCGCGTTGAGCTTCTCCCGCATCGAATCTGCCGCGTTATTGGTGAATGTCAACGCAAGAATCCGGTCCGGCGACACATCCTCTTCGTCGATGAGATGCTCGATCTTCCGAACCATCGTGAACGTCTTTCCCGTCCCTGCCCCGGCAAGCACCCGTATCGGATACTCATCTGCGTCAATGATCTCTCCCTGCTGTGGTTCCGGAGACAACTCGTCTTCCGGGACCGGGAACCACGACGGGTACTCGGTCTCGTCGCCGCTCATCGTTTCACCTCTGTGGCGAGCCGGTCAGGACACATTTCCCGGTACTCGCAATCCGGGCACGCTTCCTCGCTGATGATGGCGAACGGTTCCGGGTCGTACGTCTCGCTCGTGATGCCGTCGTGTGCAGCCCGGATGAGTGCCCAGATCGTGTCGTAGTGTTCCTCGTAGATTTCGGTTGTTTCGCGCGGATACCCCCGCACGGACACGCTGTATCCTGAGGCGGTGCTCTCGAAGGATGTTCTGTTGAGTAGCCCGTAGAAACTGAACCGCACTTCCATCCCGTCCTCGTAGAACGGTTCGTTCTTCACGCCCTCAATGTACGTCGCCGTCTGGAAGGCGTTCCGAACACGCTTCGGTTCGTGTGCGTCGCCGTCAAGATGGTCAGCCAAATACTCTGCTGTTCCTGAGGAGATCACCCCCGTGTATTTCGCTTGTAATCGATGATGTGGAGACCATCATCGGTTCGAATGACGTTATCAGCCTTCCCGTGAAGCCCTCTCCCATCGCGTTCACACTCAACCCAGCACTCCGTTGCGACTGAGCGACGTGCGTGGTCTATCCCATCGCCACCATCCGGCTCGAAGAACGCATCGATAGCAGCCTGGTTCTCGACTCGCTGGTACTCGCAATGCGCAACTGATTCGTAATCGTCCGGGTTACTGTGTTCGTCCCACTTCTCGTCGAAGATACGCATTGCCCGGGCGTGAATCATCTCGGGGTCATCATCACGCTCGGTCGCATCACACACGGCCTCGATAGTTTCGTGGTAGATCTTTCCCTGGTTGAGATAAAGCTCAGTTCGAACTGGCGTGTTGATGTCCTGCGGGTAGCTGTACTCGTATTGTCGCGGACACGCTGCATACGTCGCCAAGCGAGACGGGGAAAGCGAATCGTCGCTCATCGCCGCACCTCTCCATTAGCGAACTCGACGCGCGCCCGTAGCGCTTTCCGAAGCTCTTCGCCTCGGGTTCCGCTCTTGTCGAGCAGGTCTTGAATCTCACCGAGCTCCGCTTCAACCTCATCAAGTGAAATCGTCACGTCCTGGCTGTTCGCGCGACGAACATCCGCGAGTGCGTTATCCACCCGTGAAAGCAGGAACTCTTCAGCTGCTTGCTCGCTCGTGATCTGCGGATCAGCATCGTCCGTCACCCACGGCAGATCTGCATACGCCGCGGTCAGGAACCGCGACGCCTGCGCACGCTCTTCGAGAGCGGTATCCTCGTATTCGTAAAGACAACAGTACAAGCGCTCTGTTGCCGCTCCAGCACCGATTGCCAAGCGTCGCCGTGCGTGCTCCGCGTGATACCGTACGAACGGCCGGCTTGACGCTGTCGAGTCCGTCGGGAAAGTTTGGTTAACACCCGTGTCGCTGAGATCCGTTACGCCTGGATAGTCCGGCATCGACGCAACGCGTTCGTGTGGAAACAGCCGTGTGAGGAAAGGCTCACCGGGGTACTCGCTGTCTGTGAGATTAATCAGGAACACCGCCTTGAACGAGGTGTTCTTGATCGCTTGCAAGTGATCGACTCTGACACCGCCATCGAGGTCAGTTGCGCTGGTCTGATTCTGTTGGGACGCGTACTCGTGGGCCCGTTCCAACATTTCTTCGAAGGACTCCCACGTCGCATCGAGAAACGCAGTATCATCCAGGAACGCAGCCATTCGAAACGCACGGCGAACGTTTCCGAACTGTGACCGCGCATCGAGTGGTGTCGCCTGCTCCGCGATTCGTTCTTTCAGCCCGGAATCAGTTGCCCACCACCGTACCGCGTCTTCCAACTGATCCATCTCGCCAACACGAGCTAAGCGATCCGTATCGAGTGCTGGTCCGTGATCAGGTACGTCATCGTCCTCGTCAGCGGCCAAGTGGCGAGTAACAGCAAGCAGCTCCCTAATCGCGGGATCGTCGCCAAATCCAGTAGTAGTAGCCGACTCTGTTGGGATTCCACTACGTTCGAACGATTCGATGGTGTCTGTAACGGTACTCCCGCTTTGTTTGGTAGCGACCGCGATGTCGGCGTAGTTCCAGCCCTCTTGCTCGACGAGCTCTTCAATCTCGTTCGCAATCGCAGCAAGTTGGTCGCCACCGGAATCCGCAGCGAGCACGGAGACTGATCCGGCATCCGGGTCGTTCACGACAGTTTCTTCCGCGAAGTACGCAGCCGTGGCGGCCGGGCGAGTTGATGGCTGGACACCGGACGCGCGCTGAGATTCACTGAACGTGACATAGTCCGTGACTGGACCTGTCTCCACCCACGTTCTGCGGACACTTGCGTCATCCTCGGCGATACAAACAAGCTCACAGTCTGCCGTGAGCGCGTCGAGATACGCCCGGTCAAGCGGAAAGAATTCCTCAAATTCGACTGCTAGCACCGCGTCAATATCGACGATGTCGTCGTAGTCCTCGCCCGTGAGGACAGCGAGAGCTTCCGATATGAGTTGCCCCCGCTCTATGTGATCGTGTTCAGCAAGCCAATTGTGGAACCCTTCAAGTGCCGTGGTAATTTCCCGGAGTTCTGGCGTCTCACTGGGAGAAATATCCTGCCACGAAATCGTTCCCATCACTCGATCTACGTCTTCGATGAACGAGGATTGGTTCGACGCCCGCCGTAGGTATTCTGTCTCCCATTCGTAACCGGCGAGGAATCGATGTAGGAGTTCACGCCGCAACGCGTCCGAAAGAATCACACGATCGTCCGTCTGATTAAGGACATCCGTCGCGTGCACGACAGGCGATGTCACGTACGGGGTCGCCGCACCAGGAAGCACCTCGTCCAACGTATCACGGAACGAGTCTGTACTCGTCGGCGCACCTGTGAGAACGAGTACGTCTTCGGAGTCGTATTTGTCGAGGAGTTTCTTGTATTCATCCTGTGTCGTTTGTCGGACGTTTTCAGCTCCGAACGGCGTGGAAACCAGAGTGCCGTCAAACTCTCGCGGAGATGAGTTAGCTGTCATATTCGATCTCTTCATACAAATTGTGGTGCCCAGAATATGCCACAGCTATTGTCTGTAGTGGCCTTTCTCCCTGAGCGTATCTGTGTTCGAAATTCAAACTCATCGATCCAATCCTAGAAACGGCTATCGGCTTCAAACGGGACCTTATTCCCGTGAACATCGGTCCAGACGTTATCCAAAAAGGCTTTTACCCCCGACGCTGTACGATGTCTTGTAAAGCAATTCTCGCAGGTGGCGGGCATAAGCCCCATTCTGCAGGTTTCAACCTGGTCACCTGCCAAATTAATTCCTAATAGATACATCACTGCTCGATTTCGCTCGAAATATCGTCAAGGCAGATATATTCATCGGCGGTTCTTCGCAAATCTCCAGACATCGTGTGTTCAAAAGCAGCTATTTTCACAACTTTCCCTTGATCTTGAACATATCTCACTGCTCTGAGGAAATCTTTGTCACCCGTAATGACGATGGCCACATCGTACGAGTCATTAAATCCGCGAGCAATCAGCTCTGTTGCTAACCGGATGTCTGCTTCCTTTTCTTTATAACTCCCTTCTGAGCCACTTAATCTGACAGACTCAACACGAAATCCGTTTGTTTGAAGGAAGGTGTAAAATCCTTGTTTGCTATCCCTTTCACCGGGTTTGTGAGAGTCGAACCAGTAACCCCGTATTAGATCATACTCCCCGGTCAACTCCTCAACCAATTTGTCTACATCATAATTTAATCCATCTTCCCCATAGCTTCGCCCCGTTTATTAGGTTCTGAGCGTCGATAAAAAGCATCGCGCGTTTTTCTACCATAACCGGCCGTTGAACGGCTGGTTTCATTAAACTACTTGAGGCGCATATTCAGCTATTTACCTTGTATATCTATACGATTCGCCGTTTACGATGGTCTGACCTGTCACAGTATAACAATCAGACGAACTTTCATACTGTCACCCTCGAAGTTAGTTGTTATGGCAGTCAGTCTCCTCTCGCCCGTAAAGGTGCTATGACAGATGAGTGAACAGCACGCTACTCACCAAGTGCCTGGGTTTGTCCCTGAACCGGACGATCTTCGAGCGGTCTTCCAGCGGCATTACGAGAACGCGGCTGCGATGAGTGGCGATGATGCATATAGGGACCTGCAGACCGAAGAATCGATTCGTCGGCAGTACACGGCTCGTGTTCTTTTCGAACTGTTGCAAAACGCACTTGACCGGGCTGAATCAAAGGTCGCGGTCGAAATCCGGGACGTTGACTGGGGTTCCGCTGAACAGGCGCTTGTTGTTGCTAACGATGGTGTGCCGATCCGAGTTGATCCGGAGTATGACTATTCGACTCACCGGAAGTTCGGAGAGGAGCGTCGACCGGATTTCAACGCACTCTGTACGCTACACGTATCGAATAAGCGCCCTGAGGAGAGCGTCGGGAACAAAGGGGTCGGTTTCCGGTCTGTATTCTGGCTAAACGATTTCGCGCGCGTATGGAGTCGATTTTCTGAATCTCCCGAATGGTGGGGAATGGAGATGCACCTGCCACTGGATCAAGACACCTGGCAGCAACGGCTCGACTATCGAGAAGTACAGAAGGGTCACTCTGAGTTTCTTGACTCGACCACGTGTCCATTAGGTGAAGGTGAGCAACGGGCAGCTTCCATTTTCCACTTCCGTTACGTGCACCAGCACCACCAACTCTTGACGACGCTTCAGATTTTAGTACGGTTGTAGTCGTTCCAATTGACCCCGGAAAAGAGGATGAACTGCGCGACTCCGTTGAGACATTCCAGCAACGACATCTCAATTTCATCGGACTATTCGAGGACCGTCAAAACCTAGATGTCTCGTTTGATGTATGGGGGAGCAATTTCAGAAATCCACCTGGCCATCAGCGACGCCAGAGGATGCGAAACGATCGCTCGTATTCTGGGAATCATCCGAATTACAACCACTTGCCGACGAGGCTGAGCACGACGTTTCCACCCCTGGGGCAGCCATCGCCTGGCCTCGGTCAAAAACCCGCTCTGACGAATTGAAACCAGGACTGTATGGGTATCTCCCCACGCGAATTAAAAGCCCGTTTGGTATCGATTTACAAGGTGACTTCCACTTACGAACGGACAGAACAGCGATTCATCTTAATGATGAGACGATCGGTCGTTACAATCGAGCCCTGCTTAGAGCGGCTGCAGAGCTACATCTCCACGCACTCTTTGACCACCTCGGTATCTCTGATGAAGATCTCGAATACGAGTGGATTAATCCCGACGAGGTCAGGACAGTCCCAGAGACGGTATCGAATGAAACACCCCGAGACGACCTTTGGCAGTTGCTAGATCCAGGGTCAACGAACTCATCAGCCGCTAATATCGTCGTTGACCACCTGGAAGATCTTCTGTTTTCGGATGCTGGCGTCAAGGATCCGGATCGCTATCGCAAGTGGGCTGAACTCGCTGATGCGTTTTTCGAGCAGCAGGATCAGTGGCCGCTCTCGACGTACGACGAGTTCTGGGAAGCAGCTGGGAACTGGATTAATCGGACGTGTAAATCCCGTCGAAATTCGGATACATGGCGACGACGTGCCACTGCAATGTGTGATGCAATCCGGGATATTGAGACCCGGGTTGCACCCATCACTGCAACAAGGGATGAAGACCAGTCAGGTAGAACCGCTGCTGTTCAGCTTCCTCAGCGAGGAACAGCAGGTGGACAGATACAGACTGAACGACATACGCATCGTCTTTTTATCCGCCGATCGGAGACGACGCAATTGGATCTCCCGCTTGCGCTCCGCGAGTCAGGGCGTGCCGTGACTTCGTATGAGTTCGCGTCTGGCTTCGATCGTGAGCCGCCGCACCCTCTCGGAGCGAATCAGTTCAACCGCTGGGATGTCCTCGGTGAGCTTCGGCAACTCCCAAACGATCTCTCCAGTTGGGAGTATAAGCCCTAGATAGCGACGTAGATCGGGCTGACCGACTACAATCTGAACTGATTCAGTTTGCGATGGATCTCTTCGCACTAAGCTCGCAGGGTAGTGCTGCTCCCCCAGCAGAAACGGAGAAATACGGTCCTGGTTGGCGCGCAATTAGAGACGATGTCTATAGCGATAATGCGCGGTCCGCCGGTCGTGCGATCGCAACACTGTTTCTCCCGACACTAGATGGACAGTGGGAACCAGCACGTCAACTCACACGAGATCGGGTTGCCGTCGAAAAACTCCCCTCACTCCCCGAAAATGCGGATCTGGATTCATTCCTCGCGTTCATTGGAGTAACGCCGGAACCGCCCGATCCAGACGATGGGGTTCGACTCACGTTAGTCGAAGGGGGTGAGGACGGAACGGTTGCGCCCCGCGACGCACCCCCGGTGTTAGTTGCAGCAGGGACGGAGTGGAACCCACTCCGTCTCGGAACAGAACCTGCGACTTCAGACTCGGTTGATCCGGCTGCGTGGCTACCATCGCTTGATGCAGCTTGGGACTCGTGGCTTGCAGACATCATTGAAGCTGAACGGAACGAATTAGACGAAGAAAAGCAAGGGCGACGGCCAATCGAGATCCTTCCGGCACTTCGGAATCAAGCCTGGTTCCCAGTCGGTGACGCTGAAGGGGAAGCAGAACCACCGCTCCTCGTTGAAGACCCACCAGATCGGATTGCACCGGCAGAGCTCACGCTTGTCTCCCGACAACAGCGCCAGTTCCCGTCCGTACTCTGGAGTGTGTCGAAGGAAGCTCCACTCTCACAGGAGTTGTTGATCGCCCTTGATTCGGTCAGCGGGACCGATATGGATAGTCTCGGACGAGACGCTGCAGAACCAGCTTTCAGACTACTGACTCAGGTACATTCACTAACAGCGGATCGGTTAGACGAGATCGAAGAGAATCCACGTGCACGGCAGGCCTTGACTCGGTTATTTGACCGTCTTCTCAACACGATCAGTCGGGAACACGATCCTGAAGCGGACGACCGAGAGATCCCCATCCTCGGGTATCGACCCGTCGACGAACCACGAGCGCTCGCTGAACGAGGATTAGTGTGGTATGAACCGGACGAAGATGTGTGGATTCCAACGACAAACACCACCCGAGATCAAATGCGCCGGTTCTTCCCAGCGGTGCCGCTGGCTGCAGCGACGATCGGGACTGAGACTCTTCGAGGATATGAGCCACTGGCCGCACGCGAGATTGATATTTCACGTCAGGTGTACCCAGCCCACCGGGGCAGCGAAGAAGTGGAAGTCGTTCAGAACCTCGAAGAGCAACTTCGACCAATCATCGCACATCTGCTTGCCCTCGCCAGTACGACAAACCAAGTTGATATTGACCCGGCGACGGCGGCTGATCGATGGCGAAGCAGCACGATTCGCTACGTTGAGAACGCATGGATCGAATTCCAAGCAACTCTCGGCGGGGAAGAGTCACTGACTGCAACGCGGTACAAGAACACTCACAATCACGCGCTCTATCTGCAACCGGACCCACCGACGATTATCTTTGATACGCCAGACGGAACCACAGGTTCACCACCGCTTGATGAATTCGGTGAGCCGTTAGCTAAACTGCTGCTTGAGGATTCCGCTACTGGCGTCGGCCCACTCTTCGGTCAGGCCCTCAGCGGCTACGAGTCAGATGATGTCAGCCGTGTCGAACGACTCTTGGAGAAACGCGACGCAATCTCCTTGGTTGATGCCTACGAGCGACATCTCCGCCAACTCGATGATGAAGAACACGAGGAGCTACGTCGCCGGGTGCGGACGGCGCTATCTGAACTCGATATTCGGGTTCGTGACTCGTGGAACCGACTCTCTCATGTCGACCCTGATGATGTGGATGTGACCGCGGTTTCATGGTCCTTTACCGCTGCTGATGTGAATGCTGCGTTACGATCGATAGACTTGACAGACGCTCAGGAGCCGTTCCGGCCACAGTTCTCCTGTGAACAGACACACCGAGCGAAATGGGACGCGTGGTTCACGAAGTGGGAACAACTTATTCCGTTCTTGGAGCACCTCATAGAGGAGCACATCGAGGTAGCGTTCTCTGACGATGAACTCGAAGCTCGCTTGCAGGAATACATCACTGAAGATGCGTCTCGACGAGTCGCCTTCGACCCCACACGGGCCGTCATCGAATGGCTACGAGGGAATCCATTCGGCGGATCACTCCCTGAAGCGGCGATACCAGCTTACGAAGAACTCGAAGATCGGCTAATTGAGTTCTCACCGCGGTACGAACCCGTCGAGAACGTGGCAACCACAGAGGATCTCGGCTGGGGTCGACCAAGGTTGTCCGAAGGTGATCCGAACGAAACTGAAAACGGAATCGTAGAGATCGAAGACCTCGAATCTGAATGGAAGAATACGAAAGCAGTTGGTGACGATGCCGAGCGAGCGGCCGCATCGTGGATTACCAAGCAGACTGTAGAACTTCTCGAAGATGCGAAGGCACGAGGAGAGTTTGATGAGGCTCTGGAGAGCCTTCTATCGGTGATTCCATCCTCGGGCCGGACTGCAGAAAATCTGGAACGCGGCCTTCGAGAATGGCACGAAACAGGTAGCGATGAAGCCCTCGAATCCGGTCTCCACATCTCAAGCGTGTGGGATGGTGCAGGGTACGATATGCTCGGGCTGGAACGCACCGGTGGCGAGATCGAGCCCGTTCGATACGAAATCAAGAGCTTGGGCGATGAAGGTCCTTACAAGGTACATTTGACCCAAAACCAGCTCCGGGTCTATCGCAAAGTCTTGCACTCATCTGAGACCGACGATACAGAGCAAACCCTGTATCAGGGCTCGTGGCGGCTGTTAGGTGTTCAATCCGGACGACAAGCTGTGGACCTGACCAGGGAGCTTGACGGACTCCCTGAATTAGTCAATAGCTTCCGGAACCAAGGCTATGGCCACGACGGATTAGTCATCTACGTTCAGGATAGCGACGAATCAATCGATCTCTGACTCCCAAGGAGAGGTGTTTTTCACAAGTCAGGGTTCTGTAGCTCCGCAATCGGTGGTTCGGCTCCAATTTGAACTGTATCTCATCATCTACATTCTATTCAACCAGAACAACCTGTTGTTCCGGGAAATGTTATCAGACCAGTGTAGTCCCCGGTCAGAATTCACACTACCAACTACGGCATTAACCGAACGGACACTAACTCTCTGCCGCTACTTGAATCAGACAGAACCACTAGATTCGCCCCCTGTTTGACCCCAGCAGTCTTCTTAAGAATAAGTTCGAACACGAACGAATCTCGTCCTGCCGGTGCATGCCCTTCGATACTCGTTTTATTGTCAGATAGATCCACTCCCGTTATTGCAGAATAGTTCCATACCTCGACGCCGTCCGGAACCGCAAGATCGATCTCGAACTCATCGATATTGGAGCCAGTTGTAATAGGAAACTCTAAATATACTGGTCGTTATCTAATGTGGCGATGTTTTCGATTTCTTCACCTATCGCTGTCCTTCCGTTTGATGTACGAGCGCGGTATTCGACTTTGATTGAGAACGGGGAGTTTTGATGATAGTAGGCGATCGCAGGCGCTGTAAACAGGCTAAGGAGTGTGAGATCTACAAATACACTTTGACCAGCGCCAATTGTTAGTGAGATAACGGAAATTAGAAATGTTGTCAGCCACCACCAAGCAGTATTCTTGTAATAGTGTACGAACTCCGTTAATTCGTATCTTAACTCCTTGAAATTTGAGATAGGTTCGACGATTAAGAGAATGCCGACAGCGGCACCGACCAGTATTAGGTAGATAAAAATAACTTCCAGAACCTCAATAGTTTGAGGATTCAGAATCTCGTTCAAACACCTAGCCACCGTTGCCATCGATACTCCCTACACTCCGCCGTGGATCACGTCACGCTCAAAAAGCTGAATCACGTACTCACGGGCGTCAACATCTTCGGCATCCAACTGCAGTACTCCCCGTTTGTACCAGACATCTGCGGCTCGGTCACAGAACCAGTACGTTCCCTTCACCTCATCGATAATAGTGCTGTAGATGTCGATATTGAGGTCCTGTATGCCGTCGACCTCTGACGGAGTATCGACAGCTGAAATGATGTCTTCTATGTCCTCTATGGATCGAAGGTCACTGAACTCTGGATTCGTACGTAAGGTTTCGACTGGATCATCGTATTGGAGAACAGAGAGAAGTTTGGCTGCATCATACGTTCCCCCTCGGCCGCGGAGAATCAATGTTTCAATAGTATCTGCCTCTTCGATAAATCGCCAGAAGGAATCACGTGGGAGCGACAATGCGCGCTGTATCTCGGCAGTGGACGCAAGTTGCTGATTCAGGTCTGTAAACACATCCTCTGCGTCAACTAGATCCGTGGGGGTCTCTACAAGGAATAGTTCTGATGCGGTCCGGTATTCGTATTCCCCTGTTTGTGTGAATGAACCGTTGTTCCGGCTTGGGATCTCGAACGCGAAGGTCCCGGTCAGTTTTATTTGCCCATCGAAGGGATAGTCCGCAACTTCGGGAAAGGATTCCACGTGTTCACGGTCGATAGACTTGATAGCCACATCAGTCTCAGGCCGGTCACCAAGGTGCTCGGACCAGTATTTTTCAAGTCCCTCTGATCGACCGAGCCTGCTTGTGGACATAATGTCGTGAATTTCGCTTCTGTATCCTTTCGTTATGACACGTCTTCGGCGGGCACTGATTTTGTACTTTCGTCCATAACCCCTTGGCGCTTACGTTCATAACGGGCTTTCACATCCTCTGCGTCGAATCGAGGGGGCCAGCCTTCCTCTTCAGCGTTATCCGCCATTGCATCGAAGAATGACGGTGGTGGATAACGATCTTCGGGATCGAGGTGTTCCCAGTCGTCGAACAGATTAATCAGTTCGGAGAGGAACCGAAGAGAAACACCCATTCGCCGCAGGTCGCTCAAAGTACTTAACGGGTTGTCACTAACTTTGACGTGGACCTTCCCACCAAACTCGATTAGTGCTGTTACTTGATGCTCATCAAGTATGAAATCCCCTTGTATACCGTCAATCTGTTTACCTGAAAGAATGGGTGCTATTAACAGTACAGACCGCAGTACGTTCTGCGAGTCTTTCACCTGTCCAACACCCATATTATCGCTAGAACCTTCGACATCGGCTACGGTTGACGCGCGTTTTATTTTCCGGACACGAAGATCAGAGGACAGGGGTTCGCCTGCGTACTGCTTGTAGAGAATCCATAAAAAGAAATCAAAGTCGAATGAAACCGAGTCCATCTTCATATCCCCAGAAAGCGCACCCAAAAGGTCAGTCTGCTTTTGTTCAAGCAACCGTTTTTGTCCCTTGAACATCATTACGCCGTTTACGTAATCCCAATAGATGCGGATCTTGTCGTGATTGGGGTGGAAATACATCTGTTCGTTAGCGTTCTCATCGTATCCCCACGTCTCTACCCAGTCCTCGTCAACGTACTCTAGTGCATAGAGACCCCGGGCGAATTTCTCCGTCTTTTCACTCAACTCCGTCATCATTTGGAGCTTCTCGGGGGTGTCAATTTGTTTGAACCCTTCGTCTGGTTCATTAGGGGTTCCTTCCGTGTACTCATCAAATGCGTCTACGATTTTCTGTGGCGACATGCCGTCGTCCCCATGAACAGTCGTTTTGAAGAATCCGTTAAACACTAACCACCCAGGATACTCGTATTCATCCTCAACAGTGGTAATATCTGACATACCGAATCAAGAGAAGACTGGCTCATAAACTTTTGGCAAAATGACGCGTATTTGCGGGTGACTAATGTTGTTGACGGGTTCTAATTTAGATACGCACTTAGTCCAGATTGACGATTGGTGATCAAGGTGTAACCTCGCTCAGTTTTCTGATTCCGATGTGTCGTCTATCGGTGGCCGTAAATCCCGCCAGCGGAAGTCAACCGTCTCATCGGTTTCGAGGGCAACACGGTAAAGCTGTGAATCCCGTTCGTCCGTAGTCACTACCCCCGCATCGTCGGTGAGAACCTTCACAACCTCTCCGTGGTCGCCGTGGAACCTGCTGTGCTCTGGATCCGTCTCATCAGGAATGTCAACTCGGACACGATCCCCCTCAGCGAACCTCGCCATCATCTCCATTAGGCGGGGCCAGCTACTATAGCATCGTGGATTCACAGGCACGCATTTATGACTCCCTCGTGTCAGTAGGCGAGTAATGAGCGAGGCTGACTCGTCGCTTGATATTGACGCTCTCGTACAGGAGTACGTCTCCAACAAAGACTGGGAACAAGACAAAGCACACGTCAGGAACACATCCGAGGCCGTACAGACACTTGTCCGTGCGATCGTTGACACCGGATCGATCGATGAGTATGCGATGCGAACGGTGTACAACCTGTGTCAGAACGACAATGCGCTGAGTCTGGAAATGAAGAAAGAACGGATCGACGATCTTGCGATTGACTCAGCCTCGAAGACAGAAATCAACGACTGCATTGAACAAGGGACAGGAATCGTCGGAAAGGGGACGTACTCGGTGCCGATAGAAGGCTACGAAGAGGAGACCTACGAATTTCTCAAAACGGTGATCGAATCCGATGATAGAGAAACAATCGACGAGGCAGTCGAAGAGTTCGCCGCATTGGATATTGGTGGAGTTCAAGCCGGTATCATTTCCCCTATTCTGTATTTTGTTCATCCAACAAAATATCCGATCAGTAACGATCGGTCTCGCACTGGTATGGAGAAATATTTCGGCTACGGGATGTCCAGACAGTTGCGTCAGTATATCGAAGACGCAAACAAATTCCGAACGGTGCGGGATTCCTACCCATTCAATGAGGATTTCCGTCACTTAGATAGCTTCTTCAATTGGATCGAACAGCAGGATCTTGCCGAACTAGACGAAGCCGAGCTAGAGGGAGACGAAGCCGAGCTAGAGGGTGAATCGGAAGCTGAACAGTCAGTTGATGACCTCGATATTGACGATGTTTCGTTTTACTGGGTGAACCAGAACCGCGAGGTCGAATTCAATGATGAATTTCTCCGCTCACAAGATAAGAAGTGGCAACGCGATCTGACGGTCCTCGAAACAGGCGACATCATCTTCCACTACACTAACCAGGCAGTTCGTGCGTGCTCCGTCGTCACGACCGAAGCACGACTCACCGAGATGGAAGGCGGCGAGTATTATCGCGTCGATGTCGATACAACCCGTCTTGACGAACCGCTCCCACTAGTGGAACTCCGAGAGGAACTACAGAACTCCGAAGTACGACAAGAGCAAGAGCGGTATCCACTCGACAAGAACGGGAATGTTATTCAAGCGTATCTTTGCCACCTCACGCCCGAAGCGGGCCGATACCTGCTTGAGACAGCGGGTATCAACACGTCCAACTTGGTAGCATCACCATCCGAGGCGACGAACTACTTTTGGGCGACAGCCAATCCCTCTATCTGGTCCGTCGACGATATTGCTGACGGGAGCGAGATCTTCTATAACGCCTACAACGAGAAGGGGAACAAGAAACGGCTGTTCGACGCATTCAGATCAGCTGCTCCCGGTGACCGTGTCCTGTTCTACGAGTCTACCCCGGTCAAAGCAATCGTGGCCGAAGGTACGGTAAGCGAGGTAATCCCGCCAGAGCGAGATCATCAAGGGGGCACAACGACAGATGAACAACCGGAAACCACCGATAGTGACCAAGAGACGACATCTGATGTTGGTGTTCGAATCCAGTTTGATCGGCGTATTGAGAGCATCACGTGGGGCGATTTGAATGCGATTCCGGAACTCGAAGATGCGACCCCGATTACGAATGGGGCTCAGGGTAGCTTGTTCCCACTGACGAAAGATGAGTACGAGACAATCCTCGCACTGGAAGAGCCTGCAGTAGATGGCGTTAGTCAAGAGGCATTGGACAGGTTCGAACAGAAACTCTCCCCACCGCAGATCGACGCGCAGATTCCAGAGACGCTCTACTTCGAAGACGACGCTCGACTGCAACGCGAAATCGAAGCGTCGCTTCGTTCTGGCAAACACATCATCTTCACCGGGCCGCCAGGAACCGGGAAAACCAAACTCGCCAAGGCGGTTTCTGACGGAGCAACGGCCCACGAGCAAGTCGATGGGTACCGATTCACGACAGCCACCTCAGAATGGACCGCCTTCGACACGATCGGTGGATACGTCCCGTCCACGAATGATGGTGGTCAGGAACTGTTGTTTGAGCCTCGCCTGTTCTTGAAATGCTTCCGGCAGGACCGAATCGTTAATGAGTGGCTCATTATCGACGAAATCAACCGGTCTGACATCGACAAAGCATTCGGTCAACTGTTCTCCGTTCTCTCCGGTGACTCCACGGAACTTCCGTATGAACGCGAGCGCACCGTCGAACTGCTTTCTGTGAGTGACCACGCCAGTGATGGTGAGCTTGCTGAGATCATTGCGAACCCGGATGCGTTTCCCGTGACGCCGTCGTGGCGTCTCATCGCTACGATGAACACGTATGACAAAACCTCGCTGTATGAGATGTCCTACGCGTTTATGCGCCGCTTCAATTTCATCCACGTCGGTGTCCCGCCACTCACCACTGACGACGGCGCAGTCCGCACGTCACTCTTGGATCCAGATGCCGACGATAATTACTCGACCGCATGGCTCGCTGACAACCCCGGACTGCGCCCCGTGCTTGAGGCGTCGTACCCAGTAATTACTGTGCTGTGGCAGCGCATCAACAAACACCGCGTCATCGGACCGTCCATCGTCTACGACATCATTCGGTACCTTGACTCCTTTGAGCACGCCGGCGGGACCCAGAGTGAAGCGCTCTCATCAGCCGTTGTCTCGCTCGTGTACCCGCAGCTCGAAGGGATGCGACCTGAGGATCAAAAACAACTGATTCGCTCGCTCACAGACACCGACGTACCCACCGAAAATGGCGACATCAATCTCGACTTGGATGGAGAACGACTGAAGGAGAAAGCTGCTGACTTCTTCGGTATCAATTTCGACGATGACGCGTAGCCTGACTGCCGACGCGCTCGTCGACGCCACAACTGAAGAACTGGCCACGTATCTTCGGAGCGGTGCGATCAACCCGCGGGTGCTCACGCGGTCACTCGATTACGAAGGCCTCGACATTGACGACTGGGATCGAATCAAACGCATCCATTTCTGTCTGAGTGAGGATGTTCACAACTTCATTAGCAAGCTCCCAGAACGAGTCCGCCGGATCAAAACCGAAAATCAACGCGAACACGTCGACACCCAAGGTGAGGTTCGTGGTTCTATCAATTGGAGTGGGACGTTACGGACGTGGTCAGACAGCGGCTACGCCGATAAGAGCCGATTCGTCTGCGATACGCCCTATACCGAGTACGACATCGCTGAAAACCGTGTTCTGAAACGTCTACTCTGGCAGGTTCATCGTACCGTCACGACCGATCTCCGCGGTGTCGAGTATGACTGGCGTCGCCAATATTGGACCGACGACCAGATCGACCACTTTGACCGGCTCTACAAGCAGAACGTCCACCTGAACCGTATCGCTCCCGGACAGCAAATCTCCGTCACCGACCAAGACCTCACGGCCGCCCGCCGCTCCCGCCTCGACCTGTACACGGAAGCCTACGAACTCCTCGACCGGTACCAACGATTACAATCGAATCGATTCGATCCGGACATCACCAAGCTCCTGACCGAGACGCTCATCATTCCAGCATCCACGCCAACGCTCTTCGAACTCTTCTGCATCTTCCGGATTCTCCGGTATCTCAACGACGAAACTCCCGGTGTACGACTTCATCCAATCGCCGGTGAAAGTACCGCCTTGGCACAACTCGAAACCGATGACCGACGCATCGATATTTTCCACGACCAGAACGGCGCGATCGACTTCCACGAAACCCTTGACCCAGACGTTGTACCCGCCCACCCGACGTTCAAACGCTACCAAGACGCGCTCGTCGACTATACCAACGCACTTCGCGGGTTGACTGGGAGCGATCAAGATCCTGTTCTGTATCGAGGTCGCCCCGACATCGTTATCGAAATCTACGACACGAGTTCCCCAGACGACGACCTCGTCGCCGTGCTTCTCGGCGAAGTCAAGTACTCATCCGCAGCTCAAACATTCCGGCAGGGACTAGAGGAGTTGGCTACCTACCGACGGTTTGCGTACCACGACGACTACCTCATTGACAATCCAGATCTACCGGTCACTAGTCTCCTCATCACGAACGGGTATTCAACAGCCGGTACTGCTGACGAGCTCATTCACCTGAACGGGAGCGAGTTACTCACCGACGATGTTGATTTGTTCCGTTCGTTCGCTGCTGATTCATTTCCTGATAGCCCTACAATCAAGCCGTAAGTCGACTGAGGTCGAGATATAATGGGTATTGAAACATCTCATATCAGGAGAGTCTCCCAACAATCACATCTCGTCGAACCAGTTAGCTCTAGTCGCTACACGGATGGTTCCCCTTTACGACTCGTCAGAGGTTTCTAACGTCGCACCATTACCGGCTGGCACGAGTTCCTCATCAAGTTCATCGAGTATCTGTTCGAACGAGAATTCGGACTGCGGGTCCTGGGCGACTCGCATCGCCTCAAGATGTCGTTCGGTTTTGGTAAGGCGATGATAAAATATTCGGTAAAGCTCTTCTTCTTGCTTAGCATCGGCGGCCGCAGCGCGACCGTTTATTTCATACCTTATTTCTGACATCTTCCGAGCAAGATCACTATCGTCACTCGATCGATGCGCATCAGTCGTAGTCCCGGTCGTTGAATTGTGTTCTTCTGTTGTCATAGTTTGTTGTTGTGATTCTCGATTGTTCATCTGCCGGTCTGTATGAGTATCGGCCCTTCTGCTGTTCGGACGCGTATGATTGCCCGTCCGCTGGTATTGACTCCGCTTGGAAGCGGCAGCCGTACTCAGGGGTGGGGGTGGGATCCGGACTGCTCCCGAAAATTACTATGGATGCGGGGATTCTGCATCCTGAGATTAGTTGGGGTTAGGTGTCCGGTGGTGTGCTTACATTCGTGAAAAACGGAAGCTCATTTATATGTCTTGTGGGGATAGGATGATCGCCGGACAGATTGATACGAATACTGTGTAATAGTACAACTTATGAGCGCCTCGCTCGGGGTCGACTGGGCCGGTGACCACTGGCTTTGCCTCGAACACCGACCCAACTCTGCTGCACCACATCCAGAGACGTACGACTCAATCAAAGACGTGTGGGAAGACTACGATGATGGACACGATATTGACCGTCTTTGTATCGACATCCCGATCGGGTTACCAACCGGCCCGAACGAACGTGCCGTCGACAAGGATTGCCGATCGCATCTTGACCGTACTTCAACCGTCTTTCGTGTCCCCGTTCGTGAAGCCCTCGAAGCTGACACTCCTGAGGAAGTAAACCAGAAAAGTCGTGCCGCTACGCAAACCGAAGAAACAGACGGTGTCGGCGTCCAACCACCTGCCTACGCCATCCGCAACCAGATCCTCGAAGTGAACAACTTCATCGACGACTGTGCACAGGATACCACGGACAAACTCTACGAAGTTCACCCAGAACTGTGCTTCACCGTGTTCTCCAGATCACCACCGCAGTATAGCAAGACGACTGCCCACGGTGCCGCTGAACGTATCGAAGCCCTCGACACGGTCGTTGACAACGCAGCAGTACTCGTTGGCGCGACACTCACTGCAGTCAAAGACAATATCGACGATGCTGCCGGGATCGAGGTCGATGACGTACTTGATGCCCTCGCAGCGATGTATACTGCAACTGCACCCGAGAATGAGTTCTGGTTGCTCACCGACGACGCCGACGCGACCCCACCGCAACGAATGGCCTATCGTTCCCCCTCAGAGTTAGATTAAGCTGTTGAGAGGGTCACAGAAGACTTCCCACATTAAATAAGAATCGCTCAGTCCAGCCTCTGAAACTATCGATTCATCCGTAGTCCAATAGCGGTATGCGAGTCTTTGTATGACATTCACTAAGTTGTTAGAGTAGATATGGCTCTGGTATGCCAAGTGACGCGAACGATTTTGTGGAGAAGTTAGACTCGTTCAAAGAATTTAGCGACGATAAAGGCGGCCACTACCTTGTAATCCAGTTCGAGGATGACAGCGGCCGCGTATTCAAGAAACAAGCAAGCGAAGACACTCGTTCAATCGCAGAACTCGAAATCTGTGTAGGACATACGAGAAATGCGATGCGGAGAATCTCCGAAGCAACCGACTTTGAATTCAACGAGGATATGAACACTCAGCAGAATCTCCGTCACCTGATGAGGGAAGGCTAACGATCTATGGGGGCCGCCGCTAAATATACAGGTTCTTTCTAACGACTAACTCTCCTAATTACGGGTGTAAACAACACCTTGGGAATCGTTCTATGACATCCTCTGCTGTTAGCTGTCTTCAGTCAGAGTAACGTTGCCATCTTCGTCGACGGCGACTCGGTAACCATAGTAAGTGAAGCTAATCACAACAGAGTCTCCCGGGCCTTTGAAGAGATTATCTAACGCATCCGTATCAATCGCTTCTGCAAGCGGAGTCTCCAGTTCAGTCGGGTCGACATCCAATTCATCAGCGACGGCCTCAACGACTTTCGTACTTGGTGACGGTTCCGTAGGAGTTCCGTATTCACTCATCGTTACGCATCTGCCCGTAGATATGTGTTCGTTTGCCATAAAACCCGATATCCGGCTCCTTGGGACCTGAATCTAATTTTTGTCGATGCGCACATACAGATCTCCGGAGTGCGAGTTGCCATTCTCTGTATTGTGCAAGGCGACATTATGCCGGGAAGGACTCCAAGCACATCAACAGACGACGTATTAGCAATCTTCGAAGACAACTCCGACAAGTGCGAACCATTCACCGCTCCGCAAATCGCAAAACAACTTCAGACCGATATACACCGCAATACCGCTCGGAATTATTTACAAGACCTCGAATCCATAGGTGAACTCCGCACTAAGAAAGTCGGATCCGGACGTGTCTGGTGGAGACCCTGCAAATAATCATCTCTTATTCAACGGTGTATGGATCGGTAGCTCGACGACGAAGACCGAACCATTGGGATCTTTGTCTTCGACCCACACCTCACCACCGAATTGATTGGTTAAGAGATGAACGAGATACAGACCAATCCCAGATCCGGGGCTGTCTAATCCTTTTCTCCCTTCCCGAAGATCTGGTCTTTCTGGTTATCGGGGATACCAGGCCCATTATCTGCAATCCGAACACGAACTGTGTCTGAATCCTCTTCGCAACTAATCGTGACTTCAGGAGTCTCTTTGTCGTTGTGTCGAACCGCATTTTCGAGGATATTCCGGAAGACCGAGGAGAGCATCTCGTTTGCCAGTACTGATACGTCGCAGAGTTCACCCGATACCTGAAAGTGAGCATCCGGGAACGAATCACGTACTGCGGCGAGTTCCGCATCCAGAAGCGGCTGTAGTTTGATTGGTTCCAATTCAGCATCCGCATCCTCTGAGAGTGACTCAACGAAGTCACGAGCAACCTCAGTGAACTGAATCACGTGCCGGGACTTCTGTAAGACTCGCTCTAAGGCTTCTTCTCCATCTTCATCGATATGGTCTTCCAGGATTTCGGCCCAGCCCAGAATCACCGCCATATCGTTCCGGATGTCATGCCGAACCACGCGATTCAAGGCTTCAAGCTGTTCGGTTTTCTCTTCAAGCCGTTTCCGATACGACTCACGTTCGGTCACGTCGGTAACTGTCACCAACTGGCCCGTCGTCACCTCACCAGCTAAGAACGGCGTGCTTGACACATCATAATATCGTGTCTCGTCATTCTGCGTAATCGCCAGCACGTCTTGCTTCGTGAGATGATCCGCAAGTGCTGTATTCACAGCAGTTAGAGGTTTGCCAAACGATTCCTCAAGCCCCGGAAAGAGTCTACGGGCTGCTTGGTTGTAATCCCGGACACAGGTATCCTGATCGAGGAAGATCGCCGGTTCGTCTGATTCGCCAGTGAGGCGGATCCCCTCAAACCGCTGTCTATAGAAAAACAGCGTTCCGACGGCGAAGAGCGCGACGCCAGGCGGCTCATACATTAATGGGAGCAGCCAGTCAATCTGGCCGCCAATGATCGTTGCACCAGCTGGGAGCCCTGAAAGTCCAACGAGCACGACGAGCGGACGGCTGTCACTGCCAGTATGATAGAATCGCTCCATAAGGACGAAAAATCCGACAGTGATGGCGGCATATGACAGTCCTAAGACGATCCAGTAGAGCAGTTCATGGTGAATAACGAGATGTGGAAACGGCTCAGTGACCCATTCGGTCGTAAAATAGAGATTGTGGAGTGGATTCGTGACTTTGAGCGCGATGAAAAAGAGGAACGTCCCGAGGATAAGATTCCGGAACGGGGCGTGTCGCGGTGGGCGGCCAGTATAGGCAGCACAAAAGTAGAGCCAGGCCGCGACAGCGACGAATGCGAACACAAACCCAAGAATATAGAACGCAACTTTTCCCGACCGTGTCGGTGCGATGAGGTAGCCGATGTATCCCCCAGACCACAGGGCGACTGAACCGAGGAAAACAACGAACCCTTCCCGTGTCCCCGGATGCTGGATCTTCCGTGCTTGAGGAATCGCAGCCACACAGGCAATCGCAGACAGCGCGAAAATGATGAGATGACCGAGAAGAAGTGGGTCTATCATTCTCATAAAAGACATTCTCTAGCTATCAATAACTGTTGGTCAAGTACTCTGACAGAGACCGATCTGACCTTCTCTCTGCTAATTGAGATGAGCTACCACTCGCAGTTCAAGCTATAAGCAAAACATATTCCGTTAGATGACGACTACGTGTTAGTATGACTGATAAATTATCGCAGGAAGAGATTAACACACTACTTTACGAGTCTGGAGTTGGTGTACTCGCACTTACTGACGGTACAGAAGCGTATTCGATTCCAGAATCGTTCGGCTACGACGGTGAGAAAGTGTATTTTCAGTTTGTCTATACCGCTAATAGCAAGAAGATGAGATTCCTCGAAACGACAGAGACAGCGACGTTGACGGTCTACGACGAAAACCCTACAAGAAGCGTCCTTGTTCAGGGTTCGATTGAACCTGTCCCTGGAGAGGACGAAACCAAGGCCGACACAGCAATCGCAGAAAATGCTTCTATTCCAACTCTGAATGTTTACACCGAAACGACCCCAGATGAATTCACAATGGACTACTACCGCTTAGAACCGACCGCAATATCCGGCCGTCAGTTCAGTGCTTTCACCCCTACTCCTGACGACCGATAGGCAAGCGCGTTCTGATGGGTGACCCATGTTTGCCGGTGTGAGTAGGCTCCTTTCGAATAGTTCTAGGGCACTTCTATTCGTTGTAACTACGAAAAAAGACGCTTGATTCGACTAACGACACTTCCGTCATCGGATTGCTCTCCAGAATCATCAGCATCCTGTTTATTGGCCTCGACGGAAGTCCTCTTTTTATCCGGCGCTGGCGAGTCAGATGTCTGGGTATCACCTCTGCTTGACGGCTCCTCTGTCTCGTCTGTGTTCTCTGAGCCTTCCTGGGACGTTTCGCTGCCCCGGTGCGTGCTCGTCTCGCTCGTCGTTTCTGTTGGTGTACTGGAGTCGTCAGCTGCATCAGACGCAGTACGGTATTGAGCTACCTTACGGAGCAGTTCTTGGAGTTCGTCCGGTCGGTTACGGTAGACCGGGAACAGCCACCATGTCCGTTGCAGTGCCTTTGGTGTGAGGGACTCATTCGTGCGGAGTAGTGTCATTGCTGTTTCCCAGTCAGATTCAACGACAGTATCGTGGTCGAAATCAACGGTATCGAGTAGTGTTTGCACCGCTGATGACGTTAGCCCCTCGACGATCTCATCCATCCGAACCGACCCTTGAACGGTTTCGATTTCAAGATCATCAAGTAGATCCTGCGCCCACAGTTCGTTTCCGCGGGCCTCAGCACGAGCGAGCAACGCCTCGTCGACGTTCGCCTCGTCGATCGTCGGCTGTTGCCCGATCTTTTCACCGAGTTCACGCACCCAGTGCCGCTGCTGGACGTACTGCTTGTCGTCTAACCCTGCGAGGTGATCGTCGCCTTCGGGCACAGCGACGAAGTGATGGAAGTGTGGCTCCTGATCGCCGTGGCGGCGGAGTACTCGACCCATCCGCTGAACGAGTTGCAGTTTCGTCTTGGTTCCCGAGACGTTAATCCCGACTTCTGCATCCGGAACGTCAATCCCTTCGTCGAGAAGTTTTGGCGCGATGAGGACACCGTGATCAGCCGCTGAGAACTGCTCGATCCGGCGATTAACCATCCGGTCCTTCTTGTTACTAGAGGCGGCGATTTTGCTGTGTACCACGAACACGTTCTCTGTCGCGTCGGCCAACTCCTCACCAAGTTGCTCTGCGGTTTCGATGTCCATAGCGAACATCACCAACTTGACTCCGTCATCGACGCCGGTGAGGTACTCACGAGCCAGCGTTACTGCACCTTCTATTTTCGGCTGTGACCGGTGCCGGATCCAGTTGCGACTCTGAATCGCCGCTTGGAGCTGCCCCCATGAGTCCGGCACGTCGTTGAGTTCGAGTTCTGCCGCCCGGTGTGCGCGGATGAAATCACCGAGGTCCTCAAGCTGGGTGAACGGCACACTCAGCTGGCGGAGCAGTTTCGTTGTCGTGTCGTCGTGTTTGAGTGCTCGGAACTGATTCGTGATGGACTCAGTCGCCTGTTCCCACTCCTCGCGCTCATACGGATCCAACCCAATCGGATGAACAGTCCACTCGAAATCCGGGATCACTCCATCACGTTGAGCGTCCTGCAGATCATACGTATAGACCACTGGCGCGAGGATCTCTTCAAGCCGGTCCCGCTTCGGGTCTGTTTGCTCCCCGATCGTCGCCGATAACCCCATCGCACGGTCGTAATTCGGCCGGCGTATCGCCTCGCCGTACCCACCGTCAAGATTCGAATAGTGATGTACCTCATCATAAATCACGAGATCGTATTGATCGGCCAAATCACGGTCGTAGCGCGGGAGCAGCGACTGAGCGGTGTAAAACTCCACTGTCGCCGTCGAAAACGACAACCTGTCCGGGCGTCCGCTACCGCTGCCTGCCCGAGTCGTCAATCCAAGCCTGTCTCGGATTTCTCGCTCCCACTGACTGAGGATCGCGTTCGAATGCGCGACGATCATAATCTCCGCATCGTCAGTCTGCGGGGTCTGCTCAGGGTTCTCCGGCACGTCACCGCACAGGTTAGCGATCGCTGCGATGCCAGCAACCGTCTTCCCCGTCGCCGTCGCCATCTCAAGGATGCCCTCGCCGTCGCTCGCAAGCCAGTGGTCAAGCCCTTCCCGCTGATTCTCCCAGAGAGACACCATCAGCACAGGTCGGGTCAGTAACGCACGGGCGTCCGCTTTGTCAAGCTCCTTGAACGCAGTAGTCTGAGCCAGCAACGTTTCGAGCAGGTCCGTCTCGGTCGTCACTGACTGCTGGGCTGCCGTTGCGAACAACTCAAGCAAATACAGCCCGCTGCCACGACTAATATGAGACACGTCCAGATCAGACGGATCGTACCGCTCCTGTCGTAGCCGTTTTAGGAGCACGCGTTCCGCTGGACGTGAAATCGTCGTGCCGTCCGGAGACCCACCTGACGACAACTGCTGATTCAAACTGATGATCGCCTTCCTGAACGCGTGGAACTGATCTTCCCGGGTTTCAATCGGTGTCGTATCGATAAGCCCTGCAACACGCTCAGATACGAAGTTCCCGAAGAGTTCACCATAGTACCCCCAAGAAAGGACCACTCGTTCGGGCCGATCGGGCCTTGGTACCGTGACAGAAGCGCCTTATTGACAATTTCTTCATCAAGTATCGCCAGCTGCTCAATAGTGGGGCGGTCTGCAAGGAACTCATCGCGGTATGCGGTAAATGACCAGTACTCAGGATCCCCAAATCGTCGCACTACGAATAGTCTTGGACGGTGTCATATATGTGTGATGGTGCGTCTCATTCTCACGGTCGCACAGTTCGTTGAAGCCTCTGACTAGAACAGCATCGCTGTGAGGGACGGTTACACACTCATACTGAGTGTTGAGTCGTACTGACACCATCAGCAGCGAACGTCAGTTTTGTCACGAATGATTCGTGATCACGGTATGGCTCACTAATCCGTATAGCTGGTCCGGTGTAGAGTACCGGTGTTCCGTCTCTCGTTTTGAATGAATACCCGTTATCGAAGTCATCGTCTTTCGGTCGATGCTCATCCCCGATCATTACACAATCGAACGAGACTCCGGACCGGGTGAGCAACTGATCCAGATCAATATCAGCAGTCGATCGATCTCGGTACGGTGTGACGCCGTCATGGAGACAGAGTACGTTCGGCCCGGGTGACGACGACCCGAACTGCATATCGAATGGCTCCCATCCGAGAGGCTTGAACTTCGCAACGTCGTCGATCCCCGTATTTCCAGCTGGAATCCCATACGCGTCAAGCGGCCCGCCAGCAACCGGCGTCGGACTCGTCGAGAGTTCCACGAGAGTACCCTTTCTAATCTGCTGTTGTAACCACGCGATCCCATTCACCGAATTCGTGTGTTGCGGTGCATATGAATCTCGGTCGTGCGAGCCAATGATACAGTAGACCGGGATCCCTACCTTGGATAATAGCTCCAACCTCGCCGCAGCGCTGTCGAGAGTTTCCTGGTCAACCTCGTGATCGACAATATCGCCCGTATGAATAACCGCATCAACATCCTGCTCAATCGCAATCGTTACGATTCGTGTGAACGCCTCGGTACTCGACACCTCACTGATCCACGACACCGTCTTGCCGCGTCCCGTCACCGCCCGATTCTCATACCCAAGGTGCGTATCACTCACAAACAGCACCGTTACCTTGTCATCTTCAATTCCTTTCCCCGCATTCTTTCGAGCACGACGAACCCGATCCGGGTCTAATAGCACGTCAACGCCATCACCTGGCCGATCTGCCGCCGGCTCAGCCGGAAACTCCGCCAATAATGAAATCGCTCGATCGACTTCGTTCGTCGAGACGTGTACCGGGAGCACCTCTCCAGACTCCGGTGCAACCGGGATCACCGCACCGGACGGAACATACTGTCGATCTTGTGGCCGTGGCTCCGCCACCGTGATGGCTGAAAATTCCGTAATCCGTGACCCGTCACCATATCGGCGGACGTACTCTTTCCGCTTCTTATGGTTCCGCTTATTCTGCTGTTCCCCATAACACGATGCTTCTTCAGCCAACAGCTCTCCATCGTACAAGACTGATTTCACCGCTCGCTTCCACTCCAACTCCGTCTCCTCAGGCAGCGAGCTATAGAGAACCGAAAGACCGTCATACAACTCCACCAACTCGTTCTCAGCACCCATCGTACTCGACAACTCCCTGCCGTGCGGTGATATTTGTTCCGTACCGAGTCTGATACTACTACGTGCTCCAAGAGTTGAGGCGCTGGTTCTAAGCCATCCCGACTTGAGGATGTACATATGACCTCACACGATCTCGTCGAGGTGTTTACCTCAACACGGCAGAATCTCCGCGAGGCGGAACTGGAAGATGACTTCTTTCTAGATCTTATCGGGTCCCGGTTATTGATCGAACGCGTTGGTGAATCGAATAATCGAGGATGGTGGGACTCACGCGTCCTCTCAGAAACTGGCCGAGCAAGACTGGAAGAAGTGACTCCTAAAACCCGGCTGCAGTCTCAGATCAACCTTGCAATGAAGGTCGGTCGGAAAGCAGAATCGGATGTGCTCCCTGCGGATTCTATCTCGCTGTTTTCGTTCGGTCCAAAGCTCGAAGCACAACTCGGAGCTGCCATCGAAGACCTCAAAGCTTCCGATGAGCCGTTATTGACTGACCTTGAGGGTCTCTCTGTCCAGTCTCTAGAGACCGGTTGGGCGGACCCGATTATTGAACAGATGGCATCGAATATCTCCGTCTCTTCCATCTCACTCCAGGATCCAGGAAGTGGTTCTTATCGCATCAGCGAAGAGGGATACGACCAGTCCGAGATTGAGGCAGAGAAATGGCGACTGCTGGCCACTCTACTGCGTGGCTACGGCCAAAATACGGAACGGCTACACGTCCCGTATTACCCACTCAACTCGGAACTTAAATCGGAAAGCGCGTGAGGAGTCCCTATGAGCAACGAGCACCTGGAACCTGAAGACGAAGACAACGACGATCAAGCCACGAGTCTTGACCCAAAAATCGCCCATCACAGCACCTACATCGACGAGACCAAGCGAATCCTACAGGCATACACCGACTGTGAATCGTACGATGAACTGGAGCGGATGGTAGTCGAAGACAACATCCTGAACAAAAACACCGACGAGTACCGAACGAACATTCTCCGCGAAGTAACCCGTAGACACATCCCGAGTAAAGAAGACTACACCGAGACCCCGCTAATGCGGGTACTTTCAGCTGACGTTCGGAGTGATGTAGCCGAATGGTGTCTCTACTACGAGTTCGCCCAAGACCCATTCATCCGCCTCATCACGATCGAATTCCTCTATCCCGAGTTCCAGCGCGGCACTCTCTCTATCCAGGCCGAAGACATCGTCACGTTCATCAAATCCATCAAGGACGACTATGCTGACCTTCGTGACCGGTCCGACTCGACGATCAATGAGGCAGCAACGAAGTATCTCACTTCACTCAGAAACTTTGGCCTGTTAGAAGGTAGACAGCGAAAGGAATTCGCAGTCACCTACATTCCTGACGAAACGATCGCGTACGTCGTGTATCGTCTCTTCGACGACGAGGCTGCATCCGCATCGGACGTGATCGAACACGATGACTGGAAACTATTCTTGATGGATGAATCCGAAGTCCAGCGCCGAATCCGCGATATTTCGCCACAGTACATTAACTATGAGAAACGCGGATCGACAGAACGATTGAGAATGAAATACGAGACGGTAGACAAGTTGATCGATGCTTTCTGACTTTCAGACACGACTCGAAGAAGTCGAACGGCTCGTTCGAGAGGATAGAGAGGACGTCGGAAAGCGAGCGGGAGTTCCATTCATCGTGTTCACGTACGACCCCGCCGATGAAATCGAAGTCGATGAGGAAATTCGGAGTCTCATCGAGAAGCTGGAGTACCACGACCAAACGGTTGCCGCAATCGATATGCGTGACCTCGTCTTCAGCGTGCTTGAAGAGCGAGGCATCCTCGACAACGTAATCGACCTTGAACGGCGAGATCGTGAACAGCTGCTCAGCGGATTGAAATCCTCACTACTCGACGACGGCGAAATGGGACAACTGGCATCGGCTATTGCCACGCAGGCTGAAGACGCAGACACCGTTATCGTGTATCGAATGGGTATCCTGTACCCGTTCGCAGTGCCTCGACTCTGATGGGGCAGTTGGAGACGAACACACCGGATGAGACCCCGATCGTGTTTTGCTATCCGGCGACCGTTGATGACAAGAGTTTAAGATTCCTCGATGAATCTGAGGGAACATATTACCGCGCGAAGGTGATCGGACATGAGTGACACTACTTCTACCTACCAAATCAACGAGATCTTCTACCGGCCGATTAATCGGAAGATCGACCGGGTCGTCAAAGTCGATAACGATGACCCGAGCGTCGTCAAGAAAGAACTCGAAGAGTACATCCTCACACCGCAACTCGAACGGCACTTCTCGGACGCCCTGAGGCCGTCATCGACACGGAACACGCCCAAACAGAGGACGTTGGGATGTGGGTTTCCGGGTTCTTCGGATCCGGCAAAAGCCACTTCATGAAGATCCTCGGTCACGTCCTGGAAAACCGGGAGTTCGGGGATACCTATGCCGCGGAGATGTTCCGCGATCGGATCGAGGGCAACGAGATGCTCGACGGAGCCGTCTCATCGGTCACGAACAAATTCGATTCCGAGGTGTTGATGTTCCAGATCGGCGCGAAGGCCGATGCATCTGGAAGCGAATCCATCACCGAGATCATTCACCGTGAATTCAACACGTCCCGCGGGTACGCTTCTATGCCCTGGGTCGCCCAGATGGAACAGGAACTCGAATCACGAGGCGTGTACGATGACTTCGTCGCTACCATCGAGTCAAACACCGGGAAAGACTGGACAGAGGCTCGGAAGGATGCGATGTTTGTGCGGTCGGATATGGAGACCGCGCTGGTAGAGGCGACGGATGAGTTTGACGACGAAGACGACGCAGCCCGTGCGATCGATGACGTTCAGAACAACGTTCTGATCAACGCTTCGACTCTCGCGGAAGACATCGTCGAGTACGTCGAACAGCAGGAACGCGAAACGGGGAACAACTCCCGATACTTCGTCTTCATCGACGAAATCTCCCAGTTCATCGGGGATGACGGACAGCTCCTCTTAGAACTCCAGAGTATCGTCGAGGAGTTCGGCCAGAAAGGCAAGGGGAAGGTGTACCTCGGAGTCACATCCCAAGAACAGCTCCAGCAGCTCATCCCCGGTGTGCTCGAAAAAGAGGCCGAAGAATCGAAAGTCATCGATCGATTCCCGCACCGGTTCGACCTCACGTCCGAAAACCTCGACAAGGTCGTCCGTGACCGTGTTCTCAGCAAGAAAGGCGACGCCAGGGAAGCCATCGGGAGTTTGTACGATCAGCACGAAGGCATCCTTTCCGCCAGGTACAAGCTCGATTCCGGTCAGAGTCTAAAACCGATCACGAGAGAGAACTTCATCGATTGCTACCCGTTCCTTCCGTACCAGCTCGACATACTCCCGGAAATGTTCAAAGCGCTGGGTAAAGGCTCGGATGACCAACTCGCGGGCAGCGAGCGAACGCTCATCGATGTCACACAGAGTGTGCTGAAAGACGAGGCCCATCTCTACGACGACGAGCTCGGGGCACTCGTCACGCTCGATATGATCTTCGACGAGATCAGCAACGACATCCCGAGCAACGATGTCAAATCCATCCGGGAAGCCACACCAAAGAACGCCGATCCAGAAATCGCCAGCCGCGTTCTCAAGTCACTCTATCTACTCCAACAACTCCCCTGGATCCCGAACACCGCCGACAACATTGCAACCTCTCTCCAGACGGAGCTCGGCCCCACGAAGCAGTTAGAAAGCGACGTACACGACACGCTCGATGCACTCGTCGAAGCCGGGCTCGTCGGGCGAAGCGAAGAGGGATACCGGTTCCTTCGGGAGACCGAGCGCGAACTCGAAAACGAAATCAAAAGCATCGAGGTCGGCCCCGGCGACATCCGTCGCTCCTCGAAACGCTTCCTGAACGACATCCTCGACGAAACATCACGCGTCAACTACCAAGGGAAAACGTTCCAGCTGAATCTGAGCATCGACGGAGAAACCATCACGTCGAACGGACACGTCGATCTCAAAACCTATTCACCGATCCACCAGCGGTACGAAGATCTCGACCCGGATGGGCTGAAGACACAGAGTTTCAGTGAAGACGATACGCTGTACTGGATTGCCGACGACGAGAAGCAACACAGCATCTACGAGAAGCTGAAATCGATCTACCAGATCAACACCGTCGTCAAGTCAAAACGAGGGAACGAACTCAGCCAAGAGGAACAGGAAGCCCTCGGGCAGAAACAGGAAGATCTCCAACGTCTCCGGAACGAGGTCGAACGCGAGTTCAAACGGAGCTTCCAGCGCGGCACACTCATCTACAACGGAGACACCGAGGAATTCGACACGACAAGCACTTCACTTAGCTCGCTCGTGTCGCGGAAGACGAACAACGCCATCCCGAAAGTCTTCTCCAGCTTCAAACACGGATCAGCGACCGTCAAAGACCGCCACATTGAGAAGATATTCGGTGATCTCCAAGGCTCGTCGAACCCATCCGTGTTCTCGGACCTCGGCGTCGTCCAGGACGGCGATCTCATCGCAGAGGCCCGCATCGCTTCCGAAGTCGAAGATGAAATCCAGCGACGCGAGAAGGCCGGAGAGTCCCGCTCTGGAAGCGATCTGATCGACCACTTTGCCGAACCGCCGTACGGGTGGAGCCGGGAAGTCGTTCGCCTCGCCGCTGCCGTGCTCTTTAGAAACGGATCCGTCATTCCGACGCACAAGGAGCGAACGTACGAGACATATTCTGAGGACGGAGCACAGGAGCTGTTCACGCAGGTCACGAAGTTCAAGTCCACGTCGTTCGACGAGCGGGAGACCGTCGATGTCGAAACGCGAACTGATGCGAAGCAGCTCCTTGACCGGCTCTTCGACCGGAAGGTCAAATCGACCGACCAGGCCGTCGACGAAGGAATTAGAGAGGCAGCCAACGAGTGGGTTTCAACCACGAGCACACTCCTCTCGCAACTCCAGCGGGTCGACTTCCCGCTGGCAGACGACATAGAGCAATTCCAGACACGATTAAACAACCTGCTGCAACAGCCCACGTCGGCCAAGCGCATCAAACAGTTCGTCGATTTCGAAGACGAACTCGAAGACCTCACGAAAACCGCGAAGGATGTGGCCGAATTCTGCGGTGAGACCGGCGGCCAGAACCGGCTGGAGACCTACGAAACTATCCAGCGATTCATCACGACTGAGTGGGAGTCTCTCGTCGACGAGGCCGATGACCACGCTGGGCTCGTCGACATCAGCGACGAAGCGCGTGAAGCTGCTCGACGTGTTGCTGATACGTTAGACACGGAAGGTGTCATCAGCCAGTGGAACAATGTCAAGACTGACTACCGAACTGCCGCCGAAGCCTTCACGACCACGTACGAATCCCTGTACGAGAAACGCCACGAGACATACACAGAGTCCATCGAAACTGTCCGGGCATATGCTGGGTCCGACATCGAAGAAACCGATCTCAACGCCGCTCTATCCGATCTGACGGAACGGCAGGGAGAAGGAACAGTAGACCTGGACATTACCGATGAAGAGCACATCAACCCGACGCCGTCACTCCCACGACTCATTGAGCATATCCAAACCGTCGATGCGTACGAGGACGCTGCGAAAACCCAGATCGACGACTTAGAAGACGATGAAGAAGACGGCACGGTTCGAGAGAGTGTAGACATCGACTCCATCTTCGGATCTATCGTCGTCACTGATCCGGACGACATCGACCAACCAATCTCCGAGCTCCGGGCAGAAGTCGAGGAACTACTCGATCAGGATGACGACGTAGAGATCCGCTTCCGATAGCTCATACACCGGTATTCGAGATTTTCAGACTGATTTGGATCCCAGTTGGAACCTCTGAAATCGGCACTCCCACAATTATAAGAGACGCCGACTGCTTTTCCGTGGTATGTCACCGCGGGTGGGAATCACGACACCGCACGCCGTCACCCCATCCGTTTCACAGCGGCGTGCCATCCTCTAATATCCATGTCCACAACCCACGGTCAACCCGGTCTCTCGTCGGATCAACGATCAACAATCCGAAGCACGATCCTCAGTACACGCCACGCACTTGAAGACGAACTTCGCCGCCAACTCGAAAAATACGGCATCTACGAAGACAAGAGACTCCCGCTGGAGAACCTGACACACCTCTCCGTTGAAGAGATCGAAACTCGACGAACACTGAATGCAGCAATCGAACGCGAACTCGAATCCACCGAAGGCGACCTAAAGCGGTCAATCACCAACTACGTCCGGGAAGCGACGAAGACCTACCTCAATCGATTTGTTGCGCTGAAAACCATCGAGGTTCGCGGTATCATTGAGGAAACCATCACCGAGCGACCGGAGTACGGCAACCGGTCGTACATACACCACACGGTCGCCGAAATCGCAGGCGAGCTAACCAACGCACCTGACGATGGCTTCGGTACCGCACTCGAACTTGCGTACCAAGAAATCGGCGCAGAGATTCGGATGATTTTCGAGGAATCCGAACACACCGTCATCGACCTCGATCCACAGGTGCGTGAAGAAGTTCTCGACAAACTGGATGCCATCGAAAACGAGGCTTGGGAGAGTGACGAGGCTTTAGGTTGGGTCTACCAATACTTCGGAGAAGAAGAACGCGAGGAGATCGACGAGCGTGTCGATGAAGAGAACTACAAGATTGCAGGAACAGACATCGCCACGAAGACCCAGCTGTTCACACCGCGCTATATCGTTGAGTGGATGGTCGACAATTCGCTTGGACGGCTGTGGCTCGAAATGCAAGGCGAGAGAACTAGTATTAACGATGAGGACAAGTGCTTCTATCTTGCTCCGCTTGAAGACTCGCTGACTGACCGCGAGACGAAATCGGTCAAAGAGATCACCGTACTTGACCCGGCTTGCGGAAGTGGTCATATGCTGTTCTATGCTTTCGACGTTCTCTACCAGATGTATCTAGAAGAGAGTGAAATCGCGGAGAAGTACATCCCACGTGAGATTCTCCGGAACAATCTCTATGGTGTCGATATTGATTCGGGAGCTGCGCAAATCGCTGCCCTATCCCTCTATCTAAAGGCAAAAGATCAATCGCCGGATGTCGAGATTCCACAGTTGAACATCGTTTCAGCAGATGCAGTGTTAATTAACGGCGAACGGAAAAAAGAGATACTTGAACGCTCGGGGTCGGAATTGGAGAGGGAAATCTTAGAGCAGATCTGGAATAGCTTCGGTGACATCCGTGAGTTAGGCAGTTTGGTTCAGGTCGAAGACCGCATTGATGAGGTTCTCGACGAATACCGAGAAGAATTCGAGGCAACCGGCCAAGCACAATTCACGAGCGGTGGTGGGCTGACCTCTCAATCGACATTCGTTGCAGGCGGTGAGGAAGAGTCTTGGGACGAAATCAAGTCCCGGCTAATGCAGAGCGTACAGAACCTCGCTAGTGAAGCGCTCGAACATAATGACCCAATTGAGGAGATGTTTGCTGCCGAGGTTGGGAAAACAGTAGAACTACTCGATGTTCTGATGGGAGAATACGATACGGTCGTCAGCAATCCGCCGTATCTACAGAGTAAAAAGATGGGCGAGACGCTCAAGGACTACATCAGAGATCATTACGTGGGGAAATATGATGTCTATGGTGCTTTCATCGAGCGCTGTCTTTCCTTCTCGTCCGAGGATGGCCACGTTAGTATGGTTACTCCAGAGAATTTTATGTTCCTCTACTACTTCCGTGGACTGCGAAAGAAGCTTCTAAATGAGAGTTACTTCATAGAGGCTGCTCACCTTTCCAGATACGGTTTCGAACAACAGAAAGACGCATACACCATTCCCTTCGTGCTTAGAGGATCAGTTCCCTCAGAAGGAGAGTCGTCTCGGTTCTATAGGATGACACATGAGCAAGAGCACTACAAGAACTACGAGCGTAAAATTGCAGGCTTGCGGGAGATCGCTGAATCCCTTCGCTCTGGAGAGGAACATAACGACGTGTATGTCTTCTCTCAAAGCAGAATCGATGATATTGGTAGGCGGCCATTCCTGTATTGGTTCGGCGAAGAGACGCTGAGTTTGTTTTCTGAATATCCAAGTGTCGATGATATTGGCGAAGTGAAACAAGGGCTCTCTACCGGCGACGATGATCAATTCGTTCGGAAGTGGTGGGAGGTGCCAATAGAAGAGATTGGTGATCGATACAAGCGGTTCCAGAAGAGTGGAACAGACTCCGAGTACTACGATTACGCTGAAGACTACGTAGACTGGGGAGACTCAGGGAAAGATCTGCGTGATGCGGGAGCGAACCTTCGAAACGAAGACTTCTATTTTGAGGAAGGTGTCACCTTCAGAGCATTCGGGAATCATTTCGTCGGGCGCAAACAACCAGCAGATTCTATCTTCTCGCACAAGTCCCACGCAGTCTTCTCAGATGAACTCTCAGATAAACTTCTCTTAGCAAATCTCAATTCGACTCTGCACAGGTTCATTGGGAACGGACTCAATCCTGGCTTGAGCTTCGAGGTAGGCGACGCAAAGCGATTCCCGGTGAAAACGGATTACGACTATCAGTCAGACATAGAGGAGCTGGTTTCTACTGGCATCCAAGAGCGAGAAGAGCTCTCTCAATTGACAGAGACTAGCGCAGACTTCGACGGTGAGGAACTCATAACGCTGCTTGAATCGAGTTCAACCGATCTACAGTATGCTGAAGAGGTTAGCAAGGCTCGCATCCTTACTGTCCATGGGATTTCTGACACTCTCCTCTTCGATGAATATGAGATCTCCTCTGGGACGCAAGAGCAGATGTACGCCAATCTCCCAAAGAACACGTCTGAATACCCTGTGGACCGTAATGTTCACGTTGAGTATCCAGAGTTCTTGAACCAGTATCTGGAAGTAGTTGACCTGGAAGACAAAAAGCTTGATTCAGCAATCGAGACTCTCCGATCATTGGACGATGTAACGCTCCGCGAAGCAGCAGAAGCAACTGAGCTCTCCCCGTTAACTGTGGCTCAACTTCGATACGACTACGACCTCTATACTGACGATGAGCAATCAAGGGCCGCAGGTCGAGTGGTTTCACTAATCGTGGGGTCGTTGTTTGGCCGTTGGGAATCTGGCACCGATATTCCTACACTCGATGATGAGATACTCGCTTTTGACCACTCGACTACCTCAGTCACAAACCTGTTCTCGAAGGCTCTCAACGAACTATTTCAGGATTCAGCGCAGGCAGAACGCACACTTGAATCCGCTTTGGGAGATCACCCCGTTAATTGGCTTCGAGAGAATTTCTTCCGGTATCATCATGTCGATGAGTACAAACCGCGAGGTGAGCGGAGCCCTATCTACTGGCAACTCGAAAGTCCCAATGGCGGATTTAGTTGCTTCATCTATTACCACGATATAGACGCGAACACCCTTGCGAAGCTCCGTGGCCAGTATCTCGATCCACGGATTGACGTACTCGAAAACGAGCTCGAAACACTTAACGCTCAAACTAGCGGTGAGAATCCGGATAAAGAGCTTCTGAAAAGAAAGGAAGATGTCCAAAATGAGCTTGATGACATCAGAGAATTCCGCAATATCATCGACGAGATGATTGACGATGGCGTTACCGTCGATGTGGAAGATGGCATTTGGGAGAACATCAAGAAATGGGATCAGTACGAAGTTCTCGAAACTGGACTGCCCAAGCTGAAATCCAGCTACACAAGATAAACGGACGACAAGCCTAAATAAAAATAACAAAGTAATGACGGAATTATTCTTGGCCCCAGCATCCAGAAGGGATGACGCGTTTGAAATCTTTCACAGAACGGTCCTCAATGGCATAGAACGAGCAACCTATTCCAATTACTCAGACAGCAACTGGGGAGACTATGCCAGCATATGGGGGCTCACGTCGTCTTTTGAATCCTCGTGGCAGAACGTACATAGGGGAGACTGGATTTTATTCTATACCGATTCGGACCAATATGAGTATGCTGCGAAAGTAGCTGAAAAAGAACATAACCCGCCCCTCGGTGATGCAATTCGCACTGATCTATTAAATGTGAAAGGTAACGGCGACCGGGATTGGGACTTCCTACTGGTATTAGAAAACCCAGTTTCAGTATCGATCTCTGGCCATAAATTGGCTGACCTACTCGATTATGGCAACTACTATCCGGTCAGGTTCATTCGGGTAACGGAAAGCCGAATGGAGCATCTTAGGGAAGAATACAACTCTGTGAACGAATTCATTCAGAAGATAAGAACGGACACCACATAGCCCAGTCTGAGGTTCTACCAAGTCGATCATAACCGTCAAACCATCCCCGAAACACCAAACAGCCCCCAATTGAAAGGAGAATACAATGGGAGATCTCGCGGATAGCATTATCACGGAACTCCGGCAGAAGTTCGATCGCCACCCAGTCTGGGTGTGGTACGACGCTCAGGAGAAATACAAGGGTGTCCTCAACGAGGTCGAAGCTGATCTCGATGATGTCACACTCGCTCGCTACGATGGCAGTTACTTCGAACTGAAGCGCCGACTCCGTGATGAGGATCCGAACTACGAGCAGAACTGGCTGTTCTACATCCCTGAGTCCCGGAACGACGCCGAGTGGTTCCGCGATGTTCACGCGCTCGGCCGACAGTACCGCGTCGGCCAGGACATCGACGACACTCCGGTGACGCAGTTCCTCGTCGAACACGACGAAGAGATTCCGGACGCGTACGAGGACTGGGGACAGAACCGCGAATACCAGCGTCTGGCGTTCTTTTGTGTGCTCTTCGAGACTGTAGGCCCAGCAATCGACGAGTGGGTTCGTGACTATCTTTCTGACCCCGAGGACTACCGCGAAGACATCGAAGATAACGCGATGGCTGATGCCTGGGATGCACAGCTCCGCGAGGAGTACGGCATTAATGCCGGACTGGACCCAAAGGAACTGGCGACCCAACTCCTCTTCGGAGAGGTGACGAGTCGTGCGCCGACGGCACAGTACGACAACCTCGCTGCAGACGATGCTCAAGCTGCGGCGGAGTTTTGCGACGACTGGCAACAGTACACTCCTGCCGATTTCACTCGATATTCACGGGAGATCGAAGCCGACTACGACCTCACAGAGGCCGTGATCGAATCCGATCAAACCCGATGGAACGCTACTGCGTTCAAAGGTATCGACACTGGCCTGATTCGGCTCGTGATGGATCGACTTGCTGAGGGAACGTATGCTGATCTTCCGGAGATCGCGGCGGAACTCAATCGGACAGTCACGAAACGCCGGGACAGCTTCTGGAGCAACGAGGATCTCGTTGATTGGTCGGTGCCTGCTTTGGCGGTTGAGACGCTTCGTCAGATCGGTACCGTCGATGTCGACGACGCGAAAGCGATGGGTTCGAGAGAGCTTGCGGGACAGTACACGACCGATGACGGCTGGTGGCAGGTTGATGCAGCCTATCGACGCTACATCAACGCGACCCAGCAGGCCACATTCCCGTACCCAAAGGAAGCCACGGTGAAACGTCAGGTCACTAATCACTACATGGCCTTCCTTCAGGGTGTCAACCGGCCTCTGGCAGAGATTTTGAGCGACGATCCGACACTCGGAACGCCACAGACCTCGTTCTACGAGGAATTCGCTGAGGTCGAAAACGGAACGGCGATCATTATCTGTGACGGGCTCCGCTACGAACTTGCTGAAGCCATCCGCGAAAATCTTGGACGAAGAACCGACTTCGAACAGGATCTCTCCGCAGTGAGTGCTGCACTTCCGTCGATCACCGAGGTTGGGATGGCTGCACACCTACTGGGTGAACTCGGACTTTCACTCGACGACGACGAACTCGTCGTCACCAGCGGCGGTGAGCAAATGGCTGGAAAAGCGGACCGTGTTGAACGACTCAGTGCTGCGGGCTTCGAGGTCGTCGATATGGACGAGGTTGGCGACATTTCGCTGGAAGAGCTGACCGAGTCCGACCCCGTTCCGCGTGTCGTCTACTCCGGCACGATAGACAAACTCGGCGAGAGTCTTGACGACGATGCTGCATTCAGCCAGGTTGCGTCTCACGTCGACGATGTCGAACGGACTGTCCAGCGTCTCAAACAGGCCGGCTATACTCGCTTCGTGATCACCAGCGATCACGGGTTCCTGTATACGGACCGGCTGAATGACGATCACAAAGTCGAGGCTCCTGACCTTGCTCCGGTCGTCAAACGCCGGTTCGCTGCTGCCGACCGTGAAACGCCACTCGTCGATACTGATGAGTTCGTCGAGATCGATCACGAGGCACTGTCGAAACTCGGCATTGATGGCCCCGAGATCAAGTTGCTATTTCCCCGTAGTGTCGCGTGCTTCAAGTCACGAGGTGGGAATATGCGCTACTTCCACGGTGGGATTTCGCTTCAAGAACTCCTAGTCCCGTGTCTCACTGTGACCACGGGCGAAATCGAAGAGAGCGCGTCGATCAGCTACGATGTCTCGATCCCCGATCCGATTACAAACTCTATACTCACCGTGGAGATTGAGGCTAAGAGTGGGCAAGTCGCCTTCGACCCTGCACCAACATTAGAGGTTCGTGCAACCATCAATGATGAGCCGGTCGCAGATCCTGTTACAATGGAGATCTCCCTGGCGACAATAGCACCCGTGTTCGGCTCAAGCAGGGAGCCATCTCGGGTGAAGATACGGTCCAATTCGAAGTCGTCGATACTGACACCAGAGAGACGATCACGAGACAGACTGTGAGCCTAGATTTACTATTCGGAGATGACGATATGGGATTTGACGTGTGAGTGATCTCGGCTACAACAACGGGCTGTCGTAGTCGAATCCGAGCAGGATTCATTCACTATCTTGAGTTCTCACTCCTGATGACCGACACCAATATGCCCCCGGCAACATTGCCGTTATATAATGACGACTGAGGACGTAGATCGGAAAGCCCTGGATGTCTTCTCCGGGCGCGTCGTCCGGAAAGACCTTGTTCAGGACATCAAATCCGGGGTAAACGTCCCTACCTACGTTCTCGAATATCTGATTGGACAGTACTGTGCGACTGATGACGAGGAATCTCTGGAAGAGGGCCTCGAAAAGGTCAAAGAGATTCTGTCAAAGCACTACGTTCGTCCTGACGAGGCCGAATTCGTCAAGAGCGAGGTTCGAGAGCGGGGACGCTATCGCGTCATTGACAAGGTCACCGTCAGGCTCGATGAACAACAGGACGCCTACATCGGTTCGTTTGTCAACCTCGGTTTGAGCGATGTCGAGATCAACGAACATCTCGTCAGCAAGCATCCAAAGCTCCTCGGTGGTGGCGTCTGGGCTATCATCGACTTGGAATATCTCCCTGATAATGCGAACAGTCCAAAGAGCCTCTTCGGCATCGACTCGTTCAAACCCATACAGGTATCGAATCTTGACCTTGACCAACTGAAAGATCGACGTAACGATTTCACGCGCGATGAATGGATGGACCTTCTCCTTCAGACCGTCGGCTACGACCCCTCTTCGTTTAGCGACCGCGAGAAACTCCTCTTCTTAGCTCGATGTATCCCGCTCGTCGAGTCGAATTACAACTACGTCGAATTGGGGCCACGTGGGACGGGAAAGAGCTATCTCTACCGTGAAATCAGTCCCCACTCGATCCTCATCTCCGGCGGTAAAACCACCGTAGCAAAGCTCTTCTTGAACCTGAATACAGGACGAATCGGCCTCGTCGGTCGCTGGGATGTCGTTGCATTCGACGAGGTCGGGGGACTCCAGTTCAGCGATTCGGAAGCCGTCCAGATGCTCAAAGACTACATGGAGTCCGGAAGCTTCTCTCGTGGGACTGAAGAGCTCACCGCCCAAGCCTCGATGGTCTACGTCGGAAACATTGACCTCGACGTTGAAGGCGTTCTCAAGAGTTCACACCTCTTTGAACCGTTCCCCGAGGATATGCAGGATCTCGCGCTCATCGACCGATTCCACTACTACCTTCCAGGGTGGGAAGTCCCGAAGATGCGGTCCGAGTTCTTTGGCGACCAGTTTGGATTCATCGTCGACTACTTCGCTGAATTCGTCCGCGAACTTCGCAAGGAGTCGTACGGTGACGCGATTAACGAGGAGTTCGCGTTTGGTGACCATCTGAACCAACGAGACGAAAAGGCAGTACGAAAGACAGTCTCTGGTCTACTCAAGCTACTTCACCCACATGGCCACTACACGAAAGAAGAGCTCCGAGAGTATCTCGAATTCGCTATGGAAGGTCGTCGTCGAGTCAAGGAGCAATTGAAGCGGATTGGCGGTATGGAATATCGCGCCGTCGAATTCTCCTACCTTGACCTGGAGACGAAAGAGGAGATCTATGTCTCAGTACCCGAAGAAGCAGACGAGTCACTCATTCCCCCAGGAACACAGCAGGCAGGAACGGTCTACACAATAGGTGAGAGCGAAGGACGCCACGCACCCTTCCGAATCGAGACTCAGACACTCCCCGGGTCGGGCAAGACGAACATTTCGGGCACGCCCGGAAAGCGGATGAAAGAGTCGTTCGAAACCGCCTGTGACTATCTCCAGGCGAATATGCGGGAACTCAGTCGTGAAGAGACCCTAGATGAATACGACATCAATGTCCAGGTTCTCAACCCCTCTGATGCAAATGAGGGTGGTGAAACGAGCGTCGGGCTACTCGTAGGTATTGTTTCGGGAATTCTTGACCGGCCAGTTCGGCCACAAACGGTTGTACTGGGATCGATGAGTTTGATGGGCGAATTAGTCTCCGTGAGTTCGTTGATCGATAAACTCCAGCTGTCTGCGGATTCTGGAGCCAAAACGGTGCTCCTTCCAGCGAAGAACAAAGAAGACTTGCCGAAAATCCCCGACGAACTCCTCGACCAGCTCCAACTCGTGTTCTACACTAATCCCCTTGATGCGGCTAGTAAGGCGATTGAACTAGAGTGATTCATACTCCCTAAGATTCGTCCACTAATTCCCACAGCAGAGCGTTTCCGACCTTTCGACTCTCGACATCGCCTTCCTCTTCGAGACTTTGGAGCTTCAGATAAGCAGTTCTTCGGTCGCACCCCACGTGTTCAGCAACGTCGGTCGTCCCGACTGCACCGAGTTCCTCAAGGACCCGGAGAAAATCATCCCGAGGATACTCCTCGCTAAACCGACCACTGTTTTCGTCACGCTTCCGATCGCCCATATCTCCGATATTGACCCCGGTTCACTAATGAGTGCTGGGACGGCATCCATTAGTCGAACGTCCAAAGGCTTATGCCATTAGCGGTATGACTATTGGATGGAAGCTCAGCCATCGGGCGTTAATCAGGAAACGCCCGGGTGTGGTAGCACCCAGGCTGGGTTCAGAATAACCAATCTCGAACCCATGACGAAATCAACACCACCAAATCAAGAAAGTATCGACAGCGAGCTTATTGAAGACATAAACAAACTGAAACTGTCAGATTTGGCGGAAGGGGCCGTTATCTGTCAAGTCTGTGACTCTCGAATTTGGGAAGGCGGACGCATTACTGTGTCCGCTTTTCGATCGAAGTCTGATCCGAAATTTAAGATTGAGGATGTGTTTTGTCGGGGGCATGGAGATGAGTATAATCGCTCGTGGGATCGATCGCTCCGGGAGCTGGTTGTCCAAGGGCGGGTCGGTACGGTGTCAGACGCGGCGACGCAGTCGGCGTGGCTGGTTTTACTGGAACCTGAATTGGTTGTCTTCAGTCCGCGGAACACGCTGAGGCATACACGCTGGATGATGCTGATCCGGACTCGGGTGCCGATGGTGAGGATGCCCGTGTTGATGTGACTCATTCGGGTGTGGTGACGGAGTCATCTGGCCGTGAGCAGCCGTCGTCGTGGTGTGACAGTGGTGGTTCGCAATGACGGGGGATCGGAGTCCCCGTCATTCTCGGTGTGGCACCTTGACGGTGAGTTCGAGCTTCCACCTGTCGATGAGTCGACGTTCCCGGATCTGTACCTTGACCTTGGGGTGGATTTGCTTGCGCCGGGTGACGGCGTCGTGACTGATCGGCATCACGCTTCTGCGGATCGGTACGAGGCGGATGATGCGATGAATCAGATTCGCGGGCAGATCTCCCCGTTCACGTTGTCGGGCTGGTTACGGCACGGGTGTGAACGCGTGTTGCAGATTGCTGGGATGTCGGCGTGCCATCCGGGTGAGCCGAATGCGGATTATATGCGTGCGGACGTGTATGATCGTGACCTGAGCCAGGGGTACCACGAGAAAGGAGCCTGCGTTGAGACAGGCGATACCGACGCTGGCTGTGTTGTCTACGAGTTGTTCGGTGGATTCGGTGACAAACCGGGCGAGTTGTTGCGTCGGCCGATTCGGTTCTCGCCGGTTCGCTCCCAGGTCGATGTTCTCCGTGGTGAGGCCGAGGCGCATTACCGGCAACTGCACACGCAGGTTCGGTCGCGGAACGATGAGGACGGTGGGCAGCCGTTGCGGCACGCGACTCGGGACGTGGTCGGGAACGTCGAGGGAACGTGGTTGTTGACGCTACGGACACTGAAGCCCGAGTTCGTCGGGTTGTTGCTGAAGCGGTTTCGTTGCTCAATTCGAAGAGTGATACGTTTGAGTTCCAGCTCGGTGGTGCGCGGAATTTCGGTGCGGGGATTGCTGATGTGGGTGTGGTGAATCCGCTGTACACCAAGCGAGAGATCCGTCGCGTGTACAATCGGGCGCAGAACGCCACGAAGGCGATGCAGGAGAAAGACGATGAGTGGCGGAAGACGTGCCGTGAAGAGTTCACGCGAGCGTTGCAGGCGCGTGTGAGCGATGCTGACGGCGAGCTGAGTGCGGCGATCGATCGTCAGGACAGTGTCGTCGAGGGAGAGCGAGGTGATCTCTGATGAGTGATGCTCGTGACTTTGTGGATGCTGATGCAGTCGGTAAGACGGTTGCTGATCCGATGGTGGCGGTGTATCGCCACGATGTCCACAAACTCCGGAATCGGCGGCACGGTTCGGGTGCTGACGAGTATCACGGTGTGCCGGTGAATGAGGCTGTCCCGCGGGGTGCGGATGGTGATGCGGCGTTACTGAGCCGACCGTCAGGTGAGCCGGAACAGACGGTGGCGAACCACTCGTCACCGTACCGGTTGTCGTTGCTGACGGGCGAGTCCGCGACTGAACCTGGCCGGATTGAGGCGGCAGCGGATGGCGGGTTCCGGTCGTTGGTGGTATCTGATGATGCGTCTCGACTGCACGCGACGTGGTTGACGAGCGATGTGGCAGCGGCGTTCAACGAGTCAGTGTACTATCCGTACACGTCGTTGAAGTACCACGTGCTGCTGGCAGCGGCGTTGTTGTCGGAGTACCGTGCAGGACACAGTTTCGACGAGTTGTTCTTGACGGTGCGACCGGGTGAGGCAACGGCCGCTGATGCCGGTGTCGAAGCGGCATTAGAGAGTGGTGTGGTGTCGCCGCATCGAACCGTTCTATGGTCACCGCTGGTGACGCTGGCTGTGACGAGTGATCCGGGTGATCGGCCGGCGGCGAGGCTCGGGCCGGAGCCGGCGCGGTCGTTTGCGGATGGCTGGTCACGCCTGTCGGACCAACCGTTCGACACTGACGGGTCGCGGGCGTTGATGGTGTTGGATTCGCAGCTTCGCCGGCTGCGGTCGTGGCCGACGGCGTTGCAGTACATTGAGGAGTTCGTTGCGTGGCGTGGTATGCCTGATGCTGGTGCTGCCGATGTAAATCGGGGGTGGCCGTGACGATGAGACGCTTCGAATCTCTTCGTCGCAGGGTTGTGTCGATGCCGGAATACGACGGTATAGACGGGTCTCCTGCCCGGGGCACTGGAAATGGGGTGTGTGCCTCGTGGTGTAGGTGTTCCTGTGAAGACACTGGAAACGGGGTGTGTAGTTGTCGAGACAGAGGGGCGGCATCACTGCTGCGAGATGCGGTGCCGCTTCGAGATTGGCGGACGATAGGTGTCCCCGTTGACCCCTGTATTGCGCCGGTAGCGGCGCTGTACGGCTCGTGGCACTGGAAACAGGGTGTGTCTGGACCGCAGTCCGTGGCGCTTCAGTCTCGGAGATTACTCGGGATCTGGAGTGGAAACGCAGGGGGTGAGTCAGCGTGACACGAATTCAGCAGGTACTGTTCGAGCTGGAGACGGGGTATCTGGGGCACCCGTACTTCGTGACAGGGAACGCGCTCTATCAGGCACTAGCACAGCGTGTCGATGAGTCGATGCGGCGAGGGCTGTGTGTCAGCAACGGTGTGTTCCTGCCGAAGGCGTACGGGACGCCGCCATCGTGGTACTCTCAGGAATCGTTAGGGAAGGTTGGATTGTCGCTACCGCCGGTCGAGGCGTATGATGATCTGTTCCTGCTGCGGGATTCGGCGCAGCGTTGGCTAAAGTCGTCGTGGCCACGAGACGCGCATAACGCCCATCCTGTCCAGTCGCACGGTGGGCGGCTTGCGTTCGATTCGGTCGCGTGGTTTGGTCGCCCGCCAGAGATGCAGACTTCGAAACGATCGGTTCGGTGGTTCGTCCAGTGTTACCTGTCTACGACTGGTTCGCACTCGAAGTCGGTGCTTCCCGTCGCAGACGAGACGCTGGATGGCCTGCAGGTCGGCGGCGCGCGGAACTACGGGTTCGGTCAGTTGTCGATCGTCGATTCACAACTGATCGATCTTGAGGCGTTGGACTACGACCGGATCGCAGCAGCTGATGAGCACTCCATTGAGTTGGTGTCGCCGTTCGTCATAGCGACCGACTACCCCGGTGCTGATGATCAGTCGGTGCCGTGGTGGTGGGATGTGTCCCGCCCAGCTGCGCCGTCGAGTGCGGCTGACTGTGACCGTAACAATGAGGGTGAGGTGAGTGAAGCGAGAGGATCCGGGCTACGGCGACGGACGGAACGGCTCGTCGACGATGGAGACGTGTATGACCTAGCGACGATTGACCACGGACAGATTGTCGGGTACGACGGATCGGACCCGGTTAAGACGGCGAAGAACGGGGTATCCCGGGTTGGAACGCATTCGCGGTTCGGATTCGGTGAGCTTCGAGTCCGCCCGGCGAGCGATGATCGCATCCCGGATCGTGCCGAGCTGATACACGACGTTGAGAAGGCAGATGTCTCAGGGGGTGAAGCGTAGTGGTGCTGGAACTGGTCGCGTTCGATATTGAGACGACTGGGTTCGGTGTCGACGACGAGGTTACTGTAATCGGATTCGCGGTGCCGATGGGCGTCCGCGTGTTCGTCCAGACTGGTAGTCGGGATGCCGACGGTGTGGAGAGACGTGTTAGTGATCGCGTGCCTGTACACGTGCAGGTAACGACGCATCCGACGGAGCGAGCGCTGTTTGAAGCAGTGGGATCGTTCACTGCGGACCGGCTCCAGGATGATGACGTGTTGCTGGTGGCGTTCAACGGAGAACGATGGAAGGGCGGGTTCGATCTCCCGTTCCTTCGGACGCGCTTGGCACGGTTGGAGATTGAGTGGCCGTTCCGTGAGCTCCCGTACGCGGATCTTCTGCCGGTCTTAACGCGGCGATTCAATACGACCGTCACATCCTGTGATGGTGGTGACGGTGATGTCGTATCTGATGATCAGAGTGACTTAGCAGGCGTCTATGACGTGCTGTGTGATGGCCGGTACAGCGACGTGGATCCGTTCGTCGAGAGTGGTGAAGCAGTCACAGCGTTCAATGAGGGACGGTTCGCTGACCTGTGTCTCATAACGTTGCGGATGTGTTGCGGACCCGTGATCTCGGACGGCTTGCTCAGTGGTATTGCTCGAAATCAGAGTTCTCGGTGAAGTCACTGTCACCGACGGTGCAGAGGTGATGCTCGCGTAACTGTGCAACACCGAGTCTGACGGGGAGCGATGGAAGCGGTCGATCTGATTGAAGCGATCATCCATATGCTGGCCGGAACCGCGCGAACCAATCGAGCAAGCGACCGAAGCTAACAGAAACTGATGACACGAGCTGACGGACACCACGAGTTCAGCAACGAATCGAACGAACAAACGACGACGAGTGAGCCAGACGGCGCGGAGACGCGTACGTCTGACTCAGCGGCGAGCCACGACTATGAGCAGAACCGCGAGAACGCATCGGTAACTCCCGAGACACGCTCTGACGTGTTGGCACGAGACAGTCATCGGTGTCAAGTCTGCGGGCGAGAAGGTCCAGAGCGAGGTGGTCTGGCGACGTTACACGTTCACCATATCGAGCGTGACCCCGTCGGAGTCGCTGAAAACGACTTGGAGAATCTGACGACGCTGTGCCGGTCCTGCCACAGTTGGATTCACCAGCAATCGACGCGTGCAGACGCTCCAGTAACACTCACAGAAGCCGATCTCAGTGTGCTGCTTCCGCAGGACATCGAGATCTTACGGTACTTGGCTGACGAGGGGCCAGCGCAGACTGGTAAGATCGCGGACTCGTTAACGGCGGAGTTGTCGCCAACGACGGTCCGTGAACGCCTTGCAGTCCTGATGGGGCTTGACAACCAGGTCGAGACGCGTGACCGGCAGATCGTTGATCAGGATGTCCAGACGGGTGCGTGGGGCTTGACAGGCCAAATCGAGCATTCTGCGCGTGGTCACATCCCGTCGGATCCGCAAGCGTTGATTCAGCGGGTTGAAGACGAGCAGGTCCGGCAAGCCTTAGAACGCGGTTGTAACCGGCAGACGGTTATGGACGTGCTTGACATTTCTGGCGGACGACTTTCCACAAAGAGAAGCGAGCGTGTGCGTATGATTTCCCCCTGGATGCGTTTCGCCGCGGTGGTCGCGGTGGGCAGCATCCAGGTGGTGACACCACGAGTGAGACAGCCGACGAGGCAGACGTAAATTCGAGTAGTTCCGATGAGCAACAACGGCTGGATTCCGTTGGCCACGGTGTCGGAGACAGTACTCCGTCTGACCCTACAGGACTGGAGAGTCCGTTCAGGGCGATCAAGAAGATAGGGATGAGTCGACACCGGACGAGGGAAACGTAATGGTCCGCGAGCAGTTACAGACAGCTATTGCGGCGCTACAGCGGATCAACGCAGAGCTGTAGTCGTCTAAGAACGGACGATACGCGGTCAAATTCCTGTTTTCAACGCTGTTTCTATCACCCTGGGATTTGAATCCAATCTTGAGTTCGCTGAAACAGGTTCCACTGGGAGTGCGAATTCCGGTTAGAGTGGTGTTCCGGTGAGTTCGACTTTAGCGCTGTACTCGAAGTCTCCAGGTGATGCGCTTCGGGCAGCGTTGAAGAGTTTCCCCTGTATTTCTCGATCAGGAAGTTCTGTTATTGCGGCGATACGGGTGATTAGGTCTTCGAATTCAAACTCCCAGCCGAGAAGTGGTTCTTCCACATCTGTAGAGATGATCTTGTAATCGGCTTTGGATAGGATTCGGTCTCCGCTAAAATCATCCATCCAGTGGCTGACTACTTCGTGGCCTTGTTCTTGGTAGTATGTAGCGATGTGCTCAGCTTCTTCGTCTGTGAGCGTGAGGTTGAGTTCTGCGTTGACGAATCTCTTGAGTTCGTCAATATCAACCTCAACTTCACTGATCGTGTAGTCTGTCCCAATCTCTGATGTTTCTACCCAGCGGCTGTCTTTCGTGCCGTGAGTATACACGATCGCTCTAATGATGAGGTTTCGAGCCTCATCAAGGTAGTAGTAGCCATATTTATCGAGTTCATCAAGGTCGACTTCGATTTCTGTGCCGTTTGTTTCGATGGTTGTTGTTAGCGTCATAGCTGTTGGGTTGTTGTCTTGTTAGCAACGTGCGAGGGGTGCCCTGTGGGTGTACTGAAACGTGTGCGTATCCAGACAGTCTCACGACTACCTACAAGTGGTAGTCTATTAGCTACGCAGGGTTACCGCGGGCTTCCATCGCCAAAGGGAGCTCTGAAACAATAGTAACTATCGGATCGTGACTTAAATACCCTTGGGGAAAGGGGATAATCCACGGTGGACTGCTTCCGCTTTCGATATTCTATTTCGTCTGCGAAGTCCCCCGCAGTGAGAAATAAATTATACTTAACATTAACACAGGCCGTCTCACTTAGACTATTACCACTAATGTAAACAGTTCCATCCTCTGCCGCGAGCATTTCTCCGATGCTTTCGAATTCTCTCATTGATTCTAGTAACCGATCGTGTTCGTAGAACCAACTTCGCCTATCAGGGATACCGCTACTCGTCGGCAGAGTCGCCCGACATCTTCGCCGCAGCCTCACGATCCTTGAGAAGCTGCTCTTTGGACTGGCCAGTCGTTTCGACCAGTTCATCAACGGTTGGGATGTCTTTCAGGACCATTCTTTCACTCACAGATTTGCCGGTCGAACAATTATTTCGCACAGTCGTACGCAGGGGCCGCCTCTTCTTAGAGCCAGGCGAAGCCATCGAACAAATGGTTTCTCGTCGACGTAGTCTCCGACGCGGGCCGCGTATGACTCTCGCCGTGTCATTCGTTGTGGGTGGCAAGTAGTTCCTCAATAAGTTGGTACTGGTCGAGGAGATGGGTTATTGTTCGCCCGGATTCTGTGAGGCCGCGGTCTGTGTTCTGTATGACCGGTGTTGAATGGGCGACATCGTTCCGGAGATCCGTGATTGGGTCGAGTTGGCTGCTTGCTTGATGCCCGGCATCGAAGTCGAGTGCTTGTGATGCAGCGTCGCTGTTTCCGATGATAGTCACGAGTGTTGAGAATTGGGCGTAGTGAATCGGGTCAAGTGCGACGCCGGCGTCTTTCGCATCAGCGAGGCGTTCGTCGATGGCGTCCAATATGTCTGGGTGAAGCGGCGTGGTTTCGCGCCAATCTGGCACGTGTTTCTGGATTGTCTTTCGGAAGGCTTGTTCAAGTTGTGAGAGTTTGGTGTAGAGGTGTTGGTAGACTGGCTCGGTGTTGAGGTCTGCACGGGTGAGTATACCCGTGACTTGGTTTCGGTCCGCGAGATAGTAGAACGGGCGGTCATAGAGTGCTTCGAGAACTGTGTCGAGTGGGGAGTCGCTGGCGATGAGGACATCGACTGTGAGCGGTTCTGTAATCTCTGCGAGTGACGTGTCTGGCGAGGCTGTCTCTGCGGCGTCTCGTGTCACGTAGCCAATTGGGCGGCCATCCTCGAACACCGGTGCCGAGTCGTAGTCGCGTTCTGAAAGCCAGTCTGCTGCCGTCGGAACGTCGTCAGCCGGGCATATTTCTGGGTTTGCGGTAGCAATATTGTCCGCGGTGCAACCGTTGGTCATGGTTTGTCGTGTGAGGGGAGTGCTGTAATACCGACGTTAGATTTATTACTTTCAAAAATTAATAGGACTGTATAGATGCGTAACAAGCATCCATACCTCGTATATGATAGTATTCCATACGACGAGGCATCCGATCTGTTTCCCGTCTCTTCACTCCCGACCGATGCAGTTGTCCGTAATGCGAATGCTGAAGAACTGATTGAGGCAACGCCTGACGAGGCGATCGTCGCTGTCGCACCGGTGAGTATGGCAACAGGGTACGCACTGGCCCAAGAACCGCTCACCGCCGTGAAACTCTCTCAGCTATCTGGGACGGGGGCACTGCCAGTGCCGATGGGGGAATATGAGCTGTTGGTACGAGGCCGTCCACAAACGCGCCACAATCACTCACTTAGTGAATACGCCTGATATTCCCGGGATATGTATGATACAGGCGTGCTGTGAGTCTGGCTGCCCGAATGTGACTCTGCTATCGGCCCTTCTGTATTCTCATATCCTGCGCCGAAATACCCGGGTGTTCGATTCACTTTCCATAGAGAACTCTCCGTTTCGCTATCCAGTTAAACTTCATATGGAAACGGGCACTCGTTTATAATATCCTACTGGCGCAACTACGCTATTGCACCGGTATCCTCAGCGACGAATGTCCCTTCCCCGCAGACGGGGCATTGTTCGTCAACAAGTTCATCGATGGTCTTGACCGCGTTTGATCGACACTCCGGACACGCCTTCTCATCCCGGTCGAGATCTAAATCCACCTGCGCTTCGCAGTGGATACAGAAGCAGTAGGTATTGAACCCGGTGCGACGGTCGATCTCTTCCTGGGACGCGTCCTCGCCGATCACGTCTCGCGCTCGTCCCATCTCTCCAGGGTGTGGACAATGGATGCGTTCGCCGTCGTCAGCGATTGCGTACATATAGTATCCCCAGCCGGACGGCATCTCGAACTCACAGTCCGGGTTCGTACAATGGAACTCGAATATCTGGGGCATCGGGACGAGGTATACTGGGACGACAGTAATCAGTTTCCCTGACACGAGGCGACTTCGGTTAGACTTCGTTCTGTAGAACCGGACACCCGTCTCTATGTGGGATTACTATTTGATGTAGAGCGTCTTGATCCTCAACCCGCGTCTATTAGTGAGCTATATTCGGCTCTGTTGAAAGCCCCACGAACGGATAGAGGTGGCGTGGGAAATACAAGGATATATCCAGCACAGCCAACATCGGCGTGAGCTGCCAATCTCACTCTATCATCACTGCCCAACAATAATGCATCTATGAGAGAGATCAGCAAATATGCTGATTGACGCGCTTACTAGGGTGTTCGGGGCTAATCTTCCGATATTCGCCTTGCTGTTCGTTGGGATCGTGGTCGAGAAATACTACGTGTCCAGAGTAACGACATTCACGAACGTTCTCGCGTTGAATATGTCGTTTCTGGGCTTAGAGACAGCACCAAGATTCCTCGTTTGGTACGGTGACCTCGGATTGATTCTTGGAGTGTACGGGATGCTTGCGTATCTTGTAAATGCTGAGATCGGGAAGCTGTACCGTGTACCGGCGTTCACGATGTACGCGTCGCTCCCGGTCGCGGTCGTTATCCTCGCGGCACCAACGGATTGGTGGCTCGCGTTGCTCGTCGCAGGGACAGTGAACTTCGTCGGGGGAGTAGTGCTCGAATCAGAGCTCGGGATTGATGTCGCTCACTGGGGACCTGGCACGGCGAAGTAAGTCGGTTCATCGACACCAGGAAAATGGAATTCATCGATCCGTACGGAGTACATCAGCACGTGGATCTCGAACTCGGGAAATTCGAACGACGCTGACCGTCGCGTTCCAACCGGCGTCTACCCCACGATCCCTATGGCTAGTAGCACCTGAACAACCGCGAATAAGATTAGCAGCACCGAAGTGCCGAACATAGCTAACTGCAGCCGCTTCGGCTGCCGGATCGACGCGTCGTAATGCGAATTGTCCCACACGTGGAAACTGTACGCTGGGTCAGCTGATTTTGCACGTCCGGATTTTAATTCTCGGCGGTCGGAACCACTCTTTCCTGACGCCCCACCGGTAGCAATACCGAAAACCCCGTGGCCTTCGTACGCTAGAACTTTCCCACCGACAGTAACCGTCGTTTCCTCTCCACGGTCCAAGGGGCCGAACTCGACTTCGTTGGTATGCACTACTTGCATCGGGTTCGTTTCAATTGTCCATGTGAACGCGCTTTCTTCACTGAAATCGTATTTTGCGTCCTTGTTCCGGATGTGTACGTCGAATTCGGGTTTGTCGCTCGTATAGTAGACCGGGTCCGGTGCTTCGGCGGGTTCGACATAAAATTCTAACCCGTCAAACACGTCGATTGTTTGTGTTGCTGGCATACGAGCCGTGAGGAGAGCAATCGGGTTATATGTACTGTGGCCCGCTCGTTTTGTAGATCAGATGTCTGATAAAGTGATGAACGACCTTGACTCGGAATGGACCGTTGAGTGGGCGACGCCGAAGCCGCACGATGATGGGGTTCTCGATACCTTGGTTTTGAGCCGAGAGAAAGCCAGTGAGTATGGTGACGAGCTTGTCCAATCGTTGCGGGTCGACGGGGAGATACTCCGACGGTGGGGCCTTGATCCGAACGAACCGTTCGCTTGGATGGTTAAGGATGGTGAGATCGTCACGAAGCAGATTTCGCGGCAATTGTTTGAGCGAGTTGCGGAAAGCGAGCGGGATGGCGCGTACTATGCCCGCGAGACTCTGAAATATCGAGCGGAACGATGCCTTCGCCAGTCGTCTTCGTACAGGTAGAGGCGGATACCGAGTAGTTCACGGAACCCGGCTTCCTGGATTGAGAGTGTTTTGGCTCCGATCATTTGTTCCACTCTGAGGTGAACGGTTATCAGACCAAGTTGTGTAAGTGGTAACGAACATTATGGCGGAGCAGTTTGATCTCCCGCTGGGCGGCAGGTCTAAGACAACGGGACACGTTGAACTCTTCAGGAGCTACGGGCGGTTCGAAACGTACTTTGAGGACGCTGTCCGGATGCGTGTCGTCACGTACTGTGATTCACCGGAGTTCATCCTTGAACTGTTTGACCGCGTTGAGTCGCTTGAACAATTGGAAGTAGTCGCGGGTGACGTTGCGGATTATCGGGAGCGACTCATCGATAAACCAGAACTTGCAGATCGGCTTGAACAGCTCAAACGAGACGATAAGTTAGTGATCTATCTTTGCGAGACGAAAGAAGTACACAGCAAACTCTACCTGATCGAATACAGCGCTGAAAGTGACGACTCGGACGGGAGTGACGAGACTGATGCATCCCAGCAAACTTTCGAGTGGACCGATTCGGACTCGACTGCAAGTGGCGGTGGAACTGATATAGACGAGTCAGAGGATGCTGCGGAGACAGAGACGGTGCGGCCAGCGACGGCGATCGTTGGGTCCCCGAACTTGTCGAGTAACGCGTGGACGCGGCAGGCGAATACCGGGGTCGTATTCGAAACGGCGACGGACACATCGCTGTGGGGCGAGCTCGTCGATTTCTATGAAGAGCACCGGTCCTACAATAACGACGGCCCGTTTCTCGATGATCTTACGGAGCGGTTGGAACGGACATCTGATGACCGGGCAGAGGTGGTCTCGCTGTACACTGAGGGGAAGGTGAAGACCCGTGATGAAGTAGGCGAGCTTCACGGACGGCTTGATGAGCGGATTGAGTCAGAGGTGGATGAAGTCGATCTGGTACTGGGCGATGAGACGGAGCTGAGTGAGGGTGCTGAAGAGAAAGTCGACGAGCAGCAACACGAGTCAGATGACGGTGAGAGTGAGGGATCAGCAGAGGATTTAGATCCGGGTGACGAGAGTGAGACGCGAATCAACCTCTCATTGCTGGGGCATAGCGAGGATGCGATTGAGGCGTTGTCTCGAATGACTGATTACGACGCGTCTCTCTCCGGTGATTCACTGACGACGACGCCACAGGCGGTCCAGCAGTACAAGCGCGATGTCTATGAGGTGCCGACAATGCGTGTCCAGCGTGCACAAACAGGTGATAATGCTCCGGTTGAATTCGGGCGTGCACTGAGCTTCCATACTGATGGGCGGGTCTACCGGGTAGGACAGCCGCTGCCTGACGATCCAGATGTCGTTGATACCGCCCTGTCCGATTTAGAGGGGTATTTTGAGACGGTCGACAAGTACGGGAATTGCAACGATGAAGACGCCGTGAAAGCGCACATGACCGAGGCGTTGCTGTGGATGTTTTGGGCACCGTTTGCGAACCGTGATGCAGCATTCTACGATCAGTACGGGATTGACCTTGACAAGGCGCTTCCGAACCTCTACATCTACGGTGAGTCGGACGCCGGGAAAGGAACATTCGCACAGTTCGTGCTGTCGATGATTAGCGGGGGCGAGTCGTGAATCCGGTTGATGCCGACGAGGTCGGGAAGCGGAAAGTACGGGGAATGCGGTCTGCGAATACTGCGTTCCCTGTCGTCGTCGACGACATCACGAAAGATACCGTGAACCGGTTGGATACGTTCCGAAACTACTGGGGGAACTGGACGCCGGAAGCGAGCTTCCCGCTGTTCGCATTCATTAGTAACGACAAACGGCCGGATGAGTGGTTCCGAAATCGCTCGAAGATTTTGCATTTCAACGTGAATTTCGACACGAGCTACAAGGGTGAGGCCGAGGTCAACCGGCTGATCGAGCAGGATAATCCGCTGTTCCTCTGGTTCACCCACGAAATGCTGACCCGAGAGCTGACGCTTTCGAATGATGACGATGCGTTACGGACGGCACGTGCCGTGATGCTGGAGTTCTACGAGTATGCTGGTCGTGACGTACCGGAGTGGTTCCCACGACGCCCCGCCGAACAAGAGCATGATGCGGGTCGTGACCGCTGGTTCGATCTGCTCAAGCGAGAGGATATTACGACGGAAGACCAAGGCGATCGGCTTCGTGTATCGTTCCCTGAAGAGATGTCGACGGATACCTACACGTATGCGCGGGATCCGCCCACCGTTGCGCGTGTTGAACGCCGTGGACGCGATCTGCTGATCAAATCACCTGCCGAGTTCCTCGACTGGTTGGGAGAGCCGCCAGCTGGCGCTGAATTGGATGGACGGGTGAGTGAAGGAACAGGAGCGGAAACAAGTGAGTCAGAGAGTAGTGGCGGGGTGATTGGCCGCGTCCGAGGATTGTTCAGCTGATACTCCTACAATGACGGATTGCTCCCTCTTTGAGACGGTTATCGCTGTAGGTCGACGTTGAGAATCAGTTTCGCCTATATCTGGGGAAGAATTCGATTGTAGCGCCCTGAACTGTCGAACACGAGAAAGGTATTCACCGCGCGCGTTATCTCCATAGATACCTTCACGAGCGGTATGCCTACGATGGATTATGAGGCAGCGGTGAATCGAACATTAGCGTATATCGAGTCGGCCACCCACATCCACCCCGAAAATAAGCAGCTCATAGCCGAGTATCACCGGGATATGGTTCTTGCAGATATTAGTTCGGCGCAACAGCAGAAGGTGCTTGCCCATTTCAAGATCATCACAGATCACGTGGGGCAAACACGGTTCGTGGATCTGGACAAAGAGGCGATCGTTGATTTAGTCGCGTGGTTGTACACACGTGGAACGTCTTCCTCTACTGTCGTTGATTACAAGCAAGCGATCAAGCAGTTCTGGAAGTGGTTGAATGATGGAGAAGACCCTGAGGAGACGAAGTGGATTCGACGGGGCCCCGTAGAACAAAAACGGATTTTGCCCCAGAGTCTGCTCACTCCAGCAGATGTTCAAGCCCTATTGGAAGCGTGTCATAACGACCGTGATCGTGCATTTGTAGCCGTCTTATGGGAAACCGGAGCGCGGATCGGAGAACTCATCGACCTGAAGTTGGGCATATCGAACAGACGGGACTCGGAAAACAGATGGTTGTCTCGGGGAAAACCGGGTCGCGCCGACTCTTGCTCCTCGAATCTGAATCGTATCTTGAGTCATGGCTAACAGCACACCCGAACCAACGCCCTGACGCGCCACTCTGGTGTAAAATCGACACGAAGCAAGGGTCTCCAGATGAGACAATCAGTTACCAGTACATTCGTTTGCGGATTTTAGATCGTGCAGCGAACAAGCCGGGATTCAGAAACCGGTGAATCCGCATCACTTCAGACATAGCCGAGCGACGTACCTGGCGAATTACCTCACTGAAGCGCAGATGTGCGCGTGGTTCGGATGGGTTCCAGGCTCCCGAGTCCCAGGACGATATGTACACCTGTCTGGCCGGGATATTGACCAGGCGTATGTATCGATGCTTGAGAACCCTGGCTATACGCGTCTTCCAGAAGCAGACGGGTCAATAGCGCCGAGTGCTTGATGCGCTGTAGGCGTTTCCCCCGTCGGATCGTCACTCGTCCCAGAAGGCTTTGATTCGGTCATCGAGATCGGTAAGAACGGTTGCGAGTATATCTCGCCAGTCGTCGGGATAGTCGGCATCCTCTCCGGGTGTCGACGCATCTGGGGGTTGATGGAAGTGCTCGCGGGTGTTATGGTCATTGGGGTGCCGATCCCATCGGCACTCCCACTCGTTACCGGTCTGGTATTGCTCCGAATAATGGATGCTGAAGTCGTCGGTCTCGAACCAGCGGATTCGTAGATACGCACGGGTGACGCCGCCTGGAAAGTATCCGAGATCGTAGTCAGCGACGACTGCGTTCGGCGCGTATTCCGGTCGTGTCTGGATGTCGTCGAACCGATCACTACGGGCGAGGTGGGCAGCAATCCGATCGAGGATTTCTGCATCGATGGGGCCGCGACTGGGTGGGTCTGCCGTGTCCTCAGGCATCGACTGGACCGGGCTTGCTACCGGCGACTGGATTGTTTCCGCGTGCTTCGTCGAGGAGCGCGGCTCGCTGTTCGAGTGTCTCCCACTCGGAGAGCGCTTCCCAAGCTGCTTCGGTGGATAGATTCTGCTCCTGGGTGGCGTCGACGAGGGACACATCGTCCGGGTGCGTTGCATCGAACTGCGCTCTGTAGTCTTCGATCTGGGTGAGCGTGTCGTCGAGGGCGTCAACGATCTCCTGCTCGGAGTATTCCTCGCGGATCCGGTCGATGCGTCGCCACTGGAAGTACGCGTCGTTGCGTTCGTACCGGACTGGACGACCGTCGTGTCGCTGTACCATCCCCATCTCGTCGAACCACTCAGGTAGTCCCGGGCTGTCTCGGTGTCACAATCGGCACGATCGGCGATCGTCGAGACCTTCGTCGGCGTCCGCAGTCCGATGACAACGTCGAGGAGCCGCTCTCGGATTGATCCACCTTTGAGAAGCGAGTCAGGCGATTCTAATGCGTCGAGATCAGGCGGTGACTCCTCGCCGTCGTATGCATCACCGGGGATGTCTGTGAGATCCATGTGTGGGGGTCCGTTGCTGTAGCTACTTGCTCTGGCGATATATATCTATGGAACGCTGAATTATTTCTGCTTTAGCTGGGTTCACGACATCGCTGGATAGACCGTATCTCAAAACAAGCAAGATATTTATATATAGGTTTCGTGATTTGAGACAAGATGATCTCTGAACCGGAACTCACCGTCCTCTCATACCTCAGTACCGAGGGAGTGGATGGCGTGGTACAGCGGGAGTTAGCTGATGCGCTTGAGTGGGATCCGAGTCACACGTCTCGCGTGGTCTCGACCCTTGCCGAGCTCGGGCTGATTACCAGAGAGCAGCAACACGGTCGATACCGCGTTTCGTTGTCGAACGCTGAACCGGCTGAACGGTTTGCAGACCTCGCACGTGAATTCCCGCACGTCGATTTCGCTGGCCTGATTGCTGGGTCGACCATCCAACTCCTGTACCATTTGGATACTGAACGAACGGCTGCGGAACTCACGGATTGGACTGATGTGAGTCGTGCAACGGTCTACCGGCGACTCAAACAGTTACGAAACGTCGGTATTGTCACGAAACGCGATAGCCGATTTGCACTGACGAGTCAGTTCCAGGGATTGGCTGCGTTTGCACGGTCGCTGGTACGCCATATGCATCGACAGGAAGCACGCGACCACGCTACTGGTGTCCGTCTCATCTGGATGGATGTTGATGAGTACCTGTTCAGTTGCCGGACGGACGTGACTGCGTCACTCTTTCATCGGACTGGTCCGGATGCACTCGAACAATACGGAATCCCGCTGTTAACGCGGGAAGAGCAGTACTATTTCCGCTCCGAGGATCGAACCGAACTCACTCCGGAAGACCTTGTCTGTCACTTGCTCCTCATTGATGATGGCGCACGGTACAGATCATACTGTCTATTACTGATCACAGCCAGTGAGATTGGTGCAGAGGCACTCACGGAGACTGCAGCCCGGTACGATCGAGAATCCGACCTCAACCTCACTGAAACCGTTCAGGCGCTCTGTACGTACCTCGAAACCAGCGGTGATGTGGCTGGGGAGAAGCTTCCTGAATGGGACACGTTCAAATCGAACGCGGCTGATTACGACATATCTGTATGACGCCTCGCCCCCAGTTCGATGCCGCGTATATCGAGGCCGAACTGCAGGAACTTGGAGCGGCTCTGAACACCGAGGTTACAGCCTTTCTCATCGGTGGCGGGGCGATGGCGTTCCGAGGACTGAAGGACACGACCAAGGACATCGACTTGGTCGTCACGACCGAGGTGGAGTTCGACCGATTACTCGCCGCATTAGATAACCAGGGATACGAGGAAGTCTCAGACCTTGACGAAACGTACCAGCAGTTGGGGGCGAGGTTGTGTGTCGAGAACGACGATGGGTGTCGGATAGATGTGTTCAATCGGCAGGTTGCCAACAAACTCATCTTCAGCGATGGGATGCAACACCGGAGCGAGGACCATCTCTCATCTGGGCAGTTGTCCGTCCGGTTAACGGCGCTGGAAGACATCTTCCTATTCAAAGCAGTCGCAAAGCGCCCTGACGACATCGATGACATGAATACACTGGTACAAACGAATCTCGACTTCGACGCCATCGAGCATGAAACCGCAGCACAGATCGAGTTGCTGAATGGGAAGCAATTTACGACCCATATCCGTGAATCGCTGGATGAATTATACGACCAGTACGAGGTTCAAACACCGCTTGAAGAGGTCATTGATGAGTACTACGCGCAGTATATGGATGAGTTAGAAGTCAGACTCGTGTTGAGTGAAGACGAGCCGATGTCCGTTGAGGCGATTGCAGAGGAACGTGGCCTCGATCTGGATCACGTCGTCGAGCAGTTGGATCAACTCGAAGCCTACGGGTATGTCGAGCAGAGTGATTCAGGCTTTGTTGATACGGGCAAGCGAGATGCGTTCACCGAATGACGTTATGAATTGTCAGATGACCCTTTCTCTTGGTGGAGTTCTCTGAGATAGGCGATTGCGGCGACACCGACGTTGATCCCCCAGACGTAGTCATCCTCACCGAAGGCGGCCGTCCCGGCCATGCGGTGCGTGTAGCCGTCGACGAGGGTATGCCGGATACAGCTCGCCACGTCGTCCTCTCCGAATTGGGTGATGGCGTTGGAGATGTACTGGTCGAAATGAGCGTCTGGATGGTTGCGGGGCCGTGGATCAGCAGCTCGTTCGACCGCGAGGTCGATGACTGCGTCAATCGATGGATGCGATGTCTTTCCGGTGTTTTCTCGAACCTGGTATTCCCCGTCTGTACACATATGTCTACGTTGATTTCGTAGGTGAATCAGACTTTCAGTAGGTGGTCGTAGATTCGCTCAGTCGTTTGAATGCTTCCGTGGCGCAGTCGGTTCCGAACATCATAGAGCGTGTTCCCCTTTTCGTCGTTCATCATTCGATATGCCACGCTGTGTCGCAGAGCGTGTGGGGTTACGTCACTGGCGTCGCCCCGACTACCATCGACCTTGTAGGGTTGGACACCGGCCTCGTCAGCAACCTTGTGTAGCATATTCCGCACGCCTTGTTCGGAGATCCGATCCGCAGAACGGGACGGGAAGAGACCCGGTGAATCCTTCCACCGGGTATTGAGGTAAGCTGAAAGGAGTCTCGTGGTATCGTTTGAGAGGGTGAGTGTTACTGGTGGGGGCGAGTTCTCGTTCGGGTAGTCTTTCTGAATCTCCGTAGGAAGATAGAGCTCCTTATTTCCGTTCCGTAGCAGGCTCACGTCGACTTGAACGAGTTCCCCGACCCGCAGCCCAGTATCGTACATAAACGCGATGATGGCCTCGTTCCGTTGCTGTAGATATTCTGCTCCAGTCCGATAGGATGCCGAGCGGAGTGTCTCGACTTGGTCTGGTGTCATCCAGACTTTGGCCCGAACTTTGGAGTTTGCAGATTCACTCATTCTGGTAGCACCTCTTTATATACTGTTATGCGTCTCGACCACCTTAACTTTGGAGTCCATAAATAAACTCCAAAGTTCATATGACTGGTGTGAACTGAACGGTGTCTCCCACCCTTTACGAATGACTATTTCACCGGTCGACTGTGGAATTGACCGGCCGTCCATCCAGCGCAATCCGTAGCGCTTTGGACGATTCGGAATAGATAATCAGCACTCAATCTATCTGCTGGTGGCCTATCATTAGACCAATAAACTATACAAAACCCTTCTTCGAATATATATTGGTTATTTGATTAATCCCGTGTTGTCTACAAGAGAGAAAAATGAATAATTTGGGAGATAGCGCCCCTATTGTTGTTTATAATTCGATAATATAGGAGAATACAAAACTGATTTGGGTCGGCCTCTTCGGGCAGTTTTTGCATTTCTCTATATTATGAGTGACCACGTAAACACGTCATTCGGCCGGTTGCAATATATGACAGAATGTCCTAATGTATTCTTATTTTAACTTCCGCTAATCCATTCGTATTAAACTCTGAGCGTTCCTGATGATGACCCACTTTCTCTGCTACTGGACAGCCTGATGGTGAGGGTGCCATAGAGATCTTTCAACGGTTTGGGTTCAATAGTTCAGTCTGTACTAGGTGACTGATTTTTCTGCTTTGTTGAATCCGATGACGGCGTCGGGGTCACTGTTTGAGTGCTTGTTCGAGGTTGTAGACTGCGGCGGTCAACACGAGCTCGCGGAACTCGCGGTACCACGCGCGAGGGTGGACAGCGGGACCGAACCGACGCTTGATGGCCGAAAAGGCGGTCTCGGCCATCCAGCGTTGGCCGTATAACTCGCTGTCCAACCGTGCGTTGTGTGCATGATCGTACGCAGCAAACAGCCGGTGACGCAGCAAGGGCCGGACGCCCTTTGATCGGAGGGCGTCCCGGAGAGATTGGTCGTCATAGCCTTTGTCGCCGGCGAGACTCTCTATTTTCCCGGTGTTGCGAAGGGCGACTCGACGGCCAGTTTGTGTGTCGTGAGGCCAGTGTGCCGAGCAGTGAATATCGAGGATGGTACACGAGTCTGTATCAACGAGCGCCGTCGTTTTGAGCGTGCGTATGTGGCGATCCGAGCGGTGTTGGTAGTGTCTCGATGCCGTTTCGCGGTCGAAGAACGTGGCATCGATGGCACCGTGCGAGCCCGGATCGCAGATGTTCGCGGACTCACGAAGGAAGCCGCGCCACACCGACATGGGCACCCTCTCGAACGACCGGTACAGCGTTGAGGGTGCGGGAAATGCCGTCCGAGCGAGCTGTAACAGACCACGAACGCGATCCATCTCACTCGCCCAATCCACAATCTCGCGGTACGTCGCGTCCATGTGAACCCGCAAAAAGTGGAGCATCACATGCTTCCAGCCGGGAAATCCGTGGCCAGTCGGATCACTCACCGCCGTTGGACTGGCGGCACAGCGCTTTTGAGCCAGCGACGCGGCTTGCTTAACGAAGCGGAAGAGGAGTTTGGACACATTCGACTCTTCCGCTTCGCTTCCGCCTTCAGAGCGACGCAATCACGCCGCCTTCTGCGGATTCAACAGAGCAGATTTTTCCATTCATCAGGCACATCAAACCAGTGGCCTGTAATGTCGCATCTATGGAACTCCATTCCTTCCTCGGTGACCTCAATTGCGCCGATGCTTCGTAGCAGCCGGAACATATTGGCATTCGGATTATTGACGTTGAACCGTGCATCCGAATTGGCGATGTCGTCCAGCCACGCTTCAACGAATGCAGATCCGATACCCTGTCCACGGAACTCCGGTAAGATGTATAACTGCCCGAGTTCCGGTTGGTCGCTATCGTAGTTCCATGTGATGTAGCCGATACAGTATTCCCCATTGAAACACAAATGTGCGTTTGTCTCCCCAGGGACGTAGGCGTGAAAGCTGGAATCGTTCGCCTTCGCTTCGGCATTCAGGACTTTCGTTGCAAATTCCTCTCGTGCAGTTCGGGGGCGCGTCATCCACACCCCGTCGGTGACATCTGTTCCTGGATCATCCGGCAGCTGGCCAGTCAACACCCAGTCTGTTTGTAATAATTGCTCTGGTGGCTGTGGCCCGTTGTCGGTTTCGATGGCGATGTTTTTCGTACAGTGGTGGCAATGATACGCGTCCCACTCGCCAATGGTGCATCGATGTTCTTGGATAAACGAGATTACTTCCCCGCAATCTGCACACTCTACCGCTGAGCACGTTTCCGAACGATGATCGGTGGCATAGAACGCGGCGTCACAGGCATCGCACGTCACATCGCCGACCGTTTGCGCAAAGACGGTTTCGCCACAGTTTGAGCAGGTGACGGCAGCATCCTGAACAGTTGTCGGTTCGCCAGAGCCCCAGCGCGTCGCTCCTTCCAGTATAGTCATCATTCTAGAGGCCTGCGGGACCGGCGGTAAACCTTCCGCCCACACGGTTTCTAACGCCAGATCGCGGTGTTGAGTAGTTCCTAACCTGGTAACAAGATCCGGTCGTTCTGTTCCCACTTCTGTGCGGTCATTCTGAGTTTGATCTACGGAGACAAGTCTGTCGGGGTTTTGTTGGGAGTAGATTCCCGGTGACGTTACTCAGGAAAAGGAAATCAGAGGAACTCTTCCAACGAGTGGTCCCCATCGCTTTCTTCCGTCTCCAGCTCTTCAGATCCGACCTCTATAGTGTCTGCTGCTAAGGTTCGGTCAAGAGTATCAATTCGATTTTCCAGCTCGTTCATCTTGCTGAGTACTTTTTCGAAGTCAGACTGATGGTCAGTCTCGATGTCGAGCACTCCTTTCTGGGCCAGGTGTCGTTCGATAACGTCATCGAAGTAGGGGTCCAGATACTCTTCTTTCATATAATCTGGATCTTCCCACCCGCCGAGTGCTGCGATGAATTCGATATTGATCCCCTTTCTGTAGAAAAGGTTGGTTGCAAAGTATCGCCGGAAGTCATGGAACGTCACTTCGAGGAAATCATCATCACCGGTTTTGTTGGCTGCCAGTTCCCGTGCATCCACCATATCGTTTTGAAGAGTTCCTTTGGAGTTCGGATAGAGAGGAGATGACGGTCTAATGTTTTTCCGTTTGCTGTACCGTTCGATGTCCCCACGTAATGAGTTGGGGACCCAGGGTTTCCGTGGCTTCTTGCTATTTTCTTTCCGTGTTTCCTTTCCCCATACGCGCATAAAGAAAATCTCTACACCGGGGCTTCGGGATTTCTGAATCTTATCAAGCGTTACCTCAAGAACCTCTTTCTTTCTCAGGGAGCATTCTCCACCTAGTCGAAAGGCGATCTCCGCTCGATCACGGGATGCGCATTCGATGATTGTCTCATATTCATGCGGCTCCATAAAGACTCGATAGCCGTCTGAGTTGGAGTGGGGGGCCAACCTCATCTTTACTGAACCTCTTCCAACTCTTTGATTCGCTCCAAATCTTTCGTGATGGACTCTACTGATGCATCCTCTCCGTATTCGACGAATGCCGCTATCGCTAACGCCCGAACGAAATCGTTGTTACTGTGTTTGATCAACCGTTCGAGTTGTTCTTTGTTTTCTCGTACGTATTCACCCGGTGAGAGGCTGCTGTCCTCGTATTCGGTCATACTCTAATTAGGAGAGGTGTAGTATTCTGAGTTATCAGAAAGAAGTGACTTCACCAAAGTAATGTATTTATGTTTGAGATAAAAACACGACAGAGAACCTCTCTAACCACAGAATATGCCCCGGTGAATTTATGATATTCCCAAGTATTTCTAGGCCGTACAGGATCGTCTTTGGACTCACCAATCCCACATCTGGCTAGCTTATTTACGTATAGACTTGATAAATTGAATTATAATGGACAATAGTGGGTTCGAGAAAGTAATGGAGTACAAATACGCACAGGTCGTGCTGAAAGTATTGCTGAATGCAGAAGATCACAGTTGCGCGTTTAATCAACTACGAGACGAAGTCAATGCGATCACTGCAGATGACTCATACGGTGCCGAGGAAATAATTGAAGGCGGAGAGTATTCTACTGCATCCTTGAGTTCGCTACTTTCAGCAGCAGAAGATGCAGGCATCGTTAATCACAAGCTCGATAATGAGGGAAATAAACGATGGGAACTGTGTACTTCATCGCTGTCTCAATTTCAGAAAAATAGAATCCGAGACAGAAACAGTCCAGATGTATCACATGCCGATACAGCAAATGTTGACCATTACGTGCCAAATACCGATTCTAAGTCCTCATAATGTCCATTACCTGGCGAATGACTCGTATATTGATGCTTTTTATCACTGAAAGATGACACGGCGACCCGTGTGTTTTTAAATGTTTTGTTGCTGAAGTGATTTCACTCACGAATTGGGAATTATCCCCCGGGTCGAATGATAGGGTGCGTTATGACAGAACCGAATGACGACCAGGGGACTATGGTCCGCTGGGAAGACCACATCGCACCGATCCTCGAACATCCGGACATCCACATCCGGAATAAAGCGCTCGTAGCAGTCGCGTGGGAGTCGCACGCACGACCATCTGAGCTTCACCGGCTCACCTTCGGTGACGTGGAAGACAGAGGCGACCACGTTGCCATATTGATTACTCGTCGAGATGGTCAGAAACGATTACTCACTCTCGACGAATCGATGCCGTACTTCAAACAGTGGGTACAAGCAGAACATCCAGTAACTGAATGGCTTGCTCCGGATGCCGACCCACTAGAGGATGCTTCCTCGGAGATGCCAATCTGGACACAAATCGATTCAAACAAACGTATTCCCTATATGATGTTATATGACATTACGAATCGTGCCTGTGAACGCTCTGATGTCCCGACAAAGTTCACGTTGCATGATATTCGTCGATCACGAGCGAAACTGCTGATCGCCCAATCGGGTCTGAGAGCTCACCGCCTTCGGGAGCTATTCGGATGGGGACCCCAGGTGCCAAAGGAGCTCATAGAAACAGCCGAAGATGGTGACCTCGATGAAGACAGTAGACCCCAACTCTGTATCAGGTGTCCAAATTGTGGAGTATGGACTCTACGAAACCGACCCTGTATCTGGTGTGGGCTTAGTCGCTGATAAGCCGTTTTCTGCAGCGAACTGGCGAACCAAGTTTCAGTTTCTCTATATTTCGATGCCTAACAGCAAGCAGTAGTCAATCGCGTTCCGGACCAGAGTGATCGTTGTCGATTACTCAGTCGCTTCTACAACAGGGCCAATTTCTCCAAGACCCTCGAATCACAAGCATCTGTGATAGAGTAGATGATTAACATCCCTTCTGCAGTCCTGAAGTCCTTGCAAGGTAGCTAACCGGTTGAAGCACTCAAATATACCATTTATATAATAGCTATGGCCAAAATTAAGCTGACTGCCTTAGTTCCCAACAGAAAGTACGGAAATTCCGATGACTCGTGAACACGTACAGGCTAATGAACAGACGAGCGAGACTGACCAAGAGATCGATGAAAAACCGGAGATGGTTCCGTCAGCACAGCAACTGCGTGACCATCAACCCGATGCCTACACGACTGGATATGATCCCTTTGGGGAAACACGAGTCGGAATCGGCACAGCCAACGGAGACATTGAACGACTCGTCAGACTGAACGAGGGTCGACACCACAGTGATGGAGACCACAGTGCGCGTGAAGCCGCACGTGATAAGAAACGCATCACCGAATCACTCAGTTCAACCCTTGATGTTCCAACCTATCAGAAACGTCGGGCTGTCTCTGCGATGAGCCAGATGAATCTCGACCGCTTCGGCCAGCAGAAGCAGATTGAGAAAGTGGCCCTCTGTACAATCGGGATCGTCGTTGATCGTGAGCGTAGGCGCTACTTCTTGCAAGGAAACGACCCAACCGAAGTCGATCTCTCCGAGGTGGGCCAGCAGGAGTTTCCGAAAAGATTCAGCCAGGAGAAAGACTTCCAAGACCTTTGCACACAGTATGGGGTCTCCGGTGACGACCACTACAGTGTGACCCAACTTGTGAAAGCGGAACTCAAGCGAATCGGGTATTTCGAACGGGAGAACCAGCCCCTTCGGTAGTTCTCATATGATTGCTCGACCTGTCCTTTTCGAGGGGGTGTTGGTATTTCTTTAAGTATTTCTTGCGACAATATGCGTGATTGAGGCGGTTCGGTCAGAGTGGTTCCCCGATAGGGAAGTCTCTGGCCGGCCTTTATCGCGGCCGAAATGGCCAACCCCTTTGAAGCCTTACGGCTTCAAGAAATTCACCTGTTGAGTCTACCACTTAACACGGTTGAATACGCCCGCACGAAAGTCCTGTTCAAGGGGTTCGGCGAGTCAGCAACTATCCGCGAATTGTACTTGTGAACACGCGCGCCTGATTCCCGCGCGATGTACCCCCTAAGTGTTCAACGGTCGATACTCAGCACCGTCCTCATCCCGAAGAGCCGTGACTAACCTGACGACCAACAGTCGTCGATAGCGATTGTTCTCTCCGACTTTAGTCTTCACGCCCAGTGGCGACGCTGTCCAGCGATCCCGCGATAACTGGCTGAGTACCCCCGTTGAAGCACAGGGAATCTTCATCCACCGATGTTTGACCCAAACCACTACGTACACGACCAGTCGTACGTACCGCCTATCAATCGCCCGCACGCCATCGACCAGTGGAACGACCGTACGCCCGCTGAACTCCCGCTTGTGGAAGCCTGGAAGTCGGCTGTCCCGGTACATGCTCCCGAGTGCGACGCCGATAGCACACGTCTGTATGTCCCTTACGATGCGCTCCTCGTTGAACGAGCAGGAGTCCTTCGAACCGTGCTGCACAATGACGGCCGTATCGATCTGAACGGCCTCTCGACCTGTCCGAGCTGTGAGGGACTCTACGACCCGCTCCGTTCGAGCGGCACCTGCCGATGGTGCGACGCACCGCTCCCGACTCGACAAACAACAGGTGGGGTGACGCTGGTCAGAGGTGGAGAGCGATGAGTGGGCCCCCGTTCGTAGAACTTGGTGACCTCGACGGCACGAACGGTTGGGTGACGACGAAAGGGTTCGTCAACTGGTTCGAAGATGTCGCGTCCCATCAGCCGTACCAGCGTGTGAGGCTTAGTGACGATACAACACGGGAACCAGTAGTCTGCACGGTCTGGACTGCAGACATTGAGCTTGAGAAGGGTGTCGGCTACTACTTCGGTGGGATTGACGAGACCTACGAGAAGCGCGAGGAGATCCAACTCAAACTGGTCGAGAAGTCTTGGGCGAACGAGTTTTGGCGGCCAGAGTAAGCGACCAACATCAACTAGACACTATGCATCACGACAATACGGATGCGAACGGCTGGGGATACCGAGGCGGCGACGGACACATCATCGGTGAGTCGATGCCCGGAACGTTCGGGGATGCAGAACGGGCCTTGCACGACCGACAGGGGCAGACACCTGTCGTGAACGAAGATGTCGAGGTTCCGGGAACCGAGATGGAAAGAGGAACTGAGTCGGTCGACACCGGTGATGTTGAGGTGGGGGACCTCGTAAAGCGACTGAAAGAGTAGATCGACTTAGCTTCCCTCAGTTGCTTCGACGAATTGTCTGGCAGTATCGATGACCTGTGCATCTCCACCTAAGGACTCTATCAGGGGCTCAAGCTCCTCTACCGCCTCTAACAGCTCGGGGTTCTCTTTGGCGATTCGGAGTAACTCCCGGCGTTGCTCGGATTCTTCCTTTTCGAGTTCCTCTACGGCCTCGGGTTCCATCGCTTGGTGGCACCAGACGCAGAACGGCTCATCGCGGGGAGTCTCCTTGTCGCACCGGGGGCAGGTGATCGGTGTCCGGTCTTCCGTCTTTTCCGTCTCGACATCAAGCCCTTGGAGCTCCGCGTACTGGTTGTTCTCGTTTTCGGGGCCGAACTCTGCGATGTATCGTCGCGCGTGATCGGAAGTCGGCTTTCGGCCTTGGCGATCGTTGATGAATGACTCGTTCGCTCCTTGCTTGGCGAGCCAATACGTATTCGACTTCCTGAAGTTCGTTGGCGTGACAGGTTTGTCGATGTCTGCCCGTCGTCCCGCTTCTTTGAACCGTTCGAGGAAGGTCTGATAACTCGCGTTATCGTACGGATCGTTGAGGTTGCACCAGAGGTAGGCTTCGTCGTCATCTGGAGCAGGATGATCGTTGAGCCACTGTTGCAGGTAGGGGACGCTGTTGATTAGGGTAACCGAGTGTTCCCCTTGTTTCCCGTCGAGACTGATTTGTATCCCATGGTCTGCATCGGTCACTTGCCCAATCCGGACCCCGTGCATCTCTTCCCCTCTGGGGCCGAGTTCGTGGGAAACCGTTATGAGTGCCTTGTCCCGCGAGTTCTCTGTGCCCTCAATAGACATCCCCTTTGCTTCATCCCAGTCAAGCATATCCGATCGACTGGGTGAGGGATCGTACGAACTGCTCGTGCCTGTCGGGACCCACGCTAACGAGTCCGGCACCTCGTCGTCGGCCATCTTGAGGGTTCGCTTCCCGAAGATTCGTAGTGCGACACGGTAATCTTGATTCGTCTCTTCGCTGTATTCCGGAACACCTCGTTCTCTATTGATCCACACGACGACTTCTTCGGCAGCGTCTCGACTTTCTAATGCGTCCGCCAGTCCACCCACTTGTTCTGCCATGATGACGCAGTGGCGGAGAAGTTTGAGATGCCGGTAATCGGTGTACTTCGAACTGAGCAGGTCGAGCTGTCGACTGAATTCGAGAAGCACTTCTGCGTCGTCCTCTGAGATCGATGGTGCGTTCTCGTCATCAGGCTCCTCGTCGGACAGACCTGATCGTTTCTTGACTCGTTCTTGTAGGTTCTCGATTTGATCTCTTGTCCCCATCTGTGTTTATATAGTATATACGCAGGGCTTTAGGGCTTAGCCTTAAAGCCGGCCCTTGGCTCTTCTCACACTTCGCGTCGAAGGCGACTATCCGGTAGTTCTGCCGTTATGGTCACTGCGAGTCCTGGGTACGTCCACAGCGATCATCGAGCTCGTCCAGCGCGCGCTCGAACGCTTCCCTGTTGCCACCGTGTTCTACTATCCGCTTCTCCAGAACGGCAACGTATCGCTCACAGTCTTCGTCCGAAATGTCTGCGGCGAGAACGCACTCGACGTATCCGTCGAGGGCTGACCGTAGCGCCTCCGCGTAGTGGTCGTACGCGCCGTCGACGCGGCCTACGTTCTCGTCGATGGTCTCGAACAGCGCGCGGTAGACGGTCGCGGCGGCGAGATACCGTTCACGGTCGCGGTGCCGTTCGGCGAGGTCGAAAAAGTGCGAGAAGTCGATGGCACTGGTGACGCCCGGGTAGTCATGCGCGTGCTTCTCGAACAGCGACTCGATCTCGTCGCGGTAGTCTTCGACGGATTCGCGCCACTCGCCGAATTGCACGAGGAATCGTTCGCGGAGTCGTGAGTCCTCGACGAGCGCGTCGCGCACGAACGCGCACAGATCCTCGGAGGAGATGTCTTCGAGCACGGCGTCGACGCGTTCGCTCTCATCCTCGGGTGGATCGTGGACGACGTCCAGGAGAACCGCGACGACGTGCTTGCATTTGCCCCGCCCCGCGTAGGGACACGTACACTGTGTCTCGACTTGATCCCCAGCTAATTCGACCGTTACGTCGTATAGTTCTGATCCCTGAACCTCGGCCGTGAGAGCGTCTTCGAACCGTTCTAGTCGCTGGATGCGGTCTCTGTCGCGATACGCCCGGGCGCGCTCGAACACTGCGTCGGTACAGGTGTCACGAATACTCGGTTCGTCGAGGTTCATGTACTATGGCGCTGCGGTTCGGTCGTTCGCCGTCCTCTCTAACTGCTCTTTCGGCTCGGAGTTCGTCGACACTCTCCAGCCGCTTCGGCTCCCCGCCCGAGCGAGAGGACACTGAGTACATACCGGTCGACGGCAATCTCCAACTCGTCGTCCGGTTCGTTACTGGTAGACCCAGCGTACGCATACGGCGGATTTACGGGCGTGAATCTCTCGCAAGCCGTGTCATTCCTCGATTGCGCGGCGGGCTCGAAACCTTTTCTGCGGGACGCTGACGGGCCGCGACGTCGACGTGGCGAGGGGAGCAGCCCCGGTCAGTAGACCAGCTCTCTCGAAATGAACTTCTGAGTGCAATCGTCCGACGGATTCTCGAAAATCACTTCGGTCGAGGCGAGTTCCGTAATGCTCTCGTCGAACAGTACCGCGACGCGATCCGCGACGCGCTCCGCCTGATGCATATCGTGCGTCGCGACGACGACCCCGATTCCTCGATTTCGAGCTTCGTCGATCGCTTCCTCGATGACCGCGGTGTTTCGCGGATCCAGGTTCGACGTCGGCTCGTCGAGCAGCAGGACGTCCGGATTGTAGGCTAATGTGCGGGCGAACGAAACCCGCTGGGCCTCGCCGCCCGAGAGCGAGTCTGCGTGCTGGCTCATTTTGTCCGTCAACCCGACGATGTCGAGGGACTCGCGAACGGCGTCAGCGGTGCCGTTCGAACGCACGGTCGAGCGGAGTTCGTTTCGGAGCCGATCGGACCACGACCCGTCGCCGGCGTCTTCGAGGGGAAGCGACGGTCGCGTCCCCGCTGTCAGCCCCGGCTGCGCTCCCCTCGGAGCCGCTGCCGCCGTTCTTCGAACTCCTCGTCGGAGAGTTCGCCGCGGGCGTAGGCGAGGCGGAGTTCTTCGAGCGCCGGATCGGCCGTGTCGACGTCCCGTGCGATACGACGGTAGAAGACGTAGCCGCCGCCGAGGAGAACGACCAGGAAGAGCAGTTGCAGTATCGGACCGAGGACGAACGTCCAGCAGGGGCGTGCATCCCGCTCCCCGGCCCCATCGCGCCACCCCATCCCATCGTCGGCGACCCCATCATGCCGACCCCGATCATGCCGACGACCATCACGAGGACCGGCAGGAGGACGACGACTGCGACGACCGCGAGCGCGATCCAGACGAACCGGTTCTGCTGTGAATCTGTGGACATGTTCTCCCTGCATCGTACGTCGACCAGGCTTAATGGGGTTGTGCCTACACGAACGGCGCGCGCACGCTCCGAACGGTTCGTCGAGGCTCAGTCGGCGTGTGCGTCGGCGTGGCTCGCGTCCGCGTCGTCGCCGAAGGCCACGTACGCCTCCGCGAGGAAGACGAGCGTGAACGCCGCGTTCAGATAGCGCGTGTACCCCGAGGGGCGGTGCCGCCGGCCTCGCCCTGTGGCGGAATCAGGCCCAGGCCGCCCCAGAGATAGTGGATCGCCACGCCCGAGACGACCGCGGTGGCGAAAATGGAGACGAACAGCACGGCGGCCATCCGCAGGCCGTAGTACCGGCGGTAGGCGTCGTCGATAGTGGGGACGATGAGGTCGGCAAAGATGAACGACATCACGCCGCCGAAGGCGATGCCGTTGTTCCAGAGGATGACCGCGAAGGGGACGTTCCCGACCGAGCAGACGAAGGTGACGACGCCGACGACGACGCCGACGGTGGCGCTGGCGACGACCCACGAGAGGGTGCCCGCAGCGCCCAGGCCGAACAGCGTCGTCCACCAGGCTCGGGGGACGAACGCGCCGATGAGGCCCGCGACGAGGAAGCCGGCGACGATGTCCTTCCAGAGCATGTTCCACTCGCCGATGGCGTTGTGTCCGGCGAGTCGCCAGCCGCCACGCGTCGTCAGGTTCGGCCGACGACTGTCGTCGCTTCGCTCCCGCGATTCGACGTACGACCGTTTGCACGACTCGGAGCAGAAGTACTCGGTGCCGCCGTCGGTGTCCGGCGTCACGACGTCGTCGCTCGTCGGATCGACGTCCATCCCGCAGGACGGATCGCGAACGCCGTCGGACGACCGGACGTGGTCGCGCGCCGCCGCGAACCACGCCTCGGGGACGAGGTATTTGAACGTCCCCGCGAGCAGGAGGATGAGGAGGAGGCCGGCGACGTAGTCCGCGAGGACGAACTGCCAGCCGAGGAGGATCCACATAACCAGGCCGAGTTCGATGACGAGGTTCGTGCTGGCGAACTGGAACGCCGCGAGGCTGGCCACGGGCGAGGCACCCTTCTTGAACAGCGACTTCGTCGTCGCGACGGCACCGAACGAACACGACGAGGAGGCGGCTCCGAACAGCGTCCCGTAGCCGAGCGAGCGCCAGCCGTCGTCGCCGAGCAACTGCCGCATCCGTTCTTCGCTGACGAATGTCTCGACGGCCCCCGCGATGGTGAATCCGAGGACGAGCGCCCACCACGTCTCCCACGCCATCTCGCCGGCGAGGTGCAACCCCTCGACTGCGGTGTCGACGACGCTCACCGCCGGCTCACCTCCGGACGGCCGCGAACTGGTGGCTCGAACATCGCGTTCGAACGTAGCGTCTCCCGCTTGAACCGCCTTGCCGTTCGGAGAGTTCGGCTTCGACGGCCGAATCCTTTCGATTCCAAACCCCGTTGGCGGCGGTCACTCCTCCGGCCGGAGTCGGACGACCGCGCCCGTCTCCCCCGCGACGTCGCCCCGGTCGCTCGTGAGCGCGTAGAGCCGCCCCGCGTCGTCGCGCCCGAACGCGAGGACGTACTCCCCGAGGCCGCTCACGTCGTGGACGTCGACGGGCCACTGGCCCTCCTCGGCCGGCCGCGCGGCGAAGACTCGCCCGTTCGCCTGCCAGTCGGCGAAGACGTACGCGCCCGACAGTTCGGGCACGTCGTCGCGGTGGTAGCGATAGCCGCCGACGACGGCGACGCCGTTGGGCTGGTCGCCCCCGTGGTCGTATTCGATTATCGGCTCCCGGAGCGGGTCGCCGTCCGGCATCTCGGTCGGGCAGTCCGCCGGCGGCGACCCGGGCGGCTCCGTCGAGAAGCAGTGCGTTCCCTCGTAGACGTTCCAGCCGTAGTTGCCGCCGGCTTCGACGAGGCTCACCTCCTCGTAGCGGTTCTGTCCCACGTCGGCGACGTAGAAGTCGACGCTCCGACCGGACGCCGACTGGCCGGCCCCAGAGCCGTCGGATTCCGGCGCGTCGAACGACAGCCGCCACGGGTTGCGAAACCCCCACGCGTACTGTTCGTCGCGGCCCGCCCGCCCGACGAGCGGATTGCCGTCCGGAATCCCGTACGGTCGCCCCTCGCTCTCGTCGTCCACGTCGATGCGGAGGACGCTCCCGAGGAGGTTCTCGGTCACGTCCTGGCCGTTGCCGCCGCGGTTCTCCGCGTACCAGTCTTCGACGTGTCCCCGACCGACGTCGTTCGTGCCGCCGCCGTCGCCGACGCCGGCGTAGAGGTAGCCGTCGGGGCCGAACGCGACGGCCCCGCCGTTGTGGTTCGGCTGGGGCTCCGGGATCTCCAGTAGGACGCGCTCGCTCTCCGGGTCGCCGCGCCGGGCCGTCGGATCCACCCGGAACTCCGAGAGGACGAACGTGTGGGAGTAGCCGTCGGGCGTCCCCGACCGCGGGGGCGAACTGTACCGGGCGAACAGGCGGCCGTTGTCGGCGAACGCGGGATGGGTGGCGACGCCGAGGAGGCCGCGCTCGTCGTAGCCCCGGAGGTCGACCACTCGATCGCGCAGGTCGAGAAACGGCGTCTCGCGGAGCGACGAGTCGTAGAGGTAGACGCGCCCCGGTTGGTCGGCGACGAACCACCGGTCGAGCCCCGCGGGGAAGGCGACGTCCACCGGCGACGTGAATCCCTCGGCGAGCGTCTCCGCGCGGACGCCGGCCGCCGACTCGCCCGACGTTGGAGCGCCGTCCGTCGTCCGGTCGGTCGCCCCGTCACCCCCCGCGTCGCCACCGCCGCCACATCCGGCGAGGCTCCCCGCCGCCGCGACGCCGACTGCGCGGAGCATCGACCGTCTGTCGTACTGTCGAGTCACGGCTCAGTGGTAGTTCCGTTCGCCCGCTTCGATGCGCACGTCGAGCCAGTTCTCCATCGGCGGCAGGGGACAGTCGTAGCGGTCGGAGTAGGCACACGTCGGGTTGTACGCCCGGTTGAAGTCGACGATCCACTCGTCGTTCGTCCTGTGGTGGTCGGGTTCGAGGTCGAGATAGCGCCCCGCCCCGTACGTCTCCTCGCCGCTGGTTTCGTCGCGAAAGGGCACCCACAGTCGGTCGTCGTCGGGGTCGGCCTTGTACGCCTGCAGCGTGACGTCCTCGCCGTCGACGGTGAAGCGAAATTCGCCCCAGCGGAGGTATTCGCGTTCGTCGTCCGTGCTCGTCGAGACGGTGACGCGCTCTTTCTCGTCGTGTTCGTGCAGGGTGAGTTCGAACCGATACGCCTCGTCGGGCGGGTAGTAATCCAGCCCGCGGAAGTCGTCGCGCTCGGCCTCCGGGATGGGTGAGCGGGGGTGTGAACGGAAGAACTCGGCCCGTTCCTTGCGGGTTTCGAGGATCCGACCGCGCCAGTCCGAACTCATAGCAGCCCGTACGTGTCGACGGCATAATAGCTTGGGTGACGCTCCGGACACGGTTCGCGCGACCGAACGCCTGATAAAAACCGTCGTTCAGCGATAGTTAGTAATCGTTATACGCCGGGTTACCCATGGCCCAACTATATGCAACGACGCGCTGCGGCGATATACGTCGTGTTCTTCGTCGTCATCGGAGCGGCGTCCTACTCGCTGATCGCGACGGCCGACGCTCCGGCGATTCAGTTCCAGAATCCGGAGTACCGGCTCTCGAGCGGCGACCAGTTCACCGTCGACGGCCGTCAGCACACCGTCTCGGAGATCAACGCCGAGATGACTGGCGGAGGGCACGGCACCCCGGCCACGCTCACCCGGTCGGGCACGATCGCGTGGACGAACCAGTCCGCCCGATACACCGAGTCGTGGGACAACAACAGCACGGTGACCGTCCAGGGCGAGGACTACCGCGTCCTCGTCGAGAACGCCCCCGACCCGACGTCGTTCGTCCTCCAGGAGACGGTCAACCGGACGCGTATCTTACAGGAAGATCCCGCCGTCCGAAACGAGACGGTCACGCAGAACGGCACGGAGTACGTCGTCGAAGAGGAGAACGGCAATCTGACGCTCACTCCGGCCGCAGACTACTTCCCGGTCCCCGAAGAGACGTCCTACGCCGAGGGCGACCGGCTCCAGTACAACGACAACGCGACCACCGTCGACGCCGTCACCAATAGTTCGGTGACGCTCGCGTGGAACGCCCCCGGCAGAACACCGTCGACGTGGGTGACCAGGCCAACGTCACGCTCAGCGGACAGACCTACCTCGCGTACTTCCCCGACAACAGCACGCTCGTGCTCACGCAGAACTTCGAGAGCTACGACCGACAGACCGAGGTGATCGACACCTATCAGACGCACGTCAACGGCCTCTGGGGCATCTCCATCGTGAGTTTCCTGACGGCCATCGTCCTCCTCGGGATGGCCTACATGCCCTCGCGCTACTGAACACGGCGCTTTTCGCCGCGCGTCGCCGTCGCGTTTCGCGGACGACTTTTGCTCTCTCGCTCCCACGGTCGACTATGCGCACGATCGAGTGGGACGACGACCGGGACTGCGTCGCCATGGTCGACCAGACGCGGCTCCCGGCCGAGTTCACGACCTATCACGCCGAGACGGTGACCCAGCTCGTCGAGAGCATCCAGCGGCTGCGCGTCCGCGGCGCGCCCGCCCTCGGTGCCGCCGGTGCCTTCGGCGTCGCCCTCGCCGCCCGCGAGCGGTCGGCCGACACCCTCCCGTCGCTCCGTGAGGGCGTCCACGCCGACGCCGACCGCATCGCCGCCGCCCGCCCGACGGCGGTGAACCTCTCTCGCGAGGTCGAGGCTCTCCGGTCCGTCGTCGACGACGCCGACTCCGCGGCCGCGTTGCGCGAGCGAACCCTCGACCGGGCGAAGGCCGTCGCCGACGCCGACGTGAAACGCAACCGGGCCATCGGCGACCACGGGGCGACCCTCCTCGAAGACGGCTGGACGGTCCTGACTCACTGCAACGCGGGCGCGCTCGCCACCGTCGACTGGGGGACGGCCCTCGGCGTCGTCTACTCCGCGCGGGCGGCCGGCAAGCGGGTGTCGGTCGTCGCCACCGAGACGCGGCCGCTGAATCAGGGGTCGCGCATCACCACCGTCGAACTCGCCGACCGGGGCGTCGAGGTGACGCTCGTCCCCGACAGCGCCAGCGGGCGCTGCCTCCAGCGCGGGACGGTCGACGCCGTGATCGTCGGTGCCGACCGCGTCGTCCTCGACGGCGGCAGTTTCGGCGACGGCGGCGTCGTCTTCAACAAGGTCGGCACGTACAACCACGCCGTTCTCGCGGCGCGACACGACGTGCCGTTCGTCGTCGCCGCGCCAACCTCGACCATCGACGCCGACTCCTCGGCCGACGACGTGGAGATCGAGGAACGCGACCCCGCCGAACTCCGCTATCTCGGCGACCGACGGAACGCCCCCGACGACGTCCCGGTGTACAACCCCGCCTTCGACGCGACGCCGACGGAGCTGGTCGACTATCTCGTCACCGAACGCGGCGTCTTCGAACCGCCGCTCGCCCGCGAGACGCTCCTCCCTGCCGTCGCGAACGTGCACCTACCGAAACCGACGCTCACACGGCGCTCCCGTGTCGTCGCGCTCCGCGTTTCGCCGACTTCGAATTCAGGTCCGTGAGTCCGGAGGGGGCCGACCCATAGGAATAACTTCCAGCGGTTACTATCTCCGTCCCGTTCGACCAATGGCGACCGTTCCGCACCTCGCCGCCCCGATCCCGGGCGCGGCGCAGGCACACCCCGCCGTGGTGCCGCCGTTCGCGAGCGTCGCCACCGTCGGCGCGAGTCGCTCCGTGACGTTCTCGTCCGCCGAGACGCCCGCCGCTCCGACGCCGGCACACTGACCACACCATGTTCTCCGGCTTCGTCGCGTCGCTCGTGTACCTCTCGACGCTCCCCGGCGCGACGCCGGTCGACGTCGGCCTCCTCGTGTTCTTCGCGATCGGCCTCCTCGGCGGCGCGCACTGTCTCGGGATGTGCGGCCCGCTGGTGACGCTGTACGCCGACCGCCTCGGTGCCGACGCCGAGCGCGTCCGCTGGACCGACGTCCGCCAGCACCTCCTGTTCAACGCCGGCCGGACCGTCAGCTACGCCGTCATCGGCGCGCTGATGGGGGCGCTCGGCGCGCTCCTGTTCGACGCCGCCGCCGTCGCTGCCGTCGCGACCGACGTGCGCGCGACGGCCGGCGTCGTCGTCGGCGTCTTCATCGTAGTCACGGGGCTCTCCTACCTCGTGTCCGGCTCCATGGGTGGCCACTCGATCCCGCTTTTCGGCGACGCGTTCGGCCGCGTCTACGGCCTCGTCACCGACCGCGTCGACTCGTGGGTCCGGGGGCCGCGCATCGTCGGCCTCGGTCTGCTCCACGGCCTGCTTCCGTGCCCGCTCCTCTACCCCGCCTTCCTCTACGCGTTCGTCCGAGGATCGCCCGCCGAAGGGGCCGTCTCGCTCGCCGCCCTCGGCCTCGGCACCTTCCCCACCTTGCTCGCCTACGGGACGCTCTTCCAGTCGATCGGCACTACCTCCCGGGTCCGCCTCCACCGCGTGCTGGGCGCGCTCTTTATCCTGCTGGGATACCTGCCGTTCGCACACGGACTGATGCTGTTCGGTATCCACCTTCCGCATCCGCCGATCCCCATCTACCAACCCCTCGGATGACCATGCCGTGCACGCTCCGTGACCGCTCGACGCCGACGACGGAGGGGGACTCGTGACCTCCACGGTCGGCGTTCGTGACCGCCTGCCAGCGCGGTGGATACTCCTGTTCGCCGCCGTCGTCCTCGCGACGGAAGCCTTCGCTTCCCTGCTCTATCTCTCGACGTTACCCGTGACCGTGGTCGAACTCCGGTACGCGCTCTATCCGTTCGTCTGGATAAATCTGGGCGTCCTCGCCGTCGCCGCGACGCGGGTGCCGCCGGCGTCGGGCCGGACCCGACTGTTCGCCGCCGGCGTCGGCGTCGCGTACTTCCTCGTCCTCACCGCCATCGACGGCACGATCGCGCTCGGCGGTACCGGATCGGGGCTCCGCGTGCTGTGGCTCCCGCCGGGGTGGGGGCCGGCCCTCCTCTACAGCGGCGAGGCGATCCAGCTCGCGCTCTTCCCGTTCAAACTCGTCGGCTACGCGTCGCTCGCCTATCTCGTCGCAGCGACCGTCGTCGACGCCGCGGAGGCGGCCGTCGTCGGCGTCGTCGGCCTCGTCTCCTGTGTCAGCTGTACCGCGCCAATCGCCACGTCGCTCGTCGCGGGCGTGGTCGGTGGCGCGGGGGCCGTCGGCTCCGCCGTCTACGCCTGGTCGTACGACCTCTCGACGCTCGTGTTCGTCGTCAGCGTCGCCCTCCTCTACTGGCGGCCGACGTTCGGCGACGGCCGCGAGTGACGGCTGTCGCTCCCCGGCCGGGGCCGCGTCGACGGACGCGCCCGCTACTCCGCGAAGTCTGGCTCGCGGTTCTCCACGAACGCCCTCGCCCCCTCCCGGGCGTCGTCGCCGGCGAAGAGATAACCCAGCCCCGCCCGCATCGCGTCGTCCTCACCCGCGAACTCGAGCGAGGCGTTCAGGTAGGACTTCGTCACCTCCAGCGACGCCGGCGACGCCCGCTTCAGCCCCGCGACGACGTCCCCGACCGCGTCGTCGACCTCGTCGTCGGAGACGGCGCGAGCGAACAGTCCCCAGTCGACGGCCTCGCTCGCGGAGAGTTCGCGTCCCGCCATGGCGACGTCGGCGGCGCGCTGGCGACCGACCATCCGCGCGAGTCGCTTCGCGCCGTAAAACGGGTAGGCACCGATCTTCGCCTCCGGCAGTGCGAACGTCGCCCCCGTCGGTGCGACGGTCAGATCGCAGGCGAGCAGGAGTTCGAATCCGCCGCCGTAGGCCGATCCGTTGGCCTTCCCCACGACGGGGACGGCCGTGTCCTCGATGGCACCGAAGCAGCCGAGGACGGTGTCGGTGAGCGCTCGCACGTCGCGCGGGCCGTCGACGGCGTCGAGCGTGCCGATGTCGTCGCCGGTGCAGAACGCCTCTCCGGTGCCCGTCAGTACCGCCGCCCGCACCCCGTCGCGTTCGGCGCGGCGCATCCCCTCGGCGACGTCCTCCCACATCGGGAGCGTGAGGGCGTTGAGTTTGTCCGGTCGGTCCAGTCGAACGGTCGCGACGCCATCTGTAATGTCGTAATGTACGTTGTTGCCCATGCTCGTACCCATTCCCGAGAACGGACATAAATCGAGGGTGGTCCGAGACTGACGCGGCCCCGTCCCGTCTCGACCGTTTTCGCAACGTCGCCCAACGTTGATACCGCGCGCCTGTATACATCACTTACACATGAGCGACAAGACCATTCGAATCTCGGAGGAGAACTGGCGACGGCTCAAAGAGCTCAAACACGAGGGAGACTCCTTCGACGACGTCGTCACTCGTCTCACGACCGGAGACAAGTGGAACGGCTTCGGTGCGCTCGGTGAGACGGGTGTCGAAGAGGGAACGGCGGACGCACACGACCGACTCGAACGCGACCTGCGGGAACGGATCGAGGAGTCGGGCAGCTGATGCTCTGTGTCGATGCGAATCTCCTGACGGATTATCTCGACGGCGTCGACGCGGCGAGAGCATTTCTGAAAGAATACGAAACCGAGCCGTGGGCCGTTCCCAGCCTCGCCCTCTTCGAAGTCTACATGGGTGCGATATACGGCCATCCTCGTGGCACTGTCGACGACGTGTACGAAGCGACGCGGGAGTTCGAGGTTCTCGGAATCGACGACGGAACCGTACTTCGGGCGGCCAGATTACAGGAGGAACTCAAAGGCGAGGGGGTCGAACTCGGCTTCGTCGACGCCATCCTCGTCGCCGCCGCGGACGAAGTCGGTGCGACGTTCGCCACGAACGACGGTACCCCGTTGCAGTCCGAGGTCCGAGAACGGATCCACGTCGTCGAGTATCCCGGTGCGTAGGCTCCGCGAATCGATTCCCTCACTCGTGGCCGACATTTCCCGCATCCGACCGGCACGGTGACCGCTATCGTGCCGTCCACCTATCGGCACGGTGACCGCTATCGTGCCGTCCACCTATCGGCACGGTGACCGCTATCGTGCCGTCCACCTATCGGCACGGTGACCGCTATCGTGCCGTCCACCTATCGGCACGGTGACCGCTATCGTGCCGTCCACCTATCGGCACGGTGGCTTACCGCGCCGTCCAGCCGCCGTCGACGGCGAGGCACTCGCCGGTGACGTAGGAGGCGGCGTCGGACGCGAGGAAGATAGCCGGCCCCGCGAGTTCCTCCGGGTCGGCGAACCGGTCGAGCGGCGTCCGGCGGACGACGGACTCCCTGACCGACTCGTTCTCGCGCACCTCCTCGGTGAGGTCCGTGGCGACGTACCCCGGTGCGACGACGTTCACCCGCACGTCGGGGGCCCAGTCGAGGGCCATGCTCTTGGTCAGGCCAACGAGGCCGTGTTTCGAGGCGACGTAGGGGTGCTGGCGCGGCAGGCCGACGAGTCCGCCGACGCTGGCGACGTTGACGACGCTCCCCCGTCCGCGTCGTGGAGATACGAGGCGGCGGCCTTCGCACACCGGAACGCGCCCCGGAGGTTCACGTCGAGGACGTCGTCGTACCCCTCCATCGACACGTCCTCCGGGCGGCCCAGCGCGTCGTCGGGGTTGATGCCCGCGTTGTTGACGACGACGTCGACGCCCCCGAGCTCCGCTTCGACCCGCTCGAAGAGGGCGTCGAAGTCGCCGGTGGCGACGTCCGTCGTCGTCACGAACGACGCCGCACCGCGGTCGCGGACGGCGTCGACGGCCGCCTCCACGTCCGCTTCGGTTCGTGACGTGGGCACCACGTCCGCGCCGGCGTCGGCGAGTCCCGTCGCGATGGCGAGCCCGATGCCGCGCGTGCCGCCGGTGACGACGGCCGTCCGCCCCGACAGGTCGAAGGCGTCCGTCGCCGTCATCGCTCTCTCCCCCGGTCCCTCCTCGGCGCGTTCGGGCTGCTCGACGCGGGCGATGGCCGTCACCGCCTCGTCGTCGATGCCGTGCGGACTCGGGACGATCGTCCCCTCGTCGACGGCGTCGAGCGCCCCGTCGACTCGCATCGAGTCGTTCATTCTCGACCCTCCTGTCCCCGGTAACGGGTGACGGCTTCGAGTTCGCTCTCGTCGACGTCGTCGAAGGCGTCGCGGGCGACGACCCGCTTGTGGACCTCGTCCGCGCCGTCGACGATGCGGAACTGGCGGACGTTCTCGTAGAACTGCGAGAGGGGAGGTCTTTCCCGATCCCGTTCGCCCCGCAGAACTGGAGCGACTGGTCGATGACCTCCTGGACCACGTTCGCGGTGAACACCTTGCTCATCGAGACGGCGACGCGGGCCTCCTCGCCCCGTGCGATCTGCCGGGCGGCGTGGCGGACCATGCTGCGGGCGGCGTGGAGTTCCGTCTCCGCCTCGGCGACGGCGAAGCGAACGCCCTGTTTCTCCGAGACGGATTCGCCGAACGCCTGCCGTTCGCTCGCGTACGCCTTGGCGATTTCGAGCGCTCGCTGGGCCATCCCCGAGTAGCGCATACAGTGCGTGAGACGGGCCGGACCGAGGCGTTTCTGCGCGACGGCAAAGCCCTCGTTCACCTCGCCGAGCGTGTTCTCGACGGGGACGCGAACGTCGTCGTAGACGATCTCTGCGTGGGTGGTGCCGACGAGTCCCTCTCCCATGTGCGGGATTTCGCGGACGACTTCGACGCCCTCCGCGTCCGCCGGCACGAGGACGATCGAACAGCCGCTGTAGGGATGTGCGTCGGGGTCGGTTCGGGCCATCACGAGCAAGACGTCGGCCTCGACGCCGTTCGTCGTCCACCACTTGTGGCCGTTTATCACCCACTCGTCGCCGTCCTTCTTGGCGTTCGTCCGGATCATCTTCGGATCTGAACCGCCGCCCTGGAGCGGTTCGGTCATGCTGAACCCGGAGTCGACGTCGCCCGCCGCGAGGGGCGGAGCCACCGCTCTTTCTGTTCATCGGTGGCGAACCGCTCCAGCGTGTTCATGTTGCCCTCGTCGGGCGCTTCGCAGTGGAGCGCCGTCGGACCGAGGAGGCTCCGCCCCGCCTCCTCGAAGACGGGGAGCATGTCGCTGAAACTCAGGCCGAGGCCGCCGAACTCCTCGGGCACCTGGGGGGCGTACACGTCGTACTCGCGGGCCTCCGCTCGGAGTTCGGCCACGAGTTCGTCCGAGACGGGGCCGTCGCCGAGTACCTCCCGCTCCGTCGGGATGACGACGTCGTCGACGAACTCCCTCGTCCGGGCGGCGACTTCGCGGGCACGGTCTGAATCGTCGTACTCCATACTGACTGCTCACCCCACGGCACCAAAAACCTCGGTAACCGTTCTCTGAGAGCGGATCCGTCGAGGGCCGTCCGCGGAACCGGGGGCCTTTATCCAGCGAGGGCCCCCTACGGTTTCCCATGACGGACGAGCAAGACGAGTATTTCTCGCGCCTCGTCGACGTTGACGCCCTGAAGGCGTATCTCGACGCGGAACTCGGCGCGGCCGAGCGCTTCGAGGTCGAACACCACCCGGAGGGCCACTCCAACGAGACGCTCTTCGTCACCCACGGCGACCGGGCGCTCGTCGTCCGGCGGCCGCCGCCGGGCGAGACGGCCGAGACGGCCCACGACGTCCTCCGGGAGTTCCGCGTCGTGTCGGCGCTCCAGGACACCGACATCGAGGTACCGACGACCGTCCTCGCCTGCGAAGACCACGACGTCCTGGGCTCGGATTTCTACGTCATGGACGCCGTGGCCGGCGACGTCATCCGCGACGAGGAACCGGAGCGATTCGCCGCGCCCGCCCACCGCGAGCGCGTCGGCGAGCAGCTCGTCGACACGCTCACCGACGTCCACACGCTCGACCACGAGTCGGTCGGCCTCGGCGGGTTCGGTCGCCCCGCCGGCTTCACCGAACGACAGGTCGACCGCTGGACGAAGCAACTGGAGTGGGCGCTGGAGGGGACCGGCCGCGAGGACGACCTCCCGGACGTGGCTTACGTCGGCGAGTGGCTGGCCGAGAACCTCCCGGAAACGCATCCCCACGCGCTGGTCCACGGCGACTACAAACTCGACAACGTCATGTTCGCGCCGGGGACGCCCCGGAACTCGTCGCCGTCTTCGACTGGGAACTCAGCACGCTCGGCGACCCGCTGACCGATCTCGGGTGGATGCTGGCGTTCTGGCGCGACGCCGGCGACCCCGATCCGTCCGTTCCGATGCTCATGTCCCGGGTCACGGAGCGCGAGGGCTACCCGACCCGGCGCGACCTCGTCGACCGGTACGAGGACCGAACGGGGATCGCGTTCGAACGCGACCGCTTCTACCGGACGCTCGCCGTCTACAAACTCGTCGCCCTCGGCGAGATGTTCTACCGTCGCCACCTCGAAGGCAACAGCGACGACCCCCTCTATCCGACGATGGAGACGGGCGTTCCCGACCTCGCCGACCGCGCCCTCCGTATCATCGACGGCGAGGAACCGCTCTAAGCCCTCGCGCCGGGGGCTCCGCTCGCCCGTTCGAGCACGTGGACGAATCGCGTCAGCGACCTGTGGACGCGGCGTTCGAAGACGCGCTCGACCGACCAGCCGTTCTCCGTGGCCGCCTCCCGCAGCGGCCGATCGGCGACCACCACGGCGCGCGAAGCGACGCGGGCCGCCTCCGCGAGCGCGCCCGGCACGAGGTCCGCGAGGGGGTGTTTCTCGACTTTCGACTGCCGCCCGTAGGGCGCGTCGAAGACGACGCCGTCGGCGAACCCGTCGCGGAAGGGGAGACGGGTCGCATCGCCGCGAACCACCTCGCCGCCGTCGATGTAGGCGTCGAGGTTCTCGCGCGCGCCGCGGACCATCTTCCGCTGGGCGTCGACGCCGACGACGTCCGAACCGACGATGTCCGCCTCGATGAGGACGCCGCCAGTCCCGCACATGGGATCGAGGAGCGTCGTCCCGGGACCGGCACCGACCATGTTGACGACCGCCCGTGCGTCGAGCGGATCCATGCTCCCCGGCTGGAAGAACGGGCGATCGGTCGGTCGCCGGTCGCCGAAATCGCGGACGCTCTCGGCGGCCAGCCACCCCAGCAGGCAGACGTCGTCGGCGAAACACGCCCGCAGTTCGTGGTCCGGATCGTCGAGGTCGACGTCGTAGCCGCGGTCGACGAGGACGCCGCCGAGTTCGCGTTCGGCGTCGGTCGTGCTGACGTCGGTCCCCCGCGGACGTCGCGGGCGCGGACTGCCACCGTCCCCTCGCGGCCGATCGACGCCGCTTCGAGGAGGGCGCGCGCGCTCGCGACGCTGGCGTCGGTCCGGCCGACGGCCTCGTTCGCGCGGTGGGTGTAGGCGAGGCGGCGCACTCGGTCGGGGTCGATGCTCCCCGCCGCGGCGAGCCCTGGAGCCACTACTTCCACGGCCGTCGCGGCGTTTTCGGCCTCGCGCGCGGCGAAGGCGTCGTCCTCGCCGCCGAGTTCCAGCCAGTACACGCGCGTACGTGCAGTGTCTGCGACCATGAGGCTACCGAAGCCGCTTCTCTCGTGAAATAGACGTGTCAGTGTCTCGCACCAACCTTTTTAAACCTTAAATACATCCTTTAAATCGTCGCATGACCGACCCAAAGGAAACCATAAACATCGAGAACGTGGTCGCCTCGACGGGCATCGGACAGGAACTCGACCTCCAGAGCGTCGCGATGGACCTCGAAGGCGCGGATTACGACCCCGAACAGTTCCCGGGCCTGGTTTACCGGACGCAAGACCCGAAATCGGCCGCCCTCATCTTCCGCTCCGGCAAAATCGTCTGTACCGGCGCGAAATCGACCGACGACGTCCACGAGAGCCTCCACATCGTCTTCGACAAACTCCGCGATCTCCACATCGACGTCGACGAGGACCCGGACATCGTCGTCCAGAACATCGTCACCAGCGCCGACCTGGGGCGGAATCTCAACCTGAACGCCATCGCCATCGGCCTCGGTCTCGAGAACATCGAGTACGAGCCCGAGCAGTTCCCCGGCCTCGTCTACCGCCTCGACGAACCGAACGTGGTCGCCCTCCTGTTCGGGTCGGGCAAGCTCGTCATCACCGGCGGCAAGAAACCCGAAGACGCGGAGGAAGCCGTCGACGTCATCGTCACCCGCCTCGACGAACTCGGCCTGCTGGACTGACGCGATTTCGGAGCGCACATACCCTTTGCCGCTAACTCCCCGTATGGTCGTCCTGCAGACCGCGTCGAACACGCCTCTCGCCGTCGCCGGCACGGCCGCGCTGCTCGCCCTCTTTCTCTCCATTACTGCACACCTCGCCGCGCGCAACGTCCTCGGCGACGTCCCCGTGCGGAAGGCGTTCGTCGTCGGTCCCGTGCCGGCGGCCATCGCCGTCGTCTCCACGGCGTTCGACGTGCATCCGTATCTCGCCATCGCCGTCGCCCTCACCGCCGACGGCGCGCTCATCGGCTATCTCTACGGCGAGTCGCGGCGGATGACCGCCTACGTCACTCTCATCCACGCCGTCGTCAGCGTCCTCCTCGGGTCGGTGCTGGTCAGCCTCTACCTCCTCGCTCTCTCCGCGCCGTCGTAGCCGACGCGCCGTCGCGTCCGGCGATACGATAAAGGCCTCGCCGTCGCACCATCGTCTATGCTCGCTCGCATCCTCTGGAACGCCGACGAGCGTCGCCCCCGCGCGTTCTGGCGCGTCGCCCTCCTCGTGGTTCTCGTTCTCTCCCTCAGCGTGGGCGTCGGTGTCGGCGTCGGCGTCGTCGGAGTCGTGAACCGCCTCCACGACGCCGTCGCCGCGGCGGCGAGGCCCGCCCTCGCGGACGTCGCCGTCTCCGTGTTCGGCATGGGCGTCGTCGCCGGCAGCGTCGTCGCCGCCGTCGTCGTCGCCGGCCGGTTCGTCGACAACCGTCGCCTCTCGGATCTGGGCGTCTCCCTCGATCGGGACTGGTGGGTCGACTTCGCGTTCGGCCTCGCTCTCGGCGCTGCCCTGCTGACGCTCGTCTTTCTGGTCGAACTCGCGGCGGGGTGGGTGCGCGTCACCGGCACGCTCCGCCCGCGCGACGGCTTCCTCGCCCGCTTTCTCGGCCTCACCGTCGTCTTCCTGTTCGTCGGCGTCTACGAGGAACTGCTCGCGCGCGGCTACGTCCTGACGAACGCCGCCGAGGGGTTGGCCGGCTACGTCGGCGACCGCGCCGCCGTCGCCGTCGCCGTCTGTCTCTCGTCCGCCCTGTTCGGCCTCGCCCACGCCAACAACCCGAACGCCACGCTCGTGAGCTCGCTCGCCGTCACCCTCGCCGGCGTGATGCTCGCGCTCGGCTACGTCCTCACGGGCGAGATCGCCATCCCCGTCGGGTTGCACGTCACGTGGAACCTCGTCCAGGGCGGCGTCTACGGCTTCCCCGTCAGCGGCATCGGCGTGGACGTGACCGTCGTCGCCGTCGAACAGCGCGGCCCGGCCGTGCTCACGGGCGGGCAGTTCGGCCCCGAAGCGGGACTGCTCGGCGTCGCCGCCGTCTGTCTCGGCGCTGTCGCCATCGCCGCGTGGGCGCGCTACCGGTACGGCCGCCTGCGCGTCCATCCGGACGTGACGTCGCCCGATCTGCGACGGGACTCCCGGTGAGTCTCAGTAGTACAGGAGGACGAACACTCCAGTGAGGAAGATGACGCCGCCCGTGAGGCGGGCTTCTCTGACGCCCTTCTCGGTCGGCTCGGGATTCCGTGCGTGCCGATATCTGATTCGCGCCGACTTCCGGGGGAACAGCAGTAGCGGTGCGCTCACCAGCAGTATGAAGCCGCCGGTGACGACGCTCTGGGGACTCACCATCGTCGGCACCGACAGTTCCGGCGCTATCGGTTTCAATCACTGGTGTCCCCGCTGGACGGTCACTCCACCAGGCGCTCGATCTCCGTCACGAGGATGTCGCTCGCGCCGACGCCTTTCAGGTCGTTGATGGTCGCGAACACGTCGCGCTCGTCGACGACGACGTGGACGGCGACGTCCTCGCCGCCGGCGACGTCCATCACCGTCGGCCCGCCGAGGCCGGGAATGACGTCGCGCACGTCGTCGAGTCGGTCGCGGGGGCGTTCATCATCAGATACCGCTTGTCCTCCGCCGCGAGGACGGACCGGAAGGCCGTGAGCAGTTGCTGGACCTTCTCGTCGCCGGCGGCGTCGGGGTGGGCGAACAGGCGCACCGAACTCGACAGCACCTCGTCGACGACGGCGAGTCGGTTCATCCGGAGCGTCGTCCCCGTCGAGGTGATGTCGACGATGGCGTCGGCCATGTCGACGTGGGGCGTCAACTCGGTCGCGCCCGTCACTTCGACGACCTCGGCGTCGATGCCGCGTTCCGCGAAGTAGGCGCGCGTGACGTTCGGGAACTCCGTGGCGACGGTGCGGCCGGCGACGTCCTCGGGGTCGTCGATGTCGCCGTCCTCCGGGGCGGCGAGAACGAGCCGGCAGCGACCGAATTCGAGGTCGAGCAGGTCCACGAGGTCGTGGCCGGACTCGCGCACCTGATCGAGGCCGGTGATGCCGACGGCCGCCGCGCCGTCGCGGACGTACTCGGGGATGTCGGCGGCGCGGGCGAACAGCACGGTCACGTCCGGGTCGACGGTGTCGGCGTAGAGCTTCCGATCCGCGCCGTTTTCGAGGTGGAGCCCGGCGCGTTCGAGCAGGTCCAGCGAGGGGTCGTGGAGGCGTCCCTTGTTGGGAACGGCGATGCGCATACCTCCATCTCACGCCCGCCGGGGAACTGCCTTTCGCTCGGGGGTGGCGTCGCCGCTCCCGCCCGACGCCGGGGCGGGCGCTCGTGGCTCAGCCTTCGAGGAACGTGTCCACGAGGCGGGTGAAGCGGTCCACGAACCGCTCGGGGAGGGACGGCGAGACGGCGTCGAGGAGGCGGGCGGTCGCCTCGGGGCGCGCGAGGGTGAGCGTCACCCGGTTGCGGAGGTCCCGCTCCTTGCGGACGACGTCGCGTTCGGTGAGGTGACCGAGATGCCACTCCAGCGTGCTCCGGGCGATGCCGACGGCGTCAACCACTTCCGACGGGTTCGAGTCGCCGTGTTCCAGCAAGTAACCGAGGACGTCCCGCGTCGTCTCGCGGCGGAACAGCGCCAGCGCGCCGCGTTCCCACGCGTCGAACTCCGGCGGGTAGTAGTGGGTCTGGCCGTAGATCTCCTCGCGGACCACCGCGTCGGCGTCGACGAGTCGGCGGATGTGGTGCTGGACCTGCCCGGGAGCGAGGTCGAGCGAGCGAACGAGTTCGTTGAAGTGGACGCCCGGGTAGTCGGCGACGTAGTTCGCCACCCGGGTTCGCGTCTCGCTCATCCGCTCTCACCCCGTCGCCGGCGACGGGGTCGTTACGGTGGCCACCGCCATCGGCGGCGGTGTTCGCCTTCGCATCGCGATCGGTGGCGCTGTCGCTCCCGTCGGCTTCGGCCCGGCGGGCGAAGTAAACCGCTCCGAACACCAGCGAGGTCATGGCGACGTCGAGGCCGTGTTCGACGAGGTGGTGGTCGCCGTCGGGGATCGTTCCGTTGAGGGCGAGGGCGGCCATCACGGTGCGGCCGAACAGGAGGACGAGGGCTCCGGCGACGAGCAGGTAGGAGGTCGACCGCCGTCGCACGAGGGCGACGATACCGGCGGTGACGAGGACCATCGAGGCGAGTCCCGCGACGGCGAGCGTGAGCGTCAGCGGCACGTTCGCGCCCGAGACGTGTCCGGGTACGAGTACCCCCGGGGCGAGGCTCATACGGACGGCTTCGTGCTCGCCGTACATCATCCTCTCGCTCTCGCCCCTCGTTCGCGAATCGAACCAGGCGCGGGCGTCGCTCTCGTCGACCCCGCTGCCGCCGTCGACAGTCGACACGCTATTGTCGCCCACGCCGCTGTGTCGAGTATGGACACGCTCTGTATCCGCGGCGGTCGCGTCCTCCGCCCGTCCCTCGCCGTCGAGGCGGCGGACGTGCTGGTGGACCGCGAGACGGGCGACGTTCTCGAGGTCGCCCCGGATCTCTCGGGCGCGGCGACGCTCGACGCGAGCGGCGGCCTCGTGATTCCGGGGCTGGTGAACGCCCACACGCACGCCTCGATGACGCTCCTGCGTGGCTACGCCGACGACGAACCCTTGGAGACGTGGCTCCGCGAGGAGATCTGGCCCGTCGAGGCGGCGCTGACGCCCGAGGACATCCGCGTCGGTGCCGAACTCGCCGTCCTGGAGATGATCCGCTCGGGCACCACCGCCTTCGCGGACATGTACTTCGAGATCGACCAGCTCGTCTCCGTCGTCGAGGAGTCAGGGACGCGCGCGCTCGTCGGCCACGGCGCGATCGCCGCGGGCAAGGACGACGAGGAGGCCCGCGCCGACGTGGAGACGAGCGTCGAGATGGCCGCCCGATTCGACGGCGCGGCGGGCGGCCGCGTCTCCACTGCCGTCATGCCCCACAGTCTCACGACCGTCACCGAGGACCTCCTCGCTCTCGCGGCGGACCGCGCCGCCGACGAGGGCGTTCCCGTCCACTATCACGCCAACGAGACCGTCGACGAAGTCGATCCGATCGTCGAGGAACGCGGCGAACGCCCCTGAAATACGCCCACGACCTCGGGATGTGCGGTTCGGAGGACTTCCTCGCTCACGGCGTCCACCTCGACGACGCGGAGATCGACCTCCTCGCGGAGACGGGCACGGGCGTCGTCCACTGCCCGGCGTCGAACATGAAACTCGCCTCCGGCATCGCGCCGGTCCAGCGACTGCTCGACGCGGGCGTGGCCGTCGGCCTGGGGACGGACGGGGCCGCCTCGAACAACGACCTCGACCTGTTCGACGAGATGCGCGACGCCGCCATGGTCGGCAAACTCGGGGCCGACGACGCCAGCGCCGTCGCCGCCCCCGACGTGGTGCGGATGGCGACGCGGGGCGGAGCCGAGATCTTGGGCGTCGACAGCGGTCGAATCGAGGCCGGCGCGAACGCGGACCTGGCCGTTCTCGACCTCGACGCGCCGCACCTGACGCCCGCCCACGACCTGGTGAGCCACCTCGTCTACGCCGCCCGCGGGTCCGACGTGCGCCACACCGTCTGTGACGGGCGCGTCCTCATGCGCGACCGCGAGGTCCGGACGATGGACGAACGCGCGGTGATCGACCGGGCGCGAGCACAGGCCCGCGACCTGTTGGCCCGCGCTGAGGGCTGACGGGCGCGCCACGGTCCGGTAGGGTTTTCCGCCCCCTGACGAAAGAGCGGATATGACCGCACCAATTACGGACCGTCTCGACGACCCCGAGACGGCCCGCACGGAGGGACAGCGCAAGATGGACTGGGCGCGCCAGCACATGCCCATCCTGCGGTCCCTCCGGGAGTCGTTCGAGGCGAACCGACCGCTCGAGGGCGAGACCGTCGCCATGGCGATGCACGTCGAGGCGAAGACGGCGGTGCTCGCGGAACTTCTCGCCGCCGGCGGCGCGGACGTCGCCATCGCCGGCTGTAACCCCTCTCGACCCAGGACGACGTGAGCGCCGCCCTTGACGCCGTCGATGGCGTCACGTCGTACGCCCGGCGCGGCGTCGACACCGACGCCTACTACGACGCCATCGAGGCCACCATCGCCCACGAACCGACGATCACCGTCGACGACGGGGCCGACCTGGTCACCCGCATCCACGAACTCCACGAGGACCTCGTCCCCGACATTTTGGGCGGCTGCGAGGAGACGACCACCGGCGTCCACCGCCTGCGTTCGATGGACGAGGACGGCGCGCTCGACTACCCGATGTTCGCCGTCAACGACACGCCGATGAAGCGCCTGTTCGACAACGTCCACGGCACCGGCGAGTCCGCGATGTCGAACATCGCGATGACGACGAACCTCTCTATCGCCGGCAAGACCGTCGTCGTCGCCGGCTACGGCTACTGCGGCCGCGGCGTCGCCAAGAAGGCCGCCGGCATGAACGCTGACGTCGTCGTCACCGAAGTCGACCCCCGTCGCGCCCTCGAAGCCCACATGGAGGGGTACGACGTGAAGCCGATGAACGAGGCGGCCGCCGAAGGGGATATATTCGTCACGACGACGGGCAACCGCGACGTCATCACGCGCGACGATTTCGCGAAGATGCAAGACGGCGCGCTCCTGGCCAACGCCGGCCACTTCGACGTCGAAATCAACCTCGAACAGCTGGCCGACGACACCGTCGACCGCCGCGAAGTCCGGGACGGGATCGAGGAGTACGAACTCGAAGACGGCCGCCGGCTACACGTCCTCGCCGAGGGGAGACTGGTCAACCTCGCGGGCCCCCTCTCGATGGGTCACCCCGTCGAGGTGATGGACCAGAGCTTCGGCGTTCAGGCCGTCTGCGTCCGCGAACTCGTCGAGACGGCGTACGAATCCGGCGTCCACGAGGTGCCCGACGAACTCGACCGGGAGGTGGCCGAGGTGAAACTCGACGCAGAGGGCATCGCCACCGACGACCTGACCGACGCCCAGATAGATTACATGGATAGCTGGTCGCACGGAACGTAGCGGACGCCGCCTTGCAGCACGCCGGCCGCCGTCGCGTCGCCCCATTTATAGGATCGGAACGCCGAGGGCGAACGAATGTCGAACGCGAAAGGAGACCGGCGGGAACGCGAACTCGTCAACCGCCTCGACGAGGCCGGATTCGCGGTCATGCGCGCGCCGGCGAGCGGCAGTGCGACCGACCGCGAACTCCCCGACGTCCTCGCCGGCGACGGCGACGACTTCTACGCCATCGAGGCGAAATCGAGCGCCGGCGACCCCATCTACCTCTCCGGCGAGGAGGTCGAAGCGCTCGTCTACTTCGCGCAGAACTTCGGCGCGAACGCCCGCATCGCCGTCCGCTTCGACCGTGAGGACTGGTATTTCTTCCATCCGGGGGATCTCTACGTGACCGACGGCGGCAACTACCGCGTCAAAAAGGAGACGGCGCTCGCGGAGGGGACGGACTTCGACGAACTCGTCGGCAACTCGACGCGGACGACCTTAGACGACCTGTAGCGGACGTCGCCTCGTCCCGATCCGGTATCTATAGCCCGCCCGAGGAACTACGACACCGTGATGTCGTGGTATCTCTTGGTCGTCGCCGGGCTGTTCGAAATCGGCTGGGCAATCGGGCTCGAATACTCGGACGGGCTCTCGAAACCGCTGCCCACGCTCGGAACGGTCGTCGCCCTCGTCGTCAGTATGGCACTTCTGGCGCAGGCCGTGAAGGGCCTTCCCGTGGGGACGGCGTACGCCGTCTGGACTGGCATCGGAGCCGTCGGGACCGCTCTGCTCGGAATCGTCCTCTTCGACGAACCGGCCACCCTCGCTCGACTCTCGTTCATCGGCGTCATCGTCGTCGGTATCGTCGGGCTTCACTTCGTGTCCGGTGGTCACTGAGCGACTGCTGCCGGCGGATTCCGTGCGCAGCACGTCGCGTCTCATGCGACCGTCGTCCCGTCGTCGACGACCGGTTTGAGCCGCGACGCGGGGAAGCGGTACTGCGTCGACTGGCCGGGGTCGTCCGGATCGAACGAGTCGAGATAGACCGCCTCGAAGACGGGTTCGTGGTCGCCGTAGCCGTCGTTGGTGTCGTAGTCGGCGACGAGTCTCCCCTCTCCGGTCCGCGCCTCGTCGGCGCGCAGTCCGGTCTCGTCGACGACGACGAGGAGGCCGCCCGTCTCCCGGTCGCGAACGAGGTCGCCGGGGACGACGGCGTGGCGCGAACAGAGGTGAGGGCCCGTCTCGTCCATCGGGACGAACGTCGCGCCGCCACAGACAGCACAGACTGCGGTGCGTTCGCTCGGCGGCGGGACGCGCCCGGCGGACACCTCAATGGCGACCCGGCGGAGGTGTTTACACCGGGTGCCGCGGATGGCGTGGTCCGGACACGTGCAGGTCCGTGCGTCGAGGTCGACGACGTAGGTGCCGCGGTCCGTCTCGACGACGTACCGGCCGTCGCGGAGCGGGCGGACCGCCATCGGATCGGTGCGGGCGCGTCGCGCCCGTCCGGTGAAGTCGTCGCTCGGGAGCGTCGTCTTCTCCCGCGTCGCGGGCGGCGAGACGACTCCGTGGTTCGTGTGTGTCATGGCTGTCGGGGACGGATTTTCCGTTGGCAAACCTACGTGGCGGAAACACCTAAACCTTCGTCTCACCCGCCGAATGATCGAAATTCGGCGGATTACGGCGACGCTCTCGCATCGAAGCTCTTTTGCTACGTCCGCCGATACGGCCGGCCATGGAACTCGAAGAGGGGATGGCGAAGAAAATCGTCGTCTCTACCGCCGCCGTGGGCGTGTACGTCGCTCTCATCCTCGGCATCGGCGTGACGTACAACCACCAGGGACTCGGCGCGACCGGCGGACTGGCTCTCGCCGGCAGCATCGGCCTGTTCGTCCTCGTGATGGCCGGCGTCGGCCTCCTCCTCTCGGATTAAGTGTCGTACTCTTCGACCGCCTCGGCGTCGTCCAGCGCCGCTGCGTAGTACGCCAGCGGATTCGACACCGTCTCGCAACGCTCGTCTCGGTTCACGCAGTCGCCGTACGCGTCCATCGTCTCACACGACGGCGGCGGATACTGCACGTCGTCGCCGTCCTCGAGCACCGCGACCCGGTACTCGACCGTCTCCGGATCGAGGTCACAGAACGCCGCGACGCCGTCGGCATCCATCCCGATGGCCGTCAGAAACGCCGTGAGCGAGAACGCCGAGTGCGCCGGGAGGTCGCCCTCGCGGGCGCGTTCGACGAGAGCGCGGACGCAGGGCGGGAACTGTGCGGGCGCGACGGTGTCGACGTCGCGGGCCGGCGGCGCGTCGCGCTCCGAGAGGAGGTCACGGAGCGTCGCCACCTCGTCTTCGAGGGCGTCCGCGAGGGCCTCGCCGCTGGCGCTCGCGCGGACGTCGAAGGGCAGTCCCTCGACGACGCACCGGCGGACGGCCGCTTCGAGCAGTCGGTAGAGGTCGCCGCGTTCGAGCCTGACCCGGCCGGCGGCGAGTTCCCGGTTCACCAGTCGCCAGCGATCGCCCCAGTCGGGATTCGAGAGGCGGAGGTAGGCGTCCACGTCGACGCGGACCCGCTCGTCGCCTGCCCGATCGGCCGTCTCCCGGTCGACGGCGGCGTCGAGGCCGAACTCCCGGAGGACGTCGTCGAGGTCGACGCGCGGCGTCGAGACGCTCCTGAGGCCGTCGCCGCCGCGTTCGAAGTCCTCGCGGAAGCGCTCGACGGCCGTCGCTGCCTCGGCCGCGGCGTACTTCTCGACGGCGGCGGGCGAGTCGACGAGGGAGACGAGGACGCGCGCGACGGGGTAGGAGAGCAACTCGTCTCGCGCGCGCCACCGGTCGGGCGTCTCGGAGGCGACGGTGCCCGAGAGGAGGGCGCGTTCGACCCGCTCGCTCCCGCGTTCGACGGCCGGGTGGTCCTCGGCGACGAGCTGCGGCGGGTCGATGGCCGCCGCCTGGACCGCCTCCCGGGCCGCCGTGAAGAACGGATAGCGGGCGTGATGCGGGTCGGGACGCATGTGGTAGCCGATACGGGGCCGACAGGATAAGCCCGACGGATTCAGCGAGCGACCCGGCGTCAGAAGGAGACGTTCGTCTCGATGTCCTCGGTGGCGTCTTCGAGGCCGTCCTCGCGGGCGTCGCGAGCGAGCCGGGCCGAGAGGTCCGAGTCGGTCAGGTGTTCGGCGAACTCGTCGCGAAAGCGGTCGTTCGCCCGCGTGGCCTCCTGTTCGGCCTCGATCACCCGTCGGGCCCGCGCAACCGTCGACTCGTCGACGCCGAGGTCGGCGGCGACGTTGGCGTCGGACGCCCCCGCGACGACGCGATCCCGGAGCCGGTCGAACTCGACAGGCACGCCCCGGTCGGCGTCACGGACCAGATGGAGGTCCATCCGGGCGACGAACACCTCCTCCGCCGTGGCGTCGACGGCCACCGCGATGGTCTCGTCGTCCTCGTCGTCGTAGAAGCCGCGAACGATCCGGTAGAGGTCGTCGTCGTCCAGCGACGTCTCGAAGTCGTACCGGTCGCGCATCGTCGCGACGAGTTCGCGGACGCGCCGTTCGTTCTCCGATTCGTCCTCTGCGAGCGACCCGTGAGTCTCCTCCTGTCGCTCGGTCACCGTCTCCTCGCCGGTCGCGTCGAGGAAGATGCTCCGTAGTTCCTCCGTCTTTTCGTTCATAGTGGCTTACACACCACGCCGTGGGGGATATATATCCATCGGGGGCCTAATCACCTGGTCCGCGCTACCGACCCACACACTCCGTAAACCGAAGATTTGAAAGTGGTTTACGAGGATGAAGGAGCATGGCAACGACGACGGAACCGGTGGAACTGGTCGGCGACGAGGCCACGAAAAACGTCGCGCGGGCGGCGGTGTTCGCCGCGGTGACGAGCGCGACCGCGCCCGTGTCGATGACACACCCTCGCGCCGAACGTCCCGATCACCCTCCAGACGCTGTGGGTGTTTCTCGCCGGCGTCGTCCTCGGACCGCTCTGGGCCGGCGTCTCCTTCACGCTGTATCTCCTCGCCGGCCTCGTCGGTCTGCCCGTCTTCGCCGGCGGCGCGAGCGGGCTCGGCGTCGTCCTTGGACCCACGGGCGGTTTCCTCGTCAGTTTCCCCCTCGCCGCCGCCGCTACCGGACTGGTCGTCCACGGCGTCTCGGATCTGCGTGCGCCCGCCGACGTGAGCGTGCCGCGTCTCGTCACCGCGATGGTCGTCGGCTCCGCCGTCATCTACGCCGTCGGCGCGCTCGGCTTCTCGGTCAATCAGGGCGTCGGCGTCGTCTCGGCCGTGGCGACCGTCGTCCTCCCGTTCCTCCCGGTGGCGTCGCTGAAGGTGGCGGCGACCGTCGCCGTCGTCCGGAGCGACGCCCTCGTGGCGCGATGATCGAGGTCAGAAACCTGACCCACCGCTACGGCGAGACGACGGCCGTCGACGACGTCTCGCTCTCCGTCCCCGACGGCCAGTTCTGCTGTCTCGCTGGCCCCAACGGATCGGGCAAGACGACCCTGGTCCGCCACTTCAACGGCCTCCTCTCTCCCGACTCGGGGGCGGTGCTGATCAACGGCACGCCCGTCGAGTCGGACGTCGTCGCCGCCCGCGCCGGCGTCGGGATGGTGTTTCAGGACCCCCGCGACGGCTTCGTCGCGGCCACCGTCGGGGCCGACGTCGCCTTCGGCCCGGAGAACCTCGGCCTCGACCGCGCCGAAATCGACCGCCGTGTGGCCGACGCCCTCGACGCCGTGCGGATGGCGGGCCGCGAGTCCGACCGCATCGCCGACCTCTCCGGCGGGGAGCGCGAACGCGTCGCCATCGCGGGCGCGCTGGCGATGGACCCCGACCACCTCGTCCTCGACGAACCGTTCACGGGCCTCGACTGGCCGGCGCGCCGGGCCGTCCTCGACCGACTCGCCGACCTCCACGAGTCGGGCGTCAGCGTCGTCGTCGTCACTCACGACCTGCGGGACGTCTCCGCGCTCGCCGACCGCGTGGTCGTCCTGCGTGACGGCCGCATCGCCCTCGATGCCGCCGATCCGGCCCCCGACGAACTCGCCGACCTCGGCGTCCGCCCGCCGTCGGCATGATCGGCTACGTCCCCGGCGACTCGCTCTCCCACCGACTCGACCCGCGGACGAAACTCGCCGTCCAGGCCGCCTTCGCCGCCGCCGCCTTCGCCCACACCACGCCCGTCGGGCTGGCGGCGCTCACCGTGCTCGCGCTCGGCATCCTCGCCGCCTCGGCGACGCCGCTCCTCCCGACGCTCCGCGAATACCGCGCGTTCGCCCCCTTCCTCGTCGCCGCGCCGCTGGTCGAGGGCGCGACGCTCGGCCCGCCGTGGTTCGTCCCCGGCGACGCCGTCTTCCCCGCCCTCGCGAGCTACCGGGTCGTCCTCCTCCTCCTCGTCTCCACCGCCTACGTCCGGACGACGACCGCCCGCGACTCGCGGGCGGCCATCCAGCGCCTCGTCCCGGGGCGCGTCGGCGTCGTCCTCGGGGCCGGCGTCGGGTTCGTCCTCCGACTGCTTCCGCTTCTCCGGGCCGACCTCTCCTCGATCCGCGACGCGACGAACGCCCGCCTCGGGGGCGAGCGCTCGACCGTCGAGCGAATCCGCCTGGTCGCGACGACGGGGCTCCGGCGCGCCTTTCTCCGCTCCGACCGGTTCGCGCTCGCCCTGCAGGCCCGCTGTTTCGCGTGGAATCCGACGCTCCCGCCCCTCTCGTTCTCCCGGCGTGACCCACCGGCGTTCGCTCTCGCCGCCGTCCTCGTCGCATCGGCGGTTCTCTGAGCCGGGCGTCACTGGGTCCGGCTGACACGCCGCGGCCGACGTCAGCCGCGTTGTGGGAACATTTAACAGCTATCTCGCCCCCTCTACTCGTATGCCGCTGCTCCAGACGGCCGCCGTCACGCGGGAGACGTTCTGGACCATCGGACACGTCGGCGAGGCGGCCTTCTACTACCTCGCCGCCGTGGCCATCCTCGTCTTCCTCCACGGCGTTTACGACCGCTTCGCGCGCTACGCCCGCGGGAGCGACGACTGGTTCGACCGTTTCGACGATTTCCCCGGACGCGTCGTCACGGCGGCCAAGCTCGTCGCCACCAACGAGAAACAGTTCGACCGCGACTTCTACGCCGGTCTGATGCACGCGTTCGTCCTCTGGGGCTTTCTCACCCTACTCATCGGGACGACCATCCTCGCCATCGACATGGACATCTACCGCCGGATCACCGGCCAGTCCTTCTTCGTCGGCGACTTCTATCTCGCCTACTCGCTCGTGATGGACGCCCTCGGTCTCCTGTTCGTCGTCGGCGTCGGGATGGCCATCTACCGCCGCTACGCCGCCCGCACCGACCGCCTCTGGGGGCGACACACCTCCGTCGAGGACGACGCCTTCGTCTGGACGCTCTTTCTCCTCGGCGTCGGTGGCTACGTCGTCGAGGGCCTGCGCATCGTCGGCACCGGCTTCCCCGAGTTCGAGACGGTGAGTTTCGTCGGCTACTTCCTCGCCCTCGTCTACGACGCCGCCGGGATGAGTGCCGCGGCCGCCGAGGCCGCCTACCCGTTCGCGTGGTGGTCGCACGCCCTCCTCGCGCTCGGCTTCGTCGCGCTCGTCCCCCGCGCCAAGCCGTTCCACATGATTTCCTCCTTCGCCAACCTCGTCGCCCGCGACGAGAACGCCGGCAAGCGCCTCCCCGGCGTCCCCGCCGCCCTCGACGCCGAAACCGGAGCCGAGGAAATCGACCACTTCTCGTGGAAGGAACTGCTCGACCAGGACGCCTGCACCAAGTGCGGGCGGTGTTCCGCCGCCTGTCCGGCCAAGGCGTCGGGCCGCCCGCTCGATCCCCGTGACGTCATCCTCGATCTGAAGACCTATCGGGAGAATCTGGACGCCGGCGGCGAGGAGGTGTCCATCGTCGCGGACGGCGGCACCTCCGTCGTCGACGCCGAAACGATGGAATCCTGTATGGCCTGCATGGCCTGCATGGACGCCTGTCCCGTCGACATCGAGCACCTCAAGTCCTTCACGCGGCTCAACCGCCAACTCACCGACCAGGGCGACGTCGATTCGAACGTCCAGGACGTCTTCCGCGACGTGATGCAGAAGGGCAACACCTTCGGCGAGTCCCAGCGCGCGCGGGCCGACTGGGCCGACGAACTCGACTTCGACCTGACCGACGCCCGAGAGGAGAAAGTGGAGTATCTCTGGTACGTCGGCGACTACCCGAGTTACGACGACCGGAACAAGAAAGTCGCCCGATCGCTCGCCCGCATCTTCGAGGCGGCGGACGTGAGTTTCGGCATCCTCTTCGACGACGAGAAGTACGACGGCAACGACGTCCGCCGCCTCGGCGAGGAGTTCCTCTACGTCGAACTCGCGGGCCACCACGTCGACTCCTTCGAGGACTGCGAGTTCGAGAACATCGTCTGTACCGACCCCCACTCGTTCAACACGTTCAAAAACGAGTATCCGGAGGTCGACTTCGCGGAGTTCGCCGACGACCCGATGATGGAGTTCGACGTCGAGGGCCACTGGAACGAGAGCGGGGCGGTGGACGTCCGCCACTACACGCAGGTCGTCGAGGACCTCGTCCGGTCGGGGCGACTCCCCCTCGACGGGACGGAACTCGACTACACCGTCACCTACCACGACCCCTGTCACCTCGGCCGGTACAACGACGTCTTCGAGGCCCCCGCGAACTCGTTCGCGCGACGGGCGCGGACCTCCACGAGATGCCGCGAAACCGTTCGGACAGTTTCTGCTGTGGCGGCGGTGGCGGTGGCCTCTGGACGGAACACGAGGAGGAGACCAAACCCTCCGAGGAGCGCCTGCGTGAAGCGCTCGAGGACACGGACGCCGGCCGGGCGGTGGAGAAGTTCGTCGTCGCCTGCCCGATGTGCGTGACGATGTACGAGGACGGCCGCAAGACCGGCGGCTACGAGGACGACATCGAAATCGTCGACCTGACGGAACTGCTGGTCGAGGCGCTGGAGGCGCGCGACGCATTCGACTCGGGCGCGTCGGCAGCGAGTGCGACGGCGGACTGATCGGCGCGTCGGCGTCGACGCGAACCGCTGCCGACGCGCACTGAAATTTTTACGCCCGCCGGCCGACGAGTCGGTCGATGTTCCACCGGCCCTCCGAACTCCAGTCGCGGCGCATCCTCGTCTTTCTCGGCGTCGCCTTCGGCGTCGCGTGGGCCGTCGCCGGCGTCATCTACGCCACCGGCGGCCTGCGAGATAGCCCGCAACTCCTCGACTCGCCGCCCATCACGCTCGCTACCGCCCTCCTCGCGACGGGGTACATGTGGGCACCCGCCCTCGCCAACGTCGCCACCCGCCGCCTGACGGGCGAAGGGTGGACCGACCTCGGCCTTCGTCCCCACGTCCGCGCGTCGTGGCGCTACTGGGTCGCGGCGTGGATCGGGCCGGCCTTCCTCACGCTCGTCGGCGTCGGCGTCTACTTCCTCGTCTTCCCGGAGCAGTTCGATCCGTCGCTCGGGGCGGCCCGGCAACTGCTCGGCGTTCCCGCCGGGACGCCGCTGCCGTTCGGTCTCTCGACGCTCGTCGCCCTCTATCTCGCGCAGGCCGTCCTCCTCGCGCCGCTTTTGAACGCCCCGCTCACCTTCGGCGAGGAGTTCGGCTGGCGGGGGTATCTGCTGCCGAAACTCCTGCCGCTGGGCTGGCGACGGGCCGTCGTCGTCCTCGGCGTCGTCTGGGGCGTCTGGCACTGGCCGGTCATCGCCATGGGCTACAACTACGGCTTCGACTACCCCGGCGCGCCGTGGCTGGGACTGCTCGCCATGGTCTGGTTCACGTTCGTCGTCGGCACCTTCCTCGCGTGGGTGACGGTGCGGGCCGAGAGCGTCTGGCCGGCGACTATCGGCCACGCCGCCGTCAACGGCGTCGGTGCCGCGGGGCTGTTGTTCGTCCGCGGCCGGCCGAACGCCCTCCTCGGGCCGACGGCGACGGGCGTGCTCACGACCGTCGCGTGGGCCGCCGTCGCGCTCTATCTCTGCTACCGGCCGCCCGACGGCTCCTGAGCGCCAGTCCGATCCCAGCGTCTCCGTCGACTGTCAGTGCCCCGTGCACTCATGGCACGCGGGCCTCAACGTGGCGTCATGGAGTCCGTCAACGAGGACGAACTCGACTGGCACGAGGTCGAACGCGGATCGACGCATTTCAGGCGCAAGGGCTTCTCCCGCGAGACGGACGGCGAGAAGTTCGGCTGTACGATGTACGAACTCCCCCGGCGGGAAGTCGTGGCCGTATCACTTCCACACGGGCAACGAGGAGGCGATGCTCGTGCTCGCGGGCGAGGGGACCGTCCGGGGACCGGACGGCGACCGGCCGGTCCGGGCGGGGAGTACGTCGCCATGCCCGCCGGCGAGGAGGGCGGGCACCGCGTCGTCAACGACGGCGACGACCCAGTTCGGTTCGTCGTCTTCTCGACGATGGCGGATCCCGACGTCATCGTCTACCCCGACTCGGAGAAGATCGGCGTCTACGCCGGCTCGCCGCCGGGGAGCGACGAACCCCGGACCGTAAACGACTACTTCCGGCTGGAGGACGCCGTCGACTACTGGGACGGCGAAACGTAGCGGTCTACTGGAAGGCGGCGATGCCGGTCAGATCCTCGCCGAGGATGAGCGAGTGGATGTCGTGGGTGCCCTCGTAGGTGTAGACCGTCTCCATGTTGGACATGTGGCGCATCGGCGAGTAATCCGTCGTGATGCCGTTGCCGCCGAGCATCTCGCGGGCCACTCGCGCCTGATCGCGGGCCATCCGCACGTTGTTCCGCTTTGCCATCGACACCTGCTGCGGGCGGAGATCGCCCCGCTCTTTGAGGTCGGCCAGCCGGTGTGCGAGCAGTTGTGCGGTCGTGATCTGGGTGGCCATCTCCGCGAGTTTCTCCTGCTGGAGTTGGAAGCCGGCGATGGGCTTGCCGAACTGCTCGCGGTCGGTCGCGTAGTCGCGCGCCGTCTCGAAACAGTCGCGGGCGGCCCCGATCGCGCCCCAGGCGATGCCGTAGCGGGCCTGCGTCAGACAGGCGAGCGGCCCCTTCATCCCTTCCACCTCGGGGAGGGTGCTCTCCTCGGGGACGTAGACATCGCTCAGGCCGATCTCGCCCGTGATGGAGGCCCGCAGCGAGAGTTTCTCGTCGATCTTGTTGGTGGTGACGCCCTCGCGGTCGGTCTCGACGAGAAAGCCCCGGACCGGCGCGTCCTCCTCGGAGACGTCGCGCGCCCAGACGAGGGCCACGTCGGCGATGGGCGAGTTCGTGATCCACGTCTTCGACCCGCTGAGAACGTAGCCGTCGCCGTCGCGTTCCGCCTTCGTCTCCATGCCGGTCGGGTTCGACCCGTGTTCGGGTTCGGTGAGGCCGAAACAGCCGACTGCCTCGCCGTCGGCGAGGCGCGGGAGCCACTCGTCTTTCTGCGCCTCGCTCCCGAAGGCGTGGATCGGGTACATGACGAGCGCGCCCTGCACGCTCGCCATCGACCGCAGGCCGGAGTCGCCCGCCTCCAGTTCCTGCATCAACAGCCCGTAGGCCGTCTCGCTGAGGCCGGGGAGACCGTAGCCGTCGAGGTTCGGCGCGTAGAAGCCGAGTTCGCCCATCTCGGTGATGACCTCCTTCGGGAACGTCCCCTCGATGTAGTGGTCGGCGATGTCGTCGCCGATCTCGTTTTCGACGAACTGCCGGGCGGTGTCTCGCACCATGCGCTCCTCCTCGCCGAGGTCGGATTCCAGCCCCACGTAATCGAGCATACCCCTTCGTGTGGACTACCACGCTAAAAACGATTCGTTATTTCCTAATTCTCCTGGATTCGGCCGCTACGCCGGTGCTGAACCGGATTCGGAATCTGGGTTTTCCCGTCGTCGAACGTACCGTGTAAAGTTGTCGAACAGGCGTTTCGCTTCGCAGGCGGCCTCGTAGTTCCAGGGGTTGATGCCGCCGATGACGTCCCGGAGTCGGTCCTCGTGGACGTCCTTTCCGCGGGCGACTCGCTCGGCGGTCGTGCGGTCGTACTCGGGGTGGAACTGGACGCCCCAGCAGTCACCCCGGCGGAACGCCTGCACGCCGTAGTCGTTCTCCGCGAGCAGCGTCGCGTCCGGCGGTAGCTCCGCCACGTGATCCGAGTGCGTCGTGAAGACGGTGAACGTCTCGTCGACGCCCGCGAACAGGTCGTCGCCGTAGTGGGTCACCTCGCGGTAGCCGAGTTCGAGTTCGCCCATGTCCGCGACGCGCCCGCCGAGGGCCTCCGCGAGCACCTGGTGGCCGTAACAGACGCCGAGGATCGGCGGGCCGCGGTCGGCCGCCTCGCCGACCCAGTCGACGAGGGGTCGGATCCACTCCTCGTCGCCGTAGACTGACGACCGCGACCCGGTTATCACGACGCCGTCGTAGTCGACCGTGGCCGGCAGATCGCCGTCCGTCACGTCGAACTCCGCGAGGTCGGCGTCGAGTTCCCGTCGGAAGTTCCGCCGAGTGTGTTCCGCGCCGTGCGAGGCGTCGAGCAACGCGAACCGGAGACTCATCACTGCAGCAACCGGTCCGTGGCTCAAGTCTTTTGCGCCTGCTCGCCGGCCCGGACGGCGCGCCCCGGTCACGACTCGCCGTCTTCCAGTATCCCCCACAGGTGGTCGTTGACGACGCCGGATCCCTCGACGTGGACGAGGTGACCGACGTCCTCGACGGCGACGAACGTCCCGCGGGGCAGGTCCTCGGCCAGCGCCCGTCCGCGCTCGACGGGCCAGACGGCGTCCGCGGTGCCGTGGCAGACCAGCGCCGGCGTCGTCACCTCGTAGAGGCGATCGCTGGCGTCGAACGCCGCGACGGCGGCGGCCTGTGCCTCCCAGGCCTCGCGCCCCGCGTCCTCCCCGGCGCGCCACTCGACGATCCGGTCGACGACGTCGGGGTGTGACTCGACGAACTCGCGGGTGAACGCGGCTTCGAGCGACGCTTCGAGCGCGTCGGGGTCGTCCGGATCGCCGAACAGCGGGTCGAGCGTCAGCCCCGCCCCCGAGGCGGCCGTCCCGAGGAGCGTCAGCGTCCGCGGGCGCGAGGAGATGCGCGCGAGTTCGAGGGCGACCATCCCGCCCAGCCCCGCGCCGACGACGTGGGCCCGCCGCGCGCCGTGGGCCTCGAGCACCGCCTGCACGTCGGCCGCGAGCAGGTCGACCGAATACGGCCCCGGCGGCGAATCGGACCGTCCGGTGCCCCTGAGGTCGGTCACCAGCGTCTCGAACGGCCCCGCGAGAGCGGCGTGTTGCCACCCCCACTGCCACGCGCCGTAGCCCACGTCGCCGACGAAGACGATCGTCTCTCCCGTCCCCGAGGTTTCGTAGTGGAGCGAGACGGGTCCGTTCGTTGCGGTCGGCATAGTCGCCCGTTCGGCGTCGGCGGCCTTAGTTCGTCGGGGGCGCTACTGACGGTGCGCCACGACCGCCAGGAGACTGCCCAGGAGGACGGCCGCGACGCCGACGAGGAGGCACCCGCCCGCGACGACGATCGCCGTCCGGTCGTACGCCAGTTCTCCGGTGACGACGTCGACGACGGTCACGTGCCGGAAGATATCCGCGCTGGGGAGTACGGCCACGCTCACCGCCGACATCCCGAGGGCGAGGAGTCCGTACACCGAGGCGATCGCTCCTCTCGACGGTCGACCCATACCGCTTCCGGGACGGCCACCTCGTTAGGTATACGCCGATTACGGCTCGCTACGGATTCGATCGCCGCCGCCGTCGCGCCGGAACGGACCCCCTGAAAACGGTTATCGGCCGATTATCACGCTTCGCGGACGCTTTCGAGGACCTCGGGGACGGTCTCCAGTGTCGCGTCGAGGGCGTCGACGTCGGGGCCGCCGCCCTGTGCGAAATCCGAAGGGCCGCCGCCGCCACCGCCGACCTCGCGGGCGAGTCGTCCGACGACTTCGCCGGCGTCGATGTCGACGCCGTCCGGGACGCCGACGATGAACTGCGCGCTCCCGCCGTGGGCGCTCCCGAGGACGGCCACCTTCCCCTCGTCGACGAGGGCGTTCGCGGTGGCGCGGAGTTCGTCGGCGTCGGCGTCGAGTCGCTGGACGACCGCGGGGATGCCGCCGACGTCGACTTCCTCGGCCCCGGCCGCCGCGCGCGCCTCCGCGAGTTCCTCTTTGAGGCGGTCGATCTGTTTGCCCCGCTCTTTCCACTCGCTGAAGAAGCGCTCGGCCGTCTCGGGCACTTCGTCGGGGTCGACGTCGAACGCGTCGGCGGCGTCGTAGAGGTGGTCCTCGGTCCGCTGGGTCGCCTCGACGGCGGCCTCGCCCGCCGCGAAGACGATGCGCTCGACGCCGTCCTGGACGGGTTCGGTTTTGAGAATTTTGATGGCTCCGATGTCGCCCGTCCGCCTGACGTGCGTGCCGGCACAGGCCTGGACGTCCTCCGCGACGTGGACGAGGCGGATACTCTGTCCCGGGGGATGCCGCCCTGATAGAGGTCGAACCCGTGTTCGGCCTCGGCCTCGCGGCGGTCGGGCCACTCCTGTTCGACGGGCGTGTTCTCCATCACCACTTCGTTGGCGACGCGCTCGATCTCTTTGATCTCCTCGCGCGTGATGCGCCGGTAGTGGCGCACGTCGAGGCGAGAGCGGTCGGTGCCTTTCTGTGCGCCGGCCTGCCGGACGTGGTCGCCGAGCACCTCGCGGGCCGCGTAGCCGACGACGTGGGTCGCGGTGTGGTGGCGCATCAGGCTCCGGCGGCGGTCGACGTTCACCTGTCCGCGGACGAACTCGCCTTTACCGGGGTTGCGGTCGGTCCGGTGGAGGACGACGCCGTCTCGCTCCTGAACGTCCGTCACCTCGACGGTGACTTCGTCCGTCACCAGCGTCCCCGTGTCGGCCGGCTGTCCCCCGCCTTCCGGGTAGAACATCGTCTGGTCGAGGACGACGTCGTAGCCCTCCTCGCGTTCGAAGACGTCGAGGACCACCGCTTCGAACTCCGTCCGCTCCTGGTCCTCGTAGTAGAGCGGCTGGGTTTCGGGCAGCCCCGAGACGCGCTCCTCGCGCTGGGCGGCCTCCTCCGCCGCTCCCGTGGTCTCGTGGCGGGCGGCGACGCGGGCGTAGAAGTCGTCCGGCAGTTCGACGGCGGCCCCGTGGTCCGCGGCGATCTCCTCGACCATGTCGGGCTGGAGGCCGTGGGAGTCGTACAGTTCGATGAGCGTCTCCGTCGGGATGGGCTCGCCCTTCTCGGCGTACTCTTTGGCCAGCTGCTCGACCCGGCGACTGCCGCGTTCGAGCGTTTCCCGATACTTCTTCTCCTCCGTCCGGACCATGTCGCGGATGGTGTCGCGGTTGGTGTACCCCAGCCGTTCTGCCTGCATGTCCACGAGCTCGTCGAGCGGGGCGTCGACGCCGACGTTGTCGGCGAGGCGCTTGGTCCGTCGGAGGACCATCCGGGCGAGATAGCCCGTCCCGACGTTGCTCGGAACGATGCCGTCGCCGAGCATGTACGCGAGCGCTCGCGAGTGGTCGGCGATGGCGTAGACGTCTTCGAGCGGCTCGAGGAGGTCGGCCAGGCGCTCTTTCTCGACGCCGAGCTGGTCGGCCACCTGCGCGCGGGCCTGCGCCAGGTCCTCGACTTCGTCGATGTCGAGGTGGCCGGAGAGTTCGGCCGCCTCGCGGATGAGGCTCTCCTCGGTTTCGGTGTGGGAGATGCCGGCGTTCTCCTTGAGGAACTCGACCATGTCTGGATAGACGGCGTCGTACACGGTCGGCGTGCCCTGGCTCACCCACGTCCACCGCTCCAGCCCGTAGCCCGTGTCGACGACGTAGGTGTCCATCGGGCTGTAGGTGTTGCCGTCTTTCATCTCGTACTCGCCGTCGGGGTCTTGCTCCATCGACATGAAGACGAGCGTGGCGAGTTCGGCGCCGCGATACAGCACTTCGAAGGCGGGCCCGGCGTTGCCGCCGCCGACCCAGGGGTCCTCGATGTACGTGATCTCCGTCAGATCGACGCCCATCGACTCGAAGAACTCGTCGCAGTACTCGACCGTCCTGTCTTTCCAGTACACCTCGCCCTCGTAGGCGTACTCGCCGTCGGCGTCCTCGCGCACGTTGAAGGCGTGGTGGGCCATCATCTCGAAGGCCATCGTGTGTCGCCCGGTCTTGCCGACGTTGTCGATGTCCTGCATCCGGATGCAGGGCTGTGAGATACAGAGCGGATTGGCCGGCGGCGGCGTCTCGCCGCTCGTGACGAGCGGCTGGAAGTCGTAGATAGACGCCTGCGTCAACAGCACGTCGTCGCGCCAGCGGTTCGCGGCGACCGGATACGGCTCGATGCGTTCGTGGTCGTTGGCCTCGAAAAACGAGAGGAACTGCTCTCGCATCTCCTCCAGAGAGTAGGCGTCGTCGAACCCCGGATTGTCGATGAAGGTGTAGTCGTCACACGGGGGCTCGCCACAGGTCTCGCGGGCCTCGTCCCGCGTCCAGAAGTAGACCCCGCATCCGGGACACTGTTTGCGGGTGAAATCCTCCGCTTCGAAGTAGTCGAGGCGATACTCCGCTTCGAGTTCGCTCATTACTTCCTGTTGGCCTGTCGTCGCCTAAAACAGTTCCGGGACTCCCGTTCATCGCCCGCAGGGACGCTGGGTCCGGCGAATCACGTCTCAGTCCAGCGCCAGCGACGCCAGCAGCGCCTCCAGTTGCACCTGCTCGTTACCGCCCTCGGCGATGCGATAATCCGCCTCCCCGAGGCGTTCCATCAGGCGGACCGTCGCGCGTTCGTCGACGTCGAACTCCCAGACCGACCGGTGGAGCTGGTCGATGACGTCGCCGCCGGCCATCCCCGCGTCCACGAGCAAGGTTTCGAGCGTCGATCGGGCCTTGGCGAAGTCGCCGTCGATGGCCGCCGTCACCATCGCCTCGATCTCCTCGGGCCTGGCGGTGCTGGTGACGGTGTAGACGGCCTCCTCGTCGACCACCTCGCCCGTCGTCGCCGCCGCCTGCAGCGTGTTGATGGCGCGGCGCATGTCGCCGCTGGCGGCGTAGACGAGGGCGTCGAGTCCCTCGTCGGTCAGTTCGATGTCCTCCGCGGCGGCGATCTCGCGCACCTGCCCGGCCACCGCCTCGTCCGAAAGGGGGCAAAGCGAAACACCGCACACCGCGACTGGATGGGGTCGATGATCTGCGAGGAGTAATTGCAGGAGAGGATAAAGCGGGTGTTGTCCGAGAACTGCTCCATCGTCCGACGGAGCGCCGACTGCGCGTCCGACGTGAGGAGTCCGCCTCGTCCAAGAAGATGAGGCGGTAGTCGAAGCCGCCGAAACTGGATCGAGCGAAGTTCTTGATTCGGTCGCGCACCACGTCGATGCCGCGCTGGTCGGAGGCGTTGAGTTCGAGGAAGTTCCCGCGCCAGTCCTCGCCGTAAATCTGGCGCGCGATGGCGGTGGCACAGGTAGTTTTCCCCACGCCTGCTGGACCTGAAAATAATAGGTGGGGCAGTTCGCCCTGTGCGATGTAGCTCTGCAACCGGGAGACGATGTCCTCCTGCCCGTACACGTCTTCGAGCGTCTGTGGGCGGTACTTCTCGATCCAGATCTCCCGCCCCGGCGACGAATCCTCGGCCTCGCTCATACTTCCGTTAGGCGCTCGTCGCCTCATAAACTCCCCGAGACGAATCTTCCCCCGTCGGTGCAGAAGGCTCATTCCCCGCCACGCCTGTGTTCACTCATGCAAGTGACCACCGAAGTCGTCGGCGACGCGGTCCACGAGGTGTCGCTCCGCGACGACGCCACCTACGCGGACCTCCTCGCGGAACTCGGCTACAGCCCGCACGAAGTCGCCGTCCTCGTGGACGGATCGCCCGTGCCCGAAGACGGGACGGTGACCGGAGACCGAGTCCGGGTGCTCCGCCTCATCAAGGGCGGCGGTGCGTGACGAGTTCCGTTCGACCGGCGACCGACGACGACTTGTTGGCCGTCGTGCGCGTCGTCGACGCCGCGATGCTCGAACTCGACCACGACGCCGTCCGCACCGCCGTCGGTTCGGGGGACGTTCTCGTCGCCGACTGCGAGGGCCGGGTTGTCGGCGTCCTCGTTCTCGACGGCGACCACGTCGACGCCGTCGCCGTCCGCCGGTCGCGGCGGGGTCAGGGGATCGGCACCGCCCTCGTCGAGGCGGCGGCCGACCGGCGTGACCGTCTCACGGCCGATTTCGACCCCCGCGTACGGCCGTTTTACGAGTCGCTCGGCTTCAACGTCGGTCGACGCGACGGTCGGCTGTGGGGCGTGCGAGAGGGCAGAGCAGCGGCGTCACGAGTTCCCGTCCGGCCTCCAGGAGCGCGCCCACTCGCTTTTCGCTTTCCGCCTCGGCGTAGACGCGGAGCTTCGGCTCGGTGCCGCTCGGCCGGACGAGGAGCCACGACCCGTCGGCAAGCAGGAGTTTGAAGCCGTCGAGGGTCACCACCTCCGCGACTTCGCGGCCGGCTACTCGTTCGGGGATCACGGATTCGAGTTCGGCCAGCACCCGGGCTTTCTCCGCGTCCGGGCAGTCGAGGCTGATTTTGTCGGCGACGATGCGGCCGTGTTCGTCGAGCAGGCGGTCCACCCGGCGGTCCATCGGTTCCTCGGCCGTCGCCGCCGCCGCGAGCAGGGACATCAGGACGCCGTCCTTCTCGGGGACGTGGCCGCGGATGGAGAAGCCGCCGGACTCCTCGCCCCCACGAGGGCGTCGTGTTCGACCATCGCGTCGGCGACCCACTTGAACCCGACCGCCGTCTCGAACACCTCCTCGCCGTGGGCCTCGGCGATGCGGTCGATCAGGAACGTCGTCGAGACGGTGCGGACGGCGGGACCGGCGGCGTCTTCGAGCAGGTAGTCGTAGGCGGCGGCGAAAAAGAGGTTCTCGTCGAGGAAGCCGCGGCCGGGCGTCACGACGGCCAGTCGGTCGGCGTCGCCGTCGTTGGCGATGCCGAGGTCGGCGTCGTGATCGGTCACGGCGTCGGCCAGCGCCGACAGATGTTCGGCGCTGGGTTCGGGCGGTACGCCGCCGAACGTCGGGTCGCGGTCACACCGCCGGCGAACCACCTCCGCGCCGGCGGATTCGAGGAGGGCGTCGGTGACGCCCCGACCGCTCCCGTGCATGGCGTCGTAGACGACGGTGGTCCCGGAGAGGTCGGCGTCCACCAGTTCGCGGGCGTGGGCGGCGTGGGAGGCGACGAAGTCGACGCGCCGGACGTTCCCACGCTCCGCTTCGGGGCGGAGGTCCAGTTCGGCGAGGCGGTCCTCGATGGCGTCGGTCACCTCCGGGAGGGCGGGCGCGCCGTCGTCGGGGATGAACTTCACGCCGTTGTACTCCGGTGGGTTGTGGGAAGCGGTCACCATCAGCGCGCCCGACAGGCCCCGGTCGACGATGGCCCACGCGACGACGGGCGTCGGACAGTCCCGTTCGGGCAGGCGGACGTCGAAGCCGTTGCCGGCGAGCACCTCGGCGAGCGATTCGGCGAACCCTTCGGAGGTCTCTCGCGCGTCGTAGCCGACGGCGACGGGCGCGTCGCGACCCTCGTCGCGGAGGTAGTCCGCGACGGCCTGTCCGACCACGCGGACGCGGGCGTCTGTGAACACGTCGAGGGGCGCCCGCCACCCGTCGGTCCCGAACGAGATTGCGTCCATATCTGACTCTCCCGTTCGGACGGCAAAAGGTGGGCGTCGGCCTCCCGGTGGCCGTTCGTCCGGCGTCGTTTCGCCGCCGAAACTATCATCTTGGCGACCGTAAAACGTCGAACTGGGGGAGACCAATGTCCCTCGTCGAGACGATCAAACACGTCTTCACCTCGGTGGCACAGGCCGTCTTCCAGTGCGACGCCTGCGGTGAGACGTTCGAGGCGGATCTGGACGTCACCGACCGCGATTTTTCGGCTACTCGGCGTCGACGAGGCGCTCTTTCTCGGCCCGCGAGAGCGATTTAAGTTCGTGCTCGCGGGACATCGCCGCCGACTGACTCTCGAACGACTCGGTGTAGACGAGTTCGACCGGCGTCCGACCGCGGGTGTACTTCGCCCCCTCGCCGGCGTCGTGCTCGGCCACGCGGCGTTCGACGTCGGTGGTGTAGCCGGTGTAGTAGGTGCCGTCCCGGCACTCGACGACGTAGACGTAATGCATCCGTTCGGGCGTTCGTCGGGGACCTACAGGAGAGTTTGGATCGCTTCGCGTCGGCAGCCGCCGTCGAGCGACGCGACGGTCGCCGTCTCCTATTCGTCGGCCGCGTCGCGTCGCGCCGCGCCGACGGCCCGTGCGACGAGGCCGGCCTGTGCGCCCGCGGTGAAGCCGGCGTCGATGTTGACCACCGAGAGGACGGTACACGACTGGAGCATTCCCGCGAGCGCGGACTCGCCGTCGCCGCCGAAGCCGTACCCCGTCGAGACGGGGAGGCCGATGACGGGCGTGTCGACGAGGCCGGCGACGACGGTGGGTAACGCCCCTTCGCGGCCGGCGGCGACGACGGCGACGTCGGCCGCGCGGAGCGTTTCGAGGTTGTCGACGATGCGCCCGAGGTGGGCGACGCCGACGTCCGAGACGCGTTCGACCGTCGCGCCGAGTTCGCGCGCGAGGACCGCCGCCTCGCCCGCCGCCTCGGCGTCGGACGTCCCCGCCGTGACGACGGCCACCGTCGCGTTGACCGACGGCGGTTCGTACGACGGGCCGTGGACGACCACCGTCCGGGCGCGTTCGTCGTGGTCGACGCTCGCGTCCCCGGGGACGGCGTCCGTCACCGCCGCCACGGCCGCCTCGTCGACGCGCGTCAGGAGCGCGCGCCCCGTCGTCTCCAGTGCCGCCGTCGCCAGCGTCGCTACTTCGCCGGGCGTCTTTCCTTCCGCGAGGATGGCCTCCGGGACGCCCCGTCGCCGTTCCCGTGCGGCGTCGAATCGCCCGGCCTCGGTGGTCGCGTACCCCGCGAGGCGGGCCTCCGCCTCCGCCGGCGAGAGATCGCCCGCTGCCACCGCGTCGAGGATGTCGCGCATACTCTCAGTCGATCGGGAGGGGACTCGTACGTGTCGATTTCTCGCCCGGTATTTGAATCGCCGTGACGAAAAAACGCGAGAAAGCAGTCTATGGCGGTACATGCGGCCGATTTGGGAAATCTTTTTAATAAGGGCGGGGATAGTGGAACCTGTATGGCAGACCTTATTGTCAAAGCCGCTGTCAAGGAAGCGCTCCAGGACAAGAACGTCGCTTCGGACTTCTACGACGCACTCGACGACAAAGTCGAGGAACTCCTCGAAGACGCCGCCCGTCGCGCGGAACAGAACGACCGCAAGACGGTCCAGCCTCGCGACCTGTAATCCGGCTCCCGTTCTCCGATATTTTTCCACCCGCCAGCGACGCGACTCTCACTCGTCGGCCGCCGGCAGCACCTCGACGCCGTCCTCGCGGCCGACGTGAATCTCGTCGGCGACGCCGACGAACAGGCCGTGCTCGACGACGCCCGGGGTCGACGAGAGGTCGGCCGCCAGCCCCCGGGATCGGCGATCTCGCCGAAGTCGCAGTCGAGGACGAGGTTGCCGTTGTCGGTGACGACGGGACCGTCTTTCCGGTCGGCGGTCCGGAGCGTCGGGTCGCCGCCGGCGTCGCGGACGCGCCGCGCCACCAGCGCCTGTGCGTCGGGTAACACCTCGACCGGGACCGCCCGGTCCAGCGTCGCGGCCAGTTTCGACGGGTCGACGACGGCGACGAACCGATCGGCGGCCGCCGCGACCACCTTCTCGCGGGCGTGGGCCGCCCCGCCGCCCTTGATCAGGTCGCCGTCGGCGACGCGGTCCGCGCCGTCGATGGCGACGTCCACCCGGTCGACCGCTTCGAGCGCGACGAGCGGTATCCCGACGTCGCGCGCGAGTCGGCGCGAGGCGTACGACGTAGCGACGCCCCGGACGTCGAGGCCGGCGTCGACTGCGCGGCCCAGTGCGCGGATGGCGTGGGCGGCGGTGCTGCCCGTCCCCAGGCCGACGACGCTCCCGTCGGTCACGAGTTCGGCCGCGTGTTCCCCGGCGCGGCGTTTCGCGGCGTCGCTCCCGCCAGTGGTCTTCATACGCGGTGTCAGCACCGCGCGCGCCAAAACCGCCCGATTCGGAAAGCGAGTCACGGAGGGGTGGCTACTTACGACCCCCGTGAGTACGCCCGCGCATGGTTCCCCTCGCCCTCGCGCACCTCTTCGTTCGCTGGTTGCACGTCCTCGGCGTGGCCGTCGCCGTCGGCGGGGCCGCCCTCACGTGGGCCGTCGGCCGACGCTCCGCCCCGGGCGAGGCGTCGCTCGCCGTCGCCACCGTCTACGAGTTCGCCTTCTGGGCCGCGCTGGGGACGCTCGTGATGACGGGCGTCGGCAACCTCGGCGCGTTCACGCCGTCGCTCCCTCGCGGCCGGTGGGGGGCGACGCTCACGCTCAAGCTCCTGCTGGTCGCCGCGATTCTCCTGCTGTCGGCCGTCCGTACGGCCGTCGTCGTCGCGTGGCGGCAGCGCTCCGCCCCGGACAAGACGGCTCTCGAACGCGGCTACGCCGCGACGACGCTCTCGCTCGTCGCCGTCGTCGCGCTCGGGGAGGTCCTCGCCCATGGCTGACGCCGGCGACGCCGGTGCGGCGACCGCCGATGCGACGACCACCGACCCGACGGCGGTCCCCGCCTCGGACCCGCTTCTCGCGTGGGGGTTGGCGAGCTTTCACGTCGCCGTCCTCGTCGTCGTCCCCGTCGCTATCCTCCACCGCGTCGGGGCGCTCGGGTCGCTCCTGCACGGCGTCGGAACGGGGGTCGGCCTCGCGCTCTACCTCCTGCTGTGGGGGGTGACGTGGGCGACGAACCGACGGTGGCTGACCGAGGCCGACTTCTCCGCCCCCGGCCGACCGTCGCCGCGGGCGGGAAGTGGGGCGCGGTGGCCGGCCTCGCGTTCTTCTACGGCCTCCTCGTCGCTATCGCGAGCGCGACGGGCGACCTAACGTTCGTCGCCATCTTCGCGCTTCTCGGCACCGCGTTCTCCCCGCTCGTGGGCGCGCTGATCGGCGTCGGGTTCGCGACGCTCGACTTGCTCGTCGTCGACGCCGCGCGGCGGGTCGCGGCCGAGTAATCGGCGGTGGCTCCCGTGACCGCCGGCCGCGAGGGACGCGGCGGCTCGACGCCGAGGCAAAAGCGCTATTCGGCGAAGCGAGACACGTCACGCACATGAGTTCCCCCGATCGACCCCGCCTCTCGATCCGTCAGTTGTTACTCGTCGTCGTCTTCCTCCTCGGAATCTGTGTCGTCCTGCTCGCCGACGTCGTGAACGCGACTCGCGGCTTCGCCACGACGGCCGCGGGCGTCGGGAAACTCGTCGGCACGCTCACCGCACTGGGCGCGCTCTGGGCTCTCTACGACAGCGTCTTCCCGATTACCGGGTAGTGCTCCCGGCCGGTCCGAACCCCGTTCGACGCGCCCGCCCGATCGCGCCCAAACGTTTTGCTCCCCCGGTCGACGACGGCGTATGGCACGCACAGTCGTCGTCGCGGGCGTCGGCCCCGGTCTCGGGGCGTCCGTCGCCCACCGGTTCGCCACGGAAGGATGTGACGTCGCGCTACTGGCGCGGTCGGCGTCCTACCTCGACGGTCTCGCCGCCGAACTGGACGGCACCGAGGGATCGGGGCTGGCCGTCCCCACCGACCTGACCGACGAGTCGGCCGTCCGCGAGGCGTTCGCGGAGATTCGGGAGGCGTTCGGCCCCGTAGACGTCCTCGTCAACAACGCCAGCGGCGCGGCGTGGAAGGGCCTCCGTGACGTCTCGGTCGACGAACTCGACCGGGCGTGGGAAGTCGGGCCGCGCGGGGGCTTTCTCTGTGCACAGGAGGCCGTCGAGGACATGGTCGCGGGCGACGGCGGAACGGTCGTCTTCACCGGCGCGACGACGTCGGTGCGTGGCCGCGAGGGGGCGGTCGGCTTCTCGGCCGCCAAATTCGCCGTCCGCGGCATCGCGGAGTCGATGGCGCGGGAACTCGGCCCCGAGGGCGTCCACGTCGCCCACGTCGTCATCGACGGGCAGATACGCCCCGATGCGGACGTGGCCGATCCCGAGGCGTATCTCGACCCGGACGACGTCGCCGAGACGTACTGGCGGTTGGCCGAACAGAACCGGAGTGCGTGGACGCTCGAACTCGACCTGCGTCCCCACGTCGAGGAGTTCGAGCCGGTCGAGCACCGCTCCGGCGTCGTAGGCGAGCGAGAGCGCCCGCGATCGGCCGCGTCCCTCGACGTCGGCGTAGTCGGCCTCGATGACGCCCAACTGGTCGAGTTTGTTGACGATTTCGGAGTAGCGGGTGTATCCGAGCCCCGTGTCCTCGTGGAACGCCTCGTAGATGGCCCCGGCCTGTTCGCCGTCGTAGTCGGCGATGACCTCCACCAGCGCGCGCTCGGAGTCGGAGAGTTCGCGCAGACACCGCGAGAGGTGGACGTACTTCGACTTGTCGTAGGCCTTCTCGACGTCGTCGGCGCTGATCGCCCGGCTCGCGCGCATCTCGGCGTTCAGCCCTGCGCGGCGCAGGAGTTCGATCCCCACCCGCAGGTCGCCGCTCTCGGCGGTGAGTTCGGCCACGTGGTCGAGTTCCTGCGGGCCGATGACGCCGTCGTGGAACCCCCTCTCCACTCGTTCGCCCAGGATGTCGACGATTTCGCGCTGATCGTACCGGGGGAAGTACACCTCCTCGGGGCGGAAGACGCTCTGGACGCGCCCGTCGAGTTCGTCCATGATGTCGAGCGCGAGGTCCGAGGAGACGACGATGACGCCGATTCGTGCGCCGGTGTGGCCCTCGTGGGCGCGCAGCAGCGAGTAGAGCGTGTCCGAGGCTTCGTTCTCGTAGAACAGGTAGTTCACGTCGTCGAGGGCGACGACGAGGACCTCCTCCTCCTCGACGAGGCGGTCGGTGATCTGGCCGAACAGTTTCTTGAACGAGATGCCCGAGGAGGGGGTTCGTACTCGAAGATGTGTTCGAAGACGCGGGAGAAGACGGCGTACCTGGTCGAATCGAGCTGGCAGTTCACGCGGACGGTGCGGACGTCGGGCTGGCCGGTGAGTTCGCCGAACAACTTCTGGACGGCCGTCGTCTTGCCCGTCCCCGGCGGGCCGCGAACCATCGTGTTCAGGGGACGAGAGCCGCGCACCGCTGGTCGGAGGGCGTATTTCAGACTCTCCAGTTGGCTCTCGCGGTGGTTGAACGCCTCCGGGACGTAATCGATCTCGAAGACGTGTTCGTCCCGGAAGACGGATTCGTCCCACGACAGCATCCCCTCTTCGGGGTCGTCCGTCATCACTTTCACCACGCTCGGGCGGATACTTAACGCTTGCCGCGATTCCGTCGGACAGGTGGCGCACACGGCGGACGCGTGGCTGACGGGAATTACTCCCCGTCGAACTTCTCCAGCAGTCGGTCGTAGAAGTCGGCGTCGCCGGCGACGTCGCCCGACGTCGCCTCGTCCGCGAGTTTCTCGACGATGAGTTCGGGCGTCGATCGCGCGAGGTGATCTTTGACGGGCGAGCGGTTCACCCGGAGTTCGCCGTCCACCAGTCCCACGGCCTCGATACCGTCGACGGCGACGTCGAAGTCGGCGACGGCCCGGATCTCTTCGGCGAGGTGGGAGACGAAGACGGCCGTGGCGTCCTGTTCGTCGAGCGCTTCGAGGATGCCGCCGACGATCTTCGCGCTCGCTCCCGGTTCGGTGATGCTCTCCAGTTCGTCGACGAGGACGAGTCGGTCGTCGGCCCCCTCGGCGAGGTCGGCGAACTCGCGGATCGTGCTCTCGAAGGCTCCGGCGTCCAGCGTTCCCTGCGTCTTGGCGTAGTAGTGGAGTTCCGAGACGCGGCCGATGCGGGCGTCCTCGGCCGGCACCGGCAGTCCCATGTGCGCCAGCACGACGACGACGGCCACCAGATCGAGCGTGGAGGTCTTCCCGCCGCTGTTGACGCCGGAGAGGAGCGTCACGCCCGAGACGCCGTAGTCGACGGGGTCGACGGCTGCGAAGTCGACGTCGAGGAGGGGCGATCGCCCGCCCTCGACGTCGAAGCCCTCGCCCGCGAACGTCGGCATCGTGCAGTCGAAATCGCGGACGAACCGGGCAATCGCGAGTTCGACGTCGAGTTCGAGCGCGTCCCGGACCAGTTCCTCGACGGGGTCACGTAACGCGCCCAGATCCCGCGCGAGATCGGATTTCAGTCGCTCGGCGCGCCGGTCTCGCGCCGCCGTGAGTTCCGTCCGGAGGCGCGAGACGGCCTCCTCGTTTCGCTCGATCGGGAAGGAGGGGTCGCCCGCGAAGACGCGCTCCACGAGGTCGGCCTGGTCCGCGCCGATGCCGAGGCTCTCCACGAGGTGGTCGCGGGCGCGTTCGAGAGCCGTGTCGAACTCGTCCGCCAACTCGCGCGTGAGGAGCGTATCGACCCGCGCCCCCTGTTCGACCAGCGAGAGGAAGTCGGTCCCCTCGATGGTGACGTCGCGTTCGCGGATGACGTCGCGGAGGTGGTCGTTGGCGACGGATTCGGCGGTGGAGATGGCGGCGTCGAGGTCGTTGACGGCGGCGGTGAGTCGGTCGAGTTCGTCGTCGCCGGCGACGGTGCCGTCGTCGTCCAGTCGGGAGAGCGCGTCGCGCAAGTCGGCGAGGTCACAGGGCGGGTCCACGTCGGCCGCTTCGTGGACGTCGGCGGCCGCCAGCAGGCGTTCGCGATTCTCGGCGAAGAAGGCGAGCAGTCGCTCGGGGACGACCTCGTGGGGGTCGTCGAGGGCGTTCGGTTCGACGCGCACGTCGCCGGTCACGTCCACGCCGGCGAACGTCTCGTCCAGCGCCACGACGGCCGAGTACGACCGCGCGAGTTCCGAGAGGTCGCGGGCGTCGTCTACCACCTCGACCGAGAGTTCGGGGATCGCCCGCTCGGCGGCGGCGTACGTCTCGGCGTCCGTCGTGGCGAGACAGCGCTCCCGGACGCGAACCGTGGGCGCGGGGCGGAGCGGTTCGACGCCGTCGAGGGCGTCGAGCACGGCCGGGTCGGGGTCGCGTTCCGCCGCCCGTTCGGCGAACGCGCGAACCTCCTCGATGCGCGACGTCGACGCGGTGGGGAAAAACGTCTCCAGTCGCTTGGCGGCGTAGTCAGTCACCGTCCGCGCCTGTAGCAGCGAGAGGACGTCGCGGTAGATTTCGTCCGCTCTCTCCGTGGCGAGGAAGTCGCCGCCGTCGCCGTGTTCGCGGCGGATGGCCGCCCGGGCGATGGCCGCCGCCCGCCCGTCGCTGATGCCCGGGGCGCGTGCCAACGCCGCTACGTCGCCCTCCCGGAGCGCGCGCTCGGCGTCGTCGAGTTCCGACAGCGCCGCCGCCGTCTTCTCGCCGACCCCCGGGATGGCCGTCAGTTCCATTCGGGGGTAGTATCGCCCCATCGGTCAAAACGTTGCGGGTAGTTCGTTCGATCCTTCGGATGAGTCGGTGTCCGGGTGTCCTCGAACGCCTTCGAATGACCCTGCGTGAGAGTGACTGTGCCCTCGAAAGCCCTCGGCGCTCTCGGGTCGCGCGCACCGGGAGAGCAAAGCTCTCCCGAGGTCTCGTTCGCTCCGCTCGCGAGACTCTCGCTGTCGTTCGAGAGAGCAGAGCTCTCTCGTGATGACGAAAGGCGCTTTGCGCCTTTCGAACCACGCGCCTCGGCCTTCGGCCTGCGGTGTCGTGCGGGCGACACGCGAGTCGCCCGCACGGCTTGCGAGACGGCTTTGCCGTCTCGCTGTGCTTACGTCGCCGTGCTTCCCCGAGACCGCCTCGCCCTTTCAGTCCCCCAGGGACCGCAACCGCCGGACCCTCCCCGTGGCTCGCTGATAAAACAGCGAGCCGCGCCCGTTGACCGGACGAATCGAGCGGCGCGCGCTGTCGCGCGCTCCGTCGCGCGACCATAGCGCGCGAGGGTATCGTGCCCGCTTCCGGGCGGGCACCCGTGGCTGGGGAGGGGAGGCCGTTGGGCGGGGCTTTCGAGGTCACTGTCGTCTCCGTCTCGTCGACGAATACGAGGGCTTTCGAGGTCACTACCCCACCGATTCCACTCGACCCGACGACGGCCTATTCGAAGCAAAACACCTTAACCGATGACGACCAACCCACTGTCGATGGCGCAATCGTCGCAGAACCAGGAACTCATCGACCGGTTCGGTCGGTTCTTTCGCAACTACTACCGCGACGAGATAAGCACACTCGCCCAGCGCTACCCCAACGAACAGCGCTCGCTCTACATCGATTACGACGACCTCTACACGTTCGATCCGGACCTCGCCGAGGACTACCGCACCCAGCCGGACCAACTCCGGGAGTACGCCGAGGAGGCGCTCCGCCTCTACGACCTGCCCGCGGACGTCAAACTCGGGCAGGCCCACGTCCGGGTGCGGAACCTCGACGACCACGTCGACATCCGCGACATCCGGGTCCACGACGACCACGTCGGCAAACTCGTCAGCGTCCAGGGTATCGTCCGCAAGGCGACGGACGTTCGACCCAAGATCACGGAGGCCGCGTTCGAGTGCCAGCGCTGTGGCACTATGACCTACATCCCCCAGACCGACGGGAGCTTTCAGGAACCCCACGAGTGTCAGGGCTGTGAGCGACAGGGTCCCTTCCGAGTCAACTACGATCAGTCCGAGTTCGTCGACTCGCAGAAACTCCGCATCCAGGAGAGCCCCGAGGGCCTGCGCGGCGGCGAGACGCCCCAGAGCATCGACGTCGACATCGAAGACGACGTCACCGGCAAGGTGACCGCCGGCGACCACGTCACCGTCACGGGCGTCCTCCACATCGAACAGCAGGGGTCCGAACAGGAGAAGTCGGCAATCTTCGACCTCTACATGGACGGCGTCAGCGTCGAGATCGAGGACGAAGAGTTCGAGGATATGGACATCACCGAGGACGACGTCCGGGAAATCGTCGAACTCTCCGACGACGACGACATCTACGAGCGAATGGTCGACTCCGTGGCTCCCTCCATCTACGGCTACGACCAGGAGAAACTCGCCATGATTCTCCAGCTCTTTTCGGGCGTCACCAAACATCTCCCCGACGGGTCGCGGATTCGTGGCGACCTGCATATGCTTCTCATCGGTGACCCTGGCACCGGGAAGAGCCAGCTCTTATCATATATCCAAAACGTTGCGCCACGCTCGGTCTACACCTCCGGCAAGGGGTCGTCGGCGGCGGGTCTCACTGCCGCGGCCGTCCGCGACGACTTCAGCGACGGCCAGCAGTGGACACTGGAGGCGGGGGCGCTCGTCCTCGCGGACAAGGGTATCGCCGCTATCGACGAGTTGGACAAGATGCGCTGTGTGACCGGCGACACGCTCGTCCACCTCGGCGACGGCCGCGTTCGACGCATCGGCGAACTGGCGCGGGAGGCGGCCGACGACGGGGCTATCGAAACCCTTCCGAACGGGCGGACGATTCGCGACGTCGACTTCGACGCGTGGACGATGACCGACGACGGCCGACTCGTCAGTCGGCCGGTGACCGCAATCCACGAGTACGACGCGCCCGACGACCTGACCGAAGTCCGTCTCGAATCCGGGGAGACGGTGACCGCGACCGACGACCACCCGTATTTCGTCTTCGAAGACGGGAATCGCGTGGAGAAACCCGCCGCGGACCTCGAAGCCGGGGACTGGGTGTACGTTCCACGGGCGCTCCCGGACGCGGCGAGCGACGGCGGAGTCGCCGCCGCGGAGACGCGCCCCGCCGAACGGGACTCGGCGGCCGCACTCGGCGCGATTCTCGGCTATCTCTCCGGCGACGGCAACGTCTTCTACGACCGCGCCGGCGGGAGTTACGGCATCCGATTCACGAACGCGGAGGAGCGACTCCTCGTGGATTTCGAACGCGCCTGTCGGGCGGCGTTCGACGCCGACCCGGTCCGCCCACCGAGCGAGCGGCGCGACGACGGCGTGGAGACGGTCCGCCTCCCCGGCAAGGCTTACGCCGACGCCGTCCTCGACGCCGGGATGAACCTCGAAACGTACGACGGGAAAGCCTTCCCCGACGGCGTGACCGACCTGACGCGAGAGGCGAAAGCGGCGTTCGTCCGGGCGCTCGCCGACAGCGAAGGCTCGGTCGATACGCGGACGGGAAACGTTCGGATCTACTCCGCCAGTTACGAACTCCTGTTGGGGACAAAGAGCCTCCTGTTGGAGTTCGGAATCTCCTCGCAGATTCAGACGCGTGAGAAATCGGAGAAGCGTGACATCCACGTCCTCGCTATCACGGCCGCCGATTCGCTATCGGCGTACAACCGCCACGTCGGCTTCGTGCTCGACCGGAAACAGGCGGCGCTCGATACCGTCTGCGAGAACGCCTCCGGTGACCGGACTATCCTCGACGTCGTTCCCGGAATCGGTGACCGACTGCGGGCGATTCGGGAATCGCTCCGTCTCCACCAGTCGGAGTGTGGGTTGCCTGCCGGTACGTACGCCGACTTCGAGTGTGGGCGGGCGGACGTCTCGCTCCATCGGGCGCGGACCGTCCTCGACGCGTTCGAGTCGCGTGTTCGAGACGCCGAAACTGACCGCGAACGACTCTCGACGCCGTGTTCGTGGGACACGCTCGCCGAGCTGAAAGGGACGTACCACGTCTCACAGGCCGAGATTGCCGACGAGGCGGACGTCTCACAGCCGACGATTTCTGCTCGCTGGGGCGACGACGAGGAACTCCGCGCCCTCGTTCGGAACCGACTTCGTGACGTCGTCGCCAGCGTCGCGGACGCGGAGTTCGACGTGTTTCGCTCCCTCGTCCGCGGTGACGTGAAGTGGCGTCGCGTCGACGCCGTCGATTCCGTCGCCGCAGCGGACGCCGACGACCGGCTCTCCGTCCTTCGAAACGACCTCGCAACCCTCCTCGGCTGCCCCGTCTCGGCCGCCGAATCTCGCGCTCGCTCGCTTCTCGCCAACGACGTCGACGCCGACTCGTGGGACGACCTCTGGGTCGAACTCGACCGATACGACGTCTCCTACGCGTCGCTCGCGTCGGACCTCGACGTGGCGGGCTCGACCGTCTCACGCTGGTTCCGTGGCGTCGTCGACACCGACCGCTTCGACGAGGTTCGTGACGCCGCCCTCGAACGCATCCGGGCACGACACGACGCCGTCGCCGGCCTTCTCGACGCCATCGAGACCCGAACCGACCCCAAGGTCTACGACCTGACCGTCCAGGGGACGCACAACTTCGTGGCGAACGGGCTCGTCGTCCACAACTCCGAGGACCGCTCCGCGATGCACGAAGGCCTCGAACAGCAGAAAATCTCCATCTCGAAGGCGGGCATCAACGCCACCCTCAAAGCGCGGTGTTCGCTCCTCGGCGCGGCGAACCCCAAATACGGCCGCTTCGACCAGTACGAACCCATCGGCGAGCAGATAGACCTCGAACCCGCGCTCATCTCGCGGTTCGACCTCATCTTCACGGTGACGGACCAGCCCGACCCCGAGAAGGACGCCAACCTCGCCGACCACATCCTGCAGACGAACTACGCGGGCGAGTTGAACACCCAGCGCACCCGGATGACCAACTCGGAGTACACGCAGGAACAGGTCGACGACGTCACCGAGAACGTCGCTCCGGAAATCGACCCGGGCCTCATGCGCAAATACATCGCCTACGCCAAGCGCAGTTGCTTCCCGGCGATGACCGACGAAGCGAAGGCGGCCATCCGGGAGTTCTACGTCGACCTTCGCGAGAAAGGCACCGACGAGGACGCCCCGGTTCCGGTGACGGCGCGGAAGCTCGAAGCGCTGGTCCGTCTCTCGGAGGCCAGCGCCCGCGTCCGCCTCTCGGATACCGTCGAACGCGAGGACGCCGAGCGCGTCATCGAGATCGTCCGCTCCTGTCTGCAGGACATCGGCGTCGATCCCGAGACGGGTCAGTTCGACGCCGACGTGGTCGAGACGGGCACCTCCAAGAGCCAGCGCGACCGCATCAAGAACCTCAAGCATCTCATCGCCGACATCGAGGACGACTACGAGGAGGGCGCGCCGGTCGAGAAGGTGCTCGAACGCGCCGACGAGATCGGCATGGACCGCTCGCGGGCCGAAGACGAAATCGAGAAGCTCAAGACTCGAGGCGAGCTGTACCAGCCAAAAGCCGATCACTTGCGGACCACCTGATGGACCGCATCTCCGCCCTCCGCAACGTCGAGCAAGCCCTCCGCGAGTTCGAACGCGGGGAGACGGATCTCGCGGCGACCGAACGCCGGGTGGCGACCATCCTGCGGACGTACGCGACGGAGTTCGAGAGCGAGGAGGAAAGTCGGCCTACCGGGCGACGGGGCCGGACCGCGTCGACGGCGTCGTCGTCGTCGCCGCCTCCCCGTCGGCGGCGCACGAGCGGATTCGCGGCCTGATGGACGACCCGCCCGCGTTCGACGTCGAACCCCTCAACTGACCGACGATACTTTTACGTCGGCGCTCCGTGCAGTCGCCATCGTGCTGTTAGTGGTGACGTACTCGCAGGCGGCGCGGACGACGCTCCGGAACGTCTGTCGGAGTCACGAGGCGACGGTGGTTCGCCGGTTCGGTCGGGCGGCCCTGTTCGAAGCGACCGAACTCGGCGCGTTTCTCGCCTTGCGCCTGCGCGAGAAACACGGCTCCGAGGTGCAGATAGAGCGGACGACGCCGCTCAACGAGTACGAGGACGTCCCCGAGTCGGTCCAGGAGGCGGCCGCGGCCTACGAGAAGCGAGATAAGCCGAGCACGCCGTACGCCAAATTCGCCGCCGGCACCGACCACCCCGACCCGGAGCGACTCGACGCCAGCGAGCTATGAACGCCGTCGTCGCCGGCCGGACCTACGAGGGACGGGCGATAGACGTCGACGCCGGCGTCTCGGCGGCGGCCGTCGCCCGGGCAGTCCGCGGCGAGGACGTCGACGGGGTATCCGTCTCCTGTCCGTCGCCGACGCCCGTCCACGACTACGTCGGCCTGATTCCCCCGTCGACGCGTTCGACCTTCGAGGTGCGCTGGCGACGACTGCGCGGGCCCTCGGTCACGAGGCACCACAGCGAGAGGCTATCGAGGACCTCCGGACGCAGTTGACGGAGTTCGAGGTGGACGGCATCGACGTGGCGGCGATACGCCGCCGAGTCGCGGAGGCGGGCGACGACGAGGCGCACCTGCGCGAACGCGTGGCGGCACTCCGCGGCCGCGTGCAGGCCCTCCGCGAGGCGGACGGGGAGACGGCGGCCGACGCGGAGGCCGAACTCGAGTCCGCTATCACCGAACTCTCGGAAGTCGAGACGGAACGCATCGCTGCGGAGCAGTCGCTCTCCCGGGCGGAGGCGCGGGAACGCGCCGCGCGTGACCGCCGGGAGCGACGCCTCGAACTGGCGGACCGCCTCGCCAATCTCGAACGCGGGGCGCGGGCGGACCTCGCGGCGACCGTCTACGACGAGTTCACCGCCGCCGTCGCGACGCTCCCCGGCGACGGCGACGCCGGCGGCGAACCCGGAGAGTACGACGGCGACGCGGTGACGGCGGCCCTCGGCGTCGCCCGCGTCGCACCTCTCCGTGCACCTGTCGTCCTCGCGGCCGATCGGTTCGACGACGCCGCGACGGCCGCCGACCGCCTCGACGCGCCCGTCGTTCGGCTTCCCCGGCCGTGATTTAAATCGAATGACGCGACCATCCCCGCTATGAACGTGGGCTGGTCCGTCGACGCCGTCGACGGGATGGCGCTGGTCACGGTCGAACTACACAACCCGACGCCCGTCGATCGACGGGTTCGCGTCGAGAACGAACTGGCGGGGGACGTCCTTCCGCCGCGACGGCAGGGGTCCCCGAACGCGGGTGGGACGACGAGGGGTTCGTGGGCGTCGTCGCGGCCGACGATCGGGTGTCGCTGGGATACGCGTGTCCCGCGTCGGTCGAACGACCACCGGTGTCTGTCACCGACGAGGGACGCGTCGACGACCCCGACGACGGCACGACGGCCGAGTCGGCGATACGCGAACTCGGCGACCCGTCGCCGCCCGCGGACGCGGTTCCGCTCCCGACGGTCGGTGACGGAGGCGACGACGCCGACGAGGGCCGGGACGACGCCGGCGAGACGTCCTGCGACGTCGACGACGAGTCGACGCTCCCCACCCCCGACTCGGGCGGGGCGGGCGACGCGGAACCGACGGGAGCGGAGCCGTCTCCGTCGTCGGCGACCGCTTCTCGCTCGGCGGCACCCGACGACGCCGAGACGACGCGTCCGGCGGACGGTACGGCCGAACCGACGGTCGCCGAGCGCGTGACGCCGCCGGTCGATTTCCCGTCGGCGAACCGCCTCCCGGACGGGACCGACGAGGAGCTGCCGGAGTCGGTGGCGACGTGGCTCGAAGCGGTCGAACGCCGCGTCGAATACGGCGAGGGTCTGACGGACGCGTCGGTGGTCGAAGCGGCCGACGTCCTCGAATCGGCGGGCGGCCTCGACGCCGTAACGTCGCTCCCGGAGACGCTGACTGCCGACGCCGATGCGTTGCGGGCCGTCGCGACCGCGGCCGAGCGACTGGCCGACCGAGCGGAGGAGACGGACGTGCCCGTCGACGCGCTCCGGAGGTTGGCGTGATCGTCGCCGTCGCGGGCGGGAAAGGCGGCGTCGGCAAGACGACGCTGAGCTACAACCTCGGCGCGGCGCTCGCGGCCGTCGTCGTCGACGCCGATCTCGGGATGGCGGACCTACCGACCGGACCGGGTCCCGACCTCCACGACGTCCTGGCGGGGCGAGCGGACCCCGTCGAAGCCGTCCGTGAGGGGCGAGTGCGACTGCTCCCCTGTGGCCGGTCGCTCTCGGGGGCCCGCGCCGCGGACGTGCGCGGCCTCGGTGACGCGATCCGCGCCGTCGCCGACGAGTACGGCGACGTCGTCGTGGACTGTCCGGCGGGGTTGCGCGCCGACGTGGGGGTTCCGCTGGCCGTCGCCGACGCCTGTCTCGTCGTCGCGTCGCCCCGTCGATTCGCGCTCGCCGACGCGATGCGGACGCGGGAGTTGGCGCGCGAACTCGACGCTGGACTCGTCGGCGTCGCCGTCAATCGAGTCGTGGAGTCGCCGCCGACCGAGGCGGTCGAACGCGCCCTCGGCGCGCCCGTCACCGTCGTGCCGGCGGACCCACGGGTCGGAAAGTCGATAGCCGAGAACAGGCCGGTCGTTCGAGCCGCGCCGGAGAGCGAGGCGGCACGGAGCGTCGAGAACCTCGCGGCGGCAGTTCAGTCCTGTAAGGCAGTGTAGGTGTTTCTGACCGTCACCGGCGTCACGTCGGCGACGTCGGCGGCGCGTTGCTGTGTCAGGCCGGCACTCTCCTCGACGGCGGCGGTGTAGAGGCAGGCCGCAGCGACGCCGCTGGGGTTCTTGCCGGCGACGAGTCCCCGCGCCCGTGCTTCGTCGACGTACTCGCGGGCGCGGCGTTCGACAGTCGAGTCCAGGTCGAGTTTCGTCGCGAACCGGGGAGGTACTCGGCGGGGTCGATGGGGCCGGTCGGGAGGTCGAGTTCGCGATTCAGCGCGCGGTACGCCGCCCGATGTTCGCCTTCGCTCGCCCGCGCCGCGTCGGTGACCTCCTCGACGGTCCGCGACACCGACGAGACGCGGCAGGTGGCGTAGACGGCGGCCGACGCGAACCCCTCGATGGACCGCCCGCGGAGCAGGTCCTCGTTCTGCGCGCGCTCGAACAGCGCACACGCGCTCTCGCGGACGTGTCGCGGGAGCGACAGCGAACTCACGAGCCGCCGGATCTCGGTGAAGGCGTACACCTGATTGCGCTCCCGCTTGCTCGAAATCTGCGCACGACTGTGCTGGCGGCGCATCCGCGCCCACTGCCGTCGCTTGCGGCCTTTCACGCGGGACGAGCGCCCGATCTCCGTCGAGAGGCCGCGGTCGTGGCGCGATCGGGTCAGCGGCGCGCCCGTCCGTTCGGGGTTGGTGTCGTCGTCGTCGAACGAGCGCCACTCCGGGCCGTGGTCGATGTGATCTTCCGCGACCACGAGCCCACATTGCGCGCAGATGGTCTCGGTGTCGTTCGCTTTCAGTCGGCCGTCGCATTCGGGACAGTGCGTCGTACGTGCCTCACTCATCACAACTGGAGTTTCGGCCCGATGCATTATTTAAAGGGTGGTGGAACGCGGAATTTCCGCCATCCCAGCGGCGATACAACGTATCGGTTACCGGTACGTTCGAAAATCGCCGGCCGTCGCGGCGGTAGTTTTTAGACGTGTCGGGTAACAAACCGAAGCTATGGGGCTGTCGGACATCGCGGCGGGCATCGAGATAACGGAACGCCAGAACGAGCGGGGCGTTCCGACGGTGGACGCCACGCAGTCGGACCTCGTCTCGCGGCTCTCTTCGCACGCGGAATCGCTCCCGTGTACCCCGGAGGCGGCGGCGACGGTGCTGGAGACGCATTCGGCCGGTACCAGCGTCGGCGACAGCGCTCGCGAGGCGGGCGTCGCGCCGATGACCGCCGCGAAAGTCCTCCACCGGTGTGGCGTCGCGGGCGTCTCCCCGCTCTCGCCCACCGCCCGGCGGGTGGTTCGCGACTGGCTCTCCGGCGACGTTTCGCGGGCCGACGCGCTCGCCCTCTCGGGCGCTGACGAGACGGAGTTCGCGCTCCAGACCTACGTCGAGACGCACGACGCCGTGCCCGAACTCGCCGACGCCGTCGAGGGCGTCCTCGAACCCGAGGCGAACGCGAGCGTCGCCAAACGCGACGCCCTCGGCGAGACGATGAGTTCCGCCACCGATCTCCGCTAACGCGAGACGTAGTCGCTGACCGACCCGAAGACGCCGTCGTCCGACGGCACGTCGACGTCGGCTTCGAGCAGTTTTTCGCCCAGGCGAGCGACGGCCGTCGCGTACGACCCGTCCGTCGCCACCGACGGTGCCGCGCTCACTTCGCTCTCCGTCTCCGGGAGGGAGACGTCCGCGGCGGTCTCGTTCCCCCGCGTCGAGACGACGGCGTCGACGTCGGCCGCCAGGTCGGCGAGTCGGTCACGCATCCGCTGGACGGCGTCCCGGCCGCGCGTACTCGCGGGCGTCACCAGCGCAGTCCGGTCGCAGGCGTTCACCGCGGCCACGGCCTGATTCGCCGCGACGGGCGGCGTGTCCACGAGGACGACGTCGAACGCCTCGCTCGCCTCGTCGATGCGCTCCTCGAAGTCGCGCGCCGCGCCGGCGGTTTTCGCCCGTGCCAGTCGCTCGAACGGCGCGGACGCCGGACAACACGCCGCGCGTCCGGGGGCGTCGTCGACGAGTTCGACGAGCCCGTTCTCGAGCGGTTCGTCCGCCGCGTCGGTCAGCAGCGACGTCACGTCGGGGTCGAGTCTCCCGTCGAGATAGTCGGCGAGTCCCTGCGTCGCGAAGGCGGCGTCGAGGACGGCCACCGTCCGCCCGTCGCCCGCGAGAAGCGCGGCGAGTTCGACGCACGTTCGGGTCGTCCCCGCACCGCCCGTCGCACCGACGAGCGCTACGGTGGGAGTTCCTGCCATACGGCGACTGCTTCCGTCGTCAGTGTAAAACTCTCGGTCGCCCGCCGATCGACGCCGCCACGATATCGGATTTCACACGGCAACGGCAGGGCTTAACACGGACGGGAGTGACTGCCGAACGTGTCTCGTCATCGGCGTATCGGCGCTGGCTTGCTCGCCTGCTCGACGCTGTCGAACGCGTACATGATCGCGCCCGCCGGGACCATGCCGGGGATGATGGCCGGACTGTCGGTCGGTCCCTCGATCGCTGGCCTCGTGGTGAGCGTCACCTTCGGCGTCCAGATTCTCGCGAGCGTCCCCGCCGGCATGCTGGTCGACAGCCGGGACCCCCGGTGGGTCGTCGCCGGTGCCGTTGCGGCGTTGGCCGTCTCCGGAGCGTGGGGCACGGCGGCAGCGCTCGCCGGCGACGTGCCCTCACTACTCGTCTCCCGTCTCCTCGGCGGCACCGCGAGCGTCGTCATCTGGAACGCCAGCGTCATCATCATCGGGAGCGCATTCCCGGCCGCTTCACGAGGGACGGCCATCGGCATCTTCACCGCCGGCGCTCCCGCCGGATTCGCGCTGACGCAGGTCGGAGGTCCGATCGTCGAGTCTGCGCTCGGCTGGCAGTACGTCTTCGTCGTTCCGGGCGTTCTGGCTCTCCTCCCGTTCGTGGCCTTCTGGGCGACGAGCACCGGGATGCACGTCGGCAGCGGGTCGACGTCGACACCAACGCGCGCCGAATTCGCTCGCGTCTTCTACGACGGGCGCGTCGCCCTCGTCGGTGCCATGTCCTTTCTCGCCTTCTCGCTTTTCGTCTTGCTCAACTCGTGGCTCCCCACCTACTTCACCCAGGAGGTCGGCATCCCCGTAGCGACGGGCGGCCTGTTGGTGGCGCTGTTTCCCACTGTGGGAATCGTCTCCCGATTCGGCGGTGGCGTCGTCTCGGACTACGTGTTCGACTCGCGGCGTCGCCCCGTCGCCATCCTCTCGTTTCTCGTCGGAACGCCGGCGGCGGTCGTCCTCGGATGGACGTCGGGCGTGGTGGCCGTGCTGGTGCTGTTAGTGGTCGCCGGCTTCTTCATCCAACTGGGGATGGGGTCGTTTTTCGCCTACGCGCGCGAGGTGGTCGACCCCGTCGTCGCCGGGACCGCCGTCGCCGTCGTGACGGGCGCGAGTTCGTCCGGTGCGTTCCTCGCCCCCGTCGTCGCTGGGTGGCTCATCGGGGCGACGGACGACTACCTCTCTGTGTTCGTCCTGGCCGGCGTCTTGGGCGTCGCCGGCTTCGCGGTGTCGCTCCGAGCGCCGGAGGTTTAGCCGGTGGAGTCGCTCTCGCCGGAGCGTCACGCCCCGGAGATCTCCGCGGCTACCGCGTCGAGTTCCTCGTCGCTCAGGTTCGGCCGGTCCTCGACGACGGCGTGAACGGGTCGGCCGCCGTCGCCCTCGAAGCGCGGGACGACGTGACAGTGGACGTGGTTGACCTCCTGTCCGGCCGCGGGGCCGTCGTTGAACGCCACCGTCGTCGCGTCGGCGTCGACGGCGCGTTCGACCCGGCCGGTCACCCCGTGGACGGCCGCGAACAGGTCGCACGCGAGGGATTCGGGCAGGTCGTGCACGCGTTCGTGGTGGGACTTGGGGACGACGAGCGTGTGGCCCCGCGAGAGGGGATTGGCGTCGAGGAACGCCTGTACGTGGTCGTCCTCGTAGACGGTTCGACTCGGGAGGTCGCCGTCGACGATGCGACAGAAGATACAGTCCGTCATGGGCGAGTGATGCGATGGCGAGGAAAAAGGCTCCCGGATGTACCGCTGGCACGTCAATCCGTCCGGAGTCGATTCCGGGGGCGTTGGCTGGATAGCTTGCAGTCCAGACGGCACACGCGAGACAACAGGCCGGCGTGTTCAGTGCGATCGTATATTCGGGAGTGACGGTTTCGTTCCCGTCCTCGATTAACGCGTCCCACTGCGGAAAGAGGAGGTCGGATTCGCCGCCACAGAGGCGACAGGTAGCCATCGACGGCGCGGCCGTCTCGGGTTCCCGGGACATCAGGTCCGTCTCACAGGTCGTACAGAAACTCCCGAGGATGTCTCCCGTCGACCGACCGACCGTTATCCGGTCGTAATCTGCTCGGCTTCCGCAGCGATAGCAATCCATTTCTAGGTGCCCTTCTCGTCCGCTGACGAACGCCCGTCTCGTACGTGAGCGAGTCGCGACACATCATTAATATTTTGGCTCGGTCAGGAATACCTGTACGAGGGTCTGATATGCCACTATACTGGTATCGAGGCTAGGATTCGTTCACGTATGACTATATACCTGATAGGTGGGCGTCGGTATCCTGTCGACGGGCACGCACGATTCGCCCCACGGCAGCTTTTGCGCCGACCGGCCCAATCTCGTCTCCATGCCCATCGAGTTCGACCGGCACGTCCAGGAGGCGTCGTTCCACAGTCCGCTCGAAGAGTTCGAGGCGGTGACCGTCGAGACGGAGGTGCGGCGGGACCCGTTGACCGACCGGAACGCCCGCGTCGTCTCGGACCACTTCCTGATGGCCGAGGACCCCGACATCGAGGCCGTCGTCACCGACGACGAGGGCTGCTATTTCTGTCCCGACAGCGTCGACGAGACGACGCCGACCTACCCCGACTGGGTCGGGATGGACCGCGGACACGTCGGCGAGGCGACGTCGTTTCCGAACCTCAACCCCTACGGGAAACACTCGAACGTCGTCGCCCTGACGGAGGACCACTACGTCCCCATCGACGAGTTCACGGCGGGGATCTTCGAGGACGGCCTCGTCGCGGCCCTGGAGTACGTCCGGCGGGCGATGGACCACGACGCCGACGCCGAGTTCGGGTCGGTGAACATGAACTTCCTCCGGTCGGCCGGCAGCAGCATCATCCATCCGCACGTCCAGACGCTGGTCGACGGGGAGGGGACGAACGAGCAGCGGCTCCAGGCGGGCGCGGCCCGCGCCTTCTACGAACAGGAGGACGAGGCGTACTGGCCGGCACTCGTCGACGAGGAACGCGACGGCGAGCGATACGTCGGAGCGACGGGCGACGTCGAGTGGGTCGCCCCGTTCGCGCCGAAACACCACCGCCACCTCGTCGGCGTCGTGGACGACCCGGGTCTGCCCGACGACGACGCCCTCGCCGACCTCGCGGCGGGAATCGAGAACGCCCTCGCCCACTACGGCGACGTCGGCCTCAACAGCTTCAACTTCGCGCTCCACCTCACCGAGGACGACCCGGCGACTCCGCCCGTCTTCCACCTCGTCGCCCGGTCGGTGTTCGACGAGTATTACTGGAGCGACGCCACGTTCTTCACGTCGCTCCACGACGAGGGCGTCGTCGACGTCGCGCCGGAGACGTACGCCGCGGAGGCGCGCGCGTTCTTCTAATCGACGGCGACGCCACAGTCCCGCAGGCGAGCGGCGAGTTCGCGGCGGTACGCCGCGTCGTCGTAGCCGAGTCTGGACTGCCACACGTCCCGGTAGGAGGGATGGAGGAGCGGGACGACCGTCGCGTCGAGCGTGGGGCAGTCGAACGGTTCGAGGACGACGTCGAGGAAGCCGTCGACGTCCCGGTCCTCGAACGCGAGGACGGACGTCGTCGCGTGCTTGCCGGTGGGGAGGACGACGGTCGGATCGATCCGGTCGAGTTCGGTCGCGAGGTGCGGGCGACAGTTCGCCCGTTCCGCGGCGGTGGGTTCGCGGTTCGACCCCTCTCCGTCGGCGGGGAAGCACTTCACGGCGTTCGTGTAGTAGGTCCGGTCGGCGACGCCGACGTCGGCCATCAGTCGACGGACGCGCCGGCCGGAGTGTCGCGAGGTGTAGGCGAGTCCGGTGTGGTTGCCGCCCCGCCACCGGTCGGCCGCGGCGTCGCCCGCGCCGGGCGCTTCGCCGACGACCACGACGTCGGCGTCGCGGGGGCCGTTCCCCCACGAGATACACGTTCGGGAGTCGACGAGGGCGGGGCAGCGGCTGCAGTCCGCGTCGAGGACGAGTCGGTCGTCGGCGTCCGGGAACTGCGGGTCCATCCTACTCGGTCAAGGGGAGCGCGATGCCGAAGACGAACGGCGTCACCAGGAGGAGCGCGATGCCGAGGATTTCGGCGTCGAACAGCAGGGAGAGCTCCCACGCCGGGAGGTCACCGAAGAAGGCGCGGCCGGCGAGTTCGCCGACCGCACCGACGGCGAACAGCAGTGCGCCAAGTGCCATCCCGCGTTTCGTGAGTCGGGCGTAATCGAGGCTGCCGTAGCGACCGGTCATAATTCGACGTCGGACGGCATCGAACGAGGGCGTTTCGGTTCCGCGGCCGAGGTGGACGCCGCCGTCAGGGGTCGAGTCGGGACTTGACGACTGACTGTACCTCTTCCGGGTCCGCGACGTTCTCGAAGGTGAGGAAGCCGAGACTCCGGTTCGTCCCACCGGAGAGAAACGAGACGGACCCGAACCCGAGCACCGACTGGATGCGGTCCTGTCGGAACTCGTGGCCTCGTATCTTCGAGAACGGGAGTTCGCGCGAGCGAGTCTTGTAAAACAGCGAGTACTCCCAGCGGACGGCGTCGTCGGTGATGGTGTAGCGGTAACGTTTCAGCAGGTAGACGCGTACCGCGTATCGCACGAGGAGGACGAGAACGACGAGGCCGACGACGTACGCGCCGATTTCGGTGTACTGTCGCGAACCGAATAGCCGTGGATGCGTGAGGACGTACGCCTCGACGAGGACGCCGACGACGAGTGCGAGAGCTGGTTTCACCACTGCCGGACGAAGCGAGGGCCCAGTCTCGTAGAGGACGTCCGTCGCGGGTCGGTCGGGAGGCGATACGTCGGCCGTGGGGTCGGTGGATTCGTCGGTCATCTCTGTTAGAGCGTCGTCACCGCGAGGAGGGAACCGAGGACGAACAGCAGCGGCGTCGCCAACACCATCACGACGGTCATCGCCGCCGTCGTTCGGTCCGTCCGGTGATTGATACGGGAACCGAGGTACAGCGAGTAGACGTAGTAGCTCCCCGCGACGACGAGGCCGGCGAGGAGGACCTGTTCTTTCGTCGTCAGTCCGACCGGTGGATTCGCTCCCGGACGCGACCACGCAGCCAACACGAAGTCGCTCCCGAACGCGTCGAGGACGCCGTAGACGAACCGCAATTGAATCCAGCGGACGAGCGCCGCCGCCGTCGAGACGCCGGGCGTCGTATCGAGATACATCACGAAACTGAAAATCCCGGCGAGATACGCGCTCGTACTGTAGATGACCGTGTGGAGCGACGGGAGGACGCCAGTCGAACTCCGGGTGACGAGGACGCCGGCGTGGAACGCGGCGAACGTGGCCACCGTTGCTCCGGTCAGATAGAGGCAGTTCTGTGCGAAACGGAGCGTGAACCGCCACGCTCCTGCCACGTCGACGGTCGTCGGTGCGAACAGCGCCGCGAACCACGTCGGGGTGCTGAGTGTCTCCGGCACCGTCCCGAGCCCGGCGAGCGTCAGCGGTATCGCGTACGCGAGGAGGTTCGTCAGGAAGATGGCCCCGAGATGCCCGAGTTGGTCTACGGCTCCGAGCAGGGACTGTTCTAACGACTCGTGGTCGGCCATCACGAACCTCGTCGGCCGGACGAGTGCGTCGTAGATTCCGGTCGCTGTCGTGGAGACGATTCGACGGGCCATTGCCGGGTCGAATCCCCGTACATTGTCATGTTTGATTAGTGTTGGTATTGAGGTAAGGTGAGTCGCCGAATTATCCCAACAATTATGTCAACTTCCGTAGATCATCCTCCATGGCGCGAAGCGAGACACGGGCGGCGGATCGGTGGACGATGCGAGGGTGTGGTGCAGTGGTCGGGCTGGCGACGGGAACTCTCACGGTATTCGCCACTCCCGCAGGATTGCCACTCTACGTGACGCTGGCGGCGATGATCGTCGTCGGCGGGGTGACGGGTGTACAGGCGGCACGACAGCGGTATCCGAGCGAGGCCGGGGCGGTCGGGGCCGGCGTCACCGCCGTTTTGCTCGTCCTCGCGGGCATCTCGACGGCCGCACAGACGTTTCTCGCCTCCCGTGCCGCCGAAGGGGTGGCTGCGAGCGCCCTCCGTCGAGGGTCGCTGGTGCTCGCCGGTGTCGCTGTCTTACTCGGCCTCTTCGCGGCCGCCGTCAGCTACTTCTTCCGGAAGCGGGCGCGTCGACAGCACCGACTCGGGGAGTGACCGGTCAGACGACGTCCGCGACGACGGGGGCGACGCTCGTGGCCGTCACGTCGCGTTCGATGGTGTCGGTGGCGTAGACGCCGTCGACGCCGGCGCGTTCGAGTTTCGTCCGGGCGTCGCGGGCGAACAGAGGGTGAACGCAGGCGACGTGGACGCCCGCCGCCCCCGGTCGTTCACCACGCCGATGGACTCGCTCACGGTCGATCCCGTGGCGACGATGTCGTCGACGACGACCACGTCCCGGTCCCCGACGTCGGCGTCGCTGGGCGTGACGTCGACGTCCGTCCCCGAGTGACGGACCTTCTCGAAGTAGTCAGTGTCGCCCCGGCCGTAGGCGTCGCGGACGGCGATGGCGATGTCGATGGCTCCGGCGTCGGGCGAGAGAAAGAGCGGGTCGGAGAGGTCGGCGGGAAGCGGGTCGGCGAGACGCGCTGCGGCGTCGACCACCTCGCAGGGAACGTCGAAGAAGTCCCGGACGGACGCCTCGTGAGGGTTCACGAGGACGACCCGGTCGGTGCCGGTGCTCACCGCGCGGGCGACGGCGCGGGCCGAGACGGGCTGGCCGGGTTCGAAGGCGCGTTCCTGCCGGGCGTAGCCCATGTACCCGAGGACGGTCACCACCTCTTCGGCCCCCGCCTCGCGGACGGCGTCCTGTAACTGTAGGAGTTCGAGGTAGGCGTCGTTGGTGGTCGTGGAGGCGACGACGACGGCCCGATCGGCGTCGAACCCCGGCGCGGCCGCGAGGGTTTCGCCGTCCGGGAAGCGTTCGTAGGCGACGTCGGCGAGCGAGCGCCCCGTCTCGTCGGCGAGGGCGGCCGCGAGCGCCTGCGCGGTGGAACCGGGTACGAGCATATGGGAGGCTCTTGCTTTCCGCCCCGAAAGGCGTTTCCGTCCGCCTCAGCGCACCGCCAGTCCGCCGACGCCGCGGACGCCAAGCGCCCGCGTGCGCCAGCCGTCGCCCGCGTCGAGGAGGAGCGTCCCGTCGGCCGTGATCGCACAGATGGCCGTCGCGTACGCCACGTCGACGACTCGCTCGTCGACCGGTACGTCGACGCGCGTCCACTCGTCGGTCGTCTCGCGGGCGTAGAGTGCCTCGGTTGTGGCGGCGTGGGCCCGCTCGTCCCCGACGTGGGCCCGCTCGCCTCCGACGCTCACGGCGTGAAAGTCCCCTGCGAGGACGTCCATCCAGCCGTTGCCGAGCCGGTAGAGCGCCGCGCCCGTCGCCGCGAGGGGGACGCCCGCGCCCGCGACGTCCCGGACGTCGTCGAGGCCGGCGTCGACGAGTTCGTCGCCCCGGACGCGGTAGACGCCGTCGGCGGCGGCGACGAGGGGGCCGTCGACGGCCCGCACCGCGCCGACGCGGCCGAGCGTCCGCCAGTCGCCGTCGCCGTAGCGGGCCACTCGCCCGTCGTCGTCGCCGGCGAGGAGGCCGTCGCCGAAGCCCACCGCCGTCGCCGGGCCGAATCCCGTCTCGCCGTAGTCGGTCCCCAGGAGGACGTCCTCCTCGGCGGCGACGGCGACGTAGCCGTCCGCGCAGGCGACGTCCCGTGCGACACACCGGTGATCGACGCCGAACTCGCCGACCAGGTCGTCGGAGACGCTGACGGCGACGACGCCGAGTTCCGTCGCCACCAGTAGTTCCTCGCGGTCCCCCGGGCGTCGTAGACGCGCTTCTCGTCGAGGCTGAGGTCGTGGCCTGCCATGGTGGGAGTCGGACGCCGGCCGTGAAAAAGCTGACGAACTCGCGGACCTCGGAGTACCACATGTCGTGGTAGTCGACCTGGCCGACGCGTTCGGCGACGTCGACGGCGATGGCGTGCCAGCACCGCTCGGTCGGGTCGTCGGGATCGAGGTTGTACTCGGCGTCCTTGCAGTTACACCCTCCAGCCTCGACGATGTACTCGTCCTCGTGGCCGACGACGACGGTGAAATCGCGGTACTCCTTCACTCGCCCCTCGGAGACGGCCTCGATGGCTCGCTGTCCCCGGTCGCCGTGGGTCGTGAGGATGGCGTCGACGATAGGGCCGGTCAGCTCCCCGGCCGCGTCCAGCGCCGTCTGCCAGTCCTCGACGTCGCTCACGGCACTCGATTCGGCCGGCGGCGACTAAACAGGTTCGGTCGAAGGGGCCGTGACGCCACGGCCGTCTCTCGCCGCCCGTCGAGCGAATCGCGTCGCTTTTCGGCGTCGCTGCCCGACTGCGGACTATGAAGGTACGCGAGGGTCGCGTCGAAGTGGAGGTGCCCGGCGAACGCGACGGCGCGAGCGTCGGGAGCGGCGACGGCGTCTTCTTCAACCCCACCCAGGAGTTGAACCGCGACGTGACCGTGGCCGTCCTGCGCGCGTACCGCGAACGCGATCCTCGAGTGGAGTCCTACCTCGACGCGATGGCCGCCAGCGGGATTCGGGGCGTGCGCGCCGCCGCGGAGGGGTACGACGTGACCAGCGCCGACGTCGATTCCGACGCCGTGGCGCTCGCCCGCGAGAACTTCGACCGCAACGACCTCGACGGCGAGGTCGTCCAACGCGACGCCAACTCGCTCATGCACGACCGTGATCGGGTGTTCGACGTCGTCGACGTCGACCCGTTCGGGACGCCGATCCCCTTCGCCGACGCGGCGTTCGCCAACGCCCGAAACCTCGTCTGTGTCACCGCGACCGACACCGCGCCGCTGTGTGGCGCGCACTTCAACAGCGGCGTCCGCAAATACTCGACGCTCCCGCGCAACACCGACTACCACCCCGAGATGGGCCTTCGCGCCCTCCTCTCGGCGCTCGTGCGCACCGCGGCGCGCTACGACTGTGCCGCCGTTCCCGTCCTCTCGCACGTCTCGCGCCACTACGTCCGCACCTATCTCGAACTCGATCACCGCGCGACCCGCGCCGACGACGCCATCGACGAACTGGGGTACGTCTATCACTGCGAGGACTGTCTGACTCGCGACGCCGAGTTCGGACACCTCTCGCACCCGCCCGACGCCTGTCCCGCCTGCGGGAGCGATCGGACCGTCACCGCCGGACCGCTGTGGCTCGGAGCGATCCGCGATCCCGGCTTCGTCGCGTCCGTCCGCGAGGAACTGACCGACGACATGGGCGAGGCCGCGCGTGCTCGCCGGCTACTGACGACGCTCGAAGCCGAACTCGACGTCCCGACCCACTACGACCAGCACCGGCTCTGCAAGGAGTGGACCCGCCCCGCGCCCGCGATGGACGAGTTCCTGGACGACCTTCGAGCGGCCGGCTTCGAGGCCTCCCGCGCCCACTACGGCGGGACGACGTTCAAGACGGACGCCACGGTGGCCGAGATTCGCGAGGCGACGGCCTGAGGCCGGAACTTCTTGTGTGTCGCCCGCGGACGGTGCGTGTGAACGACCGCATCGAACGGTGGGGCGGACTCGCCCGCCGCGTCTGGACCGAGGTTCGCGCCCGCGAAGTGACGTTTCTCGCCGCGAGCATCGCCTACTACGCGTTCGTCTCCCTCCTGCCGTTGCTGATCCTGTCGTTCGCTATCGCGTCGGTCGTGGGCGGCGCGTCGCTCGAAGCCGCGGTGGTCGACCTCGTCCACCAGTACCTGCTCCCCGTGAGCGACGGTCTCGTCGAGGACGCCCTCACGGACACCGCGGGCCGGGGGAGCGTCACCGCCGTCGGCCTCGTGCTCCTCGTGTGGAGCGCGCTCAAACTCTTTCGCGGCATGGACGTGGCGTTCGCCCGCATCTACGGGACCGCGCCGGGGGCGTCGTCGAACAGGTCGAGACGGGGCTCGTCGCTCTGCTCGGCGTCGGCGTCGGGACGCTCTCCGCCCTCGTTCTCGTCGGCCTGCTCGGGTTCGTCTCACGGCCGCTGTTCGCCGCCTTCGCGCCCGTTGCCCTCGTCACCCTCCTCGTCGTCGCCTTCCTCCCGATGTACTACGTCTTCCCCGACGCCGACGTGAGCGTCCGAGAAGCGGTGCCCGGAGCCGTCTTCGCCGCTGTCGGGTGGACGCTCCTCGCAACCGCCTTCGGGGCGTACGCCCGATACGCGGCCGGCCGATTCGCCGTCTACGGCGTCCTCGGTGCGATGCTCCTGCTGGTGACCTGGTTCTATCTCGCCGGTGCCGTCGTCCTCGTAGGCGGCGTCGTCAACGCCGTGCTGGCCGGGCGGGTCGATTCGGGACCGGCAGGTACAACACGACCCGGGCCGTCGATACGCCACGACTGAGATGACTCGGGACGAAGACCGCTCACAGAGGCCCGCGGGAGCGCCCGACATCACGGACCTCGACGCCCGCCTCGAGGAACTACGCGCCGACTTCGACGCCTTCGAGGACGACGTGTCCGAGCGAACGGTCGACAAGCCGGCACTCGAAGCCGAACTCGAGCAGTACGTTCGCAAGCGGATGCGTCGCGGCCACGCCCGGGGCTGGGGCCCGTATCTCGTTCTCCTCTACGGGACGGTGCTGACGCTCGGAGCCTTCCGCTTTCTCGACGGCCCGTGGGCCATCCTCGCGATGGTCGTCCTCTTTCTCTCGACGCTCGGCCTCTACGTCCTGTTCGTGCTGGTCGGCGTCGGACTGAACCTCCTCGGGAAGCCCGGCCAAGCGATCGAGTACGCCCGCGACCTGCGCCGCTAACGATGTCGCTCGACGCACTGGCCTCCGCGGGGGCGACGCCGCCGCTCTTCGGGGCCGCCCGCGGCGTCGGCGAACTCGGCGTCGCGGCCGGCCTCCCCGATGCCGTCGTCGCCGCGTTCGGGGTCCTCACGCACCTCGGCAACCCCTGGCTCCTGCTGGCGGTCCTGTCGCTCGCCTACCTGCTCGCGGACCGGCTCGACGCCTCGCCGCCTCGCCTCGCCGTCGTCCTCGCGCTCGGCTTCGGCGCGCTCGCGCTGACGATGTCGCTCAAATACGCCTTCCGACTCCCACGCCCGCCCGGGGCCCCCGCCGACGGCTACGGCTTCCCGAGCGGTCACGCGCTTGGCGCGACCGTCGTCTACGGCGGACTGGCGGCGCTGTTCCCGTCCTGGTCCCGCCGGCGGACGCTCGCGTTCGTCGGCGTCGCCGCCCTCGTCGCCGTCTCGCGGGTCGTCATCGGCGTCCACTACCTGGTGGACATCGTCGCCGGCGCGTTCGTCGGCGTCGCCTTCCTCACCGCCGTCCTCCGACTCGTCGGATCGCGCGAGCGCCTCTCGGTCGCCGACTCGGCGCGGGCGTTCGACGCGGCCCTCGCCGTCGCCGTCGCCGGCCTCGCGATCAACGCCGCCCTCGCGGGGTCGCTCGCCGTCGCGACGGACGTCCTCCTCGGACTCGGCGCGGCCGCCGGCGGCTGGATCGGCTGGCGACTCGCCGGCGACGACGTCGCGACGCTGTCGCTCCCCGGCCGGCGCTCGCGGTCAACGTCGTCGCGGTGCCGGTCCTGGTCGGCCTGCTTCGGCTCGTCTCGACGTCGCCGTCGGGACCCGTCGTCTACGTCGGAGGGACCGCCGCGCTCGTCGCTGCGCTGGTGGCGTGTCCGGCGGTGAGCCACCGGCTCGTCGTTCGAAAAAACTGAGAAGCGGACGTCCGGTCGCGGCTCAGAACGTCTCGAGGTAGCGGTCGAGTTCCCAGTCGGAGACGTCGACGAGGTACTCCTGCCACTCCTGGGTCTTGGCTTCGACGAACTTCGAGTAGACGTGTTCGCCGAGCGCGTCGGAGACGACGTCGTCCTCTTCGAGCGCCTCGACGGCCCCGCCGAGGTCGGACGGGAGCGTCTCGATGCCGTACTCCTCGCGTTTCTGCTCGTCGAACTCGTAGATGTTCTCGCGGACCGGATCGGGACATTCGAGACCCTTCTCGATGCCGTCCAGCCCCGCGTGGATGAGCGCTGCGAACGCGAGATACGGGTTGCAGGACGGGTCGGGGAAGCGCGCCTCGATGCGGGAGGCGGCCGGGACGCGCGCCGCCGGCTTGCGGATGAGCGCCGAGCGGTTGCGGTCGGACCACGCGACGTAGACGGGCGCTTCGTAGCCGGGGACGAGGCGCTTGTAGCTGTTGACCGTCGGATTCGTGACGGCTGCGAGCGCGGGCGCGTGTTCGAGGATGCCGGCGACGAACTGCTTGGCCGTGTCGCTCAGGTCGAACTCGTCGTCGCCGTCGTGGAAGGCGTTCTCGCCGTCCTCGAACAGCGACATGTGGGTGTGCATCCCGGAGCCGTTGATGCGCGGGATGGGCTTTGGCATGAACGTCGCGTGCAGGTCGTGTTCGGCCGCGATGGCGCGAACGACCGCGCGGAAGGTGGCGACGTTGTCCGCCGTCGAGAGCGCGTCGTCGTACGTGAAGTTGATCTCGTGTTGGCCCTGGGCGACTTCGTGGTGGAGGCCTCCACCTCGAAGCCCATGCTTTCGAGGCCGTAGATGATGTCACGGCGCACGTCGGAAGCGAGGTCCTTCGGCGCGAGGTCGAAGTAGCCCCCGGCGTCGTTCGTTACCGTCGTCGCGCGGCCCTGTTCGTCTTCCTCGAACAGGAAGAACTCGGGTTCGGGCGCGGCGTTGACCTCGTAACCCATGCTCTGGGCGCGTTCGATGGCGCGCTTCAGGACGCCGCGCGGGTCGCCGGCGAACGGCTCGCCGCTCGACGTGTCGATGACGTCACAGATGAGCCGCGCCGCCGCGCTGTCTTCGTTTTTCCGCCACGGCAGGACGGCGAACGTCTCCGGGTCCGGTTCGAGGCGCATGTCGCTCTCCTGGATGCGAACGAAGCCCTCGATGCTGGAGCCGTCGAAGTAGATGCCTTCGGTGAACGCCTTCTCGGCCTGCCGGGCCGGGATGGAGACGTTCTTGACGGTACCGAGGATGTCGGTGAACTGGAGGCGCAGGAAATCGACGCCTTCTTCCTCGATACGATCGATTACGTCCTGTTCCTTGGCGGTCAGGCCGCCGTCTGGAGATGCGTTTTCGTCCGTCATGTTCTGGACAACTAATCGAAATAGTTCCAGTATAAAGACCTTATCGTTGGATGCAAAAACCCCTCTCCGCCAGTCGAAATTGGATATTCGTAAAATTATAAACCCCGGAGCGAGTGAGTAACTGTAATGACGTACGAAAACCTCGACGCGAAACTCATCAACGCACTCCTCGGCGACGGCCGAGCCAGTCTCCGAGCCTCGCCGAGAAACTCGACGTGTCGGTGACGACCGTCTCGAACCACCTCCGCGACCTCGAATCCGAGGGCGTCATCGAGGGGTACACCCCGAAAGTCAACTACGACGCTCTCGGTTACGACGTGACCGCCGTCATCCAGTTGAAAGTCGAAGGGAGCGCGCTCCCCGACATCACCGACCGACTGCGAGAGCAAAAGCGGATGATCAGCGTCTACGAGGTGACTGGCGATTACGACGTCATCGCCATCGGGAAGTTCGAGGACACCGACGGCATGAACGACCAGATCAAGGAGCTGTTGACCGACGCCGACATCCGCGAGTCGAACACGAGCGTCGTCCTCAACGACGTCGTCGAAAACGAACAGTTCGAACTCGACGTGTCCTGACCGCGCGACCGCCCTGCGAGTCAACTGACTCGCGACGTCGTCCATCTCGGTGTGACAGAACGGACAGCGATAGCGCGTCGAAAACCCGCCGGAGACGGCGGTGGTCTTTGCCTCCAGTTCGTGCATGGCGATCTTCCGGGAGCAGTCTGTGCAGGTCACCTTCGACATGTGGTATGACATTCTCAATCATTGTGTTAAATCGCACGGTGCTGTGCCATGTTGACATGCCGACCGGGGCTCTCGGCGACGCCTACTCGAACCCGTCCTCGAAGACGAAGGTGCCGTCGCGCTGGACGACCTCGCCGTCCACCTCGATGACGGACTCCTCGCTCATGTCCACGATCATGTCGACGTGTTCGGCGCTCTCGTTGCGGTCGTTCTCCTCACCCACCGTCTCGGGGTAGGCGTTGCCGACGGCCATGTGGACCGTGTCGCCCATCTTCTCGTCGAACAGCATGTTGTAGGTGAACTGGTCGATGCTGCGGTTCATCCCGATCCCGAGTTCGCCGAGGTAGCGCGCCCCCTCGTCCGTCTCCAGAATCCCCGTCAGGACGTCCTCGTTGCGCTCGGCGCTGTGGTTTACGACCCTCCCGTCCTCGAACTCGAGGCGTGCGTCCTCGATTTCGGTTCCTTTCCGGTAGAGCGGCATGTCGAAATGCACCCGGCCTTCGACGCTGTCTTTGACCGGCGCGGTGAACACCTCGCCGCCGGGGAGGTTGTGCTCGCCGTAGTCGTTGAGCGTCTCGTTGCCCGCGACGGACATGCGGACGTCCGTCTCGTCGCCGCTCCGGATGCGCACCTCGTCGGCCCCGTCGAGGATGTCGACCATCCGCGCCTGCTGTTCCTTCTGGGCCTCCCAGTCGAGCGTGACGGCGTCCCAGACGAAGTTCTCGTAGCCTTCGGTACTCATCCCCGCGAGCTGGGCGTGTCCCGACGACGGATACTGGGTGAGACACCAGCGCTTTTCGAGGCGTTCGTCGAGGACCGGGCGGTACGCCCGCCGGTATGCGGCGTTCGTCTCGGGGGCGACGTCCGCCTCCTCGCTCACGTTCGGGCCGCCGCGCGCGATGACGAACACGTCCGTCTCCTCGTAGAGGGCGAGCTGGTGGTCCGGGGTTTCGAACTCGTCGCTGTTGCGGAGGTACGCCCGGGTCGCCCGCCCGGAGTTGTTCAGGTAGACGGGGTTCGCGCCCCGTTCTCCGACGATCTCGTGCAGTGCGACGGCGAGTTCGTCGGCGACGGCGGGCAGCGAGATGACGACGTCGTCGCCCGCTTCGATGTTCGTCGAGTGATCGGCGATCACCTCGGCGTGTTCGCGGATTCGCGGATCCATACTCGCCCTTCCGCCGCCGCCCGCAAAACCCCTTTCGTCGGCGGAGCGGTGGAATCACCGGACGCCTCGGTGCCGCCGAAACCTCTTTCACTCGTGTCAAATATACAATCATATCGGTGGGGTAGCCATGCCAACGTTCATCTCCCTCGTCGAATACACGGCGGCGGGTATCGCCAACATGAAAGAGAGCCCGGAGCGTCTCGAACGCGCCGAAGACGTCGTCGAGTCGATGGGCGGGGAACTGAAGGAGTTCTACCTGACGATGGGGCAGTACGACGCCGTCGTCGTGATGGAGTTCCCGGACGCCGAGTCCGCCGCGCAGGCGGCGATCACCATCGGCGAGGCGGGGGCCATCGAGACGGAGACGCTCACGGCGTTCCCCGAAGACGAGTACCGCGACCTGATAGCCGAACTGCCCTGATACCGGCGGCGACCAGCGCGTATTTCTTCGCCCGGACGCATCTCCCGGTATGATCGACCTCCGGAGCGACACCGTCACCCGCCCGAGCGACGCGATGCGAGCCGCCGCTCGCGACGCCGACGTCGGCGACGACGTCTACCGCGACGATCCGACCGTCAACGAACTCGAAGCGCGCGCCGCCGACCGCGTCGGCACGGAAGCCGCCCTGTTCGTCCCGACGGGGACGATGGGCAATCAAATCGCCGCTCGCGTCCACGCCGATCCCGGGTCGGAGGTCCTCTTAGACCCCGAGACGCACACGTTCAAGTGGGAACTCGGCGGTCTCGCCGACCTCTCGGATCTGCAGACGCGGACCGTCGAGCCGGCGGCGGGGGCGGTCTTCACGCCGAAACAGATCCACGCGAACGTCGTCGACGAGGACCTCCACCGGCCGGGGACCGGGCTGGTCGTCGTGGAGAACACTCACAACGCCCGCGGCGGCGTCGCCACCCCGCCCGAGGCCCTCGACGCGGTGGCCGCGGCGGCGCGCGAGCACGACGTCTCCGTTCATCTCGATGGCGCGCGTCTGTTCAACGCCTGCGTCGCCCTCGACGTCGCCCCCGACCGGATGGTCGACGCCGTCGATTCGGTGATGTTCTGTCTCTCGAAGGGCCTCGGCGCGCCCGTCGGGTCGATTCTCGCCGGGTCCGAGGCGTTCGTCGACGAGGCCCGTCGCGTCCGCAAACTGTTCGGTGGCGGGATGCGCCAGGTCGGCCTCGTCGCCGCGCCCGGACTGCTCGCCCTGGAGAACGTCGACCGCCTCGCCGACGACCACGACAACGCGACGGTCCTCGCGCAGGGCCTCGACTCGATTCCGGGGCTCTCGGCTCCACGGCCGGAGACGAACGTCGTCCGGGTGAACTCCGCGGACGCCGGCCTGACGGCCGAGGAGTTCGTCGCCGCCTGCGAGGACCACGGCGTCGCCGGCGGTGCCTTCGGTGAACACGTCACTCGCTTCTGTACTCATCTCGACGTCGACCGCGGCGACGTCGAGGAGGCGGTAGCGAGCGTCGCGGAGGCCGTCGACGACTACAGTTCGGGTTCGATGTAGGCGAAGCGGATCCGCTCGTCTACCTCCTGGAGTTTGGTCTCTATCTGCGTGATGTCCTCGTCCAGTTCGCTCGTGTCGAGCTCCGGGTCGAAACTCACCTCGGCGGCGACGAGGATGGACTCGGGGCCGACGTACATGGTCCGGAAGTGGTCGACGTGGACGACGCCCCGGTGTGTTCGGACGACGTTCTGCAGTTCGTCGCCGAGCTTTGGCGGCACGCTCTCGCCGAGGAGGAGGCGTTTGTTCTCCCACGCCAGTGCGAGCGCGAAGCCCATCAACAGCAGGCCGATGAGGACGGCCGCCGCGGCGTCGTACGCGGGGTTGTGCGTCCACCGCGAGAGAGTGATGCCGACGAGCGCCAGCGCCGCGCCGACGAGGGCGATGGTGTCCTCGGTGAACGCCGTCAGCGTCGTCACGTCGCTCGTCGTCTTGAACGCCTCGACGAGGTCGTCCCAGCCGTATCGCCGCATCTGCCGGCTGAGTTCCGCGAACGCCTTGTCGAGAGCGTACCCCTCGAAGGCGATCGCGCCGAGGAGGATGGCGACGTTGATGAAGTAGGCGTCGACGCTGACGCCGACCACCGGCAGCGTCACCGGGCCGGTCGGTCCGGCGTGCGTGCCCGCGGTGAGGGCGTTGTAGCCGTGTTTGAGGCTCTCCCACCCGGCGATGCCGAAGAGGAACACCGAGACGAGGAAGCTGTAGAAGAACTGCGCCTTCCCGTAGCCGAACGGGTGTTCGATCGACGGCGCTTTCCCGCTGTACCGGATGCCGATGAGGAGGAACACCTGATTGCCCGTATCCGAGATGGAGTGGTACGTCTCCGAGAGCATCGACGGGCTACCCGTCAGCAGAAACCCCCGAACTTCAACACGGCGATGGCGCCGTTGGCGACGAGGGCGGCGATGACGACGGAGCGATTGCCTGCCATGGTCGGCCTGTCGGCGGGCGGCCGATTAGACCTTCCGCCCGAGACGGAGCGCTTTCCCGCCCCACCCCCGTAGCGCCGGTATGCTCACCGTCGTCTCCGATACGCACGGCGCGGCCGACGCCCGCCTCACCGGGCGGACGCTGACGGCCGTCCGCGACGCGGACGTCGTCGTCCACGCGGGTGATTTCACGGCCGCGGCGGTGCTCGACGCCTTCCACGCCGAGAGCGACCGCCTGTTCGCCGTCCACGGCAACGCCGACGCCCCGTCCGTCACCGACCGACTGCCGTCGGCGCGCACCTTCGAGTACGGCGGCGTCCGGTTCGCCGTGACGCACACGCGGCGCGGCGGCGCGACCGGCCTCTCGATGTTCGGGCGGGAACGCGACGCGGACGTCGTCGTCTCCGGCCACACCCACCGCCCCAGCTTCCAGACGGGCGACCCCGCGCTGTTGAATCCGGGGAGTCACGCCGAGCCGCGGGGACACGAGGCGGCCCACGCAGAGCTGACGCGGACGGAAACGGGACTCGAGGGACGTCTCCGTGCGGTCACGGGCGAGACGCTCGAGACGTTCGCCGTTCGGGCGACGAGGCGTCGCTGGGCGTCAACGGGGGAGGGGAGAGGGACGCGCGGTCTTCAGGTGAATGGAGGGCCGAAGGGGGACCGCGCGGTTACGGCTACGCCCCGTCGTTCAATATAAACTCGGTAAGCTCAAAACGCCGTTTTACCCAAAACGCGGGCGCTACTGCGGCGTCTTCGAGGGGCGGACGACCTCCGTCGCGAGCGAGTCCGGCGGGCGTCGCGCGCCCCGCGTCGAAACCGCTTAGTGTACGCCGCCGAAAGGCGGACACATGGCGATCAGTATCGACGACCCCGTCCTCCTCGGTCTCATCGCGGTGATGTTACTGCTGGTCTTTTTCGCCTATCTGTTCGTCCGGCGGACGCTGCTGAGTCTCCGCGAGGGGTACGACGAGGCGTCGCATCGATAGCCCGGTACGGCTTAGTACCCCCGAACACAGGGAGGGACAATGGTCGCGGCCGGGACGCTGGCGACGTTGGTCGTAGCGGGTCTCGCGAGTCTCTTCATGGCGTGGGCCATCGGTGCCGGATCCTCCGGATCGACGCCCTTTGCCCCCGCCGTCGGAGCGAACGCCATCTCCGTGATGCGGGCGGGGTTCGTCGTCGGCCTCCTCGGCTTCGCGGGAGCCGTCCTGCAGGGAGCGAACGTCACGCAGGCCGTCGGCACCCAGCTCATTCTGGGCCCTTCGCTCACGGCGACGGCCGCCATCGTCGGCCTGATGACCGCTGCCATCCTCGTCGCCATCGGTGTCTTCACCGGCTACCCCATCGCGACGGCGTTCACCGTCACCGGGGCCGTCGTCGGCGTCGGCCTCGCCCTCGGCGGCGACCCCGCGTGGGCGAAATACCAGCAGATAGCCACGCTCTGGGTCCTCACACCCTTCGTCGGCGGCGGCTCTGCCTTCCTCACTGCCGTCGCGTTGCGGACCGAGCGCCTCTCGGAACGGGCCGTCGTCTCGGTGCTGGCCGCCGTCGTCGGCGCACTCGTCGCCAACATCGAGTTCGCGGCCCTCGGCTCCGGCGACGGGGGCGGGACGCTCGCCGGAACGCTGGGTGCGGCGGCCGGAGTGTCCGCCGGTCGCGCCGTCGTCACGCTGGCGTTCGCTGCGGTCGCCGGCGGCGTGTTGTTCCGCGAAGTGACGCGGCGGCGGCAGATCGCCGAGCGTCGATTCTTGCTCGTTCTGGGCGCGCTCGTCGCCTTCTCCGCGGGCGGGAGCCAGGTTGGTCTGGCGATCGGGCCGCTGGTTCCCCTCCTCGACGAGGTGGCTGTCCCGCTGTGGGCGGTACTCGTCGGCGGTGGTTTGGGGCTGCTCGCCGGTTCGTGGACCGGTGCGCCCCGGATGATAAAGGCGCTCGCACAGGACTACTCCTCGCTCGGGCCGCGACGCTCCATCGCCGCGCTCATCCCCTCGTTCGCCATCGCTCAGACCGCCGTCGCCTTCGGCGTCCCCGTCTCGTTCAACGAGATAATCGTCAGCGCCATCATCGGGAGCGGCTACGCCGCCGGCGGCGGCGACGTGAGCCGGCGGAAGATGCTCTTTACCGTCCTCGCGTGGCTCGGATCGCTCGCGATCGCTCTCGCCGTCGGCTACGGCGCGTTCGCCGCCATCTCGGCGCTCTAGGGCTCTATTTCCGCCTCGCCTTCCGCCGCCTCCGCCGGCCGCCCCTGCGTGGTGATGCGGGCTTTCATGATGCGGGTGTTGTCCACCTGCTCGATGCGGATGGTCACGCCGTCGTACTCGATCTCCTCACCCTCTTCGACGAGGCGGCCGGCGCGGTTGAAGATGAAGCCGGCGAGCGTCTCGAACTCCTCGCCCTCCGGAAGTTCGAGGTCAAGCACTTCGTTCACCTCGTCGATGTTGACGTCGCCACGGACGAGGACCACGTCGCCGTCGAGGAACTCGAACGGCTCTTCCTCGTCGCCTTCGAGGATGTCGCCGACGATCTCCTCGACCATGTCCTCGAGGGTGATGAGCCCCTCCGTCGTGCCGAACTCGTCGATGACGATGACCATCCGCATCCGGTTGTCTTGCATCTCCTGGAGGAGTTCGTCCACGTTTTTCGACTCGGGGACGTGGAGGGTCGGCTGTACCACGTCGGTGAGGTCGACCGACCCCTCGCCGTAGTGTTTCTGACGGATGAGATCCCTGAGGTTGACCATTCCGACGATGTTGTCGAGGTTGCCTTCGTAGACGGGGATGCGCTCGTGGTCGCTCTGGACGCACGTCTCGATGGCCTCGTCGACGCTCGCGGTTTTCGGCACCGCCGTGACGTCGAGGCGCGGGGTCATCACCTCCTTTGCGATCGTCCGGTTGAACCGGAAGATGCGCTGGAGCATCTCGCGCTCCTCCTCCTCGATGACCCCCTCGCGTTCGCCCGTCTGGATGATGTCCTGAATCTCGTCGCGGGTGACGTAGGAGGTCTCGATGGCCGATCGCCCGCCCGTAACGCGGTTGACGACCCGCGTCAGGTGGTCGAAGACGACGACCAGCGGCAGGAGGACGTACTCGGAGTATTTCAGCGGGCGGGCGATGCGCAGCGCCCACGACTCGGTGTTCTCGACGGCGTAGGACTTCGGCGCGCTCTCGCCGAAGAGCAACACGAGCGTCGTGATGCCGAACGTCGCGGCAGCGACGGCCTGTCCCTGCCCGAGACCGACGTAGACGAACAGCCCCGTCGCGATGGACGACATGGCGATGTTGACGATGTTGTTGCCGACGAGGATGGTGATGAGCAGTCGGTGCGGGTTCGACTTCAGTTCTTGCACCGTCTTCGCAGAGGGGACGTTGTCCTCGGCGAGGGCGTCGACGCGGTGTTTCGCCAGCGAGAACATGGCGATCTCCGAGGAGGAGAAAACGCCGACAGCGCGATGAGAACGAGTATTGCGACCACCCCACCGACGGTGATGGCGGTATCAGACACCTGCGGAACGGCAATCTGTGCCGGGCCGAGGGACGCGGCGGTACTCACGACGAGCGACAAACCCATGAACACGCTTGCTTGTCGGGGACTGGAATTAAGAGTTACCCTCCGAACTGCCGAAAACGCCGGCGTCGGTAGCGAGACGCCCCGGCGACGCGCCGGCGTGGGGAGACTGACGGTCCCCCGGCGTCCCGCTGCCCCGAGCGAAGGGCTTACGCGGCGGCCGCCCGAACGAACGCCCATGCCCGCCGACAGCCCGCCGATCACGCTGTATCGACTGCAGGCGTGCCCGTACTGCGAGCGCGTCGTCAGGGCGCTTCAGGACCACGACGTCCCCTATCGGTCGCGCTTCGTCGAGCCGATGCACTCCGAACGGGACGCGGTCAAGCGCCTCGTGGGCGCGCGGACGGTGCCCGCGATCCACGACGAGAACACCGGCGTGACGATGGCCGAGTCCGCGAACATCGTCGAGTACGTCGAGAAGACGTACGGCGGCGACGGCGCGGTCGTCGAAACCGACGACGGGGGCGGCCTGATGGTCGACTTCGACGTCGTCGAACTCGGCGATACCGACCACGTCGCCGAGGGCGACACCGCGCCGGATTTCACCCGACCGCTCGTCAACGACGAGTACTGGGAGGACGCGTCGCTGTCGGACCTCACGGACGAGGGCCCCGTGTTGCTGGTCTTCTCCCCGATGGACGGGGCGTTCCCGGCGACGTACGTCTGGAACGAACTTCGCGACCGGGAACTCGGCGACCGCCTCACCGTCGTCGGCCTCTCCATCTCGACGCCGTACGCCCACAAGCGCCTCGTCGAGGAGCGGGGGATGGACTACCGGCTTTTCTCGGACCCGTCGAACGCGGTCGCCCGCGAGTACGGCATCGAACACGACCTGGACGGCATGGCCGGCATCGAGGAACCCCGGCCGGCGGCGTTCGTCCTCGACGCCGACCGCACGGTCGAGTACGCGTGGGTCGCCACCGAGTGGCCGGAGTTCCCCGACTACGACGAACTCGAACGCCAGGTTCGGCGCGTCGCCTGACGGATGCGCGAGGACGTCGCCGCCGCCGTCGACGCCGTTCGACGCGGAGAGCTCGTGGTCTACCCGACCGAGACGGTTTACGGCCTCGGTGCCGACGCCTCCTCGGCGGCCGCCGTCGAACGGGTCTTCGAGCTGAAAGGCCGGCCGCGGGAGGATCCGCTCTCTTTCGCCGTTCCCGACGTCGACGCCGCCCTCGATTACGTTCGGCCGACGCCCCGTGAGGAGCGGTTCATGCGCGACTTTCTCCCCGGCCCCGTCACCGTCGTCGTCGAGCGGGCCGACGCCCTCCCCGACGTCCTCACGGCCGGTCGGGACCGCGTCGGCGTCCGCGTCCCCGACCACGAACTCGCCCGGACGTTCCTCCGCGGCGTCTCGCCGACCCCCGTGACGGCGACGAGTGCGAACGTCAGCGGCTCGCCGAGCGTCACCCGCCCGTCGGACCTCGATGCACGCGTGCGCGACGGCGTCGCGGCCGTCGTCGACGGCGGCGAGACGCCCGGCACCGAGAGCACTGTCGTCGACCCCGGCACCGGCGACGTTCACCGCCGCGGCGCGATGGCCGAGGACGTCGCGGCGTGGCTCCGCTCGGAGTGACCGGCGGGCCTTCGTCGCGCTACCGCCGTGTCGCGTCGAGCAACGACCGGAGCGAGTGCGTTTTCACCCCGCATTCGGTCCGGTAGTCACACGATTCGCACTTCGATCGGTCGTCCACCCGCGGCGGCGGGCCGTCGAGTTCGCGGAGGTGGCGTACCGTCCGCCGGTACGCCGCTCGATTCCGGGTCGTCAGCCTGACGGTCCTGACGACGCCGTACGCCGGATACTCGACGATCGCTCGCGGAATCTCCCGCTCGCGCTCCCACGCGAGCGCCTTCGCGATGGCGACGGCACGGACGCGCTGTGGCTTCCAGACGCCCGATTCGGGCGGCGTCCCCGGTGAGACGAACGTCGGCGTCGGCGGATCGCCGGCGAGGAGTTTGTCGGCGACGCCGCGACAGTCCTTCCCGTGGAGGCGAACCGACCGCTCGCTTGGGTCCGCCAGTTCGTCCCAGTCGTCCCGCGCAGCGAGTCGGTCGAGCGCCGCCCGGTACGTCGCGGGCGACGGTTCGATCGGGAGGCGTTCGAGGATCGCGTCGGCGGCGTCGCGCCGGTCGGCGTACTCGAACGCGAGTCGGCGACGCGCCTCGACTTCGGGCGGCGGCGCTCGGTCGTCGTCGCGTCGAACGTAGTAGCACTGGCGGAGGCAGTACGCGGCGCGGGAGAGGTCGCTGAACGTCGGCACACGGGATTTGGCTCCGGATTCCTACTTGAACCTTCGCGGTGGGCGGGGTCCGCCCGGACCGCGCCTGCCTCTCGCCGGCCGGCAGTATCATTATGGTCGTGACCCCCGGATACCAGTCTATGGCTCTCGGGACTCGCTGTTTCACCTGCCGGTCGCCGGTCGACGCCGCGACGGAGACGCGCTACGGTCGCGTCCGCCGCGCCGACGACGTCGACGCCCCCGACCGATTCGTCGTCTGTGGCGCGTGTCGCCCCGAGGTCACCGACCTCACCAGACACTGGACGCAGCGATCCCCGTCGGAGACGGCCTGTAGTTTCTGTGACGCCGATGCCGCCGATTCGACGACCCTCGACCTCGCGAGCGTCGGCCTCGACGGCCGCGTCACCTCGCAGGGAACGTACCTGCTCTGTCCCACCTGCGTCGGCGTCTTCGAGACGTTCCTGCGCGACGTCCGGACCGACGCGTTCCCTCCCGATCCACCCGCGCCGTGGCAGGTCACGACCGACGACGCCGCCGACGTGTACGAACGCCGAGCGTCGTCGCTCCGGGTCGCCGTCGTCTGGGACGAGACGTTCGAGGTGCGCGTCCGCCGGGCCGACGCGCGGGCGACGACGCTCGTCGAAACCGACGACTACGCCGAGGCCACCGCACACGCCACGGAGTTTCTCGAAGCCGTCGAGGAGGCGTCCGCCGGCGACGACCCCGCGAGCGCCGTCGCGGACGTCATCGGCGAATCGCTCGACGCCTGCGGCGGGCGTTTCGCGACTCGCCGGCGGGACCCGTTCGCGAACCCCAGCGGTCACGTCGGCAGTCGGCGGCCGGCGACGACGGCCGCGAGACACGCGACGCAGATGACCGCCAGTCCGGGTACGTACGACGCGGTCAGGTCGTAGAGCGTTCCGACGAGGAAGGGACCGAGGAAGCCCCCGAGTTCGCCGACGGCGAACACGAGTCCGACGGCCGTCCCGGTCAGTTCTGGACCGACGCCGTCGAGTTCGGCCGGGATCATCCGCACGAGCGGCGAGAGGCCGCCGACGGCGACGCCGACGCCGACAGCGCCCGCGACGGGGACGACGAAGGCGACGCCCGGTAGCAGGAGCACGGCCGTCCCGAGCGCACACCCCGCGCCGCAGACGGCGACGACGCCGCCGCGGTTCCCGATGCGGTCCGACACGGCCGGCACCGTGAGCGTGCCGACCGCCTCGGCGACGACGAAGCCGCTCGTCACCGTCGCCGCCAGCGCGGGCGACACCCCCGCGCCCGCAACACCGTGGCCAGCCAGTTCTGCAGGCCGTGGACGACGACGAGATACACGACGCCGACGACGACTAGCCACCGCATCGCCGGCGTCGCGAACACCTGCCGGACGTCCCGCCGGAGCGCGGCGACGCCCGAGCGGTCGCTTCGGCGGTCGCTCGCGCCGTTCTCTCGGAGGACCGCCGACGGGGCCAGCGAGACGGCGAGCCACCAGCAGACGGCGTACGCGAGGACGCCGCCGCCGACGGCGGAAAAGAGCGGGCGCCACCCGCCGAGCATCGGGCCGACGACGCCGCGGCCGAGACTGAACGCCGCGGCCGTCCCCGCAAACGACCCGAGCATGTAGATCGACGAGGGCGTCCCCGACGCGTCCGCCGGAAACAGCTCCGCGACGAGTTTGGGTAGGCCGAACGTGACGGTCGTCCCGCCGACGCCGACGACGACGGTCAACGCGAGCATCGCCGCGAAGGAGTCCGCGCTCGCCCGCCCGACCTGTGCCGCGCCGAACAGCACCAGCCCCGTGCCGATGGCCCGATACGGGCCGACGCGGTCGGTCACGACCCCCGAGAACAGCGCGACCGGGACGTAGGTCAGGGGATCGCTCCCGTGAGAACGCCCGCCTGCGTGCTCGTCAGACGCAGGTCGACGACGATCTCCGAGAGGTAGGCCGCCAGCGAGAACCAGACCAGCATCAGGCAGGCGTACGCCCCCGTCCCCAGCGCGAGGAGGCCGTAGCGCAGTCGGCGGGTCGTCACGCCACGGCGTTCCGGTGGAGCCTGTATCAACGTACCGGTGGCGACCGTCTCGACCGGAGCGTCGCGGGGCTCCCGGCTGTGCCGGTCTACTCGACTGCGCCCTCCGAATACAGCGTTCGCAGCCCGCTTCCGACGAGGAGGAGCCCCGGGAGGACGACGAGGAGCGCGTGCCCGACCGGCTGCTGAGCGAAGTGGACGATCAGCCCGACGTACGGGACGTGGAACCACACCGTTCCGACGATCTGGGCGGGCTCGACGGGTTCGGGGTCGGCGGCCTCGTTCGCGTCGCCTTTCGTCCGGAACACGACGCCGCCGTCAGTCCGACGCCGCTCGACCACTCGGTGTGTGACCCGGTTCGTCCCCTCGCCGCCGACGTCGCGCTCCGCCCGGTAGGTGACGATATCGCCGACGTCGATCGCCCGGGTCGGGGTCGACCGCACGACGACGACGTCGCCCGACCGGATCTCCGGCTCCATGCTCCCGCTGAGGACGACGTAGCTGTCCTCCGCGCCGATCGCGCCCGGAACCGCGAGGACGGCGACGAGCGCGACCGCTGCGACGACGATCAGTGTGACGGCAATTCGAGCGACGTCGCGGAGTTTATCGGACATACGTACTGAGAACACCTCGGCTCGTGTCGGCCGGCACGGGGTCGCCCGACGAATCGGCGATCGTCCCGACGTCGTTCGCGCCGCCGACGTCGTCGAGGAACTGCAGATGCGCGTTCGAGGAGCCGACGAACACGAGTTCGACGGCGTCGTCGCCGTCGAAGTCACAGGGGGCGACGGCCGTCTTCGACGCCGTGCTCCCGGCGGTGAGGGATTTCTCGACCCAGCCGTTCGCCCCGACGAGGCCGAGTCCGCCGGAGCCGTTGACCGCCGGAACCACGACGCCGTAGCCACCGACTGCGCTGGGGCGACCGGCCCCGTAGTTGTTGTTCGACCCCGGCCCCGTGCCCGTGGACTCGATGCCTCGGCTGGCGTTCTCCCCGGACGGGACGATGTAGCGGATGGTCCCGGAGCCGTCGACGAAGACGAACTCCGCCGTCCCGTCGCCGTCGATGTCGCCGGCACCGAGCACCGCCTTCACGCCGTTCCCGGGCTCGGACACCTGTTTCGCCGTCCCGCCCGGGGCGACGCGGAAGAGTTTGCTCTCGTTGCTTCCGGGGTAGTACACCGACAGCGGATGGCCGTTCCACGCCGCCGTCGCGAGGACAGATTTCGCTCCCCGGGGTGGTCGCGCCGCGCTGGTGTCGAGCGCGGTCTGTGTCCCGTCTGCGGCCACCAGCCGGAGCGTCCCGCCGCCATCGACGAGCGGGACGTGGTAGGAACTCCCGCCGAACCCGGTCTCGACCGGTCCGAGCACGTCGACGTCCGTGACGCCGTAGGCCGTCGTTCCGCCCGACTGCACCAGCGAGTAGAGCGTGCCGCCGTCCGTGTAGGCGACTCTGGCGCCGTCGCCGCCCCACGTACCGGTCGCGAGCGTCCCGCTGGCGGTTTCGCCGTCGATGAACGCCGCCGTCGTCCCGCCGATCAGGCCGGCGGACGCCAGGCTCCCGCCCGCGACGCTCACGAGCACCTCGCGCCGACCCAGACGTTCGGTCATGCGTGGACGTAGTCGAGATGGGCGAGACAGCGAGGCGGTCCCGCCCGCAGTGGTCGATGCGATACCTCGGCGGCCGCGTCAGACCTGGTTCAGCGTGAGATCGAAGTTGACCGTCGTCTCGTCGCGCTGTACGGCGTTCGTCGCCGACTGGGGCAGTTGCCACTTCACGTAGAACTCCTTGTCCGTGGAACTGGAGTCCGCGAACGTCGCCGTCGAGTAGCTCGTCGTGGTCGGATACTGAGCGACGGGGGCGAAGCTCAGCGACGCACCGCTCCCGTTGGCGACGCTTCCGTCGGATTTCAGCCCGTAGTCGTACGAGGGGTCGAACTGCCCTTCCGTGCCGCTGCTCACGCTGGCTTCTTCGACCCACATCTTGATTTCGAGAGCTTCCGAGAGCGGGACGTTCGTGCCGCCTTCGGCGTCCTCCTCGGGCGTCGTCGAGGCCACGTCGGTGTTGTCGACGCTCGCGATCGCGACGGAGAGCTGTCCGCCTGCTGTGCCCGTACTCGTGACGACGACGGACGAACTTCCGCTGTCTCCGGGTTCGATGCTGCCCGACTGGAACGAGAGCGTCTGCGTCCCTTTGTCGAGCGTGATCGATTCGGTCGAGAGACTGCTGCTACTGGTCTCGGTGTCGCTGAACGCCGCGAACGTCCCTGCGCCGACGGCCGCACTCCCGACGCCGATCGTCGTCAGTGCCGCCAGTGCCTTCCGTCGTGAGAGTGGGTGAGAGTCCTCTGACATTGTTCCGTGGCTCCGGACCGCGCGGGTCCTGTGAAGCCTGCCTTTCGATACGCTGGAGCCGTGGAAGTCCGAGGTGGCTAATTGCTTTGGAGGTCGAGGAAATCGCCGGCCTAATCGTTCCCCGCTCGGTTCGAGCAACCCCGGCACGGTCACCGCGTTCCCGGACCACGCGACTCCCCGAGCTATAGGAGAAAATATAAATCGGCAATCGCCTTAGTCGAGCAAGTGATGCTAACCCGTAGCAGAGACGGCACCGTCGATGAATCGCCGCCGAACGTGCGATGGAATCCGGAGAGATGACCTGGTCTCCGGAGTTCGCCGACGCCGCCGCTCCCGACGTCGATTCACGAGCGCTGCAGGACGCCGTCGAGTACGCGAAGATACACGACACGCCGTCGGAACAGCTCCCGTACGATTTCTCGTCGCTGGGGATCGATACGGAGGAAGAACATGCGACGCTCATCGGTCCGATGCCCGATCGGCGTGGCGGGCCCAGTGGTGTCGTGCTCAAGGACGGTCACGTTCTGGCCGAGTGGGGCGATACGACGAGGGTCGAACACGCGTTCAGTATCTCGAAGAGCTTTCTCTCCATCGTCGGCGGCGTCGCATACGACCGGGGACACATCGCTGACGTAACCGACCCGGTTCGGGAGTACATAGATGGCGGTGGGTTCGACTCCCCACACAACTCCGAGATCACCTGGGAACAGCTGTTCCAGCAGACCAGCGAGTGGGAGGGAACGCTGTTCGGGAAACCCGACGTCATCGACCGATACCGGCCCGTCGGGACGGCGGATCTGGACGGCGAAAAGGGCACTCCCCGCGAACTACGGGAACCCGGCACGTACTGGGAATACAACGACGTTCGGGTGAACCAACTCGCGCTGTCGCTACTTCGCCTCTGGAAGAAGCCCCTCTACAAGGTCCTGCAACACGAGGTAATGAACCCCATCGGAGCGTCTTCTACCTGGGAGTGGCACGGCTACTACAACTCGGACGTCGAGATCGACGGCCAACGGATGAAGAGCGTCTCCGGTGGCGGCCACTGGGGTGGTGGCGTCTGGATGAACACTCGCGATCTGGCTCGGGTCGGCCAGCTCATGTTGAACGGGGTAGCTGGGGAGAGAAGCAGATTCTCTCCCCGAGTGGATCGACATGGCAACGACGCCGTGCTCTCTCCAGCCGACCTACGGGTATCTCTGGTGGCTCAACGAAGATCGAGCCCTCTGGCCCAGCGCCCCCGAAAGCAGTTTTGCGGCCATCGGAAGCGGTTCGAACGTCGTCTGGGTCGACCCGGAGCACGATCTCGTCGTCGTCTCGCGATGGCTGAAGAAAGCCGAACAGGAGGGGTCTCGCAGACCGAACATGGACGAGCTCTTCCAGCGAGTGATATCCGCCGTGCAGTGAGTGATCTCCCTCGACCCGGCGGGAATTTCACGGGACGCCGCTCGGCTCCGTCGCTCTCTGTTGAACGGGTCCTGTTCTTGGCGCTCTTCGACGCTCTTTTCCTGCCAGTGGCACGCGACGACGTGCGACGAGTCCTCGCTTCCCGAATCGCCGCTCACTTGCTCGAGTTCCGGCTCTCGATCGACACACTCGTCGCCGATGAACTCCGGACACCGGCTGTGGAACGGACATCCCTCCGGCGGATTAGACGGACTCGGCGGAGTGCCTTCCAGCAGGATGTCGCGGCGAGAGCGCTTCTTGTCCACCCGGGGGATCGAATTCATGAGCGCGCGCGTGTACGGATGCTGCGGGTTCTCGAATATCTCCTCGGTCGACCCTTTCTCCGCGATCTTCCCGAGATACATCACGGCAACGCGATCGCTGATGTGTTTGACGACGCTCAGATCGTGAGCGATGAAGAGATAGGAGATTCCGTATTCCGCTTGCAGCCGTTTCATCAGATTGATGATCTGCGCCTGGACGCTCACGTCGAGAGCGCTAACGGGCTCGTCCGCGATGATGAGTTTCGGCTCGACGGCCAGTGCGCGGGCGATCCCGACGCGCTGTCGCTGCCCGCCACTAAACTCGTGGGGATACCGATCGAGATGGGACTCCTGTAGCCCGACTTCCTCGAAGAGCTCGATGACGCGCTCTCGCTTTTCGTCCCCGGACGCGAGATCGTGAATCTCCAGTGGCTTGGCCACGATCTCGCCGACCGTTTTCCGAGGATTCAGCGAAGACATCGGATCTTGGAAGATCACCTGGATGTTCTTGCGCAGTTTCTTTAGGCGGTCCCCCGAGACGTCCGTGATCTCCTGGTCGTCGAAGTGGATCGACCCGTCACTCGGTTCGTAGAGGCGAGCGACCGTGCGACCGAGCGTCGTCTTCCCGCAACCGCTTTCTCCGACGACGCCGACGGTCTCGCCCTCTCGGAGTTCGATATCTACGCCGTCGACCGCGCGAACGAACTCTTCGTCCCCGAGGAATCGGCTAATAATGCCTGTTTCGACAGGGAAATGCTTCTTGATATTTTCCGCCGTTAGGAGAGGAGAATCGACTGATTTGGCTTTCTGGGACATTGTCGTCACCTTTTGCGTCGGTACCGTCTAGATTGCAGGGTTCATCAAACCAGGGGTTCCTCGTCGGCCGTTCTGACAGCGCCCGTAGGTGAACCCGTCCCGAACCGCGTCGCCGTCGACGGCGGAGGGGGCCGCGTGCGAGGGAGTTCCGGTGAACGGGCGTCGTGTGCCTACACCCGGCAGTCCCCGACCGGCGTCTCGCGAACGACCGACCTGAAAGAAAATGGCGAGGCGGGCGTTCCGCGGCTTCAGTCGCGCGTCACTGCCGCTGCAGGTTTGCGAGAACCCTGGCCGAGGTCTCGATCCCGTTTTTGAAATTGTCGAGGGACATGTGTTCGTTCGGAGCGTGGTTGTTCTGATCCGGGTTACCGTACGGTACGACGAGCACCGGGACCTCGAGCACGTCTTTGAGATACCCCGCTGGGAGACTTCCGCCGAGGACTGGCATCTCGACGGCCTCCTCGTTCCACGTGGTCGTGGCCGCGTCTCTGATCAACTCCGCGTACGGTGTTTCCGGATCCGTTATCATGGGGAGGAACGTGCTGAGTTTCCGCACCGAGATTTCCGGATCGAGCGCCGTCAACCGCTCCTCGACGTGCGTAAACACTTTATCCGGATTTTGACCGGGCAGCAGTCGGATGTCGAACTTCGCCGTCGCCTCGTGCGGGATGATCGTCTTCATCCGGTCCCCCTGATAGCCACTGGTGAGGCCGTTTATCGAGAAGGTCGGTGACAGGGCTATTCGCTCGTAGTACGTTTGGTCTTCGGACCGCGCTAACCGTGAGAGCCCCAACTCCGATTTGGTTGCCTCGTGATCTACGGGGACGGTAGAAGCCATCTCCGCGTACGTATCGGGGAGGTCGATGTCCTCGTCGAGTACGTCCAGCGTTCCGTGAGTCCCGTCGAACAGCGTATCGAGGGCCGCGACGAGGTCGTTAGCGGCGTTCGGTATCGGTCCCCCGAAGTTCCCGGAGTGGACGTCCGTGTTCGCTTTCGTGATCGTCGCTTCCATCGCGAGCAGCCCTCGGTTTCCGTAGACGATGGTCGGGCGACGTGAACCGTGCATCGGGCCGTCCGAGATGTAGACGAAATCGCACTCCAGTTTCTCGGCGTGGGTTCGGAGAAAGTCGTGGAACCCGGTGCTACCGTTTTCCTCCTCGCCTTCGAAAACGTACTTGACGTTTACGTTCTGTTCGTCAGCGACCTGGTGGAGGATCTCGAGAGCGAAGATGTGCGCGACGAGTTGGCCCTTGTTGTCGCCGCTGCCACGGGCAAAAATCGACGTCCCACAGTCCGCACAATCCCTGACCGTGGGGTCGAACGGCGGCGAATCCCACCGTTCGCGATCACCAGGTGGCTGTACGTCGTAATGTCCGTAGAAAAGCACGGTCGGCGAGGAATCGTCGACGATCTTCTCCCCGTATACGACGGGGCTGTGTTCGGTGGGGATGATCTCGGAATCGATCCCGTATTCGTCAGCAGTCCGGCGACGCTCCGTGCACACGCTTCGATTCCGTCACCGGTCGAGCTAACGCTCGGTTGGGCGAGCAGTTCCAGTAGCTCTTCTTGGTATCTCTCGACGTTCTGCTCGACTAAATCGGTGATTCCGTTCGCCATGAACTCCCCTTTCTCCGACACCAATTAACGATTCTCATATCGGAGAACGCAGGGGGATACGGACGAACTGCTCTCGCCCGACAAACCGAATCGAAAAGTAGCCGGGGGAGCCGCTCGGGCTTGGCGTGCCAAACGGCGGGTGGATTAGACCTGTTCGGACGGCCCTTCGTGACTTTCGGGCGCGGCCGGACGGTCTGTCAGCTCTTTGTTTACCTCGTCGCTATGGAGATGGCACGCTGCTGTATGTTTTTCCCCGACGTCGTACTCGACGAGTGGCTCCGTACAGCCCTCGAACGCGTACTCACACCGTTCACGGAAGGGGCAACCGGCCGGTTTATCTACCAGGTCCGGCACGGATCCTGGGATGACGTCCAACCACTCCCTGTCGTCTGTTATCTGCGGAATGCTCTTCATGAGGGCCTGCGTGTACGGATGCTTCGGGTCCTCGAATACGTCCCCGGTCTTTCCTTTCTCCATCAGTTCCCCCGCATACATGACCGCGAGCCGATCGCACGTCTCGTGAATGACTCCCAGGTCGTGAGTGATCAGAACGACCGAAACGTCGAATTCGTCGCGTAGTTCCAGTAGTTCGTGGAGAATCTGGGCCTCGACGCTCACGTCCAGCGCCGTCGTCGGCTCGTCAGCGACGATCAACGAGGGATCGCCGGCGAGGGCCTGTGCGATCATTACTCGCTGTCGCATCCCGCCACTCAGCTGATGGGGATACTCGTGGGCTCGCTGTTCCGGATCGGGGAGACCGACCATATCCATTAGCTCGATCGCTCTCCTCCAGGATTCACTCTCGTGAGAAGCCCCCGTTACGTATTTTCGTTTCATCTCGCTCCAGAACCCGGACGATTCGGACGTATCGAGATGATGGCGCGCGACCTCGGCGATCTGCTCACCGACCGTCATAACGGGGTTCAGGCTCGTCATCGGGTCCTGGAAGATCATGCTGATCTCCCCGCCCCGGATTTCCCGTATCTCCGGGGGCGACTTTTCGAGCAGGTCTTCCCCTTTGAAACGGATCGCGTCCGCGTTGATCACGCCCGGCGGCGATTCGATGAGTTGCATGATCGAGCGTGCCGTCACGCTCTTGCCGCTCCCACTTTCGCCGACGACACCGAATATCTCGCCGTGTTCGACGGAGAACGAGATCCCGTCGACGGCTTGAACTCTTCCGTCCTCAGTGTCGAAGTGCGTGCGGAGGTTCTCGACCTCTAGTAGTGGTTCTGCCATCTGTTACGTTCCTCCAGATTCCTTGACGTCGAAGGCGTCTCTGAGCGCGTCCCCGAAGAGATTGATACCGAGAACGGTGATCATGATGATCAGTCCGGGGATGATTGATATCCACCACGCCTGCTGGATAAATCCTCGTCCCTGGCGAAGGAGGGACCCCCACGTCGGAGTGGTGATTTTCACACCGATCCCGAGGAACGAGAGGGTGGCTTCCGTCAGGATCGCACGCGCCGTAGAGACCGTATACTGAACGAGGATCGGGGCGACTGCGTTCGGCAGGATCTCTTCGAACATGATCTTGAATTTCCCCATCCCGATAGATTCCGCCGCTAACGTGTACTCTTCCTCCCGGATGGAGAGGACTTCACCGCGGGTAATGCGGGCGAAGTCGTCGATCAGGGCGAAGCCGATGGCGAAGATGGGTACCCAGATGCTCTGACCGTGGATGGCGACGGCCAGGATCGCGATCAGTAACGCCGGGAACGCCCACATGGTGTCGACCATCCGCATTAGCAAATCGTCGACCCAGCCGCCGTAGTATCCGGCGTACAGTCCCATGGGGACCCCGATTAGCGTCCCGAACGCGACGGCACTCAGCCCGACGGCCAAGCTAAGCCTCGCGCCGAAAACTACCCGTGAGAGCAGATCTCGACCGAACGAATCCGTCCCGAGCGGGTGGGCACCCGTGAACGTCGGCGGTTGCATCACGGGGAAATTCTGCGACATCGGATCGTACGGGGCGATCACGGGGGCAAAGATCGCTATCAGCGACACTACTGCGACGATCGACAGCCCGACCTGTGCTTTGCGGTCGCGTTTGAGGATACGGGAGAAACGCTCCAGCAGGTTCGATCTGATCCCGAAGAGATGTGTCTCCGAACCGCCAGTCAGTCTCCTCGAAACGGTGTTTATTAGCCTCGAAATCATTTATGACTCTCCTCCATACCTGATCTGTGGGTTGATTAATGTGTACACGAAGTCGATCACCAGGTTCATACCGACGAACAGGAAGGAGATCGTGATGACGCTCCCCTGGATAACGGGGAAATCCCGCCGCTGGATAGACCCGATCAGGAGACGTCCGAAGCCGCTCACTCCGAACACCAGTTCGACGGCGACGACGCCACCGAGCAAGACCGCAAAGAGGATTCCAGCGACCGTTACCACTGGGATCAGAGCGTTCTGTAATCCGTGTTTGAATACTACGAGGTTCTCGTCCAGCCCCTTCGCGCGGGCCGTCCGGACGTAGTCCTCGCTCATCACTTCCAACATCGAAGACCGAACCATCCGCATGAGGATCGCCCCGTAGGGCACACCGACTGCGATAGCGGGAAGGATGATGTGAGAGAGCCACGAAACGAGCCCCTGGGAGATCGCCGTATATCCGTAGATCGGAATCGGAGTCGTGGCGAACACCAAGACCAGCAGAATCCCGATCCAGAACTCGGGCATACTGAGGCCCAGGAATGCGAGTATCGTCGCGACGTAATCCTCGGGCTGATACCGTCGAAGCGCGCTGATTATCCCTGCCGGGAGCGCGATGCTGACCGCGATCAGCATCCCGAGCGTTCCGATGCTTAACGTCGGTTCGATCACCCCGACGATCATCTCTAGCACCGGCTGATTGGAGAAGAACGACGTTCCGAGATCACCTTGGGTGATGTCGGTCATCCAGTTGATATACTGTACGTGGACCGGTTCGTCCAGATTCATCTGTTCTCTCAGTGCTTCGATAGCCGAAGGTCGCGCGTCGCCGCCAAGTAAGAGCCGTGCTGGGTCACCTGGGACCGATCGAACGGCCAGGAATACGACCGTCGCAACGACATAAATGACTACCAGCCCGTGCGCGACACGTTTGGCAAGATAGCGTTGCATACTCTGAAATATTGTGGTAGGGAGGGCCGCTACTGCTCGAGGACGCGTAGTGGAAGTTACTCTGGCCGACCGGGGTTTCGAACCCGCTGAGTGAGTCGGAGTAGGGCCGCACTTCCCGAAGGAACGCGGTCATCGCGTAGGGCGCGTCTTCCACGAAGATCTCCATCATGTCTTTGAGGATCGGGACCCGGTCCTCCGGAGCCGCCTGGCTGAAGTCTTCCTGCATGAGCTGATCGAACTCCTCGTTGGAGTAGAGACCCTTCTGCCAGACGCCCTTGTTGTTCTCGCCCGTCGGCGTGTGCAGCTGTTTCCAGTGAGACATCCACGGATCCATGTCCTGGGCACCGTAGGCGATGACCAGTTCGTGCGTGTACGCGTACAGGAGGTCGTAGAACTCGGAGAACTGCACCACGTTCAACTCGAGGTCGATGCCGACGTTCGAGAGCTGCGCCTGGAGAACGGTGGCTTCTCGTTCCCAGCCCGTGGGGGCGAGAAGCGACATCGACACCCGAGGCTCGCCCGTGTATCCGGCTTCCTCCAGCAGCTGTTCGGCCTGCTCCGGGTCGTGTTGCTGCTGGGGCATCTCGTCGTGCGGGAGCCATCCGACCTGGTAGTTGTACAGCTGATGTGCCTCCCGGGCCGTCCCGAAGTACGCCCGCTCGACGATCTCCGTTCTGTTGATCGCCAGAGAGATCGCTCGGCGGACTCTGGCGTCGGTGGTCGGGAGGTCCGTGCCTTCCCACTTGTCCGTGATTTCCTCACTCCCGCTCGCCCTGCGCGCCCACTCGGGGTGTTCGTGGGGTTTGACACAGAGCGGGGCCAGGCAGTGCCACGTCGCGGTCGAGACGTTTCGAACGCTGATGTTCGGAGCCTGTTCGGCCTGCTGGGCCTGCTGTGGCGGCATGTTGTCCGAGTAGTGCATGGACCCGGACCGGACCGCGTTCCAGGCCGTGGTCGCCTCCGGAACGATGTTGAACGTCACCTGGTCGAGGTACGGCAGCTGATTTCCGTCGCTGTCGGTCTCCCAGTAGTCGTCGTACGCCTCCAGCGTGATCGAAGAGCCAGAGTCCCGATTCGTGATCTCGAAGGGACCGCTGCCGACGGGCATCCGATCGTACTCCTCCGGATCCTCTTCGTAGGCGGTCTGGTTGATCACGGTCGACACGCGGCCGACCCCTCGGGTGAGGAAGCTGATGAACGGCGCTTGCGGTTGTGAGAGCGAGATCGTGAGGCTCGTCGGATCCGGCGCTTCGATGCTTTCGATCGCCGAGGTGTTCCCCTGTCGGGGAGACGCGTCGTTCTCCATCAGGCTCTCGATCGACCACTTGATCGCCTCGGAGTCGAGCGTGTCCCCGTTGTGGAAGGTGACCCCCTCCGCGATGGTGAATTCGTACGTCGTGTTGTCCGGAATAGTCCAGTCCGTGGCGAGGTCGCCGACGATCTCCGCGTTGTCGTTCAGTTTGAGCAGCGCACTGAAGATGTTGGAGGCAACCTGGACTTCGAAAGCCTGGTTGATCCGATGGGGATTGAGGTGAGCGACCTGGTCGATGCCAGCGAGCGCGGCCTCGACGCTCCCGCCCTGGCTCCCGGTGCTCGGCGTTTCCGTCTGCGTAGTTCCTCCATCACCGCCGTCGGAACCGCCCCCGGCCGTGCCGCCACCACCGTCGCCGCCACTCCCGCCGTCTTCGCCGGAACATCCCGCTAGCGACGCGATGCCACTGAATCCAGCGAGGCTGAAGAGTTTGGTAGCTGTCCGTCGATCGATCTTTGGGCCTTCAAGGTCACTTCTGTCAACCTTTGGCATGAGGCATACCTTCAACTCCATGCTATTAAATCTCTCTCTTGCGTAATGCTAATGCCCGGCAAGTGACTTGTGTTCAATATTGTTCTATTATCTTACTGTATTTGAACAATTTTCCCATCAAACTCGGTTAACTAAGTGGGATTTGTATTATATTGGGGTGTACTACAGTATAGCGGCAAAAATAACGCTCTATTTGGTGAGCTCGACTACATATGAGTAACTTTCATCCAAATTACGTTATTTTCCGTATATTTACATGGTAATCAATGACGGTTCGACACCGCATCCGTCGGTTCGACCGTCGTTCGAGCGTGACTCGACGCCAGCCTATCCGGGGTTCACGGCCGAATCGGTAGTTCGACGTGGGTCGGGTACTCCTCGTTGTGATGGATCGTATTCGTGGCAACCTGGTACTCTCGATCGCCGTACAGCGGCCCGCCTGTGTTGTGATTTACGTCGTAGCGGGGGTAATTCGAGGAGGAAATGTCCAGCCGAATCCGGTGTCCCGGCTGAAACACGTTCGCGCTCGGATACGGCTCCATGTAAAACTCGTACACTTCCCCCGGTTCGACGAAATCTTCGGTCCGTCGGTATCCTCGATACCGCGCTCGGCAGATCGAGTCCGAAATGTTCAGTGCGAACCCTTCCGGGTACTCAGCGCTCGGGGGTATTCGTCGATCAGTTTCGCGGTGAAATCCGTGTCCGGTGCGTCCGTCGCAGCGAACAGGCGGACGCGGATCGGCCCCGCGATCTCCACTCGGTCCGACAGCGGTGGCGTTTTGAAGGAAACGACGTCGGATCGGTTCTCCAACGGTCCGTAGGGAGGGTTCGCGCCAGCAGTGCTCGGCTTGGTCCGTTGGTCGTAGCCTCCACGGCCAGTAATACTCACTCTCCGCCGTTCGCGGAGGGGATACTCTTCGATCGACTCGTCACGAGGCTCGAACGTGTAGTACGACGAGCAGTTACCGCCCACCGTCGGGACGGGATCGTGTGGGTCGAAATCGTACGTCGTCGTCCCCGCGTCGTTCGTCGGCCGCTCTCGCGAAAGCGACTGGTCGTCGTGCAGGAAGTATTTCGTGAACTCGGTCCCTGGCAGCGGCCAGTCGTCTGCGCTCTCCCACGCTCCGCCGTGGTGGAGTCTCCGGTTCCGAACGTCCGTCGATTCGTGGGTCCCCATCCTGAAATACTGTACACGTGGCTGATCGGCCCAACTGTCTTTCCCCAGGAGGTAGTGGTCGAAGAACCGTAATTTCGTCTCCAAGTGGTCGACGATGGCGTCTCGGCCGAAATCGATGTCACCGGAGAACGTCCGCGTCCACGTGTCCTGTCCCCCGTGTGTCCACGGGCCGACGATCAGAAACTGATCGCTCTCCAGGTGGTCCGTTACGGCTTCGAAATTGTCTATCGTCGCCTTGGTGTAGGAGTCGTACCAGCCCCCGAGTACACTGCCGGGACGTCCGCCATCTCGTCGTAGTGCGCCTCGAAATTGATCGAAGGATCGTCCCAGTGTTCGTCGCTCCCTTCGGTGGTCAGATAGTCGAACAGATACTCTTCGTAATTCGGGAGGTTCGCTAGCGGAGATTGGCCTTCGAGCACCGGCTCGTCCGCCAGCAGATCGCGCATGTCAACCGCTGCCATCCGCCGTTGGAGGTCGGGGTCTTCGAGACAGCGTTTGGCGAACCCTCCGCCGAGGGTGAACGCCCACGTAAGCCAGCGGAGTTCGAACGCGCCGTTGTGTCTCAGCGTGGCCTCCCACGCATTGGCCCCCCTGATTGACGAACATCGCTGACAGCCCCTCGGGTTTCTGCGTCGCTAACGCGTTCTGCACCCACGCCATGTACGACGTACCCATCGTCCCGACCTGGCCGTCGACGAACGGCCGGTCCGCGAGCCATTCGACTGTATCCGCCCCGTCTTCCGCTTCGTTTTTCAGCAAGTAGAACTCGCCCTCGCTCGCGTACCGCCCTCGAACGTCTTGCATAGCCACGACGTATCCTCGTTTCGCGTACCACCGACCCTGCGTCTCCACTCTGTCGTAGGCGCGTTTGTCGTACGGCGTCCGAACGAGAAGCGCGGGCCTCGGTTCGCTGATGGGGTCACCCGTCTCCGGGTCCGCAGGCCGGTATACGTCCGTAGCTAATCGGGTGCCATCGCGCATTTCGACCATACGGTCGTGATAAACGACGTTATCGAACCGTTCATCAGTTGTCATGGCACGACATTTCTACAGTAGATAATAAATACCGGGGAACACCGATCGGTCTCGCAGAACGCAGAGCGCTACCCTATCGCCCTCCGTTCATTCCCACTCCGAACGCCCCGCCAGCCTGAGATACTCGTGAACCGGCTCTGGCACGGCGTCTCGGACCGCAGACACGGGGACCGAAGGGATCTCGGTTTCCGCGTCCGCGAGCCCGGCCACCGCGGTGGCGATCTGAATCCCCAGATCCCGCATATCGCGCCAATCGAGTTTGTCCAGCGTGTCCGCGTGCGTGTGTGCCCACTCCGTATTGCCGTACCGAACGGGGGCGCTATCTTCTCTGGACCTGCAAGTCACGGACGCTACTCCTTCCTTGATAAACGGCCACTGATCAGTGAACGGTCCAACGGAGGAGAGCGGATTCGTCTCGATCGGGACGCCAAGTCGCCGGGCCGACTCTTCGAAGACCTCACGGACCGATTCACTGCCGTTCACCATGAGATCGCGGGAGTATCCGATCCCGTCCATGTTCACCTGGCATTTGACGGCGTCGAGGTCGTGGTTTTCCTGCCAGTAGTACGACCCGTAGAGTCCTGGCTCTTCTCCGCCGAAGGAAATGAGTCGAACTTTGGTGTCCAGGCGATCCTCGTTCAACGCCAGCAGACGGCCGATCTCCGCGGCCAAGACGCTTCCCGCGCCGTTGTCACGTGCCCCGTCCCCGATGTCGTGGGAATCTACGTGACCGGTGACCAGTATCTCGGACTCCGTATCCGGACCGACGACTGCTTCGACGTTCCGACACGTCGCCCGCTCGTTCCGACAGGAGATAGACAGATCGACCGTAACCTCTCCCTTCGAGATACCGGATCAGCCGCTGCCCGACCTCGTTACTGACGCCGACGGCCGGAATCGGTCCCGGGGCGTTACGGCTGAATCCGACTGCGCCCGTCGGCGGCACACCGCCATCGACTCCCCTATTATAGAAGATGAATCCGGCTGCGCCCCGGATTCTGCTCTGGTGTATTTCTCGATTCGGTTGACCCACCGTCCGTACGTACGCGGCGTTTGCGCCGAGACGAGAACGACGTTCCCCTCGATGTCCGTCGAGTCGAAATCTTCGGGGACGCCGTCGCCGACGGAGACGAGTTCGCCGCTCACCGACGCGGCCGGTGAACCGGGAAGCGCGACGATTTCGTAACTCCGGTCGAAAACGTTCGCCGTCGGTCCCGTCACCTCCAGTGCGGCAGATTCTCGCCACCAGCCCGGGATCTCGAATTCGTTGATCTGGGGATCGCGCGCCCCCGCCCGAACGAATCCGTCCTTCATTACCTCGGCCCCTCGCGCTTCGCCTTCCTGTCCGGCCATCCTGTTCCCGATCTCGGTCAGCTCTTCCAACAACTCCCACATAAACGGTTCTCTGTAGGCGTTTCCGATGGTAGATTCTGCCAACCCTGACATTAGATTTTACCCCCTGGAACGCACAGTATTAAATTATCCTATCAACGTAGCTATCCCTCGGCCGAAGGGTGCCAACGGAAGCGCGAAGCACGTGGCCGAGATACCGTCTGGGAGATTGACGATATTCGACCACGTTGCGAAGGCACACGAAGCAGACGTGGGGCCACCGTGTAGACCGCTGATATCCCTGCGGGCAGCTTCAACTCCACAAGGGTTCGTCTGTAACGCGAGCAATACCCACGCCTGCCAAACTCCCCAGCCCATCCAGAAAAAGCCCATCGCGGCGAGGTGGTGGGGTCGATAGCGTGGCGCTCGACGAGTAGCTACGGCCCACAGGACGAGAACACTGCCGACGCGAGCGGTGACGACCGCGAAGAGATCCGGTGCCGCGAGCGCTCGACCGAACGGAAGAATCGTGACGGAGAGTTCGCCAGCATCCAGGCGAGCGACGTCCCGACTGTCGAAGCCGCCAGTCCGAAAACGACGACACCGATGGCAACGAGAGTGCCGATACGCGGTAGACGCTCACGCCAGTCACGTTCTACGGACACGCCTTCACGTTCGATCGGTGGTGGCATAGAACGGGGGCACAGCAGATGATTAACCGTCTTCGACGTTCAATCTCCGTCCATGGCCGAAGAGCAGCCACGTCCGTTCCGGTTCGACGCGGAAGTCACCCCCGGCGAGAAACGGCAGTTCCGCTACGAGGTGAGCGAGACCTACCTCGGCGACGCCGTCGAGATGCCGGTGACGGTTATCAACGGCGACCAGCCAGGGCCGCGCGTGTTCATGACTGCCGCGATTCACGGCGACGAACTCAACGGCGTCAAGGTTTTACAGGAGGTCGCAGACCGCTATCGCCCGAACGATGTCCACGGAACGCTGGTACTGCTTCACGTCGTGAACGTCCCCGGCTATCAGGCACAACAGCGCTACCTCCCTATCTACGATCAGGACCTCAACCGATCGTTCCCCGGGAAGGAACGCTCGAACACGGCCGAGCGGATGGCTCATCAGGTCTATCACCAGTTCGTCAGGCAGTGCGACCTCGGACTGGACTTCCACACGTCGACCCGAAATCGGACCACGATGTATCACGCCCGCGCCGACGTCGGCAATCCAGAGGTCGAACGACTCGCTGAAGCGTTCGGGACGAACGTCATCCTCTCGGGCGAAGGCGACGAGAACTCGCTCCGGGCCGTCGCCTCGCGCAACGGCGTTCCGACCATCACCGTCGAGATGGGGAAGGCTCACCGGTTCCAGCCGGCGCTCATCGCGAAAGCGCTCGATGGCGTCGAGAGCGTCCTCGCCGAATACGGGGTCTACCCCGCGGGAGAAGTTACCGAGCCATCCTGGCGAAAGGTCATGGGACCGACCGAGGAGAAGCGCTGGATTCGGGCGGACACGGGCGGACTCGTCGAAATGAAGTGGGGGCCGAACCCGCTCGTCCACGAAGGCGAGACTATCTGTACCATTACGGACCATTTCAAGGACGAAGAGCACGTCGTCGAAGCGCCGTTCACCGGCCTCATCGTCGGCGTCCTCGAGAACCCGATCGCGCTCCCGGGACATCCGATCTGCCACCTCGTCCACATCAGCAGCGAAACCCGCGAAGAACTCGAACGCGAAATCAGCCGTGGGGAGTTCGACGGCTATCGCTCCTACGGGCAGCGGTGGATGGCCGACGAGGAGGAAGCCGAGTAGTCGGTTCTGGAGACACCGACGGTTCTTCACAACCGAGTACCGCTTCACGTCGTTTGTCCCGAAAACGAGGGCTATCTCCCGGTGTGATCGTTCAAGTCGTGGATTCCGTCCTCACCACACCAGCGGATGGCTCGGACGAGTCGGTAACCGTGTGAGCGGAGGGTCGCATCGGCCAATTCGTGACGGGGTCGTCGAGATCCACTCGTGTTGCCTGTGCAGACGGGGGTCGGAGCTCGGATTTCGGTGTCTTCGCTCCTGAAGGCCCGAGCAGCGACAGCGGTTCGACGCTCGGTGCATCCGAACCCGCCGCCAGTTCTCGTCGGTTCGGAGCACCGAGAGGCATAAGGGACGGCCTCTCGCCAGTGTCGGGCATGAAACGCGCCCACGGGGTGAGAGTGTGACGCTGCAACTCCCCAGCGAAATCGTAGTCGAACATTTCCTGCCGACGGCGCGGTCGATGCTGGCGGATGCGCTCGACGACCGCGGGTTCGCCCAGCGGGAGATCGCGGCCCGCCTCGGCGTCTCGCAGGCGGCGGTGAGCCAGTACCTCAACGAGGATCGGGCCGACGAACTGGCGACCCATCCGCGGATGCAGGAGGTGGTCGAGCGACTCGCCGACGGCTTCGCCGACGATACGCTCGACGACTACGAGGCGCTCGCCGAACTGCTCGCGCTCGTCCGGGAGTTCGAGGACCGGGGCCCCATCTGCGAGATTCACGAGCGGGAGATGCCGGCGCTCGAAGGGATGGGCTGTGATCTGTGCGTTCGCGGACGCGACCGGGCCGTACAGGCCGAGCGAGACGTCCTCGAGAACGTTCGGCGCGCGGTCCGTCGCTTCGCGAACGCGCCGAACGCCGTCGACTACGTGCCGAACGTCGGCACCAACGTCGCGATGGCGCTGCCGAACGCCGACGACGAGACCGACGTCGCGGCCGTCCCCGGACGCCTCCACGCGATGCGGGGCGACGTCAACGTCCCGGCGAACCCCGAGTTCGGCGCGTCACGCCACGTCGCGACCGTGCTTCTGGCGGCGACGGTCGTCGATCCCGCGGTCCGGGGAGCGGTCAACCTCGCGACGGCGGCGGATCTGCTCGCGGCCGCCCGTGACCGCGGATTCGACCCCGTCGAGTTCGACGCGGGCTACGAGAATCGAGCGGAGCGACTCCGGTCGCTCTTTGCGGACCGCGACGCGCCGCGGGTCGTCTACCACGAGGGCGATTTCGGCATCGAGCCGATAACGTACGTGCTCGGCGAGACCGCCGTCGACGCCGTCGACGTGGCCCTGGACCTCGTCGAGCGAACGGGGTAGCGAATCGGTGAGCGCCGCGACGGGGGCGTCGGCGAAGCGGCCGGTCCGACGTCGTGTGACAACGGAGTTACGTCTCGGGACCGTAGGTACCGTATGACCACGGACGCGCTCACGCGCCGTCGGCTACTCGCGGCCGCGAGTTCGGTCGTTGCGGCCGGCGTAGCCGGCTGTGGCTCCCGATCCGACGCGGACGAGACGACGACGGCGGCGACGTCGACCGCCACGCCCACGACGAGTCCCCCTCGGAGAGCGTTTACACCCGCGTCTACCGCGAGACGGTCGACTCGGTCGTCCAGGTGTCGATCGACGGAACGCAAGGCACCGGCTTCGTCTTCGACGAGGACCACGCGGTCACGAACGCACACGTCGTCGGCGACGCCGACGCGGTCGAGCTCCGGTTTCGAAACGGGGCGTGGCGAACGGGGACCGTCGTCGGCACCGACGCCTACAGCGACCTGGCCGTGGTCGAGGTTCCGAACCGGCCCGCGTCCGCGTCCCCCTCCCGATGGCCGACGAGCCGGCAGCCGTCGGCCAGGAGGTGGTCGTCATCGGGACGCCCTTCGGTCTCGACGGCACCGTCACGACCGGCATCGTCAGCGGGGTCAATCGGTCGATCCCCAGCCCCACCGGCTATCGCATCCCGGACGCGGTCCAGACGGACGCCGCCGTCAACCCCGGTAACAGCGGCGGTCCGCTCGTCTCGCTCGACGGCGAGGCGGTCGCCGTCATCAACTCGGGTGCCGGCGACAACGTCGGCTTCGGAATCTCGGCTGCACTCACCCGACGGGTCGTCGACGATCTGATCGAGGCGGGGACGTTCGAACACGCCTACATGGGCGTCTCGCTCGTCGCCGTGACGCCGGCGATCGCCCGAGCCAACGACCTGGAGACGCCCCGGGGACTCGCCGTCGTCGACGTCGACCCGGACGGCCCCGCCGAGGGCGTCCTGCGCCCGAGCGAGGAGCGGGCCGTCGTCGACGGCGACCCCGTTCCCGTCGGCGGCGACGTCGTCCTCGCCGTCGACGACACGCGGACCCTGACGACGGAGGACCTCGGGAGCTATCTCGCGCTACACGCGCGACCGGGTGACACCGTCGCGCTGACCGTGTTGCGGGACGGCAGCGAGCGAACGGCGGCGGTGGAGCTCGGGCGTCGTCCGGAGCCCGAAGAAGCGACGGTCGGGTGAGCCACGACGGCCGGGTCGCCGTCAGTCGGCGGCCGTCTCGACGCGGCCGTGGAGCAGTTCCCACGCCGCGATCAGTTCGGCGTCGCTCGCGTGTCAGACGTTTCCCATCGGCGGGGACTGGATACGAACGACTCCGGGAGCGTCACTGGATCGAGATCCGACGGCCGCCGGTGCTCTCGGTGGTGCTCTCTTTCGGAAGCGTCACGGTGAGGACGCCGTTCTCGTAGGTGGCCGACACGCTGTCTTCGTCGATCGCCTCCGGGAGTTCGATCCGCCGCGAGACGGACGTTCGGGCGCGTTCGCGCCGGAGCCAGCGATCCGCCTCCGGTTCGTGTTCGGCCACGTGTTCGGCGTCGATGTGGAGTGTGTGGTCGGTGAGTCGCACGTCGATGTCCTCGCGTTCGAAGCCGGGCAGGTCGGCGATGACGAGGAACTCGCCGTCCCACTCGGCGACGTCGACGGCCGCCGTCCCGATCTCGCCGCCGAGTCTGACGCGCGCCTGGTCGAACTGCCGATCCATCTGCTCGAAGAGGTCTTCGACGTCCTGGAGCGTGCGGTGCATGGTTCCGTCCGGATCCACCGATCCGACGCTCAAAAGCGCGGATCCTAACGGCTTGGCGGGGCGAACGAAACGACGTAGGGGCGGCTTTGACACCCGTCGGTACAGTAGCTCCCGGCATGACGACGTCAGCAGCCGACATTCGGGAGGCCGTCCGGGACGTCACGGTGGTCGACTCCGACGACGCCGCCGATCGAGCGATCGACGCCACGCTGTCGGCCCTCGGCGAGTGTCTCTCTCCGGGGAGCGCCGCGACGTCGAGGAACCGCTCCCCGAGGCCTACGCCAGCACGCTCAGGGAGGTCGAATCGCACCGCGCGTCGCCGCTCGAGCTGGAGGCGTTTCTGGAGCGGGTGAGCGACGACGCCGACGTCGCCCGCGGCCAAGCGGCGTCGGTGGCCCGTGGCGTCATCTCCGTCGTCGGCGACTGCATCGGCCACGACGAACTCCACGACGCGGCCGCGCAGCTCCCGCCGGAGTACGGTCGCCTGTTCCAGCCCGCCGAGGTCCCCCACGGCGAGACGCTGCCCGAGACGGTCCAGCGACTGAGCGACGTCGACTCCGAGGAGGAGGCACGGACCGCCTGTCAGGCCGTCCTCGATGCGCTGGGACGGCGACTCTCGCAAGGCGAGGACGAGGACCTCGCGACCTACCTCGACGACGAGGCGGGGCGGTGGCTCACCCGGCGCGTGAGCGACGCGGCCCTCGACCTCTCGAAGGCGGAGTTCGTCGAGACGGTCGAACACCGGGCGGATGTGTCGGAGGCGACGGCCCGCGAGTACGTTCGCGTCGTGACGCGGGCGCTGGCGGAGCACGTTCCCGACGAGGAACTCGACCACGCCGAGGCACAGCTCCCCGACCGCTACGACCCGCTCGTCGCGTTCGCGTAGCGCGTCGACCGGCGACGCCGGATCGACGGAGCGCCCGAATCAAGCGATTTCGACCGGTGGCACGTCGAAAAACGCCGTCTCGTACCCCTCGTGGCGGGCGACCTGTGGCGGGACGTCGACGGCGAGGCGGACGACGTCGCCCGCGTCGACGCTCGGGACCGACGCCCCGTAGTGGTAGTCGAGTTCCGAGTGGAGCGCCGTCGAGAGCGACCCCTCGAACACCGTCTCGCCGTCGCGTTCGAGCGTCGCCGAGAGCGACATCATCGGCAGGACGAACCGGTTGTAGGGCGTGCGCGCCGAGACGGCGAGGTAGGTCTCCTCGGCGGTGCCGCCGAACGGCGTCGCGTCCTCCATCGCCGTCGCCACGAAGACGGCGTCGCCGCTCGTCGCCGCTCCGAGCGGACGCCCCGGGAGCGCGTCCGGTTTCGGCACCTGCGACGTCGGCACCGTCTCCATCTCCATCGGCGGCACCGCACCGGTCGACCCCTGCTCGTCGGGATACGTCGTGAATTCGATGTCGCGGACCGTCTCGCGGGCGTAGTCGAACTCGAACTCGAACGTGGCGGCGTCGGCCGCGAGGGCGTCGGTCGCCGCCGAGATCGCGCCCGTTCGGACGGTGACGTCGTAGGTGCCGTCGCCCGGCAGTTCGACGTTGTCGCCGAAGTGATACCCCATCGGCTGCGAGAGCATCGGCCACGGCGACAGCGACGTGACCGTCTCGCCGCCCTCAGAGATCTCGATCTTGGGGTTCGTCGTCACCGGGACGACGCCCGTCTCGGCGTGCCAGACGACGGGCATCAGGTGGACGGCGTCGTCCTCGCGTATCGACACCCGCTCGGTCCGGTCGATGGAGACGGTCCAGAACCGGTGGGGGAACGAGTAGGTCAGCGCACACCGATAGGCTCCGGCGCTGGCCACGCCGCTCACTTTCATCGCCTCGACGTGACTCGGGACGTAGACGGCGTTCGGGCGGTTCTCGATGACGGGGGGACGTTCGCCGCTCGCGTCCGGACGAGTCCGGCGCATCCGGCCAACCCCGCCGCGCCCGCCGCGCCGACGCCGCGGAGAAAGTCACGCCGGCGCATCGGCCCCCTCCGCGGTCGCGCCCTCCGGAGTCGCCGGCGGCAACGCCCGCAACCGACGCGGCGGGACGAGGAAGTTGCCCCGGGTGCGGACGTCGACGTACTGGAGGATGCCGTTGTTGTTCCGTTCGCCGACGGCGCCCCCGAGAGGTCGGTGCCGTTCATCGCCTCGCGCGTCGCCACGAAATCCTCGATGCGTCGCTGGAGGGTGACGAAGTGGAGGCCGGCGTGGCCGCCGTCCGTCGAGTCGAAGTCGCGGCGGAGGATGATGGGACGGTCGTCCTCGCGGACGCTCACCATCTTCTGAGAGTGGCCGACCATGCCGTCTTCGCGGGCGGAGTCGTCCGCCGCCGGACAGGCGCTCATCCCGCTACTGTCGCCGAGGTTGTCGCCGACGCCCTCGACGGCCCCCGTCCTGGCGTGGGCCGGGCAGAACATCTTGCCGACCCGCTGGAAGCGACTGTCCTGTTCGTACCACTGCGAGAGGTTGAGACGGATGTTCGAGACGTGTTGGGTCGTCCCGCCGGCGAACGGGCCGCCCTGGATGGTCACGCGGTCCTCGGTGGCCTGGTTCTTCGAGAATCCGGACTTGAACCCCATGTAGAGCGGCGCGTCCTCGGGGACCGGGTCGGAGTCGGGGACGCCGTCGACGTCCTGGTGAGACGCCGGCAGTCCCTCGCCGACGAAGCCGGTGCGCCGGTCGGCCACGGCGAAGACGTCGGTCAGCGCCGCCTCGACGTCGACGCTGTTGAGCGACGCGGTCTCGCCGCGGAGGGCCTGTTCCGCACCGAGGACGACGGACGCGTGGTCGGAGGCCAAGTGGACCATCGCGTCGGGCGTGTCGGGGTCGGGGTCCTCGAACGCGGCGAGCGGTTCGGGCATCGGCAGGTCGACGGCGTCGGGGAGCGCGGCGTCGAAGCGCTCGAAGTAGGCCGGCGAGTAGCCGACGGTGAAAAGCAGGCCGTCGTGGCTCCGTTCGTAAGCGCGGTCGAGGCTCCGGAGCGCGGAGTCGGTCGTCTCCCGGTCGACGCCCGAGGGCGCGCCGTCGCCGGCGAGGTTCAACGCGAGCAGAATCCGGTGGCGCGGCTGGACGACGTTGCCGTGGTCGTCGGTGGCAGAGACGGCGTTCCACGCGTGCTGTCGGTCCGGGAGCGTCGAGAGGTCGTCGGGACCGGTCGGCACGTCCACGGATTCGCGGTCCAGACAGGCGGCGAGCGCCGACGCGCCACCGATGGCGACGGCGCTCCGGAGGAAGGCCCGTCTGGGGATTCCTCGGTCGCTACGCTGGTCCATAGAACAGCCCAGGAGCGGGAGGAAAAAGCGGGTTATGGTCTGGTTCTCGAAGGGCCGGCGCTCCCGGGCGACTACGAGACGCCCGGGGCCGTACCCAGGCGTAGCGGCCGTTAGACCCGGGGCTTTTGCCGCTCGGTCGAGAGGAGAGAGCCATGTCCGACTTCGAGAACGAGGCGGCCGAACGGGTGATTCGGGTGCTCTCACAGGCGGGCGTCGGCGTCTCCCCCGGCGGCATCGCGGCGAATCTGGCAGCGGTCGTCGACGACCCGCCGTCGGAGTCGGCCGTCTGCGCCGCCCTCGACGAACTCGAACGGCGCGACCTGGTGAGACGGCTCGACGGGGCGTACTATCTGCTGACCGATCACGGCCGCGACTACGTCGAACGCGAGTTCGAGGAGATGGGCGTCGGCTTCATCGAGTGACGCGGTCGGCTCCGACGGCCGGAGGGGCCGCGTCAGCGCGGACAGTCGTAGGTGTCCCTGACGGTGGTAGCGAGCAGACCCTCCGGCTCGAAGACGACGTAGACGACGACGAACGGGTCGTCGGCCGGACGCATCACGAACACCTCGCGTTCGGCCACGCCGTCGTCCTCGTTGACCCGTTCGACGAGGGGTTCGAGGGGAGCGTTCCGGACTGGAGCTCCTCGAAGACGTCCGGACCGCCGGGCGGGTTCGCGAAGACGTAGAGCGCGCCGTTCGGGTCGCCATCGGTGTTGCGGGTGACCCGCGAATTCACGCCGTCGCCGGCGGCCGAGGCCTCGCGCCACGTCTCCCGTGCCGCCTCGAAGAGGCCGGTCACGTCGTCCAGGAATTCGAATCTGGTCCGCCGGCGGACGTCCGCGTCGACGAGTTCGGCGGGGCCCGATCCGGGCCACGAGAGCGTCGCGTCGACGGCGTATCCGGGGCGGAGCGTCGGCGCGGACTCCGGGACGGTGACCGTGACGGGGTCGTACGACTCGTCGGCCGAGCGGTCGACGAAGACGAGGTCCGTCTCGGTCCGCCTCGACAGGACGCGGTACTCCCCGTTCGTAGTCGGGTCCATACAGGGGCTATTCGCTCGGGGAAGATATACTGTCGGATAGCGAGAGCCGCGAGGAGTCACTCCGTCTCGGCGGGTTCGCCGCTCTCGACGACGGCCGTGACGTCGGCCCGGGAGGCGACGAGCGCTTCCCCCTCGATGGTTCGTTTCAGCGCCGCCGCCGCCGCGCCGTAGGCAAGCGCGTCGGCCATCCCGTTCCCGCGCCCCCGCTCGGCGAGAAAGCTCCCCACGAACGCGCTCCGGGCACCCGACGCGTCGACGGTGGTCGCGTCGTAGGCCGGGCGTTCGTATATCTCGTCACCGTGCAGTCCGACCGGGCCGCGTCGCTCCCGGCGGACGACGACCGTCTCGAGGTCGTACGTCGTGCGGACGCTGTGTCCCGCGGGGACGACCCCGCCGTCGTGGCCGAATATCTCTTCGAGTTCGCCCTCGGAGCAGAACAGGACGTCCACGTCCGAGAGCAGCGAGTCGTAACACGTCCGCGCCTCCTCGGCGGACCAGAACTGGTCGTCGTAGCGGAGATCGAACGCCGTCTCCGTCCCGGCCTCGACGGCCGTCTCCAGCACCGTCGCGGTCGTCTCGGTCAGCGTCTCCGAGAGGGCGGGCGTCACGCCGGAGACGTAGAACGTCTCCGCGGCCCGAACCGCCTCCAGCGGTAGCGCCGCCGCCGTCGCCTCGGTCGTCGCCGCCCCCTCGCGGTCGGGGACCGTCGTCGTGTTCCGGGGCGAACCGCCGGCGGCGCGATAGCGGACGCCGACGCGGCCGTCGACGGTCCAGACGACGCCCGTTCGAACGCCGTGGCTCCGGAGTTCGCGGACGACGCGCCGACCGAGGGGCGTCTTCGGGAGACGCGAGAGCCACGCCGTCTCGAGGCCGAGCGCCGACGCCGCGACGGCGACGTTGCTCTCGGGGCCGCCGACGTGGACCGCGAACTCGTCGGCCGCTTCGAGAGGGGTGTCGCTCCCCGGCGAGAGCCGAAGCACGGCGTCGCCGAACGTGACGAGATCCGTCACCGAGATCGCCTCCAGACCATGTCGGCCGTTGGCGGGGCGTACATATAAGTCCCGGCCGCCGGGGAGTCCGACATCTTACTCGGACCGACGACACGGTCGGCCCGACAACTCACTCGGACCGACGACACGGTCGGCCCGACATCTTACTCGGACCGACGACACGGTCGGCCCGACAACTCACTCGGACCGACGACACGGTCGGCCCGACATCTTACTCGGACCGACGGTTCGGTCGGCCCGACATCTTACTCGGACCGACGGCCGGCGTGACCCGGATAGTCGCGTTCGAACCGTTCTTCGAGTTCGTCGCGGTCGAACCGAACGACGACCGGACGGCCGTGGGGACAGGCGTAGGGGTTCTGGCAGTCGTCGAGAGCGGACAGGAGGTCGACGACCGATCCCTCGCGGAGCGACGTGTTACCCGTGATGGAGGGGTAACAGGCGAGATCGGAGAGCAGCGAATCGACGACTGCGTCGACCGTCGCTTCCCCTCGCCGTCGACGAACCCCGAGAGGGCGTCGCGCAGGAGTTCCGGGTCGATGGCGGCGTCCGTCACGGCGGGGACGGTGCGCACCTCCACGGTTCGGTCGTCGGTCCGGGTCGCGTGAAAGCCCACTCGCGCGAGCGCCTCCCGGTACTCTTCGAACAGTTCCGCCTCCCGCGCCGTCAGTTCGAGTTCCACCGGTTCGGCGAGCGCCTGAGTCGGCGTGTCACCGGCCATCGTCTCCCGGAGGCGTTCGTAGTTGACGCGCTCGTCGGCCGCGTGCTGATCGACGAGGACGAGGCCGCCCGGCGTCTCCGCGACGAGGTAGGTGTCGTACAGTTGGCCGAGGACGCGCATCCGTGGGAGCGTGTCGAACTCGCGTTCGGGAGCGGCATCCTCGCCGGTCAGGGTCCGTTGCTGGGTCGGCCCGGTGAACTCGCTCGAACCGACCGGGGACAGGTGACTCCCGTCAGCGTCGCCGTCGAACGACGACCGTCGCGAATCGGCGGACGCCGGGGGAGACGCTGATCGCGACGGCGACGGACGCGACGCCGACGAGTCAGCCTCCGACGCCTGGCCGTCCGCGCTCGGTTCGGTCGACCGCTCGACAGAGGTCGGTTCCGCGGGGTCGTCTGCGGACGGTGCAGACGAATCGGCGTCGTCGTTCGCGGCCGGCGGGGACGACTCAGCCGTCGTCGCCTCGCGCGTGGGCCGCTCGGGCGAAATCTCCGTCTCGTCCGGTGCGGACCGCCCGCGCGGGGCGGTCGAGCGAACGAGGCCGTGATCGAGGAGCGCGTCCCGGACGGCTCCCCGGACGGCCGATTTCGCGTTCGCCTCGTCGTCGAACCGCACCTCCATCTTTCGCGGGTGGACGTTGACGTCCACCGCGTCGGCGGGCACGTCGACGAAGAGGACGGCGAAGGGGTAGCGGTCGGGGGCGAGCTGGCCGCCGTAGGCGTCGAGGACGGCCTCGCGGAGGACGCGCGACGTGACGTACCGACCGTTGACGAACGTCGAGAGGTAGTCGCGGGTGCTCCGCGTCGTCTCCGGGTGGCTCACGAGGCCGGAGACGGCGTCGACGGACTCGTCGGGAGCGGCGTCGACGCGGACCATGGACTCGGCGACGTCACGGCCGTAGACGGAGAGGATCGCGGATTCGAGGTCGCCGGTCCCCTCGGTGGCGAACACCTCGCGACCGTCGTGGTCCAGCGACACCGCGACGTCGGGGTTGGCGAGGGCGTACTGCGTGACGACGCGGTTGACGTGGTCGAACTCCGTCGCCTCCGTCTTGAGGAACTTCTTGCGCGCCGGCGTGTTGAAAAAGAGATCCTCGACTTCGACGACGGTGCCCGGCGGACAGCCGGCGGGGCGAACCCGGCCGACGTCGCCGCCCTCGACGGTCAGTTCCGCGCCCGCATCAGTTCCGTTGGCGGTGTCCACGCCCTCGCGGGGGCGACTCCGGACGGTGAGTCGCGAGACGGCACCGATGGTGTGGAGGGCCTCGCCGCGAAATCCCAGGGTGGCGACGCCGGATTCGAGGTCGCCGATGTCGGCGATCTTGCTCGTGGTGTGTTCCTGCACCGCGAGTTCGAGCTCCCGCTCGGTCATCCCGACGCCGTCGTCGCGGACGCGCACGCCGTCGATGCCGCCGCGGTCGACGGCGACGGAGACGCGCGACGCGCCGGCGTCGAGGCTGTTCTCCAGCAACTCCTTGACGACGCTCGCCGGCCGTTCGACCACCTCTCCCGCCGCGATGCGCTGCACCGTCGCCTCGTCCAGCGGGTGGATGCTCGCCTCCTCGCTCATCGGCGGTATCGAGGGGAGGGGGCCCTATCAATCCCGCGGGGTCTCACGCGACGCGGTTTTTGAGGTCCTCGCCAGCCCGGAAGCGCCGGACGTTCTCCGACACCAGGTCGGCGATGTCGAGGTGATAGCGGTTGGTCGCCGACCCCTTGTGGGGGCTGACGATGACCTCGTCGAACTCCCAGAGCGGGGAGTCCTCGGGGAGCGGTTCCGTCTCGAAGACGTCGAGTCCCGCGCCCGCGACGTCGCCCGCTTCCAGGGCTTCGACGAGGGCGTCCTCGTCGACGACGGGGCCGCGGGCGACGTTGACGACGTAGGCGTCGTCGCGCATCAGGTCGAACTCCTCGGGGCCGAGCAGTCCCTCCGTCTCGGGCGTGTGGGGGACGGCGAGGGCGACGAAGCGCGCGTCGGCGATGGCCTCGTGGAGCTCCGCGGGGTCGTAGAGTTCCGAGACGCCGTCGACGCGTTCGTCGGAGCGACGCACGCCCACGACGTCCATGCCGAGGGCGGCCGCGCGTTTCGCGATGCCCTGTCCGAGCGTGCCGAGACCGACGACACAGAGGCGCTCGTTCTGCACGGTGAAGGGGCGTTCGTAGTCGGGGTCGTACCAGTCGTGGTCGTTCTGGTGATCGCGGTAGAGGTGGAGCAGGCGGGCCAGCGAGAGCATGTAGCCGACGGCGATCTCGCCGACCGTCGCGCCGTGGATGCCCGAACTGTTCGTGAGGGGGACGCCCGCTTCCCGGTAAGCGTCGGTGTCGTAGGCGTCGTAGCCGGCGCGGATGCAGTGGACCCACGCGGCGTCGAGAAACTCCGGTCGCGGGTGGAACGAGGCGACGGCGTCCGTCTCGTCGTACGTCTCGTCGTCGCCGACGAGTTCGGTGGTGACGTCGAGGTCGTCGAAGGCGGCGACGAACGCCTCCTTCGGAGCGACGTTCTCGACCGATTCGTGGATACACAACCGTTCGATGGTGGAGCGTTCGGCCATGAGTGTGCACCTCAGCCCCACCCGAATTGAGGCTTTCGCACTCGACTCCCGTCCGGCACGGATACTGGCACAGATAAATTTACAACGGTGCGACAGGGCTTCCGAACATGGACGTAACAGAAGCGGTCGCAAACATCCTGGTCGAAGAGGGAGTCGACTACGTGTTCGGATTCCCCTCGAACCCCATCTTCGACACGGGGATTCTCGAAGAGGTCGGCATCCAGAAGATCATCGTCCGCCAGGAGCGGACGGGAGCGCACATGGCCGACGCCATCGGTCGCGTCACCGCCGGCGACGAGGTCGGCGTGTTCGCCTGCCAGCACGGCCCCGGCACGGAGAACGCCTTCGGGGTGGCCCAGGCCTACGGCGAGTCCGCCCCGCTCGTGGCGTTCCCGGCGGGCTACGACCAGAAGAACAACGACACCGATCCGAAGTTCAACTCGCTGGTCAACTACCAGCACGTCACCAAATCCTGCGAACAGCTCACCGACCCGGACGCCGTCTGCGAGACGGTTCGGCGCGCGTTCAGCGCCGCGCGGAACGGGCGGCCGCGCCCGGCCGTCGTCGAGATTCCGAAAGACGTCTTCTACGAGGAAGTCGAGGAGTTCGACTACTCGCCGGGGAGCACGTCGACGCCGGGGGCCGACCCCGACGACGTCTCGACGGCCGTCGACCTCCTGCTGGACGCCGAGAACCCCGTCATCTACGCCGGTCAGGGCGTCCACTACGCGAAAGGCTGGGACGCGCTGCAGGAACTCGCGGAACTCGTCGAAGCGCCCGTCGCCACGAGTCTGAACGGCAAGAGCGCCTTCCCCGAGGACCACCGCCTCTCGCTCGGCGCGGGGTCGAAAAGCGAACCCGGACAGCTCGCTCACTTCCTCGACGAGTGTGACCTCCTGTTCGGGATCGGCTGTTCGTTCACCGACACCGCCTACGGCATCACCGTCCCGACCGACAACACCATCGTCCACTCGACGCTCGACGCGACGGACGTCAACAAGGACGTGCAGGCCGACCACGCCGTCCTCGGCGACGCCCGGCTCGTCCTCGAATCGATGGTCGAGGAAGCCGATGCCCGACTCGACGGCCCGCGAGGCCGCGCCGACGACGTCGCCGCCGAAATCCGGGAGGTCGAGGCGGCGTGGCTCGACGAGTGGCGGCCCAAGCTCGAATCCGACGAGACGCCCATCAACCCCTACCGCGTCGTCAACGAGATGACGGAGGTCATCGACGCGAGCGAGGCCATCGTCACCCACGACGCCGGCAACGCGCGCGACTTCATCGCGCCGTTCTGGGAGTCGCCCGAACCGCTGGGCTACATCGGCTGGGGGAAGACGACCCAACTGGGCTACGGCCTCGGCCTCGCCATGGGCGCGAAACTCGCCCACCCCGAGAAGCTCTGTATCAACTTCTGGGGCGACGGCGCGATCGGCATGACCGGCCTCGACGTCGAGACGGCCGTCCGCTACGACATCCCCATCCTGTCCGTCCTGCTGAACAACTTCGAGATGGCGGGCTACGAGACGCCGTTCGGCGGCGACTTCGCCGGCGTCGCCGAGTCGCTCGGAGCCTACAGCGAACGCATCGAGGATCCCGGCGAAATCGCGGGCGCTCTCGAACGCGGCATCGAGAAGACGGAGGAGGGAACGCCCGTCCTGTTGGAGTTCATCACCTCGAAGGAGACGGAACTGTCGCGGCCCGATCTCGGATAAGCGCCCGGACGCGGGGTTTCGTCGGCGACTACTCGCCACCGAGCCGCGACTGCCACTCCTGTACTTTCGACATCAACTCCAGCGGCGACGTCTCCTCGACGTCGACGCCGTCGAGTTCGTCGAGGACCGCCCGCGTCTCCGGGTCGAGCGCCTCGGCGGGGTCGCTCTCGGTCGCTCCTCGGTCGCCGTCCGCGCCGTCGCTCGCGGCGCGGAACTCGCCGCTCGACACGTCGAAGACGACCTGGTGGGTGTCGCCCGCGCTCCCGCCGCCACGGACGTCGATGGCTTCGTCGTCGCGGAGTTTCCGGAGGACGGACCGCGCGCGGTCGACGACCGGTTCGGGGACGCCCGCGAGGTCGGCGACGTGAACGCCGTAGGACCGGTCCGCCGGCCCCTCGCGGACCGTCCGAAGGAACGTCACGTCGCGCTCCTCGGGAGGGTTGGACTCCGTCCCGCCTGCGGACGAACCGGGCTCGTCGACGGCGACGTGGACGTTCGCGACGCTGTCGATGTGGGTCGCGAGCGCGGTGAGTTCGTGGTAGTGCGTCGCGAAGAGGACCTTCGGCGACGGCGAGGCCGACTGCGCGTCCGAGAGATACTCCGTCGCCGCCCACGCGATCGAGATGCCGTCGTAGGTGGCCGTCCCGCGCCCCACCTCGTCTAAGATGACCAGCGACTCGTCGGTGGCCGAGTGGAGGATGTTCGAGAGTTCCTGCATCTCGACCATGAACGTCGAGCGCCCCTGTGCGAGTTCGTCGAGCGCGCCGACGCGGGTGTAGATGCCGTCGACGAGGCCGACGGTGGCCGCCCGCGCGGGGACGAAACTCCCCGCCTGCGCGAGGAGGGTGATCAGCGCGGCCTGCCGCATGTAGGTCGACTTCCCGCTCATGTTGGGGCCGGTGACGAGGAGGAACTGGCGATCCTCGTCGAGATCGAGGTCGTTCGGGACGAAGTCGGTGGTCTGCTCGACGACGGGGTGGCGACCGGCGTCGATGCGGAGCGGGCCGGCGTCCGTGAGTTCGGGCCGAGTCCAGTCGTTGCCGGCGGCGTGTGTCGCGAGCGAGGCGAGGGCGTCGACCTCGGCGACGGTGCGTCCCACGTCCTGCAGGAGTTGGGCGCGTTCGGCCACCGTCTCGCGGAGGGCACAGAAGAGGTCGTACTCCAGGTCGCCGCGGGCCTCCTCCAGACGCAGGATCTCCCGCTCTCGCTCCTCGAGTTCGTCCGTGACGTATCGCCGGGAGTTTTTCAGCGTCTTGATCTCGCGGTAGTCCTCGGGGACGCGGTCCGTCTCCGATTTCCCCACCTGGATGTAGTAGCCGTCCGTCTTGTTGCGGTCGACCTGTAGGTGGGTGATGCCGGTCCGGGACTGCTCCCGGTCGGCGAGGCCGTCGAGCCACGACCGGACCTCGTCGTGTCTGTCGAGGAGGGCGTCGAGTTCGTCGTCGTAGCCGCGTTCGAACAGGCCGCCGGCGGTGATCGTCTTCGGCGGGTCGTCCGCGAGGGCGGCGAGTTCGTCGCGGAGACGGCCGGCCGCGTCGTGGTCCGGGCGCGCGACGAGCGCCGACAGCGGCGAGTCGGCGAGGCGACTCTCCTCGACGGCGGCGGCGAGTTCGGGGAGGACCGCGAGCGTCTCGCGAACCGAAAGCAGGTCGCTCGCGTCGGCGCGGCCGCCGGCGGCCCGACTCGCCAGTCGCTCGAGGTCGTACGTCCCGTCGAGCGTCTCCAGCACGCGCTCTCGCGCGAGGGCGGTCGACGCCAGCGCCTCGACGCAGTCGTGTCGGCGGCGAATCTCCTCGCGCGAGCGCCGGGGGCGGGTGAGCCACTCACGCAGGAGGCGACGCCCGGCGCTCGTGACGGTGTGGTCGACCGTATCGAGCAGCGATCCCTGCCGGTCGCCGTGCATCGTCTCGGTGAGTTCGAGGTTGCGCTGGGTCGTCGCGTCGAGTTCGAGGTGGTCGGTGGGGGCGTACACCCGCAGGCGCGTCATCGACCGGGTGACGCCGACGCCCGTCTCCTCGACGTACGAGAGGACGCCGCCCGCGGCCCGGACGGCGGCCGCCGAGTCGAGACCGACGCTCTCCAGCGTCTCGCGGCCGAACTGCTCGCGGAGCGCGCGTTCGGCGCGGCCGGGCGCGAAGCCCTCGACGCCGTGAAGCGTCAGCGAGGCGTCGGTCCGGTCGCGGACGGCCGCGAGGAAGTCGTCGTCGCCCCGGAGTTCGGGGCCGGGGAGGATTTCGGCCGGATCGAACCGGTAGAGTTCGGCGTAGACGTCCGCGATGTCGGCCGTCTCGGTGACGAGAAACCGGCCCGTCGTCACGTCGGCGACGGCGAGGCCGAAGTCGTCGTCCGCGCGGACGACGCTGGCGAGATACTGCGCGGCGTCGTCGTCCGTCTCCAGGAGGGTTCCCGGCGTCACCACGCGCGTAATCTCGCGGGCGTGGCCGTCGTCCGTCTCGTACTGGTCGGCGACGGCGACCCGGTAGCCGCGTTCGACCAGCGCCTTCAGGTAGGGCGTGAGGTCGTCTACCGGAACGCCAGCCATCGGATAGGACGACCCGTGCGCGGACTTCTGAGACACCTTCAGGTCGAGTTCGTCGCCGACGCGTTCGGCGTCGTCGCCGAAGAACTCGTAGAAGTCGCCACACTGCATCGTCAGCAGATCGGCGTCGGTCTCCGCTTTGAGATCGAAAAATTCCCCCACGATACCCTGCGTAGTCATGGAGACATCTGCGACGGTCGCCGGCTAAAACGCTGTGGGTTGGACGACGGAGTTCGGAACCATCGACCGAACCGCGTGCCCCGCCGACCGAAGGGGTATCCCCTACCCGAGAACCCGATCGGTCGGCGCGACGTATGCCCTGCGTTCGGGGACGGCCATGTGTCTTTCCACCTGCGCTCAGAGCTTTTCGACGGCCGAGAGCAGCGAAAACGCCCGCTCGCGGAGTCCGTCGGCCGTCTCGGCGACGAGCTTGACGATGGGTTCCTTGCCGACGTCGCCGCGGTCCGCGACGGCGACGGGCGTCGCCCCGTCGTCGCCGAACGCCTGGCGTGCCCCCACTGCATCGTGCTGCCCTCGCGCGCTTTCACGTCCGATGGCTGGGCCGAGCGATCGTACTCGACGACCCGACCGTCGAGGGCGTTCAGGGCCTCCTCGACGTCGTCGTCGAACCGGCAGTTGACGGTAAAGCGCAGGTCGGGATCGAACTCGCGGGCCGAGAGCAGAAAGCGCGCGACGTGGCTCGACGCGCCCATGCGGACGCCGCGGTTGGGTGCGACACCCGAGAGCGTCTTCGTGATGCGGCCCTCGACGGCCGCCGTCTCGTTCACCGCCTCCGCGTAGGGCGTCGCACCGACGACGTTCATCCCCACCTCGGGGACGAGCGGTGCGACGTCGCGAGCGACGAACGCCTCGACGAGGTCGGCCACCTCGGCGACCGCCCGGTGACGGTCGGCCTCCTCGCGGAGGCCCGAGAGGTGGTGGACCGCGCCCGGGCCCTCGCCGACGGAAAGCGAGTAGCGCACGGCGCGCTCCATGAACGCGGTCCCGGCGTCGACGGCGTGGGCGAGGTCGTCGCCGTCAGCGAGGCGGGCGGCGATAGCGCTGGAGAGCGTACAGCCCGACCCGTGGGTGGCCTCGGTCTCGACGCGGGGGTGTTCGAAGCGCTCGACGCCCTCGTCGGTGACGAGCGTGTCGACCACCGTCTCGCCCCCGAGGTGACCTCCCTTGACGAGGGCGGCGTCGGCACCCATGTCGACGATGGCCTCGCCGGCCTCGCGCGCGTCGTCGACGTCGGCGAGGTCGACGCCGGTCAGGACCGTCGCCTCGTCGGCGTTCGGCGTCACCAGCGTCGCCTCGGCGACGAGGCGCTCGTAGGCCGCTTCCGCGGCCGAATCGAGGAGTCGGTCGCCGCTGGCGGCGACCATCACGGGATCGACGACGACGGGGCCCGCGTAGTCCGCGAGGCGGGCGGCCACGAGGTCGATGACCGGCTCCGTGGCGAGCATCCCCGTCTTGACCGCGCCCACGTCGAAGTCGTCCGTCACGGCGTCGTACTGGGCGGCGATCTCGTCGGTCGGGAGGACGTGCGAGCGCTCGACGCCGCGGGTGTTCTGGGCCGTCACCGCGGTGACGACGCTGGTACCGAACGCGCCGTGGGCCTCCATCGTCTTCAGGTCGGCCTGGATGCCGGCCCCGCCGCCCGAGTCGCTCCCGGCGACGGTGAGGGCGACGGGTGGCGAGACGGGCGCGTGCTCGCGGGTCATCTCGCTCCCTCCGCCGTTTCGAGCGACTCCTCGGAGAACTCCCGGTCGACCGTGCCGAGTGCTGACATACACGGAAGTATTACGACGCGATATTTAGCGGTGGTGGTGGCTCGGGCGACGAAGCCGTCCCGCGCCGACCCGAAGCGGCAAGACCTATCTACGCGGGCGGTAAACGCCCGATAGCAGATGTGGGTTCTACGTTCCGGCCGCGTCGCGTCGGCCGTCGTCCTCGCGCTGGTCGTCCTCGCGACGGCCACGCCGTTCGCCCTCGCCCTCGCCCCCGATGCCGTCGCCCAACAGCGGGCACCCTCGACGTTCGCCCAGCAGCGCGTGGACACGGACTCGGTCCGCCTGGTCGTCTCCGTCGCCGCCAACGGCACCGCGTCGTGGGAGGTCCAGCTGGACCCGCCTCGACGACGAGAACACGACGACCGCGTTCGAGTCGCTCCGGACCGACGTCGAGTCGAATCCGGAGACCTACACCGACCGGTTCGCGTCGCGGATGCGAAGCACCGTCGCCGCCGCCGAGAACAGCACCGGCCGAGAGATGAACGCCACCGGGTTCGCCGTTACGGCGGAGACGCGGACGCCGCCCCAGTACGGCGTCGTCGTCTACGCCTTCGAGTGGAAGGGCTTCGCCGCCGTCGGGGACGACACCCTCCGCGTCGGCGACGCCATCGCGGGCATCTTCCTCGACGAGCGGACCCGCCTCGTCGTCGAGTGGCCGACCGGCTACACCGTATCCGAAATCGAACCCGAGGCGGACGAACGGCGGGCGGACGCCGCCGTCTGGCGCGGATCGGAGACGAGTTTCGTCTCGGGCGAGCCACACCTCCTCCTCACGAGCGGCGAGCGCGCGACGACCGAGAGCGGAACCGCCGGCAGCGGCGGCAGCGACGGCGACGGAACAGCCGACGGCGACGGCGCAACCGCCGACGGACCCCCTTCGCACTGATCGTCGGCGTCGTCGCCCTCGGCGTCGTCGGCGTCGTCGCGTGGCGTCGGCGCGACCGACTCCACGCACTCGTGGGGGCGTCGACGGGAGAGAGGACGGACGGCGAGGACGGCGACGGCGGCACGGCGGCGGGTGCGCCGAGCGAGTCGGACGCCGGCGAGGACCTGTTGAGCAACGAGGAGCGCGTCCTGAAGTTCGTCGAGGAACGGGGCGGGCGCGTCAAGCAACAGGAGATCGTCCAGGCGTTCGGCTGGACCGAGGCGCGGACCAGCCAGATACTCCGCGACCTGCGCGACGACGGGGAACTGGAGGGGTTCCGCCTCGGCCGCGAGAACGTGCTCAAACTCCCCGACGACGAGAGCGGAAGCAGAGGTGGATCGTCGCCGCGGCGACGAGTCCGGCGAGGACGAGCGACGAACTCCCGATAGCCACCGGACGGACGAGCGAGCGATCCATCGACGCCGCGAGGGCGAGTTTCACGAGGATGCTCGCCGTGACGCCGCTGACGACGCCGGCGGTGGCGACGCGCCGCGAGAGCTGGTCGGTGCCGTAGAGGAGGACGACGCTCGTCGTCACTGCACCCGACGAGAGGAGGCCGGAGAGGAAACTCGACGCGACGAAACCGGAGGAGCCGAACGTCTGCTGTGCGCCCGCGGAGACGACGAGGACGGCCAGAAAGAGCGCGCCGAACTTGAGCGCGTTGCCCACCTTGAACGGGGATTCGAAGTCGACGTCGACGTCCGCTCCCCAGTCGCTCAGGAGATAGGAGAGAACGACGCCGACGAGTGCGATGGCGGCGAGCGGGATTCCGACGTCGAACGCCAGCGCGGGGACGAAGGCGACGACGAGGACCAGATCGCGGAGCGCCATCGCCGAGTCGGCGAGCAGAATCGAGCCGGCTCCGACCCTCGCGAGCGAGGCGTTGTCGCGGGTGCGCGAGGCGAGTTCGCCGATGACGGCCGTCGAGTTGACGAGGCCGCCGAAGAAACTCGTGAGGGCGACGCCGCGTGTGCCGTAGCGCTGGACGAACAGGTAGTTCACGAAGCCGATGGCGCTGACGGCGACGACGAGAGTCCAGACGGTCCGGGGTTGATCGCACCCCACGGGCCGAGCGTCGCGTCGGGTAGGAGCGGGAAGACGACGAACGCGACGACGCCGAACTCAACGGCGCTCCGGAGTTCGTCCTTCGAGAGGTTCCAGGCGAACGCGTGGAGTTCCCGTCCGGCGACCAGAAGCGAGGCGACGAGGAAGGTGACGACGACCGCCTCGAAGAACGCCCCCTCGCCGACGAGGACGCCCACGCCGTAGGCGACGACCAGCGAGATGGCCGTGGTCAACAGGTCGCTCTCGTCGTCGGACGCGAGGCCCCGGACGCCGAGAATCGACCCGAGGACGACGACGAAGGCCCCGCCGAGCGCCGGCAGGAGCGGCGCGTCGACGACGACGAACGTCACCGCCGCCGTCGTGACGAGCGCGAACGTCCGGATCCCGGCGGGTTTCTGTGACCACTCGCGCTCCGTGCCCAGAAGCATCCCGAGCGCCGCCGCGAAGACGAGTTTCGCGGCGTTTGGATGCGCCTGGACGACTCGCTCGGGCCGTATCGGTGCCGGAATCCCGACGAGCGACGCGGCTATCTCCATCGCCGACCACCCCGGCGTGAACGGCGCGTCGATTGTCCCACGGTAGCAGTTAGCACGCTATATAGTATATATACTCCAATATATTTAGGCGTTCCCCTCGTGTTGCCTCGTCGATACGTACGCGCCTTTAATCGGCGAATAAGGCGTTTTACCGGGTTTAACTGGCTTTGATTCGCGTGTACGTTCGTGCGTTATATGTTCGAAGGAAGCCATGGGACAGTCGATGCGTCAGTACGCTTCCGTTCTCGTCGCGCTACTCGTCGTCGCCGTAGCGGGGCCTGCCGCCGCGGTGGCGGCCCCGACGGACACGCTGACACAGGTCACCACGACCGGAAACACCGGCAACGCCTCACAGACGGACGTGAAGCCGGGCCACCGATTCGCGGGCGTCGTCGGCGTCCAGCAGGCGGAACTCGAAGGAGAGATGGAAGAGCGGACGTTCGGCGTCCGGATCCGAAACGCCACGAACGAGACGAAAGCCGGCGTCGTGGCGACGGAGGTGAATCAGCACCGGAATCGGCTCCAAGAGCTGCGAGCACAGCGGGAGCGACTCCGAGAAGCGAGGGCCAACGGCACCATCAGCGAGGGGACTTACCGGTCACGGATGGCCATCGTCCTCGCGAAGACCCGGACGACGACTCGACTGCTGAACGCGAGCGAAGCGGTGTCGGAGACGCTCCCGCCGGCGGCGCTCGAATCGCACGGCGTGAGCGCCAACGAAATCGAACGCCTCCGACGTGACGCCGACGAGATGTCCGGGCCGGAAGTGGCGGCGCTCGCCCGGTCCGTCGTCGGCAACGGTATCGGGCGACCCCACGAGGACGGCGAGCGGGGCCCCGACGACTTGCCGACGCAGGCCCGCGGCGGGCCGGACGGCGAACGCGGCCCGGAGGGACCGCCGGGAGAGGCGAACGGACGGAGCAACGAGACGGCCGAGAACGGCGCGGGAAACGGCCCACCGGCCGAAGGTGACTCGAACGGTCGGGGCGACGAGAACCGTGCGGACCGACGCGGATCCAATTCCAGCGAACGGGGGAACGGCCAGGGAAACGGTCAGCGCGGTGACGGGGAATCGAGCGACGGAGCGGATCGACGGGGAAATAGCGAACAGGGTCAGAACGGCGACGACCGGGGACAGAACGGAAGCAACGGTCAGGGCGACGATCGGGGGCAAAACGGCGACGACCGGGGACAGAACGGAAACAACGGTCAGGGCGACGATCGGGAACAGAACGGAAACAACGGTCAGGGCGACGATCGGGAACAGAACGGAAACAACGGTCAGGGCGACGACCGGGGCCGACACGGAAACAACGGTCAGGGGCAGAACGGCGGATAGTAACGGCCGGAACGACGGCCGTGGGAACGGATAACAGAGCACCTGTGACGCCGGAGCACCCCGATATCGGGCCTCGTCAGCGCGCGCGAACGTGACGGCGACTCCGTGTCTCCGGCGACGCCGCGGACGACGGAGACGGGTCGTTTCGTGTTCGAGAGAGACGCTCCCCTCGGCGTGTAGCGGACGGCGTCTAGTCGTCGAGCGACGAACCGCGCCGTGATCCCGTCGGGCGCCGTTCGGCCTCGAAGGGTCGCTCCGATGGCGGATTTCCGAACCCCTCCGTCGAACGCTGGGGGAACGGTCCGTTTCGACGGGCGAACACTGAAGTCGCCATCGGGCGAGTCACGACCGGACATGGACCGACAGACGCAGCGGTTCGGTGGGTTGATGAGCGGCGTTCACGGCGTCGACCACCTTCTCAAACGCCTGTTCCCCCCGCTCGTCCCCGTCTGGGCCGCCGCCTTCGGCTTCCCGCTGTGGAAACTCGGCCTCCTCATCGGCGCGAACAGTTTCGGGTCGGCCGTCGGACAGGCACCGATGGGCGTCGTCTCGGACCGCTCGGATCGCCGGCTGCTGTTGTCGGCGGGACTGGCTCTCGTCGGCGTCTCCGTCGCCGCTCTCGGAGCCATCCCGCTGCTCGATCCGGCCATCCCCGCCCTGACGGTCGCGGGCAGCCGATTCGAGGGACAGTTCCTCCTGATGCTCGCCGTCATGGTCGCCGCCGGCCTCGGATCGAGCGTCGTCCACCCCGCGGGCTATCCGCTCATCTCCGCGAACGTCCCCGAAGGCAGTCGCGGCGTCGCCCTCGGCCTGTGGGGAAGCGCCGCGAAGTTCGGCGACGGACTCGCGCCGGCGATGGTCGGCCTCCTGCTCGTCGTCCTCGGCTGGCACGAGATCGTCGTCGCGTTCGGCGTCCTCGGCGTCGGCTACGCCGTCGTCCTCTTCGTCGGCCTCCGCGAGTTCGACACCCGACCACAGGAAGCCCCGGCAGGAGACTGCGGCGGTCCCGAGCCGCTGGACCGGCGTCGCTATCTCTATCCGATGCTCGCCGTCTTCGCCTACTTCACCGTCCAGATCTCGGCCGCCAACGGCGTCACCGTCTTCCTCCCGCAGTTCGTCACCAGCGTCTACGGCTACGCTTTCTCGATTCTCGGCTACCAGTTGACGCCCGAATCGACCGCGAGCTTCTACTACGCCGCGCTGTTGCTCGTCGCCGGCGGGACGCAACTGATCACCGGCCACCTCGTCGACGTCCACGACTCGCGGCACGTGCTCATCGCCTACCTCGTCGCCGGCGCGGCCGTCCTGTTCATCCTCTCGGCCGTCGCCCTGCCACCCGTCGGCCTGTTTCTCGTCCTCGCGGCCCTCGGCATGACCCTCTGGGGGCTGAGCCCGGCCCGCGACGCCCTCATCGGCGACATCGCTCCCGCCGCGCGCGAGGGGCGGACTTTCGGCTACCTCTGGACCGGCGCGCTCCTCGCTGCTCCGTCTCGCCCGCCGTCGTCGGCTACCTCGGCGACGTGGCCGGCCTCCAGGGGGCGTTCGCCGTCCTCGCAGGCGTGACGCTCCTCTCGGTCGTTCCGGTCACGCTCCTCCTGACGACCGGGTGTACGCGCCCGACTCGTCGACGGCGTCGCCGCCGAGCGACGACTAGCACGCCGACTCTGGCGGTCGCTCGACGTCGAAGCGACCCCGCGCCGGAGCGCCCCGCCCGCCGGTCAGTCGAGGGCGTCGGCGAGTTTCCGGACGGGGTGGGGCGGTTTCTCCGCGTAGTGGTCGCCGAGTTGCGTCCGGCAGGAGGCTCCGGGGGCGACGACTTCCTCGCCGGGGCTGTCGTCGACCTGGCCGAACAGGATGCGTCCGACGGCCTTGCTCATCGAGAAGTGTTCGGCCTCGTAGCCGAAAGAGCCGGCCATCCCACAACAGCCCGAGTCCAGCGGGTCCACCTCGTAGCCCGCCCGACGGAGGACCCCCACCGTGTGGTGGTCCTTTTTCGTCGCCTTCTGGTGGCAGTGACCGTGGTACGTGAGCGACCCCTCGCCGGCGAGCGACAGCGACTCGTCCAGGCGGAACGCGTCGACGTATTCGAGGACGCCGTAGGAGTTGCCCGCCACCGTCGCCGCGTCCTCGCCCGAGAGCAGGTCGGGATAATCCGGCTGGAACATCACCGCGTCGGAGGGTTCGACCACCACGACGTCCCACCCGTTACGGACCTTCGGTGCCAGCGCCTCGACGTTCGTTTGCGCCTGCGAGCGCGCTTTCTCGACGAACCCCTTCGAATACGGCGGCCGGCCACTGCCCGCGACGTCTCGCGGAATCTCGACGTGGACGTTCGCCGCCTCCAGCACTTCGACGGCCGCTTTCCCCGCCTCCGGCGCGTTGTACGTCGTGTACGTATCGGGGAACAGGAGGACGCTCCGGTCCGCCTCGCCTTCTCTCACCTGCGCACCGCCGCGGGCGTCGAACCAATCGACCAGCGATTCGCGCTCGAACTCGGGGAGCGACCGGTCCTTGGCGATGCCGAGCGTCTTCTCCATCACCGCGCGTGCGCCCGGCACCTTGGCCGCCCAGTTCGAGACGGGCGCGAGCGCCGACCCGAGCGCGTTCAACCGATCGATGTTGGCGAATATCTTGTCGCGCAGCGACGACCCGTGGCGGTCGTGGTATTCGTTCGCCACCTCGACTTTCATCTTCGCGAGATCGACCTCGCTGGGGCAATCCTTCGAACAGCCCTTACAGCCGATACAGAGGTCCAGCACTTCGTGCATGAACTCCACGTCGTAGCGCTCCTCCTTCGAGAGGTCGCCGCTCATGGCCTGCCGGAGCATGTTCGCCCGGCCACGGGTGCTCGTTATCTCCTCGTCGGCCGCGCGGTAGGTCGGACACATCACCCCGCCCGTCGTCTCCTGGCCGCCCCGACAGTGGCCACAGCCGTGACAGAGTTCGACCATTCCCTGGAAACCGTTCTCGTTCTCCCAGTTCAGCGCCGGGTCGAACCCCGCGTCGAACTCGTACTCCGTACCGAACCGGAGGTTCTCGGTCATGTCGACGTCGCCACAGACCTGCCCGGGGTTGAGGAGCCAATCCGGGTCGACGGCCGTCTTCAAATCGCGGAAGACGCCCCAGAGATGCTCGCCGTAGAGCTTTTTGTTCCACTGCGTCCGCGCGCGCCCGTCGCCGTGCTCGCCCGAGACCGAACCGCTGTATTTCACCGCGAGGTCCGTCGCGGCGTCGGCGATGGACTCCATCTTATCGACGCCGTCCTGCGTCTTCAGGTTGACGAGGGGGCGAACGTGGATGCAACCCGGCCCGGCGTGGGCGTAGAAACTCCCGATGGTGTCGTGGTCCTCGAACACCTGCTGGAAGTCGGCGATGTATTCGGGGAGATGTTCGGGCGGGACGGCGATGTCCTCGACGAACGCGATATGTTTCTCGTCGGTGGTCCGGGAGAGGAGGATAGGCGTCGACGCCTTGCGCATCTTCCAGAAGTCCTGCTGTTCGCCCTCGTCGTAGGCTTCGAGGCCGTCGAAGGCGATGTCGCCCACCCTGTCGTCGAGGAGGGCCTGCACTTTCTCGCGGCGTTCCTCGTCGCTCTTGGCGTAGAACTCGACGAGGAGGAAGGTGTCGGTGCGGTCCGGGAGGATGTTGATGACGTCCTCGAACTCGTCCAAGTCGCGGGCCAGGTCGACGAGGACGCCGTCGAGCACCTCGACCGCCGCGGGATCGTGTTCTAAGATCGCGCCGACGTCCTCCATCGACTCGACGAGGCTGTCGTAGGTCAGGAGCGCGAGCGCCTTCGTCTCGGGGACGGGTTCGAGCGACAGCGTCGCCTCCGTGACGACGGCGAGGGTTCCCTCGCTCCCGACCATCAGGCGGGCGAGGTTGACCGATCCCGACTCGGCTTCCTCGACGAGGGAGTTCAGGTTGTAGCCCGAAACGTTCCGCTTGATGGAGGGGAACGCCTCGCGGACGGCGTCCTCCTCCTCCTCGACGATGCGGAGGGCTTCGGCGTAGAGCCGTTCCTCCAGATTGCCGTCGGCGTCCGCGCCCGCGCGGAGTTCGTCCAGCGTGACTTCGCCGAGCGTCGTCACCGTCCCGTCCGCGAGGACGACTTCGAGCTCCTCCACGTAGGCGTCCGTCTTGCCGTATTTCAGCGAGTGCGCGCCGGTGGTGTTGTTGCCGACGGCTCCGCCGATGGCGCTCCGGTTCGCCGTCGAGGGGTCCGGCGCGAACTTCAGGCCGTGGGGTTCGAGTTCCTGGTTCAGTTCCGCGAGAACGGCCCCCGCCTGCGTGCGGGCGAGTTTCGCCTCGGGGTCGATTTCGAGCACGTCGGCCATATACCGGGTAAAATCGAGGACGACGGCTTCGTTGACAGTCTGGCCAGCGAGGCTGGTGCCGCCGCCGCGCGGGAGAACCGGAATCTCGCGGTCGGCGCAGTAGGAGACGACGGCGGCGACGTCGTCCGTAGAGGTGGGAAAGACGACGCCGACGGGCATCACCTCGTAGACGCTGGCGTCCGTCGCGTAGAGGTTGCGCGTGTAGTCGTCGAAGCGGACGTCGCCGTCGACGAGCGAGTCCAGGTCGCTCATCAGATCCGGACGGTTCACGTCGTCGTCGACGTAGTCGTAGTTTGCGTTGCGGTCCGTCGCGGGATCTGAGTTCGTGTGCGTAGCCATCGTGCCGTGGTATCGTCTATCGGTGGGAGTGAACGAAACTAAGGATGTCGATTCAGCGATCCGTGCCCCGTCTCGGCCGTGTACGGGCGACCGTGGGAATCGCCCACGCACGGGATCGGCGGACGGCGGGCGTCTCCGCGCCTCGGGTCGTCGCCGGCGGGGCGTGTGACCATATCAACGGCACAGCGAATCGTCCTTATAATCGTTGTGAGAACGGCCGCGAACGTTCTCGACGAGTTCCGAACGGACTGGCGCGCCGATCGCGCCGCGAGACGCCGACGTGCGGCGGTGTGGCGTAACGCACGCGATCCCGATTCTGCACCTTTTTATAGCCCATCCGTAATGGTGAGCTATGGCATACGACATCGCACTCATCCCCGGCGACGGGATCGGCCCGGAGGTCGTCGACGCGGTCCTCCCGCTCGCCGAGGACGCGGCGGACGCGCACGGATTCGACGTCGAGACGACGCGATACGACTGGGGCACCGAGCGCTACCTCGACGCGGGCGCGATGATGCCCGACGACGGGCTGGACCGGCTGGAGGACCACGACACCATCCTGCTCGGCGCGGTGGGCCATCCCGACGTGCCGGACCACATCACGCTGCACGGCCTCCTGCTCCCCATCCGCAAGGGGTTCGACCAGGCGATCTGTAAGCGGCCGTCGGTCCTCTTCGAGGGCATCGAGAGCCCGCTTCGCGGCTACGAGGGCGGCGACGTCGACTTCGTCCTCTACCGCGAGAACACCGAGGGCGAGTACGCCGACGTCGGCGGGCGCGAACACGTCGGCTTCGACCACGAGGTGGCCGTCCAGAGCGCCGTGTTCACCCGCGAGGGGACCGAACGCATCGTCCGCGCGGCGTTCGACGCGGCGACCGAACGCGAAGGCCACGTGACGAGCATCACGAAGTCGAACGCGCAGGCCCACAGCATGGTCTTCTGGGACGACGTGGTCGAGGACGTCGCCGAGGAGTTCCCCGACGTCGACGTCGAGCGGTTGCTCGTCGACGCCGCGAGCATGGACTTCATCCGACGACCCGAGCAGTTCGACGTCGTCGTCGCGTCGAACCTCTTCGGCGACATCCTCACCGACATCGGGGCCATCATCACGGGGAGCATGGGGCTGGCTCCTCGGCGAACATCAACCCGTCGGGCGAATACCCGGCGATGTTCGAACCCGTCCACGGGAGCGCTCCCGACATCGTCGGTCAGGGCGTCGCCAACCCGCTGGCGACGGTGTTCTCGACGTCGATGCTGTTCGAGGACCTGGGCGAACACGCGGCCGCGGACGCCCTCTGGGACGCCGCGACCGAGCAGATCGCGGACGACGACGCGCCGCACACGCCGGACATCGGTGGACAGGCTACCACCGAGTCGGTCGTCGCGGACCTGCGCGACCGGCTCTGACACGGGTGCCGTCGGCCGCGTCCGTCGCGGAGCCACCGGCCGCGTCGCCGAACGCCCGAACTACTCCGACGGCGCAGCGGCGGAGAAGTGGTACTTTCCGAGGCCGAGACAGATGACGGCGAGGGCGGCGAACGGGATGCCGACGAAAAAGAGAACGCCCGCGAACGACGCGAGCGTCGCCCACGGCCAGCGCACCCGTTCGTGCGCGAAGTATGCGCCGGAGAGCTGAAAGAGCGACGAGGCGGCGTAGAGGACCGTCACCGAGACCAGCACGGGGGTCGAAAGCCGCGCCACTGGCCGGTGGAGACGGAGTAGCCGGCGAACGCCGTCGCGGCGAGAGTCAACAGCCCCGAGATGGCGAGCGACCCCGCACCGAGGGCGACGACGGCGTCCGGGACGCGGGCGAAGAAGCCCGCTTCCGCGGCGGTCGCCTCCGAGACGACCTCGCCGCCCGGCCGCTCCGGATGCGGTTCACCGCCCCCTCTCGCGCGTCGCCGTCGCTCATTGCGTTTGCTATACGCCGGCTGATAAAAATAACTACCTCCGTCCGGCTCGGCGTGACAGTCGTAATCCGCCCGCGTCCGCGTCGGGATTCCGCGGTCGCCGGAGCGGCGTCCGGGCGGAACCGGGTTTCGTCGCGACCGTTCGGTGATACTCGACCGCGCGTCGGCGGCCGCAGCGGCCGACGTCAACGCTTAACTCTCGTCCCGCCGCGAGGGGAGACGTGACGCGAATCGTCGTCTGTCTCGACGGCCTGGACCCCGCGTATCTGGACGCCGTCGAGACGCCCGCGTGGGACGCCATCGCCGCGGAGGGATCGGCCGGCACCTGCCGGTCGGTCGTCCCGAGTCTCACCAACGTCAACAACGTCAGCATCGTCACCGCCTCGTTCCCGGCGGTCCACGGCGTCACAGGCAACACCTACTTCGACCGCGAGAGGGGCGAACGCGTCTACATGGACGATCCCGCCTACCGCCGGTGCGAGACGCGCCTCCAGCAGTACGCGGACGCGGGCGAGGACGTCGCGGCACTGGTGACGAAAGAGAAACTCGAACGGACGGTCGGACAGGGGTGTTCCTACGCCGCCGCGGCCGAGGACCCGCCGGCCGAACTGGAGGCCGCCGTCGGCGACGCGCCGGGCATCTACTCCGGCGAGGCCAGCGCGTGGGTCGTCGCCGCCGCCGAACACGTCCTCGCGACCCGCGATCCGGACGTCTGTTACGTCTCGACGACCGACGTCGTTCCGCACAAACACGAACCCGGAACGCTCGAGGCGAACGAGTGGGTCCGGTCGATGGACGCCGGACTGGGCCGCCTCCGCGAGTACGGCGACGTCGTCGCCACCGCGGACCACGGCATGCGCGAGAAGACCGAGCGCGTCGACGTCGAGGCCGTCCTCGCCGACGAGGGGTACGACGCGACCGTCGTGCGCCTCATCCGCGATACACACACCTACCACCACCGGAACCTCGGCGGGTCGGCCTACGTCTACCTGCACGACGCCGACGACGTGGCGTGGCTGAGTGACGTGTCGGGCGTCGAGGCGGCGCTGCCGGCGGCCGACGCGGCGGCCCGCTTTCGTCTCCCCGCGGACCGCATCGGCGACGCGATGCTGCTGGGGACGCCCACCTCGGTGTTCGGCCCCGTCGGGGACGGCGCCACGCACGACGAGGTGTCGCTTCGCTCCCACGGATCGCACCACGAACGGACGGTGCCGTACGTGTCGTCGGTCGACTGCGACCTCTCGTACAACGTCGAGGCGTTCGACGCGCTGGGCGCGCCGCGGTAGCCGCGGTAGCCGCCGAAACGGCCGTCGAACGCGGACGGCCGCGCCGACGCCCACGCGACGCCCCTACGCGAGTTCGTACAGCGACGACTCGACGGTGACGAGGATTCGGTCCTCGACGAGCGCGAATCCGGTCGGGACGCCCGCTTCGACCGGGCGCGTCCACAGCGCGTCGCCGGTGGCGGTGTCGTAGGCGCGGACCACGCCCGTATTCCGCCGCCCGTTCGCCCGCACCTCGCCGGCGACGACGAGGGTGTCGCCGCCGACGGCCGGCGCGAAGGCGGTCCACTCGACCGCGTCGCGCCAGCGGGTCTCGCCGGTCGCGAGGTCGAGAGCGACGACGAGGCCGTCGCCCGCTCCCGTCTCGACGGCCGTGTAGCCGCGGTCGCCGGCGACGGCAGGGGTAGCGACGTTCCGGCCGAGCGGCCGGGGGTCCCAGAGGCGGTCGCCGGAGCCGGCGTCGACGGCGACGACCGCGCCGCCGCCCTCCGCGTAGGAGCCGAGGACGAGTCGACCGTCGGCGACGGCGGGGAGGTGCGGGAAGCCGCGGATGGCGTCGGTGCGCCAGGCTCGCTCCGGACCGGCCCGGAGGCGGCGGTCGATCCCCGTACGCTGGGCGTAGCCGACGGTGCCGTCCAGGGCTCCCGGCGCGTACAGCCGGCCGTCGTCGAGGGCGGCCATCGTGCCGTCGACGTGCCAGCGCCGACCGCCGTCGGGGTCGACGGCGCGAACCCCGTTTCCGACGGTGCCGACGTACACCTCGCGCGACCCGACGGTCAGGCTCTGCGGGTGGTCCGCGTCGAGGGGGAAGCGACGGGGGTCGCGCAGGTCGCCGGAGGCGACGACGACGGCCGAGGGGGCGTCGACGCCGGTCGGGTCTCGACGAACTGCGTGGAGCCGACCGTCCGGACCGAAGCCGGCGAGCGGCGTGACCGCGTCCACGTCGACTCCGGACTCTCCGGCGCCGCGCGGATACGCGGCGAAGCCCGTGCCGTACACGGCGACGTGAGCGGGGCCGACCACGGGCCGGAACGACGGGCGTTCGGCGGCCGTGGTGACCGACGCGACGTCGCGGAGGGTCGGCGTCTCGCGGGGCGGACTGGCGTGGGGGTTGTGAGCGGTGTTCGCGGGGTCGTACCGGCGGAGCGGCCACGTTCCGGGGGCGGGCGTCCAGGACGCGAACGTGGCGTCCGTCGCGCCCCGGTACAGACGGGAAGCGCCGACCGTGGCGGCCGCGACGACGGCACCACCGCCGAGGAGTCGACGGCGCGTGATGGAGGGCATCGAGCGGTGGTTTACGCCTCAGTTAGAAAAATCAGGGGAAGACGCGCCGGCGTCGCGTGGGCGACGGTGTAACCGCCTACTCGCCGGGGATTCCGCCTTCGGCGCGGAGGGCTTCGATGTCTTCCTCGGTGTAGCCGAGTTCCTGCAGGACGGCCTCCGTGTCCTCGCCGAGAAGCGGCGGCGCGCCCTCGAAGCCGCTTTCGGCGCGGTCGTAGTTCAGCGGATGTTCGATGACGGGGACCGTGCCGAGCGCCGGATGCTCGATCTCGCGCATCACGCCGCGGGCCTCGGTCTGTTCGCTCTCCAGCGCCTGCGGGACGTCGTAGACGGGGCCGACCGGCAAGCCGCGTTCGTCGGCGAGCAGGTCCACCCACTCGTCGGTGGTTCGCTCGCGGAACTCCGCCGAGAGCACCTCCTCCAGTTCGTCCATGTTCTCGACGCGGTCGGGATTGGAAGCGAATCGGGGGTCGTCCTTGAGGTCCGGCCGGTCGATGGCGTCACAGAGTTCGCCCCAGAGTTTCTGGTTGGCACAGCCGACGTTGAGATAGCCGTCGGCGGTGGGGTAGGCCTGGTACGGCGCGAGGACGGGGTCTTTGGTCCCCATGCGCTCGGGCGTCTCGCCGACGAACGCCTTGCCCGCCTGCTTCGTCAGCCACGGGAGGGCGGCGTCGTGCATTCCGAGTTCGATGCGGTCGCCTTCGCCGGTGAGTTCGCGCCGGAAGAGCGCGCCGACGATGCCGAACGACGCCCACATCGCGGTGATGAGATCGGTCTGGGGCAGGCCCACCTTGACGGGGTCGCCGTCCTCCGGACCGGTGACGGACATGATACCGCTGGTGCCCTGCACGAGGAGGTCGTAGCCGGGGCGACTCGCCCACGGCCCCGTCTCGCCGAACGCCGAGATCGAGCAGTAGACGATGTCGTCGTTGAACTCGCGGACGTCGTCGTAGCCGACGCCGAGGCGTTCGGCGGTGCCGGGACGGAAGTTCTCGAGGAAGACGTCGGCCTCGCTCACCAGGTCGTAGAGCGCTTCGAGGCCCGCCTCGCTCTTCAGGTTGAGTTCGACGCTGCGCTTGTCGTAGTTGATGGTCCAGAAGTACGGCGACTCGCCGTTCTCGTCGGCGGTTCGACCGGGGCCGTCGTACTCCTCGCTCGGTTCGACGAACGGCGGCCCCGAGTGGCGGTTGTCGTCGCCGAGTTCGGGGCGTTCGATCTTGATGACTTCCGCACCCTGGTTGGCGAGCATCAGCGACGCGAATCCGCCGGTGACGAACGTCGTGAGGTCGACGACCGTGATTCCGTCGAGGATGCGACTCGATGATTCGGTTGTGTCCATACCACATCCGAGAGTTGACCGCGATAAAATTCTTCCCTTCCCGCGGTTCGCTTTTCCGGTACTCGGCGGTTGAAGTATCTCGCCGGTGTGAGCCCACGACATGGGGGAAGAGCGCCTCGTCCGCGGCTACGGCGGACACCTGTTGGTCGCCGTCTCGCTCGGGTGGCTGACGCTACAGAGCGGGCGACTGCTCCTCCCGCCGTTGCTCCCGACGGTCATCGAGGACCTCGCCATCACGCCGTTCCGGGCCGGCATCGCGCTCTCGCTCCTCTGGGGGTGTACGCCCTCTGTCAGTATCCGAGCGGCCACTACTCCGACTACCTCTCGCGCAAGACGCTGCTCGTGGCCGGCCTCGGCCTCGCCTGTCTCGGCTTCGCGGCGCTGTACGGGGCGGTGAACTACCCCTCTTTCTGGTCGGCGTGGCCGTCGTCGGCGTCGGCGTCGGACTCTATCCGACGGCGGCGCGCGCGCTCATTTCCGATCACTTCGAGGCGCGGCGCGGCGGCGCGTTCGGTCTCCACACCGCCTCCGGCGACGTCGGTGGCGGGGCCGCGGCGGGACTGGCCGTCGTCGCCCTCGCCGTCGGGACCTGGCGGATCGCCTTCCTGCCCGTCGTGGCGACACTGGCGGTACTCCTGTTCGGCGTCCACCAGTTGAGCCGGGAGCCGTACACGATCGAAACCGTTCCGCTCGACGTTCGAACGGCGGGCGGACGGCTGTTCGCCGAGAGCGAGGTCCGGTGGCTGGTGTTCGCCTACTGTCTGTTCGCTCTGTCGTGGCAGGGGACGGCGGGCTTTCTCCCCACGTACCTCCAGCAGACGAAGGGCTTCTCCCCGGCGCTCGCCAGCGCGGGCTTCGCCGGGCTGTTTCTGGTCGGCGCGGTCGTCAAACCCCTCGCGGGCGACCTCGGCGACCGGATGCAGCGCGGCCGCGTCGCCGCCGGAGCCCTCGCCCTCGGCGCGCTCGCCCTCGGCGTCCTCGTCGTCGCGCAGTCGACGGCCGCCGTCGTCGCCGCAACGGCGCTGTACGCCGTGGGGCTGATGGGGTTCCCGCCGGTCATGCAGGCACACCTCATGAGCGTCTTCCCCGACGCGAGCATGGGTGGCGACCTCGGCTTCGCCCGCACCGTCTACATCGGCGTCGGGAGCCTCGGCCCCACGTACATCGGCTTCGTCGTCCAGCACACGAGCTACGACGTCGCCTTCGCCGGCCTCGTCTGCGGGCTCGTCGTCGGCACGGTCGTCGTCGGGTGGCGGACTCAGCAGGGGAACGGCTAACGGATCGAATCCCGCCGCTGACGGCGTTCGGAGAGCGCCGCCGACGTGACGCGCCCCTTTAGTGCGTCGAACGCCTACTCCGGCCGACTCGAATGTCGGTTACGACCCTCCACCGTCCGACTCACCGCGACACGCTGTACGCGCTCGAATCGGCGTTCGAGCGCGAGGAGCTGATAACGGTGTTCGGGCGCTGTACCGTCGAGTACGAGGGGCGGGCGGAGAGCAGCCTCGGCGCGGGGAAGCGACTGCTCGTCCTCAAACCCGACGGCTCGGCGCTGGTCCACACGGGCGAGAAGCGGACGCCCGTGAACTGGCAACCGCCGGGCTGTGAACACTTCGCCAGCGTTCGCGACGGCCGACTGTGCGTCCGGAGCGTCCGGGAGAATCCCGACGAGACGCTCGACGTCCGCTTCGAGCGCGTCCACCAGTTTACCGCCTACGACGTGAGCGCGGGTCAGGAACTCGACTTGCGCGGTAGCGAGGAGGACCTGCGACAGCACGTCCTCGACAACCCGGGACTCGTCGCGGAGGGGTTCACGCCGACGGCGACGGAGCGGGAGACGGACGCCGGACCCATGGACGTGTTCGGCGAGGACGGCGAGGGACGCCCCGTCGTCGTCGAGTTGAAACGCCGGCGGGTGGGCCCGTCCGCAGCGGGTCAGTTGCGCCGCTACGTCGAGGCGATGCGGCGGGAATTCGGCGACGGGGAGATACGCGGCGTGCTGGTCGCGCCCTCCGTCACCGACCGAGCCGCGGACCTCCTCGAAGAACACGGACTGGAGTTCGTCGCCGTCGATCCGACGACGGGCCGACCGCCCGAAGAGGCGGGCTAAGACGGCATCGAAGGCTTTATTCACGACCTGACCCTCCTTCTCGACAAGTAACCATGTCAGAAAAGCCCGCCTCCATGTACCGGGAGATCAGCAAACGCCCGTACACTCGACGCGAGTACATCACGGGCATTCCCGGATCGAAGATCGCACAGCACAACATGGGGAACCTCCAGGCCGACCCCGACGACTACCCGGTTCACGTCAGCCTCGAAGTCGAGGAGGAGTGCCAGATTCGCCACGGTGCGCTCGAGGCCTCCCGGCTCTCGGCCAACCGACATCTCCTGAAGGAACTCGGGGAGGGGAACTACAAGATGGTCCTGCGAAAGTTCCCCCACCACGTCATCCGCGAGAACAAACAGGCGACCGGTGCGGGGGCGGACCGCGTCTCCGACGGAATGCGGCAGGCGTTCGGCAAGCCCATCGGAACCGCCGCCCGCATTCAGCGTGGCGACACCGTCTTCACCGCCTACTGCGACGTCGAAGACGCCGCGACGGTGAAAGACGCGTTCCGCCGCGCCTACAACAAGATCTCTCCGCCCTGCCGCGTCGTCGTCGAGAAAGGCGAGCAACTGCTCGTCGCCTAACCGGCCCGTTTTTCTCCCCGCAGGCGAGTCGTCGCGTATGCTCCGGCTCGCGGTCACGACCCGCGCCGAGACGTTCGAGCGACTGCGCGACCCGCTCGCGACTCGCGAGATAGACGTCGTCCACCTCCCCGTAGAGGGGCGGACGATCGACCTCACGGGCGCGGACGGCGGCGTCGGCGACGTCGACGCCGGCCTCGTCTTTCCCTCTCGGGTCGCCGAGGGCACGGCGGTGAGCGCCTTGCTCGACGTGCCGTGGGTGAACGGCCGCGAGGCGGTGTTGACCTCGCGGAACAAGGGAGGTGCCATCGCGGCGCTCTCGGCTGCCGGCCTGCCCGTCCCCGAGACGACGCTGGTGTCGAACCCCGTCGACGAGGCGGCGGTTCGGGCGGCGGCCGAGGCGTTCGACTGGCCCGTCGTCGTCAAGCCGAACTCGACGACGCGGGGGCGGGGCGTCGTCAGAGCGTCCGATCTCGACTCGTTGCTGGGCGTCGTCGACTACCTGAACCTCGTCCACGACGACCCGGCGACGGGCGACAAGTCGTACCTGCTCCAGGAGTTCCTCCCCGACGCCCGCGACTACCGAGTGATGGTCGTCGACGGCGAGTACGCGGGCGCGGTCGAGCGGCGCTCGGAGGCGGGGTGGAAACACAACGTCCATCGGGGGGCGGCGGCGGAGAGCGTCGACCTGCCGGCGGCGTATCGTCGACTCGCAGAACGCGCCGCCGACGTGCTGGGCGTGCCGTTTCTCGGCGTCGACCTGTTGGCGACGGGGGACCGGGTTGTCGTGAACGAGACGAACGCCCGGCCGACGGTAGACGAGTCGGAAAAGTACGAAGACGGCTTCTACGACCGACTGGCGGCGCTGATACGGCGAACGGCGGAAAACTGATTACTCGACGTCGATGTCGGCGGAGTCGCCGACCTTGTCGAAGGTGACCTGCAGGACGCCGTTGTTGAACGTCGCCGACGCGGAGTGTTCGTCGACGCGGGCGGGGAGGCGAATCCGTTCGTCGTACTCGCGCCGGGCGCTGGCGGCGCTGATCGTGAGCGTCTCGCCGTCGCATTTCAGGTCGATGGCGTCTTTCTCGACGCCCGGGAGGTCCGCGACGAGTCGGACGACGTCGCCCTCGTCGTGTACGTCGACGTGCGTCTCGGAGGCAAAGCCCGCTCCGTCGTCGCCGGTCATCTCGTTCATCATCCGTTCGATCTCGTCGAAGATGTCGCCGAACGGGTCGTCGCGGTCGTTTCCTCTCATGACCCGTGGTAGACCGTTGTGACTCAAAAGCTTTCTGACGACGGCACGGGGACGTCCCGGTCGGGGATCTGATCCGCCCTCGTGCGGGGTCGCGACAGCAGGAGAATCGAACGTTACTAACCCTCCGTCCTCGTTGCCTCCCCTGTATGTTCAAGACGCTCGACGACATCGGGACCGGAAAACGGGTCCTCGTCCGTCTCGACCTCAACTCCCCCGTCGAGGAGGGCGTCGTGCAGGACAATCGGCGGTTCTCGCGTCACGCCCGGACCGTCCGCGAACTCCGAGAGGGGGCCACCACGTCGTCTGCATGGCCCACCAGGGACGGCCCGGCCGCGACTCCTTCGTCTCGCTGGAACAACACGCGGACATCCTCGCCGACCACGTCGACCACCCGGTGCAGTTCGTCGACGACGTCTGCGGCGAGCGGGCCGTCGACGCCGTCCGGTCGCTGGAATCCGGGGAGATCCTCCTCCTCGAGAACGTCCGGATGTGCGGCGACGAACTCCCCGAGCGCCCGCCGGAAGAACACGCCGAGAGCGAGTTCGTCCGCGCGCTGGCCCCGGAGTTCGACGCCTACGTCAACGACGCGTACTCGGCGGCCCACCGGTCCCACGCCTCGCTCGTCGGCTTCCCGCTCGTTCTCGACTCCTACGCCGGCCGGGTGATGGAGCGCGAATACGAGGCCAACACGAGCATCGCCAACCGCGAGTTCGACGGCCCGGTGACGATGGTCCTCGGCGGGGCGAAGGCGACGGACGTCGTCGACGTCATGGACGCCCTGGATCAGAAGGTGGACACGTACCTCCTCGGCGGCGTCGTCGGCGAACTCTTCCTGCGGGCGGAAGGCTACGACGTCGGCTACGACGTCGGCGGAACGGACGTCTTCGACTACCAGTGGGAGCGCAACGAGGGAACGATCGAGCGGCTGCTGATCGAACGCGAGGAGCGCGTCCGCCTCCCGTCCGATCTGGCGTACGAGGCGGACGGCGAACGCGAGGAGTGTCAGGTCGAGGGCGTCGAGAAAGACCGGCCGTTTCCGGACATCGGGCACGACACCATCGAGGCGTTCCAGCCGGTCATCGAGGAGTCGGCGGCGGTGTTCGTCAAGGGGGCGATGGGCGTCTTCGAAGACGAGCGGTTCAGCGACGGCACGGTGGAGATACTGCGCGCCATCGGCGAGACGGACTGTTTCTCGGTCGTCGGCGGCGGCGACACCTCCCGCGCCATCACTCTGTACGGCCTCGACGAGGACGACTTCTCGCACGTCTCCATCGCCGGCGGTGCCTACGTCAACGCGCTCACGGGGTCGGAACTGCCGGCCGTCGAAGCGCTCTGCGACCAGGGGCGTCCGCGAAGACGCTGTCGAGGCCGACGCCGAGTCGGTCGTCGGTGGTCGCTCTGCTCTCGTCGGCGTCCTCGTCGCCGGTGATAGCGCGGATCGCGTCGACGTTCTCGGGGACGACGTCGCTCTCCTGGTGGATGGCCTGGAAGAGATAGAGGTCGGACCCCTCGACGGTGATGGACTCCTCCCAGATGCAGTTCTCCCAGATGTCGCCGCGCGGCCGGCCGGCGTCCATGGCGAACTCCTTGAGTTTGCCCGATCCGTCGATGCCGGAGTCGTCGGGGATGAGAAAGAGGCGGTTCTCGTCGGCGAGACGATCGCGCACCTCGTCGGCGTCGGGTGCGGCGTCGAGGGTGACGTTGACGCTGTGCGTGTGCATCAGCGTCGCCGGCACCTTCATCCCGAGGGTGTCGATGTCGAGGTCGGGGAGAATGGTGTTGACGTCGGGACCGTGGTGTGACGGGATAGTGACGGGGTCGGGCAGGATGTCGTTGATCGGGCCGCGGTCCGTCTGTCCGGGATCGCCGCCGCGGCGGACGAGGGTGACGCGAGCCTTCTCGACGCCGTAGGCCTCCTGCAGGGGAGCGAGGAGGCGGGAGAGACCGGTCGTGTTACAGGAGACGACGCGGACGGAGTCGGCACCGAGGGCGTTCGCGTAGTTCGCCCGGGCGTTGAAGCTCACGTCCGCGACGTCCGCGCCCTCGCCGCCCTGCACGATGGCGGGCGTGTCGTAGTCGTCGTACAGTTCGAGGTTCTGTTCGCCGACGCCCGACGGCGTCGCGTCGACGACGACGTCGCTCGCGGCGACGAGTTCGTCCACTTCGCCGGCGACGTCGATGCCCGCGTCGGCGAACTGATCGGCGCGTTCCGGTATCGCCGCGTAGAGCGGGTAGCCACGTCGAACCGCCGTCTCGGCCTCGTGGTTCGGCCGGGTCTTGGCGACGCCGACGAGTTCCATGTCGGGCTGTTCCGCCACCGCGTCGGCGACCCGCTTTCCGATCGTGCCGTACCCGTTTACGCCCACCTGGATCATACAGTCGTCACTGCACGACCGACGGGGATAATCGTTACGAGGTTGCCCAGGAGAACGGAACGACGGGGCGAGCGACGAGGGACAAAGCTAACGGCGGGGCGACCGGACGTACGCGTATGAGTTCGCTTCGCGCCGCCGCGGAGACGGCGATTCACGAGTGTATGGCCCTCGACGCCGACGAGACGTTCGTCGTCGTCACCGACGACGAACGCTTGCAAATCGGCGAGACGCTCTACGACGTCGGGAGCGAGGTGACCGACGAGTCGGTACTCGTTCGCTACCCGCCGGGCGAGCAACACGGGGCCGAACCGTCCGCACCGGTGGCGGCGGCGATGCGCGACGCGGACGTGTTGCTCGCGCCGACGACGAAGAGCCTGAGTCACACCCGCGCCCGGAGCCGGGCGACGGAAGCGGGGGCCCGCGCGGCGACGATGCCGGGCATCACCGAGGAGGTGATGGTAGCCGGCCTCGACGCCGACTACCACGCCATCGCCCGCGAGTGCGTGAAACTCCTCGAACGCGTCGAGGACGCGACGGAGGTGCGCGTCACTTCGCCACAGGGAACCGACATCACCTTCGAACCCGGTGGCCGGGAGTGGCACACCGACACCGGGATGGTCCACGAACCCGGCGATTTCTCGAATCTCCCGGCCGGTGAGGTGTTCGTCAGCCCCGAGACGGCGACCGGCACCTACGTCGTCGACGGGACGATGATGCCCCACGGATTGCTGGCGGGACGCGAACTCCGCTTCGAGGTGGAAGACGGCTACGTCACCGACGTCAGCGATCCCGAAGTTCGAAGTCAGGTGGAGTCGGCCGCCGACGAGGTGGGAACGGACGCCTACAATCTCGCGGAACTCGGCATCGGCACGAACCTCGGCGTCGAGGAACTGATCGGGTCGGTGCTCTTGGACGAGAAGGCCGCCGGCACCGTCCACGTCGCCATCGGCGACGACGCGAGCATCGGCGGCGACACCGAAGCGCCGTTGCATCTCGACGGCATTTTGCGGGAGCCGACGGTGTACGCCGACGGGGAGGAGATAGCCCTCCCGTCAGCCGAACAGTCGTAGCCCTGACGGTCCGAGGCGACGGTAAACGCGGGTTTTTACATCTCGGCTGACTAGCCGAAAGTATGAACGAGACAGCGGAACGCGTCGCGGTGGCCTGTCCGTCGTGTTCCCCGGACCTCGAAGCGGTCCACGAGCTGCTGAAACCGGGGGACACGCGACCGTCCGGTGTACCGAATGTGGACACACGCACAAGGTCCGGATCGAGGAGGAACGCGAAGTCGAACTGGACGTCGTCGTCTCGCAGGACGGCGAGTCGTTCACGGCGCGCGTCGACGCGCCGGCCGAAGAGACGCTCGCGGTCGGCGAGGAGTTCGTCGCGGACACGCCGGAGGCCATCCTGCAGGTGCGCATCACGTCGCTGGATCTGGGCGGCGACAAGCGGACCGAGGAAGCCGTCGCCGAAGACGTCGACACCGTCTGGGCGCGCGTCGTCGACAACGTGAGCGTGAACGTCACGTTACACCCGAACGACGGCCGCCGCGACGAGACCAAAAGCGTCGACGTGCAGGTGCCCGGCGACTACGAGTTCGTCGTCGGCGACGAGAAGGAACTCGGCGACGAACAGTTCGAAATCGAGGGGATCCAGGTTCGCGACGACGCCGCGAACTACCGCTTCGACAAGTTCGACCACGAGGGCGACATGGTGTTCGCCAAGGACGTGAAACGGCTGTACGCCCGCGACACGAGTTCGACCGCGTGGTCCGCGTGGTGAGGTAGCCACTCGCCGTCGCACCGGAGCCGACGCAAGCACATCCTTGATTACGGATGACCCCCGAGAGAGAGCATGGACCCCGCGGTGTTGCGTGACGACATGGTCGACGGCGTCGACCACGCGGTCGACGGTCTCGAAGCGGCCGTCGGAACGGCGATGCGGACCGTCCCGCGCCACGAGTTCGTCGACGACCGGCCCTACGACAACCGGGCGACCGAACACGGGGGAACGACGGTGCTCGCCCCGAAGACCGTCGCTCGCCTGCTCGAAGCGCTCGACGTCGGCGCGGGCGACGACGTTCTCGTCGTGGGGGCCGGCGTCGGCTACACCGCCGCCGTCGTCGCCGAAATCGCCGGCGGCCGCAACGTCCACGCCGTGGACATTACCCGGCGGGTCGTCCTCGACGCCCGCCGGAATCTCGCTCGCGCCGGCTACGACGCCGTTCTCGTCGACTGTCGCGACGGCGCGCGCGGCCTCCCGGAGTACGCCCCGTTCGACCGCATCCTCGTTGAAGCGACCGCCGTCCGCCCGCCGCGAGCGCTCCTCGACCAGCTCGCGGACGGGGGCGGCTCGTCATGCCGGTCGGCGGTCCCGCACAGACGCTCGTCGCCGTCGAGGCGGCGGAGCGCGACGGCGCACCGGCGGAGCGCGACGGCGTACCGGCGGATCGCGACGGCGTACCGGCGGAACGCGACGCGCGACTCGACGTGCCGGGATTCGGCGTCGTCGAGGCGTTCGGAGACGTCGCGTTCGATCCGCTGCTCGTCGAGGGCGAACAGGCCGGCGGCCGCACGCGAAACCGCACCGAACGCGAGGACCGCGAGTTCGCCCAGCAGGGGTATTTCGCGCCGACCGGATGGGAACAGGACTGGATCGACTGGGAACGCCACCTTTAGCCGTCGCGCACCACCAGTACCTTCGCGTTCGTTCTGCGGTCGCTGTACTGACTTCCGGCGGGCGGTTTGACGTCGACCTGTAACGTCCCTTCCTCCTGGTTCGGTCGGAGTTGTGGCGTCACCGTCATCGTGGCGGTCCCGTTCTCGCCCGTCGTCGCCGTCTGCACGCCGTCGAGATCGGCGCTCCCGCCTTTCACGACGACGGTGGCGTCGGCCACGGGCGTCCCCTTGCTTCCGACGACGGTGAACGTCAGTTGCCGCTCGCCCGGCGAGACCACCTCCGGCGACGGCTTCGCGTCGAGTTCGGTTATCGAAAGCCCCTGGATCCCGGTCAGCATGTTCATCATGACGCTCAGGCTCGCGACGCCGATCACCAGCGCGATGACCAGCCGAATCGGGAGCCCCTCGATAGCCCGCGTGTCCTCGCTGAACGCATCGAACATAGCCCGGGGTGGTCCCGGATTCGTATTTGAACCCTCGGACGGGGCTTTAGGTGGGAAGCCGGGAGCAGGGAGACCCATGCACGTCCTCGGACGCGACGACGCACTGGACGGCGACCTTCCGACCGGCCGACTGGGTACGTATCGCGCCCGCGACGGGAGCGACGGGGCGGCGGTCGGCCTCGATTTCGACCGGCCGCACGCCGGCGTCGTCGTCGGCAAGCGCGGCTACGGCAAGTCCTACACGCTCGGCGTCGTCGCCGAATCGGCGGCCCGAACGGCGGGCGTCGCGCCCGTCGTCGTCGATCCGCTCGGCGTCTTTCGAGGACTGGCCGCGGGGGACGACGTGCCCGCACGGGTCGTCGAGAAACCGGTCGTTCGCGCCGGCGCGCTCCCGCCGCGGGCGTGGCCGGATTTGTTCGACCTGTCGGCGACGGATCCGACGGGGGCGCTCCTCTGGGAGGCGGCGACGCACGCCGACACCGTCGACGGGATGCGGGCGCACGTCGCCGACGCGTCGGCCGAGCGAGGCCCCCGACGCGCGGCCGAAAACCATCTCGACGTGGCGGCGGCGTGGGACGTCTTCGACCCGGACGGAGTCGATCCGGCGTCGCTCGCGGCCGGTCCGGCGACTGTTCTCGACCTCGCGGGCTACGACCCCGGACCGATGAACGCCGTCGTCGCAGTGGTCGCCCGAGGACTGTACGACGCGCGCCTCGACGGCCGTCTCGACCGGCTACCGTGGCTGCTGGTCGACGAGGCGCACGCCTTCGCCGACGGATTCGCGGCCGCGGCGCTGGAAACGCTGCTCACCCGCGGCCGTGCGCCGGGAGTGAGTCTCGTCGCGGCGACGCAGCGTCCGAGCGTCCTGCCGGACGCCGCCATCTCGCAGGCCGACCTGCTGTTCGCGCACCGCCTCACCGCCGTCCGCGACGTGGACGCGCTCTCGGCCGCGCGCCCGACGTATCTCGACGGGACCATCCGGGACAGACTACCCGAGACGCCGGGGCACGTGCTCGTCGTCGACGATGCCACCGAATCCGTCCACGACGTCCGCGTTCGGGAGCGAGTGACGCCACACGGCGGCGAGTCGCCGCGGGCGAGCGAGGCCCGACCCGACGCGTGTTCAGACGCCGACAAAACGACCACCGACGCCGAAGAAAAACGGACCGAAACCGACGTGTACAGAGCGTGAGAGAAGGAGGTAATGACGGATCGGATCGACCCGTTGCTCGTCGCTGCGGGCGGCTTCGTCGGAGCGACGCTTCGTTACGGCGTCGGCCTCGCCGTCCCGGGAGTGACGGGGACGCTGGTGGTGAACGTCCTCGGGAGTTTCGCACTCGGCGCGGTCGTCGCGTTGATGCCCCGTCACCGGATACAACTGCTCGTGGGGACGGGGTTGCTGTCGTCGTTCACGACGTACAGCACGTTCGCCGTCCAGACGGTGACCCTCGGACCCGAACTCGGCGCGCTGAACGTCGGTGCGAACTACGCCCTCGGGGTCGTGGCCGCACTTCTCGGACTCGCGGCCGGGAGGCGGAGGTGAACGCGTTCCTCCTCGTCGGCGGCGGTGGCGTCCTCGGCGCGCTGGCGCGCTACGCCGTCGACCGCCGGCTCGCGGGACGGCGCGGCACCGTCGTCGTGAACGTCCTCGGCAGCGTCGTCCTCGGCTCTCTCACGGCCACACCGCTCGGTACGTCGGCGATGCTCGTCGTGGGGGCCGGGTTCTGCGGGGCGTTCACTACGTTCTCGTCGTTCGCCGTCGACGTCGCCGAGTTCGTCGAGAACGGCGAGTGGCGACTCGCCGCAGGATACGCAGGGGAACCCTCGCCGCGGCGCTCGTCGGCGTCGTCGTCGGCAGTTGGCTCGGACGCGTGGCGTGAATCGTTAGACGACGGCGACGGCGTCGCGGCGCTGTTTCGAGTCGAACTCGACGGCGAGCATGAGCCCCTTCCCGCGGACGTCGACGACGAATTCGGGGAGCTAGTCGTGGCGTGGCGCTGGTGGTAGTCGACCCACCGTCCGGCGCGTTCCCCGGCAGCGACTGGACGTCCGGTCCCGCGGTTGCTCTGTCTACTGGTGGAGTTGGTACCAGCGGTCCAAAGACGCTTCCACAAAAATCGACAGGGAGTAGTCGTACGAACCGGGACGAACGGCCGTCGGGCGGGGAATCGGCGACTTTTCTCGACGCCGTCGGTCGTCAACAAGGCCGAAAAAGTCATGTTTCGGCTTATACGAAAGCGTATACGTGAACCGTCGATCCGTGTTAGCGCTCCTCGGAACGGTGGGAACTGGCGGATGTCTGCGACTCACCGACACCAGTTCCCAGACCGGCGCTGATCCTGTTCAAACGAGCACGGACGGGAGGGATAACGAGTCCCAAAATCGCTCGGAAGAGGCAACGTCAACGAGAACGCAGACCCCGAGGGGTAAATCGATAGAGGTACCAGAACTCCATATCGAGCTCTCGAACACCGGCGACATTCGAGGGGCGAGTCTCGGACCCGGCAAGAAGGATATAATTTCTGGACAGTTCGAGGGGGATCGACAGTTGTTCAAACACCAGACTTTCGCGCGCTACGCCGCCGAGATAGTCGAGAACGGGTCGGTGGTCGCTCATACGACAGACCGGATATTCGCTGTCGGGTATCGGTGGCGGCTCGCACAGACTGGCGACCGTGTGTTTATTACCCGACAGCCCGGTGTCCGGGAGGATTGGTCAGCAACTTTCCGCCTCAGGGACGATGATTGGAGCGATTATGAACCGCTAGCCACCCAGCAACCACAGACGAGCGGAAACGGGCAGGTATTCGAGATCGACAAGACCGCGCTCGACGTGAAGGAAGGGCTTTACAGGTGGACGCTTCAGATCGGAGAACACAAGCGCGGAGGAACGTATATCACCCTCATACCCTACACTGGTTACGTAATCTCGATCGGATCCAATCCGAACGATCGGACACGGCGAGATGCGATCAACTACGCATCGAGCGTGATACAGGGATCGTCCGCCCCCTTGGGATCATACGGCCGGTCGGAAGCTAACGGAATCCACCTTCTTGATGAAGGTGGTCGTGGCGGGCCAGTCGGAAACGGTACTATTGCTAATACGGATTGGCTGGGGATCAAGCCGACGGGGAACAGCGACACAATTTCGCTCGGTGGCGGTCGTATACTTCGGATTCGCAATCTCGCTACAGGGACGGCACTCACCTTCAGGCCGTCGTAACACGGTGGCCCTCGACGATCAGCACTTCGTCTTTCGACGGCTTCTCGAGGACGGTGACGGGCATCTGCGCGTCGAGTGCCAAATACTGCAGGCTCGTCGTCGGACTCGCTTCGAGAGTGCGTTTCGTCGCACGGCCGGATGCGTACGTGGCTCCCTGCTTGTAAGTGTTCTAAAGAACCGGTAGAAGGCGCGAAGCGCCGAGACGCCCGAGGCGGGATTTGAACCCGGTGTCAGACCTCGCTTCGCTCGGTCTGCCGTGGTTCAAATCCCTCAAGCCGTTTCGTTGCGACTGTGCCTCGCTCCTCGTTCCACTCGTCGCTCGGCAGTTAGTCGCAACAGAAAACGCCCGAGGCGGGATTTGAACCCGCGTCACGACCGTGACAGGGTCGTATGATGGGCCACTACACCACCCGGGCTGACGCATCTATTTCTATCGCGGTCGATTAAATAAGGCTTGCCATCTACCGGCGGCGTGGCAGCCGCTACCCCGCGCCCGCCCCGAAACACCTATACGGGGAGCCACCCTGCGTAGGAGTATCACGGATGCACTCATCGGTGGGATCTGCCCCGGTCGGTGAGCGTCTGCTGGCGGATTTTGGTAAGCGTTAAATGGATGGGGGCGCAACGACGCCGTAGTATCTCGTGATAGCTTCTTCCCCCACCCACTCATGGTAGACGTAAGCCAACACAAACTGGTTCCGGAGCACATCCTCCTCGACGACCCGGAGGAAATCGAGGAAGTGCTCGAGGAGTACAACGTCAGCAAGACCAACCTACCGAAGATTCGGACGAAGGATTCGGCACTGCCCGAGGGTGCCGAGCCGGGCGACGTCGTCAAAATAGTCAGGGAGTCTCGAACCACGGACCGAGCGGTCGTATACCGACTGGTGATCGAATGAACCGACAGGACCGACGTGCGGTTTCGCGGGAGTACTTCTCCCAGGAACGGCTCGCAGAACACCACTTCCGGTCGTTCAACGCGTTCCTCGATCGGGGGATGCAGGAAGTCGTCGACGAGAAAGAGACGATCGACACGGACATCGGCGACAAGGAGGGCCAGGAGCCGGTGTTCGTCGAACTCGGCGACGTCCGCATCGAGACGCCACGCGTCCGGGAAGCAGACGGGAGCGAGGAACTGCTCTACCCGCAGGAAGCCCGCCTTCGCAACATCACCTACGCCGCGCCGGTGTTCATGGAGATGTCCATCGTCCGCGGCGGCGAGGAAGAGGAGGAAGTCGTCGTCGACTCCACCGAGACCAAGGTGGGACGGATGCCCATCATGGTCGGCTCCCGGAAATGCAACATCGAGGGCCTCACGGACGAGGACCTCATCGAAATCGGCGAAGACCCCGTCGACCCCGGCGGCTACTTCATCGTCAACGGCTCCGAACGAGTGCTGATGACGAGCGAGGACCTCGCGCCGAACAAGATCCTCGCCGAGTACGACACGAAGTACGGCGACGAGATCCAGGTCGCCAAGACGTTCAGCCAGCGGCGTGGCTACCGCGCGCTCGTCCTCTGTGAGCGCAACCGCGAGGGGCTGCTCGAAGTGTCGTTCCCCTCGGTGTCGGGGAGCGTCAACTTCGTGACGCTGGTGCGCGCGCTCGGCCTCGAATCCGACGAGGAGATCGTCCACCGCGTCTCCGACGACCCGGAGATCGTGAAGTTCATGCTGGAGAATCTGGAGGAGGCCGACGTCCAGACCGAGGAGGAAGCCATCGAGACGCTCGGCAAGCGCGTCGCCGGCGGCCAGGGCAAAAATTACCAGCTCAAGCGCGCCAACTACGTCATCGACCGGTATCTCCTCCCGCACCTCCACGAGGAAGGGGTAGAGGAGGAGGAGGTCCGCATCAACAAGGCGTACTACCTCTGCCGGATGGCCGAGGCGTGTTTCGAACTCGCACTCGGCCGCCGCGACTCCGACGACAAGGACCACTACGCCAACAAGCGCCTGAAAGTCTCAGGCGACCTGATGCGCGACCTGTTCCGGACGGCGCTGAACAAGCTCGCGCGCGACGTGAAGTATCAGCTCGAACGGGCGAACATGCGCAACCGACAGCTGACGGTCAACACCGTCGTCCGGTCTGACGTGCTGACCGAACGGCTGGAACACCCCATCGCGACGGGGAACTGGGTGGGCGGCCGCTCGGGCGTCTCCCAACTGGTGGACCGCACCGACTACATGGGCGTGTTGTCCCACCTGCGTCGCCTCCGGAGCCCGCTCAGTCGCTCCCAGCCCCACTTCGAGGCGCGCGACCTGCACGCGACCCAGTGGGGTCGCATCTGTCCCTCCGAGACGCCGGAGGGGCCGAACTGTGGCCTGGTGAAGAACTTCGCGCAGGCGATGGAACTCTCACAGAACGTCGAGGACGAACAGGGACTCAAACGGGAACTGGCGTCGATGGGTGTCAAGGGGATTCCCGGTATCGAGGGCGTCGAATCCATGGCTGATTAATATGGCTCAAGCACGAGAAGCGAAAATTTACGTCAACGGCAGTTTGGTCGGTACCCACCCCGACCCCGAAGAGCTCGCAGAACAGATCCGGGAAGCGCGTCGACGCGGCGACGTCAGCGACATGGTGAACGTCTCGGTCAAAGAACGCACCCGCGAGGTCATCATCAACGCCGACGCCGGCCGTGCGCGCCGACCGCTCATCGTCGTCGAGGAGGGCGAGCCCCTCCTGACCGACGACGAGATCGAGGCCGTCACCGAGGGCGACCTGGAGTTCGAGGATCTCGTCGACCGCGGCTACATCGAGTTTATCGACGCCGAGGAGGAAGAGGACATCTACGTCGCCGTCGACGAGGACGAACTCACCGAGGACCACACGCACCTCGAAATCGACCCGCAGCTCGTCTTCGGCATCGGCGCGGGCATGATTCCGTATCCGGAACACAACGCCAGCCCGCGCATCACGATGGGTGCGGGGATGATGAAGCAGTCGCTCGGGATTCCGTCGGCCAATTACCGCATCCGGCCCGACACGCGACAGCACCTCCTGCATTACCCGCAGCTGTCGATGGTGAAGACCCAGACGACCGAGCAGATCGGCTTCGACGAGCGGCCGGCGGCCCAGAACTTCGTCGTCGCCGTGATGTCCTACGAGGGGTTCAACATCGAGGACGCCCTCGTCATGAACAAGGGGTCGGTCGACCGCGCGATGGCCCGGTCGCACTTCTTCCGCACCTACGAGGGTGAGGAGCGCAGATATCCGGGCGGACAGGAAGACCGCTTCGAGATCCCGTCCCAGGACGTTCGTGGCGCGCGCGGCGAGGACGCCTACACCCACCTCGACGAGGACGGCCTCGTCAACCCCGAGACGGTGGTCGACGAGAACTCCGTGCTGCTGGGCAAGACGTCGCCGCCGCGGTTCCTCGAAGAGCCGGACGAGATGGGCGGCCTCAGCCCGCAGAAGCGCCGAGAGACGAGCGTCACCATGCGCTCGGGCGAGGACGGCGTCGTCGACACCGTCACCCTCATGGAGGGCGAGGACGGCTCGAAGCTCTCGAAGGTGAAGGTGCGCGACGAGCGCATCCCGGAACTCGGCGACAAGTTCGCGTCCCGCCACGGCCAGAAGGGCGTCGTCGGCCACCTCGCGCCACAGGAGGACATGCCGTTCACCGAGAACGGCGTCGTCCCGGACCTGGTGCTCAACCCCCACGCGCTGCCGTCGCGCATGACCGTCGGCCACGTGCTGGAGATGTTGGGCGGCAAGGTCGGCTCGCTCGAAGGCCGCCGCGTCGACGGGACGGCCTTCCAGGGCGAAGACGAGGAAGAACTCCGCGACGCGCTGGAGGAACACGGCTTCGAGTCCTCCGGAAAGGAGGTCATGTACTCCGGCGTGACCGGCGAGAAAATCGAGGCGAAGATTTTCGTCGGGACCATCTTCTACCACAAGCTCTACCACATGGTCTCGAACAAGCTGCACGCCCGTTCGCGCGGGCCGGTGCAGGTGCTGACGCGCCAGCCCACCGAGGGCCGTGCCCGCGAAGGCGGCCTCCGCGTCGGCGAGATGGAGCGCGAAGTCCTCATCGGTCATGGGGCCGCGATGGCGCTCAAGGAGCGCCTCCTCGACTCCTCGGACCGCGAGGACGTCTACATCTCCGAGGAGACGGGGATGGTCGCCGTCGAGGACACGGATCAGCGCCGCGTCTACGACCCGATCACGGGCGAGGAGGACGACATTCACGAAATAGAGGTGAGCTACGCGTTCAAGCTCCTGCTGGACGAGATGATCGCGCTCGGCATCCGACCGCGACTCGAACTCGAGGACGCAGTGTAATTCATGTCACTCAACACACCGAAAGAGATCGGCGGCATCCAGTTCGGGCTGATGGACCCGGAGACGTACCGCGACATGTCCGCGACGAAGGTCATCACGGCGGACACGTACGACGACGACGGCTACCCCATCGACATGGGGCTGATGGACCCGCGACTCGGCGTCATCGACCCCGGCCTGGAGTGTCGCACCTGCGGCCAGCACTCGGGGTCGTGTAACGGCCACTTCGGCCACATCGAACTCGCCGCGCCGGTCATTCACGTCGGCTTCACGAAACTCATCCGCCGGCTCCTCCGGTCGACCTGTCGGGAGTGCGGTCGGATCGCGCTCACCGCCGAAGAGAAAGCGCAGTTCCAGGAGAACCTCCAGCGCGCGATCGACCTCGACGAGGACGAAAACGACGTGTTGAAGGCGGCCGTCCGGCAGGCCCGGAAGGCCTCGCAGTGTCCCCACTGCGGCGCGAAACAGCACGACATCAAACACGAGAAACCGACGACGTACTACGAGGTCCAGGACGTCCTCGCGGGCGACTACTCCGAACGCGTCGCCGAAGCGATGCAACCGGATCCCGACGACTCCGAGGACGAGGGGACGAGCCCGCAGGCGCTGGCCGACGAGACGGGCATCGAACTCGACCGCATCAACGACATCCTCTCGGCCGAGTTCCGGCCGACGACCGAGGCCCGCAAGTCCCTGGAGAAGGCACTCGGCGTCGACCTGACCGAGGAGGACATGAACAAACTGATGCCCTCGGACATCCGCGACTGGTTCGAGGACATCCCGGACGAGGACATCGAAGTGCTGGGCATCGACCCCGGCCGATCGCGACCGGAGTGGATGATCCTCACCGTCCTCCCGGTGCCGCCGGTGACGGCGCGACCCTCCATCACGCTGGACAACGGCCAGCGCAGCGAGGACGACCTGACGCACAAACTGGTGGACATCATCCGCATCAATCAGCGGTTCATGGAGAACCGCGAGGCGGGCGCGCCCCAACTCATCATCGAGGACCTCTGGGAACTGCTCCAGTACCACGTCACGACGTTCGTCGACAACGAGATCTCGGGGACGCCGCCGGCGCGCCACCGATCCGGGCGGCCGCTGAAGACGCTCTCCCAGCGCCTGAAAGGCAAGGAGGGTCGCTTCCGCGGGTCGCTCTCGGGCAAGCGCGTCAACTTCTCCGCGCGGACGGTCATCTCGCCGGACCCGACCCTGTCGCTGAACGAAGTCGGCGTCCCGGAACGGGTCGCCCGTGAGATGACGCAGACGCTGAACGTCACCGAGCGAAACCTGGAGACGGCCCAGCAGTACGTATCCAACGGTCCCGAAGGGCATCCGGGCGCGAACTACGTCCGCCGCCCCGACGGCCGCCGACTGAAAGTGACCGAGAAGAACTGCGAGGAACTCGCGACGAAGATCGAAGCCGGGTGGGAGGTCAACCGCCACCTCGTCGACGGCGACATCGTCATCTTCAACCGCCAGCCGTCGCTCCACCGGATGTCCATCATGGCCCACGAAGTGGTCGTGATGCCGTACAAGACGTTCCGGCTGAACACCACCGTGTGTCCGCCGTACAACGCCGACTTCGACGGCGACGAGATGAACATGCACGCCCTCCAGAACGAGGAGGCGCGGGCCGAAGCGCGCGTGTTGATGCGCGTCCAAGAGCAGATTCTCAGCCCGCGGTTCGGTGAGAACATCATCGGAGCCATCCAGGACCACATCTCGGGCACTTACCTGCTCACTCACGAGAACCCCCGCTTCACCGAGACGCAGGCGCTCGACCTGCTGCGGGCGACGAGCGTGGACGAACTGCCCGACCCGGACGGCGAGGAGGACGGCAAACCCTTCTGGACGGGCCGGACCGTCTTCTCGGAACTCCTGCCCGACGACCTGACGCTCTCGTTCACGTCGTCGACGGGTGACGCGGTCACCATCGAGGACGGCCAGTTGGTTGAAGGCACCATCGACGAAGACGCCGTCGGCGCGTTCGGCGGCGAGATCGTGGACACGATCACGAAGGTGTACTCGAAGACGCGCGCCCGGGTGTTCGTCAACGAGGTGGCGTCGCTGGCGATGCGCGCCATCATGCACTTCGGGTTCTCGCTCGGCATCGACGACGAATCCATCCCGGACGAGGCGAACGAGATGGTCGACGAGGCCATCACCAACGCCCACGAGCGGATCCAGGAACTCATCACGACCTACGAGGCGGACGAACTCGACTCCCTGCCGGGTCGGACCGTCGACGAGACGCTGGAGATGAAGATCATGCAGACGCTGGGGAAGGCCCGCGACAGCGCGGGCGAGATCGCCGAAGACCACTTCGCGGACGACAACCCGGCGGTGATCATGGCCCGGTCCGGTGCGCGTGGGTCGATGCTGAACCTCACGCAGATGGCCGGCTGCGTCGGTCAGCAGGCAGTTCGAGGCGAGCGCATCAACCGCGGCTACGAGGACCGGACACTCAGCCACTACAAGCCGAACGATCTGTCCGCGGAGGCCCACGGCTTCGTGGAGAACTCCTACCGGGGCGGGCTGACGCCGCGGGAGTTCTTCTTCCACGCCATGGGCGGCCGCGAGGGGCTCGTGGACACGGCGGTCCGGACCTCGAAGTCCGGCTACCTCCAGCGCCGCCTCATCAACGCCCTGTCCGAACTGGAAGCGCAGTACGACGGGACGGTGCGCGACACCAGCGACACCATCGTCCAGTTCGAATACGGCGAGGACGGGACGAGTCCGGTGAAGGTGTCCTCGTCCGAGGAACACGGCATCGACGTCGACAACATCGTCGACCGCGTCCTCGAATCCGAGTTCGAGAACGAGACGGAGAAAGAGCGCTTCCTCGGGCGGGAGGAACCGCCGACGAACCTCTCGGAGTACGCCGGCCCCGGTCTGAACAAGGCACAGGGCACGGGGGTGCAGTCGGATGACTGAATACGAACACGTAGACGAGGACGTTCGCGCCATCACCGAAGACAGCGAGTTGCCCCAGCGACTGAGAGAGCAGGTGTACGAGACGGTCGACGACCGGGGCGGCGTCACGGCCGAACAGGCCGACGAGATCGTCCAGGCCGTCGAGTCGCGGTATCTCGACACCCGGGTCGATCCACTGGACCCCGTGGGGACCGTCTCCGCACAGTCCATCGGGGAGCCCGGAACGCAGATGACGATGAACACGTTCCACTACGCGGGCGTCGCCGAGATCGACGTGACCCAGGGTCTGCCTCGCCTCATCGAACTGGTGGACGCGCGCAAGACGCCCGACACGCCGATGATGACGGTCCACCTCGAAGACGAGTACGCGGTCGACCGCGAACGCGCCCACGAGGTCGTCTGGTCCATCGAAGCGACCAAGATCCTCGCCCTCGGTGACGTCTCCACGAACGTCGCGGACATGCTCGTCCAGATCGACCTCAACGAGGGGACGTTGCTGGAACGATGGCCGACCATCGACGACGTCGAGGAGATCGCCGCTCGAATCGCCGAGACCATCGAGGACGCCCTCGGCGTCGAGACGCGCCGGACGGGCACCGTCATCGAGTTCGGGCCGTCCGAACCGAGCTACCGCGAACTGCTCCAGCTGGTCGAGGAACTCCGCGAAGTCGTCTTCAAGGGCATCGAGGACATCTCGCGGGTCGTCATCCGCAAGGAGCAACTCGACGACGGCGAGGAGGAGTTCGTCCTCTACACCGAGGGGTCGGCCTTCGGCGACGTCCTCGAGATCGAGGGCGTCGACGCCTCGCGGACGACGTGTAACAACATCCACGAGATCTACCGCAATCTGGGCGTGGAAGCGGCCCGCGAAGCCATCATCAACGAGACGATGGACACCCTCGAAGAACAGGGGCTGACGACGTCAACGTCCGGCACCTGATGCTGGTCTCGGACATCATGACCAACCGCGGCACCATCGAATCCATCGGCCGCCACGGCATCTCGGGGTCGAAGGAGTCGGTGCTCGCTCGCGCCGCCTTCGAGGTGACGGTCAACCACCTACTCGACGCCGCCATCCACGGCGAGCGCGACCGGCTCGACGGCGTCATCGAGAACGTCATCGTCGGCAAGCCCGTCTCCATCGGCACGGGCGACGTGGACCTGCGGATGGGGTCGTTCAGCCCCACCCAGCCGTCGGACTGAGATGACGGTCACGCTGACCGACCGGGAGCGCCGATACATCGCCCTCTTCGAGGACGTGACGGGGGCGACGGCCCGGGACTGCCTCGTCCGCGACGACGGCGATCGCGTGGTCTTTCTCGTCGCCGCGGGGGAGATGGGACAGGCGGTCGGCCCCGGCGGCCAGCGCGTCCGCGAGGTCGAGGAGAAACTCGGCCGGTCGGTCGAACTCGTCGAGGACGCGGACACGCCCGAGGCGTTCGTCGCGAGCGCGCTCTCGCCGGCGGCGGTCCGGCACGTGACCGTCAGCGAGCAGGGCGACAGCGTCGTCGCCTACGTCGAGGTGGCCCCGGACGACCGCGGTGCGGCCATCGGCGAGAACGGTCGCAACATCGACGTCGCCCGGACGCTCGCCCGACGCCACTACGGCGTCGACGACGTCCAGCTGACGTAGCCGACCGAAGTAATTAGGCCGGGTCGTCAGGGACCGGTACGCCTTCAGGAGTGCGACTATGGCCTCTGTGGGTTCCGGAGAGTCGACGGTCGACGCCGGGGACGAACGACGCGGCGGCGACTTCTTCGAGGCGGTCGTGAGAAACAGCACCGACGCCGTCGTCTCCATCGACGAGGACGGGACGGTCGTGTTCGCCAACGCGGCGGTGGAGCGGCTCTGTGGCTTCGATCCGGACGAACTCGTGGGCGAGCCGCTCGACGTGTTGCTCCCCCGCAGCGACGCGGACGTCGTCGATCGGGTCACGTCGTCCGAACGCGAGTTCGAAGGGGAGAACGTAGAGGCCACGGTACGGCACCGCGACGGCCGGGAAGTGCCGATCTCCGCCGCCTTCACGGAACACCGCGACGGCGACGACCGGATCTTCACGGGGTCTTTCGCGACGTCTCGCGCCGCGTCGCGCGCGAACAGCGACTCGAACGGAAGACCGAACAGCTCGAGGAGTTCGTCGACGTCGTCTCCCACGACCTGCGGAACCCGTTACAGCTGGCGCGGGGAAGCTCTCGGTCGCACGGGAGCGCGCCGACGCCGACTGCGACGCGCTCGCGGAGGTGGCCGAGGCGCACGAACGGATGAGTCGGCTCGTCGAGGAGCTGCTGACGCTGGCGAAGCAGGGGCGGGCCATCGGCGAGACGGAGCCCGTCGACCTGGGTCGCGTCGCTCGCGAAGCGTGGGCGACGGCCGGCGACGACGCCTGTGATCTCGCGGTGTCGACGGCGACGGTTCGGGCCGACGACGAGCGGCTGCGGACGCTGTTCGAGAACCTCTTTCGGAACGTGCGGACCCACGCGGGGACCGCGACGTCCGTCCGTGTCGAACCGTTCGACGGGGAGTCGGGTTTTTCGTCGCGGACGACGGCGTCGGCCTCGACGCCGACGACTGCGACCGGGTGTTCGATCGCGGGTACACGTCGACGGATTCGGAGGTGGGGTTCGGCCTCAGCATCGTCCGGGCCATCGCACAGGCCCACGGCTGGGAGGTGCGCGCGACGGAGAGCGACGCCGGCGGCGCACGCTTCGAGTTCTCGGACGTCGCCGTCGTCGACGAGGAGGGGTGACCGAACGACGCGCTCTCGCCGTCGCTCGCCGCCTGCGCCGGCAGGAGACGTCGCGAGATCGAGACGGCCTCAGAACCGCGGAGAGCCCCCAACGAGCGACGCTCAGGCAGTTTCGGCGGCCGAAAAAGGGAGCCTTAAGTAGCTCCGTCGGCAACTCCTTGCTACTATGGCGAACGGCAAGTACGCAGCCCGTAAACTCAAGAAGGACCGCCAGAAGCGTCGGTGGTCCGACTCGGAGTACGCGCGGCGGGAGCGCGGTCTCCGAAAGAAATCCGACCCGCTCGAGGGCGCACCGCAGGCGCGCGGCATCGTCCTGGAGAAGGTCGGCATCGAGGCGAAACAGCCCAACTCGGCGATCCGGAAGTGCGTCCGGGTCCAGCTCATCAAGAACGGCAAGCAGGTGACGGCGTTCTGTCCCGGCGACGGTGCGATCTCCTTTATCGACGAACACGACGAAGTCACCATCGCCGGCATCGGCGGCGCGAAGGGCCGTGCCATGGGCGACCTGTCGGGCGTGAACTACAAGGTCGAGAAGGTCAACGGCGTCTCGCTCATCGAACTCGTGCGCGGCAACGCGGAGAAACCGGTGCGATAATGTCCGAGAGCGACACCCCCGAACCGGACGCCCCCGCCGACAGCGAGGAAGCCGAGGAGAACGCCCTCCTCTTTGGCGTCTGGGACGTCACCGACATCGAGTACGGCGACCCCAGCACGGAGCGCTATCTCAACGTGACGCCCATCGCGCACACGATGGGTCGCCACGCCTCCAAGCAGTTCCAGAAATCCGAGATTTCGGTCGTCGAGCGGCTCATCAACCGCTTAATGCAGACCGAGGAGAACACGGGGAAAAAGCAGATGACGATGCGCATCGTGCGCGACGCGTTCGAGATCGTCCACGAACGCACCGAGGAGAACCCCGTGCAGGTGCTCGTGACCGCAGTCGAGAACGCCGCCCCGCGCGAGGAGACGGTTCGCCTGAAGTACGGCGGCATCTCCGTCCCGCAGGCCGTCGACGTCGCCCCGCAGCGGCGCGTCGATCAGGGACTGAAGTTCCTCGCCGACGGCGTCCAGCGCACCTCCTACAAGACGTCGACCAGCGCCGCCGAGGCGCTCGCCCGCCAGCTCATCGGCGCGGCCGACTACGACGTCCAGACGTACGCCATCAACCAGAAAGAGGAGAAAGAACGCGTCGCCGCCGCGGCCGCTAAGCGCCGTCTCTCTAATCTGCCGCCGGTCCCGTTCCGACGGCGTACTGGCGCGTCACGTCTACGAGTTCCTTCCTGTAGTCGCTCTCCGACGGATCGTCGACGAGCGACCGGAACCGCCGTCGGAATCGGTCGAGACCGACGTTGGGTGCGTCGTCCGCGGCGGCGTGTGCGAGGTCGTAGAGCCGGTGTGAGTCGCCGACGAGATCGTGGCGTTCCACGAGCGCGAGCGCGAACGCGGCGTTGACGGCGGTGATGTCGGGGTCCGACGCAGTGGAGACGCGGCGCGAGTCGGACCGCGGTGCCGTCGGCGGCGAGTCCGCGACGGCCGCCGCCAGTTTGGACTCGAGGAACTGGACCAGTTTGTCCGCCGGGGCCACCGAGAGGGTGATGTCGTCGGCGTAGATGTCTTTCATGTGATTGGCGATCTGATAGCAGTGCGAGAGCTTCCGGCGCTCGACCGACCGCCCGGAGAGGGCGAGAAAGAGCGCCTCCTCGGTCGACTGGGTGTGAGAGGCGTGGCGCCCCTCGTGGCGGACCATGTGGGCGAGCTCGTGGAGGGCGAGTTCGCGCGCCATCGCGCTCGTCGCGGCCTGTCGGGAGATGTTGAGGACGTGATAGTCGTCGTAGTGGGCGGCCCACGTCCGTTCGTCCGGGTCGTCACGGACCCGCACGCGAACCGGATCGGTGAGTTCGTATTCGGTTTCGAGGAGTTCGGCGGCACCGAGAAACGGGTCCGGTGGGGCGGTCCCCTTCACTCGCACGTCCATGCGTATGCGTACCAAGCAACCGACGGCTATGACTCTTGTGCCAAACGCGGTTGCGTTCGCGACTGGCCGTTCGACCGCACCCCGAGAGGCGGACTTCCGGGCGCGACGCGACGGCAGCGTGCGAAACTCTATCAATCGGAAGCAGGACGCTCACAGCGCCCGTTTCGTCTCCGGCAAAACACTACCCTTTTGACCCTCCTTCCGGTAGAAGGCAGTATAATGGGCCGACGTAAGAAAATCGTGCAGGAGTGTGAACGGCTGATGGACGAGCCGGAGAACATCCGGAACATCGCCATCGCCGCTCACGTCGACCACGGCAAGACGACGCTCACCGACAACCTGCTCGCGGGTGCAGGGATGATCTCACAGGACACGGCGGGCCAGCAGCTCGCGATGGACACGGAGGAAGACGAACAGGAACGCGGCATCACCATCGACGCCGCGAACGTCTCGATGACCCACGAGTACGAGGGGAACAACCACCTCATCAACCTCATCGACACGCCGGGCCACGTCGACTTCGGCGGCGACGTGACCCGCGCGATGCGCGCCGTCGACGGCGCGCTCGTGGTCGTCGACGCCGTCGAGGGCGCGATGCCCCAGACGGAGACGGTGCTCCGGCAGGCGCTCCGCGAGGGCGTCAAGCCGACGCTCTTTATCAACAAGGTCGACCGCCTCATCTCCGAACTCCAGGAGGGTCCCCAGGAGATGCAGGAGCGCCTCCTGTCGGTCATCCACGACGTGAACGAACTCATCCGTGGGATGACCGAGGAGATGGAGACCGTCGAGGACTGGACCGTCTCCGTCGAAGGCGGCACCGTCGGCTTCGGCTCCGCGCTCTACAAGTGGGGCGTCTCCATGCCCTCGATGCAGCGGACGGGCATGGACTTCGGCGACATCATCGAACTCGAACGCGCGGACAAGCGCCAGGAACTCCACGAGCGGACGCCGCTCTCGGACGTTGTGCTCGACATGGTCTGTGAGCACTTCCCGAACCCGCTGGACGCCCAGCCACGGCGGATCCCGCGCATCTGGCGCGGCGACGACACCTCCGACATCGCGGAGTCGATGCGCCTGGTCGACGAGGACGGCGACGTCGTTCTGATGGTCACGGACATCGGCATCGACCCCCACGCCGGCGAAATCGCCGCCGGCCGCGTCTTCTCCGGAACGCTGGAGAAGGGCCAGGAGCTGTACGTCTCGGGGACGGCGGGGAAAAACCGCGTCCAGAGCGTCGGCATCTACATGGGCGGCGAGCGCGAGGAAGTGGAACACGTCCCCGCCGGTAACATCGCCGCCGTCACCGGACTCAAAGACGCCATCGCCGGGTCGACCGTTTCGAGCGTCGAGATGACGCCGTTCGAGTCCATCGAACACATCTCCGAGCCGGTCATCACGAAAAGCGTCGAGGCGAAGAACATGGACGACCTGCCGAAGCTCATCCAGACGCTCCAGCAGGTGGCCAAGGAGGACCCGACGATCCAGGTCGAGATCAACGAGGAGACGGGCGAACACCTCATCTCCGGCCAGGGCGAACTCCACCTGGAGGTCATCGGTCAGCGCATCGAGCGCAACCAGGGCATCCCCATCCACACCGGCGAACCCATCGTCGTCTACCGCGAGGCCCCCACGGGGTCCTCCGACACCGTCGAGGGCGTCTCGCCGAACCGTCACAACAAGTTCTACATCTCCGTCGAGCCGCTCTCGGAGGGGATCGTCGAGGCCATCCAACACGGCGAGGCGTCGATGGACATGCCCGAACTGGAGCGCCGCGAGGCCCTCCAGGAGGCCGGCATGGACAAGGACCCCTCCCAGAACGTCGAGACCATCCACGGGACGAACATCCTCATCGACGACACGAAGGGGATCCAGCACCTCAACGAGACGATGGAGCTCGTCGTCGAAGGCCTCGAAGAGGCGCTCGACGACGGCCCGCTGGCGGCCGAACCCGTCCAGGGCGCGCTCGTCCGCCTGCACGACGCCCGGCTCCACGAGGACACCATCCACCGTGGCCCGGCACAGGTCATCCCCGCCGTCCGCGAGGCGGTCCACCGTTCGCTCATCGACGCGGAGGTCCGCCTGCTCGAACCGATCCAGGACGTCCGCATCGACGTGCCGTCGGAGCACATGGGCGCTGCCTCCGGCGAGATCCAGGGTCGTCGCGGCCGCGTCGACGACATGTACCAGGAGGGCGATCTGATGGTCATCGAGGGCATCGCGCCCGTCGGGGAGATGATCGGCTTCTCCTCCGACATCCGGAGCGCCACCGAGGGACGCGCCTCGTGGAACACGGAGAACGCCGGCTTCCGCATCATGGCCGACAACCTCCAGCGCGAGAAGATCATGGAGATCCGCGAGCGCAAGGGCATGAAGCTCGAACTGCCCGCCTCCATCGACTACTTCTAACGTCGCCCGTTTCGCTGGCGAAGATTGATTGTCGCCGTCGGCGAACGATGGGGACGTGCCGGGTATTCTCACGAAACTCGACGCCGCGTTCGGGAGGCGCTTCGGCGAGGAGCGACGTCCGCGAGTCGCCGCCGGTCGCGGGTCGCCAGGGTCGTCGCGTGCGCGTTCGTCGCGGTGAGCGGCGTCGCGCTGCTCGTCCCGAACGCGACGCCGTTCGTCCGCGGCGGCTCGGCCGTCTCGCTCGGACTGGGAGCGCTCGGAACGGCCGTCAGCCTCGGGCTGGCCGTCTCGGGCGTGTTACTGTACCGGAGCGACTTCTCGACGCCGAACGTCGTCCGCATCGCCGTGTGGGACTGTCTCGGACTGGTCGTCCTCGGGGGCGTCCTCTGGTTGCACGTCGGCGCGCGCGGCCTCGCCGGGAACGCGCTGATGGCGGGGAACCTGCTCGCGGTCAGCGCGACGGCCCACGTCCTCATCGGCGTCCACGACGCCCGGCGGGTCCGGGCCGAACAGCTCGCTCGCGAACGCGAGAAGTTCGCCGTCCTCAGTCGCGTCCTGCGACACAACCTCCGCAACGAGGCGAACGTGTTGCTGGGACACGCCGGACAGCTCGAAGCCGAACTCGACGACCCCGAACTCGCGTCGTCGGCCAGAGTCGTCCACGAGCGGGCGAGCGTGATCGGCGGTCTCGCGACCAAGGCACGCGAACTCGTCTCGGCGGTCGAACGGCGGGGCGGTCCGCCGCTACGGACGAACGTCGCCGGGGCGGTGGCGACGGCCGTCGACGCCGTCGACGGGGAGCGCGTCGAGGCGGACGTGCCGGACGACCTGTGGGTGTGGGCCGACGAGGGCTACGCGGACGCGATAACGGAACTCGTCGAGAACGCCGTCGAACACGGCGGGTCGAACGTCGCGGTGACGGCGGAAGCCGACGGCGGCTGGGTCCGGGTCCGCGTCAGCGACGACGGCGGCGGGATTCCCGACCACGAACGCGCCGTCGTGACGGGCGACGCCGACATCGACCAGCTCACCCACGGGAGCGGCCTCGGCCTCTGGGTGGTACGGACCATCGCGGAGTCGAGCGGCGGCCGCCTCGGCTTCGACTCGACCGAGGACCGCACCGTCGTCACGCTCTCACATCGTCGCGCACGCGTTCGGGAGTGACCGGGACGCCGAACGACGGCCGCCGACGTGCGCCATCGGTGAAGTCTTATACCGCGTGGCTGTTGTATGCAGGTATGCCTGCGGCACGAACCCCACTCGTTGGTGTGTCGGCACGGAGCCACCCCGCGGTCCCGCCCCGTCGCCGATTACAATTATTACAGCGACGGGTCGGGCCGCGGGGGTGACGGCGTGATGTCCGGGGACGAAGCGCTGTCGGCAGACGCCCCGGAGGAGATGCCCGGCGAGGAGCGGACCGACGGCGGCGAGCGCCCGCAGACGTACACCATCCGCCTCGAACTGGTGGACGAACCGGGACAGCTACTGGCCGCCCTGAAGCCGATCGCCGACAACGGCGGCAACCTCCTCTCGATATTCCACGAGCGCGGGAACAAGACGCCGCGCGGCCACATCCCGGTCGAGGTCGACCTGGAATGTCCGCCGGACCGTTTCGAGATCATCGTCGACGCGCTCCGCGAGGAGGGCGTCAACGTCATCCAGGCCGGATCAGAGCGCTACGGCGAGGAGCTGACGGTGCTGCTCGTCGGCGACATCGTCGACACGGACCTCTCGGACACGCTCCGGCGCATCGAACGCTGTACCGACGCGACGCTCGCGGACCTGTCGCTGTCGGCCCCCGAAGGCCGCGAGGACATCTCCAGCGCGCGCCTCCGGTTGGCGACGCGCGCGGGGAAGGCGACGACCGTGGTCGACCTCGTCCGCGAGGTGGCGACCGCGAAGGGACTGAACGTCGTCGAACCGCTGATGGAGGGATCGGCGTGAGCCTGAACGTCGCCGTCGTCGGCGCGGGCGCGGTCGGGCGCTCCGTCGTCGAACTCGCGGGCGAGTACGGCCACACGGTGACGGCGGTCGCCGACTCGTCGAGCGCCGCCATCGACCCGGCGGGACTGGACCCCGAGGCGGTGCTCGACCGGAAGGACCGCGAGGGAGCCGTCGGGACGGCCGCGCCCGAGGACGCCCTGGCGGCCGAGTACGACGTCCTCGTCGAGGCGACGCCGACGACGCTCGGCGACGCAGAGCCCGGCTTCTCGCACGCCCGGGCGGCGCTCGAATCGGACCGCCACGCCGTCCTCGCCAACAAGGGGCCCGTCGCGGAACGCTACGGCGACCTGATGGCACTCGAACGCGAGAGCGAGGGGTCGGTCCTGTTCGAGGCGACGGTCGGGGGGCGATCCCCGTCCTCTCGACCATCGCCGACTTCGGCGCGGACCACATCACCGCCGCGCGCGGCGTCCTCAACGGGACGGCCAACTTCATCCTCTCGCGGATGGCCGCCGAGGGCTTGGGCTACGAACACGTCCTCTCGGAGGCACAGGACCTCGGCGTCGCCGAGGCGGACCCCGCCTTCGACGTCGAAGGGACCGACGCGGCGCTGAAGTTCGTCATCCTCGCCAACGTCCTGAGTCAGGGCGACGACGAGTACCGCCTCGACGACGCCGACGTCGAAGGTATCAAGGACATCCCCGGGAGCGCCCTCGACCTCGCGGCCGAGGACGGACGAACGGTTCGGCTCATCGGCGAGGCGACCCCGGAGAGGGTCCGGGTCGGCCCGCGACTCGTCCCCCAGCACGGGGCGCTCGCGATGACGGGGACGCGAAACATCGTCCAGTTGGAGACGGAACACGCCGGCCAGTTGAACGTCAGCGGCCGGGGCGCGGGCGGCCCGGAGACGGCGACGGCCGTGCTCTCGGACGTCAGCCGCCTCGAATAGGCCCGAACGCCGGTCGACGCGCCGCCGTCGCCCCCGACGACGCCGCGCCGTCGACGGCGTAGCGACCGTGATACGTGGTGTCATAAACCGCAAGACGTCGTGGAGATGCGCTGTACCGCGTATCGAAATCGTTTTAGGTCGTTCGAGCGAAATACCTCCCACGAAGCGCCTTAGCGCGTGATTATACAATGAGTGAGGACAAACCGCACCAGAATTTGGCCATTATCGGCCACGTCGACCACGGAAAGAGCACGCTCGTCGGGCGACTCCTGTTCGAGACAGGGTCCGTACCGGAGCACGTCATCGAACAGTACCGAGAGGAAGCCGAAGAGAAGGGCAAGGGCGGCTTCGAGTTCGCCTACGTGATGGACAACCTCGCCGAGGAGCGCGAACGCGGGGTCACCATCGACATCGCCCACCAGGAGTTCGACACCGACGAGTACTACTTCACCATCGTCGACTGTCCGGGCCACCGTGACTTCGTCAAGAACATGATCACGGGGGCCTCGCAGGCCGACAACGCGGTGCTCGTCGTCGCCGCGGACGACGGCGTCGCACCCCAGACCCGAGAGCACGTCTTCCTGGCCCGCACGCTGGGTATCAACGAGCTCATCATCGGCATCAACAAGATGGACGTCGTCGACTACAGCGAGGACACCTACAAGGAAGTCGTCGACGAGGTCCAACAGCTGCTCAAGCAGGTCCGCTTCAGCACGGACGACGCCGCGTTCATCCCGATCTCGGCGTTCGAGGGCGACAACGTCGCCGAGAAGTCCGGCAACATGGACTGGTTCGACGGCCCGACCCTGCTGGAGGCGCTCAACGACCTGCCGGAGGCCGAGCCGCCGACGGATGCGCCGCTCCGGCTCCCCATCCAGGACGTCTACACCATCTCCGGCATCGGGACGGTCCCGGTCGGCCGCGTCGAGACGGGGATCATGAACATCGGCGACAACGTCTCGTTCCAGCCGTCGGACGTCGCCGGTGAGGTCAAGACCATCGAGATGCACCACGAGGAAGTGCCGGAGGCCGGCCCCGGCGACAACGTCGGGTTCAACGTCCGCGGCATCGGCAAGGACGACATCCGTCGCGGTGACGTCTGTGGTCCGGCCGAGGACCCGCCGACGGTCGCCGAGACGTTCACTGCCCAGGTCGTCGTGATGCAGCACCCGTCGGTCATCACCGCCGGCTACACCCCGGTCTTCCACGCCCACACGGCGCAGGTCGCCTGTACGGTCGAATCCATCGACCAGAAGCTCGACCCCGCCTCGGGCGAGGTCGCCGAGGAGAACCCGGACTTCATCAAGTCCGGCGACGCCGCCGTCGTGACAGTCCGTCCGCAGAAGCCGCTCAGCATCGAGCCGTCCTCCGAAATTCCGGAACTCGGTAGCTTCGCCATCCGCGACATGGGTCAGACCATCGCGGCCGGCAAGGTGCTCGAGGTCAACGAGCGATAGATGCAGCAGGCACGCGTTCGGCTCGCCGGAACGAGTCCCGAGGACCTCGACGACATCTGCGACGATGTCCGGGACATCGCGAGCAAGACCGGCGTCAGCCTGAGCGGACCCATCCCGCTCCCGACGAAGACCCTCGAAGTTCCGTCCCGGAAATCCCCCGACGGAGAGGGGACGGCGACGTGGGAACACTGGGAAATGCGCGTTCACAAGCGTCTCATCGACATCGACGCCGACGAACGCGCGCTGCGCCAGCTCATGCGCATCCAGGTCCCCAACGACGTGAGCATCGAGATCGTCCTCGAAGACTGATCGAGGGCGGCCGCCTCTGCACGGCGCTAAGGCGTACATCGACTCCATTTTCGGCGTCGAACGCCCGGAATCTCGTGACGGAGTTCGGTCGAAACAGAAGCTACAAGTAACGTGACCGGCTGTATTCCAGTGCGGGCTCGTAGATCAGTGGCAGATCGCTTCCTTCGCAAGGAAGAGGCCCGGGGTTCAAATCCCCGCGAGTCCATCGGAGCGACCGAGTTTTTCGAGGGAGCGAGAATGGTCGAGCCGGGATTCGAACCCTGGAAGTCGCAGCGCCGAGCGTAGCGAGGCGACCGTCTTCCTCTGGCTCAAATCCCCGCGAGTCCACTCACTTCGTTCCCTCGCTTGGTCCCGTTCGCTCCGCTCACGGGACCCCCGCGAGTCCACGATTTTCTGTCGACCGAACCGACGAGCGTCGCGAGACGTGAGCGAAGTGAACGTCTCGGACGGCGAACGGCGGAGCCGTGAGCCAGCGAGTCGCGTTCGTCGACTGTAATCAGCCTGTTCGAACGCGAGGATTCGAATTTAGAGCCCGGATTCGTCGTGGACCCGGGCGGCTGAGAGACGTTTCGAGAGGCGTATCTCGGCACCTATCCGACGGAGCGAAGATCCGAACGCGGGGGAAAGTCGACTGGCTCTGTGCCCAACGACTAAGCCGCGTCAACGCCAACGTCAACGCAAGATGGCAACCGCTGACGAACAGATTCGAGTGAGCGAACGGGTGAAACGGGAACTCAACCGCCTCCGTCGAGAGGGTGAAAGCTACAACGACGTCTTGGAGCGTGTCCTCGAGGAGGACCGCACCGGCGACTTCTACGACGGGTTCGGCCGGTGGTCCGACGAGGAAGCCGAGCGCGTTCGCGAACAGCGCCGCAAGTCGAAGGACGAGCGGAAGAAGCGGATGCGAAAGCGGGCCGAGGACGCCACATGAAGGTCCTCGACGCGACGTTTCTCATCGACTACCTGGACGGCGTCGACGCGACGAAGGAGTTCTACGAGTCGAACGGGGCCGAGAACGAACGCTGGGTGATGCCAGTCCCGGCCTACACCGAGGCGCTCGTCGGAGAGGGGAACCTCTCGAACGGCGACGTCGCCGGCGCTCGTGGTGACCTCTCGTGGGGCGAGAAGTACGAAGTAGACGAGCGGACGGCCGTGACGGCCGGGGAGATCGCGGACGAGATCGGGCCGGGCGGCCCGTATCTCGACGGCCTCGACGCGCTCGTCGCCGCGGTCGGGCGAGAGTTGGACGCGCCAGTCGTGTCCACCGACGGTGACCTCACCCACGAAGAGACGAAGAAGATCGTCGACGTCGAAGAGTACCGCAACTAACCAAACCCCGCCCACCAACCCGGCCGAACCTCGTCGGGCGGGCCTACCGCCGGCAACGGCCGTCGCAACTCCGCGTCAACGTCGCCCGCGAGGTACAGCTCGCCCCACGTCGTGAGTTCGTACGTATCCGGGGCCTCGACGAAGGTGAAGAACCGGGCGCACGACGAAGTTGAGTGGCTGTAGCGACGAAACCCCGACCCATTCTCGCATACAGTGTACACATATGCCCGCGATACGAGTTCAGGAGGATGTGAAAAAGCGCCTCGACGCGCTGAAACGGGGCGACGAGACGTTCAGCGAACTCCGCGACTCAGCCGGAGCGAGAAAAACGCCGACGCGGTGGCCTCCTCAGTGACTTCGACGACGGCGAACTCGAGGAGGGGATGCGCGACACCCGTGCGAGAACGCGGAGCGCGTTCGGCGCTCACGACACAGCGGCGATGCGCTGAACAGCCACCCCCGGTGCGGAATTGCACGCACTTTGACGTGTACTCGGCTCGATGGTCCGTGTGGTGATCTGATGTGACGACCGCCGCCATCGTCGACGGAGTCAGAGATCGAACCGACATCGAGACCGAAGAGCGCGCACTGGAGGTGATCGAGGCGACGCTGCGGACGCTCGCCGAACGACTCTCGCACGAGGAGGGACTGGACGTTGCGGAGTTCCTCCCGGCCGAGCTCCAGACGTGGCCGGTCGACTCCGAGTCGTGGTCCGAAGGCGCGTTCTCCTTCGACGACTTCCTGTCGAAGGTGGCAGAGCGTGCCGACCTCGACTCGAAGAATCGAGCGTTGACCTACTCACAGGCCGTATTCGAGGCGCTTCGCGTCGACGTCACGGAACCCGAACTCGACCGCGTACGGACGCAACTGCCTGCGTCCTACGACACGTTGTTCTCGTAGCGCCCGAACGCGCCGAGCGCCGCCGTAGCGGGATTTTTCCTCGATCACCAGTCGCGCGAACGGTTCGCGTGAACCTCACCGACGTTCAGGGGCGAACGATGCCGTCTACCCCGGGCTTCGCCGGAGACGGATCGTCACCGCAGTCCCTCGGGACTCTCGGTCGTCGATGGCGACGTCCCCACCGTAGTCGTCGACGGTCCACTTTACGAAATGCAGGCCGAACCCCCTGCCGTCGCTCTCTGTCCCCATCACTCCGTCCTCGAAGATTTCCGCCTTCTTGCTGTCCGATATGCCCGGCCCGTCGTCCGCGACGACGACTTCCACATCCTCCCCGTCACACCGGCCGGTCACTCGTACGGACGGCGATTCGCGATCGCTGTGCTCGACCGCGTTTCGCAGGAGATTCTCGAAGACGAGGGGTAAGCGGTCGTCTGCACGGACGTCCACGTCGGGGACGTCGTTCTGCTGGACGTCGACGTGTTCGTGTAAGCGCTCCAGTCTCGACACCTCCTCGTCGAGCGTCTCGCGAAGCGGGCGATCACCGAGTTCGTGTGTCCCGTCGCTGACGATGGCGTCGGTGAACGCGCCTATCGTCTTGACCCGGGTGATCAGCTCTTCGACTCGCCGTTCGATGACGTCGTGGTGATCGTGAGACGGGTCACCCGTCCCGTCCTCTTCGAGCGCCGCCACCCGTCCGCGAACCGTGTTGAGGCTATTCAGGAGGTCGTGACGGAGACTCCGATTGATGAGTTCGAGTTTGTCTCGCTCCCGCTCGCACTCGGAGGCCTCGGACAGCGCTCTGACCAGCGGAGCGACCTGTTCGAAGTTCGGGCCGCGCGAGACGGTTCGTCGGGACTCGTCGTAGTCGACGAGACCGGCCTGTTCGAGCACGTCGAGCTGTCGTTCGTACGCTGCGTCCGACGACTCCTCACTTTCCAGATGTTCGTCGAGGCGCACGGCCGTCGACGGGTGACAGCCGCGTCGGCACGGGCGTGAACGAGAGCGGAGACGGACGAATCCTCGGGCGACGGCGGACGTAGCGGCGCGACCGTCGAGGACCGGTGGCGACGGTGCGAATCAGGTTCCGGATCGGCAGACGTGCCGGAGCCGACCGCTACACTCGGGACAGGTCATCCGGAACGGACTCGCCTCCAGCCTGTTTCCACAGGATGGACATTCATATTCCACCATGGTAATTAGGGTCACGAGACAGAACCAAATAAAGCTTTTCCGTTACATACGTTCAGAAGTTCGGCGGGCGAAGTACTTTAGTGGAGAACGGGAGAGCATTCCGTCGCAACGATGCGCGAACCGAGAACGGGACGAGAGAGGGCGGGCCAGTGACCGTAGAACAGACGTCGCTCGCGGACGTGGCAGCGTCGCTTCGCGACGGCGACCGGGAAATACCGGCGTACCTCGACGAGTGTTACGAGCGGATGGACGCCCACGAACCGGACGTCCGAGCGTTCGTTCCGGAACCGAAACGGCGGGAACGCCTCGACGCCGAGGCGGCGGCGATGGCCGATCGGTATCCCGATCCGGTGGACCGACCCCCGCTGTACGGCGTTCCGGTGGGGGTGAAAGACATCTTCCACGTCGACGGACTACCGACGCGGGGCGGGTCTGATCTGCCACGGGGGAAGTTGGCCGGGCCGCAGTCGGAGGCGGTGACGGCGCTCCGCGAGGCGGGCGCGCTCGTGATGGGCAAGACGGTGACGACGGAGTTCGCGTACTTCGAACCCGGACCGACGCGAAATCCACACGACACGGACCACACGCCGGGCGGATCGAGCAGCGGCTCGGCCGCCGCCGTCGCCGCCGGGATGTGCCCGATAGCCCTCGGCACGCAGACGATCGGCTCCGTCGTCCGTCCGGCGGCGTTTTGCGGCGTCGTCGGCTACAAGCCGAGTTTCGGTCGGATTCCCACCGGCGGCGTCCTGCCGCTCTCGGAATCGCTGGATCATGTCGGCATCTTCACCCAGGACCTGGCGGGGATGGAACTCGCGGCGTCGCTGTGCTGTGACGAGTGGGACGCCGCGGGTGATGTCTCGCGGCCGACGCTCGGCGTGCCCGAGGGACCGTATCTCGATCAGGCGTCCGAGACGGGGCGCGCGCACTTCGCGGATCACGTCGAGGCGCTCGAAGCCGCCGGCTACGAGGTGCGCCGCGTCGACGTCTTCGGGGACATCGAGGCCCTCAACGAACGGCACGTGGATCTCATGGCCGCCGAGGCGGCGCTCGTCCACCACGAGTGGCTGGAGACGCTCGAAGACCGATACGCCGAGAGCACCCTCGAGATGCTCTGCGACGGACGGAGCGTGACGGCGGAGGAACTCGCCGCGGGACGACACAGTCGGACCGACCTCCGCGCCGAACTGGAGACGGTCATGGACGACCGCGCCATCGACGCGTGGGTGAGTCCGGCGGCACCGGGGCCGGCACCCGAAGGGATCGACTCCACGGGCGATCCGGCGATGAACCTCCCGTGGACGCACGCCGGCGTTCCGGCGGTCACCCTCCCGGCGAGCGAATCGACCGAGGGACTGCCACTCGGACTCCAGTGCACCGCCCGCTTCGGCGACGACGAACGCCTCCTGGCGTGGGCCGACGGGATGGCGACCGCACTCGACTGAAGCGACCGGGCCGTCCTCGCGTCGACTCGAAGTCGTCGGCCGCGACGACGGAACTCGTCGGTGACGTGGCTCGCAAAATACGGCCGTTCTCCCCCTACCCGTCGATCCGCCGGGTGTAAATCCACGTGTACTCGCTCCTGTCGAGGTAGGCTCCGGGGCCGGTCGAGTAGATGTCACCGCTGGAGTAGCTCCGGTCGGCGTCGAACGCGATCATGTGTCGGATGCGCGGGCCGCGACCGCACAACCCGAGGCCGACGCCGTCGCGACCGACCGCCGTCGCCCACGACGCCGCGACGAGGGCGTAGTCGTCGCAATCGCCGGTACCGGTCTCGATCGTCGTCGCGGGTTCCTGGACGAAGTCGTTCAGCCCGTTCCACGGGTCCTGGGTCCACTCGTATCGGTTCCGGCTCCACTCCTCGATGTCGAATCGGTCCCAGTCGTACGCCGTATCGAGATACCGACGGGTCAGGAAGAACACGAGCAGGGAAAACCGGGTCGGTTTCATGTCGGACGTACGACGTCAAGGCACATAGCAGTGGGGGCGAAACCTGCACAACGCCGGGGGCGAGAGCACGGCCGCGACGCGCGAAACCCGGGGTTCGCGCGGCGGCCTATCCGTCGTAGGCGGCGTAACTCACGCAGTAGCCGTCGGGTTCGATCTTCCCCTCGACGATGGCACACGCGCCGAGTCCGTCGCCGTTCTGATCGGGGACGTAGTAACGACAGCCCGAACACCGCTGGCCGTTCCGCGGCGACGACTGGTACTCCACCCCGGATTTGGTCGCCAGCGCGTCGGGGTTTCGCTCCGTCCCGTCCAGCGACGTCGCGGTCTCGTACGCCGACGGGACGGGGCCGAGATCCGCTCCGTCGCCGCTATCGTCACCGCCGTTGCTATCGCCGTCGCCATTGCCGCCGCTGCCATCTCCGTCCCCGCCGCCGTCGCCACCGCCACACCCGGCCAGTCCAACGGCGGCGGACGCACCGGTCAGCCGGAGGAACCGACGCCGCGATCGACGCTCGTTGTCGGACATACGTCTGATGTTGGGCTGCCATCCACAAATACACCGGGTCGGAGGAAACCGCTCGGGAGTTGCACCGGACGCGCTACGCTCCGGATTCGAGTTCGCGGAGTCGCGCGAGAAGCGGCGAGTCGTTTGGCGCGAGAATCGCCCGGCCGTTCCCCGTCGCCACCGCCTCCAGCAGCCATCTCACGGCGCGGTCCGCCACGGACGTCCGCAGGTCCGTGCGGGCGACCGCGCCGTGCCACGCGAACTCCCGGCCCTCTTCGAGGGACAGCGAGGCGAGCGCTTCGTCGATTCGCCCGGCGGAGGCGTCGAGTTCGGTCAGTCCGGGTGCGTAGTGGTCGGCGAGTAGTCGCTGTTCGGCGTCGATCAGCCGTCGGAGGACGTCGTTGACGGCGACGTGATCGGCGTGTTTCGCGGGGCGGTTCGGGTCGACGCCCACGTCGTGGACGGCGAGTGCGAGGTCGTGGACGACGTGGGCGTTGATGCCGAGGAGGGCGTCCTGGACGACGAGGGCGCGACCCCGCCGTGCCGTGTCGAACGCCAGTACCCACGGATCGGGGACTGCCTCGGCGTTCCCGCGTTCGTACGCGAGGAGCGCTCGCCGGTAGTAGTCCGCGAACGTGACGAGGTAGTCGGCGACCCACGCCGGATCGCGGAACTCGCCCGCCTCGATGCGCTCCTGAACGCGCTCGGTGACGGCGACGTACACCGTCAGGAAGACGGCTCGGCGGTCGTCGTGGTTCCGAAACCGCGCTTCGAGCGCGGCGAGGCGGTCCCGCGCATCGGCGACGGAAGCGTACGGTTCGGCGATCAGGTCATCGACGTCGACGCCCGGTTCGGGCGGGACGAACCCCTCCTCGGGTCGAAGCCGACCGCGTTCGCGGCCGTCCGGAGGGTCCGTGGACGAGCCAGTTCGGCCCACGCTCTGAGCGACATCGACCGTACGACGACCCGCAGGAGGAAATAGCTCCGGTCGGCGGCCGCGAGTCAGCGATCCGCCGGCGGCAGGCCCTTCTCGTCGATGACGTCGCCGTCTTCGTCGACCGTGACGACGCCGCGGTTGTTGACCGCGTAGGGGTCCAGCCCCACCTCTTCGAGGAACTGCTTGTAGAGGCGCTCGACCGTCTCGCCGTCCTTCTGCCGGTCGGAGGCGCGGTCACAGAGCTGGATGAGGTCCTCGGGAACGTCGTTCTCGTGGACGATCCAGTGGTTGATGAGGTCCGAGAGGCGGCGGATGGGTGAGGTGAAGTGGCCGTAGATGTCGAAGTTGAGGGCGTGGTGGCCGCCGAAGGGGTCGTTCATATACTTCGCGCGGGGCATCACTTTCAGGACCGCGCGCTGGATCTTGTTCAACATTCGGTCGGGCGACTCCTCCAGGGCCGCGTTGACTGCCTTCCGGGGGTCGTCCCACTTGTCCGAGGGGATGGAGACGCCGTCGAGTTCCTGAATCTCGCGGAGGGCGTCGTTCCACTGGTCCGGCGTCGGTTGCGGGTGGACGCGGTACATCGCCTCGACGCCGCGATTCCACATGAGTTCGTGCGTGACGGCCTTGTTGGCCTTCAGCATGCACTCCTCGATGATTGTGTGGGCCCGATCGCGCCGGGGGTTGAGAACGAGCGATCCGTCCTCCTTGCGTTGTTCGTGCATCCGGTCGGCGAGTTCGAACGCCAGCGCGTTCTCCTCGTGGAGAGGGGCGTCGGGGTCGTCCAAGCGCTTCTCGCAGTCGCTGTAGGTGAGGCGCTCGTCGCTCCGGATGACGGATTTGTAGATGTCGATGTTCTCGAACGAGAGCGTCTCCTTGTCGAGTTCCATCTCGACGGTGTGGGCGAGGCGGTCCTCGTCGGGGACGAGCGAACAGACCGTCTCGGCGAGACTCGGCGGAAGCATGTGGATGGTGTAGGCGGGGAGATACACCGTGTTGCCGCGCTTGACCGCCTCCTCCCACATGGACGAGTCGGGGTGGACGTAGTGGGAGACGTCCGCGATGTGGACCCAGAGCGTGTACGTCTCGTCGCCCTCCTCGACGCTGATGGCGTCGTCGAAGTCCTGGGCGTCGATGGGGTCGGTCGTCCACGCCGTCAGCTCTCGCAGGTCGCGGCGGTCGTCGACCTCCTGCCGGATCTCGTCCTGTACGTCCTCGATGCGGCGCTCGGCTTCGCGAACCACCTCGGGGGGAACTCGTCGCGGATGTCGAATTCCTCGAATAACTCCTCGCGTTTGTTCTGGAGGTGCCGGGCCAGCTCGGCGTCGATCTCGACCGGACCCTGTCCCTCGGCCGTTCCGGCCTGCGCCTGCGCATCGTTCGACATAACACCAACTAGAGCGGAGAGGTAGTTAGGCGTGTCGGGGTGGGGCGGGCCGCCGTCTCCGCCTCAGGATTCGGGTTCTTCGGGCGATCCGTAGCGCTCTTCGACGGCCCCGAAGTAGCGCTGGAGGAAGGCGTCGCGGTCCGGGCCGTCGCGTTCGATGTCGACGAGCAGGGATTCGAGTTCGTCGCGCGGCTGGTGACAGAGGCCCCGATAACACTCCTTGCAGAGGAACTCGAACTCCTTGCCGTGTCGGTCCCAGCGGTTCCCCTCCTTGTCGTATTCGCGGGCCTCGGACCGGAGCAGGGACGTCCCACAGGCGATACAGACGACCGTTTTCCGGTCCCGGTTCGACCGGGAACTCCACATACTGGCCACCATGGACCCCGGTCACTTAGCGTTTGTTGCGCCGTCGGACGCCCGTGTGACGGGGTTTAGCCCCGCGGCCGAACGGTCGATTTATCCGCGGGGCGCGAGTGGCTCCGGTATGGAGGTCAAGTCCCGCCACCACCTTCGAAGCGACGAGATACGCGACCTCGAATCGACGCTCGCGGAACAGCTCGGGGTCGACCTCGACGGCGACACCTACGAGTTCGTCGAACTCGAAGGCACGAAGTTCGATCTCGTCCTCGTCGACGGCGACCCGGATGTCCTCTATCTCGACGACGAGCCTTTCCTGACCGTTCGCGGCGCGAACGCCCACCCGCCGGAACGCCACGTCGTCACCGTCGACGCCGGGGCGGTTAGCTTCGTCAGCGACGGCGCGGACGTGATGCGACCGGGCATCGTCGACGCCACCGCCGACATCGACGCGGGCGATCTCGTCGTCGTCGTCGAGGAGACCCACGGGAAGGCGCTGGCGGTCGGCCGCGCCCTCGAGGACGGGGCGGACCTCACCGGCGACGCCGGGAAGGTCGTCGAGTCCATCCACCACGTCGGCGACGACCTCTTCGAGTTCACCGTTTAGGCGTACTTCTCGATCGCCGCTTCGTAGCCGCGCTTGGCCAGCCGGTAGGTCTCCCGCAGGTCCGCGATGGGCGACTCCGCGGCGTCCACCCGCAGGTCGTCGTACGGGCGCGACCGGGACTCCGTCGACGTCACCCGCACCGCGGCGCTCCCGACGGGGAGATCCGTCCGTCGGTCACCCCCGCCGCCGCGCCCGCGCCGAGCGCGTCCACCAGTCGCTTCGACAGCGGGTCGTCCCAGTCGGCCGCCTCGTAGGCGGCGGCGACGGCCGCCAGCACGTCCGCGCCGGTGATCGAGTTGCCGGCGACGGTGTACCGGGCGTCCCGCGAGGGATGCGTCCCGCGCTCGTGCCCGCTCCAGTCGGGACACTCCGTCCCGGTGAAGGCGAAATCCCCGTCTCGATCGACGCCGTGGACCTGCCGGAGTTCGGCGTCGTCGTCCGCGTTCAGCAGAGCCTCCAGCGCGTCGTCGACGGCGAGTCCGTCGGCCACGTAGTCGACGCCGCGGCGACCGAGAGACGCGTCGGTGACACTCTGGGTCGCGACCGCGGCGTGGTCGCCCACGTGCGGGCAGAGACTCCCGACGGAGGGGTAGCGCGTCGTGACGGCGACGCCGAACCGGTGGCGACCCGCGCGCTCGCTCCCGTCGGCCTCGTGGACGCAGATGCTGTAGGTCATAGGCGAGGAGACGACGGCCCGGCTAAAAGGCCCTTCGTGGGCGCGTCGTCTGACGTAAGAACTAATGACACGGTGGTTCGTGTACTGTGCATGGGCATCATGAGCAAGATCCTCGGCAGCGGGGGTTCCCGGAGCACTGAGGATTACGTTGAACTGAGTCTCGACGACATCGACACCGCACGCGGGGAGGCGGGCATGACGGTTCACATCGCCGAAATCCAGCAGAAACGGGACGCGATGCCGATCAAAGACGCCGTCTACGACGGCGACTTCGTCGTCGCCGACATCACCCGACTGAGCCCGAGCGACAGCACCGTCGAGCACATCATCGAGGACCTGCGCCGCGTCGCGCGCGAAGTGGACGGCGACATCGTCGTCAAGGGCGACGACCAGATCATCATCACGCCCACGGGCGTCAACATCAGCCGCGAGAAACTGAGCTAAGTCGATAGACGCTCGGCTGGGTACGTCTCTCGGTGCCGGGAGTTCCGGCTAGGCTGGATTCGGGGTTGGACGACTCTCCGCGTTCCTCAGTAGGGCGACAGTGGCCTCGAACGTCCTCTCGCTTTCAGTCCGCCGAGGGACCGGCGGAGTCTCCACGTGGCGCGACGTTCGGCCGGACGAGCCAAGCGGCGCGCGCTGTCGCGGCCTCCGTACCGCGCCAGCAACGTGCGAGGGTCCTGTGCTCGCCTTCGGGCGAGTACCCCTGGCTGGGGAGGACGAGGCCTGTGGGCGGGACTGAAAGGGGGCGAGCGGTCGCGGGCTTTCGGAGAGTCAGCAGCCGGTACGTCGTGGACGAAGCGGGGTTTCGAAAAGAGGAGAGTCAGCAGTCGAGAGGTCGGGGAGAAACAGCATACCGAAGAATCGAACACCGAGACGCCCGTAAAAAGCGAAACGTCGTCCGCAACCGACGGGTACACATACGCCCGAGCCATACCCCGTGCCAGATGAGCAAGGACTACATCGAGGTTCGCGGGGCCGAGGAACACAACCTCAAGGACCTCGACGTCCGCATCCCCCGCGAACAGTTCAACGTCGTCACGGGGCTCTCCGGATCGGGCAAGTCGTCGCTCGCGTTCGAGACGGTGTACGCCGAGGGGCAGCGTCGCTACATCGAGTCGCTGTCGGCCTACGCGCGTAACTTCCTCGGACAGATGGACAAACCGCAGGTGGAGGCGGTCGAGGGGCTCTCGCCCGCGATCTCCATCGACCAGAAAAACGCCGCCAACAACCCGCGTTCGACGGTCGGAACCGTCACGGAACTCCACGACTACCTCCGACTGCTCTACGCCCGCGTCGGCACGCCACACTGCCCCGACTGCGGGCGCGAAGTCGGCGAGCAGAGCGCCCAGCAGATGGTCCGGCGCATCCTCGAACTCCCGGAAGGGACGCGCCTCAAGCTCGCGGCACCCGTGGTCCGCGACCAGAAGGGCGCGTTCGAGGACCGCTTCGACGAGCTCGTGAGCGAGGGGTACAGCCGGGTCGAAGTCGACGGCGACGCCTACGACCTCACGATGGACCGCCCGGAACTGGACGAGAACTACGACCACACGGTAGACGTGATCGTCGACCGGGTGAAAGTGAGCGACGACGCCCGGTCACGGATCACGGACTCGGTGGAGACGGCACTGAAGGAAGCCGACGGCGTCCTGAAGGTCATCGCCCCCGACCCGCCCGAGGGCGTCGATCTGGGGACGGAGACGCGTTCGACCGGCGACCTGGCCGGCGATGGCGACGAGCGTCTCGTCGTCGAGTTCTCGGAGGCGCTCGCCTGCACCCACTGCGGCATCGACTTCTCCGAGATCGAAACCCGTTCCTTTTCGTTCAACAGTCCCCACGGGGCCTGCCCCGAATGCGAAGGCATCGGCAACACCAAAGAGGTGGACGAAGACTTGGTCGTTCAGGAGCCGTCCAAACCCCTGAAGGACGTCTTCGAGGCGTGGAGCTACAACCGGTCGTACTACCGGACGCGCATCGACGCCGTCGCCGAGCACTTCGGCGTGAGCGTCGAGACGCCGTTCGAGGAACTCGAACCGGACGTCCGGCGGCAGTTCCTCTACGGCACCGACCGACAGGTGGTGTTCGAGCGGACGACGAAAAACGGCACCCGGCGCAAGGAGAAGCGCTTCGAGGGGGTCGTCCCGAACCTGGAGCGCCGGCACGTCGAGACGGACTCCGACTCGACGCGCGAACACATCGAGGACTACATGGCCGTCACCACCTGTCCGGCGTGTGACGGCACGCGCCTCAACCCCCAGTCCCGGTCGGTGCTGGTCGCCGACACCGCGATAACGGACGTGAACCGGATGAGCATCGCGGACGCCCTCGACCACTTCGAGGGCCTGGAGACGAAACTCACGGAACGCGAGCGAACGATCGCCGAGGAGATCTGCAAGGAGATCCGCGCCCGCCTCGGCTTCATGCAGGAGGTCGGCCTCGAATATCTGACGCTGGACCGCGAGGCGTCGACCCTCTCGGGCGGCGAGTCCCAGCGCATCCGACTGGCGACGCAGGTCGGTTCGGGGCTCGTGGGCGTCCTCTACGTCCTCGACGAACCCTCCATCGGCCTGCACCAGCGGGACAACGACCGACTGCTGGACACGCTCGAAGGCCTGCGCGACCTGGGTAACACCCTCGTCGTCGTCGAACACGACGAGGAGACGATGCGCCGCGCGGACAACATCATCGACATGGGGCCCGGCCCGGGCAGGCGCGGCGGCGACGTCGTCGTGCAGGGCGACTTCGACGACGTGACCGCCTCGGAGGAGTCGCTGACGGGCGACTACCTCGCGGGTCGCAGGCGCATTCCCGTCCCCGACGAGCGACGCGGCTGGGACGAGACGCTCACCATCCGCGACGCGCGCCAGCACAACCTCGACGACGTCGACGTCGACCTGCCGATGGAGGCGTTCACGGCCATCACGGGCGTCTCGGGATCCGGGAAGTCGACGCTGATGCACGACGTCCTCTACAAGGGCCTCGCCCGCGAGATGAACGACAACACGAGCGTCGACCCCGGCGACCACGACGCCATCGAAGGGATAGAAAACGTCGAGACGGTCCGCCTCATCGACCAGTCGCCCATCGGGCGCACGCCGCGGTCGAACCCCGCCACCTACACCGGCGTCTTCGACTACGTCCGCGAACTGTTCGCCGAGACGAAACTGTCGAAACAGCGCGGCTACGCGAAGGGTCGCTTCTCGTTCAACGTCAAGGGCGGCCGGTGCGAGGAGTGTGGCGGTCAGGGGACGGTCAAAATCGAGATGAACTTCCTCTCGGACGTCTACGTCCCCTGCGAGGAGTGCGACGGCGCGCGTTACAACGACGAGACCCTCGACGTGACCTACAAGGACAAGACCATCGCCGACGTCCTGGAGATGGAGGTCGACGAGGCCTACGAGTTCTTCGAGGCCAACTCGCAGATCCGCCGCCGACTCGGCCTTCTCCGGGACGTGGGGTTGGGGTACATGCGCCTCGGCCAGCCCTCGACGACGCTCTCGGGCGGCGAGGCCCAGCGCGTCAAACTCGCCGAGGAGTTGGGTAAGAAAGACACCGGCAACACGCTCTACCTGCTGGACGAACCCACGACGGGCCTCCACAGCGAGGACGAGCGCAAACTCGTCGACGTCCTGCATCGCCTCACCGACAACGGCAACACCGTCGTCGTCATCGAACACGAACTCGATCTGGTGAAGAACGCGGACCACGTCGTCGACCTCGGCCCCGAGGGCGGCGAGGCGGGCGGCCGGGTCGTCGCCACGGGCACGCCCGAAACCGTCGCCCGCGACGACGACTCCCACACCGGGCGCTACCTCCGCGACCTCCTGCCGAAGGTCGACATCGAGGGACCGCGCGCCGACCGGACGCCGTCGCCGCGGGCCGCGGGCGACGACTGAGTCGTCGATCGAATCGGAGCGGCGTCGGTTTGGCCTCCCGTTTAACGGACTGCTGACGTAACGGTAATCGATGGCACCCCGAGTGGGGACGTTCGCGGGCGTCGACGGGGCGGCGGCCGAACGCGGCGCTGACGCCCCACGCGAGGCCGACGAACTGACCGGACGGGTCGAGGAAACGCTGGAGACGGCCGCGGCGGACTGGTCGTTCGTCGACGCGGCCGACGTCTCGGTCGAGCGGGAGTTCTTCGAGACGCCCGCGGCGGCGGGTGAAGTCGTTGAGCGCTACTGGCTCTCGCCGCCGTTCGCGTGGGGAGAACTCCAGTTCGACGCCGAGGCGAGCGCCCACCGCTACCACGTCCGCGAACCGGCGGTCGATGAGTTCGAACGCTACGTCCGCGAGGACGTCCGCGAGGCCCTGCGGAGCGAACTCCGTGGCGTGTCGTTCGAGCGCTCGGCGGCGGGGCGCGACCGGTTCGACGACTGCCTCGACGGCGTCCTCGCCGACGACGTCGAGGAGCGAAACGAGATCCGACGGGAGCAGCGATACGGGATGCAGCCGTATTTCGTGGTCGTGGGTCTGAGCGTCCTCGTGTTCACGGGCATCGTGTTGCTGTTCGAGTGGCAGTTCCTGCCCGCGATCGCGCAGGCGTCGAACGGGGCGGCGTCCGTGGGCGCGACGCGACTCCAGTTCCAGGCGGCCGCGCCGTCGCGCTACCGGCGGCTGTTCTACCACGCCGCCCTCGTGCAGGCCGCGGGGAACGGCCTCCTCGTCGGGGAGTTGCTCGACGGACGCGTCGCCACGGGCGTCCTCTACGCGGCCGGACTGGTGGGCGTCGTCGCCGTCGCCTTCCTCGCCGCGACGGTGTTGTGATCAGCCGAACGCCGTCCGCACGGCGTCGGCCATCGCGTTCGCGCGCTGGGCGTGTTCGAACTCGTCGCGGATACCGTTCGTGACGTAGGCCATCGCCAGCCCCGACTCGGGGTCGCCCCATCCGACGACGCTCCCGAGGCCGCCGTGGCCGAACGTCGACCGCGGCGCGAGGGTGCCGTACTTGTCCCACGCCGTCCCCGCGCGCTCGAAGCCGAGGGCGTACCGGCGCGGCACGTCGAGGGTGCCGTCGCGCTCCACCTCGATCTGCACGCTCGTCGCCTCCGCGACGGTCCCGGGGTCGAGCAGGCGCGTCCCGTCGAGTTCGCCGCCGGCGACGAGACAGGCGTAAAAGCGCGCCGCGTCGCGGGCGGTGCCGATGCCGGTGGCCGCGGGCACCACCGCGCGGTGCATCCACTCCTGATTGAACAGCGACGCCGCGTCGGCCGTCGTTCCGCCGAGTCCCGCACCGAGCCGACGACACCGGTCGAACTCCTCGAACCCGACCAGCGCCGCCACGTCGTCCGCGTCGCCCTCGGGCAGGCCGATGCTCGTGTCGTCCATGCCGAGCGGGTCGAAGACGTTCTCGCGGGCGTAGGCGTCGACGGGCGTCCCGCTCGTCCGGCGGACGAGTTCGCCGACGAGAAAGCCGTAGTTCAGGGCGTGGTAGGCGGCCGTCGCCCCCGGCGTGAACGACGTGTCGAGCGTCTCCATCGCCTCGACGGCCGCCCCCAGTTCGGCCACTGGTCCGGGCGCTCGTCGAACGGGCCGGACGGGAGGCCTGCCTGGTGGCTCAGCACGTGTCGGACCGTGATCTCGCCTTTTTCCGTTCCCTCGGCGGCGAACGCCGGCCAGTGGTCGCGCACCGGGTCGTCGTAGCCGAGTTTCCCGCGCTCGACCAGCTGGTGGAGACAGACGCCCGCGTAGGGTTTCGTACACGAAAAGAGGACGTGTCGCCGGTCGGGCGTCGTCGGGTCGCCCTCGGGGCCGGTGACGCCGCCCGCGAGGTCGAGAACGAGTTCCGCCCCGTCGTAGACGGCGAGTTGCGCGCCGTGGTGCAACCCCGCGTCGAGATGCGACTCGAACACCTGTCGAACGCGTTCCGGGCCGTCGGCGTCGAACGGAGACATGACGAAGCGATTGGAGACGGGGAGTGAAGTGTGTTATCCACACCCACGAACACATCGCTTATGTGAATCGACGGCGATGGAAATCCCTGATGACGCGGATACTCAAGACATCCGGCTTTCTTGGACTGGCAGTGATGATGAGCGTCGGTCTCCACCAGACGGCCCTGCTGGCGGGCGGCGGCGGCCCGCCGGGGTGGATGATCGGTGCCCACGCTCACCTGGGCGTGCTCTCCATCATCGGCATCGTCACCGGCTTCGCCGTCGAGGCGCTGGGCGTGACGGGCAACGTGCGCACGGCGGTCACCGGCCTCTTTCTCGTCGGCCAGTGGCTCCTGCCGGCGACCATCTGGCTCGGCGAAGGCGCGGGGATGCTGATGCTGATGCCGACGATGTTCGTCTGGGGCGGCGCGCTCGTGGTCGCCATGCTCCTCATGACGTGGCAGACGGCGACCGGTGACACCGGGTCGCAGGGCCGGAGCGGACCCATCACCGCCGACGACTGAGGGCGCGTCGGCGAAACGAAAGTATTTGCTCGCCGAAGCACGGAGGCACACGCATGTACGACTTCGTCGTGGTCGGCGTCGGCCCGGCCGGCGCGCGCTTCGCCCGACGGGCCGCCGAGGCCGGATACGATGTCCTCGCCCTGGAGAAAGGCGACGTGGGGACGCCGCTGGCCTGTTCCGGCCACGTCAGCACCGACATCTGGTCGTACGTCCCCGAGGGCGACCGCGATCGCCTCCGCCAGAACCGGGTGTACGGCGCGAACTTCCACGTCGGCGGTCCGGAGTCGCGGGCCTACCCGTTCTACAAGACCGAGGCGGTGTCGAACGTGATCGACCGGGTCGAACTCGACCGGACGCTGGCGGACGCCGCGCGCGACGCCGGGGCCGACGTTCGCGAGGGACACACCGTCACCGCCGTCGACGAGGGGAGAACTCGGTCGCCGTGACGGCGAGCGTCGACGGCGACGAACGGACGGTCGAGGCGCGGATGGTCGCCGGATGCGACGGCCCCGTCTCGCGGGTGCGACGAGAGGTGGGTCTCCCCGACCCCGACGAGACGCTCCACGGCGTCCTCGCGTTCGACGAGTCGCCCGACGACGGCGACTTCGTGGACGTCCACCTCACCGTTCCGCGGTTTTTCGCGTGGCGCATCCCCCGCGGCGAGGCGGGCGTCGAGTACGGCCTCGCGGCCCCGCCGGGGGCCGAGGTGAACGACATGTTCGACCGCCTCACCGGCGCTTACGGCGTCGAGACGGACCGCTTCTGTTCCGGTGCGATTCCCGTTGGCCCGCCGGCGACGGTGACCACGGACCGAGTGTTCCTGCTGGGCGACGCCGCCGGACAGACCAAACCCTTCACCGGCGGGGGCATCCTCTACGGCATGACCGCCGCCGACCACGCCGCCCGGGCGATAGAGCCACAGCGGCCGACCACCCTCGCCGACTACGAACGCGCGTGGCGCGGGACCTGGCGCGCGAGATCCGTCTCGGTCGGTGGGTGCGCCGCGCCTACTCGCTCCCCGAACCGGTACAGCGGCTCGGTCTGCGCGCCCTCTCGGGGGAAATCGGCGTCCACATGGACCGACCGTCGTCGCTGTTCTCGACCGATCAGGTACGGGCGCTGCTCTCGCGGCGCTGGCCGTCACTCGGCCGCGCCGTACTGCGGCAGGCGCGCCGACCGGTCGCTCCCCTCGACGAACGGCAGGTCCGTCACCGGCGCGGGCACCGCCTCGCCGTCGACGCGCACCGTGAGTTCGGAGGGCGCGTCGAAGTCGACGAGAGCGAGGGCGATCGGCGCGCCGAGCGACGGGCTGTCGACGGCGCGAGTGACGTCGCCGACGCTCTCGTCGCCGTCGAACACCGCCGCGCCCGCCGCGGGGAGACGATCGGGGCGCAGGCCGACGAGGCGGCGACTCGGCCGGCCGCGGTTCTCCACCCGTGAGACGACTTCCTGGCCGACGAAACAGCCCTTCTCGAAGTCGATCGCGTTGCGAATCCCGAGGACGTTCGGGATACGGCCTTCGAGTTCCGTCTCGAACAGCGGGGTCCCGGCCTCGGTCGTGAGCGTCTCCCACGTCCGGTGGCCGAAGGGGACGGAGGGGTTGCCGTAGAAGAGCAACGCGTCGAAGACGTCGCGGGCGTCGGCGGCGGCACAGACGATTTCGTACCCCTCCTCGCCGGTGGGGGCGTCGGCGGCGATGGCGGTGACGCCGGCGTCGCCGATGGACCCGCGGACGAACGAGAGCTGCGGTTCGGGCGAACCAGCGCCCGTGAGGACGCTCGCTACTTTCTCCGTCGACTGCGGGCCGTGGACGCCGAAGACGGCGAACTCGTCGGAGGCGTCGCGGATCTCGACGTCCTGGATGAACACCTTCTCGCGCCACTCCGCGACGAGCGGTTCGGCCTGCGACGGCGGCACGAAAACGAGGAGGCGTTCGCCGGCGTCGTAGACGTACATGTCGGTGCGGACTTTCCCCTGCGGGTCGAGCAGGAGTGCGTACCGACCCTCGCCGTCGGAAGCGGGGACGGCGTTCGAGACGGCGTTGTCGACGTATTCGCGCCGGTCGTCGCCCTCGACGACGACGACGCCGTAGTGCATCTCGACGACGCCCACGCCGTTACGGACGGCCTCGTGAGTGCGAGCGGGGCGGCCGTAGTGAGCGACCAGCTCGCGCCCGCCTCGCGTCTCGAACTCGGCACCGTGGTCGGCGTGGAACTCGCGCAGCGCTGTCATCGGACGGCGTAGGCGCGGCGGAGGTAAAAAGGCATCAGAAGCCGAGGCGATCGCGCACCGCGTCGAGGAGGCTCCGGTCGTTCTCGGCGTTCGCCTCCGGGTCGGGGACGACCCGATCGGCGGCGTACAGGGTGACCTCGCCGCCCTCGGATTCGACGCGGATGAGAGAGTCCGACTTCAGTTCCGCGAGGGCGTCCTCGAGGAGTCGATGTCGACGTCGACGGCGGCGCGCACCTCGAAGACGGTCATCCCCTCCTCGCCGCGGTCGACGAGGGCGTCGAGGACCGCCACCTCGACGTCGCTCCGGTCCCGGAACTCCCGCTTGGCTCTCATATCCGGGGTATCGTTCGCATCCCGTTTATACTGTCGGGCGTCGACCGCGGGCGTCTGCCGGGCGTCTGACGGACGCTTTTAATCCTGTAGCCCGGAACGAACGGTAATGGGACTCAGGTGCCTGCTCGGACACGATTTCGGCAACCGGGAGGTGGAGCGTGAGCGGCAGGAAGACGGCAACGAAGTCGTCGTCACGTACCGGACGGTCGAGACGTGCCAGCGATGTGGCGACCGACGCGTCGTCAGCGAGAACAAGGAGGTCAGACCCATCCGGGGTGGCGAGGAGATACAGACCGGGCTGGGTGGCGGTGTCGACGTCACGGCCGACACGGCAGACGAAGCGACGGCCGACGAGGCGACGGGCGAACCGGCGGCCGACGAGACGGCGGCCGACCCCGCCGACGCCATCGAGGTCGCGGAAGCGGACGCGGCCGAGGCCGGCGACGGCGGACCGACCGCCGCGGAGGACGACGGCGTCATCCTCACCGACGACGGCGACGACGCCGGCCGCGAACGCGGTCAGTGGCCCGATGCGAACGTGAACGAGCGAAGCGAGTCGGCCGTCGAGGCGTCCACGGCGGCCCCGCCGACGACGGACGACGCGGTCGTCGAGCGCGGATCCGCGGACGGTCAGTCCGCCCCGGACGACGCCACGGAGCGCGGATCCGCGGACGGTCAGTCCGCCCCGGACGACGCCGCGGAGCGCGGATCCGTAGACGGTCAGTCCGCCTCGGACGACGCGGTCGTGCTCGGCGGCGACGACTGGCCCGACCACGAGGGCGACGACGGGGGATTCGACGCCGAACGCGGGAGTAGCGGCGGGACCGACGTCTCCTTCGAGGGCCTCACGCCGGAGTCGTCGACGGCGGCGAACGGCGAAGCGACGTTCGTCGACGACGCCGACGCTGACGACGCGCCCACGGACCCGGACAAGGAGTTCGTCCGCGCCGCCGACGTCGACGTCGAACGGAGCGCCCCCGGCACGCGGACCGAGTTCTACTGTCCGAACTGCGGTCTCTCTCGTCTCGCCGGCGACTCTTCGATGCGCGCCGGCGACATCTGCCCCGACTGTCAGAAGGGGTACATCGCCGAACGCGACGCTTGAGACGCGCCGTCGAGCGGGGCTGATGACGAAACTGGTAAACCGTCGGTACGCGAAGCACACGCCATGAAGGAGTACAAGATGCGTCGCGGGGAAACACTGGACGAGAACGCACCAGACCTGAAAGCGACCATCGAATCGTACTTCGGAGACGTGACCGGCACCGAAGAGCTGGGCGGCCACGAACTGTACGTCGTCGGCGACCCCGACAACCCCGTCTTCGACCGCATCCTCGCCGGGGCGGCGGAGTACAGCGGCAAGAAAGACCGACTCGCCGTCCACTTCGAAGAGAAAGACGCCGAACAGGTCATCGCGGAGGGCCACGCCGACCGCGCCCAGGACGCCGTCGACTCGAAAAACGACTTCCTACTCGAAGTGACGGGTCGGGACGCGAAGTCGCGTCGCGATTCGATGAAGCGCCAGGTCGAGGACAAGGCCGACGACCTGCCGAACTAGGACGTCCCGACGACCGCCGTATCAGAGCGCCTCGGGGATCCATCCGCCGTCGATTTCGACGTTCTCACCGCTCACGTAGTCGCTTCCCTCGTCCAAGAAGAAAAAGACGACCTGTCGGACGTCCTCGAACGTGGCCCACCGGCCGCGCGGCGCGTGGTCGGGGAACTCGTCCGAGGTCTCGACGACGTACGGCGAGACGCAGTTGACGGTGATGCCGTCGTCCTGCGTGTCGTTGGCGAGCATCCGCGTGAACATGACGACGCCCGTCTTGGCGACGAAGTAGGGGAAGTTCTTCGGATAGACCAACGCCTTCTCCGTCCCCGCGTAGCCGACGTTGACGATGCGGCCCCACTCGGACTCGCGCATCCCCGGGAGCGCGCGCTTCGAGCAGAGATACGTCGCCGTGAAGTTGGTGTCGACGACCCGGTTCCACGTCTCGAACTCCAGGTCCTCCCAGTGGCGCGGGGCGAAGTCGCCGACGTTGTTGACGAGGACGTCCACCGATCCGAGTTCGGCTTCGACGGCGGAAAAGAGGGCGTCCACCTCGTCGGGGTCGGTCACGTCGGCACCCACCGCCGTCGCCGACGCGCCGAGTTCGCGGGCGACGTCCGCCGTCTCGTCGGCCGCCGCCTCGCTTGTGTTGTAGTGCACGGCCACGTCCGCGCCCGCGTCCGCCGCCGCCAGCACGAGGTCACGGCCGATGCCGCGGGCGCTCCCGGTGACGAGCGCGACTCGATTCGAGAGGTCGGGAGAGAGCATACCGACCGGACGGCCCCGACACAGTAGACACTGGCGGTCCGGTGGACGGCGACAGCGCGGACCCGATCCGGCGTCGCGACGACCCGTCCGCCGGGGGTCGGGTCGCACCGCGAGATCCACTGCAGGATTTTTACTCGCGGCGGAGAGACACCGCACATGGCCATCGAAACCGTACTCGTCGCCATCGGACCGAGAGACGTCGAACGCGCGCCGCGTCTGGCCGAGGAGGCGAAAGACGTCGCGGGGCCGTCGGGCGCGACGGTCGTTCTCGCCCACGTGTTCACGGAGGAGGAGTACCACGACACGCTGGACAAACTCGACGTCCAGCTCGAACGCGAGGCCACCACCCCCGACGACGTCGCACGCCACAACGCGACGATTCGCGACGTCGCCGACGACCTCGCCGAGGACGGCGTCGACTACGAGATTCGCGGCATCGTCGGCGACCCCGGCGAGGCCATCGTCGAACTGGCCGGGCGCACGAACGCCGACCAGGTCATCGTCGGCGGGCGGAAACGCTCGCCGACCGGGAAGGCCGTCTTCGGCAGCGTCGCACAGGAGGTCATGCTCAACGCTCCCTGTCCCGTCCTCTACGTCCGACAGGGTCTGGAGTGAGGACCACCGCCGTTCTCCGGCGAATCACCGCCGTCTCGACGCCCTGACGTGGCCGTCTCGCGGGCGTCGGATCGAACAACTCGCAAGCGAGTACCGAAGCGCCTCAATTAAGTGCCGCGCGCCCCTACTCCGGCGATGGCCTACTACGTGGGCGTGGACCTCGGGGCGACGAACGTCCGGGCCGTCGTCGGCGACGACGACGGGGTCGTCCTCGGGCGGGCGCACGACGCGACGCCGCAGGGTCCGACCGGCATCGCCGTCACCGAGGCGGTTCTGCGCGTCGTCCGCGAGGCCTGCGCCGACGCCGGCGTGGACCCCGAGGCCGTCGTCGCGGCCGGCGTCGGCTCCATCGGCCCGCTGGACCTCGCTGCGGGCGCGGTCGAACGCCCCGCGAACCTCCCCGACACCATCGACCGCGTCCCGCTCACCGGTCCCCTCTCGAAACTGCTGGGGACCGAGCGCGTCACCCTCCACAACGACACCGCCGCGGGCGTCGTCGGCGAGCGATTCTTCGCGGAGCGGACCCCCGACGACATGGTCTATCTGACCATCTCATCGGGCATCGGTGCCGGCGTCGCCGTCGACGGCCACGTCCTCTCGGGGTGGGACGGTAACGCCGGCGAAGTCGGCCACATGGTCGTCGATCCCGAGGGGGAACTCACCTGCGGCTGTGGCCGCGAGGGCCACTGGGAGGGCTACTGCTCCGGCACCAACGTCCCGCGCTACGCCCGTCATCTCCACGACGCCGAGTGGGAGACGGACCTCCCGATAGACGCCCCGGGCCTCTCGGCCGCCGACGTCTTCGAGGCGGCCGGCGACGACGCCTTCGCCGACCACGTCGTAGAGCGACTCGGCCACTGGAACGCCGTCGGCGTCGCCAACGTGGTCCACGCCTACGCGCCGCTGGTCGTCTACGTCGGCGGCGCGGTCGCGCTCAACAACCCCGACCTCGTCCTCGACCCGATCCGGGAGCGACTCCCCGATCTCGTCATCACGAACGTCCCCGAGGTGGAGTTGACGACCCTCGGCGACGACGCGGTGGTGAAAGGCGCGCTGGCGAGCGCCGTGATCCGCGGCACCGGCGACCGGAACCGTCGTGGTCGATCCTGATACAGATTATCTCACGCGAGCGAGCGGGGAGACAACCACAAGCTACCCGTATCTCCGGGCCGAAGGGAGGACGATGAGCGACGAGAGCCTCGAAGAACGGGTCGACACGTGGCTGGTCAAACAGATGCCCATCATCCAGATGCACGGCGGGACGGGCGCGGTCCGCGAGTGCGACCCGGAGACGGGTGAGGTGGTCGTCGAACTCGGCGGCGCGTGTTCCGGGTGTGGCGTCAGCAACGTCACCGCGAACAACATCGAATCCGGCCTCATCAAGGCGTTCCCCGAGATCGAGGACGTAACCGTCCGGGTCCCGAGCACCGGCGACGTGGGGAGCGACACCGTCGAAGGGGGCGCGGCGGCGACCTGCAGTACGCGACGGATTCCGCGGGTCACTTCTGAGGACGTGTCCCGGCTCCCCGTTCTCGTCGCCGTCCTCTCGCGGGACGTGGCGCGACGGTGCCGACGGACGACGACCCCGACGAACGAACCGTCGAGGACCGCCTGAACAACGGCGATGACCGGGTGGATGCCGTGGATCCGTCGGTCACGCAGGGATTGCTGGACGGCGCGCATCGTGTACGAGAACGGGACGATCCGGACGTTCGGCGTCCGAGACGTGAGCCCCCGCCGCCGGAACTCGAACACGCCGTCGGGGACTCGCACCGGGTGCCACAGCGGCCGACGCTGATCTACGTCGTGGCGAGCGAGGGCGTTCGCGGGGCAGGCCACCTGTGGCGCGCCGTCGCTCTCCGTCGTGAGCGTCGTCGCTCCGGACGGCGGGCTGGCCGTCTCGAACGCCTGTGTCTATAGCGCGCGCTCGATGCTCGTGGCGACTTTTCGCGCCCGGTCGGCGAGCGCTTCGGGGACGTGGCCGGCGTCGACGGCGGCGTCGAGTTCGTCGTCGTCGACGCGTTCGACGGTGCCGTCGGGAAATTTCACCACGTCGACGTGCAGATCGACGTACCGGACCGTCTCGGGGAAACACTCCACCGGCGTACAGACGTTGACGTAGGTCCCTTTCCGGTCGCCCTCGTCGTCGCGGTAGACGGTGGGATACCACCACCGGCCCTCCTTGAAGCGAGTGACGGCGACGTCGCCGGTCGATCGTGGGACGTCGAGGGCGTCGTAGGTTCCCCCGGCGTCATCTCGCGACGGACGGCGATGGTGCCGTCGGCGTCGCGGTCGACCACGTCGCCGCTCCCGAGGACGATGAGGTTGCCTTCGGGTTTGCCGTGGCCGATGCTGACGGCGTCGCCCTCGACGGGACCGAACGTCTCCGTCACCACGCCGAACGGGAAGTCCTCGGCGGCGGTGCCGAGGCCCTCGGCGAAGTCGACGGCCGTGCTCGCGGCGGGGGTAGCGGCCTTGATCCGGTGGTGACCCGGCATCGTTTCCGTCACCTCGCGCCGCCGTGCGTCGAGCGCGAACCGGGATTCGCGGCCGAACCAGAACCACGTCGTCGCCGTCGGCGCGACGCGACGCCGAGGCGCGTCGACGGGGCCGGCCAGCGCGTCGTCGAGATCGTCGGCGTGGGCCCTCGCCCGGTGGAGCGCCGTCGAGAGGGCGTCGAGTCCGGCCTCCGTCGCGGCGTGGTCCCACACGAGGCCCCAGTCCTCGGGCAGGGTGACGTCGAGGAGGTCGGTCATGCCCGCGAGTTCGCGGCCCGCGGCGTCGTCGCGGGTATCGACGCTGACGCCGCCTTTCCCGCGGACGAGCGTCGCGAGGCCGCCCCGGGCGCGAATCGTCGTGTCGAGGACGGGGAGCGAGTCCACCCACGGCGCGGTCGTATCGCAGACCTGCACCCGGAGCGTATCCCCGGTGGAGACCCGGTCGGCGACGTTGCCGTAGGGGAGAAACCCCTCCGCGTCGTCGAGGGCGACGATCGCGCCGTTCGAGAGCGTCTCGGTCACGCGGCCGTCGAAGACGGCGTCCCGCGGGGCGATGGCGTCCCAGGCGAGCGTGTCGAGCCCCGTCTCGCGGAGGATCGAACGGGCCGTCTCCACCTCGTGGGGCGTCCCCTCGACGCCGACGCCCTGTCGGTCGGCGGTCGTCGCGACGGTGACGTCGTGGTCCGTGACCTCGAAGTCGGCGTCGAACCGCTCGCGGATCGGCTCCGAGGCCTGCACCACCTCGTGACCGGCGTCGAGGAACGTCCGGGTGAGCGCCGTCGTGTAGATGCCTCGGATCCGCGCTCTCATGCTCTCCTCTCCGACGTCGTGCGTTCGGCGGGCGGCACACGCGCGGGGACCGACGCCGGGAGACGGCGGGTGCCCGAACGCGAGTCGCTGTCCATACGCCACCTTCGGTCGGGGGGTTTTAGCCTACCTCGTCGGCCCGATCGATGATTCCCCTTGGGCCAAGAGATTAGGCGCTGGCACGATAGCGTCTGGTATGGCGAAGCGACGGGACCCCGTCGAGGCAGCGGCGGACGAGTCGATGGACCTCTACGACGTGGCGACTTGGGAGAAGCGCACGTCGATAGACCGTCTCGCGTCCGGCATCTACCGGGCGCTGGTGGCATTCACCCGGACGGCTATCGTGCTGACGGCGCTGTTGATCCTCGTCGGCATCGGCGGGTTGAGCGCGATCACCGACCCGCAGATCGGGGCGTTGACGCTCCTCTCGGCGATTCCGGCGCTCGGTCTCGCGGCGTACGTCTGGTACAGCGACGCGACGACGAACGAACCGCTGTCGTTGCTGGTGGCGACGTTCCTCCTGGGCGTGTTGACGGCCAACTTCGCCGCCGTCGTCAACTCGCTGCTGCAGCCGTGGTTCCAGGCACTCGCCTTCGTGGGCAACGTCCTGTTTTTCTACCTCGTCGTCGGACCGATAGAGGAGACGGTCAAACTGCTCGCAGTCCGGCTCTACGCCTTCGGCCACGACAGTTTCGACGCCGTCGTCGACGGGGCCGTCTACGGCGCGATGGCCGGGCTCGGGTTCGCCACCATCGAGAACGCCCTCTACATCACGCGGAGCCTCGACATCGCGACCTCGACCGTCGGTCTCGGCCTCATCGGTGCCGGTGGCGGCATCACCGCCGTTCGCGCCCTCGCCGGACCGGGACACGTCATCTACTCGGCGTTCGCGGGCTACTACCTCGGGCTGGCGAAGTTCAATCCGCGGAATCGAGGACCGATCGTCGTCAAGGGCCTGCTCATCGCGGCGTTCATCCACGCGACGTACAACGCCACCGTCGGCATCGGATCGGCACTTATCGGTGTCTACACCGGCCTCCCGAGTCTCCCCTCGTATCTCGTCTACGTCCTCGCGTACGACGGCCTCTTCGGCCTCATCCTCCTGCGGAAGATCCGCCGTTACAGCGAGGCTCACCGACAGGTCCGCGAGGACGAAGCGACCGAGGAGTCCGAACTCACCTCCGAGCGGACCGAGTTCGAATCCTAGTACTCGTCCAACCGTTCGACGTACTTCGCCACCACGTCCACTTCGACGTGGACGGGGTCGCCGACCGCCTTCGCCGAGAGCGTCGTCAGGTCGGAGGTGGTCGGGACGACGGCCACGGCGAACGTGCCGGCGTCGTCGTCGAGGTCGGCGACGGTGAGGCTGACGCCGTCGAGGGCGATCGAGCCCTTGGACACGACGTAGCGCTCGTAGCCGTCGGGGAGCGCGAACGTGAAGCGCCAGTCCTCGCCGACGCGTTCGACGGCCTCGACGGTCGTCGTCGTGTCGACGTGTCCCTGCACGATGTGGCCGTCGAGGCGGCCGTCGGCGGGGAGTGCGCGTTCGAGGTTGACCCGGTCGCCCGGCGCGGCGTCGCCGAGGTAGGTCTTCTCGACCGTCTCCGCGGCGAGAAACACCTCGAACCAGGCGTCGGAGAACGCCTCGACGGTGAGACAGACGCCGCTGACGCTGATCGGCTGGCCCCGGGACAGCGACTCGAACCCGTGGTCGATGCGGAGGCGGCGGCCGTCGTCGGTGTCGACTGCCTCGACGACGGTCCCGGTCCCTTCGACGATGCCCGTGAACATGTCCGGGCGTCGGTCGCGGCTACAAAAAGGGGTTCCGCTGTGGCCGCGTTCGAGGGAGACACGCCCGGCGACGGCCCGAGACGACGCGTACGCTTTTGCCGCCGCCGCTCCCACGGCCCGTATGGGCCTCAGGACGCGCGTTCGAGCCAGTTTCGTCACCGGATTGCTGCTCGTCACCCCGCTCGCGGTGACGGCGTTCGTCCTCCAGTTCGTCTTCGCCCGCGTGACGGCCGTGTTGAACCCGGTGGTGCGGGCGGCGGGGCTGAGGGCGTACACAGCGAACATCGAGATCGTCGCGCAGTTACTCGCCGCCGTCGTCGTCGCCCTCGGCATCGTCTGTCTCGGCTACCTCGCATCGCGGAGCGTCGGCCAGCGGCTGTTCGGCGGGTTCGAACGCGCCGTGCGACTCGTGCCGTTCGTCCGCACCGTCTACTTCGGCGTCCGGCAGGTGAGCGAGTCGCTGGTCGAACGAACTGCGGGCTACGAGAGCGTCGTCCTCGTGGAGTACCCCCGCGAGGGCCTCTACTCGCTGGCGTTCGTCACGAACCGAAGCCCGGGGTCGGCCCGCGAGACGACGGGCGAGGCGCTGTACAACGTCTTCGTTCCCCACAGTCCGAACCCGACGGCGGGGTCGCTCGTCCTCGCGCCCGAATCGGACGTGTACGAAATCGACATGCCCGTTCGCGAGGGTCTCCGGCTGCTCGTCACCACGGGGCTGAGCACCGACGACGTCGAGGAACTCCCGGAGGGCGTCGTCGAATAGCGCCGCGACGGGACGCTTTTCACCCGTGGCCGGCTATGGGCGTCCAATGCGCCTCGGCATCTTCGAAACCATCGGGCTCGCGGCGACGCTGGTGTTCGCCATCCCGGTCGGCGTCTTCGGCGTCGAGACGATTCTCGCCGGGGACCGACTCCTCGGCGGTCTCCTCGTCCTCGTGGCGGTGTTGATGGTCGTCCTCCCGCGTCGACTCACGACGCCCGACGACATCCCGGCGGCCGTCGCCGAGAGAACCGTCGGCAAGGCGGTCGCGCCGCCCGACGAGGAGGATTAGGGCGAGAGCGAGGTGGGAACGGACCCTACGAGTTCCGCCCCGTCCTCGGTGACGACGGCGAGGTCGGCCGTCCCGACCAGTCCCTTTTCGCCCCGCACGGCCGGCGCGAGGACGAAGACGTGCCCGGGTTCGAGCGGCGTCTCCGACGCGAAGTCGGGGGCTTCGTCCAGATCGAGGCCGACGCCGCGGGCGACGGCGGGGAGTTCGGGGGTGAGAGCCACCGGCGAGAGGCCGAACGATCCGAGTTCGGCGGTGGCCTCCGCGCGGACGTAGCGCGTCCTCGCCGGGGGCGGCGGTGTCGACGCCGACGCGCCGCGAGGCGTCGACGGCGACGGCCGCCCGGCGTTCCCACCCGCCGTCGCTCTCGACGACGAACGTCCGTGCGAGGACGCCGTGGTAGCCGCCCGGTTCCCTCGGCGCGACGGCGACGGTGAGGAGGTCGGAGACGCCGAGGGGTTCGCCGTCGGCCGCGTCGCTTCTGACGACGCCGTCGATTGGTGCGGCGTCGCTCCTGACGACAGTGTTGCCAGCGTCGGAGACGCCCGCCTCCGCCAGGGCGACGTTCGCGACGCGGCGGAGACGTGCGGGCGTGAGCGGCCGGTCGTCGGCGTGGAGTTCGCCGTCGGCCGGGTCCGCCGCCGAGAGCGTCGACGCGACGGCGGCCATCGCGCGTTCGGCCCCCGGCTGGGCGGCCCGGTGGCGGTCGAGTTCGGCGTCCGTCTTGACCGCGCGGGCGTCTGCGACGGCGCGTGTCGAGGCGAGGTCGTACCCCCGATTCGAGGTGGACGGCGGCGTCGTGCGGGAGGTGGCGCGGGACCAGGACCGTTCCCGGAGCGTCGAGGGCGTCGTCGAGGACGGCCCGCGCCGCGAGGCCGGGCGGCCCGTCGAGCGTGCGGACCTCGTCGCCGTCGAGCGACTGCCGGGCGCGCGCCTCGTACGCCGGCGGGACACAGACCACGGGGTGGTCGACGTGGACGTACGCGAACTCGCAGGCGGGGCCGTCGAAGCCGACGAGGTAGCGCAGGGCGGCGTCGTGCCGGTCGCCGACGTGGACGAACGCCGTGGCGTCGGCGTCGGCGAGCGCCGACGCGACGACGGTCGACCGACCGTTCACGCTTCGGGGACGGGGGCGGTCGTGGCCTCCTCCAGCAACTCCTCGACGGACTCCTCGCGCGGTTCGTTACAGAGGAGGACGTCGAGCGGGAGCGTCGGCGCGCCGCTGATGAGGTTCTCCAGGAGGACGAGGCGCTCGCGGGCGCGGCTCATCCCGACGTAGAAGACGCGGCGTTCGTTGTCGGTGAGGACGGGCACGGGGTCGGTTCGGGCGGTGAACTCGCCTTCGACGCCCGGGACGTCGGTCGGGTCGGGGACGCTCGCGGCCATCTGTTCGACCACCTTCTCGGTGAGGTCGGTGGCGACGAAGACGTGGTCGGCCTCGCGGCCCTTCGCGCTGTGGATGGTGCCGACGCGGACCCGGTTGGGATCCATCCCCGCGTAGTCGCCGGCGAAGTAGGCGTCGACGGCCTCGCGCTGGAAACTCGTCACCTTGCGGACCATGTCGGAGGCGGCGCTCGGATTCGGCATGAACGGCGCGTACTCCTCGACGTCGGCGACGGGGAGTTCGAGTTGCGTGATGTCGTCGGCGTCGGCCTCCTCCTCCAGGTCGTCGAGGTAGTCGTAGAAGTCGTCGCGTTCGTTCGTTCCGAACGCCGACTCCTGGAGCATGTCGGCGAGGCGTCGGGCCTCCAGACCGTCGATCGGGTCGCCGGCCTCGATCTTCTCGACGGCCCGGACGTACTGGGTCAGGCGGTCGGTCCACATCCGCTGGTCGGTCAGGATGGAGAAGGGAATCCCCTTCGGGAGGAACTCGTCGATGAACTGGAACATCTGATAGCGGGCCCGAAAGAGGATCATGAGGCTCCCGTCGCCGGTGTCGACGGTGTGCTGGACGTTGCGCACGACGTCGAACATCGACGGACTCCTGACCGCTTCCACCTCGCCGCCTTCCTTGCGGGGGTTGAGGTCTTTCTCCTGGCGCTTGTCGAGATGGCGAATCTCCCGGTTGACGACGTGCAGGATGCGCGACGGCAACCGATAGGAGTTGGGGAGGACGACGTCCTCGTCGACGTCGGCGTCGAGGAGGAGGTTCGGGTCCGCGCCCTGCCAGGCGTAGACCACCTGGTCGTCGTCGCCGGCGATGATGACGCCGTCCATGTGGGGTTTCCACTCCTCGTAGACGTCGTACTGGAGGGTGGTGATGTCCTGGAACTCGTCGATGACGAGGTAGTCGACGTTCGGGAGGAGCGACCGCTGTTTGACGCGTTCGAGCATGTCGGCGAAGCCGACGACCCCCTCCTCGCCCTTGTAGGTGCGCCACGCCCGAATGACCTGCGGGACGTCTACCCTGTCGTCGTCGGAGGGCCACGTCGGCGTGTACTTGTTGCCCTCCTGGGCGTTGGGGTCGATGTCCGGCGGGAGACGGACCGTCTCGACGTCCCATTGGAAGGGGACGTCGTACCAGTCGGCCACGTCGCGACGGGTGCGCTGGAGCCACTGGCTGGTGGCGATGATCTTGTTTCCGAGGGTGGTCGACCGGGCGGTGCGTCGACCGGCACCGCCGTACTCGTCCTCGAACTCGATGCCGTAGTCGTCGCAGAACTCCTCTTTCTGTTTCTCGCCGACCACGTCGCCACGCGAGAGGTCGAGCAGTTCGTACGCCTTCGCGTGCATCGTACAGACGCTCCCCTGCAACGACCGCGGGGAGACGTCGAGGCGTTCGGCCAGTCGCTCGCGGACCTCGGCAGCGGCGGCACGGGTGTAGGACACGACCAGCACGTCGCGGATGCTCACGTCGTCGCGTTCGAGGAGTTCCTCGACGCGGTCGAGGAGCGCGGTGGTCTTCCCGCTCCCCGGCCCCCGAACAGTCGGGTCACCGTTACGTCGTCGCTCATTGGTTCATCTACTGGGCCCGGGGCGTGATAAACAGCGTGGCTCGTCCGAACGCGCGGAAATCGCGCTCAGACGTCCGGCGTCCACCCGCAGACCGAACAGTCGGACGCGGACGTGTCGTGCAGCGCCCCACAGTCCGGACACTGTAGTTTGTTATAGGATCGGTCCCAGCGTACCGGTTCCGTCTCGTGACCGCGGTCAGTGAGGAACTGATCGAACAGGTCGTCGTCGCTGGGTGCTGATGCCATACACGCCATGGTACTGCATACCACTATTTAGAAGTAGCGGTCGGACAGGAGGAGGTGTTGGGATACCAACGATCACAACTCGAATTTGTGTACATCTCGAAACCCCACTGCGGTCCGTGGGATCGGTGCTCGCCCCGGCTAGGCGTCGTAGAGGTCGCCGTACTTCTCGGTCGCGTAGTCGACGAAGTAGTCGGCGGTGAAGTCCTCGCCGGTCGCCTGCCGGACGAGTTCGTTCGTCTCGTAGCGCTTGCCGTGGCGGTGGACGTTCTCGGTCAGCCAGTCGTGGAGCGGGTCGAACTCGCCGGCGCGGACGTGGGCGTCGAGGCCCCCGATCTCCCCGTCGGCCGCCGCGTACAGCTGGGCGGCCATCGCGCTCCCGAGCGAGTACGTCGGGAAGTAGCCGAAGTTGCCGTGCGACCAGTGGATGTCCTGCAGACAGCCCTCCGCGTCCGTGTCGGGGCGGACGCCGAGGTACTCCTCCATCTTATCGTTCCAGACGGCCGGCACCTCCGCGACGTCCAGGTCGCCCCGTACCAGGTCGCGTTCGATTTCGAACCGGAGGACGATGTGCAGGTGGTAGGTGAGTTCGTCCGCCTCGACGCGGATGAGGTTGTCCTCGTGAACCTGATTGACCGTCTCGTAGGCGTCGCGGACGCTCACGCCCTCGGCCTGGGGGAAGTGGTCGACGACCGTCGGCAGGAACCGGTCCCAGAACGCCGCCGACCGCCCGACGTGGTTCTCCCAGAGGCGGGACTGGGACTCGTGGACCGAGAGGTCGCGCGCCTCGCCGAGGGGTGTGCCGTAGGCGTCCTCGGGGAGGCCGAGCGTATACGTCGCGTGGCCGAACTCGTGAATGGTCGAGAGGAGAGCGTCGACGGGGTGTTCCTCGTCGAAACGGGTGGTCACCCGGGCGTCGAAGGTGGTCCCCATCGAGAAGGGATGGTCGGAGACGTCGAGACGGCCGTGTTCCCAGGGATAGCCGAGCGTCGTGAGCGCCTCGCGGACGAGTTCCTCCTGGCGGTCGGTGTCGTAGGTGCCGGTGAAGGCGTCGGTCGTGAGGTCGGCGTCTGACGCCCGAATCTCGGCGACCAACGGGGAGATGGTCTCTTTGAGCTGTGTGAGTATCTCCTCGGCGTGGTGGAGGGGGAGACAGGGTTCGTACTCCTCGAACAGCACCTCGTAGGGGTCGCGGTTCGGGTCGATGTGCTCGGCGTACTCCCGTTTCAACTCGACCAGCGTCTCCAGTCGCGGCGCGAAGGCGTCGAAATCGTCGTCCTTCCGGGCCTCGCGCCAGACGGGGAGCGTCTCCGAGGCGACCGACGAGATGCGTTCCACGAGGGCCGTCGGTACCCGCACCGCGCGTTCGTGTTCTCGGCGAATCTCGCGGACGACGGCCGACTGGTCGGGCGTGAGGTCGACTCCTCCAGGTCGGCGAGCGACTCGCCGAGTTCCTCGTCGGTCAACAGGTCGTGTTGGACGGCCGAGAGCGCCGACAGTTGCCGGGACCGGGCGGGCGTCCCGCCTTCGGGCATCATCACTTGCTGGTCCCACGAGAGCAGTCCGGAGGCGTTGCCCACGTTGGCGATGCGCTCGACGCGCGCGAGCAGGTCGGCGTACGCCTCGGGGGCGTCGGAGTCGCGTGTCATGGGCGAAGCGACGCGGGCCGGCGTAATCAACGCGGCGGGTGTCACTCCACCCCCGCAAACTGCGCCGCCGTCTCACGGTAGAGGCGGTAACACCGCTCCAGAACGTCGAGGTCCACGCTCTCGCTCTCGGTGTGGGCCTCGCCCGGCTCCGCCGCGCCGCAGACGACACAGGTCGTGCCCGCCGCCGAGAGCCATCCGGCGTCCGTCGCGTGCGGTTTCGTCACGAGTTCCGGATCGCCCGTCTGAGACGCTCGGGCGGCCGAGAGCACCGTCTCGGCGAAGGCGTCGTCGTCGCAGGCCATCGGCGGCAGATCCTGGTCGACGGCCCACTCGACGCCGGCCACGCTCTCGACGCGTTCGAGGGATGCGCGTTCGCCGGGGACGGTTCGCTCGTCGACGGTCACCTCACAGCGCTCGGGGACGACGTTCCACGCGCTCCCGCCGTCGATCTCGGTGACGGCGACGCTCCCGCGCATCGCGCGGCCGAGGACCGTCGTCTCGGGGAAGTCGAGACCGCGGACCACGTCGACGGCGTCGCTGGCGCGGTAGATGGCGTTCTCGCCGGCGTCGGGTTCGCTCGCGTGGGCGGCCGTGCCGCGGGCGACGACGGTGCTCCCGCGCCGGCCCTTGTGCGCGACGGCGACGTCCGTGACGCCGGGCGCGGAGTAGCCGGTCGACCCCTCGCCGACGACGGCGTAGTCGGGCGCGAAGCCGTCGTCGACGGCGGCCTGTGCGCCGACGCCGCCCTGCTCCTCGCCGGCGAAGCTGGCGAAGACGAGTTCGACGCCCGAGACGTCGGCGTCGCGGAAGGCGAGCATCGCCGCCGCGAGGCTTCCTTTCATGTCGGCCGTGCCGCGCCCGTAGAGACGGCCGTCGCGCTCCTCGACGACGTACTCGTCGCCCTCGGTCTGTCGGTCCGCCGGCGGCACTACGTCGTGGTGGCCGACGAGCGCCAGCGACGGCCCGGTGCCGCGCCGGGCGACGACGTTGCCGGCGTCGTCGCGGGCGACGGCGGCGTCGGTGTGCGCCCGGAGCCACGACTGAACGGCGTCGCCGGCGGCCGTCTCGTCCTCGTGGCTCGGGATCGAGACGAGTTCCCGCGTCAGGCCGATGACCTCGTGCATACGCCCTCACCGAACGGGAGCGACAAAGGCCTGCCGGGGACGGCTGTCACCCACGTAATCGACGTCCCTAACGGCCGTGTTGAACACCCTTATCCGTCTTCCCCACGGAGTACCGGTATGAACGTAGTCCCGGACACGAGCGCGGTCATCGACGGCCGCGTGTCCGAACGCGTCGAGTCCGGCGCGTACGAGGGCGCGACGATCGCCGTTCCGGAGGCCGTCGTCGGCGAACTCGAATCGCAGGCGAACGCCGGCCACGACACGGGCTGGGAGGGACTGGAGGAGCTCCAGCGCCTCGCCAACCTCGCGGACGACGGCACGATCACGCTCGAGTACGTCGGTCGTCGCCCGAGCGGCGGCGAGAAAGGCGGTGCCGGCGAGGGCGACGTCGACGCCCTCATCCGCGACGTCGCCGACGCGCGCGACGCGACCCTGCTGACGAGCGACGTCGTGCAGGCGGAGGTGGCTCGCGCGAAGGGACTCGACGTCGAGTACGTCGAACCGCGCGGGCGCGACACGGAACATCTCCTCATCGAGGACTTCTTCGACGACGAGACGATGAGCGTCCACCTCCGCGCCGGGTCGAAGCCGAAGGCCAAACGCGGCGCGATCGGCGACATGCACTACGAGGTCATCGGCGACGAACCCACCACCGAGGAGGAGATCCGGGAGTTCGCCCACGACGTCGAGGAGAGCGCCCGCGCCAGCCCCGACGGCTTCATCGAACTCGAAGAGCCGGGGATGGTCATCGTCCAGTTCCGCGAGTACCGCATCGCCATCGCCCGCCCGCCGTTCTCGGACGGCTTCGAGATCACGGCCGTCCGGCCCATCGTCAAGACGGAACTCGAAGAGTACGAGTTCGCAGACGACCTGAAGTCCCGGCTGCTGGAACGCCAGCGCGGCGTCCTCATCTCGGGCGCGCCCGGAGCCGGGAAGTCGACGTTCGCCCAGGCCGTCGCGGAGTTCCTCTCGGCGAACGACTACGCGGTCAAGACGATGGAGAAACCCCGAGACCTGCAGGTCGGCCCCGACATCACCCAGTACACCGCCCTCGGCGGCGACATGGCGAAGACGGCCGACTCGCTGCTGCTCGTCCGCCCGGACTACACCATCTACGACGAGGTGCGAAAGACCGACGACTTCGAGGTGTTCGCCGACATGCGCCTGGCCGGCGTCGGAATGGTCGGCGTCGTCCACGCCACCCGCGCCATCGACGCCCTCCAGCGGCTCGTCGGGCGGGTCGAACTCGGCATGATTCCGCAGGTGGTCGACACCGTCGTCTTCATCGAGGCGGGCGAAGTCGACACCGTCTACGACGTGACGACGGAGGTGAAGGTGCCCGCCGGCATGACCGCCGAGGACCTCTCGCGGCCCGTCATCCAGGTGCAGAACTTCGAGACCGGGAAGCCAGAATACGAGATCTACACCTTCAACCGCCAGGTCGTCACCGTCCCGTTGACCGAAGGGGAGGAAGCCGAGACGGGCGTCGGTCGCATCGCCAAACAGGAGATCGAACGGGAAATCCGATCGATCGCCCGAGGCCACGTCGACGTCGAACTGAAGGGCCAGAACGAGGCCGTCGTCTACGTCGACGAGGACGACATCTCCTACGTCATCGGCAAAGGCGGCGGGCGAATTCAGGACGTCGAGGACCGATTGGGCATCGACATCGACGTCCGCACGCACGCCGAGAAACCCTCAAGCGGGAGTGAGAGCGAGAGCGGGGGAGTAGCGGCGCGAGCGCCGGCGAGGAAGGCACCGTCGTCCAGCCCGAAGTGACCTCGCGACACGTCGTCATCCGGATGGACGGCCACGTCGGCGAGACGGTCGAGGTCCGGGCCGACGGCGACTACCTCTTTACGGCCACCGTCGGGCGCGGCGGGGACATTCAGGTCTCGCGGGGGAGCGCCATCGCGGACGAACTCGAGCAGGCGATCGACCGAAAACAGCGGATAACGGTCGTCCCGGCTTAGTCGCACTCGGCGCAGACCGCCTCGTCGGAGTCGGCGTCGCGCACGTTCTCCGCCTTCTCCGTCAGCTGATAGAGGTTCTGTCGCGCGTCCGCGAAGTAGACGTCCTCGTCGACGACGCCGATGTCCTCCAGGCGTTCGAGGGCGTATCGGACCGTGCGTGCGGAGAGCATCGACTCCTCGACGATCCCCTTCTGGGTCAGCGACCCGTTGTACTCGAGCACTTTGAAAACCAGTTTCGCGCTCGGCGGGAGGTCGTCGAGACGCTCCGTCTGTTGTCCAGCCATTACCAGTTGGGAGCGTATCCACCAGCATAAAGCTTGATGCACGGAGAGACGAGCCTCGACGACGACGAGCCAGCCCCGTCGCTCGCGGCGGAGACAGGGTATTGTATCGTAAGCGAACGCCTTTTGCCACCGGGTGCCGGAGTGTGGCGTATGGCTACGGAAACGCAGACCGGTCTGACCGGCCACGTCCGTGGCGTGACGGTCACGACGCTCGCCTGCCTGAGCGGCGTCGCGGCCGCCGTCGCGTCGAGCGTGGTGGTCGGGACGGACGTCGCCGCCGCCACCGACGTGCGGTCGGTGTTCGTCCTCGCGGCGTTGATCGTCGCCCAGTTCCCGCTGTTGCGTCTCGTCGGCGTCGACGTGGGCGACTTCGGCGTGAAGGATTATCTCTACGTCGCGTTCATGACCTTCGCGCTCTGGTTCGTCACGTTCACCATCCTGCTGACCTCCGGCGCGAGCCTGTAATCATGGCCGAAGACAGCATCGCCGTCGTCGACCTGGATCGCTGTCAGCCGGATCGGTGTAACTACGAGTGTGCGAACTTCTGTCCCCCGAACCGCACCGGCAAGGACTGCATCGTCACCCGCGGCGAGTTCTACGGCGAGGACGAACCCTACGACGGCGGCCCGGACCAGATTCGTATCAGCGAGGAGATCTGTCTGGGCGAGAGCTGTGGTATCTGCGTCGAGAAGTGCCCGTTCGACGCCATCGAGATCATCAACCTCCCGTCGGAGCTGGAGGACGACCCGATCCACCGCTACGGCGAGAACGCCTTCTCCTCTACGGTCTCCCGGTTCCGGAACGCGGCACCGTGACGGGGATCCTCGGCCCGAACGGCATCGGAAAGACCACGGCCGTCCGCGCGCTCGCTGGCGAGATGGTTCCCAACCTCGGGCGCTACGACGCCGAGATCGAGTGGGAGGACGTCCTCGACCGCTACCGCGGGACGGAGCTTCAGACCTACCTCGAACGCCTCGTCGACGACGAGGTGACGGTGGCGCGGAAACCCCAGTACGTCGACGAGATCCCGGCGCAGTTCGACGGCAAGACGCGCGAACTGCTGGCGCGAACCGACGAGCGCGGGGTGTTGGACGACCTGGTCGAGCGCCTCTCCATCGACCCCGTGGTCGACCAGCCGATCGACACGCTCTCGGGGGCGAACTCCAGCGCGTCGCGCTGGCGGCGACGCTCGCCCGCGACGCCGACTTCTACTTCCTCGACGAGGTCACGCCCTACCTCGACATCGGCCAGCGGGTCACCGCCGCACGCCTCATCCGCGAACTCGCGGAGGACGGCGATCGGTCGATGCTGGTGGTCGAACACGACCTGGCCATCCTCGATTTGCTCGCGGATTCGCTTCACGTCGCCTACGGCGAACCCGGGGCGTACGGCGTCATCACCGATCCGAAATCCGTCCGAAACGGCATCAACGAGTATCTGAAGGGCTTTCTCGAAAACGAGAACATGCGCATCCGACCGGAGGCCATCACCTTCGAGCAACACGCACCGCGGGAGTCCACGAAGGGGAAAGCGCTCGTCGACTACCCCGACCTGCACAAATCCTACGGCGAGGGCGAGTTCTCGCTCGACGTCGAGGGCGGCACCATCTACCGGAGCGAGGTCCTGGGCGTCGTCGGTCCGAACGGCATCGGGAAGTCCACGCTCGCGAAGATGTTCGCCGGCCGACTCGAACCCGACGAGGGCGATCTGGATTTCCGCCTCGACATCGCCTACAAGCCCCAGTACGTCCAGATCGACCAGCCGATGCGCGTCGACGCGTTCCTCGCGTCGATCACCGACGACTTCGGCACCTCCTTCTGGAACACCGAAATCGCTCGGCCGCTACAACTGGAGCGCATCATGGAGCAGAACCTCACCGACCTCTCGGGCGGCGAGCGCCAGCGAGTCGCCATCGCCGCGACGCTCTCCGAGGAGGCCGACCTCTACGTCCTCGACGAACCCTCGGCCCACCTCGACGTCGAACAGCGCGTGCAGGCGACGACGGCGATTCGGCGCTACGCCGAGAACCACGACGCCACCGTGCTGGTCATCGACCACGACATCTACATGATCGACCTGTTGGCCGACCGCCTGATGGTGTTCGACGGCGAACCCGCCGAACACGGCCACGCCTCGACGCCACAGGAGATGCGCGCGGGCATGAACGACTTCCTCTCGGACCTCGGAATCACGTTCCGCCGCGACGAGCGCACGGGTCGCCCCCGCATCAACAAACCCGACAGCCAACTCGACCGCCAGCAGAAACGCGAAGGCGAGTACTACTACGCGCCCTGAATCCGCGAGCGACCGCCACAGGCCCGCCGCTGACTTTTTGCGACGGGCGAGCGAACGACGATCCATGGCAGCGTTACAGCTATCGAGTCCCGCGTTCGACGACGGCAATCCCATCCCCCGCGAGTACGGCTACACGGAGGAGAACGTCAACCCGCCGTTCGATATCTCGGGCGTGCCGGCGGGGACGGAGTCGCTCGTCCTCGTGATGGACGACCCCGACGCCGTCGAACCCGCGGGGAAGATCTGGGACCACTGGCTCGTCTGGAACGTCGACCCGACACGAAAGAGAATCCCCGAGGGCTGGAACACGGGGACGGCCAGCGCGACGGAGGGGAGAACGACTACGGCGAACCGGGGTACGGCGGCCCGAACCCACCGGACGGCGAACACACCTACCGGTTCCGCCTCTACGCCCTCGATACGGAACTCGACGTGCCGGCGGGGGCCGACAAGGACCGCCTCGAACTGGCGATGGAGGACCACGTCCTCGACGAGGCGACGCTCGAAGGGACGTACGCGCCCTAGGCCGAAACGAGAGCGCCGTCCCCGTCCGTCTCGATAGCGACGTCGTAGCCGAACGCCCGGATCACCGCGGCGTTGGTCTCGACGTGGGGCGTCACCGACGGGACGCGAACGCGGCCGCCAGCGAGGGCGAGGGGGACGAGTAGCTGGTCGGCCAGGTGCGAATCCACCGCGCCCGGTCCGTCTCGCCACGAGAGCAACGCCGAGACGGCTCCCTCCGCGACTTCTTCCGACGACCGGCCGCGTTCGCCGAGCGCGTCGAACCCCGCGAGCGTCCGACCACAGGTCGCTCGCAGGACGAGGACGCTCCCGGGCGAATCGCTGGAGACGTAGTCGACGGTCGATTCGGTTTCGATGCCGGCGTCGTCGAGGAGGGCGACGGCCCGGGAGGCCTGCCGGTCGGCCACCTCTCGTTTTTCGAGTGCTTCGCTCGCCACGGAGTGGGCGGTGACGCCGTCGAAGTCGCCCCGGGTCGTGAGGTCGAACCGCGAGAGCGACGCGGGGGCGAGCGAGAGCGTCGCCTCGCCGCCGCCCGCCGGATAGAACCCTCGGCGGGCGCAGGTCACGTCGGCGTCCAGGCCGAAGCGGGCGAGCAGGGGAGTTTGACCCGCCGGTAGTAGTCGAGCGGTGGGGCCCCCTTCACGTCGGTCCCGCCGGTGACGGTGACGGAGACGGGTCGCGAGAGGGCGACCGCGACCGGGAGGAGGGTGTCGAAGACGAGCGTGACGCTCCCTGCGGTGCCGACGTCGACGCCGACGTCGGTCGCGGCGAGGCCGTCGGGGCGGAACGCGAGCGTGTCGGCACCCACCTCGTCGCCGTCGACGTCGGCGTCGGCGAGGCGGGCCGCCGCGCGGACGCAGGCGAGGTGCTGGGATCGAAGGCCGGGGTTCGGGCGCTCGGCGCGGACGTCCTCGATGCGGAAGGGCCGGTCGTCGAGGACGGAGAGGGTGAGCGCCGTCCGCAGGAGTTGCCCGCCGCCCGCCGAGCCGTCGATCTCGAGCATCCCCTGCCGCTCAGCCACCAGCCGTACAGTTTGCGGAGGGTCTCCTCGTCGGGGTGTTTCTTGGTCTGACCGTGGGTCTTCCCTTCGAGAATCTGCCGTTCGACGGCGTTCCGAGCGAGGTTGAGGGCGTGTTTCGCGCCGTACCCTTCCTCGCTGGCGATGAACATCCCCTTGTCGGTGAACAGGCGGATGCGCGCGAGGATGAGCGGCGTCCCGCGGAGGCGTTCCTCGTGTTCGTGGAGGTGGACTTTCGCCTCGAGGACGGTCATGGCGCTGTACTTCCGGGACACCTCGTCGATGAGTTCGGCGACGTCCTCGTAGGTCATGTCGTCCAGCAGGTCGACGCCGTAGACCTGCACGGCGCGGTGGCCGCGCCCGGACCACGTCAGCGATTCGAGGACGTCGCGTTTCGTGACGATGCCCCACGGGGTGTCGCTGTTCTCGGTGACGACCAGCGAGGAGACGCCGAGGTCGAGCATCCGGTCGACGGCGTCGTCGACGGCCTCGTCGGGCGAGACGGTGTCGACGGGTTCGGACATCATGTTGCTGACCGGCAGGTCGAGCATCCGTTCGAGTTCACCCTCGCGGGGCCCGTAGCCACCGTGACCGCGGCCGGTCGACTCCCGGCCGGAGGTGCCGCCCCGCTCGACGTCGATGTCGCGGGTGATGAAGTCGACGACGTCGACCAGGCTGAGGATGCCGACGAGACTGCCCTCGTCCATGACGGGGAGGTGGGTGATGCTGTTCTCGCGGAACTCGTGGAGGGCCTCGCCGACCGTCGAGTCGGCGTCGACCGTGACGAGGTCGGTCGAGGCCACGTCTTCGACGGTGAGGACGTCGAGATAGGGACGGACCTCCGCCAGCAGGTCGTTGGCGGTGACGACGCCGACGACCTCCTCGTTTTCCATCACCGGCAGGAGCATGGACTCGCTCCCGACCATCAGTCGGGCGACCTCGCGGACGTTCTCGGTGCGGGAGATCTTGGGGACGTTCCAGAGGAACTTCCGGGCTTTCGCCTCCGGCTTGTTGTGGGAGGCGGTGAGTTGCCGGCGCGTCACGACGCCCTCGTACTCGCCGTCGTCGAGAACGACGATGGCCGGGGCCGCAGAATCCTCGAAGATGGTTGCGAGTTTCGACACCTTCGTGTCCGTGTCGACCTGTGGGTAGTCAGTCGAAACAATATTCTGGATATCCATCGTGCCGAGAGTGTACGCCCGGAAGCCACCTATAAGCGCCGGTGGGTTTCACCCCACGGGAATTGAATTTGGGTGTGCGTCCCGACCGAGCGGTGCTCACTCGGCGTCGGGGGCGGGGACGGCACGCGTCGCCGTGGCTTTGAACGAGGCGACGACGTCGTCGCCCGGAGTCAGATCGAGCGCGTCGAGGCTCGCCTGCGTCACGAGCACCCGCAACGGCGTGTCCGCGTCGATGTCGACGGTGATGCGGACGAGTCCCCGCTCGGATTCGACGCGAGCGACCGTTCCCCGGAACTGGTTGCGAACGCTCGTCCCGGCGGGCTGTGGGGTTTCGTCGGGGGCCGTCAGGGCGATCACGTCCGAGCGAATCGAGACCTGAACCCGGTCGGCGTCAGTCGGCGTGATTCCGCGAACGATCCCCGCCGGCGTCTCGATCGTTCCGAGCAGGCCGTCCCGGTCGACGACCGCACCCGGGAAGACCGACTCCTCGGCGCGCGCCAGCCCCGTGAATTCGGCGCGGAGCCGATCGAACTGAGCGAGGAGGTCGTACGCGTTGGCCGTGAGCGTGCTCCCACCCCCGCCCTCTCCTCCCCGCTCGCGGGCGACGAGCGAACCGAGCGCCTCCTCGAGTTCCGTGATCCGCTGTTGGATTCGGGAGTAGGAGCGGCCGAGTTCGGCCGCCGCACGATGCATCGAGCCGTACTCTTCGATGCCCCGAAGCGCCTCGACGTCCCGCTCGTCGACCGTCACGTCGCCGATCCCGATCGACGGCTCGCCTCGTAGTTGCATATCAATCGTCCCCAGTGGGTGGTACTGCGTGGTCGCCGTATATCAGTTCCCCGCCGACGAACTGCTTCGTCCGCCGATCGGGTTCTCGAGGCCCGCTCCGGGGGCCACGGGGTCGCAGCGAACGCCGATCGTCGCCCCTCGCGGGAGAGCGAGCCACGGCCGATCGATCAGAGGACCGTCCGGCTACACGACCCACAGAGGTTCTCCTCTTTGACGTCCACCTCGCGGACGGTGGGCGAGAAGCTCATCACGCAGCGTTCGTTGTCGCAGTGTTCGAGGCCGAGCGTGTGGCCCACCTCGTGGACGACTTCCTTGCGCACCCGGTCGGCGAACACTTCGGTCGCGGATTTCGAGGCGAGGCCGCCGTCGGAGGACGTCTGGAGGCGGTGCGTCGAGATGACCGATCCGTTCCCGTTCAGATAGGCGAGGCCGAAGACGTAGTTCCGTCGCCGATAGTAGAGATCCTTCGTCGTGATCCCGATGTTCTTCTCGCCGTTGCCCGTTCGGCTGGCGAGTTCGATGAACTCCTCGGCGCGGTACTGGTTTCGACCCCTGTCGAACGCGCCCTCGGGGAGGCCCCGAGCGTCGTGGACCGACACATCGCACTCGTAGACAGAACGGAGGCCAGCGGAGGCTTCCCGCTTGACCTGTGCCGGAACGTCCCCGATGGGCACGATGTCAACAAGCATAGAAGCCGTTAAGCGCGGGGCAGTCATAAATATCCCGACGTGAGGGCCTCCCGTGATGCACTCGTGGCGCGACTCGCCCGCTACGAGCGCCTCGTCGAAGTCGGCGTCGGTCGACGCCCGGGCGTCGCCGCCGCCCTCGCCGACGCCGGCAAGTCGGTCACCGCGACGGACGTCGTCGAGCGCCCCGTTCCCGACGGCGTGCGGTTCGTCCGCGACGGCGTGGTCGAGCGAAGCGAGCGCGGCCCCAGGGACGTCTACCGCGTCGACGCCATCTACGCGCTGAACCTCCCGCCGGAGCTCCACCGGCCCACCCTCGAGGTGGCCCGCGACGCCGACGCGGACTTCCTGTTTACGACGCTCGGCTACGACCAGCCCGCGATACCGGTCGGCCGCGAGACACACGGCGACGAGACGCTGTTCGTCGCCCGGGAGTGACCGAAACAGGAACACACTTCCACGCCGGGCGAAATCTACCACGCATGAACGCGGATGCGGTCGTCCTCGACATCGACGGTGTACTCGTCGACGTGGCCGACTCCTACCGGCGGGCCATCGTCGAGTCCGTCGACTACGTCTACGGCGACACCATCGACGTCGCCGACGTCCAGCAGTTCAAAGACGCCGGCGGCTTCAACAACGACTGGGAGCTGACCGACGCCGCGGCGCTGTACGTCCTCGCGAGCGAGGAAGGCTACGACGCCAGCGTCGCGGCGTTCACCGACGACGTCGCCGACGCGGGGGCGGCCTCGACGCCGCCCGGTCGGTGTTGGCAGACGCCCTCGGCGAGCGATTCGACGCCGTTCGGGAGCGGTGGGATCCCGAACGCCTTCGCCGGGTGTTCCAGGCGCTCTATCTCGGCGACGAGCTGTACCGGGAGCTGGAAGGCGGCGAGCCGCCGCTCTCGACGCGGGGCTACATCCACGACGAGCCGACGCTCGTCTCGTCGGAGACGGTTGCGGCGCTCACCGACCGCTTCGCCGTCGGCGTGTTGACCGGCCGTCCGGCCGACGAGGCCGAGATCGCCCTCTCGCGGGTCGGCCTCGACGTCCCCGACGAGCATCGGTTCACGATGGACGACTGGGAGGAAGGCAAACCCCACCCGCGGGCGCTGATCACCCTCGCCGACCGCCTCGACGCCGAGTCGGTCGTCTTCGTCGGCGACACGCTGGACGACGTCCGGACGGCGGTCAACGCCGACGAGGCGGACGAGACGCGGGCCTACTACGGCGTCGGCGTCCTCACCGGCGGCCTGACCGGCGAGGAGGAGACGAAAGTACGCGAACGCGGGCGCGGCGGCCGTTCTCGACAGCGTGAACGACCTGCCTGAAGCGCTCGAATGACGCGGCGCGCCCGCTTTGCGTGGACGCTGCTCGCGTTCGCCGCCATCGCCATGGTCGTCGACGCCCTCCTCCTGCCGCCGGACCCGTACACGCAGTTGCTGTTTCTCGCGCCGACGACGGGGTTCGGCTTCGTCCTCGCCTACTGGCTGGTCTACCGCGGCGGATTCGAACGACTCGACCGGTAGCCGCGGCCGTGAAGGCAGCGCCACCTCCGACAGTATTACCACGATACCGGCCACAGTTGGACCATGCGAATCGCACTGCTCGGTGGCACCGGCGACATCGGCGAGGGACTCGCCCTCCGGTGGGCGTTCCACACTAACCACGAGGTAGTCGTCGGGTCGCGCGACCCGGAGCGGGCGCGAACCAAAGCCGAAGAGTACGAGACCGAACTGTCGAGTCGGGGCGTGGACGCCAAGGTGAACGGCTTCGCCAACGAGATGGCCGCGGACCGGGCGCGCGTCGTCGTCGTCGCCGTCCCCGCCTACCACGTCAGCGACACCATCGAGACGGTGGCGGACAAGCTCGACGAGGGCGACGTCCTCGTCAGCCCCGCGACGGGGATGAAACGCGACGACGAGGGCTTTCACTACCACCGGCCGAACGCCGGGAGCGTCACGCAGTTAGCCGTCGACGCCGCCCCCGCTGGCGTCGACGTCGTCGGCGCGTTCCACAACCTCGCGGCTGGACGCCTGCGGACCTGGACGCCGAACTCGGCATCGACACCCTCCTCGTCGGCGACGACCGGGACGCGAAGGAGACGGTCCGCCTCCTCGCGGAGGACATCGACGGCCTGCGCGCGCTCGACGCGGGATCCGTCGCCAACGCGCCCGAAGTCGAGGCGCTCACGCCGTTGCTCGTCAACGTCGGCCGCAACAACGAGGGGATGCACGACCTCGGCGTGCGGTTCCGCTGAACGGATCGGTCAGGCGAACCGGTCGGCCAGTTCCTCGCGCAGGTCGTCGACGGTCATCCCGTTCATCGCGAGCAACACGAGGAGGTGATAGACGAAGTCGGCGCTCTCGTGGGCGAGTTCGTCCGGGTCGTCGTCTTTCGCGGCCAGCACGATCTCGGTCGCCTCCTCGCCGAGTTTCTCGAGGACGGCGTTCTCGCCTTTCTCGTGGGTGAACAGCGACGCAGTGTAGGAATCCTCGGGCAGGGTGGCCTTGCGGTCCTCGATGACGTCGAACAGTTCGTCGAGAACGTCGTCGGTCGTCCGTTCGTCGGTCACGCGCCGTCCCTCCCGACGGCGTCCGCGACGGACCGGAGTACGCGTCGACTCATGGGCGACGAGACGGGCCGCCCCGGCAAGGAAGCTTCGTTTACGCCGACGCGTGTTCGAAGAACGCGAGCCGGTGGATTCGGACGTCCTGCGTGAGTTCCGGATGGAACGAGGTGCCGACGACGGGGCCCTCGCGGACGGCGACGGGCGTGTCGTCCCACGTCGCGAGGATGTCGACGGTCGGCCCCAGGTCGCTGACTACGGGCGCGCGGATGAAGACGGCGTGGAACGGTTCGTCGAGGCCGGCCACGTCGAGCGGGGCCTCGAAACTGTCTTTCTGCCGGCCGAAGGCGTTGCGGTCGACGGCGACGTCCAGCACGTCGAGCGGCTCGACCCGTTCGTCGGCGGCGTCGCGGGAGGCGACGATGAGCCCCGCACAGGTGGCGAGGACGGGCTTGCCCGCCGCCACGTGGGAGACGATTTCCTTGGCGATGCCTTCGGTGTGGAGGAGCCGGGAGATGGTCGTGGACTCGCCGCCAGGGAGCATCAGGGCGTCGCAGTCGGGGACGACGCCGGACTGGCGGATCTCGACGACGTCCGCCTTGCGGTCGTGGGCCGCCGCCGCGCGTTCGATGGCGGCGGCGTGTTCGCGGACGTCGCCCTGGACGGCGATGACGCCTGCTCTGAACATAGAGGGACGTCCGCGCGAGCGAGTAAAAAGGGCGCGGCTGGCGGCGGCCGTCAGATGGCGACCGCGTTCAGCACCTGCACGCCGACGCCGAAGAGGACGCCGAAGGCGACGACGGTTCGGGGGTCCATGCGAATCGCGTTGCGGTCCTCGGCGTCGAAGTAGCGGACGAGGCCCGCACTCGACATCAAGCCGCCGCTGTTCTGGCCACTGCTCATACCTCCGACTCCGTGCGTCGACCGCCTAAACGTTTCGACTCCGTAGTCGGACACGCCGTGTCAGTGAGAACCCCACGGCGAATCAGTGGGAAATCCTTATGCGACGCGCTGGGCAACTGCCAACGGCACAATGACCGTTCGACTCATGGACTTCTACGCCGACTGGTGCGGGCCGTGCAAGACCCAGGACCCGATTCTGGAGGAACTCGAAGCGGACTACGAACACGTCTCGTTCGAGAAGATCGACGTCGACGAGAATCAGGACGTCGCCAACCAGTACTCGGTCCGGTCGCTACCGACGCTCATCGTCGAGAACGACGACGGCGTCGTCGACCGGTTCGTCGGCGTCACTCAGCGAGAAGACATCGAGAGCGCCCTGAAAGACGCCGGGGCCTGAGGACCGCCCGTTCTCCGCGAGTGCCACTCGGCGAGCGGCGGCGCTCGCGGGCGGGAATCCGCATCGTTATGGGAGTCCGGGACGAACGCCAGTTTAAATGGGCATCCTCGAGAACAAGTCCCGGGCGCGGCTGTTCTACAAGTACCTCTCGAAGATTTACGACCGGGTCAACCCCTTCATCTGGAACGAGGAGATGCGGGCGGAGGCGCTCGAACTCCTCGACGTCGAACGGGGGGACCGCGTCCTCGACGTGGGGTGTGGCACGGGGTTCGGGACCGAGGGCCTCCTCCAGTACACCGACGACGTCCACGGCCTCGACCAGAGCGCCCACCAGATGCAGAAGGCGTTCGAGAAGTTCGGCAGGCGCGACGCGGTGAACTTCTACCGCGGCGACGCGGAACGCCTCCCCTTCCGGGACGACGCCTTCGACGTGGTCTGGTCGTCGGGGTCGATCGAGTACTGGCCGAACCCCGTGACGGCCCTCGAAGAGTGCCGGCGCGTCACCCGCCCGGGCGGGCAGGTGCTCGTCGTCGGCCCGAACTACCCCGAGTCGTCGGTGATGCAGAAGCTCGCGGACGCCATCATGCTCTTTTACGACGAGGACGAGGCCGATCGGATGTTCGAGGACGCCGGCTTCGAGGAGTTCCGACACGTCACGATGGGGCCGGCCTACAACCCGGACATCGCCATCACGACGGTGGCGGCGGTTTCGGAGTAGCCGTCGCCGACAGGCGAACGAGGAGCCGGGCGTCCCGATAGAGTTCGACGGTGACCGTCGCTCCCGGCCGCGGGAGGGGTCGTTCGTCCCCGCGAGTCGGACCCCTGCCTCCTCGCCCGCCGACCACTCGGCGTCGGCAGCCGCGTTGAACGGACCGGTAGGGCCCGAACGGAAGCCGGACGCCGCGAAAAACGGCACCGGCGGCTGGTGGGTCAGCGGCGTCCCGTCGACGGTGACGACGAGACGGAGCGACCGGACGTCGAGGACGTCGCCCGCGCGGTGGGTCAGCGTGATGCGGTCGCCGGCGACGGACAGCGAGAGGGCGGCCTGTGCCGGCCCGGCGGAGTCGGCAGGAAGCGCACTGAGAGCGACGCCGGCGACGGCGCTCGCGAGGACGACGGCGACGACGAGCAGCGCGGACCCCCGACCGGCGCGCTGCGCGACTGGACACGACCGGGAGTGGCTCCCGGTTCGTATATGAATCTCCGGGTGAGTTCGGGCGTCTCCGGCGCGCCGACGCCGAGTCACCCCGTGGCGTTCACCGGGTGGACGCGCGGTCGGTCCCCGGGCGAGACGGTGACCCGCACGGCCGAGTCGCCCCTGGTGGCCGTGACGGTGAACTCGGACCCGGGCGTGAGCGTCCAGAGGTCGCCGTCGCCGCCAGTTCGCCCCACGAGACCGCCGTCCTGCTCGGCCGGGGCGACGGTGACGTTGGCGTCGGCCGGGTCACCGGTGGCGGCGTCGACGAGTCGGATCCGGACGGGACCGCCGGGATAAGTGGCGTTCACGGTGAGTCGCAACCCATCTTTCGCGTTCGTCGCTCCCGGCCGGAGAGCCATGGTCTCCAGGGGTCGCCACTGGGACTCGCGGAACACGGACCGCGTCGCCGGGTCGATGAACGCCGCCAGTTCACCCCGTTCGTGGGAGACGTGGACGTAGTAGGTCTGTCCGGAGCCGACGACCTGCGTGCTGGAGCGCGTGAGGTTCCAGATGACGGGGTAGCTGTCGGCCGCGATCCGGACGGCTTGCTCGTAGCCGATGGGGCCGGCAGTCCCGTCCCGAAACTCGCCCCGAAAAGCCTCACGGACGTACGTGTCTCCGACGACGGCGCTCAACACGACGTCCTCGGTCCCGGACGCGACGTAGAACCGAGTCGGTGAGCGCTCCCCCGGAGGACGTCTGCGGCGTGAGCGCGGACGGGGCCGGTGAACGCCTGTAACGCGAGTTCTAGCGAACGGAGTCGCCCGGAGTCGAGGGCGACGTCCGACGACGAGGCGAGGCGCTCGATCCGCTGGCGACGGACGTCGAGGTCGCGCGCCGTGCGATCGATCGTCGCCAGGCGGATGAGCAGTTCGCGCGGCGTCAGGTCGCCGGCCCCGTACGCGGTGATGGCGGCGCGCTGGGCGTCCCTGAGCGCCGCGACCCTCGATTCGACCCGGGCGAACGCCCGGCGGATTCGACGACTGCGTTCCGCCGCGGTGTCGGCCGACTCGGTGCGTTCGACGACGGCGTGGGTCTGCAGGCGGTTGCGCGATCGGTTCGCCGCGAACGCGAGCGAGGGACCGAGGTCGACGTGGTGTGACTGGACGCTCGTCCGCGTCACCGACTCGGCGGGGATGTCGAGGACGTGAACGGTGTCGGTCGGGGGACGCTCGGTCTGGGGCCGTTCGTCGGGCGACGCCAGCGCTCCGAGCGTGTCGGTCCGTGGCGTCGGGGTGGCGACAGCCGTCGCACCGACGACCGACGAGAGGGCGAGGAGGGCGGCAACGAGAACGGGGAGGGCTCTCATCGGCGTCGGGTACAGCCGCTGACTACTAAAAGGGTCGGCATGAGAGACGCACAGTATCGGCGTATGACGCCGTGATAAACCGATGGAAAGCTTTTCCCACTTCGCCGAGGAAGCCGTTTGCATGCGGCGTGCCGCTCTCGTCTTCGCCCTCCTCGCCCTCTCCGGACCGATCCTCGCCGCCTCCGCCGCCGGTGCCGCCCCGCCTGCGAGCACGGCCCCCCGAATCGACGGCCCGGTAGCCGGTGGCTCGACGCCCCACCAGTTCGACGCCCCCACGCGGACGGCGATCAACGTCTCGCTGTCCGAAGGCGGGAGCGCGCGATGGACGATCGAGCTTCGCTACCCCCTCTCGTCCGACAACGAGACGGCCGCGTTCCGGTCGTTCGCTACGGAGTTCGAGAACCGCGAAACGACCGTCGGACTCGACGTCGCCTTCTTCGAGCGCCTCGCGGCCGCGAGCAGCAACGCCACCGGACGCGAGATGGGGATCACCGACTCGAGATACGAGGCGACCGTCGCCAACGGCACCGGCGTCCTCTCGGTGTCGTTCACCTGGTCGAACTTCCTGACGCCGACCGACGACGGCTACGAACTCCGCGGTGCCGTGATGATGCCGAACGACCGGACGTGGCTGACGTCGCTCGGCGACCGACAGCGCCTCCGCGTCGAGACGCCGCCCGGCTACGTCGTCGTCAACACGGAATACGGCCTCGACGACGGCGACGTCGTCATCGTCGGGCCGGGACGGCTCGACGAACCGCTCACCGTCACCTACCGCGAGACGGCCGCGCCCCAGTCCCAGTGGCCGGTTCCGGTGCCGTGGCTCCTCGGCGCGGGCGTCCTGGTCGTCGCCGTCGTCCTGGCGGCTCTCTATCTGCGACGGCGACCGACTGGCGGGGGGACGGCTACGGGCGAGGGCGGCGAGTATCCCTCGGCCGGGGACGGGGGCCCGCCCGAGCGACGGCGGAGCGGCAGTGACCGAACCGTCGACGGACGGCGACGCGACGGCGAGCGCGGACGCCGGCCCGTCCGAGGCGGAACCCGAACCGGCGGAACCCGACGTGTCGCTGCTGTCCGACGAGGAACGCGTCGAACATCTCCTCGAACGGAACGGGGGGCGGATGAAACAGGCCCAGATCGTCCGCGAGACGGGGTGGTCGGACGCCAAGGTGTCACAGCTCCTCTCGTCGATGGCCGAGGAGGACCGCGTCGAGAAACTCCGCCTCGGCCGCGAGAACCTCATCTCGCTCCCGGACGAGGAGTGAGGCCGTCGGTCTGGCGGTTCGAGGGGCGTTCCGAAAGGGTTTATCCGAGCCCCGCTGAACGTCTGGACGATGAAAATCCTCGTGACCGTCAAGGAGGTCGCGGAGGTCGAGGACGACTTCGAGATCGATGGCACCTCGATTTCCGAGTCGTCTCTCGAATACGACCTCAACGAGTGGGACGACTACGCCGTCGAAGCGGCGGTACAGATAGCCGAGGCGGGCGACGACGTCGAGGTCGTCGCCGTCACCATCGGACCGGAACGGAGCGAAGAGACGATCCGCATGGCCCTCGCGAAGGGCGTCGACCGCGCGGTCCGCGTCTGGGACGACGCGTTCGAGGACGTCGACCTGCTCGACGTGGAGTCGAAGACCGACGTCCTCGCGGCCGTCGCCGCCGAGGAGGACCCGGATCTCGTGTTGACGGGCGTGCAGGCCGCCGACGACTCCTTCGGCGCGACCGGCGTCTCGCTGGCCGACGAACTCGGCTTCGAGTGGGCGGCCGTCGTCAACGACCTCGAACTCGGCGAGGACACCGCGAGCGTCCGCCGCGAACTCGAAGGCGGCGTCGAGGAACTCACCGAAGTCGAACTGCCGGCGGTGTTCACCATCCAGACGGGGATCAACGAACCGCGGTACGCGAGCCTGCGCGGCATTCGCCAGGCCCAACGCAAGGAGATCGCCGCGACGGGCCTCGGCGACCTCGGGTTGGACGCCTCGGTCGTCGAGAGCGACCTCCGCCTGACCGAGATGTACGAACCCGAAAGCGAGTCCGACGTGACGCTGTTCGAGGGCGACGCGGAGGCGACGGCCGCCGAGTTAGCCACCGTTCTCCGCGAGAAGGGGTGGGCGCGGAATGAGCGACGTGCTCGCCGTCGTCGACCACCGACGCGGGTCGCTCCGGGACGTGAGCTACGAACTCGTCACGGCGGGGCGCGAACTCGCCGGCGGCGACGAACTCCACGTCGCCGTCGTCAGCGGCGACGTCGACCGCTTCGCCGAGAAACTCGACCTCGACGGCGTCGACGCCATCCACACCGTCGACTACGGCGAGGAGTTCAACCACGACGTCTACCTGCAGGCGGTCGAGCAACTGTACGCCGACCTCGAACCGGGCGTGGTGCTCCTGCCCAACAGCGTCAACGGCCTCGACTACGCGCCGGCCGTCGCCAACTCGTTGTCGCTCCCCTCGTCACCGACGCCATCGCGTTCGACACCGACGACGGCCTCGACGTGACCCGCGAGATGTACGGGTCGAAAGTCGAGACGACCATCGAAGTCGACGCCGAACCGGTCGTGGTGACCGTGCGCGGCGGCGAGTGGCCCGCCGCGGAGGCGAACGGCGGAGCCGACGTCGTCCCCTTCGACGTCGACATCGACGAGTCGGCCGTGCGATCGACGGTGACCGGCTTCGAGGAAGTCGGCGGCGGCGACGTCGACATCACCGACGCCGACGTGCTCGTGAGCGTCGGCCGCGGCATCGGCGAGGAGGAGAACCTCGATCTCGTCTTCGACCTGGCCGAGGCCCTCGACGCGACGGTGTCGTCCTCCCGACCCATCGTCGACAACGGCTGGCTGCCGAAGAACCGACAGGTCGGCCAGTCCGGCAAGGTCGTCACCCCCGACGTCTATCTCGCCATCGGCATCTCCGGCGCGGTCCAGCACGTCGCCGGGATGAAGGGCGCAGAGACCATCGTCGCCATCAACACGGACCCGAACGCCCCCATCTTCGACATCGCCGACTATGGCGTCGTCGACGACCTGTTCGACGTCGTCCCGGCGCTCATCGAGGCGTTCGAGTAACGTCGATCCAACCGCCGTGTCCCCCGTCGCGTCGTTCGTTTCGTCACGTACTTGCCACGCGCCGCCCACCTGGTGACTGATGGAGTATCTGGACCGACGGGTCGAACTCGTCAACGACCGCCTCGAGGAGGTCATCCGTTCGGTCGAGCCGGCGGCCCTCTCCGAGGAACTCGCCCACGTCACGCTGGCGGGGGCAAGCGGGTTCGGCCGGCCGTGACGGTGCTGGCGTGCGAAGCCGTCGGCGGAGCCCCGGCGACGCCGTCGACTTCGCCGTCGGCGTCGAACTGGTCCACAACGCGTCGCTGGTCATCGACGACATCATCGACCGGTCGGCGGTCAGACGCGGCACGCCCAGCGCCTGGGCGGAGTTCGGCTACGGCCCGGCCATCGTCGCCAGCGACGGCCTCCTCGGCGAGGCGTTCGCCCTCTTCTCCGCGGACGAACGGGCGATGCGCATCGTCGCCGAGGCGATGGTCGAACTCGGCGAGGGCGAGGCGACGGAGCTCGTCGCCCGACCCGAAACTGAGGCGGAGTATATGGAACTCGCGCGGCGCAAGACGGGCGTGCTCTTCGCGCGGCGGCGGAACTCGGAGCCGTCGCGGGCGGCGCGAACGCCCTCACCGTCGAGGCGTTCGGCGACTACGCCGAACGGGTCGGCGTCGCCTTCCAGATCCGTGACGACGTCCTCGACGCCACGGCCGACGAGGGCGACCTCGGCAAACCCACGGGGCAGGACGCCGAGATGGACCGCCCCTCGCTGGTGCAGGTGACGGACCTCACTCCCGAAGAGGCCGACGCCCGGGCGCGCGCGGAGTCGGACCGGGCGCTGGCCGCCCTCGACGCCGCCGACGCGCCGGAGACGGAGGCTCAGGACTACCTCCGCGACCTCGCCGAGTTCGTCGTCGTCAGGGAGCGATAGCCACGAGACGACCCGGATCGCGGCCGTCAGTGCGCCGTCGACGCGCTCGGGAACCGCGATTCCGCGACGGCGAACGTCAGGGTGCTGAGGACGCCCATCAGCGTGCCGGCTGTGAGCGCGACGGCCAGGTCGGTCAGCGTCAGCGTGTCGACGCCGCTGACCGGCGGGAGCAGGAACCCGGAGACGGCGTAGAGGACGATGGCGATGGCGAGCACGTAGAAGGGCGCGTTGAGATAGCGCCACTTGAAGCGGTCGTCGAGATATTCGTCGGTCACCTGGCCGAGGCTGCTGGTGACGCCCGCGGCGGCGAACCACTGGATCGCGCCGTGAACGAGGGCGGCGAGGATGTGGACCGCCGACGGCGACGCCCGGAGACCGCCCTCGACCGTCCGGAGCATCTCGACGCCCTGCGCGCCGCCGACGACCATGAGGGCGGCGGCGACGACGTACGTGATGAGCGTCACCCGCCCCGCGTAGAGGACGTTCCGCGCGCGGTCGGCCGCGTCGTCGACGACGGCTTCCAGGCCGAGGCCGCGAAACAGCGAGTAGAGGCCCAGGAGCGCGGAGATGAGGCCGAGGACGGCCGCACCGGGGACGTCGAACAGGCTGGCGATGGTGACGAACGGGTAGATGAGCAGGAGGACGCCGAGCGGAACCAGGATGGTCCCCGGGTCTCGGGGTCGGCGAGCACCTGTTTCATCGTGTAGTACATGGATTCGAGGTCCTGTGCCTGCCGGACGACGACGCGGCGGACGCTGTCGATGGGGACTCGCGACCGGATGACCGGGAGAACGGACTCGTCCTGTGCGCCGTCGGAGATGACGACGGCGTGGACGGGTTCGCCGGTCCGGAGGCCGGCGAGGACGGTGTCGACCTCTTTGCCCACGACGCGGTTGGCCTGCACGTCGCTCCCGTCCACGCCCGTCACGGCCGCCACTTCGATCTCCTCGTCCTCGGTCGACCGAAGGTCGTCGAGAACGTGTAACCCCTGGAAGAGGACGTTCACGTCGGAGTCCTCCGGGTCAGCCGTGGCGAGGGCGACGGCGGCGTCCTCGACGGCCTCGCGGCCAACGACCGGCGTCTCGACGCCGGTCTTTCGGCCGAGGTCGTCGTCGAGGTCCACACAGAGGACGAGCAGCATCGACGGACTCTAGGCCGGGGAGCTATATCTGTTTTCGGGAGAGCGGGGACGCCGAACGACCGCTGGTCGCCACGAGTCGCGTCCCTTTTGACGGTGGATGACGTAGCCGGTGACACCGAATGATTTCGAAGGGATGTGAACAGTGCGCCAAGGGCGGGAAGATGGTGCTGTTCGTCTACGGCTACTGCGACCAGCGCGATTGTTTCTACTGCCCGCTCGGCGAGAACCGGAAGAACGTCCGGCAGGTGTACGCCAACGAGCGGGCCGTCGAGTCGGACGCGGACGTCGTCGCCGAGGCGGAGCGGATGGACGCCCTCGGGTCGTCGATCACGGGCGGCGAACCACAGGAGGCTCTCGACAAGACCTGCCACTACATCTCGCTGCTCAAAGACGAGTTCGGCGAGGACCACCACATCCACCTCTACACCGGGATTACGGGCGGGCGCGAGAACATGCGCCGGCTGGCCGAGGCCGGACTCGACGAGATACGGTTCCACCCCCTACGAACAGTGGGGCGACTTGCACGGCACCGAGTGGGAGGACATCCTCTACGTCGCCCGCGAGGAGGGGATGACGCCCGCCTTCGAGATCCCCGGCATTCGCGCCGAGACGGAGTTTCTGGACTTCCTCGACGAGGGGGCCGCCGACTTCTGTAACGTCAACGAGTTCGAGATGTCCGACGGCAACTACCGCCGGATGCAGGAGGAGGGCTTCGAACTGAAGGAGGGACACATGAGCGCCGTCGACGGCTCCCGCGAGGAGATCCTGGAGACGATGGGCGACCACGAGCGCGTCTACTTCTGTACCTCCGTCTTCAAAGACGCCGCCCAGCACCGCCGCCGCCTCAAGCGGATGGCCCGGCAGATTCGTCGCGAGTTCGACGACGTCACCGACGACGGCACCCTCGTCTACGGCAAGACGTGGGCCCCCGAGGAACGCCTGCGCGAACTCGGCGTTCCCGAGGAGTTCTACACGGTCAAATCCGACCACGTCGAACTCGCGTGGTGGCTCCTAGAGGAGATGATCGAGTCGGGCGACGTCGACGAGGGCGAAATCGTCGAGCAGTATCCGACCGTCGACGGCACCGTCGTCGAGCGGACGCCGCTGGCCTGAGGCAGTTCGGCGGATAACACCCGAACCGAACGTCGCCGCTGGCTTTCGCAAACACCTTATAGGCCGATTACGCAACGTCCCAACGATTAGTAACTATGCCGAGACCAGAGGTTCTCGAACGGATCAAGGAGGCCGAGCACGAGGCCGACGAGATCGTCGAGGAGGCCAAGGCCGACCGGGAGGAGACGATCGCTGAGGCGCGAAAGCGGGCCGACGAGATCCGCGACGAGGCGGAACGGGAGGCCGACGAGTTAGAGGAGAGTCGCCTCGCGGAGGCACGGAGCGAGATCGAGGCCCGCCGCGAGGAGATCCTCGCCGAGGGCGAGCTGGCCCGCGAGGAACTCGCCGCCGAGGCACAGGACAACGTCGACGAGGCAGTCGAATTCGCGCTCGAACGGTTCGAGGAGGCGGTGTATGCTCAGACCTGAGCAGATGAGCAAAATATCGGTGACGGGGTCGAAACAGGTGATGGACGACGTCATCGAAGTCGCCCACGACCTGCGACTGCTCCACGTCACCGACTACGACGGATCGTGGGAGGGCTTCGATCCCGGCAGCCCCATCGAGGGGGCCGAGGAGGCGTCGGACAAACTCGTCACCGTCCGCGCCATCGAGAGCATCCTCGACGTCGACGGGGACGACGCGGGGCCGACGCGCATCGTCACCGACGAGGCCATCGAGGCGGAGCTCGAGGAGATCCGCGAACGCGTGAACGAATTCGACGACCGGCGCAACGACCTCCGCACTGAGCTTCGCGAGGTCGAAGACCGACTCGACGCGACCGAGCCGTTCGTCGACCTCGGCATCGACCTGGATCTGCTGCGCGGCTACGAGACGCTGCAGGTCGCCGTCGGCACCGGCCGGCGCGACTCGGTCGAGGAGGCGCTCGTCGACGCCGACGACGTTCGGACGTTCGAAATCTTCGAGGGCGACCGGACGCTCGGCGTCTTCGTCCGTCCCGTCGAGGGCGCGGACGAGTCGGCGCTGAGCGACGCCCTCGTCGGGGCCGATTTCCAGTCGGTCGAGATTCCCGACGCCGACGGCAGCCCGGAGGAGTACATCCGCGAACTCGAACACCGGGAACAGCAGCTCCGGTCGAAGCTCGACACCGTCGAGGACGAACTCGAAGACCTGAAACTCGACGCGGCCGGCTTCCTGCTCGCGGCCGAGGAGAAACTCTCCATCGACGTCCAGAAGACGGAAGCGCCGCTCTCGTTCGCGACGACGACCAACGCGTTCGTCGCCGAGGGATGGGTGCCGACCGAGCGATACGACGACCTCGCCACCGCGCTCGAAGAGTCGGTCGGCGACCGCGTCCAGATCGAGGAGCTGGAACGCGCCGAGTACACGAGCAACGGCACTCACCACCGGGAGGACGTCGCCGCGGACGGCGGCGTGACTACCATCTCCGACGGCGGCGACGCCGTGACGATGAAAGACGACCAGCCGCCGGTCGTCCAGGACAACCCGGGCGTGGTCAAGCCGTTCGAACTCCTCGTCCAGGCGGTCAACCGCCCGAAATACTCCGAGTTCGACCCCACCGTCTTCCTGTTTCTGACGTTCCCGGCGTTTTTCGGCTTCATGATCGGTGACCTCGGATACGGCCTCATCTACGCCGGAATCGGATACGTCCTGTATACGAAGTACGGCGACAACCCCGCGTTCAAGAGCATGGGTGGGGTCACCCTCTTCGCCGGCGCGTTCACGGCGCTGTTCGGAATCCTCTACGGCGAAATCTTCGGGCTGCATCTCATCTCCGAGTACGTCTGGGCCGGCCACCCGCCGATGGAGAAAGGGCTCTCGCCCGCCGGCATCGAGTGGGCCCGCGGCTGGCTCGTCGTGAGCGTCCTCGCCGGCATCTTCCACCTCAACGTCGGCTGGATCCTCGACTTCGTCGAGAACTTCAACCTCCACGACGCCAAACACGCCGTCTACGAGAGCGGGTCGTGGCTGTTGATGCTGAACGGCCTCTGGGTCTGGATCTTCAGCGACGTCGTCCAGGGAACGGCTCCGGCGTTCCTGTACACGACGTTCGCCGCCGATGGGGTCATTCCCATCGGATTCGCCGGCTTCCCGGCCATCGTCGGCTGGGCCGGTCTCGGCGTCTTCGCCGTCGGCCTCGTCCTGCTCGCCGTCGGCGAGCCCATCGAGGCCGTCGAGTTCCTGAACGTCCTCGTGAACGTCCTGTCGTACACGCGGATCGCCGCCGTGTTGCTCGCGAAGGCAGGGATGGCCTTCACGGTCAACCTCCTGTTTTTCGGCGTCTACGTCACGGGCCACGGGCAGGACGCCGAGTGGCACTTCGGCCTCGGCCACATGCCCCACGTCGGCGACATGGCGCACGGTCACGAAGTGACCGAGATCATGTTCGGCGGGCTCGTCCACGGCGACGCCGCGACGCTCCTCGTCGGGCTCGTCGTCCTGGTGCTCGGCCACGCGCTCGTCCTCGCGCTCGGCGTGACGAGCGCCGGCCTGCAGGCGATTCGTCTCGAGTACGTCGAGTTCTTCGGGAAGTTCTTCGAGGGTGGCGGCCGCGCGTACGACCCGTTCGGCTACGAGCGGACCTACACCACCGAGGACTGACCGGCGCGCTCGACGTCCGACCCGGCGTCGCCCGTCTTCGTCCCCTCCTATCAGGGGAGAAAACGGTCGTACAGCCTGCCGTACGTCTCGATCGTAACCTCCGGACGGTTTGGGAAGCTTTATGAGTCATCTCTCGGCACATACGCACGTTCGGAGACGAATCCGGTACCAGAGGAGACACATACTATGATGGAAACATTCAGCCAAATCGCACTGCAAGCAGAGGGAGCGGCACCGGCACTCGAACCGACGGCGGCAGCGGCGCTCGCGGTCGGGCTCGCGGCGTTCGGTGCGGGATACGCGGAGCGCGGCATCGGGGCGGCGGCGATGGGGGCTATCGCAGAGGACGAGAGTCTGTTCGTCAACGGGCTCATCCTGACGGTGCTGCCCGAGACGCTCGTCATCCTCGCGCTCGTCGTCGTGTTCCTGGTCTGAACACCGTCTCTCCCCCTTACCAATGAGTTTGGATACAGTTGTCGAGGACATTCGAGACGAAGCCCGCGCGCGTGCGGAGGAAATCCGCGAAGAGGGAGAAGAACGCGCCGAGGAGATAATCGAGGACGCAGAACAGGACGCGGAACAGCTCCGCGAGGAGCGAGAGCAGGAGATCGAACGGAAGATCGAGCAGGAGCGCGAGCAGACGATCTCGAGCGCCAAGCTGGAGGCGAAACAGGAGCGCCTCGAAGCCCGTCGCGACATCCTCGAGGACGTGCGCGAGCGCGTCGAGGAGGCCGTCGCCGACATCGACGGCGAGAAACGCGAGGAGCTGACCCGGGCGCTGCTCGACGCCGCGGCCGAGGAGTTCGAAGGCGACGAAGACGTCGCCGTCCGCGGCCGGGAGTCCGACGCCGACCTGCTCGAAGACGTCCTCGACGAGTACGAGGGGTTCAGTTACGCGGGGCCGTACGACTGTCTCGGCGGCGTCGTCGTCGAGAGCGAACAGTCCAGGGTCCGCGTGAACAACACCTTCGACTCCGTTCTCGAAGACGTCTGGGAGGACAACTTGAAGGAACTGAGTAACCGACTGTTCGAGCGATGAGTACCACAGCCGGCGGTTCGAACCCGGAGTACGTCACCGCTCGCGTCCGGTCGCGGCGGGCCGCGCTGTTCAGCGACGAGGAGTATCGGAAACTGATTCGAATGGGGCCGGCCGAAATCGCCCGCTTCATGGAGGAGTCGGAGTACGAGACGGAGATCAACGCGCTCGGGGCTCGACATTCGGGCGTCGACCTCATCGAGTACGCGTTGAACCGGAATCTCGCGAAGCATTTCGACGACCTCCTCGACTGGGCCGAGGGGCGTCTCTACGACCTGATCGCCCGGTACCTGCGGAAGTTCGACGCGTGGAACGTGAAGACGGTCATTCGGGGGATTTACTCCGACACCGCCCGCGAGGAGGTCGAAACCGACCTCATCCGCGCGGGGGAGTTCTCGGGCCGGCTGCTCGACCAGCTCCTCGACGCGGGGAGCATCGAAGACGTCACCGAACTGCTCGACGGGACGATCTTCGCCGAGCCCTTGCGCGACGCCTACGACGAGTACGAGGAGTCGGGCGTGCTGGTGCCCCTGGAGAACGCCGTCGACCGCGCGTTCTACGAGCAGTTGATCGAAGGGCTCGACGTCAACGAGGCGACGCAGCTCTACCACGAGTTCCTGCAGGCGGAGATCGACTTCCGGAACGTCCGGAACGCGCTCCGGCTGGCGCGGAGCGGGGCGGACATCGACCCCTCGGAGTATTACATCGAGGGCGGCCGGCTCTTTTCGGCCGCGGAGTTGAGTTCGCTCGCGGCGAACCCGGACGAACTCGTCCAGCACCTCCGCGACAGCCCGTACGGTGACGACCTCTCGCAGGCGCTCGACGAACTGGAGACCGCAGAGAGCCTCATCGAGTTCGAACGCGCGCTGGAGGCAGCGTTGCTCGAATACTCGGACCGCCTCGGCATCGTCCACCCGCTGTCGGTGGCCCCGGTCATCTCGTACATCCTCGCCAAGGAGCGCGAGGTGGACAACATCCGGGCCATCGCTCGCGGACGCGAGGCCGGCCTCTCCGAGGAGGAGATCGAAGAGGAGCTGGTGATCCTATGAGCCAGGAAATCGCCGTCGTCGGGAGCCCCGAGTTCACGACGGGCTTCCGACTCGCGGGCGTTCGCAAGTGCGAGAACGTCCCGGAAGAGCAGAAAGACGAACAGCTAGACGACGCCGTCCAGACGACCCTCGAAGACGACGACGTCGGCATCGTCGTGATGCACGACGACGACATGGACCACCTCTCGCGGCAGGTCCGGGAGTCGGTCGAGGGGAGCGTCGAACCCGTCCTCGTCACCCTCGGCGGTGGCGCGGGCAGCGGCGGACTGCGCGAGCAGATCAAACGAGCCATCGGTATCGATCTGATGGAGGAAGACTAACATGAGTCAGGCAACAGAAGAGACCGTCCGTGAGGACGGCATCATCAACAGCGTGAGTGGTCCGGTCGTGACCGCCAAGGACCTCGACGCCCGGATGAACGACGTCGTGTACGTCGGACACGAAGGGCTGATGGGTGAGGTCATCGAGATCGAAGGCGACATCACGACCGTTCAGGTGTACGAGGAGACGTCCGGCGTCGCCCCCGGCGAACCCGTCGAGAACACGGGCGAGCCGCTGACGGTCGACCTCGGACCGGGGATGCTCGACGCCATCTACGACGGCGTCCAGCGGCCCCTCGACGTCCTCGAAGAGAAGATGGACAGCGCGTTCCTCGACCGCGGGGTCGACGCCCCCGGCATCGACCTCGACGAGGAGTGGGAGTTCACGCCCGAGGTCGAGGAAGGCGAAATCGTCGAACCCGGCGACGTCGTGGGGACGGTCCCCGAGACGGTCACCATCGAGCACAAGGTCATGGTGCCGCCGGACTTCGAGGGCGGCGAAGTCGTCGCCGTCGAGGAGGGCGAGTTCACCGTCACCGACGCGATCGTCGAACTCGACACCGGCGAGGAAGTGACGATGCACCAGGAGTGGCCGGTGCGCGAAGCGCGCCCGGCCCAGGAGAAGAAGACGCCGCGGACGCCGCTGGTCTCCGGCCAGCGCATCCTCGACGGTCTCTTCCCCATCGCGAAAGGCGGGACGGCCGCCATCCCGGGGCCCTTCGGCTCCGGGAAGACAGTCACCCAGCACCAGCTCGCCAAGTGGGCCGACGCGGACATCGTCGTCTACGTCGGCTGTGGCGAGCGCGGCAACGAGATGACGGAGGTCATCGAGGACTTCCCGGAGCTGGAAGACCCGAAGACGGGCAACCCGCTGATGGCCCGCACGTCGCTCATCGCCAACACGTCGAACATGCCGGTGGCCGCGCGCGAGTCCTGCGTCTACACGGGCATCACCATCGCGGAGTTCTACCGCGACATGGGCTACGACGTGGCGCTGATGGCCGACTCCACCTCGCGGTGGGCCGAGGCCATGCGCGAGATCAGCAGCCGACTGGAGGAGATGCCCGGCGAGGAGGGCTACCCCGCCTACCTCGCCGCGCGCCTCTCCGAGTTCTACGAGCGCGCCGGCTACTTCGAGAACATCAACGACACCGAGGGGTCGGTCTCCGTCATCGGGGCCGTCTCGCCGCCGGGCGGCGACTTCTCGGAGCCGGTCACGCAGAACACGCTGCGCATCGTCAAGACGTTCTGGGCGCTGGACGCCGACCTCGCCGAGCGCCGGCACTTCCCGGCGATCAACTGGAACGAGTCCTACTCGCTCTACCGGGAACAGCTCGATCCGTGGTTCACCGAGAACGTCGCCGAGGACTGGGCGGACATCCGCCAGTGGGCCGTCGACGTCCTCGACGAGGAGGGCGAACTGCAGGAGATCGTCCAGCTCGTCGGCAAGGACGCCCTGCCGGAAGACCAGCAGCTGACGCTGGAAGTCGCGCGTTACCTGCGCGAGGCGTATCTCCAGCAGAACGCGTTCCACGACACCGACACCTACTGTGAGCCGGCCAAGACCTACGGCATCCTGACGGCCATCAAGGCGTTCAACGACGAGGCGTTCCGCGCACTCGAAGCGGGCGTCCCCGTCGAGGAGATCACGGACATCGACGCCGCGCCGCGTCTGAACCGTATCGGCGTGCAGGAAGACTGGGACGAGTACATCGAAGCGCTGAAAGACGACATCACGGAGCAACTCCGGGAGAAGTACTGATGAAAGAGTACCAGACCATCACCGAGATCAGCGGTCCGCTGGTGTTCGCCGAAGTCGACGAGGCGATCGGATACGACGAGATCGTCGAGATCGAGACGCCGCAGGGCGAAACCAAGCGCGGACAGGTCCTCGAATCCTCGGAGGGCGTCGTCGCCATCCAGGTGTTCGAGGGGACCACCGGTATCGACAAGAACGCGTCCGTCCGATTCCTCGGCGAGACGCTGAAGATGCCCGTCACCGAGGACCTCCTCGGACGGGTGCTCGACGGCTCGGGCAACCCCATCGACGGCGGCCCGGAGATCGTTCCGGAAGAGCGCCACGACATCGTCGGCGCGGCGATCAACCCCGTCTCGCGGGAGTACCCCGAGGAGTTCATCCAGACGGGCGTCTCCGCCATCGACGGCATGAACACACTCGTCCGCGGACAGAAGCTACCGATCTTCTCCGGTTCCGGCCTGCCGCACAACGAGCTCGCACTGCAGGTCGCCCGCCAGGCGACGGTGCCCGAAGAAGAGGAGGGAGACGAAGGGGGCTCCGAGTTCGCGGTCATCTTCGGCGCGATGGGTATCACCCAGGAGGAGGCAAACGAGTTCATGGAGGACTTCGAGCGCACCGGCGCGCTGGAGCGCTCCGTGGTCTTCATGAACCTCGCGGACGACCCCGCCGTCGAGCGGACGGTCACGCCGCGGATGGCCCTCACGACGGCCGAGTACCTCGCCTTCGAGAAGGATTACCACGTGCTGGTCATCCTCACGGACATGACCAACTACTGCGAGGCGCTGCGCGAGATCGGTGCCGCCCGCGAGGAGGTTCCGGGCCGCCGTGGCTACCCCGGGTACATGTACACCGACCTCGCACAGCTCTACGAGCGCGCCGGCCGCATCGAGGGACGCGAGGGCTCGGTCACGCAGATTCCCATCCTCACGATGCCCGGCGACGACGACACCCACCCGATTCCCGATCTGACGGGCTACATCACGGAAGGGCAGATCTACGTCGACCGCGACCTCAACTCGCAGGGGGTCCGCCCGCCGGTCAACGTGCTCCCCTCCCTCTCGCGCCTGATGGACGACGGCATCGGCGAGGGCCTCACCCGCGAGGACCACGCCGACGTCTCCGACCAGATGTACGCCGCGTACGCGGAGGGCGAGGACCTGCGCGACCTGGTGAACATCGTCGGCCGCGAGGCGCTGAGCGAACGCGACAACAAGTACCTCGACTTCGCTGACCGCTTCGAAGCGGAGTTCGTCGACCAGGGCTTCGACACCGACCGCTCCATCGACGAAACGCTCGACATCGGCTGGGACCTCCTCTCGATGTTCCCGAAGGCAGAACTCAACCGCGTCGACGAGGAACTCATCGAGAAGTACTACCGCGAAGAAGAGGAAGAAGCGGTCGAAGCCGAAGCCCAGTTCTTCTCCCTTTCCGTCTCGCCGAGCGAATCAAGGCCCCGCGCCCCCAGTCGGAAGACGAATGTCCCTCCGAAGCGCACGCGCCGACGACGCTGTCCGCCCGATAGTCGTGGAGTGTGGCCTCGTCGCCGGCGCGCTCGTCGGCGTGTTCGTCTGGCAGCGTCTGGTCCGCCGTCTCACCGACGTCCTCGTGACGGCACTCGACGGGCCGAGGTCTCTGCTACTCGCCGGCCTCCTCACCGGCGGCCTGTTCGTCGCCGGCCTCGCCCTGTTCGTCGGCGGCTACGTCGCCTACCGCGACGGCGACGTGGGGCTGGAAGCGCCGTCGCGAACCGACCTGCCGATCGTGGGTCTCGCCGCGCTCGCGCCGCCGGTCCTGGTCGGCGTCACCAAACTCGTCGGCGTCCTCACCGGCGTCTCCTACAGTTCGCTGCTCGCGACGTACTACCGGGCGGGGCGTCGCTGACGCCCGTTCTCCTCGTCGCCGGCGTCGGGGTCCTGGTCACCGTTCCGAGCCTGGTGCTGACGTGTCAGCTGCTCGTCCAGCGGAGCTTCGAGCGGGTCGTCGGCGGGCGGCGAGCGGTCGTCGTCACGACGCTCGTGACGGGGTTCGCGATGACGAGCGACACGGGCGGCCTCACGCCGGTTCCCGACCGGGGAAAGCTCGCCGGTGCGATACTGTTCGTGATCCTCCTCGGCGTCGCCCAGTTCGTGAGCGGGTACGTCGACCGGAGGCGGCTCCGGTATCTGGCGTACGTTCCCGTCGTCCTGTTCGTCGCCGTCGTCCTCGTCTCGAGCGTCGCGGAGACCGAGTCGCTCGCGGACGGCGTCTTCACCCTCACGCAGCTCGCCGTCCTCGCCATCGCGGCGGACGCCTACGAGCGAAGCGACTCGCTCGCCGTCCCCGCGCTCGCGTACCTGAGCCTCTCGGTGTCGAACTACGCCGTGATCGTCGCCTTCGAGCTGGGCGTGCGGCCCGCCTGACGCTCCGGTCCGAGTCCCGCGCTACGCCTCCCCGTCCCAGTAGTCCACGGCGTCGTCTAGCCGGTAGTAGCCGTGGAGCGACCGCTCGTCCCGGCCGCCGGGCGGCGCGCCGACGAAGACGCCGACTTTGCCGGAGTCGGGGTAGACCGTCACGTCCGGATCGTTCATCGTCGACACCGCGAGATAGCGGAGCGGTTCGTCGGCGTCGTTGACGACGCGGTGGCCGCCGGACTCGTCGGCGGGGCAGGCGACGTAGTCGCCGGCGCGGAGGGGATGAGTGTCGCCGTCGAGACGGAGTATTCCGGTCCCCGAGAGGACGTAGATGGCCTCCTCGTTGGCGGTGTGGTAGTGGTACGGCCACGATCGACGTCCCGGCGGGAGTTCGTAGAGGCTACAGCCGAGTCGGTCGCCACCGGCCGCTTCGCCCAACTGCTTGCGCCGAAAGTTCGTCTCGCCGTGGTCGAGTTCGGTCCAGTCGAGATCGGCCTCGTTGACGGGAGCCATGGGCCGTCAACGTCTATCTCGGACTTAACCGTTGGTCTCGTGGAGTCGGGAAACTGCAAAAGTTATCCGCCTGCAGTTCGAATCCTCCGACGACATGGCCGAGGACGTCAAACCGACCCGCAAGAACCTCATGGCGATAGAGGACCGCATCGAACTCTCGGAGCGGGGCCACGACACGCTCGAACAGAAACGTGACGGCCTCATCATGGAGTTCATGGACATCCTCGATCAGGCCCAGGACATCCGCTCCAAACTCGACGAAGATTACGACACGGCCCAGGAGAAGATCAACATGGCCCGCGCCATGGAGGGCGACGTGGCCGTTCGCGGTGCCGCCGCGGCGCTGAAAGAACATCCCGAGATCACGACGCAGTCGAAAAACATCATGGGCGTGGTCGTCCCGCAGATCGAGTCCTCGCGGGTCAAAAAGAGCCTCGACCAGCGCGGCTACGGCCTGCTCGGCTCGTCGGCCCGCATCGACGAGGCGGCCGACGCTTACGAGGAACTCCTGGAGACCATCATCCTCGCCGCCGAGGTCGAGACGGCGATGAAGAAGATGCTAGAGGAGATCGAGACGACCAAACGCCGCGTCAACGCCCTCGAGTTCAAACTCCTGCCCGACCTCCACGAGAACAAGGAGTACATCGAGCAGAAACTCGAAGAACAGGAGCGCGAGGAGATCTTCCGGCTCAAGAAGATCAAGGCAAAGAAGGAAGAAGAGGAAGAAGAGGAAGCGGAGAAAGCGGAAGCCGAAGCGGCTACGGCCGACTGACGTGTCCTGCCCAGAGTGTGACGGCCCGACCGTCTCGTTTTCGGTGCCGTCCGACCTGCTCGAGTACGCCCCCGAGGAGAGCGCCCACGCCGCTATCTGTACGGTCTGTCTCCGAACCCATCCGGCGGACGCGGGGAGACGGACCCCTCGTTCGACGCGGTTCTCGACGATTTCCCGTCCGGCGACGCGGGCGTCGCACTCGCGCTCGCGCTCGGGAAGTTAGGGTCGCTCGCGTTGAACCGAGCGGACGTCGTCTCGCTCTGCGAACGCGCCGAACGGGAGGGGGCGGACGTCCTCCTGACGCTCGACAGACTCGCGGTCGCGGGGAGCGTCGAACCGCATTTCGACATCGACCGGCGTCGCCCGCAGTTGGCGGGGACGTTAGAAGATTAGACGCCCGTCGAGTACCGCAGGATGCCGGCGACGCCGCCGAAGGCGTCGTGCAGTTGCTCGCCTTTCTCGAAGTCGGTGCTGATGAACTTCGTCTCGGTGCCGCGCTGTTCGGCGATGGCCATCAGATGCTCGATGACGTCTTCGCGGTCTTGCACCTCGGCCTCGCCGCCGTCCTCGCACTCGTGGTCCGGCGTCGAGTGGCGGCGGTCCACCACTTCGAACTCCTCCTGTCCGTCGCAGTCGTAGACGACGACGTCCTTCCGGAGGTCCTCGCTGATGAGCAGGCGGTCGACCGAACCCATGACGAGGTTGCGCCGGGTCTGCTCGAAGCCGTAGGTCGCGAGTTCGCCGGTGTGGAGTTTCTCGAAGAACTCCTCCATCTCGGATTTGTCCTTCATCACCTCCTGGTCCGCGAGCACCTCCTGTGCGGCGTCGACGAGGTCGTAGAGGCCGGATTCGTCGGTGTAGGAGACGTCGAACTTGCCGACGACGTCGTCCCGCAGTTCGTGGTGGAGGTAGTCGCCGTCGAGGAATTCGTCCTTGGTCGGCGAGGGACCGCCCACGAGGATACCGTCGAGTTCGTGGCGCTTGGGGACGAACAGGTCGTCCGCCATGCCCGCGACTTCCTGATAGAAGTTGTCGATGGCCTCGAGGCGGAGGCGGGCGAACCGCTGGGCGGACTGGCCGCCTTTCCGCTGTTTGCCGGGGACCAGCGAGGAGGTGCTCTTGACGGGTTCGACGCGTTTGCCCTTCAGCCAGCCGACGTTGGCCTCGCGCCGGTCGAGGACGATGAGCCCGAACAGCCCCTTGTCCGAGAGCATCTCCTCCAGGGGTTCGGTCAGGAAATCCGAATCGCAGTGGTAGCGGAACGACTCGATCGGCTGGGGCGGGCTCTCCAGCACCTTGGTCACCATGTCGGTCTGTCCGCCGCCGGCGTCGACGGCCCCGCTGAAGATGACCAGCCCGTTGTCGGGGGGTAGGTCTCGTAGTAGCGGAGGCGGTCTTTGATGCTCGTCAGCGCGTCCTGGACGTTCGTCCGCGTCTGCTTCGATTTGATGTTGCTCGCCTCGCTGTGTTCCTGTGTCACGTGGGCGACGACGTCGGAAATCTGCTTGTCCGGAGGAACGTAGATAGTGACGAGTTGGGTGCCCGAGCCCTCGTACTCCTTGAGGTCCTCGATGACCTTCCGGAACTCGTATTTCCGGCGGTCCTCACCCGCCTCTTCGGCGTCGGTACTCATTACCGGATATAGGCCCTCCAGCGGGTAAGTAACCTTTGACTGGGCCGGGGTTCGGCCGTTTCGGGGCCTACATTTATATTGCAGTCGCGGATGCGTTTAGGCGAGCTATGGGACGGGTCTACGCAGTCGCCAGCGGCAAGGGCGGGGTCGGCAAGACGGCGACGGTCGCCAACCTCGGGACGGCACTGGCAGCCGGTGGCTACGAGGTGATCGCCGTCGACGCCGACCTCGGCATGGGCAACCTCGGAGGAGCGCTCGGTGTCGCCCCCGAGAAAGCGACGATCCACGACGTCCTCGCGGGAACGGCCGACACGGCGGACGCCGTCCACAAGGGACCGGCCGGACTCGACGTCGTTCCGGGCGCGGCGGCCCTCGACGCGTTCGGCCGCGCCGACCCCGCCGGCCTGCACGCCATCGTGGATACCCTCGACGTCTACGACTACGTCCTCCTCGACACCGCCGCCGGCCTGAGCCACGACAGCGTCCTCCCGCTGGGGCTGGCCGACGAGGTCCTCCTCGTCTCCACGCCGGATCCGAACGCCCTCCGTGACACGGAGAAGACGCGCGAGGTGGCCGGTCGCCTCGATACGCCCGTCACGGGGCTCGTCCTGACCGACGTCGACGAGGCCGTCGACGAGGCCGTCCGCGACGTCGTGAACGCACCGATCCGCGGACGCATCCCCGACGACCCCGAGATGCGGGCGGCCGTCGCGGCGGGCGAACCGGCCGTCGTCCGGACGCCCGAGAGTCCGGCCGCACTCGCGTACCGCCGGCTCGCCGCCGACCTGTTCGACCCGAGTCTCGCGCCCGAGGAGCCGGCGACCGCGCCCGGCGAGCGTCGCTCCGAAGGGCCGGACGAAGGCGAACCGAGCGACGGCGAAACGGCGGAAGCGACGGGCGAACGGGAGGCGTCGTCGGTGACGATCGAAGACGCCGAGAGCGGAGCGAACGTCGACGTGGCCGACGACTCCGAAGCGACCAGCGACTCCGAAGCGACCACCGAATCCGAGACGCCCGACTCGATGGCCACCGGAGGGGAGCGGCCCGACGAGAACGACGGGGAATCGACGACCGACGACGCCGAAGGAGAGACGGCGACCGACGACGATTCGAGCGGTCGAGGGGGCTTTCTCGGCTGGTTGTTGGGCTGAACGGGAAGTTCTTTTACGCCGCTGTTCGGAGTCCCGGTATGGCAAACACGAATACCGTTCCGTTCTGGTGGATCGTCCTGTTTCTACTGCTGGCGCTGGGTGCCGGTGCGTACGCGGTACAGGCGGTCGGCGGGTCGCTGGTCGCCGGGGCGGTTCTCCTGCCGCTACATTGAGTCGGGGGCGGCGACGCCGAGGACGTCGAGTGCGTTGGCGACGGTGTGGCGGGCGGCCGCCACGAGGGCGAGGCGAGCGGCCCGGCGCTCCGCGGACGCGGTGAGGACCGGACACTCGCGGTAGAACGCGTTGAACGTCTCCGCGAAGTCACGGGTGTAGGTGGCGACGACGTGGGGTTCCAGGTCGTCGGCCGCCTCCTCGACGACCGCCGGGAACCGGGCGATGCGATGCAGGAGGGCGCGCTCTTCGGGTTCGTCGAGCAGGTCGGCGTCCACGTCGGCCGCCGGCGACTCGTCGGCCTCTTCCAGGATGCCACAACACCGCGCGTGGACGTACTGGACGTACGGCGCGCTCTGGGCCTCGAAGTCGAGGGCGCGTTCCCACTCGAAGGTGATGCCCTTGGTCGGCTGTTTCGAGACGATGTCGTAGCGGACGGCTCCGATGCCGACCTGGTGGGCGATGCGGTCGACGTCGTCCTCGGTGAGTTCGTCGCTCCGAATGCGGGTGTCGAGGCGAGATTCGACCTCCTCGCGGGCGCGACGGACGGCCTCGTCCAGCAGGTCGTCGAGATCGATTCCGGTCCCCTTTCGGGTGCTCATCCCGCCTTCGGGGAGGTTCACCCACGAGTAGAACGTCGACCGCAGCTGGTCGGTGTCGTTACCGAGGATTTCGAGGGCGGTACGGAGCTGTTCGGCCTGCAGTTTGTGGTCTTCTCCCAACACCGTCACGGCGCGGTCGTAGTTGTCGAACTTCCACTCGTGGTGGGCCAAATCACGGGTCGTGTAGAGGGTCGTCCCGTCCGACCGGAGGAAAACGAGGTTCTTCTCGAAGCCGAACGCAGAGAGGTCGAGTTGCCACGCGTCCTCCTCGTAGACGGAGTGGTCGGACTCCTTGAGGCGGGACACGACGTCGTCGGCGTCGCCGTTGCGGATGAAGCGCGTCTCCTTGACGAACTCGTCGAACTCGGCGGGGAGGCGAGCGAGGGACTCCTTCATCCCCGAGAGGACGTTGTCGACGACCCGCGCGACGCGGTCGTAGACCGCCTCGTCGCCTTCCTCTAACCCCTGCATGATGGCCTCGATTTCGGCTTCGGCCTCCTCGACGCGGTCCGGGTCGGCGGTTTCGAGGAAGTCGTTGCCCTTGCGGTAGTAGCGGACGAGTTCGTAGTCGGCGCGGTCGCGTTCGGGGTCGGGTAGGTCCGACTCGTCGAACGTCTCGTAGGCCCACGTGAAGACGGCGACCTGTCGACCGGCGTCGTTGACGTAGTAGTGGCGATTGACGTCGTAGCCCGCGTATTCGAGGAGTCGGGCGATGGCGTCGCCGAGGATCGGGTTGCGGGCGCGGCCGACGTGAACTGGCCCCGTGGGATTCGCGCTCGTGTGCTCGACGACGACGCTCGTCTCGCGGTCGGGGAGCGACCCGTAGTCGCCGGCCTGGGCGGCGTCGAGGGTGTCCGCGAAGTAGGCGTCGGTGACGTGGAAGTTGACGTACGGACCCTGCGTGTCCACGTCACCGAGGTAGTCGAACTCGGCGGGGTCGATTTCGGCGGCGACGTCGCCGGCGACGTTCGGCGGCGGGGCTCCGACCTCGTCGGCCAGCCGGAAGGCGACGCTGGACGCGAGAGCGGCGGGGACGTCCTCCGGCGGCTCCTCGATACCGAGGTCGTCGGTCGGTAGATCGAGCGCGGCGAGGGCGTCAGAAACCGCCGTCTCGACCTCCGAGCGAAATGCTCTGAACATGGGCGTCCGTTTTCGGCCGGCGGGTAAATGGGTTTCCGAACGGCGTCGCCGGAACCGACGCACTTACCAGACGAGATGCCGAAGGTGAGACGAGAGCGCTCCACCCGTTCCAATTTTGATACGCTTCCCATATTCGATACGCTTATGGGAAGCGATGGCCAACGGCCAGTATGGCAGAGACGACAGCAGCGCCCGCGGTCGGGTACGACGAACTCGCCGCGCTGAAGCTCGTGGCGCTCGACGGCGGGCTGTCGGGGTCGGTGAAAGTCTCCTGTTCCAGCCTCGGCGACCGCCTCGACGCCTCCACACAGACCGCGTCCCGCCGGCTCCGCCGTCTCGACGAGACCGGCCTCCTCGAACGGAACGTCGTCGCCGACGGCCAGCTCGTCTCGGTGACGGAGGACGGCGAGGCGGCGCTTCGCCGCGAGTACGCCGACTACCGCCGCATCTTCGAGGGGGACGCCTCGCTGACGCTCGTCGGGGCCGTCACCAGCGGGATGGGCGAGGGGCGACATTACATCTCGCTCCCGGGCTACAAACGCCAGTTCGAAGAGCGACTGGGATACGAACCGTTCCCGGGGACGCTCAACGTCGAACTCGACGAGGAGAGCGTCCACGCCCGCGGCGAAATGGCCGCCCTCGACGCCGTGCCCATCGACGGCTGGGAGGGCGACGAACGGACGTACGGACCGGCGACCTGTTACGCGGCAAACCTGGACGCGGGCGGCGAGACGTACGAGCAGGCGCATATCATCGTCCCCGAGCGCACCCACCACGATTCGACGCAACTCGAACTCATCGCGCCGGTGAAACTCCGCGACGCCCTCGACCTCGCGGACGGCGACGAACTCGACATCCACGTCGAGGAGGTGTGAGCATGAGCCAGCACGCGACCGGGGCCGTCTCCCGCGCGATCGCCGCGTTCCGCGCGGGCGAACCCGTCCTCGTCCACGACTTCGACGAACGGGAGGGCGAGACGGACCTCCTCTACCCCGCCGGCGCGGTGACGCCGGCGGCCGTCTCCCGCCTCCGCAACGACGGCGGCGGCCTCGTCTTCGTCGCGTTCGCCCACGAGGTGGCCGACCGCCTCGATCTCCCCTTCCGACACGACGTCGTCGACCACCCGCGAACGACCACTCGGACCTGGGCTACGACGCCCACCCGTCCTTTTCGTTCACCGTCAACCACCGCGACACCTACACCGGCGTGACCGACGACGACCGGGCGCTGACGATGCGGCGTCTCGGCGACGTCGCCGCGAGCGTCCGCGCCGACGCCGACTACGACGCGGACGACTTCGCCGCGGAGTTCCGAATGCCGGGCCACGTCCACCTGTTGAAGGCCGCACCCGGTCTCCTCTCGGACCGGCGCGGCCACACGGAACTCGGCCTCGCCCTCGCCGAGGCGGCGGACCTGCCGCCGGCGGTGGCCGGGTGCGAGATGCTCGACGACGAATCCGGCGGTGCGCTCTCGACGGCCGACGCGAGAGCGTACGCTCGCCGGCACGGCCTGCCGTACGTCGACGGCACGGAACTCGTCGCCGAACTGGGCTGACCGTCGGCAGCCCCGACTGCCGAGACTTATGCTTTTATGTCAATCCCCACCAAGCCGGGAGTATGGGATTCGACGAAATGGACGTGAGCACGATCTGGATGGACGGCGAGTTCGTCGACTGGGACGACGCCCAGGTCCACGTGCTGACACACGGCCTCCACTACGGCACGGGCGTCTTCGAGGGCGTCCGGTGTTACGACACGGAAGAGGGCCCTGCCATCTTCCGGTGGGACGAGCATCTGGACCGCTTTTACGCCTCCGGCCAACCCTACAACATGGACATCCCGTTCGAACGGGAGGAGCTGACCGCGGCGACGACGGAACTCATCCGCCGACAGGAACTGGACGGCTGTTACATCCGCCCGGTGGCGTTCTACGGCTACGATTCGCTCGGCGTCAGTCCCAAGGACTGCCCGGTCAAGGTGGCCATCGCCGCGTGGCCGTGGGGCGCGTATCTCGGCGAGGAAGCCCTCGAAGAGGGCGTCGAAGTGATGGTTTCCTCGTGGCGCAAACACGCCTCCAGCCAGATCCCGACCAACGCCAAGACGACGGGCCTCTACGTGAACTCGATGCTTGCCGGCGAGGAGGCTCGCCGCAACGGCTACACCGAGGCCATCGTCCTCAACAAGGAGGGCGACGTCGCCGAGGGCCCGGGCGAGAATCTCTTTATGATTCGCGACGGCGAGATCTACACCCCGGCCTCTCCGAGAGCATCCTCGACGGCATCACGCGTAACACCGTCATCACGCTCGCCCGCGAGCTGGGATACACCGTCCACGACCAGGCCACCATCTCCCGGGGCGAACTCAACACGGCCGACGAACTCTTCTTCACCGGCACGGCGGCCGAGGTGACGCCCATCCGGAAGGTGGACAACGTCGTCATCGGCGAGGGCACGCGCGGTCCCGTCACCGAGGACATCCAGGGGACGTTCTTCGATCTGGTGGAACGCCGCATCGACGACCACTCCGAGTGGTTCACCTACGTCTACGAGTAACGCCCCGGCAGTTCGCCGGAGGCGACGATCATTCGTCCGCCGACGGGTCCGAATCGGTCCCTTCCTCCTCGACGTCGACGTCGATGCCAGTCTCCTCCTCGGCGAAGCCGGCGCTCAGGATGCGCGTGAGCGCCTGTTCGACGCGTTCACCCGTCTCCTCGATGTCTTCGGGCTCGACCTCCATGACGAACCCCGTCGTGATGTTCGGTGCGGTAGGCATGAACAGCACTTCCCGGCCGTCGCGGGTGCGTTTCCCCGTCTTGAACGCCGTCATGCGAACGCCCGGCCACACCTCCAGCCGGACGGGCTTTTGCAGGTCCTCGGTGCCGGTGAGCGCCGTCTCGACGGCGAGTTTCGAGGCGTTGTAGAGGACGCGGATGAGGGCACGCGGTTCATCGCGCCGTCGAGGCCGCGTTCGACCAGGCGGCCCGCGGTGGTCCGCATCAGGTAGCCTACCGACAGAACCAGCATGACGAACACCACGATGGCGACGGGTACCCCGTAGTACGGAGGGAGCGTGTCGATTATCGGGAGGTCCGCGATCTTCGAGTAGAGCCAGTTCAACACGACCAGGATGACGAGGACGGGCACGAGGACGACCAGACCGCTGGCGAAATCACGTCTCCACGAGGACATCGAGTAGACGTGTGTGCGCCTGGGTAATGGGGGTTTCGAGGGCCGCCGGTCACGCGGCTACGAGACGAGGGCGCGCAGGGCGAACACGAGATTCCCCTTTCGCTCGCGGATCCGGCGGTAGAAGTACGCCAGCCACCGCCGCCCGTAGGGCGCGTACTGCCAGACGTCGTAGCCCCCGGCCGCGAGTTCGCGCTGGGCGTCCTCGCGGACGCCCATGAGCATCTGGAACTCGAAGTCGCGGTCGTAGGTCTCGCCGAGTCGCTTGGCGTAGTCGATCAGCTCCGGGTCGTGGGTGGCGACGGCGATCCCGCCGTCGTACTCTTGGAAGAGCAGTTCCAGGTTCTCGCGAAACGACTCGTTTACGGCCTCGGCCCGGGTGTAGGCCACGTCCGACGGTTCGTCGTACGCGCCCTTGACGAGGCGAATCTTCCCCGGCACGTCCGCGAGACGCTCGACGTCGCGCCGGGTGCGCCGGAGGTTCGCCTGCAGACACTGGCCGACGCGGCCCGGGAACTCCCGCGCCACCGTCTCGAAGGCGTCGAGGGTGGCGTCCGTCGTCGTCGAATCCTCCATGTCGCTCCAGACGAAGGCGTCGTGGTCGGCGGCCGCTTCGACGACGGCGCGGTAGCGCTCGCGGTAGAACGACTCGCTCACCAGCAGTCCGAGTTGCGAGGGCTTGACCGAGAGACACGCCGCCAGTCCCGATCCGTCGAGGTCGCGGAGCAACTGTCGGTAGGCGTCCGCGTCCGCGGCGGCGGCGGCCCCGTCGGTGTAATGCTCGCCGAGGCGGTTGAGGATGACCTTCACGCCGGCGTCGTTCATCCGTCGGACGTGGTCGAGGGCGACGGGAGTCGTCTCGCCAGCGACGAACCGGTTCGCGACCGGCGGAAGCATAGATGCCAGTAGGTCGCGGCGACGTATATACTGCCGGGCAAGAACTGCCACGCACCGGCGGTCCGTCGGCCGAAATCGGCGGTACTTAACCCCCGCGCCGGTAACGGCCGGTATGGTCGTCTCGCTCGTCGTCGGCGCGCTGTGGGCGATGCTGCCGGCGTACGTCCCGAACAACGCCGCCGTCCTCGCCGGCGGTGGCCGCCCCATCGACGCCGGACGGACGCTCGGCAACCGGCGGCTCCTCGGCGCGGGGAAGACCTGGCGGGGCACCGTCGTGGGGACCCTCACAGGGACGCTGCTGGCGCTGGCGTTGAACGCCGTCAACGACCCGCTTTCCGCCGTCGTCGGCGTCGAACTCGCGCGTTTCCCCTGCGCGTCGGCTTCTCGCTCGCGTTCGGGGCGATGGCCGGCGACGTCGGCGCGTCGTTTCTCAAGCGCCGCACGGGCCGCGAACGCGGGGCCGCCTTCCCCGGCGTCGACCAGCTCGATTTCGTCGTCGGCGCGTTGGCGCTGACGCTGCTGGTCGCGCCGGCGTGGTTCGCGGCGACGTTCACGCCGCCGCGCCTCGTCGTCGTCGTCGTGGCGACGCCGCTGTTACACGTCCTGACGAACGTCGGCGCGTATCTGCTCGGACTCAAGACCGAACCCTGGTGACGCCTCCGGCCTGCCGCGAGAGGCCGGGGGCGTAATCGTCCCGTTTATGTCGCTTCGCGGCCCCACACCCGCTAATGGCGAATCAGGACCTCATCGACGCGTTGCGGGCGGCGGACGCGGTGAAATTCGGCGAGTTCGAACTCGCCCACGGCGGGACCAGCGAGTACTACGTCGACAAGTATCTCTTCGAGACGGACCCCGACTGTCTGCGCCTCGTCGCCGAGGCGTTCGCCGACCGCGTCGGCGACACGAAACTCGCCGGCGTCGCCCTCGGTGCCGTTCCGCTGGTGGCCGTCACGAGCGTCGAGACGGGGTCGCCCTACGTCATCGCCCGGAAACGGACCAAAGAGTACGGCACCGGCAACCGCATCGAGGGCCGCCTCGCCGAGGGCGAGGAAGTCGTCGTCCTCGAAGACATCGCCACGACGGGCAAGAGCGCGCTCGAAGCCGTCGAGGCCCTTCGCGAGGCGGGGGCCGTCGTCTCCCGCGTCATCGTCGTCGTCGACCGCGAGGAGGGCGCGCGCGAACTGCTCGCGGACCACGGCGTCGAACTCGAAGCGCTCCTGACGGCCGCGGACCTCCTCGCCGACCAGTAGTTACACGTCCGTGCCCACATCATACGTCGAAGATACCGGAATACTCATGTTTGTGCGACCATGAGGTGAGCTATGAACAGGGCAGAGAAGGCCGCCCTCCAGCTGCAGGCGGTGGCCGTCCTCCGGATGCTCAAGGAGACCCGAACCTACGAGGAACTCTCGGAGTTGACGGGGCTGCCGGCGGGGACCTCAACCGCTACGTCAACGGCCACGTCCTCCCGGGGATCGAACGCGCCCGCACCGTCGTCGAGGACGTCGGTCGCGACGCCCTCGCGGCGGAACTGGAGGCGCGCGTCGCCTTCGACGAGGAGGGGTACGTCGACAACTCCGGCGTCGTCTTCGACCAGCCGTTTCTCGACCTCGTCGCTCCCGTCGCCGCCAACGCCTTCGGCTTCGACCGTCCCGACGTGGTGTTGACCGCCGCCACCGACGGCATCACCCTCGCGGCCGCCATGGCGAGTTACTTCGACGCCCGCCTCGCGTACGCGAAAAAGTCCAAAGAGACCGCCATCGAGGAGTTCATCGAGTCACGCCAGCGCCTCACCTCCGGCATCGAACTCACCTACTACCTCCCGGCGAAGGCCGTCTCGGCGGGGACCGCGTCCTCGTCGTCGACGACCTCATCCGCTCGGGCGAGACGCAGGAACTCCTGCTCGACATCACGGAACAGGCGGACGCCGACCTCGCGGGCGTGTTCACGCTCATCGCCGTCGGCGACGTCGGCATCGACCGGGCCCGCGAACTCGTGGAGGCACCGGTCGGCGCGCTGACGACGTTCGAGTGACGTCCCGATCGGCGCGCTGACGACGGTCCCCAAGCGCCTCGTTCGTGCATGTTCGTGGTGGGTTTCATGGGAAAAGTTAAGTGCCGTATCGCAGATATGCTCAACCGTGTATATGGGGCTGCGCGACACACTCGTCGACTACTTCGAGTTGCACGAACACGGAACCACCGTTCGCACGGAGATCCTCGCGGGCATCACGACGTTCCTCACGATGTCGTACATCGTGGTGGTGAACCCGTCGATTCTCGCCGACCAACCCGGTAACAACTTCACGGACGGCATCGCCATCTCCGGCTACTCCGTCGGCGAGGTGGAGGCAATGCTGGCCGTCGTCACCATCATCGCCGCCGCGGTGGCGACGCTCATCATGGCGCTGTACGCGAACAGGCCGTTCGGGCAGGCACCCGGCCTCGGCCTGAACGCCTTCTTCGCGTTCACCGTCGTCGGCGCATTAGGCATCCCGTGGCAGACGGCGCTCGCCGCCGTCGTCGTCGAAGGGATCATCTTCATCCTGTTGACTGCCGTGGGCGCACGTGAGTACGTCATCAAACTCTTCCCCGAGCCCGTCAAATTCGCCGTCGGCACCGGTATCGGCCTCTTTCTGGCCCTCATCGGCCTGCAGGCGATGAACATCGTCGCGAACGACCCCTCGACGCTCGTGACGCTGGGACCGGTCGCCTCCGACCCCGTCGCCATCGTCTCCACGCTCGGTCTCTTCCTGACGTTCGCGCTCTACGCGCGCGGGATTCGTGGCTCGGTCATCCTCGGCATCGTCCTGACGACGATCGCCGGCTGGATCGTGACGCAGGCCGGACTGGTCGCCCCCGACGCCGGCCTCGTCGTCGCCAGTACGAACACTACCTACGACATCACGCCGCTCGCGGGCGCGTTCCTGACCGGGTTCGCCAACGTCGAGGCGTTCACGTTCGCCCTCGTCGTCTTCACGTTCTTCTTCGTGGACTTCTTCGACACCGCGGGGACGCTCGTCGGCGTCTCGCAGGTCGCGGGCTTCCTCGACGAGAGCGGGAACCTCCCCGACATCGACCGACCGCTGATGGCCGACGCCGTTGGGACCACCGTCGGCGGGATGCTCGGGACCTCGACCGTGACGACGTACATCGAGTCCGCCAGCGGCGTCGAGGAGGGCGGCCGCACCGGACTGACGGCGCTCGTCGTCGCCGTCCTCTTCGTGCTCTCGCTCGCCGTCGTCCCGCTCGCCGCGGCCGTCCCACTCTACGCCTCCCACATCGCGCTGGTCGTCATCGGCGTCGTGATGCTCCGCAACGTCGTCGACATCGCGTGGGACGACATCACCTACGCCATCCCCGCCGGGATGACCATTCTCGTGATGCCCCTCACCTACTCCATCGCTTACGGCATCGCCGCCGGCATCGTCTCCTACCCCATCGTGAAGGCGGCCCGCGGCGAGTGGGGAGACGTCAGCATCGGCCAGTGGATTCTCGCCCTCGCGTTCGTCCTCTACTACGTCGTTCGGACCCGGACGCTGGCCTGATCCGTCCGCGTTCGACCGTCCGCTCGGCCGCGCGGGGGTCCGCATTCGTCGCTCTCTTTACGCTTCGGCGACTACCGTGCTCCGATGACGACACTTCAACTGTATCAGCTCCCGGGCTGTCCGTACTGCGCCAAGGTACGACACAAACTCGACGAACTCGGCGTCGACTACGAAACGCACGAGGTGCCCAGTTCACACGCCGACCGAACGGAAGTGAAAGAGATCAGCGGCCAGACGGGCGTGCCCGTCGTCGTCGACGCGGACCACGACGTCGACGGAATGCCCGAGAGCGACGACATCGTGGCCTACCTCGAAGAGACCTACGGGGCCTGAGACGCGCTAACTCTCCGCGGGTTCGCGAGCGCGGTCCCGCAGGAGGTCGCGGATCTCGTCGGGGTCGTCGAGGTCGGCGAGTTCCTCGGCGCTGACGAGGGCGGTGCCGTCCACCGAGTCGCGTTTCGCGCGCTCCTCGGTGAAGTAGACGGAGCGAGTCCGAGTCACCTCGCCGAGCGAGGACATGATGCGCGCCCGTTTTTCGGCGCTCCGCGTGAACGCCGAGTGACCGGTGAGGATGTTCTCCGAGCGCTGGTCGCTGTCCTCGCTGACGGCCTTGAACGGCGCGCGCGAGGTGGGGTGGACGGTGAAGCCGACCCGGGTGAGGACGGCCAGCACGTGGTCGTCGGCCGGGTCGAACGCGGGATCTTCGGGCGTCGGCTCCGCCTCGCGCACCTCGTCGGCCCCGTCCAAAACGTCGACGGGGTTGCTGAACGGCTGGTCGAACATCTCTTCGAGCTGGATAGCGACGTCGATGCTGGCGTTCATGCCGTCCTCGTACTTCGAGACGGTCCGGCGTGAGACGCCGAGTTCCGTGGCGAGCTGTCCCAGACTCATGTCGCGTTCGCGTCGCTCGTCGGCCAGCAGGTCGCCGTCGATGTTGACGTAGAGGCCACCGGGGGCGGCGTAGATGAGCGGCGGGACGCCCTCGATGAACAGGTCGAGGGCGGTGTCGGGGTTGATGACCGGCACGCCGTGGCGGAAGTACACCACGCCGGGATCGAGGTCCTCGTCTCGGGTTCGCAGACCGATGACCATCGGCGTCGCGTCGAGATACGAGCCGAGCCGACGCATCTCCGCGCCGGTCGCCCCGTCCAGCGCGTCGATGTTCGCGAGGATCTTCACCAGGAGGAGGTCCTCACCCCGTCGGGCGGCCAGATCGAAGCTCTTGGGACGGATGGCACACCGGTCGCTCACCACGAACCCCGCGTCCTCTAACATCGCGGTGACGTTTCCGACCAGTGCGGACCGTGACATACCGGAACGTAAGCGATCCGGCACATATATAGGTTGTGTCGAAACGACGCGTCGTCCCTCGATTCGCGCCACTCAGCCGAGCGCGGGGCCTTCCGCGCCGACGCCTCGGCGATCCGGAGTTGATACCAGTTCGTTGCGAGTTCGGCGAGCGATCGACCGAAGACGGTCAGTCCGATGGCCGCACCCGTCTCGGCGAAGACGTCCGCCGCCTCCACGAGATCGGCGTCCCGGATCGGTTCGATCGGTCCCGAGACGACGACGCTTCGCCACTCGTCCGGTGACTCCCAGTCGTAGACGGTCAGCGTCGCCGTCGTCGTCTCCGCCACGAACGCCTCCTTGTCGCTCTCCGGGGCAGAGACGAACTGGAGAACGCACCGCCGTTCGTCCGGGTCGTAGCCGAACGAGATCGGGATGCCGTAGGCGACTCCGTCCCGTGAGAGCGAGAGGACGCCGTGGCCCTGCTCTCGCAGATACGCCTCGGCCTCGGCGTCGGCCATCTCGGTCCCGTATTCGGTCTCCATCGCGAGACGGTCGTAGAGCCAGGCATTTCTATACGTCGACTAATCGCACGGGCCGGTGGAGCGCGTTCGCGCGGAGCGACGGGAGCGGCCGGCACTCGAAAGGCGTTACTCCCCAGCGGAACTGGGGAGTGTGACGCTGATCGGCCTCGACGACACCGACTCCCGCGAGCGCGGGATGTGTACGACCTACCTCGCGACGCGGGTAGCCGAGGCCGTCGCGGCCGCCGGCGGCCGGATCGATCGACGGCTACTCGTGCGCCTCAATCCGGCCGTGGAGTACAAGACGCGGGGGAACGCCGCCCTCGCGCTCGAGACCGACCTGCCGGCGGCCGACGCCCTCGAACTCGCGCGCGCGGAGCTCGAACCGCTGGCCGAGACGGGCGACGAACGAACGAGTCCGGGCGTCGTCGTCGCCGAGGGCGACGCCGCGTCGGTCCCCGACGCAGTGGCCGACTTCGCTCGCCGGTCGCTCCGCGAGAAACACGCCATCGGCGACGCCGTCGCCCTCGCGGAGTCGGTCGGCTACCGACACCGGGGGTGGAAGGAGGGCCGCGGCCGCGTCGGCGCGCTCGCGGCCGTCGGCGCGTGGCGGGCGTTCGACGACTGGACCTACGAACACATCTGCTACCGCGAGTTCGACCGCTGTGGCACGCCCCGCGACGTCGACGCCGACTCCGTCTTCGAGGCGGCCGACGCCGCCTACCCCGACGCCTGGGACACCGTCGACAGCGTGGAGGGCGAGGCCGTCTGCGTCCCGAACGCGCCGGGACCGATCCTCTTCGGCGTCCGCGGCGACGACGCCGACGCCGTCCGCGAGGTGGCCGCTGCGATCGAGAGCGAACCGGTCGACCGCGAGGCGACGTTCCTGACGAATCAGGGGACCGACGCACACCTCCGATCTGCCCCCATCGACGCCGTCCGCGACGGGCGGGCCTACTGGGTCGACGGCGTCGTCGCCGCAGCGCCCGAGACGCGGGCCGGCGGTCACGTCTTCGTCACCCTCCGCGACGGGGAGGCGTCGCTGTCCTGTGTCGCGTTCGAACCGACCAAACGGTTCCGCGACCGGGTGCGAGCGCTCCGCCCCGGCGACCGGGTGACCGTCTGTGGCGAAGTCGGGCGAGGGACGCTCAAACTCGAGAAGTTCGCGGTCCGCGACCTCGTGGAGACGGAACCGGTCGTTCCGACCTGCCCCGAGTGCGACCGCTCGATGGAGAGCGCGGGGCGAGGACAGGGGTATCGCTGTCGGGACTGTGAAACGACGGCGGCCGAGAAAGCGACGGCCCCCTCTCGCGCGAACTCGAACGGGGCTGGTACGAAGTCCCGCCCTGTGCGCGCCGACATATCGCCAAACCGCTCGTCCGTGGCGGCTTCGACGCGCCGATACATCCCGAGCGCTGAGATAAGCACCCCTTTCGTGCGGTTAATCGGCCGATAAGCGAGGGATGGCCGCGGTTTCGCTCCGCTAATCGGATCATACTGAAGTCGACGGGGACGAGTGGCGGTATCATGGAACGTTCGGACGAACGGGCCGCGAACGAGATACGGGTCGCCGACGAGTCGCTCACGGAGTGGCCGACGTTCGACGTGCGGTACGCCGTCGAGGTCGAGGACGACGAACCCGACCGATGTACGATGTATCCGGCCGACGCCGCCGACGAGGACCAGATGACGACGTGGATCACCGCCGAACAGGGGTCGTACGTGAGCGTCGTCTCGCGGCGTTAGGTTTTCAGGCCGCTTCCGGTCAGGGGGACGACCACGTCGTCGTCGGCGTCGAGGACGCCCCGCTCGCGGTAGGCGCGGAGGGCCGCAGGCGCGACGGCGGACGTCGGTTCGACGTAGAACCCCCGGCGGTGGAGGGCGTCGCGTTCGCGTTCGACGGCGTCCGCCGAGAGGGCGATGGCGTCGCCGTCGCTCGCCTCGACGGCGTCGAGGACGCCCGACATCCGCACCGGGTCGCGTATCCGGATGCCGTCGGCGACGTCGTTTCGGCCACCCTCCTCCCCGTGGAGTTCGGCGGCGATGGGGGCGTAGCCGGCGGCCTGCGCCCCGAGCAGTCGGGGCAGCCGGTCGGTCCAGCCGGCGTCGCGGAGCGCCCGGAAGCCGCGGTAGGCCCCGAGAAAGAGCGTCCCGTGGCCGAGCGGCGTCACCACGGCGTCCGGCACCGACCAGTCGCGCTGGGCGGCCACCTCGTAGGCGAACGTCGCCGTCCCCGCGAAGAAGGCGGGGTTCCAGGCGTGACTCGCGTACCACCCCTCGTCGGACTCGACGGCGCGCACGCAGGCGTCGGTGACGTCCGCCCGACTCCCCTCGACGCGGACGGGCGTCGCGCCGGTCCGCTCGATCGCCTGCAGTTTTGACTGTTTGGCCGACGCCGGGACGTAGATGTCGGCGTCGATGCCGGCCCGTGCCGCGTAGGTAGCGACGGCCGCGCCGGCGTTGCCCGAGGAGTCTTCGAGGATCCGATCGACGCCGAGGTCGACGGCCCGCGAGACGACGGTCGTCGCGCCGCGGTCCTTGAAACTCCCCGTCGGGAAGACGTACTCCAGTTTGAACGCGGCGTCCCAGGCGGGAGCGTCGACGAGCGGGGTGAACCCCTCGCCCAGCGTCGCGTGGGCGTCCATCGGGAGGAAGCCGTCGAACGCCCAGAGGCCTCGCCGGGTGTCGACGTCGCGGAAGTCGGGGGCGGGACCGTCGGGACGCGGTGGATCGGCGTAGTCGAGCGGGCCGCCGCAGGCGCACCGCCAGCGGTCCGCGTACTCCTCGCCACAGACGGTACAGCGCAGCGTCATCAGTACGTGTCGACGTTGGTGCCGACCGAGCAGACGTACTCGCCCGTGGCGACCTGCGGAAGCCGGCGCGCCCGCCAGAAGACGCCGTCGTTGTCGGCGGCGATACGGCTCTTCAGCGTCCCGAAGACGTCGGTGACCTCGAACAGCGTCTCGCCGGCGCTCACCCGATCGCCGAGTTCGTGTTCGAAGCGGACCAGACCGCCCACGGGCGTGCCGTACTGATCGAAGTTCTTCGCGCGGGTCTGTGGCTCCGTGTCGACGTCGCCGTCGAGAAATCCGTATCCACGGAGGACGTTGAAGACGCCGTCGACGCCGTTCTGGATGCTCCGTTCGTCCCAGCCGACCGCCCCGCCGAGTTCCGGATCGACGGCGACGATGCCGTCGTCGGGGGCGACGCGGGCGAGCTGGCCGTCCGGCCCCTTCTGATCGAAGACGTGTCCGCAGCCGAAGGTCTTCGCGAGTTCGAGGCAGTCGTCGTAGAGGCGATGTCGGCGGCCACACCGGACGCGAACCTCGTCGAGCATCCGGCTCGTCGACCCCTGATGGAGGTCGAGGACGACGTCGGCGTCTTCGGCGATCTCGTAGGTCGCGGCCGCGATTCGCTCGCTCGACGTCCCGTTGGCCGCGCCGGGGTAGGTCCGGTTGATCTTCGTGTCGTCGATCGGATTTCGGTGTTCGGCCACCTGGAAGCCGTGGTAGTTGACGATGCCGACGGCGATGACGGTGCCGGAGAGCTCCGCGGGGCTCAGTCGCGGAACGATCCGTTGGACGACGCCGATCCCGTTGAGTTCGTCGCCGTCGCTCGCCGCCTGCACGTAGAGCGTCTTCCCGCTCTCGGCACCGTTGATGACGGCCACGGGGAGACCGAACGTGCTCCCGTCACGCGTTTCCCCGACGTCGAGTCTGCCCGTGTCCACCGATCCGGGCGGTGCGTTCGCGGTTCCGACCGTCGTCATTGTCCGAGACAGGACCCCACCCCCTTTAGGGGTTCGGTCCGTCCGACCACGGGCCGATAGCGCGGGGGAGACGCCCCGTCCACCGTTTATGTGATCCCCCGTTGGTGGATGTGAGCGACGACGTCGGTGCACTCTCGACGTTTCGGCGACTGCTCGCGCTCGACGGCGACGTGCTGGTCCTCTCGCTCGCCACGTCCGCGTTCAGTCCGGGCTTCCAGATGGCCGGACGGTACCGCCGCGGCGTCTGAGCGTCCTCGGGGCGGGAAGCCTCGCCATCGGCCTCTACGGGAGTTTCGAGGACCTCGTCAGCGCCGTCTACTCCGGTGGTGCGCTCTCCGACCGCATCGGGTCGCGGACGGCGCTGACGCTGTTCGGAGTCACCTCGACGATCGGCTTCTTCCTCTGGTACGCGGCCGGCCCGCTCGCCGACGTCCCCCTCGGTACGGCCACCGTCGTCGGCCTCGGCGGGACGGGGTCGTTTCTCGCCTTCGGCGAGGCGTGCGTTTAGCGCCGGGCGTCAGTCGTTCAGGCAGTCGGTCAGCCACTCGTAGTGGGCGAGCAGCGCCCGTTCGCCCGCGTCGGTGAGTTCGTAGTGGTCGTGAATCCCCTCCGTCGCCGCGTCGAGAAAGCCCGCGTCTTCGAGGGCGTCGAGTGCGCCGTAGAACCGTCGCGGTTCGAGGTGGTCGTCGTAGTGCGCTTCGAGCGACGTCTTGCACCGCTGGCCCGTCGGCGCGTCGGCGGCGTAGACGACGGCACAGATGTCGCGCCGGAGTCCGCTGCGTAGCCACTTCATGGTCGTTCCGATGGCTCGAACCGCGAAAGAGGCTGTCGGTTCGAGCGGCGGGCCGCGAGCGCCGCGGTTTGGACTCGAACGGGAGACGTTGTCCCCGTCCCACACGGCCCGACGCCGCGACGGTGACTGTAGCCGGCCTCGCACCGGCCTTGCCGGCGTGAACGCCGGCTTTAGCTGGACTCCCACCAGCGTTTGTCACCGCCGCGCGCGCCGTACTCCCGAAGTCCGCTTGCGCGTACTCCGGTTCGTGCCTTCGCCTCCGGCCGCCATGGCGGCCAGACGCCGGGACGGTTCGGTTCTCCTTCGGAGCGTTGACCTCTCCACCGTGTGATGGGTGCTTCGGTTGTAGCCCCTAACTCGCCCGTCTCGACCGTATCCGGTCGGTTCGGGCCGAGTCGTTCGATCGGTCCCCGTGACTCTCGCGGGAGTACGGGATACGACGCCCCAAACAATAAATCTTTTGAAATTTGGGTGGTACTGTCTATCACGGAGTGAGGCGGGAACGACGGGGATTTGGGTCCGTGGGTCGTCCGACCCACCGTGAGCGACGAGTCACCCGACCGGTTGCCCGTCGCGGGCGTCGTCGACGCGCTGTCCGTCCGCCGGAACGCGAAAGCCGGCGTCGCCGTGGGCGTCTGTCTCGGCGTTTCCCTCTATCTCGCCCGCGTCTTCGAGGTGTTCGGGCCGTTCGAGGGGGCGCGCGAGTATCCGGTGTTCGGACAGGAGGGCTACTTCCTCGTCCTGGCGTTCGTCCTCGCGGCGACGACGGCGTTGCTCGTGGCGACGCTGCTGAGTCTCGTCTCGGCGTATCGGCTGGCGAAACGGCTCTGGGCTCGTTCGTCGCCCGCCAGCGAGCGGAGTCGGTCCGCGCCCGCCCGCGTCCCCTTGGCGACGATGACGTCGCCGGCGCGGAGTTCCGTCTCCGGACCGGGCGAGAGAACCCAGTCGCCGTCGCCTCGCCGGACGGCGATGACGCGCATCCCCGTCTCGGTCTTCACCCTGAGTTCGCCGAGCGTCGCGTCCGCGAGGGTGCTCCCCTCGTCGATGGCGAGGCGGACGATGACCTCGTCGGACTCCTCGACGGCGGCGGCGACGACGGGGTGAGTGTCGAGACCGCGCAGGACGCCCTCGCTGATTTCGAGCGCGGCGTCGGAGATGACTTCGGTGGCGCTCGCGAGATGCATCAGCCCCCGCAGCGAGATCGGGTCCTCGACGCGGGTCGCGGCGCGCAACACCCACGCCTCGAAGCGGGATTTGAGCGCGTCCACCTCGGCTTCGAGCTCCGACACCTCCTCGGCGACGCCCTCGCTGTCGAACAGCACCGACCCGTAAGCCAGGTCGACGGCGAGTTCGCTCATGTTTTTCATCAGGACGATGGAGTCGACGGCGCGTTCCAGGTCCTCGATGGTCGGCTCGATCGTCTCGGGCGGTTCGTACGTCTCGCCGGTGACGGACTCGTACACCGGAGGCAGGGCGTCGCGGGTCCCACGGAGGAGGGTCACGTCGCCGCGTTCGAGCGTCGTCTCTTCGTCGGGGTTCGGTATCCACTCGCCCGCCCGGCGGATGGCGATGACGCGCACGCCCGTCTCGGTTTCGAGGTTGAGGTCGCCGAGCGTCCGGCCGGCGAACCGCGAGTCGCTCGACACCTCCGCGCGGACGACGGCTTCGACGGCTTCCGGGATGGCGGTGCGCATCTCCTCGGGGATGCCGATGTCCTCGAGGACGATTTTCGCGATGTCGCCGGCGGCGTCGCTGATCTTCTCCGCGGCCCCGACGACGCCGAGGACGGGCGCGAGTTCCTCGGCGTCCTCGGGGTTCCGGGCGGCCATCAGCAGGCTCATCCGGGCTTGGAGCTGGAGGACGTCCATCCGCTCTTCGAGTTCGAGCACCTCGGCCGCGACTTCGTCGCTCCCGTGTAACACCGCCGAGTACGAGAGGTCGATGAGGAGCTCCGCGGTGTCTTTCATCTCCGCCAACACCTCCTTGACGCTGACCGGCTCGTACTCGGCGTCTCCGGGGTCCATACGTCCGGGTTCCGGTCCGGTACACAAAGGAGTACCGGGCGTTCGATCCCAGCAAGATAAAACGAGACGGTAGTGACACGTCGGGGGACAAACGATAACGCTTTTTTGAGAAGGAAAGGTAGCTGAGTCATATGTCAGACGAGCTAAAGCGGGGATTAGAAGGCGTGCTAGTCGCCGAGTCCGACCTGAGCTACATCGACGGCGACGAGGGGCGGCTCATCTACCGGGGCTACGCCATCGACGACCTCGCGCGCCAGGCGAGCTACGAGGAGGTGCTGTACCTGCTCTGGCACGGCGACCTTCCGACGCGCGAGGAACTCACGGCGTTCAGAGAGCGGATGGCGGGCGAGCGCGAACTCGACGCTGGCGTCTACGACGCCGTGCGCGAACTCGCCGAGCAGGAGGAGAATCCGATGGCCGTGGTTCGGACCGTCGTCTCGACGCTCTCGGCGTACGATCCCGACGCGGAGGCCGACCCGCAGGCCCGCGACGCCAACGTGGCGAAGGGCTGTCGCATCACCGCGAAGATCCCGACGGCGCTCGCAGCCTACGACCGCCTCCGCCACGGCGACGAACCGGTCGCGCCGCGCGAAGACCTCGACCACGCCGAGAACTTCCTCTATATGCTCAACGGCGAGGTGCCCGACGAGGTGACCGCCGAGACGTTCGACACGGCGCTCGTCCTCCACGCCGACCACGGGATCAACGCCTCGACGTTCTCCGCGATGGTGACGGCGTCGACGCTCGCGGACCTCCACAGCGCGCTCACGAGCGCCGTCGGCACGCTCTCGGGCGCGCTCCACGGCGGGGCCAACCAGAACGTCATGCAGATGCTCAAGGAGATCGACGAGAGCGAGAAAGAGCCGGTGCCGTGGGTGAAAGACGCCCTCGAGAACGACCGCCGCATCGCCGGTTTCGGCCACCGCGTCTACGACGTCAAGGACCCGCGCGCGAAAATCCTCGCTGAGTACTCCGAGGCGCTGGGCGAGGCGTCGGGCGACCGCAAGTGGTACGAGTACTCCGTCGCCATCGAGGAGTACATGAAAGAGGCGAAAGGCATCGCGCCGAACGTCGACTTCTACTCGGCGTCGATGTACTACCAGATGGGCATCCCCGTCGACGTCTACACGCCCATCTTCGCGATGAGCCGCGTCGGCGGCTGGATCGCTCACGTCCTCGAACAGTACGAGAACAACCGTCTCATCCGTCCGCGCGCCCGGTACACCGGCCCCGTAGACCGGACGTTCGTCCCGCTCGACGAACGGTAGCCGAAAGGCCGAACTCCGCGCGGCCGCCATCGGAGGTATGGACTGTTTCGTCTACGGATCGCTGACCGAACCCGACCGGGTCGCGAGCGTCGTCGACTCCTTCGCCTTCGTCGGCGGTGCCGTCCTCGTCGGTCTCCACCCCGTCGAGGGGCGGTATCCGACGCTCGCCCCCGGCGGGGAGACGGGGGTCGCCTCCTCCGGACGGACGGCGTCGACCGACTCGACGCGTACGAGGGCGTCGACGCCGGCCTCTACGTTCGCGTCTCCGTGCCGCGTGCCGACGGCGACCCCGTCGCCGTCTACGTCGGCGATCCGGACGCACTCGGCGTGGACGACCCGGTGGCCTGGCCGGGGGCGGGCCGCTGGCGGCGCGCGTGGAGCGTTACGTCGGCGAACACGACGTGGTCGTCCGGCCGATCGAGTGAGTGTCCCCGGTCCGAGCGACAGACGCGACTGCCGGAGATAAACCGTTAACCACGTCGACCGGAAAGAGACCGCTATGCTGTCCCTATCGGACGTACTCGACGCCCGCCAGCGCGTCATGGAGGTAGCGCGGCACACGCCGCTCGAGTACTCTCACTCGTTCTCGGAGATGACCGATGCGGAGGTCCATCTCAAACTGGAGAACTTCCAGCGAACCGGCGCGTTCAAGATCCGCGGCGCGATGAACCGCATCGCGACGCTCTCGGGCGAACAGCAGGACGCGGGCGTGGTGACGGCGAGCGCCGGCAACCACGCCCAGGGCGTCGCCCTGGCGGCGACGCGGGCGGGCGTCGATTCGAAGATCGTGATGCCGGAACACGCCCCCGTCTCGAAGGTGAAAGCGACCGAACGCTACGGCGGCGAAGTCGTCCTCCACGGCACGGATTACAGCGAAGCGCAGGCGCACGCCCACGAACTCGAAGACGAGGAGGGGCGCACCTACGTCCACGCCTTCGACGATCCGGTGGTGATGGCCGGTCAGGGGACCATCGGCCTCGAGATTATCGAGGACTGCCCGAACGTCGAAACCGTCGTCGTGCCCATCGGCGGGGGCGGCCTCATCGCCGGCATCGCCACGGCGCTAAAGGAGAAAAACCCCGACGTCCGCGTCGTCGGCGTGCAGGCCGAAGGCGCGTCGAGCGTGGTCGAGTCGCTCCAGCGAGGCGCGATCTACGAACGCGAGAGCGTCGACACCATCGCGGACGGCATCGCCACCCGCCGCGTGGGCGACCTGACGTTCGAGATAATCAAAGACCGCGTCGACGAGGTGGTGACGGTGACGGACGAGGAGATCGCGGTCGCGCTCACGTACCTGCTCGAACGACACAAGGCGCTCGCCGAAGGGGCGGGTGCCATCCCGATCGCGGCCGTTCTCTCGGAGGCGTTCGACTACGCCGAGGACGAAGTCGTCGTCCCGGCCTGCTGTGGCGGGAACATCGACCTGAACACGCTGACCACCGTCGTCATGCGCGGCCTCGTCGCCACCGGGCGCTACCTCCGCTTCCAGACCATTCTCAAAGACCAGCCCGGCGCGCTGGTCGATCTCGGGGAGATCATCGCCGAACACCGCGCGAACATCACCGCCTTCCACCACGACCGGACCTCTCGCGACGTGGCGATGAACGACGCCCGCGTCGAGTTAGAAGTCGAGACGCGCGGCCCGGACCACGTCGAGGAGCTACTCGACGCCCTGCGGGAGGCGGGCTACGACGTCGAAATCGTCAACGGCTACGAGATGGGCGTCGGCATCCCGTCCCGACACGCGAACCATTAAGCGGTCGGCCGCAGACGCCTCGGCTATGAAGCGGACCATCAGCACGGACGGCGCACCGGCGGCGGTCGGGGCGTACAGTCAGGCGACGACGAACGGATCGCTCCTCTTTACGGCCGGCCAGATCCCGTTGACGCCGGACGGCGAACTCCTCGCAGACGCCGACGTCGCCGACCAGACCGAGCAGGCGCTCGACAACGTGATGGCCATCCTCGATTCGGAGGAGCCGACGCGACGGACGTGATGAAAGTGACCGTCTTCCTCGACGACATCGACGACTTCGAGGCGATGAACGAGACGTACGCGACGTATTTCGAGACGGAGCCGCCGGCCCGGAGCGCCGTCGAGGTGGCGAACCTCCCGAAGGGCGTCGGCGTCGAGATCGAAGCCGTCGCGTCCGTGGAGTAGTGCACCCCCGACGCAAATCCAGCCTCCTCTGGGGGCGGCCGGGACGCTCACCGTCCTCGTAGCGGCACAGGGCTACCAACTGCTGGTCGGATCACTCGGTCTCGACCCGGTCGCCCTCGTCGCCCTGGCCGCCGTCGTCGGCGTCGTCGTCGCCGGCGTGACCTACGCAGTCGAGCACCGTCTGCACCCGAAAGGAAGGACTTAACAACGGGAGCGAGGTAGAATCTACTGAGCCGGGATGGCCGAGTGGTAAGGCGCACGCCTGGAAAGCGTGTTCCTTCACGGGATCCAGGGTTCAAATCCCTGTCCCGGCGTGTCTCTAATTTCCTCAGTGGTACGTCTCGTCGCGCTGCACCGTCCCGATTTCGTGACCCGTGCCGAAGGGATTTGAGCAGAAATCGCAGCGCGAGCGAACGACCGCCTGTCGGCGTGCCAAGGCCCGACGGAATTAACGGGGAGCCCCACCACTTGCGACGGCGTGGTTCGGACGCGACACCGGCGTCAGTCGGTGAGAACGACCGGTCGGTCGGCGTTCAGTACGACGAGTTGCGCGACGCTCCCCATGAGCGCCTTGCCGACGGGCGTCCGCTTGCGCGGGCCGAGGACGACGTAGCGAACGTCGCGTTCGTCGGCCTCCCGGAGGATGCGAGTCGACGAGTCGCCGAGCGCACCCACGGCGGTGACGCCTTCCCGGTCGTCGAGTGCCGCCCGTATCGCGTCCGCGGCGACCGATTCGGCCGCGTCCAACGACTCCGTCTCCGGTTCGACGTGGAGCACCACCAGCTCCTCGTCGAACGCCGTCGCCAGTTCGTGGCCTCGCTGAACCACGCTCGTACTCCCATCGCCCTCATCTACTGCGGCAAGTACTGTCATACGTCATCGTACTGTCTAATTCCAAAGATATTAAATTTTGGTTATGAATTCGAAACGAGATAAACGCGTTTCGATCGCCGAGAACGGGAGAAAGATTGATGCGGACCGCCCCCGTCTATGCGTGATAATGCCTGACACGAAATCCGGGCGAGAGAAAACGGGGAAGAACAAGCGCGCACAGCTGCGGGAGCGCCTGTACGACCGCGAACTCGAGACGCTCGACGGCGACGAGGAGTTGCCCGAGTTGGCGAACGACGAGAGCGAATTTTTGGCCGACGCGCCACCCGAAGAGCGAGACGGTCGGTAACCACGGCGCGCTCGCTGGAATCCCCGGAACCCCGCTGACCGCGTGAGGTCGGCGAACTTATACCGCCGGCGAAGAAACGCCCGGGCGTGCGATTTCGCGCGAACTACGCGACCGTGTACGTCGGTGCGCAGTTGACCGCGGGCGGCCGGCGACTCGACCTCGACTGGGCCACCGACGCCGGGGACGCGACGGACGTCTACGAGTTCACCGTCCCGACGGCCGACGCGACGGACGGTTACATCGGGATACAGGCGTTCGACGTCGGCGAGTACGGTCACGAAATCGTCGTCAACGGCGATCCGACGAGCGGGTTCGACGTCCCGCCCAGCGAGGGGTGGCAGTACTGGGTCGACACCCTCACCGACGTCGAACTCCACGAGGGGACGAACACCCTCCAGATCCGCCGCGACCCCGACTCCGGCGACTCGTTCGCCGTCGGGAACGTGACCGTCCACTGGAAGGAGCCGGTCGAGGAGCGGCCTTAAAGGACGGACGAGCGACGCGACGGCCGTCGCGACGACGTTTCGATGCGTCCGCGGGACGCCCCGGTTCGAATCGCCGTTATCCCCCGATTTCCCGCGCGAAAACTCCCGATACGCCGAGGCGACTGCTCGGGACGGAAGCCGAATGTTTATATAGAACCGTAGACAATCCTTCTTCTGAACCATGAGTCAGCGAATGCAGGGTCAGCCGATGATCATTCTCGGCGAGGACTCCCAGCGCATGAAAGACGAAGACGCGCAGGAGCACAACATCTCAGCGGCCCGCGCCGTCGCGGACGCGGTACGGTCGACGCTCGGACCGAAGGGAATGGACAAGATGCTCGTCGACTCGATGGGCGACGTCACCGTCACGAACGACGGCGTCACCATCCTCCAGGAGATGGACATCGACAACCCCACGGCGTCGATGATCGTGGAAGTGGCGGAGACACAGGAGGACGAGGCGGGCGACGGGACGACGACGGCCGTCGCCATCTCGGGTGAACTCCTGAAGAACGCCGAGGACCTCCTCGAACAGGACATCCACCCGACGGCCATCATCAAGGGCTTCCACATGGCCTCCGAGCAGGCCCGGAACGAGATCGACGCCATCGCCGAGCGCGTCGACCCCGACGACGAGGACCTCCTGAAGAAGGTGGCCGAGACGTCGATGACCGGCAAAGGGGCCGAGACGAACAAGGAACTCCTGGCCGACCTCATCGTCAACGCCGTCCAGCAGGTCACCGTCGAAGCCGACGACGGGAGCCACATCGTCGACCTCGAGTTCGTCGAGATCGAGACACAGACCGGTCGCGGCGTCGGCGAGTCCGAACTCCTCAAGGGAGCCGTCATCGACAAGGACCCCGTCAACGACGAGATGCCCACGGAGGTCGAGGACGCGAACGTCCTGCTGCTGAACGACCCCGTCGAAGTCGAGGAGACCGACGTCGACACGCAAGTCAGCCTCGACAGCCCCGACCAGCTCCAGCAGTTCCTCGATCAGGAGGAACAGCAGCTCCGCGAGAAGGTCGACCGGATCGCGGCCACGGGCGCGAACGTCGTCTTCTGCCAGAAAGGCATCGACGACCTCGCCCAGCACTTCCTCGCGAAACAGGGCATTCTCGCGGTCCGCCGGACGAAGAAATCCGACGTGCGCTTCCTCAAGGAGATCCTCGGTGCGGAAGTCGTCTCCGACCTCGACAGCGCCACCGAGGCCGACCTCGGCCGCGGGTCCGTCCGCCGCGACGAGGAGGACGAACTCTTCTACGTCGAAGGCCGTGACTCCCACGGCGTGACGCTCCTGCTCCGCGGATCGACCGAACACGTCGTCGACGAACTCGAACGCGGCATCCACGACGCCCTCGACGTGGTGTCGACCACCGTCGCCGACGGGCGCGTCCTCGCGGGCGGCGGCGCAGTCGAAGTCGAAGTCGCGGATCGCCTCCGCGACTACGCCGACAGCGTGAGCGGCCGCGAGCAGCTCGCCGTCGAGGCGTTCGCCGACGCGCTCGAACTCGTCCCGCGCGTCCTCGCGGAGAACGCCGGCCTCGACAGCATCGACACGCTGGTCGACCTGCGGGCCGCCCACGAAGCGGACCAGGTCCGCGCCGGACTGAACGTCTTCTCCGGCGACGTGGTCGACACCTTCGACGCCGGCGTCGTCGAACCCGCCCACGCCAAAGAGCAGGCCGTGTCCTCCGCCACCGAGGCGGCGAACCTCGTCCTCAAAATCGACGACATCATCGCCGCCGGTGACCTCTCCACCGAAGGCGAAGAGGAAGAAGGCGGCCCCGGCGGCCCCGGCGGTGCGCCCGGCGGCATGGGCGGCATGGGCGGCGGCATGGGCGGCATGATGTAAACGTCGGCCACCGACACCACCACACGCTCCCGCCCCGTACGCGACCCGTTTTTTCGGCACAAAACCCTTGCCGGAGAGACCGGTAGGTCGATCCATGCCCTCCAGCAGACGCCAGTTGCTCGCTGCCTCGGCGCGGGCCTCGCCGGTCTCGCGGGATGTAACGCCGCGCCGGGCGATGAGACGCCCATCGGATCGACGCCGACCGACTCGACAGGGACGCCCCCGGCGACGCTCGGTGACGCCGTCACCGTCGACGGCGTCTCCGTCACCGTCTCGGACCTCGTCGACGCCCACTCCTTTCTCTACCTCTCAGCTCCCGACGCCTTCGGCGTCACCGTCGCCGACGGCCAGTTCGCGTTCGTCACCGTCGACGCCGGCGGCGACGACCCGCCCGCGCCGGACGCGTTCGCCCTTGCGCTCGACGGGACGCGACACGCCGCGACCACGTACAGGGCGTACGGCCCCGCCGGCGACCTCCCGGTCGCGGAGTCGGAGTACGCGACGGACGATCCCCACGGCTACCTCGGATTCGAGATCCCCGCCCCCTCGACGCCGATTCGGTCGCAGTCGTCCTCGACGACGGTGCCCGGTGGACGATCCCCGAGTCCGCGCTCGCGCCGCTCCGGTCCCCGCCGCCGTCGTTCACCGTCGAGTACGACGTGCCCGACGCCGTCGCGCCCGACGAAGCGGTTCCCGTCTCCCTCGACGTGACGAACGAGGGCGACGGCGGCGGCACGTTCCGCGGCGCTATCAACCACCAGGGCCCGCTGTACGGAGCCAATGACTTCGCGTTCGCCCTCGGTTCCGGGGAGTCGAGAACGCACGAGGAGTCCATCAGCTACCACCGAGAGGCGGGATTCTCGGCTGATCGGCTCCAGTTTTCCGTCGTCTCCGCGGCGGGCGAGCGGTCGTTCGAAGTCCGTCTCGAGGCGGAAACGGACGGCGGGACGGCCACCACGTCGACGGGGACGGCGACGGGAACGCCGCAGGGGTGAGAGTCCCCGCTGCGGCGCTCCCGGCGGCGAGAGTACACGAATAAATACGGGCCGCCAAAACTGGTGCGTATGCAGACGCTGCTCCTGAACGGATCGGACGTCGACGAGAACGTCCGCATGTCGGAACTCATCCCCGCCATCGAGGAAGCGTTCGCGGCCTACGAACGCGGCCGCGCACAGATGCCGGCGAAGTCGTACATCGACCTCCCCCAGTACGACGGGGACTTCCGGTCGATGCCGGCCTACCTCGAGACGGAGTCGTGGGACGCCGCGGGCGTCAAGTGGGTGAACTCACACGAGAAGAACCGCGAACGCCACGGGCTCCCCACCGTCATGGGAACGATGATCTATTCGGATCCCGAGACGGCGTTCCCCCTCGCTCTCATGGACGGCACCGAACTGACGATGAAGCGGACCGGCGCGGCGGCGGCCGTCGCCACCGACCACCTCGCCGTCGCGGACGCCGCCTCGCTGGGCATCGTCGGCGCGGGCGTCCAGTCGTACACGCAGCTGGCGGCCATCGCCGAGATCCGCCCCATCGAGGAGGTGGTCGTCGCGGACGTCGACGAAGACCGGGTCCGACGGTTCGTCGAGGCGTTCGAGGACCGCTTCGACGTCCGCGGCGGCTCCATCGCCGAAGCGGGGGCCTGTGACGTCCTCTCGACGGTGACGCCCGTCGAGTCGCCCATCGTCACCGCCGCGGACGTCGGCGAACACACCCACGTCAACGCGATGGGAGCCGACGCCGCCGGCAAACACGAACTCGCCGACGAACTCCTGAAGGAGGCGAAACTCGTCATCGACGACTACGACCAGTGCACCCACTCCGGGGAGATCAACGTCCCCTACGGTGAGGGCGTCCTCACGGACGCGGACATCCACGCCGAACTCGGACAGGTCGTCGTCGGAGAGAAGGCGGGCCGCACCGACGACGACGGCGTCACCGTCTTCGACAGCACCGGACTGGCGATTCAGGACGTCGCCGCCGCGCGCGTCGTCTACGAACGCGCCGACGACAACGACAACGGCACGCCCTTCTCGCTGGTCTCGACCGACTAGCGACCGGCGAGGGCGTCCATCGCCTTCGTCACCAGCCAGACGAGGACGAGAAACGGCAACAGCGGAACCAGCAGGACCAGCATCGCCAGAAAGATGCTCCAGCCGATGGCGTCCATCTCGGCGTCGGGGTGGGGCCGGTACTCCGGCGAGAGCGCGCCGTAGGCCTTCGTCAACGCTCCGGGCTCGCCCTCGGGTTGGGCCTCGCTGCTCATATTCGGTCTACGACGGCCGACGGGAAAAGCGTTGATTCGAGGTGATTTGGCGGGGCCGCGATTCGGGGCGAGGACCCCGCCGTCGACGGCGGGGACGTCCTCACTCCAGGTGGACCGCCGGGCGGAACGGCACCGCGTTCTCGGCGCGGTTCGCGGGATCGTACGGGTCCTCGTCCTCGGAGTAGAGTTCCACGTCGGCGTCGAACTCGCGTTCGAGGAACGACGTTGCGCGCCCGTACAGCGCCGTCTCGTCGGCGTCGGCCATCGCGTCCAGCGTCTCCGAGTCGAGTCCGCGCACCATCTCGACCAGTTCCTGCACCAGGTCGTTCACCTCGTCGCCGCGTTCGCGCAGGTCCTCGTCCTGCATGACCGTCCCCATGACCGCGCCCACGTCGGGCCCCGTCTCGGCGACGGCGTCGAACACCTCGCGCTTCCAGTCGGCGGCGACGTAGAGGCGAATCGTCTCGGGGTCGGCGTCGGTCACGTCCACGATGTCGCGGACGTCCTCGGTGAGTCGCTCGATCTGGCGTTCGGCGACTTCGACCGCCGTGCTCTCCAGGTCGGGATCGGCCTCGGGCCACGGGGCGTCCTCGGCGGGCGTCCCCGTCAGGCGCTCGTGGAGTTCGTTGGCGAGGAAGGGGACGAACGGTGCGAGCAGTCGGAGACGGGTCTCCAGCACCCGCCGGAGCGTCCACTGCGCGCCCGGACGGTCGGGGTCGGTCCGCCGCCGGTACCAGCGCAACGACTCCTCGAAGCCGTAGAAGGCGGCCTGGCTCGCCGACCGTGTCTCCGAACGCTCCATCGCGTCGGTCACGTCGCGAATCGTGCCCTGGAGTTTCGAGAGCAGCCAGCGGTCGGCGTGGTCGAGGTCCTTCTCGGTCGCGTCGACGTCGAAGGTGGTCCCCTCGTCCGCGTCGTCGACGATCTCGACCGCTCGGTTCCAGAAGCGTTCGAGCTGGTCGCGGGTGCTCTCGACCTGTTCGGCGCGCCAGTCGTAGTCCTGCCACGGCTCGGCGGAGTTGAGCAGGAAAAAGCGGACGGTGTCGGCACCGTAGCTCTCGATGGCCTCGCCGGGGAGGACGACGTGGCCTTTCGAGGAGGACATCTTCTCGCCTTCCAGCAGGCCCATCCCCATGATGACGATGCCGTCGGGCCACTCGGCGGGGTCGAACAGTTCGGCGTGGTGGAAGAGATAGAAGGTGAGGTGGTTGCTGATGAGGTCGTTCGCGGAGAAGCGGTAGTCCACGGGATACCAGTACTCCCACTCCTCGCGGAGTTCGAGGGCGCGTTCGTCGGGGTCCTCGACCGCCTCGGGGCCGTAGAAGAGGGCGTCGAAAAAGTCCCGGTCGAGGTCCTCGACGGGAATTTCGCGCAGGCGTGGCGCGAGCGTGTAGTACGCCATGTAGATGGTCGAGTCCGACAGCGGTTCGATGACGAAATCGTCGTCCCACGGCAGGCGCGTCCCCAACCCGTAGTTGCGGATGCAGGGCCACTCGTTCAGCCAGTCGATGGTGTGGTGATACTCCTCGCGGGTGTTCTCGGGGATGCACTCCATGTTCTCGACGACCCTCTTGGTCGCCGCCTTCCAGTCCTCGTCGCTGTAGGAGAGAAACCACGTGTCCTGTTTGGCGACTTCGACGCCGCCGCCGCACCGACAGACGACTTCCTCGGAGAACTCGTACATCGAGTCGAACCAGCCCCGCTCTCTGCCCGCGTCGCGGTACGACTCGCGGACGTCCTCGACGACTTCGCCCGCGAACTCGCCGTACATCGCTTTCAGTTCCCCGGCGTGGAACTCGCGGTTGTACAGTTCCTGGGTGGCCTCCTCCAGTGCCGGGTCGTCGGAGGACTCGACGCCGTACTCCTCGACGGCGTCTTTGGCCGGGATTTCGCCGTACCCCTCGATGTCGAGGATGGGCACGGGCTCGATCGTCCGGACCGTTTCGGGGTCGATGCCGTACTCGCGCATGCGTGCGGCGTCGGCTTTCGCCTCCTGCAGGGCCACGTAGTCGTCGGGGCTGTGGGCGGGGACGGACATGACGACGCCCGTGGCGTTGTCGGCGTCGACGAACGAGGCGGGCAGGATAATCACCTCGTCGCCGGTCACGGGGTTGGTGACCGAATCGCCGACGAGGCGTTCGCCCGTGAACGTCTCTCTGACCTCGACGTCGCGGGCCTGCAGGCGGAGTTTCTCGGCGGCGGCGGCGGAGACGACCCACTCCTCGCCGTCGACGTCGGCGCGGACGTAGTCGGCGTCCGGGTCGACGTAGGCGTTCGTGACGCCGTGGACCGTCTCGGGGCGGAGCGTCGCCATCGGCGCAACGGCGTCGTCGTAGCCGAAGCGGACGAGTGTGTACTCCTGGTACTCGGCTTCCTCGCCCTCCAGCAGGTCGTGGGTCGTGACGGGTTGCTCCTCGTTCGTGCAGTATTTGACCGGGTGGAGGCCCTTCTCCAGTCGGCCCCGGTCGCGGAGCGTCTCGTACTGCCACGTGATGAACTTCGAGTAGCGGTCGTCGTTCGTGGTGAACTCGCGTCGCCAGTCGATAGAGAGCCCCAGCGACTTCATCCCCTTCTTGTAGTGATTCTCGATGAAGTAGCGGGCGTAGCCCATCGGCGTTTCGAGGTCCTTGAGCGTCTCCTCGGGGACGTCGTAGGTGTCGCGCAGGACGGAGAGCTGTTTCTCCTCGCCTTTCTTGAGGCGCTCGACGGCCCCGATGATGGGCGTCCCGGTGACGTGCCACGCGATCGGGAAGAGGACGTTGTCGCCCTGCTGGCGACGGTAGCGAGCGTAGACGTCGGGGACGGTGTACGTCCGGGCGTGCCCGATGTGCATCCCGCCGCTGGGGTACGGGTAGGGGACGGTGATGAACGTCACGTCCTCGCCGTCGGGGTCGGCCTCGTACCGGCCGGTCTCGGCCCAGCGCTCCCGCCAGCGCGCTTCGAGTTCCTGCGGGTCGTAGTCCATACGGGTCCTTGTGGGTTCGCGGCCTAAAATAACTCCTATACGACAGGCCGCCGAGGGACGGCTATTCGACGTCGATCTGTCGCGAATCCTCGCCGGCGTCGGCGTGCCGGCGGGGAGCGTCACGGTGAGGACGCCGTTCCTGTAGGCCGCGCTGGCGTCGTCGTCGACGACGTCGCCGGGGAGGGGATGCTCCGACGGACCGAGGAGTGGCGGCGTTCGCGGCGGAGATACGCCCCGTCGTCGCGTTCCGCGTCCGTCTCGCTGTCGGCGCGAATCGTCAGCGTGCGCTCGGAGACGGAGACGTCGATATCGGACTTCTCGAAGCCCGGCAAGTCGGCCGTGACGACGATTTCCTCGTCGCTCTCGGCGACGTCGACGGCGAACTCCGAACCGCGCATCCAGCCGCCGTCGAGGCGGCCCATCTCCTCGAACTGCTCGGTCATTCGCTCGAACAACGCTTCGAATTCGCCGACGGGATTAGTTCGTCGCATCATGCTGATTCACCGTCTCCAGATACGGCCGCTGAGATATTAAAGACAGCAGGAACCGAGACAGCAAACCACACGGTACAGGCCTCGAAAACCCCACAGGAATGGTTTAACTCAGTAGAGAACGTGCCGCGTGTCGTAGGATCCGAGGCGACGGACCCAACCGCCGGCCGCGATCTCCTCGACGTCTTCGAGGGCTTCTTTCGTCCGGTCCTCGTAGAAGCCGGCCTCGAAGTCGATGTGGAAGAGGTAGTCGCCGAGGCGGTCACCGGTCGGGCGGGACTCGAGTCGCGAGAGGTTGACGTTCCGGTCGGCGAACGCCTCCAGAAGTTCGAGCAGGAGACCGGGGTAGTTCGCGTTCGGATTGACGATGACTGTGGATTTCCCCCGCGTCGGAGCGTTCGCTCACGGGCGCGATGACGAAAAACCGGGTGGCGTTGGAACTGCGGTCCTGGATGTCCTCGGCGAGGACCTGGATGGTGTCGTCGGCGTTGTCGGGGTGGCCAATAGCGGCGACGTTTGGGTCTCCGCGGGCGCGTTCGACGCCGCGGGCGGTGCTGGCGACGGCTTCGAGTTTCGCGGCCGGATGTTCGGTTTCGAGGTAGGTCCGACACTGGGCGAGCGCCTGCGAGTGGCTGGCGACGACGTCGAAATCGGAGTCCTGGGCGAGCAACGCGTGGCGGATGGGCGTGACGATCTCCTCGACGACGCTCACGTCGAAGTCGGCGAGGGCGTCGAGCGTCTCCGTGACGCTCCCTTCGATGCTGTTCTCGATGGGGATGACGCCGCGGTCGTACTCGCCGTCGGCGACGGCTTCGACGATCGCGGTGACGGATTCGGTGAACGTCACCTCGTCCGCGACGGCGCGGGCCGCGCGGTGGGAGTACGTCCCCGCGGGGCCGAGCGTGATGGCCTCCATACGTCCTCGTTCGCCGGTCCGGGGGAAAAGGGATTCGGGATTACCCCTCGGCGCAGAACTCGACGAAATTGCGAAGGATGCGCAGTCCCGTCTCGCCGCTCTTCTCGGGGTGGAACTGCGTCCCGAAGACGTTCCCCGCGTCGTTGGCGACGACGGCGGGGAACTCGACGCCGTAGTCGGTGGTGGCGACGACGGCGCTCTCGGCGTCCGGTCTGGCGTAGTAGGAGTGGACGAAGTAGGCGTACTCGCCGTCGACGGAACCGCCCCGCGGGGCGGTGCCGTCCGCTCGGTGCGTCGACGACGCGTCGCCGTCCACGCCCTCGACGAGGGTGGTCGCGCTTTACCGACAGTTCGTTCCAGCCCATGTGGGGCACCTTCCGTCCCTCGTCGAACCGGACGTTGCGGCCGGGGATGAAGTCGAGACCCTCGACCTCGCCCTCGCCGGCGTGGTCGGCTTCCTCGCTCGTCGTGAGCAGCATCTGCATCCCGAGGCAGATGCCGAAGACCGGCTGGCCGCGGTCGACGGCGTCGGCGAGGGCGTCGCGGTAGGGGCCGGCGTTCTCCATGCCCTCGCGGAACGCCCCGACGCCGGGGAGGACGATGCCGTCGGCGGCGGCGAAGTCGTCCGGGTCGTCGGTGACGGTGACGGCCGCGCCGGCGCGTTCGAGGCCGCGCCTCGCGCTCCGGAGGTTGCCGAGACCGTAGTCGACGATGAGCACGTCGGCCAGCGTCTCGGAGGGGGCTCTGAGAGGCTCATACGCTCACTTCGGGAGGGGCGCGCAAATGGGTTTCCGTTCGTGCAACGTCGGCCGACGCGGCGGGCGATCGTCGGCTATCGCTGCTCGTCTTTCAGTTCGAGTTCGGCGACGACGTCGTAGGGGTCCATCCCCTTGCGGATGCAGTCGAGCATCGTGAACGCGTCGTCGGGCGAAAGGAAGTGAGTGGTGACGGCGCGACCGAGCGGCGTCGGCGAGAAGCCGTCGACGAACTCCCACTCCAGCAGTTTGCCGACGGCGTGTTTCGTCGGCACGTCGCCGAGCATCCGGTCGTTGAGACGTTTGGCCCCGCGCCCGGCGACGGTGACGTTCGCCAGCGTCTCCTCGACGGCGGCGGCCTCGTCGTAGACGGTGGCGACGTCCTCCATCTCCCCTTTGAGGAGTTTGAATGCCACCTCGTCTTCGGTCATCTCCATCGTGTTGTGGTAGGTGCAGTCGGGTTCGACGAGGAGATAGACCACGCCCCGGTCGTGGTAGTCCGGCCGCCCCGCGCGGCCGAGCATCTGCTCGAACTCCTGGACCGAGAGCCACTCGATGCCCATCGCCAGCGAGTCGAAGACGACCTGCGAGGCCGGGAAGTCGACGCCGGCGGCGAGGGCGGCCGTGGTGACGACGGCGGCGAGGTCCTGATCGCCGAACCGGCGTTCGACCTGCTTACGACGCTTGTAGTCGAGGCCGGCGTGGTAGGGAGCCGACGAATACTCCAGTTTCCGGCTGATCTCGTGACAGCGCCGCCGGGAGTTGGTGAAGATGATGGTCTGGCCGCGGTAGCCCTGCGGGGACTTGCGGTCGAACTCCCGTCTGACGAGGCGGTTCTCGATGCGCATCTTCTCGCGGCCGTCGGCGAAGGTGACGTGGCGTTCGATGGGGACGGGGCGCTCCTCGAACTCGATGAGCGTCGCGCCGAGCTGTTTGGCCAGCCACTCGGGGTTGCCGACCGTCGCCGAGAGGTAGATCCACTGTGCGCCCTCGTAGCCGCCCCGGCCCGCGCGGTCCTCGCAGTAGTGTTTGAGTCGGGAGATCATCCCGTCGAGACGGTGGCCGCGTTCCTCCTCTTTGAGGGTGTGGACCTCGTCGATGACGACGGTGCCGACGTCGCCCAAGTCCTTGCCGGTCCGGAGGGCGTGATCGACGCCCTCGTAAGTGCCGACGACGACGTCCGCCGAGGGGTCGAAGCGCGACCCGCCGTCGGTGACGCGACTCGCGCCGACGCGGATGGTCACGTCGACGAGGTGGCCGTAGCGCTGTTCGAAGTCCTCGTGTTTCTGGTTCGCGAGGGCGACGAGCGGGACGAGAAAGAGGAGTTTCCCCTCGCCTTTCAGCGCCCGGTCGATGCCGGCGAGCTCGCCCACGAGCGTCTTGCCGGTCGCCGTCGCGGAGACGACGAGCTGGTCGCGGCCGTCGAGGAGGCCGTTTCGGACCGAGAGGCTCTGGACCGGCAGGAGCGTCTCGAACCGCTCCTCGGTGAGCGACTCGAGGTCGGGATGCAAGTCGAGTTCGTCGGTGGGAACGGGATCGACGTCGTCGACGGTGGCGCTCACTTCGTCGAACTTCGTCAGGTCGGGGTCGAGGCCACCGGAGAGGAGGTTGACGATGCGGTCGAGGTCCTGTACCTCCATCAGGAGATCTTCGAGGCGGCCCTGTGCGGCACCGGTGAGGTCGCCGGCGAAGGAGAGTTCGTGTTCGAGTTCGCGTTTGGCGCAGTCGGGACAGATGTACTCGTTGGACGTCTCGATGGCGGTGTCCTCGGTGATCGGAGAGTACCGCCCCTCGTTGGCGCAGTAGCGGCAGGTCCGGACGGTCAGCGCCTCCAGCTGGTAGGCGTCGAGCATCGACGCCAGCTCCTCGCGGCCCTCGGACGACGTCTGCTGGGAGATGCGGATACGCGACGCTCGGCGGGCGAGTTCGACGAACTGATCCGGCGAGCGCGGCTCCTCGCTCGATCCGCGCTTGATGCGGAACTTCGCGGGGCGAGGGCCGGCGTTCGTCTCCTTCAGTTCGAGTTTCGCCCGAAAGACGCGGTCGCCGTCGCGCCGGACGACGGCGAGGTAGTCGCCGTTCGTCTCGTGGAGGAACAGGGTGTCGACCCGTCCGACCTGTTGTGACACGACTGTCGCTACGTGGACGAGGTATTTCAGCGATTCGTCTCCGGAGTAGTGCCTTTTTTGCGGAGACGCTCGTACGGATGTGCATGGACGACGCCCCGGACGTGGACGCGCTGCTCGAGCGAGCGGGGTTCGACCCCGAACAGAGCGTCCTGACGCGCCGGCAGGCGGAGGTGCTGGTCCTCCGCGAACGGGACGTCCGACAATCGACCATCGCCGACCTGCTCGGGACCTCGCGCGCGAACGTCTCCAGCATCGAAGCGAGCGCCCGGGCGAACGTCGAGAAGGCCTACGAAACCGTGGCGTTCGCGGAGGCGCTGACCGCGCCGGTCCGCGTCGAAGTCGACGCCGAGACCGACCTCTACGACGTGCCGAAGATGGTCTACGACGCCTGCGACGCGACGGGAGTGAAAGTCAACCACACCGCGCCGGACCTGATGAAACTCGTCAGCGACGAGGCGGGCGACGCGGTACAGGGGCGAGAGGTCAGGGAGTCGATTCTCGTCGGCGTGACCAGCGACGGCACCGTTCGCGTTCGTCGCTCGGCCCGCGCCTGAACGGGGCGTCGGAGGGCTAAAACTCCCCCGGCGCTCCAGGTCGGCGACCGCCTCGCGGACGCGTTGTGCCTCGGATTTCGGAACGACGAGCACCCGGTCGTCCCACGCGACGACGGCGAGGTCCGAGACGCCGACGACGGAGACGCGTTTGTCGTCGCTGGCGACGACGCAGTCCTCGGCGTCGAGGAGGTGTGCGTCGCCGAGGACGGCGTTGCCGTCGCCGTCAGTCGGCAGGACGCGCGCCAGGGCGTCCCACGACCCGAGGTCGTCCCACTCGACGTCGACCGGGACGACGACGGCGTTCTCCGTTCGCTCCATGACCGCGTAGTCGACGCTCACCGGGTCGACGGCGTCGAATCCGACGTCCGGATCGCCGTCGTCGAGGGCGTCGACGAGGGGCGCGAGGGGGAGTCGCGAGCGGCCGAGAGGAAGGCGTCGGGCGTCCACGCGAAGATGCCGGCGTTCCAGAGATAGCCCGCGTCGACGTAGCGGACGGCCGTCTCTTCGTCGGGTTTCTCGTGGAACGCCGCGAGGTCGCGATACGATCCGCGATCCCGGCCGGGTTCGATGTAGCCGTAGCCCGTCTCGGGACGCGACGGCGAGACGCCGAAGGTGACGAGCGACTCGGTGTCGGCGGCGACGCGCGCGCCGCGCCGGGCGACCGCGGGGAAGTCGTCGCCGACGTGGTGGTCGCTCGGGAGAGCGAGGACGACGGGATCGGTGGTTTCGTCCCCGTACTCCCCGGCGACGCGGTGGGTCGCGTAGGTCAGCGCCGGGCCGGTGTCCTTGCCGTCGGGTTCGACGAGGACGCGGGCCTCTGGCGCGTGGTCGTGGACGGCGTCCGCGAAGTCCGGGCGCGTGACGACCACGACGTCGTCGGCGAGGGGGTGACGCGGGAGACGGACCGGGCGAGGAGCGACTCCTCCCCGTCCAGGGCGAGAAACTGCTTCGGGCGGTGGCTCCGACTCGCCGGGTAGAGACGCGTCCCGACGCCTCCGGCGAGGACGACGGCGACGAGCGGTCGGTCCATAGTCGTCCTCTCGGGCGGCGAGGGTTAAGTCACCACGTCTCGACGACGCCCTCGCGGATGTCCTCGACACAGCCCCGACAGTCGGGGTGGTCGGGGTCGAAACAGGACGGCCGGCCGGCGTCGTCCACCTCGACCGCCCGGCGTTCGGCGTGGCGACGGCAGACGATGCGGGCGCGACCCTCCTCGTCGGTGGGCAGGTCCGCGACGGCGGGGGCGGAGTCGCGGCCCTCGTGGTAGGTCCGCCGCAGTTCGGCGAACCGCCGGCCGGCGGACCGGGCCGTCCGCTGGACGAACCGTTCGAAGTCGACCATACTCGGCGTTGCGTCCGACGGCCCAAAGGCCCGTCGCCGCGACGACCGTTCACTTCCACCGCGCTCGCGGAACCTTTTATAGCATCGCGAACCAACCGTCGTACGCCTCCCGACGAAATCAAGCCGGAGGCGAGTGAGACCAATGTCAGAACTGCGAACCCACGCAGCGGAGATCGTAGAGCAGTTTTCGGACCATCTCGACCTCGACGTCGAGGAAGTCGAGTCGCGACTCGACAACCTCGTCAACGAGTACCGCGTCCCCGTCGAGGAGGCGCGGCGGAGCGTCGTCAACAGCTACCTCGACGAGGCCGACCTCGAACGCGAAGAACTCGGCGGCGGCGAGAGTCGGGCCGTGGCCCTCGCGGACATCGACGAGGACGAGCAGTGGATCGACGTGACGGCGAAGGTCGTCGAACTCTGGGAGCCCCGAAACGAGGCCATCGCGCAGGTGGGACTGCTGGGCGACGAGTCCGGTCGAACGAAGTTCGTCGCCTTCGAGACGTCGGATCTGCCCGACCTCGACGAGGGCGCGGTGTACGAACTGAAAAACGTCGTCACCGACGAGTACGAGGGGAACTTCTCCGTGAAACTCAACCGAACGACGACCATCACCGAACTCGACGAGGACGTCGAAGTCGGGGACGACAGCGTCGAAGTCGAAGGCGCACTCGTCGACATCCAGAGCGGGAGCGGCCTCATCAAGCGCTGTCCCGAAGAGGGCTGTACGCGCGTCCTCCAGAACGGCCGGTGTTCCGAACACGGCGAGGTCGACGGCGAGTTCGACCTGCGCATCAAGGGCGTCCTCGATGACGGCCAGGACGTCCACGAAGTCATCTTCGACCGGGAGTCGACCGAGGAACTCACCGGCCTGGCCTTGGAGGAGGCCAAGGATATGGCGATGGACGCCCTCGACACCACCGTCGTCGCCGAGGAGATGCGCGCCGACACGCTCGGTCGCTACTACCGGGTGTCGGGTCCGCAACTCGGCCGCTACGTACTGGTCGACGAGTTCGAACGACAGGACGGGCCGGTCGACGCCGAGGCCGCCCTCATCAAAGCGAGGTCGATTTAAATGAGCCAAGCAGTTCCCTCCCGAGAGGTCGCTCGCCGCGTGTTCGCACGCGAGTTCAACGACGCGAGCTACACGTTCAAGGAATCGGACGACGAACGCGCACCGGTCTACCTGCTCCTGCCGACGGGCGAGCGCGCGAACCGCGTCTTCCTCGTCGGGACGCTCACCGAGAAGGAGGACGTCGGCGAGGACAACGAGTACTGGCGCGGGCGCATCGTCGATCCGACGGGGACGTTCTTCGTCTACGCCGGGCAGTACCAGCCCGAGGCCGCCTCGGCGCTGCGTGACCTCGAGCCGCCGGCGTACGTGGCCATCGTCGGCAAACCCCGGACCTACGAGACGGACGACGGGGGCGTGAACGTCTCGGTCCGCCCCGAGTCCATCACCACCGTCGACGCCGCGACTCGCGATCGGTGGGTGATCGAGACGGCGACCCGGACGCTCGAACGCATCGAGGCGTTCGACGACGAGGCCAACGAGTACGCCCGCATGGTCGACGAGCAGTACGACCTCGACGTGGCGTCGTACCGCGAGGCGGCCGTGTCGGCGCTCCAGAGCCTCGACGAGACGGACGAACTCGAAGCCGAGGCCTGACGCCCCGTCCCACGAGCGTCTGACAAACCGTTAAGTAGGAGCGGACCGTCAGCTGTGGGTACCATGGGCAACAAAAACAAGACGATCTCGTTTCGCGTCAACGAAGACGCGTTCGAGACCCTGCGGGAGATCGCCGAAGAGCGTGACATCTCGCTCTCGGCGGTCTTTCGCGACTACGTGGACATGCTCGTTGCCCACGACGGTCAGGTCCGGGTCGTCCCCGAACACGAGCTGGAGAACATGGGCGGGGAGGGCAACAGTTTCCCCCGAAAGTGGAAGTGCCCAAGAGTTTCATCCGCGAGCACGAACGCCTCGAACTGGAGGCGGAACATCTCCGCGAGCAACTCGACGAGCACAAACGTTACGTGAACCACCTCCGGGAGAAACTCGAGGAGGGCGACGAAGAAGTCATCCAACTCGAGGACCTCGACGGTAGCGAGCCCGACGAACCGTCCTTCCGACTCGGCTGCCCGAAAGCGCCTGTCGCGCCTCGCGGGCCCGCCGCTCCATCTCGTCGCTCCCTTCGACCGCCGCGAGCGACTCGACCGCTTCGAGACGGCGGATCGACTGGTCCAGAAACGAGAGGACGTCGCCCGGGTAGGCGTAGACCATGTAGTCGTCGGACATCACGTCGACGATGGCGTCGGGGCCGAGCCCCTGTGCCCGAAGGTCCAGCAGATAGCGGACGAACTGCCGCTCCGGGTAGCCCGTGTAGATGTCGTCGGGATCGTCGCAGTCGAGGAAGTCCTGCGCGAAATCGAGCAGTCGCTCACGGGTCGCGTCGTCGACGTTCGTGAGCCCCTCGCCCGAGTAAAGCACCTCCATCGTCGCTCCCTTGAACGCCCCTTTCGGGATGTTCACGTCCAGCTGGGAGACGATCTGGCGGTGGTTTTTGAGGTAGATCTTGTCGGTGATGGCCACTGTGTCGTGGTAGGCGACGTTCGGTAAAAAGACTCCCGGACGCGAGCGACGAGGGGGAAGCACACGGAGTCGTAACGTACTTAGGTCACAGCGAAGTATCCGAAACTGTGTCCGGGTTAGGGTAGTGGTCATCCTTCAGCCTTGTGGAGGCTGAGACGCGGGTTCGATTCTCGCACCCGGACTTTTTCACGACGACCGCGGGGAGGAGTGGAAAAGCCGGAAGGCGAGAATCGAATCACCGTCAGCAACAGGGAGACGGACAGCGACTCGGGCATCCGCCCGATAATCTACGGGGTTTCGATAGCTCGAACGCCCCGTCATTTGGATGGAAACTGAAACCGCTGGGAAGAGAGACGTACGGTATGTCTCTGGCCGAATCACGGCGTGGAGTAACGTCCATTATCGGCGTGATTCTGCTGATCGCTCTGGCCGTGATTCTGACGTCTGTCGTCGGGGCGTACGTTCTCGGTTCTGTTAGCGAGATGGAACGAGACGAACCGTTAGTGATGTTTTCGTTAAGTACGGAGGGAACGACAGTAGCGATCACCCACACAGGTGGGGATTCGATCGACGGCGACCGATTGTACATCGCGTCAGGGTCTCGTGGGACGCTGGGGAATTATGCCGGAACAGATGGGCGAGCGTGTCGAACCACGATTTCGGAGGTGAATCCGGGAACGGTATGTCGCGTACCGAACGCGACCGACGAAACCCTCTACGTGATCTGGCAGACCCCCAGTAGGGAAACCGTCCTCACCAGATGGCCGGGGATCGAATGGATCACACAAACGGCGACACCTACCCCTGCGCCGACCCTGACGCCAACTGTAACGCCGACTCCGACTGCAACGCCGACTCCGACCGCAACGCCGACTGCAACAGCGACGCCGACTCCGTCGAATCAGCCCCCGACAGCGGACTTCGCGGCTTCCCGCAGGGGCAGGTCTTCCAACGTTGGCCTGGACGGGTCTTCGTCGCGCGACCCGGATGGCACTATCGTCAGGTACGAGTGGTACGTCGGTAGTGAGGGCGGAGTAGACTACACCGGCGAGACGATTTCGGGGGCGAACGTTCCGGCGGGGACGGAAGTGACCCTCGTGGTCACGGACAACGATGGGGCAACGACCAGCGAAACGAAGGCGGTCCACTGACGCCGAATGGCGCAGTGGGCCGTGCCAGTCAGCGCTGGGGCAGAGCGTTGCGTCCGTCGGCAGAACGACTATCGTTCTCGCAATCTATACTGGATTACAGAAGCCCGAAGGAGGCTCTACGTAGCAGGTTTTGTCGGAGCGTCGACGTCGTATATATTCAGCGCATTAGCTTTCACCGGACAGTTCGATGTGCGCGAGTGGTTCGTGTTCGTCGTCGTGTTCCTCGCTGTATTCTTCGGCTTCGAGAAAGGTATGCTGTGGGCGGAAACGCTCGAATCGGAGTGAGAGGCACGCAGAAATCCTGAACGCCGATTTCACGGGAGTCTACAGCTACGGTGCGGACCGTCCAAATTCCGTGAGTCCGGGGACAAGAATCGAAGGTTCGTGGACAGCGACCGCTCCTCACCGTGCCGTCGGTGAATCGATACGGTCTTACAGAGAACACGAATCGGGGGAGAGTGGTGACGCTCGTTGGTTACAGTTGATGACCTCTCGCCGGGACGCTGGCTCCCGGGGCCGATGGCCGTCGAGGTCACGAACGTCGATTGGAACCCTGAGAAATCCCGTCGGGCCGAAGTCGCGCTCGTCGATACCGCCGGTACTCCTCTCCGACTCGTCGACTACGAAGGAGCCGAGAATCCGACCGACTGGAAAGAACGACACCGCTACCGTATCTCTCGGTGTCGAGTGCAGACGGGGGCGGTGGATACGCCCTCGAACTCGCTCCGAGCAAGAAAACGCGAATCGAACCGCTCGGCCCGGCTGAGCAGTGCACGAAACTGCTGGTGATCGGAGACACGCACGTCGGTCGCACGGAACACCCCCGAACCGGGGAGAAGATCGACCCGATCGGAGCGTTCGCTACAGCAGTCGACTACGGCATCGAACAGGGAGTCGACGCAGTCGTTCACGTCGGTGACATCTTCCACGACACGGCCACACCAGTGCAGGCGGCGTTCGTCGACGTGAACGTCTTCGATCCCCTGACAGACGCCGAAATCCCCTTCTATTACGTTCGTGGTAACCATACGGCGACGCCGGGAGACGAGGTCCTGTCGGAGAGAGGCGAGACGGTGTTCCACCTCGACACCGAGGGCGTCGCCGTCGGCGCGTCGACTCGCGTGTTCGGGATCGACCACCACGCGGAGGGACGCCTCCCGTGGAGCGCTCTCGCGTTTCCCGATTCGGTCAGCGAGCCCGTCAACGTCCTCGTCGTGCACCAGACGCTCGAACAGCTTTCCGGTCGCGGCCCGAGGAGCGTCGATCTCGGTCGGGTCCTGCGACGATCCGGGAGCCAGTTCGACCTCGTGATCTCGGGCCATCACCACGACGCGAGTCGGGGGATTGGCGGGGCACGACGGTGATGTACGTGGGAGCCGCTGAGAGAATGAGTACGAACAAGAACCCGACCGATCGCGTGGCGTGGATACTGACCGTCGAAAACGAGTCCGTCTCTTCCGAACGGTACGAGATTCCCTGATGGATTCGGAGCGGTGCGAGCACGTCGCTCGGAGGAGTTGCTTTCACGTCCGCCCGGGAACGGAGCGACGGTAAACTCTCGCCCCCGGCCGCGCCGTCTACGCCACGGCGCTCTCGAACCCCACATTCGAACGTTCTACCACAAGAAAATGTTGGAAAATGATAGAATAACCGTTATCGGGTTCGATACAGATATTATGGTCCGGGAGAGCGAATCTATATAAAAGAGCGTTCGTCATCGAAGGGATAACTTCAAAGAGTGTGCCGTGGTACCAATCACCACAGATGCCGACCTGTGGAAACTGCGGCCTGTTCGTAACGAGCGAGTACTCTCGCGTGTTCGGGGACAACGAGGGGCGAGTGACCGACTGTCCGAACTGCCCGTCTCGCGACGGGGGTACTGAATGGGAGATAGCGGACTCACGCCGGAGGATATCGACCGGATTCGAACGTACCTCGAGAAGCCGAAGTACGACCGCGACCCCGAAGACCTGATGCCGACCGAGACCGACGACGGCCGAGGGGAGAGTAACGCTCTATCGCCGCTCCGTCACCGGACGTCGGGCAGCGAGGAGTCGGCGGACGTGCCGAACCCGCTCTCACTGCGCGACTGGAGGACGTTGAACGCCGTCACGACGTCGGTCCGAGAGATGAGGCCCACGAGAGTGCCGTCGTCGACGACCGGGAGTCGACCGACGCCGTGTTGCTGCATCGTCGAGATGGCCTCCATCGCGTCGGCGTCGGGGGAGATGTCGGCTACGTCGCGGGACATCACGTCGCCGACGGTGTAGGCGTCGCGTTCGACTTCCCGGACCTCGCGCGCGTCGTCGAGGGTGACCATTCCCACGAGGTCGTCGCCCCGCATCACAGGGTAGCCGGTGTGGCGTTCGCGGAACATCCGTTCGATCAGGTCGGCGACGGAGGTGTCCTCGGAGACGGTTTTGAGTTCGTCCGCGGGCGTCATCACGTCGCGCACGGTGACGCCCTGGAGCGCCGCTTTCAACACGGTCTGCTGGGCCTCGCTGGAGGCCCCGATGTAGATGAAAAACGCGAGCGCGACCAGAAACAGGTTGGCAAAGAGCCCGAAGATGCCGAGCATGAAGGCAAAGCCCTTGCCGACTTCGGCGGCGATCTGGGTCGCTCGCGCGTGGGACCGATTGCGGGCGAGAATCGCGCGTAACACCCGCCCGCCGTCCATCGGAAATCCGGGGAGCATGTTGAAGACGGCGAGTGCGACGTTGGTGATGGCGAGGTAGCCAAAGACGAAGTCGACGGTGGCGAATTCGACGGGAGTGAGACGGAAGGCGACGTAGGAAACGACGCCGAGAGCGACGCTGACGACGGGCCCCACCACGGCGATGAGGAGTTCCTGCCGCCAGTCCTCGGGCATCTCCGTGAAGCGGGCGACGCCGCCGAACAGCCAGAGCGTGATGGAGTCGATCTCGTAGCCGTAGTGCATCGCCACCAGCGAGTGGCCGAACTCGTGAAAGAGGACACAGAGAAAGAGGCCGATCGCGGCGGCAGCGCCCAACAGCCAGGGCGTCGAGTCAGCAGTGAGCGTCTCGACGGGGAGCGACGCGCCGAACACGTCGTTGAGGACGACGACGAGGTTCGCCACGTCGGACCCGATGAGCCACGCGAACAACGGCAAGACGATGAGGAACGTCAGGTCGAGTTTGATCGGAATCCCGAACAGACTCCCGATTCGGATGCCGCGCATAGTTTCCCTATGGACGGGGGCTTCTTAAAGACGGGCGTGACGCGCATCGCCAACGCTTAGGTACGGGCCGCCGTGGGACAATCTATGAGTGAGCAGTCACCGACGCCGGTCGTACGTCGCGCAGACGACGTCGAGTACGAGACGGTCGACGCCGCCACGGGGATGCGAAAGGGCGTTCTCATCGACGAGGAAGACGGCGCGCCCCACTTCGCCATCCGCCGGTTCGTGCTGGAACCGGGGGCGGAAGTGCCCAGCCACACGAACGAAGTCGAACACGAACAGTACGTCCTCGAGGGGAGTACGTCGTCGGCATCGACGACGAGGAGTACACCGTCGCGGCCGGCGATTCGCTGCTGATTCCCTCGGGGGCGGTCCACTGGTATCGAAACGACGGCGACGACGCCGGTGCGTTCATCTGCGCGGTGCCGAACGGCGACGACGCTATCGAACTCGTCGAATAGTCGAGAAACGAACCGCTGCAGGCTCTCGGGGAACTGTCCACGTCGGCGCGGCGGTCACTTGCCCCAGAAGTTCTCTCGGCTGCCGAGGCGGTCCGGACGGGTCGGCGTCGACTCGCTTTCGGATTCGGATTCGGCCTCGGAGTCGTCGGTCTCCGCTTCGTCTTCCTCCATCGGCAGGCGTTCGACGATCTCCTTCGAACGGGCGTGGTTCGACTTCACTCGATCGATGCGGACCAGGGCACGGGCGGGGGAGGATGCCGTCGACCATCACGATGAAGCCGTCTTCGGTACGGCCGACGCCCGCACCGCTCTCGTGGATGTCGGTCACGTCGACGACGACTTCCTCGCCCGGTTTGACCGGCTGTTGTTTCAGATCGGAGATGGGCATGTCGTAGTGGTTACACCACTCGGCACCGCCGCGGTCTCCGTAGTGCTGGCAGCCCATCCCCGAGATGCGCTCGGAGAAGCTCGGGCAGTCGTCGGCGAGTGGACAGTTCGCCATGGAGAGCGATACTGGGGCGGCAGTCTAAACACTTGCGTCTCGCAGACTCCGTCTCGCAAGCGTTATGGGCGTCCCTCCGGAATTTCTACCCATGGCTAAGTTCGAAGAAGCGGAAAGTCGGACGCTGGAGAAACAGATCTGTATGCGCTGTAACGCCCGAAACCCGCCGCGCGCGAAGCGCTGCCGCAAGTGCGGCTACAAGAACCTCCGCCCGAAGGCCAAGGAACCGCGGTCGGCTTAATCCTCCGGATATTTCGGTTCTCGCCGCGCCGCTCGCGAGAGCGCTCGCTCTATCACCTCACGCACCGACTCTTCGTTCGCGTGGAAGGCGTCGCCGTGGCCCGCGTACATCGAACCGACCGACTCCGGCAGCCGATCGAGGAGCCGCCGGAGGCTCTCGACGAGGCGGTCGCGCGACTGGCCCGGCATGTCGGTCCGCCCGAAACTCCCGTCGTCGAACGCGGCGTCGTTGTAAACGACGACGTCGCCGCTGAATAGGGTCGTCTCGCTCACCAGTGAGACGTGGTCGTCGGCGTGACCGGGGGTGTAGACGACGTCGAACGTCTCGTCGCCCATCCGTACCGCGTCGCTGTCGTCGAGTTCGTGGGTCCGGCGCGGGTGGTCGGCGTAGGCGTAACAGTCGGCGTCGAACGCGTCGAGGACTGCGTCGAGCTCGCCGACGTGGTCGTGGTGCTGGTGTGTGAGGACGACGGCGTCGAGGCGGTCGGTGTGGTCGGCGACGACGTCCTCGACGCCCGGCATCGTCCCGGCGTCGACGAGCGTCGGTCGGTCGCCCGTGACCAGATAGGCGTTGCAGGTGAACTCCTCGGCGTCGGCGGTGACGTCGATAATCTCCATGGGCCACCCTATTAGGCCGACCTGCAAAAACCCGGGCGTTCCTGCAAACCCTTTTTGAGGCCGCAGCTATTAGGTTACAATGTATGGGTTTCGGGAGCTACGACGAGTCCGAACAAGAAAAGCAGGAGATCGACGCCGACCTCGAAGACGGTGACGGCGTGGCAACGTCCGAGGCCAAACACGACGGCAACGTCGAATTCGAGATCGGCGCGTCGAACGACGAACTGCTGAACCGGTTACAGGAGATAAAGGACGATTGAAATCGGGCGCTCGGGCGCTCGGCGTCGCCGAATCGTACGGGGGTAACGACGCCGGGCGAAGCGTCCTGTGCGGGGCCCTCGTTCGGGCCGACCGCGTCGCCGACGGCTTCGCGTTCGAAGCCTGCAGCGTCGGCGGCACCGACGCGACCGACGCGATCGAGTCGCTTTTTGCCGACCTGAACCGCGACGACGTCCAGTACGTCCTCATATCTGGGATCGCACCCGCGTGGTTCAACGTCGTCGACTTGCGCGCGCTCCACCAGTCGCTGGACCGCCCCGTCGTCTCCGTCTCGTTCGAGGCGAGCCCCGGACTCGACGCCGCCCTCCGGAAGCAGTTCGACGGCGAGGCGTTACGGCGGCGGCTCGCGACCTACCGGGCGCAACCGGCGCGCCAGCGAGTGACCGTCGGCGACGAGACGGTGTTCGTCCGCGCCGTCGGCGTCGACGCGGACCGCGCGGCGGACGTCGTTCGCGCGTTCACGCCCGAGGGCGGCCGTCCCGAACCGCTCCGGGTCGCCCGGCTCGCCGCCCGCGCCGAGCGGCGATGGATGGCGGACAGTTAAGCCCGCGCCGGACGCCTGTCCGGTATGAGCCAGATGGAGGACCTCTGCGTGACCGACTGCGAGCGCTGTCCGGCACTGGTCGACTCGCGCAGTCGCATCGTCAACGGCGTCGGCCCCGGCGACGCCGACCTGGTGTTCGTCGGCGAGGCACCGGGCGCACAGGAAGACGAGCGGGGCGAACCGTTCGTCGGCCGGTCCGGTGACGTGTTGAACGACGCCCTCCGCGACGTCGGCCTCGCGCGCGCCGACGTGCGCATCACCAACTGCGTCCGGTGTCGGCCGCCGGAGAACCGCAACCCGACGAGCGACGAACTCGACAACTGCGAGGGTTACCTCCAGACCGAACTCGACCGAATCGACCCCGAACTCGTCGTCACGCTGGGGAAAGTCCCGAGCGAACGCCTGCTCGACCGGTCCGTCGCCGTGACCGAGGAAGCCGGCGACGTCGTCGACGCCCGCATCGGAGACTCGTCGCGCCGCGTGTTGATCTCGGTTCACCCCGCGGCGACACTTTACGACCGGAGCCAACGCGAGACGTTCACCGACGCCATCGCCCGCGCGGCCGATCTCGCGGGCGTTCGCGAGACGGACGGCGGACAGACCAGCCTCGGGGACTACTGAGACGGCGGCGAGGCCGTCTCAGCCAACTATCGAGACGGCGGCGAGACCGCCTCGGATGGCTACGCAGCGCGACTGAAACCCAAAATCCCGTATCCTTTTTGTCGGTGACTCCGTCGGTGCGAGCGTGGTCGCCATAACGCCGGGAATCGCCGTCGTCACGGCCATCATTCTCCTCGCACTGGTGGCGTTCGCCACGGAGCCAGTGCCGGTGGACATCACCGCCATCGCGGTGATGGTGACGCTGATGCTCGTCGAACCCGTGACGACCCAACTCGCGGCCCTGGGACTCGTTCCCGCACCGGTTCCGATGATAACGCCCGAGCAAGGGCTGTCGGGGTTCGCCAACGCCGCGACCATCACCGTGCTGGCGATGTTCATCCTCAGCGAGGGCGTCCAGCGGACGGGCGTCGTCCAGTTGCTCGGCGCGAAAATCGCGGCGTTCACCGGCACCAGCGAGACGCGCCAACTCGGCGCGACCATCGGCGTCGTCGGCCCCATCTCAGGGTTCATCAACAACACCGCCACCGTCGCCATCCTGTTGCCGATGGTGACCGACCTGGCCGAGCGTGGCGAAACCTCGCCGTCGAAACTCCTCCTGCCGCTCTCCTACGCGTCGATGTTCGGCGGGATGTTGACGCTCATCGGGACCTCGACGAACATCCTCGCGAGCGAACTCTCTGACCGCCTCATCGGTCACCCGTTCGGGATGTTCGAATTCACCCAACTCGGCATCGTCGTCTCCGTCGTCGGCACGGCGTATCTGCTCACGGTCGGTCGGTATCTGACGCCCGCACGCATCAAACCAAAACAGGACCTCACCGAGGAGTTCGAGATGGGCGAGTATCTCACCGAGGTCACCGTCCGCGAGGACTCGCCACTCGTCGGACGGCGCGTCTACGACGCCCTCGTCGACACCGACTTCGACGTCGACCTCATCCAGCTCGTCCGCGACGGCGAGGTGTTTCTCGAACCCTCGCCCCGAAGGAGATCCACGCCGGCGACGTCTTCGCGCTCCGAACCGACCGCGACACCCTCGTCGAACTGCTCGACGTGGAGGGACTCGATCTCGTTCCCGAAGTGACCGTCGACGAGTCGGAACTCGAAGCCGCCGAGTCGGGACAGAACCTCGTGGAAGTCGTCATCTCTCCGGGGTCGTCGCTCGTCGGCGAGTCGCTCTCGTCCGCGAATTTCCGTCAGCGCTACAACGCCACCGTGCTCGCTCTCCGGCGCGGCCGCGAGCTGATGCGCCAGCGTCTGGACGACGTCCGCCTCCGCGTCGGCGACACCCTCCTCGTCCAGGCGACGACCGACAGCGTCGAACGCCTCGACGCCAACCGCGACTTCATCGTCGCCCAGGAGGTGGAACGCCACGACTTCCGCGAGGGGAAGATTCCGGTCGCGCTCGGCATCGTCGCCGGCGTCGTCGCCCTCGCCGCCTTCGACGTCGTCCCTATCGTCGTCGCCGCCCTCGCGGGCTCGCTCGGGATGGTCGCGACGCGGTGTCTCCGCCCGACCGAGGTGTACGACGCCGTCCAGTGGGACGTCATCTTCCTCCTCGCGGGCGTCATCCCGCTCGGCATCGCCATGGAAGAGACGGGTGCGGCCCGACTCCTCGCGGACGCCGTCGTCGAAACGTCGACCGTCCTGCCGCTGCTGGCGGTGCTCGGCGTCTTCTATCTCGTCACCGCCCTGTTGACGAACGTCATCAGCAACAACGCGAGCGTCGTGTTGATGGTGCCCGTCGCCGTCGAAGCGGCCCAGCGACTCGACGCGAGCGCGTTCTCGTTCATCCTCGCCGTCACCTTCGCCGCCAGCACGGCCTTCATGACGCCGGTTGGCTACCAGACCAACCTGTTCGTCTACGGCCCCGGCGGCTACCGATTCACCGACTACCTCCGCGTCGGCGCGCCGCTCCAGTTCATCTTCACCCTCGTGACGCCGCTCGGCATTGCCTTTTTCTTCGGACTGTGACACCGGGCGGCCGTGAGTCAGTTCCGTCTGTCGGCGACGAGCGCACAGCTACGACCGGGGATTTCGAGGCGAAATCTCGATTGCCGGGCGGTGTGTCAAGCGGAGCGAAATCCTTTACCGGTCGGCCCGCACAGTTCGGACACGGGACCGTGGGTTAGCCTGGTATACTTCGGGCCTTGGGTGCCCGTGACCCCGGTTCGAATCCGGGCGGTCCCATTCAGTTATAAAGGAATCAGCCCCTGAGACGCCGGTATTCGGGGGTATCGCGTCACGTCCAGCGAGCGGTGGCTGGAGGTGGTCGCGGTGAGCCGCACCATCGAACTCGACCCGCCCATCTGCGAGTTCTGCGGCTGCTACATCACCGACTCCGACCAACAGTGTGCGGCCCGGGACGAAGGGCGGTGTTACCCATGAGTCGGGGAGCCCCCGGCTCGACTGGGAGGGCCTCCTCTGGGAGGCCCGTGGATACCTCGGTCTCGACGCCAACGATCCTGTTCCCCTCGGCGAACTCCGGGAGACGGCCAAAGCGAACGGCTGGTCCGAACAGGAGTTCCGCGAAGCCAAGCGCGAGGGCGACGAATTAGCGAACGTCGGGACACTCGACGAGCCGAAAGTAGTTCTCGAGGAGAAAGACACCGAGACCACTGCCGAGGAAGCCGATACCGAGAACGCTACCCCAGGGGTCGACGACGAGAAAACGGCCTCTCAGGCTTCCGAAATAAGCGAAAATCATGAATTCGCCAATCTCGACGCCGCTCCCGAAATCGAATCGGGCGTCTTTCCCGAGGACCTGATGGACGTCTCCCAATGGTTGGCCTGGAAGGCCACCGACGACGGCCGAAAGGTCCCTCGCGCACCCTACGAGAATCCCGACTGGCCAGACAAGTTCGTCTCCGCACAGGATCCCGATGTCTGGCGTGACTACGAAACCGTCGTAGATTGGTGCGACAAGCTCGACGGATACGAGCCCGCGTTCAACATCCGGAACCGCGAGGACTATCCGGACGAGGAATTCGTCCTCGTCGACTACGACGACGCACGTGATCCCGAGAGCGGCGAGGTCCATCCGGTCGTTCGCGAGCACGTCGAACGCGCCACGTCCTACGCGGACGTTTCGACGTCTGGCACGGGCATCCACATCTTCTGTCGAGGAGAACTACCTGACGGCGTAAAGGCAATTGGGGCCGAGCTTCCGGAAGACGAACGCTTCCCCGGCGCGGAAATCGAGGTGTACGACTCCGGGCGATTCTCGGCGATGACGGGAGACCACATCGCCAACACACCTCGCACCACCCGCGACTGCCAGAAGTTCGTCGACGACCTCGCCGACGAATTCGCCACCGTCGCGGAAGGCACGCCGTACGAAATGTTACGGGAGCCGGAGAAGTCGAAGGAGGAACTCTCGGACGTCGAGACGACCCACGACGTCCAGGACGTCCTCGACGCGATTCAGCACACGGGACCGCGAGATATCCACCTTCGGTCGACGGTTACCCACGAACGTGCCGATGGTACCAAGTCACTCGATCCCTCGTGGGCGCAGTCGAAATCCGGGACACGGCTCGCTCAGGTTGACGGCGGATGGGTGTACCGAAAGGGGATGCACGGCCTCGACGCACTGCAGATCGTCGCGCTCGAAGAGCGAATCATCACTCACGTCGACGAGTACCCGAACGGGGACGATTTCTGGGACGCCGTCGACGCTCTCCGCCAACGAGGTGCGCACGTCCCCGAATACGAGCCAGTGGAAGGCGAACCCGTATCGACGCTTCCTCTCGTACGACTCGCTGCGCTCGACCCGTCAGAGCGTAAGCGTGCGGCACGAAAGAGAGGCCTCGATTGGCCGACGACGCCCGAGGCCCGCGACCGTCTGCGTGACCGAGTGTTTCAGGCCATGCGCCACGGCGAGAACGTCGTCGTCGACGCCCCAACAGCCCTCGGTAAGATGTACACCGTGGCCACTGAGCCGTGGTTGAACCACAGCGACGTGACCGACGAATCGCCGGTCATCCACTTCTCCGAGACTCGCGAAGCCCGTGACGACGCGGCAGAGAGTAGCCGAAAGGCGACGGGCGTCACGGCGGCGACGTTGAAGGGGCGAAAAGAGCGGTGTCCCGTCGCTGGTGGGAACCACGACCCGGCCGAGGACGAGGAAGAAGAGCCGGACATCGTCGTCACGATGGATGGGACCCCAGCCTCGGCGTGGTTCGATGCAGTGTGTGACGGGCGCGGTGTGCCGTTCTCGACGGCGCACGCGTACCTCGCCGAAAGTAACGATCAGGGCATCGAGCTTCCGTGCTGTGAAGACGAGACGGAGTGTCCGGCGAAGACCCAATGGAACGGCGTGCCCCGTGACGACGAGACTGGCGAGACGACGACCGATGTCGTCCACGCGACGCACCAGTTCGCTCACGTCCCGAGCCTCGTTCGCAACTGCAACGTCGTCTTCGACGAGCGCCCCGACTTCACCCTCGACATCTCGAACGACCGGATACAGCGCGGTGTCACGGCGTTCCTGAAGGATGCTGGGACGCCAGTTCGGACGTGGGAATCGTTCGTCGAGCTGGCACAGCACACTGGAACGGGAACCGACGCAGCAAACGAACGTGATGCCACGGAGGGGAAACTCGACCACAACCCGAACCGAGAGTGGTACTTAGAGAACGCCGACGCCCACACTGTCGCTCCCGCCCTCACCCGAGCGATCTGGTACGCACTCCGTGACGAGCCGGACGCGAACGGTCGGCAGTCGGCGACGGTTCCACACGAACCCCCGCGCCTCGATGGGTCCGCACACGAAACCGACGGCTGGAATCGCGTGTGGGTGACGGCTGTCGTCGACGAGGACAACCGTGTTCGCACTATCCGTGCAGCACCCGATCTCTCGCTCGCCCGGTGTGTCATCGGCCTCGACGCGCATCCCAGCGCCCCGCTGTGGCGGCGGAACACGAAACCGGACATCACCACCGAATCGCTGCTCGACGCCGAGGAGCGGCGTCTGTGGCGGCGCTTCGAACGTGGGCTTACCGTCGTACAGGTTGGAGAGGCAACGCGCCCCCTCGCGTCAGGCGAATATTTCGACGAGGACGGGACTCGTGCCGTGCTCGAACACCTGCACGAGACATACGACGAGTTCCGCACTGTCATCACCGCGTCGAGCGTCGAAGGACGGACGAAGCAGTTGCTGCGAGAGGCTGGGGTTGAGGATGCCGAGACGATGCACTACGGCGAGGAGAAGAGCCGCAACGACTTCGGCGACGAGAAAGTCGGGTTGGTCAACGGGAGCATCGATCCCGGTGATGACTACGTGCTCGATCTCTTAGCCGAGTGTGCGCTCGACGCGAAACCCGAGACTGTCGAGACGGAGGCCGGAGAGGTGCGACGTGCCCACGGCCGGGAGTTCGTCGGCAGCGACGCCGACGCAGCGCGTGAAATCCTCGCCAGCGTTCGAGAGAATCACGCCGCCCAGGCCGCTGGGCGCTATGCCCGGAATGCGGATGATCCGACGAACACGGCGACAGTATTCGTCCGTACCGATGCGATTCCCGAGGGATTCGCCGACCTCCAGGTCCCCGGTGTCGAGTGGGTTGCGACGGATACCCAGCGCCGAATCGTCGAGGAACTCCGTAATCGGAACCATGCAACTGCCCGCGAAATTCACCAAACAGTCGACTGTTCCAAACGCCACGTAGCCGAGACTCTCAAACGTCTCGTCGAGAACGGGAGAGCCTCGGCGCGTGAAGGACTGGGGGCGCATGGGGCAACTATGTACACCGACGACGGAGCACTACCTTCGGGGTTAGTCGACCTCGATATCGACGAAATCGAGAACAGCCACGTATGGGATACATATACGTGGTCGTTCGCGATCCGTTCTCTCTACTCCCCCGAAGAGGAACCGAGGACGGCTGGTAGCCATGTGGCCCAAGCAAGTGGGAAGACGGGGAAGGAGAACGACTCGAGGTTAGACGCCTTCGAGGCTGACTGACTGCTCCAGCAAAGATCGCGAAGGGCGACTCGGACAGCCGTGGATGTCGGCAGCTCAAGATTCGTTCGCGAAATAGATGCATCCCATCCGTCGACCCCCGGGGGTTCAGAGGGTATTGGAGGTCGACGGAAATTACTTGAGCCAGGCAGTAGACACACGCTCTGTGGGCCCGAAATCGGGCATAGTTACAGATGGACCCTTGTGGGGTTGAAGCTACTTGTGACAAATGTGGTGAATGTCGTTTCGGAGTGTTACAGATGGACCCTTGTGGGGTTGAAGCCTCGGGCGTTACGCGAATACGCGTGGTAGGCTGCTGGTTACAGATGGACCCTTGTGGGGTTGAAGCAGCTTGGCAACAATCCAGAACTCATCCTCCGAAGCGGTTACAGATGGACCCTTGTGGGGTTGAAGCGAATACAACGAGACCTTCGGCGTCTGGGAGTACGACGTTACAGATGGACCCTTGTGGGGTTGAAGCCTGCTGGAGAGCATCGGCCTGTACTGCCCGGAACTGTTACAGATGGACCCTTGTGGGGTTGAAGCCCCCGTAACGTATTCTTACCGGACATTACCGAGTGTTACAGATGGACCCTTGTGGGGTTGAAGCGGGTTGTAGTCGTTTCCTTCGACGTCGTCTTGCTGTGTTACAGATGGACCCTTGTGGGGTTGAAGCTGTCGCGTCGACAGGCTGGATAGCACTTGATTCGCGTTACAGATGGACCCTTGTGGGGTTGAAGCGCCAGTACGACGCGCCGCTCATCACGTTCTCGAATGTTACAGATGGACCCTTGTGGGGTTGAAGCCGCTCGTCGTCGTAGCTCATCGAGTACATCGCTGGTTACAGATGGACCCTTGTGGGGTTGAAGCGGGCGCATCGAACGCCTCGCCCGCCTCGAAGTCGTGTTACAGATGGACCCTTGTGGGGTTGAAGCTTCCGGGAGGCCCGCGAGTTCGGCATCACCGGCGGTTACAGATGGACCCTTGTGGGGTTGAAGCCCGGCCGTCGGGGAGTTCCACCAGGTCGTATCCGCCGGTTACAGATGGACCCTTGTGGGGTTGAAGCGTCGGCTACATGGCGCTCGACGCCGTCGAGGACGCCGTTACAGATGGACCCTTGTGGGGTTGAAGCTAATACGCCGCCGCAGTTTTTACAGGACATTGTTAGGGTTACAGATGGACCCTTGTGGGGTTGAAGCTTGGGTAGACTATTGCTCTTAGCCCTTGTATTGGCCGGTTACAGATGGACCCTTGTGGGGTTGAAGCCTCGTAGGTTTCCGGCCTGTCTCGCGCCTTGTCTCGTTACAGATGGACCCTTGTGGGGTTGAAGCAGTTACAGATGCTTGGTCTAAGAGCCTTCGAGTATTGTTACAGATGGACCCTTGTGGGGTTGAAGCAACGACGAGAAGGGCGGTCCGCAGACCCGAATGGGATGTTACAGATGGACCCTTGTGGGGTTGAAGCAACTGCGCACGTCGTAATGCTCGACCCAGGTCGGCATGTTACAGATGGACCCTTGTGGGGTTGAAGCGTTAATCTGCCCGCCGAACGTCACGGTCGGGGAGTCGCGTTACAGATGGACCCTTGTGGGGTTGAAGCGAGGATGTCGGCCGTCTCGCGGGCCGTCGCGCCGGCGGTTACAGATGGACCCTTGTGGGGTTGAAGCATGAGCAAGACAACCGAAAGCGGCCGGTCGCTCCTCGTTACAGATGGACCCTTGTGGGGTTGAAGCCAGGATTCGATACATCGGAGACATCGATATAGAATCGTTACAGATGGACCCTTGTGGGGTTGAAGCCTGGTGCTCGGTTGGGACTGGATCAGCAACACGCTGGTTACAGATGGACCCTTGTGGGGTTGAAGCGCGTCTCCAGACCCGGGAGACACGACCACCGGAACGTTACAGATGGACCCTTGTGGGGTTGAAGCCAGGATTCGATACATCGGAGACATCGATATAGAATCGTTACAGATGGACCCTTGTGGGGTTGAAGCCGAGCTCCGAGTCGCCGCCATCCGCCCGGGCCCCCTGTTACAGATGGACCCTTGTGGGGTTGAAGCGAGGACGGCCTCGGTGTCGACCATGCCGCGTGAATGTTACAGATGGACCCTTGTGGGGTTGAAGCTCGACAAGCCGCTCAATGTCGTCAAGTACCCACCGAGTTACAGATGGACCCTTGTGGGGTTGAAGCACACCGGCGAGCGGAACCAGCTCGTCACGGTCACGGGTTACAGATGGACCCTTGTGGGGTTGAAGCGGGTAGTAGCCCTCGCTGCGGACTGCCGGGTACGGCGGTTACAGATGGACCCTTGTGGGGTTGAAGCGTCATCCGCGCCAATCTGTCGTGAACGTCTTGAGGGTTACAGATGGACCCTTGTGGGGTTGAAGCACGAGAATACCGCGAACACCGACCACACGGACGGTTACAGATGGACCCTTGTGGGGTTGAAGCGGCTCTCAACGAACTCCGCTTGGGCGGAGAAGATGGTTACAGATGGACCCTTGTGGGGTTGAAGCCGAAGGCGCTCGTTCTGGGCTTCGAGGTCGTCGATGTTACAGATGGACCCTTGTGGGGTTGAAGCTCAACGCCCGGCATCATCGAAATACGAAACGAGAGCGGTTACAGATGGACCCTTGTGGGGTTGAAGCTGGCTCTCCTGTATCAGTCATGGATCTGCTCCACCCGTTACAGATGGACCCTTGTGGGGTTGAAGCTGGCTCTCCTGTATCAGTCATGGATCTGCTCCACCCGTTACAGATGGACCCTTGTGGGGTTGAAGCGTCCTCGGCCGTCAAGTCCGACGTGTCGTGGGCGGCGAGTTACAGATGGACCCTTGTGGGGTTGAAGCGCGATGACGACTGGTCCACCGGCGAGGTAGAGGATGGTTACAGATGGACCCTTGTGGGGTTGAAGCATATTACTACCGTCTACCTGATAGTTTGAGGCTCTGGTTACAGATGGACCCTTGTGGGGTTGAAGCCACAACGCCGACCTGCGCACACTCCGCGAGGCGAAGTTACAGATGGACCCTTGTGGGGTTGAAGCCAGTACACGATCCCGGAGGGCGTCGGGGAAACTCTCGTTACAGATGGACCCTTGTGGGGTTGAAGCGAAGCCACTTGGGTCCGGGCTGGATCAGGGGGTGCGGTTACAGACGAACCCTTGTGGGGTTGAAGCTCGAACTCCTGAAAGCGGGGACGCTCACGCTCGACAGTTACAGACGAACCCTTGTGGGGTTGAAGCTTGGAGCCGTTGTATCCGCAACTCTTTGGCCGCCCTAGTTACAGACGAACCCTTGTGGGGTTGAAGCTAAGCCGAAGACGCCAAGCAACCCAATCAATGCACCGTTACAGACGAACCCTTGTGGGGTTGAAGCATGGTGTATCGGTGTCGCACCGAACCGGGCTGGCCGGTTACAGACGAACCCTTGTGGGGTTGAAGCAGCAACTCATGGAGTTACAACAAATTCGGATGCTGTTACAGACGAACCCTTGTGGGGTTGAAGCTTTATCGCACTCGGAGGGCTTATCGGCGTAGTGATAGTTACAGACGAACCCTTGTGGGGTTGAAGCACGCGGGAAGACGTGGCCGCCGCATGGCCGACTCATGTTACAGACGAACCCTTGTGGGGTTGAAGCTTGTATCGGAGTACCAAAGGCGTTTACTCAAAATCGTTACAGACGAACCCTTGTGGGGTTGAAGCAAGCGCCACCCGAATCTTGAGAAGATCCCCCTTCAGCGTTACAGACGAACCCTTGTGGGGTTGAAGCAAGTGGCGGGTTGGACATTACAGCCGCCGACCAAACGTTACAGACGAACCCTTGTGGGGTTGAAGCGTCTCTATCGGAATGTGTGTAAGCGTCCCGCAACGTTACAGACGAACCCTTGTGGGGTTGAAGCGCGGGATTTGGCGAACAATCCCGGTTGGGGAGACGGGTTACAGACGAACCCTTGTGGGGTTGAAGCTCGACCTGGACAACGAACTGACGACGTTGATATTCACGTTACAGACGAACCCTTGTGGGGTTGAAGCGAGGGCCGGATGCTCGTCGGGATCGAGGCGCTCGGCGTTACAGACGAACCCTTGTGGGGTTGAAGCGAGACGCCGACGAACCACTCACGCCCGCACAGGTGTTACAGACGAACCCTTGTGGGGTTGAAGCCGAAAAGGGCAACCGACTCACCGACGACGGGCGTGAGTTACAGACGAACCCTTGTGGGGTTGAAGCGCGAACTTGCCGAGCGTCGCGACGAGATACGTCCACCGGAAGGCGAGGGGATGCACACGTGGGAGTTCGTAAGATAACATGTGGAGCAACATGTATACGATGAGGGGCCATACTATCGAGTATGTCGAGTGAGGAAACGAAGGTAAGCGACCGAGGAATGGTGACGATACCGGCAGATCTCCGGCGACGTCTCGACATCGAGCCGGGCGACAAGCTCCGCTGGGACGTCGACGACGAAGGGAACCTCTCGGTCAAGGTCGTCAAGCAGCGATACGGTGCTTTCGATGACTTCGAGCCGGTGTCGATGGGAGGTGGAGGATCTGAAACGCATGATCTGGCTGGTCATGAAGACGATCCCGCGTTCTCGGAGAGCGGCTGATGGCGGTCGCTGTCGTAGATACAGGCGTACTCATCGGGATGGCAGACACCGATGACAAACACCACGACGTCGCGATGGAAATTGTCCGCGGGATGGATCACGGCGACATTCCGACGGGACGGGTGACGAACTATATCGTCCTCGAGACGCTGAACTGGATACACAACCGGAAACGGTACGCGAAGGCCGTCGAGACATACGGTCGTCTCAATCAGTCTTCCGGATTTGAGGTCCTACATGCAGCTCGGAAGGACTTCCATAGGGCCGTGGAACTCTTCGAGACCTACGAGGGTCTGTCGTTCGGGGATGCCACAATCGCGGCGTATATGGAGCGGGAAGGTATCGAGTATCTGTACTCGTTCGACGACGATTTCGATGCGGTCGACTGGATAATTCGGCTGGAAACGCCGGATAGCCCCTATCGATAAACGGTATATAGATTTTTAGGGAGTCCAGCGAACGCGATTACAGTAGTTAGAGATCGTCTGCTCGGTGACGTCCATCTTTTCGGCGACGTACGACCGAGATTTCGGGGACCCGTTTCCGAGGCGGAGGAACGCGGCGATGGCCTCCTGTCCGGCCGTCGCGACCTCGATGGGGATGGCGTTGCCCTCGGGTTGGACGAACGGGCCGCACTTCTTCCAGAGACCGAACGCGAGACGCGCCATCTGGAAGGTATCGAAGGTCATGTCGGTGAACTCGATGACGTCGTCGTGTCCGTCGAGTGTGTGCAGCCGGACTCGTCCGGGCTCGGTGTCGATTTCGGAGAGATTCAGTTCGTCGCCGGCGTGGTCCCCGTCAATAGTTACAGACGAACCCTTGTGGGGTTGAAGCTGACGCGGTCGGGATTCGTCGGGTAGCGGTCCGCGTTACAGACGAACCCTTGTGGGGTTGAAGCCCCGCGACGACCTCGAACTCGTCGAGGACCGCCAACGTTACAGACGAACCCTTGTGGGGTTGAAGCGTCGTGGACGGCGAACCGATAGGCTGCGATGATACGGTTACAGACGAACCCTTGTGGGGTTGAAGCTCACATTCCTCCGATACCGACGTCGTCGCCCTCATGTTACAGACGAACCCTTGTGGGGTTGAAGCTACCGGATGCTGAAAGAGCGGCAGATAGAGGACTTGTTACAGACGAACCCTTGTGGGGTTGAAACGGGCTGGGGAGTTTGGCAGGCGTGGGTATTGCTCGCTCGGACGCGACACGAACCGCTATAGTCGGAACTCGTGTTTCGGCTCGCGTGTTACCAATGGATCGACGAATCCAGTGCAGGTGAACTAAGTGCCTCTCGCCGAACCCAACCTATATGCGAAGTTACACTGTCACGGAAATCTGGGAGATTCCGATCCGCATCAACTCCTCGCTGTTGATATTTCTCCCGATTCTCGCGTGGCTGATCGGAAGCGGGCAACAGATCGAACTCTATGCTGCCTTCATCGAAGGGCTGACTGGCGTCGGCTTCGATATCGCTCGTCTTCGTGCTGGGTCGACGTCGTGGATGATCGGTATCGCTGCGGCAGTCGGGTTGTTCGTGAGCGTGACGATACACGAACTCGGACACTCGTGGGTCGCACTACGATACGGAATCGAAATCGAATCGATTACGCTCTGGATACTCGGTGGCATCGCGTCACTCAAGTCGATTCCACGGGAGTGGAACCGCGAATTCTGGATCGCTATCGCTGGGCCCTTCTCGAGCGTTCTCGTGGCTGTGGTCTGTTACGCGGGCGTTCTCGTCGTTCCGAACTCGCTTCAGGTGCCGCGGTTCGTCGTCGGATGGCTCGCCATCACGAACGTCACGCTGGCGGCGTTCAATCTCCTGCCTGCATTTCCGATGGACGGTGGACGTATCCTTCGCGCCCTTCTCGCCCGCTCGCGCCCGTACGGAACCGCAACTCGAATTGCGGCTCGGATCGGCGTCGGATTCGCCTTCCTGTTCGCGATCGTCGGTGTCCTGAACTTCCAGATCATCATGATCCTTCTGGCGTTTTTCATCTACGGTGCGGCCACGACGGAGTCGCGCACGGTACTCCTCGACGAACTGCTCAAGGGGATCACGGTCGCCGACATCATGACCCGTGACCCAGCGACGATCGTTACGACGACGACCGTCGACGACTTCGGAGCCCAGTTGCTCAGCGACCGTCAGTCCGTCCATCTCGTGACAGACGAGAGCGGTGCCACTGCCGGTCTCGTCGCACTCGAGGATTTGAAAAAGGTTCGACGGCAGGATCGCTCGACGACGACGGTTGCAGAGATAATGCGTGACGTTCCACGTGTTGAACCGACTGCGGATGCCTTCGATACGCTCGTCCAACTGAATCAAGCAGGTGGTCTCTATGCTATCGTTCAGAGAAACGGAGAGGTAGTCGGTGTGCTATCGGAATCTGATTACGCCCACGCAATGACGATTCAGCGGGGATTCCGGAGCGGAATCGGCGGATAAGGCCGAGTCGGGAACGACGCCGGGAACGGAGCCAGTGAGTGGCCGTGTTCTGTCTGCACCAGCCGATCCGTTTCGAGGCCCAGTCTTAAGTCCGTCCTCCCAGAACCGCGAGTGCATGACTCGTAGACGGGGCCCGCTCGAACGTGTGTTTGACGAGAGTCGCGATCTCGACGACATCGCGACCTGGGACGAACGGCCGGCACTCGACCGCGTATCAGTTCGTCTCTCTCGATTCCTGAAGACGAGCTCTCAGACACTCGTCGTCCTCACGGCAATACTCACCGTCGTCTCCCAGCTTGCACTCACCGGCTTTGCCGTCGTCCGACGTAGGAGTGTTCGATGGACGATGGCGGAGGCCGGATTTCGATGAATCGGTCCGCTTTCGGTCCGCTGGTGAAGGCCAAGGAGACGGTACACGTTTTCGCTCGCAACGCTCCGTCGCCCCGGGAGTTGTTGGCGAATCGTACCGGGCGGTTCGACGAATTACACGCTGTCCTGCCATCGACGGCGACGCCCGGTGAATCCCTCTCGCTCACGGTGCAAGCGTGGGATCAGTGCGAACGGCTCTTCTCCGATTTCGATGGGACGGTGACTGTCGACGCGACGGACTCGGACGCGACGTATCCACGGACCCTGTCGTTCGATGCCGCTGACGGCGGCGTCGTCCGAACCGAGGATGTCCGGTTCGAGACCCCGGAATCCAGTATCTCACGCTCACGACCGAACGCGGCCAGCAGTTCGTCTCGAACCCGGTTCGCGTCGCGGCCAACCACGAGCGACAGGTCTACTGGGGCGACGTTCACCTCCACTCCACGCTGTCTGACGGCACTGGCGACGCCGAACGAGGCTACCGATTCGGCCGCGACGTGATGTCCCTGACGTCGCCGCCTACACCGACCACGACACGATGGGATTTTTCATCCCACCGCAGTGGCAAAAACGGCGGATGCACCGCGAGTATTTCGACCGACTCTGTTCGCTCGCAGACGAGTTCGACGAAGCTGGCGAGTTCGTGACACTCCCGGCGTACGAGTGGACGAAACAACCCAACATGGGCGGCCACATCAACGTCTACTTCGAGGACAGTTCGGACGCGACGTTGTTCGACTCGCTCGCCGAAGAGACACGCACCTACGAACGGCTCTGGGAACGACTCCGTGAGTGGAACCGGGCCCACGACTCGGGCGTCGTGACGATCCCCCACCACTCTGCCGAAGCGATGTACCCCTTCGACTTCGCGAGCGTCGACTACGACGACGACCTCGCGCCGCTGGTCGAAGTCTATTCCCAGTGGGGGTCGAGCGAGCGACCGGGAGACGAGGGCAACCAGTATCCACTGGAGATGGGGCAGGGCGAAATCGACGAGGAGGGCTACTACGTGCGGGACGCCCACCGAATGGGCCACAAGGTCGGCATGATCGCGAGCGCGGACTATCACGGTCCGCATCCGGGGCACTCGCTCATCCACACGCGGCCGCATCTCCCGTCGCTTCGCGAGTGGCGACGCGACGGACTCGGCTGGGGGAACATCTGGCGAACGTGGGACGAACGGAGCTATCCCGGCGGACTCACTGCCTTCCTCGCACCCGAACTCACTCGAGATGCGATCTTCTCTGCTCTCCGCTCTCGGTCCGTCTATGCGACGATACAGCCACACCGCATCCTCGTCGACTTCCGCGTGAACGGCGTCGACGTCGCGAATCAGACCGACGCCATCGCCGTCGAGAGCCCCGACGCGCTCCGAGAGATATCCGTCGACGTCGCGGGAACAGCACCGATCGCGACCGTCAGCGTCGTCAAGAACAACGAGGTCTGGCGTACCACCGACGGAACGGACGATCCTGACGCCGAACTCGACACTTACACCATCTCCGGCGAGTGGACGGACGAAGAACCGCTCTCGGCTATGACGTGGGACGACGAGCGTGGTACTGACGGCGACGTCTACGTCGTCAGGGTTCGACAGACGAGTTCCGGCCGCTATCCGGGGATGGCGTGGGTCGGGCCGCTATGGGTGGAGTCTCCCTGACCCGTTTTTCGCTTTCGGTCGGATACTACGACTCGGTAGCGACTGCGGACCGACGTCCGGACACCGCGTAACATCGTAGTAGACGGGTTAGACGCCGAAGTGGACGGCGATACCGAACGTGACCACGACTGCCAACAGGAGTTGCAGCGGTGCACCGACGCGCAGGTAGTCCGTGAACTTGTAGCCACCCGGTCCGTACACCATGAGATTCGTCTGATAGCCGATGGGCGTCATGAACGCCGCGGAGGCAGCGAACATCACGGCTAGCAGGAACGAGAACGGTTCGCCCCCGATTCGAACGGCCGTATCGACGGCGATGGGTATCATGAGGACGACGCTGGCGACCGGCGTGATGATGTTGGCCAACAGCCCCGTGAGGACGTAGAAGAGCCCGAGGACTGCGAGGACAGGGAGGACGTCGGCACTGTTGACGAGGATGGCAGCGATGAACTCTGCGCCGCCCGTCCGCTGCATGGCGAGCCCGAGTGGGAGGACACCGGCGAGGAGGAACACGATGTTCCAACTCACGGCGTCGTAGGCGTCCGAGGGGTGAGACAGCCGGTGACGACCATCGCGAAGACGCCGCCGAGTGCGGCGATGACGATGGGGACCAGTCCGAGTGCGGCCACGCCGATGACTGCGACCATGATACCGATCGCAACGGGCGTCTTCGGACTCAGCGGTGCGACGGAACCTTCGTCTGCATCCGGTTCGAGGACCGGTAGCTTCTGTTCCGGAACGTGCGTGATCGAGATATCGCCCCGTTCCTGCAGAAACTCCGCGTCGTCCAGCGTCGTGTACAGTAACAGCGTATCGCCCGCCTCGAACTCGATCGTGCCGATATCGTCGTGAAGCAGTTCCCCGCCACGGAGCACCGCGAGCACTGTCGAATCGAACTGGTCTTCGATGTCCGACTCGGCCACCGTCTCCCCGACGAGACGGGAATCGGGGAGGAGCATCCCCTCGACGAGGGTGCTGTTCTCGGTGACCAGGTCGTCCGCGGACACCTCCTCGCGGACGAGTTGCCGGAGGCCGTACCGTTCGGTGAGGCGGTTCGTCGTCTGTAGCGTCGCCCGCACCGTGAGCGTGTCCCCCGGTTCGAACGCCTGGTCCGACGCCTGGGCGGGGAACGACTCCCCGTCCCGATCGAGTTGCAGCAGGTCGACCTCGTGTTCGAAATCCGTCTCGAACTCTTGGAGGACGTCGTCGATTCGGCGGCCGACGAGCGGAGAGTCGTCGACGACGGCGAGCCGTGCCAGACGGTTGTCGAGGTCGAACTCTTCGGTGAGGTCCTCGCCCGGTTCGACGCGTGCTGGCGTGAGCCGCCGCCCGATAGTCATGAGGTAGACCGCGCCGACGAGGAACACGACGACTCCGAGCGGCGTGAATTCGAACATCCCGATCGGGCCCCGTCCCGGGAGCTGGCGGGCGAAGTCGCTCGCGAGGATGTTCGTCGAGGTGCCGATGAGCGTGAGCGTCCCGCCGAGCATCGCCGCGTAGGAGAGCGGGAGGAGGAGCTTCGAGGGTGATATCCGAGCGCGTTCGGCCAGCCCCGTTATCATCGGGATGAACACCGCGACGACGGGCGTGTTGTTGACGACGCCCGCTGCGATGCCCGTGGTTCCGACAGTGGCTCCGAGCAATCGGGTTTCGTCCCCTGTGAGTCGAGCCAGATAGACGCCGAGGCGTTCGACGACGCCAGTCCGTTGCACGCCTTCGCTCAGGATGTACATCGCCACGATGGTAATCGTCGCGGGGCTCGCGAACCCGGTGATCGCATCCTGTGCTGGAACGCCGGTGAACGGCTTGAGAACAGCCAGCGAAACGAGGACGCCGATCGCCGTGATGTCGTTCGGGATGAGTTCCGTCACGAACAGCACGAGCGCAACGAGGATCAGCCCGAACACGACCAGCATTCCTGTCGTGACCGCCGGCAGCGCCATGATGTCGACACTCTCTCCGTTATGAAAAGGCCTCCGTTGGTCGCGGCGGTCGTTTTGGCGAATCAGGTGTCGGTAGCAGTGTCTGTAACCGTCCGTGACTCCCACTACTCGTCGATCGAGCGTGTATCGGTGACACTCCCCGGGAACGGTTATCGCCGACGGCGGTGAAGGATACGCCTCCATACCGGGTCCCGTCAGGCCGAGAATCGACGTCAGGAGTACGCTCCCGAAGCGGACGTGGGCGTGGCCGCGTTCGAAGACGAAGCAGGAGCACACCGTTGGCGATCCCGCCATCGCGACGCCTACCGCCTTTTCGGGTGCCAACTCCCATCGAGATTCGGATTCGTGACCCCGATCGAGAAAACAGCGGCTTCAGGCGCCGTGTGTCGTGCATCCGTCGGCACAGAACCGTGAAAACTGTGGATGGGCCCTGCCGGATTTGAACCTCGGTCACACCCGTTCGCTCGCTCCGCTCTCTCACCTCTCGTTCCCTGCTTCAAATCCTCTCGACCGAACGATTCACTGCTCACTGACGTTCGCAGGAAATCGATGGGCCCTGCCGGATTTGAACCAACGACCACTCGGTTATGAGCCGAGCGCTCTCACCAGACTGAGCTAAGGGCCCTCGTCGTCTCCTACCGGTGGCGCGCCCTTTAGCATTGCTCCTTCCGATCGGTCGATTCCGTCGCGTCCGCCGTTCGGAGACGGAGCGCCTCACGGGACATTGTCGCGGAGAAGCGCCGTCACCGAACTACGTTCGATGGGCCGTCAAATGCAATTCGACGCCGTCGCCAGGACTCGAACTCGTCGAGACGGTTCGGGTCGCTCGATAGCTCACGGCTCCGCCGTTCGTCTCTCGCTCCCCGACTGCGACTCGCCTGCCCGAGTCCTGGCGGTGCCTGCTCGCGACAGATTCTGTCGCTCGGAGACGGAATTCCTCGCGGGAGGATCGTCGCAGAGAAGCGCCGTCGCCAGGACTCGAACCTGGGACCACCTCGTTAACAGCGAGGCGCTCTACCAGCTGAGCTACGACGGCCCGTCGTTCGCACCCGTTCGTAGAGGGAGTTATTTGATAGGGCTTTCGTTTTTCCGCCGACGGGGCGCTGACACCGACATTCTTTCGCCGCGCCGGCCCCAGCCGCGACCATGAGCGACCTCGACAGCGTCGCGGCGAAAGTCCGCGACCGAGTGACGCCGGACGCGGCCGAGCGCGAGCGACTGAACGCCGCCGCCGCGGACGTCGTCGACCGCGTCAGGGACGCCGTCGCCGACCTCCCGGTCGACGCGGACGTCCTTCAGGTGGGGAGCACCGCCCGCGGAACCTGGCTCCCCGAGGACCGAGACATCGACGTGTTCGTGCGTTTCCCGGCCGACGTCGACCGCGAGTCGCTCGAAGCGTACGGCCTCCGGGTCGGGCGGGCGGCCCTCCCGAACCCCCGCGAGGAGTTCGCGGAACATCCGTACGTGACCGGCACCTTCGAGGGCTACGACGTCGATATCGTCCCCTGTTACGACGTCGCGTCGGCGACGGACATCCAGCCGGCGGTCGACCGGACGCCGTTCCACAACGAGTATCTCCGCGAGCGACTCGACGACGACCTCGCGGCCGACGTGCGCCTGTTCAAGCAGTTCCTCACCGGCATCGGGGCCTACGGGAGCGACCTCCGAACCCGCGGCTTCTCCGGCTACCTCACCGAACTGCTCGTCCTCGAATACGGCGACTTCGTCTCGCTGATGGAGGCCGTCGCCGACTGGCAACCGCCGGTCCGATTCGACCCCGCGGATCACGGGACGGAGTCGTTCGACGACCCGCTCGTGGTCGTCGATCCGACGGACCCGACGCGCAACGTCGCCGCCGTCTGCTCGGCGGAGAACGTCGCCCGTCTCCAGCATTACGCCCGCGACCTCCTCGCCGATCCGCGGGCGTCGCTGTTCACGCCCGACGAGGCCGCGCCGCTGTCGGCGGCCGAGATACGGAACCACCTCGACCGGCGCGGCACCACGCCCGTCGCCGTCGTCTTCGAGACGCCCGACCTCGTCGAGGACCAGCTCTACCCGCAACTGCGCCGATCGCTTTCCGGCGTCGCGTCCGAACTCGATCGCCGGGGATTCGAGCCGATTCGATCGGCCACGTTCGCCGATTCGCGCTCCGTGCTGTTCGTCGAGTTGGCCGTCGCCGCTCTGCCGACGATACGACGACACGAGGGCCCGCCCGTGAGCGTCCGGCAACACGCCGCCGGGTTCTACGACACCTACGCCGACGCCGACGTCTACGGCCCGTTCCTCGACGGCGACCGGTACGTGGTCGAACGCGACCGCGAGTTCACGTCGGCACGGGCGTTGCTGGAGAGCGACGCCATCTTCGACGTCGCCCTCGGTACACACGTCGAGGACGCCCTCGAGCCGGAGTACGAGGTGCTCGTCGGGGAAGCGGTGGCGACGCTGGCCGAGGAGTTCGGTCGCGAACTCGGACGCTACTTCGACCCGAGACCGTGAAGCGTGCGGACCTTCCGGAGGAGTTCGTCGGTCGTCTCGTTCGGGTCCTCGCCGTTCTCGACGGCGGCGCGCCCGTCGAACGTCTCGTGGACCATCGCCACGCCCTCCGAGAGCGTGTCGAGGCCGTATCCTCCTTCGAGCACGAACGAGAGGGCGGCGTCCGTCTCGTCACAGATCGCTCGCACGCGGTCGGTCAGGAGGGCGTACCCCTCCGTCGAGACGCGCATCCGTGAGATGGGATCGTGGCGGTGGGCGTCGAACCCGGCGCTCACGACGAACAGGTCGGGGTCGAATCGCTCGACGGCCGGCGCGATGGCGTCGTCGAAAGTGTGGAGGTAGTCCGCGTCGCCGGCCCCCGCGCTCAGCGGGACGTTCATCGTCGCCCCCTCGCCCGCGCCGGATCCGCGTTCCTCCACGTCGCCGGTCCCGGGGTAGAGGCCGTCCTCGTGGATCGAGGCGTAGAAGACGTCCGGGCGGTCCTCGAAGACGTCCTGGGTGCCGTTGCCGTGGTGGACGTCCCAGTCGAAGATGGCCACCCGGTCGACGCCGTGGTGGTCGATAGCGTGCTGGGCCGCGACGGCGGCGTTGTTGAAAAACAAAAGCCCATGGCGTCGTCCTCGACGGCGTGGTGGCCCGGGGGCGGCCGAGGGCGAACGGCGTCTTCCGGCCGTCGTCGCCCGCGAGCGCTCGTTCGGCCGCCCACTGGGCGAGGCCGGCGGCCATCATCGCCGCGTCCCAGGTCTCCTCGCTGGCGACGGTGTCCGGGTCCCAGTTGCCGCCGCCACGGTCGCAGAACTCGCGCACTTCCTCGACGTACGACGGGTCGTGAACGGCGGCTACAGCGTCCGCCGTCGCGGGGTCTGACTCGACGTATTCGACGCCGTGACGGCGGGTGAGTTGCCGACGAATCGCTCGCAGACGGTCCGCGGTCTCCGGGTGTCGATCGCCCGTATCGTGTTCCAGACAGGTGTCGCTGTAGCCGAATCTCATCTATTCGAAGAGCGCGAAGTACGTCTCGATGTCCTCGGCTTGGATCGTCCGCCGGTCGGCGTGTCGCGCCAGTTTCGCCGCCGCCGAGGCCACGTTGTCGGCGTAATCCTCGAGGATGTCCGCCAGTGCGATGCGCGCGTCCATCGAGACGCGGTACCGGTCGTCGATGTCGAGCCGTGCGATGCGGTCGATCGGAGCGACCGGGAGTTCGAGCGTCGAGCGGTCGACCACTTGCTCGACGCCGAAGTCGGCGGCCATCAGCGTCTTTCGACCCTCGGCCGTCGCCCGTTCCGCGGCGTCGGCCGCCAGCCGCGCGCCGTGGTTCTCGATCCGGCGCGCGAGTTCCTCCGCTGCACCGGCACTCACCCGGAGATTCCCCGCGTTCCGCCGGATGATAGTATCTACCGGAGCAAACGGTAGCTCAACGCTCATACCGTCTATCGGGTACGTCCGGCGTATAATCCTTTCCGTCGCTCCCCCGCGCTTTCAGTAGACCTCGTCCGCGTCGATGCGGCCGTCCCGCAGCGGGCCGCGGACGGTGACTTCCTCGCCGAGGCGGAGATTCGCGTCCGTCTCGACGCTCCGCGTCTCCGTGCCGTCGTCGAGGACGACGGGGTCGCCCGCCTGAACGACCGTGCCCGTGAACTCGGTGACGCCGCCTTCGGCGACGGTTTCGGCGGCCGTCTCCTCCGCGGCCGCTTCGCCGGCGACGTCCCCGCCGTCGCCGCCGGCGAACGCCGCCAGTCCCCCTTCGTCCGCCTTCGGGTCGCTCTCTGTCCCCGCCTCCACGTCCGCCTTCGCCCCGCCCTCGTCGAGGACGCTCACCGTCGACCGCCACCCGGCGGAGGCTTCGAGCTCGTCCTGCCAGCCGTCCTGGATCTCCACGTCGGTCAGGACGACCCGATCCGCGAGGTCGACGTCGGCGTCGGCCTTCTCGCCCCACAGCGCCACGCGGATGTCCCCCGTCTCGTCGCGCACGCGGACGTTCCTGACCTGTCCCTCGGAGCCGTCGTCCCGGTCGAAGGTGCGTTTCGGGTCGGTCTCGATGACACCGCCGGCGATGTCGACCGTCTGTCCGATTTCGAGCGAGCCGATGTCGGCCGTCTCGGGCACGAACTCCACCGACTCGTCGAGTTCCTCGATCGTGCCGCGCGATCCGACGTGGAGTTCCAGGTCGCCGTCGCGTTCGCGCACGTAGCCGTCGACGACTTCGACGGACGTGCCGGGGTCGAGGTCGGTCACCGTCTCGGCCATGTCGTCCCAGAGCGTCACCCGGACGCGCCCCGTCTCGTCGCCGAGGGTGCAGTTGGCGACCTTCCCCTCGGTGCCGTCGTCCCGGTCGAACGTCCGGACGCCGTCGTCCGCGTCGAGGACGCGCCCTTGAGGTTCACGTCCGAGAGGCCGAGCGACAGGTCCTCGACGCGGTAGGTGTCGAGCACCTGGATGTCGACTTCAGCGTCCGGATCGGGTTCGACCCGGTCGACGCTCACTTCGACGCCGTTGAAGCCGTCTTTCGGCCGGCCCTTGATGCGTAGTACCTGTCCGACGTCGAGTTCGCCGTCGGCCACCGACTGAGCCACGTCGTCCCAGAACGAGACGCGAATCCGCCCCGTCTCGTCCGCTACCTCCACGTTGACGACGCGTCCCTCCTCGTCGTCGTCGCGTTCGAACGTCCGGAGTTCGCCGACGTTCACCACCTTCGCGACGAACTTCACCTCGTCCATGCCGGGTTCGACGTCGGCGATGCCGCTCACCTCCTGATCTTCGAGTTCGTGTGCGACGAGCATCGCCGCTGTCTCCTCGTCGGCGAGGCCGCCCATCTGCTCGACCTTCTCGGCGACGGCCGCTTCGAACTCCTCGAAGTCGACCTCGGTGTCGAGGTCTTCGTATACGTCCTCTATGACGCCCATCGTGTACTGCACCATGCGAAGGCCGTGGTTAAGCGTTGTCCTTGCAGGGGTACAGCCGCTCCGTCCCCCGATTTTGCTCGTTTGTGCCGTCCGTCCATACGACCGCTTGGCCGCGCTCTCGGGGATAAATTCACGGCCGGTCGGCCCGCGTGGCCACCTCGCGTCCGCGAGCGCTCTCGTGGACGACGGTGACCGACGCCGGCAGACCCCCGTCGAAGGAGATGCGGGCGTCGTAGCCGCGCTGGACGAGCGCCTGCGTACACCCACCGCCCGGCGGCGGGGCGTCGTCGGTGTCGACGACGACGCGGAGTTCGTCGCCCTCTGTCGTCGCCGATCCAAGAATCGCCGTCGAACAGCCGTTCGGCCCCGTGATACAGCCCGTGATGTCCACGTGCGACGACTCGAAGGTGACCGTCGCAGTCTCCGGGTTCGCGCACTCGCCGGTGTCGGTGAGCGTGCGGTCGTTGATGGCCGGCGAACTGCCGTCGCCGCCGTTCTCCGGCGATCCGCCGCCACCGTCATCGCCCGATAGCCCGCCGCTCGAACAGCCTGCGAGTGCCGTCGACGCGAGCAGCGCGAGGAGGCTTCGACGTTCCATATTCGGCGTTCGAGCGCCGCGAAGAAACCCCTGTCGTACGGTCAAACGGCCGTTTGACAGTCCTCGCTCCGGTCACGGCGTCCCTGCCACGTCCCGCCGTCTCACCCCGGCCGCGGACCGTAACCGTCTTAAGTCAATCCGGGGTATGGGTAGATGAGTCCTGGTAGGGTAGTGGACTATCCTCTTGGCTTGCGGAGCCAGGGACCGGAGTTCAAATCTCCGTCAGGACGCTACATTTCCGACAACTACCCCGCGAGAGCACTCCGTGGCTCTCGCGGCCGTTGCGGTTATGCGGTACCGGAGATTTGAGCAGGGAGCAGTGAAGCTGCTCCCGAGTTCAAATCTCCGTCAGGACGCTCACTTCGTTCGCGCCCTGACGTGGTCACGCTCGCGGTGCTCGCGCGACCTCCGTCAGGACGTCATTCTCACGAGGTCGGACGGCGATCGACCTCTGTGTCGCTCGCCTCCGTCGAGTGTGTTGACTCTCCGGAGATTTGAGCAGACGAGTCGCAACGGCCGAGCGTAGCGAGGCCGTCCGTCTCGGCGAGTTCAAATCTCCGTCAGGACGCTCACTTCGTTCGCGCCCTGACGTGGTCACGCTTGCGGTGCTCGCGCGACCTCCGTCAGGACGTCATTCTCACGGGGTCGGACGGCGAGCGACCGTACTGTCTCTCGAATTGGTTTTGTGTGCTCGGCCCCAACCCACGCCTATGGACGCCTCCCTCCGCGCCGGCGTCGCCGTCTACAACGCCGGCCGGTATCACGCCGCCCACGACGCCTGGGAGGACGTGTGGCTGGATCTCGAATCCGGGAGCACCGACGAGCGCCTGCTCCACGGCCTCATCCAGTTCACGGCGGCGATTTATCACGCCCGCACCCGGAACTGGAGCGGGGCGACCGGCCTCGCGACGAGCGCGCGGAGCTATCTCGCCGAACTGCCGGCGACGTACCGCGGCGTCGACGTGGCCACGGTTCGGACGTATCTCGGGGCGCTCGGATCGGACCCCGAACTCGCCGAGCGAGGCCCGCCGCCGGCGCTCACCGTCGACGGCTGTACCGTCACGCTCGACGGCCTCGATTTCGAGGCGGCGGCGGTCGCGGCCGTCGTCCTCGCCGAGGAGAGCGACGACTACGACGCGGCGGTCCTCGAACGCGCCGTCGGCTACGCCCGCGAGGAACTCGCGGGCACGGGGACGCAGTTCGTCGCGGGGGTGATGGACTTCGTCGCGGACGCCGACCGGCGGGGACTCGTCTACCGCCGTCTGCGCGCACACGTCGAGCGGCGCGTCCAGCGCGAAGACGACGTCGCGGGCCTGTTCGAGTGACGGGGCTATCCCGCGAACCTAAGGCGTTCGAGTTCGTGGCCCATCCGTATGGAGTCGGCCGACTATCGGGAGATTTTCGAGAACGTGGCCGACGGGCTGGTCGTCCACGACCCCGATACGGGCGAGATCCTCGACGTCAACAGCAGGTTCGAGGACCTCACCGGCTACGCCCGCGAGGAGTTGCTCGGGCGGACGGTCGGCCTCGTCACCCCGGACGAGGGGCCGTACGACCACGAGCGCGCACTCCACCGAATTCGGCAGACCCGCGATCGCGAACCGCAACTGTTCGAGTGGGAAATCCGGGCCAGGTCGGGCGACGAACTCCCCGTCGAAGTCCACCTGACGGTCATCGACGTCGACGGCGACGACCGCGTGCTGGCGAGCGTCCGCGACATCAGCGAGCGCAAGTCCCACGAGGCGGAACTCGAACGCTATCGGAAGTTCACGACCGACCTCCTCGACGCCGTCGACGACTGTATCTTCGTGCTCTCGGCGGACGGGACGCTCAAGCGCTGGAACCGGAGCCTCCCCGAAGTCACGGGCTACGACGAAGACCAACTCGACTCGATGACGGTCGTGGACTTCTTCCCCCGGGACGCCCACACTTCCGTCCTCGAGACGTTTCAGGACGCGCTCGACACGGGGAGCGCGAAGCGCGAACTCGCTCTCCGAACCCGGAGCGGGGCCGACATCCCGTACGAACTCCTGTTCGACAGCCTCGAAGATCCGGACGGGGAGATGGTCGTCGCCGCCGTCGGCCGGAACATCACGAACCGGCGAGCGCGCGAACAGCAACTGCAGGTCCTCGACAGGGTCCTCCGTCACAACCTACACAACGACATGACGGTGATACTCGGCCGGGCCGAGTTGATACGCAACCGCACGTCCGGGACGCTCGCCGAAGACGCCGACGCCATCATCGACAAGTCCCGGCGACTGCTGGAGACGGTGGACAAGGAGCGCGAGATCGTCGACGTCATCCTCGATTCGTCTCACCTCCGGACGCTCGACCTCGTCGATACGGTGCTCGACGTCGCCACCGACGCCCGCGAGGACCACCCCGAGGCGACGATCCGGCTGAACCTCCCCGACCGGGCACCCGCGGCCGTCGGCGACCATTTCTGGCGGGCGATCTCGGAACTCGTCGAGAACGCAATCGTCCACTGCGACTGCGAGTCGCCCACCGTCGAGATCGGTCTCGATCACCGGGACGACATCGCCGTCTTGCGGGTCGCCGACGAGGGTCCACCCATCCCGGATGCGGACGTCGACGTGCTGACCGGACTTGGCCCCGTCGACCCCCTGTATCACGGTAGCGGACTCGGCCTGTGGCTGGTCTACTGGTCCGTGACGCACTCGCGGGGGACGGTGTCGGTGGAGACGAGCGACGACGGGAACGTCGTCACCGTCGAAGTGCCGGCGGTGTGACGTCCCGACGACGTCTCACTCCGTCTTCGGCGTCCCGTCGAAGTGATACTCCGCGGAATCGTCCTGTGGCTCGTAGCCGAGCAGTTCCTTCGCGCGGTCGATGGAGTAGTACTTGCGTTCGTTGTCGGAAGATTACGCGACGGCGAAGCCCTCGCTTGCCGTGCAACTCGCTACGCGACTCGCCCGCCGCCGTCGACGATTTCGCGGGTTCGTGGGTGGACGTCACCCCGTCGGTTCGGAGAACCATGAACACCCGAACCACTGACGCCCCGACCGAACGGGGACCGAGACTCGAACCGCTCGAACCAGCCAAAGCGAAATCACTGTATCTCAAGTCGCGGCGGGACGAACTGGCCGCCCGCTCACTGGAGCTACATGAGAAACACGTCGGGTCATTTGTCGACTTCTGTGACCGCGAAGGTATCGACAACATGAACGGCGTATCTGCCAGAACAGTTCACGAATATCGGCTTGAGATAGCAGAACGGCTGTCTCAATCGACGCTCAGTATCTATCTCTCGACTGTTCGGCAGTTCGTCGCATTCTGTGAGAGCATTGACGCCGTCGCCCCGAACACTGCGGAACGAATTGTCCTTCCCGACCGAAACCGTAACGCCCGCTCCGAGACGTTAGACGCCGACGACGCGACGGCGATACTGTCTCATCTCCGCAAATACTACTACGCGAGTCGGACGCACGCATTGATGGCGCTTCTGTGGCACACGGGAATACGGACGGGGACGGTTCACAGTCTCGACGTGAGCGATTACGACGCCGAACGGGACCGTCTAAGAATCCGCCACCGTCCCGAGACGGATACCCCGCTCAAGAACGGCGAGAACGGGAATCGCTATATTGCACTGTCGGGAGACGTTTCGGACGTTCTCGACGATTACATCTCGGAGTGTCGCCAGGAAGTGACCGACGAGAATGGGCGTGAACCCCTCTTTACGACGAAACAAGGGCGGGCGACGAAGAACACTATTCGACGGAACGTCTACGCCGCTACTCGCCCCTGTGCTACAGGACAGGGGTGCCCACACAACAAGAACCCCGACGAGTGCGAGGCCGCAGAACGGACGAACGCCGCCAGTCTGTGCCCGTCGACTGTGTCGGGTCATCCCGTCCGTCGCGGAGCAATCACCCACCATCTACGCCAAGACGTTCCAGAAAAGGTCGTCTCTGATAGGATGAACGTCAGTCAAGACGTCCTCGAAGAATTTTACGACCGTCGAACCGAGGACGAGAAAGCGGAGCAACGTCGCCAATTCATCAAGAACGTCTAATTCGGATTACATCCCTATCAAATTTTATTCATATCACATATCGTATCATGGAACGGGGGTATTTTTAACCACCCGTACATATCACCTCAACGTAGTCCACGTCGGAACCCCACTCTACCCAGGGATTCTCGGCAAGGGCTACATGGATAGACCCATCCATGACCAACTCCAACTCCTCCCGCAACGAACAGGAGGAAGAAAGTCAGAACGCTTCCACTCTGAGGGGATTGCAGACCCTCAAGTTGGTCCTTGAGACGATATTGACGGCCTTGCGGCTACTCAGAGTGTTGTAACAGGTGGTGGTTACCGACCGTCTCGGTCGGAACCCCACTCTACCCATATAGGTGTAGTACAATGTACCCCATTAACCTTTGCACTAAATGTGAGTTTTCAATCTTTCTGTAAAATCCCGTTCCTTAGGCCTTCTCACTGTCATATTGAATGGAAATCATGTGGATTTCTCTGTATTCATCACGATTTCTTGAACGCTTTTCTCGGAAGTTGTCCCCCGTCCACAGTCGGGACAGTCGGATACACGTCCGCGCTATCTCGCTGTGAGATTGACGTAACGGGGATTCACTGGTATTCGATCTTCGGATTGCTAACCGAAATTGGTCAAACCAGGGGACAAGAGACTAACCCCTTCTTGCCTACGAATCCGCCTTTGCCACAGTAATGACGGGGTGCATACTGTATGCGTAACAGTAATTATAATTGAAGAATCCATCCCCCTCGACTGGTAGCAACGGCGTCGTTGACGCCATTCTCGTCAAGGCGATCCAGATTCATCATGGCCATTTGGAAGGCCGTCCACTCGTCCACAGTTGGGACAGTTGTTCCCACTTCCGCGCTAATCACTGTGAGATTGTCTTGTGAGGGATTCTACGGTATTCGAGATACACACGGTGGATACCACTTAGTTTCGGTTCGAGTGTGTGCAAGGGGGCCTTACACCACTTTCTCAATCACTGCGGGCCTATCCTCTCGTCCATAGCGGGACAGTCAGATACACCTTCGCGCCTTCTATTTGGTCATTTTCTATCAAAACATGGATAGAAAGGGGGCGAAATAGGCAGTGAAATTAGTTTCGGGATTGTGATAGGTGGGATTGAATCACCGTTACGTCGTGCGATTAGCCAAATCGTCTTTCTATCGGTGTAGTACCATACACCGAGATATTATCTCTTACTTCACTCTGTGGACCCACGGGGATTGACCTTCGAGGACGGATTGACTTTCACGTATTAGTACAATCTTGGCTGGATTCAACTGGGGTGATTGACTGAATCAGTCTTTTCTCTTAGCCACCATATAGTCGCGCCAATCTCTCGGGGATACCTCAATAGTAGATCGACTGGGAGGGAAAGAGACGGTGGTCGACGGCGTGTCTCGTCGCCCCGATACCCTCACCGCAACACACGGGTATCGTGACGCCGTCGCCCCGCACGTCGCCACACACCGCAGTCACGGTGGGGGGATAGACAATTGAGTCAATCAGCTACGGGACTTAACCAACAACAAACACAGGAACGCTACACGTTGGTTAAGACCGAGAAAAAAGAGAGTTGCTTACGATTCGAGAACTTTGTGGGCGCGGATACGGGACTTCTGGCCCTCAAGCCAGTCGCGGGGGAACAAGTACCGTTTCTCGCCGTCAGTGAGGAGCGCACGCCCGTCGGGGGTGATTTGACTGATTTTCAGTTGGCCGAGAGACGACGTTTCGATCTTCTGGCCTTCCTCGAACGGCCCCCAGTAGTCGTCAGGCATCGGTTCGAGCTGTTCTGCGCCGAGTCCGACCCTTTCGAGCAGGTCGGTGATGTCATTTTCAGACATTGCACTCTCACGTAGGGGACGGTATTACTTCATTCTTTAATTTTCAAAGATATGAAATAATGTCTAACCGAATAGACACCCTGTACCCCCTGAACCCGCCCCCGTGAAGATTAGCTCAAGGTTGGACGACTATGTCAGTGGGTGGAGGGATTCCCTCTCCCGCCAAAGAAGGGAAATAGACTCGACGGTATCCCCACCCCGTCGAAAATCTGTGAGGGAGAAATTTCCGAGGGGGCAGATCGGGTCAGAAATTTTTTGGCGAGATACCAGAGGTTTCGCGGCTTCAAAGGGGCGCGGAAGTTGGATTCGCCGTCACGCGATACATGACAGGCGATTAACCTCCGCGCAAATACGGGGCGGATTTCAGACTGTTGATTAGGAATAGTCAATCACCCATAATTTTATTTAAAGAAAGAATTACCATACTGCCATATGGTCGTTGCCGAATACGTCTGGTTGGTTGGTTCACCCATTTCCCTACTTCTATTGGGATTTCTCGGATGTTGTTGCCAGCAACAACAACAGCAACAGCAGATCGTGACCGCCGATAACGACGATCCGAAACGCGTTTGTCCCGAATGTGGGATGGAAAACCCTACAGACGCGGATTACTGTGGGGACTGTGGATTCTCGTTCTCCTCGGGCGGAGGAAATGCCGATGAGTGAGGAAACCGAACTGACCCTTGATGATGTTGATCAACGGAAAGCCAGTGAGCTGAAAGAATACCACTTAGAGAAAATCAGAAAAGAAGCTGAGAGTACAAATGACCCAGGCCCGCTCTATCTACGAGGCAATCCGAGGATTAGAGGTGGTGCTGTTGTCGGGCTTCTGGTCTTTGGAACTGCGTTCGGCGCATTAATCATGCCAACATCACCCGAAGCAGCGGCTATGTTCGGAGTGATGGTGAGCGGCGTAGGATTGTTTACGATTACCCAGTGGGGAGTAGCTACAAGGCGTGCCCTACGGGATGCTGAGACAGGTAATCAGCAACAACAGCAGGGGAAGCCTTCATCCAAATCCAAGCAGATATGCTCAAACTGTGGATGGAAAAATCCGAAAGCAAACAATTATTGTCACGATTGCGGTGCTGAACTGGATTCAGAATAGATGAGCAACGTTCTCGACAGGTTGTTTCGAGTATCCCAAATCTTCCGCTCGTATCCCTTTTGTCACTCTCGACCCGACCGCTCGTTTTGCTACCGAGGGCGTCATTTCGGACTGTGCGCTCGATGCACGACGATGTATCTCGGTGGGTTGCTGACGATGATCTCATTTCCGATGTGGCGACCCGTCTCCCCGCTCGTTTTGATTGCGGTTAGTGGTCTGCTACTGGTTCCAGGAGGAGTTGACGGAACCACACAAATGTTTGGCGACCGAGAAAGTACGAACACCTTGCGAGCGATTACTGGCTTTCTATTGGGTGGTGGGGTCGTTACGACCGTCTATGCTGTCGTTTCGATGCTCTTGTAACATCGGACGCGGAGGTGGTTGACCGTCACACAGTTCGTGACGGAGAATCCAATTTCCGCGCCACCCGAGAGACAGCCTCTACCCGCCGAATAACCGAATGCAACTGTAAGGGAGAATTACCGACAGTCCCACCGACTCCGAGTAAGTCGGGGCAGGAGGATGAGACGGAAAATAGCGACGGTACGGGGTGTTAGTACACGGAAGTCGAATCCGTTATCGCGGGACCGAGATAGCGGGGGTGCGTCCGTGTTCGAGGGCTATGGGACGAACAGGGAATTAGAACGAGAAATGTCGAGTGCAGTGATCCCGCCGTTACTGTTCGTCGATGCCGCCGAAACATCGACGACCGCGCCACGGTCCCCGCCGTCGACGTGGATGCCGTCTGATTCGATTTCCAGCGAGTGACCGTGGGCCTGTACGATGGCGTTACCGTTCGGCTTCAATCGTACCTCCGCGTCACTGTCGGGGACGCCAATGACTCGCTCACCTGGGTCGTACTCGGGGGTGAATCCGATTCACTGTACAACACTCCGATGACGACGGGAACACCGTCTCGACGCCGAATCATGAGGACCCTATCACCAACTGACGGGATATGGGCGTCTCCGACCATCTGAGTCGTCACAATTGCCGCCGAATCCTGTCCCGTCGAATCGGCGCGGACCTGGACGTGGTGACGCACGTCGTCGCCCTGTTGGTGAGCCTTCACAGAGACGACGGTTCCGCGCTCCGCGAAGGCCATTTCACGGTTGAACCGACCGACACTTTGGGCGTGGCCGTGGGGATTTCGGGTCATGCATCCTCCCAGACTACATCGCTAATCTTGATTTCGGACTCATCGACGTGGAAATTCACGTCTAATTTCGTGTTCGGAATTTCGTACTCGGGGTCGGTGCGGTGGACCACTGAATTGATCGACCACGTAAGCGGTTCGGCGTCTACGTCGATGACAGCTTGGTCGGCGGGCAATGCGCGGATTCGGTCGTAGGGACCAAGTTGTGGGGCGAGAACGCTATACATCCATCCGCCGCCATCCGAATCGCTCAATAGGTCTGCAAGATAGCTCCTTGCCGCCGCTTTAACCTCTCGCTCGGAAGCCGAATCGACCTGTATTTGCCGACTCGCATACTCGCCGCCTGCCCGTTGTACCAAGTCGTCGTACACTGCCCGAACGCGGACGTAACGTGAAGGAGCGGATTCGGCAGTCCATTGACTGTCTAAGGGTTGGGCCGAACGGGACTTTTTGGCCGCTCCGACGGCGACGACAGAGTTTCGCAACTGGGTTTGGTATAAGGCTCTGTTCTTGAGGAGTGCCACGTCGCCGTCTCCCGTCGCGTCATATTCACTCCCAATCTCGGGCAGGGAGTTGATGTGCGCGACGACGATTTCCAGCGTCTCGAAGTCCTCGCTTGGGCGAAGCCAGTACCGATAGGGTCCGCCTCGGTTACGAATCCACCGTAACACGTCGAGAAGGGTCGACCGATTCCGAGTAAATTCGCGGCGACCAAGAGAACCCATCTCGGGATCGATACTCTGTACGTCGCTGGCCGCATTCAGACTGGTATATGACTGATTTTCTGCGGCTGATTCGACGCCGACGACGTTTACCTCTGGGAACACTCCCGCGTCCTCTAATTCGGACGCTATGTACTCCAGAGGAATTTCTGGGGACGGATTGGTGAACCGACGACTCGCGGGGATTTCTTCAAGCACGTCGGCTACGTCGTTGACGGTGAACTGTACCGAATCCTCTCCGCCGCCGATTCCGCCAACCCATCCCCGAAAGACGGGCGTGAAGTCACCATCCTTGTTCAACGGGGAGCGAAGGGCGATTTCAACGGGGATTAGACCCGCACGGGAGGTAACGTCGACGAGTTTTCCGTACTCGTGACCGTCAACCTGCCACCGAGTTTTCACCGTCGCATACCCCTTTATTGAGGGGTTTTTCGTCTTACGGAGTTCGAGGTTTACCCCGAGTGAGGGAATGCGGGTTCGGGATTTGCCGATGAGGATTCGATCTGGTGCTGGATTCGGGGGTCGAAGTCGGGAATATTCTCCGAGTCGCCACCACTCCCCTCGGCAGAGAACGCGGAAGTGTTGTCTGATACGCTCATGAATCGAGGAGAGATTGGCCGAGCGACTGGTTCGTATCCTCGCGTTGCATTAATTGAAACGTGTATAGCGGCTCCGTTACGGGGGTTCCCTGAAATGTGTAGTTGCCTCGCTGTTCCTGGTCGTTTCTATCCCATTTGAACTGGTCAAATACTGCCATTCCTGTATAACCGTCCGTTATAATTTGAACTTTCTCTGTGGAGCGAACCAACTCAGTCAGCTCCTTCAGTTCTGGGCGGAACAGGTACCCTTCCATCGTGAAGGTTACACCCATATCTCCCGTCTGCGAGACGTAGGTGCGACCCCCAGTGCCATGGGCAACATCGGTATTGAGCGGAAGTGTTCCGCCGACGCGAGTCACTACGGGTGGTTGTACGACTTCATCCTGATCTGGATCTCGGATAGTTGGACGGACTTCCCCCAACGTCGCAAGTTCAGTAGCAGTTGGTTCAGATGTAGACATTATATCCCCGAAGCAAATTCACTGTCACGGCGCGTTCCTTCCATGTAACTCAGCGTCTCGGTAATTCGAGTGGCATCTTCGCGGGAGTTGGCGTTGATGTTGTAGTTCTTGTAGACGACGTTGCCTCCAGCAACACCGCCACCACCACTGAATCCGCTCATCGAACCGAAGCCACCAGTGTTCGCACTCACTCCGTTAAATTCGCGGAGGGCGTCGGTGGCCGAACGGATTCCTCCTTCGAGGGAGACGAACTGGGAGGTAAGCCATCCAATCCCCGCCGCGATACCGAGGGTGAGAACCGAATAGAGCGTCATCAAGGCCGCACTCAACGCATACGACTGGAGGGTAGCCATCAACTCGGCGGCAGTCATTCGTTGGAATGCCGCCGCGTTCATCTGAACTGCCCCGAACAGACTCAACAGTCCACCCTGAAGCGAGTTGTTGACGACAGTGTACATTGCCGATACGGAGAGAAGGGTTAGGAGGACGCCAGCGAGAGCGCCCATAACTTCGAGGCCGTATGGGAGAACGTTCAGGATTTGCCCCAACCCACCGAACATCATCATAATCCCCCGAGTCGCGGCGAGGAATCCAAGGGATAACTCGTAGATGATCGGAAGGAATCGTCCAAGGTCGGTGACGATTGCGGCGAGGAGCGGCAACGTATCGGCCAAAACGCTACCAAGGAGTGCAATCATGTTCACGTCGGGGAATCTCTCTCCCAACATCGTGAACAGTGGCACGGCCATCTCACCGAAGGCGACGACATCCGCCAGTACGGGAGCGGTGTTCCGTGAGAGGAAGTGGGTCAATGCAGTGAAATCGTCGGTCAACGACCGAAGAACGCCTGCATTGCGACCCAAATCACGGACGAGGAAATTCAGGTCACGGAAGGCTTCTTCGACGACGGGGACGAAGGATTCGGCTATCGGGCGGAATGCCTGTACAAACGTATTTCCGAGGCGGGTTATCCGCTGTTGTAAGCGTCTCACGGATAATCCGTCGCCTGTCATCGCCATTCCTAACAGGCCCAGTCCCCCGATGGCCGCAAGGCCACCTGCGGCGGCAAGGGCCGCTCCCGCCAATGCACCGAGGCCCGCAATGGCGGCGGGGAGCGCACCGATGAAGGTCCCCATCATGGGAATTAACGCCGCGAGAATCTTGAAGAAGTCACCCATGACGAACTGTAAATCGAGGAACTGGTCGGTGAGAGAATCACGTTCACGGACTCGAATCCCTGGGTCGTGATAGATAGGGAGTCGGATGGGTTGTCCGCCGCTGGTCATGGCCTCACCCGCAGACGATGCAGTAGACGAAGCAGTGGAGGCCGCGCTACTCACCGTTCCCGAAACGTCGGAATCAGTATCCACGTCAACGTCGACGCCACTGTCGATGGTATCCATCGTCGCGGCGACCGCCTGAAGCTCCGCTAACGTTTCAGAGACGCCGTCGACACCAACTTCGATGTCGAAGACGGCTTCCTCCAAGGAGCCGATTCGATACAGTTGCAGTTCAAGTTCGGTGAGAACTGCCGAAAATTCATCCTCAACAGACGCTATAAGGTTTAGTTCTTCCGTAGGCATAATTTAGATTCGATAAACTCGTTCAACTTCGCTGATCTTCGACCGTTACTTCGTCGTCGGTTTCTTCGGGAGGCCATACCTGCCGTCCGCCGTCCCCATCATCCCAGACTCTCCCGTCGTCACTGATGGTGAAGCGGTCTTGCTCGTAGAACCGTTCGGGCATTTCGGGGAATGGCCGCCCCAACTCCTCGGGAATTGGACTGTCGTCGCTCATGATCTGTCTGAATGCTCCCAACACTTGTCGCCGCCGTCCTCCGTATCTGCCGCACGGGGAGGTTTGCCACAGAACCAACCACTCTCAAGCTCCGCGCCACAGCGACCGTAGTGGTCGGCTTCCTCTTTGCTCGGAAGCCCGATTCTCGGATCGCGGCGGAGTTGACTCAGCGATTTCTCGTCTTCGAGGTAGAGGGGATGGTTCCGATACGGCTCTAAATCCCCGTATTCTTCCTGCCAATTCGTATACGGTTTGCCGACGCGTTCGACTCGTTCTCGGGGCATTATTTCGAGGGTAGATCGTATGTCTCACCCGATTCGTACTCCGTTTCGTCGTCTTCGGACTGTGAGGAGGACTCACCATCTGCCGATAGCGAATAAGTCTCACCGTGCTTATATTTCGGCATCTCGTCGTCGGCGGTGTCGGTATCGAAGCCCGCGTCCTCTGCGAATCGGACAAGCTCCTCAACGCCGTCATGCAGTTGTGCAATTTGGTCGACGGTCAAATCAGACACGTACTCCGCGAGCGAAGTTTCATTCCAGCCGGTCATTGTCGATTAGGTAAGCGCGAAATTGATTCTGGGTCGGTTCAGTCGTGGGGGTGACGTGGAGTTTGGTCCTCGGCCACGGTTCGATTTCGAGATACTCGTTTTCGCCACTCGGAAGGGTCGCTGTGGCGATTTCGTGAGCGTCCTCGAAGGTCGCATCTTCGACGCGGGTGGCCGAAATCGAAATGGACACTTCCGCGTCCAAATCGTTACAGAATTGAAGGCGGTTAGGCGGGGGAGAATCCGCATCGAAGGTGAAACTGTGCGGATTAGTGTCGCGGATTTCAACTTCTGTGATCGTCTCACTCATTCGCCACCTCAACGGAGAGTGAAACATCGGTGTAGTCGGGTTCTTCTTTTATTGCACTCTCCTTCAGATACTTCGGCGGGGGATTCTCGTCTAAATGCTTATTGTAAGCTCGCCACTCCCGCCATGCTTCTCGCAGTTTTTTCGCATCCTTCAGTTCGGCTTCGGGTTCGGCGTCTTCGTACAGTTCCCGAAGATCGGTTGCGTATTCGAGGGCCAGGAAAGTCAGAGCATCCTCCCGATTCGCCCCGCTCATTCCGATATGATTTGCCGCATCCGCCGCCCGACTCCACGTCGCTTTCGAGCAACGGACTCGTTGGGGGCGTCCCGATTCATCTAACCGCTCTTGGACTTCATTTCGCTCCCATTCCTCTCCTGCCATCTCACCGTAGTGGTGGATGAGGAGGATAAGCGGCGTGTCGACGCGTTTCGCATCCCCTTTACCGAGATTCGTGTTATCGAGTTTCGTCTTCGCTTTGCTACCGATTCGGATTCGTTTAATTTCTTCCGCGTACATTGTGTTGTAATTAATTGTTGTCGTCTTCTGATTGTTTGAGTTTCAATACTTCATCGTCGGAGGGAAAGCCCCGTGACGTTGCGAACCAGTTCCGCGACGAAACCCAGGCCCCGACGGCGCGGTCGATGTGCCACGGTTCCGTATCGCCTGCAAGGGCGAAGTGCGGTAACTGCGACCCAAGATAGACACACCCTGCCGTCGGGGGAATATCTCGGAGTGAATTGACTACGCCTACCTCTCCGTAGGTATCCGTCGCCCGAGGCGGGTCGTGTTCGACGGTCACTGTCCCTCTCTCAACGTCGTGTGACTCCCAGGAGGCCCGTGGGGTTCTCTCTACGAACTTTGCGACGGCAGGGCGAAACCATTCGGAATCAACTACGTCGTGGGGATCGTCGACCCAGAGGTACAGGTGACAGTGGGGGTGGCCCACTGTCTCGTGGCCGAGATAATCCGCGCCCATTCCACGTCGAACCCCCGTTTCTGGGAGAGGGCGTATCGGATTGAATCCATGACGGCGGTCATGTTCTGAAACAGGTCTTCCCCCTGTTGATATGGCGTAACCACCCTCCCCGTCTCGGGGTCGACGGGGGACTGTCTCAAGCTGATCATGACCGTCGTTACCCCCGTCATGTCGATTTTGAAGTAGGCATCGGCGTCTCGCAACTTTGCGTACCGTTGCCGAGCTTGCCGTAGTTTTGACGTTCTGTACGGCCCGTCGTCGCCGTCGTCGTCCCCGCCGTCATCACTGTCATTCTCCCCGACGCCGACGCCAAGGTCGGGGTCATTTGCCGTGACGAGACGGGTGTAGACGTTCCTCGCTGTTCCTCGCATGATGGGGCGCGGATGGTCGCATACGTCGACGGTATGTTCGCCTTTACCCTCGGGGTCGTGATGGTCAATCGACCACTCCTCGCACCCGCAGGTGACGAGAGGGTCGGGGAGTCGGGAGCAATCCACCGTCGGGGGTGCGACCAGTCCTTCGTCGTATCGACTGGGTGGGACTCTGTGGTCGGAGGGACTTCGGGGTTGTTTGTCTTTTTCCCCAGTCGCACATATAGTCTCGCCGTCCCGTTCGTGTTCGGTCCACTCCTCCCACTCCTCCCTTTGAATGAAACGGACGGGGGGATCACTTGGCTCCCGTTCGTGATAGGGCGATGGGGATAATACGTCGCCGTGGAAGTGGCGGGGGATAGACGCCATCGACTATCCCTCCGACCACCTCCGCTGAAATAGCAAATATCCGAAAGGTTTATTAACCCGACAGTAGAATAGTCTACCGTCGGTGAACGATACTCCGTCGCCGTCGCTACTGTTTGCGAACTTGCCCATAATCGTAGTTCCTTCGGGGTAACGGTCCCTACACCGTCACCCGCTCTTTTTTTATCAGTTCTTCGAGATGAACGCGTCGTTTTCCTCGATTAGCCGTTCAATCGTCACCCGATAGGGAACGTCTTCTGTCCCAAACAGGGCGACACTGGCGTCGTCGAGAAGCTGTTTGTCTTCGTTACGAACAGTAATGGTGCAGTGGTTTTCTGATGCAGGCATGGTGCTGGTATGAAAGGTGGGGGAGTTTCACCCCGAACGCTATACAATTGCTACTGACTTTTGCGTTTGCGTAGCAAACGCACGCAGGCTGTTCGTTGCGTAGCGCCGAACAGACTCCGATAGAGAGATAGATTGGGGGCAAAGCCGCGTCCCCCGTACTGAAACCGCGCATCGACTCCGAAACCCCGAGTCGGACATCACGTACCGACTCGGAAACGCCGACTCGAACGCGGTGAGTCGGCATCCCCGATGGGAGTAGAAAGGGGGTGGCTCCCGAAAAGGGGTATGGGCAAGTTCTGGGGGCTTGAATCTGCGACCCCCGCACTAAACGGCCCGTTCCCCACTTCCCCTCAATACTAAAGACTACCCAACTAAAATCGGGCTTTCTGAACAGGTAATTTGACAGTCTTACGGTTCGAGACGGTTCGTATCGGCAGTTCCGTGAATCTCCCGAGCCTATTTAAAGGTAATCTGACGCAATTACAGTACCTCTCACTATACGTGTAGGGCGCGAAAAATCCGCCATACTCAATCAGTAGATCGGGCTTATCAGTCCTCGAAGCCGTCCAGAATCGACGTTTTCGTGGTTTCACAATGGCTTATAAAGGGTGAAGTAGGATTGATTGTCCCAAGGCAGGGACAGTGATTGACTTCACCGTCCATCTCCGTCGTCGTCCTTCTCTCAATGCTCCCTATCTGGCGAACAAAACACGGTCTTCCGAACGGTTAATTTCACTCTCTCAAGCCGCGAGAGAAGTAAAATCGCCTGTTCCGTGATTTTCAGGGGCCTATTTAAAGGTATTTTGCCGCAATTACGTTCCTCTCAATGCTCCTTATCCCCCCATCATAATTTCGGGATTCGCCAAATCAGAACAGTCGATTTCTGACGGCTAACCGCCTCGAAACCGTCGAATGTTGATTTTAAATGGGGTGAAAAAGGGTATTGGGCGAACGTGTTGTTATCAGTCCTATTTTTTGACTCTCTAATCCCTTTCGTGAGAACGGTCATAGACGGTTCCTACGAGACTGAAGCAGTTGGAGGACCAAAACCACTTGGATAAGCGCGAAGGTTCAGATTATTGCTCATAGACCAAACGTGAGAGATTGTGAAGCAACTGACCGTCAAGGCACAGACGGGGAATCCAACATCACCCCACCACGAGAAGCTGTGCGGCGCGGGACTGTGAGGTGAATCTACTATCTACGATAGGTAATCCAACATCACGGCAAGATAGACTAAGTGTGTATCTTCCGTGGGATACACCTTCTATTGAACGGAGCGATTGCGTATCGTTCCACCGTCCTTCCCCTGTTCGGACGGTCCTCACTATGTAGGTATATAACTCAACAACAAATAGACTTTTGATTGTGTCTCGGGATACCCCTCTCGCGGTAGTACTGGTATTCCAAACGGGGAAACACCCAAATGTCAGGTCAAAATAGCGTTCTTCATGCTCAGCCCAGAATTTTGGTTGGTGATTTCTCTCCTGTGGTTCGTCGTTGCGATCCTCACCGCGAAAGACGCGCGAAAGCGAGGTATGAATCAGCTGTTCTGGCTCTTAGTGGCGATTATTTTCGGAATATTTGGTGTCGTAATCTACCTTCTCGTCAGAAAACCTCACCCCGACCGACGAACAACCTCGGATAGCAATCGGGACGAATTTACTACTAAATCATGGGATGAAATTGACGACGAACCAGCGAGTATGTCGTCTACTTCCGAGAAAGAGTAACTCGGAGGCAGTTGACTGTGGCGAGCTTGCCACAGCGGGGTGTCGTCCGCGCCAATTCCAATATGCTCACCCCAAGAATGATAGTGGTTCCCAATGAACTACGCCCGAACCGACGGATGGCGAACCATCACCGACACAGCGTGTATGGCTTCAAAATCAGGGGTTCGAGAGAGTCCCCTGTTTCGGGTGGAACTACCCCGTCACTTACCAGTGGCGTGACAATCCTGAAAAATCAGAAAACCGCAAGAGGGAAGGTCACTCCGTCTTCGGCGTCCCGTCGAAGTGATACTCCGCGGAATCGTCCCGTGGCTCGTAGCCGAGCAGTTCCTTCGCGCGGTCGATGGAGTAGTACTTGCGTTCGTTGTCGGAGATGCCGTAGACGATCTCATAGCCGTAGTCGGCGCGCACGCAGCGGTCGAACAGGTGGGCGCAATCGCGCCACGAGAGCCACATCGCCTGTCCGCGTTCGTAGTTCCGCGGCGGGTGGTCTTTCGTGAGGTTGCCGATGCGGACACAGACGACGCTCAGTCCGTGTTCGTCGTGGTAATACCGCCCCAGGACCTCGCCCGACGCCTTGCTCACGCCGTAGAGGTTGCTCGGCCGGGGCAGTTCCGTTCCGTCGAGGCGGTAGTCGTCGTCCGCTCGGTACATCTCGGGCGTTCGCTCGTCCGTCTCGTAGGCCCCGACGGCGTGGTTCGAGGAGGCGAAGACGAACTTCTCGACGCCCGCCTCGACGGCCGCGTCCAGTACGACCTGCGTGCCGTCGATGTTGTTCCGGAGGACCGAGTCCCACGGCGCTTCCGGCCGTGGGTCGCCGGCGAGGTGCACGACTACACCGACGTCGGCCATCGCTTCCCGTACCGCCTCCGCGTCGGTCACGTCGGCGACGTACACGTCCTCCCGGTCGACGCCGTCGGGGACGCTCTCCGCGGGAAGCGGCTCCCGGTCGAGGAGCCGCCAGTCGTGGTCCGTCGCGAGTCCCGAGAGGATGGCCTGTCCGACGCGCCCGCCCGCGCCCGTCAGCAGAACCGGGTCGTCCATTCAGGTGTCAATGTAGCCACCGAGACTAAGTATTGTCCGGTTCCCGTCAACTGCCGGGACGCCGGCGACGTTTATGCGCGTCCGGCGCGTATCGGTGGTATGGCCCACCGATTCGTCCGTGCGACGCCGAAACGGGACCGACTGGCGGAGCTACGGGAGCGACTCGAGCGCGGCGACGTCGAACGGCTGGACCCGTTCGGTCACGCCGTGACCCGCGCGCTGGAACGCGCGCGATTCGACCCCGACACCGGCGAGGCCGTCTGGGTCGAAGAGGACTACTGCACGCCCCCGCTGGCGATGGAACGGGAGGCAGTCCTCGACGACTACTTCGAGACGCTCACCGTCGTCGACGCCGACGTCGACGAGGCCGCCGGCTGGGAGCGCATCGAGGACCTGCCGTCGCTGTGGGACCGCGTCGAGACGTAATCGCCCCCGCCGCACCCGATACGCCTTACTCGCCCGCGTCCCACTCCCGCGTATGGTCACCGACGTCCAGCAGGCCTGTTTCGAAGCCGGCATCAAGTTCGGGTCGCTCTACCACCAGTTCGCGGGCACGCCCGTCAGTCCGGAGAGCGCGCGCAGTCTGGAAGCCGCGATGGCCGACGCCATCGAGAACCAACCGTACTGCGAGGCGGTGAGCGTCGACATCGACGACGGCGAACTCGAGGCCGCCATCGACCGCGGCTACACCGAACTCACGGGGCGGTTCATGGACGTGGAGATGCGGATCGCGTACGAGGGCGTCGTCGTCCGCACGCGCATGGAGCTGGAGGACGGCTATCCGCTGATGAAACTGGTCGAAATCGAGGATTGAACGGCCGTTATCCCCGATTTCACTTCCGCTTTCGGGCGTGCGTTTAAATCGCATGGCGGGGAACGTACGGGTATGAGTCAGACGACGCTCAGTGACGAGGACCTCTTCGGCGAAGCCGCGGCGGAGATGCGCGAGGACGTCGAGTCCCACCTCGAACAGGCGCGGGCGGAACTCCCGTCGGCGGCGGCCGTCTGGGAGACGGAAGCCGACAACGTCCTCGGCGTGTTGAACGGCCTCCGGTCGGCCCTCGACGTCGGCGACGCCGAAGAGCAGCTCCGGCAGGCGAAAAAGTGGTACACGATGGGCGAGCGCGCCGACGCGTTCGAGGACGCCGACGACCTGTCCGAGGCCATCGAGGAGCTCGAAGCGGTCGTCGCGTCGATACGCGAGGCCGAAGAGAACGTGGGCGACCTCACGAACGCGATCCCCGAACTCCGCGGGACGCTACAGGACCTCGAAGCCGACGAGGACGAGTGACTACCGTCGTTCCGTCCGCTCCCGGTCGGCGACGGCCGCCAGCAGCGCCGAGAGCGACTCGGCCGCTCCGTCGAGCAGTTCCTCGCCCAGTTCGGCGTCGCCCTCGTCCGGGTCGCCGACGACGCCGTTCTCGGTGAACTCCGCGCTGTCGTACGCGAGGTTCACCCGCCCGACCCAGTCACCCCAGCGGTCGCTCGCGCCGTCGCGCGCCTCGTCGATCTTCCCCTCGCGCACGAGTTCGGGCCGCTCGGCCCGCAACAGCGCCGTCTCCAGCGGCCCGGCGTGGCCCATGTCGGTTCGGTGGTCGCCGACGGCGTCGAACCACGTGAACGGGACGACGAAGGCCTCGCCCGACCGGGAGACGGCCGCGGACACTTCCCGGAGCGCGTCGACGTTGCCGCCGTGGCCGTTGACGAGGACGATCCGGTCGAAGCCGTGGGTGGCGAGGCTCTCCACGAGTTCGCGGACGTACGCCCGGAACGTGTCGGGCGACACCCAGAGGGTGCCCGCGAAGTGGCGGTGTTCCTCGGAGACGCCGACGGAGACGGTGGGCGCGACGACGACGTCCCGGTCCGCTCGCTCGACGCCCGCCTCCGCGACGGCTTCCGCGTTGACGGCGTCGGTTCCGAGCGGTGCGTGCGGGCCGTGCTGTTCGGTGCTTCCCACCGGGACGACGGCGAGGTTCGTCTCGGCGTCCCGGAGTTCCGGCCACGTCGCGTTCGAGAGATGCATCGTACGCCGTCTGCGTTCGCCCGCGGTGTAAACTTAGTCGTCGTCCGCGTCGGTCTGGGCCTGTCGGCGACTCGCCCGCTCGACGAACTCCGCGGGCAGGTCGTCGATTTCGCCCGCCTGCACGCCCCAGAGGCTGGCGTAGAGGCCGTCTTTCGCGAGCAGCTCCTCGTGCGTGCCGCGTTCGGCGACGCGCCCCTCGTCCAAGACGACGATCCGGTCGGCGTCCTTGATGGTCGAGAGGCGGTGGGCGATGGCGAACGTCGTCCGGTCCTCCGTGAGGCGGTCCAGACTGCGCTGGATGAGCATCTCCGTCTCGGTGTCGACGTCGGAGGTGGCTTCGTCGAGGACGAGTATCTCGGGGTCTTTGAGGACGGCGCGGGCGAGGGCGAGGCGCTGGCGCTGCCCGCCGGAGAGTTTGACGCCGCGTTCGCCGACCATGGTGTCGTAGCCGTCGGGGAGATTGGTGACGAACTCGTGGGCCTCGGCGGCCTTCGCGGCCTCGCGTATCGCCTCGTCGCTCGCGTCGAACGTCCCGTAGGCGACGTTCTCGCGGACCGACCCGTAGAACATGAACGTCTCCTGGCCGACGTAGCCGATGGCCTGCCGGAGGCTATCGATGCTCACGTCGCGGACGTCCTGACCGTCGATTCGGACGGCCCCCTCGTCGACGTCGTACATCCGGAGAAGGAGTTTCAGCGCCGTCGACTTCCCGGCTCCCGTGGGCCCGACGAGCGCCAGCGTCTCGCCCCCTCGACGGCGAACGAGACGTCCGAAAGCACCGGATCGTCGTCGTAGCCGAAGGTCACGTCGTCGTATTCGACCGCCCCCTCCGTGACCGTCAGGTCTTCCGCGTCCTCGCGCTCGTCGATGCGCCCGGGTTCGTCCATCAGGCCGAAGATGCGGGCACTGGAGGCGTAGGCCCGCTGGTACATGTTGATTATCTGTCCGAACTGGGCCATGGGCCAGATGAATCGCTGGGTGTAGAGGACGAACGCGACGAACTTGCCGGGCTGTAGGTCGCCCGTGAAAAAGAGGGGGCCTTCGCTGTGAAACACCCAGAGGCCGCCGACGACGAAGGTGAGGGTGAAGCCGATGCCCGCGAGGACGCGCAGGCCGGGGAAGAAGGTGATGCGCGTCTCGATGGCGTCCCAGTTGGCGTCGAAGTAGTCGAGCGAGACGTCGTCGACGCGGTCGTTCTCGTACGCCTCGGCGTTGCTCGTCTTGATGACCTGGATGCCGCCGAGGTTGTTCTCGAGGCGGGAGTTGACCTGCCCCACCGCGGAGCGCACCTCGGCGTATTTTGGCTGAATCGCTCGGACGAAGTAGTACGTGAAGACGGCGATGAGCGGGACGGGCAGCAGGGCGACCAGCGCGAGTTGCCAGTTCATCCAGAGGAGGATGCCGGCGATGCCGACGACCATCACGCCGAGGCGGAAGGTGGCGTTCAGCCCCTCGTTGAGGAACCGTTCGAGGCGATTCACGTCGTTCGAGAGGACGGACATCATCTCGCCGGTCTGCTTGTCGGCGAAAAAGTCCATGTTGAGCCGTTGCATCCGATCGTAGGTGTCGGTGCGGACGGCGTGCTGGATATGCTGGGCGAAGGAATTCCACCCCCAGTTTCGGACCCAGTGGAAGACGGCTCCGCCGAGGAAGGCAAAGAGAACGATGCCGACGACGAACCAGAACTGGGCGGTGGGATCGGTCGGGAGCCACGACCGCGGCACCAGCGGCAGATCGAACGGGCTGTTCCGGAGGAAGATGGCGTCGACGGCCACGCCCAGCAGGAGCGGCGGAAGCAGATCGAGGACGCGGGCGACGACGCTCGCGGTGACGCCGACGGCGAACTGCGGCGCGTAGTCGCGGCCGTACTCCGCGAAGAGGCGGCGCATCGGGTTCGCCGTCCGCTCTCGCTGCGCTTCGAAGGGGTCGTCTTCGTCCGCGGGAACCTCCATCGTCCCCTCTCGGGGGTCCGCAGGCAAAAGCCTGTCTCGCGGCGGTCGTCACTCAGCACCTTTTTCCAGGGCCATCTCCGATGGCCACTATGAGTCTACACTCGGTGAGAACAGCACCACCCTGGGTCGCCCCCTGGGTCGTCGTGGGCGTCGGCTGTACACTCATCGGGGTCGCGCTGTACAATTTCGCCCGCGAAATACGGATTCTCGACACCCTCTGGCCACCCGTCGTTGCCGTGGCTCTCTCGGTGGGGTTGGCCGGCGGACTGGTCGCCGCCGGGTTGCGCCTCCGGGAGAGCAATCTCCGCCCCGTGGCGCTCTGGCGGGTCGCCGGCTGGTCGCTCGGCGGGAGCGCGTTTCTCGTCCTCGTTTCCGTGCTGACCATCGCGATCCGCCTCGCCGAGGGCCGCGTCGTCGACGAGGCCGTCCTCGACCTCCTGGTGAGTAGCGCCGCCGGCGGACTGGCGGGCTATCTCATCGGGATGAACACGGTGCGTGCCGACCACGAAGCGGCCGACGCACGACAGGCCAGGGACGCGCTGGCTTTCCTGAATCGACTCCTGCGCCACGAACTCCTGAACGGAACGAACGTCATCCACGGCTACGCGGCCCAACTCGACGACGCCGTGCCCGACGCCGAGGCGGACCGACTCGACGCGATCCTCGCCCGGAGCGAGGACCTCGCGGACCTCGTTCGGACGATGCAGCCCGCCGCCCGCACGTTTACGGCCGATGGTTCTCTCGACGCCGTCGATCTCTCGAGCGTCCTCGACCGACGCATCGAGACGATCCGTCGAACCTATCCACACGCCGACGTCACCGCCGACGTTCCGTCCGAGGTGTACGTCCGCGCGAACGACGCGCTCGCGTACATCGTCCACAATCTGCTGGCGAACGCCGTCGAACACAACGATTCGGACGCGCCCCACGTCGACGTCGCGGTCGACGTGCGGGGTGACACGGTCAGAGTCGACGTCGCGGACGACGGCCCCGGCGTCGCCGACGACCGGAAAGAAGAGATCTTCCGGACGAAGACCCACACGGAGCGGGGCTTCGGCCTCTATCTCGTTCGGACGCTGATCACGCGCTACGGCGGCGAGGTGTGGGTCGAGGACAACGAGCCACGGGGGAGCGTCTTCGTCGTCGAACTCCCGCGGGTGGCCACGAAGCCGTCCAGCGACCCGTGAGGCCGGGACGGCACACGCCTACAGTTCGTGCGCCTCCGCGTCGGGGTCGACGCCGGCCTCGCTCAGGTCCTCGCGGATCCGCGTCCGGAGCGGGTCGGGAACCGTATCGCGGGAGACGGGGACCGCCGTCTCGCCGTCCCCTTTCACCTTCCAGTAGAGGACGCAGTCGCTCGGTTCGTAGTATTCGATGGCGTAGTTGTCGTCGACGCCGCGGTAGTGGACGCGCGCGGCGAACCCCTCCGCTCGCCACCCCTCCAGCTCGGAGAGCGCGTCGATTCGATCGCCCATGGACGACGCTCGTCGTCGAGACGGGTGGGGTTTTCGGTGGCTACCGATCGCCGACGACCATCCGGTCGCCGACGTCGATGCCCGTCTCGTTCGTGTAGCCCATCGGCACTTCGACGACGTACTTCCCCCGCCCCCGGTAGCGTTTTAGCCCGCCGTCGCCCGCCGGCAACGGCGCGTGGTGGACGGCGGTGACGGTCCCGCTCGCGTCGACGAAGACGATGTCGAGCGGGAAGTCCATCTTCCGCATGACGTAGGCGTGAGTGCCCTCCGAGTCGTGGACGAACAGCATTCCTCGCCGTCGTCCAGCGACTCGGTGTCGCTCAGGCCGGTGTAACGCTTCGCCAGCGTGTCGGCGACGCGAACCTGGACGGCGGCGAGTTCCGTCCCGTTCTCGTCGACGAACGTCACCGTCGTCCGCTCGTAGCCGTCCGCCGGCGAGCGATTCGTTCCGTCGCCGTCGGTCGGCGTCGCCGACCCGTCCGTCGAGGGCGGGAAGGCGGCACAGCCGCTCGCGAGGAGGAGGCAGACGACGGCGACGAGTCCCACGCGCGAGGCCACGTCGGCGACTGGCGGCGGCGGCGGGTAAACGTTCCGAGCGCGGGGCGAATGGGAAACGGTTATTCGGGCGTGGCGGCAACGTTCGGTCACGGGCTCGTGGTCTGCTGGTTATGACGCGGCCTTTACAAGGCCGAAGTCGGTGGTTCGAATCCGCCCGAGCCCACTTCTCTGCGACCGACCGACGAGCGCAGCGAGGAGCGTCGTCGCAGTGTGTGTCTGACGCGGATTCGACATCCAGAGGACGAGCGGAGCGAGTCCTCGTGGTTCGAATCCGCCCGAACCCATAAGAACGCTCGCGAACGACAGCGAGCGTGCGTTCGTACGTGAGGGCGTTCGAATCAGGGAACGACGCGAGCGCAGCGAGCGGAGTGACCGTGGTCCGACTCCGCCCGAGCCCTGTGGCAACCGGCGCGACGAACACGCCGGCTCGGGCAATCGCCCGCTCCCTATGCTTATAGGTGACACGAAACATTGATTACCGGAGTATGGACACACCAGTCGACTACAGCCAGTTCAACGAGGGCAAAGACGTCAACTACTGGGAACTCGACCGGACGCTGCAATACGAACTCGAACGCATCTACGGCGACGACGAGTTCGCCTGGGGCGAGCCACGGCTGTCCGAATTCGGCGAGGCCGTCGGACACACGATGGCCGAGAACGCCGACGTCATCGACGACCACGGTCCGGAGTTACGGACGTACGACCGAGACGGCGACGTCGTCAACGAGATCGAGTACCATCCGGCGCAGTTCGAGAACGAGCGGTTGATGCACGAACACGGGACGATCGCGGACGTGTTCCACGCCCCGCCCGGCCGGGACGAGCCCATGCCCCACGGTCACTCGATCGCGATGGAACACCTGCTGTCGTACGTCGACACCGGGCTGGGCTGTCCGACGGGGATGACGGCGGCGGCGGCGATGGTGTTCGAGCAGTTCGACCACGACGAGACGCTGGACCGGTATTTCGAGGGCAACCGCCCGCGACTACGACGACGCGATGCTCTCGGCCATGTTTCTGACCGAGAAACAGGGCGGGAGCGACGTCGGCGCGACCGAGACGGTGGCCCGACGGGCCGACGACGGGACGTGGCGACTCACGGGCGAGAAGTGGTTCTGTTCGAACCTCGACGCGGAGTTCGTCTTCACGCTGGGACGCTTCGAGGACGGCGATCCCGGGACCGAGGGGTTGGGGATGTTCCTGCTTCCGCGTCGAAAGCCCAACGGCGAGCGCAACGACTACTACTTCCGTCGGCTCAAGGACAAGCTCGGCACGATCAGCGTCCCCACGGGCGAAGTGGAACTCGACGACACCTTCGCGTACCTGTTCGGCGAGGCTGACCGCGGCTTCGAGTACATGTCGCTCATGCTCAATCGGTCGCGGTTGGCCGTCGCCGCCTGGAGCACGGGTATCATCGGTCGGGCGCTGCTCGAGAGCAAAATCCACGCGGCGAATCGCGAGGCGTTCGGGAAACGACTCGACGAACACGCCCTGATGCGGGCCGACCTCGTCGACATGGCCGTCGACTACGAGGCCGCCGTGGCGTTTCTCTACGACACGGCCGACCACTTCGACCGATGGGCGCGCGCGGACGACGACGATGCCTACCGCGCCATGCGGTTGCTCCTCTCGACGTCGAAGTTCCGCATCGCACGCACGGGGGTCGACGCGGCGTCCTACGGGATGGAGATCCTCGGCGGCAACGGCTACGTGAACGGCTTCGTCACCGAACGCCTCTTCCGGGACGCACAGGTCCATCCCATCTGGGAGGGGACGACCAACATGCTCGCTCTCGACGTCGTGCGGGCGATCGGCCGCGAAGACGCCCACGAACCCGTGCTGTCGATCGTCGACGACCGCCTCGACGACGTCACCCATCCGGCCCTCGAGGACCTCGCTGCCACCGTCGAAGACGAACGCGACGGCCTCGCGGCTGCCATCGCGGAGATCGAGGCGTCGGATCGGGACTACGCCGAACTGCACTCGAAGGAACTCACCCACTACGTGTTCGACGTCTACACCGCGGCCCTGTTGCTGGCCGAGGCACAGGCCCGACTCGATGCCGAGGGCGACGCCCGCAAGGCGCTCGTCGCCGAGCGGTTCGTCGAGACGTACCTCCGGTCCCGCAGCGAACGGGGTATCACGAGCGGAGACGAACTCCCGATCGACGCGTTCGACGCCATCGTTCGGTACGCGACGGCCGAACCGGACCTCCTCGACGCCACGCCGGCGGCGCAGTAACTCCGCCCTGTGGTTCGCTAACCCCCGATTAACTTTCCCCGCGGTTCTCGCAGGGGCACGTATGCCCGCATACGATCGCGTGGCCGACTCGGGGAGCGTACTCCTGTTCGACGCCGGGAGCGAGACGTGCGGCTGTCCGCGGCTCGCCGACCCGGCGCGCCACACGAACCTCCTCGGCGTGACGTTCACGCGCACGTCCTCCGAGTTCCTCGACGTCCACCGCGGCGCGTTCGACACGGCCCCCGCTCGCGTGCTCGTCCTCGCTGACGACCGGAGCGTCGACGCGGCGCAGCGGCGTATCGACGCCGCCACGGCTGACGGCCCGGTGGACGTACGATCCGTCCCCTCACCCGCAGCCCTGTCAGACGTCGGACTCGTCGTGAGCGAGACGCTCGACGACTGGCGGACCGCCCGTGGTCGGTCCGTCCTCTGTTTCGACTCCGTGACGTCGCTTCTCGAACACAGCGACCTCGATCGGGTTTTTCGGTTCCTGCACACGCTGGCGGCCGAAGTCGACGCGGTGGGCGGGGTGGCTGCCTTCCACGTCGATCCCACAGCCCACGACCAGCAGACGTTACACGTCCTCGAAACGCTGTTCGACGACGCCCCGTAGCGCCCCGGTCGTTCGCCGCTCCGATTTGGCCAGTAAGCCTTTGCGCAGTGACCTACATACGTGTCGTATGTCCGAGAACGAGGCGGAGGACGCGCCTGATGCCGACTCCGACTCGCGACAGTGGGGGACGCTCACGGCCCTGTTCCTCGTTTTTCTCGTCGTCGGCGGCATCGGCGCGTACGCGCTGGCGTTCGGTCCGGGCGTCGACGGGGGACAAGCGGGGCCGCCCGACGATAGCGTGCGTGCGACGACAGCGACGTCCGCTCCGTCGACCGCGGCCGCGGGATCGTCTCGAACCACGACCGCCTCCGGCGCGGCGTTCTCGTTCGCTATCGACCGCATCGAGCGATGCGGGCAACGCTGCCGGGACGTGACCGTCACGCTGACGAACACGGGCCAGTCCCCCGCGTCGAACACGCACGTCACGACGCGCATCTTCGCCGGAGATAAGCGCATCTGGCAAGGACAGAGCGATCTCGGCACCCTCGACGTCGACGAGGCCGTCACGCGAACGCGTCGGGTCAAGATCGGCTATCTCGACGCCGCGCGCATCAAATCCAACGACGGCTACATCCGCATCGAGACGTCGGTGACGTGGGACGGCGGGTCGACGACGTTCGTCGACCGACGGAAGGTCGCGTAGCGGCGCCCCGCCGTATTCCGAAATCCTTTTGGCCGCAATCGCCTTCCTCCAAGATGCGCCGCCTTAGCTCAGACTGGGAGAGCACTCGACTGAAGATCGAGCTGTCCCCGGTTCAAATCCGGGAGGCGGCATTTTTCTGCGAACGAAGTGAGCAGTGAAAGTGCTCGTGAACGGATTTGAACGAGACCGGGAACGCGCAGCGAAGCGAGCATTTCCGGGTGTAGTTCACAATCCGGGAGGCGGCATTCCACTTTTACTCCCTCGGATTCGCTCCATTCGGTTGCGAACCGCTCGTCGCAAAAACGTGAGGAGGAATCTTCCCGAGCACGTGGCAATTCCCAGAAGGAAATCAGATAGTATCCCGAATACCAACTGGCCAGATGCGCTCGGTGGTCTGCGAAGATCGTCACGAGAGAACGTCAGATTTCGGAAACAACCACGTGGATTCGTCCGATTGTGCATGGTATGGAAGCCCCTAATACGTGACCAGTAGATTGATATTCGGTGGCTTAAAAGGCAAGCATATGATAAAACGAACTCGCAGTGCTCTCTCACGTATCCCTGAATATGCACCTACGCGTATCACGAAGAGCCTGAAAGGGACGATCGTACACGACTTATATGACGTTATTGATCAGGATCTCCCGGAGATGGAACAGCGGGAACTCTCGTTGGTAGATGTTGAGTTACCCGATGGCGCGAAACGGGAGATGTATTTCGTCGATCCGTCATATCAATTAAACGAACAACGAAAGCAAAAATATTATGAACCAATACTAACTGAGGAATTATTCGATCAGTTCTCTTCTGATTCCGTGTTCTATGACATTGGCAGCTATTTCGGATATTATTCGCAATTAGCATCCTATTCCGGCGTCCCTGCTGAAAATATCTTCGCCTTCGAAGCAGATTCGACTCGGTATGAATTTCTGGAAGAAGTACACGGGAACGACGGCGTCCGAACAGTTAACGCGTTTGTTGGAAACGAAACGAGTTCTAACGGAATTCGTTTAGACAATTTTGTTTCAACAAACCCACATCCGTCTATTATTAAGATCGACGTTGAAGGCGGCGAATTTGACGTATTACAGGGAATGAGGGATACTATCGGATCTGCCCGTCCGATCCTGTACATCGAACTTCACCCGCAAGTATATTCGAATTTTGGCGTCTCGGTAGACGATATTATAACCCTCCTCCATGAAAACGACTATCAGATATGGATGGCGAACCATCGGGACGGTTCGACGTGGGAAGAGGCGTCACTGGAGGCTCTCCCGAAGTACAACCCCGAGACTGAAGATACAAACACTCCAGAGAACACTTATCTGATTAAAGCGGATACACAGTGACTGCTGAAAACTCTTGAAATACATTTTCATCCTTTCAGCATCTATTTCTCCCCGTTTGGGGGTATACTTTCACAGAATCCTGAACTGTGCTGCCTGATCGCATGCGGATCTCTTTAAGAGATACCGTTTCGTGACGTCTCCTCATTGTCGTGGCGGTCGCGGAGAGCAGGTGGGGCCTTCCGATCCCGGTACGGACTGCGGGAGTCGTTCGCAGGCGAAATCGCCCCGGTGAGCGCTGGAACGGCGTCACGCCCGGTCGAATCGGTCCAGACCGAACAGGTCGATGTCGTGATCGGTTTCCCCGTCGATCGCGAGGTCGGCGAGGATCTCCCCGATCACGCTCGCGAATTTGAACCCGCGGCCGGAGAATCCCGCCCCGACCGTGATTCGAGGCCGGTCGGGAAGCGTGTCGAGGACGAACTGTTCGTCCGGGGTGTTGGTGAACATACAGGTGGCGAGTTTCATCGTCGGCCCGGCCCCGTCGGGGAAGTATCGCTCCGCGTACGCCCGGAGCAGTTGCTCGTCTTTCGGGCGTGGCTGTCGATTCATCTCGTCGGGGTCGACGGTCTCCTCGAAGTGATTGAACTTCCCGAATTTGAACCCCGGGACGTCGTGGCGGGGGAACCCGTAGTAGTGGCCGTCTTCGGTCGCGTGGACGAACACGGGGAAATTCTCGCGGTCGAACCGTTCGGGAACGGTCGGCTGAAGCCACGCGAGTACCTGTCGCTCGGGGACCGCGAGCTCCTCGAGTTCGGGGACGAGCTTTCGCGTCCACGCGCCCGCCGTCACGACCACGCGCTCCGCTTCGTACGTCCCTTTCTGGGACGTCACGCGCACCCCGCCGTCGGACAGCGGGGTGAGATCCACGACCGATTCGCGCGCTCGGATCTCGGCCCCCGCCGCCTGCGCCGCCTCGACGGACGCGATGATGCACTGTTCGGGCACGAGGAAGCCGGCGTCGGACTGATACACCGCGTGGTGGTCCGCTGGTAACGCGTAGCCGGGGAATCGCTCGTTCACCTCGGCTGCGGACAGGATCTCGTGGTCGATGTCGTGTGCTTCGCACGACTGCACTGCTCCCCGGAACACCTCGCTGTCCCGCGGCCCGGCGTCGACACCGCCCGTGATGTAGAGCAGGTCGCGGCCGGTTCGTTCCTCGAGGTCGCGCCAGAGGTCGTACGCCCGCTCGACGAGGGGCACGTACGCCGGATCCTCGTACTGTACTTTCCGGATGATTCTCGTGACGCCGTGTGACGATCCCATGTCGTGTGGGACGTCGAACTGTTCCAGTCCGAGAACGTCCAGCCCGCGGTTTGCCAGCTGATACACCGTCGCGCTCCCCATACCGCCGACGCCGACGACGACGACGTCGTACCGATTTGTCATGTATCGCCGTTCGGAGGGAACGACAAAGTAACTCCGGTGCTCGGAGGCGACGGCCCCGTTCGAACGCCGTGGGCGCGCCGCCACGCCGCGTTTCGACGTCTACGGGGCGGTTCACGACAAGCACTCCGTCGTGGAGACACCCCGGGGGCACGGGACCCCCGACGCCCGTCCGCCAGGCGCTGTCGGAGATGTGGGTCGCCCACCGGATCCCGTACTCCCTCGAAGTCACGTTGATGGACGAATACCGGGCGTGGCGCGACGGACTCGCAGTGGTCAGAGCCCGCCGATGGCCATCGCCTCGTCGACGTCGGCGTCGTCGTGGACGATGCTGGCGACGGCGCGTGTGATCCCCTCGGGGTCGTCGTGCTGGAACACCGACCGCCCCATCGAGACGCCGGCCGCGCCGGCGTCGACCGCGCCGCGGACCTGTTCGAGTTGCGTCCGGTCGTCGTCGGGGCTCCCGCCGGCGACGATGACGGGCGTCCGCGTCGACTCGACGACGTGTTCGAAGCTCTCTGCGTCGCCGCTCCACGCCGTCTTGACGACGTCCGCTCCGAGTTCCTGTCCGAGTCGAGCGGCGTGTCCGAGGTTCTCCGCGTCGTGTTCGTCGACGCCGGGGCCGCGGGCGTAGGTCATCGCCAGGACGGGCATCCCGTAGTCGGCGGCCTCGTTCGTCACGTCCGCGAGGTCCTCTATCTGGTCGCCTTCCTGCAGGCTCCCGACGTTCAGGTGGATCGAGACGGCGTCGGCTCCCGCCCGGACCGCCTCTTTTACCGTTCCGGTCAGCCGCTTGTCGTTCGGGTCGGCCTCGCCCAGCACCGTCGAGGCGTTGAGGTGGACGATGTAGCCCGCCCCGTTCTTGTTCGGGTGGACGAGCGGCGCGAGCCCTTTCTGGGTGAGCACGCTGTCGGCACCGCCTCGGGTCACCGCGTCGACGGTCGACTCGATGTCTTTGAGCCCCGTCACCGCGCCCATGGTGATGCCGTGGTCCATCGGGATGTTGACTATCCGCCCGTCTGTACCGATTCGTTCGAGCCTGGCCTGCGTTCCGTTCATGGTGTCACCTTCTCACATAGGACTTAATGTATTCTGCTTTCGGCGCGATTGGCCGAGGGATTCGCGGTCCGGCGTCACGGTGTACAGCCCCGCCCCCGCGGCGCATCTCGGCGGCGGGCCGACGTAACCGGCCACGTCGGTGAGTCGATCGGTGACCGGCGCGCCCCGGCCTACGTCGCCTCGCTTGCGGAAGCCGTCCGGATCACGGGGCGTGGTCCGGCTCCCGGACGCTCAGAGGACCGCGTCGTCGACCACTTTCGGCACGATTTCGGCCTCCGCGAGCGGCGCGAGGTTGATTTCGACGCCGTGTTTGCGGTTCGGCCGGTAGCCCGCCGTCGTGATCTCGTCGAGCGCGCGGTCCGCCCAGGCGGACGGGAGGTCGCTCGCGAGCGCGTCGCACGCCTCCTCGACGTCGGCCGCCAGCGCCCGGTACTCGTCGACGCCGCTCGCCAACTCGGAGCACAACCGCCGGCGATGGGGGACGTCCTCGTCGAGACGCGCCTGGTCGGCCGCGTCGAACTTATCGAAGTAGTAGGTCGTAAAGAGGACGCCGTTGCTGGCGTAGTGGGCGGAGCCGACGAGGTCGGCGTAGTACTCGAAGAGGTCGTAGCGGTGCGCCGCGACGGGTTCGGACCCGTCCGTCGCGTACGCCTCGAAGGCGTCTCGGAGGTCGTCGAGGGCGTCGAGCCACTCGTCTCTGTTCTCCTGGACCGTCTCGTAGAAGGTGGGGCTGAACAGCTCCTCGACGTCGACGCCGTCGAGTTCGGCCAGTGCGTCGAGCGTCTCCAGTCGCGACGCGGTCTCCGCACGGAACTCGGCCACCTGCTCGGCCGCCGTTCGCGCGAGCCGCTGGTTCTCCACGGGCCACTCGCGCGGCCGTCCCCGCGCGAGGTCGGCCAGTCGCTCCTCGAACGCGTCGATCTGTTCGAGGCCGCTCTCACAGCGGGCGTACGCCTCCGCGGCGGCCGCTCGTTCCGACGCCGTGAGCGAGTCGTCGCTCCGCCGTCGGTTCGCCGCGCTCCGGCGCTCCCGGAGGACGGCCTTCCGCGGTTCGAGATACCGGCTCTGGAGCCGGTCGAAGACGCCCGCGTCGAGCTGGTGGTAGTCGACGAGACAGGCGAACCCTTCGCCCTCGGGATCGGAGACGAGGCGCTCCGTCGTGAGTCGCCACAGGATCGGCGTCCGGTCGAACTTCGCGACGTGGTGGTCGAACAGGTCGGTTTCGAGCCACTCGCGGATGTTCGGATACGCCTCGTCGTCGGCCGTCTCGCTCCCGAGCACCCGATCGACTTCGACGAGGCGGTCCGTCGCGTGGTCGCCGAACAGCCGCGAAAACTCTGCTTCGACGCGGTCGAGGAGGTCGGGCTCGCCGTCGACGTCGGAGAGCGGAACGACGCCGTCGTCGTCGTCTTGGACGATCCGGATCGCGAGGTGGAGCAACAGGTCTTTCACCATCTCGGGGAACGCCTCGGTCGGTTCCGTGATGGCTTCGGGGTCGTACGCCGGCCGGTTGCGCGGGTCCTCGATGGTCCGGAGCGCGATCTCCCGCAGGACCATCTCCCGCTGGTCGTCGGAGAGCCCGAACCAGTCGAAGACGGCGTCGTCGATGGCGTCGGCGCACGTCTGGAGATCCGCCTCGACGCGTTCGAGATGTCTCGCGGCGGCGACCCCGAGTTCCGACAGGGAGCTGTCGGGGGTCACCGACTCGGACGGGTCGTCGAGTTCGATCCGGTCGCGGAGGTCCCTGTGCGGATGGTCGTAGCTCGGGAGCGGGTCGTCGATCCCGAGGACGGAGAGCAGGACCGGCCCCCGGTAGTGCGGCGAGTCGAAGTCGTACTGGCGTTTCGTCACGAGGTGGCCGATGGCGCGCTTCGCGAGGCGTTCGGCGTTGTCGTCCGCGGCCAGCGCCTCGGGCCAGGGAGCTTCGCGACCTGGCTCCCCTCCCACATCCGCTCCGTCGTCTGGGCCAGCATCAGGTAGGTGACAAGCCGGCTGTTGGCGTACGCCAGCAGGAGCCACCGGTCGACGTCGCCGAGGATGACCGGGCCCTTGTTGCCGAAGACGGATCGGGGGTGGAGGTAGCCGAAGCGACGCCCCGACCGCTTGACCCGGTTGTACGTGACGCCCTCCCGGAAGTAGTGGTCGGCGTTGCTCACGTTCGAGTTGGGATACCGCGCAATTTCGCGGCCGTCGTCCGCCCACAGCACCGTCTCGGTGACCCGGGGGAGCAGCCAGGTGTCGCGGCCGCCTTTCGCCAGCGGGACCCACTCGTCGCTTGGCCGCTCCCAGAACGACCGGATGAACCGGTCGTTGTTCCCCGTCTGGAGTCCGATCTTGATCGAGCCGACGTCATCCCTGTCGAGACCGGCGTTGTCGGCGTCGATGACCGTCTCCGCGTCGTACAGTTTCCGCAACTCCCACGGAACCCAGTACGTCAGCGGCGTGCCCGGGATCGCGCTGAACTCCGCGAGGTCGCGGGTGAACAGCCGGTCGACGTCGGGGTCGTCGCTCCCGAAGGCGGCCCGCAGAAACGCCCGTTCTTTCTCCGCTTTCGCCACGTCGGAGAGCCGGATGAACGTCCCCTCCTGTCCCCCTCGGCGTCCGAGCGAACCACCGTGCCGACGGTTCCGACGGTGGCGTTGTCGAGGACGTCGTAGCCGAACTCCGCGAAGAAGTCGAACGACCCCCGGTCGCCGACGAAGTCCTCCCGGAACCCCTGGAACGACCGATTGAACATGAACGACCAGGGGACGAGCATCCCGATGCGACCGTCGGATTTGACCAGCCGGTCGCACGCCTCGAAGAAGTTGACGTAGTACTCGCTCGTGTAACTGTACTGCTCTCGGACGTACGCTTGGACGTCGTCCGGCATCCGGCCGCGGGCCCCGTACGGGGGTTCATCAACGCGACGTCGTACTCCTGGGTCAACACGACCAGCAGATTCAGGAAGCTCCGGAGGTTCCGCTCCCCGAACGAGTCCGCCGTCCGCTCCTCGACGGCCGCCCGGAGGTCGCGCAGGAAGCCGTTCAGCGTGTGCGGACCGTCGCCGCCCCACTCCAGGACGTCCGTCTGGGCGTCCATGAGCGCCTCGGAGAGCGCCCCCTGGACGTCGAGCAGGCTCCCCAGCGCCTCGACCTGCTGGAACTCCTCGACGACATCGCCGAGCGCGTCGCGGACGTCCGTCCCTTCGCCGGCGACGTCGTCGAGGACGCCGACGGCCGCTTCGATTTCGGCGACGCGGGCGTCCGCACACGACTCCGAGACTCGGCATGTCGAAGCCGTCGGCACCCTCGGCTTCGGCGCGCGTCCGCCCCTTGAGATAGAGGTTGAACGCCGCGAGCTGACACGAGCGCAGGTCGATGTCGACGCCGTAGAGGTTGTGTTCGAGGATCTTCGCCGGGATCTCGGCCCGGTCGAGGTCCGTCTCGGCCCACCAGATGCGTTCGAGGACGTCGAAGGCGTAGAGGAGGAAGTGGCCGCTCCCGCAGGCCGGGTCGATGACCCGGAGGTCCGACGGGTGGTCGAACGACGGCGCGTCCCCGTCGGCGTCGTCGGGGAGGAGATAGGTGCAGAGTTCGGGGACGTCGGGCGCGTCTTCGGGCGTGACGGGGCGGCCCTTTCGCGCGTCGACGCCGCGGTCCGCGGGGTCCGGGATCGACGACTCGCGCCCCGTCGCTTCGAGGTAGAGTTTGCCGAGGCTGTTGTCGCCGAGCATCCGCACGACCCAGTGGGGCGTGTAGAACTGGTTCGCCGGGCCGACGTCTTCGGGTTCGAGCGCGTTCTTCGCGTCGAGGGCTTCGACGACGGGCCGGTTGTAGTATTCGTAGACCCAGCCGAGGACGTCGTCGGCGCGCCAGAGTTCGTCGGGGACGTCGTCGAGGAGTCGGCAGAGTGCTTCGAGGGTGTCGTCGTCGGGTTCGAGGAGGCTGTACGCCGACGACCGGTCGAACAGGATGCCGATTTCGTCGGCGAGGTCGTCGCAGGCGTCGTGATAGGCCCGGCGGATGGCCTCGTCTTCGAGCAGGAACTCCTCGTGGACGAGCGTCTCGGCCGCGGGGGTCAGCCCGTTGTCCTTGAACACGGTGACCTCCTCGCCGATAAAATCGCGCACCTCCAGACAGCGCAGCGCGGCGAGGCGGTTGACGACGGTGTAACCCACGCCGGCGACGTACTGCTCGACGGCCTCGCCCCAGGATTCGCCGTCGACGCCCTCGAGTTCGATCGCCTCGACGAGTCGCCGGTCGTCCGCGGAACGGTCCGGCGCGTCGTCCGGGCCGTCGTCCAGCCCCGCTGGGCCAGCTGGAATCTGACGTTGTCCTCGACCCGCTCGCGGAGCGACTCGACGACGTCTTCGAGGTGTTCGCGTTCGGCTTTGTCCAGTTGTACCGTGCGTCGAGAGGGTGACTCGCCTGCCATAGAACACTCCAGTGTGCCGGGACGGACGGCGGGAACGTCTTTAACGCTGCCGAACGGCGACCGGCGTCACGCCGCGCTCCCGAACGGGACTCGCCGCAGTTCTCACCGCCGGCGGTCCGTCGCCGTCGCTACCGCGTCAGAAAATCACGTCGCGAGTCGGGGATCGACCTCGCCGCAGAGAACTCAGTCGATGTGGCCTTCGCGCCGCAGCTGATCGGCGTCCTGTTCCGTGTACCGCCACTCGATGTTGGCTTTCTCGTCCTGCCAGTCCCACGGTTCGACGACGACGACGTCGCCCTCGCTGATCCAGGTCCGGTATTTCATGCGTCCTGGGATGCGGCCCATTCGGTTCTCGCCGTCTTCACAGCGGACGCGAACGTGGTTCCCGCCGTTGTGCTGTGTCACCACGGCGAACAGCTCGTCGCTCGAAGGCATCCGGAGGTTCCGGCGCCCTGTTTCCTCGCTCATACTATCCATACGAGGTGGACACTGATAACTCATCGGAGAGTCGTGGTACCACATCTCTCGGAACGGTTAACTGTACGACCCCCTCACCGTACTTGCAATGGCAAACGGTAAGGTTGATTTCTTCAACGACACTGGCGGTTACGGTTTCATCTCGACTGAGGATGCGGACGATGACGTATTCTTCCACATGGAAGACGTCGGCGGCCCGGACCTCGAAGAGGGACAGGAGATCGAATTCGACATCGAACAGGCTCCCAAGGGCCCCCGCGCGACGAACGTCACCCGACTCTAAGTCGACGACGCGTCGCAGCCGACTGACTCCATTTTTCGAGCGGAACGACGCCCGTAGCGCAGCGGTCGTGATCGATCGACCCGCCGAAATCGGACGCGAGACACCACAGCACCTATTTCAGCGGCGTCGCCGACCGATAGCACATCCGCATCGGGAGACCCGTCGGGTCCGTCTCGGGGGTCGGCGGTAACGTCCGCAGCTCGCCCGGCCCCGGCCGGGAGGTGTACGCGAGAGCGACGGCGTCGAGGACGTCGTCGACGGCGACGTCGTGGCCGCCCGTCGCCTCCGCCGCCGACTGGACGACCGGCGGCGCGTCGCGGTCGAACTCGGCGAGCGTCCGCATCCGTTCCGCGTAGCCCGCGGCGACGCGTTTCGAATACTCGAGCGGTTCGCCGGCGAACGCGCGAAAGCAAACCTCGGGGTGGGCCTCCGCGATCACGTCCCGCGCCTCGGCGACCTCCCGGAGGAGTTCGTCCACCGCGGCGATGCCGTCACTGATGGCGAACGCCTGCTTGGAGAGGCTCTTTCCGGCCTTGCGCTCGTTGACGCGTTTGGCGGCCGGATACCGGCGCTTGCGCGTCGCCTCCCGAACCGGCGGCGTGAACACCGACGATCGGCGCGGGCCCAGTACCTCCCGCGCCAGCGTCTCGCACTGCCGCCCCTCGCCGCCGTCTTCGACGAGGCCGATTGGGACGTCGAGAAGGACTCGGTCGGCCCGCTCCTCGTAGCGCAACCAGAGGTCGCCGACTTCGTCGAAGACGGCGGCGTGATCGTACCCCTCCCGATCGAACGCGACCGCGACCCACGATCCGGAACTCCAGTCCGCACCGACGTACAGCGGGTCGTCGCTCATCGTTCGTATCAGTTCTCTCGGGGGCAAAAACCCCCGTCAGACGGGGGTGGAGGCCGCCGTTCGCGGTGCGAGCGTGGCGATCGCTACGGCCGGGGTGGACGAACCGCCGCCGGGGTGTCTACGTCGGGTCGACGACGTCGCCACACCCCGGACAGTCGGCGTACGCGGCGGGCCCCGTCGCCGTCTCGTACTCGATGAGGACCCGCGACGCCGGAATCGACGCCTCGCAGTGCGGACACCTGCCGGTGTTTCGACTCGTGGATGACATGGAGTGGGGGAATGGAGCGCGTCCCACCGTGGGGCGCGACAGGAACGACTACGCCCCCATCGCCCATATACCTCCGCCATGCGGAGTGAAAGTGAAACTGGTCGGCTTTGCTCGGGCTGGCCACCGCGCCCGAAGAAAGACCTATCACTTCCCGCCCACCCATAACGGACATGCCCGGTCTCTACTACGAGGAGTTCGAAGTTGGCGACACCATCGAACACGAGCGGCGACGGACCATCAGCGAGTCGGACAACCAGCGCTTCTGTGACATGACGATGAATCAGCAACCACTCCATCTCGACGCGGAGTTCGCCGACGACACGCAGTTCGGCGAACGCCTCGTCAACGGCCTCTACACGATGAGTCTGGCCGTCGCGCTCACCATCCCCGACACCACCGACGGCACCATCGTCGCCAACCTCTCGTACGACAACGTCGAACACCCGAATCCGGTCTTTCACGGCGACACCGTCCGCGCGCGGTCGACGGTGACGGACAAGCGGGAGACGTCGGACGGCGACCGCGGCGTCGTCACGATGCACGTCGAGGCGTTCAATCAGGACGACGAACTCGTCTGCGAACTCGACCGAACGGCGCTGTCGCTGAAGCGTCCCGAATGACGCCCCCTTTCGCCCCCGCCATCGACGCCCACGTTCACGTCCTCCCCGAACGCTTGCTGGCGGCCGTCAGGAACGCCCTCAACGACGAGGCGGGCTGGGAGTTCGCCCATCCCACCGACCGCGAGGCCATCGAGGCCGTCCTCCACGAGGCCGGCGTCGAGCGGTACGTCTCGCTCCCCTACGCCCACCGCTCGGGCGTCGCTGCCGACCTGAACGAGTGGGTTCGCGCCCGCGCCGAGGAGTCCGAGATGCTGATTCCGTTCGCGACCGTTCACCCGGACGACGACGTGGCCGACGTCGTCTACGACGCCCTCGAAGCGGGCGCGCGCGGCCTGAAGTTCCACTGTCCGGTCCAGCGGTGTCCCCCCGACGACCCGCGTCTCGATCCGGCGTACGAACTCGCCGCCGACTTCGACCGCCCGGTGCTCTTTCACGCCGGCACCGCGCCGATGTTCCGCGGCGACTCGGCCGTCGGCCCCGTCCCGTTCGAATCGTTCGTCGCCTCCTTCCCCGACGTTCGCGCCTGCTGTGCGCACATGGGCGCGTACGACGTCGAGGAGTTCCTCGCCATCGCCGACGACTACGACAGCGTCTTCCTCGACACCACCTTCGCCATGTCGTCGGCCGCCGAGCGGTACATGGACTTCGACCCCGGGACCGTCGCCGACGACCGGATCGAGGAACTCTCCGACTCCATCATGTACGGATCGGACTTCCCGAACATCCCCTACGACTACGCCGCCGAGCGCGACCACCTGCTCTCGCGCGACCTCTCGGAGGCGACGTACCGCGATGTCTTCCGCCGGACGGCCGAGCGCTTTCTCGGCTAGCGGTCACCTTCGAGTCCGCTATTGTGGGATTGGTTCCCAATGGTTCCGACCCGATCCGCGATTGACCGTCTCGTACCCCTCATAGCAGGCGTTTTCTCCCCGTGACGCCGAGCAGCGACTGGTCTATGAGCACGGAACACCTCGACGGTGCCTCGACGTCAGCCTCGCCGCCGCCCCGCGAGTTCGAGTTACGCTCGGTCGTCGTCGACTACGACGTCGGCGCGAACCGCTGTACGCTCTACCCGGCCGACGTCTCCGAGGAGGAGCGACTGACCCACTGGCTCACCGCGGACGAGGACGCCTTCGCCGCCCTCACGGAGTGGCGCAGGTCGAGCACCGCCTTCGGGTTCTCGTAGACGACTTTCCGCACGTCCTCGCGCGGGACGCCGAGGCGTAGCAGGTCGAGTATCGTCCGCTTCATCGCGAAGGGGTCACACCGCATCGCGCCGATGAGGTCCGTGTCGACGAGGATGCGGTCCGGGCCGTACTCCTCGACGGCGTCGGCGACGTCGCGGGCGTCGACGCCGCGGAGCCAAGGCGCGCCGACGGTGAAAGAGAGGCGGCAGTTCGTGGTCTCCATCAGGTACGGGACGACGTCCCCGTCGACGTGGTCGATCACCACCTGCTCGTCCGCGAGGCCCGCCTCGTCGGCCAGTTCGACGTCCATCTCGACGGCGTCGCGTTTCGCCGTCTCGGCGTCGAGAAGCGGTTCCGTGAAGTTCCGATTCCCCTCCTCGTAACTGTGTGACTCCCGCGGATCCACGTCGCCCTTGCTCGACCCGGGCGTGTGGACCAGGACGGGGAGTCCGGTCTCGCGGGCGACGTGCATCTGCTCGCGAACCACGTCGCGCTGGCCGTCGAGCGGCCACTGCGAGGTGTGGTGCGTCGACTCGATCCCCGTCTCGCCGACGGCGACCACGCGGTCGTGGTCGCAGTACTCTGGGAGGGCAGCCAGCAGTTCGTCGGCGTCCTCGACGTGCGACCAGGTGTGGACGCCGACGGCGACGTACTGATCGTAGAAGTGGCGGTGGGTGAACGCCGCCGCCCGGCGGAGGGCGTCGTCCCACAGGAAGCGGACGTGTTCCGGCCGAACGGGTCGATACGGCGTCCAGTAGTAGCCCGCGGCGATCATCACCGCCGCCTCGCCGCCGCTCAGATCGAACTTCTCGCGGTCGTTCCACGTCAGCGACTGGGTGTGCTGGTGGGCGTCGATCCACGGGACGTCGACGGGGTCGGGCGGTGCGCCCGATTCCGGCGGTAGGCCGATCGGGCGTTTCGTCGGTTCGTCGTGGTCCATGTCGACACAACACGCAGTCCCCGCCAATACTCTGTTGGTCCACCGGGCGCGCCGCCCGCCGCTGCCACAAGGCCCTTATTGGTATGCCGTGAACGCGTGGAACGCGAGGGACGCCGAATCCGGCGACGAAGGCCCGTCACACGCTGATTTCCCTGCCGCTCTCCACGAGGTGAACCCAGCCATGAATCCACGACCCGCGAGTCGCAACGCTCCGAGCGACGCTCGACCGAGCACCGACCCTCCCAGACGGGGCCGAACGCGCCGCCAACCGGGGTGGTCGACGCCGTGACGCGCGTCGTCTGTGAGGCCTGCGGGACGGAGCAGCGCGTCTCGATATTCGACGTCGACCCCCGCTGTGACGGCTGTGGCGCGAGCGGAGACCGACTCGCTCCCGCTCCCGGGTCCCCCTTCGCCTGACCGGCCGACACGCCGTCGGAAACGGGGGCAACTGTTAACACACTCCGGGGACTCCCCGGTCGCATGGACACGAGTCGACAGCTGTACGAACGCGAGGCGACCGGCTGGAAACGCGGCCTCTACGACGACGTCCAGCACACCTTCCGTGCGCCGATCGTCAACTGGATTTTCCGCACGCTGACGGCGAACGAACCCGAGTTCACGCGCTATCTCTGGGGGCAAGTAAAGCCGATGTTCGAGACGGCGGCGTTCGGCCGCTACACCATTTCCTACAGGGATTCGGTGCTCTCGGCCGTCGAGGATCGCCACGACCTGCCGGTGTATCGCCGCGAGACGGTCGGCCTCTCGCCCGCCGAATACCGCGAGGCGGGGGCGCAACTCGCGACGTTCGACGTGGTCATCCCGCGTCTGGCCGTCCTCTTCGAGACGGTGGATCGACTCCTCCAGGGTGGCGACGTGGGCACGTCGCCGGCGACGGACCGGGCGGCGGCCGCGCCGATGCCCGACTGGCTGACCGCGACCGCGGCGTGTCGCCGTCGATGACGTCCTTCGAGGGGTCGGAACTCCCGATACCCGAGACGCTCGACGCCGTCGAGTCGTTCCACGGCTTCGACGACGGCCTGCCGAGCATCTATCGCTGCCTCCTCCAGTGGCCCGACCTGTTCGAGTCGATGTGGGCCGATATCGAACCCGTCCTCCACGACGACGCCTACGACCGCGCCCGGGCCGTCGCCGACGACACCGTGACGGCGTACGTCGATTCGACCCCGTACAGCCCCCGTCTCGCGCCCGACGACCTGCGGGGCGTCGGCGTCGACCCGGAGACGATTTCGGAACTCCAGGCCCTCTTCGCCGAGTTCAATCGCGGCTCTATCGAGACGCTCCTTCCCGCGGTGCCGCTGCTGTCGGCGATGCTCGGCGTCGAGGGGCCGCGCGAGGCGTTCTGTCGTCGCCCAACGCCCGCCGAATCGCCGCGATGCGCTCGTTGCGCCGGCGGACGACGGCCGCCGGCGGATCGTCGTAGTCGCGAAAGCCCGCGCCGTCCTCGACGCCGTTTCGCCCCGCCTCGATTCGCTCGTCGAACAGCGGGCTTGGCTCGTCGTCGTCGGCGAGGTGCGGGTAGAGTTCCGCCGCGATGTCCCGGAAGAGGTCGACCCCCGAGAGGTCGACCGTCTCGAAGGGGCCGACGGTGGCCGTCCGGAGGGCGTAGCCGTCGCGGACCGCGCGCTCGACGTCCGAGAGCGAGGCGACGCCCTCCTCGACGATGTGCATGCACTCGCGCAGGACGGCGAACTGGATGCGGTTCCAGACGAACCCCGGGACGTCCCGCTCGACGACGATGGGATCGCGGTCGACGGAGTCGACGAACGCACGGGTCCGCTCGACCGTCTCGTCGCTCGTCGCCTCGCCGCGGACGACCTCGACCAGCGGCATCAGATACGGCGGGTTCCACCAGTGACAGCCGACCACTCTGTCGGCGACGGCCGGCACCGTCTCGCCGACGTCGGTGATCGGGATGCCGGACGTGTTCGACGCGAGGACGGCATCATCGGACGCGGCGTCGGCGAGCGTGTCGAACACCTCCGCTTTCACGTCGACGTCTTCGGAGACGGTTTCGAGGACGAGGTCGGCGTCGCCGACGCCCGCCTCGACGTCGGTCGTCTCGTCGATGCGCCCCCGCACCGCCTCGACGTCGGCGTCCAGCAGCGACTCCTCGGCGAGGAAGGCGAGCGCGTCGTCGATCCTCTCGCGGGCGTCTGCCAGGTTCGATTCGCGGTGGTCGATCAGCGTCACGGGGGTGCCGGCGCGGGCGACCTGGACGGCGAGGCCGTGGCCCATCGTCCCCGCGCCGACGACGCTCACCGCGTGGGGCGTCTCGGTCATCGCTCACTACAGCTGCTCGACGAATTCGATCACGTACCCATCGGGGTCCTCGACGAAGGCGACGCGCGCGCCGGCCTGGTCGACCGTGAACGGTTCCTCTACGACCGGACAGCCCGTCTCGGCTCGCACCCGGTCGAACGTCGCGTCCACGTCGTCGACGCCGAGCGCGACGTGGTCGAGCGTCTCCCGGTCGGGATCTACTCCCCGCTCGACTCGTCGTAGCGCAACTGTATCTCGCCGTGGTCGCCGCCGACGTAGATGTTCTCGACGCCGCCGAGGTCGAACCGGTGGCTCTCCTCTGCCCCAACCCCTCGACGTAGAAGTCGTAGCTGCGTTCGAGGTCCGATACCCAGATGGCGGTGTGGATGACGTCCATGGGGTAGGCTCGCACTCGGGGAGGTAAATCCTTGCCCCGTCCCGCGTTGGTAACGCACATATAGCTGGTCGCCCACTCCGACCGTATGACCGACTTCGAGTTTACGTCCGAGCTACAGGTCCGGTTTCGCGACATCGACGCGATGCACCACGTCAACAACGCCGTCTACGCCAGCTACCTCGAACAGGCGCGACTGGAGTATTACGAGGAGGTCATCGGCGTCGGCCTCACCGACATCGACACCGTGCTCGTCCACCTCGAAATCGACTACCGACGCCCCATCGAGATGGGCGAGTCGCCGACGGTCCACCTCCATCTCGAGGACATCGGCGAGTCGAGCAACACCATGACCTACGAGATCCGCACCAACCGGGGCGTCGCCGCCACCGCCGAGACGGTGCAGGTGTTTTTCGACCCCGAGACGGAGCAGTCGAAACCCATCCCCGGGGAGTGGCGCGAGAAGATGCTCGAATATCGGGACCAGTAGTCACTCGATAGTACAGGTCGACGTCCAACGCCGAACCCCTCGCCCGTCGCCGTTCCGCCGCTCACCCCTCGTTCCCGTCCGACTCCGGACGTTCCGCTCTCGACCCGCGCCCGACCCCGCACGTTTATTCACTTCGGCGACGACGTGTGACGGTATGACAGAGCCGACCGACGCCCTCGTCGAGCGCTGTGTCTCGGCGACCTACGAAGAGCTCCCCGAGGCGGTCCGTGACCGCCTCAAACAGCATCTGCTCGACTTCCTCGGGCTCGCCATCGGTGCGCGCGAACACGCCGCGTCCAGTCCCGCCTTCGAACGCGCGATCGACTCGCTCGAATCCGGGAGCGACGCGACGGTACTCGCGACCGGCGAGACGCAGTCACTCGGCGGTGCTGCCCTCCTCAACGGCGCGTTCGCGCACAGCCTCGACTTCGACGACACGCACCGCGAATCGTCGTTGCATCCGGGCTCGCCCGTCATCCCGGCCGCCCTCGCCGTCGCCGAACGCGAGGACGCCAGCGGCGAGGAGTTACTCGCCGCTATCGCCGCCGGCTACGACGTCACCTGCGGCGTCGGGCGCGCGGTAGACCCCGACGCTCACTACGACCAGGGCTTCCACATCACCGCCACCTGCGGTACCTTCGGCGCGACGGCCGCCGCGGGCGTCGTCGCCGGCCTCTCGCGCGAGGCGTTCGCCGACGCCTTCGGCGTCAACGGCAGTCAGGTCGCCGGGTCGCTCCAGTTCCTGAAAAACGGCGCGTGGAACAAGCGCCTCCATCCGGGCCTCTCCGCCCGCCGCGCGCTGACCGCCGTCGCCCTCGCGGAAGCGGGCTTTCGCGGGGCCGAGGCTCCCCTCGACGGCGATCACGGCTTCTTCGCCGCCTACACGCCGACGCCCCACCCCGAAGCGCTGAACGACGTCTCGGATCGCCACGCGGTCCTCGAAACCGCGCTCAAACCCTACCCCTGCTGTCGGTACATGCACTCGGCGATCGACGCCCTGCTGGACGTCGCCGCGGACGTCGACGCCGCGGACGTCGAATCCGTCCTCGTCGACCTGCCGAAGTCGGGCGTCACGCTCACCGGCACACCGATCGCGGACAAACGCCGCCCAGAGAACTTCGTCGACTGCCAGTTCAGCATGCCCTTCGCGGCGGCGCTCTCTCCGGGCGGGCGACGCCGGCCTCGCCGCCTTCCTCGACGCGCAGGACCACCTCGACGATCCCGAACTCCGACGGCTGATGGACGCCACCGACGTGGTGACGACCGACGAGGTGGCGTCGCTGTTCCCCGAGCAGTGGGCCGCACGCGTCGTCGTCGAAACGGCCGACGACACCCACGAGCGGTTCGTCGACACCGCACCGGGCGAACCGGAGCGACCGCTCGGATGGGACGGCGTCACCGAGAAGTTCCACGAACTGGTGGGGACCGCGGGCGTCGACGCCGCCGACGCCGACGCCCTGGTCGCGGCCGTTCGCGACGTGGACGACGACGACGTGTCGGCGCTCGTCGAAGCGGTCCGGGTCGCGACCGGTCGGGTCGCCGACGTCGCGAGCGACTGAGGGGTCGACGACCCCGTCCGCGGCGACGTGGCGCGTCCGATGGCAACGCCTAACAGACGCGACGGGGAAGGGAGCGCCATGACGACCACGTTCAAGGATCTCACGCTCCGCGAGGGCGCACAGGTGCCCGGCCTCGACATCGCCGAGGCGTCCGGGCTGGCCGTCCTCGACGCCCTCGCCACGCTGGGCGTCGACTGCGTCGAAATCGCGTTCCCGCGGGCGACTCCCCGGGAGTCGTGGTACCGCCACGCCGACGACCTCGGCCTGCGGACGGCCGCTCTCGCGCGCGCCGTCGAGGCCGACGTCGACGCCGCCCTCGACGTCGACCCGGACGAGGTCGAAGTCATCGTCAACGCGTCGGACGTGCAACTGGAACACGCCCTCGGCAAGTCCCGCGCGGAGGCGCTCGACGCCCTGGAGACGGCTGTCGACCGCGCCGCGGCGGGCGCTGACGTCGGCGCGTCGCTGATGGACGCCGTCCGCGCCGACAACGACTTCCTCCGCGAGGGGCGCGCCGGGTCGCCGACGCCGGCGCTGCCCACGTCACCCTCGCGGACACGACGGGGAGCGGGACGCCCGACCAGGTGGCCGACACCGTCGCCGCCGTCGCCGACGAGGTGGGCGGCGAGATCGGCATCGCCGTCCACGCCCACGACGACCTCGGCGTCGCCGCCGCCAACACCCTCGCGGCCATCGACGCGGGCGCGACGAGCGCCGACGTCACCGTGGGCGGCGTGGGCGAGCGCGTCGGCAACGCGCCGCTGGAGGAAGTGGTCGCTCTCCTCGGCCAGCGCGGCGACGACGTGGCCGTCGACGTCTCGGAACTCGTCCCGGCCTGTCGGCGCGCTCTCGACGCCCTCGACGTGGACGTGCCGGACGACAAACCCGTCCTCGGACGGTCGGCCTACCGCCACGAGAGCGGGATGCACACCGCGGCGATGCTGCGCGAACCCAGCACCTACGAACCGTTCGACCCCGCGATGTACGGCGGCCGGCGCGAACTCCTGTTCGGCGACGGTACCGGTCGGGGCGCGGTGCGGGCGTTGCTCGCGGACGTGGGCGCAGAGCCGACGACTGAATCGGTGCAGGACGCCCTCGAGGCCGTCCGCGACGCCGCCGAGCGCAAGGGCGATCCGCTGACGCTGTCGGAGGCGCGGGACGTCGTCGAGACCGCCGTCTGAGGGGCGTCCGTCCGCGATTCCCCGGCGGGCCGTCGCGTGGCCCGGGTTGTCCCATCCCAAAGGAGTTTTACGCTCGCTCACCACGGTGGGCGGTATGGCATATGAAGCGTACGAGAGCATCACCGTGGACGTCGCCGACGGCGTGGCGACCGTCCAGTTCCACCGCCCCGACAAACTCAACGCCCTCAGCACGACGGTCATGCAGGACGTCCGTCGCGCGTTCGACGAGATCCAACTCGACCGCTCCATCGACGTCGTCGTCATCGAAGGCGAGGGCGAGGAAGCCTTCTCGGCCGGCGCGGACATCCAGGAGTACGCCGGCCCCGCGGAGGAACACGACCCGAGACAGAAGGACCGCCAGGACCTCTTCTACGACATCTACCGTCAGCCCTACGAAAGCCACGCGACGACCATCGCGAAGATCGACGGCTGGGCCGTCGGCGGCGGCCTCATCCTCGCGCTGTTCTGTGACATGCGCGTCGCCACGGAAGGCTCCTCGTTCGGCGTCCCGACCTGTAACATCGGACAGATTCCGACCGGCGGGTCGAACTACCGCGCCATCCAGCTCGTCGGCGAGGCGAAGGCGAAGGAACTCATCCTGACCGCCGGCTTCATCGACGCCGAGGAGGCCCACCGCATCGGCCTCATCAACCGGGTGGCCGAGGACGCGGACGCCCTCGACGAGGAGGTCCAGTCCATCGTCGACGCCATCCAGGACACCGGCCGGCAGGCGGTCAAAAACTCGAAGCGCGCGCTCAATCAGGCCGCCAACGCCGAGAGCATGGCGGAGGCCCGCGAGTTCGAACGCGACCTCTGGTGGGAGCAGTTCGACTCCGAGGAGCGCCGGCGACTGGTCGACGAGTTCAACGAGGAGTGAGATGGGGCTGCTCTCAGATCTCACCGTCGTCGAGATGACCGCCCACCGCGCGGGGCCGTTCTGTGGCGCGCTGCTCGCCGACATGGGCGCGGACGTGGTAAAGGTCGAACGCCCCGGTGCGGGCGACCCGGCGCGGACGCAGGGGCCCGGCCCGGAGAAGAAGTCCGGCTACTTCCAGGCGCTCAACCGGAACAAGCGGTCGGTGACGCTCGATTTGAAAGCCGACGCCGGCCGTGAGGCGTTCATGGAGCTGATCGCCGACGCCGACGTCTTCGTCGAGAACTTCGGCTACGGCGTCACCGAGAGACTGGGAATCGGCTACGACGACGTCACCGAGGTGAACGAGGACGTCGTCTACGCCAGCGTGAAGGGGTACGGGAAGACCGGTCCCCTGAAGGAGAAACCGGGGCTCGACCTCATCCTGCAGGCCGAGGGCGGCATCATGAGCGTGACGGGACCCGAGGACGGCGATCCGGTGAAGGTAGGCCAGGCCGTCGGCGACCTGACGGCCGGGATGTTCGCTACCATCGGCGTCCTCGCGCGCCTGCACGAACGCGATCGGGGGACGGCGGCGGCCGGTTCGACGTCGGCCTCTTCGACGCCATCGTCTCCGTCATGAACGAGTATCCCACGCTCTACTCGCTGACGGGCGACGTGCCCGGCCCGCAGGGGACGAGCCACCAGACGGTCGTCCCGTACCAGTTGTTCGAGACCGCCGACGGGAGCGTCGTCACGGGCGTCCCCTCCGACGACCGGTGGGAGGACTTCGTCGAGATGCTCGGCCGCGACGAACTGCTCGACTACCCGACGAACGCAGACCGCGTCGAGAACCGGGAGACGGTCGTCGACATCGTTCAAGCGGAGTTCGAACAGGAGTCGACCGACTACTGGCTGGCGGAACTCACCGAGCACGGCTTCCCGAACGGTCCGCTGAACGACGTCGCGGACGTGGCCGAGCACGAACAGGCGCGCGCTCGCGACCTCCTCGTCGACGTCGAGGACCCCGACAGCGGCGAAATCACGCTCCCGGGCCACCCGATCCACTTCCCCGACCACGACGTGTCGGTCCGGTCGCCCGCCCCGCGTCTCGGCGAACACACCGACGAGGTGTTCGCCGACGTGGCCGGCGAGCAGACGACCCTCGATCAGTGGCGCGACGGCGGCGCGTTCGGCGACTAAGCGGGGAGCGAGAGGAGCAGGGAGAGGACGAACATCGGCACCGTCACGATGGCGGCGTACCAGATGCTGCCGCCGACGAGGAGGAGATGCGTGACCGCGTCGAACCCTCTCGGGTCCCACTCGTACCCTCTCGCCGGTAACGCGACGGCGGGAACGGCCCACACCAGCCCGATAGTGAGGGCGCTGACGAGGAGAATCACCGCGATCGACGGCCCGTCGCGACCCGCCCCGAGCGCGAGGCCGACGCCGAGAACCAGTCCGTGGACGGCGGTGACGACGACACACGCGACGACGTAGTTCAGTCCCCAGTGGTCCGTCGGTCCGAGTTGAAACAGCGCCCGGAGACGGTCGGAGAGGAGAAACGGCGACCAGAGGACGGCGGCGACGACCCCGGCGAGCGCGCCGGCGAGAGTCGCGTACACGCCCGTCCAGAAGACCAGTTCGAGGGTTGCGAGCAACGACATATCGCCGTCTGCCGGCTACGTTTGCAAATAGCTGGCGGTCGACCGTGCGTCTCGGTCGCAAACGACACACTGTTTACCCTTTCCCGCCTGGCCCATGCCATGGACCAGTCGCGTCCCGATCTCGACCCGCTGTTCGACCCGGATTCGGTCGCCGTCGTGGGGGCGAGCCCCGACTCGTGGTACTCCGCGCGCCTGATGGACAACCTCCTCGACTACGGCTACGAGGGGACGGTCTACCCCGTGAATCCGAGCCGCGACGAGGCGTGGGGACGCACCTGTTACGACGGCATCGACGACGTCCCCGAGGCGGTCGACCTCGCGGTCGTCTCCGTCCCCCGCGAGCACGTCGTCGACGTCGTCCGTGACGCGGGCGAGCGGGGCGTCCCCGCCGCGCTCGTCATCACCGCCGGCTTCGGCGAGGCCGACGAGGAAGGCGCGGAACTCGAAGCCGAACTCGCCGCCGTCGCCGAGGAACAGGACGTCCGCGTCTGCGGGCCGAACTGCATCGGCCTCGCCAACGTGCGCTCGGGAACCGTGTTGACGAGCACCTGCTCCCGGAAGCCCGACCCGGGTCACATCGGCCTCGCCTCTCACTCGGGTGCGCTCGCGTTCACCACGTTCTTCGAACGCGCCGCCGACGAGGACGTCGACTTCGCGCACATCGTCTCGACGGGCAACGAGGCCGACCAGTCGCTCACCGACTACGTCGAGTACATGGCTGGCGACCCGGAGGTCGACGTCATCTGCGTCTACGTCGAGGGCCTCGACGACCCGCGGCGCTTCGTCGACGTCGCGTCGGCGGCCACCCGGTCGGGGACGCCCGTGCTGGCGGTGAAAATCGGCCGCTCCGACGTCGCACAGGCCGCCGCCGCCTCCCACACCGGATCGCTCACCGGCAGCGACGCCGTCTGGGAGAGCGCCCTCTGGCAGGCGGGCGTCGAGCGCGTCCCCGACGTTCCAGATCTCATCGGCCGCGCGAGCGTCCACGCCGCCTTCGACGCGCCCGACTCGCCGCGGACCTGCATCGCCTCGACCAGCGGCGGTCTCGCCACCCTGCTGGCCGACCTCGCGGACGCCCGCGGCCTCGAACTCCCCCGCTCGCTCCCGACACCGAACGGGCCCTGCTCGACATGGAGGAACTGCTCACCTTCGGCGAACTCCACAACCCCGCGGACATCCGCGGCTACGGGGCCGAAGTGCTCCCCGAAATCGCCGACCACCTGTTCGCCGACGACCGGTTCGACGCCTACCTGTTCGCCATCGGCCTCTCGGCCGTCGACGACCGGGCGGATCGGATCGCGGACGACCTCATCGACGTCGTGGACCGCGCCGACGACCCTGTCGTCCTCCTGTGGACCGGCCGGAAAGACCCCGCCGACCTCGACGACCCGCAACCGTACGAACGCCTCCGCGAGGCCACGCCGCTTTTCTACGACCCGTCGAACGCGGTGGACGCGCTATCGTCGCTGGTCGACTACGGCGAGGCGCGGGAGCGCGTCCCCCCGCTGACGCCGCCCTCTCCCCGGAGTCGGCCGCCACCGAGAGCGGCCCGGACCTCCCCGAGGACCGCCTGCTGACGTGGGGTGACGCGACGGACCTGCTCGCAGCCTACGACGTCGAACCCGTGGCGACGCGGCGGGCCGAGAGCCCCACGGAGGCGGCGGCGGCGGCCGACGTCCTCGGCTACCCCGCCGTCTGCAAGGTGGACTCGCCCGACGTGGGCCACCGCAACCGCGTCGGCGCGGTGAAAATCGGCCTCGACACGCCCGGCGAGGTGCGCGAGGCCTACGCCGAGGTGCTCGACAACACCCGCGACCACCTCCCCGACGCCGACGTCGAGGGCGTCCTCGTCCAGCCCCAGGTCGCCGCCGGCGTCGAGGCGCTGGTCGGCCTCACGCAGGACCCCGAGTTCGGCCCCGTCGTCACCGTCGCCACCGGCGGCACGTTCGTCGAGCTGTTCGACGACGCCGCCCACTTCCTCCCGCCCGTGACGGAGACGGAGGCCCGCGCCGCCCTCGACCGGACGCGACTCCCGGACCTTCTGGACGCGGAGTACGGGACGACGGCCGCCCTCGACGTGTTGGCGTCGCTCGTCGCGGACGTCGGTCGCCTCGCCGCCGAACGCGACGACGTGGCGGAGCTCGATCTGAACCCGGTCGTCCTCGACGCCGAGGGCGTCGCGCCGGTGGACGTCCTCGTGCGGACGCGCTGGCGAACTCGACGTCGTGGAACTCGATCCGCGCACCGCCGGCCTCGCTCTCCGTCGCTCGCGTCCCCCAGCCGTGGGCCTTCGCGATGGAGTCGACGATAGCGAGGCCGAGGCCGGTGCCGCCGTCGCTCGTGGTGTAGGCGTGGTCGAAGACGTCCTCGCGATCCGACGGCGGGATGCCCGGCCCGTCGTCGGCGACGAACAGCGCCCTCCCGTCGACGCCGACGGTTATCCGCACCTCGTCGTTCGCGTCGTCCCGGCGGCGGTCCCCGGTCGCACTCGCTTGGACCGACGCCGTCGCCGACCGCTGGGTCACCGAGTCGTGTTCGACGGCGTCATCGGCCGAACCCCGGTCGCTCGCCGATCCGTGTTCGACGGCGTTCCGAAAGAGGTTCGCGAACACCCGCACGAGCCGGTCCCGGTCGGCGACGACGGTCGCGTCGCCGACGTCGACGTCGAGCGTGGCGTCGGCGGTGTCAGTCGTCTCCCATGCCGTCCGAACGACCGGTTCGAGGGCGACCGGCGACGGTTCGTCTATCGTCTCGCCCTGCTTCGAGAGGTGGAGCAGGTCCTCGATGAGACGCTCCATCCGGTCGAGAGACCTCTCGACGGCGTCGAGGCGATCCGGTTCGCCGGCCCGAGCACGCTGTAGTTCCCCTTGGGCGACGTTCAGCGGATTCCGGAGGTCGTGAGAGACGATGCTGGTGAACCGGTTCAGCCGCTCGTTTTGCCGTTTCAGCGCCCGCTGCTGGCGCTTCTTCTCAGTGATGTCGTCGTTGACGGCGACGAACCGGTCGACGTTCCCCTCGCCGTCGGTGATGGGGGCGATGGTCTGGTTGACGTGGTATTTCGTCCCGTCCTCGCGTCGGTTGACGATCTCGTTCGTCCACACCTCGCCCGAGAGGACCGTGCTCCAGAGTCGCCGGTAGAACTCCGTTCCGTGTTCGCCCGACTTGAGGATACTCGGCGTCCGGCCGATGGCCGTTTCGGCGTCGTAGCCCGTCACCTCCTCGAACCGGGGGTTGACGTACTCGATGGTGCCGTCGCGGCGCGTGATGTACACCGTGTGGCCGGCGTGTTCGACAGCCTTCCGGAACGTCTGGAGGTCGCTCCGCGTCTCCTGGTGGTGGATGCCGTGAGCCATCGAATTGCCGAGGTCGCCGAGCAGTTCGTGTTCGGAGTCGTTGAACGCCCACGGGCGGTTCGCGTACAGCGAGAGGACGCCGTACGTGGTGTCTTCGTAGACGACGGGAACGGCCGCGGCGGCGAGGATGCCGCGTTCGAGCGCCGCCTCGCGACACGGATCGAACGCCGGGTCCTCGCGGACGTCCTGTGTCACCTGTATCTCGCCCGTCCGGAGGGCGTCGCCCGTCGGCCCGCGTCCGGTCTGTCGCTCGCCGAGGGCGACGTCGTCGAGATAGCCCTCGTCGTCGCCGGCGACGACGTTCGGAGTGGCGGCGTCCGCCACCCCGTCGACCCGACACCACCAGACGAACTGGTACTGGTCCGACTCGCCGAGGCGACTGCACACCGTCCGTTCGAGTTCCTCTCGCGTCTCTGCGCTGACGACCGCGTGGGTCACGTCCCGGACGACGGCCGCGACGCGCCGCGCATCCTCGAGTCGGTCGCGCTCGCATTCGGCGGCGACCGCGCGTTCGACCGCCGACGCGAGTCGGTCCACCGTGTCCGATCCGCGCGGGACGTATTCGCTGACGCCGGCGGCGACGGCGTCGGCGGCGACCGTCTCGTCGCCCTGGCTCGGGAACAGGACGAACGGCAGGTCCGGCGCACGCCTGCGTACCGCACGAAGGACTTCGATCCCGTCTACCTCCGGCGGGCGGTGCTCGGAGACGACGCAGTCGACGTCGTCCACACGTGCAGTTAGCTTCTCGGGCCGAACCTGCTCGACGGTGGCTCGCTCGTATTCGCGTTCTATCGCGGCCGTCACGCCTCGGGCCACGGAGTCCGGGCTGACGTAGAGAACCCGAATCTCGCCCGTCGCGGGCGTCCTCGGGAACGACATCGTCGTCGGGTTGTCGACGGGCGTATATATGCTTCCCGTAATGCGGCGACGCCGCCGACGGCACACCCTCCATCCTTATCCGACCGTCGCCCCTCTGTGAAGGCGTTTCCATGAGCGACACGCACACGGACCGGCGTCTCGTCGCCGGCTGGCAGGGACGGTATTACGAGGATTTCGAGGTGGGCGACATCTACAAACATCCCTACGGGAAGACGGTCACGGAGACGGACGACGTCTGGTTGACGAACGTGACGATGAACCTCAATCCGATGCATTTCAACGAGGCGTACGCCGCCGAGACGGAGTTCGGCGAGCGCCTGGTCAACGGCCTCGTGGTCATCTCGCTGGCGGTCGGCATGAGCGTCATCGACGTCTCCCAGAACGCCACGGCGAACCTCGGGTACGACGCGGTGCGCCACCACGCGCCCGTCTTCCACGGCGACACCGTCTTCGCCGAGAGCGAGGTCCTCGACAAGCGCGAAAGCGACTCCCGCGACCACGTCGGCATCGTCACCACGGAACTGCGCGCGTACAACCAGAACGACGAGCAGGTGCTGTCGCTGGAGCGGACGGGGATGGTGTTGAAACGCGAACACGCCCAGCCGACCGCGGCCACGCCACCCGGCTGGATCGAAGGCGTCGGCACGCAACCCGAAGATCTCGAGTGACCGCCGTCGGCAGCGTGCCGCAGGCGGTCGACCCGGTGTCGGTACGTTCGTCGACGTCCGGTGTGCGACCGCGGAGCCGTCGCTACCCGTCGCCGAACGCGCCGCGCTCGCGCAGTCGATCGACGTCGAGGCCGAGCGATTCGAACACGTCCTCGGTGTGTTCGCCGATCGCGGGCGGGTCGCGTCGCTGTGCGGGTGCCATCCGGTCGCCGACGATCGGCGTCAGCGCCGTCCGGAGGTCGTACTCCTCGCCCTCGGATTCGGCGGTGAACTCCGCGATCAACCCCGTCTCCTCCAGGTGCGGGTCGTCGACGAGGTCCGATGGCTCGTTGACCGGCGCGGCCGGGACGTCCTCGTCGAGGAACGATTCGAGGAGGGTTTCCCGGTCGCGTCCCCGCAGGCGCTCGGCGACGAGTTCGGTCAGTTCTTCCTTGCGTTCGCGTCGCTTTTTCGCCGTGTCGAAGCGCTCGTCGGCGAGCAACTCCTCCATGTCGGCGGCGCGACAGAACGCCGGCCAGTGGCGTTCGGTGGTGACGCCGACGAACAGCCAGCCGCCGTCCGTCTCGAAGACGTCGTAGAGGCCCCAACTGGGGTGCGAGGCCCCAAGGGGTTCGGGGTCCTCGCCCAGCAGGTCGGCGTAGGTCATCCAGTAGCTCATCCAGTGGGTGCTGGCCTCGAAGAGGGTGCCGTCGACGCGCTGGCCCTCGCCCGTCTCGTCACGTTCGCGGAGCGCCATCAACACGCCCATGACGCCGTAGAGCGCTCCACCCATGTCGGCGATGGAGGTGCCGACGCGGACTGGCTGGCGGCCCTTCTCGCCGGTGACGCTCATCAGCCCGGACATCGCCTCCGCGACGACGTCCATCCCCGGCCGGTCGCCGTACGGCCCCTCCTGAAAGCCCTTGATCGAGAGGTAGACGAGCCCCGGATTCACCGCCGCGAGGTCGTCGTAGCCGACGCCGAGGCGCTCGGCGGCCCCGCGGCCCATGTTCTCGACGAAGACGTCGGCGTCGGCGACGAGTTCCACGAACGCCTCGTGGCCGGCGTCCGACTTCAGGTCGAGCGCCACCGACCGCTTGTTCCGGTTGAGCGCGGCGAACATGGCGTCGCCCGTCCGGCCCGAACTCCGGATGATGTCGCCGACGCCCGGCCGTTCGACCTTCACGACCTCCGCGCCGAGGTCCGCGAGCAGCAGGCTCGCGAACGGGCCGGCGACGATGTTGCCGAGTTCGACCACCGTCACGTCCGAGAGCGGGAGCGTATCCATGCTACGAGGGCGAACGGGGGCGTAGTAAAGCGTACTGTCTCCGGAGGGGACCGGACGCCGAGGGGCGACTCAGTCGCCGACGGTACAGCCGCCGGTGTACTCGATGCCCTCGACGGTGTCGACGGCGTCCTCGCCGCAGACGGGACAGTCCGGGCGTCGCTGGTAGGGCACCGTCTCGAAGGTCATGTCCATCGCGTCGTAGAAGAGCAGCCGTCCCACCAGCGGATCGCCGTCGTCGAGGAGGAGCTTCACCGCCTCGGTCGCCTGAATACAGCCGACGGTGCCGGGGAGGACGCCGAGGACGCCCGTGGTCGCACAGTCGGGCACCGTCCCCGGTTCGGGCGCTTCGGGGAACAGACAGCGATAACACGGCCCGTCGGGACTGAGCGTCGTCAGTTGCCCTTCGAACTTGTAGATGGCTCCGTGGGCGATGGGTACCTCGGCGATGCGGCAGGCGTCGTTGAGCATGTACCGCGTCGGGAAGTTGTCGCTGGCGTCGACGACGACGTCGTACCCCGCGACGACGTCCTCGACGTCGTCGGGATCGAGGCGCATCTCGTACGCCTCGACGTCGACGTCGGGGTTCAGCCGCTCGACGAACGCCTTCGCGCTCTCGACTTTCGGCTTCCCCACGTCGGCGTCGGCGTGGATCACCTGACGCTGGAGGTTGCTCCGTTCGACCACGTCGTCGTCGACGATGCCGAGGTGGCCCACGCCCGCCGCCGCGAGGTACTGGATGACGGGCGCGCCGAGGCCGCCCGCGCCGACGATCAGCGCTCGCCCGTCGAGGAGCCGTTTCTGTCCCTCCGGCCCGACTTCGTCCATGATGATGTGTCGAGAGTACCGGTCCAGTTGCGTCGCATCGAGCGAGAGGCTCATGCTCTTCCTCCGTCGTCCGGACGGATAAATCCGTGCTGGTGAGATTCTCCGATATCCCGGTTCGCGTGCAGATCGTCGCTCCGTTTCGGGACGTGAATCGGCGGCTTCCTGATGGGGTGTTGGATCTCTCCCGGCTGTAACATCGACAACATACTCCGGCCTCGCTGTCGGTTCACTCGTTCGTGGTGACTGTCGGCATCTCCGCCGGCGTTTACGTCGCGGTGGCGCTACCGCGAGATCGGGCGTGCCGTCTGAGTGTCGTCTATAAACCACTATCCGCGATACCAAACCACGGCTGACGTCTCACTGACTTCATCGGGTGTCTCGACGAAATCGACGAGACGGCGGCTACGAGGCGTGGCCCGGAACCGATGCCGGCGGAATACCGCCCCCGACGCCCCGTAGGACGCGTATTTTCTCCGACGCTCTCGCCGTGCGTTCCCGACCGCGCTGGGATTCGACTGCGCCCCCGCGGGCCATCTTGGCGCGGATGTGCCTGCCGGCGGGCACATCCGACGGGTAGCCGCGCTATCGGCGAATCGTACGGGACTCGCCCGGCGTTTCACGTCGAGACGGACGGCCGACCCGCAGGTGGAACTCACGGCGTGCAACGTTGCGGGCGTTGTACGCGTAGCGGTTACAGGTCACGGGAACGCCGACATCGGCTTCGACGTCCCGTCGACGAAACCGTTACGCACCGCGGGCGTCCGGGTATCACCGCGCCGTCGGGTGAGGATCCGCCTCGTAGTCGGCTGGAGACCAGGCCGCCCTCGTCATCATCCGACTACCGTTTTCGACGCCCGACGCGCCAGCCGAAATCTCGGCTCTCGTCTCCGATTTGCTATCGCGATATCGGATTTATCGTACTGTGATGCCGGCGTTGCTGGAGCGCGTGACCGGGAGCCGCACGGCTCGTCGGGTGCGAAAAACGGAGAAAACGGCGCGTTACTTGCCGCGTCGACGGTCGCCCGAGATGCTCGGCCGCGTGTGCTCGGTGCCTTTGCCGCGCTTGCGCTGACCGCGTCCTTTCGTCCCGGCGCTGGTCAGGCCGCGGAAGGTCCGGCCCTTGTGCTTGGGTTCGCAGATCCAGTTGAGGTCGTCGTCGTTCTCGATAGCGGGGTGGTTCGGGTCCAGAAGGATCACTTCGTGCCACTTCTGGGAGCCGTCCTCGCCGACCCAGTAGGAGTTGAGCACCCGGAGGTTCGGATATTTCCGGGAGGCGCGCTCCTCGGAGATGCGCTGGATGCTCTTGCGTCGACCGATGCGGTTGACGCCCTGGCGTTTCGTGCGGCGGCCGGCCTTGTGTCGGCGCTTTCGCGCTCCGCCCTTGCGGACGGAGGCGCGGACGACGACGACGCCCTGTTTGGCCTTGTAGCCGAGTTCGCGAGCCTTGTCGAGACGCGTCGGGCGGTCGATTCGTTCGAGTGCGCCCTGCTCGCGCCACTCCTGTTTTCGTTGCCACTGCAGTTCGGCGAGCTGCCCCTCGTCGGGGTCACGCCACGCCTCTCGGATGTGCGAGTAGAAGCTTCGTGCCATTGGTATCACCACGGGCGCTTGCGATTCAGCCGGGGTGGTCCGACCACCCGGCCACATTTCGTCCCGTTCTCACAGGTGCCCGCTGGTGCCCGTCTCCCAGCGAGTTGTCGACTCTACCGCCGGACTGCCTTTAAGGACTTCGAATCGGAATCCGGTTCGGTCGTTTTCTCTCGTCCCCGCCGGTGGGCTCAAGACCCCTCCCGACGAGCGTCCGCCATGGACGTCCACACCCTTGATCACCTCGTCCTCTACGCGACGGACGTCGACGAGACCTGCGCGTTCTACGAGCGCCTCGGGATGGAACGCCGGGAGTTCGGCGACGGCCGAGTCGCCCTCCACTTCGGCGACTACAAGATCAACCTCCACCGGGCGGGCGACGAGTACGACCCGCACGCACGCGACCCGACGCCCGGCGCGGCGGACCTCTGTCTCGTCACCGACGACGTGGACGACGTCGCCGCCGAACTCGACGACGCCGGCATCGACGTCGTCGAAGGCCCCGTCTCCCGGACGGGAGCGCGCGGCGAACTGCGCTCGGTCTACGTCTACGATCCCGACGGGAACCTGGTCGAGATCGCCGCCTACCGGTAGCGCCCCCGCCTCGCTACCCCTCGTGCCGGCGATTAGGGTCCTGATTAGGGACACACGATTTGCCAGCCCAAGCAGTCTTTCCGCACCACCGGACCGGCCGGACGGCCGCTCGTAGCAGCTGTACGGGCACCGGGGACGACCCCGCTACGACGCCCCGCGGCCGGTGTGGGACAGGACTATGACACGAACACGCCTCCAGAGCGGATTCGTGACGGTGCTGCTGGTGTGCTCTCTCGTGGGGACGTTCGCGGCTCCCGCGACGGCGACAGCCGGCAGTGTTACGGTCGCGGACGTCGGGACCGGGCAGGGATCGGTCACACAGACGGTCTCCGTCGTCGGGCGGTCGACGGACGGGGAGACGCCGAATCGCTACGTCGTCGACGTCGCCGCCGCCGTCGATCAGGGGGCCGCGGTGCGGGACGTCGCCTTCGAGAACGCGGGCGACGACGTCCTCGAACGCGGCCCCGAATACCACGCCGACGACGGGACGGTAACGCTCTCGGTCGGCGAGGGCGACGGGGGCGACGACCGGGTCACGTTCGACGTGACGCTCACCCTCGACACGGACCGCGCGACGCCCGCCGGCGGACTCGAGTACGCCGTCCGGCAGTACGACACGGCGAGAGAAGAGAACGAACGGGGGTCGTGGAACGCCCGGTTCGACCTCCTCGGGACCACCGCGCTCGACGTGGCCAGTACGAACGCCAGCGCGGACGCCGGCGTCGTGACGCACACGTTCTCGTTCGAGATGACCGGCGCGACGACCGCCGAGCGGATCGCCGTCGACACGCCCGGGGCCGACTACAGCAACGTCGAGGGACGCGACGTCAATCTGACCGTCGGGGGCGAGGAGGTCGCGGTCGACTCGGTCAGCGGTGCCGACGGCTCACTGACCGTCGCCCTCGACGGGGCGTCGCTCGACGACGGCGAGGCGGTGACGCTCGACGTAGACGACGCGCGAAACCCGACGAGGTCGATCAAATCGCGCGTCTCGGTCGGCGACGGGCCGCACGCGTTCACCGGGAGCGACGCCATGGTGATCCGGGAGCCGTCGGACGATCCCGACGGGCCGCCCGTCTGGAACACCACGGACGAATCGTCGGCCGACGCGTCGACGGACGGCGTCGCCAGCGTCGAGGAGTTCGGCCTCCGTTCGAGCGACGGCGACGTCACGCTCGTCCTCGCGACGACCGAACCACTCGAGAACGTCTCCGTCGACGTCTCCGGGGAGCACGACACGACGCTCGTCCGGAGCAACTTCAAGTTGGAACAGCGCGGCGGCGTCTTTCGCTACACCGCCGCCGTCGACACGGGGACGTGGGGAACGTACGTCGCCGAGTTACGGAGGGGGCGTTCGATCGACGGCGACGAGCTCGGGGGCGGACAGCGGGCCAAAATCACGGTCACACCGCCGGACGTCGGCCGGTTCGAACTCGTCGCTTCCGGCCGGGACGTCGACCTGGTCGTGCGCCTCGGCTCTCCGGTGGAGTCCGCGACGGTACGGATGGGCGGCGGCGCGGTGGGGACGCTCGATCTGTCGGAGTTCACCCGCCGGCGGAACGGATCGCAGTACGTCTACCGCGCGGACGTCGTCACCGGCTACAACGGCCGGTTCGAGGCGTCGCTGACGTCGCTGAACGGACTGTCGACGGGCGACGGCGCGGTCGCGTCGGACGCCCTCACCGTCGACGTCGTTTCGGCGTCGGCGAACGCGACCCCGAGCGCGCCGAACGCGACTGCCAGCCACCGATACACCGTCAAAGTGCCGCCCGGTGCGAACGTGACGAGAAACCCGCTGACGTCGCTCGCCGTGTCCTACTCCGACTCGTTCCGCGCCGCCGACGGCCGGATCTCGCCGGTGAACCGCTCGGACGTCACGCTACAGGTCGTCTCCGTGAACGGCACCACCACCCTCGACGGGGCGAACGGCCTCGCGACCACTCTCGACGACGGCGTCCTCACCGTCTCCTCTCCGGGGTCGATCGGTCGGTGCGCCCGACGCTCCACGCCGGCGATCGGGTCACGGTCACGATCCGTTCGATCCGGAACGCCGACGAACGGGGGACGTACCCCGTCGAACTCCGGTTCGTCGACAGCGCGAGCGGACGGACGGACGCCGAGCTGCAGCTCGACGTGAGCGGACGATCCGACCGACAGCGCGCGACGGCGACGGCCGAACCGACGCCGGCGGCGATGCCCGCTGGTCCGACCCGGCGGACGCGAGTGGGCGCTCCCGCAGCGCAGTCGCCGCCGATACCGAATCACGCCCCGGGAGTCGCGCCGTTCGTCGCGTTCGCCGCCGGCGTCGTCGCGACGGTGTGGCGCTTCAACTGAGCACGGACCGGCTCTCCCGGTTTGCTATCGCGACATACGGTGTATCAGTGGTCCCGAACCGAGTCGAACTCCCCGGTCGCGATGGCAGCGGCGACGGCGGCGTCGTCGACCGAATCGGGCGCTTCGCCCGGGTATTTCCGCTGGAAATACCGGACGACGTTCGACACGTCGCGTTCGAGGAGTTCGCGCGCGTTCTCGTGGTCGGTCGCGACCGCCTGTGGCCAGTCGAAGATGGTGATGCCGTCCTCGTGGACGGCGACGTTGTACTCGCTCATGTCGACGTGGACGTAGCCCGCGTCGTAGGCGCGTTCGAGTTCGCGCAACACCAAGTCGAGTATCGGGACGACCTGTTCGGCGGTGAGTTTCGCCCGCGAGAGTTCGACGCCGGCGAGTTTCTCCATCACGATGGCGTGGCGGTTCTGGTCGACGGGCCGGGGAACGGAGACGTTGGGGTAGAGCGCCTCCAGCACCTCGTGTTCGCGTTCGGCGGCCTTGCGCGCCGTGTAGAACCACGAGACGTGGTGATGATCGGCGGTGTACTCGCGTTCGCGGTTCACCTCGCGGAAGTTGGTGTACCCCTCGCGGTGGAACTTCAGCGCGAACGGCTGGTAGGACTGCACCTCGAAGACGTCGCTCTCCTTGCCGACGCCGAGCGGCGCGCCGACGCCCTGGACGGTCTCGCGTTCGGCGAACGCCCGCAGCGCGAGCGCGTCGTACCCCTCGAAGGTGAGCTGGTAGCCCTCGTACTGCATCGTCTTGCGGCGAATCAGGTCGCGTTCCATACACCGATCCAGTCGGTAGCCGACCTCCTCGCCGGTCAGCCCCGCGTACTCCGGGAGTTCCCCCGATTCACCCACTCGCTGAAGCGCATCCCCTGCTCGACGCCCGAGAGGAGATAGAAGTCCTCGGACTCGAGTTCGCGCATCACGCCCGCGACGTTCTGGACCATACTGAGCGTGGGTGGGCGAGCCCTAAAAGGAAACCGCGTCGGGTGATGTATCGCATGTCGCTACATCGAATCGCCCGGTCTCCCTCCGCGTTCGCTCCCGGCCGTGGACGTTCGCCTCGCGACCGTGCCGTCGACCGACTGCAGGAGGTCCTTGCCCCGGGCTATATTGACCCCGCCGCCGAATCCAGCCCACATGAACCGGAGCCTGGGACGGTGACCGACTCCACGTCGACCGACGTCGCGGCGTCTCCCGACGAACTTCCGCTCTCCGACGACGACCGCGAGGCGTTCGAGGCCGTGCTGACCGGGCGGGCACCCGGCCCGCTCGCCGTCGTCGGCGCGCCCTTCGCGGGCCGGGAGCGACTCCTCGACCACGCGGAAGAGCGCCTCGACGCGACCCGGATCCGACTCGCTCCCGGCGACGACGCCGGCTCGATCGACGACGCGATCGGGGAGACGCCGGTCGTCGTCGACGACTGCCACCACCTCTACAGACGGGCTATCGGCGGATTCGACTCGCTGGAGGCGTTTCTCGGCCGCGTCGTCGGTGCCGACGCGCCTGTCGTGACGGGATGGAACCGCTACGCGTGGGCGTATCTCTCGGCGGTGAAGGCGCTCGACCGGGCGTTCCCCGCGCGCGTCGACGTCGGCCCGGAGACGGCCGAGCGGCTGGCCGAACTCCTGCTCTCGCGCTACGACGAACTGCCGTCGTTCGTCGACGAAAAAGCCGAGCAGTCGGGGGCGGTCGCCGTCCGCCGATTCGAGTTCGGATGGGGCGACCGGTCGTTCTCGGTGCCGATCCCCGTGCCGACGTTTCTCGCGGCGTCGCGTACGGGGGCTCGTCCCGATCCGAAAGACGTCGTTTTCGAGCGGCTCGCGGCCGTCTCGGGGGAAACGTCGGCGTCGCCACCGCCCTCTGGGAACGGGGCCTCGACGACGTGGTCCGCCCGAGCGACGTCGGCGCGACCGGGACCGACCTGTCGTTCGACCGCGAGGAGGCGTTCTGTCTGCGCATCGTCCTCTCGAAAGAGCGCGTCGAGCGCGCGGAACTGGCCGCCGTCGTCGACGCCGATCTCGATCGGGTGCTGCCCCGATTCGTCCGCGAGGGCGTCGTCACCGTCTCCGACGGCGTCGTCGCGCTCGACCCGGCTGCCGTGCCGACCGCCGCCACGGCGACCGAACGGAGGCGGTTCCAGTGAGCGCCCCGCCCGCGATCGCCCTGCAGACCGGCTCCGAATCGCTCGGTGTCGACCCCGCGATGCTCGTCAGTGCGGCCGGGGTGCTGGTCGCCGCCTACGTGTTGGCCCGCGTCGTCTCGTACGTGCTCTCGACGGCCGCCGAGCGGAGCGCCCGTCGACGCATCACCATCAAGATGTTCATCCCGCTCACGAAGGTCCTCATCTACGGGACGGCGGTGTATCTCGTCCTCGGTCCGCTGTTTCGGCTCTCGGCGGCCCAACTGCTCGCCGTCTCCGGTCTCGTCGGCGCGGCGCTCGGCTTCGGGCTCAGAGACCTCTTCGGCGGCGTCGTCGGCGGTCTGGTGCTCGTCGTCGAGAAGCCGTACCAGATCGGCGACAAGGTCACCGTCGGCGAGCATTACGGCGAGGTGACGGGCATCGGCCTCCGGTCGACGACGCTCGTGACGCCCGACGACACGGCCGTCGTCGTCCCCAACGACGCGATGTTCACGTCGAACGTCGCCAACGCCAACGACGGCCGTCCGGAGATGATGGTCGTCGTCGAGGTGGCCGTCGCCCCGGACGCCGACGTCGCGCGGGCGACGGAGGTGATGGAAGACGCCATCGTCACCTCGCAGTACGTCTACGTCGACGACGACCACCTGGTCGCCGTCCTCGTCGACGACGAGGCGTACTACCGGACGATTCGCGGGAAGGCCTACGTCGCCGACCTGCGCGACGAGTTCGCCTTCGAGTCGGACGTGACCCGGCGGACGCTGGCCGCCTTCGCCGAGCGCGGCATCGAGACGCCGACCGTCCCGCCCCGACTCGGGGAGTGAACGCTTTTCACGCCGGCCGCGATAGTGACCGAGTCGAGTCACCTCGCGCTATGACCGACGACGCCGCGGCCGCCGAAGCGTACTTCGAGTCGCTCGCCGACCCGACGCGGATACGCATCCTCGCCGTCCTCGCCCGGGCGGATGCGGCGGGCGAGACGCCGCTTCCGTACTCCGATCTCCAGTCGCGCGTCGGCGTCCGCGACAACGGCCGCCTGAACTACCACCTCTCCCGTCTCGACGGGCGCTTTCTCGCCCGCGACGACGGCGAGTACGCGCTCCGCCCGTCCGGGCGATTCGCCCACCTCGTCGCCGTCCGGTGTTGCCGCGACGCGGATCGCTCGCCGGTCGAGACCGACGCCGACTGTCACGCCTGTGGCGGCCGCCTCGTCGCCCGACGGGACGACGGGGCGTTCGTCGTCGCCTGTTCGGAGTGCGAGCGGACGGCCGCGCGCGCCGCCACGCCGTTCGTCACCCCGTCGGAAGTCGGCCGCGCGGCGTTTCTCGACGCCCTCGACCGGACGATCCGGGAACGCGCGGGGTTCCTGTCGCGCGGCCTCTGTCCGTGGTGTCGGTCGCCGACGGCGCTCTCGGCGGACGCCGACGGTCGATTCTGTCACCGGTGTGCGTCCTGTTCCGGCGTCCACCGCACCACGCCCGGCGAACTGCTCGTCGACCACCCCGAAGTCGTCGCCTTCCACCGGCGACACGGCGTCGACGTCGGCGAGCGACGGGTGTGGACGCTCCCGTTCGTGGCGAGCGAGGCGGCGTCCGTCCGCTCCCGCGATCCGTGGCGCGTCGCCGTCGCCGTCTCCGTCGACGGGAGCGACCTGACCTGCGTCCTCGACGGCGACGGGGCGGTGGTCTCTACGTCGCGCCGGACGTCTCTCCGCGGGATCTGCCGTACCGCTCGACCACGGCGTCGGCGAGGGTGTCCCGATGGCCCTCGTTCGGGCCGCCCGCGATGGTGAGCAGGCGGGCGTCGCGGAGATATCGCTCCGCGTCGCGTTCGGTCGTGTAGCCGACGCCGCCGTGGAGTTGCATCGCCTCGTTGGCGTTTTCGACGGCGGCCTCAGTGGCGTGGATTTTGGCCATGCTGAACTCGCGCGTGGCGTCGCGGCCCCGGTCGGCCCGGTCGGCCGCACGGAGCGTGAGCAACCGGGCCGTCTCGACGCGTTCGGCCATCTCGCCGAGTCGCCAGCGGAGGCCCTGGAAATCTGCCACCGGGTGGCCGAACTGCTCGCGCTCGGTCGTGTAGGCGACGGTGTCTTCGAGGGTGGCGCGGGCGATGCCCACCGCTCGCGCGGGGACGTTCACGCCCGTCGTGAGGTCGCCGCGGTCGACGTAGCCTTCGCCGACGTCGCCGACGCGCGCCTCGTCGGACACGCGGACGCCCGAGAGCGACACTTTCGGCGACTCGACGCCGTGGGCACCGAGGGTGTCCCAGATGTGTTCGACCTCGAAGGCGTCGGTCGGGACGAGGAAGGCGGTGACGTCGTGCGGGGGTCGCCGCCCGTCTTGGCGTAGGTCAACACCACGTCGGCGTCGAAGTAGTTCGTCACCCAGCGCTTGTGGCCGTCGAGGACCCACTCGTCGCCCGCTTTTCTCGCTTCGGTCTCCATCGAGCGCTTGTCGCTCCCGGCGTTCGTCTCGCTCAACCCCAGCGCGCCGACCGTCTCGAAGCGCGCCATCTCCGGGAGGTACGCCTCGCGCTGGGCCTCGGTGCCGAACCGCTCGATCGCTTCCGCGACGCCGAGGTGGAGGCCCATCGCGCTCGCGACGGGCATCATCGCCGCCGACAGCTCCTCGGTCACCAGCGCGAGTTCGACCGTCCCCTCGCCGCGGCCGCCGTACGCCTCCGGAATCGTCAGCCCCGTCAGCCGTCGCTCGCCGAGTTCGCCCAGGATCTCGGCGGGGTACTCCCGATTCCGGTCGAGTTCGCTCGCTCGCGGGGCGATCTCCGTCCGGGCGAACTCGCGGGCCTCGTCCCGGAGCGCCGCCCGGTCGTCGGTCAACTCGAAGTCCATGAACGGGCCGTCGACGGGGAGGGAGAAAGGTGTTCGGAGAAGGAGCGTTCTCCCGCGACGACACACGACCGGCGCGAACCGCGCACCGTCTACGGGACCGCCCACCGCCGACGCCCGCCCGTCGCGGCGGCGCGCGGGAGGTCCCCGTCTGTTTATCCGCCTCGCCCGCGTACCGACGCCCATGCCTTCCGACATCCCCGGTATCCACCACGTCACTGCGATCGGCAGCGACCCCGCCCGGAATCTCGCGTTCTACACCGAGACGCTCGGCCTCCGTCTCGTCAAGCGGAGCGTGAACCAGGACGACGTCTCCGTCTACCACCTGTTCTACGGCGACCACGGCGGTTCGCCGGGGACGAGCATGACCTTCTTCCCGTACCAGAACGCCCGGCCCGGACAGGTCGGCCAGGGGCAGGTCAGCACGACGCAGTTTCTGATCCCCGACTCGGCGGTCGACTACTGGGTCGACCGCTTGGCGGCCGAGGGCGTCGACGCCGACGACCCCCACGAGCGATTCGGCGACACCGTCGTCCCGTTTCGCGACCCGGACGGCCTCCCGCTGGAACTCGTCGCGCGCGCTGACGCGCCCGCCGGCGACCCGCCAGCCGGCCCCGTCCCTGCGGACCACGCGATCCGGGGCTTTTTCGGCGTCGATCTCGCCCTCGCCAGCACGGAGTGGTACGAGTCGATGCTGGCCGACATGGGGTACGAGGCGACGGCGCAGGCGGGCGACCGACAGCGGTTCGAGGCCGACGGCGATCTGGGCTACGCCGTCGACCTCCTCGAAGACCCGCAGGCCCAACGGGGCGCCCCCGGTGCCGGCACCGTCCACCACGTCGCCTTTCAGGTGACCGAGGAAGAACAGGAGGCCTGGCGACAGGTCCTCACGGACCACGGCCTCCGGCCGACCGAAATCATCGACCGCAAGTGGTTCAAGTCGGTCTACGCCCGTACGCCCGGCGGCGTCCTCTTCGAGTTCGCGACCAAGTCGCCGGGCTACACGGTCGACGAGGACCTCGACTCCCTTGGCGACCGACTCGTCCTCCCCGAGTGGCTGGAGGACCGGCGCGACGAGATCCAGGCCGGTCTCCCCGCCTTACCGTCCCGGTGACGGAAGGTTCTGCTCGGTGGCGACAATTTAACACGATGGCCGCCGACCGTCCACTATGGCTGATGTCCTCGTCGTCGGCGGTGGCCCCGCCGGCCTCAGCGCGGCACTGTTCGCCGGGAAGAACGGCCTCGACGTCACTGTCTTCGACACCGACAAGACGTGGATGCACAAGGCGCACCTGTTCAACTACCCCGGTATCGGCTCGATCGACGGGTCGAACTACCTGAGCGTCCTCCGCGAACAGGTCGACGACTTCGGCGTCGACCGGCAGCAAGGCGTCGCCGTCGACGGCGTCGAGTCGACCGGCGACGGCTTCACCGTCGCGACCGAGGAGGGGAGTTCGACGGCGACTATCTCGTCCTCGCGACGGGGGCGAACCGCGACCTCGCCGAGGGCCTCGGCTGTGAACTCACCGACGAGGGCATCGTCGACGTCGACGTGACCATGGAGACGTCCGTCGAGGACGCCTACGCGACGGGCGCGATGGTCAGAGCCGAGGAGTGGCAGGCCGTCATCTCGGCCGGCGACGGTGCCGCCGCCGCTCTCAACGTCCTCTCGAAGGAGAAAGGCGAACATTACCACGACTTCGACGTGCCCGCCGACGCGACCGAACTGTTCGGGTCGCTGGTCGACGCCGAGTAGTCGGTCACGGTCCCGCGCGCGTCTCGTCCTGGCCCGTGTGTCCGAGCAGCGCGTAACAGTTCGGACACTGCACCGGCCGCGCCCCGTTGGCGTCTCGGTCGCCGAGAAACCGGCTCCGACTGTACCCGCGGCCGCAGTCGGGACAGGAGAAGACGATGACCATACCGGTACTTTCGCTCGAACGGGTTGACCCCATCGATGTCCGGTCGTCGTGTGGACCGACGGCGTCGCGTCTCGACCGTCGCCACGCACCGTCCTCGACGGATCGCTCACGGCTCCGAAAATTTATATCGCGGTGCGTAATGTCCCACGACGATGACGCTTCGACCGCCGACGGCGGACGACGTTCGGGAACTCGGGGAGCAACTCCATCTGGACCTCGACGAATCGGAAGTGGAAGACTTCAGACGGCTCGTGACCGAGGGGCTCGCGTCGTACGAGACGGTCCGAAAACGCGCCGGATCGACGTCGGCGACGATCTCCGACAGGTCGGTCAGCGGTCGTCCGTCGCCGGACTCGGACCCGCTCAACGCGTGGATCACCCGCTGTGAGGTGTCGGGCGACGCTGACGGTCCCTTGGACGACACCCGCATCGGCGTCAAAGACAACGTCGCCGTCGCGGGCGTCGAGATGACCTGCGGGTCGACGGTGATGGAGGGGTACGTCCCCGACCGCGACGCGACGGTCGTCGACCGACTGCTCGGCGCGGGCGGGCGAATCGTCGGGAAGACCAACATGGACGACTTCGCGTTCACCGGCAACGGGCATTCGAGCGCGTTCGGGCCGACGCTGAATCCACACGACCCCGAGCGACTCGCGGGCGGGTCGTCGGGCGGGAGCGCCATCGCCGTCGCGACGGGCGACGTCGACCTCGCCGTCGGCTGCGACCAGGGCGGCAGCGTCCGCGTCCCCGCCGCCTGGTGTGGCGTCGTCGGTCACAAGCCGACCCACGGGCTCGTTCCGTACACCGGTATCGTCGGCATCGAGAACACCATCGACCACGTCGGCCCCATCGCGCCGGACGTCGAATCCGCCGCCCGGATGCTCGACGTCGTGGCCGGCAAAGACCCGGCCGACCCCAGACAGCCCGACTCCGTCCCCGTCGATGACTACGCGGCCGCGCTCGGCGGCGACGTCTCCGACCTCTCCGTCGCCGTCGTCGAGGAGGGTTTCGAACGCCCCGAAAGCGACGAGGCGGTCAACGAACGAATCCGGGAGGCGCTCGACGCCCTCGCGGCGGCCGGTGCGACCGTCGACTACGTCTCGATACCGATGCACCACGACGCCGTCGACATCTACACCGTCGCGCTGAACGAAGGGACGGTCGCGGCGTTCCGCGGCGAAGGCGTCGGCCACAACTGGGAGGGGTGGTACAACACGTCCTGGGTCCAGGCGTTCGGCAAATACCGGCGCGCACAGGGCGGAGACCTGCCGCCGTCGGTCAAGTACACGCTCCTGATCGGTGCCTACACGTCCGAGGCGTACCACTCGAAATACTACGCGGAGGCGATGAACCTCCGCCGGGACGTCACCGACGCGTACGACGACGTCCTCTCGGAGTACGACGTCATCGCGACGCCGACGACGCCCCAACTCCCGCACGAGTACACGCCCGACCAGGACCGCTTTGCGTTTCTCGACGACGCCTGGGGAGTCTCGGCAACACCTGTCAGTTCAACGCGACCGGCCATCCCGCCGTGAGCGTCCCGGTCGATCCGGTCGACGGTCTGCCGGTCGGCGTCCAGTTCGTCGGATCGCAGTTCGACGACGCGACCGTCCTGAACGCCGGATACGCCGTCGAGCGACTGGCGTGAGCTACCGTTTGATGCAGTCGACCTGATGGTCGGGGTCGCCCTCGAAGGGTTCCAGCCCCATCTCGGCCGTCTCGCAGCGCGCTTCGGCTTCCGGACACCGGGGCGCGAACCGACAGCCGTCTCCGATGTCTATCGGGTCGGGGATCGTCCCTTCGAGCGGGATGCGCTCCCGGTCGACCGTCGGATCGGGGATCGGATTGGCCGACAGCAGCGCCTGCGTGTACGGATGCTGCGGATCCTCGAAGATCGTCTCCGCGTCGCCGTACTCGACGATGGTCCCGAGATACATGACCCCGACCTTGTCGCTTATCTTCCGGGCGACGCTGAGGTTGTGCGTGATGTAGACCAGCCCGAGGTTGTACTCCGCCTGGAGGTCCATGAGGAGGTTCAGTATCTGCGCCTGCACGGAGACGTCCAGCCCCGAGACGGGTTCGTCGGCGACCAGGAGTCGCGGGTCGACGGCGAGGCTTCGCGCCAGCGAAATCCGCTGTTTCTGCCCCCGCTGAAATCCGACGGATATTTGTTCGCGTCCCCGGGTGAGATGCCCACTTCGGAGAGGAGTTCGCTGACGCGTTCGTCGACGGTCCGGTCGCCCGCCGTCCCGTGGTGTCGAATCGCCTCCGCGATGGCGTCGCCGATGCGGATTCGCGGATTGAGCGTCCGCTGCTGGTCCTGATACATCATCTGGGCCTCGCTACGGAGTCGCTTCCGCGAATACGATTCGATGTCCCGGCCGTCGAACCTGACCGTTCCGGCCGTCCGGGGGATGTGGTCGAGCGCGGCGAGCGCGGCGGTCGATTTGCCACAGCCGGACTCCCCGACGAGCGTCAGCGCCTCGCCTTCGTCCACGGAGAAGTCGATGCCGTCGACCGCCTGCACCGTCTTCGTCCGGCCGAGGAGTTCGCCCAGCAGTCCGGTGTTCTGCGCGAAGTGCTTTTTCAGATTCTCGACTTCGAGCAGCGTCATCGGCTGTCACCGTCCGTCTGCGCGGAGCGGTGTGTTGGTCCCCCGTCTTCGACGTCCGAGTCGCCGCCCACGACGAACTCGCCGTTCTCCATCCGGATATCCGTCGGTGCGCTCGGCGAGGGCGGGACGCGCGGCTGGTCAGCGTGGAGGAAGCATTTCGCGAGATGTTCGTCCTCTCGTTCGGTGTCGAACCGGTAGTACTGCGGTCGGTGTTCCCCGCAGATGTCCATCTCGTCCGGACAGCGGTCCTGAAACACGCAGCCGGTCGGCAGGTCGCTCAGATCCGGCGGCGACCCGCTGATGGTGTTGAACCGCTCGCTCCTGTCTCTGTCGTGTCGCGGAACCGTTTCGAGGAGCGCCCGCGTGTACGGATGTTTCGGAGCCTCGAAGATCTCTCGCACCGGCCCGTACTCGACGACGTTCCCCGCGTACATGACCGCGACCGTGTCGCTCACCTCGGCGACGACGCCCATGTCGTGAGTGACCCAGATGATGGACATGTCTAACTCGTCTTGTAGGTCACTCAGCAGGTCGATGATCTGGGCCTGGATCGTCACGTCGAGGGCGGAGGTCGGCTCGTCGGCGAGCACGAGGTCGGGTTGGCAGATCAGCGCCATCGCGATCGCCACCCGCTGGGCCATGCCGCCGCTGAACTCGTGGGGGTAATTTTTCGCCCGTTCCTCCGGGGCGGGGATGCCGAGCTGTTCGAGCGTCGTGTGGATTCGATCCCACCGCTCGGCTTCGTCGAGGTCGGTGTGGGCCTGCAGGACGTCTTCGATCTGGTCGCCGATGGTGTACGCGGGGTTCAGGTGGGAGATGGGGTGCTGGAAGATCATACTGATCTCGTTGCCCCTGATCTCCCGGAGGTCGGATTCGCTCATCTCCGAGAGGTCTCTCCCCTTGAATCGGGCCGCCCCGTCGACGATGTCACCGTTGTCCGGGAGGAGTCGCATAATCGACCGAATGAGCGACGACTTACCCGATCCGGACTCGCCGACGACGCCCAGCACTTCGCCCTCGTCGACGGTGATCGAGTTGTCGTCGACGGCTCTGATCGGGCCGCTGTCCGTTCGATACTGTGTGCTCAGTCCTTCGACCGCGAGGAGCGTGTTGGTGTTTTCGGTCATCTCGCAGCAGTTACCCCATGATATCTTCTGTCTCGACGGCGTCTCGTTTGTAGAGGAAGATCTCCCGCAGCCCCATCCCGAGGAGATTGAACCCGACGACCGTGATGGCGATGGCGATGGTCGGGAAGACGATGAAGTGCGGGCTGACCAGCAGATACTCCTGTGCCGTGTGCGCCATCGCGCCCCAGGACGGATGCGGTGGCTGGATGCCCAGACCGAGGAAACTGAGCGTCGCGACGTCGATCAACGCGTACGCGACGTCGGTCGTTCCGAGGACGACGATGGGCGGAACCGCGTTCGGAAGGATGTGTTTCACCATCACTCGCTGGTCGCTGTACCCCAGATTCTGGGCGGCCTTGACGTACGTCTCCTCGCGCAACGACAGCGTCGAAGACCGGACGGTCCGTGACATCATCGGGATGTACACGATGGATATCGCGAGCATGGCGTTCCAGATGTTCACCCCGAACGACGAGACGATGACCATCGCAGCAACAGCGACGGGATCGAGACCAGGACGTCGAGCGCCCGCATGATGGTCTCGTCTACCTTCCCCCTGTAGTAGCCCGAGGCTAGTCCCAGCGAGACGCCGATGAGCGTCTCCAACGAGACGACGAACACGGCGATGGCGAGGGCGTATCGCGTCCCGTAGAGGATGCGCGTGAACACGTCGCGGCCGAGGTGGTCCGTCCCCAGCAGGTGGGTCGCACTCGGCCCGTCGAGTTCGTTTCCGAGGTCCTGTTCGGTCGGGGTGTACGGGGTGAGAACGGGGGCGAAAATCGCACAGAACACGAGTCCGAGGACGATAGCCGCGCCGACCGTCGCCAGCGGGTCCAGCCGGACGAGACGATACAGCCGCCTGGGCGTCTGGAGGATCCTCCCCAGCGTCGATGATTCGGGCTGGCGAGCAGCGGACCCGGACATATCGTATCCGTTTGCGGTCCGGTATTTAAATTTGTGGATACGGTCTCCACGCCGTCGACACATTCTCCCGAAGAGGCGGCCGCTGTGCGGTCCTCGGGGAGTTAGCTGTCGGATCGCTTCCCGCTTTCGACGCGATCCCGAACCCTCTCAATTCGAGTCTACTTTCCGCAGTCGCCACCGCTGGAAGCGCAGGTCGACGTCGCCGTCGTCGACCTCGAATTTCGCGGGGAGTCGGGTCCCGTCCGGTGCGATCGTATAGAACGACCGGTCGGTGGGGTCGTCCGTCTCGGGGAGGAGACGGTACGTGGCCGTTTCGAGGAGGTCGTCGAGTTCGAGCGAGAGGGCGGCCCCGTCGGCCGTTACCGTCGCTCGCGCGACGCCCCGTCGGGATTCGTACTCCCCGGAAGCGGCCGGCGTTTCTCCCGTAATCCGAAGTACGAGACCGCTCGCTCGGGCGTCTCGCCGTTCAGCAGCGCGAGGACGCCCTTCCCGACGTTGATCGGGTGACACGGCGGGGCCGTGTTACAGGAGACGGCGATGCCGACCTGCTGTTGTTCGAGGAAGCCGACGTACGACGTCGAGACGGTCACGTCTCCCAGATGGCCGACGAGTCGGTCGCCGTCGAACGGCCCGACCATCCATCCGTATCCGTACCCCTGTTCCGTCCCGTCGATGGCCCGGTTCCACGTCGCGTGGTGCTCGTGCATCTCCGCGACGGCCTCGTCGGAGACGAGGGCACAGTCGTCCCCGAGGAAACACTGGAGATACGCCCCGAGCTCTTCGACCGACGCGAGCAGACCGCCGGCCGCCTGCACGACGTCGTAAAACGGGAACGTCGCCGGCGTCGGCGTCCCCTCGTCCAGCAGGTAGGGCGTCATGCGATCGGGGTCCGATTCGAACTCGTCGCGTGTGAACGTCGCGCGTTCCATGCCGAGCGGTTCGAGGACGTTCTGGCGGACGTAGTCGTCGTATTCCTGGCCGGTGATCTCCTCGACGACGCATCCGAGCACGAAGTAGCCGGAGTTGTAGTAGAAGAACGCGTCGTCGTCGCTGACGCGGTCGCCGGCCGTGGCGCGAAGATACCGGTAGTAGTCGTCCCGGCTACTCAGCGGGATCGGGAACGGATCGGCCCCGATCCCCCGGCTGAGGAGGACGTGCGCGCTCCCGTCGCTCGGCAGTCCCGACGAGTGGGTCAGGAGGTCGGCGATCGTTATCTCCCCGTCCGCTTCGAGGGCGCGGAGTTCCGGGAGATGATCGGCGATCGAATCCGAAACCGACAGCTCCCCGCGCTCGGCGAGCTGCAGTATCGAGAGGGCGGTCATCGACTTCGTGATGGAGCCGATCCCGTACAGCGTCCGCGGCGTCGACGGGTCGTTCGCGCGGAGGTCCCGCGCGCCGTACCCTCGCGTGTACAGCGACTCCTCGGCCGTGACGAGCGCGATGCTCGCCCCCGGGACGCCGTTCTCCGACAGCCAGTCGCAGACGAACGCGTCGATCGCGTCCGTCGTCTCCGCGTCTACGTCTCCCCGTTCGGGCATGGGCTCGGATTTACGATTTCGGACCTTAGACCTATCGCCGGACTCCTTCGTCCGACCGGGTTACAGCTCCGTGCGTAGATGGGGCGCGTCGATTCCGTGTCCCGGGCCCTCGGGTTCGATGTCCGGGGTCAGTTGCAGGTCGACGACGTCGTCACCGAGCAACAGGTTCCCGTCGAGGTCGACATACGAGAACGCCCCGATGCCCGAGACCAGATGGGCGGCCGTGTGGAGGCCGATCGAACTCTCCAGCATACAGCCGACCATGAGGTCGAGATTCGCCGCCAGCGCGATCGACGCGATAGATTGCGCCCCGAGAACGCCCGATTTCCCGAGTTTGACGTTGAGGACGTCCGCGGCTTCGTTCCGGACGATCCGCATCGCGTCGGTCGGCGTGAACACGCTCTCGTCGGCGGCGACGGGGATTCGAATCTGCCGTCGGACCTGCGCCATGCCGTCGACGTCGGTTCGGTGGACGGGCTGTTCGAGCAGCGCGAGATCGACGCCCCGTTCACGCATCGCGTCGGCGAACCGCACGGCTTCTTTCGGCCGCCAGCCCTGATTCGCGTCGACTTTGAGTTCGGCGTCGGGCGCGGCGTCCCGGACGGCGACTACGCGGTCGACGTCGTCCGCGACCGTTCCGCCGGTTTTGATCTTCAGTTCGGTGAACCCCGCGTCGACGAACGTTTCCGCTCGCTCCGCCGCCGTCTCCGGTCCCGCCATGTCGATGGTCACGTCGGTGGTGACCGTCGACGGGTCGCCGCCGAACAGCATCGAGAGGGGAACGTCGTGTTCCCGCCCGACGGCGTCGAGCAGCGCCGTTTCGATGGCGGTCGTCGCCGACACCGCCCCGCGGTATCGGTCCCGCACCGCCTCCACGAGCCGTCGATACTCCCCGAGCGGTTCGCCTCTCAGCAGGTCCGCCGCCTCACGGACGACTTCCATCGACGCGTTCCGACTGTCGCCGGTGATCGGGGGATCGGCGCTCCTCTCCGAGCCCCGTCGTTCCGGTGTCCGTGTGGACGACGACCGCGAAATTGTCCGCGCTCGACTGCGCTTCGAGCGAGATCGTGAACGATTCGCGCATCGCCAACTCCAGCGGCCGGACCGTGACGTCAGAGATCACTGCCATACGGCCCGAGTCGGACACCACGGTTATAACGATGCGGTGGGGCTCCTGCCGACCCGCGGATCGACCGCCTGCGGTCGGATGAGTGCCGCCGTGTCGGTCGCTCTCCGCGCCGCGTCGGCGCGTGGCCGAATCCGCCGCTGACCCGCCCGCGGTGACGGTTCTCGCGGTCGTCCGTCTCCCATCTCCGGAGGGCGTTGGCCGCCCGATCATTTCACCTGTGATTAGTTACATACCCTGCAGTATCGGGACGCTCGCGATACTATTAAGACGTCCCCTCGTCCTGATTTAGCTATGCCTGACGACACCGAGGTAGGCAGTGAACGCCGCCGAAGGTTTCTCAAATATTTGACGGCTACGGCCGGCGCGGGTTCGCTGGCGGGCTGTTTCGGGGGCGAGGAAGCCGGGACGCCGACGAGCGGCGGGGCGACTGACCAGGGTGGCCAGACCGACAGCGGCCAGGACGGATCCTCTGAGAGCGGTGGGGCGAGTTTCACGTACGCGCTCGGTTCGCAACCGGTGAACCTCTCGTGGTGGAAGGCGTACGACGACATCACGAACCCCATCACCGTTCACCTGTACGACACCCTCCTCGAGTTCAACCGGCCGGATATGGAACTGACTCCGGCGCTGGCGAAAGACTGGACCATCGACGACCCGACACATTACGTGTACAATCTGCGGGAAGGCGTGACCCTCCACAACGGCGACGAGATGACCGTCGACGACGTCGTCGCGAGCGCGAACCTGACGACGTCGTCGGAAGCCTCCTCGCCGCTCGCGTGGATGCTCAGCAGCGTCGACAGCTACAACAAAGTCGACGACTACACGCTCGAAATCGTGCTGAGCGAACCCGACGCCACGTTCCAGTACGTGCCGGCGACGCAGGCGATGGGCATCGCGCCGAAAGCAGCGATCGACGAGAAGGGGACGGACCTCGGTCAGGAACCCGTCGGCTCGGGGCCGTTCAAATTCGAGAACTGGCAGAGCGGAAGCCAGGTGACGCTGAGTCGCTTCGAGGAGTACTGGGACGACGACCTGCCGAACCTCGACGAGGTGACGTTCCAGATCGTCCCGGGCGGGACCGGTCGCCTGACGGGGCTGCGACAGGGCGATTTCCACGGCTCCCACTCGCTCTCGACGGACCAGTATTCGGTCGTCGAGCAGATGCAGAACGTCGACCTCCACCGGACGACGTCGTTCCAGACGACGTTTCAGGTCATGAATCTGGAGATGGAGCCGTTCGACAACCCCACGGTCCGCCGGGCCATCAACTTCGCGACCGACACCAAGGCGATCACCGAGAGCGTCGTCGGGAAGTACGGGACGCCGGCCATCAGCATGCTCCCCGAGAACATGTTCGGCCACGTGACCCCGGACGACCTCGAGTACGGCGGCTACCAATACGATCCGGACAGGGCGCGCTCGATGCTCGACGAGGCCGGCCTGACGGGCGACCCTCGCTTCGAGTTCACGCTGATGACGACGAACGCGACGTTCCTTCGGAAACCGTCGATCATCATGCAAGAGCAACTCGGCGAAGTCGGCATCAAGGTGAACATCAATCAGGTCGAGCAGTCGAAGATGCTGAGCGTCTCCCGGGCCCCCTCGACGAGCATCCGGGTATGATCACGTCGTGGTGGGCGTCCGACTTCCCGGACCCGGGCGGCATCCTGAACCCCGTGTTCCACTCGGACTTCATCGTCCCCGACGGGAACAACTGGTTCGGCTACAGCAACCCCGACGTCGACGAACTGCTGAACACGTTGCGGACGAGCGTCGACCAGGCGGAACGGGAACAGGCTGCCAAGGAGGCGAACAAGCTCATCGTGGACGACGCGCCCGCCGTGTTCATGGTGCACCCCGACACGACCCGCGCCCTGAACCAGAACGTCCAGAACTTCGAAGGCGCGATGCCCTCGTTCGTCACCCACTTCAACACGTTCCTCCGCGACGTCGCACTCGAACAGTAGCGCAATGGTCTCGATCCAATCGCTTCGCTATCTGGGCAAACGCCTGATATTCGGCGTGTTCACCGTCTGGGCCGTCACCGCCCTGGTGTTTCTCCTCATGCATCTCGCTCCGGGATCGATCGTCGATACGGTTCTCGGCGGCGGCGTCATCACCGACGAGATGCGCCAGCGCATCATCGAGCAGTACCACCTCGACGAGCCGGTTTACGTCCAGTATCTTCTCTGGGCCGGCGACCTTCTCCGGGGAACCTCGGCCAGCCGTACGCGACCGGACAGCCAATCGCGAAGTTGCTCGCGGACCGATGGGTGATCACGGCACAGATCACGTCGGTGAGTCTGGTGTTCGCGACGCTGCTGTCGATACCGACCGGTATCCTCGCCGGCTACAAACACGGCACCCTGTTGGACCGCGTCCTCACCGTCATCGCGATCCTCGGCGTGAGCGTCCCGGTGTTCGTCAGCGGCGTGCTGGCGCTTCTGGTGTTCTCGTATCACCTCCGACTCGTCCCGCCGTCCGGTGCCGGCGTGGGCGTCGTCGATCGGTTACAGCGACTCGTGCTCCCGTGTCTGCTGTTGGGTGGGACGATCGGAGCCCTGATGTTCCGGATGATGCGGGCGGGGATGCGCGACGTCCTCGAGAAAGATTACATCGAGACGTCCAGAGCGATGGGAATCTCGACCCGGAAGACGGTCGTCAAACACGCCGCCAAGAACGCGCTGGCCCCCGTCCTCACCGTTTCGGCGCTGTGGATCGGATTTCTCATCATCTACGGGATGGTCGTCGAGTACATCTTCGGGATGTCGGGATTCGGACGACTCATCATCAACGCCGTTCAGCAGCGGGACTACCCCATCGTCCTCGTCGGCACGATCGTCACCGCCGTCGTCTTCATCCTCGCGAACATCGTGGTCGACTTCCTCTACACGTGGGTCGACCCCCGGGTCGTCGTCGGTGACAGCGAGTGAGGCGCGCTCCGACTCGGGGCGCGGACCCACGCGCTTCGGGGACGGCGTCCTCGCGGCGTGACGGAAGCGAGCGGCGTAGCTCACAGCGGTAGCGCGAAACCGCGCACTCTACGACACCGCACACAGCGGACCTGACTTTTACTTGCCTGAGGACCGGGAGTAGATGCATGGCACTACTTCGAACCGCTCGACAGCCACGCGTCGACGACTTGCCGGGGGCGGCCGTCGTAGCGCTCGGTGTGCTCGTGTCCCTGATTCCGCTGTACGACACCTGGGACGACGTCTCGAACCTCTCGTGGGCGCTCGTCACGACGTTGCTCGAGAACGCCCCGCTTTTCTTTCTCGCGTTCGGCCTCGTCGGCGGCGGCGTCTGGCTCTCGCGGCGGGACTGGGACCCCAAATACGCCTGGACCGTCGCGAAGTGGAACGTCGGCGGCTTCGCCGCTGTCGTCCTCCTGTACGGTCTCGTCATCTCGCTCCAGCTCTGGTCGATGCACGCGCTCAAGCCGTGGGTACTCGTCCTCGACGGCGTGTTGTTCGGTGCCGTCGCCACGTTCGGGGTCGGCCTCAACAGCGCGCTCCAGCAACGCGCCCGCGACGACCTCGAACGGAGTCGGGAACGCTACCGGACCATCACCGACGACGTCCTCGACGAGACGGAGGTGGCGACGTTCATCTTCGACGACCGGTTCCAGGTCGTCTGGCTCAACGAGGCGGCCGCCGACTACTTCGATCTGGATCGCGAGGCGGCCGTGGGGAGCGACCAGCGCGAACTCGTCGAGGACCACATCGCCGACCGCGTCGCGGAGCCGGCGCAGTTCCGCGAGCGAATCCTCGCCACCTACGACGACAACAGCGACACCGAGCGGTTCGAGTGCCGCGTCGTGGGGACCGACGGCGAGGAGCGCTGGCTCGAACACCGGAGCCAACCCGTCGGGTCGGGGCTCTACGAGGGCGGCCGCGTCGAACAGTACGCGGACGTCACCTCGCTGAAGCGCCGCGAGCAGGAACTCGACATGCGGGAGCGCAAACTCCGGGAACTGTACGACGTCGTCTCGGACACGGCGCTCACGTTCCGAGACCAGGTCGGCTGTCTCGTCGACATCGGCCGCGACCTGTTCGACGCCGAGTACGGCTCGTTCGCGCACATCGACCGGGAGTCCGACGAGTATCGCCTCGAAGTCGTCGAGAGCGAGCGGGGCGACATCGAAGCGGGCGACGTCGTCCCGTTCACTCAGACCCACTGCGAGCGGATGGTACGCGAGGACCGAACGCTCCAGTTCGAGACGCGCCCCTTCGACGTCGATGCCAAGGCGTACGGCACGGACGCCGGCTTCGAGATGTACGTCGGGACGCCCGTCTACGAGAACGACGCGCTCTACGGGGCGCTCTGCTTTCTCGACCGCGAGGAGGCCGACCCATTCGACGACTGGCAGCTCACGATGGTCGAGCTGATGGGGAACTGGATGGGGTACGAACTCAACCGGAAACACCTGCTCGAGGAGAGCCAGCAGCGGATTCGCGAACAGGAGTCCAAATTCGAGGAGTTCGTCGCCGCCGTCGACAACTACGCGATCTTCAGCCTCGACACGGAGGGGCTGGTCACGTCGTGGAATCGGGGGCGAAACGGATCATCCAGTACACCGCCAGCGAGATCGTCGGCGAACACGTCTCGGTGTTCTATCCGGACGAGGCGGTCGCCGACGGCAAGCCGGCGGCGCTGTTGGACGAAGCCGCAGAGACCGGCGAGGCGCGCGACGAAGGCTGGCGGATCCGCGAGGACGGCACGCGCTTCTGGGCCGACGTCACGATCGCCGCCCGCTACGACGAGTCGGGCGACCACCTCGGCTACACGAAGATCGTCCGGGATCTGACCGACCAGCGGGAGTACGAACGCGCCATCGAACACGAACGCGAGCGCCTGGAGTTCGTGAACCGCATCGTCCGCCACAACATCCTCAACGGCCTGAACCTCGTCGACGCCCGGACGGACATACTCGACGCCCAGTTCGTGGCGTCTCCGGACGCCCGACGCCACATCGAGACGATCCGGGACCGCGTCGCGGACATGTCGTCGTTCATCGACACGATCCGGACGTTCATGGACGCCGCCGTCGGCGAGGCGACGCACGAACTTCAGCCGGTCGACCTCCGGGACGCGCTCGACGAGGCCGTCTCGCGCGTTCGGGAGTCGCACCCGGACGCCGTCTTCGACTCGCACGACCTGCCCGACGAGGAGTGCGTCTACGCCGACGAACTCCTCGTCGAGGTGCTGGAGAACGTCCTCTCGAACGCCGTCGTCCACAACGACGAGGAGGTGCCCCGCGTCGAGGTGTGGGCGACCGAGACGACCCGGACCGTCCGCGTCGACGACGAGACGGGAGAGCCCGTTCGCCCGCCGAACGTTCGAGAGACCGAGACCGACGTCGAAGAGCGACCCGCCGTCGCCGTTCACGTCGCCGACAACGGGCCCGGTATCCCCGACGACGAGAAGGAAGCGGTCCTCCAGAAAGGCGTCGCCGAACTGTCCCGTCCCGGAAACGGATTCGGGCTCTACCTCGTGAAGGAGATGCTGCAGATGTACGGGGGGACGGTCGACGTTCGGGACAACGAGGGCGCGGGGACGACGTTCGAGTTGATCTTCCTGCGGGCGGAGTCGGCGGGCGACTGAGACGGGCCGCTCACGGGGCGGCGGACTCGACGGGCCGCCTCGCCATGTCCGAACGTTCTTTCTCCTCGCCGTCCGAGGTACGGACGATGACCGACGACGACCCCGAGGTGCCCATCGTTTGCGAAGCCTGTGGGACGACGACGAGAATTCCCCTCGCCGACGTGGCCGAGATGCTCGACCGACACAACGAACAGCGACACGACGGCGCGGACGTCGCGCAGGTCGACCCCGAACTCGCCGACCAGTTGGCCGACATGGTCGCCGAAGATTTGGGGTTGCTGTGAGGGCCGTCGCGCCCCGCGGCCGTCCGGCCTCGCGTCACTCCGTCCGTCGACTTTCGGGGCCGTCGCTTCCGGGTTCGCCGGACGTTTCGTCCGAATCGCCGGACGCGTCGCCCTCGGATTCGCCGGATGCCTCGTTTGAATCACCAGTCGATTCGTCCGAATCGCCGGACGTCTCTCCGGCCGAGTCGGTAGACGCGCCGCCTCCCGTGCCGTCGTGGGCCCGAATCTCGTCGCGCACCACGTCGGCGAACTCGGCGGGGTCGTACACCTCGTCGACGGAGACGGTCAGGTCGCCGCTGGCTCCGGAGCGAACCGCGACGTTGCCGAGGCCAAACAGGGAGTCCCACGCGCTCCGCCGTTCCTCGACGGCTCGTACCTTCTCGTGGGGCACCTCGTTGCGGATCAGCGAGATGAAGCGGTACTCCTCGATGACGCGCTGATTGGTCACGAAGTACGTCGTCAGGGTGTTTCGCCAGTAGCGATGGACGCCGCGCGAGAACAGGTACAGCCCCAGCGCGAGCACCGCCGTCGGGTAGACCAGCGGCGTCTGCGTGAAATACAGCAGGTAGCCGCCGACCCCGAGAAACGGCACGGAGACGAACGCCTCCGCGAGGGCGTTCCGCTGGGCGGGGTCGCGCTCGTCGACGACGGCCTCGTTTTCCCGCATCCGCGGGGCCTCGGGGGCCGCGACGAAGTGGACGTACAGCCCGACCCCGAAGACGAAGAGGCCGAAGACGATCAGCAGCATTCCGACGATCGGCGGCGTCTCCGGTCGCGGTCCGACCACCGGATACCCCCGGCCAGATACGCGCCGACGACCACCAGCGGCAGCGCAAAGAGCGTGCTCCAGACGGCCGGGAGTCCTCGCGCCACTGTCACTCACCCCTGAAGAGTTCGACGAGGATGGCCAGAATCGAGGTGATCGTTCCGATGATCGTCAGCGTCGTCTGATCCAGCGGCGTGTCCCCACACCGGGTGAAGAACCCGCGCTGACAGGTCGGCGCGGGCGTCGCGGTCGGCGTGAGTGTCGGCGTGGGCGTCGCGGTCGGCGTGAACGCCGGCGTGGGCGTCGGCGTCGCGGTCGGCGTCTCGACCCCGTCCTCGACGGTCACGGGCCGGCTGACGATCGATTCGTTGGCGACCCAGACGCTCTGGTCGGTTCGGTGCGCCGACAGCGGGAAGGCCGCGCGCTCGACCTGTTCGTAACTGATCCGGAAGACGACCGTCTCGCGCTCGCCGGGAGGGACCGACGCGCGCTCCGTGGCGACGACGGCCCCGTCGAGCCGGTACGTCAGTCGGCCGTCGAACGCGACCGTGTCGACGTTCCGGACGGTGACGTTGGCGACGTACGTCTCCCCGCGGCGCACGTCGTCGGGGCCGTTGAACGCTTCCGTGACCAGCGCCGAGGCGTCCCCGGTCGGCTCCCCGACGAAACGGACGGCGTCGCCGTCGCGGCGGCCGCCGTCGGCGACGACGGCGTGGTCGTACGTCGTCCCCTCCCGGAGGGTCGCGCCGGCGGCTTCGAGGGCGGAAACCGTAACCGCGAACGCGACCCGCTCTTCCTCGTCGTCCGCGACGGTCACCGTCTTGGTGGTCACGTTCGCCCCGTCGAAGCGGTACGTGACGCGGCGCGTGATCGTCGTGTTCGCGGGGTTCGACAGCGTCGCGAGCACGACGAACGACCGGTTGCGCGTGATCTCGGCGGGTGCGCCGAACCCGCTCACCGCGAGATCGACGTCGGGCGTCACGCGCAGATAGCGGGCGACGCCCGTCCCGCTCTCGTTGCGAACGCCGTGGACGTACGTGCCGACGGCCACCGACTCGTTCGTCGACCGCAGCGACGCGAATCGGACGTCGAACGCCGTGGTCCGCGTCTCGCCGGCGTCGACGGTGACGTTCCGAACGGCGACCGCCGTTCCGTCGAACACGTACTCGATCGACTCCGTTCCCGTGACGTTGCCCCGGTTCGTCACCGTCGCCGTGACGCTGACGTTCTCGCCGCGCCGCACCCGCTCGGGTGCGGTGACGTCGCTGACGACGATCGGCGCGTCCGTCGTTCCGTTCGCCGACGGCTGTGTCGTTCCGTTCGCCGACGGCTGTGTCGTTCCGTTCTCCACCGGCTGTACCGTCGTCGCCGACGGCTGACCGGATGCGGAGACGGGGGCTCCCGAGACGAGGACGAGCGTGACTGCGACGCCGAGGATCACGAGGGAAGGGAACCGTTCAGGGTCTGCGGGCACGCGTCCAGTTTCCAGCCGACTCGTTATAAAACTCCGAGTGAGCGGGGTGGTCGCATCGGTGGCGAGGTGGCGCGTCGGACCGAGCCGTCATCGCCCGATTATCCATCTAGATAATCACGGACGAATTTTAAATACGAGCGCGCGGGATCGCGTGCCATGTCCGACGGACCGTCGCTAGAGATCGGTCGCGTCCCCGAGGAAGACGGGGAGGAAGCCGTCCCTCCGCCGCTGCCCCCGGGCGATCCGGACGCGTGGTACGCGACCGACGTCCGCTCGCAGTACGAGATCCACCCGGGCGTCGTCGCCACGATCCTCGAAACCGAACGAGGCTTCGAGTATCGAATCCGAGAACCGAGTCTCGGTCCGCGCGTCGACCGAGCGCTCTCGCGGGTTCGCGACCACTTCACCGTCGTCAACCGCCGCCGGCCGCTGACCCGGGAGGGTGCTGTCGAGCGTGCGGCGCGCGGATTCGAGCCGAAATACCGGCGCGTCCTCGACCGCCTGCTCGACGTGTCGCCCTCGGCGTGGCGGCGCGTCACCTACCACGCGCTCTGTGAACTCCGGTTGCTCGACGAACTGACGCCGCTGGCGCTCGACGACCGCATCGACGTCGTGGACGTCGTCGAGGACGACGGTCGGGTGGTCGTCCACACCGAAAACTACGCGCCGGCGACGACGCGATACGACGCCGACGCGCCGTTCGTCGACCGGGTGGCCGGCGAGCGCCTCCGGAAGTACACCGTCGACTTCGCGGGCTTCGACGTCGAGGTGGTCATCTACCGCGAGAACCTCCTCGGCAACGACCACTTCTCGACCAAGTACGCCGTCCTCGAACCCGACCTGCTGCCGGGCGACGAGAACCTCATCGACGAATGCAAGGAGCGCATCTGGGAGGCGAACGTCGACGACGTAGTCGAGAACCGACACGCTTTCGTCCGCGAGCGTGCGCGACAGTTCCTCTCCCGTCGGCTCACCGCCCGGAACACGCGGGCGTGGCTCGAGGCGACCCGCTACCGGATACGGGCCGCTCTCGCCGAGTACGGCCTCGCGCTCCCGCCGGTCGACAGTCGGTACGCCACCGACCGCCTCGACGACCTGGTCTACTACGTCCTCCGCGACTACGTCGGCTACGGTGCGCTGACGATCCCGATTCGGGACTCGCATCTCGAAGACGTCGAGGCCAACCGCGTCGGGGAACGCGTGAAGGTCATCCCGCGCGCGGACGAACTCCCGGTCGGTCGCGTGCCGACGAATCTCTCGTTCGACGACGAGACGGAGTTCGTCAACATCGTCACGCAACTCGCCGCCCACGACGGCACCGAACTGAACGCGAGTCGCCCGAGCGCGAAGGTGAATCTCGACCCGCCGGGCGTCGAGGAGACCATCCGCTGTGCCGTCGCCCTCCCGGTCATCTCCGAGGACGGCCCGCACGTCTCCGTCCGCAAACAGGCCAGCGACGCCATGACGCCGGTCGACCTCGTGGGTCACGGGGCCATCTCGACCGAGCTCGTGACGCTCCTGTGGCTGCTCTACGAACACCACGGCGTCGTCCTCTTTTCGGGACCGACCGGCGTCGGCAAGACGACGCTCATGAACGCCCACATGCCGTTCGTCCCCTACGACGACCGACCGGTCAGCATCGACGAGGGGTCCCGGGAAGTCCGACTCCCCCACGAGACGGGCATCTCGCTCACGACGCGCGACCACGAGAACGAGTACAAGCGCGTCTCGATGGCGAAACTGATGACCGAAACCAACTACCTCAATCCGGACGTCGAGGTCATCGCCGAAATCAACACTCCCGCGAGTTTCGAGACGTTCGGCGAGACGCTCAACACAGGCCACGGCGTCATCGGCACGACCCACGCCGAGAACGTCGACACGCTCATCAACCGCGTCATCGAGCAGGGACTCCCGCCGTATCTGCTGCGCGAGATCGACCTGGTGGTCTTCCCGCACCACGTCGACGGCGACCGGTACGTCAGCGAGGCCGTCGAACTCCTCTCGGAGTCGGAGTACGAGACGCTGGACGACCGTGACGGGACCGGCCACCTCCGCTCCGGCGTCGTCGAGAAGGGCGGGCGGACGCTCTACTGGAACAGCGTCGCCGAACGCGACACCGACGGCACCTTCCGCCTCGATTACGACCACCCGCAACTCGACGACGATCGGCGGGCGCTCGGCTTCCGCCTCTTTCACCGCATCGCCGACCGGACCGACCGGGACGTCAAGGCCGTCGAAGCCGAGTTCCACCGCAAGCACCGCTACGTCAAGTATCTCGTCCGCGAGGACGTCACCGACTTCGACCGGCTGTTCGGATTCATCTCGGATCTGCGGACCGACGAGGCGGCGACGGTCGAACGCATCCGGCGGCAACGCGCCGACGGCGAACGGGGCGGATCGGCGTGACGGAGGGGACCGTCGCCGCCGCCGAGCCCGCGCCCGCCGCGGCCTCGCTGTCGGCGCTCGATCGGGTGCTGTACGCCCTGTTCGCCCGTAACGCCGACAGCGGACGCCACGCCCGCGACCGACGCCACTACCGCGGCACCGACCTCCGGATCAGTTTCGACGTCTTCCTCGCCCGCGTCTACGGCGCGTCGTGGGTCGTCGCCGTCGTCGTGGCCCTGGTGACGGGACTCGTCGTCGTCACGGCGTCGCCCGACCTGCCGGACGCGATCGCCGCGGTTCTCGAAGCCAGTCTCCCGGTCGTTCGACGGGACGGCCTCCCGTACGTCCCGCGGATCGCCGTCGCTGTCGCCGCCGCCCTCGTCGTCGCTGGCGCTGCCAAGGCGGCGACCGTTCGCCTCGGCGGGCGCTATCTCGCGTGGCGTGCGTCGGCCCGCCGAAGCGACGTCGAACGCACGATGCCCGGTGCGGTGCGGTATCTGTACGTCCTCTCGTCGGGGAGCGACGGCCACCGCGAGATGCTCCGAAAGGTGGCGAGTACGGACGCCTACGGCGAGACCGCGGTGGCGACCCGGAAGGTGTTGAACACGACGGCGCTCACCGGGAGCCTGAACGAGGGACTGCGACGGGTCGCCCGCGATACGCCGTCCCGCGAACTGCTCTCGCCGTTCCTGTTGAAGTTCCGCGAGCACGCCGAACAGGGCGAGGAGGAACTGGCGACGTATCTCCAGATGGAGAGCCGGATGCTCGGCCACCGGCAGGACCGGGCCAGGCAGCGCGCACAGGGCTTTCTCGAACTGCTCTCCGAGATGTTCATGGTCCTGCTCGTGTTGCCGACGCTGCTGGTCATCGTGTTGACCGTCCTCGCGGTCATCGCTCCCGGACTCTCCGAACCGGTCGCGACGCCGCTGGGCACGATTTCCGCGCGCGCCGTCGTCGTCTACACGAGCGCCGCGTTCGTGTTCGTCCTCGGCGTCGGCGCGAGCGCCGTCGTCGGCGAACTCCGGCCGCCGGGACAGACCGTCGCGTACGAACGACCGGCGTCGGCGTCCGACGTCGTGCTGACGGCCGCTATCAACCCGGCGAGCGCGGCCGCCGTCGGCGTCTTCGTCGCCGTCGCCGCGGCCGGCGCGCTCTGGTACGAGGGCTACCGGCCGACGAACGTGGTCTTGCTCGGCTACGTCGCCTACGCGGTGCCGGTCGGCCTCGTCTCCGTCCGCCGGGCGCGACTCGACGACGCGAAAGACCGGCAGATAAAGGATTTCGCCCACGCCGTCTCGGGGCACGTCAACCTCGGGCGGCCGTTTCAGGAGGCCGTCGAGATCGTCGCGCGCGACGTCGACTTCGGCGCGCTGAACCCCGACGTGGCCGATTTGGCGCTGAATCTGAGCTTCGCGACCCGCGAACCCACCGACGTGGACGTGCGGGCCGCGGCGCTCGATCGGTTCGTCTCCCGGGTCGGAACGCCGCTGGCCGAACAGTCGGTCGGGCTGGTGACTGGCGCGCTCGACGCCGGGAGCGACGCCGGCGCGGTGTTCGACACGCTCCAGACCGAAATCGGCCGCCTCTACCACGAGAAGCGCGAACTCCGGTCCAATCTCCTCGTCTACGTCGCCGTCGGATGGACGACGGCGTTGCTCGTCATCGGCATCGCCGTCGCCGTCGGGATGCAGGTGTTCGACGGGTTCGCACAGCTCTCCTCCGTCGAGGGACCGGGCGGGTACGTCCTCAACGCGACGGCCATCGACCTGCCACGGGAGCGCTTTCGCATCTACGTCGTCACGCAGGCGACGATGCTCGCCTCGGGGTGGTTCGCGGGGACGGCGAGCCGCGGTCGGTACGAGGCGCTGTTGCACTCGGGCTCGCTCGTCGCGGTCTGTTACGCCGTCTTTGCCGGGGTGGGTATGATATGACCGCTCGCCGGGGGCAGACGGCCGTCGTCGGCGTCGCGTTGCTCCTCGCGATGACCGTGTTGAGTCTCGCCGCGCTCACGGCGACGATCGGCACCGTCGTCGAGGATAGCTCGCGGGCGGCGGAGACGGGACGGGTCGTCCGCGGCTTCGACGCCGCCCTCGACCCTCACGCCGGGACGCCCCACGAACGACGGATCGCCGTCTCAGCGGCCAGTTCCGAACCGCCGCCCGAACGGTCCGTCTCGTCGACGGCCCACGAACGCTCGCTGTCTGGCGGGCGGACGCCCTCGTCTACGGCGAGCACTCCGCTCGCGTCGCTTACCTCGGCGGTGCCGTCGTCACGGGGCGTCCCGGGAGCGCGAACCTCCGCGTCGAGCCACCCATCTCGACGGGCGAGGGGGGCCTGTTCGTCGGTGTCCCGACGCTCGGGACCGACGGCGTAACCGGATTCGCCCCCGGGGCGGACGGCGCGATCCTCCGCACGAACGCCACCCACGACCGTCGGACGTTCACGAAGCAGGTGGGGTACGGTCTCGCCGTGGAGACGGCGACGCCCGGCGTCTGGGAGCGGTTCTTCGAGGATCGCGGCGCGAGCACCTCTCGCCGGGAGTTCGACGACGACGGCGTCGTCAGCGTCGTCGCTCGGTTCCCCGCCGTCGACGAGGCGTCCGTCACCGTTCACGACCTGGGGCTGGTGATTCGGCGTGCCTGACCGCGCCGTCGCGCCCGTCGTCGGCAAACTGCTCGAAGCCGGCATCGTCGTCCTCTTTATCGTCCTGTTGACGACGGTGCTCTACGGCGGCGTCGTGCCGTCCTACCGGGCGGCCGTCGGTGCCGAACTCGGCGATCGGACGCTCGTCTCGGCGGCGGACCGCGTCGAATCGGCCGTCCCGGAGACGGGCGACGCCGTGTCGGTCGAACTCCGCGTCGACCTCCCCGAGACGCTCCGCGGCGCGGGCTATTCGATCCGCGCCCGCGGGCGGGCGCTCGTGCTCGACCACCCGCATCCGCGAATCGGCGGCGAGACGGCCCTCGGCCTTCCGTCGAGGGTCGTCCGCGTCGAGGGCGAGTGGGAGAGCGCTCGGCCGGCCACCGTCGCCGTTCGGGGAAGCGGGGACGGGCTTCGGGTGACGTTACGATGAACGCGCCGTCCCGCAGGGCTCAGGCGAACCTCTTCGCGCTGGTCGTCGCCCTCGTGTTGCTCACGACGGTGACGACGCTGGGCGTCGCCGTCGCCGACGGCGCGCTGGCGGGTGCGGACCGCAGCCCCGCGGAGCGCCACGCAGCGGCCGCCGTCGCAGACCGCCTCGTCGTGGCCGACGCGCCGTGGACCGCCGAGGCGAACGTCGTGAACGGGAGCAGCGTCGAACGGCTGACGGCCGCGGACGTCGACCGTCTCGCACCGGCCGCGGAGGGGCGTCCGCTCCGGATCGCCCTCGACGACGAGACGGTGGTGCAGCGACGAACGCCCGTCTCCGGCGTCACCGTTCGTCGGGGCGTCCTCGTCGCGACGTGGACGCCCGTCAATCGGACGGTGAACGTCTCGCGTAGTCGAACCGTTCGCCTGCCGCGCGGCGTCGAACGCGTCCGCCTGCGGATCGATGCGGGCGCGGATGCGACGGTGAAGTCGGTCCGAGCGAACGACCGCGTCGTTCTCCACGCACAGCGAGGCGTGGTGGGGACGACGACGGTTTCGCTCTCCGCGACCGGGCCGACGACGCTCCGGCTGGTGACGGCGACGCAGAACAGTTCCGGGACGGTCGCGCTCGCGTATCGTCGCCGGGAGACCACGGCACGGACGCTCACGGTGACCGTCGATGGCAGGGACAGCTCTCGCTGTCGGTGTTCGAGGCGGGCGTCGGCGTCCTCCTGATTCTCGGCGTCGCCGCGGGGTTCGGCCTCGGCCTCGCCGGCCCGCCCACCGACTCGGCACAACTCGATCGGTACGCGGACGACGCGGCGACGACGCTCGGAGCGACGCCGGCGACGGCCGGAAACCGGACGCTCCTCGAAGCGCTCGCGCACACGCCGGCGTCGTTCGAGCGCGAACGGCCCGCGGCTCGGTCGCATCTCACGAAACTCGTCCCGGCGACGGTTCGGATCCACGTCCGGACGCCGGTCGGGACGTTCGGCCCCGCGCCGCCGTCGACGGTGGCCGTCGGCCGGACGACGGCGTCGACGCGGCACGGACCCGTCACCTTGGAGGCGTGGTACGGATGACGGACGCTCCGCGGGGACAGCTCGTCCTCGTGGCCGCCGTCGCCGTGGCCGTCGCCTTCGTTCCGATGCTCGTCGCCTACGTCCAGTTGGGACACCATCCCGACGTCCGGTCGAGCGTCGACGACGCCGACGCCCTCGCGGACGCCGACGGCTATCTCCAGCGGTCGGTCCGGGCGGCCACGGCTGCCACGGCGGGCCAGTACGCGAACGGCAGCGAAGACGTCGTCGCGACGCGGGTCCGTGACCGACTCGCCGCCGACCTGCGCCGACTGGACGACGCCGGCGCTCGACGGGGTCGACTACGCCGTCGCGTTCAACGACACGGCGGCCGATCGGTTCGCCGAGACGCACTGTCCCGGCGGGGAACTGCGCGAGTTCGAACCGTGCGCGGCCACCGGCGGCGTCGTCGCGCAGTCGCGGGCGAACCAGACCGTCGTCGTCGCTGCGGCGTTCGACGTCACCGCCCGGAGCGCCCGCGGCCACGCGTCGGCGACGTACGTCTACTGGGGCGTCAACGGGAGCGTCGCCTCGACTCACGTTCCTGGGGTGCACGGACGCGTCGTGAACGCGGGCGTCGACCCCCGATCCACCGTCGCTCCCGGACCCGCCGAGCGGACGGCGTTCCAGCGGAGCGGTCCGTCCCGTCGCCGTCGCTCCGCTCGCCACGAGATGGATTATATTTCCGAAGAAACGAGAAAATGGGGCTGAACGCACTATTCAGAGCGGATTAATTGAATCAAATTTCATTGTTTCATGGTTTAGCCAAAGATTAATCAGGGGTGGATCAGTGATTGGCATATAGCATGTCGGAACAAGAGCCTACGAGCGGTTCAGAACTGAACGAAGTCGAGCAGACGGACAAAGAGCACGTCTTTGGGACGTGGTCGTTCCAGAAGGAGGTGAGTCCGACCCAGGTCGTCGACTCGGACGGCGTTCGCTTCACGACGGCGGCCGGCGACGAGTATATCGACTTTTCGGGTCAGTTGATGTGTTCGAACCTCGGCCACTCGGCCGACGCCGTCGCGGACGCGATCGACGAGCAGGTACGCGAGACGGCGTACATCGCGCCGAACTACACGACCGAGGCCCGTTCGGAACTCGGCCGGAAGCTCGCGGAGGTGACGCCGGGTGACCTCTCGAAGACGTTCTTCTCGACGAGCGGAACGGAAGCGACCGAAGCGGCGATAAAGATCGCGCGCGCCTACACCGGCAAGCAGAAAATCGTCTCGCGCTACCGCTCGTATCACGGCGCGACCTACGGTTCGATCAGCGTCACTGGCGACCCCCGCCGACTGAAAGCGGAGCCGGGGATTCCGGGGACGATCAAGGCCCCCGACCCGTACGCCTACGGGTCGACGCTCGATCCGATGGAGAGCGTCGAATACATCGACGAGATGCTCGAGCTCGAGGGCGATACGGTCGCCGCGGTGCTCGTCGAACCGATCGTGGGTTCGAACCGATCGTCGTTCGAACGGCATCCTCGTGCCGCCGGACGAGTATCTCGATCCGGGGCTCTGCTCATCTGATCACGGGGCTCTGCTCATCTGCGACGAGGTGATGGCCGGCTGCGCCGGACCGACGTGGTTCGGCTGCATGACGATGGCGAAAGGGCTGAAAGGGCTGCGCGCTTACCAGCCGCTCGGCGCGACGATCGTCACCTCCGAGATCGCCGAGCATTTCGAGGAGAACATGTTCTGTCACGGCCACACGTACGCCGGCCATCCCGCGGCCGTCGCGGCGGGGAACGCGGCGATCGACACCTACCGCGAGGAGAACCTCATCGAACGCGCGAGCGAGGTGGGCGAGTACCTCGGCGAGCGGATCGAGGACCTCGCGGAGAAACATCCGAGCGTCGGCGACACGCGAGGCGTCGGTCTGTTCCGCGGCATCGAACTCACGAAACACCCGGAGAAACGCGTCCCGTTCGGTACGCGAGAGGACAAGATCAGCCCCGGTAGCACGGTCGTCGACGAGGTGTCCGCGCGGGCCAAAGAACACGGCACGTACGTCGCGAACATGATCAACACCCTGATCATCGCGCCGCCGTTGACGATCACCGAAGACGAAATCGACGAGGCGATCGACGCGATCGACGCCGCGCTCGAAGTCTCCGACGCCGCCATGGATTCGGTCTCTACGACGTAGGCGCTTCGTCCGAAGTTCTCTCTCCTATGAACGACACATTACGGTCGATACCCGACCTCGACGAGACCGACCTCGCCATCCTCGAACGAATCGAGGACGATTTCGACGTCAGCCTGAAGACGCTCTCGGACGAACTCGACATCTCCCAGTCCGCGATCCACTACCGACTGAACAAACTCAAGGAGAAAGGCGTCATCGAGGGCGTCACTGCCGACGTCGACCCGCTCGCGTTCGGCCTGGAGATGGTCGCGATCACCGACGTTTCGGTCACTCACGAGACGGGCTACTCACAGAACATCGGCGAGAAACTGGTCGATATCCGCGGGGTCGAACGGGTCTACTACACGATGGGCGACGTCGATTTCGTCGTTCTGAGCCGCGTCCAGACGCGCGATCAGTTGAACGACCTCGTCGACCGCGTCGTCGCGCTCGAGGGCGTCAACGAGACGTCGTCGAAGTTCGTGATGCAGGAGTTCGACAGCGACGCCGCGGTGGTGGCGAACCTCACTCCGGAAGCGCGGGACGCCGTCCTCGACGCCGACGGGTGAGGAGCCGTCGGCCGTCGACCGGAAATATTGATCTTTGTTCTAGGTTTGGCGATATAGTGACACAATTTTGCTAATGTCGGCTCCTGTCGCTAAATTACTCTGATAATCGAGATGGTGGATCAGCAAATTTAAATGGCGCTATGGTAGATAGGCGAACCGATGTCACGAGAGACAACCGCAAGCGATAGCACCGAGAAAGGCGACCCGACCGGTCAGAGCGGGAACACCCGACGTCGGTTCCTGAAATCCGTCGCGGTGAGTACGGGCGCGGTCTCGATCGCCGGCTGTACGGGACAGTTCGGCGGTGGAGGCGGCGCAGAGCCGATCAAGATCGGGACGCTCTACGACAACAGCGGCCCCATGGGATTCGTCGGCAAGGGGAAGGACGCGGCCACGAAGATGTGGCTCGAAGAGCAGAATCACACGCTCCTCGACCGGGAAGTCGAGTGGATCGACTACAACCCCGCGGGCGACAACACGAAGTACAAGAACCTGACCCGGAAGCTCATCCAGCAGGACGACGTCGACATGATCTTCGGAGCGCTGCTGAGCTCGAACCGGGAGGCGCTCCGTCCGATCGTCGACGAGAACAAACAGCTGTTCAGCTACAACGGCTGGTACGAGGGCGGCGTCTGCGACGAGTTCATGGTCCTCAACACGACCCTCACCTCCCAGCAGCGCCCCCTGATCGACTTCATGGTCGAGAACTTCGGCTCCGACTACTACGCGCTCGTCGCGGACTACAACTACGGGCGCGTCAGCAACCGCTACGCGCGACATTACGCCCAAGAGAACGGGGCCGAGCCGGTCGGCGAGGAGTTCATCCCGCTCGAAGTCTCCGAGTTCGGCTCGACGATAAACCGCATCAAAGAGGAGGACCCCGACTGGATCCTCAGCCTGCTCGTCGGCTCGTCGCAGCTGTCCTTTTTCAAGCAGGCCGAATCCGCCGGAGTAGACCTCCCGTACGGGTCGCTCGCGAACATCGCGGGGACGTACGAACACGTCAAATTCGAGCCGCCGGTGATGTCCGACACGTACTCCTGTTTCAGCTACTTCCAGGAGATTCCCACCGAGCGAAACCGGCAGTTCGTCCAGAAGTTCCAGGAGAACAACCCGGATTACACGAAGGAGAACGGCGGGTACGTCTTCCTCTCGATCGCGGACGCGTGGAACGCGATCAGGTTCTACTGGAAGGCAGTCGAGAAAGCGGGCACCGTCGATCAGCAGGAGGTTCTCGCGGCCTACGAGGACGGTCTCGAACTCGAATCGCCGAAAGGGACGATCACGTTCAACGGCGAGACGCACCACGCCACGCAGAACATGTGGCTCGCGAAGGTCAACGACGACCACAGCATCACCTTCCTCGACCAGGGCGGCAACGAGACGGATCAGCCGATCGCCGAGAACGTCCAGACGAGCGAGTGGTTCCGCAACCAGTGTAACCTGGTCGAAGACAGCACGTGGGACGACCCGAAGACGGAGTATCTGACTCCTGACGAGGGTGATCTCGCTTAATGGCAGTCGTCGAGGAACTTTTCCGATTCCTCGTGTTGATGCTGAGTTTCTTCGGGACGCTCGCACTGGCGGGCATCGGCCTCGCCATCATCTTCGGCATCATGGGCATCATCAACTTCGCCCACGGGGAGTTCATCATGATCGGCGCGTACTCGACCTCGATGGCCTACCAGTTCGGACTCCCGCTGATCGCGGCGATCGGCGTCGGCGGACTCGCGACGGGCGTCTTCGGACTCGTCGTCGAGCGCCTGCTCATCCGCCACATGTACGACCGGCTGATCGACACGCTGGTCGCCACCTGGGGATTGAGCCTCATACTGACGCAGGTGGTCCGGATCCAGTTCGGCGGCTCGTTCGCCGGCGTTCCGGTTCCGTTCGGAACCTTCCAGTACGGGGGATTCAGCGCCTCGATGTACAAAATCGTGCTCGGGTTTGCGGCCATCGCACTGTTCGCTCTCGCCTACGTCATCCTCATGTACACCGACTACGGACTGCAGGCGCGTGCCGCGATGCAGAACAAGGACATGGCGCGGAGTTTGGGCGTCCAGACCGACCGCGTCTACATGCTGACGTTCTTCTTCGGATCGGTGCTCTCCGGCGTCGCGGGCGGCCTGTTCGCCCCGCTGACGGTGTTGACACCGTCGATGGGGAGCGACTACATCGTCAAGGCGTTCGTCACCGTCATCGTCGGCGGCGCGAACGTCATCGTCGGCACCTCGGGGGCCGCGCTGTCGCTGGGGTTCATTCAGACGCCAGCGTCCCAGATCTTCGGAACGCTCGGCGGCCGCGTCGCGCTCCTCGTCACGACGATTCTCATCATTCGCATCCTGCCGGAAGGCATCTCAGGGGTGGTTACGCGTGACTGAGAACGCGCTCGCCGTCCGAACCGAGGTGGAGCGCCGTGACTGAGGACGTCACCGACGAGTCGACGGGCCGCATCGCTCGCGTCCGCGATCTGCTCGAAGGGCAAAACACCCTCGGGAACTCGACGAAGTTCTGGTACGGGTTTCTCGTCGTCGTCGGCGTCGTCTTCGTCTACCCGCTCTTTACGAACCCGTATATCCTCAAGGTCAACACCAACTACTTCATCTGGATTCTCCTCGCGCTCAGCCTCGCGGTCGTCTGGGGCTACACCGGGATCTTCAACTTCGGACAGACGGCCTTCTTCGGCGTCGGTGGCTACACCTTCGGCATCGTCGGGATCACCCTCATCGACGTCACCGGCGGGACGAACGTCGCGATCGTCGCCGCCGTCGTCGTCGCCGCGATCGCCAGCGCGTTGCTCGGCTATTTCATGTTCTACGGCGAGATCAGCGGCCTCTACGTCGCTATCCTCACTCTCGCCGTCGCGCTGACCGGGAATCTCATCCTCACCCGGACGACGAACACGACCATCGGCGCGGCGGAACTCGGGGGGAACAACGGCATTACCGGCATCCCGTCGCTGACGTTGGGTGCCGGACCGATGTCGTTCAAGCTGGGGATCACCGTCCAGTACTACCTCGTCGCGGCCCTCCTCGTCGCGACGTATCTCGGGCTCAGGATCCTCCTGAACTCCTACTACGGCTACGTGCTCCTCGCGATTCGGGAGGACGAAGACAGGACTCGAATGTTCGGCTACGACGTCCGGAATCTGAAACTGATATCGTTCTCGCTCACCGCCAGCCTCGCCGGGTTCGCCGGCGCGCTCTACGCCGCGTGGGGAACTTCATCGACCCGAGCATCATGGGACTGACGCTCGCGTCGCTGCCGATCATCTGGGTCACGGTGGGCGGTCGCGATACGCTCATCGGACCGATAGTTGCGGCCTACGCCCTGCAGTCGATGTCGACGAAGTTGTCGACGGTCGGCAGCGGCTACACGAACATCTTCCTCGGAGCCGTGTTCGTGCTCGTCGTCCTCTTCTTCCCGGACGGGCTGATTCCGGCCATCGTGAACTGGTGGGAGGACCGCAAACAGGGCGCGGCCGAATCCGACAGCAGGCGATCCGCGGAGGTCGACGCATGACATCACGAGAGCAACCGACATCCGAGACGGACGAGCGACTCATCCTCGAGACGGACGGGCTGACGAAACGATTCGGCGGACTGACCGCCGTCGACGACGTCGACTTCGAGTTACCCGAAGGCGAACTCCGCTGCCTCATCGGGCCGAACGGGGCGGGCAAGAGCACGTTCCTCAAACTGGTGACGGGCGCACACTCCCCGACGAGCGGAACGGTTCGATTCGACGGGGAGGACATCACCGGCCTCGAACCCCACGACCGGGTTCGCCGGGGGATGAGTCTGAAGTTCCAGCAGATCAGCACGTATCAGGCGCTCACGGTCGAACAGAACCTCCGGGTTCCCACCCAGCGGATACGCAGCGGTCAGGAGGCGACCGACCGAGTCGAGGAACTACTCGACATCATCGGGTTGTCGGACCGCCGCACGGAGCGCGCGGGGAGTCTGGCCCACGGGGACCAGCAGTGGCTCGAAATCGCCATGGCGATGGCGACCGATCCGAAGCTACTGTTGCTGGACGAGCCGACGGCCGGAATGACCGTCGAGGAGACCCAGGAGACCGGCGAACTGATTCAGGACCTCGTCGACGAGGGGGTCACGATTCTGGTCGTCGAACACGACATCAACCTCGTCAGACAGATCGCGGACCGCGTGACGGTGTTACACCAGGGTCGGATCTTCACCGAGGGAACCGTCGAGGAGATCACCGCCGACGAGGACGTCAAACGGATCTACCTCGGGAAAGCCGCGGAGGGTTCGGCATGAGCCTGCTCGCTCTGGAAGACGTCAACGCGGGCTACGGGCGAACGCCCGTCCTCCACGACATCTCCATGGACATTCAGGAGGGGAAATCGTCTCCCTCATCGGCCGTAACGGGGCCGGGAAGTCGACGCTGATGAAGACGATCATCGGGTTGCTCTCGCCCACGAGCGGCGAGATCAGCTTCCGCGGTGAGGCCGTCACCGACGATCCGGCGGAGCGCCGCGCCCGACGCGGCATCGGCTACGTCCCGCAGGACAAGGAAATATTCCCCCGCCTCACCGTCCACGAGAACCTCAAGGTCGGCCGCTTGGTCAACGAACGCAGCGACGAAGAACTGTTCGAAGAGATGTACGACTACTTCCCGATCCTGGACGAGCGCCGCCAGCAGCGAGCGGGTACGATGAGCGGTGGGGAACAGCAGATGCTGGCCATCGCTCGCGCGCTGGTCGGAGCGCCGGACCTCCTCCTGCTGGACGAACCCTCGGAGGGCGTCCAGCCGACCATCGTCGAAGAGATCAGCGACGCCGTCAAAGAGATCAACGACGACATCGGGACGACGATCTTCTTCGTCGAACAGCACCTCGAGTTCACCATCAACACCACGGAACGGTGTTACGTGATCGAGACCGGCGAAATCGTCAACGAACTCCCGCCGGACGAGCTCCGGGATTCGGAGGTCGTCCAGCAACACATCACGGTGTAACGATGCCGTCCGAAACGTATCCCACGATCCATCGCCCGCCGCCGGAACGGGTGGCGGCCATCGCCGAACAGTTGGGGCTGGAGTTGACCGACGAGGAACTGGCGGATTACGCCGAACTCCTCGACGGCGCGTTAGCCGACGTCGAACGCATCGTGGAGCTTCCGTCCCCCGAGTTCGAACTCCACCGCCGCACGTACACGGACCGCCCGGCGGGACACCGGCCGACGGACGACGACAACCCGTGTAACGTCTGGATTACGAAATGCACCGTCGAAGGGGACGAACGCGGACCGCTCGCGGGGCGGACGGTCGGACTGAAAGACAACATCGCGCTCGCGGGCTACGAGATGACCTGTGGATCGCGTCTGCTGCGGGGATACGCCCCGCAGATCGACGCGACGGTAGTCACTCGGCTGCTCGACGCCGGGGCGACCATCTCCGGGAAGCTGAACATGGAGGCGTTCGCCTGGTCGGGTTCCAGCGACATCTCGGACTACGGCACCGTCCCCAACCCGCACGACCCGTCGCGACTGGCTGGCGGATCGTCGAGCGGGAGCGGGGCGGCCGTCGCACTCGGCGAGTGCGACATCGCCCTCGGCGGCGATCAGGGCGGATCGATTCGCATTCCGGCGTCGTGGTGTGGCATCGTCGGCCTCAAACCGACGACCGGGCTCGTCCCGTACACGGGAATTTTCCCGCTCGACCCGACGATCGACCACGTCGGACCGATGACACAAAGCGTCGAAGACGCGGCGGTCGCCACGGAGGTCCTCGCCGGCGAAGACCGCCAGAACGGCGTCAAGATGGACGCCAGACAGCCCCGCGGCGTCTCGGCTGACGACTACACCGCCGCTCTCGACGAGGCCGTCGACGGGATGACCCTCGGCGTCCTCGAGGAAGGGTTCGGCTGGGACGAGTCGAATCCGGCGGTCGACCGGACGGTTCGCGGCGTCGTCGACGAGCTCGAATCCCGGGGCGCGAACGTCGAGTCGGTGAGCGTCGACTACCACCGGGACATCCTCTCGCTCATCACGCCGATGGAGATTCAGGGCGGAACGCGACTCGTCGAGGAGGCGGGAGTCGGAACGCACCACACCGGGTGGTACTGGTCGGATCTGATCGACGCGTTCGAACCGCGCAAGGAGTCCCGCGCGGACGAACTCCCGCCGACGGCGAAAAACTCGCTCATCGTGGGGACGTATCTCGCCGACGAGTTCGGCATCGAGTTCTACGCCAAAGCCAAGAACGTCATCCTCGAACTCGAGCGCCAGTTGAACGAGCACCTCGACCGCTGTGACGCGCTGGTGATGCCGACGATTCCGATGTTGCCCTACGAGCGAGACGAGTCGTTGAGTCGGGTAGAGCGAGTCGGACGCATCGTCGAGAACCACCGGAACACCGCCACCTTCGATCACACGCACCACCCGGCGTTGACCCTGCCGTGTGGGAGCGTCGACGGGTTCCCCGTCGGGATGCAGTTGGTGGGGAGTCACTTCGACGAACGGACGCTGTTCACCGTCGCCCAGACGGTCGAGGAAATCGCCGACGCCCCCGAACTGCCGGTCTCGCCGTAGACGACGTTCGTCCGCGCGACGGTCGGTGCGTTTTTCGGGGAACCGGTCGTACGCCCGCGTACGACGCGGTCGTACTCACCGGACGCGAAACCATGCTACTCGACGCAATCCGCGAGACGCTCCGGCCCAACCGACGGAACGTCGCCGCCCTCTGTGCGCTCGTCGCGTTCGGCCTCGCGGTGCAGTTCGTCTCGAACACAGCCCTCAGATACGGCATCTATCTCCTCGCGTTCGTCGCGTGGATGGCGTGGTTCGTCGAGACGTGCGTCGAGGTGCTACGCCGCTGGGACGAGGTAGCGTAATTCGAAGACCGTCTACTTCTTGGACTATATCAGGGTGTTATTTTTGAATATTGGATCAGTATTCGACGAACATCGTGACATCGGCGACGATTGGTTAGTAATCAGAACACCTATTTCCCCCTGACCCGTACCGCGTGACTCGAATGGAGCTAACCGATCGCCAACAGGAGATCCTCGCCGAACTCGTCGACGGATACCGGTCGACGGAGGAACCGATGACGGGTGAAGACGTCGCCGAGGCCGTCGGGCGGACGACGGGATCAGTTCGCGGACAGATGCAGAGCCTCACCGCGCTCAATCTGGTCGAGGGCATCCCCGGTCCCGGTGGCGGATACAAGCCCACGGTGAACGCCTACGAGGCGCTCGACGAGCAGTCGCTGGACGACGCCGAATCGCTCGTCCTCGCGCGCGAATACGAACGTCGGGACGTCGTCGTCGACGAGATCGACTTCGTCGACGTCAATCATCCGGAGGAGTGTCGTGCCCGGCTCACGCTCGATCAGCCGGTCACGCAGTTCGAAGTCGGCGACGCCGTCGTCGTCGGCCCCACGCCGCGGACGCGTCTCGTCGTCGCCGGCCAGGTCGAGTCCTTCGACGAAGGCACCAACGAACTCCGCCTCGACGTGGCCAAACTCGAAGCGCCGCTCGAAGCCTGACCTGCGCCCCGCGTTCGGCGTCCGTCGGCCGTACGGACTTTCGGCGACGATCGCCGAGTCGTTCGCGCCCGCGACGCCGAAGCCGGACGCGTCGGGGATTCCCGCGTCCCCGACGGCGGTCCCGTCGCGCCGAACGCGGCCGTTGTCGCGTACGCAGTTGCCCCGGCGCGGGGCGTTACTCGTCCGATTCGGTCGTCCGTTCGCGGTCCCGCACGTCCGGCAGGTTCGGGTCGCGATACGGGTTTCGCCCGAGAGCGACCCCGCCGACGCCCCGCGACTCGACCTCCTCGCGGAGCGTCCGGTGGAGGCGGTTCAGACTCGTCTTGTCCAGGTCGTGGGCGTCCAGGAGGTCCTCGAAGGCGGCCTCGTCTTTGACGGAGTCGAAGCGGTCGTACAGCGACTGCAACTCCTCGGGCGAGCGGTCGTTCACCCACTCGGTGTCGTGCAGGCCGAGCCGTCGTTTCCGGTCGTCGTCGACGACGTAGCGGATGGCGACCAGCGCCACCTTCTCGATCGCGCGCTGGCTGCCGAACGCCGAGAAGTCCAGGTCGCGGACGATACCGAGGGCGCGGTCACGCTGCCACGGCGTCAGCGACAGGTGACTGCACAGCGCGTGGGTGATGCGGAGTTTGTCGAGGCGGTGCATCCGTTCGCCGTGACCCGCCATCGCGGCGTGGCGCTCGTCGTGTAACTGCCGTACCGTCTCGGAGACGTCCGCGGACGGCGACTCCGCGCGACCGATGAGCGTCGCCGCGGGCGAGACGACGCCCCAGCGCCGCGTGTGGACGTCGCGGTTGGCCGCGGACCGCGCGAGCGCGCCCGAACCCGGACGAACGTCGAGACGAGCGTGCTGCTCCGCCGAGTTTGCCGACGGCCGCGAGCGAGTCGGGATTCCGCGGTCGGTCATTCGGTACGGACTCGTCGCTCGCCGTAGTTCAAACTTCGGTCGCGGGCGCGGCGGCCGGCACGCCCGGCGGCGCGAGCGCTCGAAGCGTGCGGTTCCCGCGAGAAACTCCCTCTATATCTTCCCGTTGTGACGAGAACGACTTAAAGGAACGCGGGTCCCCCGACTCACGCGACTTTCGTCACCGCGTAGTGGGTGCCGACGTCGTGTGCGTTCCGGTCGGCGGCGACCCGTTTGGCCTCGGCGCGCGTCTCGAACGGCCCGTCGACTCGCCGTCCGTCACAGGTGACGTAGTATTCGCCCATGGTTCCGTACAGCGGCGTCGTGACCTTGACTGTAGCGGCGTCGTCGAAAACGAAGCGCCCGCGAACGCCCTCTATATCTCTCCGTTGTGACGAGAACGACTTAAAGGCGACCGCCCGGCGACGTAGTCGACGGTGAGAAATCGCTGGCCGAGGACCCACATCGCGTGGCGGGCGAGCACCGCGTCGCAGTCGTCCGACGTATCGCGGTCGACTCGACGCGCGAGCGACCGTACGCTGTCGGGGGCGGGTGCGTCGGCCGTCGAGGGCCACACTCGGAATCGCTGGTCCATCGGCGCGGCGGCCGCTCCGCGGCGGGTCACGAGGTAGAGGCCGGGGTGGCCGGGACGGCGCGTGGTGAGTTCGACGCCGCCCGCGTCGAGCTGTTCCGGACGGAGCACGGTGCTCAGATTACAGTACGGGAGCGGAACGGCGATGTTGACGTCGCGGATCCCGTCGTGGACGTGGCTCGCATAAAGGGCGACGAAGACGGCGTTTCCCGTCGCGGCATCGGTTCGAATCCACGCCCGCGCACCGTCGCGCGGGTCACAGTCGGTGCGGAGCGGGACGAAACGGCTCTCGAGGTGACGCACCTCCGCGTCGCCCGGGCCGGGGAGGTTCAGCTGACGGAGGCGACTCGTGAGCCGGGTAGCAGCGGCCGCGCCGAGGCGGAAGCCGCGGTGCCACCGCACGCGGTAGGCCATCCGGTAGTCGGCCGTCTCCTCGTAGAAGCGGCGGACTGCGGGGGCAACGGCGTCGGGGTCGAACCCCGGCCGTGCGTAGGCCGACAGGTCGTCCATCTCGCCGCGAACCGTCCCCTCGGCGGCGAGCTCGGTTCGGTCGACGAAGTCCGCACCGACGCGACCGCGGGCGACCACCGGCGAGAACGGCACGCCGTCGGGGACGCGACTGTGCGAGAGACTGATCGCCCCCGCCCCGACGCCGAGGGCGGCCGCGAAGAGCCGACGGCGTCGATCCATCGTCGCCGCGTTCACTCCCGGAGGCGGTCGATGCGCTTCTCGACCGGCGGATGCGTCGCAAACAGGGAGCGCAGGAGACCGCGCTCTCCACCGAAAATACAGAGGGCGTTCACGTTCGATTCGACGTCCGCGCCGCCCCGTGCGCCGCGCTGGATCTTCTCCAGGGCGCGAGCGAGGGGTCGCCGCCGCCGATGGCGTCCGCGGCGTCGCTGTCGGCGACGTACTCGCGGTAGCGCGAGATGGCGAGGACGAACACCATCACGACCAACTGGCTCAGCGTTCCGGCGACCATGCTCAGGGCGAAGTCCGCGATGTCGTTGTCGCCGGTGAGCAAGATGCTCCACTGGACGGCGATGCCGACGAGCGACGCGATGCTCTGTCCGAGGACCATCATCACCACGTCCCGGTTGCGGATGTGCGCGAGTTCGTGTGCGAGGACGCCCTCCAGTTCGTCCGGTTCGAGCAGCCGGAGGAGTTCCGACGAGACGACGACGACGCCCGCGCCCTTGCGCCCGACCGCGAAGGCGTTCGGCACGCCCATGTCGGCCACCATCAGCCGGGGTTTCTCGATACCCATCTCGTCGCTCAGGCGGTCGACCCGGTCGTGAACCGTCCGGTGTCGCTCTTCGGACAGCTCCTCAGCGCCGACGCTCCAGAGCGCGACTTTCTTCCCGAGGACGTGCTGGACGCCGACGAACAGCACCGATCCGGCGAGGACGATGGGGAGCCCCACGCCCATGGCGAACGCCACGGCGGCGAGTAGCGCGTAGAAGCCGAACAGGATGCTGCCGACGACGACCATTCGGACCTTCAGCCCGAGATGTCGCATGGTCGAATCCAGCGGTTCTCGGACTTTATGTCCACTGACTCGGGACGAAACGCGACCGGTCGTCCGCGGAGGCGACGCTCGACCGGATACAAAACCCGGGTCCGCCGTGCTACTATTATTTCACGAACCGACCTCTATATCGGGATTTGATATTGAATCATTTAAGAATATTAAGAGTAGGTTTATATCCGAGAACGAAAAGCTCGGTACGAGTTATGGTCCGATCGGATTCGCACCCGTCGACGGACGAACAGCAGTTCGAATGCATCGATTGTCTGGAACGCGTCGTCTCGGACGACCGCGTCAGCGTCTGTCCGGTGTGTGGGTCGCGGATGCAGAACGTATCGCTCCCGCGCGAGTGATGACGACGACGTGCGTTTGAGCTACGAGCAGGCATTTATGCGTTCCTCGCCGAGAGGGCGTATGTCAGATTCCCCTCCCTCCCGACGGCGATTTCTGTCGGCGGTCGTCGCGTCGACCGTGGCTACGGCGCTCTCCGGATGTCTCGGCGCGTTCGACGGGGGCGACGCCGACGACTCGACGCGGGTGCTGGCGCTCACGCTCTCCCGCGACGGCCGATCGCTACGCGAACAGTTCGTCGACGACCTCTCGGAGACTCGGCTCACCCACGACGAACGAGCGTTCGAGGCGGCCCGCGACGGCCGGCCCTACACGACGCGGTACCGGACGCCGTTCGATTCGACTCCGGAGGACCCAACCTACACCGAACGGAACGGCACCTACTACCGCCTCGACTCGGTCGTCGTCGACGAAGCGACGGCGACCCGTCCGGTCCTTCGACTGTCGGACGTCGGCGATCCGAACGACTCGGCGACGCCCGACGGCGTGGCCGCCTCCCGCCTTCCCGCGGTCGACCGGAAAGCCGTCGAAGTCGCGTACTTCGCCGCCCGGGCGCGCGGCAACGAAGGCGGCGTGCCGTGGGGATTGGTCCGGCGCGGCGGCTACGTCTACGGGAGCGGCGAGGCCGTCGACGCGAGCAGGCTGCTGGCCGACGACGGCCCGACTCACGTCACGTACCGTGAGACGGTCTACGCGGTCGAAATCGACCGCGAACAGTTTCACGGACCCGTCTACCGGGCGACAGTCGAACCGGTCGCGGAGTCGCCCGAGCGCATGGAGGCGATTCTCCGGGCGAAGTTCGTCGACGCCCGTATCTCGCGAGACGCTCTCTCGCCGGCGGCGCGGAACGTGATGGAGTCGGCGCGAACCGGGGGTTACAGCGAGTCCCACCCCTACTCGTCGGGCTACCGGGACGTGTTGCGAGCGATGCACGAACGGGCCTACCTCGACGGCGACGTCCGGAAGGACGCTGGCGTCGACGACGAGGACGCCGGATGCTCCGCTACGACGGCGCGTACTACGACTATCGGCTTCGGTTCCGGACGGAGTGACCGGCGCGGGAGGCGAAGCTTTATTCGCGGGCGGACGGGAGTCCACGCCAATGGTCGAGGCGTTCGCGGTGGCGAGCGGGAAAGGTGGGACCGGCAAGACCACCAGCACGCTCGCGCTGGGGATGGCGCTCGCGGAGCAGTACGACGTGACGGTGGTAGACGCCGACACGGGCATGGCGAACCTCCTCTTTCATACGGGTCTCGACGACGTCGACGTGACGCTGCACGACCTGCTCGTCGAGGACGTCGCCACCGACGTCTCGGCGGCCGTCTACGAGCGATTCGGGATGCACGTCGTCCCCTGCGGGACGAGTCTCGCCGCGTTTCGGGCGGCAGACCCCGAACGCCTCCGCGGCGTCGTCGCCGACCTCGCCGCCGACACCGACGTCCTCCTGCTCGACTCGCCGGCCGCCCTCGGCTCGAAGAGCGCCGTCCTGCCCGTCGTGCTCGCCGACCGCACGGTCGTCGTCCTCCAGCCGACGATCCCCTCGCTCAGCGACGGCCTGAAGGTCCAGGAGTACGCCCGGTCGTACGGGACGGAGACGGCGGGCATCCTGTTCAACCGCATCCGCGACGACGCGGACGTCGACCGCGTGGTCGACCGGGCGGAACGCTACTTCGGCGGTCGGACGCTCGGCGTCGTCCCCGAGAGCGACGTCGCCAGCGACGCCCGGCGCGCCGGCGAACCCCTGCTCTCGTACGCGCCGGAGTCGACGGCGGCCGAGGCCTTCCGCGACGCCGCCGCCCGCATCGACGTCCGCGCCGGCGACAGCGAGGACGTGGCCGACCGCTTCCGGAGCGCCGTCGTTCCCGACGAAGTATGAGAATCCCACGTGGCCGTCTCGTCCGATCGCGGGTCGTCAGCGACCCCGGCGTCGCCCTCGCGTCGGCGCTCGACCGCGAACTCACGGGGTACGCCGTCTTCGAACCGCAGGACGCGCTCCTCCTGACGAGGGGACCGCCGGCATCGTCACCTTCGACTCGGGGGTGCCGGTGCTCGCGTACAACACGGAGACTGACCGCGGCGGCGCGGACGCCCTCGCCGACCTCGCGGTCCCGGCCCGTACAGCGTCGAACTCTACGAAGTCGACGCCGCGGCCCTCGAAGACACCCACGACACCCCCGAGCTCCGGGTCGCACCCGACGTCCCCGCCGACCGCCTCGCGGGCGACCTGGCTCTCGCCGAACGCACTCGCGAGGCGGCCCCCGACGACCGACTCGACGCCGGCGACCCGGCCGATCCCGTGGAGGCGTTTCTCGAAGACGAGGAGAAAATCGAGGCCATCCGCGAACAAGCCCGGGAGGAAGCCCGGACCCGCGCCGAGGAGTGGGGACTCTCAGCCGCATTGGACGACGGGTGAGTGGGGACTCTCGGCCGCATTGGACCACTCCGCCGACACGGGCCTGCGGTAGCATTTAGTTCGTGGCAATCGTCCCCGGACGTATGTCGGAGCAGAATCTCGTTTCGTTCGGCACCGAGGCAGTGAGCGACAACGCGACCAAGACGACGGTCGAGGTCCGCGATTTCGAACTGGTAATCGACGAACCCGAGTCCCTCGGCGGCACCGACGACGGCCCCAATCCGCTCGAGTACGTCCTCGCCTCCCTCTCGGGGTGTCTCAACGTCGTCGGACATCTCGTCGCCGACGAGATGGACATCGACGTCCGCTCGATGTCGTTTTCGGCCGAGGGCGACGTCGACCCGCGGAAGTTCCAGGGAACGTCGGACGAACCGCGTGCGGGCTACGAGGAGATTCGCGTCACCGTCGACGTGGACACCGACGCCGATGAGGAGACGCTCGACGGCTGGATCGCGACGGTCGAAGAGCGATGTCCGGTCACGGACAACCTCAGATACGAGACGCCTCTCGACATCAGCGTCTCGACGGCGTGACCACCCACATACTTATGTATCCTTCCACTGCACTGACTAGACGAGACGACTCCCTATGCGCCAAGAAAGCGATGATCCGGGCCGGGTAGTTCCCGAATACGACTCCGAACGACGGGTGTACGCGGTCGATTACGAGAAAACGGGCGACACGGAACTCAGCGTGACCGTGGTCCACGCCGTGATGGACGTCACGGGTCGCGACCCGACGCAGGTACATCTCAACGACGTCGTCCAGCCGGACGCCCTCAACGCCATCTTCGAGGACAAACACGACGGCACGCCGCGCCGAGGCGGAGACCTGTCGTTCGTCCTCGCGGGGTGTAAAGTCGAGATCACCAACGACGGCGAACTGCTGATCGACCCGTCGTTCGAGGAGTAGCCGCCGTCACTCGGAGAACTCTTCGACGTACTGCCTGAGCCGTCGATTCCGCCTCGCCGCCGGCGAGAGGGTCACCTCTTTCCCGTCGGTGTCGAACTCCACGAGGCCGGCGTTCTGTAACTGCGGGAGGTGTGAGGCCGCCAGCGCCGTGTACACCCGGTCGCACTCTAACGACGTGAGATCGTCGACCTCGGCGTCGTTCTCGGTGGCGGCGACGCCGGCGGCGAGCGCGCGCAGTCCGACCGGGTTCTCGTGATCGTAGAGGTACGCGAGGATGTAGCGCCGCCGCGGATTGCGAACGACGTCGCGTTCGACGTCCGCGGCCGACGACCGCTCGGCCCCGGCGTCCGTCTCGGACCCACAGACGTCGTCGAACAGCGGCTCGAGCGTCTTTATCGTCCGGTCGTCGTGTCGGGTTGGGTCGAGGTGGACGTGTACACGCGTCCGCTCGCTTGACGTATCCCGTGAGGACGTGGAGGAACTGGAACACCTGCTCGGTGCCGCGTTCGCGGAGCATCGGGGTCAGCGAGTCGACACAGACGACCGTTCGCCGGCCGTCGTCGGCCCAGTCGTCGAGATACAGCGTGATGGCCGTCCCGAGGCCCTGCAGGTCGCCCGGGTCATTCATCGCCGTGAGCGTGACGTTGCTCCCGGGGAGAGACGTCGGCGTCGACGGTGACCGGGCGGCCGAACGAGTGGACTCGGCGAAACTGATGAGGCCGAACGCAGCGGGCATCGCCCCGGAGACGTCACGCCAGCGGTCGAGTACGTCGTCGACCAACTGCGTGTACGTGACCACCAGTACGTTCTCCTCGGCGGGGTCGGCGGCCGTCAGTCGGTGGGCGCAGGCGTCCGCCGCCCCGAGTTCGCTTCGTGACGTGAGCACGAGCGCCGTCGCCGGCTCGGGGTCGCCCTGCCAGTCGTCGCGTTGCCCCGTGGATTCGTCGTCGACGTCGTTCGGGCCCACCATATCGAACGTCCTGTCGGGAAGACATTCCTGTGGACGGACTAATAAATGTGCCGTGTCGACTGTTGGCATCCTCCCTTTCCCGACGCAATCGGGTCACTAGCGATCGGTTCCGTCGCCGCGCACGTCGAGGTCGGTTCCGTCGCGCGGACAGTAGTCGTACGACGGGTTCCGGGTGGTGAATCCACACGTCGGACACTCCCTGACGGGCGGTGGCTCCGCCTCGTTCCCTCGGCGGAAGAGCAGCGGCACGAACGGGACGAACAGAAACACCAGCAGGGTGTCGAAGTAGTACCACGCGGCGACGCTCGCGGCGAGGCTGACGGCGAATCCCAGGAGTGCGGTGAGTGTCCGCGACCCGACCATGGTCGGCGATTGTCGGGACACGGACAAGTGCGTGCCGGTACGTCAGTGGCCGGCGGGGGCTCGAACCCGAGCGGCGCGCTCACTCCGGCGCGTACGCCTCGTGGATCCGGTCCATCCGCGCCGCCATCACGAAGTCGGTCTCGTGTAGCCCGTCGATTTTGTGCGTCCACATCTCGACTCGCACCTCGCCCCACGACAGGTGGAGGTCCGGGTGGTGCCATTCCTCCTCGGCCAGCTCGCCGACGTCGTAGGTGAACTCCAGCGCGTCGCGGAAGTCGTCGAACGCGTAGGTCCCTTCGAGATGGTGGTCGTCGACTACCTCCCAGACGTCGCCGTCGAGTTCCGCGAGATAGTCGGCGTACTCCGCCTCCGTGAGCGGTTCGTCCTCCGAGGTGCAGGCCTCGCACTCGTAGTCCGCCAGTGCCTTGTCCATGCCTCCCCGTACGGGAGCCCCGCGCTTGTATTTCACCCCTCGCGTGAGGCAGATTCCGGCGTCGAGCCACCGCAGCGCTCGACGAAGACGCCGCGTCGGTGCGACCCGCGGACGTCGTGGTGGCCGATCCGTCGCCGTTCACACCGGCGAGACGTCCGCCCGGCCCTCGGTGACGACGCCGTGGTCGGCGTCGGCGACGGCGTCGGGGAAGTCGTCGTCGGGATACCGGGAGGCGAGGCTTGCGCGGAGGGCGTCGCGGACGCAGACGCGCGCGGCGTGGCCCACCTCGGTGGCACTCCCGGAGAACGACGTCGGCTCGCCCGACGGGTCGCAGGCGACGACGACGGCGTCGCTGGTCGTCCCCGTGAAGCCGGTGGTGGCGAGCAACGTCGCCGTCCGCGCCTCGGCGACGAGGGCCAGCAGGTTCGCCTGCGCGCCGGCGTCGAGCGCGCGCGTCGTCCCGAGGACGACGTTCACCGTCCCGGGCGTCGGCGTGTCGTCATCGGCGCGGGGGACGGCCGTGCCCCGCGAGTCGGCGTCGACCGGGAGCGCCGCGGGGTTCGAGAGCCCTGCCGTGACGACGGCCTCGACGGGGCCGAAGCGGGCACACCGGGCGTGGCGCTGGTCGACGCCGGTCAGCAGGGCGGGGCCCTCGTCGTCGAAGCCGGCGTCGGTGCACCGTTCGGCGACGAACGCCCCGAGGTCGGTGCGCGAGAACCCCTCGGGGACGGTGACGTTGTAGGCGGCCGGTGCGTCGGTAAAGCCGCCGCCGAAGCCGGTCGAGAGCCACCGCGCTCCCTCGCGCCGGAGGCGACAGACGCCGCGGGCGCGCGTCGCCTCAAACATCCGACAGCGCGTCGAGCAGGCAGTCGTTCTGTGAGGGGCGTTTGACGGCGACGCGGACGTGCGAGTCGAGGCCGGGAAACGTCGTCGCGTCGCGGAGGACGATGTCGCGTTCCCGCGCGGCGTCGATCACCGTCGACGCGTCGTGCGGGGAGACGTCGAGGAGGAGGAAGGGGGCGTCCGAGGGGTGGACGTCGAACCGCGTCGACAGCGCCGCTCGCATCCGTTCGCGCTCCGACTCGACGCGGCGGCGCGTCCGCTCGACGAACTCGGTCTGTTTCATGCAGTATGCGCCGACGTCGGCACAGGGCGTCGAGAGCGTCCACGTCAGCCGCGCCGTCTCCAGGCGGTCGCGCAGGTCGCCCGTGGCGACGGCGAACCCCGCCCGCAACCCCGGGAGGCCGAACATCTTGGTGAGCGACCGCGCGACGACCACGCCCGGCTCGCCCGCGAGGCTGGGGCGGTTGGTGAAATCGAGGAACGCCTCGTCCGCGACGAGGGTCGTCCCGGCCCGCCGGCAGCGCTCGGCGAACCGGACGAGTTCGTCCGTCGGGTAGGCGTCGCCGGTCGGGTTGTTCGGGTTGCAGACGATGGCGGCGGCGTGGTCAGACGGATCGGCGTCGAGGAGTTCGTCGTACGGGACCGCCTCCGGGAGTCCGCCCTGAAGCCTGATCTCCCGGTCGTACTCGCCGAAACTCGGCGTCGGGACCAGCACCGACTCGCCGGCTTCGACGACGACGTTCAGCGCGAGACGGATGGCGGCCAGACCGCCGCTGGTCGGGACGACATCTCGGGGTTCACAGCCGACGTAGGCCCCGGCCGCCGTCCGGAACTCGCAGTAGTCGTCGGCGGGGTACTCGCTCGCGGCCCCGAACGCGGACTCGTAGATTCCGACGACACCCGACGGTCGCTCGGGGTTCGTGTTCGCGCTGAAATCGAGCAGGCGCAGATCGGCTGCCCCCGTGTGCCACGCGCTCGACCCCAGCGACGGCTTCAGGATCCATGGGTGCGGGTGATGTACTGCAATGCCTCAAGTGTTCCGTCCGCGACAACGATTCGCACACACTCCCTCCGCGAGCCAGTGCACGCGGCCGGCGTCCGGACTCGGCGGCCCCGACCCCGTCGTCGTCCGCGACGATCCCTGTCCCGCATCGGGGCCTACGCACACAACGCCGCCGCGAGTTCGACGTCGGACGGTCGGTTCACGTTCACGGCGAGTCGGGCGTCGTAGCTCACGTACGTGGCGTCGTCGGCCTCGCCGACCACGTTGAGCCCGGTCGGCGCGAACTCCTCCCGTCGCGTTCGAACGCCGAATCCGCGCTCGCGCCGAGTCGGCGTTTCAGTTCCGCCGGCACGACAACGGTGAGCGACCCGCCACCGGCGACGGCCAGAGTGCGGTCGACGAGGATCGGTTCGAGCAGTGGGAGGTCCGCGACGGCGGTGAGGACGGGGCGCTCGACCCGGTCGAGCGCGTACTGCAGATCGGCGACGTAGCCCTCGCCTGGGGCGTCGATAACGGCCACGCCCCGGTCGACGAGGTGGCTCCGCGTCGCCGGCGTCTGCGGCGAGACGACGGCGAAGACGTCGTCGGCGTGGCTCGCCGCGAGGGCTTCGATCACCCGGTCGACCATGGGTATCCCGCCGACGTCGACGAGCGGTTTCTCCGCCTCGTACTCGGGACGGAGGCGCGTCCCCTCGCCGCCGCACATCACGAGAGCGTCCACGCGATCACCCCCGCGTGGACGGCGACGACCCGCCCGAGTTCGTTCGTCGCGCCGAGGACGTCGCCGCTCACGCCGCCGAGCCGCCGACGACTCCACCGGGCGACGGCCAGCGCGACGACGGGACCGGCGGCGACGGCCACGACCAGGGCCGGCGTACTGCCGGCCGGCGCGAACGCCGCGGCCGGAAGCGCCACGAGGAGGGCGGGCAGGAGCGACGCCGGTCCGGATTCGTCGACGACGGCGGAGCCGAGCCCTTCGTGTGCCGCGTCGCCGAGGCAGACGACGGTGGCGACGCCCGCCTTTGCGCCCACCTCGGCGGCGAGAGCGAGACGGACCCCGACCGCCGGCGTCGCTTCGGCCATCCCGAGCGCGCCGAACGCGAGCGCCACGAGCGCGAGCGAGAGCGCGAGGACGCCCCCGACGCCGGTAGCGGAGTCTTTCAGGACGGCCCGTCGGCGGTCGGTCGCCGACGGCGCGTCGTCTCCGCCGCCGGTGCTGTGGACGGCCGCCGCGTCGCCAGGGTCGGCGAGGCCGTCGGCGTGGGTGACGCCGGTGACGAGATAGAGGCCGACGAGATAGAGGACGGCCACGGCGGTGACGGGTGCCGCGAGCAGAAACGGGAGCGCGGCGAGCGCCCCGACGACGTAGCCGGCGAGGGTGAACGCGGCGGGGGTTCGACGGAAGGCGTCCCACGCTGCTTCGCCGCCGCCGACGGGCAGGCGCGTGAGGAACGCGAGCGCGCCCCGAAGTGCAGCGGGCACAGCGCGGAGCGTAGTAAGCACAGCGCGGAGCGTAGTAAGCACACCGCGGAGCGTAGTAAGCACACCGCGAAGCACGCTCAGAACCACGCTCGCACCCCCGGCGGGAGACACGCTGCGACGCCGAACGCGAGCAGTCCGGCGCGGCCGACGACGCGGACGCCGCGTCTCGCGTCGTCGACGGACGGGAGTCCCTTCCCGCCGTCGAGCGCGTAGTGGCCCGGTTTCTCGAGGCGGACGCCGAGGACGACGGCGAGCGTCGCCATCGGCCACCCGGAGTTCGGCGACGCCGGCGCGCGGGCCTCGCGGCGGGCGGCGACCAGCGACCCAGGTCGCCCGGCCGCGACGGCGACGAGGACGGCGCTCGCGCGGGCGGGAAGCCACATGACGGCGTCGTCGAGGCGGGCGCTGGCCCAGCCGACCGGTTTCGAGCGGTAGCCGAGCACGGAGTCGAGCGTGTTGACGGTCTTGACCCACGTCGCGCCCGCGGCGGCGAGGAGCGAGAGCGGAGCGACGAGCGCGAAGGCCGCGAGCGGAGCCACCAGCCCGTCGGCGAGGTTCTCGGCGGCGCTCTCGACGGCGGCGCTCGGACCTCGGCGGCGGACAGCGTCGACGCGTCCCGTCCGGCCAGGGCTCGCAGGTCCGTCCGGGCGGCGTCGAGATCGGCGTCCGACGCCGCGGTGACGCCTCTCGCGGTGTCGAGCAGCAGTCGACGGCTCGTCGCGGAAAACAGGACGAGGCCGGCGGCGACGGCGGCGACGGCCGGGTGGGCGCGCTCGGCGACGGCGACGCCCGCGCCGACGAGGCCGGCGGCGCTCAGCGGCAGGAGGACGGCCACGGCGACGCCGACGAGGCGCGGCCGCGTCCAGCGTCGATCGACGCGTGTGATCGCCCGGCCGATCCACGCCACGGGATGGGCGCGGGCCGGTGGCTCGGCGACCAGTCGGTCGAGCGCGGCCGCCAGCAAGACGGCCGTCGCCACTCCCCGGGAAACGGCGTCACGGCGTCGCCTCCAGTCGCTGTGGGAGTTCGGCGAGCGGGGCGTCGGACACGTCGACGTAGCAGCCGCCGACCGACTCGACGCCGCCGTCGGTTCGTTCGTCGTCGCCGACGTGGACGAGGTCGTCCGCACGCACGCCGAGTTCGGCGGCGACGGCGTGGAAGGCGCGTTCGTCCGGTTTCCGCCAGCCACACCCGACGCTGGTGACGACGGCGTCGAACGCGTCGCGGTCGAGTTCTGCGCGGGCCAGCGCGCGGGAGACGAGACCAGGGACGCTACAGTTCGAACAGAGGGCGACCGGACCGGCGGTGCGCGCGGCGTCGAGGGCGACGGCCGCTCCCTCTCGTGTTCGAACGTCCGGGTCGAAGGCGGCGGCGACGGCGCGGCGGACGACGGCGCCCGGCGCGTAGACGCCGCGGCTCCGGAGCGCGGCCGCGACGTGTGCCGGCAGGGGTGTCTCCGCGCCCGGCGGCGCGTCGACGTGTCGTTCGCGATAGGCGTCGTCCCAGTCGGCGGGGACGGGGACGCCTCGCTCGTCGAGGGCGTCGCCGACGGCGGCCGCCGGGTCCGACGGAGACGGGACGCACACGAGCGTTCCGAAGAGGTCGAACGAGACTGCCACTGCCTCGTAGTTAGCGAAAACGAACTTGAATATGCTGGTGCGAGCGCGCGCCGCTACTCGACGCCGGCGCGAATCGCTCGCCCCGGCGTCTCGCCCGTCGTCTCGCCGTCGCGGACGACGAACTCGCCGTCGACGAGGACGTGGTGGATTCCCTTCGGATGCCGGCGCGGGTCGTCGAACGTCGCGGTGCTACGCACGGTGGCGGGGTCGAAGACGACGAGGTCGGCGTCCATGCCCTGGCGGACGAGACCCTTGCGGTCGAGTCCCATCGCCCGCGCCGGAAGCGACGTCATCTTCCGCACGGCTTCTTCGAGCGTGAGCAGGTTCTCCTCGCGGACGTACGTCCCCAGGATTCGGGGGTACGTGCCGTACACGCGCGGGTGTGGTTTGCCGCCGAAGAGGCCGTCCGTGGCGACGCAGACGCGCTCGTTCGACAGGATCTCTCGCACGTCGCCTTCCTCGAGCATGTGGGCGACGATGCTGACGCCGAGTTCCTCCTCCGCGAGGAGGTCACAGACTGCGTCCGTGGCCCGGACGCCGCGTTCGTCGGCGATCTCCGCGATGCTCTTCCCCTCTGGGGCGGCGTTCGCCTCGCTCTCGACGTTCGAGACGACGAGGTTCTCCCACCCGGTCAGCGCCCCGAAGTTCTCCCAGCCGTCGATGCGCCAGCGTTCGACGTCGGCGTGGATGCGGTCGCGGGACTGCTCGTCGGTCAGGTGTTCTATCGTCCCGTCCGGGCCGTCGGCGTGGACCCACGGCGGTAACACGACGGAGAGCATCGTGCTGGCCGCGGTGTAGGGGTACTGCTCGACGGTGAGGTCGACGCCGCGGTCGCGCGCCGCCTCGACGAGCGCCAGCGCCCGGTCGGCTTTCCTGTTGTTGGGTCCCGGCGACCTTGCAGTGCGAGAGGTGGAGCGGGATGCCCGCCTCGGCACCGACGTCGACGAACTCGTCGAGCGCGTCCCAGAGCCACCGCCCTTCGCTCCGGACGTGTGCGACGAACGGGCGACCGTACGGCCCGAGGCGGGCGGCGAGTCGTTGCACCTCCGCTCGGTTGGCGTACGTACACGGCGTGTAGATGAGACCGGTCGAGAAGCCGAGCGCGCCGTCTTCGAGGCCTTCGGTCACGAGTTCCGCCATCTCTTCGAATTCGGCGTCGGTCGGATCGCGGTCCGCCATGCCGAGGACGTTGAACCGGACCGTCCCGTGGCCGACGAGGAGGCCGACGTTCAGCGGCACGCCCGCGGCGTCGACGGCGTCGAGGTAGTCCGCGACGCTCCCCCAGGTCCAGTCCACGTTGACGTCGCCATCCAGCGCGCGCAACTGCCGTTGCCACTCGTCCGCGCCGCCGTCCCGGTACATCGGGGCCATCGAGAATCCGTCCTGTCCCAGTATCTCGGTGGTGATTCCCTGCCGAACCTTGGGTTCGAGAAGCGAGTCGAACAGCATCAGATCGGAGTGTGAATGCGTGTCGACGAACCCCGGACAGAGCACCCGGTCGTCCACGTCGACGGTCACGCTGGCGTCGACGTCGGGGGTCGACTCCTCGAGACGGCTGAGACGACCCCGTCCCGCACGACGACGGAGCCTCGGAACCACGGTGCGCCCGTTCCGTCGACGACGCGAGCGCGTTCGAAGACGACGTCCGACATACTACTCGGTTCGGCGAGCGCCGTGAAAAGTACTCCCGTGGTCCTCGCCGGTAGCTTGATGTGAACGATTCACATTGAGGCGACTGATGCGCGAGACACGCTCCGAGCGCACCGGCGGTGAGTCGGGATGAGCGACGACGTCGTTCTCCACGGCGACGTGTGGGACGCGAAACACGGCCTCCGACCGGACCGGGGTCGTCGTCTCCGACGGTGAGATTCGGGAGGTTTGCGAGGACGCTCCGTCGTCGTCCGCCGAGGCGTACGACGTCGGCTTTCTGTCGCCCGGTCTCGTCGACATGCACGTCCACTACGTCTGGGACGGGAGCGCAGACCCGGTCGCGTCCCTCCGCGCCCAGTCGCGTGCGGAGACGGTCGTCGAGGCGGTCCAGAACGCGCGCCGGCAGCTACGGGCGGGCGTCACGACGGTTCGCGACGTCGGGAGCACCGACGACGTCGCGATAACCGTCGGCGCGGCGATACGCGAGGGACAGATTCCGGGGCCGCGCACGTTCGCCAGCGGTCGGACGATCATCATCACCGGCGGACACGACCCGTTCTGGGGCATCGAGTCCGACGGCGTCGACGCGGTTCGGTCGGCCGTCAGAACGCTCCGGAGTCGCGGGGCGGATCTGATCAAAGTGAGTGCGACGGGCGGCGTCTACGGGCAGGCCGTCGGGGAGGACCCGGGTGCGAGCGAACTCTCGTTCGAGGAACTCGACGCCGTCGTCGACGAGGCGCACCGCTTCGACCTGCAGGTAGCCGCTCACGCGGTCGGCACCGAAGGGATCCGAAACGCCGTCGAGGCCGGCGTCGACACCGTCGAGCACGGCAACCTCATGGACGACGAGACGCTCTCGCTCCTGATAGAGAAGGACGTCGCCTACGATCCGACGGTGTTCATCTACCGCGACATCGCCCGGAGCGACTCGATACCCGGATACGCCGCCGAGAACGCACGGTCGGTTTACGAGCGCCACGCCGAGGTGTTCGCGCGCGCCGTCGAGAACGACGCCCGGATCGTCGCCGGGAGCGACGCGGGGTCACCGAACCTCCCGCACCCGGGCCTCCACCGGGAACTCGAGTGCATGGTCGAGTTCGGACAGGATCCCGAGGACGCACTCGCGGCCACGACGTACAACGCGGCCGTCCAGCTGGACCACCCCGACCTCGGCGTCGTCGAGGCGGGGACGCCGGCGGACGTCGTCGGCTACTCGCGGGACCCACGCGACGATATCGGTGCGGTCGGCTCGCCGTCGCTCGTCGTGAAAGACGGCGAGGTGTACCGTTCGCCGCGCGGATGCTCTCGCGTATGACGCGCGGGAAGCCGTCCGCTCGCTTCGGTCGAGGACGCTTCTCGCTGCTCGTTTCGTTCGCAAGAGAAGTCCGCTCTCCCCGAATTGAACGGGGGCAAGCCGATCTACAGTCGGCTGCTCTACCAGGCTGAGCTAAGAGCGGACGGCTACAGGTAGCGAGGATTCGCGCTTAAAAATTGCCATTCGCGTCCGTCGGATGTCCGCTGACAGACGAGCGACAGACAGTCGTCAGACAGGTGGGAAGATTCAAATAATCCCCGGTCGCATGAGCTAACGATGAGCAAGATAACGTTCCGCGCCGACGACGACCTCGTCGAACGGCTGGAGGCGTTCGACGCCTCCAAGAGCGAGGTCATGCGCGAAGCGTTGCGCTCGTATCTCGACGACGCTGAGGAGGGCACCGCCGACTCGTCGGTCGACGACGCGCTCGCCTCGCGCGTGGACGCACTCATCGCGGAACGGCTGGACGCGGTCGGTGGCCGCGCGTCGCCTGCCGCGCCCGATATCAACGTAAACGTCACGCTCGACGGCGCTACGTCCGATTCACCCGACGCCTCAGTCGAACGTGAGACGGCTGACACGCCGCGTAAGACGCGGGCCGAAAACGCGGGGGAGACGTCGAACGCGTCGCGTAAAACGTGCGGGCAATGCGGCGAGAATCTGGATGGCGAGCACGTTTACTGCCCGAACTGCGGGGAGAAGACGTCCCACCGGGTGTTCTGTGAATGCGGGGACGAAATCCGGTCAGGCTGGGCGTTCTGTCCCAGCTGTGGTCGCCGTACCCCCGCTGCTGACGTCCTCGACAGGCCCTAAACCCCGAGTAAACGCGCTATACTCCGTGTATACGCGACTTCCGAGGATGTGTAAGACAACCGCCGTTACTTTTATAATGTATCCCCCTGTCAATACGATTGCGTAAGACGGCCCGTCTTACATAGCCGGAAATCGCACGGGGACGACCCCAGTGCGGCCGATTTCGGCGTGTAAGACAAATCACGGGGCGCGTCCCTGCCGTCTTACCGGGGAATGAAACAATGGAGCGTGTGACACTACGAATTCCGAAGCAGCAGATCGAGGAAGTAGAGCAGATGGTCGAGACGGGAGAGTTCCCGAATCGGAGCGAGGCGATTCGCTCGGCCGTCCGTGAGATGCTCAACGAACAGAACGAGTCCCGCGAGTCGCGGAGCAACCGCAGCTGGGCGAAGGTGTAACGATGCAGGGATTCGTTCAGGAGGCGATCGAGCACGAAGAAGCCGAACAACAGCGCGACCTCGACGACGAGGACGACCAGTTCGGCGATCCGCGCATCGTCATCGTCGGCTGTGGCGGCGCGGGTAACAACACCGTCAACCGTCTCTACAACATCGGCGTCGACGGCGCGGACACGATCGCGATCAACACGGACAAACAGCACCTCAAGATGGTCGAGGCCGACACGAAGATCCTGGTCGGCAAGTCCCTCACGCAGGGTCTCGGCGCTGGCGGCGACCCCTCCATGGGCGAGCGCGCCACCGAAATGGCCCAGGGCACCATCAAAGAGGTCCTCGGCGAAGCGGACCTCGTGTTCGTGACCGCCGGCATGGGAGGTGGCACCGGTACCGGTGCCGCCCCCGTCGTCTCGAAGATCGCCAAAGAACAGGGCGCGATCGTCGTCGGCATGGTCTCCACGCCGTTCAACGTCGAACGCGCGCGGACGGTCAAGGCCGAGGAGGGCCTCGAGAAGCTTCGCGGCGAGGCCGACTCGATCATCGTCCTCGACAACAACCGCCTGCTCGACTACGTCCCGAACCTGCCCATCGGCAAGGCCTTCTCCGTGATGGATCAGATCATCGCGGAGACGGTCAAGGGCATCTCCGAGACCATCACCCAGCCCTCTCATCAATCTGGACTACGCGGACATGTCCACGATCATGAATCAGGGCGGCGTCGCGGTGATGCTCGTCGGCGAGACGCAGGACAAGAACAAGACCCAGGAGGTGGTGAACGACGCGATGAACCACCCACTGCTCGACGTCGACTACCGGGGTGCCTCCGGCGGTCTCGTCCACATCACGGGCGGCCCCGACCTCACGCTGAAAGAGGCCGAAGGCATCGCCAACAACATCACCGAACGCCTGGAAGCCAGTGCCAACGTCATCTGGGGCGCGCGCATTCAGGACGAGTACAAGGGCAAGGTCCGCGTCATGGCCATCATGACGGGCGTCCAGAGCGCACAGGTCCTCGGCCCGAGCACGCAAAAGCAGGCGGACCGCTCCCGCCAGAGCCTCAACGGTGGCGGGTCGGAGTTCGACGCGAACGCCGGCGATAGCGCCAACGCCGACTCCAGCACTGCGTCGTGGCAGTCCGACGGCGGACACGACCAGCTCGAACAGCGAAACGGCGTCGACGTCATCAAATAACGTCGCCGTCGATCGGTTTCTTCGAGCCCAGCGCCGCCAGCGACGCTCAGAGCGCTTCCAGTAGCCGGCATTTCCGACAGACGTCTCCGCTGGTCGTCGACCCACAGCGCTCGCAGTCGGTCAGGTCGGCTCCCGTCCCGTCGTCGCGGTAGCGCTGGGCCGCGAGCGCGGCGAGTTCCTCGTAGCCCGCCATAATCGAGTGTCGCGTCCCTGGGTGGTTCTCTTCGAGTTCGAGGAGCAGTTCCTGAATCTCGCCGCGGTAGGCCTCCGAGGCGTGGGGACACTCCGCCATATGCGTCGGGAGGTCCATCAGATGCGCGTAGAGGGCGATCTCCTTCTCGGGCACGTCGCGCAGGGGTTTCGCCCGGGGGACGAACCGGTCGGACGCCGGGCGTTCGCGGAGGTCGTCGTCGCCGGCGGCGAAGGGGCCGATGCTCGCGTCGAAATGCTTGGCCATCTGTTCGAGGTCGCCCTCCAGGAAGTTCATCAGCGCGGTCTGGGCCTCGTCGTCGAGATTGTGACCGGTGAGGAGTTTGTCCGCGCCGAACTCGTCGGCGTAGCGTTCGAGGAGGTCGCGCCGGAAGACGCCGCAGTAGGCACAGGCGGCCATGTCCATCGGGTCCGACTCCACCACGTCGTCCATGCGGACGCCGAACTCGTCGTCGTAGGCGACCACCTCGTGGCGCATCTCCAGCGCCTCCGACAGTTCGAGACAGGCGTCGAGGCTCTCGTCGCGGTAGCCCTCGATGCCCTCGTGGATGGTGAGGGCGACGAGGTCGATTCGCGGGTCGCGCCCGAACGTCTCGTCCAGGATGTGCGTGAGGACGACGCTGTCTTTCCCTCCGGAGAGACCGACGACCCACGTCTGGGGGTTCTCGGGCGACGCATCGGACGGAACCAGGGCGTCGCTTCGGATGCGCCGCCGGACGCGTTTCTCGACGGACGTACAGAAGTGGGCGTCACAGAGGTGGGCCCCGGAGTACGCCGCGTGCATGACGGCCTCGCGGTCGCACTTGTCGCAGTCCATTGCCTCCGATTGTCTCGGCGCGGGTATGTCGGTTTCGTTGTCGGACACAGCTTCTATGACGGACCCGTCCGACGGGATGACCTCCGTCGTCTGCGTCCGACCGGTCGCCCCGGCCGGTCCGTTCTCGTTCCCGTAGCGCTCTTTCAGCGCCCCGACCGCAGCCGACGGACGTCACGAACTTCCCTCCGCGATCTGTACGCCTCGCTCGCCAGCCGG